>NZ_CP070490.1:0-2505542 GCF_016925635.1 Lysinibacillus fusiformis | reverse complement strand
TCACAGGTAAGCAAGCAACGGATATCCACTTCACCTTTCACATAAATTCTGTTAATCGTTTTGTTTTTCAAGACAACATAAAGAATCCTCTGTAGCTGTTACAGAGGATTTGTCTTCTTTATTTTAATGATAAGCATCTATTTAAGAAGCTTGCGAATTGTGCACGTGTAATTTGTGCGTCTGGTCTAAATGTGTTATCTGGGAAGCCTCCAGTTAAATCATTTGCCACAAGTGCTTGGATATGGCTGTATGCCCAATGTGTTGATTTAACGTCAGAGAAGCTTACTTTGCTTGTACCTGTTAATTTATAGGCTCTTGTTAAAATGGCAGACATTTCTGCACGTGAAAGCTGTCCATTTGGATTAAACTTCCCTGCCTCTTGCCCTTTAATAATGCCAGCCTGCTCAACTGCGGCTATAGCACTGTATGCGTAATGGCTCTTACTCACATCTTTAAAGCTCGAATCCTTCGTTGTAGTTAGATTTAGAGCTCTGGCAATGATCGTAGCTGCCTCTGCACGTGTAATGGATGCCTCTGGTTTGAACGTTCCATTTGAGTATCCTTTAATAAGAGATTTATCGTATAGACTTTGGATTTCGGAAAATGCCCAATGTCCTTTTGTTACATCTGTATAAACTAATTCCTCATGATTATCTTTATAAACGGCTTGTAATTGATCGAAATACAGCTGACCTTTCTTCTGAAGAGATGCTGTTGGCTGAGCAACATACAAACGCTCGAATTTTAGTGGCTGTGGTAGATCACTTGGAATATCTGCCGTCACGTATTTCCAGCCACTCCAGTCTAAACCACCCTGGCTTGTAAAATCAATTGTATGCTTAGCTCCAGCGCCATCAATGACAACGCCTCTTAGCCAATGCTTACCAGCATCGCCAAATACCCAAAGACCGATATTTTTAGGCTGCCCTGAAATAGCAATTGGTGTTTTCGCAACCATATAGGCTGCTTTTGTACCTGTGCCTGCTGTTGTGAAATCATAGTTTAATTGTAAGCTAGCAGCTCCCTGTCTATTATATTCTTTAGAGCTTGCTAACGAAGCATTGGCTTTCGCTGTTTCTGTTGTCCAAGAAGAAGTATTATCAAAGCTATCTAGTACAATAGGTTTTTCTGCTAGATCTACTACTTTCACAGCTGTAGACGTACGAATTCCTTCATACTCGCCAATAATTTTCCCTTCACCCTTTTGTGTTGCTGTGAAGGTTGCACCGTCCATTTTGCCGATATTGCCTTCAACTGTCCAGTTCATATTTGCTGGGTTGATGGTCATTGGATTCAAGTATTGATCATAGGCACTTGCAACTTGCATATCTACAGAAGATCCTTTCATTACCTGACCAACACTACTTAACGTAATTGATTTTACTTTCCCTGGTGGCGCTGTATTCACTACCTGTAAAATGGCAGATACACGACGTTCACTACCCTCTGACGGTCTATTCACTAGGTTGGCGAAATAACCTCCTTGATTACGCACCACCATTGCTGTAGAGCCGCCTCCATCTAGGTTAATAGCCGAAGAAGCACCCACTGAAATTAAATGAGCAGCTAAATCCGATAAATTAACACCATTACTATGACCACTTATGCGACCATCAATTGTCACAAGTGATACCTTTGTACCTGTAGCATCTATGGCTACTGCTGTACGTGGGCTACGTGTGGAAGCAAACCCTGAATTTGTTGGCATTGAAATATCAACTTTACCGTTACGTACAAGCATTGGTCCAGCAGCTAAAATGAACTGTGCATCCATCCATTTTTGATCGATTGATAAGCTGACATCCACGCTTGTGCCTTCTGTAATGCTAGTTAATTCAGCGGCTAATTCTTTATTTTGTACAGAGATGACAAAGCCATCTGCTGGTACAGACGAGTTACCTTCTGCTCCATAGGCTGTTACATGAGAAACTGTGCCCGAGAACTGATCACCAAAATGCAAAGTGTTTGTATCTTGGCTAGCACCCGACACAACGAGTTCTACACCCCATGTATTTGTCCCTGTTGATTTTTTTTCAGGTGTATATAAAACGTTTTTATTTGTTCCTCGTTCACTATTAATAAGATCAATAGGATAGCTTTTGCCATTCACTTGGAAAGTTAGATTCGTAGAATAATAGTCTGCTATCGCTTTCCCTGATTTCGATAAACCAAATGCAACTGGTTTTTGTGTTGGGCTATCATATGTATCTCCCAAAATACCGTAGTTCACAATTTCATTGTTTTCTGCTAACAAGTTCGCAGGCATACCATTTCCTAAAAAGTAAGAGGCATTGACCGCTCCAACAACGCGATGCCCATCAACTGTGTTTTGCTTGGCCATAGCAGATGTTGTTTTTAAAGAATTAATAGGATTTGGCATACCAATTTCTAGTTTTGTATATGTATTATTTAAATTGACATCTAAAACATTTACAAACTGACGTATAGAACCTGAAGTATAGTTTTGCTGTGAATGTATTACCTGTGGTGAAACCTCTGTTTTAACTTCACTGACTTTATTGCCTAAACCAGCAGCTTGTCCATTGATGGGACTAACTGTAAGTGTAAGCATGAATAGGACTACAATAATCGTTATTAGTTTTCTTGCCATTTTTCACTCCGAATTAATTCAAAGTATGGCACGTACCATGTCACATGGCCCATGCCAGTGACTTTTTTATTTTGTTTCTACATAGATCGCTACTGGAAGATTCACGCCACCAGCATGCATTAACTCTAATTCAATCGTATCTTTTGAACCCTTCATCTTGAAATCTGGTAATTCAACATACTCAGCCCCTACTCTTAAAGAAGGCACTAAATACACTTTGCCATTCACCTTAATCGCTCCGCTGTATAATCCTCCTCGACCTGCTAGCTTCAGCTTAATCGTTTTTGTAGAGCCTGTTGGATTGACAACTGGAATGGACACTTTATAGTTCATACCGAAGTGACCTGGATTTCCTACCGCACCATTAATTTGAGAAAGCGAATTTTCAGCCGTTTGTAGATGGTCTGTACGGCCATTAGAAATGTTATAGCCTACCTCAGGAGAATCTACTGTATAGGCTGGTAGCTCTGCTAGAATGGTAGCACTTGGCCACGCGCCTCTTGGATGTTTCGCATACTCATCTACCGCAACCTGATTCGATTGGATTGTTGTTAAATCTGTATTATCTTTTGAAAGCACTGTACGAATCGTATACTCTGGCTTTCCACCATTGACTGCTTGAATATCTAAATCATGTAAAAAACCAATAATATAATCATAGTGTAGGTCATATGTTTCAATTAGCTTCGTTTCACCTGGTGCGATAACAATGCCACTACTCTCTGATTTTTTAAGTTTATTATTTAATACAGCATCAGCAATTGTTAAACCAATATCATGACCTACCCAACTATTACCTGTTTTTTGGTTAATGCCTTTCGAATCAGTCACTTTAATGCTCTCTGTAGTAGACTTGTTTTGAACGGTAATACCAATATTGACATCTGTTCCTAGCGTGTTATAGTGCCAGCCAAAGACACGGTGCTTATTCATTGCTGTCGTTGGTTTCACATCATATTGTGCAAGTGTTACATTATTTATTGGTACAAGCTTGCGTGTTAATGTTTCTGGATTATCACTAATAAATAGATCACGATCCCCTTCTAAACGAGCAGAAGGAACAACCTCTGGGGATGACGTAGTACCGTATGACTTTTCAAGGAAAGAACTAGTATACATGTAGCGATATACGTAAATATACATTTCTTTTTTATCAGTGATATAGCGTAAATTCCCGCCTAATGCATCCACAAGAAACTTAGCAGGAACATACATTTTACCTTTTTGTATAAAAGGCTTTTCGATCATTGTCACTGCTTCATTGTTAATCAAAGCCTGATTGCTGTTATCATTGAAAATAAAGCTCATCCCACCAATTAACAATTCAAAGGAACCATCAGGTTGCCATGTGCCAGACGAATCATCTAAATAATCATAAATATAGTTAGCAGGTAAATAGGTTCTTCCATCCTTTGTAACAATCTGATCTTTCATGACAATACGCTTGTTATTGATATGTAAGATATATGGGTCTTCCTGCGGTGGTGCTGTTGTTTCATCTGATAATGTAATATCTACCGATTGGGTAGCCTCATCCCAATTAACAACACCATCAAAGTTTTCGCTGACGAAACGTAATGGCATGTAAGTACGATCTTTATACATAAATGGCGCAACATCCATTGCAACCTCTTCTCCGTCTATTAAAGCAGTCATCGAATCGATCGTTAAATCAACCGTCTTACCATTGCGAATCGCCGATGCAGTCAACGTTTCCTTATCCCAATCCACACTTGCACCAACCGCTTCATATAATGCACGCATTGGTAGTAATAAGAAATCCGATTTATTTAAAATAGGGTCATAAACACTAATGGTCTCTCCATTAATCGTAATCGAAACATTGTTTTTTATCTGAATTCCATTGTTATTAGTAGCTGTTGCAGACGCTTGTCCAGGTAAAATTGTAGCCAAAGCAACTGCTGATACAATACATGTAGTCTTTAGTTTTCTAAACATCTCAATCTCCTTTTTTCCTCTTAAAATCGTCTTTACCATCTTAACACGAAAAACCCCTAAAATGTGGGATTTTTATCGAATAAAGTAGAATTCGGTACTAGAGTGCTAGCCTTCCTCCTTCAAAAGCTTCATATAGAACAAATGGTATTCTAAAATACCATGAATATTTTCTATAAAAATTATTTTGGGTGCTTTCACACTATTAGTACATCCCTTTTAAGTAGACTTGCCATAGCCTCAATAAGTTACATAATTTTAATTTCCTTTTAAGAAATTGAACGATTGAGTTGCGTTATAAAAGGAAAACTTTATGAATAAAGAAAGATGTATTATGCTAGAAACACAATGTTTCTAAGGGAATATTTGATGTAGTTGTCACTGATAGTAGAAATATGCGGGGCAGAAAAGCATAGAATAGTAGTTGATAATAAATATGTAGTACATTCTAGTGACGATTACTAGATAATTAATGACTGTAGAGAAGCTAACATAACCTTTATTTGCAGCATGATTTTGAAATTTATCACGTATTTTTTTATAAAGGTTGTTTTGCCTTAAAATATATTTCAGGGAGACTGGATAATATGAGCAATGAATTTACATTACTTCAAACACCAGGTGTGCTAGGCTTTTATCAATCTTGTGAAGTGACGATGATTTTTATTTATAACAAAAAATTAAAAACGACATATAATCTTTATACACTTATTGCCTTTGAAGAGAGACCCTATTCCTCGCCTAATGAAAGTTACCTTTCCAATCCTTTTCACATTTCGAAAGATTTTTTCATTGGTATCTTTCAATATAATTTAACATTAGAAGAAATAACAGAAGCCTATAATCATCTGCTTCAACAACATATTTGGAGATATAAAGAAAAAGAATTTCAATTAATCGGTCTACAAAAACTGAATAAGCAATTTATTAAATGTAATGGTACAAGCAATGTGCCGTTAAACTCTATTTTAAAAAATAATTTTCACAATGGCTCCTACATCATTGAATTTTTTGATACAGAGAAAACATTTCTAAACGAACTATTACAAGTCACGTCACTTGAAAAAATTAATCACTACATAAAAAATATCTTACCAATTGATTTACAATTCATGAATGATCGCATAGGTAATATCATCTTTCAATTCCCTTCTAACCTCACGGCAATCCACTATAGATCTACTGAAAACTGGGATGGAATGAATGTTGAATTAGTATGGGATGCTAGAGTACTAGCAAAAGAGCATTATGCTCTGCAAATCTTTGATAATTTTGATGAAACCATCACTAGCTTTCATCTAACACAAGAGCTAAATAAAGAGAAATTTACCGTCACTACAGGAAACAGCAAATCTCTTAATACGGTTCAAATCATTGATACGAAACATCAATTAATTCTTTATTCCAAAACAGCAAGTTTTATGCAGCATCTAGCTTTCAATATGGATATTGGAGGTAATGAGCCACGTACAATTCAAAAAGCTGCTGATAGACAAGTCGAAATTATTGATGTTGTAGCACAAAATAATAGCAATATTAAAGGGGCAACAACAGAGAGAGATTGGATTCGACAAAGAAAATATAAAAATGCAAAAGATATTTTAACCGAACAACTAGAATTTATTCAATACGGAAAAAATGGCTATGGGAATATCAAAAATTTATACCAACTTTGTCAAGGATTATTTGATAAGTGGCAGGAATTATTACAATCTCTATTACAAAATCAGCAGTATATTAATGACATCGTTTATTCCAGCTATTATTTTGGCGTACTCCAATATATCCATATGGAATATGATGTGCAACAACTATTTAATGAAATTGAAAAAACACTAGAGGAAATTAAACACCATCAATATAGTTGGAAAAAGAGTTCCAGTGATGAACATATTCATTATTTTATTGGTTTAACAAAGCTTTATACATGGGGTAGCGTATTTCATCAACGTTCCCTCCAGTGGACTGGATATCAACATTTACAAAAGACGATACAAAAGATTCTTCATGATCGGCAAGCTTGGCTATGGTATATTCACAAAGCAACAAAACCAAAAGTCATAGAAGTTATATGTGATTTTTTTGCCATTCAAAACGTTCATGAATAATTGATAGGGGGATATCTTAAAAATCGTATAAGACACTCCCTTATCAACATTTGTATTTAACTAAAGAGAATTCCTTGTCCATCTCCTCGCTCATCTATATCGTCTTTATACTCATCATGCGGTATTGTTTTTTGATGCTCTACCTCCGTCACTAATTCCTCCATAGTTGCCTCTTGAAAGAGACACATGGCAGTTGTTGTTGAAGTACCTCTTACTTAGAAGGGACACCAAAAGTAGATGTTGGCACTCACTTCCACTCCCACAGAGCCTTTCTTACGAGACACAAGAATCGTCCTGAGGGATTTTTGAATCCAAACATTATTTATTTAAAGGCTTGTAAATAGGATATAATATCGAATTCAAGAATATATTGGCTTTTTATAACAACCTTATTAATAAATCGTGTCACATCAAAATGCAGAGTATACTCCTCATCGGCATTTCCTAGATCAATATCCAAAATTAATAAATATGGTTTTCTGTTTTCCTGATGAAGTTGTCTAATAAAGCTTTCGATTTGACTATCCACAAACTCTTGCGAACGGAAAGTCTTTCCGTCCGAACATTGGATTGATATTAAAATTTCTTTCCCATTTTCCAATTTTATATAATAATCATGCGGATATATTAATTTACATTCATCTACTAATTGAATAAACGTATTTTTATTACTTTGACAACTGGCTAAATCATAGGAAATTTGGTGTTTTAATTCATATTCATGCCATCTGATTCTATCACCTATTTTTTCTGCATTTAAACCGCTTAACCATTTCTCCAATTGGTATTCCTCTATGCGAACACTTCCGTTATTAGCATTTAATTTCACAACAGGTAATCCTCTATGCATCCAACGTTCCACAGTCTTACGGGAAATTTTATAATGCTCACAAATTTCATTAATCGTTAATAATGGCATCTTAACTTCCTTCCTCCCTATAATGTAGTTGTTTAATTTATTATATGAGACATTTTATGACATTTCAATACTTTTTGTTTTTCTTGTATCTTATAAACCAGTCTCTTCAAAAATCATGTCACTGTCATGCTTTTACCACTATTTTCATATTATAAGGAGAATTAACTTATGCAATTGTGCCGGAATGTTATTGAAATACCAACTATGACTTGTTCGAATAGAGAATTTTCAGACCCGGAAATCCAAACAATGCTAACTATAAAACGCTATATTAGTATCATCACATAGCCTGCATGTATTTCATTATGAAAGATACTAACATTCAAACCTTAAAGAAAAAACAGTTAAGTGGTTTTGCTCACGAATCTGGTTTCTTTAATTAAAGGGCATTACATCATTTGTTTGCATAACGTAAAATCGTCAACTTACATGTAGAGAGTTTCGAAGTTGTATTTCGAAGCATTTCGGCTATACTTAAAGTATAAAACCTTTCGGAGGTGGATTAAACATGACTCAAAACATCCGAGAATTTATTGGAATGAAAAAAGATACAATGACAAGAGCAGATGAATTACTGGATTCAATTCTCATCACTATTTTTGAGGGATTTGAAATATATTTCAATATTCAACGGCAAAACTATAGCAAATTAGAAGATTTCTTCCATGATTTTTTAATTAAACACCCTAACAAAGAATATGTAGCCAATTGGTTCTTTACTAAGGGAATTCCGCAACTTAATCAATTGGATACTCCTATCAACATTGTATTTGATATCGAAGCATTTTTAGAATATGAACAATTTATTTTGGATACAGATATCACTGAAGGCACAATGCATGATTTTTTATATTCAATCACAGAAATCATTCCAGCAATCAATACTTATGTTAGTGAATATTATGAAGAGGCAATAAACGGTTCATTACCACAACAAGAAGATGTCATTTTATCTTCTGTATCACTTATAAATGACCCTCAATCATTTATAACAGACCAACAAGCATTAACTTGGTCTGTTGAAATGCCAAAAAGCTCTGCTAATAAAGAACAAGCAGAGCTTTTACTATCTATATAAAGGAGTAATTTCCAATGGAAAATAACGAACTTATTAAAGAATATGTCATTGCCAAGACTTCTATTCAATTAACAAATGTAAAACTAGTTAATTCAAGTTTTACACAAGTACTAGAAACTAATGATTTTCAACCAGCTATGTCACTTAAATACGAAGTGAAGCATGAAAATGAAAAGGTTTATGGATACCTACATACCACTATCAAAGGTTTAACTTCTACAGGTGAATTAGCTTTCAATATTAATGTTACCTATAAAGGCGAATATGTTTCTGTAACAGATATTGATGGAATAGATACGTTAATGAAATTCGCAAACATTCAAACAGTTCCACAGCTAATTTCTTACGCACGCTCACATATTTCAGCGATTACTAGCCAAATGCTTCAGCAGCCAATCCATTTACCAACTATGGATATAATTGAATCGTTATCAAAAAATAAAGGACAATAAAATGATAACGTTTGAGCCATCAGATATTAAAAGACCTGCACTAGATGCATTAGCAAAAGAAATAGCAACGGCTGTACTGAAATATCGTAGTAGAAATGAAGATATCACTGTATTTCTTAGACGAAGTGGAAATACACTAGAATCTTATAATAGATTTTATAAACAATGGAGTGCTCAATTTAACAAGAGAAAGCATCCCGCAGACGTTCTAGAATTTTCAGCTTTGCTTGGGAAAATAGGAACTGTTTGTGCGGATGATAAGGATTGGAAAAAACTGAGAGGTCTAATAGCTGAAAGCCTTTTCGAACCTTTTTTTGATAAAAAACATAGTGGTTCCTTAAAAGGTTATGGGGTAAAGGTGCTGATAGATGGTGTTCCTGTTTTATATAGACCAGCAGTTATTACAGAAACTGACCGTAACCGTCAATCTGTTGATGCCGGGGCATGGGATGGCGAAGTCGGTGAATTTGTCGAGGTAAAATTCAGCCCAAATGCCTTTCAAGAAAAGGACATTAACTATCTCAAACTATTAGAACAACACCTAGAAGAAAAAGAGATTAAACATGAGATTGTTTTAGCAACATTTGATGATATCATTATGACTAAAGGTGAACTAAAGGATAAAAATTTAATCGATGATTCTTCTAAATTCAAAATAATCGGTAGAGAAGACTTCATACAATATTAAAGCTCTTGATAAATAGAAAACCAGCTCCGTGATTCACTCACCAAGCTGGTTTCTTTCATTTATGCGACCATAAATCATTTGTTAGCATAACGTAAAATTTTCAAGAGTTCTTGTTCATAGCCATATTTTAAAAAAACTCAATCAGCGCGATTCCAAATAGCTGTTATATTTCTGCAAGGAGGCATAGTTTTAAAATACGCCACGTAACAACTTAGAAAAGAGGGCACCACATTTCACTTTATTGGCATGATACCTAGCTTGAGCTTCTTCAACTAGAGTGCTAGCCTTCCTCCTTCGAAAGCTTCAGTTAGAATAAAGGGTTTTCCAAAATTGCACGAACATTTTCTAGCAAATTTTTTTCAAATTGGTTGCACTCACACTGCTAGTACATCAAACTACTCTTTTAAGTAGACTTGTGATAGCCTCAATAAGTTACATAATTATTAATTTCCTTTTCGATTGCGTCGTATTGCAGTGCTTGAAATACCATCTCCTGAATACTTCAAACGCTTGTAAACTACAAGCTCATAACATAAAAAAATAAGAGCTTCGTGACTCATTTGGCCACGAAACTCTTATTTTTGTTCTCTCTTAATTCAATTATTTTTGATATTTAAATTGTAAATGAATACCTTTATCCAGCGTTTGATTATTTGAGTTTTTCAAATTTGATTTAATCACAAGCGTATAGGTGATACCTTCTATATAATTGTTCATTGGCGTTACCGTAATTTTTTTGCCATCTACTCGAACAGAACTATCTATTGGGTCGCCAAACATATCAAGTAATACAATTTGCTTTAAGTTTTCAGGAGTGTTTAACACTTCTTGACTTAACTGGATTGTCCAAGGCTTCTTTACATCATTCACCTTCGGCACAGATGTCCAAGCTGTTGAGTCATTAAAGGTAAGCGACTCCATTTTTTGATATTTCTCTCTTATGAGCTTAATGCGCTGCTGTACTCCATTTGATAGTCGTAATTGCTCAGATTGTGAGAGACTATCAAATAATGAAAATAATTGCTCTGCCTTCGATTTAAAATCTTTACTTAGAAATACGATTTGATTCGACAATTCTGTAACTTGGTTAATTTTCGTATCATCAGTAGGATTTTCTTGAAGACTTTCACGATAGATTTCAACATTGTTATTATAAGCTACTAAATTGCTACCTTCACGTGTTATCTTTGTCACTCGTTTGTTGGCAAGCATCATACTATTTGAGCCATTAGACTTCATTTTATAGAGATATCCACCATTTGAATAGTTACTAAAATATAACCAGTCATTTGCATAAAACAAATGTTGCACACGCGTATCGGATACCTTCTCTTCTTGTAAATTCATACTCCCTAAATCGATCTTATATAATTTTTGGTTGTCAGAGCCATTTGGATAATATAAAACTTTATTAATTTGTATTGGGCTTTCCACATTTCTCATTGCCACAAAACGCTCACTTGTTGCATTTGGGTAGCCTAAATCATCAATTTGATGGTCTTGGGAAATAGCATTATCTGAAATTAAAAAGTATTTATAGCTAACATAATCAGACATATCTCCCGCACTTGCAGAGAATACTGGATCATTCCAAGTCGTATCTAGATGATACCATTGGCCATCTACCTTTACGATATTCCATGCATGTGCTTCACCAGCCCAGCCAGTAACATAGCGTACTTCCATTCCAGCCTCTTGCAATAAACGATAAGCTAGTAGCGCATATGCCTGACAAACCCCTTTCCCTTCATTAAGAATGGCATACACTGCATGCGGTGTTGTCGATGAATTATAGGAGTATGTTGAATTTAACACAATATAATCATTGATAGCCTTTACTTTTTCAAAATCAGACATTGACGGATTAATTTCTTCTTGTACAATTCGTCTCACTTCTGATTGAATAAATGCCTCCTGCTCAGCTGTCGTATGATAGTCAAAATTTATACTAATGGCAATATTATTAGCAGTACCCTTATAGCCATATTTCCAACTTGCAACTGTTCCATTTAAATAATCATAGTTATGTAAGTTGTTTTTTATGATGCTATTGATTTGTTCCATAATCATTGAGCTATCGCCCGTATATTGGATAGACACATTTGTCTGAAATTGATTCATTTCACTCTCAATAAGCGCAGCAAGCTCTTGCACAGTCGTTGCTGTTAAAGTTGGTACACTTTCAGCTAATACTTGTACATCGCTATAAACATTAACGTTAACACCATTCATGTCAGGATTCGCGATTAATCCCCTTTCTTCACTAACCCAATCCTGATTTTCGGCAAGACTCTCTATAGGATGAACTACTGATACTGCTACAATTGGTACAGTCATAAAGACAGACAGTGCTAATTTTCGTTTGTTCAATGGAAGTATCCCCCTTTAAGTTATAAAACTAATGCCTTAATTTTCTGATTTTAGCTATTAAAAATGAATATACTAAACCTAGTAATATATTTTTATCGGTAAAATAATATATTTCATAAAGCTAAAAAGTAATATTAAATCGAATATAATTACCACTCATGTATGTATATAATAAGTAAGATTTTAAATCTAGAGATTCCTTAGAATCATATAAAACAATAACTGTCCAAAAATAGACAGTTATTGTAAAGTTAAACCTCGTTTTATTCTTGGAGTTCTTCCCTAATCCCTAAGACTTTCAAGAGAGCGGATTCGTAATTGTGCACTTCTCTTAGTTCTGATCTCATCCAAATCTAACTCAAGTTCTGCTAATTGAGCTTGTAGTTCTTTTCTTTTCTTATCTGCTTTTGCAGATGTATCAAGAGCCAAGATAGAAATATTATAATTTGTTGTCGAAATTTCAGCTGACTTTTCTTTTATAAGTTTTTCATATTCATAATCTGAGTAATCACCTACTGGAAATTGTCTCTGTATCTCTGTTATTTTTTTATCAATAATGGAATGATTATTATCATTATCATATTTTGCAGTGTATTCGATTAGAATATTTTCCAATGATCTTAGTTGTAACTGCGCTCTTCTCGCTATAAGAAAATCATCTAACTCACTCTTCACTTTTCCAAGCTGTTCTTTAGCATTTTTTAAATTCATCTTACCTTCATATGAATTATCCAATTCATATAAAGCGATATTTTCTTTTAATAGTTTAATTTCTTTCAATAGCTTGTTATAAGAACGTTTGAATTCATAATCACTTAATCTTCCAATAGGATAATAAATTTTTATTTTATCAATTTTTAATTGAACTTCTTTTGCAAGAAGAAGATACTCTGAACTGGATAATTCATTTGTAAAAAATGATTCCGTTGTAAAGTTCATCTTAACTTTACCTTCTAATGATTTACCTTTAAAATTTTTAACATTATTAACAATTAGTGAATATGTAGTATTAGGATTATAGCCTTGATTAATTGGTGTGACTAATACACGGTATTCATCTAAAGATACTACTAAGCTTTCATAACGATTACCATTCGTATCAACAATATAGAAAGTGTCATTACTTACAGTAGAAACATCAATTGGCTCATTAAAAGTAATGGTCCATTCTTTTTCGACATTTATATTTGTTTTAGCTATCCATTCTGTATCGCTAGCATAAACGGTTTTAGTAAAACATAATAAAAATAGTAGGCATCCCATTAATTGAATAGTTTTTTTCACTCAAACATCTCCATTCATTGATATTATTCAGTCTATATTCATTTAAAGTAGAAATAAAAGATTTACTATGAATAGTTTAGTAAATTCAGGAACTATTAATTATTTCAACTAAATTTTTGAAAATCTTGTCTTAAGACAGAAAAGACGAAAACACTTCAACCGTTCTGTTGCTCAAACAAAACATATGAGGAGTTTTCGCTTTTTACTACAGTTGTCTTCTCTATTAATTTTACTAGAGCCATAATGCACAATCATATTTAAGTATTAACTACTCAATAGAAAGGATTGTAAACGTTGTAGTAGTATTTGGTTGCTTTAATTCTCCATTTACTTTTTCATACTCACTAACAGAAACACCTTTAGGATTTTGGCCCGCTGGCAATTTAGCTGCTGCTTGAAAATCATATACTTGATTACCCATCACTAAATAGGTTTTATAGCCCAATACGTCTTTGATAATTTTCTTTTTATCCTTTTTAGAAGATGCTTGGAAATCTTTTAAATTATAGACCAACTCATTCTTAATATAGAAACCAGCCACGACATTTTTCTCACTTGCCAAGGCATTTTCTTTTACAGGTGCTGATAAAGAAATACTAAATAGTAGTACAGCAACCACTATAATTCTTAACATATTTTTCAATTTAAATTCCTCCTACAGTATATATTTTCATTATAATCCAAATCATTGGCAATGAGCGTATAAATTTTTTATTTGGGATGATAATAATTAATCTAGCAAATTTATCAGAGAATACATTAGACTTACTCATTGCTTTATCTGCTTTTTAGAGAATACTTTCTTGGAGATTTAAAGAATACAAAAAGCTCAAATGACCATCAGTTAGTCATTTGAGCTTTTTCAAGGGTATAATAAATATTTGATTTTCCAACCATTACAGTTGTTGAACACCTAGCTTTTCCTTCACTTTTTCATCCAAAATAAGAGTTGTCAATACTCCTTCTTGTATTGGATTATACTTGCGATATATTTGTGCAGTGGTATGTTTTATTTGAAGATCCAGTAGGAATAATCCATTCCAGTTAGCATTGTCGAGCAGTTTCTGTAACACTTCTGCTTCATGTTCCACAGGAATGGTTTTAAAGTTCTGTAACGGTAGTTGCTGTAATGCTTGTCTAAGCACTGCTATAGAACTTGATTGTTTTGTAGCTTGTACAGATGCTTCTAATGCTTCTGCTTTGGCAATAGCTGTCTCTACTTTGCCATCTCCTTTTACTACTTCCTCTACAATATGGTTACGTCCCGCACTACCTAAATTCATGAACGTTTCATTCCCTGTCATAAAGATAGCCTCTACGAGTGCTTCCTTCGGTGAAAGTTGTTTTTCAACTGGTGTTAGCTGCGCTTCCAGTGCCTCTAGTTTTTGTTGTAATTCATTTTTCAGTGGACAAGTTTGTACACGACCTAGCTGTGCACGAGTAACCTTTACTGCCTCTAACGTAGTCAACTGATCTAAACATCCCTCGATGTCCTTCATTGTTATTAACCACTCACAACGCATTAATAATTCTTCTTTTTCATCTAAACGAATCATCATTTTTTCAACTAGCACTTGAATAGTTTTCACTTGTGAATCCGTATAATCTACCATTACTTCTAATTCACTTAATTGTTTAGATAGTTGTTGGTATAAAGCCATTTCTTCTACAACTTCAATGAATTGTCCTGTGTTTAAAATCTCAGGTACAAGGACTTCTTCATTGGTTGCAACTGTTCCAGATAGAACATCAAATTCCATTTCCAAAACCTCCTCTTGTTCTCTCTATTATAATAATTTCTAGAGTAAATAGACAAAGCGCTATTTATAATTCTCAAGTAATAGTAATTTTCACTTAGAATAATTTCTTCACATTATTCCCTTCTGCTCCACTAAGTAAAAAAGAAAGAACCAACCCGAAGGCTAGTCCTTTCTTATTATCTACTCTACAGTTTAGAATGTTGAGTGGATAAGAATTCTTATTTTGAAGCAGCGATTGCTGCGTCAACTGCTGCTGTGTAAGCACCAAATGTAGTGTAACCAGCAAGGTAGTTAGCACCGTCTTTATCAACTGGGAATGCAGCGATAAATGCTTCAGCTACAGCAAGCTTTTGAGTACCTGTTAGAGCATCATATGCAGTGTAGTTAGCTTTAACTAGGTTATCAAGTTGAGCTTGAACAGCAGAAATTGTTACAGAACCAACAGCATTTCCAGCAAATACTGTATTTGCATCAGTTCTTAATGTATTAAATGCATTTGCAAGTGCTTCTAAATCAGTTCCAATATCACCAAGAGCCTGATATTCATCATTTGCATCAAGGTTTGTACGAGTTGCAGCAACTAGTCCAGTAGAAGTAAATACATCATCGTTTAAGAACAATTCTGCAACTAACAATTTATCAGCATTTGTAAGGTCTAGGTAACTACCTGCTGTAACATCGCTAGCTACAACTAGGTCAGTTAAGATGTCACGAAGAGCTGTTGCAGTTGTAGCTTCATTAACTGCTTTAACACCAGCAGTTGCTGCTTGCGCTGTGTTGATAGTGTTAATTGCTGTTTGAACTTCTCCAATAGTATCAGTAGTAGCATTACCTAAAGAAGAAGCAGTAGATGTATCTAGAACACCTGCAAGATATGCTGGAGCATTTTCAGCTTTAACATTCTTAACTTGTGTCATAATTTGAAGTTTAGCAAGAACACCAGCTGCTGTTGTTTGAGCTTGAAGAGCTTTAATATTAGAAGCATCAACAGCTAATTGAACAGTTGCTTTGTTTGTAATGTAATTTGCTTTATCTGTATTGTACTGTGCTTTATTGTGTATTGATAAATCTTTAATATCATTTCCGTAAGCTACAAGTGCTGCGTATACTTTATCGCCATCTGTAGCCGCTTGAATAGCTGCTAAGTTTGCTTTTTCAACTAGTGCTTGAACAGTTGCTTTATCTGTAGCTAATGTTCCTGTAATAGTAATTTCACCAAAAGCATTCTTAGTTGTAGCAGAAGTATCTGCTAATGTAGCATAAGCATCTGCATTTACATCAGCAACATGTTTTAAGTCTGCTGACTTAAGAGCTGCCAACAATTCTGCTTTTTGAGTAGCCGTTGGTGCTGCAACTAGGAAATTACCTTTTGTTTTAACGTTAGCAATAGGAGTTGCTGCTACAGCGCCGTTAACAACTGCTAATTTAACATTAATATCTGAAATAGTATTTTTATTTGTTACAGTAATTTCAGCTTTAAATGCATCAATGTAAGCTTGACGATTTGCATCTTTATAGTTATCCATGTTTAATACATAAGCAGCGTCTACAGCTTTAAGTCCATTGATAGCAACTGTTAATTGAGCAGGAGTTTGTGCCTCTAATACTGCTACAACTGCTAATTGTACATCAATTTCTCTTAGAAGTTCAGCTTTTGCGTTTGCACCTTCAGCATCTGGAATCATGTATGCAGAAACTAATGCTTTAGCATCTGTTAAATCTTTTTTAACAATACTATTGTTCGTTCCATCAAGTTGAAGTTTTCCAACAGGGCTTGTTACTCCTGATGAAAGTTTAGTAGCATTTGCATTATCAATTTTCCCTTGGATTGACTTGATAGTAGTTTCAGAAGTACCTAAAGCTACATCATACTCAGCAATCCAATCTGCATTTACACGGTCAAATGATGCAAGAGCAGTTAACAATGCAACTTCAGTTTTAGCTTCGTTAACAGCTTTTACAACTGCTTCTTCATCAGTTGCTTCTGCAGCTGCTTTGTTACCAGCCTTAACTGCTTCTTGAGCTACAGCTTTAGTAAAATCTTCAAGAGCTACATAAGTATCTTTTGTAGAGTCTTTTAAAGCAGTAATTGCATCTGCATATTTAACGATGTTATCAGCGTTCACGTCAGTCAAACCTAGTTTGTTTAAACCTTCAAGAAGTTTAACTTGGTTTTCGTAGTTGTAAACCGCTTCAAGATTAGCTTTCAAATCAAGATCAACTGAGATGCCAGCTACAGTCCAAACGCCTTCTGGATCAACAGTTAATTCTTTTTCAAATTTGAATGAAGCAACAGTTTCACCTTTAACTAGGTCAACTGCTTTCACTTCAACAACGTTACCTTTGTTGTCTTTAACTTCAATAGTAACACCTGTTAGTGCTTCTGTTGTTGCAGTGATTGCTACGTCAACACCAGTTTTGTTAATCGCACAAACTTAACTAAATTTATTCCTATTTTAGTAAATTCACAATCCCTTCTCCCTCATGAATTTGTGGATACTTTCAAAAAGCTAGTCTAGTAAAATTCAATATAAATTCTAGAGAAGTTGCTGTATATCTACTAAACCACATCATAATTTCTGTAGACTAAAATTCTAGTCACTTCCCGTCATGCCCGGTCGAAAAACCCGACACAACTCGATGGGACACATCAAGTTCCCGTCAATCCCGACAATTTGGGAGAGACAGTCAAAAACACAGAAACAAAAAAACAGAGTTTCTACTATTATATAGTGTTAAAAAGTATCAAGGTTAAAACCATGATAATGATATGTCTTTTTGTATAATCCCTCACCTAACACCTATCTTCAAGAAAAAAAGTAACGGCTGTTTCGGTAACAGCCTATACCAAAACAGCACACCTTATTTTAAAGATGTACTGCTCGAGAAACGGACATTACATTTCTGATCTTAATTCTTCAATTTCTTCTATTGATAAACCTGTAGCCTTTCTAATTGTTTCCAAATCAAGGTTTAAAGAAATTAATTCTTTTGCTACTTTTTTTACACCTTCTTCAATGCCCTTTTCATGTACATCATCTAATCGAGCTTCTTCATCTAAAATGGCTTTTAATCGAGATTGGTAAGCAATTATTGTCTCAGGTGTTTGACTTAAGTTTTCCCACTCATTAAACGCTTCTAATAAGTTTTCATCTTTCATTGCTAACTCCTCCAATTCTTGATAAATATCATTGTAAACCTTTTCCTTACGAACATCGACCATTCCTAGTAACAACAACCACCTAGCCAAAATATCATCTAATGGGTTTAGTTGCTCTTGATGCCAAGCTTTTAAAAACTTGTTCATTTCAATAAAATGCACTTCAAGTACATCGTCTTTCGGCTTTAATCGTTCAAGCATTGTATCTTCATACAAATGATAGGTACTATGATAATGTTTGATCTCATCAAAAATCGTAAAGTTACAAATATTAATAGTAATTGTAGGCAATAATTTACGATAGCCTCTTCCTTTTTGAAGTTGTGCTGTATATAAACGTGACCAGTAAAATAGCGTACGCTTAAACATATCATCTTGATTAGATAATTGCATTTCTACATTAATCAATTCACCCATTTGTGTTTTTACTACTATGTCTAATCTTGATTGCTTATCATCTTCATATTCGCCACCAACTTCTTGATTAACAAACATGACTTCTTTTACTGTATCTCGACCCGTACGTTGTAAAATAGCATTTAAAAATACGATTGTAATATCTTTATTCTTCTCACTACCAAACAACTGTTTGAAGGCATAGTCTACTTTTAAATCCATTAATTTATTCAATGGAATACGTTTTAAGGCTTTGTGATTCATTGGATTTCACCTCGAATTATTTATTTAATTATACCATGACCTCTAAATGGGAAGCCATTTTTTACAAAATCCCTCTCCCCAAAAAACAGCGGGATTTACGGGAATCCCTTGTGTGGCAAAGGTTTGACACGGGTTTTGGAGGCGGGACGAGCGGACAAAATCGAAAAATGAGCACAACCGAAGTCATGCTCACTCTTTGTTTCGCTAGGTTGTCGCCAGTCTTAGTTGTTCATCGTAGCCATGTCGCTCGAAAAATTCTGCGAGTGCTGTCTCAACGATGGAGCGTTGTGTGATGTTGTACTCTTTTTGGTAATCTTCAAGAAGGGCAGCTGCACTAGAGGCAAGTGTCAGTGTTTTGTTGACTTTATTTCCTTTGAATCTGTAAGTATGCAAACTCCCCACTTGTTCAGATTGCAACAGATGAAGTAGTTTTTCCTGATGACGGACAAGTAGCTGTAAGATTGCTTCTTCATCCAAAGCACCTACAGGTAATGTTATGGATGCTAATACTTCGCTTACAACTGGTTTACTAGCTTCATCGTATTGATAATTACTAAGTTCATCATCCCAGATGTAGCCTTGTGATCGCATGTATTCGCCCATGTCTTCAATGGACGCAAAACCTTGTTTAGCAGCCGTTTGGCGGATGTTCGGATGCTTTACATCTAACATCCGAACAACTTGAGCGGCTTTAGTGTTTATGGTTTGTATAGCTTCTTCTAACTTGGTTTCAGGTTCACCTTCCTTCAGGATGTAAGTTTGTTGTTCCCTGCACCAGCGAAAGCCTTTTCTCCGCATGTAGATATCCACTGACTTCCACTGTTGTTCGTAGTAGTCACCAATGTCATCTCTTCTGAAGCCTTCTTGTAACATTTCTAATACTTTAGCTACCTTTTCATCCTGGCAAACCGTTTCTAACATATGATGACCTCCTTGTTATTTTAAGAATCCAATTGTATTCACTGCTTGCTGCAAATCTGTTTGATCAGCATGCATGTAAATCGAAGTTGTTCTTACATCTGCATGCCCTAAGAGTTTCGAAATTACAGCAACATGGGTTTGTGTTTGAACAAGTTGTGAGGCAAAGGAATGGCGTAACACATGGCTTGTCACTTCCTTTTCAATCCCTGCTTTTTTGGCTGCTTCTTTCAGCTCCCGATTCACGTACTGCTGGCTAATACCGCCTGTTTTACTTGTCGCAAAGAAATTCAGTGAATTTGTAGTTGGACGATGCTTATCCTTATACGTTTTTAATTGTTCAATGAGAGCATCATTCAGCGGAACATCACGATCTTTGTTGCCTTTTCCCCCAATGACATGTAACACTTTATTGTCAAAGTCTACATCCGATAATCGTAGATTTGTTGCTTCACTCACACGTAAACCAGTATTACTCATCAAAATAACGACATACTTAATCGTTGTATGCGTGATGGCTGCAAGGATTTTTTGTATCTCCTCTACATTAAGGTAAGCACGCTCTTTACTTTTCTCACGTACACGATCGACATCTGCAGCTGGATTAAATGCAAACCATCTCTTTTTTACCGCAAAGTTACAGAAGCTTGAAATGGCATTGATTTTACGATTAACGGATGCAGCAGCTAGCTTATTTTTTCGTAACTGTTTGACCAACAATTCAATGGATTCGGTAGTAATACAATTCACAAACACTGGGGCATTACTGCCATCCCTTAAGAAGGTATGGAATTGCTTTAAATCATTATCATAACCCCGAATCGTTTCACTGCTCATTTGCTTATCTTTTAAAGTTGTTAGAAACAATTCTTTAGCGGTGTTAAACATTGGAACTATATCTTCTGCTACTTCTTTTACAACTGTATACTGGTTCTTTTTCATGTAAACTCCTCCTTAAATAACTAGTAGTAGCAAGCCCACGCTCGCTACTACCTTGATTACTTTTATAATATAGTCTTTATCTTTGTTTATTTACTGGTTTTGTAGGTTTTAGATTTAAACTAACCATGTATCAAGCTCTGCTTTTGGTATTTTAAAGACATAGGTATTCTGTCAACCCTTGTCCTTTTCGATGACTTTTCGCTGTGTGGGTCGATCCGTATCCGCTTCGAAGTAAGGTTTACTTTTCAACATGTTTATAATACTGGTGTAGTTTGTGATGCCTTGGCTTTCCAACAACTTTTCAAATTCTGCTTTAATGTAATAAACTTTGTAGGAGGTTTGGTCACGTTCAACTTTCCCTTTTATGTGATAACCAGATGGGGCTATACCTGGGAATATAAACTGATTTGCATTCGACCTTATATCATCAATCACACCACGATAGACAACATCTGCCAAATCACGCTGTGTTTCTAACACATAATCATTCTGCACGATAAATTCGATGACTTCATCCAATGGGAACTCAATCTCCATCGCTTCGCCAGCTAAGGAGAGGGCTGCTACAATGACTGCATATTTACGTGCCATACGATCCTTCACACCACTCTCAGGTAACTTTAATAGGAACTGTTCCTTCCAGTGTTGGATAGTCGGCATGACAGTTGACCAATTGGAGGTAGCTAAATAGCGTGCGACTTCGATTGCGGCATGTCCGTAATTTTCATTGACAGTAGCTTTAATGTCATTTGATTGAGCGGCATCGGTTGTCCATTGTTTATTGTCGTATTCCTGCAAACGGACGGTAAGTCCCATATTTCGATTTGTTTTCTCAAAGATACTATTTTCACCTGTAGTGATGAAGGCGGTACTCCAACCCCCACCTTCTTTTAATATCAGTTTATCGTTCATTCGTTTCTTATCTTTACCACTAGCCAAGACATAGACTAATGATGTGACTGTATTAGCGGTGGACATTGAAAATTCATCGAATAATATCGCTACACCATAATTTCCAGTCAATTGATGGACTAATGCGTTATTAGTTGCGTGCCATAAGTTAAAAAGGGTTCCATCTGCTCGTTCTGTTGGTAATCCATAGATAGACAATGCCAACTGAGCAGCGGTCGTCTTCCCTGAGCTTGATTTTCCTAAGAGATGCACAAGTTGCGTATCTAAGGGTTCAGATGTATGGCTACTGTACCCGATTAACATGGAGGAGAAACCCACCCCCAACATAAAACTTAACGCTGGACTTGGAATGACATGCTTCTTCAACATATCTAACCATTTTCCGAATTCACCTTTAGGCTTTAAGTCGTATCTACATAAGACTTCATTCCATTGTAAATTTGTTTCAGACTGACTAATTGGTGTAGACAAGCCATAAATGATAGGGGAATCTTTTGTTGGCTTAGGTAAAAATCCAATCTGATGATACTCACTTCTGAATGCCACTTCTTGTTGTTGCAAGATAAGAAAAGTATTGACATAGTTCTTAAAGTAATAAGGAATTAAGAATCCCACAGGTGCTAGCACATCTACCACTTGTTTATTGAATGTTTCAGCATCAATTTCCAAAATGCTAAATCGATTA
The DNA here is from genome assembly GCF_016925635.1 of Lysinibacillus fusiformis. Taxonomy (NCBI): domain Bacteria; kingdom Bacillati; phylum Bacillota; class Bacilli; order Caryophanales; family Bacillaceae; genus Lysinibacillus; species Lysinibacillus fusiformis. Next base: position 2,483,039 of record NZ_CP070490.1, on the reverse strand, counting down.
TTTTGCCAATAATTGATTCCTAGAATCACTTGATTATTAAAGTAGTTTTGTCGTTTGTATGAAATAAATACAGGTTTACATAACCACTCGTACTCTTCTTTATTAGTATCGTAACGATAGACACCATCTTTATTGAGTAAAAGATTTTTGAATTCAAAAGTATCTCCTGCTGTTAATCCTGCCTCTGTAATCATTACACATCACCCCCTTTTGTAAGAATCGCTACAAGGCGACCTTGGGATTGCACGTATTTGACTTGCGTTAAGCTATTTGATGAACATCCATCGAAGTCTAATTGGCACGCTTCTGTAATCATTTCTACAAGTTCTTTATTGTAGATAATGTTACCTTTATTCAAGGTATGCCCTTGGTTATTGAGTGACTTGCAGATGAGCACGCAATTTTCTTTGACGAACACATCAACCTGATCACCTTCAGCTAAGTCAAGTTTCTTACAGACATCTTTATTGATTTTATTTCGTTTCCCGTTCTTATGATTCACTACTGTTAGAGGTGCATTCATTTGACGGTGTGTTGGCGTATTCGGAGTAGTTGCAACAGCTTCATCTAGCAAAGTATCATCCTGTTCCAAAGAATCAAGTTCTACCTTATTAGAAGCTATAGTTACAACCTCAGCAGATACGGTTGATTCATTAGATTCAGTGGTATCATCTAATGAAGTTTTTTCTGGTTGCTGCTCTTCTTTCGATCCGTTCGTTGCTGGTTTAGGTAGCTCCGCTGCCGACTCTTCTTCCCCCTTTGTTGTTTCTAGCTCATCTTTTGGTGGCAATCCAACTTCTGCGACCTCAACTGTTGTTTCAGTTTCTGTCTCATCAAAAGTAGCTAGATTTTGCTCTTTTTCTTGTACTTCCTGAGCATACGGATTATTGTTGCGCTTTTTAATAACTTTCGTACCTGACGGTTTATTTTGATTAAACATGATTGATTTCCTCCTCATAATGGGAAAGGGAACTAAGTAACTATTACATCCCTTTCCATGTGGCTTTGTTTAGTATTTTTTTGACCGTTAACTACTTACATATTGAATAATTTGGATGAAGATGATTGACGATTGGTTGGTAAAAACTTTGTAACATTCACAAATTGTCCCTGCCTTTCTACGATTACTTGTATCGTTTTATCCAAGGCATCAGTTAAATCAATGTCGCCTTCTTCATCTGGTTCAATACCTGTTGCCCAGATGAGTTGTTGGAATAAAGAACCTGGATCACTATGAAGCCATAATTTTTGCCATACTTCCATTTCTTTATCGAAAACTTTACCTGTTAACAAAACTTCTGTTGTTTGACATTGATTACCGAATTTACTCAACTCTTGTTGAATGTCTTTAAAATCACGAATGCTCATTGTGTGTTTTCCTTCTGGTAAGCGTAATTTACCTACCTTCGCTTTGATTTGTTTACGTTGTACTTGTTCCATACTTAACACTCCTTTTATTTGAAAATTCAGTATTTTTTAATCATTTTGAGGCTAGAACCTACTATCTAATTCACTTATTCATAGATACATGCACCGATGTAGACCGTTAACTTTATATCCGCTAGATTATGCTCCTGAATAAAATCATTGATTGCTTCATCTTTACAAGCTAGTTCTTGATGAAATAAATCTCCTATATACTTATATGGAGTCATTGCTTGAGCCTCGTAAGTAGCTTCGAAGTTGTCATTCTCTGACGTTAGCGTTTGAATGGAGAATTGCGGAAACGTTATACTTATAAACGGTAAGAGTTTTTCATTTAGATGATCTAAGTCACCATGCCAATTTGATTTACCTTCTACTTTAAGAGTTGAAAATAACATCACACTATCCTCATTTGTGCTTGGCGCAACTTCGTGAATCGATGAGTGCATTTTTAAGACGAGATCGTACCACGGATAAACTTTCTTCTTAACTTCTGCTAGTACTTTACAATGTGTATCAGTTTGCATTTTGAATACCTCCTTGTGTTTTGTTACCGAAACAATCTATCTCGTTTCCGCTTCTTCAATTTACAATCTTTGCACATTACAATCAACATTAAAACATCTTCAAATCAACAAACAAACAATAAAACACACAGTAATTTGTGCAACATTTTAGGAATTGTGCAAAGATAATTGCAATGTTTGGTTTTATGTGACAGGATATCCTTATTGATTCTTTTATCAAATTACAATCTGGGTAAAACCTTATAGAATCAACGTACAAACAATTATTGGCTGCACATCGCTGGAAATTGTGTCTAAAATGTGAATTCCGAATTCCAGGAGGGAATAATGAAAGAAAACAAACAAATACGTCATAGAAAAATTAAAGAAATCTTGAAAACCTATGATAGATTAACACAAGATGGTATTCGCCAAATATTAGCAGAAGAATATAGTATTGAAGTCGACCGTTCGATTATTTCAAAAGATTTAAAAGAATTGAAGATTCATCGCAATAAAGAAAAAATGACACTTGAACTCTCACAAGAATCTAAACAACGAGACCTACAAATTCAAATCTACAATTTATTATCAAGTACAGGAATTGAGAGCAATTACTTTCATAATGGATTGGATGATGGGAAGGTAAATACGAAGGAAGCTCAAGAAAAACTGAATTTAACTTTTGAAATCTTTTATACTGAACCACAAATTGCTGTTGCAGTAGCAGTATTACTAGAACAGCTATTTGAAAATAGGTATGATCCTTTCGTTGCATTTGCAAATCATTCAGGAAAGATACTACTAACCTTCTCTGAAAGAGATCAAGTCAATATTACAGCAGAATTAAATCAAATCTTGGATGGTCATTTTGTTTAAATTTTGGTCGACCAAAATATTCTAACAACTTATTATTCTAATTTAATGGAGTGATAAATGATGGGAAAAGTTATTTTTTCAAAGGAGAATGTAGCAATATTGAAAGTACAGGCGGCTCAAAAAAATGAACAGTATATCCAACAACAATTGCAAACACTGAAAGATGTAAAACAAAATCTTCAAGACTTTAAGCAACAACTGCAAGCATCCAGTAATCCAAAACTTCAAAAACAATTAGAAGTTAGGATTCGTCACCAAGAACAACAGCTTACTGCTATTTTAGGTCGACTCAAAAATGCTGGGTACACAGATAAAAGAGGTCGACCAAAAAAAGAAGTTACTGACACCTACAAGGCAAATCGCATCAAATTCACCGCACATTTACAGAAAGAACAGATGGATTATGTAAAGCAATTACAAGCTACTGGTCAGATTGCCAACGTCTCTGCTTTTTTAGATGAACTCATTGCACAACATCAAAAAAATAACGGTTAGCTTCTCTGCTAGCCGTTATTCTATTTACAGTTTATCAACCGCTGATTGCTTTTCTTCTTTTGACGTATTGATATAAAAACGCATTGTCATATTTAACGATGCATGCCCGCAAAGCTTTGACACTGTTGTAATTGACACATTGCCTCTGTGTAACAGTCGTGTCGCAAACGTATGTCTAATCATGTGCGGATGCATGTGAAAGCCTAGCTTGACTCCCGTTTGTTCAAGCCATCGTCTCGCTGCGTCTCTGTGCATCCTCTCTGCTCGCTGGCTGACGAGCAAGTAGAGACTTTGACTGTGTTTGCTGCTGGCTCGCTCCCCTTTTTGGTACTGTTGCAGCGCTTCAAGCACATCCTTTCGCAACGGCACTTCCCGCAGCTTGCCCCCTTTGCCCCTCACTGTCAGCTGTGCAGTTAGTTGATCTACATCTGTTAGCTGAATATTTACTAATTCACTTACTCGAAGGCCTGTATACAATAAAAGGTAGCCAATTAACTTATTACGTTGACTCTCCTTCTCTAAATGAAACAGAAACTGTTCTACCTGTGTATCTGTAAGTACACTGACCTCTGCTTCACTACCAGTAGCAATTTTCACTTTGTCTTTTTTAATGCTAATGAACACATCCTCGACCATTTTTTCATGATAAAGCCAGTCATTGTACACCTTTAATGAATTGACCTTTTTGTTGATAGTCGACACTGCCATTCCTTCTGTCTCTAGTTGCTTCATGTAATTTGTGAACAGGAAGCGTGTGAGTAACACTTCTGGATCAACATCTTTTACTGCTAAGTATTGATTGAACTGCTTTACATCATTAATGTAACTAGCAATGGTTGCACTTGCTTTTCCCTCATGTGTCAACCATTCAGTAAAACGTTCTACTATGTTAATTTTAAATTCCATGTGTTTCATCCTTTCTGTCACAATGAAAAACTATATTTGTTTAATTTGCTTACACCTAATAACTCAAGATGCACAGAACATTGACTCCTTCTAGAAATCAAAAAAAGAGGGAAGAAGTTTCGTTCACTTTTTCCCTCCCCCTGCAAGTTTTCCGAATCACTTACTCCCTTCAAATTAGTAACTAGCATAACGGATAATAGATTCTTTTTGATTCACCACGTAATCCACAACCGCTGTAACAACAGCTATAATCACAATTGTCAATAATTCACCCCACATTGGATTCTCACCTCCTCTCATGTGAAAATCATTACCTACTGAGGCCACTCACGACAGTTATATAATAATGTCGTCAGTTTTTCTGCACACAATATGAGCGCATGCTATGTGTCGCATGCACTTACCGTTTTCTCTGCCATCCGCCTTTACTTATGTCGCGAGATTTAACTTAGAATTGTCGCGAGATAAAATCGATTCAGATTATTTTTCTCATGTAAAATTAGAGACAACTTTGTCATTGATTAACCATACTTCATACGTTTCTCCGTTACCTGTTTCAATTGAAATCAAAGTATAGTAATCTCCTTTATCATCAGTATAATTTGCACTATCACCAATGATAGGTTCAGCTAATTGATCAAGGACATGCTCAGGAACTAACTGCTCATCCACTTCCTCTTTCATGAACTCAATGCTTTCGTAGCCAATTTCACTGATGGGTATTTCCTTTCCTAACTTCTGTGATAAAACCTCTAAAAGACGTTTTTCGGCTGCCATGTAAACCACCTTCCCTTTCCTTCACATATTCATTTTGCAGCTGTTTCTGCTCGGTGTACGAGTTTTTTGAATACTTCTCGAATTACATGTAACCTGATTCTTTGAGTGAACGGAATGAATTTGATGCTAGAATAAGATGATCGATGACATCAATGCCCAAAATCTGACCAGCCTCCACAAGTCTTTTCGTTACTTCAATATCTTCAGGTGAAGGGGTTGTATCATTACTTGGATGATTGTGCGCCACTAAAATACTGGCACTATTTGAAATGACTGCTACCTTTAGTACATCCCTTGGATGAACAATTGAAGCATTAATGGAACCGGTATGGACAACCTGTAAAGCTGTTGGCTCATTTTTTGTTGATAGACACAACACTACGAATTTCTCACGATCGCTATCTCCGATGAAATCACGAATGATGTTTGCGGCATCTTCTGGTGAACGAACACGTCGCCCTTCAAATAGTTGTGAACCTTTGCGCTCTAATACTACATCTACTAACTGGATACGTTTAGCTGGTACTTTCTTTTGTTTTTCTGCCATGTGAATCTCCTCCTTGAACTAGAAAAAGCCCTTCACTCCATGACGGAATGAAAGGCTTATTTAGTACTTACTACTAATATAATATATGTCTATCTTTTCACTTAAAGCGGTTTTATTGCCAAAGCTTGATTTAGTTGGCTTATTTGTCATGCGCTTTTTTAATTCCTACCAATTTCCCACGGTTATTTTCTTTCCATCTTGGTCAACATAATTACATATAGTCGTATAAAAAAAGAATCACCCTATGAAAAATAAAGTGATTCAACTAGAATTTTAGTTTTTGAAGAGGACAACTACTTACTTTTAAACAAATGCATGATTGGTTTTTTCTGAATAATACATTCCTTGAATCTTCTATTTATAATATTTTGCATATATAGATTATCTACATTCGCAAAAAACGTCACATACATATCTGTTTCTAATGCCTTTTTTACTAGTTCTGAATATAAAAGCATGGCTCCAAGTCTTGTAGCGGGTGTTCGTTTCACATAACTCATTGGTGAAAGCAACATATTCTTTGCGACTCTTTCACAAAAACACCACCCCATAATCTCCCCATCCACAGTTAAAACAAAACTGTACTGATCGTCAATTACCCCTAAATTACTGACTAACGGCAAGACAAAGTCATCAAACTTCTCTTCAATATGTACCGCCCTTTTAAATGCCTGCTCAACCTCATCATCCCATGTTTGAATAGCGATGTTTTCAGGCTTTTTCAAACTCCACACCCATTCACTACGTTGCATCAGTTTAAAATCAACTATATATTGATTAATGACTTGGCTTTCTTGACTCCACCCCTTTTTTCTGAATAATTCTTCTACAGATGAACTTTCAATTGGGGAGTTTACCGTCATATTTGTAATAACTAAATCATTTTGATTAATCTGTCTTTCTGTATGATCTAATAAACGCTCTAAATAAGTTGTACTTTGCGCGTCCTGAGCTACTTCAAAATGTGTAATGGAGACACTATTTGTACTAGATAACTCAGCTAATAGTACACCATATGGTACATGCCCCTCTACTAAACCGAATCCCCAAAATAGATCATCACCATCTTCGAATCGTTGAAAATGGTTAGGATTCAAATAAGGACTAAATAGTAAATAATTTTCTACACTAAGCTTCACGATTTCCAATGCCTTCACCTCTAAAAAAGAAACCTACTTAACCAGTAGGCTTCTTTAAAATTTTTATATACGCTCAAAAGAACCTGTTGTTGGGTTAAATACAACATTTGCGAATTTAGTATTTTGATAGTTTAGATTTGAAACTATTTTTACATCCTTAACCGTTATTAATTCATAACTAGCTGTAACAACAGTTTCCGTACCATTCGTTGCTTCTAAAAAATAATAATATGTTTTTGTACTACTATATGAAGCATTTGTAGCCACATCAACATATTGCTGTGTCCCTGAAGGGATATTTGATTGCAAAATAGTTGCTCCAGCAAGAGAATTTACAGTATTACGTTTAATTGTATACGTAATAGTCCCACTTGATTGACTGTCAGTCCAAGAAATTGTATTTTGCACACCGCCCCAATCATTTTGAACTGTGTCCTGGGATATACCTTGTACATTCGTCGGAGCTAATAATCCACTATTCTCGTCTTATACCTTCTCTATATCTCGGTTTTATAACGAGCCTTCACCATGCAGGCGACTTTCATCGCACACGGCGATCCGTCAATGAAACACTCCCTTCAATATTTATCTCCCACTTCAACTATACTAACCAAAGGTAAAATTAGGTTAAAAAAAGAACAGTCATGAAAAACTTTTTACAATTACTTGTAATCATTTCACATGACCGTTCTATACATATTTTATTTCGGTTTAATACTAATTGGGAGATAAGTATTGAATCTATTCACTGACTGGGTTCCTTCGCTCCTGCTAGTTTTACCCTTCTCGACTGTTACCAATCAAGTCCAAACGGCTAGCAATCCACACTACTATGAACCCGCTGCCATCTACTAGGTATCACTGGTTCTATCTAACCTCCACCTACTAGACTTCAAACGTTCCATCGTGTTGTTCCCTTCTTTTAATGACCTTAGGCTCCCACTATACAGTATGCACATCATCCGTTTAACAGCTCCTAATTGTTCGAATGCTCAGATGATCATTGCAGATCATCGAAATACATGCGAGCTCCTAGCAATTTCACACATGCACTTGTCACATACAGCCTACATGGATTCGTCTTCCTAGCCATAGTCATTTTTTAAAGAGCCCCGCCCCAGGAATTTCACCTAAGTACGACTTTACCTGACTTCACCCCTTCAGAGAGATAGCTCTTCACTGGATGCAGGAGGATTAGGCTCGTGATCATTAGGAACTGTTTATCACGCATCAGAACTTCCCTGACAAATACAGCACGATAGTTAGAAAAAAAGACCTCATGGAGAAGATCGTTTTATAGTTATATCCACGAGGTCAATTTCCACTTCTTTCACTAGATAACTAGCTTATGAAGTAACGTTTCGTTTAGTTTTATTAAGAAGCGTCAATTGCAGATGTAGTTATTTCTACAGTTTTATTGCCTACAGCATCTTTTAATGCATTTGCATTAACTTTGATTGTGTTTGTTGCAGTATTCAATGCAGTATCAAAATCAATTACCAAAGTTTTTCCTGATACTGTTACTGAATCATCGTCACCAAGTGCAACGTATGTTTCACCATCAGTCGCAACTGTAACAGCAGCTTTTAGAGCTGGAATGTCAACAAGGTTGTTAGTAATTGCTTCAGTAAATGTTAAAGTAACTTTCTTTTTAGCTCCATCAATTGTAATAGCAACACCTGCATCCAATGTTGGTGCTTTAGTATCCTTAGCAGATAGTTTAACAACTACAGGTGATGAAATTAGGTTAGCTGTTCCACCATCATAAGTTACTTTTGTTACTACGATATCTGCTGAAGCATTTGCTTCTGTAAGTGCTGTTATTGTCTCTGCATTAGCAGTACCACCAAGAGTTAGACCGTTATTATTAGTAATAGTGTATTCGAAAGCTAATTGCCCTTTTGTAAATCCAGTTAAGTCCTTGCCATCTTGGTTTTTAACTTTAACGATATCTTGAAGTTTAGCATTAAGAGCAACAGTAGCGTCATTTTCGATTTCACCTAGAACGATAGCTAGACTGTCAAATGTTGCAGTTTTAGCAACTTCAGTTGTATCTACTACTTCAAATGTCAATGTATCAACTACTAATGAACCAACTTTAATTTGTACATAGCCAGTTCCAGCTTTTACAGCTTCAACAGTAATGTTATCGCCATTGATTTTAACAACTGAAGAATCTGCTTTGCCATCTTTATCAACAGCTACTAATTTGTTATCAGTACCATCTAATGTGATTGGGTTGATTTTATTGCCATTTGCATCTGTTGCAAATACTTTTACTACTGATTTTTCAGGAGTTTTAGCCGTATCAGATACATCACCATTTACGTCTAACTTAGCAGCAGCATTTTCAACAGTGTATGTTGAAAGGTCGCCAGCTTTTGTTACTGTTACATTAATTGTTTGCTTAAGTGTAGTATCAGCATCTACTTTGTAGCTTAATTCTACAGTAGTTGCACCCTCTTTAAGAGCTGTAATAGTAACAGATTTTCCGTCGTTAGCAGGAGTTGCTAATACAACTGTATCGTCTGCTGCTGTTGCTTTAAGTGTAGAAGCAGCTGGAGTAGCCTCTGCATTAAATTGATCTTTGTACGCAACTTTAATTGTTTGGCTGTTAACACCAGCATTTGTTCCTACAGCAACTTCAGTTTTTTCTACTTCAAAAGAAGTTACTTTTGCTTCTGCTCTTACAGTGATTTTGATAGTTTGCTCGAAATCACCGTTTTTGACTTTAACATATCCTTCTCCAGCTGAGATAGGTTTGATATCTAAAGTATTATCTACAGAATTTTTCTCAACGATAACAACATTTGGTGTTAAGTTTGTGATTGTTACATCATTTTTCTCAGCAACATTCATTGATTTACCAAATTGGTCTTTGTAGTATAGACCTAATTTTGATGCTGCTCCACCAACATAGACATAGTCATTCTTCTTATCTGCATCTAATTTAGCAAACGCGTCTGTGTCAGGTGCAGCTGCACCTGTATAAGCATAGAAACCAGCAAACGTTGTTGCTGTTGCATCTTTTACAGTGATTGTTGTTGGAGCTGATTTAACAAAAGTGTCTCCAACTTTAACTTTTGCTACAACAATAGCTGAACCAGCAGATAGTGCTCCAGTAGAGCTATTCACTACTGCCTCATTTGAAGATTCAAATACTAAAGTAGCTTCTTTAGTAATGTCTCTACCTAAAGCATCTGTAACTTTAACCAAATCTTTAATGTTAGCAGTTGGAGCAATTGTAGTTGCAGTGAATTCAACTTTAGAAACTGCTGCCGCAGCATATTCGAATGCTTTAGAAGATGTTTCGATTGTATTACCAGCTGCATCAGCTACGCCAGATGTTTCAACTGTGTAAATACCTTTATCTGCAAACTTATCAAAGAAAGATAAAGTAGCAACTGTTTTTGCTTCGTTTAGCTCAACTTTGCTAACAAATACAAGATTGCCGTCTTTATCAGTAACTTTAAAGTTAGCAGGTTTAACTTCTTTCACTTCTTTGTTGAATGTTACTTCAGCTTGAGTAGCGTTAATCGCACTTACCGAACTAACAGTTAATCCAGCAATACTTTCAACGATTCCATTAGGAGTAAGTTTTTTACCAGTTTCTGCAGTGTATTCTTCTACAGTTTTACCTAAGCCTTCCACTTCGTTAGCTGGAGCTTTTTGGATTTCTTCTTTAGTCATGTCATAAACTTTACCGTTTTGAACAAGTACTAATGCGTTTGCAGCAATATTTTCTGCTAAAAATGCTTTCTTAGCTGTTTTTGAAAGTTTTGCAAAGTCTGCTACTGGAACAAAAGTGCTTCCTGTGTAAAAACCTGGAGCTGTAGTTTCAGTTTCGTTTGCAAATGCTGCTACTGGAGTGATTGCTGATAGTGCAACCATTGTTGCTGCAGAGAATTTCACAATTTTACCCTTTTTCATCTATTATTTCCTCCCAAACTTATAGTATAGACCTAGATTTTCTAATCTAGGTCTATACAGATATTAATAGTTTCTTTGAACTATTTAAATTCTACGTTAGTTGCTGCGCCTTCAGTGCCTTTTGCTTTAATAGCTTTTACTTTGTGGTCATAATCATTGTCACTGAATGTAACAGTGAATTTACCACTTGCATCTGGAGTAATAGTTACTGTACGAGCAACTACAGAATCGTCTGCTAAAGTAAGTTCTAGTTCAATAGAAGTAGCTTTTACGTCAGCAACTGTACCAGCTACTGTGTAGTCAAAGTTTCCTAATAATTGACCTAAGAAAGTTTCGTCAGCTACTGCAGTTGCAGAAGTAATAGCTGTTACGCCAACTGGTACAACTGATTTAAGTGCTGTACGAGCATCATTTAAAGCTTTTGCTGCTGCTGCTTTTACAGAGTCAGCTGCTGTAGGAGCTACAGCTTTTGCTGCTACTAATGCATCGTTATATACTTTCCAAGATTCTGCAGTGTAATCAGCTTCTTTAAGGTTAGCATTTTCTGCATTTTTAATAGCTGTTGCTAAAGCTTCTGCACCTGGTTGTGCTGCAGCTGTATCAACTGGTTTGTTACCAGTAGTAGCCACGCTGTAGATGTAGAATGTTGTTACGCCATCTTTTACTTCATAAGTTACTTGAACAGTACCAGTTGCATTTGCTAAAGCTTTTTCGAAGTCTTCAGCAGTTGCGATTGGAGTGTTGTTTAGGTTACGGTAGTAAACTTTCTCACCAGCGTATGATACTGCATCTTTTCCTGCAAATTTAAGAGTACGTTTAATAGAATCATAAGAATCTACTACACCAGTGTAAAGTGAAGGTACAACTGATGAATTTGTAAATGTTACAGAAGCAGTTTGAGTTGGAAGAATATTGCTTGCACCTGTTACGTTAACACTTACTGTATCAGCAGTGTCAGTTGTAACGCGAACAATTGCTTGACCATATGCATCTGATTTTACTTGGTAAGTTTTTGTATTACCTAAGTTTTGAGAAGCAGCTAATACTTTACCAGAAGCATCTTTTACAGTTGCATTACCAAATGTAGAAGTTACATCAAACGCTAAGTTGTATTCGTAAACTGTTTCTCCTGTAACTGTTACGTATTTAGGAATGTAAGCAATTGTACCATCTGGAGCTACTACTTTTTCCCAAATTAATTGAGTTGTGTCGCCTGTAATTTTATAACCTGTTGGACGGTAGTCAAATCCATTTTGGTCTACAGATTGGTAAGTGAAGAACGCATCTTTACCAGCAGTTGTAGATGAAATTGTACGACCATACTCATCAGTTACTTTTAATTTTGCATTATTCACAACTGGTGCTTTGAAGTAAGTTACTTCAGATACAGCTTGCACATCGTTTTTGTCAAGTGCTAGTTTGTCACCAGATGTATTTAGGAATACAGTTGGTTTTGCGAAAGTAGTTGCACCTTTACCAGCTACGTGGAATTGTGCTTTACCTTCTTTACCTACAGTTACTTTGTATGGAGTATCTGCTGTTACTTTTACAAAGTTTTCTTTTGCAGTTGAGAAGTAAACATCACCTTTGAAGTTACCGTCTTCAAATGTTACATATGCAACTGTACCTTCAGGTGCTAATTTACCATCTTTGTCTGTTACAGTAACAGTGTAGTTACGGCCACCTACAGAGTTTTGATCGTAAGTTTTTGGTTCTGCTAGGAACTCTGCAGATTCTGCAGTACCTTCAGCAGCAACAGTAATCGCTAATTTATCGACTTTTGAGAATTTCACTGTTGGAGCTTCTGATTGTAATGCAAGTTTAGAGTAAGATAAATCAGTTACAGTTTTGTTAACTGATGATGGTAAGTAAACGATAGGTGTTGCAGATAAGTTAGAACCCCAAAGAGTAAATGTTGCTTCACCGTTAGCGTTTGTTTGTACTTTAGCATATTCATCTTTACCAGTAGTTAACTCATAAGGAGTTACAAAGTTACTGTTGTTATGATCTTGTACTTTAACGTCAACAATTTTATCTGGATTTACTTCTAAGTTTTCTTTAATTGCTACATAGTAAGTTGTGTTTTTAGCGCCAACTACTTTGTATGATTTTTTAGTATTGTTAGCTAATTCATTACCAGTTGTGATTTCAGAAACTGCTAATTGAATTTTGTTAGCCCAGTATACTTTACCAGTAGAAGAAACTGAAGATTTGCTAGTAGCGTAAGCTGCTACGTTATCGTTGTGCTCGTAGTAACGAGTGTAAGAGTAAGAAGCAACACCGTTTTCATCAGTTAAAGCTTCAACTTCGATTTTAGCATTCACGTTAGCGTTATCGCTTACGATGTTGAATGTTACTGGGATACCAGCTTTAGATTGACCTTCAGCTACAGTAACTTGAGCTTTAAGAGTTACTTCTTTACCAATAACTCCTTGTACTGATGTAGTTGTTACATCGATTTTCGTAGGGATTACAGCTGCAATACCTTTGAATTTACCGATTTCTTCTTCTTTATAAGATAAAACGTATTCTTTGTCAGCAGTTTGAGCTTCAGTAGTTAAAACAACAACTTTTTTGTTTGTTTGTTTAACAGAAGCGTTTTTAACTTCTAAACCATCGATTTTGAAGTTTGAAGCTTTTACGTCATCAACGTTCACTTCTTCGTCGAATGTTACTTCAACAGTTGTGTTGTTGATAGCTTTGATAGAAGCATCCACTGGAGTTTCAGCGTCAACTAGGTCAAGAGTACGTGAGAATACTACTGCGAAGTCTTGACGAGTGATTGATGCATTAGGGTTAAGGTTTAATTTACCGTTTGCTTCAGAACCAGTGAAGATTCCGTTAGCTACAGCTGTTTCTAAGTAAGATTTAGCCCATGGTTTTACTGAAGAAGCATCAGCGAATTGGCTTAGGCTTTCGCTACCTTCTAAACCGAAAGCGTCAACTAGGATTTTAGCTGCTTCTGAACGAGTTAATGATTTGTTAGGTGCGAATTCAGTTGCACTAACACCTTCAAAAATTCCGTTTGATACAGCTGCTGCGATTGCATCGTAGTACCAAGCGCCAGCTTTAACGTCTTTGAAATCTACAGATCCATCAGCTTCTAATTCTAATGCTTTTGTGAAGATTGTTGCAGCTTCTGCACGAGAAATAGTTTTAAGTGGGTTGAAGTTTCCGTTAGCATCACCTTGGATTACGCCGTTGTCAACTAGTGATTGAACCGCTTCTTTCGCGTAACCTGAGATTTTGTTGTAGTCATTTAATTGAGCAGCAGATGCTACAGGAACGATTGCTGATGCAACTAATGCAGCTGTTGCTGATGCCGCGAAAAACTTACGGCCTTTGTTTTGCTTTGCCATTAATGTATTCCTCCCTAAAATTCCTTAAATTGATATTAATCCAACGAAAACTATAGTACCGCCTTATTAGTTACCTAAATGTATGTATTATAGCTTTCTTGAATAATACAAAACTAAAGCAAATTTGTTAGTAAATTTACTAGAAAAAGAGTAGTAGAATACCATTCTAGTAAGTTTATTCACTTTCTACAATAATATAACACTAACTTTTCCTAAATTCAAGCACTGGGACATAAATTTAGTTATGAAAGCTTATTTTACCATACCTATTATGGTATATAATAGATACCAATAAGCTACCATCTATTTATTGTCTAAAATGTATTGGTAACATATAGTTCCGTTACCTATTATACCTTACTCTCAATAATAACCAAGCATTTTCTGGAATGGTTACTAAATTGTCAAAAATTAAAGACTCCCGTAATATTTTAGTTATAATTGTAAAGAAACAGAAATATAGAAGGCGTTTCTTAGCGAATTCTGCCACTCCCCCACCAACTTCACGAGTTTCTTCTTTATTAAGTAAATAATCAATTCTATCTGTCCCCATGTTGTAATAATAGATTGCCACTTTTTATGCTACACTTTTGATAGTTTGATAGAACATGATCAACTATTGAAGGGAGCTTGAAAAATGAAACGTAAATTTCCTCTTTATGGAGCAGTTTTGGCAGGCATGTTATATCTTGCCCCTACTACCGCTTCAGCAGAAGATATTTCAAAGCACTGGGCCTACCATGAAATGAACTATCTCATTACCAACGATTTAATGAAGGGTGATGAATTCGGCCATTATCGTCCGAATGATGCTGTCACTCGTGCTGAATTTGCTGCTTTTCTTGTCAGAACCCTGAACTTGCCAGCAGCTTCTAGTCAGGCAACCTTTGCAGATGTTAAAAAAGGTGACTGGTATTATGGAGTGGTTGAGCAAGCAAGCTATCACGGATTAATTAAAGGTGACGAGCAAGGCAAGTTCCATCCGAATAATCACATTAATCGTCAGGAAATGGCGGCTATGTTAAAAAGAGCTCTTACTTATCAAAACATCAACACATCTTCCTCCCCTATCGCTTTTAGTGACAATGCACGTATTGCCAAATGGGCCTATGCAGATGTACAAGCTGTCGTCTCAACAGGACTACTTGTTGGGAAGCCGAATAATCAATTTGCACCTCTTGCTCAAACAACTCGTGCAGAGGCAGCTACCGTGCTCTATCGTTTAATCCATCTGGAAGCGCCTGGGACAGGTGGTAAGCAATACATGACGACGAATTACTCACATGATTACTCTTCTGTAGTGAGTAAACAAACAAAGAATAATCCAAAGGTCGATGGTGCTGGCATTTTCACGGCTAACGAGGCACTAGTGTCATACTATGTACACCCAAAAAGCTTTATGCAGGATAGCCCATCTTATTATCAATTCCTAAAATTATCTACTGTTGTCAATAACCTGAGTGCAAAAGAGCTGAATGATAAAGTACTTGCAAATAAAGGAAGCTTAGCTGGTACAGCAGATGCCTTCATTCAGGCTGGTATCGACAATAAGATCAATGCTATTTATTTGGTCTCACACGCCTTACATGAAACAGCCAATGGTGGTTCTGCACTTATTAAAGGGATTGAGGTTGGCTTAGATACAAATGGCAAACCGATGATGGCGACACCAGAAAATCGCGATAAATTAACCGCTATTAAGAAAACTTACAATGCTTACGGTATTGGCGCTATTGATGCCGATGCTAATAAGTACGGTGCTGAGCGTGCTTATACAAATGGTTGGTTTACTGTTCAGGATGCCATTATCGGTGGTGCCCAATTTGTAAAGGACCAGTACATTAGCAAGGGTCAAGATACGCTCTATAAAATGCGTTGGAATCCTGACAACCCGACAGTCCATCAATATGCAACACATGTGATGTGGGCCGTCATTCAAGCGAAAAAGATTTATGACATTTATGAATTGATTGGTGCTCATACGACAACTAATCTAGTGTTTGATGTACCTGCTTATCAAAGTCAATCTTCCGCTCCTTCATTACCAAGCCCAACGAAGCAATATGCAATGGATTTAGGTTTAGCTGGAGCAATAGGTAAGACAACGATTAATCTCAATATGAGAACATATCCAAATACAACAGATAATGCTTCGATTATTACGAATTTGCCAAAGGATACCTCCATTAAGGTCCTTGGTGAAAATGGTGGTTGGTTGAAAGTAAGTGTCAATGGACAAGAAGGCTGGGTGCTTGATGATTATGTGAGTCTTGAAAATGGTTTACAAATTGTCAACATGAACATTACACTAAATGTCCGAAGTGAACCATCTACTACGAGTGCTATTTTAGGTACTGTTAAACCGAATGGCTTTATTATCGGCGTTGTAGACGATAAAGGTGAATTTGTAAAAAATGATGCCTGGTATCAGGTAATCTACAACGGAAAAACAGGCTGGGTGCATGGCGATTATATTGTAAAAAAATGATTTTAATAGAAGGCGCCAAAGAAGAGTGCGATGATGATTCGCACTCTTTTTGTTGGTCATTTTTTATCACGGAGATGTAAGCGCTATATAATAGAAGAAACTCGAAATTTTAGGCTATCATTTTCAAAATGTTTCCCTAAAATTTAGTAAATTTCTACGCCTAAAAAGTGCGCTAAAAAGCTTCATATGATGATCCATATTCTTTTTAAAATTCGTTATCTTATGAGAGCTATACCCTAGTTAATCCCCGTTAAGCCCATTATCGAAAATTTCCTGTCAATATTGCTTTTATGGTATGATAGATTGCAGTGAAAATGGAATTACAGAAAGGTTTGAACACTATATGAGGCATGTAACGATTATGGGCGTACCCTTTTTACATATTGGTCAGCAAGGGTTTGTTGATTTACTCGTTAATCGTATTGAACAGCAAGAAAAAACTTTCGTTGTGACAGCCAATCCTGAAGTTGTCATGCAGGCAAATGAAAATCCAACTGTCATGAATTACTTAAAGCAGGCAACTTACATTTGTGCGGATGGCATTGGTGTCGTTAAGGCTGCTCAAATTCTTGGTGATTCACTTCCAGAGCGTGTAACAGGCTATGATACGATGGTACGTCTGTTGGAAGTTGGTCAACAAAAGCGTTTTAAAATCTATTTATTAGGTGCTCAAAAGGAAACCAACGAAAAGACGGTTGCCAATATTCATAAGAACTATCCTAACGTTGATGTCGTTGGCTATCATGATGGCTACTTCGACTGGAATAATAATGATTTTGCAAAAGAAATTGCTACTCTACAGCCTGATCTTGTATTTGTGGCATTAGGTGTACCAAGACAGGAAAAATGGATAACGGAAAACCTTGAGAAATTTTCAAAGGGTGTATTTATCGGTGTAGGTGGCTCCTTCGATGTCATCGCTGGCACTGTCAAACGTGCACCAGTTATTTGGCAAAAGTTAAATCTTGAATGGCTCTATCGACTGTTACGCCAGCCAAGTCGATTTGGCAGAATGCTTGTACTTCCACGCTTCGCTTTAAAGGTATTTGCATTAAAGCTTAAAGGTCAGGGCAAAACAAAATGAGTCAGTCAACATTTGTTAAAAGCACACTCATCTTAACGATTGCAACCTTACTTTCTAAAGTAATCGGTAGTATCTTCCGTATACCACTTCAAAATATTGCTGGTGATGAAGTACTCGGTATTTTTAGTCTTGTCTATCCTGTTTATATGGTAGCACTTTATTTATCCGTTGCAGGTATCCCTATCGCTATTTCAAAGCTGATTGCGGAAGCCAAGTCGAGTCATGATACTGCCAAAATTAAGAAAATTTATGTGACTGCAAGAATCCTTGCATTATCCTTTGGCGTCATTAGTTTTACAATCATTTACGGCTTTTCAGAGCAGATAGCGAATGCACTTGGTGGGCCTTCAACAGAGATTGCCTTAATTATTGTTGCCCTCACATTACTGGTAGCGCCCTATATGGCTGTCTATCGTGGATTTTTCCAAGGTTTTGGAGATATGCGACCTACTGCCATCTCGCAAGTGATTGAGCAGTTAGTACGTGTTGCGTTAATTTTAATTGTGGCGTATTTCCTAGTTGCGATGGATTATTCGAATGATATCGTAGCTGGGGGGATTATGGCAGGCTCTGTACTAGGAGCTCTCAGCTCACTTTTCTATTTACTCTTTAAATATTTCCGTTCTTCGGTAAAAGTGACGAGCAAGGAGAAATATTCTGGTAAGGATTTCTCTAAATACAGTAAAACCATTTTAAAAATTTCCATTCCAATCGCGATTGGTTCTGTCACAATGGCACTCTTTAACTTTGTAGATTCCTTTACGGTTACATATGGCTTAAGAAGTGCTGGTGCAGATGCTAGTGAGATCAGTTACCTTTATGGTATTTATGGTCGAGGACTAACATTAGTTCAAATTACGACTGTTTTTGCTTCTTCGATTATCTTACCGCTTGTACCGCTCATTACAACGAAGCTAGCTGAACGTAAATTGGATGAAACACGCAAAATTATCGAACAAACCCATCGTATGACACATCTTATTTCATGGCCAGCTGCGATTGGACTACTAGCCTTAACCTTGCCTTTAAATTTAGCTCTTTTTAAAGACTTAGAGGGAAGCTTAATGTTAGCCATCATCAATCTTAGCTCTGTCTTTACATCTCTGACTTTGCTTGGAACAGGTATTCTACAGGGCATGAATGCTGCCAAAACAGGGGCTATCATTATATTGAGTGGTGTTGTCCTTAAGGTGTTTTCTAACATCTTCCTTATTCAGACATTCGGTTTAGATGGTGCTGCCTATGCAACTTTGCTAGTGTATTTTGTGTTATTTATTGTGAATTCTGTCTTTATTTATCGTACGATTCGCTTTACTGTCCTTGGAAAAGATACGGTAAAAATGATTGTGTCTTCGATTGTAATGGGAGCAGCAGTTGGATTACCAACACTTTGGCTTGACTTTACACATTGGTCAAGAATGTTAGCTATGGGCTATCTAACTGTCGCAATCGTAGTTGGAGGGGCTCTTTACTTCCTTCTACTATGGCTGATGAAAGCTATTCATAAACAAGATTTAAAGAAAATCCCTGTTATCGGAAAAAGATTTTCATAAATAAGAGAGGTAGGACACTTATGTCAAAACAGAAATGGCTTTGGGGAATCATTGTTCTTTTACTCGTCGTTTCCTCTACAGGTATCATGATGAGGTGGAATGCGGAGCAATCGAATGATGCTTATGAGATTGTCATTCCCTATGATGAAATACAAACCGCAGAAAAAAATAGCGACCTAACAATGGATGAAATCCTTTCCTCATTAAAGGATGCTGGACTGAATACTGTGAGTCTAGAGCCCTTAACATTAAAGGAAATGGAAAAGCAAAACTTAATTACCGTTTATAAAGAAAGTGAATTGGCCGCACAATTATTGTTTACACCTTATAAAGATGCTGTAGATATCTCTAATAGTGGCTATTATATTCGAGTGCCTGAAAATGAAAGCTACCAAAAGCTGATCATGGAGAGCGTTGAACCAGCGGAAGTACAAATAGGAGAAGAAGCTTTCTATTTCCTTCCTGCTTCTAACCACAATTTTGATTTAAAAACACCAATTGGCTACGATCAGCCTGCTATTGACATGATTAGTAAGCATGGACTAGCTCACATCTTTAAGGTAGAAAATGCAGATAATGAAGTAGCTAATGTAAAGTTGGTTAATCAATTAGTCGCTTTAAAAGAAGCTTCTGCTGGCCGCTTACTTGGTCAAGGTGATGAAGCTATTGGTTTTGGACAAGAAGACGGCAATCAATTAGTTGAAAAATTAAATGATGCTGGCTATTACTTCTACACAATTGAAAGTAACCCACTTAAAGGTGAAAGTAAAATCGCTCAAATGACGGATTACAATATGATTCGTTTGCATAGTATCAATGTCAACAGAGAGACTAAATTAAAGTTAAATGCAAGTATTGACCGTACAACACGTGCTGTCAAAGAGCGTAATATTCGCTCCATCTTCTATCATATTAAAACAACAGGCAATGCCAAAGAAAATGTAGAAGAAACGATTGATTACTTAAATGGCGTGCATGACACAATGCCAGATCATTTCCAACCAGGTGAACCAAAGCTGTTTGATAAAGTAGCCGTACCAGCTTGGGTTACAGCAGCCGTATTAGTAGCAGGTATTTTATTTACCTTTATCATTTCAGAATTAGTAAAATGGCTGCCTCTTCGTATCGCAGCAGCTGGCTTTATGGCTGTACTAGCCATTGCGTACTTTATCCTAAAAAGTACCCTTTTCTTACAAGCATTTGCACTCATTATTGCAGTCCTTGCACCAACCTATGCAGTCATCAAATCGGCGCAAGGTTCTACGAAGCTGTCTAACATATTGGTCCAATACTTAAAAGCTGTAGCGATTAGCGTTATTGGCATTGTTATTGTTATTGGCTTATTGAATGGTAATGCCTTTATGACAGGCTTTGCTGTGTTTAAAGGGGTTAAGCTTGTTTATCTTATTCCAATCATGGGTGTTTTATTATTTACAGTGATTGAGATTAACCGACTAGCGGATCAAAACATTAAGAACTCTTTATCGAATACGGTAACATTGTTAAATAAAGAATTAAAATATTGGCATGTGCTACTACTCGTTGTGTTGGCAGGTGTCGGATTATTTTACATTAGCCGAACAGGTAACTCTGGCTCTGTAAGTGATATGGAATTAGCCTTTAGACAATGGCTAGAAAATACATTGTATGTTCGTCCAAGAACGAAGGAATTTTTAATTGGTTTCCCATTCTTTATTTTAGCGTTATATGTAATGGGGATTAATCGCAAATGGGGTAGCATTCTCCTTGTACCAGGTGTTATCGGTTTCTTATCCATCATGAATACGTTTACTCACCTACACATCCCAGTAGCTGTTTCTGTCTTACGTACACTGTACAGCGCATCTCTTGGTCTTGTAGTAGGACTAGTGTTTATCCTACTCTTCAAAATCGGTTATCGTTGGGTTTCTAAGGCAATCGCGAGGTGGTCATAATGCACGTTGTTTTATCTGGCTATTATGGATTCGAGAATGTCGGAGATGATGCCATTCTACTGTCCATCATCCAATCTCTCAAAAAGTGGCAAAATGATATAGAGATCACGGTATTATCTAATAACCCAGCAGCTACTGAGCAAACATATGGTGTCAAAGCCGTTAATCGTTGGAAAATGAAAGAAATTCGCCAATTACTTAAGACAGCAGATGGACTTATTAGTGGTGGCGGTAGCCTCATGCAGGATCAAACAGGCATGAAAACTATTCCTTACTATGCGGGCGTTATTCAAATCGCCAAATGGTTGAAGAAACCAGTATTTGTTTACGCCCAAGGCATGGGTCCGATTAATCACTCGCTTAGTAAATTCATTGTTCGTACAGTCTTTAATAAGGTCGAGCAAATAACCGTTAGGGATAGAGCCTCTCTAGCTCTTTTAACAGAGATCGGCGTACGAAAAGAAACAATGATAGTACCCGACCCTGTTATGGGACTAAACGGTAATAACTTTCATTGTGATTGGCTAGAAAATGAATCTTTGTCAGCCGATAGCTATATCTCGGTAAGTGTTCGTGACTGGCCTTCTGCTGTTGCCTACAAAGAAAAAATCGCACACAGCCTAGATGAATTAGCACGTCAGGGTGAGCAAATCGTCTTCCTCCCTATGCATGGAGAGCATGATTTTATCACTTCACAGGAAGTAGCAGCACTTATGAAGGAAAAGAGCTTGATTGCACCTGCTGATTTATCCATTGAGGAGAAAATTGCCGTGATTGGTCAATCGCAACTATTAATAGGTATGCGACTACATTCCTTAATTTTCTCTGCAATCTATGCCACACCTTTTATTGCGATTTCCTATGATCCGAAAATTGATGCATTTGCTGATATCGTTGAACAACCTGTAATCGGTCATGTCGAAGTAGATGATTGGAATGGTGTGACATTGTTTGAACAAGCTGTGGCAATCCTTGAATCCTATACAACGGTTCAAGAAAAAATGCGCCAGGCTGTCATCCCATTGCAAGACGAAGCAACAGCAACAGCTAAATTAGCAATTGAAGCTTTTTCAAAAGTACAAAGAAGAATATAATTAATAAAAGATGAATTTCAAAAGTAAATATTGAAATTCATCTTTTATTGTCTTAGGTGAACAAAAACATTTTCGTTTTCATTTAATTATTGAAATAAAAAAATAATAATGCCTAGTACAATCACATATAAAGGAACAGTTAGTTTTAGTAGAGTCATTTTAGTATGTCTTGAGTGCTCTTGGATGGACTGATCTAGCTTGTGTGCACGAGTAGTCCATTGCTGATATTGATCCTGTAATAGTGATTCTATTTTAGATGTTCGTATATCAACAACCTTTTTTAGTTCATTTAATTCATCCATGGTAGTATAAAGCTCTTTTATTACTGAATCTACCTTACTTAGAATGCCTTCATCTTGTTTTTTTAACTGCGTCATTCTGTTATTCATAACTTTTTCTAATTGATCAGTTGCCACCGTATGTTCTAATAGTTTCTCCTCTAAATCAGCAATTCGCTCAGTTGAATTTTTCAATTGAAATTTTAATAATAATACACTATTTCTATTTTCACCAAAGTCTTTGTTATATTGTGTTTTAAATTGATGATATTCTTGTGTAAATTGAGTAATATCCTGTTTGAATTTTAATAAATCGATTTGCTGTTTACCTGACTGCTTTTTTAAAGAAATAATCAGAGGATGATTTTGAAGATCTTCTAATTTAATTTGCAAATTTCTATTTAATGGAATTCGCTGCCTTACATCTTCTAATTCCAAATCAAGCTCATTTGATAATTGAGTCAAGGTTGTTACAATTCGAGCAATATCTAACTTTGTCGCATTTACATTGTTTAATTGTTCTTCTGTTGCTTGGATATTTGCTGTCATTTGCTTTTTCACCATCTCCCACATTTTTTTCATTTGTTTCATAGATTGATCATTTTGCCGTTCATTCATAAATTCTGCTAAAGTAAGCTGATTTTTTGCTAGTATTCGTTCAAAAGGATCCTCCATTTGGTCCAGTATTTTATCGATAGAGTCATTTGTACTTAACTCTCTTTCTAAAATATATCTACGGTTTTTTAAATCATGGTTATCTTTAAATCCTCTATACGTATTTACCAACGCACCGATCATTGTATATCACCTAAAAGCAATTGTTTATTTGGCAACAAATTACGCTGCTTCATATCGTCCATTAATAGGGCGATTACTGATAGTGAAGCACCATTACTTACTTGTTGCTTTAATGATTTAAACATGGCCAAGTCCTCTTCAATAAGTTGTACCTCTTCAACTAACTCTTTGTTCCATTCATTTGCTAAACCCTTAATCCCTTTTGAAACTAATAACATCACACCAAAAGAAACCACTCCATCTAAAATATCCGCAACATCTGATAATCCTTCTACCAAATCAAAATTATCACCAAGTTCCTCTATATTCTCTGGGATATTTATACCAACAACACCTGCACTTAGTGTAATGGCGGCTGTGCCCATACATACCCTCCCCGCAATTTGAGCTGTACGGTTCAAAAATTGTATTGAAGAATCCCTTACTAATCGATGCAATTTTCCTTGTTTTAGTAGACGTAATGTATTGGCAACAACAATAAGAGGATTATCATCAATAATGCCTATGCCAGAGCCAAGAAGAAACGCTATTTTATATGCTTTTGGGTTGTTTTTTGATAATTTTAAGGCTATCTCTTGTGTAATAAGCGAACCTGCATCGAAGGCATTTACTGTAAGCCAATCAATCGCCGTATTCATTTGCATACCGCTAACATTATAAATAGCTTCCGAAAAAGGTAAAGGGATGCCTGCTGGGGAGGTAAAGTCTTTTGTCATATGGTCAAACCAAAGTCCAATCCCCTCTATACCTTCAAGTTGATATGCCTCAATTAGCCCTTGTGCATCATGCCCATGTTTAATACGATGCCCCATCCCAGCAACAGAATCCATCATTGCATCAACAGAGCTACCATTATGGCCCAAATCATGATAGTTTTCGGTCAAATCTATAACTAAATCCTTTAACATTTTTGGTATACTCCTTTAATTTAATTGATATATTTATCATATATTAACATCCAAAATTTACAATATACAGAGGTGTTTTTTCTTGTATTTATGAAACTAATGTTAATCGAATAGAATCATGTGAAGATGTTTTAATATATTTTTGGTTGAAAATAGTCACTAGAAATGATGTAAATATTAAAGGATTTTTAAAGCGACGAATAATAAATTTTAATATAATTCTTACCAAATTATTAATTTTTCTTCAAAAGAAACATACTAACATTAGTAGTAC
Organism: Lysinibacillus fusiformis; assembly: GCF_016925635.1. Lineage (NCBI taxonomy): Bacteria > Bacillati > Bacillota > Bacilli > Caryophanales > Bacillaceae > Lysinibacillus > Lysinibacillus fusiformis. The sequence continues at coordinate 2,458,665 of NZ_CP070490.1, read as the reverse complement.
AAACCAAGGCCATGGTTTGTGCTACTATTTTTTTATAGTAGAAGTGAAGAAAAGCCGACCAGCCTCTGGGACCATTTGTGAGTCCGTATATTAAACCGGCTAACTTCATGCCCTTATATGAATCAGTTTAGTATGTTGGGTCCAAGAGATCGTGTATAAGAAAGTGGAATCGATAAGGTACTGTGAAGGCTTCTATGATTGGTCAAAAGGAGAAGAATGAGATGAAACATGTTATTGCGTTAGATGTCAGTAAAGGAAAAAGTACTGTTGCGATTTATGATGGTCACCGCCAATGTGAATTCGAAGGTGTGCTACTTCATACACGCGGTGATTTTGAGCGATTACACGAACGAATAGTAGAGATGTCAAAACAAGATGGACAAGCACCAGCTATCGTATTTGAAGCAACAGGTACCTATTCAAAACCTATCGAAGCATTTTTCAAAGATTACGGCTACGCATACTGCCGCATGAATCCACTTGAAGCGAATTTACAGATGGCAACGATGCGTCGTCATAAAACCGATACTAGTGATGCCCATGAACTTGCGAAGACTCATTTTAAAATGGAACGCGAAATAACGTACATACAAGACGATTATTATGAACAGATGCGTGCACTGACTCGTTACTACGATGAAATTGATGAAGAAATCATTTTACTCAAAAGTAGAATGCATGCCATTTTACAGCTGAGTTTTCCAGAATTAGAAAAGCTGATTACACCGAGTTCAGCACTATTTTTAAATATTGTACAACTCTATCCACACCCCGCACTTTTACAAGCCCATTCAAAAACGATGATTAAAAATCGTTTAAAGGCCAATACGCGAAAAAACCTCTCGCTAATGCGTGCGGAGGCTAAAGCTATTACATTATTAGAAGCAGCTGAAAATAGTTACCCCGCGATTAAACCAACAGATATTCGTTGTGATCAAGCACGAGATTACGCAGCTCGCATTGCGGATTTACAAGAGAAGAAAGATACGCTTGTGAAACAGATGGTGGAATTGTCGGAAGGACGAAAAGAATATCTAGTATTTCGATCGATTCCTGGAATTGGCGATTCAACGGCGTGCCGATTAATTGGAGAGATTGGTGACATCCACCGCTTTCAAAATGCGAAACAACTGAACGCTTACGCAGGCATTGATATTATGCGGTACCAGTCTGGGAATATGCAATATCGAGACAGAATTAATAAACGAGGAAACAAACATTTACGAAAGATTTTATATTTTATGGTGTGCGCCATGCTTATGGCTAAAGGAAAACCGAATCATTTTGTGGACTATTACTACAAATTAAAAAAGCAACCTCAGAGGAAGCCTCATAAGGTTGCGATCATCGCCTGCATCAATAAGTTTCTGAAAGTGACATTTCAGTTACTGACGCATGGCATTCTTTACGATTATGAGTCCGCACTACCAGCTCAGAAATCGTAATCACCTACATAGAACTATATCATAATGACCTTTCGAAAAAAATAAAAATCGTCAGGTCTTTTTGGCGTATCTAAAAATGAGTGTGAAGTGATGAGGGATATCCCTCACCACTTCACACTCATAAAAATATAAATTATTCATTAAATAAAGTTGACTAATCGTAAGAAAGAGGCTGGGACAGAATTCGATTATATTGAAAAACAATAAAAATTGATAATAGCTTTTTCACTTTAAGAAGTTAAATATGCCTTCCTAAATCAAAAAAATGTTAGACCAATTATATCTTGGTCTAACATTTTTTCTTTTTGTCCCAGCCTCTTTTTTCCTACTTCTAATAATTTTAATATCGATTGTGCTTGCTGCATATGCATGGCTAACACGTATTGACTTGCTTGCATCAAAATTTGCGCCTTCACCATATTCATCATCTCTTTTGCGATATCTGCATCTCGGATTCGAGACTCTGCTGCTTGTAAATTCTCTGCGGTGTTCACATTGGCATTGTAGGCATGTTCCAAGCGGTTTTGATAGGCACCAAGTCTTGAGCGTTCATTGGAAACTCGTTTTAAGGCTTCATCCATTGAAGACATGGCTTTTTCCGCTTCCTCACGAGTGGCAATGGAAGCATCCTTCAAACCAAGTGCCTCGGACCCCATCCCATTGATAAATAATTCTATATTTTGCCCTGCATTGGCGCCTGCTTGAATCTTAATGCCATTTGTTTCATAATCCCCATTGAGTAATGTCTTCGTATTAAATTCTGTATCGGTCGATGTGCGCTGAATTTCCTTTTTTAATTCCTGGAACTCCAGATCTAATTTTTTACGATCCTCATCTGTTAATGTATCATTGGCTGCCTCAACTGCTAACTCACGCATACGCTGAATCATGGCATGTGTCTCATTTAATGCGCCCTCTGCCGTCTGCACAAGAGAGATACCATCCTGTATATTTTTAGCTGCCATATTCAATCCACGAATTTGTGCACGCATTTTTTCAGAAATCGCCAGTCCAGCCGGATCATCCGCCGCACTATTAATCCGATAACCGGAAGAAATTCGTAGCACGGCTTTACTCATCGCACCATAATGACGATTCATATTATTCAGGATCGCCATCCCCGTTGCTGACCACTTACCAAGCATGATTTCACCACCTTCTTGACCTATATATCGGTTCGTCCCCTCATCTATTGACTTTATTTTTGGAAATTGTTTCTATTTTTTTATGAGTTATTAACATTTTATAGTTGATTAACCACATCATAAAAGCACCTGCTTTTCATTTATGAAAAGTAGGTGCTTACTGGACAATCCATCTATTCAATTTTGAAACCTCCAAGTTGATGGCTCTTTTGCTGTAGCAACTCGAAAAAGAGTACTTTATCATTCTCTAATAATGCCTGATCAATTAAATGATCCAAATTTTTCTCCTCTAGCTCTGCAATAAGCTGATCGATCTCGCCAACCGTCACAGTAGAAACCATCGGAATTTGTTGCTTTGGTGTAGCGCTTTCAAGTATTGGTGCTAGATGCTCGTGAACATTGGTAATAAGCAATAGTTGATAAAGTGGTAGTCGAATAAAACGATTTCCTTTTTGGAAAACAAATACCTCAGATAAATTTTCAATTTGCTGTGTCTTCATGTTGATGATCATCTCTTTACCTTCTATGGGAATGAAATGGAAAATCTCATTCTCTTTTAAAATAGAGAAATATTGATAAGCAAATACGAGACGTAATTTATCTCCAGTAACTTTTGTGTAAAACGGCTTCATGTATTGAACTTGCATCATCCTTCACCCCTCCTAGTTATCTGATTATTCAGATTTTAACACAAATCAAAAGCCTTGTTAACTATCTTTATTTCATTTTTTTCTTTCTGATCATTCAGCTTATCATTACTGCATTTTAATCGTATAATGGAAGGACAGTCTTTTTTTCCTTTTTTACAATTAACAATGTTAACTATAGCCATACATGATGAAAGGAGTGAGGTTATGGCATTGTCTATATCGCAATTAGCTAAGGAACATCAAGCATTTGTGCTGACTAAATTAAAAGAAGCTGAACAAGGCTTACATCCTTCCTCCACCGAGGATGAGGAACTAGTGCGTCGTGCTGTCTTTTCTGTAAGGAATAAATCCATTGTTTTTGAACGGTTTAATGGAGCGAGTTCTATATTATATGCAAGTGTTCAAGATGTCAGACCCGCTTCTGTTGAAATTGATTTTTCCAAGGAAGAGCTACACTGTAGCTGTCCTCAAGCAAAATGGTGCCGACATCAAATAGGTGCTTTACTCGCTCTCTATCAATATTTTGATTCGGTTCAAAATTGGTCGAGTGCTTGGCGTGCTCAAAAATCAGTTCAGTTAAAATTTTTAGCAGACGAACGCAGCCCGCAAAGCTGGTCGATGATGGTGGATGAGGTGATGAAACGATTATTACCACCTGGGCGCGTATTAGAAGGCTATGGGCTCTCCGCTGTAAGAACCGATGCATTGGAACGTCTTCGTCGACATATGCCCTTTGAGCGTGAATGGCAACCCCTTTATAAGCTGTATATGGAGCTAGCTATTTTTAATTCGATATGGCGGCATTTAAATGAAACACCTGGACATTCGTTAGATTCACCCTATATGAAATATTTTATCGATCAAAGCACTCAATCTTTTGAGAGCATTCTCACAGAGCTTTCTAATCGGTCACGTCTGTTTGCAACTGACCCATTTTATGATGCCATCCAAGAGCTAGTAAGAGAATTTTTATTAGAACGACAAGGGCTTTTCGCTAACCGACTTCGTCTATACATGCTGCTGTGGGCAGTGCTTTTTTATGAGAAGCCTCGACGTGAACAGGAATTGGCATTTATAAATAATCTTGATCACCCTTCAGCAGAAATTTCTCTACAATCGCTAAAATTATTATTTTATGTGCTATTACAAAAAGAAGATTTGCTGCTTGAAAGTTTGGCACAGATTGATTTACCACAAATGCAGGATTTGTTTGAACTGGCTACTTTTGCTCAACGTGCTGGTGAGTCCTATTCATTAGCAGTCATTTTACGAGCAATTTTACCTTTGACTGAAGAATTTCTACAGGAAGTCGTTCCAGTTGTTCAGCGTGCCCAATACGTAAGGCAATTCCAACTTTTATTTGACGAGATACAGCTTACAGATGAAGAGGAAGCAATGCTATACAGTGCCTTTGGTGTGTATGGGCTACAGCCGTTCTCAAGTTTTTTAATAAAAAAAGGACGTTATCGTGAATGGGCAGCTCTCCATCAATTAAACCCATCATCTCTATCCTATTTAGAAATGTGTGGATTAAAGGATGTATTACAGGTTGAACCTGCAATTGTTTTACCTTTATATCATGTCTATGCCATGACTGAAATTGCTCAAAAATCACGACTAAATTATAAGCAGGCTGTGCGTATTTGGAAAAGTATGCGTAGCGCTGCAAAACGGGCTGGCAAAGTAGCTTATTTTGAAACATATATGCAAACCATTCGTGCAGAATATAAACGACTCCGTGCGTTACAAGAAGAAATTGAGAAAGGAAACTTAGTATGATGACAATAAATGCTCCTTCCCCTTTTTCCAAAACACAACAGCTCCGTATTGAAGTAGCTCGGGAAGGATATTTTACGTTGCAGGGTTTTACTGCAAATGGTACAACAATCGATGTTGATACATTAATTTCTTCGCTATTCTTTACTTATGAGGCAAATGTTTATGGATTATTAACAAATCGGGCTGATTTTACGATTGAGGTTTCTACAGCTGAGTTACTAGATATTTTTTCATCAAGCTTCCAGCACCCCTTTATCAGTTGGATTGGTGCAAATGAAGATAGTATGGAATGGTTGAAAAAAGTATACGCCTTACAGGAATACTGGCAAGAGCCTTCACTTTGGTCACATGCTGTCATTGCAGATGATTTTTCATCATTAAGTTTTCCTATTGATCATATAGATTCAGCATTATTGGAAACAGCTGTACAGCAAAAGCTTTCACAGGTTGGGCTAATACTAGCTGATTTACCAAAGTTACTACCCTTTTTCCTACGAGGCGGCTGGCCATTGGATCAAGCTCGTCAAGCTGGAGCTGTTTCCGTTTCTTTACGGTTAAGTGAGCCAGAAGAAGATGCCGATGTATGGTTATTAGAAACGGTCCTAAGTACTGCTACAACAAAAAACTACTGGACACCTGCTATTCGTAAACAATCCTTACCTATAGAAGAAGCACTACCTACAAAGTGGCGAATGTTTGCAACTGAAATTGCGCAGCAACAACAGCAAATTGTAGAACTTCTATCCACCGATACGATCAATAGTGACATCTTTATTCGTGTGACACTGGAAGATTTAGAAGTGCGCTCTTTCCTACGTGAGGATCTCGCTAGATTGCAGGCACTTGGTTTTGATGTTGTACTACCAGCATGGCTAAAGGATTTAAAACAATCCAAAATTAGAATACGCGTCACAACTAGTAATGTCTCCACAAGAAAGGTAGCAGGTTTAGATGATATTTTAACGTTTAAATGGCAGTTTTCTATGAACGGACAAACGATTTCAGCTGAGCAATTTAAAAAGCTCGTGGATGAGAAACGTGAATTTATTCGTATTGGAACTGAATGGTTCCGAGTAGACGCCAATTGGATGCAAGAAATGCGTGAATTAATGCAGCAGGCTGAAGATGAAAGCTGGACTGTTCGGGAATTGTTATTTAGAGAGTTACCAGAAGACTTGTCTGCTCCTCTTGAGGAAGAAGATGCAGATGATGCACTGAGAGATGATCCAATCTTTGCATTAGAAATACAACAATCATTAAAAGCATACATGGAGCAGCTTTTGGAGAAGAAAGGCTTGCCTGCCGTTCTAATCCCATTGTCCTTACAAACCGAATTACGCCCTTATCAATTAGAGGGCTTTGAATGGTTAGTCTTTATGCGTCAACAAGGTTTCGGTGCTTGTCTAGCCGATGATATGGGCCTTGGAAAAACGGTTCAATTGATTACCTATTTACTTCATATTTATGAGTCCGCAGCTGATTACACGAAGCCATCCATCATTATTTGTCCCACTTCAGTGCTTGGGAACTGGCAAAAAGAACTTGCTCGATTTGCTCCTTCCCTGATTGTGCATACGCATTATCAAACAAATCGAGCAAAGGATGAAGATTTTAAACAGCTAGTGACAGCAGAAAAGCCACATGTCATTTTATCAACTTATGGTACTGTGTCACAGGATACTGAATTTTTACAGAATATCGATTGGGCAACAGTTGTACTCGATGAGGCACAAAATATAAAAAATATGCAAACATTACAATCAAAAGCCATTCGTAAATTGCTAGGTGACCATCACATTGCTCTCACTGGGACACCTGTAGAAAATCGTTTATCTGAGTTATGGGCTATTTTTGATTTCATTCATAAGGGCTATCTAGGTAGCTTTGGCCGCTTCAATGAAGAATTTATTTTGCCTATTGAACGGGACGAATCAGAATCGCATAAGCAGAAGCTTCGAGCTAAAATTCAGCCATTCTTATTGCGTCGTACAAAGCGTGATCCACATTTACAGCTTAACTTACCTGATAAGCTAGAATCGAATGAATATTGTCCATTAACAACAGAGCAAGCTTCACTCTATGAGGGCTATATTTTAGAAACACTTGATCAACTAGAGCAGTTAACAGGCTTTCAAAAAAAGGGTCGCGTCTTAAAGATGCTCAGTAAATTAAAGCAACTATGTAATCATCCTGCCTTATATTTAAAGGAACCTTTCGAGGATGCCGAAACAATGCTTGCACGTTCAACTAAGCTGGAGCGCATTGTACAAATGGCAGCTGAGATTGTGGACAATGGGGAGCAATGTCTCATCTTTACACAGTATATTGGCATGGGACAATTGCTACAGCATTGCTTTAGTGAATTATTTAATGTAGATGCACCGTTTTTAACTGGTGCCATGCCTAAGCAGCAGCGAGATCGCTTAGTGGAGGCTTTCCAGGCAGGAGATTTCCCTATATTTATCCTTTCATTAAAAGCAGGTGGAACAGGACTTAATTTAACAGCTGCTACTCATGTTTTACATGCGGATCGCTGGTGGAATCCCGCTGTCGAAAATCAAGCAACAGATCGTGCTTATCGCATCGGACAGACACAATTTGTGCAGGTCCATAAATTTGTGACAATTGGTACGATCGAAGAAAAAATTGATAAAATGCTGGTGCAGAAATCTGCATTATCGGAAGAGCTTATTCAATCAAGCCAGTGGTTGACCGAGTTAGAAGATCAAGAACTCCGCGATTTAATAACATTAGATATATAATAATGAGATGCGCCAAGAGCAAATAGTTCTTGGCGCTCTTTTAGTGGAACTTGCTACTTCTTTTCCCTACTTACTTCATCATTCATATTTAGTTGTGTTGTAAATTCCATTGCTGTGCGGTCTTCAGCAATGTTTATTATTAGTAGTACACATCATTCCTTTCTGCTGTTACGGTGCAAGAAATATAAGGAGAATGGCGGATCAGACAATGAATGTTCTCTTGCCCCGTATGTAAACTTTCCTTGCTAAGGTAAGACAAAATCCTTTAAGCCTTCCTGTTCGTTCGGTGGCTGCGACGGTACAATAGCTGTTTCGTCACTATCTCTTTGTTTAAGTTGATAAAATCTAACATCCTCAACCACTACCTCAGTCATAAAAATCTTCGTGTTCTCCTCATTTACAAATGACCTTGTTTGAATACGGCCATTGACACCGATTAATGAACCTTTACCGCAATATTTAACGATGTTCTCTGCAAGCCTTCCCCAAGCTGTACAGAAAACAAAATCTGTATCTACTTCCCCATGATTGTTTTTAAAATTACGGTTAATGGCTAGTGAAAAATGAGTCTGCACACGATTTCCAGATAAGTAACGTAACACCGGGTCTTTCGTAAACCTTCCAACCAATCCGACTTGATTCATCCGTTCACCTCCTTTGTTTTTGATTGCTCTCATCTTACAAAATGATTCCGGCATTAGCAAAAATCAATATTGTTAATTTCCTTCAGTTTTTGAGCATAAATTGGGTAAATTAACATTTTTGTTTTTCTATTTTTTATTAATTTTTTAGCTGAATGCTTTAGGCTGTAATAGTAAATGCTATTTCATGAAATTTGCAATTTCGCAGTTTTTGAAAAATCGTCACAGGGGCACTTCACAAACAACCGCTACCTCATGTGTTATACTAAAAGAATGACAGACTTAGGAGGAATATACATATTGAAAACATTTAAAATGCTTTCCTTTGACCTTGTCACAAAAGATGGCGTGCAACCATTCCCTTTAATCGATGGCATCATTATTAATCAGGAAAATAGTCATCAATCTTGGGTACTTGAATTGTTTATGGAAAAACAATATCGCTCAACCTTTGATGAGCTCTTAGCGAATGCTACAGTATTCAATGTACGTGCAGTTATTTCGTTTCCAGATAATGAACCCGCTCCTTTCCAGGTGATCGTACATACTGTTGAAGAAATCGGTGATCATGTTTCAGTACTATTAAAAGGTACGCTTAAAATTAAACGCTCTAAATATGCTGAGCAATTACTGTCAGAGTTACTTGCTGAGGGCGTTTCCCTAGAGGATTTACTGGATCGCTTTACGCAAGATATGAAAAAGCGACCAAAATTAAAAAATGACTAGCGATGCGAATTTTTGCATCGCTTTTTTGTTGGACAAGCAATTATTTTTATGTACAATACAATTTAAAAAAAGGAGGGTTACATTTGGTTATTGCTATGAGGGAGAAGCCTTTAAAATTATTATGGCTTGAGGCTTTGATGAGGCGTCTTTTAAAGGATGATGTAGAATTTCATTATTATCAAGAGCAGTATCGTCGACTAGATGCAGGGTTTGCGGGCGAGCAAAAGGTTGATCGCGTATGGCATGAATTAATATACCCAAATACCTTTTTTGTCTTACATAATGTATGCCTTGTGAACACTGCTCAACATCTGCATCAGATTGATACGCTTTTTATTTGTCCTCAATTTATGTTGGTGATAGAAATCAAAAATATACATGGTCGACTTGAATTTGATCAACACACACATCAATGCACACGCACAAAGGTTGATGGTACTGTTGAAGGATTCCCAAATGCTCTTACTCAAACTGAACGTCATATACGATTTCTTAAAGATTTTTTTGCAAGTTGTTCGCTCCCTGTTGAAGGGGCTGTTATTATAGCGAATCCTTCAACAATCATTGTCAATCCAACTAATAATCTCCCCATTTTTCATGTGTCAGGTCTTCATAAGTATCTTCAGTTACTTTTTAAAAAGCATCCTAAAAAAATAATGACGGATAATCATTTAAGTCAATTCGTGCAAGGCTTACTTGCTAAGCGTACGATTCCTCAGATTCATACAACGATAGCCCCATCACGATTTCGACACGGTGTTCTTTGTCCAAAATGTTCCTATCAAAATAATATGTATTTCCATCGAGGCATTTGGAAATGTTCGTTTTGTCATTATAGGAGTATAGAAATTTTTGCAGAGGCCATGCTTGATTATCGGTTATTAGTTAGTCATTGTATTACCAATCAGCAGTTACGAGCTTTTTTTAAAATTAATTCTAACGATGCAGCTACTCGATTGTTACGGAAATTTCAGTTTCCATATACCGGTACCTATAAGGATCGTGTTTACCATTTACCTGAAAATTTGCTGGAGCATATGAAGAAATATTATTGATGGGGGTTTTGCTTTGCTTCCCGGGTATTCGCTTTCCTTCCGCGGGTATTCGCTTTCCTTCCGCGGGTATTCGCTTTCCTTCCGTGGGTATTCGTTTCCCTTTCGCGGGTATTCGTTTCCCTTTCGCGGGTATTCGTTTCCCTTTCGCGGGTATTCGTTTCCCTTTCGCGGGTATTCGTTTCCCTTTCGCGGGTATTCGTTTCCCTTTCGCGGGTATTCGTTTCCCTTCCGCGGGTATTCGCTTTCCTTCCGCGGGTATTCGTTTCCCTTCCGCGGGTATTCGTTTCCCTTCCGCGGGTATTGAAAAAAGAGTGTTTTCCATAGAGGAAACACTCTTTTTATGTTATCGGTTGTTCATACCATCACGGTACTTTTCAGTGTCGTTAACTTTATCGTCGACAACATCATTATTATTGTTGCTGTTTATGTTGTCATTACGTTCAACACCATTTACACCGTTTGCATTTGGTGTGTTGTCATAGCCGTTTGTGCCGTTGATATCGGCATTTGAACCAGGTGTTGTTGCTTCAGGTAATGTTGTATTATCGTTTACAGTACCTCGATCAACACCATTCCCATTTACGTTATTGCGATCGTATGCATCATCACGATTATTCGGATCTAATGCGTCCTCGACATCGTCGACACCACGACGAACGTCATTCTCGACTTCTCGGACAGGGTGATCTTCTACTGCTTTATTTCCCCAGTTACAACCTCCAAGGAATGCAGTTGCAAGAATAATGGTTAAAAATGACATTTTCCACATAGTAAAAAACCTCCTTTCTTGGGTACTATGTCATCAAATACATCTTCTGTATTTGTGATCCTACATAGATTGCCCGGGAAAGGAGGGAACTATCCGATTTTTGTACAAACTATTTTTGTTTTTCTTTTAATAATTGTTCAATATATGCTGCTTCTGCTTTACAGTCGTAGCTATAGTTTGTGCCTAGCTCTTTTTGCAATGTTTCGATTGTTTCGATTTGCTGCGCCGTTGGTTCTTCATTTAAAATTTTGGCAATAACCTCATCGATTTTTTGTGCCATTTCTTCATGAAACTGTGCACTCATCAATGTATCAGCAGGGATTTTTTCGATCCATGCGGCATTCTCCTGAAAATAAGTCTGCCAGCTTGCAATGAAGTCTTCCATGGAAAAGCGCTCTTCATCCCAACCAATACTTGCTAAGTATGTTTCAAAAGATGTTGAAATCGAACGAGTAATGCTAATTTTAATACCTGAAGACAATTCCTTATACATCTTAATAATCCTCCTACATTCGTAAAACCTGAAAATTACATCTATTTCAATTCACAATCGCTTATTTGCCATCGCAATTTAACAACCTACTAATCAATTTTTGACTTGACTTTATCTATTTTATATCTTTTGGTCTACAAATGCAAATTAAGCTTGTTTAGGCTGTTCAGGCCCAATTGCAAATAGAATATCGGCTTCACATACAAGTTCTCCATCTACTGTTGCTACACCATGACCTTTACCCATTACGCCACGAAGTTTTACAAACTCTACTTCCAATTTAAGTTGGTCGCCAGGTACTACTTGACGTTTGAAACGACAATTGTCAACACCCGTTAAAAATGCTAAACGGCCCTTAAATTCTTCTGCATTTAATAAAGCCACTCCACCTACTTGAGCTAAAGCTTCCACAATTAACACACCTGGCATAACAGGGTAACCTGGGAAGTGCCCATTAAAAAAATCTTCGTTGATTGAAACGTTTTTTAAACCTACAGCACGTTTCCCTTCTTCTAATTCAACGATGCGATCTACGAATAAAAATGGATAGCGGTGTGGTAAAATTGCTTGAATTTGTTCTGCTGTTAACATGTCATTTCCCCCTCAAAATTAAGTATGTATACACAAAGTAAGGTAAAGAATAATGTTATTCTTTACCATTCATAATATCAAATATATGCTGCCATGTTTCTCTTTTAAAAATATCCATAGCATTGCCTTCTCCAATAACGCTAAAGCCAAACATTGCGCCTAATGATGCGGCAACAACGACTAAGATGAGAACAATTACAATGCGTAACCAAATCGGAATCAGTCGGATTTGCACCCATCGAACCTCGCGTTGCTCTCCAGTCGAGCGGCGTTCTTTCTTTTCTGGTTGCGGTTGCGTATCGGTTTCTTGTGTCGGCACAGAACGTCGACGTGAATCGTTTGTCATAGATTGTACTCCTCTTCATTCCTTACTATGCGGTTTTGGATGACTTCTTATCGAATGCCATTAATTAGTCCAAGCATTTGATCTGCTAATGTAACCGCTCTTGCGTTGAATTGATAAGAACGTTGTGTTTGAATGAGTTCTGTCATTTCTTTCGAGAGGTTAACATTGGACATTTCTAGTGTACCACTTTGCATACCAATTTGCTGACGGTTCGCTCCCACAAGCTCTGTTAGAACTTCCGCCTGTGTATAGCCAAGTTCAGCTAAATTATTAGGTAATCCCATATAAGAACCAGCAACATGCTCCATTAATTGCGGTTTTTGGAATTCTGTTACAGCTAAATCCGTACGAATGACATCCCCATTTGGATAAGATGCTTCTAATACACCACCATCTCGAACGGCAAACTTTTGAACAGTATCCGGTAATGTAATAGCTTGTCCTGCAGCATTGGCTACAGGGTATCCCTCTGCTGTTACGAGCATGACTGTTCCATTGTTTAATGGAGATAAATAAAAGTCACCTTGTCGAGTATACACTGTTTCTGTTCCATTTTCACCATCTGGCATTAAAATATTGAAATATTGTTTCGCTTTTGTGAAAGCTAAGTCTAAATCACGATTCGTTGTTTGTAATGAACCTTGCTTTTCATTGGATTTAATTTGCCCAACCATTGCACCCGTTCCATAACGAATACCAACAGGAGTTTGACGCTCAGCACGATCCTGCTTATCATTATTAAACTGCTGATAAAGTAGTTCATTAAAGGATGCTTCCTTTGCTTTATAGCCCGTTGTATTACTGTTAGCAATGTTATTACTAATTGTATCAAGTTTGTTTTGTAATTGACCCATTGTGTTTGTTGCTGTAATCATTGTACGTAGCATTGATAAAAGCCTCCTGTTCGCCCATTAAATTTTTCCGATTTCATTCACAGCTTTTTCCATGCTACGATCATAAGCTTGCAATACTTTTTGGTTTGCTTCAAATGCACGATAGGCTGTCATTAAATCTGTCATTGTGCGACTAGAATCTACGTTTGAACCTTCTAAATAGTTTTGACGTAGTGTAAAGGAAACACCATTCGCTCCATAGGCTGTTGGCAAGTTCTCACCATTTGCTGTACGAATAAGGCCATTATCCTGTTTTTGTAGCATGTTCGGATTTTCAGCGAATGATACACCAACACGAGCTACTTGTTGATCATTTACAAAGATAGCGCCACTTTCATCCAAACGAAAATCATCATTTGGTAGCTGGATACGTTGGCCCGCATCGTTTAGTACGTATAATCCTTGACCGTTAACTAAATAGCCTTGACCATCTAGCGTGAAATTACCATTACGTGTGTACGCCTCACCACCATTAGGATGCTCTAGTCGGAAGAAAATTGAACCAGTAACACCATCTTCATTTTGTGGTAAGTTTCCATCAATCAATGCCATATCTGTTGTAAAATCAGTGTTATAGATTTGGCCCTGTATGTAATTAGGCAATGTTTCTTGTAAATATGTCCCTGTATTTAAAGCTCCTACTTGACTCATATAATCAGCGCCGGCTTGTTGGTGAGCAGGTGCATTTGTTTTTCCAATACTAGACATTAACATGTCTGGGAACGAGCGGATGGTAGATTGATCTGCCTTAAATCCTGGTGTATTCGCATTTGATAAATTATTGGTAAGTAATTCTGTTCTTCTTTGTTGCGTGATCATACCTGTTGCAACTGTATAAAATCCTTTAAACAAAGAAATCACCTCATTTTAATTTTATAAGGATGCTGGCACACGATCTATATTTTCAAGCATGATGCCTGTACCAATGGCTACACAATCCATAGGTCTCTCTGCAATGAATACAGGTACCTTTAACTCTTCTATTAATAGCTGGTCCATCCCATGTAACAATGCACCACCACCAGTAATAATCACTCCACGATCAATGATATCTGCTGATAGTTCAGGTGGTGTTTTTTCTAAGACATTTTTAGCTGATTGGACAATCATCGCTACGGATTCGTGTAGTGCACGTTCAATTTCTTCAGACTCAATTGTAATTGTACGTGGTAAGCCTGTTACCATATCACGTCCACGAATATCCATTGTATCATTACGACTACCTTTGAAAACTGTACCAATTGTCATTTTGATTGCCTCGGCAGTACGTTCACCAATTAGCAATTTATATTCTTTTTTAATATATTGCAAAATATCGTTATCAAACACATCGCCTGCTACTTTAATGGATTCACTTGTTACGATATCACCCATTGATAGAACGGCGATATCTGTTGTTCCGCCACCGATATCGACTACCATATTTCCACTTGGTTGGAAGATATCCATTCCAGCACCGATTGCTGCTACCTTTGGCTCTTCCTCTAAATATACTTTTTTACCACCTGATTTTTCAGCCGCTTCACGGATTGCCTTTTGTTCAACACTCGTAATATTCGTCGGACAGCAAATTAAAATACGAGGCTTCGCCAAAAATCCTTTTACATTTAGTTTATTGATGAAATGTCTTAACATCGCCTCTGTCACATCAAAATCTGCAATGACTCCGTCTCTTAGTGGGCGAATAGCTGTGATATTACCTGGCGTTCTCCCTACCATTTGGCGGGCTTCTTCCCCTACCGCTAATACTTTATTTGTCTTTTTATCGATCGCCACAACAGATGGTTCATTGAGGACGATCCCTTTCCCTTTAACGTGGATTAATACGTTCGCAGTCCCTAAGTCAATGCCAATATCTTTCGAAAACATTCTATAATTTCTCCTTCCCGCCAGTTCCAACTACATAACGTTCATTTTATCTCTTTATCTAGAATATTTTATCATATTCTATTGGTAATTTCACCTAAATTTAGTGAATAAGACTGTTTTCTTTTTAGGTTGTGAACGGCTATAATATAGAATTACTATTCCTAAGAAATCATCAATTATTCTTGTCCAGCACAACAAAAAAGAACGAATCATTCTTGACTCGCTCTTTCTTTCCACTTGTTTTTCGTTGCTTCTCCTCCACGAATATGACGTACGGCCTTATGGTAGGCGAGTATTTCTTTCACTTGGTCAGCTAATCCTTCATGAATTGTTGGTAATCGCTCTGTTAAATCCTTGTGCACCGTACTTTTTGAATAACCAGTCATTTTCGCGAGGACACGCACAGTCTCACGCGTCTCAATCAGTAATTCACCGAGGCGTATGCAGCGCTTCCGAATGTGCTCATGCACGTTCTTCGTCCTTTCCACACAATTTCACAAAATGCTTTGGCAATCAGATGCACATTTGCGCATTTCTTCACCTTATGTGGGGACAAAGCTATTCAGAACACATTTTGCATTTTCTTGATAAAATGCTGACTTTTTATGCGTTACTAGCTTTTCTCATTAAAAAGCTAGTAATTTTTTCGGATTGATATATTTTCCGTTTTCAAGAATTTCGAAATGCATGTGGACGCCAGCCGCTTGATTCCACTCGTTGTCAGTCGCTTTACCTAATGCTTGACCTTGTGTAACCTCATCGCCTTCTTTAACAGCGATATCCTTTACAGAGCTATAATGTGTTTGCATACCATTTGGATGCTCGATCACGATCTTATTGCCTGTAAATGCGTCTAGTTTTACCTCTAGTACTTTACCACTCATAGCAGCTAGTACTTCAAATTCTTCACCATTCATAGCAATAGAGATTCCAGAAGATGTAGTAAATGTTTGATTAAATACCATTAGTGCATTTTCACGAGACTCTTCATTTGCCTCTAACTCGTAAAATTCTTGTAAGACTTGTACTTTACTAAAGTTCTCTTCTTTGAATGGATACATCATGTTTTCAGTTCGTGCATTTGTTTCTACTACAGGACCAGGATCTACTTCAGCTAAATCTGGTAAAGGAGCCTCTTCTACTTTTGATACGAGACTATTGTAACCAAATAACAATCCTGCTAGAACGAGTGCACCGCCTGTGTAAACTACTGGCCAAAACCACGGTTTCTTTTGTAATTGGCCATTTTCCTTTTGATTTGGATCTTGGTTTTGAGAAGTTTTGTTATTTTTATCCTCTCTCATTTTCATCACCTCTAGTTGCAGTGTGAACAACTAGAAGTTATTTTAAACATGCATCTATTTTTTTTATTTCAATATCTTGATAATAATAGTGTAAAATTTCGGCAGCTGTTTTCCCTTCATTTGCCATTGCCTCCGCTCCATATTGACTCATACCTACTCCATGACCATAGCCCTGAGTTTTCACTTGAACCTTTCTTTTGTTGGTATCAAAGACAATGGTAAAATCAGTTGATGGAATACCAAGGAGGGTCCTTACCTCTCTCCCCGTCCAGACATTATTCCCCAACTGTAAACGCTCTACTCGCCCAGAGTCATTATAAAATAACTGGATACGATTAAAATCACTAGGTTGCCATTGTATAGGCCAGAGCTTATTCCATTGCGCTAATGTCCACTCTTGCTCAGCCTCAAACTTTGGTGATGTTTGATCGGATATACTTGCAACACTTTGCAAATATGGAATTTCATTTCCACCATAACCATAAGCACTTTCTGTTTTACCGTTACTTGTTGAATGGAACATAGCTGTAATTAATTCATTATTATAAAGAATAACTTGTCCTTGTGTTTCATTGATAGCTTCGACAATTTTCTTTTCATTTCCCAGGAAATTGCTAGCCCAATTCGCCTTTCTTTGCTCTTCATCATAGAAGACTTGCTTTGCCACAGTTGGAGCAATCGTATTTTTACCGTAATTTGTCGTTTTCAACGCATATGTGCGTGCTGCAATCGCTTGTGCCTTCAGTGCCTCTTTTTTAAAAGAAACGGGCATTTCCGCAGCAACTACCCCTGTAATATACGTTTCCAAAGGGATTTTTTCTTCTTGTCCCTCCACTTCTATAAATATTTCACAAGCATTCTCATCACTAGCTGGAGATTTGACAGCTTCTTGCCTTTCACTAAGCCCTACTATAGGAAGCATATATAATGCCCCAATCAAGCAAATGACACCTATACTAATCATCCATTTTTTCATAAGGAATAATATGCTAGATTTCTTTTAGTTATGAGAAAACAAAAACCCTCTGCTTAAAAAGCAAAGGGTTTTGAAATCTATTTAGTTTGTAGGCAATTCAACTGTTATATCTTCAATTGTTACTACTTCTTCTGTAATACGTTCAATATTAGCACCAAGAGATGCTAATTTGCCATGGAAATCAACATAACCACGATCTAAATGATGTAGTTTAGTAACACGTGTCATTCCTTCAGATACAAGACCTGCTAAAATTAATGCAGCCGCAGCTCGTAAATCCGTTGCCATTACTTCAGCTCCCTGAAGATCCACAGGCCCCTCGATAAACACAGAACGTCCCTCTATTTTAGCACCGGCATTCATGCGACGGAACTCCTCAACATGCATAAAACGATTTTCAAATACCGTTTCTGTAATAATACTCGTACCTTCAGCAGTAAGCATTAAAGCCATCATTTGCGATTGCATATCTGTTGGGAAACCAGGATGTGGCATCGTTTTGATATCAACTGCTTTTAGCGTTTGAGGAACTCGTACACGGATTCCTTCATCCAACTCTGTAATTTCTACGCCCATCTCACGCATTTTAGCAATTAAAGCAGTCATATGCTCAGGAACTGCATTTTCAATCACCACATCTCCTCTAGTAATAGCTGCTGCTACCATAAATGTACCAGCTTCAATACGGTCAGGAATAATATGATGTTCTACTCCGTATAATGTATCGACTCCTTCGATACGAATCGTATTTGTCCCCGCACCGATTACACGGCCACCCATACTATTGATGAAGTTTGCAAGATCCACGATTTCAGGCTCTTTCGCAGCATTTTCAATTACAGTTGTCCCTTCAGCTAAAGATGCAGCTGTCATAATATTTTCAGTTGCCCCAACACTTGGGAAGTCTAAATACACATTAGCCCCTTTTAAGCGACCTTCTGTCTTCGCCTCTACATAGCCATGGCCAAATGAAATTTTTGCACCCATTGCTTCAAAGCCTTTTAAGTGTAATTCAATTGGGCGCGAACCGATTGCACAGCCTCCAGGTAGTGCCACACGAGCATAGCCATTACGAGCAAGTAGAGAACCCATTACTAAAATGGATGCACGCATTTTACTAACAAATTCAAATTGAGCTTCACTTGAAAGTTCTTTTGTTGCATCTATATATACGGCATTATCTTCAGGTATATATGTAACTGCTGCGTTTAAACTTTTAAGTACTTCATTTATTGTAAAGACGTCTGCTAAATTAGGGACTTCTTTAATTACATTTTCTCCTTTTGAAGCAAGTAAAGCTGCTGCAAGGATTGGTAACACTGCATTTTTTGCGCCCTCTACACGAACTTTTCCCTGTAGTTTTTGGCCGCCAGTCACTATTATTTTATCCACCCTATGTCCCTCCGAATTCAATCTATTAACCTATCGAATTTTTATTTTAAAAAGAAGTATAATGTCATAATCAGTAAACAAACAACTCTATAGTACAACTTTTCTAACGCTCGTTCAAGCGTCCAAATCACTATTTTAAGCCATTATTAGATATTTTGCTATTTATTTATTGTACGCTGCCAATTTTTTTTTGTGAATGACCAATAACCCGTTCGCTTCTAATACATACCCAAAGATATATGAATAAAAAACAACTTTTCACTTCTTTTTCTATAAAAAGTGATGTGGTGGATGCCCATTATACCCCATCTCTCAATGGGTATCTCAACAGCTAATAGCGTAGAATTTATAAGAATCTAATGTGTTAGCGCAATTAGATTTCTGATCCAGCGTTGATCAGTCTTTTTACATAGTTCAAAGGGCCACACAAATGGTATTATAAAGTCCTTTGAAGTATGTAGACACATAAATTTATTGAAGATAGAAGTGAATTCTTTAAAATAAATATGGAAGTTTGCCTGACCAGTTAGATATTTGGAGAAAGAAATTCGATACTGCTGAGCCTATCGCAATACTAAGTAAAATATATATGAGCTGAATTTGAAAAACTCGATTCTTTTTAAATAATTTTTCGATCATAAAAGCTTGTAATGCGTAAAAAGTTATAGCAATAAAAAATAGATGCGATAATATTCCCAATAAAGCTTCTTGTCCTATCGCCTCATATAGTTCCATGCGGCATCCTCCTTTTCACCTTCAATATGTTGATTCACCTTAAAAAACGGGCAGATGCTATATCTGCCCGTTAAAAATGAATTAGATATTACCCTCATGAACGTTGATACGATTCAACGCACGTTTTAATGCTAGGTCAGCACGTTTGAAATCAATGTTGTCTTGTTTACTTTGAAGACGTCCTTCAGCACGTTTAACGGCTTCTTTAGCACGTTGAACATCGATGTTTTCAGCAATTTCAGCAGACGGCGCTAAAATTGAGATTTTATCTGGACGAACTTCAATGAAACCACCACTTACAGCAACAATATCAGTCGAACCGTTTTCTTTTTTAAGCTTCACTGCACCAATTGCAAGTGGAGCAACCATTGGAATATGGCCTGCAAGAACACCGATTTCTCCTGAAGTTGTTTTGGCGATTACCATTGATACTTCAGAATCGTATACTGGGCCGTCGGGAGTGACAATATTGACTAGAACTGTCTTCATATTTTTTCCTCCTCGTCCCTAGTATTAAACCTCTACGCCCATGCTTTTCGCTTTTTCAACTACTTCATCAATAGAACCAACTAGACGGAAAGCATCTTCTGGTAGGTGATCCCATTTGCCATCAAGGATTTCCTTGAATGAACGAACAGTTTCTTTTACAGGTACATAAGAACCTTTTTGACCAGTGAATTGTTCCGCTACGTGGAAGTTTTGTGATAAGAAGAATTGAATACGACGAGCACGTTCTACTGTTTGTTTATCTTCATCAGATAATTCATCCATACCTAAGATAGCAATGATATCTTGTAATTCACGGTAACGTTGGATTGTACGTTGTACACCAGTAGCAATTGCATAGTGCTCAGCGCCTACGATTTCAGGTGATAATGCACGAGAAGTCGAAGCTAATGGGTCAACCGCAGGGTAAATACCCATTTCTGATAATTTACGCTCAAGGTTAGTAGTTGCATCTAAGTGGGCGAAAGTTGTAGCTGGAGCCGGGTCAGTATAGTCATCGGCTGGTACATAAATCGCTTGGATAGAAGTTACAGATCCTTTGTTCGTAGATGTGATACGCTCTTGTAGTTTACCCATTTCAGTTGCAAGTGTTGGTTGGTAACCTACCGCAGAAGGCATACGACCTAATAGGGCAGAAACCTCAGAACCTGCTTGTGTGAAACGGAAGATATTGTCGATGAATAAAAGTACGTCAGCGCCTTGCTCATCACGGAAGTATTCCGCCATTGTAAGACCCGTTAAAGCTACACGCATACGCGCACCAGGAGGCTCGTTCATTTGACCGAATACCATCGCTGTTTGCTTGATAACGCCTGAATCGCTCATCTCGAAGAATAAGTCGTTCCCTTCACGAGTACGCTCACCTACACCAGCGAATACAGAGATACCTGAGTGCTCTTGTGCGATGTTATTGATTAATTCTTGGATTAATACTGTTTTACCTACACCGGCACCACCGAATAGACCGATTTTACCACCTTTAATATAAGGTGCTAATAAGTCTACTACTTTGATACCTGTTTCAAGAATTTCAACTGTAGTTGAAAGTTCATCGAAAGATGGCGCTTCGCGGTGAATTGAATCACGACGAGCATCAGCTGGAATCTCTTCACCTAAGTCAATTACTTCTCCAAGTACGTTGAATACACGACCTAGTGTCACTTCACCAACTGGTACTGAGATAGCTTTTCCTAAGTCTGTTACTTCTGCTCCACGTTGTAAGCCATCAGTAGATGACATTGCAATTGTACGAACAGAATCATCACCTAAATGAAGTGCAACTTCTAATGCAAGAATTGTTGGATCTTCATTAGGACGTTCAATCTTAACTGTTAATGAGTTATAGATTGCTGGTAATTGGCCGTTTTCGAATTTTACGTCGACAACTGGACCCATTACTTGAATAACATGTCCTTTATTCATTACTGTGTACCCTCCTATCGTATTCTTATACGACATTGGTGAGCTGAGCCTATTCTAAGGCTGCAGCTCCACCAACGATTTCTGTAATTTCTTGTGTAATCGCTGCTTGACGTGCACGGTTATATTGCAATGAAAGATCTGCAATAAGATCAGATGCATTATCAGTTGCATTTTTCATAGCAGTCATACGAGAAGCATGTTCACTTGCTTTTCCATCTAATAATGCGCCATAAACTAAGCTTTCCGCGTATTGTGGAAGTAATACTTCAAGAATTGCTTCACCAGATGGTTCAAATTCATAAGAAGCTTTACTGTTTACAGGTGCGATATCTGTTAATGGAAGAAGTTTTTTCTCTGTCACTTCGTTAGCAATTGCGCTGACAAAGTGATTATAGTACATATAAAGCTCATCATACGTACCGTCAATGAACATACCAACAGCATTACGAGCGATTTCTTTAATATCAGCGAATGTAGGTTGGTCAGGAAGAGCAACAACACTGCTGATGACATTATGATCACGTTTCACAAAGTAATCACGAACAACACGACCTACTGCTAAAATCACGTATTCGTCTTTTGATTTATGACGCTCGTTGATTGTACGTTGTACTTGACGTAGGATGCTTGAGTTGTAAGCACCTGCTAGACCACGGTCAGAACCAATGACTAAGTAAGCTGTTTTCTTTACAGGACGAGCAGTTAACATTGGGTGTCCACTGTCTTTTGTACCTGCTGCAATTGCGCCTACTACGTCTTGGATTTTTTCCATATAAGGAACGTAAGCTTTAGCATTTTGCTCTGCACGACGTAACTTGGAAGAAGAAACCATCTGCATCGCTTTCGTAATTTGTTTCGTACTCTTTGTTGAATTAATACGACCTTTTATTTCGCGTAAGTTTACCACTGGTATTTCACCACCTTTTGTTTTTTAATCAAGTGACTAGCTAGAACTTATTCTGATTTAGCGAAAGTTTTCTTGAATGCATTGATTGCTGCTTCATAATCCGCATCAGGAGCAAGCTCTTTTGTAGTACGAACATGATCTAGAACGTTAGTGTGGTTTGAATCTAACCAGCTTAAGAATTCATTTTCGAAACGAACGATATCTTGTACTGGGATATCATCTAAATGACCTTTAGTTAATGCATAAAGGATCGCAACTTGTTTTTCAACTTTAAGTGGTTTGTTTAGGTCTTGTTTAAGCACTTCAACCGTACGTTTACCACGCTCAAGTTTAGCAAGTGTAATTTTATCTAAATCTGAACCGAATTGAGCAAATGATTCAAGCTCACGGAATGCAGCTAAGTCAAGACGTAGTGTACCCGCAACTTTTTTCATTGCTTTAATTTGAGCTGATCCACCTACACGTGATACAGAAAGACCTGCGTTGATCGCTGGACGTACACCTGAGTTGAATAAGTCAGATTGTAAGAAGATTTGACCATCAGTAATTGAGATTACGTTAGTTGGGATGTATGCAGAGATATCCCCAGCTTGTGTCTCTACGAATGGAAGAGCTGTGATAGAACCACAGTTGTAAGTTTCATTTAACTTCGCAGCACGTTCAAGTAAACGGCTGTGTAAGTAGAATACATCACCAGGGTATGCTTCACGACCTGGAGGACGGCGTAAAAGAAGTGAAAGTTCACGGTAAGCTGATGCTTGTTTAGAAAGATCATCATACACGATTAAAACGTGTTTACCTTGTAACATGAATTCTTCTGCCATAGAAACACCAGCAAATGGTGCTAAGTATAATAATGGAGCAGGTTGAGATGCTGCTGCAGTTACAACGATTGTATAATCTAAAGCACCGTGTTTACGTAAAGTTTCAACAACACCACGTACAGTAGATTCTTTTTGACCGATTGCAACATAGATACAAATCATGTTTTCACCATTTTGGTTTAAGATTGTATCGATTGCTACAGATGTTTTACCTACTTGACGGTCACCGATGATTAACTCACGTTGACCACGACCGATTGGCACTAATGCGTCAATCGCTTTAATACCAGTTTGTAGTGGTTCGTGCACTGATTTACGAGCCATTACACCGAAAGCTGGACTTTCAATTGGACGAGATTTTGTAGCGTTGATAGGACCTTGTCCATCCACTGGTTGACCAAGTGGGTTTACAACACGGCCAATTAGTTCTTCACCAACTGGTACTTCCATGATACGACCTGTACGACGAACTTCATCGCCTTCTTTGATGTCAGTGTATGGACCTAAGATTACGATACCAACGTTACCTTCTTCTAGGTTTTGAGCCATACCCATAACACCATTAGAGAACTCTAAAAGCTCTCCAGCCATGGCGTTGTCGAGGCCATGAGCAAGAGCGATACCGTCACCAATACGGATAACTGTACCAACTTCGCTTACTTTAAGTTCAGATTCATAATTCTCAATCTGTTGTTTAATCAGACTGCTGATTTCTTCAGCCTTGATGCCCATGTATGTCACCTCTCACATTTCTAAATTATTAACCGATTAATTCACGTTTTAGACGCTCTAGTTTGTTAACTACTGAGCTGTCATAAATATGGTTACCGATTTGAACACGAATACCACCAAGTAAAGTTGGATCGATTTCGTTTGTAATGTTTAATGCTTGTTTTCCAACAAGTTTCGCAAACGCTGTCGAAATATTAGCGCTTTCTTCTGCAGAAAGTGCACGTGTTGAAAATACTGTTGCATCTGCCATACCTTGTGCTTGTGCAGCAAGCTCAGCATATGCATTAGCAATTAGCTTAATCTCGTTTACACGTTTTTTCTCAACTAGCAGTTGAACTGTGTGTAAAACTTCTGGTGTTGCACCAGTGAAAATATCAGCTACCATTTGCTTTTTACGTTCGATGGAGAACTTAGGCGCACTTAAAAGTGTTAAAAAATCAGGAGATTCTTTCATTACTTTTGTTAGTTCGTTTAAGTCTGCTCCAACTTCAGTAAGCTTGTTTTTTTGTTGCGCTAATTCAAAAAGCGCTTGAGCATAACGTTTTGCTACAGTTGAATTACTCATCGAGCTTCCCCTGCCTTCGCAATCGTCTCTTCAATAAGAGCACGGTTGTCTGCCTCAGAAATCTCTTTGCTAAGGACTTTAGATGCTGCAAGTACAGATAATGAAACGACTTCATCACGTACAGCTGCAATAGCTTTTTCTTTTTCAGACTCAATTTCACGTAAAGCCGATTCTTTTAAGCGATTTGCTTCATTGCGTGCTACAGTAAGAATTTCTTCTTTTTGTAGTTCGCCTTGCTTCTTAGCGCCCTCAACAATCGATTGTGCTTCTGTACGAGCTTCCTTAAGAAGGCTCTTTTGTTCTTCTAAAAATTGGTGCGATTCTTTGCGCGCTTTTTCAGCTGCTTCGATTTCACTCGCTACTAATTCTTCACGTTGTTGCATGATGCCCATAAGTGGACCCCAAGCGAATTTCTTAAGTAGTAACATTAATACTATGAAAATAACTAATGTTGCGATGATATCTCCACTATTAAACGAAGCACCGCCTGAACCTAGTACAAGATTATCTAAAAACACGATTGTTTCACTCCCTTCAAGAGCTTTAACTTCAACATAATTTAGTGATTAAAAAAACTACCTATTTTAAAAAGCTATATTTACACATAGCTTTTATCCGTTCCAAAATGAAGGGCGAAGTTTCATCTGGTGAATCCTGCTTCGCCACTAGTAAAATTCAGTGTTCAACTGAATTATTTGTTCATTACGATGAATGCTACTACTACTGCGATGATCGGTAGGGCTTCAACTAATGCAACCCCGATGAACATTGTAGTTTGAAGAACGCCACGAGCTTCTGGTTGGCGAGCGATACCTTCTACTGTTTTTGATACGATAAGACCGTTACCAATACCTGCACCAAGTGCACCTAAACCGATTGCGATTGCTGCTGCTAATAAACCTAATGAACCTGTCATTTGAAAATTTCCTCCTTGGAATTGTTTGTATTTGTTGTTCAAGCATAGGATATATGCTTTATATTAATGGTCATCGCTCACTTTATGAGCCATGTAAACCATTGTTAACATTGTGAAGATAAAGGCTTGGATAAAGCCGATGAAAATTGAGAAACCTTGCCATGCCATCATAGGAACGATTGCCCCGATGAATCCCACAGCACCTGATGATGCTAAACCTGCAAGTAAGCCAAGTAAAATCTCACCCGCGTAAATGTTACCGTAAAGACGTAAACCTAATGTTAATGTGTTTGCAAATTCTTCTACTATTTTAAGTGGGAACATGAATGACATTGGTTTGAAGAATGTACCAACATAATGACCTGTACCCTTCATTTTAACACCATAGTATTGCGTTAAGACTAAAATCATCGCTGCCAACGTCATCGTAACTGTAGGATCAGCTGTTGGTGATTTCCACCATAGCTCATGATCATAGACGATAGAGAATGGAAGACCTAATAAGTTAGATACTGCGATAAACATAATTAGCGTAATGGCTAGAACGTGGAATCGTCCACCAGTTTTCCAGTCCATGTTGCTTTTAATAATATTCTTAACGAAATCCATAATCCATTCCATAAAGTTTTGCATACCAGTAGGTTTTAACTTTAGGCTTCTAGTTGAAATAAAGGCAATTAAAAATACGATAATTGCTGCAACTAGTAACATCATAACTGTCGATTTGTTAAATGTTAAAAAACCGACTTCTAGTAACGGAGCTTCATGATTCATTGTTATTTTTCACCTCTCTTTCTAATTTAAAGCACATTAGCGGTTCCTTACATGTGACACAATTCTCTCGACAAAGAGAAAAACGTACGGAATCATTAGCCCTATAACCGTGCTAATTAAGTGAAAATAGTTTGGCAACGAAATGGCTATTGCGACTGCCGCAACACCTGATCCAAAGCGAAGCGCTGTACCAAGTGAGCCTATTTTCTTCCCTTCACTAATGGATCTGTCAAACTTCTCCATACGACGAACTAAGATCCAAAAATTATACGTACCAAAGAATGCACCGACTGCGATGCCCGCAAAAACAGTTTGATAGGGGGTAAATCCCCAGCCTAATGCGCAGAGTGCAAGCAAAAAAAATAACGCCCTCTTCTGCACAGCAAAAATGTGATGCAAATCTAGCATTGGTTGTAATCTCCTGAATCATTTTTTCGAGTAATGAAAACGTTTGCTGACCACTATGTGAAATCAGAAAAGAGCAGTGAAAAGCACTACTCACAGCGGAATAGTAATGGGAGAGTCATTTCAATTACAGGTGTAAATGCCCAAAAAAATAACTTACACCCCTTACCGACTCGGTAAAAACCGAAACGCACAAAACGTTGCAAATCGACAGTTTTATTTTGAACTGTCAATTTAGTAGAAAGTTGATATAACAAGTGTTTCAACGTCCTATTTATGAACAGAAACCCTTATCATTCTTACCCTTTGTAAGCATACAATAGGTGATATTTGAAGTCAATTGGTAAAGGAGAAAAACTTCACAGCCTCTATACTCTTGTCAAATTGTTGACAAATTTGTGTATGAAATTTCATAGTTTCAAAATTTCACAACCTTCTCACGCATAAAAAAAGCTAATTTACGACAAGATTATGCTCGTAAATTAGCTTACCCATTTCAATAGGTACATTAGACTTATTTTTAATATAAAATATAGTATATTAATTAGTTTTTTGTAAAAATCCTAGCAATGCCTCCACAATACGCTTAGATGCATGCCCATCGCCATATGGATTTGATGCTTTAGCCATTGCTTCATAGGCGTTTTTATCTGTTAGTAATTCCTTTGCTAAAGCGTAAATCGTTTCCTCTTCCGTTCCTGCCAGCTTTAATGTTCCAGCTGCAATCCCTTCTGGACGTTCTGTCGTATCTCTAAGAACAAGCACTGGCTTCCCTAATGAAGGAGCCTCTTCTTGTACACCACCTGAGTCCGTTAAAATCATATATGAATTTGCCGCAAAGTTATGGAAATCAAATACTTCAAGAGGCTCAATTAAATGCACTCGTTCATTATCCCCTAAAATTTCATTTGCAATTTCTCTCACAGCTGGATTCATATGCACTGGATAGACAACTTGAACATCCTCATGTTCTGCTAGTATTCTGGTGATCGCTTTAAACATATGGCGCATTGGTTCACCAAGATTTTCGCGACGATGTGCCGTTAATAAAATCATGCGATCTTCACCCATTTTATCTAATACAGGATGTGTGTAGTGTTCACTGACCGTTGTTGCTAATGCATCTATTGCAGTATTACCTGTAACAAAAATCGTCTCAGAATTTTTATTCTCATCTAAAAGATTCTTTTTAGATACTTCTGTTGGCGCAAAATGTAAATCAGCCATCACACCTGTTAGTTGACGGTTCATTTCCTCTGGATATGGTGAATATTTGTTCCATGTTCGAAGTCCCGCTTCTACATGCCCTATAGCAATTTGGTTATAGAACGCCGCCAAGCTAGCAATGAAAGTCGTCGCTGTATCACCATGTACCAACACGATATCTGGCTGTGCTTCTTTCATTACTTTATCTAAACCTTGTAATGCGTTTGTCGTTACATCGATTAATGTTTGGCGATCCTTCATAATATTTAAGTCATAGTTTGGTGTAATTTTAAATGTCTCTAGTACTTGATCGAGCATTTGGCGATGCTGTGCTGTTACAGTTACAATGGATTCTATTTGCTCAGGATACTTTTGCAACTCCAAAACAAGAGGAGCCATTTTAATTGCTTCTGGTCTTGTACCAAAAATCGTCATTACTTTCCATTTCTTTGTCAAAACGATCTGCACCGTCCTTTTTGTTATTGTATGCAAAGGTCAATCCTCCCCATTGATGCTAATCAAGAGGAGGAATTACTTACCTACACATACTATGAAACGCCCTTCAATTTGAAGGACGCTTTCACAAGTTATTAGTTTCCTAAATGAGGAAACTTCATGTATTGATTTTTATTTTGTACCGAATAAGCGGTCTCCCGCATCACCTAAACCTGGTACAATATAGCCATGATCGTTTAATTTTTCATCAAGTGCAGCAATGTAAATATCTACATCCGAATGTTCTTCTTGAATAGCTTTTACACCCTCTGGTGCAGCGATTAAGCACATGAATTTGATGTTTTTAGCTCCACGTTTTTTCAGTGAATTGATTGCTTCCACTGCAGAACCACCCGTTGCAAGCATTGGATCTACAATGATGAAATCGCGTTCTTCAACATCTGCAGGAAGTTTTGCGTAATATTCAACTGGTTTTAATGTTTCTGGATCACGATAAAGACCAATATGACCAACTTTTGCAGCAGGGATAAGCTTTAATACGCCATCTACCATGCCGATACCCGCACGTAGAATCGGTACAATCGCAAGTTTTTTACCAGAAAGTACTTTTGTTTTTGCAATTGTTACAGGTGTTTCAATTTCAATTTCTTCTACCGGCATATCGCGTGTAATTTCAAATGCCATAAGTGTTGCCACTTCGTCTACTAGCTCACGAAATTCTTTTGTTCCTGTGTTCTTGTCGCGAATATAAGTTAATTTGTGTTGGATTAGTGGATGATCAAATACATAGACTTTGCTCAAAGGGATTCTCTCCTCACCGTTCGGATTCATTTTTATCTCAACTAGTATAACAGAAAAAAGGAGTCGCCTCAAAAATAAATTTAGGACGACTCCTTTTATCATCTATTCTTTTGTCAAAAATAAGTTATTGATCCAGTATTATATCTAATTGTTCAATTGGCATTGGCTTAAAATAGAAGTATCCTTGTCCTACTGTACAGCCTAGCGCACGTAAAATTTCAACCTGTTCCTCCGTTTCTATGCCCTCTGCCACTGAAATCATCCCTAAATTTAATGCTAACTGAATGATAGAGCGAACAATAGCTAGTGTTGCGGGATCTTCAATAGCATTGATAAAGCTACGATCAATTTTTAATTCAGCAAACGGTAGTTGTTGCAAATAGCTTAACGAAGAAAAGCCTGTTCCAAAATCATCTACTGACGTTTTAAAGCCATAGCTCTTTAGCTCTTGAATTATTTTATAGGCAGATTGAAAATCTACTAAACCAATATTTTCTGTCACTTCTAAGATAATATAGCTAGGGTCAATATTATACTTCCGCACAAGTTTCAGCGTATCCTGAACAAAGTGTGTGTAGTAAAAATGATCAGGTGAAATATTGACAGCTATTTTCACTAATTTCTTTCCCAAGCGTTGTCGGTCCGAAAGCCATGTGAGCACCGTCTCTAAAATAAGCACATCAATTTCTCGAACCTTGCCAGCACTCTCTGCCACAGGAATAAAGACTGCTGGCGAAACAAATCCTAGTTTCGGAGAAATCCACCTTGCAAGTGCTTCAATACTTTGAATCTCTCCATTGCGTAAATCGACTTTAGGCTGTAAATGGACTGTAATTTCTTTATTTTTGATGGCTTCTGACAAATGATTTAAAACCGTCATCTTCTGTACAAGCACATCATTTTTCTCTGTTGTAAATATTTCGGTATGTGTGCCTGGTCTATCGATTGCAAAGGATAGCGCATTATCTGCAAAACGGATCGCATCATTAATATTTGTATCATCATTATATGAAGCAATTCCTGTTTTTAATGTAATATAGATTTGCTTTCCTCCTATAATAAAGGGCTGGCGAATCGTTTCTTTTATTCTCATCTCATAATCATGCAAATTTTCTTTCAGTGACATTGTAGTCATAATCAAACTAGAACTTGTAAATCTTGCAACATACTCATTATTTTCCGACTTGTCTTGCTCAAGACGTTTGGCAAGTTGTCTTAAAAGTTCATCACCAATTTCACGGCCGTACAGTTCAACTACTTGATGAAATTCACTTGGTTTTAATATTTTAATAAAGCCGCTTTGTCCCTGTTGAGCTTCTCGTTCAATCGTATTAACAAAGCTGTGACGATTAGGTAGACCTGTTGTAATATCTGTATAGGCTAAATCCCAAATTTTTTTCTGCGTCCTTGCATACGAAAAAGCCAATGCAACAAGTGCCCCCATTTTCCGAAACATATTTTTAAACGTTTGGTCACTTTGTGTTTTTTGGCTAAATATCGAAAAAACACCTATCACTTGCCGCTGTTGATTGCGTATAGGTATAAACCATCCATGCGGCTTTTTAGCTAGCGAAGCATATTGCTTATGTTCTATAGGAATATTCACTTCATCTAAATTCTCTATAAAAGTAGACGTTTCTGATTGCATAACCTTGTTAAAGAAATCATTGTTTGCACAACATCTTGGTATGCTCTCTGTTTGATTATCTCCTGTGAAAACTTGTAATTGATTTACTTCTGTTTTTATGAGCACCATACTCGCAATATTTGGCATAAAAAATTCATTGAGACCGTTACAAATAATCTTCATCTTCTGCTCGAAGGTAAACTCCTTCTCAATTGCCTTGTACATATCATTTTCTAGACGCATTAAGAAGTCTTCCGTATGATAATACGTAACATCCTTCACAAATACTAAAACAAATTGCGTTATATTTGCATCATTGCAAAATGGTAGTGCTTGTATTTCTGCCCAAAAGGGAGGTTTATTGATGCCGTTATGATTTAGCTTTGCCTGCACCATTATGCCGTTATGTATTTTTTCTTTAATCATTTCAATGGTTGTCTTTTTTTCGTCCATAGATAGCCATGAAAAATAATTAGTATTTAGAATTTGAGAGCGTGAAGCATTAGTAAGCATACAAAAAGAATCATTACACTCTAATATGCAATGATGATTTGTTGCATCAAAAATAACGTAGCTTTCTTTAGAATTATTCCCTAATTTGCGAATGCTGTTTAATAATACATCATAATCTGTGTTTAACGATTTAGTGACCATCCAACCCCTCCTTTTCTATCACTTCAGCTCATTTCCATTGTACATAAAATTTAATTAAATTTTCACTTTTATTAAAAAAAACTTCTTTTCTAGGACACTATCTGTCCTCTGCCTACTATAATATATCCCTTTATACCGATTTAATGTAAATTTATTCAAAAATAAGGGGATTATTCTACTTTATTAGAAAAAAGATGTTTTTTACAGTTTAATCCTTCGTTTACAAAATAAAAAGCTGTATTTAAAGTAAAATTTGTACTTTAAACACAGCCCTATTATTCTATTGATTATGCGTATAGTGGATGCTTATCTGTTAATGCTTTCACACGATCTTTTGCATCTGCTTTAACTGCTTCATCTTCAGGGTTTTTAAGAACTGCTGCAATAATTGCTCCTACTTCTTTCATATCTTCTTCTTTAAACCCACGAGAAGTAACAGCTGGAGTACCAATACGAATTCCAGAAGTAACGAACGGAGATTCAGTATCGTAAGGAATTGTATTTTTATTTGTTGTAATACCCACTTCATCTAGTGCATGCTCTGCTACTTTACCTGTTAAACCAAGAGATTTAACATTTAGAAGTAATAAGTGGTTATCTGTACCACCAGAAACAATTTCAACACCTTCAGCAATTAATACTTCAGCTAAAGCTTTTGCATTCGCTTTAATTTGTTTTGCATAGTCTTTAAATTCTGGTTGTAATGCTTCTCCAAATGATACAGCTTTAGCAGCGATAACATGCATTAATGGACCACCTTGAATTCCTGGGAAAACAGATTTATTTAGTTTTTGCTCCCATTCCTTTGAAGCAAGGATTAATCCACCACGTGGTCCACGTAATGTTTTATGTGTCGTTGATGTAACAAAGTCAGCGTATGGTACTGGTGATTGGTGTTCGCCAGCAGCAACAAGACCAGCGATGTGCGCCATATCCACCATGAAATAAGCACCTACTTCGTCTGCAATCTCGCGGAATTTAGAGAAGTCAATTTCACGTGGATAGGCAGATGCACCTGCGACAATAAGTTTTGGTTTATGTTCTAAAGCTTTTTGACGTACATCTTCATAATCAATCACTTGTGTATCTTGTGTTACGCCATACTCAACAAAATTGTATAGGATACCAGAGAAGTTTACTGGAGAGCCGTGTGTTAAGTGACCACCATGAGAAAGGTTCATACCAAGCACTGTGTCTCCTGGTTCTAAAATTGTATGGTAAACAGCCATGTTTGCTTGTGCACCAGAGTGTGGTTGTACATTTGCATATTCTGCTCCGAAGAGTTCTTTCACACGATCACGCGCAATATCTTCTACTACGTCTACATGTTCACAGCCACCATAGTAGCGTTTACCAGGATAACCTTCAGCGTATTTATTTGTCAGTACTGATCCTTGCGCTTCCATAACTGCTTCGGATACAAAGTTTTCTGATGCAATCAATTCAATATTTGCTTGCTGACGTGTTTTTTCTGCAAGAATTCCATCTAATACTGCTTTGTCTTGTACTGCTAATTTTTCATATGCCATGTTTGAAAAAGCCTCCTAAAGTATCATTATTTATCTATACCACTAATAAATAGTAGTAATTATTTATATACTGCACGTTCTCCGCCAATTAGCTTTGGACGTGTTGTTGCAATCGTTACAACTGCTTCTCCTACCATTTTTACCGATGTTCGAACTGGAACAGCTACTGCTTTCAAATGCATACCGATTAATGTTTGTCCAATATCAATACCTGCATGTGCCTGTATTGTTTCAACAATCACTGGGTTATCAAATTGCGTATAAGCATATGCTGACATCGAGCCGCCTGCCGTACGTACTGGGACTACCGCAACTGGATCATAGCCAAATTTTTCAGCTGTCGATGCTTCCATAGTAATGGCACGATTTATATGCTCACAACCTTGGAATGCTAAATGCAATTGATGCTTTGTTGCAAATTCTTGTAACGGCTCAAAAATGGCTTCTGCTATTTCCAATGCGCCCGCTGTGCCAATTTTCTGACCAATCACTTCAGATGTAGAGCACCCTACTACAAAAATTGTATGGGGTCGTAACGTTACCTGCTCTTCAAATTCACTGAGTAACTGAGTCAAATGTGTTCGTATTTGTTTTACAACCATTAAGCTCAGCTCCTTCATCTATATCCATTAAAATCATGCCATATATGACATCCTCTACGAATGCCATATATGGAATAACAAAATCACTATTGCTCTAGTTCAGTAATTTTTTCAATGCGGCGTGTATGACGGCCGCCTTCAAAATCTGTTTCTAGCCATGTTTGTACGATTTCACGTGCAAGGCCTGGACCAATAACACGTTCACCCATCGCTAAAATATTTGAGTCGTTATGGCAACGCGTTGCCTTGGCACTAAATACATCATGTACTAACGCACAACGAATGCCCTTAACCTTGTTAGCGGCAATGGACATACCAATGCCTGTGCCACAAATTAAAATACCTTTATCAAATTCTCCGTTAGCAACACCCTCAGATACAGGTTTTGCATAGTCTGGATAGTCTACTGAATCCGCAGATTGTGGACCAAAATCTTCGTAGCTAATGTGAAGTTCATCTAATAGCTGCATAATCTCACGACGTAAGTTATTGCCTCCGTGATCAGAAGAAATTGCTATTCTCACTGGGTTCCCTCTTTTCGAATTATAGTCAACCTTAGTGTACCACTTCTTTCTGAAGAATAACATGATTTTTCTTGTATTTTTACGCTGATTTCTCCCGAAAGACGAACATTAATTGTATATTAACACAAAAACATTCACTTTTAAACCTATATTTTTGTGGATAATGTGAATATCATGTTAATAAGTTCGGATAATGGTCTTTTGTTGTAATATTCCATCTTCTGAAGTTTTTTTAGCTTTTTACTTACAGTGGACATAAATTGCCCTTTAATAAAAAAGGCTATACATAAATCCGATTTTTCATCGCATTTACGTATAGCCTATAGCACTATGCTTGTCTATCAAATTGTTGAATCATTTTATGCAGTGCTTCCGATTGCTTTTTCAAACTTTGAGCTAGATGCTCTACCTGTTCAATTGCGTAGGCTTGCTCTTCAGCGGCACTACGAACTTCCTGTGCACCTGCTGACGTTTGTTCCGCAATGGCAGCAACTTCCTGTGATTGTCGCGCTGTCGTTTCAATATTATGCATTTGCTGTTCGATTAAAGAAGAAATCTCAACAATTGATGCTGCCATTTCATGTACATTAGAAGCCATATTTTCTACTGCTGTCGTTGTTTCAGAAACTCGATCGGCTTCCTTTGTAGCAAAGGCCACTTGTTCGTTCATTTGTTTCACAACTACTTCTACATTTTGCTGCATGGATTGAATTAAAGCTGTAATCCCTTGCACAGCTTTCGCACTTTCATCAGCCAAACCACGAACTTCCTCAGCTACTACCGCAAAGCCCTTTCCATGCTCCCCTGCACGTGCAGCTTCTATAGAGGCGTTTAGTGCCAATAGATTGGTTTGTGCCGCAATGTCACCAACTAAGCTAATTATACGTTCTACCTGTCCCGCATTTTCTTCTAGCGCATGAATGCTCTTTAATGCTTCACTATTGCCTGTCGCAATTTGTTGAATACTATTCACTAATGTTTCAATGGCTTTTGTTGTCGTCGATAAATTATGTAGAATCTCTTTCGTTTGTGATGCTGATGCCTCTGCTCTACTATTTACTTCTGTTGCAAGCGTTCTTACATCTTCAATTGCTTCAGCAGTATCTTGTACAGCTGTTGCTGATGCTTCTGCTCCAGTAGAAATATGCTTTACTGTAGACGCAATACCCTCTGCCTTTTTTGTTGCCACGCCTGCCTCATCGGATAGCTGAATAATTGATTGATTTGTTTGTTGGAAGTTATGATCAATACTTTCCACCATTTGGCGCAAGTTTAACACCATTTGTTGGAATGCCTCTGCAACTGATCGAATCTCATCATTTGTATTAGGCATTTGGACATCCTGCCCTATTTTTCCTTCTGCCACAAGTGTTGCTGAATGCTCAAGCTGCTGTAATGGCTTGATGAGAATTACACTTAAAAAGGCAGCTAGTATACCTGACCATGTTATGCCTAACGCGTAAGTAATCACTTCAAAAACTTTCCTGTTAGTGTCAGGGAAGAAGGTAGGTTGTAAAAACTCAATGAATATAAAACTGACACTGTAGGTGATTAGCGCAAGAACACTAACAAATAATACCAACTTTAGTCGTAAACCAAATTGTTTTTTCATAGGACCCCTCAATTCTTTTCTAGTTTTTGTATTAATTGATCAACCAGTTCCTTTAATTCTGCAAATGTTGCTTCGTAAATTACTCTATTACCACCGTAAGGATCCCCTACATTTTCCAGACTGCCCTCATTTGTATACTCTTTCAATGTAAATACTTTATGTTCAGCTTCTGGATAATTAGAAATGACGGTATCTTTGTGAGCAGTCGTCATCGTTAAAATTAAGTCTGCCCAGTCCATTTCAGCTTTTGACAATTGCGTTGCCAAATGCTGATGAGACATTTGGGCTTCATTTAGCACTTGTTGTGCATGTGCTGACATTTGTGCATTAGGCATCGCATAAATACCTGCTGAGCGCACGTCTACATTGTTTATTTGTTTATGTTTTAAAATAGCTTCTGCCATCGGACTGCGACAAGTATTGCCTGTACAAACAAATAATATTTTCACACTTATCACTCTCCAGTTTAATCTATTGTTGAATAGCTAGAATACTCATGATAATAAATATAATGCCAGCAACTACTTGAATTTTATTGCCAAAAAAGACTTGGCTTCTACGTGCAATGACTAATGACCCATATGCACAAATTAATGCACTTAAGCCTGCACTCATAATAAAGATTGTTTTTTCTAAGTTAAGCATACCAAAAGAAACACTAACTGAAAAGGTATCTAGGCTTGCAGTCACTGCTAAAAGTACAGGTGAAATTGTTACTTTTTCATCTCTATGAGAAAATAATAGTAAATGTATACCGATACAAAATAATAAAATACTTGAAATCCATTGTCCCCATTCTAATAGAAATTGAACTAAATAGCTTCCTAATTCAAATCCTAGTAAAGGGAAAAGCATATGCAATGCAGCCGTCCATAATGATAAAAATAATCGATATCTAACATTGGGCAGCAAAACATATAGACCAATCACATCAACAGACGTTAATATACCTGCAAGAATTCCCTGCAAGAACGCACTCCTTCGCTCCCTAATATTTTATCATTTTATGCTCGAAAATACATTATTATCATAGTTGTTCACTATTGTTTTTCATTTTTAACGTATAATAATTAGACAAAAAAAGACAAAAAACATCAGGTTGTTCAATGTCTTTTGTCTATAATGACTCTATTATTCTTTACAATGAATACCATTTACCTCCAGAGGCTTTTTCAAGTCTATTCATAATAGCTGCTCCAACTCCTTCTATTGAAGTAGTTGTTGCTAATATAACGGTAGCGGTAGTTTTATCACATGCTCTTAGTGCATTGTATAAGGCCGCACCCATTTCTTCTTTACTTCCAGCTTCACCAATCGAAAAGTAAAAATCAGCCTTGATCTTCTCAAAATTCACAGGTGCAAGTAGCGCTACGCTATGTCCATCACTCTGTAATTGCTGAACTGCTTCACTGACTTTCTCAACATTACAATCTATTAAATATACTGGAGCATTTGGTGCATAATGTGTATACTTCATTCCTGGTGCTTTAGGCGTTGTTTCTAGCTTCTGTTCTATTTTAGTTGGTTGAATAACAGGGCCAATCTTAGCTTCAAGCATTTCCTTTGTAATGCCGCCTGGACGTAAAATTACTGGAGGTTCATGTGTCACATCTAACACAGTGGATTCAAGCCCAATTCCGGTAGAACCTCCATCTAAAATATAAGGTATGTACCCTCCTAAATCATCTAATACATGAACTGCTTCTGTAGGACTTGGCTTTCCACTACGATTAGCGCTCGGTGCAGCTAGCGGTTTTTGGAGCTGTTGCAGTAAGGCAAGTGCTACTGGGTGGTCAGGCATCCGAATGCCCACTGTTGATAGCCCAGCTGTGACACTTTTAGCTAATACATTTGGCTTCGCTGGCATCACAAGTGTTAATGGTCCTGGCCAAAATAAATCCATGCATTGTTTCGCTATGTCAGAAATATCATCGATATAGATTGCTACTTCCTCTTTTGTACCTACGTGGACAATTAAAGGATTATCTGAAGGTCGACCTTTCGCTTCAAATATCTTTTTAACTGCCAGATCATTTGTGGCAATTGCTCCTAAGCCATAAACCGTTTCTGTCGGAAATGCGACTACCTCTCCTGCATTTAAGATATCCACAGCTTGTGTATAATTAATCTGACTATTCACATTACTGTCCACAACCTTACAAACGGTTTCCATGATTAATACCTACCTTCAATTATTCGTTTTTACTGAATTATCCACATATTGTTTATAACTTATTAAAAAATGTGTATAAGTTGTCTGAATTTGTGCACAATTCATCCAAAAATCCCTTTAATCCATTCCCATATAAAGAATGTTACTTGCTCTTTTTCTTCCTCTACTTCTTCTTTTACCTCTTCTTTATCCGGCTCACAAATAGATGGGAAGATACTGCACCACCAGTTATCCCCACGCGCATCACCAATCTTCACAACAATGGATTGATATACATTTTGTGGATAAAGTACAGCACCTTGTCTTTTCGGTGGGAATAAGTTATCCCCAACAACAACCTGTGTATCTAATTGTGGATAATTTTCGCTCAGTTCAGCTTCAATTTGTTGTTTTAACGAAAGAATTTGCTCATTCCCTACAAATCCAGCGGTAGTCACTTGCAGAAAGTAAGGCTTTAAATCTTGGACAAGCTGCTGTTTCTCTAGCTGATCTTGTGCAGTATTACTGTTTGCAATAACACGTATACGAAAATCTTTTTCTTGCTCCTCATCGGAAGATTCCTTCGCAAAACCTACTAATGATGGAATATATAAAACACATAACTGTAAAGCAATCGCAATTAATAATAGTCTAGCAAAAGCTAGCAAGATATTTTGTTTAGGTAATCTAATAATCTTGTATTCGTTTAACATAAAAATCCCTCCTTGCTCAACATTGTTGGCAAGATTAAGAAACTTTATACATGAATCTCACAAAAAATCATTCGAGGTTTACCATTAATATCTTTTTCTACTGAAACTGTTGCCTGTGGAAAACTATCTTGAAAGAGTTTGGCTACTTTCTCCCCCTGTGTATAACCGATTTCTAATCCAATCAATGCTGGCCTATTCATATACGCTGGTAATTGTTCAGCTAATTTTCTATATAAAATAAGACCGTCTTCCTCTGCAAAGAGGGCACTATGCGGCTCATGCTCTAGAACAACACTGGACATTTCTTGTGCCTCATCAAAAGCGATATATGGTGGGTTCGATAAAACAATATCAAATTTCTCTCCTGCAAGTGGAGCGGCTAAATCTCCCAATCTAAAATCAATATCCGCCTCTAAGTGCTGTGCATTTTTTTGTGCGGTTGCTAGTGCCTCTTTCGATAAATCAGTTGCTATGACTGTTAATGCGGGACATTCTAGCTTCATTGAAATAGCTATGGCTCCACTGCCTGTACCAATATCAGCCAACTTCAATGCTTGCTTTGTAAATAGTTTAGGTAGTCGATTAATTGTTCCAAGTACCAATTCCTCTGTTTCAGGTCGCGGTATTAAGACAGATTCATCCACTAGAAAAGAACGTCCATAAAATTCCTCACGCCCAACACAATATTGTACAGGGCGTCCACTGGCATGTTCCTCTACGAGCTCATTAAATCTCATTTGCTGTACTACTGTTAATTCATCCTGCAAATGCAACATAACCTCTGCATAACTAGTACCAAGCACATGTTGCATGACAATACGCGCTGCTGTTTGTTCACGACCATTATCCACTAAAAAAGAAGAAGCCCACTCAAGGGCCTCCATTACATTTTTATAAGTCATCATTTAAGCGCTCTAACTTCGATGCTTGTTCTTCTAAAATAAGGGCATCGATAATCTCGTCTAGTCTACCTTCGACGATTTGGTCTAGCTTTTGAATCGTTAAACCGATACGGTGATCAGTTACACGGTTTTGTGGATAATTGTATGTGCGAATTCGCTCAGAGCGATCGCCAGAGCCAACAGCAGATTTACGTGTAGCATCAATCTCTTTTTGTGCTTCCTGCATATACATATCTGCAACACGAGCACGTAGAATCTTCATTGCCTTTTCACGGTTTTTAATTTGTGAACGTTCATCCTGCATCGAAACCACAACACCTGTCGGTAAATGGGTCATACGAACAGCAGACATCGTTGTATTTACAGATTGACCACCCGCACCAGAAGATGCAAATGTATCTACACGGATATCTTTTTCATGGATTTCAACATCTACTTCCTCAACTTCAGGTAAGCAAGCAACTGTTGCTGTGGATGTATGAATTCGGCCTTGTGATTCTGTAGCAGGAACACGTTGTACACGGTGCGCGCCGTTTTCAAATTTGAATTTTGAATAGGCTCCTTGTCCGTTAATCATAAAGATTACTTCTTTATAGCCGCCCATTGGGTTTGGCGTAGCTTCCATAATATCAATTTTCCAACCTTGCGTTTCTGCATAGCGGGAGTACATACGGAACAAGTCACCTGCAAAAATATTGGCCTCGTCACCACCAGCTGCGCCACGGATTTCCATAATAACGTTCTTATTATCATTCGGATCTTTTGGAATTAATAAAATGCGTAAACGTTCTTCTAACTCTTCCTGCTGTGCTTTTAATAGGTTAAATTCTTCCTTTACCATTTCATGCATATCAGGATCTTTTTCGCTATCTAACATTTCACGTGTGTCTACTAGTTGCTCTTTAACATTTTTATATTCTCGATAAGTATCTACTGTCTCTTGGATATCTGATTGTTCCTTGGAATATTCGCGTAATTTCTTACTATCATTAACAATATCCGGATCGCTCAAAAGCTCTGTTAGCCTTTCATAACGATCTTCCACTGCCTGTAATCGATCAAACATGGATTTCACCTCTATTTAGTTTTTTAAGATGCTCCTTTTTTTACAGAGAAGCCGCTTTAATCATAATTACGCTTAGGCGTAATGGCTTTTTCATTTCTTATTTCCACTACTTAGTATAAGGAAAATTTCACATGTATGCTACTTTTTCTTAGCACTGTTACATGCTATTTAGCTTTATAGTGGTGGATTTGCGTGACATTTTCGGCAAACAGGATAATACGTATCATTGCCACCGATTTGAATTTGATCACCTGTGTAAACTGGCTTTCCACTTTCATCCACTCGCAAATTCATTGTTGCTTTTTTATGACAGAACCAGCAAATTGTTTTCATTTCCTCAATTTTATCTGCATATGTAAGCATGTACTGGCTACCTTCAAATAGCTCATTTTGGAAATCATTTTTTAAACCAAAGCCCATTACGGGGATGTCCAATTTATCCACAATGTTAGCTAGTTGTAAAACATGTGCCTTTTTTAAAAA
Organism: Lysinibacillus fusiformis; assembly: GCF_016925635.1. Classification (NCBI taxonomy): domain Bacteria; kingdom Bacillati; phylum Bacillota; class Bacilli; order Caryophanales; family Bacillaceae; genus Lysinibacillus; species Lysinibacillus fusiformis. The sequence continues at coordinate 2,417,715 of NZ_CP070490.1, read as the reverse complement.
TTGAACTTCATCCACAAGCACACAGTAAGGTTTGACAGCATTACTTTTCACTATTTCAAAAATATTTGTATCTTCATAAACAGGAATGGCTTGTTGTCGTAAACCTACCCGACTGGAAACAAAGCCCACCTCATCACGCGTATCTAGACCTGAAGTAAATATCATTACAGGCTTTTGTTGTTCTTCATAATTATGGGCAACTTTTAGAATTTCTATTGATTTCCCACTATTCATTGCACCATGTTTAAAATATAGCTGTGCCACTTTGTCTTCTCCCTTTCTTTGCGTCAATCTGGATTTTGAAAAGACTTGCATCAACGTAATTATTTACTGAAAAAAATACCTGCCAAGCGCATGCTTGGCAGGTATTAAACTAACATTAGTTTTTAAGACCGTATTTTTTGTTGAAACGATCCACGCGACCATCAGCAGACGCGAATTTTTGACGGCCAGTGTAGAATGGGTGACATTCGTTGCAGAACTCGACAACGATGTTTTCTTTTACTGAACCAGTTTTGAAAGTGTTCCCACAAGAGCAAGTTACTGTTGCTTCTTTGTAGTCTGGATGAATTCCTTGTTTCATATTCGTTTTCTCCTCTCGCCCTGAACCATCTGGAACAGAGTATTATCGAACTGTACCTTACATAGCCCGAATATGTCGACTACAAAAATTGTGTCGAAGTGGAACGTCAGCTACATATGTACACGTTGCATACTTTTGAAGTATAGCATAGTCATTTTATCATTTTCAAGTAAAAAATATTAACTGGGAGCCTTCTATAATTCTTATCCGCGAACTTCACGATAGTCATTGTCTACTAACCCAATTTTTTCGTTTCGTTCTTTGAAGCGAATATTATGGGATGATACATAGGCTACTTTCGGTGCATCTGGTTCCAAATAGAGTTTGGCACTATTTAATGCTAGTACCCCATCCGTAAATGCACCTGCTATTAATCTGACTTTACTAGGATGATCAATAAAATCACCAGCGCCATAGATTCCTGCTACGTTCGTTTCACGATTCTCATTGACAATCGCTACGCCATCTTGGATGTTTAAACCCCATTCTTCAAGTGCACCGTAATCACATTTTAAACCATGATTCACAATGACAGCATCTACTTCTACTCGTTCCATTTCATCAGTTTCTTTATTGACAATGGATACATATTGAATTAAATCACCGTCTCCATGCAATTGAACGACTTCATAGGGCGTTTTTACACGAACTGAGGATTCCTTCATGCGCAAGACATTCTTTTCATGACCACCAAAATCATCTCGACGATGCACAACTGTAACACTTGCTGCAATTGGCTCTAGCTCATTTGCCCAATCGACCGCGGAATTGCCACCACCTGAAATTAACACATGCTTGTTTCGGAAAATTTCTAATTCCTGTACTGTATAATGTAAATTCGTTACTTCATAGCGATCTGCTCCTTCTATTTCAAGCTTTTGCATAGAAAGAACGCCATAACCTACTGCTAAAATAACGGTTTTAGAATAATGCTTTTCACCTGTAGAGGATGTTAAAATAAATGTTCCATCCTGTTGTTTATCTAATTTTTCCACCTTTTGATTTAAGACAATCGTAGGATCAAATGTTTCAGCTTGCTCCACAAGTTGTTTAATAAGCTGCCCGCCTAAAATTGGTGTTACTCCACCAACATCCCAAATCATTTTTTCAGGATAAATTAACATACGACCACCTAGTTGTGAGCTATACTCGATAATCTTCGTTTTTAAATCTCGCATTCCACTATAAAAGGCAGTATAAAGCCCTGCTGGACCACCGCCAACAATCGTAACATCATATAGTTCTTCTGACATTTCTCCTTCTCCATCCCCTTTTAACTTGATTCAAACGTTAAATGTTTGATAAGTATTAATCTAATTTTCCCTTGATGGCAATACTATTTACACAACGGAAAAAGCGCCATTTATTCTTTTAATCGTGCTAGTAAATATAAGAAATAAGGTGCGCCTAAAACTGCTACAACAATCCCTGCTGGAATTTCTGAAGGTTCTAAAATCGAACGACCGATTGTATCAGCCATTAACACTAAAAAACCTCCTAATAATGCTGCAGTTGGCAATAAAAATTGGTGTTTGGCGCCAACAAGCTGTCGAGCTAAATGTGGCGCTACAAGTCCTACGAAACCAATACCACCACTTACAGAAACACTAGCTCCAGCTAAACCAACAGCAGCAGCCAACAGCCAACGTCGCTCTTTTTCAATTGAAGCACCTAGTCCTACCGCTGTTAATTCACCTAAATTCAATATGTTTAATACACGTGATTTTGAATAGACGAAGGGTAATAAAATGACTAACCATGGTAATAATGACAGAACAAATCTCCAATTTGAGCCCCAAATGCTACCTGCTAGCCATGTTGCGACAAATTGATAGTTCTCTGGTGATAGACGTAGTGTTAGCACAATCATAGCCGAGCTAATCCCTGCTGCCACAGCTACCCCTGTTAAAATTAAACGCATTGGTGTAATACCTTCATGGCGTCGATAAGAAAGTGAATAAATCAGTACTGCTGTCAAACCTGCTCCTACAAAAGCCAGTATCGGCAGTAAATAAACTGGCGCTGCTTTCGTAGTTGGGAAAAATGACACATAGAGCATAACGGCAAGACCTGCCCCAGCATTAATCCCTAAGATTCCTGGGTCTGCTAAAGCATTTTTAGAAATGCCCTGTAAAATAGCGCCTGAAATAGCTAAACCCATACCTACTAATACAGCAATCACAATTCTTGGAAGTCTGAACTCATATAAAATAAGTTGCTGTTGTGCATCACCTTGACCAAAAAGTGTCCGAAGAACTTCCATTGGTGTCAGTTTAATTACCCCTGTATTCATACTTATGACAAAGGTAATAACGATTAACACAATGAGCGTAGCAAGAATGGAGAAATTTTTCCTTTTCGCTTTCAGCTGACTTGGTGTTAAATAGCTGTTACTCATAGTTCTTTTCCTCCTTTTCGAGCTAAATAAAGGAAGAATGGTACACCGATAAAGGCTATGAGCGCACCAATTGGTGTTTCATAAGGTGGATTGATCACACGCGCTACTAAATCAGCTAACACAACAAGCAATGCTCCATATACCAAGGAACAAGCGATAATCCAGCGATAATCATGACCAACTATGTATCTCGTTAAATGAGGGATAATTAACCCTACAAAACCAACCGCACCGACAACAGATACTGCTGCACCCGCTAAAACTAAAACAATGATCATTCCCCATACTTTTACCACAGCAGTACGTTGCCCAAGCCCGACTGCAATTTCTTCACCTAAGCTTAGCACTGTGATGGAACGCGATAGGATAAGAGCTCCTATCATCGCAACAAGTATCCATGGAGATAAAATTTGTAGATGACTCCATTTTGTGCCCGAAACACCGCCCGCATACCAAAATGCTAGGTCTTGTCCAATACGAAAATAAAGAGCAATCCCTTCTCCTAGTGCTCCAAGTAATGCACTAACAGCAGCTCCGGCTAAAACTAGTCGCATAGGTGTCAAGCCACCTTTAGAAAGTGAGCCAATACCATAAACGATAGCAACACCAAGACCTGCACCTACAAAGGACCATAAAATTAAAAACATATAAGGCAGACCAGGGAAAAAGGCAAAACACACAGCTAACATAAAGGCAGCTCCTGAGTTCAAGCCTAATAATCCGGAGTCAGCTAATGGGTTACGTGTCATCCCCTGCATAATCGCACCTGCTACTGCAAAGCTTGCACCAACTAATGCTGCTCCCAGTACCCGTGGTAAGCGAATATCATGGATAATTTGATGTGTTGTTAATTCTGGTGAAAAATGGGTAACTGCTGTCCAAACAGTACCCAATGAAATATCTGCAGCACCAAAAGAAATTGATAAGCCAATGGCAAATATTAATCCAATAACTCCTACGATTAAAGCCACTACTCCACGGATCGGATGAGATCGCTTCTGTAGCTCTTCTAAATCGTTGAGCTCTCCTACTCCTGTCGACGTAGTCATTTTATTTCCTCCTCATAACTTCCAAATAACCATACTAACTAGCTTTTATTTTTTCATATCGTACAACTGATAAGATAGGCAGATTGGATTTTTACTATAGGGACATACAGCCATTTCAGCATCGATATTAAATACCTTTTGTAAATTTTCCTTTGTCATCACTTCTTTTGGACTGCCATTCACCATTAAATTGCCGTCTCTCATGGCCATCATAAAATGAGAGAATCGTGATGCATGATTTAAATCATGTAAAACCATGATAATTGTTCGTCCTTCTTCCTTATTTAGTTTTTGCAGCAGCAATAAAATATCAAGCTGATGTGCTAAATCTAAATAAGTTGTTGGTTCATCCAGTACTAAAATATCCGTGCCTTGCGCCAATGCCATGGCAATCCATACTCTTTGACGCTGACCACCTGATAATGCTTCAATTGGTCGATCACTAAATTCCCTTAGCCCCGTAACATCGATAGCCCAATGGATATATTCATAGTCTTCCTTTTGCAATGTACCAAAACCTACTTGATGCGGAAACCTACCATAGGATACTAGCTCAAAAACCGTTAATCCTCCTGGTGCTGTTGCTGTTTGAGGTAAAATAGCCATTCTTTTAGCCACTTCTTTAGTCTTTAATTGGTGTATAGCTTTGCCATCTAAATAGACAGCTCCATTTTGTGTGCGTAATACACGTGCAACAGCCTTTAGTAAAGTAGACTTGCCACAGCCATTTGGACCGATAATCGTGGAGATTTCCCCTTTTGGAATCTCCACACTTAAATCATTGACGATGAGCGCTGAGGAATAACCAATCGCAACATGATCTATTTCGAGTACTGACATCTTTAACTTCCTTTCATTTTTGAGAATGCTATTGATTTTAAATTTGTAAACCGAATTGAGCTGTATACAAGCCATAATATGCATTTTGGCGTTCCATTAATTGCTCGTGTGTGCCCTCTTCAATGATGCCCTTTTTCGATACAACGACAATTCTGTCTGCATCCTTAATTGTTGCTAAGCGATGGGCAATCACTAATGTAGTACGACCGATGGAAAGCTCGTTTAAGGCTTGCTGGATAGCTTGTTCTGTTTCTGTATCCAATGCAGATGTTGCTTCATCCAGTATTAAGATTTTTGGGTTTTTCAAGAAAATACGGGCAATCGATAATCGTTGTTTTTGACCACCTGATAATTTCACGCCACGCTCACCAATTAATGTATCCATGCCCTCTGGTAAAGCATTGATCACATCTGTCAGTTGTGCTCGTTGTGCGGCATACCAAATATCTTCTTCACTGGCATTTAAATCACCATAGGCTATGTTTTCACGAATGGTACCATCGAATAAAAAGACATCTTGCTGAACAATCCCAATATGCGAACGTAAAGATTGCAGTTTAAAATCTCGTATATCAATACCATCAATTTTGATGGAACCTTCATTCACTTCATAAAAACGTGGCAATAAACTACAGATTGTAGATTTCCCTGCACCAGAAGGACCTACCAAGGCAACGGTTTCACCAGGATTTACTTTTAAATTAATATGATGTAGGGCACGATTATTGGCAGCGTAGCCAAACGATACATTCGAGAAAGTAATGGCGCCATCAATTTCCTCAACCGCTTTTGCCTCTGGACGATCAGCAATTTCAGGTTCCGTTTCTAGAAATTCGATATACCGTCTAAATCCTGCCATACCTTTTGGATAGCTTTCTATAAACATATTGATTTTGTTAATCGGGCCTAAGAGAATGCCTGACAGTAAAATAAATGCGATAAAATCACCATTTGTTAAATGTCCATTTAACACAAAATACGCTCCTACAGATAAAGTGAAGAGTGATAAGACCTTCGTGAGTATGCCTGAAATAGCTTCATTCCAAGCCATTACTTTATAGGAGAACAGCTTTGTCATACGGAATCTTTCATTATTTACTTTAAAGCGTTTAATCTCATGATCTTCATTTGTAAAAGCCTGTACAACACGAATACCACTTACATTGTTTTCAACACGTGCATTGAAATCTGCGATATCTCCAAACATTTGACGGAATGCTTTGGACATTAATTTACCAAAAATAATGGTTAAAATTAAGATGATCGGTACTAGTAGGAAAATAAGAATCGTAAAAGTTGGATCAATATAGTACATGACACCGAATGTTCCAATAATCGTCATTGCTGCAATAAAGATATCCTCTGGACCATGGTGAGCAAGTTCACCAATATCCATTAAGTCATTCGTTAAACGAGAAACAAGATGCCCTGTTTTGTTGTTATCAAAATATCTAAAGGATAGCTTTTGTACATGGCTGAAGGATTCTTTTCTCATATCCGTCTCTATATTAATGCCCAGCATATGTCCCCAATACGAAACGATAAAATGAAGAATGGAGTTAAAAATGTATAATCCAAACAGCAACAAACTTGCCATAATGATCCACTTTATTTCCCCATCTGGCAGAATATCATCTATTACCTTATTTAAAACAATTGGAAACGCTAGCTCGATTAGTGCCACTAATATGGCACAGCTAAAATCTAAAATAAATAAACCTTTATAGGGCCTATAATATGAAAAAAAGCGCCGTAATAACATGGTGTAGCCTCCTATTGTGATCTCGTTTTACGTATCTAATAAATGAGCTATCAGCTATAGCTCTCATGTTTTCTCAGTTATTGTTGATGAGCCTTCGTAAAATCAACTATTTTGTCAGCTAGTTCTTCAGCTTGATGTAAGCCAGAGAGCGGATCAGAAGCAAAATAATATTCAGATGGAAGCTCTAATATTTGATTATTTTTAACGACATCTAAATTTGTCCATGTTGCTGGCAACTGGCCATCTTTGTTAAAGAAATTAATCATGAAGTTATAGTCACCTACATAATCACCTACTACTTCATAGGAAATCTCATAGCGTCCATTACTTGCTTCCTTTGTATCAAAAATCTCCTGCACCTTTTCTTGAGGTTTCATGCCCAAAATTTGATAGAGCGCTCTACCGCCCGATACACTTGATTGCCCTACAATCGTTGCATTTTTTTCAAACATTTCATAAATAGTAATTGTGGATCCTTCTGGAATCACATTCATGATTTTTTCTTTAGCTTTTGCTATACGATCTTCAAATTCTTTTGTAAAGTCCTTGGCCTCTTCTTGTCTTCCTAAGTAATTCCCCATTGCCTTAATCTCCTCAATCGCTGATTGATGGGCATCTTCAGCGAAGACAATTGTCGGGGCAATTTTTTCATATTTCGCTACATCTTCCACATTCCAAGTAATAATCAAGTCTGGCTTTAACTCTAAAACTTTTTCTAATGATACCTTACCATCTGTACCAATATTCGTAATTTCCCCATCCTTATAGTGTTGCTTTAAGAAAGCTGCATAATCAAGGTTAGCCGTGACGCCTCCAACTGGTACAACATCTAACGCTAAAATTTGCCCAAGATACCAATCGGTTACGATTCTCTCTGCCTTTACTGGAATTTCTACTTCGCGTCCACTATCATCTGTTACGGTTCTAGTCTCTGCCGTATCAGGCGAAGTTTGTTCGTCAACCTTAGATTGGCTCGTATCTTCATTACATGCTGCCAGTAACACAATCAGGCCTAGTAAAAAAGGTAGCTTTATATGCTGAATCATCTTGCTCATCATGATTTCATTTTCTCCATTCTCAAATCTTTTTGCTTGCGCGAGCTGATTATTATTGTATTGAAAATGATTCTCATTTGTAATGGCAATTTCGGACATACTAGCTGTATATTTCAGCCTAAAGCTACTTGGAGCCATATTTGTTGCTTTTTTAAAAGCACGACTAAAATAATATTCATCTTCAAACCCAAGAGAAATGGCAATTTCTTTTATGCCATATTGATTGGTTAGTAAATACTGCTTAGCTTGCTCTATTCTCAATTGTTGTAAATAAATTTGTGGACCTATTTCATAACGCGCTTTAAAGATGCGTAATAAATGCCGTGTACTAATCTGAAGCATATCTGCTAATGTCTGTATAGATAGTGGTTGATGAATGTGTTGCTTAATAAACAATCGTGCAGCTTCTGCCTTATCCATCTCATGTGGTTTCCCTTGCCCTTCCGCTAATTCTCGAAAGACATGGTAGATAAGCTCATAGAAGGAGGCCTTTACAGATAAATGCTCCTGAATAGAGCCAGATTGCCATTTACTGTACATATTTTGAAGGATGCTGTGAATAACGATCGGATTAGCGGGTACACAAGAGAAATGTGTTTGAAATGGTTGATAGTGCATGTGCAAATGTTGCATAAAAGCATCTTTGTACATGACATCCCCTTTATAGCTAATGAGAAAATAGCTAACACTCTGTTGTGCTGTAATCTGTAGACATTGAGATTTTCCTATATGAAAAATACTGAAGCGCTGCACATGATAGGGTTGATCATCAATGACAATCTGTGCACCACCTGCTGTGACAATAAGAAACGAGCTATATGTTAAAACCTTTGACACATGAACATCTGATTTATTTATGTAATCGATTTGCTTCAACTGGATAAATGCATTTTGCCAAAGAAGCATATAGGCATCATAATTCATCTTCGTCTCCTTCAAAATACATATTTACTTACCATTATATTGATAATGATTATCAATTTCAATATACATTTATAAAATAAAACTTATACAAAAAAATCACCATTGACAATTTGCTCGTCAATGGTGATGCCTTTTATAAAAGCCCCTTACCTTTTGTTGCTTTCTTCATATCTTCGTTCAGCTTTTCAAAAAATTCTTCATTTGATTTTGTTGTACGTATTTTTTTCAGGAAGCGCTCTGCAAAATCAGGTGCATCAGAAAATGTTTTACGAATTGCCCATAGTTTTTCAAGTTGTTCTGGCTCAAGAAGAAGCTCTTCTTTACGTGTACCTGAACGACGAATATCAAGCGCAGGGAATATACGGCGTTCTGCTAACTGACGATCAAGATGAAGCTCTAAGTTCCCTGTTCCCTTAAATTCTTCATAGATAACTTCATCCATACGAGACCCTGTATCTACTAAAGCGGTCGCTAAAATTGTTAAACTACCACCTTCTTCAATATTACGAGCTGAACCAAAGAAACGTTTTGGTCTATGGAATGCTGCAGGATCAATACCACCAGAAAGTGTACGTCCACTTGGAGGAATTACCAAGTTATAAGCACGCGCTAAACGTGTAATGGAGTCCATTAAAATAATTACATCACGTTTATGTTCCACTAAACGTCGTGCACGTTCTAATACTATTTCAGCCACTTTCACGTGGTTCTCAGGTACTTCATCAAATGTCGAGCTAACAACATCTGCATTGACAGACCGTTCAATATCTGTCACTTCCTCAGGACGTTCATCAATCAGTAAGACAATCAACTCCGCTTGTGGATGATTGGTTGTAATAGCGTTCGCGATCTCTTTTAATAAAGACGTTTTCCCTGCCTTTGGCGGAGCCACAATTAAACCACGTTGTCCAAAGCCTACAGGTGCCACTAAATCCATTATACGTGTCGATAAATTGCGTTGGTTTGTTTCAAGCTTAATTTGTCGATTTGGATATAAAGGGGTTAGTGCTGGAAAATGAACACGTTCCTTCGCTACCTCAGGATCTTCACCATTGACAGCATCTACTTGTAATAGGCCATAATAGCGTTCATTTTCCTTTGGTGGTCGCACCTTTCCTGACACCTTGTCCCCATTACGTAAGTCAAAGCGACGGATTTGGGATGCAGAAATATAAATATCTTCTTTACTTGGTGAGTAGTTGATTGGTCGTAGGAAGCCAAAGCCCTCTTGCGAAACAATTTCTAGTACGCCTTCCATAAAGAAATAGCCCTCTTGCTCTGAACGCGTTTTCAAAATAGCAAATATTAATTCTTTTTTCGTTAGCTTGCTATAATATGAAATTTTATATTGGCGTGCAAGGGCGTAAAGCTCTTTTAACGTCATGTTTTCTAATTGAGCGATTGTCAATGCAGACATATGCACAACTCCAGTCTTTTTCAAAATATAATACAATTTTATGGGGTTATCATTGAAGTTTACGATCGGCTCTGCTATTGCTTATATGGCTGCCTCAGTTTAACAATAACTATTGATATACTTTCCACCATATAACTAAACATAGCCTTAAAAATATGGGATGGTTATTTTAAGAAGAAGGTACCTAGCACAAAAGATGTACTAGGTATATTTTAGAAGAAAATAACATTAATATCTAGGTTTTTTCTCAAGAGCGTGACGGCCTTCAACAAAGCGAACCGTACCAGATTTAGCACGCATAACTACTGAATGGGTTAAGGCATAAGCACCTTTATATTGTACACCCTTTAAAAGCTCGCAATCTGTTACAGCTGTCGCTGCAAAAATAGCATCGTCACCTTTTACTAGGTCATCTAAATAAAGAACTTTTTCAACATCCACACCCATTTTTGTGCAGCGTTCTAATTGTTCTTCATCTTCAGGTACTAGTTTTGCTTGGAAATCTCCACCAAGGCATTTTAAGGCTACAGCCGCAATAACACCCTCAGGTGCGCCGCCTGTTCCAAACATAATATCAATACCTGTTTCATCAAAGGCCGTATTGATTGCTGCGCCAACATCGCCATCTTGGATAAATTTAATACGTGCACCAGCCTCACGAATTTCATCAACAATCGCTTGGTGACGTGGTCGATCTAAAAGAGTAGCCACAACATCAGAAATATCTTTATTTTTAGCTTTTGCTACTTGTAATAAGTTATAAGTGACTGAAGCATTGATATCTACTTTGCCTGCTGCTTCTGGCCCTACAGCAATTTTCTCCATGTACATATCTGGTGCATTTAACAGATTCCCTTTGTCTGCAATAGCAAGAACTGTCATTGCACCATTAGTACCTTTTGCCACAATATTTGTACCTTCTAAAGGATCCACTGCAATATCTACTTTTGGACCACCATTTCGTAAACCAAGTTCTTCACCAATATAAAGCATTGGCGCTTCATCCATTTCACCTTCACCAATTACTACTGTAGCATGCATTGGAATTGTATCGAACATTTTTCGCATCGCTGTTGTTGCTGCATCATCTGCCTCAATTTTTAAACCGCGTCCCATCCATTTCCCGGATGCGATTGCTGCTGCTTCTGTTACTCGTACTACTTCCATCGATAAACTACGTTCCATTGTTGCTTTGCCTCCCGTTATCGGCATCTTTATGTGCCAAAACATTCAAATTACCTCTATTGTAACATAATTGGTTGAAAACTTTTAGCTCTCATTATTCCTTTGTTTCAGCTACACGTGCCATGATTGTTTCACGTCGAATATCAGCGCCTAAATCACGTAATTTCTCAATAAGTGAGCTATAGCCACGTTCGATATGATAGATATCCTGAATCTCAGTTTCTCCTTCCGCTAAGAGTCCAGCTAATACTAAAGCTGCTCCAGCGCGAAGATCTGTAGCTGTTACGGTTGAACCATGTAATTTACTTGGCCCTTTAATAATCGCTGTGTTTCCTTCTACACGAGCATCTGCATTCATACGACGAAGCTCATCGATATGCTTAAATCGAGCTGTATAAATAGTATCTGTTACTTTTGAGGAACCGAATGCTTGTGACATTAACACAGCCAGTGGTTGCTGAATATCTGTTGGTAATCCAGGATATACCAATGTTTTGACATCTACTGCCTGTAATGTGGAGAGATCTGTTTTTGGTACATAAATACTTTCTTCACCGATTTCGAATTTCACACCCATTTCACGAAGCTTGGCAATGATTGCTTCTAAATGCAGTGGAATAACGTTATCAATTGTAATACCATCACCGACTGCTGCAGCCATAATCAAAAATGTGGAGGCTTCAATGCGATCTGGTATAATCGTATGCTCAGTACCATGCAGCTCTTCTACGCCTTCAATACGAATGACACTTGTACCTGCACCTTTAATATTGGCACCCATATTCGTTAGAAGTGTCGCTACATCAATTATTTCAGGTTCTTTTGCAGCATTTTCAATGACAGTACGTCCCTTAGCAAGTACAGCAGCAAGCATAATATTAATAGTTGCACCGACACTTGCCACATCTAAATAAATTTTTGCCCCAATTAACTCATCTGCACGTAAATAAATGGCTCCATGTTCATTGGTGATTTTAGCTCCTAAAGCCTCAAAGCCCTTTATATGTTGATCAATAGGGCGTGGTCCTAAAAAACAGCCTCCTGGTAAACCAATGACTGCCTTTTTGAAACGTCCAAGCATAGCGCCCATTAAATAATAAGAAGCGCGTAACTTTTTTACGTTGCCATTTGGTAAAGGTAATGCAATCATCTCTGATGGATCGATTGTCATTTTCCCATTCTCAAACGAAACTTCCCCACCAATTTCCTCTAATAAAGCCTTTAACGTCCAAGCATCTGATATTTCGGGTATCCCTCCAATAGTCACTGGAGAGTTCGCCAAAATTGATGCAGGAATTAAGGCGACTGCACTATTTTTTGCACCACTAACTTTGATTGTACCTTGTAGACGATTTTCGCCAGTAATTTTATAAACATCCATTTCGCGTTCTCCCTCATGATTGGAAAGTAGTATTTTTGCAATTGACACACTTTATAATCTTATTATTCGCCTTTTCTCTTATTCCAATCCGCTAAAAATCCTTCAATTCCTTTTTCAGTTAATGGATGGTGGAAAAGCTGCTTTAATACTTTAAACGGAGTAGTTGAAATATGTGCACCTGCTAAAGCTGCTGCTGTAACGTGTTGCGGATGACGAACAGAGGCAGCAATAATTTGCGTATCGATATTATGAATTGTAAAAATATCTGCAATTGTTTCAATTAACTCAACACCATTTTGACCAATATCATCTAAACGGCCGATAAATGGTGATACGTATGTAGCACCTGCACGCGCAGCCATCAATGCTTGGTTTGCACTAAAGATTAATGTCACGTTTGTTTTAATACCTTTATTTGCAAAGAAACGACATGCCTCTAATCCAGCAGGTGTCATTGGCAGTTTAACTGTAATGTTTGGAGCAATAGCAGCTAATTCCAAACCTTCTTTAATCATACCTTCTGCATCAAGTGCAATAACTTCCCCACTTACAGAGCCATCAACAAGCTCAGCGATTTCGCGAAGACGATCATGGAAAGAAACATTCTCTTCTTTAGCAACTAATGATGGGTTTGTCGTCACTCCTGATAAAATACCCCATGCATGTGCCTCTTTAATCTCTTCAAAATTTGCTGTATCAATGAAAAATTTCATACTATTTCCTCCTGATCATTTTTCTTATATTATTAAATATTTTCCAAAATTTCTTTATTTCAAAAACAAGAGAAGGTCGATTGAAAGCATCAACACTTCTCTTATTATGTGTATTTTTCTATGCTTTTGTAACATATTAAATGCAAAAATTATGCTTTTTGTGCACTTCCAAATTCACGAATTTTACCAATAACCGTTGCTTTAATGGCTTCACGAGCTGGACCAAGGAATTTACGAGGATCGTAAACAACTTTGTCGTTGTCAAGAATTTCACGAATTGCTTTTGTTGCTTCAATTTGATTTTCAGTATTGACGTTGATTTTAGCCGTACCTAATGAAATAGAACGTTGGATATCTTTTGTTGGGATACCTGTACCACCATGTAAAACAAGTGGAAGATCTGCCAATTTAGAGATTTCCTCCATTTCCTTAAAGCCTAAGTTTGGCTCTCCTTTGTAAGGACCGTGTACAGAGCCAAGTGCTGGTGCTAAGCAGTCGATGTCTGTTAGTTCAACCATTTTGCGGCATTCTTCTGGATCAGCGTAAATAATACCACCGATTACGCCATCTTCATCTCCACCAACTGTTCCTAATTCTGCTTCCACAGAAACGCCTTTAGCATGTGCGTATTCTACTACTTCTGAAGTAATTTTCACATTTTCCTCAAATGAATGATGTGATGCATCAATCATCACGGAAGTAAAGCCTGCATCAATTGCTTCTTTACATTTTGCAAAGCTAGAACCATGGTCAAGATGGATCGCTACAGGAACTGTAGTACCGTAAGATTCCATTAAACCTTTTACCATATGAACAACAGAAATAAATCCGCCCATATATTTACCTGCACCTTCAGAAACACCAAGAATCACTGGAGATTTTTCTTCTTCAGCTGCTTGTAAAATTGCTTGAGTCCATTCAAGGTTGTTAATGTTGAATTGACCAACAGCATAACCTTCTGCTTTTGCTTTAATTAACATCTCTTTCATAGATACTAATGCCATACTAAAAATCCTCCTCATAGGACTATTATTTCTACATAAACATGCCCCTCAATCATAGCAAAAATAATAGCCCCTGAAAAGCAGGGGCTATTATTTTCTACCCGAAAGCGTAGTATAACGGAGCGGCAGGGTCGACGAAGTGCAGTGTAACGCAACGAAGTCCACCCACCTGAAAAGCAGGGGCTATTATTTTCTACCCGAAAGCACAGTATAACGGAGCGACAGGGTCGACGAAGTGGAGTGCAACGCAACGAAGTCTTGCCCCTGAAAAGCAGGGGCTATTATTTTCTACCCGAAAGCGTAGTATAACGGAGCGACAGGGTCGACGAAGTGAAGTGTAACGCAACGAAGTCCACGCACCTGAAAAGCAGGGGCTATTATTTTCTACCCGAAAGCGTAGTATAACGGAGCGACAGGGTCGACGAAGTGGAGTGTGACGCAACGAAGTCCACGCACCTGAAAAGCAGGGGCTATTATTTTCTACCCGAAAGCGCAGTGTAACGAAATATCCATTCCAATTCGTCTTATATCAACATAAAAAAACAGGCCGTGTGTCCACCGCCTGCTTTTTAAACTTGTAAAGCTTTATTTACCTCATCACGCACTTCGAAAATATCAAACGGTTTCGTAAAGTAACGAATGGCTCCTAGTTCTAACGCTTCTTGCACAACATCCAACTCGCCATATGCTGTCATCATAAAGACAGGAAGCTTTGGAAATTTTTCTTTTAAACGTCTCAAAATTTCAATACCATCCATTCCTGGAATTTTCATGTCCAGTAAAACACAATCCATCTCTTGTTCGTCTGCATACTTTAATGCCTCTGAACCATTAGCTGCTAAATATGTAAGATATCCTTCCTTTTTCAGCACTTCATTTAAAAGTAAACGAATCCCCTGCTGATCATCGACAATTAGTAATCGTTTCACATTTCATTCCGCCCTTTTTAGTTTTATTCTTACACAAAAACTTTCTTTATTATGTATAATTCTCCTTTTTTAGCTTAATACCTTCTAGTATTATAAATTATCTGCTTTTGCTTTCTACCTTTTACCCCCTATAATATGAATAGAGGTGGGAACATGTCAAAAATTCTAACAACACAATTAAGTGGATTATTACAAAGAATTACACAAAATGAAGAAGAAGCTATTGAGGAGACTGCAAGGTTATTGGCGCAAGCCGCCATTGGCCAAGGAACTGTCTATTTTGCTTGCTTTGGGGAAATGCAGATTGTGGAATTAAATGCACTTCATGCAGTTGAACCGTTTAGCAAGTTAGCACCTTGGACTTCAGACACAAGCTTAACAGAAGCTGATCGTGTTTGCATTTTTACTCGAAGTGCACACGATGAAGAAGCACTAGTGTTAGCTCAAAAATTAAATACACAATTTATTCCCTTCGCGGCTGTGGCTAGTGAAACAGCCAGTGTAGATAACCCTCTTGCAGATTTAGCCTACACATATGTTTCTACACGCATTAAAGGCGGTTTATTGCCTAATGATTTAGGTCAACGGATTGTTGTACCACATGCACTTGCAGGTCTATTTGTATATGAAGCTGTCAAAATTGCTTATGATGAAATGATTGGGTTTGATGAAGAAGAACTGTAATCATCTATTTAAAAAGAGTTGTTGAAAAAAGATGATGTCAACGGCAGAAAAAGCAACTTGGCAAGGTGAGGGGTTGATTTCCGTTCCGCCAGCGTCCTTTCCAGGGGGCGTCCGATGAGCCGCTTCACTCACTTCCGTTCGCTCCAGGGTCTCCTCTGTGACGCTAAATCCCCTAGGAGTGACGCTGGCTCCACTCCAATCAACCATTCTGTAAAAGTGTTTTTTCCTTATTTTTCATACTAGCGGTAGCGATCAAAATAGCCCATGATTTGTATAATTAGAAAAAGGATAGGCTTTTATTTTCAATGTAGAGAAGAGATGAATGACAACACCCCTCCATAAAATGAGTAGTGAAGACCTTCCCTTTATTTGAAAACTTTTGCTAAAAAGGTAACACTTTTGTGGGTTGGAGTGGAAGGCTACTTGACTCCCGTGGGATAGCGAGACAGGCGAAGCCCTGCACGGAGCGGTAGCGGAGGAAGCGATTCGGCGCTCGCCCACAGGAAAGCAAGTAGCCTGCAACGGAAATCCATTTCTACCTTTCAATTGACTGTTTTGTTTTTCAACACTAAAAAGAGTTGTCTCGATATACACGAGACAACTCTTTTTGATTATTTAAATGTTGCGCCGATAAAGTCGCGGAACAATGGTTGTGGACGATTTGGACGTGACACTAGCTCTGGGTGGAATTGACACGCTACAAAGAAATTGTTTTCTGGTAGCTCAATAATTTCAACTAACTTGCCATCAGGGCTTGTACCTGAGAAGACAAGACCAGCTGCTTCCATTGCCTCACGATATTCATTGTTAAATTCATAGCGGTGACGATGACGCTCATAAACAAGCTCTTTGCCATAAGCATTGCTTGCTTTTGAACCATCTTTTAATTTACATGGATATAACCCTAAACGTAATGTACCACCGATGTCTACAGTATCATTTTGATCTGGTAAGAAGTCGATAATTGGATACTCTGTATTTGCATCAAGCTCTGTAGAATGAGCACCTTTCAAGCCAAGAACATTACGTGCAAATTCTATTGTTGCTAATTGCATACCTAAACAAATACCTAGGAAAGGAACATTATTTTCACGTGCATATTGTGTCGCTAAAATTTTACCTTCAACACCGCGATCACCAAAGCCACCTGGTACTAAAATAGCGTCAGCACCTTTTAATAGAGAGGTAACGTTATCTGCATCAACGTGTTCTGCATTAATCCAGTCAATTTCAATATCAGAATTAAATGCATACCCTGCATGCTTTAATGCCTCAACTACAGAAATGTATGCATCTTGTAGTTCTACGTATTTCCCTACTAATGCTATCTTTCTTTTATTTGGTAAGTTCTTCACTTTTTCTACAAGGTCACGCCATTCTCCCATGTCTGCCTCTGGTGCTTCAATGCCAAAATGATCTAGAACGATATCATCTATATCTTGTGCATGTAGGTTTAATGGTACTTCATATAAATGCTCAGCATCACGAGATTCAATAATTTCATGTGGTTGAACATCACAGAATAATGCTAATTTCTCTTTCATCTCTTGTGGTACTTCTTGTTCAGTACGGACTACGATAATATTTGGCTGGATACCTAAAGAGCGTAATTCTTTAACAGAATGCTGCGTAGGTTTTGTTTTAAGTTCACCAGCTGCTTTAATATAAGGAATTAGTGTACAGTGGATATACATTACATTGTTATGACCTAAGTTCGTTTTCATTTGACGGATAGCTTCAAGGAAAGGTAATGATTCAATATCCCCTACTGTTCCACCAACCTCAGTAATCACAACATCAGCATTTGTTTCTCGACCAGCACGTTGGATACGGTCTTTAATTTCGTTTGTAATATGAGGAATTACTTGTACTGTTCCACCGTTATAATCACCACGACGTTCTTTCTGTAATACAGATTGGTAAACACGACCTGAAGTTACTGTAGAATGTTTCCCAAGGTTAATATCAATAAAGCGTTCATAGTGTCCTAAGTCTAAATCAGCCTCAGCACCATCATCTGTTACAAAAACTTCACCATGTTGATAAGGGCTCATCGTACCTGGGTCAATATTGATATATGGGTCAAATTTTTGAATCGTAACTTCTAAACCACGGTTTTTTAATAAACGGCCTAGAGATGCTGCAACAATCCCTTTTCCAAGTGATGATACAACCCCACCTGTTACAAAAATATACTTCGTCATGAATAAATTCCTCCTTATGATGTTCTAAAATATTAGTGCGTTTAGGGGGGATCAGAACCATTTATATTCTAATACCCTAAAAAAAGAAAAGCCGAGAATGTCTACAAAAATGTAGTCGATTCGAAGCTGTAATCGGTTCTATCTCTTTTCCACTTTCCTTTAAACCTTAAAACTCTAACAACTGTTCAGTCACCGTTTACTATACATCATGAATAAATAAAAACATTTATATTCATATCATTATGAAAAGTATGGGAGAACTAAACTGAATAAAGTTAAAAACAAAAAAACGCTCCTCCTGCATAGGTTTGCAGGGGGAGCGTATTATATACACGGTCTTTCTCCTTCTTTTAAGGAGCCCAAGTAAAAGATTAAACGTAACCGTGATAGAAGTCAAGATTTTTTGCTTCAAGCTTAAAAGAAAGAAAATTCTAAGAGTACTGTGCTAGACCTCTTCCTCTTCTTCATCAAATTCTTCTTCCTCTTCATCGATAAACTCTTCATCGATTTCTTCATCAATTTCTTCTAGATCTTCATCGTCAAAGTCGATATCTTCTTTTTCATCTTCTTCTTCCTCAAGGTCTTCTTCATCAATGAACTCTTCAAAGTCTTCATCAAAGTCGATATCTTCTTCCTCTAAATCTACATCCTCATCAAGATCTTCATCATCAAAGGCAGCTTTAGATTTTTTCTTTTGAGTCTTAACAGAAGGTGCTGTTTCTTCTTCAATTTGCTCTACTTTAAACCATTCACGTAAGCCCCAGCCTGCTTCCTGATTATATAAAAAGCGGCCATCAATATTCATATCTGTATAAAATTGTAACAGACGAGATTTCATTTCTGCATCACTATAGCCCACAAGTTCTTGAATTAATTTTAATAAATCATTAAAAGACACTGAGGCACGTTTTTCATTTAATATTGCATAAGCTAAGTTAATTAACGATTCTTCTGTTAATTGTTCCTTTGTCATTTCACGAAAATTCAATTCGTGCACTTCCTTTCCCTCATCACAATGGACGTTTTAAAATTACATGGTGCTTTATTCTCCAAGCGCAGCAAAAAAGGCCACGCAAAAGGTTCTTTCCATACAATAAGCATAATACCCATTATATACAAAGTTTTAGCCCCTTTGCTAGCTTCAATTACTGTTTTTTATATTACGCATTTTTTTTATTCCAAGATAAAACAAATAGACAGATAATAGTAGTAAAGGAATAGCGCCAATTTGCTTATTATACAGGAAAATGGCTCCCAATACTAAAGCTAATATAATTATGTAGTGAATAACTGATCTCATCCTCTACCGCGCCTCCCCTTTTTTTACATTTCTATTATAGCGAAAATAAAAAGAAGTGCCTAATCTTAAGACTAGACACTAGAAACTAGAGAAGCAAGTTACATAAATTAGAAAAAAATATTAGAAAACAAGCAGTTTTGAACGACACTACTTACATATTACGACGATACTGTCCGCCAACTTCATATAAAGCTTTTGTAATTTGTCCTAAGCTTGCTACTTTTACTGATTCCATAAGCTCAGCAAAAATATTACCATTATTGACAGCCACTTCTTGTAAACGTGCAATCGCAGCTTCACTTTCCTCTTCATGTGCACTCCAAAATGTTTGTAAATTGCGAATTTGCGTTTCCTTTTCTTCTGTCGATGCACGAGCAATTTCCATATTATCTATATCAGCATCTGAAGCTGGATTTGGGTTCAAGTAAGTATTAACACCAATGATTGGTAACTCCCCTGAATGTTTTAACATCTCATAGTACATGGATTCTTCTTGAATTTTACCTCTTTGGTATTGTGTTTCCATTGCACCTAACACACCGCCACGATCATTGATACGATCAAATTCTTCAAGAACCGCTTCTTCCACAAGGTCTGTCAATTCTTCAACAATAAACGCACCTTGTAGTGGGTTTTCATTTTTCGCTAGACCATGCTCTTTTGTAATAATCATTTGAATAGCCATCGCACGTCGTACGGATTCCTCAGTAGGTGTAGTAATGGCCTCATCATAGGCGTTTGTATGCAATGAGTTACAGTTATCTTGTAATGCCATCAATGCCTGTAATGTTGTACGAATATCATTAAAATCAATCTCCTGAGCGTGTAAACTACGTCCAGATGTTTGAATATGGTATTTTAGCTTTTGAGCACGCTCATTAGCACCGTATTTATCACGCATAACAATGGCCCAAATACGTCGTGCAACACGTCCAATTACTGTATATTCTGGATCCAGTCCATTTGAGAAGAAGAATGATAGATTTGGTGCAAAGTCATTGATATTCATGCCACGGCTTAAATAATACTCTACATACGTAAAGCCATTAGCTAAAGTAAAGGCTAATTGGGAAATAGGATTTGCTCCAGCTTCCGCAATATGATACCCCGAAATGGAAACAGAATAGTAGTTACGTACTTTATGGTCAATAAAGTATTGCTGAATATCGCCCATCATACGTAAAGCAAACTCTGTTGAGAAAATACATGTATTCTGTCCTTGATCTTCCTTTAAAATATCTGCTTGCACTGTTCCACGTACAACCTGCAATGTTTTTTCACGTGTCTCGGTAAACTCTTCAACTGTCAAAGTTCGTCCTAGCTCTTGCTCACGCAATTGAACTTGTTGATCGATTGCTGTATTCATAAACATTGCTAAAATAATAGGGGCTGGACCATTAATTGTCATCGATACAGATGTAGATGGTGCACATAAATCAAAGCCTGCATACAGCTTCTTCATGTCCTCAAGTGTACAGATGGATACACCCGATTCCCCGACTTTACCATAAATATCTGGACGGTAATCTGGGTCCTCACCATACAGTGTTACCGAATCAAATGCTGTAGATAAACGTTTTGCATCATCATCCTTTGATAAATAGTGGAAGCGTTTATTTGTACGTTCTGGTGTCCCCTCGCCAGCAAATTGGCGTTTCGGATCTTCACCCTCACGTTTGAATTGGAAAACACCTGCCGTATATGGGAATTCGCCAGGAACATTTTCTTTATAAACCCAACGCAATATCTCACCATAGTCTTCAAACTTCGGCAATGCCACTTTTGGAATTTTTGTGCCAGATAGACTTGTTGTTTTAAGGATGGTGCGAATTTCTTTATCACGAACTTTCGTCACAAATTCATCGCCAGCATAAGCTTCTTTTAAAGCCTGCCAATTGTCCAATATACGCTTTGATTCTGCTGTTAATTCATCTCTAACACCTTCTGCTAAAGAAGTAAGCGATGCAACAAGTGCATCATCTGGCGCTTTTTCTTTCACTGCTGCAATAGCGCCTTCTAATTGGAATAGTCGACGAGCAAATGCCACCTGTTGCTCTGATTTTTTATGATAGCCACGAACAGTGTCAGTAATTTCACGTAAATAATAACGACGATCGTTTGGAATGATGACATCTTGCTTTTGCGTTTTAGCAAATTGCTCATAACTTGTTTCCCAATTAAAACCTGTTTTTTCGTTAATAATTTTAACGAGAGCGGCGAATAATGCATTTGTTCCTTTGTCATTGAATTGGCTAGCAATTGTACCGTAGACTGGCATATTATCAAGTGATTCATCCCAAAGCTCACGTGAACGTTGATATTGTTTTTGTACTTGTCGTAGTGCATCCTCTGAGCCTTTTCGCTCAAATTTATTGATAGCAATAACATCTGCAAAATCAATCATATCAATTTTCTCAAGTTGTGTTGGCGCACCAAATTCGCTTGTCATGACATACATAGATAGATCCGTGTACTTTGTAATTTCGGCATCACCTTGACCAATACCGCTTGTTTCTACGATGATTAGGTCATAGCCTGCTACACGTACTACATCTAGCACATCACCAATCGACGCAGATAATTCAGTACGAGAGCCACGTGTTGCTAAACTACGCATATAAACACGGTTATTAAAGATAGCATTCATACGAATTCGATCCCCAAGCAATGCTCCACCCGTTTTTTGCTTTGTTGGATCGACTGAAAGAATGGCTACACGTTTATCTGGGAATTCTTTTAGGAAGCGGCGAATCAGTTCATCTGTTAATGAAGATTTCCCTGCACCACCAGTTCCTGTAATCCCCATTACTGGTGTACCTTTTGAAAGCTTTCGTACCTCATCTAGCATTTCCTTTGTAGCTTCGTCGTCATTTGACTCAGCTGCTGTTATTAGATTAGCTAAAATTTCTGGCGTTTCCGGCGTTAAGGACTTTAATTTCTCTAAATAATTACCCGTTGCAGTTGGAAAATCTGTTCCTTTAATTTGCTCATTAATCATTCCTTGTAGCCCTAAAACACGGCCATCCTCCGGTGAGAATATCCCTGCAATGCCATACGTATGAAGCTCTTTAATTTCACGCGGTAAAATAACTCCTCCACCACCGCCATAAATTTTTATATGTGGTGCCCCTTTTTCACGCAGTAAATCATACATATATTTAAAGTATTCCATATGCCCGCCTTGATAAGAAGAAACTGCAATACCTTGTGCATCTTCTTGTATCGCAGCATTCACGACTTCTTCAACAGAACGGTTATGACCTAAATGGATTACTTCTACACCGCTCGATTGTAAAATGCGTCGCATAATATTGACGGAAGCATCATGTCCATCAAAAAGACTTGATGCTGTCACAAAACGTACGTGATTTTTTGGACGATATACTTCTACCTTTGTCATATGAAATCCCCACTCTCTCCCCTTATTGAATAAAAAAAGCCGACAATTGCAATATCGCTATATGCAATTGCCGACAAACCCCTTACAAAATATTAGAACCCCTTTATGCCTGAAATGAACAAAGTGATTTGCATGTCAATGAATTCGTCAATGGAATGCTGACGATGTAATGCCCATTTGCGGAACGCCCAGCTTTGTCCTGAAACAACTAAGTTATTGGCTGCTAAATGGATTTGCTTGTCTGTCATTGTTAGTTCGCCAGACTGCACACATCGCTGTAACAAGCGTTCAAATGTGGCAACCATTTCAAACTCTTTACTAAAGACATAGCGTTGTGCTTCTTTTGACAATGATTTTGTTTCTTGATACATGATTGTTAGCTCATCAACCATGCTATCAATTTGCAGGAAATATTCCCTAATCATTTCTTTCAACTCATCAATTGTTCCTGCTTTAATCTCATAACTTGAAAGTCGCTCCATTGCATGGTGATAGATACTATCACAAACAAGGTAAAGAACGTCTTCTTTCGTTCGGATGTACTCATACAAAGTACCAATACTAAAGCCAGCAGCTTTTGCAATCTCTCTCGTCGTGGCACGATGAAAGCCTTTTTCTCTAAATAGCTTAATAGCTCCTTGAATCATTTGTTCACGACGAATGGCGATTAAATTTTCATCTTTTACAGTTGACTGTACTTGGGGCCTTTTATCTTTTTCAGTCATCAATTATTTCGTTAGCATACGCGAGATAACAAGACGTTGAATCTCCTGCGTACCTTCATAAATTTGTGTAATTTTAGCATCACGCATAAAGCGCTCTACTGGATAATCTTTTGTATAACCATAGCCACCAAATACTTGAACCGCCTCTGTCGTTACACTCATAGCCGTATCGCCAGACATTAATTTCGCCATTGCAGATGCCTTACCATATGGTAGGTTATTAGACTCTAACCAAGCCGCCTGGTATGTAAGAAGTCGAGAAGCCTCTATTTGAGTTGCCATATCTGCTAATTTAAAGGAAATGCCTTGGTTTGCAGTGATTGGTTTACCAAATTGCACACGTTCTTTGGCGTAGTCTACTGCTGCATCTAATGCTCCCTGTGCAATCCCTACTGCTTGAGCCGCAATACCATTACGTCCACCGTCCAGTGTCGTCATGGCAATCTTAAAGCCTTCCCCTTCAGCACCTAATAGATTTTCTTTTGGAACACGACAGTTATCAAAAATAATCTCTGTTGTTGGAGATGAACGAATTCCTAATTTCTTTTCTTTCTTCCCTACAGAGAAACCTTCAAACCCAGCTTCCACGATAAATGCGGATGTGCCGTGTTTTGCTTCTGGATCTGTTACTGCAAATACAATATAAGTATCTGCTACTCCACCATTCGTAATAAAGATTTTTGAGCCATTTAAAATATAATCATCGCCATCACGTTTTGCATATGTTTTCATGCCGCCCGCATCTGAACCTGATCCTGGTTCTGTTAAACCATACGCACCAATATGTTTGCCTTCAGCCATTGGACGAAGGTATTTTTGTTTTTGTTCTTCTGAACCAAACTTGTAAAGTGGCCAACCTGCCAGTGAAGTATGCGCAGATAATGTTACCCCAGTCGAAGCACAGACACGTGATAGTTCCTCGACAGCAATGACATATGCAAGGTAGTCAAATCCTGCACCACCATATTCTTCAGGCCATGGAATACCAGTTAACCCAAGCTCCGCCATTTTATCGAAAATCGCACGGTCAAATTCTTCATTTTCGTCACGTTCAGCAGCTGTTGGCGCCACTTCATTTATAGCAAAATCACGAATCATTTCACGTAATTGTTCATGCTCTTCTGTTAACTGAAAGTTCATTGTCCATTTCCCCTTTTTAATTAGACTCTGTTCTGTGTTACCTGATTGTTGTTAGAGCGGGTTTCCCTTATTTTAGAGCAGGTCTACACTCTCTAGGAGCGGATTTCTACCACTTTGGAGCAGTTTCTTCTCTTAATTGAGCGCCTCTCTCACTTTTTAGAGCGGATCAACACCCTTTATGAGCGTGTCTTCCTCTCTGGAACGGTTTGTACCCTTCCTAACATCAGGCTTTATTTCAGTAAATGTTTACTAATGACTAATCTTTGAATTTCACTTGTACCTTCATAGATTTCTGTAACCTTTGCATCGCGGAAATAGCGCTCTACTGGATAATCTTCCGTATAGCCGTAGCCGCCGAATACTTGAACCGCTTCTATTGCCGTTTGTACCGCTGTTCGTGATGAGAAAAGTTTAGCCATTGAAGCTTCTGCTCCACATGGTAAACCTTTTGCACGTAAATCTGCTGCGCGATAGACTAATAGTTTTGCCGATTCAACAGCTGTTGCCATATCAGCAAGCTTAAAGCCAACACCTTGTTGTGCAGCAATTGGTTTGCCAAATTGTATACGTTCTTTAGCATAAGCAGTAGCCGCCTCTAGTGCTGCTTCAGCAATTCCTAAAGCCTGTGCCGCAATGCCAATTCGTCCAACATCTAAATTGGCCATCGCAATTTTAAAGCCTTCTCCTTCTTCCCCAAGTAGGTTGTCGGCTGGAATGCGACAGTTATCGAATGTCAGCTGAACAGTACGTGAGCCATGTAAGCCCATCTTATGTTCATCTTTTCCGATGATTAAGCCAGGTGTCCCCTTTTCGACAATAAATGCCGAAATACCTTTTGTTTTTTCAGCAGGGTTAGTAGAAGCGAATACAATATATACATCAGCCTCTCCACCATTTGTAATAAATACTTTGGAGCCGTTAATAACATATTCATCGCCATCACGCACTGCCTTTGATTGTAGAGAGCCAGCGTCTGAGCCTGCACCTGGTTCCGTTAAACAAAATGCGCCTAAATATTCTCCTGTTGCAAGTTTTGGTACATAACGTTTCTTTTGTTCGTCATTCCCAAAGTAAATGATTGGATTTGTTCCAACCGAAGTATGCACCGATAAAATAACGCCCATTACAGCGCTTACTTTTGATAGTTCATTAATCGCAATTATATACGATGTAAAATCCATACCAGAGCCACCTAAGTCTTCTGGTGTAGTAATTCCCATTAAGCCAAGTTCACCCATTTGCTGTAGAAGCTCACGTGGGAATTCTCCCGCTTCCATTCGCTCTACCCACGGTTGAATTTTTTCCTGAGCAAATTGACGAACCATATCGCGCATCATAATTTGCTCATCTGTAAATTGCAAATGCATCTATAATGTCACCCCTCTAAGTTGTCCCCAAACATCTAAATAACCCCATCCCCATAGGATTATTCGTAAACGTAAAAGCCTCTTCCTGATTTCTTACCTAGCCAGCCTGCTGCAACGTATTTACGTAGCAGTGGGCAAGGACGATATTTACTATCTCCTAGACCCTCATGTAAAATTTCCATGATGTAAAGACAAGTATCCAAACCAATGAAGTCTGCCAATGTTAATGGCCCCATTGGATGGTTCATACCAAGCTTCATTACATCATCAATTGCTTCCTTCGTAGCTACACCTTCATAGAGTGCGTAAATCGCTTCATTAATCATCGGTAGTAGAATTCGGTTTGAAATAAATCCTGGGAAGTCATTCACTTCTACTGGTGTTTTCGATAATTTGACCGTCATCTCTTCAACAGCTTTGTATACTTCATCTGTTGTTGCTAAGCCTCGAATGATTTCGACAAGTTTCATAACTGGTACAGGATTCATAAAGTGCATACCGATTACTTGCTCTGGACGATTTGTTACTGCTGCGATTTCTGTAATAGGCAGTGAAGATGTATTCGTAGCTAAAATAGCATGTGCTGGTGCAATGCCATCCAGTTGCTTAAAGATGGATTGCTTAATTTCCATATTTTCTACAGCTGCCTCAATGATAATATCTACATCACTAGCATCCTGTAAATCTAGTGACATACTAATTTGACCTAGAACAGCAGCCTTCTCATCTTCTGTTTTACGACCCTTTTCTACATCACGTGATAAATTTTTCGTAATAACCCCTAATCCACGCTCGAAAAATTCTTGCTTGATATCGTTCAATTTCACATCAAAGCCTGCTTGTGCACAAACCTGGGCAATACCAGAGCCCATTTGCCCTGCACCAATGACCATTACCTTTTGAATTCCCATTAGTTCAGTCCCCCTGTTTTTGGTACTTCAATCATAATTGCATCACCTTGACCGCCGCCTGAACAGATTGCAGCAATGCCGATACCACCGCCACGACGCTTCAATTCCTGTGCAAGTGTTAATATAATGCGTGCACCCGATGCCCCAATAGGATGACCTAAAGCAACTGCACCGCCATTAACATTCACTTTTTCTGCATCTAAATCTGCCAACTGCTTGCTGACTAAAGCGACTGCTGCAAAGGCTTCATTGATTTCTATTAAATCAATATCTGCTAATGATTTATTGGTCTTTTTCAGTAATTTATTAATAACAAGACCTGGTGTTTGTGGGAAGCTTTCTGGCTCAATCGCAAGTTCTTCATGACCAATGATTACTGCCAATGGTTCTCTACCTTCACGTTTTGCACGTTCCTCACTCATGACGACAAGTGCACATGCTCCGTCGTTAACCCCAGGTGCGTTACCTGCTGTAATCGTGCCATCCTTGTCAAAGGCTGGTTTTAACTTCGCCAGTATTTCCAAAGACGTACCTGCTCTTGGTGCCTCATCTGTATCCACAACAAGTGGTTCACCTTTTCGTTGAGGAATCTCTACTGGTACGATTTCTTCTGCAAAGTAACCTTTTTCAATTGCGGCTAGTGCGCGTTCATGACTGCGAACTGACCAAGCATCCTGTTCTTCTCGACTTAGCGAGAATTCTTTAGCTGTTGCATTACCATAGCTGCCCATATGCGGTCTCGCTTTATCGAAAGCACATGTTAAGCCATCATAAAGCATGCCATCTACCATTGTTGAATCTCCCATACGCAAACCATTTCGACCATTCAGAAGATAATATGGCGCATTGGACATAGATTCCATGCCACCAGCAATAACCACTTCTTCGTCCCCTAAACGAATCAATTGATTTGCTAATGTCACTGCACGCATCCCGGACGCACAAACTTTATTGATTGTTTCTGTTTTTACTGCTGTTGGTAAATTGGCCTTCAGCGCAGCCTGTCGAGAAGGAATTTGACCCTGTCCCCCTTGTAAAACAGAACCTAAAATTACCTCATCTACTTCCTCAGATGCAAGATTTGCTTTCTCTAATGCCCCTTTAATCGCAATCGCACCTAAATCACTTGCATGTAATGCTGATAATGAACCTCCAAATTTACCAAATGCAGTTCTTGCTCCTGCTAAAATTACAGCTCTATTCAAGTAAAACACCCCTTTTGTTTTACGTTCTCGATGAAGTTGTAAAGCATTATTGACTGAACGCTCGCTCGACTTCTATCGAGGAAAAATGGGAGTTTACTATCTCAACTCCCATTCCCATTTAATCTTATTCTACAAAACAATTTTTTATTGTGCAATTTATATTTTTCAGATAACTAAAATATTTCTGCAATAGTAATCATTTTTCTGCGTTCGCTTCCGAATTCTCGTCTTGGCGAGCCTTTTCTACGGATGCTACCACTTCTTCAAATGTTTCTTCTGTTTCCTCTGAAGAAGGTTGAACAGCCTTTACTTTTTCGCCGAACACTGAGCGCTCTAGTAATTCTGCAACATCAAATGTTCCAATAGAATCTTCAACCTCTTTTGCCTTTGTACCATCCTCTAACATTGTTAAACAGTAAGGACAGCCCGATGAAATAACAGATGCATTTGTTGCGAGAGCCTGCTCTGTACGTGCTACGTTAATACGGTTCCCTACATGT
This sequence comes from Lysinibacillus fusiformis, assembly GCF_016925635.1. Lineage (NCBI taxonomy): Bacteria > Bacillati > Bacillota > Bacilli > Caryophanales > Bacillaceae > Lysinibacillus > Lysinibacillus fusiformis. The sequence goes on along the minus strand of NZ_CP070490.1, from coordinate 2,389,039 downwards.
TCTTCCATCCACATTAAGCCACCACCAGCACCACAGCACATCGCTGTTTCACGGTTACGTTCCATTTCAACAAGCTTCACACCAGGGATGCCTCGAAGAATTTCACGTGGAGCATCATAGACATCATTGTAACGGCCTAAGTAACAAGAATCATGGAAGACAATCGTTTCATGAACCTCATAGTTTAGCGCTAGACGATTTTCTTCAATCAACTGATTTAATAATTCAGTATGATGATACACTTCGCCTTTCCAGCCAAAGTCTTGATATTCATTTTTAAAGATATTGTAGGCATGAGGGTCGATTGTCACAATTTTCTTCACTTCGTTTTTCTCAAACTCATCAATATTCGCTGTAGCTAGCTCCTGGAATAAGAATTCATTCCCTAAACGGCGAGGTGTGTCCCCAGAGTTTTTCTCTTTATTACCTAAGATTGCAAACTTCACACCAGCTTCATTTAATAAACGACAGAATGCTAAAGCGATTTTTTGAGAGCGGTTATCGAAAGCTCCCATCGAACCAACCCAGAATAAATATTCCATTTCCTCACCAGATTTTTTCAGCTCTTTTACAGTTGGAATTTGGATTGTTGGATCTAGATCGCGCCAATTTTCTTTTTCTTTACGGTTTAAGCCCCAAGGATTACCTTGTCGCTCGATATTTGTCATAGCACGTTGCGCATCTGGATTGACTTTTCCTTCAGTCATAGTTAGATAACGACGTAGGTCAATAATTTTATCAACATGCTCATTCATTACTGGGCATTGATCTTCACAGTTACGACAAGTTGTACAAGCCCAAATCTCTTCTTCTGTAATGACTTCGCCTATTAAAGATGGACTGTAGATATCTTCAATTACAGCACCTTCAGCACCAGCTGCCATTGCAAGCTGATTACCCTTTGTATTGGCAAAGAATTGATAAGGCACCCACGGTTTTTGTTTTGTTACAACTGCGCCCGTAAATGTTAAATGATCACGCAATTTCACGATTAAATCCATTGGCGACAGCATTTTTCCTGTTCCTGTTGCTGGACACATGTTTGTACAACGTCCACATTCTACACAAGAATATAGATCGAGCATTTGCTTTTGTGTGAAGTCCTGTATGCGTCCCACTCCAATAGAAGGCATATCCTCTTCACTTTCAGCATTTTCCCCTGCTTCTTCTAAGGCCTCGAAATCGATTGGTGTTAATGTACCCGCACGATCTAAACGATTCATGTAAACATTAAGTGGACTGACGATTAAATGGAAATGTTTAGATTGCGGTACGTAAACAAGGAATGTTAATAGAATTAAAAGGTGTGCCCACCACATTACATAAAATACGCCAGCAGCTACTGATGTAGGTAGGAAGCCAAAAATAGCAGCAATGCTTGAAGCAACTGGCTCCGTATAGGTTAATCCCTCACCATGCCAAATTAATCCCATACCATTAGCGATTAATGTAGATACCATTAACCCACCAATGAAAATTAATACAAGACCATTTTTCCATCCTCGTTTTAGACGCACTAGTTTTTCAACATAGCGGCGGTAAAATGCCCACACTACCGCAATTAAAATCATTAAAACTACAAGCTCCTGGAAGAATGTAAAGACACCATAGAAAATGCCTAGTGGCAGATGTGATTCTGGTGCTAGTCCTTTCCAGATTAAATCAATTGCCCCTAACTGCACCATCAAAAATCCATAGAAAAACATAACGTGAATTAAACCACTCTTTGGATCCTTTAATAGCTTATTTTGACCAAATACATTGACCATAATATAACGAAGTCGTTCTTTAACACTTTCATCAAACTCAACCTTTTTCCCCAATTGCACATACTTATAGCGTGTTTTCAACAGGTAGAAGAACAATCCTACTGCATAAAGCACAACCACGACTGTTAAGACAATGTTAGCAATTAATAATGGACTCATGGTTGGTCCCCCCTTTAGTTTGTCGTAATTTTCTCTCTTTGTGACGAATTTGCTAGTTCATACAGAAATGTACTTCACTTTATCATTATATTCCTATTCTAATAAATGAGTGAGCATTCAGTCAACATAAAACGGAAATATTTCTGATAATTTTATATTCTTACATTTTACAAGAAAAAAAGCCACCCTGAATTTTTCCAAGGTAGCATTTTTTTACTTTCCTTATCAATTATACCTTACCGAATGTTACATATTCAGTAGACATTTGAACATTTGCTGAAGAAAGCAAACAAACCTCTATCCCCTATAGAGGAAGGAGGCTTTAGTATCCGACGTTTTATTATGTGTACAAAAACATTTACTAAATCAAACTTTTATTTTTTAAAAACATTCCCGCTACGAATATACTCAACATCCGCTACATTTAATCGTGCATTTACAACACGTGAAGCTGCAAATAAATAATCTGATAATCGATTTAAATATTTTTGTACAACCTTTGGCACATCTTCAACCTCTTTCATTAGCGTCACCATTTCGCGCTCTGCTCGACGTGCAACTGTGCGCGCAATGTGTAAAGTTGCAGCTGCTGGTGCGCCTCCTGGTAAAATAAAACGTTGTAATGGTGGCGCTTCGTCTGATAAAGCATCTATACGAGTTTCAAGTACTTCAATCGGTTGCTCTGTTAACTTATATTGGCGTTCTTTCATCACATTGGCAAGGTCTCCACCAGCATCGAACAGCTCATGCTGAATTGTCTCTAGGTCTGTTAAAATATCCTTGAAAAGCGCTTGATCTAATTCACTTACAGCCTTCCCAATAAAGGAATTTAATTCATCAATTGCCCCATATGTTTCAACACGTAAACTATCTTTATCAACACGTCCTCCAATAAGACTTGTTTTCCCCGTATCGCCTGTTTTCGTGTAAAGCTTCATTTCTCTCATCTCCTAAAATTCATTTTTATAATTCCTAATTGCCTGAACTGTTGTTTCATAGACACCCTTTGCAATCACTTTACCAACGTCCGTAATGGGGCCACCATACAGCATTTCTTCCCCTTTTTGAGTCGCTGCAATTAACAAACTATCTGTAGCAGTACCTGTCGCAATAGTCCCACTCCGCTCATCACGAATATTTTCTGATTGCAACGCCTTGGTTTTTGCCTCAGTTGCTGTCATCAATGCCTGAAAAAATGCCTCTTCGGATAAACAACCATTAATAATAACCCATGTATTAATAGTACCAATATATGGCTCATCTTGTCTTTCGTGAACACGAGAGACATCAACTGCATTGCCTACGCCAGCTGTTACAGCTACGATTATACTGCCAAAAGGTGCTGAAAATTCATTAATTGCCACTAGAGCTGTTGGCACTGCTGTTAACATCACAACAGTATTTGTAGGAGAAAAATTCTCCCTTTGCAAAAATTCACTAACTTCTCTTTTTACATCACTGATGACATAATCACCAGGAACTGAACGATTTAATAAGCAATTATGCCAACCAATACCCGGGTTATGAACGGCAGAGGATACGGTCTTCAAAGGAAGCTCTGATGTAAGTTGAATATAGTGTTCCGTTATCATAAAATGCTCTTTTTTAATGACAGCTCGCTGTTGGTAGTCAGTTGCTGCAGGCATCATTGTAATTTGCGGTTTTGGTATTTCAGGGTGTGCATATGTAGTCACCCGTGCTTGATAAACTTCTTCAATTTGGGAGGCAATTAATACTTCATGTGGTGCCCCAAGTGCTCTCACTTGCCCACTCTCCATGAGTAACAATTCATCGCAATAAAGCGAGGCTAGATTCATATCGTGTAGTACCATAACAACCGTTAAACCACATTCCATCGCTTCCTTCCGAACCATGTCTAAAATTTGACGTTGGTGTGCAATGTCTAAATGATTAGTTGGCTCATCCAGTAATAGAATTTCTGCTGTTTGAGCTAAGGCCTGTGCTACAAACACTCTTTGTTGTTCACCGCCAGATAAAAATTCCATAGGCGTATGCTCATATCGCTTTACACCTGTTTGAAGCATGGCATGTTGAACAGCCTGCTCATCTTGTGCAGACCAACTTGAGAAAAAGCCTGTTTGATGCGGGTAGCGCCCTAGTGAAACTGCCTCTCTCACACTATTCGAGAAAGCATTTGCATGAAGCTGTGGTAATACAGCCATCTTTTGCGCCAAAGCACGAGCATTATAAGAAAGAATATTTTGTCCATCAATCGAAATAGTTCCAGCAGTAGCTGGTAAAATACCACTCATTACTTTTAATAATGTGGATTTCCCGCTACCATTCGGCCCTAGAATGCCAAGAATTTTCCCTTTTTCAACAGTAAAACTAATATCCTTGACGATTGGTACATCTTCATAGCCACCTGATAGATGTTCAACAACAATCATGCCCGTACCCCCTTGCTTCTTCGCTGCTTATAAAAAATATAGGAGAAAACAGGTGCTCCAATAAATGCCGTAATAACACCAATTGGTAGCTCTCTTGGCACAATGATTGTTCGTGCTACTAAGTCGCAAATAATGAGTAATGTTGCACCATTGAAAAAAGATAATGGTAATAAGTGGCGATGATCAGAACCCCAAATCATCCTTGTCATATGCGGCACCACTAATCCTACAAAGCCAATTGTGCCAGAAACCGCTACAGCTGCTCCGGTTAGCATGGAGCCACCTGCTAATATCAAATATTTACTACGCTTCACATTAACACCTAAATGTTTTGCTCGCTCTTCACCATACAACAAAACATTTAGCTCTCGTCTTTGCGTCCATAGCATAATTGAACCTACAATAACAAATGGAATGATCATTTGGACATATGGCCAACCACGCATCGATACAGAACCAAGTAACCAGCCTATTACCTGACGTAATTCTTCACCAGATAAAGCAATCATTAATGAAATAAGAGAACCTAAAAATGAACTAAAAATAACACCTGTTAATATCAATGTTTCCATTTTCAATGAACGGTCTACGAGTCTAGCAAAGCTCATGACAACTACCATCGTGATGATTGCACCAATCATACTAAAGGTTGGTAGAGCATACAAACCGACGACAGGGATAGAAATACTAAAAAAGATTGTTATAACAGCACCAACAGAAGCCCCTGATGAAACCCCTAGTGTGTATGGGTCTGCTAATGGGTTTTTTAATAAACCTTGGAATGCTGCTCCAGCAATAGCTAGAGATGCCCCCACTAGTCCCGCTAACAACACGCGAGGCAAGCGAATTTTCCAAAAGATATTGGCGGCTGTTTCATCAGCCGCCTTATTCCACAATACTTCTAATGGAATATGAACTGAGCCTATCGCTACGCCACACCAGATGCTAATAAGAAGAAGCGTGCATGTTAGTGCATAGGCTAGTGCTATTTTTTTCACTTAAATACCTCAGGATAGATCGCTTTTGCTAATTCTTCTAGACCTTCTGCTAAACGTGGTCCCTGACGACTCGTTGTACTTTCATCTACCTGTACAATCGCATTATTTTTTACGGCATTAATAGTATCAAAGCCCGCACGTTTTGGTATTTTCGTTAAAATATCTGGTACATAATGATATGTCACCACAATGACATCTGGATTTTTCGCGATAATTTGTTCTGCATCAATTTTATACCAATTATCACCATCTACAGCTACATTCTCTGCATTGATCATTTCAAGCATTGCGTTCATAAATGTGCCATTGCCAGCTGTATAAATATCTGGCTCATCCGATGCTTCGACTAACACTTTTTTTGGTTCAACATCCTTGACTTTAGTCAAAACTTCTTCTACTTTGGCCTTCATATTAGCAACAATTTTTTCAGCCTCTGGTAATTTCCCTGTAGCACGACCAAGTTGCTCAATTGTCGTATATGTTTCATTAAAGTCTTGTGCATTTCTTACTACAAACACTTTCAAACCTGCTGATTCAAGCTGTGCAATAGCCTCTTCTGATAGAGACATGCTAGATTCGTGTGAAAAAACGATATCTGGTTTTAAGGCAATAATTTTTTCAATATCGTATTCCATTCCGCCAACCTTATCTTTCTCAGTTGCCTCTGGTGGATAATCGTCGTTGTCAGTAACACCAACTATTTCATCATTTAAACCAAGTCCAAAAAGGATTTCAGTGTTACTTGGAATAAGTGAAACAATTTTCTCAGGAGGTGCTTCAAGAGTAATGTCCTTGCCAAGGGCATCTGTTATAGTCATTGGGAATGTTGCTTCATCCTGTGCTGTTTCTTGCTGTGTTTGCTGCTCAGTAGCTGGCTTGTTATCTTTTGCTTCTTGTCCACAAGCAGCTAGCAAGCCTACTGCTAAAAATGCTGATAATCCTATTTTCCAAAATTTCTTCATGTGAATCCTCCTTCGTTGATCCGTGCGACATTTCACTTTATTCTGCATCAAAATAAACCCCTCATCTTTGAATGATGAGGGGGGCAAAATCGCACCAAAAAAACTGATACAAAATCCACCACCCTATCCTCGTAGGTTGTCATGTCTGTTATAAAGGCAGGTCTCCTGGCTTGTGCTCCTTGCGATTTTTCAAGCCTTCCCGAAATCTTCAGTGGCATCATTTGAAAAAACTCACACTTACAGTGGCGGGACCGCATCGGAATTACACCGATTTCCCTTTTCACTTTACTTAAGTAAAGAACCTTTACAATATTCAGTTGATTTCATTATACATGAAAATGAAAGAAGTCGCCTCCATTCAAGACGACTCCCAAGCTATTATACAATTTCAGAAAAATATTGAACTGTTTTCATTTGAGCACCCATTTCTCTTAATGACCACGTCTGCTCTAAATAAACGTCCGCTAGTTTTTCATATTTCCCACCAAATTTATGCGCCCATTCTACTGCTACGACACTTTCATAAAGATGAGCCATTTTTTTCGCCATATCTTTTGCTTCAAAAGATTTCGTTGCCGCGTCTAAAGCGCTAAAGATTTGTAGTTTCACAGCCATATTCGCCAATTGTTCTTTAACGATTTGTACTAACGAGCTGTTAGCTAATTTTTCTAAGCGTTCCTCCATCTCCTGTACAAACAGTTCATGTGCATGAAACTTATCTACTAACCGAATGAGTTCTAAGGCCAAAATATTAGCCGTCCCCTCCCACACCGTCAACACTTGTGCGTCTCTTAATAAGCGGGGCGTTACAAAGTCTTCGATATAGCCATTACCTCCGTGTAATTCAATTGCCTCACTAGCATAATGAACGGCTTGCTCTGCTGTTTCCTTTTTCATAATGGCAATATATAAACGATTCATAATAAGGTCTTGCTGTGTTCCCTGTCCACTCGTCACTTTATCGTATAATTGAATAAGATCAAAAACTGTCGCTACTTCCACATGCAACTTAGCCGCAAATTTACCTAAAGTATCCTGAACCATAGGGTATTGTGTTAAAGGCTTGCCAAATGCATAACGATTGGTTACGTAATGTTTTGCCTCTAAAAAGCCACGACGCATAATGCCAATTGAAGCTACTGCATTACAAATTCTTGAGAGATTTAGTGCTTCTAGCATGTAATAAATCCCTTTATTTTGCTCCCCTACAACATAGGCAAGTGCACCATCAAATTCTACCTCACCTGAAGGAACTGCCCGAACGCCTAACTTATCTTTTAGTCGGCGAATACGAAGATGATTGGCTGTTCCATCTTCTTTGTGCCAAGGAACTGCAAACAATGTTAAGCCTTTGGAACCTGCTGGCGCATCTTCTAGTCGTGCCAACACCATCGCTACTCCACACATGCCCGCATTGGATGCGAAGTATTTTTCACCATATAGGCGATACGCAGCGCCATCCTTTCTCGCCTCCACAACATTCGCGCCAACGTCTGAGCCTCCTTGACGTTCTGTTAAAAATGTCGCACCTTCATATAACTCTGTGTCACCTGTTGCACAAACATGAGGTAAGAAACGCTGCTTCACCTCTTCATCCGCATAATGATCTAATAGGTAGGCAGTAGCCATCGTCAATGTCACGGGACAATAAAAACCAGGCTCTGCATGAGACAATAAGTAACCTTGCGCAAAGCTATAAACATAATTCCCCTTGTGACCTAGCTGTGGAATATCCTTGTGCACATAGCCGACAATACCCGTATTATATGTCTCTTCAATCGTTTTCTTATAGCCATCATTGACCCAAACCTCTGATATCTCTTCACCATAGGCATCATACCTTTGAAGGCGAGGCTCCCCCTGCCGATCTGTATGCTTTGCCCTCACATCAATATCACCTGCACATAGCTCTCCAAAATCTGTTAACTCTCGATGGGCATAGGACAAAAACTCTTTATCTAACATCATTTCTAATATTTTTTGAAGCGTTTCATCCTCTGTAAAAAAGTTCGTAGTACGCATTTCTTCTTGTTGTAATACTTTCATGCTATCTCACCTCTTGCCCCTTCAAAGATTGTTTTAATATTTTACCTGATGCATTGCGTGGTAGCGCTTCCACTTTTTCGAAAATACGTGGTATTTTAAACTTTGCCAGATGTTCCTCTAAATAAGCTTTCAGCGCTTCCTCATCAATGTCTTGTTTAGCGGAATATACTGCCTTTACAGTTTCCCCCCATTGTGGATGGGGTACACCAATCACAGCAACCTCGAATATCCCTTCAAAGCCTAATAAGCAATCTTCAATTTCTTTCGGATAAATGTTGACACCACCCGAAATAATGACATCCTTTTTACGATCAACAATCCAAATAAAACCATCTTCATCCCTACGAGCTAAATCTCCTGTTTTTAACCAACCGTCAATGAAGGCGGCATTCGTTGCTACTTCATCCTTATAGTAGCCAAGCATATTGCCCTCACCTAACAAAACAATTTCCCCTACTTCGCCTACATTTACATCTTCTCCGTTGTCATTCACAATACGCAACTCTGTACCAAGCGGCGCCCGCTGCCCTATACTTCCAGCCTTTGTTTCATGCTCCTTGCCAAATAATAATGAACCACTTGGTCCAGCCTCTGTTAATCCATATACACAAGTTAAATTATTTGTTCGGAATGCCTGCTGAATGAAATGAACTTCATTTTGGGATAATGGTGCCCCACCATACACCCACCATTTCATTGAAGACAAATCAGCCGATTGTAATCTTGGCATCTGAGCCGTTAATAAATAAGCAACAGGTGCACCAAAGAAATGTGTGGTTTTCTCCTGTTCAATGGCATCAATGAATAAATCAGGTGTAAAAGTTGGTGTTAACACATTTGTTGAGCCTACCAATACGCCTGCCATTAAAAATAAATGCAATGGCGCCGAGTGTGTTAATGGCATCATGAGCAAAATACGGCTCTCAGGCTTTACCTCCATTTCAACAGCAATCATTTGTGCCACTGTTAAAATATTACGATAGCTAAATAACACACCCTTTGGTTTCCCTGTTGTACCAGATGTATACAAAATCGTGGAAGGGTCATCTTCATGCAGCTGGCAATCAATCAGTTGTGTGCTAGCATTTTGAAGCATTGTTTCATATTGAAGCCAACCCACTTTTTCTTGACCTGTTTTAATTTTTACCGGAATCACAGCTAGCTGTTCAACTGCAGCAAAAATAGCCTCATGAACGACAATTGCCTTCGCTTCTGCATGCTGCGCCACGTACTCTACTTCCTGCAATGTAAATTTCGCATTGACTGGCACAACAATCGCTCCGATACGCTGAATAGCAAAGTAACTGACAACAAACTCTAAAACGTTTGGCATGAAGATGATTACCTTATCACCCTGCCTTACTCCCTGCTCTAGCAAAGCATGACTGAAACGTGTCACCTGCTCATCTAAATCTTGATAGGTAACGCTTCTGCCATGACAAATAACGGCTTCATTTTTCGGATACTTACGGGCATTACGTGCTAATAAATTGGAACTATTCATCGTGCATCTCTCCCTTTAAAGTCGCTAATTTTTCACTAAACATGCCATGCATTTGTTGTAATTCATGTTTCATCTGCGTCAGCTCAGCTATTTTACTCTCAATCTCTTGAATTTTTTGTTCTCCGTATTCAACCGTTCGTTCTAATTGCTGAATTCCCGAGCGATCAAAATCAAATAGTAAAACCATCTCTTTGATTTCCTCCAGAGAAAATCCATAACGCTTGCCTCTGAAAATAAGCTTGAGCTTCGCCAATTCTTTTTTGGAAAAGGTTCGTTGATTGGTAGATGAGCGATGAGGACAAAGAAGCCCAAGTTCCTCATAATAACGAATTGTCCGTGTAGATACATTAAACTCCTTTGCTACCTCCTGAATCGTCTTCAAAGCCATCTCCCCCTTTCCTAATTGGCAACAGTATACCATTGACGTTAACGTAAACTTCAACAAAATTTTCGAAATTAACAGAAAAATAAAGTTTGAAACAGCTAATATTCCACGGTCTATCCGTTTCTCTCGTCTTTCTATCCGTCACTTTTACGGTTATATCCGCCACTTGTAGAACTCTATCGTTCACTTTCAGCCTTCTATCCATTAAAAAAGCCCCTAACACATTTCATGTTAGGAGCTTAAAAAGGTATTACATTTTTTCCGGTGCAGATACACCAATTAAACGTAGTGCATTCGCAATTGTTGTGCGGACAGCCGTAATTAACGCTAAACGAGCCTCTGTTAACTCTTTGTTTGAAGCATCTAATACTTTTTCTGCATTATAGAAACTATGGAATGCAGCTGCTGTTTCTTGAATATAGTTTGCGATACGGTGTGGTGTACGGTGTTTCGCTGCTTCCGCTACCACTCTCGGGAAATCGCCAATCTTTTTCAATAAATCAATTTCTTTTTCTGCTGTTAACAGATTGAGATGTTCTGTTGTAGCAGCAAAGCCTTGTTCATTTGCTGAACGTAAAATAGATGAAATACGTGCATGCGCATATTGTGCATAGTACACAGGGTTTTCATTCGATTGTGAGACAGCAAGGTCAAGATCAAAGTCCATATGAGAATCGCCCGCTGTTTTAACAAAGAAGTAACGAACAGCATCTAGACCTACCTCTTCTACAAGCTCACGCATTGTTACTGCATTCCCTGTACGTTTAGACATTTTGAATTTTTCACCGTTTTTATAAAGCTGAACCATTTGAATAACTTCCACTTCTAACGTATCACGGTCATAGCCAAGTGCTTGAATCGCTGCTTTCATACGTGGAATATAACCGTGATGGTCAGCACCCCAAATATTGATTAATTTATCGAAGCCACGGACAATTTTGTCTTCGTGGTAAGCAATATCTGGCGTTAAATATGTGAATGACCCATCATTTTTAATTAACACACGATCTTTATCATCACCAAATGTTGTAGAGCGGAACCATGTGGCACCATCCTCTTCAAACACATGACCATTGGCTTTTAATTTATCTAATGCTACTTCGATTTTACCGTTTTCATATAGAGATGTTTCAGAATACCAGACATCAAAATTCACACGGAAGTTTGCTAGGTCTGTTTTTAATTTATCCAATTCTAAAGCTAAACCATGCTGACGGAAGAAGGCAAAACGATCTTCATCTGATTTTGCTAGAATAGCTTCACCATGCTCCTCAGCTAATTTACCCGCAATATCAATGATATCTTGCCCATGATAGCCATCTTCTGGCATCTCAGCTTCCATTCCTAATGCTTGTTTATAACGAGCTTCTAATGAGTAAGCTAAGTTATTAATTTGATTACCTGCATCATTAATATAATATTCACGAGAGACACTGTAACCAGCCATATCTAACACATTACATAAGGAATCTCCAACAGAAGCGCCTCGAGCATGACCTAAATGAAGGTCGCCAGTAGGGTTTGCTGAAACGAACTCCACTTGAATCTTTTCTCCTGCACCAGCATTTGAACGACCGTAGTCAGTACCTTGCTCAAGAGCTTGCGTAATTACCCCAGTTAGGAAATCTTTACGTACTGTGATATTCATGAAGCCAGGACCAGCAATATCGATTTTTTCAATATCTGTACCTGCTGTATCCAGGTTTTCTAAAATAGCTTCCGCAATAGCACGAGGTGGCTTTTTAGCTAACTTCGTTAATTGCATCGCAATGTTTGTTGCATAGTCACCATTTGCTTTATCCTTTGGTGTTTCCAGGTGAATCGATAATTCTGTGCCAGCCTCAACTAAGCCTGCTTTTTCAACAGCCTGTACTATCGCTGCTTTAATAGCCTGTTGTACTTGTTCTACTGCGTTCATTATTGTACCTCCGTAAATGTAATATCTAATGTATAGTTGCCAACGGATTGCCCACCCATTAGTAAATCGTACTGTACATGGAAATCTCCGCTTATTGCCTGTTTTGTAAACGTCATTTTTTTTGTGTCAATAACGAGTGGCATGGAACCCAACTCACTTTCATAATGCCCTTTTTGTTGTTCAATTATGTTCAGTGGTAGTCGCATACTAACCGCTCCCGCACGCATAATCAATGCCTTTTCATGACCTAACTTCATCGTTGTGCGGATGATTTTATCCTCCTGCACCTCATCATATTTCAAATACAGGCTTCCTGCTTTTTCAAGTAGCTGCCCTTTGAGCCACATTTCATAACTTTCGGACTCTCCATCACTTGGACGAATGGTAGAAATGAGCTTAATGTTCACTTGCGATCTTACTTCGTTCGCCATAACGGATGCCCCTTTTTAGTCTTTTACTATAACCTTTTTATTATAGGATGAATACTTATGTTTTTTCAAGATAGAAGTGATGTAAAGGTCCACAACAAGTTTATGAGAGTAAATAAAAACCCTCTCCTTCCAATAACTGAAAGAGAGGATTTCATTTTATCTATACCATTTTTTTATGATCAATTGTTGAACTATTAACAATAAAGCACTAACTGTCCAATAGATTGGGATAATCGCTGGATTGAACAGACTAAAAATGAGGATCATGATTGGATTAATAAATACCATTATCTTCATATTTAACGGTTGACTTTTTTCTAAGGCGATAGAACTTTGAATTAAATAAATCAAACAAGCAATCAGCGAAATCCCAATATCAATCGTACCTAAATTCATCCAAAGGAAGTTTTCATTGGCAATCACTGAATCTAACTTAATCGCGTAATACAGTGAAAATAATATAGGTAATTGAATGATGATTGGTAAACAACCTAATAAAGAACTTTTCAATGAATCGGAAGTTAGCTCTTGGATTTTATGTTGTACCATTCTTTTTTCAGATTCGCTTTGACTATTCTTATATTTGTCCGTAAGCGCATCTAATTCAGGCTTAATGGTAGTCATTAATTCTTTTGAGTGCTTTTGATGTTTTGCCGATTGAATAAATAACGGCATAAGAATTAATCTGACTATAATCGTAATGCCAATAACACTAAGTGCATAGCTGCCTGTAAAAGAATGAATAAAATGAATGACGTTAATAATAGGTTGTGCTAGAAATGTTAACAATGATATTCCTCCTAGTTTAAAAGTTTAAATCAAACTAGGAGATACACTTTCTTCTTCATTATCTTCGGATGTTCTAATACACAGAACAAACCACGTTAGCATAGGTGGAGTCCAAGTATTCGTGATATTATAGTCAACTTCAAACTCTTCGTCCTTCACTTCTTGAACGGTTATTTTATTAACGAGATACAGATGCAAATGAACACTTAGGACAGTTAAAACCAAAGAAGCTAATAGCCAAAAGTATTCCATTGTACTGACAAAGATGAATAAATCATTGATGAGAAGCGACCAAATCATAATACCCCTCCTTCCCTTTTTTAAATTGAAGAACCATATATTCTAAGTTGACATTGGTTTCATCAATCTTTCTCTCTTTTGTAATATGAACTATTACCTAACTTATCTACGAAACAAAGTAAAATAAGTTTCAATTTTATGACTAAGATCCACTCATTATTTCAAATTGAAAATACAAAATGGGGCTAGCTCATAGCTAACCCCATTCAAGTAACTTTATTTACAAAGCCCTACTTATTTTACCCAGCCTAAGATCATTTCTCGTAATAATTTTGAAGCTGTGTTTGCTGTCATTTCTGAAGAATCATAGATTGGTGCTACTTCAACTAGGTCAAAACCTACAACATTTACACCACTTGCTGCAATAGCGTGGATGGAAGCTAGCAATTCTTTCGATGTAATGCCACCACAGTCTACTGTACCAGTGCCTGGTGCGTGTGCTGGATCTAGAACGTCAATATCAATTGTTACATACACATTGCGTCCAGCTAATGTTGGGAGAACCTCTTTTAACGGTTCAAGCACTTCAAATTTTGAAATGTGCATGCCGTTTTCCTTTGCCCAATCAAACTCTTCTTTCATGCCTGAACGGATACCAAATGAATAGACATTTTTCGGCCCAATATGTTCTGCAATTTTACGAATAGGTGTAGAGTGCGAAAGTGGCTCTCCCTCATATTCCACACGTAAATCTGTATGTGCATCAAAGTGAATAATTGCAAGATCATCATATTTAGCTGATACAGCCTTCATCACAGGCCACGATACTAAATGCTCCCCACCCATGCCGACAGGAATCTTGCCATCCGCTAATAATTTTTCAATAAATTTCTCAATCTCATCTAATGAGCGCTGCGCATTACCGAATGGTAGTGGAATATCGCCTGCGTCAAAGTACTTTACTTCCTCAAGCTCACGATCTAGGTATGGGCTGTACTCCTCAAGACCAATGGATACCTCACGGATACGCTGTGGACCAAAACGTGATCCTGGACGATAACTTACTGTCCAATCCATTGGCATGCCATAAATCACTGCCTGTGCATCGTCATATGTAGGATGACTTTTTATAAAAACATTTCCAGAATAAGCTTCATCAAATCTCATTGCTAGCCCTCCATATTATTAAAATATTGTGTTGATCATCATTTTTCCGACTTCTTCTATTATGGCTTACAGGATTGTAATGAAACCTGTATCCTTTTATCCTCGTATACATTATTGGAACGTCTAGCAAATTTCGATTAAAATCTACAAGGTGCGATTTTTTTGTCGAATGCCAGCATTTCAAGTAGTACAAAAAAAGTATAGATGTTTTTGAATAAAGTGCAATAGTTTTTAGTTAGAATTTCGATTAAAGATGAATGTTCGAACACATACTAAAGCTAAGTTCGAAGCTGTGAGAAAACGAGGTGAAGTCGGATGAAACGAAAAAGCTATCATCGAAAGCAACAGCGTGTAAAGCGCACACGCAAAAGTCTTACGCTATTTGTCGCCTTTACATCTGCAATTGTTGTAGCATTTGTCGCACTCCGCATCTATGTTCAAGTGGCTGGTGCACCGCCTTTAACCGTACCAAAGGCTTCCATTTTCTTAGATGAAAATGAGCACCAAATTGGGGATCACTTTACAAATCAACGAAGATATTGGGTTGGTCTCGATGAGATGTCACCTTATTTAAAGGAAGCTGTAGTTGCTGTTGAAGATAAGGATTTTTATGAACATGGCGGTTTCGATTATTCACGTATTGCTGGTGCCATTTTAGTGGATATAAAGGCTGGTGGAAAGGTTCAAGGAGCTAGTACCATTACACAACAATATGCTCGTAACCTTTATCTTTCCCATGAAAAGTCTTGGACACGTAAATTGAACGAAGCCCTGTATGCTTATAGATTAGAAGTTTTTTATGATAAGGACGAAATACTAGAGGGCTATTTAAATACAGTATATTACGGTCACGGTATGTATGGAGTAGAAGCTGCCAGCCGTTTTTATTTCGGGAAATCTGCTAGTGATTTAACGCTTGCAGAAGCAGCAATGCTAACAGGTGTACCAAAAGGTCCAAGCATTTATTCACCAATTGCCAATTTAGATAAGGCTACCAATCGCCAACACGTTATTTTAAAACTTATGGCAGACCAAGGCGCCATTACACAAGAAGAAAAAGCGCGTGCTGAAAATGAACAGCTTGTCTTAAAAAATGATAGCTGGGTTGCAACCAAATCTGTTGCCCCTTATTTCCTAGATGTGGCGTGGCAAGAAGCGAGTGAAATTTTAAAATCAAAAAATCTCGATATTAGTGAAGGTGGCTGGACGATTCAAACAACGCTTAATCTGGAACATCAAAAAGCGGCTGAAGAAGCGGTAGCCAAAAATATGCCTGCTAATGATCTGCAATCTGCGTTCGTGAGTATGGAATCTAAAACAGGAGCTGTCACTGCATTAGTCGGTGGTCGTGACTATTCAGTAAGCTCGTTTAACCGGGTTACACAAGCCAAACGTCAACCAGGTTCTACTATTAAGCCGATTTTATATGCAGCGGCACTTGAAAATGGTTACACTCCACTAACTTTTTTAGATGTTGGTGAAACAACTTTTACTTATGATAATGGGCGCGGCACTTATGCACCTAAAAACGTCAATGGTCAATTCGCAGATCATGATATGACGATGGCACAAGCCATTGCTATTTCGGATAATATTTACGCAGTAAAAACCTTAGAGGACATTGGTTTCAAAGAGTTTCATGATATGGCAAACCGTTTTAATGTAGGGATTGGTGCGAAGGATAATTTATCAATTGCACTTGGTACGATTGAAACAACATTGTATGAAATGACGAATGCATATAATGTTTTGGCATCACAAGGACAGCAAACAACGCCAACAACCATTGTATCCATTAAAAATGCACATGGGGATGTTATTTATGAAAACAAAGATGTTGCAAGCAAAGCAGAAACAGCCATTTCTAAAGAAAATGCATACATCTTAACAGAAATGATGACAGGTATTTTTGATCCGGTATTCAGTGACTACTCACCTGCTACAGGAATTAGTATTCGTTCACGTATGACACACACATATGCTGCTAAATCAGGCTCTACCAATAGTGATCAATGGTTAATCGGTTTTACACCAAGACTTACTGCTGGTGTATGGAATGGCTATGATCAGGGTAAAAATCTTACGACGAAGGAAGATACTGCTGCAACAAAGCAAATCTGGATTGACTTTATGGAGGCTGTTAATAAAGGTACAAAAAATGAAGATTTCAAAAAGCCAAAAGGTGTTGAAGGTGTTGTCATTGATATCGAAACAGGTAAATTAGCGACTGACGCATGTCCTAAACAACGTCTTGTATATATGGAATCTAAGGATGTACCGACTGAGAAATGTACAAACTTCGACATTCTTGACAGTAATACATGGGGAGAATTTTGGAATATGCTACCGTTCTCTATATTTAAGGACTAAAAAACAAACAATAATCCGGAAACCTTTTTAAACCTAATACGTTGTAAGTTATGAAGGCTCTCGACAAAGTAACTGATATACAAAAAATAAGAAAAGCTTTCTCTTCCCCGGAGACGTGTCCGTGGGAACAGAAAGCTTTTCTTTTTTATGGTCCGCGAAGTATGAGCATCATGGGGCATTTGGCTTGGGTTTGGGTTGTTCAAATGCCGCATAGCGCTCATCGCATTCGCGAGACCAAGTGTCCTAGCTTACTAAAATGTAAGCTCTGCATCAAGTGTACTTTGTTTCAAACCCACTTTCAACCTAATATCGAAAGCGATTGCAAAATGTCACAGATTGTTCAATCATTATGAGTCTATTCGACAAATAAGTCTTGACGCAATTGCTCCCCACTACGTCCCCACAAGTCTGGATTTAGTTGCTCAAGGAAAGTAGCTAACACTTTTTTAGACGGTGCATCCATATGCTCCACAATGATATGACGCTTCATGGATTTATCCATTTTATTCACATGGTCAGCTAGAATTTTATAGCCACGTCTTTTTTCACGGTTAACAACCATTTCACAAGCTGTTACACCCGCATAATATGGCCCATCTTCTTTATGATCTATCGTCACCCATACGAGCCAATATGGTTTTCCACCCTCTGAATCAGCACGGTCCATTGTAAATTTAATACCACGTTCTACGTCACTCCGTGCATGCATGGCACCAATTTCAACAGAAGCCGTTCCTTCTTCTACATCAACAATAACCGGCGATACATTCTCTAATGAAAGTGAACCGATACCAAACCCTTTATGTCCATCTGTTGGATCATTTTTTATAATCGTAAAACCCATTTTTTGTTTTGGTTTTTCTTCATTTGCCATACTTAAATATCCTCCATTCTGCTATTATAAAGGAAAGCATATCAACGCATATTTTGTCGAAACAATCACTATTTTCGCCATCGCGCATATGCCTCAACGCAAGTAAGAAGTTTATACTTTCTTATAAACTAACTATACAACATTATTCTATAAAGGAGGCAATATTATGCCATACGTAACAGTGAAAATGCTTGAAGGTCGTACAGAGGAACAAAAACGTGCTCTTGTAAAGGAAGTAACAGAGGCCGTATCTCGCACAGTGAATGCACCTGCAGAAAATGTAACAGTTTTTATCGAAGAAATGTCTAAAAACCATTACGGCGTTGCAGGCGTTCGTTTTAGCGACAAATAATAGTAAGATGGGTAGAGCACAACAGAGCGCTCTACCCTTTTTTATAATCACTTCATGAAAATGCTAGTGCCAGCTACAACTTACTTTTCGTCTTTTCTTAACAATGTTAGTATTTGCTGTTTGATGGTTGGATGTGTAGCTTCATCCTCTAAGAAATCTAATGGAAAATAGATTTTATGATCTCGTTTCATACGTCCTGATATGGAATCGACAATAATGGATTCACGTGAAAGTTCCCGCAGCTCACCATTTTTCATTTCTAGAAAAATCGGTACACGTACTTCTTCCTCACCAGGTCTGTAAAAATCATATGGTAGATCTGCCGTTGTATCATGAACAAGATAATAATCAGGGTTCAAGTCTGCCTTTTTGAAAAGCTCTTGGAGTTTTTGATATTTATTGAGCTCCACACCAGGGTCTAAATCAATGTATTGAAATAGCTTACGATTCACAAAACGGCGACTTAAATCACTTAGAATAGCATCTTCCTCTTGCATCCATAACTGAAAATATGTAAAAAGTATACTCTCGTCTAACGCAAGATAATCCTCTAATGTAATAGCATTACGGAAGAATGCTAGGAAATGAGTAGGCTCATGCTTAAATGTATAGCCCGCTAAGCTTAATTGTTTTACTCTTTTTAAAATATTATTTAAAATTACCTCTGCGCTGCGTGATACAGGATGGAAATAAATTTGTAAGTACATTTGATAGCGACTCATTATATAGTCTTCCACCGCATGCATGCCTGTTGCTTTGATCACCACTTGATTTTTACGCGGACGCATTACTCTCAAAATCCGTTCCATATCAAAGTGACCGTAGCTAACACCTGTAAAATAAGCATCACGTTGTAAGTAATCCATACGATCTGCATCAATTTGGCTAGAAATTAAACTAATTACTTGCTTATTTGGATATGTCTTTCCAATCACTTGTGATACCTTTTCTGGAAAATCATCTGCCACTTTTTTTAAGATAGCATTTACTTCCGTATCACCCAACAAAATTTGCCTTGTGTAATATTCATGATCAAGCTCAAAAACATTTTCAAAAGCATGAGAAAATGGTCCATGCCCTAAATCATGTAAAAGGGCTGCACATAATACTAATAATCTTTCACTTTCATCCCAATCTGGACGACCAACAAAGATATCATCTACTATGCGACGTACAATTTCGTAAACCCCAAGAGAATGACTAAAGCGACTGTGTTCCGCTCCATGAAATACTAAAAATGTGGTACCTAGCTGACGAATTCTACGTAAACGCTGAAATTCTCTTGTACCCACTAAATCCCATATCACTTGATCTCGAACATGTACATAACGGTGTACTGGGTCTTTAAATACCTTTTCTTCTTCTAATTTAGCGTTTGCATATGTCATTTGGATAGCACCCCCATTTTGTTGTAGTTCTATTATATGCGATAAATCTAGGACTAGCATACTTATTGCCATTTTTCTATAGATATTAACAACCTATTTCCATTACTTTCATCATTATTTTTAAATCTACATTGGTCTAATTTCTCAACATATAAAAATAAGCAAAACAAAAACTATCCCCTCAAGTAGAGATAGCTTTTCATTTTACTTTTTTAATTTTGCTAAAACCTTTTCCATTAGTTCATCTTCTGTTAATGCAGCAACTGGGCGGCTATTTACAAAGGTAAATGTCTTTTTGCGTCCTGGACCACAGTAAGAATGACAGCCAATTTCGATGGTTGCATCAGGATCGATTTCCTTTAATTTTGGAATTAACGTCTTTAAGTTAACGGCCTGACATTCATCGCAAACTTTAAATTCGTTTGCCATTTTGTCAACAACCCTTTCTATATAGTATTTTTTCAAACATAATCTCGCTCTATTGAACACATGACCTTCACATATTTAAGTATGCAGCATGTGCACAAACCTACATCGGGTATTGTATCGCACTTTTCCCCTTCTATTCAAGCATAATTCCTTCTACATAGATGAATAAAAGGTTAAAAGATTGGTCATGCTAATCTTAAATAACAAGTTCCAGATAAAGGTGGGAGGATTTTAATATGAGTAAAATAAGACAAGATGCTTGGTTAAAAGAAAACGATGAATTACTAGCAGAAGCGGTAATCCGTCATGTAACAGAGGGCAGCACACAGCTAAATGCCTTCGAAGAAGCGGGTGATGCATTAAATCGTACTGCGGCAGCCTGTGGTTTTCGTTGGAATGCTGTTGTTCGTAAAGAATACGAGGGACAATTAGCAGAAGCTAAAAAGGAAAGAAAAGAGAGAATGCGAGTGTTGGGAGCCCCAGCAAGACGCCGTACTTCTAGCATGTTTACAGTAAATAATAGTGCTGCTGAAGGAAAGTCAATTCCGCTATCCGCTCTTTCTCTTGATATTGTCATAGCTTATTTACTACGTTTACAGCATTCTGGTGAAGTAGGAAATGAATCTTCAAAATGGCGACAACTAGTACATGTAACATCTGAGAAAAATAAAAAACTAGAGAAAACCATTACAAAATTAGAAGAAGAAAATCGAGCGATCCGCAAAGATTACGAGCAATTTGTTCAAATTATGAATCGCGCTAGACGTCTCGTTACGCTTGATGAAGAGGAAGAGCGAATTGCACCTGTTTTTAAAATGGAGAAAAACGGAAATCTTGTAACAAGCAGTTCTATTTATCAACCAGAAAATGGCGATGCGCTAAATTAGCCGCATCGCTTTTTTTATTTCATATAATCAACCTTTTACTTCCGTTCAAGCATTTTCGCATTGCGCTCAAAAACACGCTGTAAATAGAAACCGTACAACGTTATTTCTTCATCATAGAATGATTGCGGACGAACTTCTTGGGCCAAATGATAAAGTAGTTGCTGCAAACGAATAACGACCGCTTCTACTGTTAACTTCGGGTCAACAAGCTCTGATAAAGAAGCCATTACTTCAGGCACGATTTGAGGGTAAGTGAATTTTGTTTCCTCTTGTCGTAAGCTTACGTCATAAAAGTCACGAATAAGTGCCGCGCGTTGCGAGCCACTTCCTTCAATACATAAATAAATTTGCACTGCCACCCCTTGACGTAAGCGTCTTTGTGAAATGCCAGCAAATTTTTTCCCTTCAATACTTAAATCATAAGAACCTGGGCAATAAGAGCCGACAATTTCATAAGCCTCAATTTTATCAGCTACTTCTGGGAACAATCCCTTCACAAGATCAACCATCACATCATAGCCATCGTTTATACTGAGTGACTCTTTTTGTTCAGACAATACAATAGAAATATTGAGAACCCCTTCATCTAGTACAACTGCTAAGCCACCAGAGTTACGAACGATAGGATGATAGCCTCTCGATTCTAGTAATTCCATACCTTGCTGGACATAGGGCAAACGATGATCTTGAATACCGAGCACAACAGATGCTTCATGAACCCATGTACGAATTGTGGGTGGGGACGTCAATTGACCAACTAATTGGCACAACGTATCATCCGTTGCAAAAGATTCAAGCGGTGATCTTTGCTTCGCACTAATGGATTGATCATAATAACGCCAAATTGGCTGTTGTAAAATATGTTTCATATTGGTACTCCTCTAATTACATCTCTTCTCTTTAGAATACATTATCTTTAGTTGGTGTCAAATTCGTGAATTACTATCATGAACTTAGGGATTTTGTACAAACTATGATAAACTAATTTTTGAATGGTATTCACTTATAAAGGAGTGTTTTCAATAATGAATGAAGCAGCAATTACGTTAGATGGTTGGTACGCTTTACATGATTTCCGCTCAATCGACTGGGCTTCTTGGAAACTTGTTTCTGCAGAGGAACGTCAAGCAGCAGTAGAGGAATTTGTTGCATATTTAGAAAAACTGAACGAAGCAGACGTGGCTAAAACAGGTGCTCATGCCTTTTATGCAATCGTTGGTCAAAAAGCTGACTTTATGATTATGACATTGCGTGAAACAATGGATGAGTTACAAGAGCTTGAAGCAGAATTCAATAAATTAGCTATAGCAGATTTTACAATTCCTACATATTCTTATGTATCTGTTGTAGAGCTTTCAAACTATTTAGCTGGCGAATCAAATGAAGATCCTTACCAAAATCCACATGTACGTGCACGTCTATATCCAGAACTTCCACGTGCTAAATATGTATGCTTCTATCCAATGGATAAACGCCGTCAAGGGAACGACAACTGGTACATGCTATCAATGGATGAGCGTAAATCATTAATGCGTTCTCATGGAATGATTGGTCGCGGCTATGCTGGTAAAGTAAAACAAATTATCACTGGCTCTGTAGGCTTCGATGATCATGAATGGGGCGTAACTTTATTTGCTGATGACGTACTACAATTCAAAAAATTAGTATATGAAATGCGCTTTGACGAAGTGTCAGCACGCTACGGCGAGTTTGGTGAATTCTTCGTCGGAAACCTACTTGATAACGATAAATTGGTTAAATTCTTAACTGTTTAATAGCTCATTAAAAATGCGAGTCCGCCAATATGGACTCGCATTTTTAAATTTCGTTTTCTTCAGCATTCTCGGATTCAAATATTAAAATAATGATGTGAATAAAAAATCCAGTTAGCATCATAAGAAAAACTAAATACCAATTATATGGTTGATGATAATATTCTGCTATTCCAACTGCTAGAAAAGCGCTGATAATGATTGCTACAAACATACTAAAAATACGCATGGAAACGCTCCTTCATACAAACAAAAATAAAGTCAATTTTAGTATGTCTCGGTATATTTTTAATATACTTGTAAGGCTAAGGTTTCCATAAAAATAATGATGTCTCGTCGAAATAGCAGCTAAAACAAGCATTCATCCCCTATTAAGGAGCAGTCTTTTTTCCTGATACTTCGCTTTCCACACGAAAAAATTTACTCACCCAACATAAAAAAGTGCCATCCTTCTGCGATGACACTTTCTTAATCCCAACACTTTTCTTCTACATACTTCATTAAGAGCTCTCGTCCTTTACTTTTAAAATTAAGATAACCGTTTGAATAAAAAAACCGATCACAATAATGACAATAAAGAGATACCAATGGAGCGGCTGTCCATAAAACTCCCCTAATAGAAAAGCTAGTACTGCACTTAATAAAATTCCAAACCAAACCCCAATTTCCATAAGCCATCACCTCACATGTATTGGATACACATGCAATTCATTTGATCTCACGTTCCCCTAATTCTATTTTTTTCTATTTACCCGTTTTGATAAAAAAACTATCGGTCTTGCAGGGTTTCGAAGTATTTTCTACGTACTTGTCGTTATTACTACTATATGCATAGTAACTTTAATGTGTGATTGTCTTTCTTAACAAAATTGAACATGTCTACAATACCTTCATGCATATACTGTCTGCGAGGAGGTATGAAAATCGCTGTTATTAAGACGAATGATGCACAGACAGCCCTACTCGCAAGGCTAATGCGTGCCGAAGCAGAAGGTGAAGGAGAGTTGGGCATGCTGATGGTTGGGAATGTTGGCGTTAATCGTGTAAGAGGTGATTGTTTAGATTTTGGTGATATTCGAACAATTGAACAAATGGTTTATCAACGTCCGGGAGGCTTTGAGGCAACACAAAAGGGTTATTTTTATCAGCGAGCACGTGATCAAGATATTCGGTTAGCTAAAAGGGTTATTCAGGGTGAAAGATTTCATCCAGCTACCCGCTCTTTGTGGTTTTTCATGCCAGCAGGTGATTGTCCTGCACAATGGTATGGCCAATGGAATACTGGCAGATTCAAATCTCATTGTTTTTTCTCGCCAACTGAACAAGATTGTCCTCAAATTTAAAAAGAAAGTAGGTTGATAATTGATGATGCCTTATTATTGGACACCAACAACGCAACAACAAATGACTCCTCCTCCAGTCACACTTCCAAGCGGGCGACCACCTGGCCGTGAAGAGTCCTATATAGAAAATATTTTACGATTGAATCGTGGAAAACCTGCTACCTTCCATTTTTCTTTTGAGCATGCAGTGGAGCAGGGGAAAAACACAAAAACTGTTCGTGGTGTGGTAGAAGCCGCTGGTAGAGACCATGTCATAATTCGTGAACTTAAATCCAATCATCGTTTTCTTTTCCCTATGATTTATTTCGATTTTGCTGAGTATGATGAGGAAATGGCCTACTTTAATCAAAATCCATAATTCAATCTTCTAGTGTAAAAATCCGCAATACACTCACTCACCAAAAAAGTCGATGAGCGTATGCGGATTTTTATCATTCGCTATATTTAATTTTCTATTAGATACGTTAAAGTTGCTTTACCTAAGGTTTTCGCTGCTATGAGCATTGCACGTTCATCAAAATCAAAGCGTGCATGATGATGCGGATAGGCCTTTTCCCATTCTGGCTTTTTCGCCCCTGTGAAGAAAAATGTGCCTGGTACTTTTTCTAAATAATACGCAAAGTCTTCCCCAATCATAAATGGTGGACATGTTATTACTTGCTCTACACCTGGGACAGTCGACGCCAACTGTGCCACAAACTCTGTTTCTTTCTGATGGTTATAAACAGGTGGATAACCTCTTGTGTAACGATATTCGTAACTAGCCCCAAATGCCAGACAAGTCGCATTCAATACCGCTTCTAACTCTTGCTCCATTTGTGTGCGTACTTCTTCTTCAAACGTACGAATTGTTCCTGCCAATACTACTCGATCAGCAATAACATTAAACGGATTAATGGCCTCAAAATGACCAATTGTTAAAACAGCTGATTTCAATGGATCAATACGTCTTGAAACAAGCTGTTGAGCATTGACGACAAATTGTGAGGCAAGGGTAACAGCATCAATGGAATGATGCGGCTCTGCGCCATGTCCACCCTTCCCTTGAACCGTGATTTCTACTTTATCTGCAGCTGCCATAATGGCTCCATCTTTCACTAAAATTTCTCCTAATGGTGTAGGCGCCCATAAATGCGTACCAAAAATTACATCTACGCCATCTAAACAACCATCCTCTATCACCGGCTTAGCTCCACCTGGTGCTACTTCCTCTGCATGCTGATGAATAAATACCACAT
Source organism: Lysinibacillus fusiformis (assembly GCF_016925635.1). NCBI lineage: Bacteria > Bacillati > Bacillota > Bacilli > Caryophanales > Bacillaceae > Lysinibacillus > Lysinibacillus fusiformis. The sequence goes on along the minus strand of NZ_CP070490.1, from coordinate 2,363,607 downwards.
TGCCAGCAATTTCGTCCTTCATCGCATTCAGTGCCTTAGCTAGTCCAAGTAATGTAGCTGTATGTCCATCATGTCCACAAGCATGCATTTTTCCAGCTATTTTAGATTGATACGGTACATCATTCTCCTCTTGTATCGCTAATGCGTCAAAATCAGCTCGCAATGCTACTGTTTTACCAGGCTTTCCACCACGTAATATCGCTACGACACCACGTTCTCCCACTCCTTCACGAACCTCATGACCCAATTCTCTATGAAAAGCAGCTATATAGGCTGGCGTTTCCACTTCTTCAAAGGATAATTCAGGATATTGATGTAAATGACGACGAATCCCTACCATCTCATCATAGTTTGCATCTATTAATGCAAATAGTTTTTCCATACTACATAACCTCACTTTTGATATTTTCGAAATATTGCAAGTAATATTAGTAGTGTACTATAAATTCTTACAAAATGGATAGGATTTAAATTGCTATCTTTAGAAAATGACTGATAACAAAGAAAAACTCTCCTACAAATCATGTAAGAGAGTCAATTTAAAATTAACGAGCATGTTTGAGAGCAGTTAAAATAATAAGTAGCCATCCAGCTAAAAATAGTACACCACCAATTGGTGTAATAGCTCCCAATACTTTAATACCACTTATTGCTAGCACATATAAGCTACCAGAAAAGAAAACAATGCCAAGATTAAAGAATATTCCTGCTAGATTTAATTGTTTTACTTCACCTAATAATTTAGAGCTCATTAATAGACCAATAACTAGTAATCCAGTAGCGTGAAACATTTGATATTGCACAGCCGTTTCCCAAATACCTTGACTATATTCATCTAAAACTTCCTTTAAAGCATGTGCACCGAATGCACCGAATGCCACTGCTAATAGGCCATGAAGAGCACCTGTCACGATAAATCTTTTCATTTCTCGTTACCCTACCTTTTAAATGAATTAAAAATCAAAAATGGAATCACCATTTGCTCCATCTTCTTCAATCTTTGCTGTATATAAAGTGGATGGTTTTGACTCTGTTACAAGCATCTGCGGTACATGCTTATGGGGAGTGATAGATGCTGTATCACCTGGAGAATCTAACACCACATCACATAATGCTCTGATGGCTGTAAGGGCCTCACGAATTTGCTGATCATTCCCCGCATTTTTTGCACTAGATAATTGTTTTTCAAGTTGCTGTATAACGGCTTGATAAGAAATCATTACATTCTCCCACTTTCTACTTTTGGTACGAATTTTAAACAATCCACACCCGAGGATTGCTTCACAACAACGGATGGTATTTGCTTTGTTTTAAAGCCATAAGCTACACATGCTCGTGGGGTTTGAGGGTCCCAGGTTACTTTAAAAAATTGACATTTAAAACAATTCACCTTCATCGTCGTCCCTCACTTTCTTCTATATTAACTGTATCATGATTAATTAAGTGTATAAAGTAAACGATTTGTGCCAATCTATTCTAAACACCAATCAATTGGCTGCTTGCCCCACTCCACTAATTGTTGATTAATCTTTGAATAAGGTTTACTACCGAAGAATCCTCGATAAGCACTTAATGGACTTGGGTGTGGCGCTTCGAGTATGACATGAGGTGTTTTATATTTTCGGATTAATTGCTTTTTGCGTTGCGCTGGTTTACCCCACAATACAAAAATTAGTGGCTCTTCTCTTGCAGCTAATAGATCGATAACAGCATCGGTAAATTGCTCCCAACCTTGTTCCTTATGCGAATTTGCTTGTCCTGCTCGAACCGTAAGCACCGTATTTAATAGCATAACACCCTGTTCAGCCCACTTTGTTAGCGTTCCATTTTGGGGAATTGGACAGCCTAAATCATCCTGTAGCTCTTGAAACATATTCCGTAAGCTAGGAGGATGTGGAATACCTGGTTTAACAGAAAAGCTTAACCCATGCGCTTGATTAGGTCCATGATATGGGTCTTGTCCTAAAATAACAACCTTCACATCATGATATGCTGTTGTATAAAATGCGTTCATCACATCATTCATTGGTGGATAAATGGTTTGTGTCGAATATTCATTTGCGACAAATTGACGTAGTTGTTGATAGTACGGTTTTTCCAACTCTTCTTTGAGTACTTCTTGCCAATCATTCGGGAATACTTGTTTCATCGTTCTTTAAGCCCCTTTCTCTTCTTACAACGGTACAAAAAATTAAAGATGAATTCAAGCATCAGTTGAAACTGACCATATAAAAATATAGTATTCTGGCTATTCTTATAGAATCAGAATCGGACTATACTAGAAGGTAATTTTATAACTCTTAACGATAAAGGGGATCTTTTACATGACTCTAAAAAAAACATTAACAATTGCAGGATCAGATACATCAGGCGGCGCAGGGATGCAGGCTGATCTCAAAACATTCCAAGAGCATGGTACATATGGTATGGTGGCATTAACAGTTGTCGTAACAATGGACCCGAATGGCTGGACACACAACGTCACACCTTTGCCAACTGAGTTACTACAAAAACAAATTGACACAGCTCTTTCCACAGGAATTGATGCCATTAAGACAGGGATGCTCTCAACAGAAGAAATTATTCGCATTGCTGGAGAGGCTATCGCAAATTCAGGCACTCCAAATGTTGTCATCGATCCTGTTATGGTATGTAAAGGTGACGATGAAGTACTGAATCCTGGAAACACAGATGCTATGGTTCAGCATCTTTTACCACTAGCAGCGGTAACAACACCAAATCTTTTTGAAGCGGGACAATTAGCTGGCACAGGTACACCAAAAAACATTGATGACATGAAGATCGCAGCTCGTAAAATCCACGAACTAGGGGCTAAAGCTGTTGTCATTAAAGGTGGAAAAGCACTAGCCACTGAAAAAGCAACAGACTTATTCTTTGATGGTGAAACATTCTACTTATTAGAAGCTGAAAAAGTTGCTTCTACTAATAACCACGGTGCAGGCTGTACATTTGCTGCTTCTGTAACAGCCAATCTTGCTAACGGTCTTTCTATTAAAGACTCTGTCATTGAAGCGAAAGAGTTTGTATCCGCAGCCATCGCACACGGCTGGGCGCTAAATGATTATGTAGGTCCTGTCATGCATGGAGCGAAATCCCGTTTTGGTGCTCCTCAAGTAACAGTAACTGAAATATAAGCATGAAGGGATGTCTCAAAGTCATTTGAGACACCCCTCTTTTTACATATAATTTCCCACCATTTCTAGCCGATAATCCCATGGATCATTCATTGATATAAATTGCGCTAATGCTTTACTTTCCTTTTTACGTTCAGCACGTGCCTTCGCTCGCTCTGAAGCTGTTTCATGCAATTTTGTCTCTTCTACTGTTTCAGGAATTACTCGTGGAACCAACGCGGGTTTATTATTTTCATCCAATGCTACAAATGTTAATAATGCAGTCGCTGCCACCTTTCTCTCTCCTGTTTTCAAGTTTTCAGAAATAACTTTGACAAAAACCTCCATAGAAGATCTTCCCGTCCATGTTACATAGGATTCGAAATAAACCGAATCTGTGGGGCGAATGGGATGTAGGAAATCTACAGAATCAGTTGAAGCTGTGACACAATCTTTCCTGCTATGCTTTGCTGCTGAAATGGAAGCAACTTGATCAATATCGCTCATCAGTCGCCCACCAAATAATGTATTATGATTATTCACATCATTTGGAAACACACGACTTGTACGCATCACTCTTGATTCCTTACAATATTTAAAGTCCTTATTCACATTAATTCCCCCTCTAAGCGTCTGTTTATTCCTACTATAATGCTATATTTAAATGGAAAAATCAATTTAATTATTAGAAAATTACAAATATTAAACAATCCGTTAACGATTAGTATTTATTAGATAAAGATAAAAATAGGACAAGATACGTTAATGCTTCATATCCCATATATTAGCTGTATGGGAGGGGAAAAGATGAAAAAAAACAAAGTAGAGGATTTAACGGAAGAATCAGGTTTACTAGCTGGGGAAATCACCTCTTCAAAAGTTGAAGTAATTGCTTCCATCATATTAACACTTGGTTACTCATTATCCACCCTTGCCACAATATTAGCTCTTCAGGAGGAGGAAGAATTGGCACAAGCCAAAACAACTGAAACGCAAGATCAAAATCTTTATATGAAGCAAATGTTTAAACAATTACAAAATGTTAATAATCGTTTAGATACAATAGAACGAAAGCTTAATCGATACTAACAAATACATAGCCTACACGAATGTTCAATAAAAAAACCGCGACTCTCCGTCATAAATGAGAGTCGCGATTTTTTATTATACTATGATAATGAGCTTCATTTTTCTTCCCTTATTCACAACTACCATACATAGCCTGTTCAAGGAACGTCATCTATTGTACCAAGATAGAAGTCGTTATTTCTGAAATATTACTTCCTTCAACAGGTGGAGCTGTCTACACACACGAATTAGGAAGAAGTCATGGTTGCAATATCTTTTCAGATGTGAAAACGGATACAATACGAAACGACACATTTTGTACATATTTATTTTCACACTCCCTATACTGATACATTACAATAATTTTTTCAAGAATATTGCTTAAGAACGTGTCATAGATTTAGAGATGATGATTTATTTCCCTTGATGCTAGGATCGATTTTCGCAATCTCAAAAAAATCTAGACCCAATAGAGCTAAGGTATACAAATACAAATCATCAATTTTTCATATCAAAGCAATCAATTTCCCTTTGCGAATTTTTTTTACTATACTTAAAGGAGAAATGATCGAGAGGAGTGTTAAGATGCAAGAAGTACAAGTAGAGACGTTGCAAAAATTGCTGAATTCTTTCGCCAACAAAGACGTTTATATTCATCTTGAGACGACAAACGGATCTTATGCAGCACACTATGATGAACAGTTTTTTAATGCTGGTGCTTTTATTCGCAATGCTAAAATTAATTATGAGCTTGCTAAGGTTGTAGACAATGCACCTCATCGTGTGGGTTTAAAATTACCTCATGGCTGGGTTTATGCACAAGGCATTACACATTTTGAATTAGATGATTTAGGCCGTTTATTAATGGCTGGACTAGACTACTCTGGAAAATTGGCGATTGCACTTGAAATTAGTGAAACGCCATTTACCTACTAAGGGGGACGACTATTTGAATTTACAACCACAACGTCATATTTTAATTGTGTACCCTCACCCAGATGACGAGGCTTTTTCAGTTGCTGGGACCATCGCCCACTATACAAAGAAAATGAATACACCTGTTACATATGCCTGTTTAACATTAGGCGAAATGGGACGTAATTTAGGTAATCCACCCTTTGCAACGCGCGAGTCCTTACCTGAAATCCGCCGCAAGGAATTGGTTGCAGCAGCAGAGGCAATGGGTATTCAAGATTTACGTATGCTCGGTTTACGCGATAAAACAATTGAATTTGAAGATGATGAGAAAATGGTAAAGCTAGTGGAAGGATTAATCGAAGAACTAATGCCTTCTTTAATTTTCACATTCTTGCCTGGCTTTGCTGTCCACCCAGACCATGAAGCAACAGCACGTGCTGTAGTTGAAGCTGTACGTCGTATGCCAAAGGCTGCTCGTCCACAAGTATTCGGCTGTGCCTTTGCCAATGATACGATTGAAAAAAATGGCGAACCACATGTTGTTTACGATATTCGTGAAATGCGAATGGACAAATTAAAAGCATTACAAGCTCATGCATCTCAGACTGGTTGGATGATGCAGGAGACGGAAAAACGTATTGATGATGGCGAACCAATGAGCGAGAGCTGGCTAAATGTTGAAAAATTCTATATTGTTGACCCAGATAAATATGTAAAATAAAAAAAGTACTGTTCTCGTTTTTAGAGAACAGTACTTTTCATGCTGTTGAAAAAAGATGATGTCAACGGCAGAAAAAGCAACTTTGCAAGGTGAGAGGTTGATTTCCGTTCCGCCAGCGTCCTTTCCAGGGGGCGTTTGATGAACCGCTTAACCCCCTGGGAGTGACGCTGGCTCCACTCCAATCAACCATGTGCAAAAGTGTCTTTTTCTTATCTTTCATACTAGCAGTAGCGATCAAAATAGCCCATGATTTGTATAATTAGATAGGCTCTTATTTTCAATGTAGTGACAACACCTCTTCATAAAGAGTAGTGAACACCTTCACTTTATTTGAAAACCGTTGCTAAAAAGAAACATTTTTATGGTTTGGTGTGAAAGGCTACTTGACTCCTATGGGAAAGCGAGACAGGCGAGCCCCTACCCGGAGCGGTAGCGGAGGAAGCGATTCGGCGCTCGCCCACAGGAAAGCAAGTAGCCTGCAACGGAAATCCATTTCTACCTTTCAATTGACTGTTTTGTTTTTCAACACTAAGAAAAGTACTGTTCTCATTTTTGGAGAACAGTACTTTTTAATTAGGCAGCTCTTACTTTCTTCATCATGTGCACAATGATTGTGATGGAAAAAGCAATCACTAAGAATAAGAAAAATAAATAATGTGGAATATGAATATTGAAAACACTCACTAACATTTTCAAGCCGATGACACCTATAATAATGAAGGCCGTTGCTTCAAGCTCAGGAATTTTTTCAATGATGATTAAAAAAACACCTGCAATCGTCCTCATCATTAATATCCCTAGCATCCCTCCAATTAAAAGCACCCATACTTGATCTGATACCGCAAAGGCAGCGAAGATGGAGTCAATTGAAAAGGCAATATCCATGAGCTCAACAGAAATGACCGTTGCCCAAAAGGTGCCAAAAAGACGCACCATCCATCCCGACCTTTTTACCTCCTTCACACTATCCTCATTCCCTATTTGAAGGAAATGAGCCACACAGAGCCACCCCAAATATAAAGCACCTAATACTTTAATAAACCAAAATTCTACAAGATAAACACCTATGCCAATAAATAAAAATCTAAAAAAATAGGCACCTAGCATACCGTACATTAATGCCCTTTTTCGTTGTTTATCTGGTAAATGTTTCACTAGTACCGCTAATACCAGTGCATTATCTGCCGACAGCAATCCTTCTATAATAATTAATGAGGATATTAGTCCCCAGGATACAGGGTCCATTAATACTTCTTGCCACATCGCCCAATCGAAAAATTTCCAATATGTAGATAAAATCCCTTGAATGATGTCCACTACTTACCCTCCTACTTGTCCTAAGCTAATCTAGTATATGCTTGGCCATTATTGTTATGAGAGTTGTATTTTTGGGATTTGATTCAACAGAGTTTAAATGATTTTCTCCACTTAAAATGTACTATTTCGAGGTCTGACACATCGCTTTTTTTACAAAAAAATAGGCTATATCAAGATAAAACGCTTACATCTTCAAATAGACACGGAAAATTTAGAATTTACTAAAAATTACTCCCAAAAAGCAAATAAAGTGTGCTATCATAGATAAATGTTTTAAACGTATAACGGAGGATGAATACTATGGAAGTTGCTGATACTAGAACCGTGCAAGTGGAGAATGTCCTGATTGCACATCATTTTTTAAAAGATGTAGTTGTGCACACACCACTACAAAAAAACGATTATTTATCCGAGAAATACGGAGCTAATATTTATATTAAACGCGAAGATTTACAGCATGTACGCTCATTCAAGCTTCGTGGTGCCTATTATAAAATTAAAAAAATCGAGGATGAAGCACGCAATGCTGGGGTTGTCTGTGCAAGTGCAGGCAATCATGCACAAGGTGTAGCTTATGCCTGTGCCCAATTAAAAATTCAAGCAAGCATTTTTATGCCTCAAACAACGCCGAAGCAAAAAATAGACCAAGTGCGTATGTTCGGACGTGAATATGTGGAAATTATTTTGGCAGGAGATACATTCGATGATTCTGCTGAAAGCGCCTTGAGCTATTGTGAAGAGCATAGTAAAATCTTCATTCATCCATTTGATGATCTCGATGTCATTGCCGGTCAAGGAACGGTAGCGGTAGAAATTATGAATGATATGGAGGAGCCAATCGACTACGTATTCGGTAGTATTGGTGGTGGCGGCTTAATGTCAGGCGTGTCTGCCTACATTAAAAACCTCTCTCCTTCTAGCAAAATTATTGGTGTGGAGCCTGCAGGTGCTGGTAGTATGAAGGCTGCCTTTGCTGAAGGTGGCACAGTTGCTCTTGATTGGATTGATAAATTCGTTGATGGTGCTGCTGTAAAATGCGTCGGTCACCACACTTATGATGTTTGTCGTCGCTATTTAGATGATATTGTTCTTGTACCTGAAGGCAAGGTATGTACGACCATTCTAGATTTATATAATAAACATGCGATTATTGCCGAGCCTGCTGGAGCATTATCAGTGGCAGCTCTTGATTTTTATAAAGAAGAAATTAAAGGTAAGTCAGTCGTTGTCATCATCAGTGGTGGTAATAATGACATTGGACGGATGCAGGAGATTAAAGAAAAGTCACTTATTCATGAAGGCTTACTTTACTATTTCATCGTCAGCTTCCCTCAGCGTGCAGGAGCATTACGTCAATTCCTCACTAGTGTACTTGGACCAAACGATGACATTACTACCTTTGAATACACGAAGAAAAACAATAAGGAAAGTGGCCCTGCACTCGTCGGTATTGAGCTAGGTGATCGTGCTGAATACGAAGGACTACTTGCCCGAATGGATGAATTCGGCTTCAAGTACAAAGAAGTAAACAACGACATTCAACTATTTGGTTTACTCGTTTAACATAAAGAGTCTCACTTCTCTGCAAGTGAGGCTTTTTTATGTAATAAAGTTTATCGATCATCTTATTATCCTAAATAAAAAACACTCATACTAGTGTATGAGCGTTTCATCATTAACCTAAAAGAGCACGGTCTGAATTCATTTTTTCCCCACGAATGCGTTCAAACTCAGCCATTAAATCAGGGATTGTTAATTCATGTTTGCGATCTTCACCAACTTCTAAAATGATTTGGCCTTTATCCATCATAATAAGACGATTGCCTAAATCTAATGCTTGCTGCATATTGTGCGTTACCATTAATGTCGTTAAATTATCTTTTTCCACTAAGTACTTCGTAATACGAGTAATTAATTCTGCACGTGATGGATCAAGTGCAGCCGTATGCTCATCCAGCAATAAAATAGATGGCTTTGTGAAGGTAGCCATTAAGAGCGACAAAGCTTGACGTTCCCCACCTGAAAGTAAGCCTACTTTTGCAGAAAGGCGATTCTCAAGATTTAAACCAAGCATCTCTAATGATTCTTTAAAAAATTCACGACGCTTTTTATCCACACCATTACGTAACCCTCTATGCTTATTGCGAGAGTATGCTAGAGCTAGATTTTCTTCAATTGTCATCGTAGGTGCCGTTCCCGCCATTGGGTCCTGGAAGACACGACCAATGTATTGAGAGCGTTTATATTCAGGCAAACTTGTCACATTATTACCATCAATTAACACTGTCCCGAAATCAGGTGTTAAAGCACCTGAAATCATATTCATCATCGTTGATTTACCTGCTCCATTACTACCGATGATTGTCACAAAATCACCAGGCTTTAAGTGTAGGTTAATCTCTGCAAGTGCAATTTTCTCATCTGGTGTTCCCTCATTAAATACCTTATTAATACCATGTAATTTAAGCAAGGCCTTTTCCTCCCTTCTCTACTGTTTTTACTTACGAAAGTTCCGCAGCACGCTTGGCTTTACGTTTACGTTCCTTACTCTTATTGATAATTTGCGGTAAAATCAGCGCCAAAATAACGATGATAGCCGTAATTAATTTCATGTCTCCTGAATCAAGGAAATCTACACGTAATGCTAATGCTAATATAATACGATAAATGATGGCTCCTGCAATGACTGCAAAAGTTGTACGAATAATGGTTTTAGTCCCAAAAATAGCCTCACCAATAATAACGGATGCAAGACCGATCACAATCATACCAATCCCCATACTTACATCTGAAAACTTCGAGTATTGTGCGATTAAAGCTCCAGAAAATGCGACAAGTGCATTGGAAAGTCCTAGCCCCAAAATGATAAGTGTATCTGTATTTGCTGAGAAGCTGCGAATCATTCGTTTATTATCACCAGTTGCTCGGATAGCTAGCCCGACCTCTGTCTTTAAGAACCAGTCTGCTATTAACTTAATTAAAATCGTGATGATTAATACGACAATCAGCACACTCCATGTACCTGGTACATGCTGAAAGCCCATGCCTTTTAATAGGTTATTAAGAGCAGCATCGATCCCTAAATTGCTCCAAAAAGCTTGAAACTTTGAAAAGATTGTTTCAGAGTTTAATAGTGGAATATTCGGGCGACCTATCGTATTTTCTGCAGTTAACCCCATGATGCGTAGATTAATCGAGTATAAAGCAATCATCATTAAAATCCCTGATAATAGTGGATTAATCTTTCCTTTCGTGTGAAGAATTCCTGTCATACATCCAGCAATAAATCCAGCAACAATTGCCACTAAAGTCGCTAAGATTGGGTGGTAGCCAAGCAAAACCATTGTTGCTGCCGTTGCCGCCCCTGTTACAAAGCTTCCATCAACCGTTAAATCCGGAAAATCTAACACCCGAAATGTTAAATATACACCAAGTGCCATAATTGCATAGATGATTCCTTGCTCCACTGCGCCAAATAATGCTAAAAACATCGTTGAATCATCTCCTAAATCTCTTAATTATTTATATCGCTTGTAAAATGAAGATAAAGCGGGGATAGTTCTCCCCCGCTTCGTTTTACTTTTCTAGAATTTCTGCACCCCAAGAATCTTTCATTTCGATTCCTAAATCATCCGCTACTTTTTTATTGATTAATAGTTTCAGATTTTGAGGATATTGTGCTGGTGTATCAGCAGGTGTTGCTTCACCTTTTAAAATTTTCACAGCCATTTGACCTGCTTCATAACCGATATCGAAATATTCAAATCCATAAGCAGCTAAACCACCACGTGCCACAGAATCTAATTCTCCTACGACTAATGGTAATTTATTCGTATTGGCAACATCAATTACCGATTCTAAAGCAGAAACTACTGTGTTATCAGTAATAATATAGAAAGCATCTACTTTACCAATTAGAGATTCTGTCGCTTGCTTTACATCTGCTGAAGTGGATGCTGATGCTTCTACCACCGTTAAACCTTGTTCATCCATAACCTTTTTCACTTCTGAAACTTGTGCAACTGAGTTTTGCTCACCCGCATTGTAGACCATCCCTACTTTTTTCGCACCAAGGTCTTGTAAGAATGCTACTGTTTTAGAAATCGTTTCAGGATGTAGATCAATTGTGCCTGTAATATTTTTCCCTGGCTTCTCCATTGAGTCGATTAACTGTGCACCAACAGCATCTGTAACCGATGTGAAAATAATTGGAATATCACTTGTTGCTGTTGCAGCTGCTTGTGCAGAAGGTGTAGAGTTAGCAAAAATTAAATCTACGTTTGCACTCACTAGATTGTTAGCAATCGTTGTGTTAAGGCTGTTATCTCCTTGCGCAATTTGTGGATCGTATTCAACTTTTAAGCCAGCATCTTCAATTGCTTTTTTAAAGCCTTCCGTTGCTGCGTTTAACGATGGATGCTCAACAATTTGAGTAATCCCGATTTTATATGTTTTATCGTCTGCATTTCCGCTCTCACTTGCATTGTTTGTTTCATTTCCTTTTGAATCTGTTGTACTAGAGCCACCACTACCACAAGCAGCAAGTAGTAACACTAATCCAAAAAGAAGGAATGATAGCTTCTTCACATTGCTTTTCACAAATAATCCCCCCGATTATGTTCTCAAATATCTACCGCACTTTATCCAAACAAAGTGTGAATGTATCGCTATATTATCGTTATTATCGAGCTCAGTCAACAACATTATGAATGTTCTGACTTTTAAAAGTGACAAAATATTTTAGTTTTTCATTCAATTTGGCGCTTTAAACCGCTAAACTACGCTGTTTTAGTTATTCTATTTCTTTTTTCAACATAGTAAAAAATATTTATGACAATTTTGCGACGATAGGACATTATAGACAAAGTCTGACATTTGACTTCTACTAGATATGTATAATAAAATATTTACTTGTGTGAAAGCACCGTGGTTCGTAACCATCCCACGAAAAAAAACTAAGGAGAAATGAATATGAAAATAAAATTTTTAGCAGCAAGTGGTATCATTGCGGCTCTCTATATAGCTGTGACCATGCTTGTTGCACCATTTGGTTTTACGGAGGTACAGTTCCGAGTATCCGAGATGTTTAACCATTTAGTAGCATTTAATCCACGCTTTGCCGTAGGGATTATTATTGGTGTATTGATCTCTAATCTCTTTTCACCACTTGGCATTTACGATTTAGTGTTTGGTGTAGGTCATTCAATGATTACACTTGGCCTGTTTATTTTAATCTGTAAATTTGTCAAAAATATATGGGCACGTTTAATTATTAATACATTGCTATTTACATGCACCATGTTTATCATTGCCTTTGAGCTGAACTTAGCCTTAGAGCTGCCATTCTTTTGGACTTGGCTAACAGTAGCGGCGGGTGAATTTGTTGTATTAGCTGTTGGTGCGCCGATTATGTATGTATTAAACAAACGCCTTCACTTTAATAATTTGATTTAACTGACGGGTCTTTTTAGATTCGTCTTTTTTCTTGACACTATTCTGAAAATATTCTACAATTCTTTCTAATAAATGCAAGGAAGAAGAGTAGTAGCAAGCATTGTTACTTCAAGAGAGCTGGTGGGTGGTGTGAACCAGTAGTACAGACTTGTGAATGGACTTCAGAGCAGCCTTATCAAATGTAAGGCCGATTTGCTCCCCGTTACCGGAGCAGGAAAGCGCGCAAAAATTGCGAATAAAGGTGGCACCACGGTTACTCGTCCTTTTTATGAGGGATTGGAGTGGCTTTTTTTTATGGAAAAATTAGCATAGAGGAGTCGAGTAAAGATGAGTACAATAGTAGAGAAAAAGGGATATTTCGGTGAATTTGGTGGAAGCTTTGTTCCAAAGGAGCTTCAAAATGTTTTAAATATACTAGATGAGAATTTTCAAAAGTATAAAGAGGATGATGACTTTAAGCAAGAATTAGATTACTATTTCCGTGAATATGTTGGTCGTAAATCCCCTCTTTATTTTGCAGAAAATTTAACAAAGCAATTGGGTGGTGCAAAAATTTATTTAAAACGTGAAGACCTTAACCATACAGGCTCACATAAAATCAATAATGTACTAGGACAGATCTTACTAGCCAAACGTATGGGAGCAAACCGCGTGATTGCCGAAACAGGTGCAGGTCAACATGGTGTAGCAACAGCTACAGCTTGTGCCATGTTTGGAATGGATTGCACGATTTATATGGGCTTGGAGGATACAAAGCGTCAGGCATTGAACGTATTTCGCATGGAGCTTCTTGGCGCGAAAGTCGTAGCGGTTGATAAAGGGCAGGGTCGCCTAAAGGATGCAGTTGATGAAGCATTTGCTGACTTAGTAGAAAACTATGAAACTACGTTCTATTTATTAGGTTCAGCAGTTGGTCCACATCCCTTCCCTACAATGGTTAAACATTTTCAATCAGTGATTAGCCGCGAAAGTCGTGAACAGATTTTAGAGAAAGAAGGAAAGCTTCCAACAGCGGTTCTTGCCTGTGTCGGCGGTGGTAGTAATGCCATTGGGGCATTTGCTGACTATATTGCAGACGAAGATGTTCGCCTTATTGGAATAGAGCCGGATCAAGCTGCTACCTTAAACGAAGGAACACCAGGTGAGCTACACGGCTTCAAATGCTTAGTGCTGCAGGACGCAGACGGTAATCCGCTCCCAACCTATTCAATAGCAGCTGGTTTAGATTATCCCGGTGCTGGACCTGAGCATAGCCATTTGAAAACAATTGGTCGTGCTGAGTATGTGACCGTGACCAATGAAGAAGTTTTAGAAGCATTCCAAGTACTTTCCAAGGTTGAAGGTATTATTCCTGCTCTTGAAAGCTCACATGCAGTCGCACATGCTCTAAAATTAGCACCAACTTTATCACCTGAGGAAAGCATTATTATTAATATCTCTGGTCGTGGTGATAAAGACGTTGAACAAGTTTTCCACATGTTAACTAAATAACTCAATAAAAGAGCGACTTCCGTTTAGGGAAATCGCTCTTTTAACTATACCAATGATCTAGGATAAAAATCTGCTACATTATCTCGCAGCTTTGCTTTCAGAAATTTTCCAACAGATGTCTTTGGAATTTCCTCTAAAAATACGACTGCATCTGGTACCCACCATTTGGCAAATTGATTTTCTAAAAAGGCAAGAAGCTCATGTTCAGTTACTGATTGTCCCTCTTTCAATACCACACAAGCTAATGGACGCTCCTGCCATTTAGCATGAGGCATGGCAATGACAGCCGCTTCTAAAACTGCATCATGTGTCATCAGTGCATTTTCCAAATCAACAGAGGAAATCCATTCGCCACCTGATTTAATAAGATCCTTCGTACGGTCCGTAATTTTAATAAAGCCATCCTCTGTTCGTACTGCAATATCACCAGTATATAACCAGCCATCTCGATAGGCATCTGCTGTTCGTTCATCCCGATAGTATTCGTTAGAAATCCATGGACCTCTTAAACGCAATTCCCCCATTGTTTCGCCATCCCAAGGTACTTCACCCTTCTCATTAATGATACTAGATTCGATACCTGCCATCGTCATCCCTTGCATCGCTCGAGCTTCAATACGTTTTTCAATCGGCCAATCATCCATCCATGACATATAGTTGGAAAGTGCCACGATTGGAGTAGTTTCTGTCATGCCGTACACAACAATATAAGGAATTCCGTATTTTTCCTCAAATGTCCGAATGAGTCGGGTTGGTGAAGCCGAGCCACCACAACATATCGCTCTTAAAGAACTAATATCTCGCTCTTTCTTTTCCTGCTCCTGTAATGCGCCTATCCAAATTGTTGGTACACCAGCGGTTAATGTAACCTTTTCTTGTTCGATTAAATCCATTATTAACGCTGATGTAAATTGCGGACCTGGTAGAACTTGTGTAGCACCCACATTGACACTAGCAAAAGGTAACCCCCATGCATTTGCATGAAACATTGGCACAATTGGCATCACGACATCTCTTTCTGCAATCCCCATAGAATCAGACATACTCAGCATGTTGCTGTGTAATACTAACCCCCGATGTGAATAGACAACTCCTTTTGGATTCCCTGTCGTGGCACTTGTATAGCACATACCAGCAGGTGCTTCTTCATCAATATCCTCTGGAAATTGAAATTCTTCATCAGCAGTAGCTAATAACTCCTCATAAGATAAAACATTTTGTATTGTGGTCTTTGGCAAAGCTGTATCATCCGTCATAACAATATAGTGTTTCACTGTCTTTAGTTTTGGCGCAATATTTTCAATGATCGGTAATAAATCTACATCGACCATTAAAATCTCATCTTCTGCATGATTAATAATATAGATCAAATGCTCTTCTGATAAACGAATATTTACCATGTGTAAGATTGCCCCTGAGCAAGGTACAGCAAAGTAGGCTTCTAAATGTCGATGCTGGTTCCACGCAAAGGAGCCAACTTTCGTTCCTCTTGTCATCCCAAGCCTCGTAAGAGCATCTGCTAAACGACGCGTTCTTTTTGCCCACTGTCCATATGTTAAACGGTGTATTTTGTGTGGGCTTGTCCGTGAAATAATTGATTTTCTTGCAAAATAGCTCTCTGCTCGTTTGAAAAAACTAGTTAAAACTAATGGTGCTTGCATCATAAAACCCATCATCCCTTCATTTGTGAATTTTCCCCTTGTGAAATCGTCACAGCATCAATTTAACTGAATACTATTAATATTCCGAATATTATTATATTTTAATTCCATAATTTAATCTATATATTCCAATAATTTTCTTTTATATACATATAAAAAACGGATGAAGTCTAGTTCTTCACCCGTTGCTTATCTATTATGAAATTGCTTTTTTATGCAGTTTAATTTTCAATTTCTCTAACATATCTACCGTCATTTTAGCTAAATCATACTCTGCTTTGAAGTCCCACTCTTTTTGAGCCGCTTCAATATTTAAAGAGTTTGGCCAGCTATCTGCAATGGCTTGACGAACTGGATCTACCTGATAGCTCATTGTGAAATTTGGTAAGTGTTTCTTGATTTCAGCCGCGATTTGCGAAGGTTCAAAGCTCATAGCAGTAATATTAAAAGCATTGCGATGAACGAGCTTACTACCGTCCGCTTCCATTAAATCTACGATAGCTTGTAGAGCATCTGGTATGTACATCATATCCATGAACGTTCCTTCTTGAATATACGATGTATAATTGCCTTGTTCGATGGCTTCATAGAAAATTTCTACTGCATAATCTGTTGTACCACCACCTGGAGGTGTTACATAAGAAATTAATCCTGGGAAGCGTACTCCACGTGTATCAACACCAAAACGATTGAAATAATAATCGCATAATAACTCACCCGCTACTTTATTTACACCATACATGGTTGTTGGTCGTTGCAAAGTATCCTGTGGTGTATCTTCCTTAGGTGTAGACGGACCAAACGCACCAATTGAGCTTGGCGTGAAAAATTGCATATTTAGCTCGCGTGAAACTTCCAATGCATTCATTAAACCGCCCATATTTAAATTCCACGCTAACAATGGATTTCTTTCTGCTGTTGCTGATAATAATGCTGCTAAATGCATCATTGTATCTGCACCGAAGTCTTTTGCTAAATCGTGCATTCTTTGTCCATCTGTCACGTCCAATATTTCAAATGGGCCCTTAGTATGTTCAAGCTTTCTAATGTCTGTAGCAAGTATATTGTCCTCTCCATAAATACCACGAAGTTTTTCTACAAGCTCAGAACCAATTTGACCAAGTGCTCCAGTAACAATAATCTTTTTCATTTCCCAAAACCTCCACATGTGAACAATTGTACTTTCAGAAAGTACAAAAATATATTGATAAACATTGATTTAATAACACTTTCAATGAAATTCATTATAATGTGTTCGTTTTGAAAATACAACAATTATATTAATAATATTCCTTACAAGGAACATACAATCCCTTATTCACAGTATATGAGGACATAAAAAATATTGTGCTACAAAAATATATAAAACACAATTGTACATCTCAAAAATACACATCATTTACACTTTCATAAACTAGTTTTGTAATCATGCAAAAAAAAGAATCTTCTTTGCTATTTTTTGCAAAGAAGACCCTTTTTAAATATTATTCTTTAATATTAAATTATATCGAAAAACGTTTGACAGCTATTTGCAAAACTTTTGATACTTTGCGCAATTCTTTAATATAATTATGGAACTGTTGCTGAGCTGTTAATTGATCAGCTGTTAATGCAGCTACATGCTTAGTAGACACGGCATTCGTATCAGATAAAGCTGTCAACATAACCGCATCCTCACTTACCGTCTTTGTATGATTGGCAATCTCTTGAACCGTAGCAGATACTTCCATAATATACGGCTTTATAGTATGTACTTTTTCTAAGATTTGATCAAAACTTGATGCCGTTTGTCCTGTGACAGCAACACCTTTTTCAGTCGCCACTAAAACGCCTTCCATCATTTGTACCGCATAGCTCGAATCTAAATGGATGTTCTGTACAATGGATGTAATCGTTTGTGTTGATTGAACGGTTTGCTCTGCAAGCTTACGTACCTCATTAGCCACTACTGCAAAACCTTTCCCATGCTCTCCTGCTCTTGCAGCTTCAATAGATGCGTTTAACGCTAGTAAATTAGTTTGTGCTGTTATTCTTTCTATTACTTCAATCATTTGGTCAATCGATGCTGCACGCTCAACTAGATTAAAAATTGCTGTATTAGATCTTTCAACCGCCTGCTTAATCGCTTGCATTTGCGTTAAATTAGCTTGTACAATTTCTGTTCCACTTTCTGCATCTCTGGCTGTTTTTTGTGCAAAACTTTCTACAACCTGAATCTTTTCTAAAATAACCTGTACATCATTTAAAACTTCCTCTAAGGAAGCCGTATTCGAAGCTAATTTATTAGAAGAAGCGGTCGTTGACTCGGAAATAGATTGTACATCCTTTGCTATTTTTAATGTCGTTGTTGATGATTGCTCAGAGGATTTCTGCAATTTCCCTGTCATTTCTTCTACTTCATAGGCACTGTCAGTAACAGTATGGAGTAGGCGTTTCACTTCAGTTACCATTTGATTGTAGGACAGGACTACTTCACCAAGCTCATCATGAGCCACGTAACTTGCGTTGGCAGTGAAATCACCTTGTTCTGCACGTTTTAATAATGACTTTAGTTGACGTGTTGGCACATTGACTGCCTTCGTTGCGATAAATCCGATAAGGATTACAAGCAAGACAACCGCTAAGCATACACCGCCTAGTAACCAGTAGCCAAATTGCACATCTTTTTGATAAGCCTGCTGTTGGTCTTTTGCTCTTTGAACTAAATAATTTTGCGTATCCTCTAATAATGTATGACTTTCCTGACTAATTGGTAAAAAAGTTTGCAAATAAAACTGATCTAGCTCACCACGGTTCATTTGCTTAAAGTCCTCAATGGCTTCTTCCTGCTTCTTCAGCAATGACTTATACTTCTTAATTTGATGACTCATCTTTTTATCAATTTCTTGGCTATCTAGATGCTCTAAAGGCTGTGCCATGTTTTGTAAAATGGCTGCCATTTCTTTCTCGTCACCCTTCGAATCTACTATAAAATCTAATCGACGCTGTGATTCTTCTAGCTCATTTAGCCATCCAATTGGGACAAGTCCCTGTGTGTAACTCTCACTTGCATGCCACGACATTTTCCTTAAATAATCTACACTAAATACACCTAGCAATACATTCGATAATACACAAACAATCATGAGTACAAGTAACTTGTCCTTCACCTTAACGAAACGGAAAAAATGCATGATCCTTGGCTCCTCCTCCAACTCTTACCAATAATGATAGTATAGAGATATAAAGCCAGTGTTATGTTTTTGTAAATTTTGATCGATATATTGAGAATTTATACCCACCCTTTAGTTCTATTTAGGTAATTTAACTTGCAAATCTATTCATACTATTGTTTCTTATTCGTACTACTTTTTGAATAACCATCTGCAACCTTCCATACATTGCCAACGTTGATAATAGAGAATGGGGGTGTTACATTTGACGCAATTCAAGAAGTTAGACTGGAATTTAGTAATAAGTCTTCTTTTACTCGGTGGTATTAGTTGCCTTTTTGTCCATTCAAGTAGTGTAAATTTCGAACAATATTCAAGCTCTTTTATTATCAAGCAATTTTTATTTTATCTCATTGGATTAACCATCATGTTTGGGATATCCTTACTTGATATTGAACAGTTGAAGAGAATCGGATGGCCATTTTACTTCCTAATCGTTGCTTTAACG
This sequence comes from Lysinibacillus fusiformis, assembly GCF_016925635.1. Taxonomy (NCBI): domain Bacteria; kingdom Bacillati; phylum Bacillota; class Bacilli; order Caryophanales; family Bacillaceae; genus Lysinibacillus; species Lysinibacillus fusiformis. The sequence goes on along the minus strand of NZ_CP070490.1, from coordinate 2,344,183 downwards.
GCTGGGCTTATTGTTGCACCAGAGAGCATTGCCCGGACAATCAATCAAGCAAAATCATGGTATCAAATCCCGTTTTTAGGTTCCCTCCAACCATCGGAATTTTTAAAGTTCGCTTTTTTAATAGTTGTGAGTAAGGTCATTATTGCTCATCAAGAGAAAAATGTCCGCCCCTCTTATCTAGCGGATTTTTGGCTACTTATAAAAATTGGGCTCATTGTCCTTCCTCCTTCACTTCTTGTTTATAGGCAACCCGATACAGGTATGGTCATGTTGTATATGGCAATGATTTTACCGATGATTTTCTTTTCAGGTATTCATAGAAAGCTTCTTGTCGTTTTTACAGCTGTCCCTTTAGTTATCATCAGTACGATTGTCGTGCTCTATGTCAGTTTTAATGAATTTTTTACAGAGAAGGTTTTAGGTGCTCTATCAGGACATCAGATTTCAAGAATTTATGGATGGCTTCAGCCTTATGAATATACAGATTCTTCTTTTCAAGTACGTCAAGGCTTTATGGCCATCGGATCAGGAGAGTTTGTGGGCAAGGGCTATCTACATAACAATGTCTATGTACCAGAAAAACATACCGATTTTATATTCTCTACTATTGCAGAAGAGTTAGGTTTTGTCGGAGGAGCATTTGTGATCACTCTATTATTTTTTGTTATCTATCGTATTGTTCTTATTACGGTAGTAGCGCGAGATCCCTTTATGACTTTAATGGGGGCAGGTATTTCAAGCTTACTAGCCTTCCAAATTACTCAAAATATTGGCATGACCATTGGGCTTTTACCAGTCACAGGCGTCACCCTACCCTTTTTAAGCTATGGGGGAAGTTCGTTATTATCCAACTTTATGCTTATCGGAATCGTCATGATCATACATAAATCTTACAAGGGATATATGTTTAAAGTAGGGGACTAACAAAATGCAAGTAGAGGATGGTACATACCATTCTCTACTTGCTAGATTAAAGGGGGATTAATTCGTTAAAAACGCCTTCATACTTGTATTATATTGATCGATAAATAGCTTAGCTTCATTACTAGGTAATTTTAATGCCGCTAAAGCAGCACCACCCACTGGTAAACTATAAGCACCCATAAAGTCATACTGATTACTATTCTTTTTATCAATAGCGACTAATTTTTCAATAAATAGCCTCAACTCATTAAAAACGCCACCAGCTAGCACTACTTTGACACGGTTATCTGCAAACGGATTTTTTTTGTAACAAGCGTCTATACTTTGATATAAAACATGGCACACTTGATCAATAATTGTATTAGCTTCTCCATCACCACGTTTAGCGCATTCGATTGCTACCTTACTTAAAGGAGATATTGTATCACGCGGATGACCTTCACCATATACCACTTCAATTATCTGCGGAACGGATTGTAACTGAAAATAGTCTAATACTGCTGCTGTTAGGAGCGTTTCAGGACCTCTTTTATCAAATGCTTTAAATACCGCTTTTAATGTGCGAATGCCAATATCATAGCCACTGCCCTCATCATCAAAAATATAACCCCACCCTGCTGTACGCTCAATTCTTTCAGATGAATCTATACTGAGTGTAATCGCACCCGTACCAGAAATCTGTACAATGCCAGGCTGACCCAATGTTCCCGCATACAGGGCGTTCAACCCATCATTCGATAGTGATAGTTGACAGTCTTTCGGTAAAAGCGAGGTTAATAATGCATGGGTAATTTTCTCATTATTATTTTCTGTTACACCAGACAGTCCCGCATGGCACTTTGTAATGTGTTGAAATTCGTGAGGTTGTTGTCTTTTTAAATCATTTATTAATTCTGTTATCGTCTCTGTAAATTGCTCGAAGCTCATAGATGTGGGATTACTTTTACCCGTTTCTGCTAGCGCCATAATTTGCCCACGACAAGTTGAGATTGTCGCAATTGTTTTCGTTCCACCACCGTCTATTGCCAAAACATACAAGTACCTTCACCTCTATACAATTTTAATTGTAGAAACAATTTCCCCGACCTCAACCCCTGCGTCATTACGCACAAATGAAGGAGACAATGCTTTAATACGCTCAATTGTTTCTTGATTTGTATACTGAATTTGTTCCAATACAGAAGCAATTACATTGGGCCACGGACTTTCTGAGCCATTCATAATTTTCAAGGCAAAACTTAGCCCTTCATTTCTTAGAGCAAAACAGTATACGCCCTGTGCTCCGCCCTTCGCCACAATATTAGGGTCCTTTAATAATGCCGTACAAATAAAGTTTTGCGCTGCAATGATATGATTCTCTTGATTCATTACTGCTGTAAGCTTTATTACTGCTTCACGAATCAGTTGATCATCAATCAATTCTGGTCGTGCTAGCTTTAAATAAGCAATTGCCATATTTTTTAGCGGAATCGCAAAGACAGGCGCACCACAGCCATCAATCCCTGTACGAATACTCTCCACATCATATTCACTTAAATAAGCAATGTATTTTTTTATCATCTGCTGCAATGGATGTTCTGGCTGGCAATATTGCTTGACATCATAGCCATTTGCTAGACAAGCAGTTAAGAATCCTAAATGCTTGCCTGCGCAATTATGAAATAGTTTTCTCTTTTCATATCCCTGTTGAATATATTGTGTTTTAGGTTCCTCATTTAATGGATAGGATGCTGCACAAATTAAATCATTTTCATTAATAGGGAGTTTTTCCAGCAAAGAGACTAATGCCTCTTGATGATAAATTTCGCCTCTTTGTGAAGCCAGAAATAATGCACTTTCATTTGAAGTAATCCCGTATTTTTCTATAAAATCAGTCATAAAAATGGGAATGGCTTGAAATGGTTTTGCTGCAGAACGAAAATACACAGGCTCATAATCTTGACCTACAGAGACGAATTCTTCCTTCGTTAGATTCACAGCACTCATTTGTCCATAATGCACATTTTCCATTAATCCTGAACGATACTCCTTTAAAAATTCTGAGTAAGCCACGAATCAACCAACCTTTCTTTAAACAGACAGCAACTGCTTTTGTGCTTGTAATGCCGCTCCTTTAACAACCCCTTCTTTTAATTGATTTGAAAACTGCAAATCAAAGTAGGGTTGTAATTCCTTCCATATATACTGTTTACACTTTTCACTAAGTAGTTTTTGAAATGACACATTATGCTCAATAATTTCCCCACTGACGATGACAGCCTCTGGTTCGTATAAACAAACTAGATTATTGATAGCAATAGCTAGAAAAGTAGCTACATCTTGTTGAATATCGATCGCCCATTGCTCGCCTTGATCAACACACTGCAAAATCTCTTCTATTGATTGAATATTAAGATTTTTAGGTGTTCTTTTTAACAGCGTAACTTCAGAAACATACATCGATAAGCATCCTCTTTTACCACAGTGACACATTTCACCAAAGGGATTAATCGTTATATGACTTATTTCTCCAGCTTTATTTTGAATGCCACGATACACTTCTCCATTTAATAATATGGATGCTCCTATTCCCGTTCCAATTCCGACTAAAATACAATTTGAATACAGTGGCGTATAGATATCACCAATTTCAGCAATGATTTGCATTTTTAATTCATTATCTATGATGACCTCACAACCAAAAACACCATTTAAATCTTCTCTTATATGGCAGTTTTCCCACTTCAATTGCTCAGAGGAAACGATAATTCCTTCCTCGTTATTGATTACTCCTGGAATCCCTATCCCAATGCCTAGTAATTTATCCTGAGCAATCTGATATTCTGTCATGATATTTTCTATAGATCGTTTTAGTAGATGTATGGCTTCTTCGTATTGATGCTTGATACTACATTTGACTTCCTGAAAGGCAATAAGCTTCCCCAAGAAATCTAGTATACCTATTCGAATAGTAAAACAGTCAATTTCTATCCCAATCGTATATAATGCATCTTCGCGCATATGGATTAACGTAGGACGTCTACCAATGGCTGTTTCTTCCGATACCCCTTCAAGAATAAAGCCTTCTGCTTCTAGCTCTTGCACAATACGAGTAATGGTCGTAGGGCTCATTTTTGTATATTTTGATAATTGAATTCTTGAAATTGGCGCCATCTGCCTTATTGCGTCAAGCACAATATATTTATTTTGTCTTCGCATTTGTACTTGATCTTGCTTTTTCAAATTAGATTCAACCCCTATTTAAACTTTTCTATGAATTGTAAAGCTTCTTTGATGTCTTTTTCGGGATTTGATCTCACTTCTCGTTCAATAGTTAAATAGCCATTGTATCCGATTTCTTGTAAAGCTGAAAAGTAAAGCTCGAAATTGACATCTCCATGACCTAATGGAAGTTCTCTGAAAAACTCTCCATTTTCCACCATTTCTTCTATTTTATCATGAGATGTTCCAGAATCGTATCCTAAGTACCCGTACACATCTTTAGGATTCGTTGGCTGCAGTTGAATACCATCCTTTACATGTGTATGTACAATATACTTCTTTAATCGTTTGACTCCAGCTACAGGATCATCTTTTGTTACCATCACCATATTGGCAGGGTCAAAATTAACCGATACACCATTCGTTGAAAGCTTATCTAGAAATCCTTTTAATGTTTTACTTGTTTCTGGCCCTGTTTCAATTGCAAAATAAGCATCTAATGATGTAGCATATTGCCCTAATTCTTCGCAGGCTTCCAGCATTGTTTGATAGATTGGATCATTTTCATCTTCAGGAATAATACCAATATGGGTTGTAACGATGGATGTTCCCAGGTCCTTGGCTAATTGTAGTATTTCTTTTGATTTTTTTATTTTCCAGGCATTTTCTGTTTTGTCTTGAAAGCCATGCCCACCTAAATCCCCACATAATGCGGAAATCTCTAGACCTAACTCTGAAATGTACTGCTTCAATTCTGCTCTTTGGGCAGTATTTAAATTATCTGGGTCCAACTCTCCTGAAACGGCATACATCTGTACCCCTTGTGCACCAACTTCTTTCGCTTTTAATAAACCTTCACGAATAGGCAATCGAAAGCTGTCTACTATCACGCCAATTTTATTGTCCAATTTCACCATCTTAATAAACAACTTCCTTTCCTTCAGTTGCAGAAATATAAATGCCTTCTAATATTTTCATAATTTCTACCCCATCCTCTACAGGTGCAACAGAATCATAATGATGGAGGCAACAATCAACAAATGAATTGATTTCATTTTGAAAGGCTGTCGCAAAATCAAATGTTAAATCGTTAATTTGAGGATGAATATTTAAAATCGTATCATGCTCTTCACTTACAATTTTTAATTCAGGCTCTAGCTCTGCTCCACCGTTCGTGCCATAAAGCTTAATACTTATTTCATCTTTAATGGCATGTAGTGTATAGGAAACGTCTACCATTAGCGATGCCCCATTCTCGAATGTAATGAGGGCATTTGCTAAGTCTTCTACTGTATTTTTAGTAGCATCATAGTCTGCAGCCTTGTAAAAGGATAAATTTTCAATATGGTTTCGATTTCCTAATTGATTGTAGGTATGACCTGTTATTCGCTTCACCTTTGGTCTACCCATTAAATACCAGCAAATATCAATCACATGTACGCCTAGATCAATTAAAGGCCCGCCACCAGACTTATCGATTTCTGCAAACCAGCCGCCTGGATTCCCTAATCTTCTTAGACAGGAAGCTTTGGCATAATAAATATCGCCCAGTTTGTTATCGTCGATGAACCTTTTCAGTACTTTAGTATTTGTTGCAAACCGTCTTACATAGCCCACTTGAAATACTTTCTGATGTTTTTCTGCAATCTGTTGGATATTTAAAGCCTCTGCATAAGTCATGGATAGCGGCTTTTCTATTAGAACATGTAAGTCATTTTCCAAAGCAAGAATCGCCAATTCTGCATGCGTATTATTCCATGTACAAATACTTACAGCATCCACATTTTTGTCTGCGAATAACTCTTCTTTCGAAGAAAAAACATGCGTTGCTCCAAATTGTGCTGCTTTTGCTTTGCCTCTTTCAATGGAAGCATCATACACGCCATATAATTCAACGAATGGATTATTCTTATAGGAACCTAAGTGATAATCTGAAATAGAACCTGTGCCAATTACACAAACCTTTAACTTGTTCATGTGCTTTCCCCCTTTAGAGCTTGCATTCGTCCCATAAACGACGTACATTATCCATTCCTATTTTTGAACCAACTTGACAATCTTCCATACCTTCAAACTCCACTGTAAGATAGCCATCATATCCACTGCCTTTTACGAGCTTAATAATTTCGCGAATATTTATATCGCCATGTCCGACAATAGCTCCTCTGATGTAATTATTATGAACTGTACGGAACCATTCGCCCTCACCAGGATTTTCATAATAAGGACGAATATAAAAATCTTTGAAATGCACTGTAGCAGCATAAGGAATGTTTTTCATAACACCAATTAAAGGTTCTTCATCAATACATAAAAAATTCCCGATATCTAAAGTTGTTTTAAAGTTGTCTCTGTTTACCGCATGAATTAATTGTTGTACACGATCACTTGTTTGAACATTAAAGCCATGATTTTCAATCGTTGTTGTAATATTAAATTGCTTCGCGTAATCTGCAATCAACTGACAGCCTCTCACCATTTCTTCAAAGTGCTCATTGTAATAATGAATGGTTGTCTGCTCCTTTGGTAAAGTAAAGAGAGTAACATCATGGCGCATAATGTTAATGCCCATATGATGTACTACATCAACATGTTTCTTTAAGCGTTCAACTTCTTCTAGAAAAGCTTCCTCCGTATCCTGAATAAAGTTAGCTGGCAACGAATAGGCCGATAGCTCTAATCCTAGCTCTGCTGCTTTTTCTTTAATTTGTGTTGCAAGTTCATAGTTATCTACAACAGTAAATTCATAGGGCACTAATTCTACATGCTGCCCTCCGTTGTCTGCTACCCATTGCAAAACATCCAGAACATTCATTTCCCCCTGTCTCATTTTTTTGACCATACTATATGTGCTTAACCCTATTTTCATTTATATACACCCTCTCGATTAGTTGACAAAGTGACATGCGACACTTTGCTCTTCGTTAATTTTTTTCATTTCCGGAATAGCTTGCTTACATATATCTGATGCAAAGGGGCACCTTGTGTGGAAGGTACAACCACTTGGCGGATTTTTAGGATTCGGAATATCACCAGTTAAAACGATCTTCTTTTTTCGTAATGTTGGATCTGCTATAGGCACAGAAGCAATAAGCGCCTGTGTATATGGGTGCTTTGGTTCATTAAATATGGTTTCTTTCCGCCCGATTTCTACAATCGAACCTAAATACATGACACCTATATAATGGCTAATATGTTCTACAACACTTAAATCGTGAGAAATAAAGAGATAAGATATTTTATATTCTTGCTGCAATTGCTTTAATAGATTCAATATTTGCGATTGTATAGATACATCCAACGCAGACACAGGCTCATCAGCAATAATTAATTTTGGTTTTGTTATTAAAGCACGTGCAATGCCTAAACGCTGTCTTTGTCCACCACTGAACTCATGCGCATAGCGATCGGCATGTTCAGCATTTAATCCAACGACTTCCAGCATTTCAAGCACTAGTTTTTCACGCTCGGCTTTCGAAAGTTTTGTATGAATTTCTAAAGGCTCACCAACAAGCTCCTTTACCTTCATTCTCGGATTCAATGAGGCATATGGGTCTTGAAAAATCATTTGAACATTTTGCCTTAAATGCTTTAATTCAGATTGCTTTGCAGTTGCAACTTCTTTCCCATCCACAACGATACTTCCATTTGTTGGTGCTATTAATCTAGTGATTAACCGGCCAGTAGTTGATTTGCCACAACCACTTTCCCCAACTAAACTAAATGTCGTACCTTCTTCTATTTCAAAGGAAACATCTATGACAGCATTAACATATTGCTTTTTTTGAAATAACCCACCCGCTATTTGAAAGCTTTTTTTTAAGTTTTCCACTTTTAAAATACTGTTAGGCATTTACTTCCACATCCTTTTTCGCATATAGCCAGCAGCTACATTGCCGTGTAGCTGAAATTTTCACTGTCGGTGGACTCTCCTGATGGCATATAGACATCGCTTGATTACATCGTGGAGCAAATTTACAACCATTCGGCATATTTTGCGGGGATGGCACTTGACCATTGATAGAATCTAATACTTCTTTGTTATCACCAATTTTCGGTACAGATGCAATTAAACCTTTTGTATAGGGATGCTTTGGGCTAGCAAATAACTCAAAGACATCTGCTTCCTCTACAACCTGCCCTGCATACATCACAACTACCCTATCGCACATTTCGGCAACAACACCTAAATCATGTGTGATTAATAAAATAGCTGTCTCATTTTCTTCCTTTAGCTTTTTCATTAGCTCTAAAATTTGAGCTTGTATCGTGACATCAAGCGCAGTGGTTGGTTCGTCAGCAATGAGTAAATTAGGATGGCAGGCCATAGCCATGGCAATCATTACTCGCTGACGCATTCCTCCTGATAGCTGATGTGGATATTCATAAATGATTTCCTCGGCTCTTCCTATGCCCACACTTTTTAACATTTGGATTGCATGATGCTTACTTTCGTTCTTCGGCAGCTTCAAATGCATCTCAATTGCTTCCATTAACTGCTTGCCTATTTTTAAGACAGGATTTAAAGAAGTCATAGGTTCTTGAAAAATCATGGCCATTTGCTTGCCACGAATCTTCCGAATTTCTGATTCGGGCATTTTCGTCAAGTCATCTCCATTAAAATGTATAGAGCCATTGACGATTTTGCCTGTAGTGCCATGGAATAATTGCATGATGGATAGTGATGTTAAGCTTTTTCCACTACCCGATTCTCCCACTAAGCCTAATATCTCTCCTTTACGGATGGAAAAATTGACACCTCTTAAAATCTTGATTTCCTTTTTATCACGCGTAAAGGACGTTTCTAAGTCACTTACTCGCAATACATGTTCTGGCATAGGCATTCTCCTTAATTATTTTTTATTTTTGGATCTAATACATCTCGTAATCCATCACCTATTAAGTTAAATGCTAGTACGGTTAAAAATATTGCAATGCCTGGCATGATGACTACGTGCGAAGATGTCCCTAAATAGTCACGCCCACTACTTAGCATTACTCCCCACTCAGGCATTTCAGGGCTTGCACCTAAGCCTAAAAAACTTAAACCAGAAGCTGCTAAAATGGCTGTTCCTATACGCATTGTGACAAAAATGATTAATTCACTAATGGTTTCAGGGAAAATATGTTTCCACAGCACCCTAACATGCGAAGCTCCCATTGATTGTGCTGCCTCTACGTATACATTCTCTTTCGCATTCAATGTAGCACCTCTGACTAAACGTGCAAAAGATGGCACACTAAAGATCATCACAGCAATGATGACATTATTAATACCAGGACCCAATAAGGCTACAATGGCAATGGCTAACAATAAATCAGGGAATGAAAACAGTACATCACAGCTACGCATGATGATTTTGTCAATCCACCCACCAAAGTAACCGCTAATTAAACCTAAAATAGTTCCTAGTATTAGGCCTAAAAATACGGCACTAAAACTCACCATCAAGGATATTTTTGCGCCTACTATCAAACGACTAAAAATGTCTCGACCATACTCGTCCGTTCCTGCCAAATGACTTGCACTTGGTCCCTCTAATAAAGCATCATAATTGGGTTCAAAAGGATCGTACGGTGCGATATAAGGTCCAATAAAAGCGACTACAATTAACAATCCTATAAAGATACTTGCTACCAAAGCAGCCTTTTGTTTTTTAAAAGACTTCCAAAATTCTTTAAGAGGAGAGTATTTTTTTTGTGTATTTTGCACTTGGCTATTTTGCACAGTAGTTGGTGAAATCATTTTGTTCCCTCCCTTAAGAATTTAATTGGATTTTTGGATTTAACACGGTATAAAGCACATCAACAATTAAATTGACTAAAATAAATTCAAATGCAAATAACAGCAGTGCAGACTGAATGACGGGATAATCTCGAAATGCGATCGAATCGATTAGAAGTCGTCCCATTCCTGGAAAACTAAAAACTGTCTCCACTACCACTGATCCTCCTAGGAGAAATCCAAATTGCAGTCCTGCTACTGTTACCACAGAAATCAAGGAATTTCTTAAAGCATGGGTCACAATAACGGAGTGTTCTTTCAGTCCTTTTGCTCTCCCTGTTCTTATAAAATCTGCTTGTAACGTTTCAAGCATGGAAGAACGAGTAAATCGAGCGATCATTGACATAATGCCAGCTCCTAAGGTCAAGGAGGGTAAAATATAACTAGAAAAGCCGTCTAATCCACCTGTCGGAAATAACCCTAGCTGCACTGAAAATAATTGAATCAATAATAAGCCCAGCCAAAATCCTGGAATCGAAATGCCAGAAACAGCCGTTACCATTCCAAAATAATCAGGCCATTTGTTTTTATTGATGGCAGAAAGAACACCAATCACCAAACCCATTAATGTAGCCCAAAACATGGAAAGGAAAGTAAGATGAAGAGAAGGCATAAACCTTGTTTTAAACATATCAATGACAGGTAGTCCTGTTGTTAAAGATGTGCCAAGCTCACCCGTCATAAGATTTTTCATATAATCCACGTATTGTTTAAGAATGGGTTTATCTAAACCCAACTCATGCCGTACATTTTCAACATCTTCTAGCGTGGCATCTTTACCAGCTACTAATCGTGCAGGGTCACCTGGTATGAAATGAATGAATAAGAATGTTAATATGGAAATGACAATTAATATCGGTATCATTTCAACAGTTCTTCTTGCTATATATTTCCACACGCCGCCTTCCTCCTTTCTATTTTGTAGAAAAGGAATTGACTAGCATCAATTCCTTTTATTGTGTTTTACTCCACTTTTGCATTTTTCACATCTAGTCCACCTGTCGGGTTTACTAGTACACCGCTGACATTTGAACGTACACCATATACAACCTCATCTACCCCTAAGAAAATCCAAGGTGTATCTTGATAAACGATTTCCTGTAATTTTTCATATAGTTCAGCTTGGCGATCTACATCTGAAATGGAGTTAGCTTCATCCATTAATTGATCTGCCTCCGTATTATGATAGTAAGCTGTATTTGCACCATTTGGTGGGAATGATACGCTATGGAAAAGAGGCTTTGTCGCATTCGTTATATCCGAAGCATAGGCTGACCAACTCACATACCACATTTGTAATTTCGCATCATCTGGTGTTTGTGCACCATAGATTTCGTCTGATAAAGTGCCTTCTTCCATTGATTTAATTTCTACTTTTACACCGATTTGACCTAACTGTTGTTGAATAAACTGCATGCCTTTCATCGTATCCGAGTTTGTGTTCCCCCAGATTTCAATCTCGAAGCCATCAGGATAGCCTGCCTCAGCCAACAATTCCTTTGCCTTTTCAATATTGTGTTCATACATTTTTTGTTGCTTATAATAAACGGTTTTTGAAGGAATAATGGAGTCTAATGGTACACCCAGCCCTGCATTCACCACTTTTAAATAAGCATCCTTGTCCACCGCATAGTTAAAGGCTTGTCGAACTTTAATATCATCCAAAGGTTTTTTATAGGTATTTAAGGAAACATAGTGTGCAATTGTAGAAGGAACCTTATTAACTTCTACATCTTTACTATTAGAAAGCTCATCAATATTTTGAGCTGGCACTGGATAGATAACCTGTGCATCACCCGCTTTTAGCATCGCTACGCGAGATCCGTTTTCTGGCACTGGTTTATAGGTGATTTTAGCAACACGTTCTCCACCATCCCAATAGCCATCAAAGTTTTCAATTGTTAAATGGTCTCCTTGTACCCATTCCACAAATTTATAAGGACCTGTACCAACAGGTTTTTTAGGTATATCTGCTGAATTTTCTTTAATCATTTTTGGACTAATCATTTTGGCAACTCCGAATCGAGTAATCATTGGTCCATATGGTTCTTCTAAAGTAACTTTAATTTCATAGTCGCCTAGAATTTCAACATTGCTGATTAAGCTAAAGCCACGAGAATATAAGCGTAAGCTTTCATCATTCATGATTCGTTCAATATTGGCCTTTACAGCCTCAGCATTAAACTGTTCCCCGTCATGGAAGGTAACCCCTTCTTTAAGTTTGAACGTATAGACAAGAGCGTCTTCACTAATTGAATAATCATCTGCTAAAACCTTAATAATTTGTCCATCTGCATCGAAGCCTAGCAAACCTTCTAGCATTGTCTCCTGTACAGAACTCGAATTAGTATCCCCTGTGTTATGCGGATCCATTGAAATAAAATTTTCATTTACAGCGATGACAAGTTCATTTTTAGAACTAGCTGTACCTGATTCTGTAGTAGACTTATCCCCAGTATTTGATGCGTTAGAATTGTCTTTCTCTGCGCATGCCGCTAAAAGCAACGTACATAGAATTACAAAAACCAATTTTTTAACATAATTCATCTCATCTACTCCCTTTGTAAAAATATATAAAAATATTTCTTATAATTTAATTTAAGAAATATAATTACCAAAAAACATTTATTTTCTCCACTGCTGAAAATAAGTAGGTAAAAAATTAACTATATTTTCTTATGATTAGACAATTCAATTCAGGCAAGACATCGCTTCCTCAACTATCACAATTGCTTTTAATCAGAAAGTATAGTTCAAATTACAAGATGTATTTATTCCACTGCTGAAAATAAGTAATTAAAAAAATATACCCTATCAGGACATTTCTTAAAATTTTTATCAGAAAATTAATTATTTTTTAACAACTATAAACTATGAAATCTAATATTTCCAGTATTATTTTAATAAATTTCTGAATTTTATAATTATTTTTATTGAGCTATAATAATTATCCCTATAGCTCATTTATGCTCCAAAGTACTACAATAAAAGCTCTAAAAGCCTTTATTACACGGCTTTTAGAACTTTTATGAATAGTCACTATAGCGTATTTAAACTATTCACAACCACATTTAGTATACGGTCAAGATCTTCTTGTGCAATATTAAGTGGTGGTGATAACGTTAAGACATTATTAAACCCTGCTACGGTAGCTCCATTTTTCCCAATGATGACCCCTTGCCCTTTACATGCTGCAATGACAGCATTCACTTTCTCCACGGGTAAAGGTTCTTTCGAAACTTTATCTACCACTAATTCAATTCCAATCAATAAACCTTTGCCTCGTACATCCCCTACATTTGGGTGATGCTGTAATTCTTGTTGCAATGTTTCAAGTGTTGCAGCACCAATTTCCTTAGAACGGTCAAATAACGCCTCTTGCTCAAGAATCTCAATATTTTTTAATGCGACTGCACATGCCACTGGTGAGCCACCAAATGTATTTACATGGCGGAAATAGCCGTATGCTTCGGAGCCTGTAAATGCCTCATATATTTCTCGCTTTACCGCTGTAGCTGATAGTGGTAAATAAGCACTTGTAATTCCTTTCGCCATCGTAATAATATCAGGCTTTACACCATAATTCATAAATCCAAAGGGCCTACCTGTTCGACCAAAACCACAAATAACCTCATCCACAATCATTAAAGCGCCGTGTTTTTTACATACTTCCTCAATACCTTTTAAATAGTTTTCTGGAGGCATAATGACACCACCACCTGTAATAATAGGCTCTAAGATCATCGCTGCAATCGTATCGCTCAGTTCCCATGTCATGGTTTTATCTACAGCCTTTACACTTGCTAAATCTAATGGCGCGCTCGTATCACTTTCATGTTCACGATATTGATCAGGTGGTGCAACATGGATAAAACCTGGTGACAGTGGCTCATATTTATATTTACGTTCTGCCTGCCCTGTTGCCGCTAATGCCCCAAAGGAGTTACCATGATACGCACGGTAACGAGAGACAACTTTATAGCGAGAACTTTGCCCTTTTTGCTGATGATATTGTCGCGCTATTTTAAATGCTGTTTCATTTGCCTCTGACCCACTATTAGAGAAGAAAATAACATAATCGCCACCAAGCATTTCATTTAGCTTTTCAGCTAATTCTACTGCAGGCAAATGTCCCTGAGATAAAGGTGCATATGCATTTTTCATCATTTGTTCATGTGCTGCATCCGCTAATTCTTTACGACCATAACCAACGTTGACACACCATAGCCCAGCCATCGCATCAATATATTCTACACCATCTGTATCAATGATTCTTGCACCATCAGATTTCTCCACCACATACGTAGCCTGCGGATTATAAGGTTTCATGGAATGCCATACATATTGCTCATCCTTTGCTAATACATCACTTTTAAGATTGATCTGCGTCATCGCCAAACACCCCTTACTATTATTTTTCTTACATTAGTTTTTCGCATCGTCATTACTTGGGAACGCAAAGGAGCTTGCTGTATCCTCTGTCTCATCGGGCCAACGTTCAGAAATCGTTTTTGCCTTTGTAAAGAATCTCGCCTGATCTGGGCCAAACATATGCCCTTCACCAAACTTAGATCGTTTCCATCCACCAAAGTTGTGATAGCCAACTGGGATTGGGATTGGCACATTAACCCCTACCATGCCCACTTCTATTTCTTCTTGGAATTTACGTGCCGCCGCTCCACTGCTTGTAAACATTGTGACACCATTACCAAGCTCATGATCATTTATTAAATCGATAGCCTTTTGTAGAGAGTCCACCCCCACTACAATACGTGCTGGGCCAAAGACCTCCTCTTTGAAGATCGTCATTTCTGGTGTGACATGATTAAGTAAAGTAGGACCAAGATAAAAACCATTAGACGTTTCACATACTTTTGGATTTCTTCCGTCGATGACAAGATTTGCCCCTTCACTGACTGCCCCATCGATATAGCGTATAATTGTATCCTTGGACTGTTTAGTAATGACTGGACCAAAATCGACGTCTTGCTCTGTATAAGGCCCAACCTTTAGTTGAGAAATTTTATTTTTCAATATTTCCGTAAAACGTTGCTCCGTATCCTTGCCTACAACAAGTGCACCGGAAATAGCCATACAGCGCTGAGATGCTGCGCCATATGCTGCTCCTAAAAAGGCATTTGCTGTTTGTTCTAAATTGGCGTCTGGCATAACAATCATGAAATTCTTCCCACCACCAAATGCTGCCACACGTTTATTGTGCTTTGTCCCAGTTTGATAAATATATTCAGCAACAGGCGTGGAACCAACAAATGAGATAGCTTGAATCTCTTTGTTTTCTAGCAATTCATCCACTGCCTCTTTGTCACCATTGACAACTGTCCAAATACCGTCTGGCAGACCTGCCTCTTTCCATAATTGGCTCAAGTATAATGCTGAGATAGGTACACGTTCAGATGGCTTTAGAATAACGGCATTCCCCACTGCAACAGCCATACTTGTAATTGCGAGAGGTACCATAACAGGGAAATTAAATGGTGCGATCGTAGCCACTACGCCAAGTGGCGACTTGGCAGAAAAGGCATTAATATTACCACCCACATTAACGGAGTACTCCCCTTTTAGCATTTGTGGGGCACTGATTGCCATATCCACTGATTCAATCCCCCGAACAATTTCACCCTTCGCGTCTTCCTTTGTTTTCCCACTTTCCTGGCAAATCACAGAGATAAGCTCTTCCTGCTTTTCTACTAACAGCTGACGGAATCGATGTAATACTTCTACCCGCTTACCAATGGATGTTTTTTTCCATGCTGGAAAGACTTCTTTTGCAAGCCGAATAGCATGCTTTACCTCGTCTCTTGAAGCAAGCGGTACTCTTGCAATGACCTCACCTGTTGATGGATTATATACTTCTGAGAATCTGTTACTTGTACCTGCTACCTCTTCTCCTTTGATAAAATGTGTTAGCGTTTTCATTTCTTGCTGAACTGTCATAATGGATCACTCCTTCATCGTCTTATTGTTCAAAATCAAACTCGTCTTTTGTGAAAAGGGAACTTGATTCATCGGCTTGTTTAATCACCTTTTTCTTTTGAGTAAGCATATAGAAAATCATCACAATGGCCACAATAACGCATGTAAATAAAATTTGTGAGCGCATTGACTCTATAAAGAACATCGCAATGAGTAATGCTGTTGTTGCTAGTATTGTGAAATACGTTAAATACGGAAATAGCCACATCTTCACCTTTAATAGCTCTGGATTTTCTTGTTCAATCTTTCGTCGCATTCTTAATTGTGAAAAGGCAATGATTAAATAAAGAATTAACTTAATAGCACTACAAGAACTTAATAAAAACATAAATACTTTATCTGGTGAAACATAATTCATTATGACCGCAATATACGAGAAAAATGTTGCGGCAAGTATGGCATTGACAGGTGCACCATTTTTGTTTAATTTTAAAAACGCTTTTGGTGCTTCTCCTTTTTCCGCTAAAGAAAACACCATTCGTGATGTAGCATAAAGTGCTGAATTTAGGCACGATAATACTGCAGTTAAAACAACAAAATTCATAATTTGTGCAGCAGCAGGAATACCAATATAGTCAAGTACCGCTACATAAGGACTTGTTAAAATATCTGAGGAATGCCAAGGTAATAGCGTCACAACAACTGCTATAGAACCCACATAGAAAATTAAAATACGCCAAGTAATAGAATTGGTAGCTTTCGTAACAGCTGCTAAAGGTTCATCCGATTCACCAGCAGCAATGGCCACGATCTCTGTCCCCATAAAAGAAAAAATAACTATGACGACACCCATTAGAACAGCGCCAAAACCGTTTGGTAAAAAACCGCCCTGTTCAACTAAGTTGGTCATACCTACAGCATTAAAGTTAGGGGCGATACCAAAAATAATAAATGCACCAAGACCAAGAAAAACGACTATACTTGCAACCTTAATAAGAGAGAACCAATACTCAAACTCACCAAAAGCTTTGACAGAAAGAACATTTGTTAAAGTAAGTGCTACGGTCAATAACAGACTTACTAGCCATAAAGGAATCCCGTCATACCAATATTGAATAATGGCTGCTGCCGCTGTGGCCTCTAAAGCAATCGCAATCACCCAGAAAAACCAGTACAGCCATCCAATCATAAAACCTGCCCACGGACCAATGGCTTCATGTGCATAGTGTGCAAACGACCCACTCGTTGGATTGACAGCCGCCATCTAACCTAGCATACGCATAACTAATACAACGATAATTCCTGCAAATATATACGATAAAATTGCCCCTGGGCCAGCTAAGTTAATGACCGAGCCACTTCCCATAAATAGACCAGCACCGATTACTCCGGCAATCGCAATCATCGTCATATGCCGCTTTTTTAATCCTCTTTGCAAATGCGTTTGTTGCCCCATATCTGTCACCTCTTTTAGTAAATTGCTTGATCGCTTACAAAAATCTTACATCTTTCATAACGTTGAAGTAATAGACAAACTGTAAAATTCTATACTTTTGTTTTATACATAATGTAAAATAGACTAAATATTCTTAAAATAATTTGAAAACGATTTTCTAAGATAATTTGTAGCACTAAGCAGAAATAATTAAAATTAATCTGAAGGTAAGTATGTCAAAAGGAGGGGCAAAATTGAGCCCGTTTCAACTAAAAGTACTAGATGTTTTGAACAATAAATATTTTCAAAAGGCAGAGGTAGTAGCAGGTCATGAGGGATTAACAAGAATCGTCAAATGGGCACATGTTCTAGAAATCATACATGTTGATAATTTTTTAGTTGGTGAAGAGTTAGTATTAACAACGGGGATAAGTCTCCAACATAGCATTGAGGACTTTACTGCATTTATAGAAGCCATCATTCAAAAAAATTGTGCCGCTCTTTGTATTGAATATGGCTCCTCTATTCAAGCAGTTCCTGAAGCAATATTAGCACTAGCTAACCGTCATCAGTTTCCTATTATCGTTTTTCATGAAGCGGTTCCTTTTGTTCGTATTACACAGGATTTACATAGCCAAATTATCAATCAGCAATATCTATTGATCTCTTCGCTAGAATCTTACTCACAAGCTTTGAACAAAAATGCAGTCTTAGGGCAAAATACAGAGGATATTTTACAAAATATGTATAATGAATTGAAAACACAAATCATGTTTTCCATTAAGGGACGGGCGCCTATCTTTTTTCCGAATATGGCACACAAAAAGCGTCAGCAATTACTAGCATTGCACAAGTCTACTCAGCAGTTTAAACATGAGCCTATTTTTATTTTTGATCAACATTATGCCGATTTAACACTTTATCGGGAAGATGGGCTTTTCTCAGAGTTTGAATTATTAATATTGGATCGTACAGCAACAGCGTTAGCACAGCTTTTAATGCGAGAGTTTTATATTGAGGAAAAAAAGAATATTGAGGATGCTTCGATTTTAGCCGATTGGATTGATCAAAAACTATCTAAGGAGGAAATCTATAAATTTATCGTTACACATTACGCTAACTACACACAATCTAGTGGGGCTGTCTTTATTTTAGCCTCTCCTAATACTTTGACAAAGGCACAAGAGGATATTGTCTATAGTAAGCTTTATTATCGTAATCTCTTTGAGCAGCATGGCTTTATTCCATTTTTATTTGAAAGAAAGAGCTATGTTATTTTTATTTTACTTCATACAAAAGATAGTAAAGCCACTCGTGATATATTAAATAACCTGTTTTCCTCCTTACCCAAAACTGAATTTTATAAAAAGCAGCAAACACAGGGCTATCAGATAGCCGTTGGGAAAGTGGTTTGTGATGTTGATGAAATTCCAAAAAGCTATCAAACTGCCCTAGAAACCTTATATATTTGTCGAAAGGTACAAACGTCCTCGTTCTTTTATGATGATCTGCATTTATATCATTTAATCTATAAATTACAAATGCAAGTGAATTTACAGGAAGTGATATACGACTATTTACAGCCCGTTATTGAATACGATGAAAAAAACAACAGCAAGCTCCTCGAAACATTACAGGTGTATTTACAAACAAATGGCTCTAAACAGCAAACAGCGAACCAATTGTTTATTGTGCGTCAAACACTCTATCACCGCTTAAAAAAGCTTGAAAGTTTACTAGGAAAAAATTTTATGAAGGGGCATAACCGCATTACACTTGAATTTATGCTACTAGCCAATTCATTGATCGAGGATAAGAGCTAGAAAAAAAGTTGGCACGCTCAAAAGGGGATCTCCCCTCCTATGCGTGCCCCTTTATTACCCTTTCACAACTACATCCTGATACAGTCCAGGTCTGCGATCATCGTAAACAGGGATTCTTCCACGTACTTCATCGACAATCGAAAAGTCTACATCGATCACCGCTACTTCCTCGTCCTCAGCACCAACCCAAAGTACTTCTCCCCAAGGCTGAATAATCATAGACTGCCCATTAAAGTTTTCTACCTTTTTCGAAATACGATTAACTGCTATGACAAAGCATTGATTTTCAATTGCACGAGCCTGCAGCAATGTTTTCCAATGGTCAATCCTTGGAGTTGGCCACTGCGCTGGTACAAAGAATACCTTTGCTCCTTGTAATGCATGGGCACGTAACCATTCTGGGAAGCGAATATCATAGCAAATAACACCAGCAGCTTCAATGTCACCTAGAGCAAAACGATTCATTTCATTCCCTGCCTCTAAGTAAAGATGCTCGTCCATTAAACGGAAAAGATGTGCCTTGCTATATTCCCCTACAAGCTCTCCATTACGATCAAAGGTATACATCGTATTATAAAATTTGTCGCCTTTCTTTGTTGAAACAGAGCCACCTACAATATGTACATCTAGTTCCTTAGCTAGTTTAGCTAAAAAGGCTTTTGTCCGCCCCCCATCGCTATCCGCTAGCTCAGGCAGTTTTTCCAAAGCATAGCCTGTATTCCACATTTCAGGTAACACAATAATTTCTGCCCCTTGTTTTGCAGCTTCTCGAATCTTATCCTCAGCACGTGCAAAATTTTCTTCAACTTTGCCAAAGCCAACATTTAATTGAATACAACCGATTTTCATATCTATTCCTCCTCTAGACAATTAACAGAAAAAGTAATACTATTTGCTTCATATTCTTCAATAATAATTATTATATTCTGAAAAAGGTGATTATGCATGGAATTCTCTAAAAAACTACAGCAACTACCCACTCAATTTTTTGCAGCACTCGTTCAAAAAGTAAACACAGCCTTAGAAGAAGGACGTGATGTCATTAACCTTGGGCAAGGAAATCCCGACCAACCCACGCCTCCTCACATCATTCAAGCATTACAGGAGGCGGCTGAAAACCCACAAAACCATAAATATTCACCATTTCGAGGTATTGCTGAATTACGCCAAGCAGCTGCCGACTTTTATCAACGTGAATATCATGTGGAACTAAATCCTGACACAGAGGTAGCGATTCTTGGTGGGACAAAAATAGGTCTAGTTGAACTACCTTTAGCTGTGTTAAACCCTGGCGACACGATGCTCTTACCAGACCCTGGCTATCCAGATTACTTATCAGGTGTCGTATTAGGGGATGTTAATTTTGAAGTGATGCCACTTTTTGCTGAAAATGATTTCTTACCTGATTATGATGCATTATCTGATGAAGTGAAAGAAAAGGCAAAGCTACTTTACCTAAATTACCCGAACAATCCTACAGGTGGTACAGCAACACTCGCGTTTTTTGAAGAAACCGTTCGTTTTGCGAAGGAACACAATATTATCGTATCACACGATTTTGCTTATGGAGCAATAGGATTTGACGGTAATAAACCAATTAGCTTCCTACAAGCAGAGGGTGCAAAAGAAGTTGGGATTGAAATGTATACCCTATCGAAAACCTATAATATGGCAGGCTGGCGTATAGGCTTCGCCGTTGGGAATGCCGAGATTATTGCTGCTATTAATCTTATTCAGGATCATCTGTTTTGTAGTCAATTCCCTGCTATTCAACAAGCAGCAGCAGTAGCACTGACAGCTTCCCAACAATGTGCGGATGAACTACGAGCTACTTATGAGCGTCGCCGAAATGTACTCATTGAAGAAGCTCAAAGAATCGGCTGGCATGTTACGGCTCCAAAAGGCTCCTTCTTCGCATGGCTCCCTGTACCACTAGGCTATACAAGCGAACAATTTGCCGATCTATTGCTTGAAAAAGCTGATATTGCTGTGGCAGCTGGCAATGGTTTCGGTCAATATGGCGAAGGTTACATCCGTATCGGTTTGTTGGTAAGCGAGGAACGTTTACGTGAAGCAATCCATAGAATCGAGCAATTACAATTATTTAACAAATGACAATGTCATCAATAGATTATTTGTGAAAGGTGAAAAGGCCTTCCACCCCAATCCATAAAAGTGTTATCGTCTTAACAAAGGTTGTACAAATAAAATGAAGGTGTACACTACTCATTTTTATTGAGGGTTGTTGTGACTAATCATCTCTCCACATTGAAAATAAGAGCCTATCCTCTCTCTAATCATACAAATAATGAGTTATTTTGTTCACTACTACTAGTATGAAAGAGGGAAAGACATTTTTACAGAATGGTTGATTGGAGTGGAGCCAGCGTCACTCCTAGGAGGATTTAGCGTCACAGAGGAGACCTTGGAGCGAACGGAAGTGAGTGAAGCGGCTCATCGGACGCCCCCTGGAAAGGACGCTGGCGGAACGGAAATCAACCCCTCACCTTGCTAAAAGGTCTATTTCTGCTAGTGACATGATCTTTTTTCCACAACATGTGTCCTGTAGCTAACTCTAGCTACAGGATCATTATTTTTCGATTTTCCTTGGCTGCCCTAAACCATTTTCTAATGGATAAAATTGAACATGACCTGTTTCATCATCCAATTTTCGAATATGTTGAATACCTTGTACCTCAGCCAGTACTATGTCAGCAGTAATAACAGGATTTCCCCCTTTTATTAAATGCCCACCTGACACAACACCCCATTGATCGCTCATAGAACCATGGAAATGTGTTTCATATCCCCCGTCACGCTTACACACCACACCAGAGCCTTGAATAAATTCAAGTGGTCCATCTTTTTTAACCACATCACTAAAACGAACTTGAATCTGAGCTGTTGCATCTGGCACTAAATATACAAAGCTACTTTTTTGAAAGCTACCAATACAGCTAACAATCGTTGCTGACTCAATATGATTCTCTTCACAGAGCGCCTCAATTCCCTCAATGATATCTGTCCCTATTAGAAGTCGAGCACTAATAACCCTACCAAATGAACCTATACCATAATTAACTCTCACAGACATTGTTATCCCTCTTTCACGTCGAAATATTATAATTATATAAAAATTTTAAAAATTAATTATTGACTTACTATACCCTATAAATTATATTAGTTCTATCGGAATTACAAAAAAATATTATAAATCTCTTATCAAGAGTAGCTGAGGGACTGGCCCTATGAAGCTCGGCAACCTCCTTTTTAAAGGAAGGTGCTAAATCCTGCAAACGATCTTCGTTTGATAGATAAGAGAGGACATCTTTTCATGAGCCTCTCTTAGTTTGTAAGAGAGTTTTTTTATTTTCAAAAAACCGATAAAAACAATCTTGGAGGTAGTTTTCATGAAAAAGAAAAATAAATTTTTAGTAGGTTTAGCAAGTTTAACATTAGTAGCAGCGCTAGCAGGCTGTGGCTCTAAAGAAGATAGTAAAGGCCAAGCAGAGGCAATTGATGAAAAGAAAATCGTCGTAGGTGTCACTTCTGGTCCACATGAGCAAATTGCAGAAGTAGCAGCTAAAGTAGCAAAAGAAAAAGGGCTAGAAGTAGAGCTAAAATCATTTTCTGACTATGTTTTACCTAATACTTCCTTAGCTGAAGGTGATCTTGATGCGAACAGCTATCAACACGAACCTTTCCTCGATACATTTAATAAAGATCATGATACAGATTTAGTCCCAGTGGGCAAAACGATTTTGAATCCAATGGGTATCTACTCTGAAAAATATAAATCCTTTGATGACATTCCGGATGGTGCAACGTTTGGCCTACCAAATGACCCAACGAATGGAGCACGTGCCCTCTTTGTTTTACAAGAAGCTGGCTATATTAAGCTAAAAGATGGCGCAGACTTAACAGCCTCGATCCGTGATGTAGAAGAAAACAAAAAGAATTTAAAATTCATTGAATTAGAAGCAGCTCAAATTCCTAAACAGCTTAGTGAAGTAGATGTAGCAGCTATAAATACAAACTTCGCATTAGAAGCTGGCATTAACCCTAAAGACGACTCTATTTTATTGGAATCTACTGACTCTCCATACGTGAACTACATTGTCGTACGCGCTGAAAATGAAAATGACCCAACAATTAAAAAGTTCGTTGAGGCTTACCAATCTGATGAAGTACGTCAATTCATCGAAGAAGAATTCAAAGGTTCAGTAATCCCTAGCTGGTAATACATTCAGGAAGCTTCTATAAGCCGAAGAATCTGCCGAAATTCCTCTATGGGAAGACGAGCAGATTCTTGCTTTTTAGAAGGTTGAGAAAGGAGCAAACAATCGCATGATTCAATTACAAAATATCTCAAAAGAATTCAAGTCGAAAAAAGGCATCATTAAAGCTGTGGATGGGATCAATCTTCATGTAAAAAAGGGACAAATTCATGGTGTGATCGGCTATAGTGGTGCTGGTAAAAGTACACTCATTCGTTGTGTTAATCTACTAGAACGTCCTACAGCAGGAAAAGTAGTGATAGACAATGTAGACATTACGACCCTTTCTCTTCATGAATTACGTCAAACACGCCAAAAAATCGGGATGATTTTCCAGCACTTTAATCTATTAAAAACAGCAACAGTTTACAATAATATTGCCGTTCCCTTAAAGCTACTAGGCTATAAAGAGACGGAAGTAAAAAACCGTGTAGCTAAATATGCTGAAATTGTAGGCTTAACAGATAAACTAGATAGTTACCCAAATCAACTTTCAGGTGGTCAAAAACAACGTGTGGCTATTGCACGTGCCTTGGCACAGGAGCCAGAGATTTTACTTAGTGATGAAGCAACAAGTGCACTTGACCCTGAGACAACAGAAGCCATTCTTGAATTGTTGTTAAAAATTAACCGTGAATTAGGCATTACGATTCTGCTCATTACACATGAAATGAATGTGATTCAAAAAATTTGCGATGAGGTTTCTGTTCTAGAATCAGGGAAAGTTGTGGAATTCGGCACAGCTATAGAACTTTTTGCAAAACCGAAGCACCCTACAACGCGAAAGTTTTTAAATACAATTTCACAACGTAATTTATCCCCTTCTCTTATTGAGCAATTAAATGTTTCAGGTAGTGTAATCCGTTTAACATTCCTTGGCGAAAGCACTGGTAAGCCATTATTAGCAGAAGTCACTAAGGTATACGATGTGCAACCAAATATTTTAACGGCTAATATTATTGAATTAAAAAACGGCATTGTCGGCAATATTGTGGTGCATCTACATGGCGAGACGCAGATTGTTCAAAAGGCGCTAACTTATTTTTCGGAAAATGGCGTGGCAGTGGAAGAATTAGGAGGTGCGTTCAATGAGTAGTATCCAAAGTTTCTTTACAGATTGGTCAGATGTTATTGGCAAAGCAATTATCGAAACATTTCAAATGGTCGGAATTTCATTGTTGTTCTCCATTCTAATTGGTATTCCATTAGGGCTATTAATCGTTTTAACACGACCAGGACAATCCTTTGAAAATAAATTTTTCTATCAGTTTTTTAATCTATTCATCAATATTGTCCGCTCTGTGCCATTTATCATTTTATTATTCTTCATCTTACCTTTTACCAAGTTAATTGTTGGTACAACAATTGGTGTTAAAGGTGTAATCGTTCCGTTAGTTGTTTACACAGCTCCTTATATTGCACGATTGATGGAATCTGCGCTTTTAGAAGTGGATTCAGGAGTGGTAGAAGCTTACACAGCCATGGGTATTAAACGTCGTCATATTATTTGGCATGTACTATTACGTGAAGCTCGTCCATCTATTATTTTAGGCTTAACGATTGCCACAATTGGATTAATTGGTGCAACGGCAATGGCAGGAATGGTTGGTGCTGGCGGATTAGGTGACCTTGCCTATCGTTATGGTCATTTACGCTATGAGGTTGATGTGATGTATGCAACTGTCTTTATCTTAATCATCCTTGTGCAAAGCATTCAATCTATCGGCAACCGCTTCGCTGCGAAATTGAAAAAAGATTAAGAGGAGAATGAAGATGACAAAGGAAATTTATGTAGAGAAAAATGGCTATATTGCAACGTTAGTATTAAATCGCCCTGATAAACGAAATTCTTTATCAAGGGCAATGTTTCAAGCTATAGTAGACCATCTTGAACAACTACGTGTAGATTCTTCTATCAAGCTCTTAATTGTCCGAGGTGTCAATGAAGTAGCCTTTTCATCTGGTGCTGATATTAGCGAGTTTTTAGATATTCGTTATGCTGCAGACAATGCCAAAGCCTATAATGATTTGGCTTTAAAGGCGATCGATGCCCTCTATAAATTTCCGCATCCTACAATTGCTATGATTCAGGGCTTAGCAATTGGCGGCGGCTTAGAGTTAGCAAATGCTTGTGATTTTAGAATAGCAACACCTAAGAGTAAGCTGGGTATCACCGCTGCAAACATTGGTATTGTCTATAATTTAGAAAGCACGAAACGTCTCATCAATATTGTTGGTGTCGCTAAGGCAAAGGAAATTTTATACACAGCCAACATTTTTACAGCTGAAGAAGGCAAAAATATTGGTTTAATCACGGTCCTACATGAGCCAGAGAATATTGAAGATGCCACACTGCAATTCGCTGAACATCTATTAAGTAAATCATCCATTGCAAACGCAGGCATCAAAAAAATTATCCAGGCGATTGTAGATGGTGAAAATGAAGAAAGCGATGAGCTGGCACAGTTAGTTTTGGATTCATTTAGTTCAGACGATTATAACGAAGGTATTCAAGCCTTTTTAAATAAAAGAAAGCCTATTTTCAATAAATAAGTGAGGTAGTAACGATGACAAACACAACTGATGGTGATCTACTCTTAAAAAATATCACTGCACAAGCCCCCTTCCCCATTTGCTTTGCAGATTTAGAAAAGGTCGTAGCGAAAAAAATCGAAGCTGGGCCTTTTGGCTACATCCGTTCAGGTGCTGGTGGTGAACAAACACTGCGCAATAATCGTGCAGCATTTGAGAAGTATTCCATTGTTCCCCGCTTTTTAAATGATGTGTCAAACGTTGATACATCAATTCATTTGTTTGGTAAAACATATCCAACTCCTTTACTCTTTGCTCCTGTTGGCATGAACGGAATGGTTCACGATGATGGCGAGCTTGCCGTTGCACGTGCCGCCCAGAATTTAAATATCCCTTATATTCAAAGCACTGTTTCCACTTATGCTCTTGAAGAAGTTGCTCAAGCTGCTCCTTCTGCAACAAAGTGGTTTCAATTATATTGGTCTACTAATGAAGAAATTGCTTTTAGTATGGCTGCACGTGCGGAGGCAGCGGGATTTGAAGCAATCGTTTTAACTGTCGATACCGTAATGCTTGGCTGGCGCGAAGAAGATGTCCGCAATCAATTTTCACCATTGAAGCTAGGCTATGCACGAGGCAATTATATGAATGATCCCGTTTTTACTGCCACTTTACCTGATGATTCATTTGAGTCCTATGTACAAGGTGTCTTGCAAAATGTCTTCCACCCAACACTTAATTGGGCGCATGTTCGAGAATTAAAAAAACGTACAAACCTTCCTATACTATTGAAGGGAATATTACATCCTGAAGATGCGAAGCTAGCTATCGACAATGGTATTGATGGCATTATTGTATCAAACCATGGCGGCCGTCAATTAGATGGCGTTATTGGTTCACTTGATGCCCTTCCTGCTATTGCAAAAGCTGTGAATGGACAAATTCCTATTATATTAGATAGTGGTGTATATCGTGGCATGGATGCCTTAAAAGCACTTGCTTTAGGAGCGGATGCCGTTGCAATTGGACGTCCTTTCGTTTATGGGCTAGCTCTTGAAGGTCAACAAGGTGTCGAAAAGGTGATGACCAATCTTTATGATGAATTAAAGGTTTCCATCGCATTAGCAGGTGCCACCTCTGTTAAAGGATTACGCAACATCACATTAGTCAAACAGGATGGGACTGAGGTTAAATGAAACAAGCATTACAAGGATTAAAGGTTGTTGATTTATCACAAGTCTTAGCAGGCCCTTATTGCACTATGGTGTTAGCAGATATGGGTGCAGAAGTTATTAAAATTGAAAAATATCCAAATGGAGACGATACCCGTACAATGGGTCCTTTCGTTAATGAAGAAAGTCATATGTACATGATGGTTAATCGTAATAAAAAAGGTGTCTGCATCAATTTAAAAACTGCTGAGGGACTGGCTTTATTTAAAGAACTGATTCAATCTGTCGATGTATTGGTTGAAAATTATCGACCAGGAGTAACGAAAAAGCTGGGTATTGATTATGACACATTAAAAGCCATCAATCCTGGCCTTATTTACTGCTCTATTTCAGGCTATGGTCAAACAGGTCCTTATAGTCAAAAGGGTGGCTATGATATTATGGCACAGGGTCTGAGCGGCTTAATGCATATGACAGGTGAAGCAGATGGCCGACCTGTAAAAGTTGGCTTTGCGGTGAATGATATTGCTGCTGCTCAAACAGCCTTACAGTCCATTTTAATGGCCTATATTTATAAGCTTCGTAGTGGCGAAGGACAATATATTGATGTTTCCTTAGTGGAGTCGGGTCTTGCATGGACTGTTTGGGAGGCTGCTGCTTATTTCGGACAAGGTGAGCTACCTGAGCGAACAGGAACAGCCCATCGTGTGTCCGCGCCCTATCAAGGTTTCAAAACACAGGATGACTATATTCTAGTAGGTGCTGGCAATCAAAAGCTATGGGAGATTTTCGCGGCAAAGGTTGTCAATCGACCTGATTGGTTAGACAACCCCCTCTTTGCTACCAACTATTCACGTGCCCAACATGTGAAGGAGCTGGAAGCGGAAATTGAAAGCGAGCTAATCAAGCATAAGGCTACCTACTGGCTCGAACTTTTAGATAAACACGGCGTACCATCTAGCCCAATCTATTCCTACGATCAAACATTGAATGATCCACATATTCTAGAGCGTGGCATGGTACTGTCCTATGAGCACCCAACTGCTGGACCAATGCGAACACTAGGCTTCCCAGCCAAATTCTCGCAAACACCTGGACAGCTAACAAGTGCAGCTCCTACTTTAGGGCAACATAATGAGGAAATTTTACAGGCATTAAATATTTCGGATCCAGATATTCAACAGCTCAAGGCAGCCAAAATTATTGGTTCAAAATAAAGTGATTATCTAGTTTTAGATCGCTATCAGTTACATTTCAGCTTCTATCAGTCACTTTTTTGATTCTATCCTGCACTTTTTCATTTCTATCACGCAAAAAAGGCTTCCCCATCTAGGAGGAAGCCTTTTTCTTATTGAATAACGCCTAATTCACGACCAACCTTCTCGTAAATCGCAATTGCATTATCAAGCATTTCTTTTGTATGTGCCGCTGTTGGCATATTCCGAACGCGTCCTGTACCCTTTGGAACTGTTGGGAAGACAATCGATTTTGCATAAACGCCTTCTTCAAATAAACGCTTTGAAAATTCCTGTGTCAACTTTTCATCTCCAATGATACATGGTGTAATTGGTGTCTCAGACGCACCAATATTAAAGCCAAGCTTCTCAAGTCCCGCTTTTAAATAGTTTCCATTATCCCACAGCTTATCGTGTAGCTCTGTTGAATCAATCAGCATTTGCACAGCTGCTGTAATAGCTGCTACATCACCTGGCGGTAACGCTGTTGAAAATAGGAATGGGCGTGAACGAACTTTTAGCCAATCAATTAAATTTTTCTTACCTGCTACATAGCCACCTACTACACCAATGGCTTTTGATAATGTACCAATTTGGAAATCAATTTCTTTTTCTAATCCAAAATGCTTCACAGTTCCTTTTCCTTTACCTGTTACACCCGAACCATGTGCATCATCCAC
The DNA here is from genome assembly GCF_016925635.1 of Lysinibacillus fusiformis. NCBI lineage: Bacteria > Bacillati > Bacillota > Bacilli > Caryophanales > Bacillaceae > Lysinibacillus > Lysinibacillus fusiformis. Next base: position 2,315,185 of record NZ_CP070490.1, on the reverse strand, counting down.
ATACGTTATTAAATCAAACTCTTTAGCAATTTCCACAATTTCAGGTAATTTAGCAATATCACCATCCATTGAGAACACACCATCTGTGATAACCATGATTTTATTGTATAAGCCTGATTCCTTTGCCGCCTTTGCCTTAGCACGTAAATCATCCATATCGGAGTGATTAAACGCAATAATTTTCGCCTTTGATAAACGACAGCCATCAATAATAGAGGCATGGTTCAATTGATCAGATAGAATGGCATCATTTTTATCCATTACAGCCGAAATAGCAGCCATATTACAATTAAAGCCAGATTGATAAGAAATAGCCGCTTCTGTTCCTTTAAATTCCGCAAGCTTTTCTTCTAATTTAACGTGCAAGTCAAGTGTCCCATTGATTGTACGAACAGCACCTGCTCCAACACCGTATTTATCAATTGTCACTTTGGCAATACGCTTTAATTCTTCATTTGTTGCTAAACCAAGATAGTTGTTAGAGGATAAGTTAACAAGATTTTTGCCACGGACCTGAATAATCGGCCCATTTGCTCCCTCTACTGGATCGATTTCATTGTATAAGCCTTGTTCATGTAGGGCTTGTAGGTTTTCATCTAAAAATGCATTCAATACTTTAGACAAGCGTATCATCCTTTCCTAGGAAAACTGTTCTCGCTCCTAGTTTAGCACATGCAAGCCATTAGCTACATTACTTTGTTAATCTTTCGAATAGTGGCGCTGTTTTTTCTCGCCATAAAGAGGCAGATAGACAATGATCTAATAAACGCCGAACGGTATATTCAGCTTCTGCATATCGTTTGGAATGACCCATCGCATCCTGTATAGCTTCTTTGTATTGTGCTCGGACTGCCTCAATCGCAGTCTCTGCTTCCTCTGAAAGCGCACAATGTTGCCCAATATCAAAAATCTTATCCCCTAACCTACCATCCTCTGGATCAAAGATATGGGGCTCTGTGCTATCAAAGATACAGAAATTGAGCTCTGGGATAATGACCATATCCACAGATCCCGCATCTAAGCCACACCAAATAATTTGTGCATCAAGCCCTCTTGCATTTGCCTCATCCGCTAAGCTTTTCATTAGTGAAGATTTACCTGTGCCTGGCTTGCCTTTAATCATGAAGCGAGTCGTGATACTTTTGGTGATACTATCCACTGTATTTTCCGCACCTCTAGGAGTTAACGTACCAAGTAAACGATGTGTCCGCATGCCCGTTTTATTCAAAACAATGGATTGGAACACTTCCATCTTTAAATTTTCCACCTGTTCATTTAATGCCTGCCAGTTCATACAGCTTTGTGTGACAACCTCCCAGTCATCATGAAGCTTGATTGCTTGATCCAGTTTCGCTATGCATTTTTCACGCCAAGTTGCCCGCTCCTGCATCGCCTCTGCAAGCTGTTCTCCAACCTTTTCAAGCTGTATGTCCTCTAAACAATCATAGAAAGACATGACACGATGCTTTGTACCGAGGAAAGTTGGCTCGATATTCCACTCAGAAGCCCATACAAAAAGTCTGTTACAGCCTTTTACATAAACGGCTTCTACAACCTCTTCTAATAAAGCATGCTTAAACCACTCAACAGCAAAGCCCTGTTTCACATAAAAATATCCTAGTTCTTTTAACAGTTCTGAACCTTTAAAGGTAGCAGGCCCTTGCAAAAAATAAACGAGAGCCGCTTCTTCCATCATTTCTTTATATAAATTTTTCACACCTTGCCCAGTCAATGCGTGTCCAAAATAATACGTTACATTTCCGTTCAAATGTCGTTCCTCCTTTAGCTTCTGCCCTGCATTATATGAAGGAACGCTAAAAAAAATGAAAAGCTACTTCTATCCTTTACAGATCTAAGTAGCTTCATGATTTAATAAAATGGCTTCATACCTTCAATATGCCCAATACATTTCATTAATATTTTACGACAATACGGTAATGAATATTGCACAATATAGCCTGAAGTTAAGGCGATTAATACTGTCCCTACTCCAACTGGTCCTCCTAGTAGCCAGCCAACGATGGTTACGAGTACTTCAATTCCCATTCTTGCTGTTTTAATAGATCCGCCAAACTTTTCGACAAGTATCATCATTAAGGTATCCCTTGGTCCTGCGCCCATATTCGGTGCGATATACATCCCACAGCCAAAGCTCAAAACAAATAAACCAATAATAAAATATGTAATTTGTAAGCCATATACATCCGTTGAGGGCAACATCCAGTTAAATACATCAATGAATGAGCCGATTAGTAGCATATTGAGCCAAGTGCCTATCTTTGGCCATTGACGCAACACAATGGATGTTGAAGCAACTATAAAGAGTCCTGTTACAATAGACCAAGTACCAATACTTAAACCAAAATTTTGGAATAGACCCACATGTAAAACATCCCACGGGCTTGTCCCAACAATTTTTCCTTTTATAGACATCGTGATGCCAAGTGACATCACAATTAAGCCACCAATAAAAAAGGTCCAACGCCACCCCATTATTCTACGCATTCCTTATCCTTCTCTCTATGAATATATTGCTATTACTGTATCATACTTTCAACAAAAATTAAGCTATAGTGCTTGAACTAAACCGTTCATCTTACCACATAAAAAACTACCCATTTTCTCACTCATGGGTAGTTGTAATTGAGGCAAGTTGTGCCTTTGTTATAGTCTTCAGATCTTCTACTTGAACATGAATTTGCATACCAATTTTCCCAGCACTAACGATTATGCTTCCTTGACCTTGAGCAGATGCATCAATGACCGTTGGATATAACTTCTTCATCCCCACTGGTGAACATCCACCACGAACATAACCAGTATGGCCAAGTAGATCTTTTACCGCTAACATTTCAATTTTCTTTTCCCCAACTACCTTTGCAGCTGCTTTTAAGTCCAGCTCCTCGGCTACAGGAATGACAAATACAAATAACTTTTGTGCACTTGCTTTTGCTACTAATGTTTTAAATACCCGAGCAACAGGCTGACCAATTTTCTCAGCTACAGAAACACCATCAACTTGACCATCCCCGGTTTCGTATTCAATCACATCAAAATGAATTTTTTGTTGTTCTAATAATCGAATTGCATTCGTTTTCGCATGCTTTGCCTTTGCCATTTCAACAATCTCCTATCTACAGCATCAGGCTATCAAAGAGTACATAGAATCCTTGTCTGGGCGATAGCCATTTTTCGTCATTTGAACGTGAGCCGCATATCTTTCCGATGCCTGTTTGAATGCTCTTAACCTGAATGCAGTCTCATAGTTCTTACCGAAAATTGTATCTGCAAATGGGTCCAATTTCAATTCCTTCGAGAAACGTTCAGGAACCTTCACTTCAATAATGTCACGTACAAAAGATGGTTCGCCTTCGTTAGTGGTAACATCGTCAAAACTTGAATCATTTAACATATGCTGTATTTGAGCATCAACGCTTTGTGCCACACGTAAATCTTGTGGAGAAGGCTCTGCTGATGACAATGCTGCATTACGTACCTGCTCTAAAATATGCAGTGTGTCATTTAGCTCTGAATCGGATATATCCGAGGAATCAGCATTATCATTCATTCCTACTTTATAGGCTTGTTCATGGGCACGTACATTCTTTTCTGTTTGCTGCAAATCTTCCATAATGGCTTGCTGTTGAGGCGTTACTTCTTTCGACTCTACTTGTTGCTGTTCATATAAATCCTGGTCAGTACGTCCTAGCAATAAATTTTCAAGTTCAATCAATAATGGGTTTTTCTTTGGCTGGAAATACATCGCATTTTTTCTATATGCATCTCCCGCCTCTTTACGTTGCAATATCTTTTTACGATTATGCTGCGATGAAATTCTTTCTTGTTCCATTAAATTTGATATTTTCATAGTTTTCACCTCGCCCTTCTATCTTCATATGCTAATTAGATAATAGATATGAACATACTTACTTACACTCTATCTATACCATTTGAATAGTTTCTGTACACTCATTATCGGAATTTTCACTATTAAATTCAAGCACTAATTACTACTAACCTCCTAAAGAGATACTAACTATTTTCGAAATTAGGTATAAAGACTCTTATAAAGTCAATATTTTTCACATTCATTTATTAACTCCATACTATTTTCAATAAAATTTATTACCATATACACTAATCAAACAGTGTTAATCGACGTAAAAAAACAGCCCCTCATTCTGGACTGTCTTTCTCATTTTTTGGGTCTAATCAATATACCTTTATAAGCTAAGTAACCAAGCCATGCACCAATTGTATTTAAAATTAAATCATCAATATCCGCAGAGCCGACGGTAAAAATAAATTGAACGGTTTCGACAGCAAGACTAGAAAAAAAGCCTAAACAAATAATGACCCACGCTTTTCGGAATTTCTTCGATAGTAATGGCAGTAAAAAGCCCATTGGCGTAAAAATTAATAAGTTGCCAAGTAAGTTAACGATTATAATTTCCCAATTAAAATATTGAGAGTAGTTTATATAACGGAGAATCGTTTCGAAGGGAATAAAATTAGTAGTTAACCGCCAACTACTATAATCAAACAATCCTAAGTCACCTATCGAGTAATCTCCTTTAAATAAAACGACGACTACATCTACTAAGCGATCAATAACCAATTTATAAAAAGCCATAAATGAATAGATACTAAATAAAATCCAACCTGCGATCTTTAGCGGCAAATAATATGTATCAATGACATCCCGATATGGTAATGGGAGCTTGGCATTATTCTGAACATCCGCTATGTTGTTTTTAGACAAGCTTAACACCCACTTCCCTTTATTCCTTCCCATATTTTAATATGCTCAACTATAGCTTGCAAGTAGCTGAAAAAAATTATCATCCAAAAAAGCTGTCTCCTAGCAGCAGAGACAGCCTTGCAATAAGTATGTTTAAACTGGGTTTACCCCATGCTTACGTTGTGAGAATAATAAGTATTTTGACATATAAAGTTCTAAGCGATTTTCTAGTACCTTACGTAGCTCATTAGGTTCAATCACATCATCAATGATAAGCTCTGAAGCTAAACGATACACATCAATTTCCTCTTGATATTCTTTACGTTTCTCGGCAATGAAGCTTGCTTGTTCTTCTTTTGGAAGTTCTGCAATTTTATTGGCATAGACGGCATTGACAGCAGCTTCTGGTCCCATTACGGCAATTTGTGCATTTGATAATGCAATACAGCAGTCTGGTTCAAACGCAGGGCCAGCCATCGCATATAATCCTGCACCATACGCTTTACGCACAATGACCGTTAGCTTAGGAACAGTTGCCTCACTCATAGCAAAAATCATTTTAGCACCATGACGGATGATTCCTGCTTTTTCTACCTGAGTACCAATCATAAAGCCTGGAACGTCTGCTAGGAATAACAGCGGTATATTGAATGCATCACAAAGGGAAATAAACTTCGCCGCTTTATCAGCAGAATCATGGAATAGCACGCCTCCCTTGACACGTGGTTGGTTAGCGATAATGCCAACTGATTGTCCATTAATTCGGGCAAGGCCTGTAATTAATTCGGGTGCAAATAATTTCTTGACCTCACAAAACGAATCTTCATCGATAATACGATCAATTAGCTTATACATATCAAATGGAACATTTTGGTTTTGAGGAATTAATTCTTCAATAGATTTATCAAATGTAGCCGGCGGTTTAGGTGCCTCTACCTTGCTGCGTTCTGCATAGTTATTCGGGAAGTAACCCAAATATTTACGCGCATAAGTAATGGCCTCCTGTTCTGTTTTAACAAGCACATCTCCACAACCAGAAACGGAACAGTGCATTTTTGCGCCACCCATTGTTTCTAAATCCACTTTCTCACCGATAACCATTTCGGCCATACGAGGAGATCCTAAATACATGGAAGCATTCCCTTCTATCATCACAACGATATCGCAAAATGCAGGGATATAGGCACCGCCTGCTGCGGAAGGACCGAATAATAAGCAAATTTGCGGAACTTTTCCTGACAGCTTGACTTGGTTGTAGAAAATGCGTCCTGCACCTCTACGTCCTGGGAACATTTCTAGCTGATCTGTAATACGTGCACCTGCTGAATCTACTAAATAGAGTAATGGACAATTCAACTTTTCAGCAGTTTCTTGAATGCGAATCATTTTTTCAACTGTGCGTTTTCCCCAAGAACCCGCTTTAATCGTTGAATCATTGGCTAGCACACAAACCGTGCGACCATGAATTTTACCAATACCAGTGACAACACCATCTGCAGGTAAATCTCCTGCTAAACAGTTCGCATAGAGGCCATCCTCTGATTGAAGACCATCATCTAGTAATAGTTCAAGACGCTCACGTACAAATAGCTTGCCTTGTTGTGCATTTTTGTCATGATATTTTGGTAATCCACCTGCTAAAATTTTATCTTTCATTGTAGGTGGCGTATTTTCTGTCGAGATATTGCTCATGTTTATTTCCTCCCTTTGCCCAATCGATTACACCAAAATTATTTCTTGGCGTTTTATTTCCCTGAATATTGTGGCGCTCGCTTCTCTTGGAAGGCAAGTAAGCCCTCTAATCGGTCTTCTGTTGGGATCAGTGCACTATATGCAAGTGATTCAATTTTTAACCCGGTAGCTAAATCTACCTCAACACCTTGATTGATCGCAACTTTGGCTTGCACTAAAGAGAGTGGTGCGTTTTTTGCCATTTCCAGTGCAAGCTGTTGTGCCTTCTCTAATACCTCATGTCCTTCATAAACATACTCGATAATGCCATAATGTTTAGCATCTTCGGCATTCAGCCTACGTGCTGTATAAATTAATTCCTTTGCTTTGCCAAGACCAATTAGACGTGGAAGTCGCTGTGTTCCCCCAGCTCCTGGAATAATACCGAGCGATGTTTCTGTTAGACCTAGCTTTACATTTGTAGCCGCAATACGTAAATCACAAGCTAGTGCCAACTCCAAGCCTCCGCCAAAGGCTACGCCATTTAGGACAGCAATGACAGGCTGTGCAAGCGTTTCAACTTTTGCCACAGTGGCGCCAATCAGCTGCACAATCTGCTTCACTTGTCGATCAGACATTCCTTTACGTTCCTTTAAATCAGCACCTGCACAAAATGCCTTTTCGCCTGCACCTGTTAGAAGGACTACGCGCACTGCTGGATCTCCATTGATTTGATCAAGCGTGTCAGACAGCTCATGAAGTAATTGAACCGACATAGCGTTAGCAGCTTCTGGTCTTGAAAGAGTAATTAGTCCAATACTACCCTCTAGTAATTCAAAACGAACGAGTTGTGTCATCGTTGATTTGCACTCCTTTCATTGCGGACAATAGCCATTTGCTTCGATGCAACAGCTTTGCCTAATTTCTCTTCAATAAAGAGTGCCGCCTCTAGCACCTTTTGTTGATCTACTCCTGTTTCAATGCCCATCTCATCGAATAAATACAATAAATCTTCTGTGGCTACATTGCCTGAGGCACCCTTAGCATATGGACAACCCCCTAGCCCACCAAGCGCACTATCAAACTTAGAAATACCCATTTCTAAGGATTTCATAATATTAGCTAGTGCTGTTCCACGCGTATCATGAAAATGCATGGCAAATCTTTCAGCAGGATATCTTTTTAGTAATCCCTCTAAAAGAAATTCAACCTGCGTCGGTACACCAACACCAATTGTGTCGCCAAGCGATATTTCAGTCACACCCATCTCCAATAATTTTTCCGTTACTCGTAGTACCTTATCAGGATGGATATACCCCTCATAAGGACAACCAATAACCGTTGAGATATAGCCTCGAACATGTTTCTTTGCAGCCTTAGCTCCTACCACAACTTCCTCTAATATGGGAAATGTATCTTCTATCGTTTTATTAATATTACTTTGGTTATGACTTTCACTAGCAGACATAAAAATACTTACTTCATCTACTTCAGCCTGTAATGCACGTTCTAAGCCACGCATATTGGGTACAAGTGCTGCATAGGTAATATCCTTATGTCTTTTAATGGCTTGCAGAACCTCGACTGAATCTGCCAATTGAGGAATCCATTTCGGATGCACAAACGATGTCACTTCAATATAATTTAATCCTGTTTGACTTAATAAATTAACTAATTGCACTTTATCAGCTGTTGAAATATGCGTTTTTTCATTTTGTAAGCCATCACGGGGACCAACTTCTTTGATCATGACTTGCTTAGGTAGCTGCATAAAGAAGCCTCCTCTTATTCAATTTCTAAAATATCATCATCAACGTTAATGAAGTCTCCCTCATTGGCAATGATTTTCGTCACGACGCCATCCTCTTCTGCTGCAATTGGAATTTCCATTTTCATCGATTCTAAAATGGCTACATCTTGACCTGCTGTCACTTTCTCGCCCTCTGCTACTACGATTTTCCATACTGTTCCTGCCATGCTTGCTTTTACTGTTGCCATAATTATTCACTCCTAATTTTTTAATCATGCATTCGCCCTTCTATGGAAGCACGAATACATGAAAATTGTTATTTTATTTCTGCTAATTGCGGTAAATAATATTGCTCTACAAATTTAGTCGTCGTATAGCCTTTTAAAAATTGCTCATGAGTGACGGTTTTTAACAACATCGGAATATTCGTTTGAATACCCTCGACTTTATACGCCTTTAGTGCTTGCGTTAATCTCTCACAGGCAATCGCTCTCGTTTCTCCCCACACCACCAATTTACTAATCATTGGATCATAGAATGGTGTGACCACTGAACCAGACTCTACACCACATTCATGTCGCACTCCCTCACCTGTCGGTAATTCAAGAGTCGTAATAGTGCCTGGAGAAGGGAAGAATGTCGAAGGATTTTCAGCGTATATCCGCACTTCAATCGCATGCCCTTCTTTAGTCATACTTTCTCTAGTAAATGCAAGCGGTTGTTTTTCCGCAATTTTTAATTGCTCTTCTACTAAATCAAGCTTCGTAATTTCCTCTGTTACGGGATGCTCTACCTGTAATCTTGTATTCATCTCTAAGAAATAAAAGTTTTGATCTTCATCAACCAAGTATTCGATTGTTCCTGCATTGACATAACCAATATGCTTCGCCGCCTTAACCGACGCTTCTAGCATTTTTTCTCTTGTCTCTTGTGAAATAAACGGTGATGGTGCTTCTTCTACTACTTTTTGATTTCTTCGTTGAATAGAGCATTCACGTTCAAATAACGGAACAACATTGCCCTGATGATCTGCAATAATCTGCACTTCGACATGGTGAGGGTTAGCAATGAATCGCTCCATATACATCGTGCCATCACCAAAGAATGATTGTGCACGCTTTTGATTGCCCTCAAAAGCTTTGGCCAGTTCCTCGGCATTTTCAACTAGCTGCATACCGATACCGCCCCCGCCTGCTGATGCCTTTAACATAATGGGATAGCCTAAACGCTCCGCTATGTCAGTGGCTTCTTCCACATCTTTCACAGGCGCTTCTACACCCTCTACAATAGGCACGCCAGCAGCTTTCATTGTTTTACGTGCCTCTAGTTTACTGCCCATTGAAGCGATCACATCTGCACTTGGCCCGATAAACACTAAACCTACCTCTGTACAACGTTTCGCAAAATTTGCATTCTCTGATAGTAAACCATAGCCAGGATGAACAGCCTCTGCGCCACTTTCTAGTGCAATTTCAAGAATGCGGTCGATGTTTAAATAGCTCTGTGCTACAGGTGGCTTCCCTACACAGAAAGCCTCATCTGCATCTTTCACATGTAGGCTTTCAGCATCTGCCTCTGAATAGATAGCAACCGTATGAATATTTAGGCGCTTGCATGTTCTGATCACACGTCTAGCAATCTCCCCACGATTTGCAATTAATACCTTGTTGAACATATCCACTGCCCCTCCTTACTTTACGGTCATAACAAAATCTTCTCGTAATTTATATTTTTGAACTTTCCCTGATGCAGTCATTGGATAGTTATCAATAAAGAAGATATGGCGAGGAATTTTATGTCTAGAAATTTTATCCCGACAATAATCTCGGATTTCTTCCTCTGTTGCCTGTTCTCCTTCTTTTAACACAATCCAGGCTGCCGCTTCCTCACCATAGACAGGGTCAGGGACACCTGCAACCTGAACATCTGAAATTTTAGGATGTGTATAAAGGAACTCCTCAATTTCACGAGGATATAGGTTTTCACCACCACGAATGATCATATCCTTCAAACGTCCTGTTACACGAACATAACCGGCTTCATCCATTGTTGCTAAATCACCTGTGTGCAACCAACCATCCTCGTCAATCGCAAGATCTGTTTCCTCTTGGTTTTTATAGTAGCCCTTCATCACATGATAGCCCCTCGTACATAGCTCCCCCTGTTCATTCGTCGGTGCTTCCTCAGTTGTACCAGGAACAACAATCTTTACTTCTAGGTTAGGTAATGCGCGGCCGACCGTCTCCACCTTCAACACTAACGGGTCCTCCGTTCTTGTTTGCGTAATAACTGGTGATGATTCTGTTTGACCATAGCAAATTGTAATATCTTTCATCCCCATCTTCTCAATGACCGCTTTCATGACCTCAATTGGACAGTTTGAGCCAGCCATGACTCCTGTGCGTAAAGTTGAAAGATCGAAAGATGCAAAATTCGGTAAATTCAGTTCACTAATGAACATCGTTGGCACGCCATGTAATGCAGTACATTTCTCTTGTTGAACGGTTTTGAGTACCTCTTCAGGTGAAAATTCCTGCACTGGTACCATCGTTCCGCCACTCGTAGTAATGGCTAATGTCCCTATGACACAACCAAAGCAATGGAAAAATGGAACAGGGATACATAGACGATCCTCTGCCGTTAAACGCATACACTCAGCAATGTTGACAGCATTGTTGACTAAATTAAAATGCGTTAACATTACACCCTTAGGAAAGCCTGTTGTACCAGACGTATATTGAATATTAATGACATCATCATAATGTAGAGAGTGCTCTCTTTGATCTAGCTGTTCCTCGGATACTTGCTCGGCAGCAGTTAAAACGTCTGACCAATTTAGTACGCCGGGGTATTTCGTTTCACCGATTAAAATAACATTTTTTAATAAAGGTAGTCGCTTTGATTGCAAATTACCTGGTTCACAATGTTCAAGCTCTGGACATAACTCTTGCAGTGTATTGATAAAAGAATGGTCTCGATAATTTTCAATTAAAAAAATCGTTTTAGCATCAGATTGCTTCAATAGATACTCCAACTCACTCGCACGGTAATTCGTATTTACCGTAACAATTGGAGCACCCATCTTCCCTGTACCAAATTGAAGCTGTACCCACTCAGGAACATTCGTCGTCCATACTGCGATATGGTCTCCCTTTTCAATTCCAAGAGCCATTAAACCTCTCGCTACGTATCGTGCTTGACGATTTAGCTGCTCATAAGTCATGCGTAAATTTCTGTCAGCGTAGACCAATGCTTCATTCTGCGGGTACTTTTTTGATTGTTCATCTAGCAATTGACCAATTGTTTGATACACAAGTTCTGCCATGAAGATCCCCCTTATTTATGCTATTTAACTTAATTGATGATGATTAACAGCCAATTAGACGAGAAATAACGAGACGTTGAATTTCAGATGTTCCTTCACCGATTTCCATTAACTTAATGTCACGTAAATGGCGTTCTACATCGTATTCTTTCATATATCCAGAACCACCATGAATTTGGATTGCTTGATTACATGTACGGAAGCCCATTTCAGAAGCAAATAGTTTAGCCATCGCAGCTTCTTTGCCAAATGGCTTCTTTTGATCTTTTAACCATGCCGCTTTATGTACTAGCGTACGAGCAAGCTCTATTTCCATCGCCATATCAGCTAATTTAAATTGGATCGCCTGTAGCTTTGAAATAGGTGCACCAAATTGCTCACGTTCCTTCGCGAATTTTAGTGCCTTTTCATAGGCAGCCTGTGCAATTCCGACAGAAAGAGCAGCGATGGAAATACGCCCACCATCAAGTGTATTTAAAAACTGGCTAAAGCCACGTTTTTCATCCCCTAATAGATTTGTTCTTGGGACACGAACATTTTCTAACACAATCTCACATGTATTGGAGCCACGTACACCCATTTTGTCATAATTACAGTTGATTGTTACACCTGGTGTGTTTGTTGGCACAATAATAGAAGAAATAATCTTTTTACCATCTTCACGTTTACCCGTTACCGCAGTTACAATAATTTGTCGAGCATATCCTGCATTGGTAATCCAGCATTTTTCTCCGTTAATGATGTAGTCATCACCATCAATAACGGCTGTAGTACGTGTGCCACCAGCATCTGAACCTGCATTTGGCTCTGTTAAACCGAATGATCCTAATGTCTCACCCTTAGCTAATGGAACTAACCATTCTTGCTTTTGTTCCTCCGTACCGAAGTTGTAAATTGGTGAGGCTCCTAAGCTAACAGCAGCTGCATAGCTTAACCCCGTGCCTCCACATGCTCGACCAATTTCCTCTACAGCTAAAGCATAGGACACCGTATCACCACCTGATCCACCATATTCTTCAGGAAACGGGATACCCAATAAGCCTAGTTCTGCCATCTTCTCAAAGCTCTCTATTCTCATTGTCGATGTCTCATCAACCTCACGAGCATACGGTTTAATCTCCTTCTCAGCAAAATCACGCACCATGTCTCGAATCATTTCTTGCTCTTTTGTTAATTCAAAATTCATCCCTAATCCCCCTAATGTCTAATTTGCCATAGTAGATGTAGCTCAAGAACGATTGCTTACAGTGAAATACCGACTAGTCGGTTTGTAAAAACAAATAATAAAACCAGTGTCTCCTACTGGCTACCCCTTTATTATAAATTGCTTCGCTTCTTCCATGGCTTGTTCTGTCACAATCGCACGTAATACCATATCGGTAAAAACATCTGTGATTTGCTCCATAGTTAATGGTCCTGATTGCTTAAACCATTTGTATGTCCAGTTAATCATCCCGACAATTGCCATAGTGACAATTGTACAAGGTAATTCAGTACGAAAAACCTTTGCTTCCTGACCCTCTGCTATCACTTTTTGTAAAATATCTCGATAGTGATCTCTCTTTTTATGGATGATGTCACTATATTCATCTGAGAGTGAACGACTTTCTTCATAAAAAATCGTAATATGTGCTTGATACATATCAAATACTTGTGTCAGTGTTTGCAGCATGGCACACAAACGTGTGATGGGTGTATCGTATTTGTCATATGCATCTTGCGATTGTTGAATAACATATGAAATAAAGACATCATGAATTTCATATAACAATTCATCTTTTGATTTAAAATTATGATAAAATCCACCCTTTGATGCTCCAATATATTCCACAATACGATCCACAGTTACATTGTGATAACCATCTTGCTGAAACAATTCAACTGAAGCGTCTACAATTCTTTGTTTTAACGTTTTCTTTACCATAGGCACCTATCATCCTTCATCTAGCTCTATACTCCATCACTCCTTATAATCAGGAAAAATCATTCAAATCCATAAAGTATTCTATTTTTTCCTAATTATAAAAATACTATGACAACATAAATATAGCATTCTCAAAATTTGGTGTCTAGCAACAAAATAGATTTTTCATAAAATTGCGAGCATAAAATTTACATGGAACAGAAATTAAAAACCTATAAACACATACATACCATATGAATTTTTTTTGCTCATCATGACAAATTTTCTTCCCTCCCATTTCTTTGTCTAACAAATCCATTTTCCATTGCAGTTAAACTGCGAACCCACTCAACCTATGCTATATTTAAAACCATGGAACTATGAAAGGGTGTTAACAATGGCAAAGAGCGTAGTAATCGCTGAAAAACCTTCTGTAGCACGTGATATCGCACGTGTACTGAAGTGCAATAAAAAAGGAAATGGTTTCCTTGAGGGAGATAAATATATTGTTACTTGGGCGCTTGGACATCTTGTGACACTGGCTGACCCTGAAAGCTATGATGTGAAATATAAAACATGGAATCTTGAAGATCTACCCATGTTACCTGAACGACTAAAATTAACTGTTATAAAGCAAACTGGAAAGCAATTTAATGCGGTCAAAAGTCAGCTTACACGCAATGATGTCAGTGAAGTCATCATTGCTACAGATGCTGGACGTGAAGGTGAATTAGTAGCACGCTGGATACTCGATAAAGTGAAAATTAAAAAGCCTCTAAAACGCTTATGGATTTCCTCTGTTACAGATAAGGCAATTAAAGATGGCTTTGCCAATCTAAAGCCTGGCAAAGCATATGATAATCTATATGCCTCTGCTGTAGCTCGCTCAGAGGCAGACTGGTATATCGGACTCAATGCTACTCGTGCTTTAACTACCCGCTTTAACGCACAGTTGAATTGCGGACGTGTACAAACACCAACAGTAGCGATAATTGCTGCGCGTGAAGATGAAATTAAAAACTTTAAGGCACAAACTTATTATGGTATTGAAGCGCAAACAACTGACAACTTAAAGCTTACATGGCAAGACAAGAATGGTAATAGTCGTAGCTTTGATAAAGAAAAAATCGATACACTGGTGAAAAAAATAGGAAATAGCAATGCTATTGTTGCGGACATTGAAAAGAAGCCTAAAAAATCATTTGCACCTGGCCTTTATGATTTAACAGAATTACAGCGTGATGCCAATAAAATCTTCGGCTACTCAGCGAAAGAAACCTTGAATATTATGCAAAAACTCTATGAGCAACATAAAGTGTTAACTTATCCACGTACGGATTCTCGCTTTATTTCTCAAGATATCGTTGCCACACTGCCTGAACGCTTAAAGGCATGTGGTATTGGTGAATATCGCTCCATCGCTAATAAACTGCTTACTAAACCAATCAAGCCAACAAAGGCCTTTGTCGATGATAGTAAAGTATCAGATCATCATGCGATTATTCCAACAGAGGGCTATGTAAATTATTCTGCTTTCTCTGATAAAGAACGTAAAATTTATGATCTTGTTGTAAAACGTTTCCTAGCTGTGCTACTGCCTGCTTTTGAATATGAACAGCTCACACTTCGTGCAAAAATTGGCGATGAAAGCTTTATTGCTCGTGGAAAAACGATTTTATCATCTGGCTGGAAGGAAGTTTATGAGCATCGCTTTGATGATGAGGACACAGCTGAAGACATCAAGGAGCAAATACTGCCCCGCATTGATAAAGGCGATATGTTAAAAGTAAAGCTTCTTGCCCAAACTTCTGGTCAAACAAAGCCACCTGCTAGATTTAACGAAGCTACTCTTTTATCAGCAATGGAAAACCCAACAAAATATATGGCTACGAATGATAAAAAATTAGCCGACACATTAAAATCTACAGGTGGTCTTGGTACAGTCGCAACACGTGCAGATATTATTGAAAAGCTTTTCAATTCCTTCTTAATAGAAAAGCGTGGTGGCAAAGATATATATATTACCTCTAAAGGTCGTCAACTACTCGACCTAGTGCCAGAAGAATTAAAATCCCCTGCCCTGACAGCAGATTGGGAGCAAAAGCTTGAGCTTATTGCAAAGGGCAAGCTAAAAAAAGATATATTTATTAGCGAGATGAAAAATTACACAAAGGAAATTGTTACAGAGATTAAGGGTAGTGACAAAAAGTATAAGCATGATAATATCTCTACCAAATCATGTCCTGATTGCGGAAAACCGATGCTTGAAGTGAATGGCAAGAAAGGAAAAATGCTTGTCTGCCAAGATCGCGAATGTGGGCATCGTAAAAATGTCTCACGCACTACAAATGCACGTTGTCCACAATGTCATAAAAAATTAGAGCTTCGTGGAGAAGGCGATGGTCAAATTTTCGTTTGTAAATGTGGCTATCGCGAAAAATTATCAGCCTTTGAAGCAAGACGTAAAAAAGAT
The DNA here is from genome assembly GCF_016925635.1 of Lysinibacillus fusiformis. NCBI lineage: Bacteria > Bacillati > Bacillota > Bacilli > Caryophanales > Bacillaceae > Lysinibacillus > Lysinibacillus fusiformis. The sequence continues at coordinate 2,299,322 of NZ_CP070490.1, read as the reverse complement.
GGCGGAGGCAAGGTCGACAAGCGCTCTGTACAAAAGTACTTAAAGCAACAAAACAACGAGGAGCCTGTGAACAATGCCCTTGCTGAAGCATTAAAGGGGTTAAAGTTCGATTAAACGAAAAGAGCAAATTCACATTTAGAGTGAATTTGCTCTTCATAGTGTTGAAAAACAAACAATCAATAGAATTTTTGTGAAAAGTGAAAATGAATTTCCGTTGCATGCTACTTGCTTTCCTGTGGGCGAACGCCGAATCGCTTCCTCCGCTACCGCTCCGTGCAGGGTTTCGCCTGTCTCGCTATCCCACGGGAGTCAAGTAGCCTTCCACTCCAATCCACAAAAGTGTTACCTTTTTAGCAAAGGTTTTCAAATAAAGTGAAGGTGTTCACTACTCTTTATGGAGGGGTGTTGTCACACATCACTTCTCCACATTGAAAATAAGAGTTTATCCCCTCTAAGAATAAAGATATTGGGCTATTTGATTGCTATGCTAGTATGAAAAAAGTAAAGACATTTTGCAGAATGGTTGATTGGAGTGGAGCCAGCGTCACTCCTAGGGGATTTAGCGTCACAGAGGAGACCCTGGAGCGAACGTTAGTGAGTGAAGCGGCTCATCGGACGCCCCCTGGAAAGGACGCTGGCGGAACGGAAATCAACCCCTCGCCTTGCCAAAAGGTCTTTTTCTGCTAGTGACATGATCTTTTTTCAACAACATGAAGAGCAAATTCACATTTAGAGTGAATTTGCTCTTTCATTATGCATACTCATCCCTTCAAAACATATCTTGAATTGACTGAACATTCTATAAGGGAGGTTTTTAATGGACGCGAAAACTTTTAGACCACGCAATGTGATTTTTATGACGGTCGTTGTAGGTGTCTCTGTGTTAATTGGCCAAGCTATTTATGTCTTGTTTATTGATATACCTTTCCCATAAGAAAGATTTATATCTTTAATTGACTAAGTAAATATTTTTCATTATTAATTATTTCCTGATGATGCGGTTTCCATTTTTGTGCCTCTAGATTATGCTGATAGGCATTTTCAAATAACCGTAACTCTCTATATAGCAGACTTAATTGTAAATGAGGAATCCATGTTGAATAAGCCCGCTTTTGGATAGTCATTGTGTCGACAGGAGCTTGTTGCAAGGCTTGAGAGTACCAGTAAATAGCCTCTTTATGTTTTAATTGCTCCATAAAAAATTGGCCCATTCGGCAACATGCTTCTGGCTTTGGTCGATCATATAGGAAGGATTGTAGAATAGCTTGCTGTGCTTGTTGATCATCATGTAAACGTCGATAGCATTCCCCTACATGTAGACAAGCATCAATGCGATCATCTGTAGTGCCTAAGTTGCTATCCAAAAATAGATGGTATTGATTAATAGCTTCTAGGTAACGTTGATGTAATTTTAGTTCATTCGCATAATGAAATGTTTCTCTTGCTGAAAGAGATTGCCCATCCTTTATTAATCCCTCATAAATACGAATATTGCGATGAATATCTTGTGTTAACGGTAAATGGGTGACAGCGATATCACTATGATAGAACTGCCCGGACACCCTTAAATTTTCATGGACAGCACCCTCCCATTGAAAATGATTCGCCCTTTTTACTAGACGATACTTTCGTTCACTACACTCCACTTCTCCATCACAATCAAGCGTCAAATAATAATCCATTGTTACAGCATCAATAGAAGGATATAACGATTGCCTTAGTTGACTGAACTTGTGTTGATCTTCCTTTGTCATGATATCATCAGCATCGAGCCATAAAATATAGTCTTTTGTTGCCTGCTGAAAGGAAAAGTTTCGTGCTTTAGCAAAATGGTCGCACCAGGGAAAGTCATAAATGCGAGAGGTAAAATTTTGGACAATATCTTTCGTACGATCAGTTGAACCCGTATCAATGATGTTGATCTCATCTACTAGGTGCTGAACCGAATCTAAGCATCTTTCAATCGTACATTGTGCATTTCTAACAATCATACATAAACTAATCGTTAACATCTGTCCCCTCCTTAACAATGTTGTAATATGCGCTAATGCAATATTTTATCGAAAAGTTTTTTCGATTATCACCTAACTTTGTAAATTTATCGTGTAAAACAAAAAAACGAACGCGACACACGTTCGTTTTTGCTTAGTGTTGAAAAACAAAACCATCAATAGAATTTTGGTAAAAGGTGAAAATGGATTTCCGTTGCAGGCTACTTGCTTTCCTGTGGGCGAGCGCCGAGCCGCTTCCTCCGCTACCGCTCCGTGTAGGGGCTCGCCTGTCTCGCTATCCCACGGGAGTCAAGTAGCCTTCCACTCCAACCCACAAAAGTGTTACCTTTTTAGCAAAGGTTTTCAAATAAAGTGAAGGTGTTCACTACTCATTTTATGGAGGGGTGTTGTCATTCATCACTTCTCTACATTGAAAATAAAAGCCTATCCTTTTTCTAATTATACAAATCATGGGCTATTTTGATCGCTACCGCTAGTATGAAAGATAAGGAAAAGACACTTTTGCAGAATGGTTGATTGGAGTGGAGCCAGCGTCACTCCTTGGGGATTTAGCGTCACAGAGGAGACCCTGGAGCGAACGCTAGTGAGTGAAGCGGCTCCTCGGACGCCCCCTGGAAAGGACGCTGGCGGAACGGAAATCAACCCATCACCTTTCAAACTTGCTTTTTCTGCCGTTGACATCATCATTTTGCAACAACATGAAAAAACGAACGCGACACACGTTCGTTTTTGTTCTAGTATTTGAACTCCTGCTAAATCAAGACAAATATTGCTCACGCCATGTTAACTGTTCTTTGTCTGTAAGCTGTTGCTCTAAATGATGATCCCATTGATTGAGCAATGTATTCCACACTCGTACAAATAATATATCCTGCTCCTTATCATAAAGAACAAATTCTAAACATGGGCTATCATTAATTTGTTGCGCTTCTGTTTGAACAATTTTGGCGATGATTTTTTGCGAGTTACCTTCCTCTTCTTCATCCACTTCCTGTAATGCTGCTATCACCATGGACTCCTCAAACTGTTCCTGTTGTTCAGCCTCTTTGTCAATATAACGATAGAGCTCTGGCAGTTCATCATATTCATCATTATTCGTATCGACAGTAAGAAATGCTTGATGGCAAGGACTAAAGTAAAGCGTGGAGGTTTCTTCCTCTAGTTCTTCTTCAAAAATACCTCGTCCTAGCTGCTGCTGTCCTTTTTCAGTTAGCCTATAGAAGTCGTCTTCGTTCTTCACAAGATTTACTCGAAGCATTAAAGAAATCAAGTCTTCAATAAATAACGGATCCACAAGCAATAGCTCACTCAATTCCTGTGTGTTGCCAAAATCAGCCTCCTGAATACTAAGCAGAAGCATTGTCATTAAGACATCCATTGTTGAACGGCGAACTGGCTCATAGGTCACATCGACAGTCCGAATGGGGATACACCATTCAGCCATTTTGACAATCTTAATATTGCGATTTTGTTGAAGCTCACGCATTAGTCGTTGCTGTAATTTTGACACTCTACATCACCAATCCTTCATGATTACGCAAGCCATCGTAGGATTTTACTGTCTTTAATAAATTCATATACATCTCTCTTGTCTCTTGATGTTTTGCACGTTTTGCAAACATATCGGCACTTCCTACAAGTAGAAGTAACTCTCTGGCACGAGAAAGAGCAACATTTAAACGACGGTAATCTCTGGCAAAGCCTATGTCTCCACCCTTAGGCGTATTCCGTACCATACTCACTAAAATGACATCCATTTCCATCCCTTGGAATTTATCGACAGTCCCTGTTCTAAATTGCAGATGTGGTAGCTGTAATTCTTGCTGAAGAAGGCGATTAATTTTCTTTACCTGCTCACCGTAGAAACTAATGACACCCACGCTTTTCTGAGCATCGTGTGGCATACGCCCTGCTTCTTTTGCCGCCTTCACTGCCTCATTGAGATCTAATAAGATATGGCGAATCGTTTGTAATTCCCCTTCGTTATAACGACTCGTCCCACCTTTTACCTGCTCCTCTAAATAAGGTTTCTCTGTTGGAATATCAATCCATAGTAAATGATCGTCACGTTTTACAAATTGACCCTCTAAGCCATGATCCCTTGCTGCATCTGAATCTGGCAAGCCACATTGCAAGCCATTTTCTTCTTTCGCATAAAATGGTGTGATACTTTGCATGATTTTCTCATGCATACGGTATTGTAATGCTAGCATTTGCTTATGTGTTGGAGGCAAATTATTAAATAAACGCTCAAATAATGATTCACGCAACAGATTTTTTAATTCCTGTGCACCTTCAAAGTTTGGATTTTCTTCTAGCATTGCCTTTAGTGTTTCCTCCAGCGTATCATCCCCAAGTAATGGTGGAAGCTGATGATGGTCACCTACTAAAATAACTTTTTTCCCCTTCAGCATTGGTAAGAGTAATTCTGGTGGTGTTGCCTTTGAAACTTCATCAATAATAACTACATCAAAGGTCGGATAATTTTCCATAAACTCTTTACTGGCAGAAGCTACGCATGTTGTACCAATAACGTTCGCATGACGCACATACAATTTTCGAATTTCATCTAAATCATACTCTGTTGCGTTTTGTAGTTTTTCACGCCATTGTTCTTGTAGTTTTTGGCGAAGTGGTAGCTGTTTTTCCTGACGTTGTAATGCTTCGATTGCTTGGTTTGCAGCTTGAATAGCTTCCTTCACCTCTTCAGCCGTTCGTTCTGGCGTAGATTGTAAAAGCTTTGTATAAACTGTTAGTTGCTTCTCTTTCTTTAATCCAGCTATATTAATGTCTTTTATCTGTTCTTCCATTTGCGTTAACTGTTGCTCTACTTCCTGTAAGTTGGTTTGGACAGTCTGTAGAGAGGCTTGTTTAGGAACGAGTTGTACTTTAGCCTGTTCCACTGCCTCAAGCTGCTTCTTCGCTTGTTGAAGGGACTCACGAGCTTGTGAGGCAAGAATCTTCAAATACTCGACAGATTCTTCTGGCTCCTCAGTAATCCGAAAGGTATTTGCCAATTGTTGTAAACGCTCAGTATGCTGTAAAAATGGTTGGAGCTGTCGCTGGTAACTTTGCACATCAAAGCTAGTTATTGCACACTCCTGATGAATTAAAGTTACTAGATTTTTACGAAAAGATTCGTATTCCTGATCTTTATGCTCTTGTTGTTGCTTTAGTGCTATTCCCTTTTGCCAAACAAAATCACGTCGCATATATAGCCCGAGCAAATAACTTTCGATAACATCATTTGCTGGTGCTTGACCATCTTGAAACGTCGTGTTTAGCTGAGCGAATACCCCTGTAAGGTTTTGCAACGAAAATGATTGGACGGGCTGTAATCTACTTTTAGCAAGGGCACGTTCCTTGATTTCATGTGTAACTAAAGCCTCTAGCTTGGCAATCGCTTTTTGAAGGCGAGCATTAATCGTTGACCATGCCTCTAAATCCTTTGCATCTTCCAAATGCTGCAAGCGCCCTATTTGCTGCGAAAGTACATGAGAGGGGCGAATTTGATAATATTGTAAAAAACGCTGGATAAGCTCAAAAGAGGTTAAGGTGTATATATACTTTTGTGCTTCCTTCATGATGACTAGACGATTACTTTCGATGTCATATTTCTGCTGTATCTCTTCAAATTGCTGTGTTAACTGGTGCTTTTGCTCTTGCAGTTCTTTATATTGAGCAGCAGCCTCTAGTTGTTCCACCTTTTCTGAAGTTTCCTGAATCGCATGCTGTAGTTGCTCGACTGAAGGATAATCAGCAAGTGTCTGCTCAAGCTGCTGTACAATCGGCTCAATTTGAGCAAGCTGTTTCTCATAATGCTCTTTTTGCGCTTCACATGTTTGTTGCTCTGTTTTAGCAGCCTTCAAATCTTTTTTTAATGCTTGAATCTCCTGCTGTAAAATAGGTTCTTCAATAGCTGCCTGCTCTTTTGCGGCTATATCCTGTGTTAATTGCTCTAGCCATTGCTCTAATTTCGCTAGCTCATCTTTTGCTTTTACAAGATTTGCTTCTAGTTCTTGCTGACGCTCTGGAAATATTGTAATTGCTTCTTCAATCGCAGCAAGTGTCTGCTCACGCCACTGAAGCGCAACATTTTCCTCTATAAATTTTTTACCCTCTTCCTCAATACTTTCCGTTCTACCATAGCGTAAAATTCGTATTTCTTGATTGGACAACAAACGTCCTAATGCATTATCCACTGCTAAATTCGACTGTGAGGCAACAAGTGTTTTTAAGCCTGCTTTAACATTTTGCTGACAAATCTCTGAAATAACAGTCGTTTTCCCCGTACCAGGTGGACCTTGAATGACATATAAATCCTCAACAGATAATGCGCCTAAAACGGCTCGTCGTTGATATTCATTTAAATTATTGTGAAACTCAATATCTTCCTGTAGCTTGGAAGCGCGAACTGTCGGACGTCGCTCAAACAGTATTGTTTCTAAATTAGGGTTTACTGCCTCACCCTTTTCTAGCTTTGTATAACCATTACGTAGTCGTCGAATTTGGCTTAATGTTGCAAAATTACTAAAGCTTGCTTGTTTTGAACGAAGGTTCAGCTGATCCTTGCGAGCCAAGTCCTGTATGAAAGGTTTTAAATCAATTTCAACCGTTTGCTTTCCTGCATTCGCCTTTAAAACCTGTCCTATTTCGCCACGAACTCCTTGAATGTTTACACTTAAACCCTCTAGCTTTTTCCACTCTTTACTCTTTATGTAGGGGCATACAATGGTTAAGCGTGTGAAGTCTTCATTGAAATAGCTTTGCTTAAATTCTGTATGAATATCATCAATTGTTGCATCTCGTTCTTGAATTTTTAGATAGCCTTCCCAGCTGGCTATACGTTTTTTTACATACTCTGTACGTTCTTCTGCTATCGGTAGCTGTCTTATTTTCGTATGAAGCTCAAGTGGAATACCTGCTCCATTATTAGGCTTTGTCACAAATTGCAATGCGGCTGCTAAGCGACGATTTGTGTTGATAGGTCCACGCATATGGACAAATCGAATATTGGTTGCCAGCAATCCTTTCACCTTCAACACACAATCCATAATGACCGTTTTCTCAGCAAGAATATCGTTTAATTTATCATTGTCCTCCGCATTAAAATAGATGGATAAAAAGGTTTCACCAACTGTTTTTGCTTTTCGTTTTTCAATATAGACAGTAAAAGATCTTTGTAACGCAAAAAAGGCATGCTCGTTTGCTGAGCATTCCTCTACCGCTTCCTTCGCCTTGTTGGTCAAAATAAGATTACAGCGTTGTTTTTCTAGTAAAGCGATGTCCTGCATGAGCAGCCCTCCTTCCTGAGTCACTAAAGTTTTATTTTATCACATCCTAAAACAATACTTACAAAGAAAAATCCCCTGCACAGTGATTTCTTACCACCGTACAAGGGCTATCTTAATGTTGATCAATCGTTTCCTTCGGCAAGTTCTTGCTCATTTCACAATATTGAACAAATACACGAGCTAATTCACGTAAACGATTATGAACATCTTCATCGACAATGTTATTATCGGCATCAAAATGTGATGTATGTGTATATACATAATTTGGCGTAACAAGGGCTCTGAAGTAATCTAAAATAGGTTTTAGTTGATTTTCGACTACAAGATGATGCTGGTATGTGCCGCCATTTGCAACAATGGATACGGGCTTATAGCGCATCGTTTTAGGGTGTAAGAAGTCAAAAGCATTTTTCAAAACACCTGGAATGGACGCTTGGAAAATAGGCGTTGCAATAATGTAAGCGTCTGCTTCCTCAAATTGTTGAATCATTTTTTTCATATCATCATTTAATGGTGAACCATCCACAATTTGATGCTTATATTGACTAAAATGCATCATTTCTAACTCGAAACTAGCATCTAATTCTTTAATATATTGCTCCACTTGCTCTAAAATAACACCAGTTTTACGACCAAACATAGTGCCATCAACGAGTAAAATTTTCATCTTTACTTTGCCTCCACATTCATCTTCTACAATAATATTGTAACAAATGAAAAGTGGCTCGGAAAGGATTGTATGACAATCGATATAAATTCAGTCTTTAGACGGAACGACAAAATTAATCCCTAAATTCATTATCCTGATCACGATGTCGGAAATGGACTTCCTTATCAATGACCGTTTCCTCAAGCTTATATTTATCTCGATTAATAACAACATCGCGATTTACTTTCTCGCCTTCATTCAGCTTATCCCAATTAAATAATATCTCTCTTGAAACGTCCTCTTCTGGTACTTCAGGATACTCTAATGATGCCAACTCGTCTGATGGATAAATAGTGACTGGCTGTTGTTTACCGTATAGGGCAATGATAATCATAGCCTTTGCTACTTGTGTGGCTTCAATTGCTCTAGAGCGTTTTAAAGGTCCAATTAATATAGGCTGTGCAAGCTTTAATAATTTTTCTCCCGCCTTTTCCCCTAAACGAAATTCATCACGAATCCCTACTAAGAGTGAGGGTCGAATAATGGAAAGTCTTTGTAAACCTAGTTCCTCTAAATCACGCTCAAGTTTTCCTTTAACCCGATTATAGTAAAATGGAGAACTCTCATTGGCTCCCATTGCCGTAATCACAAGAAAATGAGGGATTCCCCGTTTTTTTGCTAAAGAAGCAATTGCTAATGGGTATTCAAAATCTACCTTTTCAAACATATCACGAGAGCCTGCCTTTTTGATGGTTGTACCTAAGCAACAATACAACTCATGAGCAAATCCAATATCGTTTTCTTCTATTCTATCAAAATCACGAATTTTCACTTCTAACTTTGGATGCGTAAAAGTTAGCTTTCTTCGTGCAATTACTGTTACTGAAATATACTCATCATTTTCACATAATTGTTCAACCAGAGCAGAGCCAGTTAAACCAGTCGCCCCTACAACAATCGCTGCACGCATACTCATTTTTCTCCCGTCCTTCTACATATTGATAGTGTATCAATTACGTCTCAGTCTAAAAGCATCCAGATTTTTTCGAGCTTGCTCTACAAGCTCTCCTTCCAAATCCGTGATATCCTGCGTAGGCTTTATCTTGACACATTAGATGATAAATAAACAATCATCTCTCCTCTTTTTGTAGAGGAATTTTTCTGAATCAAGATAAAGACTTTCAAGTTTGTATGTATCTTTCCTACAATTGACCTTACTATCTATATCGACCATTTTTTGATGATTAAAACAGATTAAAGATAGCTATTTTAGAAGATTCCTCTAGAGGCATTCATTATCAAATCCTAAATTTTACACATACTTGCTCTTTCTTCGCCATAATTTAAAGAGACAGAGGAAAGGATGGGATACATTTGCAAAAAGAAACACACGCAATTGAACCAAAAAAAACGATTGTTTTCATTATTGAAAGCTGTATTGATAAAGGGCTGTATCCTTTTGAACGGGTTTCAACATTAGCTAAGCTACTTACGAATGAGAAGGTTTTTATATTTGTAAAGACTCCTTCAAATGACGGAATCCAAATTTTAATGAATGAAGGAATTTCTCCTATTTTATTTGATCACTTTAACGAATTGCCTAAGCAAATCAAAGGACTTCAACCTGATTTAATTGTTAGAGATGGGCGGAATTCTGAAGGCTGGCAAGTAGAGGATTTACGACCTTTCTGCAAAACAATTATTCACTTTGATGATTTTGGTGAAGGTGGCCAAGCCTGTGATTGTGTATTACTAGCACTCTATCAAGAAGTGAAAGATTATTTACCATCGCATTATCTTGGTGGAAGCTTTGTTTTTGCCCTACCAGAAGCCTACCAACAATTTGATGACGTTCCTGACAGTAAAACACCTGAAAACCCGCCTCATATCGTCGTTGCTTTTGAGGATGGGGACGAGCATAATTTAACGTATCGAACACTTCGACACTTAACTCAACTACAAATACCACTACAAATTACAGTTATGATCGACGACAGCTATCGCCATGCAACGGATGACTTACAAATGATGGTGCTTAGTCGTCGCAATACTGCCATTCTTCGAGATAAAAATGCACTCCTCAAACTACTACCTAAAGCAGATGTCATTATTTGTAATGCTAACTATACGCCTTATAAAATTGCCTCTTACGGAGTGCCATGCATTACACTTGCACAAACTGAAGCTGAGCTTTTACATGCTTTCCCTCGGGAGCACAACGGCTTTATTCATCTAGGGCTTGGCCGTAAAATGAAGCAATCACAAATCCAAAATGCTGTTATGGAGTTTCTTTTACACGAAGCTCGCAGTGAACGAGCAGTGAGAAAACAGCGACAACTCAATCTTGCTAGTAATAATGAAACACTTCAAGCATTACTCTTAGATTTTGCTTATGATCGTCATAATATCGCTTCTACTTAGTGCTACTTCGAAGATGATTATGATACAATATATAAGAATTTTTCACTCCAACTCCTCTTATAGAAGTTGGGACATAAGTAAATTCAACCAGTACCCGATTGATTTTAATGAATAAGCGGTGGGGGATTAGCAAAACCTCCATCGCTTTTACACGCATTCACTATAAAAATATTCTCAAAAGGAGCAGTCATTATGCCAACAAAAAGTGATATTGAATACCAAATTAGAGAGTTAAAAATGGACTATATGAATTTACAAGGTGATATAGAAAAATTGGAGTCTACTGGGCATAACGATCAGGTAGCAAAAGCAGAGCAACGTCTTGCAAATATGGAAGCTCAATTGGCTGAACTTAACAAGCAGCTTGCAGAACTATAAAATGTAAACAAGAAAGACAGTTGGAGGAACAGACATGGCAATATTAACAGTAGAAAATTTAGGTCATTCTTTCGGTGATCGTACACTCTTTAAAGATGTATCGTTTCGATTAGTGGAAGGTGATCATATTGGGCTTGTAGGAGCTAATGGTGTAGGTAAATCTACATTAATGGGTATCATTACAGGTCAAACGATCCACGATACAGGAAAAGTTGAATGGCTTCCTGGTACACACTATGGTTATCTAGACCAACATACAGTACTAACAGCTGGTAGAACAATGCGTGAAGTGTTACGCGATGTCTTTTTACCATTATATAAAAAAGAAGAAGAACTGAATGAAATTACAGGCAAGATGGCAGACGCAACGCCAGAAGAATTAGAAGTACTATTAGAACAAATGGCAGAAGTGCAGGATGCATTAGATGCAGGAGATTTTTATTCACTAGATATGAAAATTGAAGAGGTGGCACGTGGACTTGGCCTGGATGCCATTGGCTTAGAGCGTGATGTAGCTGCACTTTCTGGTGGACAGCGCACAAAGGTGTTACTCGCTAAGCTTTTATTAGAAAAACCAAAAGTACTTTTACTAGATGAGCCTACAAACTATCTTGATGAGGAACATATTACTTGGCTGAAAATCTATTTAAAGAACTATCCATATGCTTTCCTTCTAATTTCACATGATACAGAATTTATGAACGAAACAGTGGATGTCATCTTCCAACTGGAATTTTCAAAATTAACTCGTTATACTGCAACATACGAAAAATTCCTAGAACTTGCTGAAATCAATAAACGCCAGCATATTGAGGCCTATGAAAAGCAACAGGATTTCATCAAGAAACAAGAAGATTTTATTGCCAAAAACAAGGCACGTTACTCCACTACTGGTCGTGCAAAATCTCGTGCTAAGCAGCTTGATCGTTTAGAGCGAATTGATCGCCCAGAAACAGCTGTAAAACCAGAATTCGGTTTTAAAGAAGCACGTTCATCTAGCCGCTATGTTGTGGAGGCCGAAAGCTTAGTCATTGGTTACGATAAAGACAAGCCATTGCTTCCCCCACTATCCTTTGCTATTGAACGAGGAGAGAAAATTGCTTTAGTCGGTATGAACGGCGTGGGTAAATCCACTTTATTAAAAACAATGTTAGGTAAAATTAATGCGCTTGGTGGGAAAGTAATTCGAGGTGACTACCTGTATCCTTCTTACTTTGAACAGGAAGTAAAAGCAGAGAAAATCACACCGATTGATGATGTTTGGAATGCCTTCCCTTCTATGGAACAAGCCCAAGTACGTGCAGCTTTAGCAAGAGCTGGTCTAAAAACTGACCATATTACACGTCCGCTTAATTCATTATCTGGTGGTGAGCAAGCTAAAGTTCGTTTATGTAAATTAATGATGGAGGAAGCGAACTGGCTTCTATTCGACGAACCGACAAACCATTTAGATGTAGATGCAAAAAATGAATTAAAGCGTGCCATGAAAGAATTTAAAGGTACCATTGTGCTAGTAAGTCACGAACCAGATTTCTATGAAGGACTCGCAACAAAAGTCTGGGATGTTCAAGATTGGTTTACATCTGGACAGCAAAGCCAAGACTAATTATTTCAAGGGCAGCTCCAACATGTTATGGGGCTGCTCTTTTAAATTTTTTTAAATTTCGATGTATAATTATCCTCATTTAAACATACTATAATCAGTGGACTAACAATTTTACTCCTGCTTCCAACTAACTCTCTCCTAAGAGATAAACTCAGAATTCTAGTAGTCCCTATTAACCCATCATGAATTTTTATAGCTTAAAAAAGTCATCTCCAGTGACATCAGCAGCGTTAACATAAACTTACATCATTGTAAGCTGAATAAACGAAACTTTTTATGCTTATCTTCGTATATTTTAATATAACTGAAAAAATACTAATTCGATTGAGAAATTTTTTCAATTAACTATTGATTTATATATAGCTTACTAGTAAGATATATATATAAACTATTAACTTACTAATAAGCTATTTATAAAATATAATCTAAAAAAGAAAGCGAGGAATGAAGAATGACAGTTACAATTTACTCACAAGCGAGCTGTTCTTCATCCAGAAAAGCACTTAAATGGTTAAAAGATCACAACATAGAATATAAAGAAAAACGTATTACATCTCACCCACTTACACTTGCAGAATTCAAAGAAATTCTAAGCATGACTGAAGATGGCACAGATGAAATCATTGCAACAAACTCAAATGACTTTAAAAACTTAAATATCGACATCGACCAACTTTCTATTCAAGAGCTATTTGCCATTATTCAAGCACACCCAAGAATGTTGCGTAGCCCTATTATAATAGATGAAAAACGTATTCAAGTTGGTTACAATGAGATGGACATCCGTCGTTTTATCCCACGTAAAGTACGTGCTTACGAATTAAATGCGATGACAAGATTGGCACAAGAAAGTTAAAACAGTTTTGGAGATGACCTTCTATGGATCAAGAAAAACAAAAAGCCATTACCTCGTTGTTTGAAGTCGTTTCATCTATTGAGCGTAAGTGGGCAAACGAGTGGAATAATCATAATGTACTCGGCTTTTCAAAATCCCATATTTTAATTTTAGACTACTTATCGCAGGAGGGCCCAAAACGCCCTTCTGCTATTGCTGAGCGGTTAAAAGTAACTACTGGTGGTGTCACTGTTTTAACAACGAAGCTGATTAATGCTGGCTTTATTGAAAAAACACAGCATGCCACAGACCGCCGAGCTTCTCAACTAATCATTACTCCTGACGGTGAAACCATATTAAAAGAATCTCGTCAACAAGTGAGTGAAATCATTAATAATATGTTTGGTATGCTTACAGCAGAGGAACTGCAAACCTTACGAACTATTTTTTCTAAATGTTTACTGGATGTTGAGACAAATCGGTCAGAATAAAGGGCATAAATAAAAAGATGATGTCAACGGCAGAAAAAGCAACTTTGCAAGGCGAGGAGGTTGATTTCCGTTCCGCCAGCGTCCTTTCCAGGTGGCGTCCGATGAGCCGCTTCACCCACTTCCGTTCGCTCCAGGGTCTCCTCAGTGACGCTAAATCCCCTAGGAGTGAGCTGGCTCCACTCCAATCAACCATTCTGCAAAGTGTCTTTACTTTTTTTCATAGCAGCGATCAAACAGCCCATTATCTGTATTCTTAGAGGAGATAAGCTTTTATTTTCAATGTGGAGAAGTGATGCGTGACAACACCTCTTCATAAAGAGTAGAGAACACCTTCACTTTATTTGAAGACCTTTGCTAAACTTTTGTGGATTGGAGTGGAAGGCTACTTGACTACCGTGGGATAGCGAGACAGGCGAAACCCTGCACGGAGCGGTAGCGGAGGAAGCGATTCGGCGCTCGCCCACAGGAAAGCATGTAGCCTGCACCGGAAATCCATTTCTACCTTTCAATTGACTGTTTTGTTTTTCAATACGAAGAAGATGCATTTGCAATTATTTGCGAATGCATCTTTTTTAGATTAGTCGACCGAATACTTCCGTCTAAGTACTGTGATGTGCGACCAATCTGCTTTCATTACGCTGGTAGCACAGATTCCACAATAGCTGTATCTGACATGAGCATTTCTTTTAATCGAGCCTTTGCACGGAATAAACGTGATTTCACAGTACCAATGGAAACCTTCATAATTGTAGAGATTTCTGCCAGTGAATATTGGTCTATGTAGAAATACCATAAAGTCTTTCTATAAATGGCATCTAATTGCTCCATTTTATCCTGCACTAGTTTTGTCACAATATCCTTTTCAATTTTTTCTTCTGTAGAAATTTCATTATTGGGAACCAAATCTAGAATCGGTACGTCTAATGTTTCAGGTTGGTTCATCATATATTTGCTACGTCGCACCTTTTTACGATAGCGATCTCTAAATGTATTCATTGTAATAGTTGTCAGCCAAGCTTTAATATGCTCTACTTCGGCAACGCTATCTTCATAGCGTACGACCTTCACCCAAACTTCTTGCATTAAATCTTCAGCTTCTATATTATTGCGAGTTAGTTTTAAACATAAGTGATATATATAACGATTGTATTCCTCGTATACGCCTTCTAATTTTTCATTCATTGTGTATGCCTCCGCTTCTTGTTCTTGCTTCTATACACATTCTCGCAAAATAATGTATTACACTCTATCGCATTGGCTTTCAATTTCATTACAATCGTGTAAGCTTAATCACTTTCACTTGTAATATTCGTAAAAATTGTTTTACTACTATATTGCTTTCGCTTCAAAAGAGCTTTTGATGACAATAGTTACCTATTATTTAAACTATATTTTCAATAATATTTATTATCAGAATTTTATTTAGTCATTTATTGGCATATGAAGAAAGAAAAAATGCACTCCTAGTAGAAGTGCATTGGTTTGTTAGCTTAGCAGCCCTAGACGAAAAGCTGAGGCAACGACCTGTGTTCGATTCTTTGCTTTGAGCTTTGTCATCAGACTGCTTACATAATCCCTGACCGTATGCTCGCTTAAAAATAATAAACTGGCAATTTTTTTATTATCATACCCTTCGGCAAGCAGACCAAGTATCATCGATTCCCTTTCAGTTAAATGAAGCTCTGTATTCTTTTCTACCTTCTCGCCCTTACGTGATAAAAATAGACCTAAACGCTTCCCTACTTCTTCAAGGAGTGATAATTCTTCCTTTGTACAATCAAACTCCTCACCTAGCTGATCGAATGTTAGCCATCCAAATAATTGGTCTTGTCTCATAATGGGAATAAATATAATCGAGGATAAATTAAATAATTGAATATGCTCCTCTTTCACATAGTTTTTAGGGTTTTTTAAATAAATGGGTTTTCTTGAACTAAGTATCGTGTTTTCCCCAGTCAACTCCCCTTTCATGCTTTGCACCTTAGGTAGTTCTGCCCCAATAACTCCATAAAATTGATTGGACCATGGAACATAAGCATAAAATACGCATCTTTTATAACTAAAATACTCTTCACACTTTTTTAAAATACGGGCTAAATCTTGATAGCCTGAGGAACTAATTAGCAATTTATCAAGCCTATCTAATAGCTGTAGATGCCTAAATTCCTGATTTTCTGTAGTTATGTTACTAGTTTGATTCTCTCTCTCACAGACATCGTAAAGAAATACAAGAAATGTAAATATCGATAATACATACATTAAGATGGCGTTCGTTCGACTACTCTTCTGTTGAATCATAAAAGTAATCAATGCTTTCTCAAATATTAATTGAAATAGATTAAAGCTCTTCCTATCAATAATGGACAACTGTGATTGAAGCCATGTGTTAAAAAAATACTTATCATCATTATTTAATTCATCGATATTTGCATGTGTCATTAAACGCAAAAACGAATCCAGTATCATTGCTGCTCTTTTTCGATCTGCCTCAGCTATAGAAGGTTCTAGATTAAGGTAAATATTCGTATTCTCTTCAATTTGCTTATGATGGATTTTAATAAATAATACAAACTCTTGAAGTGTTACTTCTTCAATCGACTGAAATGGATGCGCCATAGGAAATTCTTCTCCTTCACACTAAAATACCCCTATAAATGGAGGATATTCACTCACTATATTATACAGCATCTTATAGGATAGTATTTCAAATTGAAAGGAGTAAGATGAAAGTATCGCTAAACAATGCGAATACTTTTGAATCCTAAGGTAACCATATAACCAGAAATAATGAAAGGTGCGTGCTTGAAATGAGACTAGAAAATAAAGTAGCCATTATTACAGGTGGAGGTACAGGAATCGGGAAAGAAACTGCACTATTATTTGCTAAAGAAGGAGCAAAAATAGTTATTACTGATATAAATGAACAATCTGGTAACGATACAGTCCGTGATATCCAAGCTATTGGCGGTGAGGCATTATTTATCCGTCACGATGTTAGTCATGAAGAAGATTGGAAAAAGGTTGCAGATGAATCAATAAAAACATTTAACAAAGTGGATATTCTTTTCAATAATGCAGGTATCTATATCATAAAACCACTTGCCGAAATCGAACTTGCTGACTGGAACCGCTTAATGTCTATCAATGTAACAGGTGTGTTCCTGGGTATGAAACATATTATGCCACTTATGGCTAAACAGCATAATGGTTCTGTTATTAATGCTTCTTCTATTGCAGGCTTAACAGGTGCTGCTGGTCACGTCTTATACGGAGCGAGTAAAGGGGCTGTCCGCATTATGACAAAGGATGCTGCTATGGAATATGCTCCATATGGCGTACGTGTCAACTCCATTCATCCTGGCTATATTGATACAGGTATGGCAGACTATGCGTCAGCCACAACTGGAAGCTCAAAAGATGAATTAGGCAAAAACTTATTCCCATTAGGACGTTTAGGCTCTGTTAAGGAAGTGGCGCAAACAGTATTATTTTTAGCTTCTGATGAGTCTTCCTTCTCAACAGGTGCAGAATTCGTCATTGATGGCGGAGCAACAGCAAAATAACAATAAAGGTGGTCATTTATATGAAACTAAAAGATAAAGTAGCAATTGTTACTGGTGGGGCTAGTGGGATTGGTGAAGCCACAGTTCGTCTCTTTGTAGAAGAAGGCGCTAAAGTCGTTATTGCCGATTTTTCTGATCGTGGACAAAGCGTCTCTGAAGAATTGAATAACAATGGTTTTGATACACTCTTCGTGAAAACAGATGTAACAAGCGAAGCAGACATTCAAAACATGATAAAGGAAACCGTTACTAAATACGGTAAACTTGATATTATGTATGCAAATGCTGGCGTGGCTGATGATGCACCCGCACACGAGCTTTCTTTTGAAAAATGGAAAAGAACAATTGATATTAATTTATCAGGTGTATTTCTTTCTGATAAATATGCCATTGAACAATTCCTTGCTCAAGGTACAGGTGGCGTCATCGTCAACGCTGGTTCTATTCATAGTTTTGTTGCCTTACCAAATCCTACAGCCTACTCATCTGCAAAAGGTGGCGTAAAATTATTAACGCAAAACCTATGTACAGCTTATGCTAAACAAGGCATTCGTGTAAATGCGGTTTGTCCTGGCTATATCGATACTCCTCTACTGGCTGAAGTTGATGCTCAAAAGAAAGAATATTTAGCATCCCTTCACCCACAAGGTCGACTTGGTAAACCAGAAGAAATCGCTAAAGCCGTTCTCTTCTTAGCTAGCGACGATTCAAGCTTTGTCAATGGTACAACGCTACTTGTTGATGGCGGTTATACTGCTCACTAATGGAGCTTTGAAAGGTTCGCCTGATAGCTGGTGCATTTAATGATGCCATTCTAGCCATTAATAGTGCGAAGCTATATTTAGATCCTACCGAAGTCGATATGGCTGGTGTATCCTCTCACAATGACCGCTTCGCTGAAAAAAATGAGGAAATTATAAAACGTCATATGGCTAATTAAATAGAAACATCATGCATAACTGCACTTCAAATTATTGGAGAAAATCTAATAATTTGAATGCAGTTTATTTTTTTAAATAAATTTTTCACTTCTACGATACAAGTATCTATTTGAGAATCATTATCATTGATTGTATTATCGTAATATAAACTATTGAAAGAAGTGAATCCTCAAATTGAAAAATCTTACTTTAGCAGATTGGGACTCGGCAAAATTAACCATTATACATATATCTGATAATCCACTATTAAGGCCTGTCATTACTTGTAACTGCATTTTCGGTTTTATTGCTCAAGGAACTGGCGAATGGAACTTACATCATACTCCCCTATTACATAATAAAAACATCTTTTTGATTGTTCATGACCCTATAAACATACATGTCACGCAGGAACCATCTTCGGCATGTATATGGATCTATTGTAATGTTACTTTTGATAACACAAAATCTGAGCCCTTAGAGCCTCTCATTTTTTATGATGCACCGAAGCATTGGCTAACATTAATAGATAACATAAACACGCAATGGGAAAAGCACACAGACGCTAGTAAATATAAGACAAAGATATACTTAGCAGAGTTAATCTATGAAATGTATACACTAGATTCAAATATACTGCATGAGGAACAGTTAACCTCTCAAACATTAGATTATATTAATAAACATTTTCATGAAAACTTATCTCGTCATACAATTGCAGAAAAAATGAATTACAGTGTATCTTATCTCTCTAAACAATTTAAATATCAAACTGGTTATGGTCTAATTGATTATTTATTACATACTCGTATCAAACATGCAAAGCGACTTTTAGTTGAAACACATCATTCAATCCAAGAAGTTTCGAAGCAGGTTGGTTACGAAGATTCTTCTTACTTTACTCGCCTATTTAAAAAACATACTGGATTAACACCTGGCCAATATAAAAGATTATATTTACCCACTTCTATAGTGTTGAATAATCCTAATTTTGAGTTAAAATCCTCCGATGTATTCACTCGAGGACCTTTATATAATGATAATTGTTATCAATATGAAGGAGGCTTTTTACCAATGAAATTTAATTGGAACCATACTATAGTAGCTTCATTTGTTTTATGTGCTGCTTTATTATTAACAGCTTGTACAAACAACGACACTACTGAAGAATCAGAGGAAACAATGGTTTATCACTCCATCAATGGTGATATTACGTATAATAAAAATCCAAAACGTATTGTTACTGATTTTTACTTAGGTTACTTACTTGCTTTAAATGTCAAACCGGTTGGTTCGAATGAAGCACAGCTAAAAAACCCTTATATACCTGAAAAAGATAAAAAAGGAATTGAGGTGATCGGAGACTCTATAGAAAAAGTACTTTCATTAGAGCCTGATTTAATTATTACAGGTAATAAAGAAATGTATGAGCAGCTTTCTAAAATCGCACCTACTATCTATATTGAATATGAAGAAAATATACCTAAACTCATTAAAGAATTTGGTATTATCTTAAATCAAGGAGACCATGCCGAGGAGTGGCTGAAAAATTATCAACAACAAGTTCAAACCGCTCGTAAAAAAATTGCTCATATCATTAAGCCTGAAGAAACAATAACTGTTATGGATATACTGGATGGCCAAGGAACCATCACTATTTATGGAGATGGTTATACAGGGTATCCTGTTTATACGGGATTAGGCTTACAAATGGCACCAGCTGTGAAAGCACAAACTACTATAAAAACGCCGTGGACACAAATTTCTTCAGAAAAAATTTCAGACTTTGTAGGGGACCGTGTTATCGTAGCAAGAGCTGCCGACACACCTAAAGTCGACTTTACAACCGCTCCTGTATGGAAAAATTTAGAGGCCGTTAAAAATAATGAAGTTTACGAAATAGATAATTTCAAGTTTT
Organism: Lysinibacillus fusiformis; assembly: GCF_016925635.1. Taxonomy (NCBI): domain Bacteria; kingdom Bacillati; phylum Bacillota; class Bacilli; order Caryophanales; family Bacillaceae; genus Lysinibacillus; species Lysinibacillus fusiformis. The sequence continues at coordinate 2,279,235 of NZ_CP070490.1, read as the reverse complement.
GGTTTACAGATCCCATTTCTGTTATTGGGCAAATTAACGATCTAACTGACTTATTTATCGAGCGTGCCAATGATAAGAAAACTAAGTAGGACAAGCTCTTTTTAGACCATATTCAAAATGCGACAAAGCGCTCTATAGACTCTGTCGCATTTTTCTTAACCATCTTCTGCTTTTTATTTCATCATTCAAAGTTGATTGAAAAATTTTAGATATAACGATTAAACTCCTCCCAAATAAAAATAGCATTGGCTTCTGATATTACGGCACTTCCCTTCCACATTATGCTATACTATTTCTATTATCGAAATATTGGAAAGAGGGATGCTAAATGACTAATTTACAGCAAATAGATGCTTATTTTGCAGAACATCGTGAGGCACATTTAAATGAACTGAATGAATTTTTACGAATTCCAAGTATCAGTTCGTTATCCGAGCATAAAGAGGATATTCAACACGCAGCTCAATGGCTAGCCGATGCGTTTGAAAAACTAAATCTTGAAAATATCTCTATTACACAAACAGCTGGACACCCTGTTGTTTATGCAGATTGGTTACATGCAGAAGGTAAACCAACTATTTTATTTTATGGTCATTATGATGTTCAACCTGTTGATCCATTAAATTTATGGGACAGTGAGCCTTTCAATCCTACGATTCGTGACAATAAACTATTTGCTCGTGGTGCTAGTGATGATAAAGGACAAGTCTTTATGCACTTAAAAATGATTGAGGCATTGTTTGCTACAACAGGGACATTACCAGTCAATGTTAAATTCATTTATGAAGGTGAAGAAGAAATCGGAAGTCCTCATCTACCTGCCTATGTTGAACAATATAAAGAAAAACTAGCGGGAGATTTAATTTTAATTTCTGATACGGGCCTTTATGGTCCTGGTAAGCCTGCGGTATGCTATGGACTACGTGGCTTAACAGGCATTCAAATTGATGTTCGTGGAGCTAAAGGAGATTTACACTCCGGTCTTTATGGTGGTGGTGTACAAAATGCCATTCATGCATTGGCTGAAATTTTAGCATCCTTCCGTGATGAGCATGGTACGATTCAAGTTGAAGGTTTCTATGACAAAGTGTTGCCATTAACAGAAGAGGAACGTGAAGCTTATCTTGCACTTGGCTTTGATGAAGAATCGGTTAAACAGGAAGTGGGCGTAAAAGAATTATTCGGTGAACAAGGGTATTCTTATTTAGAACGAACTTGGGCACGCCCAACCTTAGAGGTTAACGGTGTATTTGGTGGTTTCTCAGGTGAAGGCATCAAAACAGTGCTACCAGCTGAAGCTGGCGCTAAAATCACATGCCGTCTTGTACCAAATCAAGAGCCAGATGAAATCGTAGCACTTTTAAAAGCACATGTTGAAAAGCACAAACCTGCTGGTGTGGAAATCAACATTTCTGAATTTGATAAAGGCCGTCCATTCCTGACACCTTTCGATCATCCATTTATCCAGGCTGCTGGACGCTCCTATGAAAAAGTATATAATGTACCAACAGCTTACACACGTGGCGGTGGCTCTATCCCTATCGTAGCTGCGTTTGATGAAATTTTAGAATTACCTGTGGTGTTAATGGGCTTCGGTCTATCAAGTGAAAACTTCCATGCACCAAATGAACACTTCCATTTAGAAAACTTTGATAAAGGCTTACGTGTTCTAAGTGATTATTTATATGAAGTTTCAGGATTACAAAAATAAATATCGATTAATTAGAAAATCCCCTCACTTTTAAAGTGAAGGGATTTTTTGTTTGATTACTCTCCAAAAATCGTAACAATATCAGCTGATTGTTTGCGTTCTTTGCCTTTTGGCACTTCATCAAAATAACCAACTTGTAGCATGGCAATGACACGCTCACCTGGCTGCACCTTTAAAGCTTCACGGAATTTAGGGTTATCTAAGAAGCCTGGCGTTTTCCAGCAAGAGCCTATGCCTCTATCCCATGCGAGTAACTGCATATTTTGAATAAATGTACTTGCCGCTGCATAATCTTCTAAACGTTCTTTTTGACGTGCATCCTCTGGCACGATAACAAAGGCATAGCCACCCGGTAATGTAAATTTCAACATCTGCTTCGCTAAATCTTCGCTTGAAAGCTCCTGCCATTTCGGAATTGTCAGGTCACGTAATAGCTGATGAAGGTTTTCCAATTCCTTTCCACAGGCAACAACTAATCGCCACGGCTCGCGATTACCATGGTTTGGAGCCCATACCGCATCGTCAATAATAGCCATTAAATCCTCACGCTCTACAGGCTGACCATTAAACTTTTTAATCGATCGTCGTTGAATAATTGCATCTCTAACAGATAAAATTTGTTCGCTCATATATCTATTCTCCTTCTACCTTAAGACAACATATTAGAGTTTATCTCTTCTATCTTTCACATTATCATAAAATTGTATGCTTTAAAACTATCTGTTCTTAAGCAAAGCTGTCATCTATATGATAGAAAAAGTAAGTCATGCTTGGCGTATAGGCGGTGGAATCCTCGTAAAAGTAAGGTCGATTAATACTATCTGAGGTATGGGCATTCACATAAGGAATACCATTTTGAATACTTGTGACAATAACGGAGTGGTCAATTCTTCCATTCCCTTGAAAATCATAAAAAATGACATCCCCTAGCTCTAATTCCTCTGCATTTTGAACACGTCTACCCTTTAATCCTGTTGTAGACCCTTCTAAATACCATCGTAACGAATGGGCAACAGACCAGCTAAAGCTCCAATTCCCCTGCTGAATCCACCAGCCTTTATCTCTACTTGGTGCCCCTCGCATCGGTGCCCCCCCTGCAAGTAAGCATTGAGATATATAGTTCGTGCAATCTACATCAAAGTTTGGAAAAGCTGGATTTCGTCTGTTCCACCACAAATTGGCGTATTGAACTGCAGCCTGCCTATTATACATTTTTGCCATACATCCCCTCCTCATGCCATCATATGTCTATTCAAGTATTTCTATTAGTTAGGTCCTTACTCTTATTCTTATTGAAATCCATTATATTCGGCATGTTCCTTTCCAATTTCAAGAACATTTTTGCTACAATAAGAATGAAAGATATGTCAATTTTATTTTATGATCAGAAGGGATGTTGAATGTGAAGCAGCATGCTGAGAAAGAGATTTTACAGCCAACTCTTTTATGCGATAAAAAAGGTAATTTAAATCCAGCAGCCATCGGATTTGCACGTAAGCCACTTATTAACAGCAATTTAAGCGGCCATCTCATGCGCAAAAAGAAATGGAACTATTGGTGTGTCTATGGTGATGAAATTTTGTTTTCAGCTACGATTAGTCATCTAGATTACGCAGCAGTCTGCTTCGTTTATTTTCTTGAATATGAAACACAGCGCTATTTCGAAAAAACGATCACAATTCCCTTCGGTGGTAAACTAAAAATGCCTACACAGGTTTTAGAATCTGTTTCATTTAAAAATAGCGAAATGATGATTGATTTATTATATATACAAAATGAAACGCATCTATCTGTTTCCATACCAAACTTTGATGGAGATGTTTTACGAGCAAAGCTTATCATTCAGCACCCACCAGCGGACGAAACATTAAATGTAGTCATTCCTTGGAATCGCAAAACATTTCAGTTTACAGGCAAGCATCACATACTGCCAACCTCAGGTGTTGTCACAATTGGTACTCGACGTTTTAATTTCTCAGCTGAAGAGAACTTTGCTGTGTTGGATTATGGACGAGGTGTATGGCCCCGTGAAGCATTGTGGAATTGGGGAATGGCCTCTCAACGCGTACGAGGAAGACGAATCGGACTTAATTTAGGGGGTAAATGGACAGATGGCACTGGCATGACTGAAAATGCTGTTTTTGTTGATGGTAAAATGACAAAAATACATGAGGATTTGATATTTCAATATGACTCCGGAGACTATATGCAACGTTGGAAAGTGAAAACAAAATTTTCTAATCAGGTCTCATTAACTTTTTCACCTTTTTTTGAGCGTACTGCCCAAACGAATGCCAAACTAGTTAAATCAGAAGTACATCAACTATTTGGTTATTACGACGGTTCCATTTTACTCGACAACGGTGAAACACTAGTTATTCAACAAATGCTCGGATGTATTGAAGAACATCGTGCGAAATGGTAGAAGGAATCTTCTAGAAGACGTTGCTTTCCGTGGGTATTTTAAAATGCAAATGATTCCACGGAAGCCTTTTGTCTCCTATTTTGTTCTAACTAAGGGCAAGTAATATTTTTTCAGGATCGTCTGTAAATATCGCCTGTACACCTAGTTGTTGTAAACTTCGAGCATCACGTTGATCATTAACGGTATACACACGTACTGTTGCGCCTTCAGCGAGGGCTAGTTTAACTGATTTACGAAATGAAGTTGGTAGACTTACATGTAACGCCTTAGCTGGAATGAGAGCAATGTAAGTAGTAAAATCTACTAACACCTCTGCAAACAATGCTGCACTTTCGATATAAGGCGCTATTTTTGATATGGTTTGCAGTGATTCATGATTGAAAGATGAAATGATGACCCGCTCTGTCATTTGCTGTGCCGCTACTTCTTTGAGCACGAGCGCTTCGATTCCTTCATATGCAATGATATCTGTTTTCAGTTCTATGTTGATACGATGATTGGTACCTGCAAAAAGCTCTAGCACTTCCCCTAACGTAGGAATTACTTCATCTCCGAACTCCCGTGAAAACCACGAACCGAAATCAAACGTACGCAATTGCTGTAATGTAAAATCTTTTACATAGCCCGAGCCATTGGAAGTACGATCAATGGTTTCATCATGAATCACCACTACCTCTTTATCCGCGGTTAAATGAACATCTAGCTCGATCCCTGCTATAGGGAGCTTTGATGCTGCTTGAAAGGCTGCCATCGTATTTTCCGGATAGCTTATCGAAACACCTCTATGTGCAAATATATCCAAAATCATGAACCTCCTCTATTTATTATTTAAAGAATAACCTTCCATCCCCCATGTAATAGTAGCATAATTAACTTTTTAGCTTTCACTTGATGGTAAATATTATATATAGTAGTATGATAATCTACTTTGAAATTGTAAGTACCTAGGAGGTGCTAAAAATGACTGTACAACATCCAGATTTTCAGGCTGAAGTAGAGCGGTTAGCGTATACCCAAAGTTATATGCAGCAAATATTAGACGAATCACAACGAGATTTACAATCTGCTCAAGAAAATATCCGCAAATCCATGGCTGATCTCGATTACTTAGATTCAAGTTTAAGTTATTTAAATATCTTAACAAATGCCAGATTCTTTGAAATGGCACGTAATCAAAAAGAAGGTCTAGAGGCCGTTCGCAAGAAGCCCTATTTCGCCAGAATCCATTTCCAAAAAACAGGTGACCCTGAAGAATTTCTTTATATTGGGAAGACCTCACTATTTCATCGTGAAACCCATGAACCCATTATTGTTGACTGGCGCTCACCCGTAGCCAATGTTTATTATGATGGTCGTCTTGGTGATATGGAGTACGATGTCCGTGGAGAAGTTCATAAAGGACATCTCTTTGCTAAAAGGCAATACAAGATCGAGAATGGCGAATTACTCGATATACGAGATATTGACTTAACAACAAATGATGAACTACTACAAGAAGCATTGGCTGGAAAAGCAGATGTTCGTCTAACGGAAATTGTTTCGACAATCCAAAAGGAACAAAATGAAATTATTCGAGCACATCTTCGTCAACCAATTATTGTGCAAGGTGCTGCAGGCAGTGGAAAAACGACCATTGCTCTCCACAGAATATCCTATTTCCTTTACACAATGGGTGAACATTTTAATCCTGAGCAGCTCATGATTTTAGCACCGAATAAGTTATTTATTGATTATATAGGCGATGTTTTACCAGAGCTTGGCGTCGATAAAATTTGCCAAACTACTTTTACAGACTACGTTCTTTCTGCCACTAAATTAAAGCTTAAGCTTCAAAATCCAAATGAGCAATTAGAGTCGCTCGTTGCTGGAGGTAGTCATCAGCCTACTGCCTGGATTGCTGAAATGAAAGGCTCACTTTACTATCGTGATGTCATCGAACGCTACGTACAAAAGTTGGAACAAAAGATCGCAGAGCAATTCGAAGATGTCTATATTGAAAAATACTGTATCATGCGCGCTTCCCACCTGAAGAAGCTGTTTTTATATGAATTTTCATATATGCCTATCGAAAAGCGACTTGAACATATTAAAAAGGTGTTAGCAAGCCATGTTCGTCAAAAAAAACAGGCTGTTTTAGCTACACTCCATAAAAAGTATGATGAAGCATTGGGTAAAGCCTTAAATGGCATTCGAGATGATGAAAAACGACGACGTGTTGTCACAAAATTCATCGATGAGCGTGATGAGCGAATTCCTGCCATTGAAAAAGAAACGAAGACAACGGCATCAGCTTATATGCGTCGCTTTACCAAACATAATATTAAAACACTCTATCGTACCCTTCTCACCGATGCAGAACTTTTAGCAGAACTCGCCCCTGAATGGCATTATCTTGAACAGCAACAATTTTTGCAGGCACATCGTAAAGAACAATGGGCACTCGAAGATTTAGCGGCACTATACTATTTACAAGCACGTTTAAAAGGCATTGCAGATGAATGGAAGATGCGTGTTGTCTTTATCGATGAGGTCCAAGATTATAGTTTATTTCAGCTTGCTGCTTTAAAGGCAGGTCTTGATACGGATATGTTCACGATGGTCGGTGATTTAGCCCAAGGTATTCATAGCTATCGTTCATTGACAGCATGGGAGCCTGTCCAAAACTTATTTCCTCGTGCAAGCTTCCGAACTTTGCAAAAAAGCTATCGAACAACCATTGAAATTATGGAAGTCGCGAATCAAATTCTAGCGCAAATGAATGAACAGCTCCCCCTAGTAGAACCCGTTGTGCGTCATGGTAATATACCAAGTTTTATTCAAGCAGAGCAATTTGATGCCTTAAAAATTAAAGGGATCTTTGAAGCCATACGTCAAAACGGCCATCGATCCATTGCTTTAATTTGCAAAACTACTGCAGAAGCCATTACTATGCAACAGGCATTAAAAGACAATGCTATTGCTTCACAACTACTAACGGAAAATGAATCTATTAATCAAGAAATGTTACTTGTTGTACCAAGTCACCTAGCCAAGGGACTTGAATTTGATGCCGTCATAGTAGCTGCCTACGATACACCCTTTTACGATACACCAATTGACCGAAAGCTACTTTATGTAGCTCTTACACGAGCCATGCACGAGCTATACTTAATCGGTCCATCCAAAAAGACATTCCTATTAGAAAATTAAAAAGTCGCGAAAAGGCGACTTTTTTCTTTGCATCATTAATTTCTTGGTGGTAATTTATAAAACTTCCCTTTGGATAAATAAGCTTTAACAACTTTCCACCATGAACTAGGGGCTTCCTTTGGAGGAGACTTCTTCTTTGGCAATGCTGGCATGCGCATGATCACGACTCCTTTCTTAAAGCTTATTAATATTATATGAAGATAGTAGGTAATTATGATAAAAAAGGGCGATGAGTTGATATGAAATACCACTCATCGCCCTTTTTCCTATTGTTTCACATAATAATCAATTTGCTGCGCTTTCATAAAGCCTGCTTTTTCATAGACAGATAGTGCTTTTTTATTGTCTACTTCTACATCTAGCATGACGAATGCTGCACCAACTTTACTCGCATAATCCTTTGAGAAAGAAAGAAGTGCTGTCCCAATACCTTGTCCTTCACAATTTGGATGTACAGCAAGTGCTGTTACCCACTGGATTTCATTTTCCTGAGCTGTTGTCACTGTCCCAACAACAGCGCCATCCCGATAAGCAATCCAAAGCTTTCGTCCATTTGTTGATGTATTAAAGGCAATAAGCTCTTCTGATTCTTCTGGTAAATCTCCAAATGCTTCACAATAAATAGTAATCAGTTCAGCTTGCTCACCATTATAGGGTTGAATATTAATATCTTTTTGTAATGTAACGGGCTCTGCTTTTGTTTCTAAAGTAGCTTCTGAAAAACTATAGGTAAAACCTTTGTTTTCAATAAATGTGTGTCCATAAGGAGAGCCATCAATTACTACAGCTAATTGCCCCTCTGCCCCTCTTTCTTCTAGCCCAACTTGTATACCATCAACTAACGCAGTTCCAATACCCTTTTGTCGATATACAGGTGTCACCACTAATGACCACTCATATGTATGAAGCCCCATTAAGTCAATTGCACTAGCAGCACCAACTAATAAATCCTTATCATCCTCATACGCTAGTACCATAAAACCCTTAGTCTCGAAAGAGCTAGCCATTGGTACATTCATAATGGTTTCATATACTCGATAATCTTGAACTGTTGCTTCTTCACATAATAACTTTACTTCTTTCAATGTTTCTCCATCTAATGGAAAAGACACTGTCATCACTGAAATATTCATCATTTACTCCGTTCCTGTAACAGACTATTGCCCTATTGTAGCAAGAATGAAAATAAGCTGGCAACAAAATATATTAATACCCCCTATTAATCAGAATTTTACTTCAAATATTGGAAAAATAAAAGGATTTATACTATAAAAATTTAGTAAAATGACTGAAATTTACTAGAATTAATAGATATAAAATAATATAATAATTTCTCGAAAATAGTGATCTTTATCCTTTTGCAATCTGTTACTTTTAAACTATATACTACTTCCCATTTTAATAATGTTTTATAATAATTATACTATTTATTCAAATTAATAACATTTCATTTCCATAAAAAGATGATGTCAACGGCAGAAAAAGCAACTTTGCAAGGTGAGAGGTTGATTTCCGTTCCGCCAGCGTCCTTTCCAGGGGGCGTCCGATGAGCCGCTTCACTCACTTACGTTCGCTCTCATACTAGCATAGCAATCAAATAGCCCAATTTCTGTATTCTTAGAGGGGATAAGCACTTATATTCAATGTGGAGATGTAATGCGTGACAACACCCCTTCATAAAGAGTAATGAACACCTCCACTTTATTTGAAAACCTTTGCTAAAAAGGTAACACTTTTATGGGTTGGAGTGGAAGGCTACTTGACTCCCTTGGGATAGCGAGACAGGCGAGCGGTAGCGGAGGAAGCGGCTCGGCGCTCGCCCACAGGAAAGCAAGTAGCCTGCAACGGAAACCATTTTCACCTTTTACAAAAATTCTCTTGATGGTTTTGTTTTTCAACAATATGAAAAGAGCAATTTCAAATGAAATTACTCTTTTTCATCTATTCCTCAAGATGGTGTGAGGATGAATGCAGCATTTGTGCATAAAGACCACCTGATTCGATTAGTTTTTGCTGGGGTCCAGCTTCAACTAATTCCCCTTTATGCATAACTAAAACCATATCAGCATTATGGACAGTATTTAAACGATGAGCAATAACAAAGCTTGTGCGACCCTGCATCAACGTATCGAGTGCCTCTTGTATCGCCATCTCTGTCACCGTATCAATACTGCTTGTGGCTTCATCTAATAGTAAAATTTTCGGATCAGCAATAAGTGCCCTTGCTATAGATAGTAATTGCTTTTGACCTTGTGAAATCTCGCGTCCATCTGCAGCAAGAATGGTATCATACCCATCTTTGAGTTTCATAATGAAGTCATGGGCATTAGCACGCTTGGCCGCTTCTTCAATCTCTACATCACTCGCATCCAGTCGACCATAACGGATATTTTCGCGAACAGAAGCCTCAAATAAAAATGGATCCTGTAATACAAAAGCCATCTGTGAACGAAGGGATTGACGATCAATTTGCTGCACATTTATACCATCAAATAATACCTCACCCTTTGTTACCTCATAAAACCTTGCAATCAGTTGAAGAATTGTCGTTTTCCCAGCTCCAGTTGCACCAACGAGGGCTACTGTTTGTCCAGGCTCCACTTTAAAATCTACATTCTTTAATGTGTATGCATCTTCTTCTAGTTCATATTTAAAGTACACCTGCTTAAATGCAACATGCCCCAACAACTGATGCTTTTGTGCAGACACGGTTTCCTTCTCTGGTTGTTCATCAAGCAAGGCAAATACGCGCTCTGCACCAGCAATGGCTGATAGTACCGTATTAAACTGGTTTGCTAAATCATTTAAAGGACGTGTAAATTGTCGTGCATATTCAGTGAATATAACAATTACCCCTATGGATACATGTCCATATAGTGCGAGAACTCCTCCTATACCAGCTACAATGGTAAAGCTCATATTATTTAAGAAGTTCATGACTTTTGGAATATAACCCGAGTAAGTCTGTGCCCAAAAGCCGGTCCTTCTTAAGCGCAAACTTTTTTCACGAAACTCTGCTTTCATTCGCTCCTCTTGGGAGAATGCCTTCACAATCCGCTGTCCTGAAATTGTTTCTTCTATCATACCGTTTAAGGCGCCAATAGCTACTTGCTGTTCTTTAAACAGTGGTGCTGTACGACGTGTAATCCATCGCATTGCCCAAAACATCAGTGGAATAATGACCATCGTCAGAACTGTCAGCAATGGGCTTAAACTGAGCATAATAATGACGGTTCCTCCAAGCGTAAGTACACTTGAAAATACTTGGATAAAGGAACTGTTCAATGTGGAGCTAACCGCTTCAATATCATTCGTCATTCGACTCATCAATTCACCATGCTGACGACGATCAAAGAATGCCACTGGCAGCCGTTGAAAGTGAGCAAATACACTTGTTCTTAATCTATAGATCGTTTGCTGGGCAATACCAATCATCCAATAGTTTTGTAGAAAAAGTGAAATCGCTAAGAGAACATAAATACCAATTAATGCGCCAATCCCCTTACCTAAGCCTGAAAGCTCACCGTGCATCACATAGTGATCAATCATTTGACCGATTAAATAAGGGCCAACTAAAGCTAAAATGGAGCTAATCATCACTAACAAAAGCACCACAATGAGAAGTGCACGTTGTTCGTCAACAATTTTCCATAACCGTAGCAATGTATTTTTCCAATCAGCTGCACGTGGCCCCTTCTTTTTCTTCACAACCTGTTTCAGATCATCTTTTGTCAAAATCGGTTCATAGCCAAAAGGTTTCTGGAAAAATCCCATTAATCCTCCACCTCCTGTTGAGAGATAGCTATTTTTTTATAAAGAGAGGAAGTCTGTAAAAGCTCTTCATGTGTGCCATATGCAACTACTTTTCCAGCATCAATCAGTAAAATGCGATCTGCACCTTTAGCTGTACGAATTTTTTGCGTAACAACAAGCATCGTTGCCTGTTCTTCACTCAATGCCTCCCATAAAGACTGTTCAGTTTTTACATCTAAGGCACTGGTACTATCATCAAGCATTAAAATATGTCCTTTTCTCAAAAGGGCTCTAGCTATGGATAGCCTTTGTTTCTGCCCCCCTGATAAATTAACTCCTTTTTGCCCAACCTTGGTATCGTATCCATTTGGAAAATCTTCAACAGATGCATGTATTTGTGCCTGCATTGTAGCCTGTAGTACAGCATCCATTTCAGCCTGTGTATCTCCCCACCGTACATTATCTGCAATACTTCCGGTAAATAACAATGACTGCTGAGGGACATAACCAATTATTTCTCGCAGCTCTTGTAATTCCCAGTGTTGAACATCCTGTCCTTCTACAAGTATTCTTCCTTGTGTCACTTCATAGAAACGAGGAATGAGCTGTAATAATGTTGATTTTCCTGCACCAGTTGCCCCCATAATCGCTAATTTTTCACCAGACTTAACTTGAAAGCTCACATCCGACAGAACAAGAGCATCTCCTCCTGGATAAGTAAAACTAACATGTTCAAATGTTAATTCTCCATATTGTGTTGTATGGCCTACTTCTTCTATAAGGGAAGTATCTTCAACCTCATTTTCTATAGAAAGGATTTCTGCCATACGTTCTGCAGAGGCCTTTGCACGTGCGTAGAAGATAATAATAAACGCGAACATTGAAAATGAGCCCGTCATACGCATTGCATAATTCACAATAGCGACAATATCACCAAGCGGCGTTGTTCCTGTCGCAATTTGTTTTGTACCAAACCATAGAACTGCGAGCAAGCTCATATTCATAATAAATAAAAGAACCGGCATAATATATTCCATTATGCGTAAAGCCTTTACAGTATCCACTTTTAAACGCGATGCAACTTCATCGAAGCGAGTAGCCTCATATGCTCCTCTTAAGTAAGCCTTCACCAACCGTATCGCCTGTAAATTCTCCTGTAAAACCCTATTTAAACGATCGACTCTCTTCTGTACACGTCCAAAATAAGACACACCTTTTGCCACCATAAAGATAAGAAAAATAAAAATAATCGGTGCACCGATGACTAAAAATAAAGCCAATTTCGCATTTACAACAAAAGCCATAATAATACTTCCTATAACAGCAAGTGGCGCCCGAAGCATAATACGCAGGCTCATAAACAGCACTGTTTGTACCTGTGTGACATCATTTGTTAATCGAGTAATAAGGGATGCAGTGGAGAATTTTTGATAGGTTGCTAGCGTAAAGGATTGAATTCTATCAAACAGAGCATTTCGTAGGTCATACGAAAAGCTTTGAGCTGTATGTGAAGAAAAATACGAATTGATAACTCCCGCTAGAAAGGCAACAAAAGATAGCGCTAATAAAACCGCTCCCCATTGCAAAATCATCCCTTGATCTTGAGCCCTTACTCCTTCATCAATTATTTTTGCCATAATGAGTGGCTGCACAAGCTCCACGAATAACTCTAAAAGCATTAAACATAAAGCAAAAATAGCTGTCCATTTATAGGGCTTTACATAGGAAAAAACTTCTTTCATATTCTTTCCCCCTTGTTGTAGATAAAATTTAAGGTAGTCAAAAACTCCTAACTCTATAGTATATTTATGATTTTTCTCCAGCTATTGAAAGCCATGTTACACAAACAAGCATAACGAATACACCTATTAATTGCCAGAAACCTAAGGAAGTACCGAAAACAATAACTGAAATAACCATTGCTGTTAATGGTTCAATACTGGAAAGAATGCTCGTTTCAACTGCCGAAATGTATTTCATACTACTTAAAAATAAGATAAAAGCAACTGTTCCAAAAAATATTAAAGCAACTAATAACATAAAAATTTTAAAGTCCATTAGTACGCCCCATTGATTGGACTGCCAAACACGGCTTACTACACCTAAAGTGAAGCCACCCACCAGCATCCCCCAGCCAACTACTAAAAGCACACTCCACTCCTTCATTAAGCGTGCAGGATACAAGGTATAAAATGCAAATGTTAAGCCTACTGCTATACCCCACAACAAGGCTTTTGGACTAATAAGCAAACTTTCAAATGATGCGTTCGTTAGTAATAGAAATAACCCTATAAGGGTACCAATAATACCTAACACTTGATATTTTGGTGGCCATTTCTTTAAACTAAGAGAGACATATGCAACAACAAATATTGGCGCTAAAAACTGTAGTAAGGTCGCCAGCACAGCATTACTTTCATTAATTGCAGCAACAAAGGCAAACTGTACACCTAGCATACCTGCAATACCAAAAACAATGAGCTGCCTTCCCCATAGCTTGTGCTGCCAAATACCAAAAATATTTTTTCCTGTTAACAATAAGTATGTAAGTAGTAATATACCTGCAACCGATAAACGGATCGTTAACATAAAGGATACGGTCAACGGTGTATGATTAAGTAACCACTCCATTAAAGGGCCAGTTGCTCCCCATAGCATAGCACCCGAGACAATAAATATTATTCCTTTTAAACGTTTCATACCAATCCTGCTTCCTATATACGTACTAAAAATTGTCACTTTTCTTCAAATCATTTCTTGTACTTCACGAGAAAAGTCCTACTATTTTTCATTATCAAATATTTACAAATATATTCATAATGACTAATTCCCGATTATTATCTATAATATTAGTATATATTGATTACCCAAGGAGATCGAATAATCATGAGTCATATGCATAAATCATTTACGATTGATGAACATTATTTAAATTCACTTCCTTTTCCTGCAATTATCATTAATCAAGATGGACAAGCGACAGTCTGGGGAAAGAGCGCTGAACATCTGATTGGATTATCAGCTAATGATATTAAAGGAAATACTACTCCATCTATACACGAAAATCTACTGCGTCAGCTTCCTGTCGAAACATTTCAATCTATTTTACAAAATGAGGACAGCACGTATCTAGAAAAAATTCAAGTTCTTACCACTTCAAATGCAGAAATAACGACAGCTCTGCTAACTAAACCTTTTACAGATGAAGGAGAGCGTTTTATTCTATTGATTTTTATGCTACCAGAATTAATGACGCAAGCTATCTCCCATTGCAGTACCTTTGTAAACCTTAAGCAAGGTTTAGATGCAACCTTTATGACTGTTACACTCGATCACGACGGATTTATCTTAGAATGTAATAATGAATTTCTAAAAACAAGCCAATGGACACCAAAGCGTGTTATCGGCAAAACTTTTTGGCAGCTATTCCCGGATAATGAAACGAGTGAAAAAATAACACATACGATTTGGCGTAATTTAAATAATGGTCATACGTGGCAAGGAGAAGTTGAAAAAGTCACAAAAACAGGGCAATCCTATTGGGTACTACTAACGGCTATCCCTCTTGTCAACCTTGAAACAAACGAACAACAATTTATCTTAATTGAAAAAGATGTGACAAAGTCAAAAACGATTCAACATCAACTTGAAAAAATTGCTTACATCGATACAGAAACGGGTCTGATGAATGCACATCGACTTGAAAAAGTAATTGCCAATATGATTGACGATGAAAGACATTTTTCATTTGTTTATCTAAGTATTGATAAATTTTATACGCTTAAAGAATTGCATGACCAACAAATCGATCAAAGCCTTATTGTTGAATTTACAAATCGTATAAAAATGTATTTCCAAGATAGCACGATGGCCCGTATCAATGAAAATGATTTTGTTGTCATCACGCCTTTAAGTGAATGGTTTATTCAAGGCTTTTTATCTTACTTACAACAACATCCGATTTATAGCGGCAATATTGCTGTACCAATTTCTATTAGCGGAGGCATAACTAGATATCCTGAGGATCAATCAACATTCTCTCAGCTTATGAAGGCATCCATTGCTACTATTTCAACGGTACGTGAAGCTGGTGGAGACAAAATTGTTTCTTTATCAACAGCAACACATAAAGCTTTAAATCGTAAAGCATTAATTGAAAAGCGCTTACTTCAAGCCCTTGATCAAAAGAACTTAAAGGTACTCTATCAGCCACAAATCGATGTGTATTCTGGAAAAGTTACTGCTGTTGAAGCACTCGTACGTTGGGAAGATGAGGAAATAGGCGTCGTTAAGCCTGATGAGTTAATTCCTATCGCAGAAGAAACAGGTCTGATTAACAATATTGGGTCCTTCATGCTGGAAAAGGCTTGTGAACAAGCTTTACTTTGGAAAAAGGCTGGCTATGATTTAAAAGTATCTATTAACTCTTCTGTACGTGAATTCCGTGATAAAAATATGGCAAAATCCATACTTGAAATGATCACAAAAACTGGTTGTCCAGCGAATCTATTACAAATTGAGATTACTGAAAAATTTGCTTTAGAAGCTGAAGCCGCAACATCTATCGCACAGCAAATGCGTAAGCTTGAAAACGAAGGCATCTCCTTTGTATTAGATGATTTCGGAACGGGCTATGGTTCATTTAGATATATGCAAATATTACCAATTGATACGCTAAAAATCGATCAAACTTTCACAAATTCACTATTGAAATCTGAAAAGAGCCAAAAGCTTATGCATGGTATGGTACAACTAGGTAAATCCATGGAATTGAAAGTTGTAGCTGAAGGTGTTGAAACAGCTGAACAAGCAGATCTATTAATCACTTATGGTTGTGATGCCATTCAGGGCTATTATATTAGCAAACCTGTTACACCCGAAGAGATTGAACTATTACTGACTAAAAAGCAATAAATGAATAAGGAGGCTGCGTGTATTGTGCACGCAGCCTCCTTCTATTTTTTATAAACCTTTTGCAATTTTACTTTACTTGAACGAACGGAGCGGAATATGAGTTGAATAATTACTTCTGCAAAAACAAGACCAATAACAATGGCACCTGTAATTAAAAATGCCTTTAAGCCATATTGCAAGCCTTGTAAGTAATCATCTTCTACTACATTTCTCATCGCATTATAGGCCATGCCCCCTGGCACTAACGGTATAATTCCACCAACAATAAAAATAATCATCGGTATTTTAAAACGTCGGGCATACAAATGAGCAACAATCGCTATGACAAATGAGCCAAAGAAAGAGGCTTTGACAACATCCATCCCTTGCTCTGTTAGAACATAGTAAATAATCCAGCCAATTACCCCAACAAGACCGCAATGAAGTAATGTTTTTCTAGGAACATTAAAAATAATGGCAATCCCAGCCGTCGCAAAAAAACTAACAATTAATTGTATAATAATGTCCATCATCTGCATATTGTCCGCCTCCTAAAATCCTAGTGTGACGGCAATTGCTGCACCAATAGCAAAGGCTGTTAAAAAGGCCTCTGCTCCCTTTGCCATCCCTGACATAAAATGACCTGCCATTAAATCACGAACAGCATTTGTAATCAAAATACCTGGTACGAGTGGCATGACGGAACTAATAATAATTTTATCAAGTTCAGTACCATAACCATACTTTACTGCCAAGAAGGCCACAAAGCCGAGGCCGAGTGATGCTGTAAATTCAGAAAAGAACTTTACCTTTGTTAAATGATTGATTATTACAAGTACTAGGAAACCTAGTCCACCTGCTAAACAAGCTATAGGAAAATCAGACCAACCACCTTTAAACATAATTAGGAAACAACCACTAGCAAGTGCAGCTGCCAAAACTTGTAAATAAGTTGGTAAAAAATAATTTGTTTTTTGTATCGACTTTAGCTCGTCATAAGCTTCTTCTAATGTTATGATTTGAGATGTGAGTCTACGAGATACTGAATTTACCAAGGCTATTTTTTGCAAATCTGTAACCCTTCTGGAAATTGATGTAATTCTTGTTGGCTGTGTCTTGCCTAACGAAAAAATGATGCCAGTTGGTGTGGCATAACATTGAGCATTTGGCATATTTTGAGAATGTGCCATACGCAGCATCGTATCCTCTACGCGATATGTTTCTGCACCACTTTCAATCATAATACGCCCTGCAAGCAACAAACAGTCAATCGTAAGTTCATTATCCGCATCTTGTAAGACCATTGCAGCTATCTGCCTCCTTCAAAAGGTTCCTTGCCAATATTAACGAACTGCTAATAAAAACTCAACTGAAAATTTTTTAATAAGCAATTAGTTATCTTTCAATTTATTTTCACAGTCTCACTAATATTGCGCATGATTTTTTCTATTTTAGTAGGTATTTTACAACCTCTTAAAAAGAAGTACAACTACAATTAATTCACTAACTATAGAAGGAAAAGTGATCTTTATAAATTCCTATAAAATAACATAAAAAGATTATAGATTTGTATAACTTTTTTAATGACTGACACGTCTGATTGTATAGAAAATAAAAAAGAGGGGAGCGTATCCAACACCATGCAGGAACGCAGAAAAAGACGCGGTCCAATAATTGATTTCTTATTACTTAGCCTTATTGTGACCTTAACAACTATTATACTTTTTATTATCCTTTCAAAGGATGAATTTAAGTTTCAAAAGATTAGTGCTTCAAAAGAATCCGAGACGGAATCGGTGAATAGTCATTTATCGACCGAAAGTTCTGCGTTTCCCGGCATACGTATTGTGACAGACGTTTCAAATGACAAACGAACACCATTTGCTATTCATTACCCACAAACAGATAACGAAGTTTTTAATGATGCCGTATTACAATACATATCGGATTCAAAAGAAAACTATCTAACATCGATGAAAAAAATTAAAGATAAAGAAGCTATGGGTGAATTAAATATTAGTCTTGAAACGTTTCCATACCGAGAGCATTACTATTCCTTTGTGCTAACAAAGATGCTATATCTAGGTGGAGCCAATCACGAAGTCTCAACAAAAACATTCTTTATTAACAACGAAACTGGCGAACAAATTACGATCCAAACACTCTTACAACATGATGAGAATAACTTATCTACGTTGGCGGTAAACGTCCGAAAAGATTTGCAAAAAAACCTCCAATTAAAGGATGAGCTTTTCAATGATGAACTATTAAAAGCTACGGAACCAAAATGGTCTAACTTCAATCGCTTTGCTATTGTTGACGATTCATTACAATTCTATTTCGATGAATATGAGATTGCTAGTGGAGCAGCAGGTACCCCAATAGTGAAACTACCCCTTTCGCTTATTAACCCATTGTTAGCCTCCGAGTTTCAAATTGCAATGGAAAATGTAAAACCAATTAATCCACCGCCAACTGGTGATCCAAATAAAAAACGTATTGCCTTAACGTTTGATGATGGTCCACATCCAAAAGTGACGGAGCAAATTTTAAATATTCTCGATAAGTATCACGCAAAAGCTACCTTCTTCATGCTTGGTAGTCGTGTACAATATTATCCCGACATCGTAAAAGATGTTCTTGCGCGCGGTCATGAAATTGGAAACCATTCATGGAACCACCCTGTATTAACAAAGCTTACGCAAGAACAAGTAATGAAAGAGTATAACACTACTGCTACTGAAATTGAGAAAGCAATCAATCAAGGTGCGACTGTTTTTAGACCACCCTATGGTGCAACTAATGATACAATTAACGCGGAGATTCCTGTCCCTGTCGTGCTCTGGACGATTGACACATTAGATTGGAAACATCGCAATGCACAGCAACTATTGCCACATGTAAAAAATAATTTACACAATAATGCCATTGTCTTAATGCATGATATTCATCAATCCACTGCAGACGGACTTGACGCTGTTCTTGCCTATTTACAAGAGCAAGGCTATGAATTTGTAACTGTTTCAGAGATACTGCCATATCGCCAATAGTATTGACAAAGAAAAAGTCCAATGAATTTCGATATTCATTGGACTTTTCTTTGTATTGAAAAACAAAACAATCAATAGAATTTTGGTAAAAGGTGAAAATGGATTTCCGTTGCAGGCTACTTGCTTTCCTGTGGGCGAGCGCCGAGCCGCTTCCTCCGCTACCGCTCCGTTTAGTGACTCGCCTGTCTCGCGATCCCACGGGAGTCAAGTAGCCTTCCACTCCAATCCACAAAAGTGTTACCTTTTTAGCAAAGGTTTTCAAATAAAGTGAAGGTGTTCATTACTCTTTATGAAGAGGTGTTGTCACGCATCACTTCTCCACATTGAAAATAAGAGTTTATCCCCTCTAAGAATACAGATAATGGGCTATTTGATTGCTATGCTACTATGAAATAAAGTAAAGACACTTTGCAGAATGGTTGATTGGAGTGGAGCCAGCGTCACTCCTAGGGGATTTAGCGTCACAGAGGAGACCCTGGAGCGAACGTAAGTGAGTGAAGCGGCTCATCGGACGCCCCCTGGAAAGGACGCTGGTGGAACGGAAATCAACCCCTCTTACCTTGTCAAAAAGTCTTTTTCTACAAGTGACAATATCTTTTTCAACAACATGAAAAGCCCAATGAATTTTGTTATTCATTGGACCTTTCTTATTATTTTATTGTTAATGTATCTAATGGCTTGAAGTCATTTAGCTGATAGCTCTTTACCTCGTTACGTGCAATTGTATAAAGAGTGTCATCTATATAGACAACTCGTTGTACAACCTGCTCCCAATTTTCATATGACTCATCATTATTACGATTGATTATATTTCCTTTCAATACAATCCCTTTCTCAGCAGTAATCTCATAAATTTGAGCACCCTGACCTTGATATACAACTTCATCTCCCTTACCTGCCTCATACAGTACTACTGGGAAGCCAAAATAGTTGAATTCTTTATTGCGGAATAGCGCTTTAGGATTGTATTGCACTTCAGAGGAAGAGCCTTTTCCACCAATTTTTACGGTCGATTGCTCTTTCGGGTTTCGGAAGTCCGATACATCGAATAGGGACATCTTCATATTGGTTGTCACGGTAAAATTACGTTTTGTATAAGAATCGTAGCGCTGCTCTGTATCATAACCAATACCAATTAAATGCGTTTCATCTAATGGATGTAGGTAATTACTGAAGCCAGGAATCTTCAATTCTCCTAGTACAGTAGGCTTTTTCGGATTCGCTACATCAATAACAAACAGTGGATCTACTTGTTTAAATGTCACCACATATGCTTTTTCCCCCATAAAGCGAGCTGAATATATTTTTTCTCCAGGGGCCATATCTTTCACTGAACCGAGCGTTTTTAAATGTTCATCCAAAATAAAGAGATGGTTATAGGAAGTACTTTTCTCATCCCACGTATTACCTTCTGTTGTAAAGATTCGGAAGTTCCCCTTATATTCATCCATTGAATACTGATTTAAAACAGTTCCCTTTACTTCAGTACTTCCAGCAAAGTTCAAAGTCGTTCCATCGACATTCCATTTAAAAATTTGGGTGTCAGCTGATCTCGGTAACCAAATCATATCCATAACACGCTTTTCTGATGAAACATCATTACTGCTTTCATACATTGGTGTCGTTAAATACAGGGCGTTTTCTGACATATAAAGACCACTACTTCCACCTAAGTACCCTTTCGTATTGGCCGTTGTCTTAGCCCCATTTTTTAAATCGACAGCTGTAATTAAACTATAGGTACCATCCATCGTATTTGGTAATATTGAGATTTTTTCTAAAGGCAGATTTTTGTACTCTGTTCCTGCCATACTATCAAATGTTTTAGGCTTTAAATCGGTTTTATTGTCTTCTTGTAGCATCCAATAATTCGGATACATATTACCGATTAAATATAATGTGTCCTTCGTTATTCGAATATCCTGTAAGAAGCCTTCTTGCCCCACATCACGTACATGCTTTGGATTGCTTGGATTTGAAATATCATAAAATGATGCTGTTACCATGGCTGTTCGTGCTTTTTCAATATATTGATCCCCGATGACAATTAATAGATTGTCATATAGCGCAAGCTTAGAAATGTATTGGGATTCTTTTAATTTAATACTTGTAGCCATCTTTAAATTCTTAGGATCTTTAGCATTCACAACTGTAATGCTCTGATCTTTTGCAGTGTAAATAAAGCCATCTTTTACAACAACTATGTCTCCCTCTTCTACCCCCTCTACTTGATTATTGGTTGTAGACTCATTATTAGCAGTTGCTTTATCTTCACTTGCTGAACTTTGGGCACTCTCGTCTTCTCTAATTTCTACTCTTTGAGTTGTTAACAACTTTTTAAAATACTGCTGTAACTCTTTCTCCGATTTGACGGCTGTTAATGTCTCGATAATTGTAAATGGAATTGTCTGTGAAGCTACATTCAGTCCGCCTTGTGCAAAGGCCTCCTTTTTCACATGCAATTGATAACTACCTGGTGCTAAATTTTTCACCACTACCGTTTTCTGATCTTCCAACAATTCAATTGTTGCAGTTACTTTGCGTCCTTTTTCCGTAGTGATAAAGACATATTCTTCAGTAATTTTGTTTTTCTTTAAAGCAACTGAAAAAGATGCTTGCCAGTTTTGTGTTGCCATACTTGCGCTAGCGGCCTTTGCCGTCACATCTGTATTCACTATCCATGTGAAAATGCCAGGCACGATAGCCAGAACGATAATCAGCATAATTGCGAACCATTTACTTTTCATCATTTTTCCTCCCTTTCATATACTTGTTTATCAATTAGACTAGTAAAAATGCGGAAAGTTACATTTTTCTGAAATTTTCTAAGTATGCTGTGATTACATAAAAAAACGAGAGGGAAACACTTCCCTCTCGTTTCTTAGTGTTGAAAAACAAAACAGTCAATTGAAAGGTAGAAATGGATTTCCGTTGCAGGCTACTTGCTTTCCTGTGGGCGAGCGCCGAACCGCTTCCTCCGCTACCGCTCCGTGCAGGGTTTCGCCTGTCTCGCTATCCCACGGGAGTCAAGTAGCCTTCCACTTCAACCCACTAACTTTTTAGCAAAGGTTTTCAAATAAAGTGAAGGTGTTCACTACTCTTTATGAAGAGGTGTTGTCACGCATCACTTCCCCAATAAGAGTTTATCCCCTCTAAGAATACAGATAATGGGCGATTTAATCACTATGCTACTATGAAAAAAAGTAAAGACACTTTGCAGAATGGTTGATTGGAGTGGAGCCAGCGTCACAGAGGAGACCCTGGAGCGAACGTAAGTGAGTGAAGCGGCTCATCGGACGCCCCCTGGAAAGGACGCTGACGGAACGGAAATCAACCCCTCGCCTTGCAAAGTTGCTTTTTCTGCCGTTGACATCATCTTTTTTCAACAACATGAAGAGGCTGGGACAGAACTCGATTATATTGAAAAACAATAAAAATGGATATTAGCTTTTTCACTTTAAGAAGTTAAATATGCCTTCCTAAATCAAAAAAATGTTAGACCAATTATATCTTGGTCTAACATTTTTTCTTTTTGTCCCAGCCTCTTATTCTTCAAATGGCCATTTAGGCAACATATTTTTTAATGGCTTATCTTGTCGTCTTCCTAACACATAATCAGCCTGCATAATAGTATGAATTTCGCGAGTTCCTTCATAAATTACAGGTGCTTTGGAGTTTCTTAAATAACGAGCAACTGGGTACTCGTCTGAATAGCCATATGCTCCATGAATTTGTACCGCATCATCAGCAGCCTTATTGGCAAAATCACAAGACTGCCATTTTGCCAATGATGTCTCTCGAGTATTTCGAACACCTTTGTTTTTCAATTCACCAACACGATAGACAAGGAGACGACTCATTTGATAGCCCGCTTCCATGTTAGCAATCATTCGTCCAACAAGCTGGTGCTCACCAATAGGTTTACCAAATGTCTCTCGCTCATGACAGTATTTCACACTAGCCTCTATGCAAGCTTGGATCAAACCAACAGCACCTGCCGCTACTGTAAATCGACCATTATCTAGCGCAGACATGGCAATTTTGAAGCCCTCGCCCTCTTCGCCAAGTCGGTTTTCAACTGGCACGCGTAAGTCTTCAAAAAAGAGCTCACCTGTATTACCAGCACGAATCCCATATTTGCCTTTAATCGCTTTAGATGTAAAGCCAGCCATGGAACGTTCTACAATAAACGCACTAATCCCATGATGTTTCTTCGATTTGTCTGTATAGGCAAAAACGATAAAGTGATCTGCAATATCACATAAGGAGATCCACGTTTTTTGTCCATTGAGGATATAATGGTTTCCATCATGGACAGCAGTTGTTGACATGGCAGCTACATCAGACCCAGCACCTGGTTCTGTGAGACCAAATGCTCCTATCCGAACACCTTTAGCTTGCGGAACAAGGTATCGCTGCTTTTGCTCTTCCGTCCCCCACTGCATTAAGGTCATGCTATTTAAGCCCGTATGGACAGATACAGCTGTGCGAAATGCTGTATCTCCTCGTTCAAGCTCCTCACATACGATAGCAAGTGCATTATAATCCATCCCACTACCACCGTATTGTTCGGGAACACAAACCCCCATTAAGCCAAGCTCAGCAAGCCTCGACCAAATTTTAGCATCAAAGCCACCTTCAGCATCCCACTTTGCAATGTAGGGAATGATTTCTTCATCAACAAACTGTCTTACTGTTTTTCGTAGTATTTCCTGCTCAGTGGACATTTCAAAGTTCATGGTCAGCACCTACCATTTCACAATCATAGTAGACTTATGTGATGTCTCTTTAATCACCACGCCACGTTTAGCCATCTCTTCAATATACGTATCACCTGGCACGATTGCTTCAGGCGGGAATACACCAGGCTCTGTAATAGCACCCGCACCAATCATCTGAGCTACAACTGAAATCGTATTTGCGGTAGCACGTGCCATAGCTGTTTCATTAATTGTCATATCCTTACGTACAACCATTTCATATTCATATGTCACCTGCTGCTGGGCTTTTTCACCAGCTACAATCACACGTAACAATACAGCATCAGGTTTTGTACCCAATTCAAGTTTCTTTTTGAGTGCCTCTCGTACGACTGCACGAACAGGAACTTCTTGGTTATCCACTTCGACCTTATTTGCAGAATCAAGGAAGCCTAAGTCTGCTAAAAGTTTAAATTTCTCTGCATGGCCTTTATAGCGGATTGTTTTATATTCTAATGTGCGGACATTCGGGAATGTCTTATACAATGTGGAGATTCCACCAGATGTATAAAATGCCTCAAGCACACCGAAATCATCAAAATAAATAGGTTCAACGCCTGATAGGGATGGAACTTCTTCAAGCTTGCCCTTCTGAATCGTTTTTGAAGGCTCAGTATAATGATCGAATACGCCATCTAGAGAAAATACACGTGTATAATGAAGTGGAGGCTTTGGCTCAGTTGGAATACCACCAACAAATAGTTTAATAGATTCTACTTCGTCTAATTTTGAGGCACCATAGCCCGCTAGAATATTGACCATACCAGGAGCAACGCCTAAGTCAGGGATAATTGTAACGCCCTTTACTTTTGCCTCCTCATGAAGATCTAGTATCTTCTCTGTAACACCACCGATATGGCCTCCTAAATCTACGGAATGTACGCCTGCCTCAATCGCTGCTCTCGCTACTCGCTCATTGAACGAATAAAATAGCGCATTAACGACAACATCACCTTTTGAAATAACATCCATTAACGAGTCGTCTCGTTCTGCATGAAGCTCTACAACCTCAACCTTATTTGAGCCCAGCGAGTCGACAAACTCTTGTGCTACTTTTACATCGATATCTCCTAAAAACACACGCCCAACTTTATCGTTTTTTATTAAATCACGAGCTACCTCTTTCCCCATTAAACCTGCACCTAATACAACAACTTTCATCAAGAACATCCCCTTTCGTTGATCTGTTACTCTGTATCGATTTGTGCTCTTTGTAATTTACCGCTGTAGTCTACATAAATACTTTTCCACTCTGTATATACATCCAGGGCAGCTACACCTGAATCGCGGTGTCCATTTCCAGTCCCTTTTGTACCTCCAAATGGCAAATGGATTTCAGCACCTGTTGTGCCGGCATTTACATAAACAATACCTGTGTCTAAATCACGCTGTGCGCGGAAAATTGTATTGACATCTTGTGAGAATATTGAGCTAGACAAGCCAAATTTCACACCATTATTTACTTCAATTGCTTCTTCCAAACTTGCTACTTCAATTAGAGAAACGACTGGACCAAAGATTTCCTCTTGGGCAATAATCATGTCAGGCTTCACATTCGTAAACAATGTTGGCTCATAATAGAACCCTTTATCATAAGGTGGTTCATTTAATATCCTGCCGCCTGCTAATAATGTGGCACCTTCCTGTTTACCTATTTGCACATAGTGATTAATTTTTTCCAATGCTGCTTTATTAATCACTGGCCCAATTTTAACTTCCTCGTCTAGACCATCCCCAATTGTGAGTTTTTGCATTTCATCTAAGAGACGTTTTTCTAATTGTTCTCTTACATCTTTATGCACAATGACTCGGCTACATGCTGTACACCTTTGCCCAGCAGTACCAAATGCGCTCCATAAAATCCCTTCTGTAGCTAGCTGTAAATCAGCATCATTCATGACAATAACAGCATTTTTTCCACCCATCTCTAATGAAACCTTTTTCAAATGCTTCCCGCCAAGCTCAGCTACTTTACTGCCCGTTGTCGTAGATCCTGTAAACGAAATAACCTTGACGTCAGGATGTTCAATTAATGCTGTCCCTACTGTAGGTCCTGTACCAAATACGATATTGGCTACACCATCTGGTAAGCCTACTTCCTCAAAAATTTTACCCATTTCATAGGCCATCATCGGTGTCTCATTAGACGGTTTCCAAATGAATGTATTCCCTGCAACAATAGCAGGAAATGACTTCCAAGTGGCAATAGCAACAGGGAAATTCCAAGGTGTAATGAGCGCTACAACGCCTATAGGTGCCCTTACACTCATAGCAAATTTATTGGCAAGCTCAGATGGTGTTGTTTCACCAAACAATCTGCGTCCTTCACCAGCCATATAGTATGCCATATCGATTCCTTCTTGTACTTCTCCTCTAGCTTCTTCAATGACCTTGCCCATCTCTTTTGTTAAAACGGTCGCCAAATGTTCTTTTTTCTCTTTCATTTTTTGACCGATGGCATATAAATAATCTGCACGTTTTGGAGCTGGTATAAGTGCCCAGCTTTTTTGTGCTTGTTTGGCAGCAGCTACAGCCTCGCCTACCTCATTTGAAGTAGAGCGCGGTATGGTAGCAAGCTGCTCACCGTTTGCAGGGTTCGTCACTGCTATACTTTGTAAATGTGAATGTGTGATCCATTTACCACCGATATAGTTTTTAATCTCCACTACATACACCCCCTGAAATACTCTTTGATGCCTCAGCTGTTGTACCAGTCGTATTCCATAGGTATAAGTCTATGAATTTAACCAGAATCCATTTCGCCTTGGAATAATTGCGTCCGAGCAGTGTAATGTGCTTGCACGTTTCACTATCCGTGACATCTACCATTGGCTTTATCTCCATACAATCCATATTTGATCCTCCACCAAAAGAATAGAATATCTTATTCATTTTGAAGGTAGGAATCTTTTACTGAACGAAGATAAAATATGTCAAAATTCCGAATTTTCAATATACATCACACCATGTAATACTAGCATTTCAATAATAATCGGTGACAACTGCCAGAGGCTTTATTTCCACTTAACTTCATTACCTCAATATAGAGGATGACCTCTAAATTTAGAAGCCTCTTAAGGTTATGTATATTCACAATACCCTTCGTTAAATGAAAATAAATAATACACATTCTAGTTTTTTATATTCGACATTTTCTAACTAATTCCCTTTTTTTCTAAAATATTTAATTTTCTATTGAAACCAATGTAGCTTATAATCGTATACAGTATCATTAAATTTATTTTTGGAGGAATCCCTTTATGAATAATCATGAAATTGACTACAAGTTATTTGGTGACGACATGCAATATGTGCAAGTTGAGCTTGACCCTCAGGAAACAGTTGTTGCAGAAGCAGGAGCGTTAATGATGATGGATGATTCGATCCATATGGAAACTATTTTTGGTGACGGCTCACGAGGTGGCTCACAAAGTGGTCTAATGGGAAAATTATTAGGTGCTGGAAAACGACTAATAACAGGTGAAAGCTTATTCATGACAACATTCACAAATGTTGGCTCAGGTAAAAAACATGTTTATTTCGCTTCACCATACCCAGGTAAGATTATTCCAATGGATTTAAGCCAATTAAACGGTAAAATTATTTGTCAGAAAGATGCATTCTTAGCAGCAGCTAAAGGTGTGTCTGTTGGCGTTGAATTTCAGAAAAAAATCGGTGTAGGCTTCTTCGGTGGTGAAGGTTTCATTATGCAAAAGCTTGAAGGTGACGGCATGGCCTTTGTACATGCAGGTGGAGCCATTCACGAAAAAACATTACAACCAGGTGAAGTTTTGCGTGTAGATACAGGATGTCTTGTAGCAATGACATCCAATGTGGATTACGATATTGAAATGGTTGGAGGCGTAAAAACTGCACTGTTTGGTGGCGAAGGAATCTTCTTTGCTACATTACGTGGTCCTGGCACAGTGTGGGTACAATCATTACCATTTAGCCGTTTAGCCAGCCGTGTCTTTGCAGCAGCACCTATTTCGCAAGGCGGAGGCGGTCAGTCTAAAGGTGAAGGCGGTATCGGCGGCTTATTCGATTTATTCAATAGATAAAAAAAATGGAGCATATCTTTCGCCGATATGCTCCTTCTTTTAATCAATTCGATTGGATATTGCCTTACCTTGTCCATATGCTGTCAATGCTTTTACATTTAACATCAGCATGGCCGTTCTCGTTTCTAATGATGCACTACCGATATGTGGCAGAGCTACTACATTCGAAAGTGTTAATAAAGGATGGTTCATCGCAATCGGCTCTTGTTCAAATACATCTAATCCTGCAGCCCAAAGCTTCCCATTTTTCAGGACGTCATACAGGGCATCCTCATCAATAATCCCACCACGTGAGGCATTAATTAATACCGCATCCTCCTTCATCAAAGCAAGCTCCTGTGCTCCAATGAGTCCTTCCGTATCACTATTATAAGGCGTCATAATCACAACAAAATCAGATTGCTTTAAAATATCCTCCAGCGAAACATACTGGAAGCCATACATTTCTTCCGCTTCATGACGACGTCTGCGATTATTATACAAGATTTTCATATCAAAACCTTTTGCTCTTCTAGCAACGGCTTGGCCAATTCTTCCCATGCCAATAATGCCGATTGTGGCTCCTGATACATCCTTGCCAACCAGTTGCATTGGATACCAGCTTTTCCATTTGCCCTCACGTAAATATCTTTCGCTTTCTGGAATTCTACGGGCAGTTGCAAGCAGTAAGCCAAATACTAAATCCGCAGTCGTATTAGTTAATACCCCAGGCGTATTCGTCGCCATAATGCCTCGTTTCTTTAAAGCCTTCACATCGATATTATTATATCCAACTGCTAAGTTCGTCACTAATTTTAAGTTGGGTGCATGTGAAAGTAATTCTTCATCTACTTGATCTGCAATCGTTACCCACAGCACCTCACAGTCAGCGACAGCTGCTAGCAATTTTTCACGTGGGATCACTATCTCTTCCTCATCCCATTGTGAGATTTCGTAAAACTCCTGTAATAGTTCAACAATATGTGTAGGAAACTTACGTGTTATAAATAATTTCTTTTTCATGCTCCAAACACCCCTCTAATCAATTCCCTAATTCGCCTATAGCGTAACACTTAAAACAAGCATTTTCTAGGGTTTTGTAGTCTTCATCTATCTATAAGAGATTGTTATTAGCTAATTCATCAGCCTATTAGTTGATTTATCCATAAAATAAGACCTTTTATCCTAATTCACAGTACTAAAAAACTATGCATAGATTGTATGCATAGCTTCATATTGTTGAAAAACAAAACCATCAATAGAATTTTTGTGAAAGGTGAAAATGGTTTCCGTTGCAGGCTACTTGCTTTCCTGTGGGCGAGCGCCGAATCGCTTCCTCCGCTACCGCTCCGTGCAGGGCTTCGCCTGTCTCGCTATCCCACGGGAGTCAAGTAGCCTTCCACTTCAACATACAAAAGTGTTACCTTTTTAGCAAAGGTTTTCAAATAAAGTAAAGGTGTTCACTACTCTTTATGGAGGGGTGTTGTCACGCATCACTTCTTCACATTAAAAATAAGTGCCTCTCCTCTCTCTAATAAGACAAATAGTGGGCTATTTTGTTCACTACTACTAGTATGAAAGACATTTTCAGAATGGTTGATTGGAGTGGAGCCAGCGTCACTCCTAGGGGATTTAGCGTCACAGAGGAGACCCTGGAGCGAACGTTAGTGAGTGAAGCGGCTCATCGGACGCCCCCTGGAAAGGACGCTGGCGGAACGGAAATCAACCTCTCACCTTGCAAAGTTGCTTTTTCTGCCGTTAACATCTTCTTTTTTCAACAACATGAAACTATGCATAGATTTTATGCATAGCTTTGTTTCTTTTAAAACTCTCTGATTGTTGTATTTAAGCGATTAGCCACCCTCTCTAATTCTTCAGATGATTCACCAATTGACTCAATAATAGTCGCTAATTCAGATACTTGATTGCCGACTTCTTGAAAATTCGAGATTGAATCCTCTACAGATCCAGAAATCGCATCAAATGCCTTTAAAGATTCTGCATTCCGTTCAATACTACTATTCACAAGCTCCTGTATGTCCTGAATGGCTTGTACTACTTGTGTTGTGATACCATTCGACATCATGATCAACTCAGCAATTTGTTCAACAGAGCTTTTCGTTTGATCCGCAAGCTTGCGTACTTCATTTGCAACAACTGCAAAGCCTTTACCATGTTCACCAGCACGTGCGGCCTCAATTGCAGAGTTCAACGCAAGTAAATTTGTTTGCCCTGAAATACTTTTGACAATTTCTACAACGGCATTAATCTTCGAAGAAGACGCATCTAATTGCTCCACCATATTTGCCATTTCAACGGTTTTATGATGAATCTTCCCTGTTTGTTCATTAATAGATATTATTTTACTATAACCTTCACTAGACACTTTTTGCATAGATTCAGCCTCATGCATACTATCCTTCAAAGAAGTGTTGACACGCTGTGCGCTATATACAAGTTCTGCTACTGTTTCAGTCGTAGTTTGTGATTGAACCTCTAATTGTGTAGAAATTCCACCTATGACTTCCTTTACATGGTCCCTAACATTATTGCGTTGTTCCTCAATTAATATACTTGCATAGCTATCGTATTCTTCTAAAACAATTTGTTGTTCAAAATTACATATTTTACTGATAGCATCACAAAACTTCTCTTCCTCACCTTTAGGTAATCGAAGCTCATAAATTATTTTCCGGAGTGATTTCTCTAGAATTTGAAAAGCTGCTAGATACCACTTCGGATATAAATTAATCTTCACATGCATTTTTGCCACACGTCTTCGCTTTTCTAAAAAGGCTTCATCTATTCGCCCTTCAAACATTTCAATAATATGGTGACGTAATGTTTGACGTAAACGCTCGCTGGAACTATGTGATTGAATAACCTCCTGTAAAGAAGGAACACTTTCTATTGCATGATAAAATGCCCCTACCACTTCTACTACATTTCTTTCTACATATGGTTTTAAACTATTAATCAGTTGAAGATCATGCACACTTAACCCTACAAGATTTAATTGTAGTAGACGGTCTGAATCTTCAATAAAAATACCGATAGTTGTTTCATTGCTTATTTCAATTGTATTTTTCTTGGATCTATTGATAAGTTGAAACATTTTCTCCACCTCATATTTTAATCATATACTTCACTAAGTCTATACTCCTATAATCCATAAAAAAACAACAAATAATTAGATACTTTATGTATCAATTATAATCTCAAATCAACCAAATGAACAATATATAGGTAAATGATGTCTAATATTATTATAATTTGCTATTATTCTATATTTAAATATGATTCTTTATACTCATTTACCTTCACTTTAATGAAAAAATGGATGAATGATTCAATAATTTTAACGCAAAAAAAGCCACTGCTTCTTCGAGAAGAAGCGTGACTTATTGTTTACATGAAAATGATAACGCAAAGAACTGCGGCTAAAACTAAACGATAAATGGCAAAAGGCATTAATTTTACCTTTGAAATAAGTGCTAAGAAAAACTTTATGGACAGTAATGCAAAGATGAATGAACTAATAAATCCGACAGCGTAGAATCCAAAATAGTCCATAGATAAAGTATCCCAGTTTTTCAAAACGGATACGAGGCTAGCTCCTGCCATAATCGGAACAGCCATAATAAATGTAAAATCAGCTGCAACACGGTGACTCATACCAAAGAGTACCCCACCAGAAATAGTTGCACCTGAACGAGAAAATCCTGGCCATAGAGATAGACATTGTACTAGCCCTACCTTAAATGCTAAACCATAGGAAATCTTATCTAAAGAATCTACCTTTGGTTTTCTCGGTGCCAATTTATCTGCCGCAATCATTAGAATTGCTCCTGCCACTAGCGCATAAATAACATGTTCTACTTTAAAAAGATGGTCATCAATAAAATCCTTGAATGCAAAGCCTAAGACAACTGCCGGTAGCATCCCAACAATAACATGCAATAAGTTAAAGCGACCATTTATGGACTTAGCTTGACCTTCAATATTATATAAACCAACTAAGCTTAGCATGCGTTTCCACATAACTACGATAACCGCTAATATGGATCCAAGTTGTACAACAATTTTAAATGTGTTGGCAGGATATTTTCCCAAAAACTCCTCTGTCTTTAACCACATATCATCCACGATAATCATATGACCCGTAGAAGATACTGGTGCAAATTCTGTCATACCTTCGACAAAGCCTAATATCAACGCTTTTAATAACTCTATAATTTCCACCATGTCACCTTACCTTTTTTAATCAAATACCCACTTATTATAAAATACTATGTTTTCATATACTACTGCCATTTCACCTAAGAAGCCTATTTCCAGATTATCACATACTACTGAAATTTTATATCTACTACCCAAAGCTCTGATCTACTGCCAATTCGCATCGGCGGGCCCCAGAAGCCATAGCCTGATGAAACAAGTGTATGCATCTGTTCCTTCAACTTATAACCATAATCCAGTTCAAATACACGAGCTGTTATATATTGATTTGGCCACAGTTGTCCCTTGTGTGTATGACCAGACATATGTAAATCAACACCCATTTTCGAAGGTGTGATCAAGTCATCAGGTGTATGGTTCATCACAAGCCATGGTAAGTTAGCAGAATGCTTTAATACTTCAAGTGGTTTTCTTTCTTTATTCGTCCTGTCTTCTTGCCCTGTTAATATAAACGCATCTTCTATAAGAATTGTTTCATCTAGTAGCATTTTTACATTGGCGTTTTCCATTTCCTTGATAAATTCAGTAATTTTTTTGCCATAATATTCATGGTTACCTAATATACCATATGTTCCATATGTAGATGCTAATTGTTTCATGACATCTGCCATGCCCTCTTGAACAAACCATTTCGGGTCATCATCCACGATATCCCCAGCTAACAACACGATATCTGGTTGTGCTTCATTAGCTAAACTTACAAAACGTTGTAAATGTCTTTTATGTGATAAAACACCTAAGTGAAAATCAGACGCCACAACAGCTCTTAGTGTGTTTAACTCACTGTCTTTTTTATCAACTGTTATTTCTAAATGACGAACAACTGGAGAATAGGCTAAATAAGAGCCAATGATACTTAGCAAAAATAAGACTGCAACTGCTACACTACCAATTATTTGTACATTTTTAAAAGGTGTTAACCAAATAATGAACTGAGCAGCTAAACATAGCAATAAGCCATACTCAAAGATAAACATCCAGTAATTACTGATTACAGAAAACACTCGTAAAGACTCGTGTAATCTTCCGATTATAATACTAAAAGCAACAATGTACAGCACCAACCAAAATAGAACCGGGAAACGGAACCATCCCATTGCCACAAGCCACTGCTTTACTCCCCACCCTAAATAGAAAGTCAACGCACTATAAATACTAATTAAAAGAACACCGCCGATTACTTTTGGCATAACCAAGTCCTCTACTTTCTTTCTATAATTTAATTGATTATATCATTATACTTAACAATCATATTGCTTGAAGCACTTGAATAATCTTCTAGAGAAAATAGGAACTTGTCACTTTATTCAATGACAAATATAAGTTTACCTTTTCATTTCATTAGTTACTCTCGTTTTACATGACATTTCATTGTATATAGATGACATTTTTGTCATTCTACCTGAAAAGTTACTTTGATTTTCACAAATCTTCCAGTAACATAGTAGATGAACGAGCAAATTTACGCATTTACGAGGAAAAAGGGGTGCTATTTCAAATGACACGTTATAAATTTGAAACAACAGAGCATGAGTTATTTCGTAAAACCTTTCGTAAGTTTTTAGCTGAAGAAGCTGAACCGCATTATGCACAATGGGAAAAGAATCATCTTATTCCGCCTTCTTTTTGGCGTAAGCTTGGTGATATGGGCTATCTTTGTCCACAAGTAGAAGAACAATATGGTGGACTGGGCCTGGATTTCAGCTTTGGTGTCATTATTCAAGAAGAACTTGAACGTATAGGCTCCAGCCTTATTGGGGTCGGCTTGCATAATGATATTGTCGTACCTTATATTGAGGCATATGGTACACACGAACAAAAATCACGCTGGCTACCTAAGTGTGTTACAGGCGACTATATAACCGCTATTGCAATGACCGAGCCTGGTACAGGTTCAGATTTGGCGAATATCCAAACATCGGCTATTCGCGATGGTGACCATTATATTGTAAATGGTCAAAAAACCTTTATCACAAATGGTATCCACACAAACTTAGCGGTTGTCGCAGTGAAAACAAATCCACAGGCTGAAAAAAAGCATCGTGGCATCAGCCTACTTGTTATTGAAGAAGGTACACCTGGCTTTACAAAAGGAAGGCAGCTCGAAAAAGTGGGTATGCATGCCCAAGATACTGCTGAACTCTATTTTGAAGATTGTCGAGTGCCTGTGCAAAACCTACTTGGAGAAGAGGGCAAGGGCTTTCATTATATGATGGAAAAACTACAACAAGAGCGATTAGCCGTAGCGATTGCCGCACAAACAGCCGCTGAGGATATGCTTGCATTAACGCTAGACTATGTGAAATCACGCCAAGCTTTTGGTAAAACAATTGGTGACTTCCAAAATACACAATTTAAATTAGCTGAAATGGCTACTAAAATTGAGCTTGGTAAATCATTTTTAGAATCCTTGATTGAAGAGCATATCGCAGGGAATGATGTTGTGACTAAAGTATCTATGGCAAAATACTGGATTACTGAAAATGCACGTGACCTTGCTACGCAATGCATGCAATTGCATGGTGGCTATGGCTATATGGAGGAATATAAGATTGCTAGAAGGTATAGAGATATACCTGTTATGTCCATCTATGCAGGAACCAATGAAGTCATGAAGGTTATTATCGCCAAAAATTTAGGTCTATAATAAAAAAGGCGGCAGAAGTTTGCCGCCTTTTTACCATTAAACTGCTGGAATTCGAACAATTACTTTAAATAAATCTCCATCTACATCAATGGTCATCCTTGCTCCATGTAAATCGACAATGGATTGTGCAATGGCTAATCCAAGCCCCGAGCCCTCTGTATGACGAGAAGCATCTGCACGTTTAAAGCGTTCAAATAATTCCTCAGCATCCTCACTAATTTCATACTTCGCTACATTTTTCACTGTAAATTCAGCATCGCCATCAGCCGTACGCTTTAATGTCACATAGACACGAGTTCCCTCAAGCGCATATTTCAAGACATTGACAATTAAATTATCAATGAGTCTCCACCACTTTTGACCATCCACATATGCATAAATTAGATCATTTGGCATCGTCATTCGTAAATCTAAATTAGATTGTGCTAGATCCTCCTTATGCTCTCCTACTGCTTGCTGGATAAGCTGTGTCAAATCAACTCGACTGCGATGAAGTTCAATATTACCGCTTGCCATTTTCGATACTTCAAATAGATCTTCAATTAGCACCTTTAAACGTTCAGATTTTTTATCGAGAATATGAATGTATTGTTGACGTTCTTCTTCTGTAATATTTGGTTTCTTCAGTAAATCGGTATACGTTATTATAGAGGTTAAAGGAGTCCGTAAATCATGACTCACATTTGTAATTAGCTCTGTTTTTAAACGCTCACTTTTCGCCTGTTCATGCATAGACGTACGCACGCCTTCTCGTAAATGATTGAGGTTTTCTGCATGACCTGCAAGCGGTGATTTCCCTTTTATCTTTACATCGCGGTTTAAACGACCTTCAGCCATATCCTTCGTATCTTTCATAATGCGATTTAAATAACCCATTCTTGATAGGAAAACAATCATAGCAGGGAATCCTATAAGCATACAAATACCAAGCACAAGGACTGCGAAACCTCCTACTCCAGCCATGAAAGCGACAAGGCTACCTCCTCCAAAGAATGCTGCAGCTAGCATCACAATGGAATGCAATGCAATCGAACGATTAATAAATAAATCAGTAAGGGAATCCCCAAGTGACCATAAATAGCTCGATTTCACATTTCCCTCTAGCTTTTTCAAAGTATCTACTCTTGTATACAACCATATTAATTGCACAAAGAAGGCACTGCCAATTACCATTAAAACAGCTATTTTAAAGGCAATATCAAGTATAAAACGCACATAATTATAATTATATATTGAATTATATTCAATCGATTCAAAAACAACTTGTGCTGAAATGAAATACATAAGGCCCGTTATTAACAAAAGAATAATTTGCACATCAATTTTATACTTTGATAAAAGATCTTTTTCCTTCATGCTCCTAACAATCTGTAATACGTCCTTACGCCCCCTCCAAACAAAGACGGCCATTATAATACTTGTAATCCAAATAAAGTAATGGGTATATTGATTGCGTTGAAACTGTTGAAATTGTTGGTATCCTCCTTGTATCACATCTTCTGACATTACTGCTTTTTTAGAGATAGCTACTACACCTGTATATTCTGTCGTTTCGTAAAGGTCATCTACATTCACATACGTTTCTGTACGGTAAAAAATATCTCTTAAATTATCACTAATATTCCATGCATATAGCGGTTTTCGATCAGTATACTTTATTTTATAGGCACTACTTTCAGAAACATCACCAGAACGGTAAATTTTACCTGTTTCTGTATTTGTCAACTCATAAGACCAATAGTCGTAGGTCTTACTAAAGCTTTTGGATTCACTTTGTGCGGCTTTGATATATTTATCAATAAGCGCTTCTTTTTCTGCAAGAATCTTCTTTCGTACATGTTCATCATTTTCAAAATTTGCTGTAATATCTTTAATTTTAGTATCGCGTTCAGTCTCTAGCTTTGTCTTTAATTCTGTTGCATTGGCATCTACAGCTTCCTGAATGCGCTGTTCATATTGTGCTTTAATATTATCGATTTGCTGTCCTAATGTACCGTAGTAATTACGATGATCCTCTATTTCAGTTTGGGTAATCTCTATTTTATTTTTTAATTCCTGTGCATTCGGAACGTTGATTAATAACGGTCCTAGTTCTGCAGTGAAATTATCGATTTCATGCTGGAAATTTTCCGATTCGAAATATGATTTTCCAATATACTGATAACCCACATGATAAAAAGTAAGTACACCGAAAACCGTCCAGATTAAACACATTAATACGAGAAGGGATTTCCATTTTTTCACCATAAGTCTTTACACTCCTCTAAAAAATTCTTTCTAGTAACTGTAAAACTTCTGAGGAGCGAGAATTGACAATTTGATAGGCATAAACACCAAAATAAATGAGTCCAACAACGCCTGCTACAAATCCTGCAATTGTCATATACTTCTCTAGTTTATTTTTCCATTTTATAGCCAACGCCCCATACCACCTTTAGATAGCGTGGATTTTTCGGATCAGCTTCAATTTTCTCACGTATTTTCCGAATGTGAACAGCTACAATATTTTCAGCATTATAAGCTTCCTCATTCCAAACACGTTCATAAATTTCACGAATCGAAAACACACGCCCTGCATTTTTCATTAATAATTCCGTAATTTTATATTCTATCGGGGTTAGTCGAACAGCCTCTCCTTCTAATACAACCTCTTTTGCCTCTTCATCAAGAACAAGTCCGTCGATTTCCACCTTTGCAGCACCCTCACTATACGTCCCTAGCTGAACATAGCGTCGTAGCTGAGATTTTACACGTGCCAATAGCTCTAATGGATGGAATGGCTTTGTCACATAATCATCTGCTCCAACCGATAATCCATGAATCTTATCGCCATCCTCCGCCTTTGCACTCAGCATGATAATTGGAATATTGCGCTCTTCCCTAATTTTAAAGGTTGCTGTAATTCCATCCATGTTTGGCATCATGATATCTAAAATAATTAAATGTACTTCATTGTTCTCTAGCTTTTTTAATGCATCTAAGCCATCTGCTGCTTTAATGACATGATAGCCTTCATTTTTTAAATAGATTTCAATACCATCACGAATATCTTGATCGTCATCTGTAACAAGAACTGTTAATTTCGTCATGATATACACCTCGCTCTCAAATATAAGTGTATCTCTCAAATCTTAAAAACCAGCTATTATAAAAATGAAGAATTTCTTAAGGTTTTAGCTTTTTTCTTCCACCTAGTGTTAAAACAACAATGCCTCCTAATAACATTGCTACCCCAAGCCAAGATACTATACTTAAATGTTCTCCAATTAAAAACACACCAAGAATTGCTGCAGTCAATGGTTCTGCTAATGAAAGTGTTACAGCTGTGGATGAACTAATTTTTTGTAGTCCATTTAAAAACAATAAATACGCTACGCTTGTACACATAATCCCCATAAACAGCATTGTCCATAAGTTGTGCACATTTCCTAACCAAAAAAATCCATTTTCTAGGGAAAACGGCAGTAAAAACAACGTGCAAATGGAAAACGTCATAGCAACTGCTGGTAATGCATCTTCCTGTGCCATTAATTTTTTACTTATGTTTGTATAAAATGCGAAGGCTAGACCTGCACAAAGTGCTAGTGTGAATCCGCCAATGTGAACAGACTCTTCTCCATTATTCATAAATAATAAAAGACATCCGATAATGGCCATCAATGTAGCAAGTCCCCATACCGCTGTGGGGCGTGTTTTCCATAATAGCCACTCTAAAACACCAGAAAACACCGGTGCACTGCCAATAGTAGCAACAGTTCCAATGGCTATACCTGTTAGACGAATGGATGAGAAGAAAAGACCTTGGAAAAGAGCTATACTAGCCGCAGCTAAAATCGTCCATTTCCACGACCACCTTAAAAAGTTAATTTTCCGCAATAAAATCGTAATGGCTAATAATAAACCGCCACCAATTGCAGAACGAATTGTGGCCACTGCTATTGGAGATACCCCTTGGTCCAAATAGGTTTGGGCAGTTCCAGTCATCCCCCATAGAATAGCTGCTAGTAATACAAACAATGGATTTAACATTTATCAACTCATCCCCGCTTCACTACGTTCTCAATACTAATCATACATATTTATCCAAAATCAAACAATTATCATTTTTACTTTTCTTTTCATTACCACAGTATGCTTTCTCAATAATGGACGTTATAATAAAAACAGTAAAAGGAGCGAATCGTATGTATAAAACAATTGAAGAGACAGCTTTTGATCTCGGTATGCCTGAGGATCAAGTAATGCGTCTAGTTTACGAAGGACGCATCCGTTCTGTTTACGATGGACAACAAATTCTAATCAATAGTGGCCAATTCAGCACTTATTTTAAACAATTGGAACGTATTAAAGAGGAAATTGAAATTTGGCGTTCTACTCCTATTCCAGAGGATATTGACGTCAAAGATGAAGACTAAAAACCCACCATTCATACAATTAAACATTGTTGAATGGTGGGCTTTTTTAAAGCTTTTATTAGATTGTGACAACAAATCCTGCTCTTTTCCCAATGATTTCAGCATAATCCTCTACCATGACACTCGCAGTTGGGTACATCCCTGCTCCAGGACCAACTAATGTTAATGTACCAATATAGTTAGTCTCTAATGCCACCGCATTAAACACATCATCGACTGGATAAAGTGGATGCTCTTTATCAACTAGTTGTGGACCGACTTTAGCAATAATTTTACCGTCAGCCCGTTTCTCCACTTCAGCTACATGGCGGTAACGCAGACCATTTTCACACGCTTCACGAACTTGTTCAGCAGAGATACTATCGATCCCAATCACTTCTACATCTGACCAATCTGGTTGCTCTCCAAAAGCTAAGGCACTTAAAATCATTAATTTTTTAAATGCATCCTGCCCAGATATATCATTATATGGATCTGCTTCAGCATAACCTAAGCCTTGTGCCTCTTTTAAAGCTGTTTCGAAAGACCAGCCCTGTGCACGCATTTTTGTTAAAATATAGTTACATGTGCCATTTAAGACGCCTTGTATACGACTTACATCATTTACAAGTAAAATATTTTTCATTGTTTTAATAACAGGTACACCACCAGCAGTAGTAGCCTCATAGCCTACAAAAACGCCATTAGCTTTTGCAAGATCCTGCAACTCTAAACCTCGTTTGGCAAACATCACTTTATTGGCTGTAATAACATGACATTTATGTTCAACTGCTCGCTTTAAATAACTGTATGCAGGCTCTTCGTTAACAATTGCTTCAAACACAACCTGCATACCTGGTTCTGCTAAGACTTCATCCATGCTTGTTGTCATTAAATGTGCTGTTCCTGGCACACGTTCGCGACTAGCATCTGTCACTAAAATCTTCGCTACCTCTAATTCAATACCTAATTTATTTTTTAGCTCTTCTCGTTTTTCATTTAAAATATGGTAGATCCCCTGACCTACCGTTCCAAATCCTAAAATCGCTGCCTTTATAGTTGCCATTCTTGTTATTCCCTCCAACTTACATTCCGCAGTTTCATTAAAGCTAATTCTCCATGGGGTTGTGTCATGACTATTTGACACCCACCGCAGTCTTTAGCCAACAACTCTTCTTTGTATGAGTTTCGCTATTTCTATATGTGTTGGAACACATACAAATTCAAATAATTCAAAATTTAACTTAAAGAAAATTGTAACGCAAATACATACATTGCACAAGAAAAATCTTTCTAGGAAGGACATTTGTTTTCTCTAGATGTGCAAAAGAAATCGGTTTCATTCCCTTTATTATACGTTTTATTAATCATTCTATAAGATTTGAACAAATATTGACTATTTACATTTCAATATACGAATGTCTTTCTTCTATTATATATATGTATGCTCGGACATTCATAACAATCCCTTTAAAGAAAAAACTCATTCCCTGTAGCAGCAGAGAATGAGCTTAAATATATGAGGGGGTTTTAACTTGCTTTTGAAAGCAATTGATAACGATATTGTGCTAAAGCTTGTTGAACAAGACTAATTTCTTCTTCTGTAAAATTTGGTATTGCATACGTACGTTCCACTAATTGAAATGTACCATATTTTAAGTAAATCTCTGTCGCAGGAAGTGAGATATGGCTCACACCGTACTGTTCATATGCCTCAAATACTTCCTTAACAGTATAGTCTTCCTCTTCAGCAAAAACATGTTCTTGAAATGCTGTATGACCAAAGACTTGCTGCCATTTTCTTTCGACTGATGTAAGAAGGTGTTGAATGGACTTATTGTTGACAAAGACATGCCCTTCATTTAGCTCATATATTAGATAGGATACAATGTTTTGTGCACTATAGATATTACCCATTTTAAACACTCCTTTATCATCAGTTTTTTTGGGAAGAGCAGTTACTGGCTAGGCAACTGCTCTTCTATATATTCAAAAGTGGGGGAGCACTTATGAAAACATTTACCTTTTTTAACAAGAATTTTCGTACCCTTAACTTATTTCCTAGTATATAACAAGGATTTAATTAAGTCAATAATACATATAAAATTACTTGGTATTATTTTTTATAAGGTTCTGATAATTAACGGATGTAGCAATTGGTTGATGTAGCAACGTTTAACGCATTACCAAATGAGGCCAATCGAATGAGAAAATACGTAAACGCTACAACATTCTTCCCTATGTTCTAAAGCTTAGGCTTCTACTGTTTGTTCAGTAGTTGTTGCCTGTGTAATGGCTTGATCTAAATCAGCAATAATATCCTCTATTGCCTCTAAACCGATGGATAAGCGAATGAGCGACTCGGTTACACCAGCTTGAACTAATTCGTCTGCTGATAGTTGCTGATGTGTAGTGGAAGCAGGATGAATAATTAATGACTTAGCATCACCTACATTTGCTACATGTGAAAATAGCTTTACGCTATCAATAAGCTTTCGCCCAGCTTCACGTCCACCTTTAATGCCAAATGTAAGCACTGAACCGAAGCCATTTCTTAAATATTTCTTTGCCAATTCATGTGTTGGAAAATCTTCCAGGCCATTATAATTTACATACTCCACAGATGGGTGGTTTCGTAAATATTCAGCCACTGCCAATGCATTTTCATTGTGTTTAGGGATACGCAAATGAAGCGTTTCTAAACCTTGTAATAAATTAAAGGCAGCATCTGCACTTAATGTTGGACCAAAATCACGTAATAATTGTACGCGTAGCTTCGTAGCAAAGGCCGCAGAAGCTGTATCAATTCCATAACGTAAACCATGGTAAGAAGCATCTGGTTCAGTAAAACCTGGGAATCGACCACTAGTCCAATCAAACTTACCAGCGTCTACAACAACGCCCCCTAAAGTTGTACCATGACCACCTATCCATTTAGTTGCTGAATGTACTACAACATCTGCACCGTATTCAATAGGTGTAGAACCGTAAGGAGAAGCAAACGTACTGTCAATAATTAATGGTAGACCATTATCATGTGCAATTTTAGCTACTGCTTCAATATCTAAAACCTTTAAGCTTGGATTACCATACACTTCAGCAAAGACTGCTTTTGTTTTATCAGTAATCGCCGCCTTGAAATTCTCTGGGTTTGTTTCATCTACAAAAATTGTTTTAATACCATAGTTTGGTAATGTGTTAGCAAATAAATTATAAGTACCACCATATAAAGAACTAGCTGCTACTATCTCATCACCAGCTCCAGCTAGATTTAAAATGGAAAATGCGATAGCTGCTGCACCAGATGAAAGTGCTACTGCTGCTGTTCCACCTTCCAATAAAGCCACACGTTTTTCAAACACATCAACAGTTGGATTGGTAATCCTTGTGTAAATGTTCCCTGCTTCCTCTAAGGCAAAAAGACGTTGCGCATGAGCAGTGTCTTTAAATACGAAAGCAGTTGAGCGATAGACAGGAACTGTTCGAGAACCCGTCACTGGGTCTGGCTCTTGACCGCCATGTAACAGCAATGTTTCTGGTTTAAAATTTGTCATTGTGTACCTCCAAATGGTTATTTTTTTTACGATGGTACCGGAGATGAGGAGGATTTTTCTGTAGAAAACAAAAACCCTCTTCAGCTAAGAAGAGGGTTGCGGTTGCAAGTTTTCCTCCCCTTATCTGCCAGATCCAAGTAAGAATCTGTAGGAATTAGCACCTTAGTAAGCTCGTTACTTACTGGTTGCCGGGCATCATAGGGCCTATCCCTCCGCCGCTCTTGATAAGAGTATGAGATTCAATTTCCATCGTTGTTACACAGTATAAACATAGAGTTTTTTTCTGTCAACATGTAAATTTTATTTTTTCCGAAACTTCTGTCTGCTCTTATACGTAATATGAACGCATACACTATTTTAGAAAAAATTTTGAGAGGAGGATTTTTATGGTAAAGGCCGTGATCACTTTTCTTATTATTGGCTATTTAATTGGCTGTATTCACGGCTCTAAAGTGGCACAGTTTTTATCGGGGGTTGATTTAAAAAAAGCGGGCCACGGCAATGCCGGTGCCTCTAATGCTACTCTTTCCCTCGGCTGGAAATATGGCGTTTTAGTAGCCCTCATCGATATTGGCAAAGGCGTTGTAGCTATTATCGGTGCACATTTTTATCTAG
The DNA here is from genome assembly GCF_016925635.1 of Lysinibacillus fusiformis. Classification (NCBI taxonomy): domain Bacteria; kingdom Bacillati; phylum Bacillota; class Bacilli; order Caryophanales; family Bacillaceae; genus Lysinibacillus; species Lysinibacillus fusiformis. The sequence goes on along the minus strand of NZ_CP070490.1, from coordinate 2,235,965 downwards.
CGGACTTCACTCATTTAACAGAAGAACAAATATGGCTGCTTACCTACATTATGGCTGCTGGGGTCATTTTAGGTCATAATTTCCCTTTCTATATGGGCTTCAATGGCGGAAAAGGAACTGCCTCCATTATCGGAATTTTACTTGCTGTCGATTGGAAGATTGGTTTATTTGCACTTATTTTATTTGTTATTTTATCCTTTGCAACAAATTATTTAATTGTTGGTGTTCTAGAGTTTTATCTCGTTTTTTGTACAGCCACTTATTTATGGATTCCTGGCATTGGCCCAACCATTATAGCTGTTCTTCTTTTTGGCATAGCCATCATCCTGCACATAGAAAATATTAAACGTTTAGTCAATGGTACAGAGCCTAAAGTAACTTCTGCCTTTAAGAAAAAGAAATAATATTTTTATGGATATTTTTGTATTTTTTGTGATCATGTATTTTCTCTTTATCTACTCATATTGCTGTAAAAAACACCTATTCTGCGTAGTTTTTTTTCTACAATAAAAAAGATATATTCTTATCTTAATAAAACATTATCTAGGCCGATGTTATGGATAATAATCGTCATTTTTATCGTAGAAAGGATGAGAAAATATGTCTTCACCAAATCAAGAAGCTTCAAAACGTAATTTAAAGCCACTATGGATTGGCTTGGCCTTCGCTTTACTGATTATTATTACTTTTTTACCTAATAACGGTGATTTACCTATAGCTGGGCAACGAGCTTTAGCCATTTTAGCTTTTGCAGTCATCCTTTGGGTTACAGAGGCCGTTTCATATCCTGTGAGCTCGGCCATGATCATTGCGCTAGTAACTGTTTTACTAGGACTCGCTCCGTCAATGGAGGATCCAACTACAGAGCTAGGAACAGCTAGCGCATTAAAATTATCTTTAAGCGGCTTTAGTAATTCTGCCGTTGCTTTAGTAGCAGCAGCTCTTTTTCTAGCGGCAGCAATGCAAATTACTAATCTACATAAACGACTTGCTCTTTGGATTCTTTCATTGGTAGGAACGAAAACAAAAGCTATCGTATTTGGCGCTATTTTAGTCTCTATCGTCCTCGCATTTTTTGTACCTTCTGCTACAGCACGTGCTGGCGCAGTAGTACCGATATTGCTTGGAATGGTGGCAGCTTTTGGTTTACCACGTGATAGTCGGCTTGCTGCCTTATTAGTTATTACTTCGGTACAAGCAGTTTCCATTTGGAATATCGGTATTAAGACTGCAGCAGCTCAAAATATGGTGGCTTTAAACTTTATCCAAGAGCAATTTAATGTGGATATTTCATGGGGTGCTTGGCTACTTTATGCCGCCCCCTTCTCAATTATTATGTCTATCTTTTTATTTTTCATTATGATTGCTTTAATTAAACCTGAGACTAGCAATATCGAAGGTGGTAAAGAGGTCATCAAAAAACAGCTTGCAGAGCTTGGCCCATTAAAGGCTCCTGAAATTCGTTTAATCATTACATCCGTAGTTTTACTATTTTTCTGGGCAACTGAAGGAAAGCTACATCCATTTGATACGACAACAGTCACAATTATTGCTATCGCTATTCTATTAATGCCTAAAATCGGTGTGTATTCGTGGAAGGAAGTTGAGCCTCATATTCCATGGGGAACAATTATCGTCTTTGCGGTAGGCATTATGTTAGGAACCATTTTACTAAATACGCAAGGTGCTGCATGGTTATCAGATAAAGTTTTTGGTTCACTCGGGCTAGATACTATGCCTTTACTAGCAACCATCGCACTCGTAACTTTATTTAACATTTTGATTCATTTAGGCTTTGCAAGCGCAACTAGCTTAGCCTCAGCACTTATACCTGTGTTTATCGTTTTAGCCTCCACATTAACGGCTAATGTTGATCAAGTTGGTTTTGTTATTGTGCAACAATTCGTCATAAGCTTTGGCTTCTTATTACCAATTAGTGCACCACAAAACATGCTTGCCTATGGTACAGGCTCCTTTACAACAAAGGATTTCTTGAAATCTGGAATTCCATTAACCATTATCGGTTTCCTTCTCGTACTTTTGTTCTCTGCAACTTATTGGAAATGGATTGGATTATTATAGACTTTCATTAAATTAAAACGTAAAAGCCTTGAAGAAACAGACTATCTGTCCTTCAAGGCTTTTAAGATAAGACTATTGTTTCGTAAAAGCAGGGTCTTTCATCGTACCGTTTTTCGCATAGTTAACGTGCCATGATAGTGCTTTTTCTAGGTCATGTGGTGTGTGATGTCCACCCGTTGCCTCATTGGCATCATTAAAGTACTGCCACAGCTGCTCCCTATAATCAGGATGTGCACAATTATCAATGATAAGTCCCACTCGTTCTTTTGGAGCAAGTCCTCGTAAATCTGCTACGCCCTGTTCAGTTACAATGACATCAACATCATGCTCCGTATGATCCACATGTGAGACCATTGGGACAATACTTGAAATATCTCCACCCTTAGCATAAGACTTTGTCACAAAAATTCCTAAACGTGCATTACGAGCAAAGTCACCAGACCCTCCGATACCATTCATCATCTTTGTACCAGAAACGTGTGTGGAATTCACATTGCCGTAAATATCTAATTCCAACGCCGTATTCACTGAAATTAATCCGAGTCGACGAATAATTTCAGGCTGATTTGAAATTTCTTGAGGGCGCAGCACTAATTTATCCGCATATTTTTCAAAATTCCCATAAACACGGTTTCCTACTTGCTCAGAAAGGGTAATAGAAGTAGCAGATGCAAATTTTACTTTCCCTGCATCAATTAATTCAAATACTGCATCCTGGAGAACTTCTGAATAAACTTCTAAGTTCTCGAACTCAGAATCTTTAAAGCCGAGCAATACAGCATTCGCTACTGAGCCTACCCCAGATTGAATTGGTCGTAAACTTGTTGTTAAGCGACCTACTTTAATCTCTTCACGTAGGAAATTTAATAAGTGATTAGCCATAACATCTGTCTCTTCATCAGCTGGGACAATCGTTGATGGTGCATCTAATATATCCGAAATAACGATGCCTTTTACTTTATCTAAATCTAGTGGAATTCCAACTATACCAAGACGATCAGAAACATTCTGTAAAGGAATTGGATCACGTTTTCCTTGTGGTGCAGGTACGTAAATATCATGTATACCTTCTAATGCATCAAGTTGTGCTACGTTTAATTCAATGATGACTTGGTCTGCTTCTTGCACAAAAATCGGAGAGTTACCAACTGAAGTTGTAGGAATTAATAAGCCTTCTTCTGTAATTGCAGCCGCTTCAATAATCGCAAAATCAATTGGTCCTATAATACCTTGGCGGACAAGCTCAGCATTATGAGAAAGATGGGCATCCACAAATGTGATGTCACCACTATTGATTTTATTACGAATGCCAGCATCTGCTTGGAAAGGACCGCGTTTACGAATGACCCCTGCTTCTGCTAAGTATTGGTCTACCTCAGGGCCAAGTGATGCACCTGTAAAGACATCTACTTGGAAATCCTCTTTTTTCGCTTTCTCTACAAGTGCAAGAGGTACAACCTTTACATCGCCAGCACGTGTGAATCCGCTCATCCCTAATACCATGCCATCCTTAATCCAAGATGCTGCTTCTTCTGCTGTTACAACCTTGCTTCGCAATTGTTCATGGCGAAGCTTTTTCGCCAATTTTTCTTCCATTCCCTATTCCTCCATTCCACTTCATTTTGTTCAACTCGCATATTTGGTTCCAGTAAATCTGTGACGTCCATCAGAGGCTATATCTTTATTCTAGGAGGATTTCATCACCTAATAGCTAATGCTGTATAAACATTTGCGAATAAAGATAATGTAATTTTTGGTAGTACAACCAAATAAACAGTCGCTTCTATAATTTTATACTATTTAGAATATTTAATCTATATCAAATGAAATATTTTACTTTGCGAGATAATTTCTACATTTTTAAATTATGTATATATAACTTTTTATACCTCACTATTCGATTTTGACGGAAAAGCGTGCTATGCTCATGGTATAGAACAGACACAAAGGAGAGAGTTTTAATGGTTAAAGAATTATTACGCAACCATTCCTCGGTACGCATCTATGATGGAGAACCGATTTCAAAAGAAATCATCGAAGATTTAATTGGAACAGCACAAATGGCTGCAACATCACATTTTGTGCAAGCCTATAGTGTGATCTGGGTAACAGATGCAGATAAAAAAGAAAAATTAGGCTTACTCTCTGGTAATCCACGCCAATATGAAACTTCAGGCGGAGCATTTGTTTTTTGCGTAGATTTCAAGCGACTTCAAATGGCTGGGAAGCTAGAAGGAGTAGATATTGTGGCTGATTCAGCTGAAAATGTCCTTGTCGGCGTAGCTGATGTATCATTGTTTGCACAGAATTTTGTTATTGCAGCAGAATCAATGGGTTATGGCATTTGCTATATTGGAGGAGTCCGCAATAAAACTTCTGAAATCAGTGAATTATTCAATCTACCCGATTACGTTTTCCCATTATTCGGGCTAACAATCGGCGTTCCTGCACGTCGCAATGATGTAAAACCACGTTTACCTGTGTCTGCTGTATTACATGAAAATGAATACAATGTTGAAAAATATGAAGAGCTTTTACCAGCTTATAATGAGACAATGGAAATATATTATAATAGTCGTTCATCAAACAGAAAAATTGATAACTGGACAAAACAGATGGCTGATTTTTTAATCGAACAACGCCGCCCTCATATTAAAGAGTTTTTAGCAACCAAAGGATTTAATTGGCAATAGCTTAATGAAAATGGGGTTACTATCGTATGATACTAATCCCATTTTTTACATAAAAATATTACCTATTTATATTCATTCTAGGTATATCGCCATATTACCTAGTTTAACTATAACCCTAAATTAAACGAAAAGACTCTTCCCTTTTCCAGCTATTCCATTCATATTAATAAATGATACCTAACAAAGAAAGGAGTCATACAGACAATGTCCAATATCAATAAACATCTTGCTCGTACCTTAGAACAACAGCATAAGAGAAGTGTAAGAGGTTTATTTTTAAAAATAGAAGACTTAAATAATGAATGCACCCAATTAAGAAAACGACTAGAACCACATATTGATATGAATGTATATAAAAAATCCATTGATTATGTCAATCAGTTCGTCTCCCATACTACTATTCTCAATTTAAAATTCGTTACGAATACGCAAAATTTAGAAGTAGTTGTCTTGCATGCTCTTTTATTATCCTATATTTTAGAAACCAATCCTGGCCATACTTTTGAATACGAAGATAGATTGCTAAAAGGATATTTACAGGAAATTTTCACACTAAATGATCATGCAAAAAAACTATTTATGAACCATAAAGAAAAAATGCTTACCTATGTTCAAGAACAATCTACATAAAAAAGACGATCTTAATTATTTCAAGATCGTCTTTTGTTCTGTTATTGTAGTCCTTTAATAATGAGAGAGCGAACTGGTAGGAACTGCTCTCCTGTATCTCCATAAGTGAGAATTACCTCATCACCCTCTTGTAAATAAATTACCAAAGGTTCTGTTTCAGCACTCACTAAATAATTTTCGCCATTGTTTAATAAGAAAGATACAGTTGTAAAATCGCCTAGACGTTCTTTATATACGCGCAATACCTTACCACTTACTTGTTTCTCTTCCGCGTTTGAGCTACCATCTACTGTGTTTCCTCCTCGACTTAAGGCAGTTTTATATAATTTCAATGCCTCCTTAGGAGTAGTAGCGTAAACGGAAATTTCAGGATTGGCTGCAGACACGATAAAATAGTTTTGTAAGAAACCATTGGAATCTAGCACCGCTGTCAGCCAGCTTGCCTCTCCATAAAAGTTATACAACACTGGCATTTCACCATTCCACTTTTTCTCAATAAATTTCTTCTCGATTATTTGTAAATTACCTTGGGAATCCATATAGCTTGAATCTTGATTCCCTGTATAGTATGTTGCATTCCCTGTTCGTGCGTTAGTTAGAGAATAGCCTAACATTGAATCGACACCTTCTTTAGGACTTGTAAAATCCGTAAAGTAATACATATCACCCTTCTCATCGAAAATTGGGCTAACATTCGATTCTGTTCCTTCATCAGAAGGAATCTTTACATCCTTTTTACCAAACATACTATTCCAAAAACCATGTACATAATTACCGAAATAACTGTTTTGTAAACTTACTGTCTCTGGTGATACAGCACCATCAATAAATTCAGGTATTTGATCCAGTTTAATTACCTCTGATTTCCCCGTCAGCGCATCAACCAAGACAATTCCTTTCACATCAAAGCCATTTCGTGCAGAAATAAATTCCCCATATGAGCGAATGTAATATGGCTTTCCTTCATCATCTACCTCAAGCTGTACGTCACCATAAAAAATAAGGAATGGATTTTGTAAACGCATATGACGTTCTAAATTAGCATTTAAATATGCCGAAGGAACATACTTCATTTCCTCTTTGATAAATTTAGGATTATCTGCTGAATCGGTAGCACTCATTATGAAGTAACCAGGTGTTGTACCACCATTCATCCATTTAAAGAATCCTGAAAATTCAACTGGTGCGATATAAACATATTCGCCTTTCACTTTTTGGATTTGTAAGCGCCCTAATTCATAGTAGCTCGTGTTTGGCACTTGTCCGAAAGCCTTTTTCATTTTATTGCGAGCAAATTTCGGTGGAACACTTGCAGGTGTTTGTGTCTCATCGAATGGTTTTATCTCAACTTCTTCCTTCATTTCCGATGACTTAAATTTTTCATTAGCATTCCATAAAGGTGCTGATAATACATACACAGCTACACCTAAACTAGCTAAAAATAAAACACCTTTTATTTTCCGTTCGATACCACTTGCAAGCAGGGCACCAGCTAACGTTAATAAAATAATAGCAGGCCAAAAAACAAGCCAGTTTACATCAATTTTTGTTACATATAACGTGATTCCTGTGGCTAGAAATCCTAATACAAAGACACCAATAAAAAAGTATCCAATTACCTTTTTCGATTGTCCATCTTCTCGCTTCTTCGTAATAAGCGGCGTCACTAACACACTCGCGATCAATGCAATGACTGCAGAAGCTATCAGTAGCTTAGTCATTTGGTTCATCCTCTCTTCATCTTTCTCTCTACTTACTTTACGGTTACATACTAAAAAAGTTTCATACATACGTTGTACAGAAAGGAATTCTACCATAAATATTGAATTTCAAAAGGAAAGGAGCTGAAAATTTTGTTAAAAAAAATATTAATAGGTGTCATTATTTTATCTGGTCTTTATTATATTTTTTTCTTTTCCCATATTGCGGAAAGTTTAAAACTCATTTTTAAAGTGATTCCCATGTTGCTCATCATTATTCTAGCTGCGATTCAGAAGCCATTACATATTAAAAAATACCAACTTTTAATTATTGCTGGGCTTCTATTTTGCATGATTGGAGACTATACATTGCAGTGGTTTTTAATTGGTCTAACTAGCTTTCTTATCGGGCATATCTTTTATATTTTTGCTTTTTCTACCGCAAACGAGCGGCAAATACCCACGTGGGCAAAAATACTCTTACTGCTTTACGGAGCAAGCATGACCATCTGGATTGCAGGGTCCGTCTTTAAAACAGGTGAAATCATACTCGGTATCGCAGTGATCGCCTATATCTCGGTGATTCTCACGATGGGATGGACGGCTATTAAAACCGGTTCTACTTTGGCAACAAGTGGCGCACTATTATTTATTGCATCTGACTCCTATTTAGCTATTAATAAATTTGTCATGCCACTAGCATTGTCACATGAAGTTATCATGCTAACTTATTATAGCGCCCAATTACTTATTGCTTTAAGTATCCTTCAATATTCCGAAATCCGAAGTAAAGTGTTACAATAATATCAATTATGCCAAGGCATAATTGCGTCTGGAATCGGCTTTGTGAATGCACAAAGAATTTTAACATATACACATTAGGAGGCCATACTTATGAAAGAACAAGTAATTGAGCGATTAATACGCTATGCAAAAATTGATACACAATCAGACTTCACAAGCGAAACAACTCCTTCTACACAAAAACAATTTGACCTATTGCATGTTTTAAAAGACGAACTTGTCGAAATTGGTTTAACAGACATTACATTAGATGAAAATGGCTATTTATTTGCTTCATTAGAAGCTAATACAGATAAAGAAGTACCAACTATCGGCTTTTTAGCCCACGTTGATACAGCCACTGACTACACGGGCACAAATGTAAAGCCACAGCGCGTAGATAATTATGATGGCGGAGATATTCAGTTAAATGAAAACTTAGTTATGTCTCCAACTGACTTCCCTGAGCTTAAAAATTATGTGGGCCAAACACTTATCACAACAGATGGCACTACATTATTAGGGGCTGATGATAAGGCTGGAATTGCTGAAATTATGACGGCAATGGAATACCTCATTAAAAACCCTACTATTAAGCATGGTAAAATTCGTGTAGCTTTCACACCAGATGAAGAAATTGGTCGTGGGCCACATAAATTTGATGTTGCTGCTTTTGGAGCAGACTATGCCTATACAATGGATGGTGGACCACTCGGTGAGCTGCAATACGAGAGCTTCAATGCTGCTGGCGTAAAAGTAGTTACAAAAGGAACGAGCGTCCATCCTGGTTCTGCGAAAAATAAAATGGTGAATGCTATTACAATGGCTATCGCTTTCCAAAATGAAATGCCTGCTGACGCAGTTCCTGAAAAGACTGAAGGTTATGAAGGTTTCATTCATTTAATGGGCTTCAAAGGGGCTCTTGAGCATACTGAGCTATCTTATATCGTGCGTGACCATGATCGCCCAAAATTTGAAGAGAAAAAACAATTAATGCGTGATGCTGCAGCTAAAATTCAAGCACAATTTGGCGAGCATGCACTGAGTATTACCATTGAAGATCAATACTACAATATGGGTGAAAAAATTGAGCCTGTAAAAGAAATTGTTGACATTGCACGTACTGCAATGGAAAAATTAGATATTACGCCGAATACCCTGCCAATTCGTGGTGGTACAGATGGCTCACAATTATCATATATGGGCTTACCAACACCAAATATTTTCGCTGGTGGCGAAAACATGCATGGTAAATTTGAATATGTATCTGCTGAAACAATGGAAAAGGCAACTCAGGTAATTATTGAAATCGTTCAGCTTTTTGAACAGCAAGCAAAATAGTTTTTTGGAGTGAACTCGTTTATTTCGATAAGCATTCACGTAAGGAATAATGAAAATTTTCATAGTTACGAAGAGAGGCTTTTTTCTCTCTTCGTAACTTTTTCAGTAATAATTACTGAATTTTCAAATTACATAAAGGGTTTGAGGTTATAAACTCAAATTGAGGTGATCTTTATGAAAGAAATTGCATTAGGTATTTTAGCTTCACTTTTCTTTGCCGTGACATTTATTTTAAATCACGCAATGGAAATGCAAGGTGGTAGTTGGCTATGGAGTGCATCATTACGCTATTTTTTTATGCTCCCCTTCTTGCTCATCATTGTCTTTTATCGTAAAGGCTTTTCACAGCTTTCTGGTGAAATAAAAGCACAACCCATTTCGTGGCTGCTGTGGAGCTTTGTTGGATTTGTTTTATTTTATGCACCATTAACATTTGCTGCAGCTTTTGGTCCAGGTTGGTTGGTTTCTGGTACATGGCAATTTACAATTGTTGCTGGTGTATTATTAGCTCCCCTTTTTGTTTCGGTCATTGCTGGTAAAACAGTTCGTCAAAAAATACCTTTCATATCTCTTCTTATTTCATGTGTCATCTTAGTAGGTATTCTGCTTATACAAATACCTCATGCACAATCAGTGTCGTTTAGAAGTTTAATGCTTGGTATTTTACCTGTTATCGTAGCAGCCTTTGCTTACCCTCTTGGCAATCGCAAAATGATGGAAGTTTGCGGAGGACGAATCGATACTTTTCAGCGAGTATTAGGTATGACGATCGCTTCGATGCCAGCATGGATCATCATGGCTTTTTATGCCATCCTTACAGTAGGACTTCCCTCAGCAAGTCAGATGTTCCAATCATTACTTGTCGGGATTAGTTCAGGCGTTATTGCAACGGTTCTATTTTTCATAGCAACGGATCGCGTAAGAGACCATCAGGGTAGACTAGCTGCTGTGGAAGCAACTCAGTCAACAGAAATTCTTTTTGTTATTATTGGTGAGGTATTACTATTAGGAATTGCCTTCCCTAGCCCTATCGCACTTGCAGGTCTTGGCGTCATCATTGTTGGTATGCTATTACATAGCTACTATACAATGATCATTGGAAAAAAGAATGCTGTACAACAAAATACAACTTCCTAACAGCTCATTTTATGGGCTGTTTTTTAGCTAGCACAAAAAAGACGACTCTATTCTAAAATTAGAATGAGTCGTCTGAGATTTTCACGTTCCCAAAAAATGAGGGGGGTTTTAGGAGCGTAATCATGAACTAGCAAACTTCTGGAGAAAAGTAGCTAAAGTTCATCCTCTCTACACTGTATTGTAGAGGAGGAATAATCTTTATACGATAATGATAATCATTATCAATTAAAATGTCAATCATAATCTAATAATTTTTTTACTTTTTTAAAAAGATTTTTTTAATGAGCGTCGGTACTGCCATTGCTTCAACTGAAAATGGAGAAAACAGCCTATACAAAAGCCTGCTATTGCGATGGAAGATGCAATAGCAACCATGCCAGTAAAGATATGACCAACAACCTGCCAATGTAATAGATAACCTAATAGACCCGCTGCTAAACAAAGGCTGGCAATACTGGAATTAAATTTTTGTTGCTGAGCATCCTCTGGTATATACGCTGATGGGGGCTTTGTTAAAAAGAGCTTCCCTACACGAAGTATTGGGTTATAGTTACATAAAATACCTAGTAAATTTGCAGCTAGTGGTATAACCAATATCCATGTCAACCCTGTTATCCATGATAAAATAACACTTAAAAGAATAGTCCACTGGTTCAGTCTAATTAGTGGCCTTGGAATTGTATGAAGCAGTGACATCCTAAAACCTACCTTTCAGATATGTTTAATGTATTTTACTACATGATATTCCATTTGTGAAGCAAAAATGATTACTTTATAATGAAATTAACAGAAGTTCAAAGGAAAAGAGGATGACCATGCCAGCTTTAACAATGGATCAAGTTCAACAATTAAACTCATATAGTATTTATACAACTGAACCTAAGCGAACTTTATTTACCTTAGCTGATATACATAAAGACTTTTACCATCCTGATTTTTTAAACCTCATGATGGGTATAACAGATGCAGCAACAGAAACGGCCGCTATTTCTCACTTTGCACGCCGCTATGGTATGTTTTTTGCTATGCAGTTTTATATGCTTGCCGCTTATGACGAAGTATGGGATGGTAAACCGCTTGAATTGCGTTTTGATGCTGCAAAGGAATTTAACAGCTTTACTGTTGCCATGTTCGCTAACCCTAATGACTGGCGCTACGTTGATGAAGATGAACGTCAAGCTGTTATTGAAAAAATTCTTTACGATGGCCATATCATTGTCCAACAGCTTCGTAAAGTAACATCCATCTCCCCTCTTACCATTTGGGAAAATTTCTTTGGTTATTTGCTATGGCATTATCATATATTATTATCTAATCCTGGCTTAGCCGATCAAGCCATGGAGGATATTGAAGCTTTAGAAGATCCTAAAACATGGGCACGCTTCTCCAATAAATCTTGGTGGGCACAATATACAGGTGGCCTTAGTCCGACTAATTTAGTCAATGTTCCTGTAAGAAAATCATGCTGTTTCTCTAAAGATATCCCAGGTTTAATGGCTTGTGGTTTTTGTCCAATGAAGAAATAATAGAACCCTATAAAAAAGCCTTACTCTCCACAAATTCATGTGAAAGGGTAAGGCTTTATGCTTTATTTTTCGTATACAACAAACCAATCGTTGTTTTCTTCGTACATAGTCGTGCCAAGGAAACCTTGTTTTAAAAGTTGCTGTTGCGCAGTCGTGTCTCCCATTGATATCACTTGTTTTTCAGTGAAGATGGAGGGCATCTCTTGCCTTAGGTCTTTATAGAAGATATAACGAAGCTTATCTACATATTTAATTTTCAAGCCTTTAATAACGAGATCTTGCGAGAATTTATCCTTTAAGCTCGGAATATTATATGGCTTTACAGTGGAGCAAACATAATCGTATTTTTCTAAATCGATATTTTCCATCACTACTGTAGCTAATGTTCTCTGTAATCCGTAACCTCGATATTTCGGTGAAACATTCGATATTTCCTGATATAAAACACGGTGAAATTCGTTTTCTGCAATTCCACAATCATAACCAAGATGTTCTTCATCAATAGGCGGATTTAACAGTGCACGAAAGGCAATCAATTCTTCCCCTACATAAGCACCTATCATCATTCCATGACCAGTTAAAATATATTCAAATTCCTCTGTGCTCAAGGGTTGTAGGATACTTTGGTCTGCTAATGCTTCATAAACCTCAACTTGTAGCCCCTCGATTTGCTGTAAATGCTGGGGCGTTAATTTGATGACAAAAAACGGTGTCTCACCAAGCATACCATCATAGATAATTTCCATATTGCGCCTCCTTAGGCTGTGACAACAGTTGAAAACTTACATAATTCCTGGATTACATCTTCATCTACATCTACACCTAATCCTGGTTTTTCATTTAAGCAAATAAATGGTACGTCATAGTGTAAGTTCCCAACATCTTTTGAGAATTTTAATGGACCCGTTAGTTCTACACTCGTCATAATCTTCTTAGAGAATGCTACATGGAAACCAGCAGCAGAACCAACTGACGACTCTACCATGGAACCAACTTGACATTCAATACCTGCCATTTCCGCCATAACAGCAAGCTTCATAGCAGGATAGATGCCTCCACACTTCATTAATTTAATATTTACTTTATCTGCTGCACGCTTAGCTATAATTTCACGCATTTCACGTACACCTCGTAGTCCTTCATCAATCATTAATGCTACATCAGACTTTGATTTAATTTCCACCATTCCATCAATGTCTTCGCTATCAACAGGTTGCTCTAACCAATCGATATTTAATTCTTTCATGGCACGTAAGCCTTGTAACGTAGTGGCTGCATTACCCCATCCTTGATTTACATCAACTCGAATGGCAATGTTTTCACCTACTCGCTCACGTACCGCTTTAATACGGGCAACATCACGAATAACCTCTGTACCTACCTTCATTTTAAACGAACGATAGCCCATTTCTACTCGATTTGCTGCCTCTTCTGCCATTGCTTCAGGTGTTCCAATACTGAGTACATGTGTGATTGGGAATTTTTCATGATAACGTCCACCTAAAAGTTGGTATACAGGAACCCCTAACGCTTTCCCAGCAATATCGAAGCAAGCAATATCGATAGCTGCTTTTGCTGCTGGTACATCTTTCACAACTTTATTCATTTTATCGTGCAGTTTTTCAAAGGCCATTGGATTTTCTCCAATAACCGCCGGGACAAGTTGATGTTTTAACACAGCATATGTGCTTTCCCATGACTCACCTGTTACATGTTCATCAGGAACTGCTTCACCATACCCCACAATACCTGTATCGGTAGTTACTTTTAAAATAATGGAAGGCATTGTATCATATGTAGCATAACTAATGATGAATGGATCAATTAGCGGTAAATGTATAGCAAAAATTTCTACTTGTTTAATTTTCATCGTAATCAGTCTCCTTAGTCGTTAAAGTTGTCGCTAATACGTCGCTAAATGTTTAAAAAAATAGAAAAGGATCGATGCCCATGTCTACCAAAATAGCGATTATTTGTTCAAAAGCATTTATGACTCGTATTATTAGTATCGCACAAAACATAGCTGATATTCAATTAGAATTTTATCTTTACAGCCACCCCTCTGAAGCACCTACTTTAATGAAGCAAATAAAACCATGTGATGCAATATTATTCGGAGGAACATTACCTTATTTGCACACTCAATCATTACTTTCAGAGATACCAATACCTTGGAATTATATTAAACAAGATGAAACAACCATTACTACAACACTGTTATCACTAGTAGCCAAGCATGCTGTAGCGATCGACAGGATATCCATTGATGTAATGAATCCCGCATTCGTTGATCATGTTTTAGCAGAAATAGAATATCATGGTCAAAAACCTCATGTTCAGCATATTTCGATTACTGAACCAACTGAGAATATCTTAAAACGCCATATCGCCTTGTGGAATTCTAAAAGTATTGATTTTGTCATTACAAGTATTCATAGTGTATTTGACAAATTACAAGCACTTCAAATACCAGCAATGCGTATGTTAGATGCTACCAAGTCTATTATTCAATGTCTTGAAGAAACAAAATCCAAATCATTATTAACGAAATCAGAATCTTTTAAGGCTGTAGTGGGACTATTAGAAATCCCTAAAGATTCTTCAATTGAATCAACTGTTTTAAATCAAATTGTGAAAGCTACCTTTTCAACTTATAAGCAAATTTCAGCGCATTCCTATGAGTTATATACAACGGCTGGACATCTCCAAAACGCCCTAGAAAAGGAAAACTTAGAGCAGCTAATACAGCAAGTTGAACAACCATTTAAGTTAGCATTCGGCTATGGTTATTCCATTTTAGAAGCCACACAAAATGCTCAGCATGCTTTAACATTTACTAAACCGTTCGAGATTTATATTCTTGATGAACATAAAAATTTATTAGGACCTTTCCCCAATACAGAAGGTAAAGTTTCTTTAAAAACAGATGATCCTTATATTTTACAAATGGCGAAGCTCACAAGTTTAAGTCCATTAAATATTTCTAAATTAATTAATTTTAGCAATGAACGACAATCAGCTCAATTTACATCTCAAAATCTTTCTGAATACCTCCAAGTAACACGACGTACTACAGAGCGTATTATTAAAAAATTAGTTGATAATGGTTATGTAAAAATTGTGGGCGAAGAAATGACCCATCAACAAGGACGTCCTCGTAAAATTTATCAATTGAATTTTGCAACCTACTAAGCTGCCCTATAAAAGAATTCTCGTAGATACACATGGATCTACGAGAATTTTTATTTTAGTCAGCAATTACCATATTATCCGTATTTTCTGCTTCTAGCGCCTTTTTACGCTTCTCAGCTTCTGCTATTTCTTCTGGTGTTAATTTCACAATGGCAAATCCAATATAGCCATAAATAATAGATATAATCGGTACTACAAAATTAAGGATTGCATATGGCGCATATTCCATAGCACCTACACCTAGCGTTGCTAAAATAAACACACCACAAGTATTCCAAGGGAAGAAAACAGATGTTAATGTTCCCCCATCCTCTAATGCACGTGATAGATTTTTAGAATGTAAACCACGTTGTTGATAGACACCTGCGAACATACGTGAAGGAACAACAATTGAAATATATTGCTCAGAACATGTTGCGTTAGTCGTTACACAAGCTGCAATCGTTGAAGCAATAAGACTTCCTGTAGATTTGGCAAACTTCACAATTACATTCATTAATGCCTTTAACATTCCTGAATACTCTAAAATACCACCAAATGTCATCGCTACAATCGTCATTGAAACCGTATTCATCATAGAATCTAAACCACCGCGGTTAAATAGCTCGTCTACCATTTGATTACCTGTAGAGATTTCAAAGCCAGCCTGTAATGCATGTACTGCACTAGCTGCTGAACCACCTTGTACAAAAATTTGTAGTAAGAAACCTGAAACAATCCCTATAATTAAAGCTGGAATTGCTGGCACTTTCTTAGCTACTAATACAATAACTCCGACTGGAACTAGTAATAGTAAAGGAGAAATAACAAAGCTTTCTTCCATCACTTTTAAAGTTGTTAAAATTTCTTCAGATTGCATTGAAACTTCTGCAAATTTTCTACCCAAAAATCCAAAAACAACAAGTGAAATAATCAACGCTGGAATTGTTGTATAAAGCATATGCTTTATATGATCAAATAAATTAGTACCTGTTAATCCTGCCGCTAGATTCGTTGTATCTGATAGGGGTGACATCTTATCTCCAAAGTATGAACCCGAAATAACAGCACCAGCAATCATAGCCGCTGGAATACCCATACTTAAACCAATACCCATACCTGCGACACCAATTGTCGCCATTGTAGACCATGAACTACCAATAGCTAATGACACGATTGAACATAACAGCATGATTGTCACTAGAAACCACGCTGGAGAAATTAACTTTAGACCGTAGAAAATCATTGTTGCTACGACACCGCCGCCAATCCATGCCCCAATTGTCAAACCTACTAAAATAATAATAACAATGGCAGGTAATGCCAGACGTATCCCTTTATACATCATCTCTTCAATTTCTGCCCATTTATATCCATGCATTTTGGCAACAATTGCTGCTACAGTTGTGCCAACAAGAAGAGGTACGTGAGGACTTTGCTCTAAAACAACTACTGTAATCAACATAGTAATAATCATAATTGCAAAAGTTAGTAGTGCCCAGCCCGCATTAATATCCTTTTTCATTTTTCCATCCCCTTTTTTTGCACCAAATCCCTTATCGGTTTTTTCAAGACGCAAATAATTTTTTACGTTTTTTAGCTTAATATTCAAAAAATTAAAAGTCAACGCAAAAAATTTATGCCTCCCTAGCAAATCCCTTTATTTTAGCGTAATAAAACGCTTTCAAGTAGCAATTAAAAACAATGCAAACCCTTGAATATCCATACATTATTAAAAGTGTTCATGCAAAAAAGCTATATGAAAAAATAGTTACATTTTTTCATATAGCTTTTAAAATTTTTTTATTCAGGCTTTTTTTCTAATACACATGCAAGCACTTTCGCAGCATCAACTAAGGCACTACGATCAAATGTCATTTTAGGGTGGTGTAATCCTGGTGTTAAATTTGCACCAATTCCAATCATTGCTGCTTTTAATTCCGGCTTTTTAACTGTATAGAAATGGAAATCATCACTACCCGGTGTAGTTATTTCATCTGCTAAATGCTCTTCCCCCAAAACTTCAATAATGGAATTCTTTGCCATGTTGGCAGCAGTTGGGGAAACTTCAGCACCTGGTGTGAAATCTATCCAATTCCAACTCATATCAATTTCAAATTGTTGCTGTATCGATTTCAAGCCAGATTCAATTTTACTGCGCAGCAATTCAAGTTGTTGATTATGTTGTGCGCGAACATCCATAGAGAAACTAGCATTACCAGGAATAATATTTGTACTACCACCATCCGCAATAATTTTTGTTAATTTAGCAGAATGTGGCTCAAATGGTGATAAATGAATGCTGTGTAGCATTTGCTGCACGGCCATAATAACATCAATGGCATTTTTACCTTGATGTGGTCTAGCACCATGGGCATCTATACCTTGAATAGATCCCTCTAAAAAATAAGCAGCACCATGATGAATCGCAGGTGAAACTTTGCCAAGAGGTAGTTCTTCTATCGGTCTTAAATGAACACCAAATAAATGTGATACTCCATCAACTGCTCCTCTATCAAACGTTGCACATGCGCCATTTCCTAGTTCTTCAGCAGGTTGGAAGATGAAACGAACACGATGTTGGAAGGCGCGATCTTTTAGTAGTAATAATGCACCCAGAACCATTGAGATATTCGCATCATGTCCACACGAATGATTAGCTTGCCATTTCCCATCAACTTCCTGCCATAAAGCATCAATATCAGCACGTACTGCAACAATTTCATTACCAGTCCCAATTTCAGCTATTAATCCTGGTATATCACCTAATAAACGATAACTAACATGCAATTCATCCAGTATGGAAGCAATTTTTTTAGTAGTCTCAAACTCTTTCCAACTTACTTCGGGATATTGATGAAAATGATCAAACCATTGATAAATCGTTTCTTCTACTGTTAAAGCTTTCGACATAACTACACCTCTATACGCATTTTTGTTTCCCATTATACATGAATCTTTTTCAGAAAAGTACATACGTCTTCAGACCTAATTCACTTATTTAAATCATATATTACATTCATATGCACTGAAAAAGCCATTTATCAATAGAGGTATAAACACAATGGGCTATGCTAAAAGTTAGTATACTTTCAACATAGCCCATCAAATTTTCATTATAAACTTGTAAAAAACCCTTCTGGATACTCTTCATACTGAATGTTCACCATTTGCTCCTCATTTTTCACTTCCTCTTCACGTAAATCAAACTCTTGATCCATTAAATACGTTTCAAACTTTGAATTTAACAACTTACCCATTTTACCACTCCTTATTTAATTGAATTTTCTGATAAAAGAATTATACAATAGAATTTTAGCAAAATGCAATAAATTATACACATTATGCATTATAAATATAAAACCTATCGCATAATTAGATCAAACCTTATTATTTTTCCATTTTTTTGAAAACAGCACAAAAAAACTGCATCTTATGTCGTTCAGATACAGTTTCAAATTTTTTTCTATTGAATGGCACCGCAAGCTATTCTCGCACCAGAATTACCAGCAGGATCTGTTTTATAGTCATCCGCTGATTCATGAATAACAATGGCACTTCCATCACTATCTAATAAAGAATTAGGTTGATCTTTTTGTAAAGTTAATCCCTCAGCTAAAAAATTAAGATCCACATTGCCATCGTCACCAATCTCCAAATTTGGTAAGTCCCCTAAATGATAGCCATTAGGATTTAATTTACCATGTTCCTTTTTTGTTGGATTAAAATGGGCACCTGCCGATTCAAATTTAGGTGGTTCACATTTTCCTACTTCATGAATATGGATACCATGTGTGCCTGGTGGTAAGCCTGTTAACGCGAGCGTCATCATAACGCCATTATCTTCTTCTTGAAAATATGCATTCCCATAGCTTTCATTATTAGCACCAATCACTTTTGCAGTAGCTGTTAAAGGGGACGACGCATTTACCGTTACCTTTTCTTCTTTCTTATCAAAAAAACTACAACCAGCAACAAAAAATAGTAATGAAAGGCCAATTAAACTTAGTTTTTTCATAAAAATACCTCCTCTCTTTCTGATGATTTCCAACTTATCCAGTACTTATGCACAATTAATCAATTACGCTTCGGCAATGATTCTATTTCATTGGCTGTTTGAATAGCCATTCAATCAAGAGAAAAGGGATTTCTCAAAGTTAGAGAAACCCCCTTTCTATATCTAATTTAAAATTTTTACCGTTACTGTTTTAACACCCCATTGAAGTGCTTGTCCTTCAGTAGGAATAAATACATCGATTTTATTACCTTTAATAGCTCCACCTGTATCAGCCGCTACTGCTTCACCATAGCCTTCCACCCAAACCCTCGTACCAAGAGGAATTACTCGTGGATCTACTGCAATTACTTTTAAATTAGGATTAGATCTTATATCTGTACCATTTGCTGTAATTCCTGAACAACCTTCACAATAGGCTGTATAGGCAGTAGCACGCATTGTTAACGTTTTACCAGAACCTGTCGCTGGTGCACTTGCAGGTTTTGTTTGCGCTGATGTTGCAGGCTTTGCAGATGCAATTCCCGCAGAAGCTTTTGGTTTCGGTTTTGCAGCCGAAGCCTTAATAGCTAATGATTCGCCAGCTAAAATCAAATCTGAAGCTAGGTTATTCCATGTCTTTAATTCATCTACTGTTACATTATTAATACGGGCAATCGAAAACAATGTGTCACCACCTTTGATGACATATTCATCACCCAATGGTTCTTCAGCTTTTGTCGTGTCTTTTACTAAGTCTTGCTCTGGATAAAACCATAACGACTCCATCTCATTTAGTTGCTGGAACTCACCTACAGTTAAATTATAAATTTGCGGGAGTGCCCATAGTATATTGCCTGGCGATTTGTCCTTAGCAAAGGAAGGACTAGCATAGAGACTCACACCAAATGTCAATACTACCGCTAAAGCTAATGCTCTTTTCTTCATGTTTAGTAATACCTCCATCATTTTATTATTTGTTGCAAATCTGTTGCTAGCACACTAGAGTTGAACGCTCTATATATGTAAACAACAATAAGTTTGCAAATTAATAACTCAGGACTAGCTGCCTGATATTAGGAATTATTACTATAAAAACGGAAAAATATACAATTTCAATTATTTTTTTAGTAATTTAATCAATTTGTTTCTAATAAATCTATAATTTAGTAGGGCCATTTAGGACTTTTTTATATTAGATATTTGCTATTTTTAGCCGATAAAAAAGAAAAGGAGGGAATGTAGAAATGGAAATAAATTCACTTATGTCTTCCCAGCTGATGGAGCTTCAACAAACCGTACAGATGAGCGTCATGCAAAAAGCACTTAATTTAAACACATCTACAGCTATTGAATTACTACAAGAACTACCTCAGCAGCAAGCTCCTACACACCCATATAAAGGATCTAAAGTAGACATCTCAATCTGATCCTATAGTCATATTTATCGAAAGGTGGTTCCTTAAGTGATTCGGGTAATTGTGGTGGACGATGAGCCATTAGCTCTTGTAAGCATGAAAAAACATTTAAACAAATTTGATAATATCGAGGTCATTCAAACTTTTACTACAGCTAAAGACCTACTTTTAGAAGGGCCAACTTTGGATTTTCAAGTAGCATTTTTAGATATTGAAATGCCAGAAATGAACGGCATAGAAGTTGCTCAATTATTAAAAACTTGGGACAAAAATATTTGTATTATTTTTGTAACTGCCTATCGAGATTATGTTGTTCAGGCAGTTGATGTACAACCTTTCGAGTATTTATTAAAACCGATTTCAAAAACTCATTTAGAGAAGACGATTAACAAAATAGAAGAGAAGTTCCAAACTAAGATAAAACCGCTGTGAACTTAATCTCATCAAAAAATTTACTTATGATAAGATGTTGTGGAGAATTTGCCGTTTCTTATAATGAAAATGCTATTCATTTTCGAAGTTATTATGGTGAGTGTATGTCTACATCGAACTATTCTTGGAGCTAGGTATATAAAATAGAGAACGTCCATTACAAATCCATATTCTTACAAAACGGGCAGCAAGCTTTTAATTCTTTCATTTTAATTGGGGACACGAAAAAGCATGCTAGTACCGTACACTAGCATGCTTTCCTACATTATTTAATAATCATTTGTCTCATATTCCTAACGACACATAAACAGTTTCTTCCTGATTGTTTAGCCTTATACAAAGCATGATCTGCAATTTCTATTAATTGATTTGGACTCTGGACATTTGGTGTAAAAGCCGTAATTCCAGCAGACATGGTTACTGGTCTACCACACACTGTTTCCTGTAAAGCCTGTTTAATCCGTAAGTTTTCTGCTAATTGTACAGCAGCATCTATGTTCATTGAAGGCAAGATGACCATAAACTCTTCTCCGCCATATCTAAAGCATAAACCCGGGTCCTTTATACTACTTTGCATATGATTAGCAAAAGCCTTTAGAACCTCATCCCCTACTGTATGACCATATGTATCGTTTATACTTTTAAAATCATCTAAATCAATTAAGATGATTGCATGTGGCACTTTATGTACAATCAACTCTTGTAAAGTTTGATCCATTCTTCTTCGATTAGGAATTCCCGTCAATGAATCTAGGTTCAATTGCTCTGTTAAATCAGTGATTTTACTTTCGGAACAAATCATCATATTTTGCACATTATTTTTCAATAATTTTACTTCGTAATACCAATCAGCAATACCCTCTGTTCCCTGTAATGTCTCCCCTATCTCTATTCTTGTTGCAAGATCCTTTAGTGGTTGCGTAATTTTTAGGGCTAACCATATAGCTAGTCCCGATACAATAACTACTACTATAATGATAGGGACAATGGTTTTCTTAAAAAGCAAACTAAAAGAAACAACTCTTTCATCAAGTAAAGTATCAACGACCTGCTCCACATATGGTTCTAATGAACGTTCATCTGTCATAGAGCCTTGTAAATAGTCTTCTGTAAGTGTTGAAACTTCCTTTACATAGGTTTCTTTCATATCTTTTTTATTTTCCTGCAAAATTTCATTAAAATTTAGATAGCTACTCCAAATACTAATA
Organism: Lysinibacillus fusiformis; assembly: GCF_016925635.1. Taxonomy (NCBI): domain Bacteria; kingdom Bacillati; phylum Bacillota; class Bacilli; order Caryophanales; family Bacillaceae; genus Lysinibacillus; species Lysinibacillus fusiformis. Next base: position 2,213,850 of record NZ_CP070490.1, on the reverse strand, counting down.
CTAGATGCCGCAAGTACAACTATTATCGTCATACTAACAATAAGAAACGATAACTTTAACTTGAATTTACCCACAATAGATCATTTCTCCCATTGAGATGATTTTTTCGTTAAACTTTATCTATGTTTCAACTCAAACTTCGATATATTTATTCAATCATCATACGTCATATCTCTTAAAGAATACTTAAAAACTAATTAATTCTCCCTCTATTCTGAATACAATAAAAAAATAAATCGAACTATAATATCCATATAGTTCAATTTATTTAGTCTTAAAGTTTTTTTCTATATGAAGAACAATCAGCAATTTAAAGCTCTTCCTCACAACCTTTTACTACACAATCCCCCCTCATTTCAGCTTTACTTTTATAATTTAAAAGTGTTGTTACTAAAAATAGTCATAACATTCTCTATTCTGTTTTGTAGTGGCTCTTCCACCAAGTTTCAAGTTACAATTCTTCTATAGATTTTTGGAAATCAGGGTACATTATACATATAGGATAAAGGAAGGGTCGATAGGTATGTACAAAATTTACATAATAGAAGATGATGCAAATATAGCTTCACTGATTGTCGAGCATTTTTCCAAATATCAGTTTGAATGCTATACTGTACAACAATTCCCACACATTATAGAAGAATTTAGCGCTATACAACCACATCTAGTTATTATGGATATTAATCTCCCAACTTATGATGGCTATTTTTGGTCACGAAAAATCCGTCAACTCTCAACATGTCCCATCATCATTGTCTCCGCCAGAGTAAATGATATTGATCAAGTATATGGAATTGAAAATGGTGCGGATGACTTTATCACGAAACCATTTTCATTAGATGTCTTTATGGCAAAAGTTAATGGGCTACTTCGACGTACCTATGGAGAATATGCTTTAACCGAGACAACTACCATGACCATAGCCAATACTACACTTAATCCAGATACAGTTCGTCTTCAAACGAAAGGCAATGAGATCCTGTTAACGCTAAAAGAAATGCAGCTTAGTAAGTTATTATTCGAAGCCTACCCTAATGTAGTGCCTCGTCAAAAGCTTTTAAGTGCTATTTGGGATGATGAAACGTTTGTTGAGGAAAATACTTTGTCTGTGAATATTGGTCGGCTACGTAGAAAATTGGAAGCTGTTCACTCTCAACTTGAGATTAAAACCATTCGTGGTCTTGGTTATCAATTGGTGGAGGAAGGTAAATGAAGTTATTCTTTCGGGATCATCTTAGTATCATCATTCTCTATAGCATAAGCTTTCTACTATTACCTTTGATTATTCATGTATTAGATGACCTATCATCACACTATGCCTACTTTATCTTTCTTGTCAGCTTTCTGTTTATTCTGTGGCTACTTGGTCGTTATTATCGTAGAAGAAAGTTTTATCATCATTTACAAAAAAAGATCCACACACAGGATGACCTCCATCTATTTGAACCACGTGCATCTATTGAGCAATACTATAGCGAAAAGCTAAGACAAATGCAGTATTTATTTTTAACCCAACAACAAAGATTAGAGGAACAAGCGCATGAAAAGCAACTAGTTCTATCACATTTTGCACATCAAATGAAGACGCCTTTATCTGTTATTCAATTAATTGTTCAATCTACATCCAACAAGACCCCTGACGCATTGCAGCAATGGCATATTATTAATAAAGAGTGCGATAAGTTGACATTTACCCTCAATCAGTTATTAACGTATGAACGCACCTCTCATTTAGTAGCTGATTTAAAAATTGAACCTATTGTTTTAAAAGGACTCGTGCAAGAAGTCATCAATGATTTGAAGGATTACTTTATCACAAAGGAAGTTTTCCCAAAGCTGATGCTTGCTGAAGACCAAATCATTTATTCTGATCGAAAGTGGTTAAAAATTGTACTTTATCAAGTGTTAAATAACGCCATTAAATATAGTGAAACGGCAAGCACAATCAATATCCATTATGATAATGCTGCTTTACACATAAAAAATCGGGGTGAGACGATCCCTACTAGCGAAATAGCACGAGTCTTTGATTTATTTTATACAGGCATGAAGGGACGAACGAATGGCGAAGCAACAGGTATCGGATTATATTTAGTGAAAAAGATTTTAACTACACTAGAGCATCCCTTCACTTTACAATCCTCTGACCATGTCACTACTTTTTCTATTCGTTTTTCAAATAGTCTAAAAAAATGAAGATGACAACTTTGTCATCTTCACGTCATCAAGTGAAATAGGTTATGTACCGCTCCTTTTCTATACTAAAGGTATCTAATGACCATAAAGGAGTTGTTTCAATTTGGGCAACACAATACTACAAGTAACCAATTTGCAAAAGGAATACATCGGAGAGATCACCTATAAGGCGTTAAACGGTATCGATTTTCAGCTACGTCAACAAGAATTTGTAGCTATCATGGGACCTTCAGGTAGTGGGAAAACAACATTTTTAAATAGTGTATCCACTATTGATCGTCCTACCGCTGGTGATATTGTCATAAACAATCATAATCCTTATGCATTAAATGATGAAGAGCTCGCCAAATTCAGACGCTCTGAATTAGGTTTTGTATTTCAGGATTTTAATCTTGTGCATACATTAACAGTGAAGGAAAATATTTTATTGCCATTAACGTTAGATAGCCTACCTGCTTCAAAAATGCATCAACGTTTAAAGGATGTCGCTCAATTTCTCGGTATCGAGGAACTATTGCCTAAACGTATTTATGAAATTTCAGGTGGACAGAAACAACGAGTAGCCATCGCTCGTGCTGTTATTCATGAGCCGAGTTTATTGTTAGCAGACGAACCTACTGGAAATCTGGATTCCAAGGCAGTCAATGATGTCATGAATTTATTTTCTGCTATTAATCAAGGGCTTAAAACAGCTATTCTCATGGTGACACATGATCCTTATGTAGCAAGCTTTGCCAATCGCATTATTTTTATTAAAGACGGTAAGTTATATAACGAAATACATCGGGGCAACAACCGCAAGCAATTTTATCAGGAAATTATGGACACGCTTGCTTTTCTAGGTGGTGGACAGCATGAGCTTTAACCATATTGTTATCCAAAATATTTTACGTGACAAATGGACATACGTTTCTTATTTCTTGAGTAGTATGTTTTCCATTATTATTTTCTTTCTATTTTCTGTTATCGTCTTTCATCCCAATCTGAAAAGCCTTGATCCAGACTCAACACTTGGAATTTCTTTGATGTTAGCTAGTATGCTCGTTTATTTATTTTCTTTTATCTACATCATCTATTCAATCAGGGCATTTTTACGTAAGAAGACTAAAACTTTAGGGATATTTATGATTACTGGGGCTTCCATGAAGCAAATTCGTAAGCTTGTCTTCCGAGAAAATCTATTGATTGGCATCATAGCAATTTTGACAGCTATCGTTCTTGGACTTGTCATTACGCCTCTTTTCTTAATGGGGGCAAAAGTCGTTTTAAAGGCAGATACATTTGGGATGTACATGCCTCTTCAAGCAATGGGCTTAACCATAGGCTTATTTCTAATTTTATTTGTGGTGATATCAACAGTCGTAACGAGATTCATTAATAAAGAAGCTTCTATCCAGCTCTTAAAAAGTGATACAGTTATCGAAAAACCCATTAAGCCACATTATGTGTTATTAGTACTAAGTATTATGATGACTGTCACATTAGCCTACTTGCTAAAAATCGAGCATTCTATTGTAGACACTTTAAGTGTTCTTTATTATCTGTTATTTTTTATTAGCATTCTTAGTACGATTTATTTAGTCATTGCACAAGGATTTCGTTTGTTTTTGAAAATATATGAAAAGTCTCCTGCCTATCTTCAAAAAACAAATATGCTTTTGGCATCTAATTTAAATGCAAAAATGAAATCGCATGCAAATATGCTGTTTCTCATTACTATCCTATTAAGCGGTGTCTTTCTATGTACAAGTATTTTATTTAGCTCTTATTACAATGTAAAAAAGGCTAGTGAAGAAAATTATCCATATAGCTTTCAATATATTGCTGATCCAAAGGCTGATTATAATATGGTAAAGGCTGATCTTGATTATCTTGAAAAAACTTTATCAACGGTTCAAGCTCACAAGTATTATATTGAATTTAAATCAAACGAGGACCAACGTATCGGCTATATGGCATTATCGGATTATAACCTGTTACAACAGCAGGAAACTGATCTAGGTAAAGATGAGTTTATTGCCGTTGCTGGCAGTCGTGATGTAGCGCCAATAATAAACACTGCCAACGATCTGTATATAAACTCTTTCAAACTAGCCAGAACCCAAGAACAAAACCTGCTATCTACTGGTTTTCAACAAAGTTATTTCATTATTCCTGATGACATTTACGATGCCATTGACTACCCTGTTTATAAAACCTATATCTATGAATTAGACGATTGGACAGCCCATACAGTATTGGCGAATACTATTACCAGCGACATACCGTCTTTACCTGGAGAACGTTATGTAACATCTAAAATTGATTTATATGACACAGAGATGTTTGTCAAAAGCGTTATGTTTTTTATCGGCTCCATGCTAAGCCTAATTTTCTTAAGTGCTGCCATGAGTATACTGTACTTCTATTTACAAACAACATTACAACAAGAGAAGGAAAAGTATATTGGTATCCGTAAGTTGGGTCTATCTAAAAAAGAATTAGCTACCGTTATTGCTAAAGAATTGGCGATTCTTATATTTGTACCATTCTCCATAGCCATTACACTCTTACTAATTACGCTCTTGTCTATGCGAACAATGGTTTCTACAGCATTTTTACAAGTTTCCATGGCTAGCTCTTTCTGTTTCTTTGTACTCTTCCTCATCAGCTATCTATTAATTCGTAAAAGTTATTTTAAACGTTTAGTAAGCTAAAAAAATCGCACTCCTCAAGGGGTGCGATTTTTTTATGGTGTTGAAAAACAAGTCCATCAATAGAATTAGAAATGGGTTTACGTTGCAGGCTACTTGCTTTTCTGTGGGCAAACGATGAGCCTATTTTTCCGCTATCATTCTGTTTAGAGGCTTGCCTGTCTCACGATTTCACGGGAATCAAGTAGCCTTCCACTTGAACCTACTTACTTTTTAGCAAAGGTTTACACTGCTCATTTTATGGAGAGGTGTTGTTACTCATCGCTTCATCACATTTTTCACTACTGTTAGTATGAAAGAAAAAGACACTTATGCACTTGCTTGATTGGAGTGGAGCCAGCGTCACTCCTAGGGGATTTAGCGTCACAGAGGAGACCCTGGAGCGAACGCTAGTGAGTGAAGCGGCTCCTCGGACGCCCCTGCTGGCGGAACCTTCCCTTGTCAAAAAGTCTTTTTCTGCAGGTGACATATCTTTTTTTACCAAAGAACGGGCTTTGCTACCATCAACCAAAGCATGATGAGCAATAATAAAATATACATCCATGTTTTACGATGCAAAAGTGAAACAAATTGTTGTTGATTATACGCAGGCGTGTTAAATGTGCGCAACGTCGGTTTAAACGCTCTTGCTAAAAATACGATCGATGCAAGCATCACGAGGAAGGTTAATACAATCCACGAAGTACTCCAATGATAGCCTGCATGCCACATTAACAAAATACCCGATACTACCAGCACATGCCCTGAATGTTTGACAAGCGCAATGGCACCCTTAAAGGCTTCTATATATGGGGGCATTTCATCATTGGAAGCTGTGCGCATTTTTTTTACAATAGTTAGCACAACGAACAAAGGCCCAATCGAAAGAATCGCACTTAAAATATGTATATAAAGAAGAAGTGTATAAATGGAAAACATGATGTGTACGCCCCTTTTCATCAGTCCCCTACATTATAGCATTCAACCTGAATCTACTTTATCAGCAATTGTGAATCCTTTGTAAACACAGCTTGAATCATTGTTAAATTGTTTGAAAACCGTATAAAGAGGGTATTGTTTATAGTAACATGCACTTATAGAACAAAAAGGAGTGATTTTTATAGGAATTCATCAATTTTTTACAAGCCTTAATGATTTAGAGCGTATTATTCGTTGCCCAGGTCGCTTCAAATTTGAAGAGCACAACGTGGCAGCCCATTCATGGAAAGTATCACAATATGCGATGTTCTTTGCAACGTTAGAAGAAATGCACGGTGCAACAGTTGATTGGAAGTCTTTATATGAAAAAACGATCAATCATGACTTTGCTGAAGTTTTTATTGGGGACATTAAGACGCCTGTGAAACATGCTAGTCCAGAGTTGAAGCAAATGCTAGCACATGTGGAAGAAAAGATGATGGAAAAATTTATTATCAATGAAATCCCACAAGAATTTCAGGCTATTTTCTTTGAACGGATGAAAGAAGGAAAGGATACTACTATAGAGGGTCGGCTACTTGAATTTGCAGATAAACTCGATCAGTTTTATGAAGCTTTCGCAGAATTAAAGCGTGGCAATACTGACAAAGAATTTGTCTATATGTACCAATCAGCCCTTTCAAAACTTTTGGCCATTCCACTTGAAGCGACAGTTCATTATTTCCGCACAGAAATTTTAAAAGACGCAGTAAAGGAAAAAACACATATCGATATTCAAGCATTAACAAATGAAGTACTAACAGCAAATTAATAGGGTGCATGTACAAGTTTTCCGATTGAAAAATTCACGGAAGGCTTTTTTTATTTTCTACAAAAAGTCGTATAATAGGGAGAGATTGAATGGAGGGAAAGTATTGTCACAGGAATGCTCAATTGTAGAAGATTTAATACCTCTTTATAAAAAAAAAATGCTTCAAGCATCAACAATCGAATTTGTTGAACAACACCTAACGACTTGTCAGCAATGTCAGCAGCTAGCAGCCAATTCATCAACTCAAAACGAATACTTACCCATGAAAAGAACAGTATCCTTTTTTCACATCATATTTATTGTCTTATCCTTTATGTTCGCCATTAACTCATCCTTACTCGGCAATCAAAAGGGCTTCGTCATCTCGTATGCACTTTTCGGCTGTCTTTCTTATCTTTTCTATAAAAACATCTGGATTGTCTTTATCATAAGCTCTGTGCCTGTATTCGTTTGGGCTATCATTAATAATCTTAATAATGAGCTCTATATTACAACCTTTTCTTTAACAGAACTAGGAGCACTAGTAATTGGGGCTGGCTACATCGCACTTTTACATACCATTTTTGCCTTAATTGGCGCAGCTTTTGCCATTCTATTACGTAGGATTTTTCAATAAACAAAAATGCACCTTAAACTTTGTTACCAAAGTTGAGGTGCATTTTGTTTATTAGGCCTTTTTCACAAATTCTGACTTTAATTTCATAGCACCAAAGCCATCAATTTTACAGTCGATGTTATGATCACCTTCTACAAGACGGATACTTTTTACCTTTGTACCAATTTTTAAAGTGGAAGAACTACCCTTCACCTTTAAATCTTTAATAACGGTAACTGAATCGCCGTCAGCTAACAGATTACCATTTGCATCTTTTACAATAAATGCATCTGATTCCTGTTCAGTTGCATCCATACTCCATTCATGCGCACATTCTGGACATACATAGTTTGCTCCATCCTCATACGTATATTCTGAATGACATTTTGGACAATTTGGATAAGCTGCCATTTCCACTTCCTCCTTTTACATTTTTGCTAGGAAAATCCTCTTTATGCTCCTATCTTTACATAGTCGACCTTATTTAGCAAAGGTTGTTCGTATTTTCCGTTCGCATTTGTGAAAAAAATATGAAACATCAGCATCTTTTTGAACGTATTTCTAGATGTTCATCACGCTATTTGAAACACTTGCCCATTGACTAATTTGCCATTATCATCTTACTTGCATGTTTGTTGATCATGCTTTATTATATCCATAAAGGCTGCATTGTTCGTATAATATTAAGTTTTAACCTTTAAGCTGTAAAAGGGAGTTTTATTATTGGAGTTGGAATGACGGGCCTCACACTACGGTGCATGAGGATAAGCAGGAAAACTTCTGCGAACACCCACTTTGAGGAGTGGTGGTTTAAAACTTTCTATAATAACTACGGCATACGCGGCTTTTTAATATGATCTTACAGCCACAAGGCTTTGAAGCAAATCATCCTTCATTATTGGAGGGTGATTTTTTTATGCAATTTTCTATCGTGTGCAAATCGTGTGCAAAAATTTAAAATAATATATTGTAAATAAACTAATTGTTTGAATTAATTCGAATTTAAATTAATACTAAAATTAATTTTAAAAAACTTGATTTTTTTTACAGTCTTTCGCTTTTAATTATTTAATAAATGGGGTAAGATAAATTAAAATAACACTGTAGTTATTTTAATCCATTAAAAAAGGGTGTTTAATATGAATATCAACGATATTTTAAAACAGCTCCAAGAAATGGTCCCTAATGCTACTTATAAGAAACAGCCAGAAACTGCCCAAAAGGAATTATTAGGTTTTGAGAACATCTATATGGTGAATACTAAAAACTTTTTAGATCAGACCGTTGCTATTGGTCACATTCCTCAAGAAGTCCAAGAAAAGTGGTTAGACGCTTTTCAAACATTTTTGGAATACAACGGTGATGTTTCTTCACTAAACCGTTTAACTTCTAACGGTCTCTACCATTCTTATTTAAAATCTAAGAATACTTTTTCGCAGCAGGATACTCTATCTTCAAATCAAACCGAATACACAACAATGAGCAAGGAGTCATCTTGGATTCCTTGCTCATTGTTTTTTATGTCAATATATTGTGTATTTCTAAACCCTCTTCTGGGTGGAACAACAGTCTACTATTAGTTCCAATGGTTTCAATACCTAGCACCGCATTAATGACCAACACTCTTTCTTTAGGTAACACAACTCCAAAATCCGTTGCAGTTAAAACAGTTTGTACTAGGTTTGGTAAAGCAGGATGTACCAAACTTAATGTCTGTTCAACGATTTTATATGGATTATAATTTTCTCCTGGTATAACTATACCTTCAAATGGCATAGTTCCACTTATCAATTTCACATTTTTCTTTTCTAATAGATCCCTTACTTTATCTCCGTTAGATGCATCCGGCACAAACGGTACAACTTTATCATCTTCTTTATTATATTCATACATCTTTTCATTCGCCGGGAAAGTTACTCCTATAAGCTCAATTCCTCCCCCTTTTTCATTTAAATATTCTTTCACAGCTAAAATATTATGTTCATCTTTTATAAACATTAGCACTTTGCCTATTTTATTTTCTATAGCGTATTCAATTTTTTCCTTCAACTCTACTTTTAAATTATTCACTCTATTACTCTCCTTTCGCAAATATTTCTACATAAGGTTTATTCGTCAACGGATTTGTAGGATAATCATTCTTATCTGCCGAGAACCTAGAAAAAACCGTTAGAGCAATTTTACAATTCATTTTTGAGATATCTAAATTTGTTGAGTCTGGATAAGTTAAATGATCTCCCCAAATATGTTTAGGTGCGTTAATATGCACTGGTGCATAGTTTTCCTTGAAGGGCTCGAAATCAAATCTGATAAAGTAGTTTTTTGGGTTTTCTATATGAAAACCATGATATGAATATTCAGATATTTTAGTGATTAAGAAGTCATTCAACATTGAAAACGCTTTTTCTTTTAATTTCATTTGAAACCCATCATTTTCAGAAAAAAATATTTTAGGAGTATGTAGTATATAGTCTATACGATCTTCTGAATAGTTTATCTCTAAATCCTTATCTAAATTCCCTTCCCAACTGTATTTATTATATTCGTCCTTTATGGATTTTATTCGATCCAATATTGTTTCACTAACATCAACAGTACTCACTCGTTCTTTCACCTACCAATTTATATAGAAAATATTGATCATTAATTATTATAAATGATAAAGTAGACCTAACAAGATAATTATTCATCACAGCATCTCCTTTTGAATATATTAACATAACTGGGTTACAATTTATATTTCCCATCTTCTACACATCTATTTGTTTTACACCCTCTCAAACCTATATTGTAAAATTAGGAGAGAAATTATCAAAAAAAAATAAAAACATCCCGAAGGATGCTTAATAAGTGCTTCTAATTTCTTTAAGTTCTTGGACTGTGTACTTTCTTTTTTGAGTGTAGGTTCCCATAAGCTCATTAATATCTTTTATCAGTCGTTCATGTAGTTTCAAATCAAAAAGTAAGTGCTTTACATAATTAACGAACATTTTTAACTCAATGACAGTAATTTTCTTTGTACGTGTATCAAAAATGTCTAATTCATTTTTTTCAAAGTAATCATAACCTGGTAACTCGTCATAAATTTCATAATTAGATTTTGCACTGATAAGTACACTATTAACTTGATCTAATACCTTTTTAATATCAGTTTCCTTATGAAGCGAGGAAACTTTCAAAACATTAATTGGTTTGAAAAGTCTTTGATCCGCATCATTAAAAATAACTGACCCAAAATATCCAATAAATTTATTTGTTCTACATTCTAACATAATATGGTTTTGCTTGGAGTAAATAATAAACTCATTGTTGTTTGTTGCTTCAATCTCTGTTATTTCAAAACCTATTGTACCCAGATGCTTATTGAACTCGAGTCTAATGCACTCTAAAAACGACTTTTCTTCAATTTCTCCAGCAGTTTCAGATGTTACATAACCAGTTTCTTTTAGCAATTCAATTACATGTAGTTTTTTATTTATTCGTAGCCAATCTACAATAGCTTTAGTGGCAATCCATTTTTCATTTTTATTTTCTTGAACAAATCCATTAATTAAATGAAGAATACTAGCCTTCTCCTTATAAATCTCATCGAATTTTTCAAATGATGATTCATTGCCATTTAGATATTCATTGAATAGCTGCAGGAATTTTAGTCCCAATGCTAAATACCTTTCCTCCAAATTCCTCGGGATTAGGATTTCATATTGTTCTAGTTTCTCATTCCAATCTTCCAATTCTTTTTTTATCCCTGGGAATTTAAGAGTTAATTGTTTAAGTAAGGCAACCTTCATTGCCTCTTTTAATAAAGCCTTTCTTGATTTACCTTCTTGTAGGGAAATTGTGCTAAACTCTTGTATACAAGTACTTCCAACGTTAAGTTTCGTCCCATTTAACTTGTTTAATATAAAGAAAACATCTCTATTCTTCGCATTACACAAAGAACAATTAACCCTATCCTCTTCCTCTAGGATAACCTTTACTGGGGTTTCATCACCTTTCCATTCATCTTTACACATTTTAAGAACGCCAGGGAGCAAATCGTTTATAATTGTAATTTGTTCTTCTGAAAGATTTTGTATCTGTCCATCAATCTCTTCAGCACTTGAATAGACATTTCTCTCTACAAATTCATACAAAAAAGGTTCTTGCTTAGAAGTTTCACTGTTTATGAAAATTACTTTACTTTTACGATCAATTAGATAACTTCTACTAAGTTCATTAACTTCAAAATTAGCAATTGACATACACCATCCTCCTTATGACATATTTCGTCACAAAAGAGGCGAATCCTTCTAAAAGCGATATTTTACGAAAAATCGTATTAACTATTATTATTTTCTTCTATCGCTTTATGAGTTTCCTCCCAAATCTTACGAATGGTCTCCTTCCCTTCACCCCAATCCTGTAACAAATTAATTGCTGCTTCAGGATCTACTTTTGAAAGTTCACTCAACTTTACAGGAAGGTAAGCATATATTCTAACTAATTCTTTAAATTGCAACTTCCTCACATCCTCTATTCAATTTCCTCGATTAACTAAAATACTTCCTTTTAATTTCTACCTTATTCATGATCACTATTAGATTTTGTATCAGACTCAACTAAAGCGTCGATGTAGCACCCCATAGTTTACGTATACTCTTTCTCCCTGCGCCCCAATCTTGTAATATTTCTATTGCGGCTTCTGGATTTACTTTAGAAAGCTCACTCAACTTTACAGGAAGGGAAGCATACATTTGAATCAATTCTTTTTTATGCATAGCCCTACTCCTTTACTATTGTTTATGCATCTATTCATCCTTCAGCCCCCTTACTCTTACATCTAAGTCGCTCACTCTATCAGAATCAGTACCAGCATCCTCCAAAGCATTGATCGTTGTCTCCCATAGTTTTCGAATGTCTTTTCTTCCATCTCCCCAATCTTGAATTATCTCAAGCGTTGCTTCAGGGTTTACCTTAGCAAGTTGACTCAATGCTACTGGTAGATATGCATACATTCTTGCTAAGTCTTTTTTAAATATGATGTTCCTCTCCCTTACTATTATTGCTAGACATGTTTACTCAAATGATCGTTTGCGTCATTCCAAATCGTCTCAACATCTTTTTTACCATCACCCCAGGCTTGCATTAGCTGAATCGCTTTATCAGGATCTACTTTAGACAATGCACTAAGTTTTTCAGGCAAATTTGCGATTATCATTACAATTTCCATATCGATAGGTAACACGCTGGCGCTCGCCTCCTTTTAACTCTTTTTTATTTTGCTCTTTAAGGGCATGTTTATACGACATATATTTGGAGTAGAGCTAATACGGCAAACAAAAGGACTCTCCAAATACGGAGAGTCCCCTAAATTTATTCATTAGCGTAAACCATATAATCGACTTCAACATCAGTTAAGAAGTAATCCTTTAAAGCCCCATTAAGCTTTAAAACCTCAACGTGCTCATAAGCTTCTGCTGCTGTTTTAAACATTAACATTTCCTCGTTATCACTATCGAATAGAATTTCTCCACTTACTCGAATTATGAAACATACAGCTATTTTCTCCATCTTTATAGCTATATCAGCTAAACAGTCATTACGATAAAGATTGAAATATTCTACAAATTGTTTCACTTCAAGCTCAGAACGAATCATGACATCTTGCACTTCAGTATAAAAGATTTTGTCCAGATATTGTGCTGCTTTATCATAAGTACACGGATGTGTTTGTGAAGCTTTCCATTCTGTAAACTGTACATCAACTGCCTCTAATCTAATTTCGCTATATTCGTGGATATTCATAGTCTCTGACATTGTTAATTTCCTCTTTTCATGTGTAGTTTATTTTAAAATGTATGTTTCTTGATAATTCCAAACTTCGTAAGAGTATTCGAAACTTTATACCTTGATGAACTACCTAATTCGTATGTTTCCCCAACAGTTATCTAAGCAATAAGTTATGACCTCCCTAAAAATTTTTCATTGTGAAACATCATGAAACATTTTATTCGATCTTAAAAAAATTGATAACATTAGTTAAATAGCGATTTGTGGCGCGTAATGAATCAATATAGGGCATATTGAACTTAAGTTCTATTGCCCTCGATATATGCCACAATTAAATCGAAGGAGGTCGACACTATGACAACAACAGAAATAATTATTAGTCTTGTGCTCGCTTTAGTGGTGGGCTTATTCCTAAAAATGTTTGATAACGAGATTACTAGGGTTACGTCGATTCTTAGGGAGAATCTGTTCAAATTTCTAGTGCTAAGCGGAATTATCGCTATCATGCTTTTTAAATAGAATTATTTTGTGGTCCAGGTACGACTCTATACAAAGCACCGTCAGACTCACAACTTGAATACACAAAGCAGCACTGATAGTGAGTAAGGAGGGTCAAAATTCCGTCCCTTTTATTTATGAAAACCTCATTGTGTGAGAGCAATCGAACCAGCGTACCTTTTAGTACTACCCTTCTCGATTGTTCTCACAGCTGATTAATCAGCCACCAAACTATTTCTACCTCCAACTTGATGGTAGTTCCTTGCAGTTTACAAGTACCTGAAAACTCACTACCTTTTAGGCATTAAGCTTTACCACTTTCTTTCGTGCAGCTTCGATATGCCTTTGTACAGTACTTTTCGTAATCCCAAGTTCTTTGCCGATAGATTCATAGGGTTGTAGATACCCATAATGCAGCATGTAACAGGTACGTTGCATTGGCGCCATGTGCTGAAGTACAAACATGATTGCTCGTTTATCGTCATCAGCTAATGTTCGTTCTAGCTGGTTTATATCTGGTTCTCGCAAAGATGGCATTTCATCATTAACTCCAAACCATCGTAAATCCATATTCACTTTGCGTTTGTCATAGCCGTATCGCTTTTTCGCACTTTTATGGATACCTTTCCTTGTTTCATTTGGGTTGAAGCCTTTACTCATCCATTCAATTGCTAGCTCCAAATCAGATATCATTCCAGTATATATTTTTTGTTCCGGATCATCTTCATGAAGTGCAGCACGTTCGGCCTTCAAACGTTTGCGGGTTTCTCTGTATTCTTTTAGTAAATCATTCAAAGGGGATTACCTGATTTCTTGCTGATTATTGTTTTCTCCATTTGTGGGGAAGCACCTAAGTTTTCTATTTAATACGTATAATCACATGGTTACTGTCTTCGCTTAAATCAGTCGGTATAGGCGCACCATTAGTCAAAACAATAACATTCACCTGTTCGCCTTTACGCTCAACCACTTCAATCTCAATTGACTTTACTTTACGGCTCAAAGTTATACCCCCTTTTGCACTATGATGATGGCGTGTAATTGCTTATTTCGTTTCATGCGATCGCTTCGATTGTTATACGCTGCGTATCCGCGGTAAACAGCCACTTGAAAAGTATTCACTCCACTTACGGCTTCTATTAGCTCCTCTAGGCGATTGAGGCGTTTTTCAATGTTACTCATCTCCGAACACCTCAACTCCCTTGTCGCTCAAATACTTCATGAACTTTTCAGCTTTCTCAATACGCTTCTCCAGCTCACAGTCGCGTAGGTTCATCTGCATAAGGCTGGCAAGATAACCGAGAACACGTGCCTTTTCAATTTCATCTTTCGGCGCCCTCGTTTCTACTCTTCGTAAATTGTTGATTGTTTCCGTTAAAAGCTGGCGCACATGGGTTTGTGTAGTTAATCGCTTATTCTTTATTTCTACTGCTTCATTCATCTAAATCACTTCCTGTCATCTAATCGTTTTTTCCATTTAAAGATTTCACCTATATGAAACACTTTGTCTGTTGCTGAAGCGTTATTTTGGAAATAAGCTGTTAAATGCGTGAAATACTTTCTTAATTTCGTTTCTGTAGAAGGTTCTCGCTTCTCCTTCATCATTTGTTCAATACGGGCTATACGTTTTTCAAGATTACTCATACCCCTACCCCCTGTATAAAAATAGCTATATCCCATAGGTTGAGCGCTATTTTATAATTACATTTTGTAGCGCTCAACGTGTCGTTTCATCACTTTACGTGGTTAATTAAGGCCACCATTTTGATGCAGGTCCGTTAAATATTTGACTGCCGTCTATATATGTGACTGTTTCGTATAAGAATGCTCGATCAGCATCTGGCGTAGAACCTGCCAACATTAAGTTTTCATTAATAAGAGCTTTTTGCTCTTTTTCCAGATCACGTAGCCCTTCTGGATATGTCACATCTTTATATCGCTCATGAACAACATCATGTAGCGCTCGTACATTTTGTACAGTGTAATCAGTTGACTTCCTTCCCTCAGAAATATGGGCACCTAGGCTAATTTGGCTTTTGTCCCAGGCTTCAGCTTTTATGAATGAAGGTTTGAAACCATTTGCAGTAATACTGTACAAGACCTCAATAGCCTGTTTATTATCGCTTTCAGTAATTTCGGTAATAGCACGTAAATAATCGTCATAATTATTGAGACGTGACAGCGTATTTTCTACATATTCACTTAGATACTTAATCCCTGTGATGTATTCAACATCTATCACCTTTTTCGTGCCTAATTTTGTACCGTATTCACTTTTAATATCTTCATTTTTGAAGTAGTGTTCAAAATTAAAAATCGGTAATGGTTTAGCTGCTGAGATTAATTCATCCAGTTCCTTTAATCGTGCTTGTACTTCAGCTTTTCGTTGACTCGCTTTGTTGTTATATTGATCTAATAGACTCCTCGCTTTCTTTTGGTACTCCTTACGCTTTATCTTTAACATGCTCTCGTTATAAATGCCTTTTGCATCATCATATTGTTTTCTGATTTTCTTTGCTTCTTCTACCCAATTCATCTATAATCTCTCCTTAATATTCAACGTAATTTCTTTTTTTTTGATTCTATTAATAAATGCGGCTAAGTCCTGAATTTCATATAGTTTAGCTTCATAGAACGGACTACCATAGCTCAGCTTCTTAAATTCACGTTCTAATACATGAAGCTGCCTTTCAAAAGGTTTAATGGCCACTGATCTACGTTTCATTAGCTATCACTTCTATGCCAATCTTTTAAGCTTTTTACAGATTGATCGTATAAGGATATAAATTCCCTCATTTGAAGATGTAATTGATCATTTTCATATGATTCTTGTGTGTAATTTTCTGATTTGGGGAACATTGCATAGTTCTTTTTACAACAAGGCGTTTTACGCGCACATCTAGGCCGATATTCAAACCCCCATCGTTCTTTAATTTCAATTCCGCAATAAGGGCAATTAAACACATTAAAAAACTCATATCGGAACACCTTGGCTTTTAGATTCGTTTCTACTTTTTCGACTTGTACTTTTGTAATATCTAAACCTCGGGCAAATCGGTTGTTTCTTATTCGCATGTGACTCACTCCTTCACTAGTTAGATGCTCACCTTATTTTCAATTGTCACGACTGGACAATAAGTACGGTATATTTACAACTTTCTATATATAGTGTGTAAAGGGGAATATATAGGTGTAAATCCCCTTTAACCTCTTATATATATATATTTAAGTTTATATTGTTCCTATTGATACTATTGGTCATTGCCTTGTGGCTCTAATGTTTAAGTGTGGTACGATAAAAATTTCTCATCGAGACAGTGATTTTTTCGTTCCACTTTCCACCGTTCCACTTAAATCACACAAGGCTTGTATTGGGCCAATCAATTTGGCCTTTCAAAGGCTCGTTGTCTGCCGTATGCAACCATTGATTTTTTAGTCCCTTCGTGTTCCCATCCCAACTGTTTAATGATATTGGCGAATGCTCGCATCTCACCTGTTGTGTATTTAGCTTTCGTATCCAACTGAAGCCCCTCCGAAACTACTTCAATTACAGAAATTTTTGTAGGTAACTTGAGTTCGGTTACATCACTAAAATCTATATTAGGTATAAAATTTTCACTTTGATTGAACGAATACCATTCGTAGCGCTCTCCACTGGACCACTTCATAAAATCGTCAGGTGCTGGCTTAATGTGTTTGATCCATGCTAAACGTTTGTCTCGTTCCCATTTATCAAAATCGTAAGGGATAGGTTTATTAAGATATTCGGCGACTATCGCTGATCTAATATCCGTCTGTAAATGCTCACTTTGTTTGTCATGAGCTAAAGCACTTAGCTTATCGCTCATAAAAACAGATTTTCCTTTCACGTAGAAGCGTTCTTTTATCTCAGCCCATATTTGTTGCACTTCTCCTTTTGAAAGCTCGCTGGGGTGCCTCTTACGCTTTTTAGCATCACATTCGATTGGAAGAAACCGCCTGTTTCCTGTACCGTCCGTTAAAAACTCGACCTCATTCGTTGTACCTATGAAAGCACAACTACGCTTTATCGACACTGCCTTTCTTGCATAGGCTGGACGATAGGTGTCCTCCTGTGCTGACAAGAAACGTTTTACGTCTTCGACTTCACTTCTACGCATGGCTGCTAATTCTCCAAGTTCAATGATCCACTTACCTTGAAGCGTTTCAGCACCTTTTTTTGCTTCAAAAGATTCTTGGGAATCACTGGACCAAGCTCCGTCCCCAGCCAACCTTGAAGCAAGTAGAGATTTCCCTAACCCTTGACTACCTATGAGGGTCAAACATTCATCGAATTTAATACCAGGACTAAATATGCGAGCGGCCGCACCTGTTAACCAATGTATAGTTGCCAACCTGGTGTAATCAGTGTCTTCAGCCCCCATGAAATCAATCAGAAGCGTTTCAGCTCGTTCAACACCATCCCATTTCTTACTATTTATAAAATCTTGTACTGGATGAAACTGACGGTCCTGAATTGCCTTATCAACTATTTTTACAGCCTTAGAGAATTGAATGTTCATATTAAATAGCTTCTCAATTTCAAGGAGCATCCTGTCAGTATCCGAATCTTCCCATTGTGTCGTTTCATCGCGCGCTAATTGCTCATGTCTACGCCAAGGTACATTCGCTACGCGAATATCCTTCTTAGCGAATGTATCGTACTTAAATGTGTGCCCAAACAGGCCATTGATAATAATTTCAAGATTTGCTGAAGTAGGTTCAATTCTTCCATTTTTATTGCATGTCACTTCTGAAAGAACCTTATCAAGGTTAGGCATTTCACTTTCCGTTTCACCCCCTAATATGTCCTCAAAATCCTCTAGTGCTGATTGTAAAGAGGACTTTTTAAGTTCTATGCGAATATCTTCTAGCGCTTCAGCTTCTCTTTTACTTGAAGGTTTGGCTTCTAGTAACCAATCCGAAAATGCCTTAGAACTAGGTAACTTGTGAATTGGTGTGTTTAGTTTTGCAGCAGCATCTAAATGTCCAAATTTATGAACCCTCACCAAGTCAAAGCTGTTTAAAGATTTTTCGTTACTTGCTGGATCCGTTGAGTGATTGGATATACAAAATAATCCATCATCGTAAACCACTAACCCACCTGAAGTAGAACCATGGGTGTACGTGTATCTTTCATCATGCGCTGTTGGTTCATAGATATCAGGAAGAAATGTTTCAATAGCTTTGTGAATGTCGTATTGGCGATTAAAAGCGCCTACAAGACCTTCTATTTCATGAGGGTGACCCTTCTTACTACTTAGCTTCTCTACGTTGTCACCTAAATGTTTTGGCCAAGTGCTACGATCGGTCCAATCCGTATATTCAGCCAATATTCTATCTGCATCGAGTGCAAGACCTTTTTGTTCCAGAGCTATAAATTCACCATCTTTAGAAACAGAAGGATAGAACATCATTTGATTGACAGTGAAACTCACTTTGTCAAAATCATCTATAGTAATGTTGTCTGCCACTTTCCTTGAGATAGCTTCATATTCTTCTGGTTGCACGCTCCTATTCAAAGGTATGAATACTCGCACCCTAGCACTATTTTTCGTGTGAGAATGAGTTGTATGCAGTACCATACTCACGTCCGGATACATGAAGGTTAGGTTGTCCCAAAAATCTGTTACGCTCTCTTTTAACTTGTCTGCATCCAAGGTAACAATTGAACGGTTTATTATGTCTGTAGCCTTTTTGTTACCGTTGCTAGATTCCCCGGCTACCAAGCCACCCTGGTGCTTTATTTCGTTCTGTTTCGTTTTGGACATCTTATGGTACTCAGCTACGCTTTCATTCGTAATAACAGCATCTTGTAACTTTTTAGCGAGCTGTTCCCATGAGACTTTTTTTACCACGCCACTATCGAAACGCCCCTTCTTAAATTCCGTTATAATAAGATTATTAAGCATTGTTATCACATCGTTTCTGTATGTTGAACTTAAAATCCAAGACTATATCACCTCAAACCACTATCCACTACCCAATACTGGACAGTGGTTTTTTCCTTCAATAGCCTTCATGCAGTCTGATTATCCAACACATATAATAAGGCGCTGCCTTCGGCAGTAATACGGCCTAGCTCATTTAGAATGTGAGCAGCATTATGTGAGTGGTCGAACGTAAGACGAAACTGCATCATTCTTAATCTCTGAATATCCTCAGCATCCAATTCACTTTCATATAACTCATTGATATCCTTAATTGCCTTGAGCATTGGTGTAGCATCAACAAGTAAGGCTTGAAGCTCAACAATTGTATTTTCAAATTCACAAACTAGATTTTCTATAGGTTTCATTTTGCTTTGAATGATTGTGTTACTCATTAAATATCCCTCCTACGAATATTATTTTTTCTGTGTTGATTCATTACACAAAGACTTAGGTATCAGAGCATAAAACTCAACACTATTTACAAATGCGCTAACAAAAACTTTCGAAGAATCGTGTGTCTCTTGAATTTCATACTCATCGAAAAGCTCTATAAAGACCTTGTGTGTTAACAGGATTGTAGGTGAATCAAACCTGTTGATACTTACTGATAAAAACTGGGCTTCCTCACCTGATTTCGCCAGTGAGTCAATCATATTAACGAGCGCTGCTAATGACTGTACATTTTCAATATTCATCTTACTCACCTCCCTCTGCGTGCCACCAAAGCTTGTGATTTAGCTAAATATGTTGCACTTGCTTAACTTCACCTTTAGTCCAAGCTTCAACAACTTCACGATTGAAAAGGATTTTCCCACGTACTTTAAAGTGAGGAATTTCAGACTTTCTAACTGCAGAATAGATAGTAGCCGTAGAAGTGCCTAGCATCTCTGCCACTTCATTAACCGTCAAAGTGATTTTTGTCATAATCTTATACCTCCCTATCCATATTATCCAACAAGATATATTCTTAATATTTTTATATTTTGTTGGATAATTTATCACTAAAAGGAATAAAAGTCAATTAATTATATCCAATTGGCATATTTTATTTTATAATAGACATAATAAAACTTAATGGAGTTGATAATAATTGAAATCATTAGGCATGATAATAAAAGAACAAAGGAAAATAAAAAATCTAACACTTGTACAGCTTGCTAACGTGTTAGATGTGTCGCAGGGATATCTTTCTAATATTGAAAATGGAAATAGAAATCCTTCACCCGAAGTATTAAAGAAATTATCAGAAACACTTGAATTGGATTACTCTGAATTGCTTCATGAAGCTGGTTATAGGGATCTATCTAAGGCTGCACGACTGGCTCAAACCTTTGATGAATTTAAAGATGAAATTAATGTGACAGATACGTATCTGCGATTATCAGCATTAGAGGAAGCGATAGACATCGATAATTTCCTTCGCCAAGAATCACACCTCTTACAATCTGAAAGCGTACAACCCATCTACAAAGGTCATTTACTTACTGAACAAGATCGCAAAAGAATACTAACGTTGCTGGAAGTCTTATTTCCTGAATACCAAAATGAGGAGGAATAAACCAAAATGGCTAATATAAAGAAGTACGAAAACGATGATAATAAGTACAGATTCACTGTTAGTCTAGGAAAAGATGCACAAGGCAATTACAAACGAGCAACAAAGGTTTTTTATGTAGAAGGTAAATACACACCTAAACAAAAAGAAGAGTATGTCCTTAATGAGTACATGAAGTTTAAAAAAGAGGTACTATCTGGAGAATACATTGCGCCATCCAATATGATATTTTCCGACTTCGCAAAAGAATGGGAGAATAAATTTGCTCTTACTGAACTATCACAAACAGCAATAAGTAACCATCGATTAAAACTTAAAAATCATATCTTGCCAGTGATCGGTCACATGCACATGGATAAAATAAACCAGCTCATGCTACTGAATCTAATACAAAACCTTACACGAAAAGATGGTAATAAGGGAGAGTTAACTTACCATTCCAAACAAGACATATACCGCACGCTTCAAAGCGTATTTAAATATGCCACAGAATGGAAAGTAATCGAAAAGAATCCCATGGACGGCATTAAAAAGCCGAAACCACCTAAAGATGCAGTGAAGGAAAAGTTACAGGTTTATAATGAGGATGAAATAGCTCAACTATTACAGCTAGTGCAAAGTGAGCCTTCACACTGGAGACTTCTATTCACATTAGCGGTAACTGCCGGCTTACGTAGAGGAGAATTACTTGGTCTTGAGTGGAAACACGTGGACTTTGATAATCAACAAATACTAATAGAACAAACGATTGTATTAACAGGAAGTGGACCTCTAATAAAAGGTACGAAATCAGATTCATCAGAACGTGTTGTTTCCTTACCTGGGAGCATGATGAAGGAATTGAAAGAGTATCACCTTCAATGGAGAAAAGATAAATTGCGACTGGCTGATAAATGGACAGAGAAAGAAAGAGAGTGGATTTTCTGTAATGAACATGGACAGCACCTCTACCCTTCTAGCCCTTCCAATTGGTGGAGTAAGTTTGTGAAGAAGCATGAATTTCGATATATCCGACTGCATGATCTACGCCATACATCTGCAAGTCTTTTAATTGCCCAAGGAGTACACGCAAAAATTATATCTGAGCGTTTAGGACATTCAGACATTTCAATTACAATGAACACTTATGGACACGCTTTAAAATCAGCAGATCGTGCAGCTGCTGATAAGTTTGAAATGCTGTTTTCGAAAAGCAATTCAAACTAACATGTGCTAAACGTGTGCAAATCGTGTGCAAAAATTCAATTAAAGCAATTAAAAAAGATTATATACGAACAAAAGCAGAACATCGAAAACATTGATATATCAACATTCATCACAATTCATTCAATTACAATCAAGTGCTGTCACCACATTTGAGGAGTGGTGGTTTAAAACTTTCTATAATAACTACGGCATACGCGGCTTTTTACATTACATTATTTATACAGCACCTTAGCCATTTTGGTTAAGGTGCTTTTTATACATGTTCTCCCCTCCTAAAAATTTCAGTATTTACAAAATTAATATCATTAATTTTCACATAACCTGATCGCTCCTAGTTCCCCTTCTTCTCTATCCAATCAAGTACCGAACCATTCATAAAAAGTGTGGACAACCTTCTTGTATTCTGTATAATTCCCTTCTATTTTGCACATAGATGGAGTAACAAGGGAGGTTATGACATTGAAGAAATTAATTTATCTATTGGTTTTTACTTCACTACTGTTAGTAGCTTGTGGAAAGAACGCGGAACCAAAGGAAGTAGCAGTCGATCAAAATACGAATGTTGAAGATATTGTGGGTGCGATTGTGAAAAATGAATTCTCTGTGGAAGAATCGAAAGACGGTGTTGTCACAATTTCCATTCAAGATACAGATGTGACAGAAGGATCGAAAAGTCAGATGTTGAAGGATTCTACTAAAATTTTCGCTGATTTGTCCAAATTAAAAAGCGTGAAGACACCTGCTATTACTTGGTTTGCTCCTCTCACGGAACCTGATGGGGACAAAACGATGACTGAGGTTTTGAATATTTATTTCAGTGAAGAGGATTTTCACAAAGTAGACTGGGCCAATTATCTACAAGTTGATATCGAGTCTAGCGCAACAAATTATCATGAAGATGAGGCTTTGGAGGATTAACCACACAAAGATACCCCACAACCTATTGTGGCGTATCTTTTTTTACATACTGTTCTATAGCGGCTACTAAAAGAGGTTGCTTTATTTTATAGTGCGTTGCTTGCCAAATGCCTTTCTTACCCTGCAGGATTATTAGCTGTGGTGATTCGTGCTTCACTTGAAGATCACAGGCAATAGCATTGGAAACCACACGATCCATTTGTACGATGACAAGGTATTTAGGCAATTTCCTTTGTAATGCTTTGTATTCCTTTAATGCTGAAATACTACTTATACATGTCATGCTAATTTTTAATACAAGACAAGGTTTGAGCTTCGATTGCTCCAAAACCTCGCACCATTTGTTCAATGTCGTTATTCGTTGCATTTAGTAACCCCCTAAACAGATTATATACTACAAGGGGTATTTTAGGTTACAAAAAAACACGAGACTACATACGTGCTCGTGCTTAAAATTTTCTATTTAAATACCTTCCGTATTCATGAATACTAGACGCCAGCCATCAGGGTCTTCAATGGTTACCCCTTTCTCAGCCCAATATGGATTTTCAGGCTCAACTTCGGGATATCCCATGACAGCAAGACGTTCAGCAATATGGCGAATCGTATCTCTGTTTGGAATATAAAGTACGAGAAGATTGTCCTTACTTGGTGCTGGACAAGGGCTACCGTCAATATGCTCAGTAAATTCTAAGTGATAACCTGCATTTGGAAGACCAATCATTAAACCATTATAGCCACAATGTTCTGTAAACGAACCAATTTTCTTTAATCCGACACCTTCACAGTAAAACCGTTCTACTTCCTTTAGCTGATCGGTTGGTCTTGCCACACGCACCTGTGCGACTGCTAATTCATTTGTCCATTGTTGTTCCATTGTTATGAAATCTCCTTTTAGACTATTGTAAAATGAGACCATAACGCTAGAAACAGTCCTAGGTCTGAAGTTATTGTATAAGAGCAACGCTAAAAGAAGCAGCTGTTTTCTCTTTTACTTCCTCTAAAGATACACCATCTGCTAATTCTATCAGTTGCATGCCATCTTTCGTAAAATCAAATACAGCCAAATCTGTAATTAATCGATGTACGACACCTTTACCCGTTAGTGGGAGTTCACATTGTTTTTTAATTTTAGATTCACCATTTTTATTTACATGCTCCATGACGACAATCACTCTCTTGGCACCAACGACGAGGTCCATTGCGCCACCCATGCCCTTCACCATTTTCCCCGGAATCATCCAGTTAGCAAGGTCTCCTGTTTCAGATACCTCCATACCTCCTAAGATAGCAAGGTCAATATGTCCACCTCGAATCATCGCAAATGATTCTGCACTGTCAAAAAAGGATGCCCCTGGAACTGCCGTAACTGTTTCTTTACCTGCATTGATTAAATCAGGATCTACTGCATCTTCTACTGGATAAGGACCAATACCGAGAAGTCCGTTTTCGGATTGTAAGAGTACGTCATAATCGGTTGGGATCGCGTTCGCAACAAGTGTTGGAATACCTATGCCTAAATTGACGTTCATACCGTTGGCTATTTCTTTTACTGCACGGTTAACAATTTTTTGTCTTGTATCCATCATGCTTCCCCCTTTTTCACCGTTAAACGCTCAATACGTTTCTCGTAATTTTCACCTAATAATACACGTTGTACAAAAACTCCTGGTGTATGAATGTGATCAGGATCTAGCTCGCCTACTTCTACAATTTCCTCCACTTCAGCTATTGTAATTTTCCCTGACATAGCAGCTAATGGATTAAAATTGCGTGATGTTTTTCTATAAACTAAATTTCCTAGTTTATCGGCTTTCCATGCTTTGACCAGAGCAAAGTCAGCAACAATACCTTCTTCCAAAATATATTCTTTGCCATCAAAAACCTTCACTTCTTTTCCTTCAGCAATTGGCGTTCCAACCCCTGTAGATGTGTAAAAACCAGGAATTCCCGCTCCACCTGCACGCAAACGTTCTGCAAGAGTTCCTTGCGGTGTCAACTCTACTTCTAGCTCACCACTTAAAAATTGTTGTTCAAAAATCTTATTTTCACCTACATATGAAGCAACCATTTTTTGTATTTGCTTGTTTGCTAATAGTAGACCCAATCCCCAGTCATCTACACCACAGTTGTTACTGACAACGGTTAAATCCTTTGTTCCCTGTTGCACTAATGCTGCGATTGATTTTTCGGGTATACCACATAGCCCGAAGCCTCCTACAGCTAATGTATCTCCATCCTTAATATCCGCAATCGCCTCTTCAAAAGAACTCCATACCTTGCCATTCCCCATCTCGAAACCTCCCTGAATTGCTCGTTTATTAAGGAAAATTCTACATCATTGCTATTTTACAAGTAAAGGAATTAATTAGAATACTACTTATTCCTATAAGGAATAAATCTATTTTCCCTATTCCTACCTATCATTTCAAGTAACTGTTTTAATGCATAAGATTGATAGGTATTTTTCTTCGTAATAATCCCTAAACGCCACGGCATTTCAAAATCATCTAATGGAATTATTTTCACATTAGTATTTGTTTGCTTAGCTGCAATGGAATGAGGTAACAATGTAACCCCTAAATTGGAGGATACTAACTCTACAATCAGGTCCCACTGTGAACTTTTATAGCCGATTGTAGGTGTAAAACCAACACTTTCACAGGATTTAATTATATAGTCGTGAAGCGTGAACTCCTCTGCAAAGATAATGAACGTTTCATTTTTTAAATCTTGTAAAGCTATGGATTCCTGGTTTGCATAGGGGTGAGATTCATTCATAAAGACATAAAACTGGTCTTCTATAAAGGATTGAACAGCAAACTTCCTTTCATCTACTGGTAATACAACGATGCCCATATCAACATCACCATTTTCAACTAGCATTTCTACCATTTTTGCACCACGTTCGATAAGTGCTAAATGTACTTCAGGATATAGCTGATGAAATCCCCTAGCGATTTCAGGGAAAAATAATGTTCCAATTAAAGGTGGAATCCCTAACTTGATAGCACCTGTTTTAATATTTAATAAATCGTCTAGCAAAATATGTAGTTCTTGGACAGCATGCATTATTTTTTGTCCTTGATTATAAACAATGCTACCTGCATCAGTAAGTTCTACATTACGCGTTGATCTGTTCAACAATTCAACTTGTAATGATTCTTCTAATTTTTTAATACTTTTGCTTAATGAAGGCTGAGATACAAAGGAATAATGTGCAGCCTTTGTAAAACTCCTATGCTCAACAACAGCCATAAAGGCTTTTAAATCTCTTAATTCCATCACTATCTTCTCCATTTATTCGTATTTGTTATAAAAGCATCTACAAGTACTACCCTTTAGCAATAAATTCTCCATCCTTTCTTTTTAATCCTTTGCAATGTGTTGAACTATAAAATTTAGATATATTCACCCCTGCCATTATACGTATCTTTTCGACTTTTGGAGAGTTTTTTGAGAGTTATATGACCTACAATCAATTATGAATATTGTCATAATTTATCAAAGATTGGAGATGTAACAGATGTTGAAGCAATTGCTTGAAAATCGAATAGTTAATAGGCATTATTTAGGTCTTACATTTCAGCAACATGTTTATGAATTAAAGAACTGTGAGGAAGTTTTAGGAGTGAAAGCTAAATCGCTACATATTGAGAATCGTCATATTGCTGTTGGCTATATTGCTGATGACAGTATTTTCTTTAAAAGTGCTCATTTCGGAAATACCATGGTCACTTTAACAGATGGAATTCATCAAGCAATTGTTCAGCTATTTGTACAACATTCTGGTGAAATTTGCATTGAAGTAAAGCCTTATATTAAACATGCCAACATCGTGCCTGTTTATTTCCGCACAATTCTAGCTGATACAGCCATCGCCATTGACCTAAAAGGCGCGTTAAAAAAATTTCTAGTAACTCATCATTATATGATTGAAGCAGATACGATCATGGAAGTTCATTATCAATCCATGCATCCCTATGTGCTCAAGAATTCTTACGCTGGGCATTTTGTTTTAGGATGTACCCCCGATGGTAGACAGGTAACAGGAGCCGAGGAGTATACATTAGCTAACCGTATAGCTAATTTAAAGTTTTCTCACATTATTATTCAGCAACAAGGCAGACCAAAATTAATTGCTTTAAATATATTATTAACGTTTGTTATTACGAATAAAATTTTTGTTACTAACGAACTTTCTATGTAACTAATCGGATAGAGGATTTTACGATGTTATTTTCATTTATTTCATTGATTGTCATCATACTAGTTGCTTTATTTGTTATAAAATCTTTTTCTCTCTATAAAAAGCGTGCAGAAAAGAAAAAATTTTTACAAGAAAGACTTAAAAATCTTCTACTGACAAATATAAGCCAACCTAAATAGAATTTTTTCAAAGAGAAACGATCCTATCTTAATAAGTGCCAACAAAAAATACACCACCTTTATAGTAAAAAATAACTCTAATAAGGTGGTGTATTTTTTAGTGCGCTTTTTCTAATGCTAATTTAATGCCAAATGCGATTAATATTGCACCTGTTAATCCTTCAATTACTGCCTTGGTTGATGGCTTTTTCATAAATGCACTAATTCGATCTAAAAGGTAAACGTAGAAGATAAACCATAGCATTGTTAATGCTGTATAAATGAGACCCATTATTAAAAAGGGGAGAAATGTTCCATTATTTCCATCTACAAATTGAGGGAGAAATGTTAGGAAAAATACTGCGACCTTTGGATTTGTCACATTTGTGAGAAATCCCTGTTTAAAGCAAGACTGTTGAGAATATTTGTGTTCTATACTTGCTTCATCTTGTACAACTGGAGATTGTGTCCGAATTGTTCGAAGTGTCCACAAGGTTTTGATACCTAAATAACATAAATAAACCGCACCAACATATTTTAGAACAGCGAATATATAGGCAGATTTCACAATAATCGCCGAAAGTCCAATAACAGCCGCACAAGTATGAATTAATAAACCGCAGCAAGAACCTAGGATTGTTTGTAAACCGCCCTTTCTGCTTACAGTCAGCGTGTTCTTTGTAGCAATCGCTGTATCAGGGCCAGGTAAAATAATAAGTAAAATGCACATAACTAAGAACACAGATATATTAACCATATTACGCCCTCTTTCTGTCAGAAAATTATAAAAGTAATTGTAACATACGTAAAGACTAACAGAAAGATACAAATTGTTTTCATTGACATATAACCATAAGGTGTTATATATTCATAACACCTTATGGTTATATTTGTTGCCAACCCCTTTGCTATAGTGGACTCGAATAACGTTGAACACCATTACGCCAAGGTATCACTCATCAATCAAAAAGGAGTAATAGAACATGACTGAAAAATTACAGGATATTGTCAAAACAATTACATTGGATGCCCCTATCGAAAAAGTTTGGGAGACTGTCGCTACGGCTGACAAAATTGCTTCTTGGTTTATGCCAAATGATTTTCAACCGATTGAAGGCCACGAATTCACAATTCAATCACCGTTTGGCCCATCACCCTGTAAGGTAGAACGTGTAGATGCACCACACTTTTTGCGATTTGCTTGGGATCAAGATGGCTGGTTCGTAACTTTTGAGCTAAAAGAAGTAGGCGAGCAAACTGAATTTACTTTAACACATGGTGGCTGGAAGGAAGCTTCACATATTATTCCTAAAGCGAACACTACCACTGAAGCCGTACGTACTAATATGGATGGCGGCTGGACAATGATTATTAATCATAAATTAAAAGAGGCTGCTGAATCCTAATGACACAACCAGCAATAAAGTATGATGTTTTTCAAGCAATTGCTGATCCGACAAGAAGAAATATTTTACAGCTCCTTGTAGCAAGTGATAGACCCATTTCCAATATTTCTGAGCATTTTGAAATTAGTCGAACGGCTGTTGTGAAGCACTTGAAAATATTGGAACAAGCGGAGCTGATCTCTGCTCAAAAAAAAGGGCGCGAAAAAATCTATACGTTGCATAGTGAGCGCCTAAAGGAGATTGAAGATTGGCTCCAATACTTCCATTTATTTTGGGACAATAAATTGGCTCAGCTTCAAAGCCTGGTTGAAGATCATTAAAGCAAGAAGGAGCTGTCTTTTTCTCAGACAGCTCCTCATTTAAAAGAGATAAAATAATCCACCATTAATGACTTCAATTTTAATTTTTGCTTCATATTGCTCTTCTAATGCTTTTCTTTCAATTTCATAACATTCTGGTTTATCCTCTACATCTTCATAAAAATAATCTAATACACGTTGATCACGTTGCCATCGTTTTTGTGCTTCCGTTGCCCAAGAATGATCATCCTGCTCAATAATTGACTCAATTGTTGCCTTTAATCTTTCAATTGCTCGGGCAGGCTTAATAATATATTGCACATGAAATACATTCTCTTCGGGTTCTGTGTCAAAGTCCGATGAACAAATCGTTTCATGAAAATCTTCCTTGATAACACCAGTGAATAAATTGATGCCAAATGAGTAAAGCATTTCTTTTGTACGATCACAGCAATAAGAAACTTTAAAGTTAACACCTAACCAAGGTGTTAAAATAACCTGCCCCATATCACGATCCACTTTTTCAAACAATTGAACATAGGCTCCTAGTTCTCTTGTAGCTAAAAATATCTGATTTAAACGTGGTGAGCCGTAATGAATAGCTTCCCCAAATAGGTTACCAACCATTGCCGTTTGATTTGTAATGAAGGTTACTTGCGCTGGGTTTGGTTCACTATTTGTTGCTTCAACATATTGCCAATAAAATGGCCTATTCATAATTCTTTTATCTATGTCTATCGTTAATTGAACGGTTAGATAATGATTCTCTTCTCCTAAAATTGCACAGTCATTCTCCATAAAAAATTCCTTTAAATAGTGGTGAACTTGCTGCGGATACATAGCTGCACCTCCCTACCCTTATACAGATTCTTTAAAGTTTGTTAAAATAGCATCTAAATCGCCAACCACCTTCTCGAACACATCAATCTTTGTATGAAGCAATTCCAAGATTTTCTCTTCAATTGTATGTTCAATGGCAAGGTTATAAATATGGACATCATGCTCCTGTCCCAAACGATGGACACGGCCAATACGTTGCTCTAGCTTCATTGGATTCCAAGGTAAATCATAGTTGATTACATGATGACAAAATTGAAGGTTTATCCCCTCTCCTCCTGCCTCGGTAGCGATGAGCACCTGGGCTCTTTCTTTAAATAGGTGCTTCATATAATCTCGTTTACTTTTATTAAATTTCCCATTAAACAGCACACTTGATATGCCATTAGAATGTAAGTACCATTGCAAATATATTTGCGTAGCACGATATTCTGTAAAAATAATAACCTTGTCATTCGCTTGCTTAACAATTTCCAATGTCTTTTCCGCCTTTGAATTCACTTCCAAGGTCATTAATTTAGTAATAATCGCTTCAATTTCTTGTGGTTGCACATGATCCTCTAGCATATTCGTTAATGTTAAGGCTGTAGCTTCCTTGCTACTACACATTTCTTTTTGCAACGTAATTAATGAAAATGACCCTGTGTTTTGAAGGTTGCCAAGCATTTCGTAAACTTCTCTTTCTTCGTTCGTAAATGTAATCGGCACAATTTGAACACGACGATTTGTCCAATCAATCCCCGTATCTTCCCTACGATTTCTGACCATTACCTGATTAACCAACTCTTTTAAATAATCATCATGCTCTAAATCATGCTTGCTAGCAGAGAAAGCCGATTGGAAGGCGTCATAGTTACCTAGATGTCCAGGCTTTAATAAGGAGATTAAATAATACAATTCAAAGATATCATTTTGAATAGGTGTGGCAGTTAATAATAAGCAGAACTTTTTCTTTAAGCCTTGTACAAACTCGTAAATTTGTGTTTTATTATTTTTTAATTTATGTGCCTCATCAATAATTATCATGTCATAATCCTGCTCATAAATGCGCTCTCTATGTGGACTCTTTTTTGCCGTATCCATACTCATAATGAGGACATCATAGCGCTCTATCGGACAATTTTTTTTATATGCAACGGCAGGAATATGAAATTTTATATTTAACTCTTCAATCCACTGATTTATTAGAGAAGCTGGAGCCAAAATCAATGCTCTTTTCACAAGGCCTCTAATAAGGTATTCCTTTAAGATTAGCCCTGCTTCAATCGTTTTACCTAGTCCTACTTCATCGGCTAAAATAGCTTTTCCATTCATACGTTCAATAACTGTTTCAGCTGCTTGTAGCTGGTGCGCCAAAGGTTGTAAATTAGGTAAATACTTCGTAGCCTGCAATCCTGTAAAATCAGGTATTAATTTCATTTTCACAATATCATAGTTCATCTTATACAATGTCCAGCTATGCCAGTTTTCAAGATGATTTAATCTGTTGATAAAGCCTTCTTCCCACTCGGACGACCTTTCTATTTTCATGATCATCACCTCATGTCATTTTTTCTATCTTAGGATGTCCAAAAAAGGAAAAGCTATGTTCTTTCTATACGAAAAACACCTAATGAAAGTTATTTTTCCACTAGGTGTTTGTTAATTCATATATTTACGGAACAGACTTGGCGATAACCCTGTGATTTTTTTAAATACACGACTAAAATAAAAATAGTCTGTATAGCCCACTTTTTCTGCAATTTCTTTAACAGATAAATGGGAAGTTCTCAGTAAAATTTTAGATTTTTGAATACGCAAATCAGTGAGATAAACATTTGGACTAACACCCATTTTTTTCTCAAATAGATAGGCCAGTTTTCTTCGTTCCATATTAAAATGTTTTGCGATATCCATGACAGTCATATTCTTTGTATAATTTTCTTGTATATACTCCATAATTAACGTTATGTTTTCTTTTTTATATTGATAGTCCATCATTTTAATGGTTAAAAGCATTTCCTCTAAAATGTTTAAAAAAAGAGCCTTAGATTGAAGATAAGATAAATGACTACGCATAAGATAATTTTGTATTAATTGCTGCAGCATATTCATTAATTTGATTTGTTCTCCTACCTGTAAAGTAAAGTGACGATTATAGAGAGGGAACTTTGCATTATCTCCTTCTGCTAGTTGAAAATGAATGACTGCATACTCGAATTTAGTATCGCTCGCAATTATACGATTTATAGGTAAATTGGGACCCACATGGACAATCTGCCCTTTTTCTAAGTGGTAATTTTCACCTTCAATTTGTACATCAGCTACTCCCTTGATCGGAAAAATTAAACCTGCTGCGTTGGTCATCGTCTTGTAATTCGTAACGACTGTTTCGGAAGAAATCTTCTCCGTAATGACATCTATAAATGTTAATGGAGCAGTTGTATAGAATTCTATTATTTCTTGTGTGTCTATGTTGAACGCCTCCCTTCTTTTCATATTGTTACATCAAGACAAAAAGAAAGGAACACTAATAATACATTAGTGCTCCTAAAATCGATTATTTTAAACTTTCCTGTAATAGCTTACGATTACGTTGTTTGAAAATATCATTATGGGAGGAAACGATACCGCCCTCAGAAGCATCAGGTTGAATATACTTCTTCGCACTATTCACTGCATGAAGTGCATCATGAAATGCTGCTGCAATTAAATGAATTTTACCATCATGGCTCAAAATATCACCAGCAGCATAAAGGCCTGGAATGGATGATTCACTATTAATCGTACCAGCAATAAAATAATCATTTTTGCGATCAATGGCTAACGGACTATTATCTAACAATTCTTTATCACGTACATATCCATGACTGATGACCACTTCATCAATAGGAATTTCCGTTACAGTACCTGTTTCATGATTTGTTAAAGCAATTGCTTTAATCATTCCTGCTTGATCGTCTGCAATCAGCTTCGTAATTTCAGAATTGAAATGGCATTCAATCGAACTATTTGTAAGCTCTGTAATTTGAGCCTCATGTGCAGACAAAGTATCTTTTCGATAAGTTAAATAGACCTTGGATGCTATCTCCATTAATTCTAACGCCCAGTCTACCGCTGTATTACCACCACCTGAAATAATAACTGCCTTATCTTTAAATTTTTCATAGGATTTAATTGTGTAATTTAAATTAGATACTTCAAAGCGTTCTGCGCCCTCAATCTCAATTTTTTGAGGATTTAGGATGCCACCACCAATAGCAACGATAACCGTTTTGGAATAATGAATATTTCCTGACTCCGCTGCGATGACAAAAATACCATCTTCATTTTTAGCAATGGACAGCACTTTTTCATTTGTATATATAGAAGGATTAAAGGTTAAGGCTTGCTCAACTAATTGTTTAATTAGTTGCCCCCCTGAAATAGGCGTTACACCACCAACATCCCAAATCATTTTCTCTGGATAAACATGAATTTTACCGCCTAGCTGTGGCTGTGATTCAATTAGCTTGGTTTTCATTTCACGTAAACCACAATAAAAGCTAGAATATAAACCTGCTGGTCCACCACCAATAATGGTTACATCATACAATTCTTGTTCTAACAATACTTAACACACCTTTCTTTTTGTCATTACCTATCTAAACAATTGGACTAATACTGCATGACAGCCCTACTGTATATTTCTACTTGTATAAATTACTTTGAACTTCCTCCTTAATACCATTATACGATAATGATAATCATTATCAAATGAAATTATTACAAAACATGATAATAATACATATTCCGTCACCATTTATTAACATTCTTCTTTATAAAGGAAGAAATAGTATGCATTAGGCATACTATTTCTTTTTTAGCATAATCTTATTTATCTTTTAATAAATCTACAACTATATCTATTCCATACATGGTTGCAATTGGGGCATCCTGTGCAAATAAGGAACGATCCACAATATAAACATTTTTATTTTTCACTGCATTGATGTTATTCCAAACTGCACTCTCTTCATAGGATTTTAAAAATTCCTCTTCACTCATGGTAATACCACTCTTATCAAGGAAAATAAATAAGTGATCTGGGTTTAAGACCGACATTCCCTCCATACTTACTTCCTTTGTTATATCTTCTGGGTAATTTTCTGGAACTTTAATACCTAAACCATGTTCAGGATTCGTTGGCGCAATATTTTTACCATATATCCAAAACCCTTCTTTCGTATTTACGGATGTAAAAACTACCGTTTCTCCTTTGGCTGTAAAATTCTTTAAAGCTTCACGGCCGTCTGTAATTTTTCCGCTGACTTCTTCTAATAGCGCCTTTCCTTGTTCTTCTTTCCCTAATACCTTTGAAATTTCTGTCACGGCTAACTCTTGATCAGTAGACATCGCTCTTTGATTTAAATATACAACAGGTGCTATTGCTGATAATTGGTCATATAGCTGATCATGCACGCCTGAAGCAGCCAAAATTAAATCCGGTTTTAGTTCTACTATTTTTTCAAGACTTGGACTTCTAACATCACCAATATCTTTAAATTTTTGTTCTTTCACAAAAGATTGATAGGATTCCCATAAATTAAACATAGTATCAGCATTTGCAATACCTACTGGCTTCGTATCTAATGCTAATAAAACATCTGGGTATAATACATGCATCAAAGAAATAACACGCTTCGGCTCTTTCTCAATGATTACTTCTTTTCCTAGAGCATCTGTATATGTCAGAGGATAAATGGAAGATTCCCCCTTCATCTCCTCTTTTTCTTTTTCGGGTTGATTCGCTACTTTCTCTTCGGCATTATTACATGCTACTAGCAACACTGATAGTAACAAAGTGAATAATACCATTATCCATGGCTTCTTCATTGTATATCCTCCTTTAGTTTTCCAATGCAATAATGAGAATCATTATCAAAAAGATAATAGCAAATCCGTTTTTCGGAGTACATATAATACCTGATCAACAAATTTGTGTTTTTTTGTGCATAAACGTAAAAATGTCCATCGTTGCACTTTTTGAAAGCTAAATATACGTTATACTTACTTTTTGATACACTATTGGAAAAAAGATAATAGAGGTCGTAATGAAAAGAAAAGTTTTTATATTACATGAAATCTATGGGGTTAATCATTTTATTGAAGAACAGGTGCAAGTATATTGTGATGAAGACACTACCGTTTCCCTTATTCCACTCTATCCTGAGGGACTTTCCTTTCCATATGAACAGGAAAAACAAGCCTATGATTTTTTCGTACAGACAGTTGGCTTCGATGCTCCTCTTGAGTTCCTTTCACAAAAATTATTGGAGGCTTGTGAAAATTACGATGAGGTAATATTAATTGGCTATAGTGTAGGTGCAACTTTAGCCTGGCGATTAACTACACTCCCCCTACACCGTGTCATTTGTGTATATGGATCACGGATCCGTCAATACCTTGATAACATACCATCTTGCCCAACTTTGGTCATTTTATCTAGCCATGAAAGTAGCTTTGATGTTCAATTATTAAAGAAGACACTTGCTGGCATACCGAATGTTCAAATCAAACAATATCAAGGCTTACATGGCTTTATGGATACCTCTAACTCAAATTATTGTCAAATGAGCCACTCACAAGCACACACTGATATCAAATACTTTTTACAAGCTAGCAAAATTTAGGAGGAATGAACGTGGAACAAAATATTGATATTCAGGTTGATCCATATATTGAAGCTGGCAATGTTATTTATCCAAGCTTTCATCTTTCTCTACAACCTGGCACGATTATCGGCATCTACACAGACGTTTCCAAAATACATACTTTAATGCAATGGTTTATGAAACAAAATGATACTAGTACTTATTTTCGTGAAAGTGCATTATATGAACGACTCACAGCTCGCGAGTACATCCAGTTCTTTTTGAAACTTTTTAATCGCCCAACTAATGAAACAGAGAATTTATTGAAGCTTTTTAAGCTTACTGAACAAAAAAACAATAGAATTAGTAAGCTTTCTAATAGTGAAAAGCAGCGATTAAAATTATTGAATACGTACCTACATCCGGCATCTATTCAAATTTTAGAAGAACCCTTTCAAAATATAGATGAATTTTCGAAACAAACTGTCCAACAGTTATTAAAAAACCTCGTGAAAGAGCATAAAATTATCATTTTATTATCAAATAATCTAGAAGATTTAATGGTTGCAAGTACATCTATACATCGATTAGATGGAACTGACTTACATGCTTTAGACATAAAAGAGGTTGACATAGAGCAAACGCCTCAGCCCCTTAAAAATGCACCCATTCGACTGGATAAAATCCCAACAAAGAAAAATGATAAGATTATTTTATTTAATCCACCAGAAATTGATTATATTGAAAGTGTTGAAGGAGACGTATCTATTTA
The DNA here is from genome assembly GCF_016925635.1 of Lysinibacillus fusiformis. NCBI lineage: Bacteria > Bacillati > Bacillota > Bacilli > Caryophanales > Bacillaceae > Lysinibacillus > Lysinibacillus fusiformis. Next base: position 2,177,443 of record NZ_CP070490.1, on the reverse strand, counting down.
TGTAGCGGGTGAAGCATATCCGTGTACTCTATCGCTAAATGAACTAGAACAAAAATTGACACCATTCGGCTTTTTTAGAAGCCATCGTTCTTATATTGTTAACCTACAAAAGGTTCGAGAGATCATTACTTGGACACGCAATAGCTATAGCCTAGCACTCAACAGTACAGAAAAAACTGTGGTTCCACTGTCGAAAAATAAACTTGCTAATTTAAAGGAAATACTCGGAATTTAGTAGATTTCCCAGGAAATAAACGACTCCTGTCACCTTCGATATTGTTCTTCCTATGCTCAATTTTCTGCTGTTCACCCATTTTTTACTGTGTTCCTTTTGCTTGTTATTTATAGTGTAGATATCAACAACAAACAGGAGGTTTACACATGAATGCAGTGATTGATGTACAAAACTTGAAAAAGACATTTAATAATGAAACAGCATTACAGGATGTTTCTTTTATGATTAAGAAAGGGGAAATATTCGGCTTTCTTGGGCCCAGTGGTTCTGGTAAAACAACTACTATTAAAATATTAACGGCACAAACAGATAAATCGGCAGGCAATGTTCTGTTATTTGGGCAACCAGCTTCTGAAATGAAGAAAAGTCAAAATCGTAAACGTTTTGGTATTTTAACAGATAATAGTGGCTTGTATACAAGACTAACTATTGAAGAGAATTTATTACTTTATAGTAATTTATATCAGCTATCTCACTCTGCTGTAAAAGAAGCTTTGGACTTTGTAAACTTATATACAGAACGTAAAAAGAAAATCAGTCAGCTTTCAAAGGGAATGATTCAACGTGTCACACTTGCTCGTGCAATTATGCATAAGCCCGAATTATTATTTTTAGATGAGCCTACTTCTGCTTTGGACCCTGTGAATACCCAGCATATTTATAATGGCTTACGAAGATTAAATGACATGGGTACGACGATTTTTTTAACTACTCATGATATGAGCGAAGCAGAGATACTTTGTGACCGTGTAGCCTTCCTTCATAGGGGGAAAATTCGAGCAATAGGTGCACCAAAGGACTTGAAAAAGGAATTTGGCACTGATTCCATAACAGTTGAACTCAAAAATGGTTTACAAGAGATTATACAAAACGGTGCACAAGATGCAGAGAAGCTGTATCAATGGATGCATTCCAATGAAGTGACAAGAATTAATACAAACGAGCCGACATTGGGTGATATTTTTATGCAAATAACAGGGAGTGATTTGGTATGAACATTTCAATGACACGTATTCAAGCAATATTAGTGAAAGATTATAAGGAATTTTCTCGTAACTATGCCGTATCAACGATGATACTTCTGCCTCTAATTTTGGCATTTTTATACAACAAAACAGGAGCGTCTACTATCAATGCTTATTTCCTACCCATCAATATAACGTTTTCTATGGTAACAACTTATATACAATGCTGTTTAATCGCAGAGGAAAAAGAAAAAAATACTTTACGTAGCCTTATGCTTTCCCCTGCTTCACTTGGAGATATTCTAATTGGTAAAAGTTTATTTGTGCTCATCGTGACCGTTGTTGTACTGGCACTGTCTATCTTTCTAGTTGGATATACACCTGCAAATCTAGCTATCTTATCTGTAGCATTACTAGTATCTACTGTATTCTATATTGCACTTGGAACAATATGTGGATTATTTGCTAAGTCTATTATGGAAGGCTCAATAATTGTTTTACCTGTAATCTTTCTTTTCTCATTTGGTCCTCTTGCCCTGACTTTTGCATCTACTTACCCTATTTTAAAAATAGCGGAGTGGCTACCTAGCTCTCAATTATTACTTTTAGCAGAGGCATTAGAAGGGAAGCACTCCACGACAGATATAATCATTCCAATGGTAACGTTTATAGTATGGTCCCTTATTTCTTGGTTAATCGCAGCAATTATTTATAAAAAAAGAATGGTCGATTAAATTATTACAGGTAAGAAACCAAACTAAAACTTATTAAATAAAACTATAATAGAGGTATAATTATATGGTTAATATTAGGTCTTATTGCAATAGTAGCAACTTTTATAAATCTTTATATGTATTCCACAGGTAAAAATTATAAATTTGCGATGGCAATGGGGTTATCATTTACAGCATTCAGTGGGTATAAGTGGAAGATTGGGCAGCTTTAGAAGATGTAGTACCTTGTATGGAAAGAGCATTATAGTTTTTTCACAAATTTTTCTATCTTACTAAAGATAGCACCTATACCTTTAGAACTAAATAATAAAAAATAATTACTTATTCGGGTTCATACGAATTTACAACGGTAAGCAAAATAAAGTCTCCAAACAAAGCTTTGGGAATATTGTTTATACTTAAAATTAGCCTACTCATCTCTAGAGTAGGCTATCGATTTATCTAAAGTAACAGCCCTTGTAAAAAAGCGAGTAAAATAACGAATGGCAAAGGAAGTATCTTTAATGAAAGTAAGCCAGAGGAGCTGGCAGTTACGTGTTCTAAAGGGTCCTTAGTTGGCGATGCTAAGTAGCGAATAAAGCGCTCGTACAGCGTTAACTTTTTGTTTAATTGATGCGTTGGTATTTCAATTTTATATTGTTCGAGTTGCTTTGAAAGTGCTTTTTCTTTTCTAAACTCTTCTTTCATGCTGGAAGTCCTCCTTTAGTACGAGCTTTAAAGCTTTCATGGCATTATGTAAACGTGATTTCACCGTACCCACTGGGATATTTAAAATTTGCGCTATTTCTTCCTGTGGTAAATCCTCATAATAAGCGAGCAAAATGACCGCACGCTGTTTTTCAGGTAGTTTGGAAACGGCCTGCTGAATAACGAGTGTTTCCTCATTTTGTAACGTCATATTTGGTGTAGGTACTAGAAAAGGCAAGAGCGTTTGCCACCTTTTTCGACGGTTTAATTTATTCAGCATACGACGATATGCGATTTGAAAGAGAAAAGATTTCACCGTGCCAATATTTGCATCAAAGTGCAGCTTTTTTGATTGGATGATTTCGAAAGTGTCATGTACAATATCGATGCTCAACTGTTCCTCTCGCGTATACCGATAAAGAAAGCAATAAAGAGGTTCGTTTAGACGCTCGTAAAGAATGCCTAATGCCTCTTTTTCTCCTGCTAAGTAGGCTTGCATGATCTCCTCATTACTCATCATCAATATCATCTAGTCGTGCTTGAATACTTTTAATCGTTGCAGATATGCGCATAACAAAATAAACAACTATCACTATGATCCAAGCCTGTGCCTGATTCGTGAAAAATTGCACATATGGATTGTCGATTGTTTCACCAGAGGACAATAAAATATTTAAACCTTGCACACAGACAATTGTGTAAATCGCTAGAAGAAGCGTAATCGTATCAAAAACGTTCCAACGTAAATAAATTACTGTTTTTGCATAATTTATTTTGCCATTTTCACGTACAATATATTTTCGAAAGAAAGGAATGAGGATGGCAAATAGCAGTACCATCATGATTCCTCCAACAAATAACGAAATTATAAAACCGATATCCATTTTTTTCAGTCCTATCGCATGTAAATTTTTCTCGCTAGCATAATGAAGAACAGGCCTGCAAACGTTAAAATGATGAAGTATTGGTACATCGGTAACCATGTTTGCTCAATTAAATTTAGCTGAAATTGCATTGTATCATTTAAATAGAGCATTGGATTCCAAGATAGAAAGGCATAATATTCTTGAGGCTCATTGCCAGCTAATGTAATAAATAAAGATGGCATCGTAATGGAAAACATGAGTATGAGCATAATTGGTACGAGCATGCTTTGTGCTACTTTTCCATTTTTAACCATACCTGCAATGATAAAGCATAATGGATAGAGTGCGAGTAATACGAAATTACAAATAAAAATAATTGCAATAGCTGATTCAAATGTCATTTCAATTAATAGTCGATAACCGAGTAGAACAAGTAAAAGTGCCAAATTCATTAATAAAAATACACCCAGTCCCATGCCGATAAAATAATTCAGGGGCGAAATATCAGTACGCTTAAGCCATTGTAAAGTCTTTGTTGTTTTTAAATCTGCCAAATAAATGGTAGCACTTGAAAAAGCAAAAGAGAAGGTTAATAGCATAATTGAAATCGGAAAAAACTGCCCTTTAATGATAAAATCTACTGATGTAGCATCACTTTTCATACCTAGGGTACAAACCCAGGAGACGAAGATAAAGAGAAAGGCCGGTAGTAAGTTTCCAATAAATACACCATAGTTGCGAATTGTCTCGAGTATAAAACTCTTTGTTACTGCTATTTTCATCATTAGTTTCCTCCTAACATTTGTCCAGTCACTTCAAAATAAACGCCCTCTAATCCTGAAAATAATGGATTTTTATACTTTTCTTGTAAGGCTGTTGATGTATCCCCTTCAATAAATGCACCATCTTTCATGAAATAAACAAAATCAAATAAAGATTCTACGCCACTTACCTCATGGCTAATGATAATTAAGCATTTTTTGTACTTTTGTACCTGATCCTTTAAAAAATCGAGTAAAAGGCTTTTTTTCTTTAAATCTAAGTCCGCAAACGGCTCATCTAGTAAAATGAATGGTTTGTTCATCAAAAATGTCAAATAGAGCGAAAGTGCTTTTCGTTGTCCACCAGATGCATTTTTTATGAGCGTATTCTCATATTTTTTAAATTCAAGTAGCTCATGGAGTAAATCGAGCTTGGCTGGTTGTTTGATGAGTGTTGAAAATAATTGAATGACTTCTTTGATTTTTAAAAATGAATAGCTTTCAAAACTTTGGTACTGTAATGCACATAAATCGGCTACATCCCCTGCTAGCTTGGAGTGAATTGTACCACGCTCGAATTTTTCATCTCCTGTAATACATCTAAAAAGTGTAGATTTACCTGCACCATTTTCACCTAGGATTAGATAGCATTGGCCAAGCTGGAAGGTAGCAGAAACACTTTTTAATATTGTCTTATTTGTGTACGATTTTTTTAGGTCTTGTAAAATTAACATTTAAATTCTCTCCCTTTTTATTTTGAATTGAAATGATAAATCTTACCAAACTTTCAGCTTTCCAAGCTCTTTTACTTTAAGAGAAGCGACTTCGCCACAACCTTGACAATACGTAACGAGCAAAGGTGTTCCCGTAGAAAAGATTTTATTAGCAGGCCTTACATTGGCATAACCATGACCTAGCTCACCTACAGCGAATAAATCTTTACCGCAGACTTTGCAATTATTGATTTCCCTCATTGTATATTTCCTCCTTTTTGGATATTCACTTACTATACAAATGAGTGATTTGAAAAGTTCATTTAAAATGGGAAATTTTTTTAGTATTAATTGGTGGATAGGGGCAGGAGATTTGTTATCTACATATTTGTGAAATTAACAGCAATGAAAAGGTACGAAAAATTATTATTTCGAGATTAACTTAGATTACATCCAAATTTAGCTAAAGAATATGTTTCCTTGCTTCTAAATATAAGTTCTATAGGTCTACATATATATAAGAAAGAACCATTTATTAAAACTATTAAGGAAATAACTGAGAAGGAAACGTATAAGAAATTTGGTGCAACAATGATTAATAATGCATACAAAAATTAACCTAATAACGTTCCCAAATATAAATTTGAACACGCCAAAAAAAGCCACGAATGTTGTACCATCAACGTTCGTGCCTTTCCTTGTGAACATTATTTATACATGCTTTTATGCACGTTCTACTAAATTAGGCCATAGCAATGCTTTAGTGGTATTTGGAACACTGCTGCACTATCGACTTTAATAAATAAAATTATGCATATTTCTTAACGTTGTAAATCCGCATTTTTCTGACGCTAACTTTTGCAAAAGTTTTAGTATATATACTAAAACTTAAACCCTTTATCCAAAGGGGTTCTATTGCATTTAGTACATATAAGATTAAAGACCATTCTTTTCTTCCTATAATAACTCCTTTTCCAGCTTTTCAATCTCTTTTAGCGTATCTGCGTACCATACACCGACAAATCTAGAAGCTACGGGCTCCTCAAAATAATCTCCATCATAGAAAGATAAGGGAAATAACATTCCCTGTTCTATAAATTTTTTGATTGTTTGATAGAAGTAATCATTCTGTTGTGGGCTTTGTGCTGAATAGGAGCTAAATTTATTGATGGGCTTTCCTAAAGCCTCATGAAACATCAGCATAGAGGTTGATCCATTTTGACGGAAATTTAAGTCTATCGCTTGAACATCACCAGCTTCAGTGACAATTAAATCAAAGCCTGCCACACCAACAAAGCCCTCCTCAACACCGCGTTCCATAATATGTTTTCCTACTTCAATTACTTTTTCGGGTACTTTATCTACAATGATATTCCCCTCGTAAATGCCGTTGTCATCCGTAATTTGCTGGGAAGCTCCTAAGTATTGAATGCCAAGCTCCTCCGAGTAAACAAATTGACAACTATAGTTGTCCTTTGTCTGTAAAAGCTCCTCAATGATTATACTTTCAGTTCCCGTCATCCGAAATTGACGTAAACCTTCTGTCAGTTCCTCTTTGTTATGACAAATGGTTACGCCATATCCTCCCGATGTTGGAGAATCATCGCCAGGCTTTAGTACTACAGGTGGCTGCCAATTTTTAATGGCATCTGAAAGTCTATATGTCTCCACATTTAGACGACTTGGCACAAATTTGCTATCGATTAAATGATCGATATATGCTTTTGTATTCAACTCATTAAATTTCTCTGCATCCATCCAATAACATTGACGATCCATATGCTCCAGGTCATGTATATATTGGCATACAATGGTCTTCCCTTCCTCACACCAAGCTTGGATCAGTGCCAAGTATTCCTCCTGTGTCTCATAGCTATAGGGCTGTTCAATCCATGGTAATCCTGCTAATTGATGAAGCTCTTGCGCTTTTTCTGTTTGTGTGGCTCGATGTACTAGCACCGGGATATCAGCAATAGCAACTTCTCTTGAGGTTAAAGCATCCAGCTTATGAGGATCATCCATCATCCACGGATTATCACTATACGGTGTTCTTGGTGTATACACAGCATTATCACCATAAATTTGTCTTAAAGTATATTTTGGTTTCAAGTAGATTACCCTCTTTCAATTTTTCGGTACTCTACTCTACCCTTCCCTTTATTTTTTGACACTTTTTATAAGAAAAAACGGTTTTATGAATTAAATAAGTACCATTTTATACCTATAACTATCCAAATTGCACTAAGAGCTTTTCTAAATGTTTTTTCACCTGTGACCATTCTTCAATTGTAATACTATACATAACGGTATGCCTTGTTGTACCATCCTTGCGAATCATATGATTACGCAATATCCCCTCTTTTGTGGCACCAATTCGCTCAATTGCCTTTTGGGAACGGATATTATCATGATCCGTTTTTATTTGCACGCGTTGTAAATGAAGGTGCTCAAAACAGTGTTGTAAGAGCAAATACTTACAGTTAGTATTAATAGCTGTACGCCAGTATGCGGGTGTTAGCCATGTATAGCCAATTTCTAATCGCTGATGCTTGTCATCAATATCCATAAAACGAGTAGAACCAATAATGTCCCCTGATTGTTTATCCACAATCACAAATGGAAATTCTGTTTTTCCGTCTTTGGCTCTTAATGCGTTTTCCACAAAGTTATTCACATCCTCCTTTTTTTCTATCGTTGTGGACATATGTGACCAAATTTCTGGATAACTCCCTGTCTCTAAAATTTCTTGTAAATCGCTCAATTCTAAAGGTTTTAGTTTAACCACTTCATTTTCTAATGTTATAAATTCCATTACACTTCACTCCTTTTTTACTTATTTAACGGTAAAATTGATATGATAGATATAACCAATTACTAAAAAATCAACCATACCAAAGGAGGCATCTACGTGGAGCTAGCCATTATATTTAGAGGAGATTTGGCGAAATACATTCAAATCTATGAAGAAATAAAGCATGCTATTATCACTAAAAAATTACTTGCTCACGAACAATTGCCTTCTAAGCGAGCTCTCGCCCTAACATTGGATGTGAGTGTACACACTATAAAAGAAGCCTATGAGCAATTACTTGCAGAAGGCTATATTTATAGCAAAGAGCGATCTGGCTATTTTATTGCTCCCTTTGAATTTGATTGGCTACAGCAAGTACCCCAGCATGTGTCTGCTACAAGTAATAGTATCCCTAACAATATACAATTTGATTTTACTAATGGGCATGTGGATAACGAGGCTTTTCCCTATACTGCTTGGCACAAGCTTATAAAAAAGCATTTTAATAGTAACAACTTATCAACAAGCCCTTGGGCAGGAGAGACAATTTTACGCACAGAGATTGCTCGCTATGTAGAACGTTCTCGTGGGGTTAGTTGTGATGCTTCACAGGTATTTGTTTATAGTGGTACACAAAGCCAGCTTCAGGCTCTTTGTCATTTTCTTGGTCCAGCGACACGTGTTGGATTAGAGGAGCCAGGCTTTAAACGAGTACGTGCCGTTTTCCAACAATGTGGATTGTCCACAGAGGCGATTCCTGTGGATTATTCAGGAATTACCCTACCTCGAAAAATAATTCACATGTTATACACAACACCCGCTCATCAATTTCCTTTAGGCATGATTATGACCATGGAAAGAAGAGCAGCATTGTTACAATGGGCCAACTTGAACGAGGCTCTTATTATAGAAGATGATTATGATTCCGAATTTCGTTATAAGGGGCTGCCAATTCCCTCTTTAGCCAAAATGGATCAACTTCAGCATGTCATCTATTTCGGAACATTCTCAAAAACATTGCTCCCATCATTACGCATTAGTTATATGATCCTTCCAAAGTCTCTAGTAGGACCGTTTATGACTTTTCATGATGAGCAAAAATCAGTTGTCTCCAAAGTAGACCAGCTTGTCTTGGCGGACTTTCTTGCACAAGGTCTATTCGATAAGCATTTAGCAAAAATGCGAACAATCTATCGTAAAAAGCAGCAAGCATTATTGACCGCCATCTCTACACATTTTTCAAATGAATTTCAAGTAATCGGTGAAAAATCTGGACTACATATTGTCATCAAGCTACCCCAACATCTCACCGAGAGTAGAGCGATCCAGCTTGCTCAAGAGGTAGGAGTTCAAGTATATCCATGCTCTACCTCCTATCAGGATGGTACGAATGAAACGATGGTCATTATAGGATATGGTGGACTGACGCTTCAGCAAATAAAGGAAGGAATTGCACTCCTTGCGTCCGTTTGGCAATAGCATGTGATTCATTAGTTTGTCGAAATCTCATTTAAATAAAGCGAAACTTTATATAGTATTTTTCGTATTTAAAGTTAAATGGACACATAAGGGGATAAGACAATCATGGAGAACCGAGAGTTATTAGAGCAGCATTTACAAGAGATTCAAGTGTGGGAAAAAGATCAAAAGGATTTATGGTTTTGGGAGAAATTAGGGAGAATACCATTTAAATTATTAGATAAAGTGACACCCGCCTTTCTTCAAAATAAAATTGCTTTATTGGTCGATGAACTAGGCAATTATATTCAGTCAGGTGGAAAGTATTTAATCAATGAACAAGCCATGATACAAAAAATCCGTGACTATTCTTCCGCACAGCATATTTTAACTATATCTGATATTGGTCAGATTCCTTTAGAGGACATGATCACTCTCAGTGATCAATTACAAGATGACCGAGTAAAATTTGCTACTGTACAAGGAGCCTCTACTGGCTTTGGTGGCATCTTTACTTTAGCTATTGATATTCCAATGATTTTAGGAACTGCACTCAAAACATTGCAAGAAATAGCGATCATTCATGGCTATGATCCGAATGATAAATTGGAACGTATTTTTATTGTAAAATGTCTACAATTTACTTCTGCTGATATTGTTGGTAAAGAAGCAATCTTACAGGAGCTTTCTACTATGAACAGCTCGAAAAAGGCTTCAGATAACATGATTTCTCAGCTTCAAGGATGGCAGGAAGTATTTTACACGTATCGAGATCAACTAGGCTGGAAAAAGCTGTTTCAAATGATTCCTATTGCAGGGATGGTTTTTGGAGCCTATGCCAATAAAGGCATGATTCAGGATGTAGCCGAAACCGGTATGATGCTGTACCGAAAAAGACGTATTTATGAAAAGCTTACTGAACTAGATCGCTGATAGACGTTGAAAAGATGACACCCATTTTGGAGCGTCATCTTTTTGTATTTTTATATTTTAATAAGTATTTTCCCTTGATGCTGGCGACTTTCCATAAACTCATGGGCCTTTTGCATTTCCTCTAAGGGAAATATTTTAGCAATTGGCACCTGGAAACTATCATTTTTTAATAAAGAAAAAATATCCTGTGCAACCTGCTGTAACAGTTCTGGCTTCAATGCTCTTGTCGTACCTAAGCTAAATCCTTTTATATTGCGGCAGCTACTGTGTAAATCTGATGTTTTTATATTGCCTGCTCTGCCTCCACTATTCCCGAATTGAACAAGCGTGCCATAGGGCACTAAACAAGTTAAACTTTCCTCTGTGACAGCTCCTGCAATGGAATCATACACGATATCAACGCCACGACCCTTTGTTAGTTCATTGACATGTGTACTGAATTGATCATATGTAAGTACGTGATCTGCGCCGAGCTGATATACGATTGAGGCCTTCTCCAAATTACTCACCGTACCAATAATCAGTTTAGCTCCTAGCCTTTTTGCCATTTGGATAAGCATTGTCCCGACTCCACCAGAAGCAGCATGAATTAAGACGGCATCCTGCTGACCAATTGCTGCTATTTGATGTGTTAACATATACGATAAAAATGAAACAGTTGGTACAGCTGCCACCTTCTCGATTGGTACATCACTAGGAACTTTAAAAACCAGTTGTTCCTTTGCTACAACAAATTCTGCATACGCACCGTTTTTCGGGAAGGCGATAACTTGATCACCCTTTTGAAAACCACTGTTATCATCAAAAACCTCTTCTATCACCCCTGCAACATCTAAACCAAGAACCATCGGAAATTTTGCTTTAGCTTTATTACCTGTACGGTTTTTAATATCTGCAAAATTGACGCTTGTATAGGTTGTCCGTATTAAGATTTCACCCTCAGAAATAGTAGGCTTTGGACAATCAATAGATGTTAAAACATCAGGTGCACCAAACTCATTGATAATAATAGCCTTCATAAATTTCTCCCCCTTTGCTATAGTACAATTATAAACTATCGTTACTATAAATGGAGGAATCTTCATGAAAATCAAACCTAAGCAAGCCATGTATAACGGTATATCCTACAACTTTTTTGATAGAAAAAGCGATAAGTTATGCTTTATGTTCTCCGGCACGGGCTATACCTATGATAAACCTATACTTTATTATTCTACGGCATTAATGCTAGAACTTGGCTATGATGTCATTCAAATCAATTATACGTTTGAGCAGCAGCAATTCGAACAGGACTCACAAGCCATATCAAAAATGGTCTATCATGTTGCCAACCCTATTGTAGAAAACAGCTTGCAATCAAAACCTTATAGAGAAGTCGTCTACCTAGGAAAATCTTTAGGTACTATGCCTATTATCGACTTTTATATGCAGCAGACTCCTTTTATTCCTGCTCGTTATATTCTCTTCACCCCATTACTATCTCTTCAACATACAATGGCAAATCTATTAGACAAACATGCATTTTTGGCAATTGGTACTGCGGATCCTTATTATTCACAGGAAAAACTGGCGCAACTTACTACTCTTCAGCTTGCTGTTTTTGAGGACCTCGATCATTCCCTTGAAATTCCTTTGAATGTTGATTTATCCATACAGCACTGCCAATCGCTGATGACACAATTAAAAATCTTTCTACAAAATTATTAGTAATATTTTTATAGTACTATTTACCAGAATCATGTACATATGCTACACTAGCAAAAATACATTGAAGAGAAGAGTAAATAAGGCTGTTCTTCCCAGAGAGCTCGGATTGCTGAAAACGAGTAAGAACGAATTATTGAAACAAGTCTCGGAGTAGCGCATTGGATTTTGTTTGAATGATGGTGCGACGGGAACTCCCGTTATAGAGTTACAGTATAAGCATAGGCACTATGCCGTACTGAAAGGCTATTATGGTGACATAATAGTGAACTAGGGTGGCACCACGTGAGTATATAAATTCCACAATCTCGTCCCTAAGACTAATCGTCTTGGGGGTGGGATTTTTTATTTTGCAAATCATCATTTTGCTTAAGGAGGAATTTATATGAGAAAATCTTTAGAGAGCTGGCGGTATCCTGCCATTCTATTATGTAGTATTGGTGTTTCCAGTATTGGTGGATGGATCTATTTTATTGCCTTAAATCTTCTTGTATTAAATCTTACACAATCTGCTCTGGCTGTTTCTGGCTTGTATATAGTAAGAGCAATCTCATCCTTGTTCACTAATTTTTGGTCAGGAAGCCTAATCGATCGTTTTAATAAGAAAAAGCTAATGATTATTTTAAATATTTTTCAATCTATACTCATTGTCATACTCCCCTTCTTTTCTAGCCTAGTGTGGATGTATGTCTTTGTCTTTATCATTACAGTTGCTAGCTCTATGTATCATCCAACATCTATGACTTATATCACTAAGTTAATACCTATCGAACAAAGGAAACGTTTTAATTCATTACGCAGCTTGCTCGACTCTGGTGCATTTCTAACTGGACCAGCTATTGCAGGCTTGCTATTTACAGTCGGAACACCTCATATGGCTATATATTTAAACGCGATTGCTTTATTTCTATCAGCCTGTATAACGTTCAAAACGCCTAATGTTGAAGCCTTTGAAAAGTTTGATCGTAATACCGAAAAAACATCGCTTTATCGCGTATTGCTTCAAGATTGGCAAATGGTCATACGCTTTAGCTTAAAAAATTCCTATGTAATGGTCATTTATTTATTGTTTAGCATCACTATTGTCTTGATGACAGCTACTGATTCTTTAGAGGCTGCCTTTGCAACACAAATATTAGCTTTATCTGAAGGAGAATATGGTATTCTAGTCAGTATTGCGGGAGTGGGTGTATTAATTGGCTCCCTAACTAATTCCGTTATTGTTGAAAAAATACCAACTTCTTGGTTAATAGGCATGGGATCTCTCATAACAGCATTAGGTTATTTAATATTTACATCATCATTTTCTTTTTTTATAGCTGCTTTAGGTTGCTTTGTTTTATCCTTTGCAACCGCCTTTGCGAATACAGGATTTTATACATTTTATCAAAATAATATCCCCTCTAAGAGCATGGGTCGAATAGGAAGTATTTATGGATTTTTTGAAGCACTTTTTATTATTATACTTACTGCTATTTTTGGGATTTTTGCTGAATGGATAACAATACGCTCCGTTGTCGTTAGTGCATCCTTTATGTTGTTGGTTGTAGCTGTTATTCTACTATTGCTAAATGTAAAACCTACGAAAGGTCACTATTATCAAAGGATTGTGAATAGCAGGCAACAATAATTGAAAAACTAAAGTAACCCCTTTTCATGAAAAAAATTAACCATCTAACGTCAACATAATATTGACACTAGATGGTTTTTATCTAAGGAAGAAATTATTATACATACCCTAATTCATAGGATAGCTGCTGTGCCGTTTTAATGACTTCCTGTGTTATACTCTCTAATTTTTCCTCATCTGTATCATATTCAAAGCACTCTGCACTAATGGCTGCAATTATTTGTTTATTTGAATCAAATATAGGTGCTGCTATGGATACTGTCCCTTTTGTTTTTTCTCCAACGCTTATGGCAAAGCCTTTTTCTCTTACATCATTGAGGCTCTCTATCAAGTTTTCTTTCTCAGGCTCCTCAAGTTGTTGGAAAAATTGTTGCTGTACATCGCTTTTAGAAAACGCAAGCAACACTTTATTAGGAGCTCCGATAGGATAAGGGATTTTTTCGCCAATCATATCAATAATACGGACATTTTTAGGACTATCAATTCGATCAATAATAATGGATGCAAACTGTTTGGCGATACTTAAATAGATTGTTTCGCGAACATTATATGCAAGGTTTTCTAACAGAGGATGCGCTTTTTCTCTAATATCCGTCTCGTGATACATTTTCATGCCAAGTTGCAACCATGTATAGCCCAGTCGAAATTCCTTTTTATTCTCATTTCTCTCTACTAAATCAAAACTTTCTAATGTATATAATAATCTGTAAATTGTGCTCGTTGGCAAGTCTGTTTCATTAAAAATTTCCTGCACAGTAAAAAAACGTTTCGGATGCTTCGCCAGTATATTTATAACTAACATAGCTCTTTCGATTGATTGAATCATTACAATTACTCCCTTTCATTTCCCCATATGATCACTATCTTAAGGTTTTTATAGATCCAGTTAGCACTAAGTGGAATCATTATGAAAATAATATTCATGCAACTTATCAAATTTTTATGTACCCTCAAATTTTTACATGTAGCCCTTACTTTTGAATGTAGTTTCATTTTATTTTAACTAATTTTTATGCATATAAATAGATGCTACATGAAATATATACATAGTTCCACTTAATTAGTAAGGAAAATTACGAGTATTCACAAAAATTAAAATTGACAATTTGTTGTTTTCCATTTACGATGAATTTATATTCCACTATGTAGATTTAATTTCATATAGCGAAAAATAAATGACAATAAAAATATTTAATTCCCTTCTAATTTTCTATTTATATCATCTTGAAAATAAAACATTTTACTATAAAAGGAGAAAAAATAATGAATACTTTTATGTGGGATACACCCGAAAAACTACGTGCCCTCTTATGTGAACTTGTGAGCTGGGAAAGCAGAACATTAACGAAGGGTGAAAATGAATTTGCCTTTCGCTTAAAAGATAAATTGTTAACGCTTCCATATTTTGATAAACATCCGGAATTGATTGAATTACATGATGCAGGACTTGGCAGAAACGCGGTTACAGCCTTCTATAAGCATCCAACGGCAACGGAAACGGTTGTATTAATTAGCCACTTTGATACCGTGCATACGGAGGAATATGGTGAACTAGAGCCGTTAGCCTTTTATCCGGAAGAACTAACGAAAAAGCTACTGGAGCCTAAATACCTAAAAGACTTACCAGAGGCAGCTCGCATTGATTTGGAGTCAGGGAATTATTTATTTGGTCGCGGCACAATGGATATGAAAATGGGTCTTGCCTTACACATGCAGTTAATTGAAAAGGCAAGCTTTGAGCAATGGCCGATTAATTTGATTTTAACGACGGTTCCTGATGAGGAAGTCAACTCTGCTGGTATGAGAGCCGCTGTTGTGGAACTGGTGAGACTGCGTGAACAGCATGGTCTATCCTATCAATTATTTTTAAATAGTGAGCCTTCCTTTTCACAAGGACCATCGGATACGAATGAATATATTTATTCAGGCACAATTGGTAAAATCATGCCTGCTGCCTTGTTCTATGGAAAAGAGACACATGTGGGTGAACCATTAAAGGGGATGACGGCTACCTTTATCGCCTCCTATATGACACAGCATATGGAGTGGAATCCGCTTTTCCGTGAAACAGATTTAGGTGAAAGCACGCCACTACCCGTCTCTCTACAATTAAAAGATTTAAAAATGGAGTATTCTACACAAACACCATATCGTGCGGCGGCACTTTACAATGTCTTCTTGTTAAAACGGACAGCGGCTGAAGTGATGGCTATTTTTGAGGAAGTTGCATTACAGGCTATGGCTGCTTGCAATGCGCACTATCAGGACATTTGTACACGAGAAAATGTGCAGGGTGTGGGCAAAGTAAAGGTCTTACGCTATGAGGCATTATTGGAGCACGCCATCGATAAATTAGGGGCTGAGGAAGTACAAGCGATAAAGCAGCAGGTTCTGCAACATAGTGCATGGGATGATCGTGAAAAGTCCATTCGCATTGTGGATCAGCTCATGATTCGCTGTCAGGAATTAGCACCTGCCACAGTTCTGTTATATGCGCCACCTTACTACCCAGCCATTAATTCATCCAATCATCCATTAGTGAAACAGTCGATTGAATTAATGAAGCAAACAGCTCGGACATTCGATATTGAGGTGGAGCAGATTCACTACTTTAACGGCATTTGTGATTTAAGCTATGTCAACTATTCAGATGCATCCAATGAGTGGCTAGCATTTGAGCGGAACACACCAGTATGGGGCGACACGTATCATATTCCATTCAAAGAAATGGCGGCATTACAAGGTCCTGTATTAAATGTCGGTCCATTTGGTAAGGATGCCCATCAAAAAACAGAACGATTGCATGTGGATAGTGCGTTTAAAGAAATGCCTGTTATGATTGATACATTGATTAAAAGTTTATTTTAAGTAAAGAGGAGCTTCATGCAAAAATTGCTTTCACATCCTCCCATCTGAATTGTTACCTACTAATCTAGGATGAACAAAACAGAATTGAAAGAGGTTTTATATGGCGTAATGCTTTACCTTATCCTTGTTTAGGATTGGTCATCGAGTCAGCGTTAGCACAGGTTTAATCGCAGGAGAGTTTTGTGGAAGACCGCGGCTGGTGTTCAAGCCTTTGAAAGATGCGGTATGAAAGATGTAATTGTGGAATGAAATGACTGAAGTTGGCGATTTGAAATAATTAAATGAACCCTGTAGTAGTCACTAAGAAGTTGAGGAGGTGCTATGCAGGGTTCTTGCTTTTTTAAACTTCCATTGAATGAAGTTAGATTATTTATCTTTCTGTTGGGAAATGCTTTACTTGATCGACTGCCTCTAATAATTTTTTCGTCACAATTTCTGATTCATCAATATGGCTTGTTAGTACGCGATTTGTTTCATCAAATAAGGCAGTAGTCGTATTAAATTTATGCATAACATCTTCGTTTGATAGCTTTTGATCTTTGATTGAAGCTAATAGCTCATTAATTCCCGTTTGAACATTCGTCATAATGTGCAGTAATTGATCAATTTTTACTGAGGTTTTAGCGCTTTTATCAATACCTTCCGTGACAAGCTGCATGTTATTTTTATTATCCTCGTAAGCAAGTCCAATTTGTTCTTCAATTTTCTTTGTTAAATTAGCAATATCTTCTGTGCTAGTTTTCGTGTTTTCAGCTAGTTTGCGAACTTCCTCAGCAACAACTGAAAAGCCCTTACCATGCTCCCCTGCTCTTGCTGCCTCAATAGATGCATTCAAAGCTAGTAAATTTGTTTGATTTGAAATTTCGCCAATAACATTTACAATTTCTGCTATTTGTTTTGAGCGCTCACTTAAATTACTCATGCTTAAAGATGTTTTTTGAGACTGCTCTCCTAACGCATCAATTAGCTGCTCTACCTCCTGGACAGCCTGCTTGCTTTCAACCGATAATGTCATCATTTGATCCGAGGAAGAAATTAATAAATTGCCTTTATCAAGCGCATTTTCAGAAATTTTATTGGATTGAATAGTACTATCCTCAACTTTATTAAACTCTCCTACAATATCGGCGACCATTTCTCCTAAAATAGTATGCTGATCATTTACCTTGTTATGTTGTTCAATCGTTTCAATGATTTCCTTATGTAACTCATTTAAAAAAATTTGAAATTCATGATCTTTCTTATCCAGCTTTGCATTCAGTTCATCAATTTTAGCCTTAAATTGCTCTATATCTACTTTTTTTGATTGAAACATTGTTAACACAGCCATCACCTCAGAAAATAGAATATGAATATGTATTTATTTTACTGGATTTAAAGTAATTAATATACATTTTTAGAAAAAACAAACACTCACTACTAACAACGACATAGCGTGATAGTAGTGAGTGTTTTGTTTTTTAATAGGCTAAACCAAACAAAGCTTTAATATGTGTTAAGTAACGAATATTAGAAGCTTCTTTCATTAATGTTGCAGGAAGGCCTTTAAGCTCTGTGTTGCTCGCACCAATTGTAGCAACAGCATCTTTACGACCTAAGCTTGCAAGTGTGCCAGAGTTTACAGCTGAGAATGCTTTCATGTCTTGGTTTTTGTATTGTGCAAATACATTATAACCAGCACATTCACCCATTTGCCATGCAACTTGTGCTGTTGGAGCGTATAGTGGACGACCTCCATCAGCTGGTAGTGCAACAGATGCGTCACCAATAACAAATACATCTTCGTGAGATGTAGATTGTAAGAATTCATTAATCGTTGCTTTACCACGATCAGCTGCTAGACCTGATTCGCCTACGATTGGAAGTGGAGCTACCCCACCTGTCCAAACAAGTGTATTTGCAACAATTGGTTCACGATCTTTTAAAGAAATAACGTTGCCGTCAACACCTGTTACTGGTGTACCTGTAATAAATTCTACACCACGTTTTGCTAAGCTTTCAGTAGCACGTTGGATAAGTGTATCCGGAAGCACTGGCAAGATTTTTGGACCAGCTTCAACTAGTTTAATTTTAAGATCAGCAAAATTAACACCGTGTTTTGCAGCGATTTTCGGGAAGTTGTCCACGATTTCACCAACAAGCTCAACACCTGTTAAACCGCCACCGCCAATAACGATTGTTGCATCTGCTTCATCTTTAGATTGTGCATATGCTTTAATGCGGTCTTCAATATGTTTGTTAATTTTATTGGCATCATTTACTGATTTAAGAACCATAGAGTTTTCTTCTAATCCTGGGATACCAAAGAATCCAGTTTGGCTACCTAAAGATACTACAAGTGTATCGTAAGTTAATGTATAGCCATTATCTAGATCAACTTTTTTAGTATCCACATTGAATTTTGATACTTTTGCAATGTGTAGGTCGATATCTAAACCTTTAAAGATTTTTTTAAGTGGTAATGCAACAGCACCTTCTGCAATTGTACCACCTGCTAAACGGTGAAGCTCAGTGATAATTTGGTGTGTTGGGAATTGGTTTACTACAGTAATTTTTGCTTCATCAGCTGATAGATACTTACGTGCTGTTAATGCAGTTAAAACGCCAGCGTAACCTGCACCTAAGATGACGATTTCTTTTGACATGATTAATTAATCCTCCGTCCTTACGAATTGAATTTACCTTGAGTCTTATTTAGCTTTACGTTCTGAGCTTACTTGTAAGAAAGCATTAACAAAACGGAAAACATTTTGAACTTGAGGGTCTTTTAACATTTTCACAAGACCGAATAAGCCAATTACTTCATGGCTTTCAGATGCACGGTCTTTCGCTTCAATTGCAGTTGCTGCAAGGTTTTTCGCAGAACCAACTACAGGACCAGCCATTTCTGTTACTGCTCCAACAGTATCGTTTTTAAGCACTTCGTCTGTTGCAACAGCTTGAGCAAACTCGTATGATTTCGTTAATAATGTCATCATTTCAGTTAACTTTGGTAATTGCTCAACTAAAGTTGTAAGTGATTCTTGAACTTCAGGCTTTAATAATTGATCTAGTACATCTAATTGCTCTTTACTCACAGTTACTTGTTCAGCCTGTGTTTGGTTATTCGTTTCTGACATTTTGAACTCTCCTTTGCCATCACTAGTACTATTTTTTATTGCTTACATGTAAAAAAGACCATTAAGGTAAAACTTAACAGTCGTTACAGCGTATATCTTACACAATCACCAGTCACAAGGGCTGGATAGCGATTCGTATGACTTGTTATTACAATGTTTACTTTAAATCGCAAAAAGCGCATCATAATACCATCCTTATCTTGTCTTGGTGACATTACAACCTTCATTATAAGACTGTTTGTACATTATTTCAATGAGCTATATCACAATTTCGACAATCTTTTCAAAATTCATTGATTTTATCAACTATTAACTGTCTTGCTATAATAAATTTTCCAAAGCATCATAATTTTTAATGATAATTCTTTTTCCTGTCATCTCTATATACCCTTCTTTTTGGAATACAGATAAACGACGACTTAAAGTTTCTCTTGTAGTATTCAATAAGGAAGCTAAATCTTTTTTTGTTAGTGTCAATAGAAATGTGTCACTCTTGGCCAACAAAGCAGATTTTAGAATATAGGAGCTTTTCTTTATTTTAATTTAATGACAATAACACGAACGTCTGTAATTGCTTCTAAGCTGTGCTTTTCGGATGGTTTTAAAGTTAAAATTGTATCTTGTGTTAAAATTTCCTCCACACCTTCAACAATAAAGCGAACTTCACCAAATTGAACAATAATTAGCACTTCATTGTCCGCATGATGCTCAGGAATTTTTTCACCTGCACGCAATTGAATGTTTAAAATATCTGCACCAGCGATACTCTCTAATTTACCAATATGTTTTGTCTTTTCTTCTAGCATTGCTAGGATTGGTATAATTGTCATTGTCATTCCTCCATTACTCTGTTGTCCCTAGTTTTAGGGTTAATATAGTCTATTATTGATTTACGATGTTCCACTACTTTCTAGGACACACCCCCACTATAATGAAGAATCGCTCTGATTGTCTGTGACTTACATCACTAAAAAAGAAGTATCCCAAATAAATGAGATAGCTCCTTTTACAAACCTATTGTGTGTTAACGTTTTTCAACAGAAAGCCAGAAGAAATTTGTTACTTCCTTTGCCGTCACATCTATTGAGCCTAGCAAAGTTTTACCATCGCCATCTTTAAAATACCCTACAGTCATCAATGCCATAAAGTTATGAGCGAAAAACTTTGCATTTCCTTTTCGAATGGTTCCCTTTTCCATCTCTACTTGCATAGCCTGCTCTATTGTTTGATACATATCATTTTCGGAGGCTTGGACTTGTTTCAACTGTGATTCCGATAAATTGATAGTCGCCTCTTTCATAAAATTTTTCATATCAATATCGATAGTGGCTGATAAATGAACCTCAACAAGCTGTTCGAGTCGTTCTTTAAATGGTTTAGGCTGCTCTAAAATTTGTAGAATCGATAGCTTGATACGATCCATCATCGCGATTAAAGCAGATGTATATAATTCCCCTTTTGTTGGGTAATAGTAATAGATAGTCGCCTTTGTTACGCTACAAGCTTTTGCTACATCATCCATCGAAATATTTTTGTATCCTTCTTTAATAAAAAGTCTTGTGGCCGTTTCAAGGACAATATCTTTTGTAGGTTTCGCATTTTCATCATGGCGAGGTCTCCCGAGAACACGCGGTGATTGTTTCAACAAGTTCGCCTCCTTAATTAAGCATTCTTTTTACGCATATTATAACATATTAATATTTATAGATTGATTAATTAACCTTCTAGTATATATAATTAAATCACTTACATGAATGGAGGTCTTCTTATGAAAAAACATCCACTTGAGCAATGGGGCTCAATGGTTGCAAGTAAAAAGGGACGTTTATTAGCACTAGCTTTTTGGGTGTTATTAGTAGTTGTATTATCGTTTGCTTGGCCACAAATCAATAGCATAGAAAGTGAATCAGGCAAAAACTTACCTGACACTGAAATGTCTGAGCAAGCAGCAGCAATTATTGCAGAGCAATTTCCTAATGATGCTGGCACACCGCTATTGCTGGTTTGGCATCGTGAAAACGGCTTAACATCGGATGATTTTTCAGCCATACAAGGTGTTTACAGCGAGCTGCAAGCAAAGCCCTTAGCCCATCAAACTATGGTTCCACCATTTGATCAAATGCCACCGCAGGCTTTAATGGCTTCCGCTTCCAAAAATGGCACAACAATTGTTACACCTGTATTTTTTGAAAAGGGTGTCGCTACAGATATGCTACAGGATAGTTTAGATAATTTGACAAAGATAATGGAAGGCTATCAAGTACAATTAGATGAGAAATTATCTAGTGATGTACTCCATGTGCGCTATTCTGGACCAGTGGGGATTGCCACTGATGCTGTCAGTTTATTTTCACAAGCAGATGTGAAGCTATTGATCGCAACTGTATTACTCGTTTTGGTACTACTTATTATCATTTATCGTTCTCCATTGCTAGCTATTATTCCTTTAATTGTTGTAGGGCTTGCCTATGGTGTAATTAGTCCAACACTTGGTTTTTTTGCTGATCAGGGATGGATAGATAAGGATTCACAGGCAGTCTCCATTATGACTGTTTTACTTTTTGGTGCAGGTACTGACTATTGTTTATTTTTAATTTCTAAATATAGAGAAATACTCTTTAATGTTGAAGATAAGGCGGTCGCTATGAAGCTAGCTATCAAAGAATCGGGTGGTGCTATTTTAATGAGTGCCCTAACGGTTGTCTTAGGTTTAGCTACCCTTAGTCTCGCCCATTATGGCGCATTTCAACGCTTTGCCGTGCCATTTAGCTTTGGCGTGCTTGTCATGGGAATCGCAGCACTTGTTGTCCTACCTGCTATTCTTGTCCTTATTGGTCGTGTAGCGTTCTTCCCCTTCACTCCACGCACGGAGGAAATGGCAAATAAAAAGGGCAAGAAACAGCATAAGCCTTCACATAAGGTCAGTCATAAAATCGGCCATTTTGTTACCCATAAACCTTGGGTCGTAATTGCTGTAACTGTTATCTTACTTGGAGGATTGGCAGCATTTGTTCCACGTATTCAATATACGTTTGATTTGCTTTCATCCTTCCCAAAAGATATGCCGTCTAGAGAAGGATTTACTTTAATTGAAGAGAATTTTTCGCCTGGAGAGCTAGCACCTGTTCAATTAGTAATAGATACAAAAGGTACTGATATTAATTTACAGCAACAACTTGAAGCTATCTCTTATATTGATAGTGTGGCAGATGTACAAATTGGCGAAAAAAATAAGTCCATTCACTTGTACGAACTCACTTTCAATGCCAATCCTTATGCGAAAGAATCATTAGCCCATATTCCAGAACTACAAACAGAGGTTATAAAAATGCTGGAGGCAAAAGGTCTCAATCATGCTGAGAAACAAGTTTGGATTGGCGGGGAAACAGCTAGTCAATACGATACACAGCAAATAACTAAGCGTGACGAAACAGTGATCATGCCAACCATGATTGCCTTAATTGCAGTATTATTATTTGTTTATTTACGTTCTATTACAGCAACTGTTTATTTATTAGCGACTGTTATTATTTCTTACTTTGGAGCATTAGGCGCTGGATGGTTAATCTTGCATCACATCATGGGAGCCGAGGCTATTTCTGGAGCTATTCCATTGTATGCCTTCGTATTCTTAGTAGCTCTCGGAGAGGATTATAATATCTTTATGATCTCAGAAATTTGGAAAAAGCGTAAAACCACTGACCATTTAACAGCTGTAGAAGAAGGTGTTGTCCGAACAGGAAGCGTTATTACATCTGCTGGACTCATCCTAGCAGGTACATTTGCTGTGCTGGCAACATTACCAATTCAGGTGCTTGTTCAATTTGGTGTTGTGACAGCCATTGGTGTGTTGCTCGATACATTTATTGTAAGACCATTGCTTGTGCCAGCTATCACGACAGTACTAGGTAAATATGCTTTTTGGCCAGGTAAGTTATTTAAAAAAGATGCCTAAATAGATAACACGGACATTAGCTAAGTATGATTGTCATACTCGCTAATATCCGTGTTTTTATATTAATACTATAATCATTTCATCATATAATTATAGTAAGTTGACCTTATTACTTTCTATTCAAATAAAGGAGTGGCATGCATGGATCTTCAAAAATTACAGCAACGTTTCCCATTATTAAGCCCCTTTTCAGGTAAAACTGATGGAAACTATGTGTTTAATTTTGACAACCAGCTTTATGAAATTCCAATACACACAATGACACAAAGTGAATATGAGTTATTGCGGATATTCTCAGGACCCATTGACTTGTCGCATAACTACAATATAGTTTGGCTTGATTATCTAACAGGGAAAACAGACGTTTCCCCAGCTGTCCTTCCTATGCATCGTTTGTTATTTCTTCAATTTGACAAAGACTTTACAGCACCTACATTATTGCGTTCCGTCTTCGAAGCTTTACTGGGGAAGGATATTATACTGCTATCGCTTCATCCACAATTATTTGTCATTATCGAATGTATCGACAGCAATGAATTATTAAATTTGGCTCATTATCTTGATCCCATAATGGCGGACTTAGAGGTTCATTTTAGGATTTTTGTTTCTGATGTTATACATGACATCACCACGACCAAGGAACGATTTAACTGGTATGTTCACCTTCTACCATCCATTTGGACTTATACACCAAAGCATGTACTCACACAGCAAGAGCTTTTAGTGCCATATGTAACGCAGCATCTAGCGTATCAAGAGAAAGAGATTTTTATCTCCTCTATTCTAAAAAGTGCCACCTCTCAGCCAGATTTACTCCATACAATCAAGAAATTGATTGAATACGAGGGAAACATTACATTAGCCTCTAAAAAAATGTATATGCATCGCAATACCTTACAAAATCGCTTAGAAAAATTTCAACAAATAACGCAAAAGGATATTCGGCAATTTCCCCATCGACTAGAAGTTTATCTCGCAATTATTTTCTTAGAATCACTTTAAGGCCAACTGCACAATTTATGACCTCAATACTGTGCATGCTTTCCATATCACTCTACTCTAAAGTCATTTACAATGAAAATATGACTTGTAAAGGGGTGTAGTGTGTATGGCGGAATTACGGTTAGAGCATATCTATAAGATTTACGATAAAAATATACAAGCCGTAACTGATTTTAATCTGCATATTCATGATAAAGAATTCATTGTGTTTGTAGGTCCTTCTGGCTGTGGTAAGACAACAACTTTACGTATGATTGCTGGCTTAGAGGATATATCAAATGGAGAGCTATATATTGACGATGTCTTCATGAATGATGTGGAATCAAAAGATCGTAGCATCGCAATGGTATTCCAAAGCTATGCATTATATCCGCATATGACAGTTTATGATAATATGGCATTTAGCTTAAAGCTACGAAAAGTCGATAAAAAGGAAATAGATCGTCGCGTTAAAGAAGCTGCTAAGATTTTAGGATTAGAGGATTATTTAAAAAGAAAGCCAAAAGCTCTATCTGGTGGCCAACGACAGCGTGTAGCACTTGGCCGAGCTATTGTCAGAGAAGCTAAGGTATTTTTAATGGATGAGCCTCTTTCGAATTTGGATGCAAAATTACGTGTGCAAATGCGTGCAGAAATTCAGAAGCTCCATCAACGAATTCAAACGACAACGATTTATGTCACCCATGATCAAACAGAGGCTATGACAATGGCTACTCGTCTAGTAGTGATGAAAGATGGACTTATCCAACAAATTGGGACACCTAAAGAAGTATACAATACACCACATAACATGTTCGTGGCAGGCTTTATTGGTTCACCATCCATGAATCTCTTCCATTGTCGTCTAACAGAAACGGAAATCCTGTTAGGTGAGCAAAGCTTCCCTATTCCATCCATATACTTACCATTGTTAAAGGAAAAAAATTATTTAGGGAAAGAGATTGTTATGGGTATTCGTCCTGAGGATTTACAAATTACTGATGTTATTTCCCCTTATAGGTTCAATGCAACGATCGATGTAGCAGAATTACTAGGAGCAGAAACTTACCTCTATTGTTCTTTAGCAAATCAAAATTTCATTGCACGAGTACAGGCTGATAACAATTTGCATCCATCCGATAAGGTTTTCCTAGTCATGAAGGAAGAAAAGATCCATTTTTTCAATCCTCAAACAGAGGAGCGTCTTTGAAAAAACATGCATTGCTCCCACATGAAAGAAGGGAGCCTTTTGTACCTGGCTCGTCAAAAAGCTTTGCTGAATTAAGATAAAAAACGAAGACGATGCTATGGCTAATAGAATCGTCTTCGTTACTTTATTTTATTTTTTTGTTTAGCCACTTTTTTATGCAATCCTTGAATAACTGAACGTGTTTCATCTAAATAGTTTATTGTCTGCTCATAGGCACTCGTCACGACCCCCATAAATAAAATATCAATGACAAGTAGCTGGGCAAGGCGTGAGGAGGTTGCACCACTTCTAAAGGTTGCTTCAACATTTGGAGATACATATAAACAAATGTCTGCTAGGCTAGATACAAGTGAACTTCCATACCTCGTTAAACTAATTGTAGTGGCTGGTGTTTGGCTAGCTATTTCAAGGATTTTAGCCACTTCATGCGTTTCTCCAGAGAAGGAAATACCTACTACCACATCCCCTTTCTGTGCATTGACAACGGCTGTAGCTCCTAAATGCAAATCCACAAATGCCCTACTATTTTTATTGATTCGTAAAAATTTTTGATCCGCATCCATTGCTGCTATACCTGATGCACCCACTCCAAAAAATATAATTTTACGGGCTTGTGATAAGGCCGTTACGGCACGCTCTAATTCAGCAATATCTATTAAATTAGCTGTTTGTGTCAAAATTTCACTACTTTGCATCGTCACCTTCTCTACAATCGATGGCAATGCTTCATTCGCCTCAATATCCCGATCTTCCGTTTTAGCATGTTGTAAATCACCAGCAATACGCAATTTCAGCTCTTGAACACCACTAAAATTTAACGATTTACACAGCCGAATAACCGCGGCACTACTTGTATGACTAGCTTCTCCCAACTCAACCGCAGTCATTTTAATCGCCTGTGTTGGATTCTCTAAAATATAGCTTGCTACCTTTTTTTCCGAAGGTGGTAGCTTTTTTCGCATTTCTGCGAGCATAATTAAGCCAGCATTTATTTTTTCCATTTTTCTATCCCCATCCCTAGTTAAAAGAAGGTCTTCCATTCATCTCTGTTATCAATACTTTTTTAATTCTACTGCTCTACGTACATGCCCTTCGGATTGAGCCAGTAATTCTGCCGCTTCTTCTATTGTTGTATTTGTCAGTAACAGCACAATGGCGAGTTTTACTTGAAAATTAGTTTGTTCTAAAACACTTTCAGCCTGACTATAAGAAACACCCGTCACTTCACAGACAATTTGTTTGGCTCGCTCTCGCAATTTAAAGTTACTAGCATGAACGTCCACCATTAAATTTTTATAGACTTTTCCAAGCTTAATCATGGTTGTCGTTGTAATCATATTTAATATTTGTTTATGAGCTGTGGCAGCCTTTAGTCTTGTAGAACCTGTTAAAATTTCAGGTCCTGTAATCACCTCTATTGCAATATCTGCATGCTGACTAATGACAGAATGAGCGTTGCTGACTAAGCTGATTGTTTTCGCCCCTAATTGTTGAGCATAAATTAATGCCCCTTTGACAAAAGGTGTTCGCCCACTTGCTGCAATCCCTATCACTACATCACGGTTTGTTAGCTGTTGTTTCTGTAGTTCAACCTCTCCTAATGAAAGATCATCTTCTGCACCTTCTATGGCGATCATCACTGCATCTGCCCCTCCAGCCAATATTGCCTGGACAAGCTTTGGTGACGTACTAAATGTAGGTGGACATTCTACTGCATCTAGCAAACCAATTCGACCACTCGTCCCTGCACCTACATAAAATAATCTACCGCCATTCTTTAACGCATGCACAACAGCTGTAATAGCTTGTTCGATTTCAGGTAAAACCTTTGCTATGGCTAACGGTACTTTTTTATCCTCTTCATTCATCAGCTTTACAATTTCACTAGTGGACATCAAATCTAGACTTGTCGTATCTGGATGATAGCCTTCAGTCGTCAGTTTTGTCATTCTTTCCATTGAAATCAAATCCCTCCCACGCTATTTTTCATGGATGCTCATCCAAGTTTCTTTTACCGTTCGTTGTAAAGCCTCTGTTATTGGAATTCCTTCACTGAGAAGTCCATTAACGAAAGCTCCTATAACAGGTGGCACCTCTGGTTGTATGAGTCGATTAGGTATTGTAGCGAGGTGTAATTTTTCTCGAAAGCATTGAACAAAATATAAATTTTCGAACAAACCTCCACATAGGACAATAGGGTAACCTTTTAGCTGCGGCTCTTTTTTCAACATTATTTGGATGAATTGAACTAAATGATGAGCAGCCTGCCCAATAATTTTCTTTGCCCTATCATTATTTTGTTCGGCTAAACGTAACACCACTCGAGCTAAGGAGGCTATGAGTACACGCGGCTGTAAATGCTCATAAACATGCGTAATAATTTCAGTAGGATTTTTTAATGCTAGCTGATTTAAAATAGTCGCTGTAAATAGATCCTCATTCACGCCAAAAGCATCATAATGTCGCGTAATAAATCGCAATGCCTCTTGCCCAATATAGTACCCACTGCCCTCATCGCCTAATAAATAACCCCATCCTCCAACACGACTAGCTTGATAATTTTTTCCGACAGCATATACGATAGAACCCGTTCCTGCTATCACAACGAGCCCTTGCTGTGTAAATGTACCGCTAGTAAGCCCCGCTACCGCATCATTGGTGATGGTTATCTTAAAGGCGCTAGCAGGGAAAAGAAAGCTAATCCATTGCTCCCAGCGTTCTTTATCTACCTGGCGATCGCCCCCTGCCACGCATAAGAACACCGCAGAAATATCATTCTTTGTTGCATCTATCTTTTGTAGTAACTGAGCAAGTAGCTGAATGATTTGTAGCCTTACCTCGTCTGGTGGCGTTGATTTCATATTCGTTCCGGCTCCTTCAACAAAGGCCAGCACTTCCCCTTTTCTTGTCCCAATCACTGCACGAGTCCTCGTCCCGCCACCATCGACCCCAATAATGTATTGCCTATTTAATGGCACCAGCCGTCAGCCCCTCCATAAATTGCTTTGACGCAATAAAGAATAATAGGATCATTGGTAATGATGCTAATGTTAAACCTGCAAAAAGAGAGCCCCAATCTGCCGAATGCTCCCCAAAGAGTGACATCATTCCAACAGGTATCGTCCGTTTCATTTTTTCTGTAATAAAAATAAGTGGGAAGAAGAAATCATTCCATGCAGCAATAAAATTTATAATCACCACTGTTCCAAGTGCAGGTCTCATTAACGGTAACACCACATGCCAAAGGACTCTTAAGTTCCCCGCCCCATCTATACGGGCCGCTTCCTCCAGCTCATAGGGCATCGTTTTAAAAAAGCCCGTTAAGATCAGCATGGATAATGGAATCCCTGTCGCCGTGTTCATCAAAATTAAAGACCATAAGGAGTTCATCAGCCCTAAATCACGCATTAAAATAAAGAGCGGTACAATCCCAAGCTTTATAGGAATCATCATGCCTAGTAAAAAAATAAAGAATAATGCATGATTCCAAGAGAATTTAAAGCGGGCAATATAAAATGAAGCCAGTGAACAAACAACAACAATCAGTACAACAGATACAATACTGACAAACAAACTGTTTAGAAAATACGTTGTAAATGGAATTTTTGCTAATAATGTACGGTAAGTATCTAAGCTAAAGCTAGTCGGTAAGCCCAATGGATTTTTGTAGATGTCCACGCTCTTTTTAAATGAAGATAAAATCATTAATACGATAGGATATAAACTAATGGTCGCTACTGTAAATACCACTAGATAATAAAATGGTCGAACCCAAATAACACCTTGCTTCACTATACGCACCCCTTACATTTGAACGTCCTTTTTATTGGCAAAGCGTAAAAATAGCGTGGTACAAACTAATATAAATAGGAACAGAACCGTCGCTAACGCAGAGCCTAGCCCAATAGCTGTCGCTCCAGAAGCTGTAGAGCTACCAAATGCCAAGCGATAGAAAAACACAGCTAACGTATCCGTAGAATAATATGGCTCTCCCATAGAGCCCTGCATCGCATATACAAGCTCAAATGCCTCAAAGGACTGGATAAACGTTAAAATGCCCATGATCATAATAGATGGCACCATTAGGGGCAAATAAATAGTACACAGTAAAGTAAAGCCCTTAGCACCATCTAACTTTGCAGCTTCAACTAACTCACTTGGAATCCCTTGAAAGCCAGCAAGGAAAATTAAGACACCAAAACCTAGTCCAAACCAACAATTGACTAAAATAATGGCGATTAACGCCGTTCCAGGATCCCCCAACCAAGCTTTTTGTAAGGTTTCTAGACCTAATTTCTCTAAAATAACATTTAAAGTACCAAAATTAGGATTTAGAATGAGCTTCCATAAGAAACCTACCACAATCACTGATAATAACCGTGGGAGAAAGAAAGCCGCCTTAAAAAACGCTGCTCCTTTAATTTTTTGATAGATAATAAAGCCAAGAAAGAAGGCTAATCCATTCATAACTACCATTTGCACAACAAAATACAGGACATTATGTTTAAAGGCGTTCCAAAACATAGAGCCATAGGGTTCTGTCGTAAAAAGCGTCACAAAATTTTGGAGACCGATAAAATCGCCACGAGCCATCCCTTTCCATTCAAAAAAACTATAGGACATTGCCGCTACTATCGGATAAAGCACAAACATTCCATATACGATTAATGCAGGAATAGGGAAAAGATGAATAGTCCATCTTGCCCACAATCTCCTTTTTCTTACTGATGAAGCTGTAGATTCTCTCATCATGAGCAGCCTCCTTTACTAATAATGAGACAACAAGACCCCTAAACTCCTTTATAGCGCTTCAGGGGTCTGCTGGCTTGATGCTTTCATTATTTTTGAAATGGTGTAAACCAAGTTTTAGCGTTTTCCTGTACTTTTGTGGCCACCTCTTCAGGCGTTACTTGACCTAAATACATGCCTTGTAGCTCACTTTCAAGCAAGCTCTTTGTTGTCGGGTCCCCACCAGTAAAATTAGTTACCCACATATATGGCGTTGCTTCATTTGCAGTCGAATGACTAATATCATTGAGCAATGCATCGTCAGAAGTAATACCAGGAATGGCGCTGATCATGGAAAACTCCTTCACAAATAACTCACCAAACTCCTTTGTTGTTAAAAACTCTAAAAACATTTTAGCTGCTTCTTTATGTTTCGAATTAGCATTGATCGCAAATGAGCCATCTACCCAAGTCGTCACTGTTTTATTTCCCTCTTTAGATGGAATAGGGAAATAACCTAAATCTAAGTCTGGATTCATTTCTAATACAACAGGAATTTCCCAGCTACCTAACGGGAACATAGCCGCATCTTCCAGCGCAAACAAAGTACGAATATCATCCATTCCTAAGCCTTCAGAATTGGCTGGAAAATACTTTTTCAAGTCATTCATCACTTGTATCGATTCAATAAACTTTGCATCTGTAAAATCTCTTTCCCCCGCAAGCACCGCTTGATAGAAGTCATTGCCTTCATAAACAGCAGGACCGACAATACCGTGCAGCAATGATAATAACCAGCCTTCTTTTGTACCCATTGCAATTGGTGTAATGCCCTTTTCTAATAATTGGTCGTTTAATGCAATGAATTCATCCCATGTAGTAGGAATTTCAAGATTATTATCTTTAAAAATCTTTTTATTATAGAAAAATTGTGTAGAGCTTAAGTTAATTGGTACACCGTACTGATTTCCTTGGTCATCGCGAGAAGCCTTTAATGCTTCTTCAGGAAATACACTCAATCCATTTAAGCCGTTTATTTTCTCGACAAAACCTGCCTCTGCAAGCTTCAATCCAGCTGCATAAGGACGTAAGTGGAAAATATCTGGACCCTCCCCAGCCTGTAATGCCGTATTGAGGACTGTATTGTATTCTGTATTTTTAGTTGGGTTAAATGACACATGTATATCAGGATGTTGTTCATTAAATAAAGCAATCACTTTTTCATACTTGGCAACATCTTCTGTACGCCAACTCCCTATTGTTAGCGAAACCTCTTCTGTTTTCGGTTCCTCTTCTTTATCAGGTGATGTTGAGTTCGTTGATTTCTCACTCGTGTTACAGCCTACTAAACCTACAACGAGTAATAAAAGAAGCAGCAATAACCATTTACTCTTTTGTCTCATACCAGCAGATCCACCCTTCATATCAGTAATTTTTCATAAATCATCGTATGAAGCTTCTCTCTAATCTTGCTCATGTTTGTATTTCTCCCATAATGCACAGCATTCGTTAGTAAAATGACAAATGCCTTTTGTACAGGGTCCATCCAAATACTCGTACCTGTAAATCCTGTATGACCAAATGAGCCCTTGCTCCACCTCCTACCAAAACAAAATGATGCGTCATCCCCTCCCCATACTTCAAATCCAAGTCCCCTCGTTTTAAATGTTTTCGTATAGGCAAGCTCTAACCAATCGTATGGAATCACCGTTTGTTGCTTGATCCCCAACCAAATTTCCGCATACTTTGCTAAATCCTCTGCACATGAAAATAAACCTGCGCTACCAGCAATCCCATCTAGTAATAAAGCTTTCTCATCATGGACAATTCCCTGCACAAATTGATCTGCCACCATTTCTGTAGATGCCGTAAGCCTTCTTGTATGCTCAGGCAGTTGAAAACATGTATGATGCATGCTCCACGGCTTAAAAACCTCTTGCTCTACAAAACTTTTTAATGAATTGCCAGTAACTTTTTCAATCACCTTTCCTAGAATAATCATACCTAAATCACTATATAGCACTTGTTCATTTGGCTGACACACTACATCACTTGCCAATACTTCCTGCATGATGTCACGCTTATGATGCCTCTTAACTACTGGTGTTAAATCTGCTGGCAAACCCGAGCAATGCTGCAATAAATGCTGGATTGTCACAAGGGGATATTTAAAATCAGGCAAATAGGTTTGAACTGAATCTGTTACATTAACTTGATTTCGACTCATCAGTAGTAAAATAGCCGGGAGTGTTGCAACAACTTTTGTTAAAGAGGCTAAATCAAATAACGTATTGCTTAATATAGCTTGCTCGCTGCCATCCTCAGCTGTATAGGCTCCATAGCTGCCTGAAAATAGCCTTCTTTCTTGCTGCTGAACAATTAACACGGCACCTGGAATTTCTTGTTCTTTCACTAAGTCATTTATATATGCATCTACCAAGTAAGCACCTCATTACTTAAATATCTAAATTTTCTGTAAATTAGTATTATCATATAAAATAAAATGATGAAAAATAACAATAATCCTAAAATTTTTTTTCATATAAGCTCAATAAAAAATCCCTAGCTAGTAAATGTTTACTGGCTAGGGATTCACTTGATTATTTAGTTGGCTTTTTTAAATCCATTGACGCTGCTGCGCTTTCAACTTTTACGCGTTTCAAGAAGAATGCGAGTACCACTGCAATCACTGTTATTGCAGCTGCAATTAAGAAGGAATGCGTAATACCATCTAATAAGGCAGTTTGCATAATTTGATCTTGCATTTGCTGCATTTGCTCTGCTGTAGGCGCTGCTCCTGATTGTGCAGCATTCGCTTTTGCTTCTGCAATTAATTCTTCCGCTTTAACTTTTGTACGGTTATTCATAAATGTTACGAGGATCGCACTACCGATTGCTCCTGATACCTGCTGTAATGTATTGTTAATCGCTGTACCATGTGGATTCATCATTTGTGGTAGTTGATTTAAACCGTTTGTCATAATAGGCATCATGACCATCGACATACCGAACATACGAATTGTATACATCGATACGATATATGTGTAGCTTGAATCAATTTCTAATTTCGTTAAACCGAAAGTTGCGATTGTTGTAATCGTTAATCCAATAATGGCCAACACACGAGGACCAAATTTATCAAAAAGCTTACCAGTGATTGGTGACATAATCCCCATGACAAGTGCCCCTGGAAGCATCATCAAACCTGCTTCAAATGGTTCGATACCACGGATAGACTGTACATATGCTGGTGTTAAAATCATCCCTGAGAACATTGCCATAGAGACAATAACTGAGATAACTGACCCTAAAGCAAACATCGGATACTTATAAATACGTAATTCCAGTAATGGCTCATCCATTTTCAGCTGTTTAACAACGAAAATAACTAAAGCAATGAAGCCAATCGTAATTGTGCCATATACCCATGGACTTGACCAACCTTTATCTCCTGCTGTACTAAAGCCATATAAAATACCACCAAATGCAACTGTTGATAAAAGGACTGAAAGGAAATCTAAGTGAACTTCACGTGTCTCCATCACGTTTCTTAGTTTCCAAACACCAAATAATAAACTAATTAAAGCAAATGGAATAATCATTTGGAAAAGCATACGCCAATCATGATGTTCCACAATATATCCTGATAATGTAGGACCGATTGCTGGCGCCATAATCATAACTAAACCAAAGATCCCCATCGCCGCTCCACGCTTCTCTTTTGGGAAGCTTGTTAGCATAACGTTCATTAAAAGTGGTGACATACTAGATGCCCCGGCTGCTTGCACCATACGACCTGCTAATAGCACACCGAAGTTAGGTGCAAAGCCTGCCATAATTGTACCGATTGTAAAGATGGACATCGCTGTTATAAATAAATGTCTATTTTTAAAGCGTGTCACAAAGAATGCTGAAGCTGGCACTAAAATACCGCTCACAAGCATATACCCTGTTGCTAACCATTGTACTTTTGAATAGGTAATCCCAAAATCTTTCATGATTGTTGGTAATGCCACATTCAACAATGTGTTGTTTAGAAAAGCAACAAAAGCACCCACAAATAGAATAGCTATCATGCCATAAGGGGGCTTTTTCATTGTTTGCTCACTATTCATTTATATCCCTCAATTCTTTCTTGTGTTTTACGATAAAACTTATTTTATACTCGTAGTCTACTTTTTTCAACAAATAAGTTTATATTTTTTATAAACGTTGATATAAATACGTTTCGAAGGTAGAATAAGAGTATAATATTATAAAAAAGGTGAGGTCATGAACAAAAGAAAAAGACAAATTATAACAGCAGCACGTGAACTTTTTATTGAAAAAGGCTTTCTAGATACATCGATTAATGACATCATCAATGCGGCTAAAATTTCAAAAGGTACATTTTATAATCACTTTCCTTCGAAAAATGAATGCTTAATCGCCATTTTGGATGAAGGGCGCGAAGAAGCTAGTAATCGCCGCCATGAGCTCATCTATGGTAAAGACCCTACAGATTTAGAAGTATTGACACAGCAAGTCGCTGTTCTCATGTATGTTAATCGTGAACATAATTTAGTACAGATATTCGAATCCATCTTCCAATCAAGAGATAAAGAACTAAAAAAAATTATTATTAATTACCATTTACAAGAATTAGAATGGCTCGCCAATCGTCTAGTACAAGTATTTGGCGAAGAGATTAGCCCTATTAGCTATGAATGTGCTGTTCAAACACTTGGGATGATTAACCTCACTCTACGTGCTGTCTTTATTGCCGATTATAAATATATCAATCGAGAAGCGATTGTACGTGTAGCATTGCGCAATATTAGCGTAATTATACCCACTATGCTTGAGTCAAAAGAGATTATCGTGAGTGTTGAAATGATCAATACCATTCAAAATGTCGTGAACTATAAAACCGTTACAAAAGAAATGGTCATTGAACAACTACAAGGCTTTACAAAGGGATTATCGAACAATGAATCAATGGAAGGTTTGGAATATGCCCAATTCTTATTAGAAGAATTACAAAACGAAAAACCAAAGCTTTTTATCATCGAATCACTTCTTACCCCTTTCCGTAAGGCATTTGTCGGCACAGAACATATCGCAGAAGCCCGCGACATCGCCAATAACTTATGGCGTTACGTAAAAATTGAACAGCCAACTGAACGCTGTACGAAAAATAAATAAAAAAAGAGGTATCAAATGAACAGCTTGATACCTCTTTCATGTTGTTGAAAAAAGATGATGTCAACGGCAGAAATAGCAACTTTGCAAGGTGAGGGGTTGATTTCCGTTCCGCCAGCGTCCTTTCCAGGGGGCGTCCGATGAGCCGCTTCACTCACTTACGTTCGCTCCAGGGTCTCCTCTGTGACGCTAAATCCCTTAGGAGTAACGCTGGCTCCACTCCAATCAACCATTCTGCAAAGTGTCTTTACTTTTTTCATAGTAGCGATCAAATAGCCCATTATCTGTATTCTTAGAGGGGATAAGCTCTTATTGGGGAAGTGATGCGTGACAACACCTCTTCATAAGGAGTAGTGAACACCTTCACTTTATTTGAAAACCTTTGCTAAAAAGGTAACACTTTTGTTGATTGGAGTGGAAGGCTACTTGACTCCCGTGGGATTGCGAGACAGGCAAAACTCTAAACGGAGCGGTAGCGGAGGAAGCGATTCGACGCTCGCCCACAGGAAAGCAAGTAGCCTGCAACGGAAATCCATTTCTACCTTTCAATTGACTGTTTTGTTTTTCAACACTAAGAAAAAGGTATCAAATGAACACTTTGATACCTCTTTACTATGTTGAATGAGATTAAGTTCTATGACAGAGTCCTTAAAAAAGCAAGGAGATCCACACTAATGACATTGAAATTTTAGAACAAAAATTGTCCCGTCCTGACCTGAACGAACACTAATTGTGCCATTGTGTAAATCAATGAGCTGCTTCGTGATGGCTAGTCCTAGCCCTGTACCTGTTATATCGTCTGTCGTATTCGTACCTCGATAATAGCGTTCGAATAGATTATCGAGCTCCCCCTGAGGAATGCCAGGTCCTTGGTCAGCAATGGTAAGCATCACTTCTTTACCTGTATGTTGCGCTTCTACAATCACCTTGGTGCCTTCAGGGGTATACTTTTTCGCATTAGTAATTAAATTATCCATTATCCGCTTAAGTAAAAGCTCATCTGCTTGTAGCAACACATCACCATATACCTTCACACATACCTGTTCGTCTGCAAATTGTGGTAACCATGTTGCTAGCGGAAGTAACACTTTATCAAGCTGTATAGCTTTATTTTTTAACTGATACGTATACGTTAAATCCTGAATAAGTGCATCCATATAGGTTGCCTTTTCCTGCATGGTCTGTGCAAAAATACGCATCTCATCCTTTGTCCACTCATAATCTTCAGATGCTAGCATCGTTGAATAGCCATAGATTGAGCTTAACGGCGTCTTTAAATCATGCGATAAACCTGTTATCCACTCTTCACGTAATTGCTCTCCGTGCTTAATTTGCCTTTCATTTGAATCAAGTCTCTCCGATAAGTGGTTGAGTGACTCCTCAACAGGTTGGAATAATTTAAATTTCCTTTTCAACTTTCCTGTTTTTTTATGATGGATTTTTTTGTCACTAATTTCACTGTAATCGAATTGGGTTAGTCGCTCAATGCGCGATATAACATAGACTAGTGGACGCACGAATTGACGTGAAATACTAATAGACAAAAAGATAACACCCAACAGCAAAATAATATGCCCTCCAAAGAAGATAGAAACAAACAGTACCATTGCTTTATTAAAAGGCTCTTCAAATGGCTTATAAGACGGGTTAGGCATTCGTACAACAAATGTCACATCATTGGCTAAGGCTGCGCTTTGCTTGAGCTCCTCATGCTCGAAAATATCGTATTTTTCCTCTAGTAATTGCGGTTTATTTAGCTTCTCATACCGCTCGCCTATAACATCAATCCGATTCCATTGCTCATCATAAATTTCAACACTGGCTTTATTATCTTTTAGACGTTGCAGGGTTACAGCTGAAATGTCCCCTGTTGCCGTCCAATTATCAAGTGCCTCCTCAAAAAGTGGTTGGACAGGCGTATTCGGAATAAATAATAAGTAGTAATTCGGCAGTTCCCATGTATGCATGCCTGGTTGCTTCAATGCCAATATTTCGTTATCGGACTTTCCACATAGTCCGCATGTCTCTCCCGTATAATCAACGATCCTCATGGATGGATCAAATAAATAGAGCTGTCCTACATTTTCCTCAGCTCTCTCCACTAAATAATCAGCAATTTTAATTGTCTTCCCTTTCTCTACAACTGCATCATCTTCAATTTCAAAGGAGCTCATCACATGAATGTTGTCACCAACACGGTCATTGATAAAGATAGCAAAAAACACCAGACTTATAATAAAACCTGAAATGATTAATAGATAGAATATGATGAAATACGAAACAAAACGGAGTGTTAATTTTCCAGCAGGCTTCATGAAGAAATGTCCCCAACAAGCTTATAGCCAATGCCTCTGACGGTGATAATGCATGTTGGCTTTCCAGGATTTTTTTCGATTTTTTCTCGTAATTTTCGTATATGTACCATCACAGTATTATCATCAAATAAGCAATCTCCCCATACGCGCTCGTATATTTGTTCTTTAGATAATACTTGACCTGCATTGTCACATAAATATTTTAATAAATGAAACAAGCGACCACTGATTATTTCCTTCACACCGTCTACCTCGATTTCTGCTGCGTCAATGTCAAATGTAAAACGGCTGCAAGTAAATACATGATTTTCTGATACATTCTTTTTCTTCATATAACGGACTAACTGCACCTTTACTCTCGCTACAAGCTCTAAGGGGTTAAATGGTTTTGTAATATAATCATCTGCGCCATTCATAAAACCGCGAAGCTTATCTGCATCACTGCTTTTGGCTGTTAAATAAAAAATAGGCGCATCACTTTTTTCCCGAATACTATTCGCGATATCCAGCCCACTTCCATCTGGAAGCATGATATCTAATAGATAAAAGTCAAATGTTTTAGTATTCATTTCATCTTTTGCTTCTTCAATCGTGTTACATAATGTAATATTGGTAATTCCTTCTTTTCTTAAAATGATTTCAATCATTTCAGCAATGGCACGTTCATCCTCTAACACTAAAATTGATGCTTCCTGCATTTCCTCACCTACTTTTAAGATTACTTTAAGGTAGTCATTATTTCACCATAAGCTTCCCTCATTATTATATGTATAAGATAACCAATTAAGGAGATAAAACGCAATGACAACTAATCGTGTTACCTTCATTGATACAATGCGTGGATTTAGTTTATTTGGCATCTTAATGGCAAATTTGCTGATCTTCCAATTTGGGATGTATGGCAAAGATGAATTAAAAAATCTTTCTACCTTAGATAACGGGGCTTTATATTTTGTAAAAGTTGTGATTGAAGGCTCATTTATGCCCATCTTCACTATTTTATTCGGCTTCTCACTTATTAAATTAATTGAATCCATCCGCAGAAAAAAGAATAAAAGCCGCTGGTCTATTTTGCGTCGTGCAACAGGTTTAATTGCCCTGGGCTTATTACATTCTATTTTATTGTGGGAAGGCGATATTCTATTTTCTTATGGCTGTATGACGTTATTTTTAGTCCCATTTATTAATCGTAAACCAAAAACTTTATTTATTTGGGCTGGTATCCTATTTGTTTTAACTACAGCGTTAACATATGGCTCTATGGAAACGTCTAAAAAAGAACAAAAGGAGACACACACATACATCGAGCAAGCGGACGATGTTTATGCAAACGGAAGCTACTTAGAAATTTTTGATTTTCGAGCTAATGCCGAAATACCAGGAGTGGATGAATCTTCCTTCATCTTCATTATATTAATTTTTGCACCGATGTTCTATGCACCTCTCTTCCTCTTTGGCATGGCGCTCGCTAAAAGGCAAGCATTTGTGGAGATGAGCAAGGAAATGAAATGGTATAAGTTAGGTGCTCTCCTTGTACCTATAGGACTCATATGTAAAAGTGTAAGTTTTATAGAAAGTAAAAGTGCATTTTCTTCTATTTTATTAACGGGCGGCTCCCAGTTACTAGCAATTGGCTATGTTTGCCTCGCAGCATACCTTTATAACACCCGTCCAGTTCAACTACTGGCTCCTGCATTTGAGAGCGTTGGCAAACTATCATTAACCAATTATTTACTACAAACCATCATTTGTACAACTGTTTTTTATGGCTATGGCCTTGGCTTATACGGTAAATTAGGCGTCTTTGGTGGAATCCTTTTCGGAATCGTTGTGTATAGCTTGCAATGTGTTTTCAGCCTTGCCTATTTAAAGAAATTTAAACGTGGTCCATTTGAAACACTCTTACGCATATGGACAAATTGGTCTTGGTCTGGGCAGGTAAAGTAAAGCCCATCACACAAGCAAAATAGAAAGGAATTATTTTTTATGAATAGTGACACAAAAGAAGACTTTACTGACTCATGGTGGTTTTTAGGTATTTGTGCAGCTGTAGCAGTAATTTTAACACTATTTGCCTTTTCATAAACAATATCGTTTTCATTTGCCCCCTTACTGTATACTAGTAGTACAACTAGACAGCTTAGGGGGTATTTTGTTGTTACAGCGTATTATGATTACTGGCTATAAACCACATGAGCTTGGTATCTTTAATGATAAACATCCCGGCATTGTCATCATAAAAAAAGCACTGGAAGCTCGTCTACGTACACTGCTTGATGAAGGACTCGAATGGGTGATTATCAGCGGTCAACAGGGCGTAGAATCTTGGAGTGCTGAAGTTGTTTTAATGTTAAAAAAAGAATTCCCGCATTTAAAATACGCCGTGATCACACCTTTCTTAGAACAAGAGAAAAATTGGCAAGATCATAAAAAAGAAAAGTATCAAGCATTAATTGCCCAAGCTGATTTTGTCACAAGCGTGACCAAAAAACCGTATGAAGCACCATGGCAATTTATTGAGAAGGACAAATTTATTATCCAAAATACAGATGGACTTTTATTAATTTACGATGAAGAAAATGAGGGTTCTCCGAAGTATATCAAACGGCTTGCAGAAAAATATATGGAATCCCATGAGTATGCTCTTTTAATAGTGACCGCCTATGACTTACAACTAGTAGCAGAAGAAATTCAACAGCAAGACTGGTAGAAAAATATTGATATAATTTTCTGACAATTATATACTAGAATTAATAAAAGCTGATTGTTCTTATGGTTTTTTCCTATAATTTGAAAGGAGCTGTCATCATTTGAATAAACATATTGAAATGATTCTTGAAGCTTCTCCCGTAAATGTATCACATGATACGTATCGTAGAGAATGTCGGTATACACGGGGAATTCATATTGAAGAACAAGAATTTCTTGCTATTTTAAACGCAATGAGTCATGATTCACGCTTATATTTTGATTTTCATAATCCACGTAAAGAGATTAAAAAGGGAACCTATTTGAATGGACACTCCGGTTTAGCCTACAATATTTATGATTACTATAAACAAAATTTTAATATTGAGATATCCGAATTAATCAACGGTAAAGATTTTTATGTAAAAATCGTATAATGCTGAAGCCCCTTTAAAGTTTTACCTTTAAAGGGGCTTCTTAGTGTTAAAAAACAAAACAGTCAATTGAAAGGTAGAAATGGATTTCCGTTGCTGGCTACTTGCTTTCCTGTGAGCGAGCGCCGAGCCGCTTCCTCTGCTACCGCTCCGTTTAGTGTCTCGCTATCCCACGGGAGTCAAGTAGCCTTCCACTCCAACCCAGAAAACGTAATCTTTTTAGCAAATGTTTTCAAATAAAGTGAAGGTGTTTACTACTCTTTATGTCACGCATCACTTTTCCACATTGAAAATAAAAATCCTATCCCCTCTAAGAATACAAATAATGGACTATTTGATCGCTA
This sequence comes from Lysinibacillus fusiformis, assembly GCF_016925635.1. Classification (NCBI taxonomy): domain Bacteria; kingdom Bacillati; phylum Bacillota; class Bacilli; order Caryophanales; family Bacillaceae; genus Lysinibacillus; species Lysinibacillus fusiformis. The sequence goes on along the minus strand of NZ_CP070490.1, from coordinate 2,136,143 downwards.
TGCTAGTATGAAAAAAGTAAAGACACTTTGCAGAATGGTTGATTGGAGTGGAGCCAGCGTCACTCCTAGGGGATTTAGCGTCACAGAGGAGACCCTGGAGCGAACGTAAGTGAGTGAAGCGGCTCATCGGACGCCCCCTGGAAAGGACGCTGGCGGAACGGAAATCAACCCCTCGCCTTGCAAAGTTGCTTTTTCTGCCGTTGACATCATCTTTTTTCAACAACATGAAGCCCCTTTAAAGTTTTACCTTTAAAGGGGCTTCGTTGATCTTATAGGTCTGCTACTTGAGCACCTAATTCTTTATTATTATACATTTCTGTATCTAATTCTTTAGTAATACGCGCTGTTGTAACACCAGCTGTCATTGAACCACTTACATTTAACGCTGTACGACCCATATCAATTAAAGGTTCAACAGAGATTAATACACCTGCAAGAGCAATCGGTAAATCAAGTGCGGATAATACAAGGATAGCTGCAAATGTTGCACCACCACCAACACCTGCTACACCAAACGAGCTAACCGCTACTACTGCGATAACTGTAATAATGAACACAGGGTCAAGTGGATTAATGCCGACTGTTGGTGCGATCATGATGGCTAACATCGCAGGATATACACCTGCACAACCATTTTGACCGATTGATAATCCGAATGAGCCTGAGAAGTTTGCAATCCCCTCAGATACCCCAAGACGACCTGTTTGCGTTTTAATATTCATCGGTAAAGTACCCGCACTAGAACGAGATGTAAAGGCGAATAATAATGTTTCTGCCGATTTTTTCAAATACGTAAATGGATTTAAACCACTTAATGTAATGATTAATAAGTGTACGATTAAAACAATAAATAGTGCTACATAAGAAGCAATGACAAACTTACCTAAATTGTAGATAGCTCCAAAATCTGATGTTGCTACAGTACGAGCCATAATCGCTAGAATTCCGTATGGCGTTAAGCGTAATACAATTGTTACAACACCCATTACAAGGGCATAGATGGCATCTAAGCCTTTTTTAATTGTAGCTGCTGTTCCCTCATCCTTACGTGCCACACGTAAATAAGCAAAACCAAGGAATGCTGAGAAAATGACAACCGCAATTGTTGACGTAGAACGAGCACCCGTTAAATCAAGGAATGGATTTGCTGGGAATAACTCAATAATTTGTGTTGGTAGATCAGGAGCTGCTAAGCCCGTAGTTTTTTCTTCAAGGTATTGACCTCGTGCAGTTTCTGCATCACCTTGTAAAATTTGTGTTGCATCTAAATCAAAGACTGTTGCAGAAAAAATACCTACAGCTGCTGAAACTGCTGTTGTACCGATTAAAATGGCTAAAATAAGTGCTGCCATTTTCCCGAAATTTTTGCCAATCTTCATTTTTGTAAAGGCAATTAAAATGGAGATAAATATCAATGGCATTGCTACCATTTGGAGCAGTTTCACATACCCAGTACCGATAATATTGTACCAAGATGTTGTTTTGGCTAATACTTCAGAATCAAGACCATAAATAAAATGAAGTCCAAGACCAAGTACAATCCCTAAGCCTAAGCCGGCAAAAACACGATTAGAAAACTTAACGTGCTTTTTATTCATAACATATAAAATTCCAACGAACACAAGCAACACTGCTACGTTAAGAATGATTTGTAAATTCGACAATGGAATGCCTCCTAAGATGTTTTATAATAATGTAATCGAATTATATACCCATAATCCCTATAATTCAAGTATGTTTTATTAAGATTAATAAATTCCTATAACAAAATGCTTTCTTGCTAAGGATTATACCCCGAAAAATGGCGTAACAATCATCCTCTGGCACAGGAATAATCTTAGAAAAGAATGTTTGTAAATATATAGCTAGTTTAATCAATGCCACTACATTTGGTGACAAACGATTAACTGCCCCTAGACAGTTAAAAACTAACAGTCTAAGGGCAGCCTTTTTAAGCGTTATTTCTAATTACAAATCTTGGTTCGTAGTCACTAATGATGTCAAAGACACCGTCATTATAGCAGTAGATATGATGTTCAACGGTCGGAATTTCTTTGCTTCCAATCCACGGGAGTTGGTCAAACCAATCTATATAATCTGAATTGCTCATTTTATAAAACCATTCTGCAGAAGAATTTATAGGTTGTTCCTGGGTCAAGGCTTCATTGACTTTGTCTACTAAATCAGATCGTGGAATTTCTCCAGTATAGCGGAAAGACCAAACATAATCTTGAATTGGAGACATTTTATCATAGATAATATCAACTTCTGTATTGTTTCGATCGATTAATGTTAAGCATAGTCCTAAATCTGTATAATTTAATGTAGCATTAACGATTTGGGCTCTTTCTAAGCAAGTGACAGGTTGCCAAATGTGCAATCTTCTTGAATCCATCTAATTCCCCTTTAAACAAAAAATATATCAATTTCATTTAAATTTTCATATATTTTACATATTAGCTCCAACAATCTAGCATTAAGCACTATGTTAATGGACAAAGTAGGTTTGTTGTTTATTAATGAGGTAACAGCTGCCTGCGATTTTTTTACACTGCTTTTTCACATGCGTGACTGCATTGGACAATTGTTCGACAGAGTCAAAATACTGATACTCATTCGTAATTACGGCAATGGATAAGGATGTGCATGTTAAAGGTTCCAGTTCTCCTGATCTATTAGCTACCTGAACATATGCTAAATCCTCTAACTCATAAAAACTAAGTATGTTGGCATCAAAGTCATCTATGATCTTTTGACATATCTTTTCTACCTCGTAATACGGGAGAATGGCCACAAAATCATCTCCACCAATATGTCCTAAAAAATCTTCCACCCCGCATATATGTCTTTTAAGTATATCTGTTAAATACCGTAAAATTTTATCCCCTTTATTAAAGCCATATGTGTCATTGTAGGATTTAAAATGATCTAAATCAAAATAGATTAAACTATATTGTGATAGCTGTAATGCTTCCTCTAACTTTTCATCAATTAATTTATTGCCAGGAAGACTACTTAATGGATTCAGGAAGCTTGCAATGGCTACCTGTGTATCAACAAGCTTTAACAATAACTCTCGAATACTAACCATGCCATAATATAGATTGTTTTTCGTGACGATGACATCATCATATAAATCCTCAGGAGGTCTAGCCATAGCTAATGTACTAACCTCTGTGATTGGTGTATTACGATCAACGATTAAAGGATTTTTCTTCATCATCAGCTGATTTTGTCGTCCCATTAATAAATGATAGCCATACCGAGTACCAATTTTTTGATAGAAATGTGTGCGTGTAATATGTCCAATTGGCTTTTCATCACGCACGACAACAACGCTACGCAATGATGGATTACTCGTAAAAAGTACATCTACGTCTTTATTTTTCACAAATTCATCAATACACGGAACTTTCTCAATGACTTCCCCTATCTTCATGGTCACCCACCCTTATTTTCCCCATATGTATTTCTTTTGCGGGCTTTCCTATCGCATAACCCTGTGCATAATGAATGCCAATACGATGCAAATAATCAAGCTCCTCCTGCCGTTCAATCCCTTCAGCGATGATTTTAGTATTGACCTGTTCAGCATATTTCATTAACAATGTGACGAGCTGCTGTTGCTCACTATTTTGGTCAATGAATTGAATCAATGAACGGTCTAGTTTAATGAATTCTGGCTTTAAATAGATGAGCGTCTTCAAACTATTATAGCCTGACCCTACATCATCTACTGCAATGCGATAGCCCTGTGATCGATAATGTGATAATACACGTTCAAACTCCACAAAATCTATTACAGCACTCCGTTCAGTTAGTTCAAAAACGACTTGCTGAGGTTTAATACCAAGCTCCTTTAGTAATTGTAGCGTTTCTCCACTGTGGTATTTTTTATCTAATAAAACATTTGGATGTATATTAAGAAATACTAAAAAGTTTTTATTCGCCAAATCTTTGTGTAAGCGTTCCTTGAAACGTTGTAAGGAAAGATTTCTACAAAAACATTCAAATAAAAACACGCAATCTGTTTGTCCTACAAACTCATAAAACTGATCCACACTATTAAATAATGTTGAAGGTATTGGTCGATTTAATGCTTCAAATCCCATTGTTTGCTTTGATTGTAAATCTACAATCGGTTGAAAGTATGTATGTAAATCATTATGCTGAATAATTTGTTTCAATGCTTTTAAACGTTTCATAAATAACGTATTGCTTTGGTGTTGCCCATATAAATATTTTATAAAAGAAAATATATTACTCGTTTTTATGCTTTGACCCACAGCAGACTCCATTCTCGCACCTCTTCAATTGGTTATTATGGTTCATTGTACGCTTTGATTGTAAACAGACTGTGAATCGTATGTAAAAAGAGCCAGTTCCAGCAATAGGATTTAATAAAATACTTGTCTAGTAAATATTTCTTAATATTAAAACGATTACAAATAATTTATTTGATATAAATTATTATTAGTGTATGATTGTAATAATAGGTTTATATTACCTATTATATTTTTTTGCGTTTTTACTGTATCGATCTTAATAGGGAAACCTATTTAGATAAAAATTATTCAAGGGAGGATCCTGTTAATGAGCTTGTCTATTCAACAATTATTGGAGAACAAAGGAATTACACCGAAACCTGAACACCTTGAACTATTATTAACACGCTGGGAAGGTATGCAGTCACTTCGTAGCAATTTAGAAGGTATTGCGATTGATGATGCAGATATCGCCGTACGTAGTATTCCTGGAGGTGATCACATTGACAACTGATTTACATTTAAAATCTGTTGAAGAATTGGCACCTTTACTTGCATCAAAGACGCTATCTCCCGTGGAATTAACGAAAGCTATTTTAGATTTTGCTGAGGAAAGTCAGCCTAAAATTAATTCCTATATGGCTTTCTATCGGGAAGAAGCATTAGCAAAGGCAAAAGAAGTTGAACAGGAGATTCTCCAAGGTCATTATAAAGGTATGTATCATGGAATACCTATGGCCTTAAAGGACAACTTGTATTTTAAAGATAAAATAACAACGATGTCCTCAAAAATTCATAAGGACTTCGTTTCTGATTATGATGCGACAGTGGTTGAAAAACTTCGTGACGCTGGTGTTATTTTCACTGGAAAATTAAGCATGCATGAGTATGCTTGGGGAATTACCAATAATAACCCTCATTACGGCCCTGTTCGCAACCCATGGGATTTAGATAAAATTCCTGGAGGTTCAAGTGGAGGCTCAGGGGCGGCTGTTGCGGCTGGCGCAAGTGTTGCTTCACTAGGTACGGATACAGCAGGCTCCATTCGAATTCCATCCTCTGCTTGTGGCATTGTTGGTTTGAAACCTACACACGGTCGTGTAAGTAAATATGGCTGTTACCCACTCGCTTGGAGCTTAGATCATATTGGCCCAATGACTAAGACAGTCAAAGATGCAGCGGGCTTGCTTGAAGTCATTGCTGGTTTTGATCATCGAGACCCTACTTGCATTGATGTTCCAACAGACAACTACGTGCAGCAGCTTACTGGCAATATCAAGGATTTAGTGATTGGTATCAATGAAGAATATTTCTTTAAAAATGTTGATGCTGATGTAGAAAAGGCTGTTCGAGCAAGTATTCAAAGCTTAGTAGACCAAGGAGCAAAAGTGGAAGTAGTACGTATTCCTTCCCTACAATATGCAGAATGGGCAGAGCTTGTGACGTCCCTTTCAGAGGCAGCAGCTATACACCATTCAGATTTACAAAAGAGACCACAAGATTTTGGTGACGATATTCGCCTACTATTTGAGCTTGGCGAATTGCCTTCTGCCGTCGATTACTTGCAGGCTCAACAGGTACGTCGTCAAATCAAGCAGGAGTTTACAGAGATTTTTAATGTGGTAGATGTGCTCATTACCCCTACCCTACCTGTTGTAGCTAGTACAATTGGGGATGATTTTGCAGAGTTAAACGGTCAAAAAGTAGATTTAATTGATAATATTATCCGCTTTACAGGCCCTAGCAACTTAACAGGCTTACCTGCCCTTTCGGTTCCTTGTGGCTTTAAAGGAAACTTACCAATAGGTCTACAAATTATTGGTCCAGCCTTTAAAGAAGGACGCATTTTAAATGTAGGGTATGCTGTTGAGCAAACAAATCCACAGAGAAATAGAAAACCAAATATTTTTGCTAATATCTAAACGATAAGTGCTGGAAATCTGCTCACTTCACGGTATACCGCTGAATGAGCAGATTTTTTGTGGTGGATACCCATTGGCATTATTACTAATGGTTTTTTATGAACAAGTAATTTTATAATAGAAACAAGAAGCTTACTACAGGAAAGGCAATGATGCACTCATGAATGTAGAGAATTTTTTACAACTACCTATTACAAAAGATTTCACTGTTGTTGCTGGTCACAACGGCTTACATAAAGCTGTTCAAAATGTAGAGATTTTAGATTTTGAATTTTCACCTGATATACACCATGTCAGAGATACTGTCTTTACACCCAACAGTGTTGTGTTAAGTAGTTTATTATTTGCAAAACAAGAGCCTGAGTATTTATTAAATGCTGTTAAAAATCTAATTGAGCTTGGGGCGAGTGCTTTAGCTTATAAGCCTGTTATTTTTAAGGAATTACCTGAAGAAGTTTTGTCGTATGCGGAGCAGCAAAATTTCCCTATATTGCGCTTTGGTGGAGATGAGTTTTTTGAAAAAATCATTTTAGAAACGATGGCCTATGCTAAGACACAGGATTATTCCTACTTTTTAGAGACGATTTTACGAAGGTTAATGGAGGAAGATGTAACACAGGAGCAAATCAAATCCATTTTACAACAGCTCAATAAGCCCTTTGAGAGATATGTATTTATAGCAAATTTACGGGCAAGTGATACAATCCATCAAAGCTGGATGCAGTCCTTTTATTCGTTGGAGCCACTATTAAAATCAGGTCTGATTTGTTCCTATAAACAAAGCCTTTTTATCATCATGACAAATCCATCTCAGCAGTTCCAATTTGAAAAGGTGTTACATGAATGGCTAACATTATATGCCATTTCTACTGATACATTCACGTTCGGTTATAGCAGTTGCTATGATACCCAGACAGGATTCCCAATGGCATTACGCGAAGCTTTTTTTGCCAATATTTTCGCTGGAATCGATATGCTACCTAGCTGTCATTATAAGAATCTCGCGTCCGATTGTTTATTAATCGAGTTGTACCGTAAAGATGCAACATTCGCAATGGACTATGTTACCTCCTTTTTAGCCCCTTTACTTGATGATAAGGCTGATCCAGATTTAATGGAGACCGCCATAACCTATATCATTAATAAAGGAAATATTAAGGAAGTTGCTGTAGCACAATTCTGTCATCCAAATACAATCCGCTATCGCATGGCTAAAATCCGTCAGCTAGTGGCACCCATAGATAATGATTATGTTTTTTATGAACGCCTAGCTGCAGCCGTTAAATTGTACTTATTACATAGCAAAATGAACAGTGACTAATCGCTTTGGAATAAGTACAAAAAAACGCCTGAATATTTAGAAATAAAATCAAATTCTTTTCTTCCCTCTTATGCTATTCTATTGAAGTTAGGAGGAAGAAAACATGAAAACTTACATAGCTGATGGCATGCTATTAGTGACTGCAATCGTGTGGGGTAGTGGGTTTGTTGTAACAGCCATTGCCTTAGAATATTTAACAGCTTATCAAGTAATGGCTGGTAGATTCTTATTAGCTTCAATTATATTAACCGTTTTATTTGGCTCCCGCTTAAGAAAGGCTTCGAAATCAGTGGTTTGGAAGGGAGCTTTATTAGGTACGATTTTGTATATAGCGTTTGCCCTTCAAACAGTTGGACTTCAATATACAACACCATCTAAAAATGCCTTTTTAACCGCAGTAAATGTTATTATTGTCCCTTTAATAGCGTATGCCGTTTATAAACGTCGTATCGATGGTTACGAAATCATTGGGTCAATAATAGCGATTGTCGGTATTGGCTTTTTATCATTACAAGGCTCATTAACAATGAATATAGGTGATGCCCTATCATTAGCTTGTGCGGTTGCTTTTGCCTTTGATATCTTTTGTACAAACCTTTTTGTTCAAAAGGAAGATGCCATTGCTCTAACCATTATTCAGTTTCTCACAGCATCCCTAATAGGTGTTCTAGTTGTCATTAGCCAAGGCGATATTCCTACGTCCCTTGAAAAAGAAGCAATCTATTCTCTTGTTTATCTAGGGATTTTTTCTACAACAATAGCTTATCTTTTCCAGAATGTGGCCAATCAATATACAACTGCCACAAAGGCTGCAATCATACTATCAACTGAATCTTTTTTCGGCATGGCTCTATCCGTTATCTTCTTGCATGAATTGCTAACAAGCCGTATGGTCGTAGGCGCAGTACTTATTTTACTGGCTATACTAATTGCCGAAGTGAAACCCGCACATCCAAAAAAGAAGCTACTGAAAGCACTCGATAATCAGACCCCCAAATAGTTTCAGTTTATACTGGAACTATTTTTTACGTTTATTAAACTCGACTAGTAATAATGCTTGTCGTAATACCCACTACTAGCACTGTAATAATGGATAATAGAAAGGTCGAGGTAGATAGGAGGAAGCCGCCTATAATAATTACGATGGAATCAATAAAAAATATTAAGATCCCAACATTGATACCCGTTTTATCACAGATAAATTGCGCGATTAAGTCTGTCCCCCCTGTGCTTGTCTGAAAACGCAGCATTAGACCAATGCCAAAGCCTACAAGTATTCCTCCAAGAATGGCACTATAAAGCGCGTCAATTTGCACAAGATTGCGGACAGGCTTTAACAAATCGATAATGAAGGAAGACGTTATTAAACCGTGTATACTATTATAAAAATAGGTTTTATATTTAAACCAAGCGATAATAAAAATCGGAATACTAATGATAATAATCATTAAACCAATTTTGAGTTTATATAAATAGTGTAATATTAGCGCTAACCCTACTACTCCCCCATCTAAAATTTCATATGGCGTTAAAAATAAGTTTATTCCTAACGACAATGAAATACTTCCTATTAAAATGACAAGACTTTTTGTAAAGAAATACATACAACCCCCCTCCGTGTCTATGCATGTCTTATAGTATGAAAATAGGTTATCGAACATGTTATGAAATAACCTTAGATGATTAGCCAATTTTATCGAGTACATTTGCTAAATTTCTTCGAAACTTATTCAATTTATTTCCGTATATACAGGTAAATTTTAAATTAACAAAGGGGATTATAATATGGAGCATGCTTTATTGGAGCAAGTGAAACATACTAGAACTTTTTTAAGACAAGAACAATTAGAAACAATCTTTGAAGAGTTTGATGTTCAACGAATGCGTTTAACAGAGGTACAGCGCTTGGAGAAATACCGTAAAATGCTTGAAAGCCCATTTCGCTTTTTCCGCGGAAGTGCCTATCTATTTTATTTTGATATGACAAAATCCGCCTCAATCTTCCATACTCCTGATAGAAAACCGACTTGGATTCAAGGTGACATGCATATGGATAACTTCGGTGCTTTTCAAAATGAAGCAGGTTCGATTGTTTTTGATGTCAATGATTTCGATGAGGGCTATGTAGGCTCTTATTTATACGATATTGTTAGAATGAGTGTTAGTATTGCGCTCTATTTAGAGGAACAAGGCTTACATAAGGCAACCCAGGAAACGGCTATTCAGCATTTTCTTAACAGTTATATTGATCAGCTAAAACGATTTGAGCGTAAACTGGATGATCCTCTAACACTGATTTTTACAAGAGACAATACAAAGGGACCAGCAAAGAGGTTATTGAAAAAGCTTGAGAAACGCCAACAATCTTACCTTTTACAGGATATTACGTATCTCAATGAAGATGGCGAACGTGCTTTCTTATGGAATGAAGAAATTCAACCAGTCACTGCTGAGGAATACAGTGCCATTTCAAACGCACTTTCTACATATAAAATTCGAGACATAGCCTATAAGTATGGCTCTGGAACAGCTTCTATCGGTTTAAAACGTTATTATATTTTAGTAGAAGACGAAAAGAGTGCATCAGGTGTCGATGATTTAGTGCTAGAAATGAAAGAGGTACGCACAGCCATTCCTGCCTACTTCCTCCCTTATCAGGATCTATTTTGGAATCACTATGAGCACCAGGGAGCACGAGTAGTTGGAACTCAAAAAGCCATGCACCATTTAGAGGACCCACATTTAGCCTTTATCACGATGAATGGACAGGAATTTTATATTCGAGAACGTTCTCCCTATAAAAAGAAGATTAAGCCTAAAAACTATAAGGATGTAGAGGATTACTTTACAACAACATCACTTATGGGACAAATTGCTGCTAAAATACATGCCCGAGCTGATATCGATTATTCTCATGTTTTTACCTATCACAGCGAGGAGGAGATTTTAAAAGCGATTGGCAAAGAACGGAATGTATTTATAGAACATACAATTTTACAAGCAATGAGCTACAAAGAAACCGTCTATACAGACTTTGATTTATTTAAAAATTGGGTTGAAACAAAATTTATGTAATATGTAAAAAAGGACCTTCGCTTTTAGCGAGGGTCCTTTCATAGTGAATATTATTTTTGCTTAGCCTTCATACGAGCAAGTAAAAAGCCGCCTTTGAATGACTTAGGCTCATACGAGATAATAAACGCATTCGGCTCGAATTGCTCTACTATTTGAAAGAGCTCCCCTTCACGATTCCTCTTCGTTAAGATTTCATATTTATAGCGGTTACTATCTCGCCCTTCTCCGATATAAATCGTGACGGCAAATCCTTCATTACGAAGAAATTTCACAAGCTCTTCATTCTTATTTTGCGTATTAATGGTTGTATAAACATAGCCTATCGCTAGCTTTCGTTCTATTTTTGCTCCTAAAAATATACCTAATCCAAACCCAACTGCATAGACAACCATAGATAACATGCTTTGCTTCCCACTGAAAACGAGTGAAAGGCCAAATACATACACCAACATCTCCAGCATACCAAATATCGCTGCAAGGAATGTGATATTCTTTACCAAAAATATTGTTCGTAATGTTAAAAAAGGTACATATACTAATTGTAGGATTAAAATTAAAACGATACTTTGCATTTGTACTAGACCTTTCTGAGAGTAGTTTTATATAAGTATATGTTGAAAGAGAGAGTTACATGCTATTTCAACAATTCTATTTTTAAATTCCCCTTTAATCTAATGTTAAACATTCCATATGACTATCTATAGTTATTTTAAAAAAATAAATTTCAACTAATATCATAATCAATAGTTAAAAACATACAATTCTACTTGAGGGGTGACTATTATGAAAAAAACCTTAATTGGTTTTATTACTGCCACTACAATTACAGCCATTATCATAACGACAAATCTAGATAAATCAAGGTCTGCTCATTGTGAAGAAGAATTGGAAATGGCTTTAGTTAAAAGTATGGTGGAAACTAAAAAGGAAAATGAAAAGATTAACGAGGTATTAAGAAAAATTTCTCAGGAGTTTAATAAAAATGGTTTCGTTCAAATAGGGTTTGATTTTTCCCCTGATGACCGTGTATTTACTATTCAAGCCAAAGATAAGGATTTTATTGATAAGAATAAGAGTATTATTGAAAATATCATCTTAAATATAGCAAAAGAGACGGATTACAAAAACTTCAAAGTGGAATACATTGCATTGGATGGTTATGAATTAAGTGAGGAAGATGGTAAGCTAAATGAAGTACTAAAAATAACCTTAGATTTATTAAAAGCGAATGGTTATGATAAAACCAATTATTCATTAACTATTGACCCAAGTAAGGGAATCATTATTGAGGTAACGAATGGGGAATTGATAAATAAGAATGAAATAGAAAAGCTTATCGCCAATTCAGTTTATTCTAATACCAGCATGAACTTTAAGGTTTTTATTAAAGAAAAAAGCAAAAGTAAAATCAAAGACCCAGAATGGCAACCTGTATTTAGTGCAATAAGAGATGAAACTAAAAAAGAATTCAAAGAATATAGTGGATTCGCCTATTCATTTCATCCTGAACCCTTACAAATTATTATTAAAACGGACTTAGAAAAGCCAAAAGGGTTTTGGCAATCCAATAAAAAGGTAAAGCAGCTAATAGATTATGTGGATAAGATAATAGAATTGAAAAGAGAAGAACTATCCATCGAGGAAATTCCATATGAAATTATTATACGTGACAAAAATAATAACAAACTAAACTAAATATTTCTCTACATACTATTTTTTAGATTGTCTCCAAAATTTCTTTTGCAATTTCATTCATTTCTTCTGCAAGTTCATTCTGTGTAGGTCTTTCAGCCACTCTTGTTAAATAATCTTTAAACTGAACTCTTGACTCTACTGGTAATTCAATAACTAAATAGTTTAAAATAAACCATTTCCAGTTATCGTCATCTGAAGATAAGACTTCTTGCACATGTGGCACAATTTCTTCTGGAAAAGTTAAAAGTAACTCTAATACACTTGGGGCCACTGGCCAATTCATATCTTGAACCCATTCAAGGAGGCTAGGCAGTAAAGGTATTATTTTATCTCTCTCCATTTTCTTAATCATTTCTACTCTCGCATTATCAGCTTTATGTCTTGGCAAAAGTTCTTCAAAGTTTTCCATATGCATCTCTCCCTTATTTAATTATACATGGCAATCTTTTTATTGAAGCAAGTAAGTACGCCCATTATCCCACTTTAAAATACATCATCAAATAGCCGTTCAAAAAAAATGCCACCTCCTCAAATCTATAGCAATAGATAAAAGCAGGTGACAATATTGTTTTAATTAAAAATGGAGCACTTAGATGATTTTTAATATCTTTCTTTACACTTCCCCATGCATCGGGTCTTTTTTATGCTTCGGCCCAATCATCTTGAATAAAATATTAAGGATAATCGCTGTCACTGAACCACAGACGATACCGTTAGATGTTAGAAGAGAAACACTTTCTGGTAGTGCATCAAAAATACCAGGAACAACAGATACACCAACACCCAAACTTACTGCCACAGCAGCAATCATGGCATTTTCTGCTGATTCGTTCATAACTGGTACAAGCATCCCCATACCTTGTGTAATCACCATTCCGAACATCGCAAGCATCGCTGCACCTAGTACGGATGTTGGAATAATCGTTGTTAACGCTGCGATTTTTGGTAAGAAGCCAAGTGCAACTAATAATCCACCTGTGATGTAAATGACTTTACGATCTTTAACACCTGACATACGTGTAAGTCCCACGTTTTGTGAGAAACGATTATTGTTTCATAATTTCAAAGCATTAATTAATTAACCTTGATTGGGTTAATTAATCCCACAAACTTGATAGTCGCCTATTTTCAACTATCTATTTACTCAAGACTATACACTACATATTGATATCTCAGCAAGTGTTTGACCAAAATTTAGAGGATAAAAAAGAGAGCTATAAATAGCTCTCAACAATAACATTCCCACTCGATTTTTGCTGGTAGCTTAGAAGTAATATCATAGAGCTTACTTTATACGCCGTTTACTTCTTTGATGAAACGTAATTGAGATTTTTCTAGGATATCGTAAGGAATACGAGCTCATATATTTGCAATTATACATTTATACCTGACCAATCATTTCCTAATACTATTGTATTCGATTGATTTTTGTTTCTAATGAATCTTTGCCATTGAGGAGTACCTACAAGAAAAGGATACTACTGTTATCATGTTTTTAGCCTAAAAATACATCAGAAAATACAAATTACACAATTCAACTTTATCGCCCTTCAATTGTATTAATATTTATTTTATGGTATATTTTATACAATATATTTCATCGGAGGATACTATGCTAAAAAAATTGTTACCCGTTTTAATTTTAACAGTATTAATTTTTAACACCCCAGTTGCATTTGGTTCGACTTTTAAAGATGTCCCTTCCACTCACACAAATTACCAAGATATAGAATTTCTATCGAGCAATGGGATTATTAAAGGTTATTCAGACAACACATTTAAACCCAATGGGACTGTAACAAATGCTCAAGTTGCTATAATGATGGCACGAGCACTAGAGTTTCCCACATCTAAAGTGACCAATCCTGGTTACAAAGATGTTTCTGAAAATCATCCAGCTTATAAAGAGATATCTACAGCAACAAATTTAGGCCTATTTACAAAAAAACAATATTTTAAACCAAATGACCCTATTACAAGAGGTGAAATGGCACAAGTATTAGTAAATGGGTTTAATTTATCAACATCAAATATTACCTCTCCTTTTAGTGATGTTCCGTCTTCATATGAATATTCTAAGCATATTTCAATTTTATATTCTTTAGGCATTACAAAGGGGTACGAAAATAAATCATTCAAACCAAAAAACTCATTAACTAGAGCAGAATTTAGCGCATTTTTAAATCGAGTTATGCAAATCAATAATACTACAGAAATGATTGATGAAAATAATACTCAAATCACAGTAAAACCAAGTAATCCCAATCTAAAAATCTTAAATGTCGAAACATTTAGTGAAGATTATTTACTTATATATTTTAATGAACCCAACTTTTCTCAATATAGCATTAAAATTGACGGAAAAACTGTTAATCATGTAACTCATATGGAACTTGAACCAATGACTGTTCATAAAGTATATTTGAATCAAAGTTTTCTTGGTTCTCATGAACTACAAATAAACATATTAGATTCAGAAAAACCATTTTCATCTCATAATCAAAATATTAATTTTAAAAAAGATTCAGCAAAGCCAGAAATTGAAAAAATGGAGTTTAAAGAAAACCAATATGGGACAATGTACTTAAGAATATTTTTTAATGAAGATATAAGTATTCCTAATACATTACAAAATTTATCTTTTAAATTTATAAAAACTGATAATATGGCAAGAAATATTAGAGGTAACGGAGTAAAAGATAAGTCTAGTATTGTTCCAATTGGAAACATGTTTAGTTTCGTGTTTGGAATAGAAAAAAATGAGTTACCTGTAGAATACTCTCTAATTGCTGAAGAGGATGTATTATGGACTGATTTATACGGAAACAAGGGACCAAAAGAGATTCACATAAAATTTGATGCAAAAAGTTTAACAGAATTCACCTACGAAGTTGAAGAGGTATACTAGTTAAGTCAAAGTTAGCGCATATAATAATAATTGAATGGAGCTATTCAAGATAAAACCTCACCTAATAAAAATAATATTTAATAGCATTCAATTATTTAAATGAATCAAACATAAAAATATAAATGGGACAGACTTAGAATTTAAACAAACCTGTCCCTTTAAATTTGAATGACTTCTACTACTTCAACTTCTTTTATTTCACATTCATTCTGCTTACATAAAATCTTGTGAACGCTTCAAGCGCCACATACACATCTGAATATACTTCGGTTTACAACCAACGATTTCTTGAATCATCTTAAAGTCGTCTAGTGTAGTAATACGGTTATTTCAAAATATATAGTGACTCTATTATCACGCTTATTGTTACTCTATTCTACGTTACTGAAATATGATACTAATCAAAAATATACTCAATCTTCTTTAACACTTGTACAATATCTCCAGCTAGCGCTTCGTCTCGGAGACTAATTTTCATAAAAAGTGTGTTCAATTCCTCTAACACTTCTTGCTTCAGCTGGTAAATATCCTTCGATAAATCAGGTTGCTGCATACTAACTTTCTTACGCATAAAGTTATTCATACATTTTCTAAAAGCCTTCTCTATATCAGCAGTTTCAATAACACCGTGACAAGATGCACAAAGTGTAACAAGATTATCCGCATGATTGGGTCCACCTAACTTTCGAGGAATTTTGTGGTGTACATGCAAATTCATTTCTTCATCACACACTACACATTTATAACCATCACGTCGACGAACTTCCTGTTTTAATTCTTCTGAAAAGTTTTGTTGCCAGACATCAACAAATTTGATTTTCCCTTTCTTATTTTCAATTATTTCTATTACTTCAATATGTGGTAAAATAATTGCTTCTACTGTTTTTCGAACAAACTCAGCAAAATCGTATTCTGAAAATTCTTCAACACCACTCCGCTCTTCTACTATTTCTTTATCACGAAATATATAGGTTCCTAAATCAATACGGTATTCCATTAAGTCCATGTATCTAGGAGAATCCCGTTTTTCAAGATTAACTAATTCAGTCACCTTTACATATGCATCTTCAACAGTCATTTGTCGATTAATATATTTATCCAAAAATTTTGGAATACCGTTATGCCAAGCATCGTCCTCATTTTCTTCGATTATATCTCCATCCTTATATTTATAAACATAATCCAATGCGTTAATAAAATCTGTTTGTTTACTTGGTATGTCATTCACTACCTTAAGAATGCTCTTAAGCATATCTAAATCAAAATTATGTACTAAATCATCTTCTTCATCTAAAGTAAAGTCAATTCTCACAGGCTTTAGAATATCCTTTATCCCCTTTTCCTCAGCTTTATAAAAAATTTCTGAAGTAATAGACTTTTTATTTTTATACTGCTCTTCCTCATATAAATCATCAAGCTCTATTTTTTCGTCTAATCCTTCATTAAAATTTTTTATTTGCATTCTACGAGAATTTGCATATACCGCCAACTCTTGAACATCTTCTAATAATAGATTTTTTTGATTTATAAATTTTACTTGTTGTTTCAACGAATAAATTTCTTGAATCTCATCATCAGAAAGTGAATTTAGATTTACTCCAAATAAAGTTGAAACTCGCTTTCTAAACACTCGCTTTAATTCCTTCTCATTTAGCTTTTTTTTTATTTTGGAGAAATCTTTATTTTTAGCAACTGGATTCTTCTTTTCATTACGATGCTTTAATTGTGTGATTGAATTTATTTCTATTAAAATATTCTCTAATTCATTCAATGAAAAAGCTCGTTCAATTTGCTCGTCTGTAAGTACACTAAAATCAATTGTACCAATTGTTGAAGAGACCTTATTATTTATAGCTTTTTTTTTCAATTCATTTAAGATAAACTGTTTTATTTTCAAACTAACTACACTCCTTATCCTTTCTCCTATATATATCAAATATCACAACAGTAATACTGCTTTTCCTCTATGTAACATTGATTGATAGTTAGGACATACTGGTCCTCAATCAACCTATTATTCCTTATTTGACGGTACAATATAATGTACAAGTAATTATACCTTCTCCAAGCTCTTTGCATCTTCAGTATTCATTTTACAAAATTAACAACTATGCTATTTTCCTCAATATATTTCCTTGGTGCGTTTGAACTTTTTTTATTTATTCAATGGTAAATATGATTATTGAGCAGCTATCACCTAGTTCTCATTCATACATTGTCTAATGCAAAATAGTGGTAGAGATTTTGGAATTGATAATTGGATATTACTACATAAAAAAATCCCTCGAATCTTTTAGAATTGAGGGATTAACTTATATAAGAGTGTCGGACCCCCGTCCAGGAACTCCAATACTTCAGTTTCTACACGTGTAGTTTGCTTATTTACGATTCACATAACATTATGCCACTTCTAACAAAAAGTAGTTGCAAACTTTAAAGCAGAGCTCATTTCAACTATATTATCCCCTAGGGAGTATTACAAAAAACCATTCCTAAGATATTTAACTAGTATAAGTTTATTGTATTAATAAAGCATGCTCTGTCTTAAAGTATTTCTTTATATCTTTCTTTCTATAAGGCACATTATATTTTCTCCTTATATACTTTAATTCATTCAAAAACAAATTAACTTTTCTATTATTTTCTATACTCCTAACTGCTGCTACCAAACCTTGTAGTCTGTTTAACTCATCTACAAAGTTCTTTTTAGTAAACCCACTCGGATTTTCATTCATTTCTTTAACTTTGTCATAGGATTTTTGTAGTTTTTTTAATAGCTTCTTAGGAGCTTTTAAGTTTCCTAAATCATCTAAAAATACACCTGTTACTTCTACCCCTTCTTTTACTATCAATTTTGATTTTGTTGGGTGTATTTTAAATTGATATTTTTCAATTATTTGAGAACATTTCCGTTTTAAAGATTTGTTAATGAACTTATTAGATGAAAATGTTAAGTCATCATAATAACAACTAAAACTCATTCCGTTTTCTACTGCTAAAGCTTCTAATTCATTATACATATCTACATATGCTAAATAACTTAATATAGGACTTGTTGGATAACCTTGAGGAAGATATCTTCCTTCTTTTCTCTCACACTGAATTGTAACAAAATCAGTTAATATTTTTGCTAAGTCCTCTTCCATTTGAAATTTCCTTTTAAATAAATCATATACATATGAATCCATAGTAGAAGGAAAAAAGTTCTGAATATCTATAAGCATTAAATACTTATTTTGTTTATGAACAAAAGCATTTTGTATATGACTTTTTTCTTTAATCCCTCCAAATACATATGAAGGTAACTCGACTTGCATTAATAATTTAACTAATTTTCTTAAAGCTTTTTTATGTTCTTCATTAGGATTATATAAATCTCGTTGCTTCCCATTAATATTTGAAAGTTGTGGAGGCAATTTATATGGTACAAACTCAATTGCAACATTTTTCAAACTCTTTTTTTCTACATTTAAAGTATCTGCCAATAATTTTTTATTAGATAGCCCAAATAGCTTACTATTATTAAATTGCATAAAAAAACTCCCTCTTATTTAATGAATAAGAAAGAGCAGAAATTAGACCTTCAATGAAGTGGATAGCGTAAGGAATAACGAAGCTAAGAACCTTAAGAATCAAAACAACTGCTTTGAGCAAAAATGCAACAAAAGCAGGTGCCCCAAACCACCCCATCAAGAAATAGAATGTCTTGACGAAGCTAATTTTCCCATCGTCCGCTCGTATACTTACTGATACCCAAGATTTCAACTGAATAGCTTTGTGTTTAATGTAATTCATTTAACTTTACCTCCTATAAGTACTAAGGCTTTCGCCTCCCCCTTGCATATACTTACTAGGATTTTTAAAGGTTGAAATCGTCTAATAAAGATTTCTACTCTTCATAACTGGCTAATATAGCCATTTCCCCCTTGCGCTCAGTCATCGATTAAGCATATGTAAACGTATTATACGAATGACATACGTGTGATATACGATTGGCGATATTGCCATGACGTTGTCGCAGAGGGGTTTGCATTTCCCGTTGGTAGATACCAACAAATTAATTTTGCAAGGAATTATAGGCAACTATTCTATCTAATTATATCATCTACAATTAGTAAATACAGTAATAATTTTCTATCTGTTTTATAGATTTCGTATGTAAAAAACCCATTTTAATATCACTTCATACCTAATATTTTTAGTAATAATATTAATTTATATAACAAATTCTCTTCTACAAAAAATGAAAATTTTATAACACTCTTTCAACTGATAGATTTAAAATCTATCATTCTTTATATAAAGTTTGTCAACTACTCTTCCACGTTTACAAGCAGCTTTTGCGAATCATGTACTGATAGTCGCTGATTTCAGTGCATTTACCTCCCTTACTTTCACATTTATGGCTTAACTATAATCAACAAAAAACTTGACCAAACTCTTCAAATCAGAAAAAAATAAGATAGAGATAATTGTATGAAATTTTTATTTTATTTTAAAGTTCTAATTCAATCTTTTATTTTTGTTCATTTATTATTTTATAAACAGTAGCCCTACCAATTCCATACTCCTTTGCAATATCTGTAGCACTTTCTCCCGCTTCATACAATGCGATTACATGCTTTTTTACCTTCTCATCAATCGCTGGTCTTCCTCCCACTCTGCCACGCTTACGAGCAGCTTCTAATCCAGCTTTTGTTCGTTGCTGGATAATATCACGCTCAAATTCCGCAAATACAGCTAACATGCCAAACATAGCTTTTCCCGTTGGTGTTGAAGTGTCAAAGGAGTCATGTAACGAAACAAAATCAACTGACTTTTCTTTAAGTTGGTCTGTTAGCTCATACAATTCTTTCGTGCTTCGGGCAAGTCGGTCTAATTTATATACTACAAATAAATCACCTTTTGTAGCTGCCTTCATGGCATTTATCAATTCGCTACGTTCGCTCTTACGACTTGATACCTTCTCAATATACAAAACAAGTTCAAGCCCCTTGTCTATTGCGTACTTCTTAATAGATTGTTCCTGCATATCTAAATTCTGTTCTTCAGTACTGACACGACAATATCCAATAATTCTACTCAATATGCACACCTCTTTCTATTTTCTCATACGTTTTATACACTTTTTATAATAGACGAGTTTATAGACGAAATCAATAAAAAAAGAGAGCATAAACGTTAATTTATACTCTAACTTCATTTTGTCTAATAAACGAAGGTTTTATAAACAAGTTTTTTATAAATTATTTAGAAAATCTTCATTAGTGTTATTAACTTTCTGAAGAGCCTCCTCATATTGGATAAACCAATTATTAAATGTCTGTAAATCTAGATAAAAATTTATAGCGTCTAATAGTTCATCTAATAATCCCATATCAAATATTTCCCTAACATCTAAACGAATTCTTCCACCATTTGCAGGCTTAATTCCTTGTACCTTATAAAATAAATTTTTCATTTTTTCTGTAGACCAATTTCCTCTTATGCTGTCCATATAATTTATAGTTTTATCAAGTACAAACAAATTTCCGTTATCTTGAATAACCATTGCAATAGATTCATTTTCAAATATTATCTGTTTATAAAACAATTCAAACAACGGAAATATTTCTTTTTTATCAAATAATTCCTTTATCAACTTCGCCTTAGAATATATACAATTCTTAATAAATCTATTTTTTTGAATTTGTTCTAATATTTCAATATATCTATTCCCAAAACAACTAACCCTCACATAAATAATCTCATTAAACAACTTTTGTTGTACCTCATCTGTTAAAGTAGTTGTATATACAGCTGCAAAATATTCTTGAAATGACCTGTGTGAAAATACATAATCCAAACCATCTTTCATAATCATACAGACAGAATAAATTAAATCCTCTAAAACATCTAATTCTGTAAATTGACTTGTAGTTTCAAACTTATCTTTACTTTTCTTAATATATCCAAGAAGTTTATTTTGAGTAAAAATATAGTCACTATTCAAATAAGATTGGAAGCAAAAATGGGAAAATAATAACTTAAACCTTTCATAACTCAATTTGGTAGAAATATCTCTTTTATAACCACTTTTAGAGGCATCATGAGTATGGAATAGAGCAGAAAATGCTTGCTCATAAAATTCATGCAATTCATTTGGCATATCAGCACTATTATCATATGTTATTAACATAATAGTAAGCAACAAAGGAATCGAAGCAAAAGATTCATAGTTATCATATAACCTCTCGTCTAATTCCATATAAAATTTTGTTTTTACTTCATCCTCAAATTCTAACTTATTTATCAATGCAAGAGCTTGTTGTTTGTTTAAAGGGCAAGCTTCAACTTCGATATAATCATTCCATCCCATAAATACATCTGAGGGTCTAGAAGTAATTATAATTGGACATTTATTATATCTATCACTAAAATCCTTTATAGCTAATACTACATCGTTAATTAGGTCACCCTTTACTTCATCAAGCCCATCAAACAAAATTATATTTTTACCTGTTTCAAGACTATATTCTAAATATAATTTATCAGTTTTGAAATCTAAATTACTCATGGTTTCGTAAATATAATTCAATAAATCGATTTCGCCCGTCTTAAATTTATCATTTAAATTCCGTAGTTCAATTAAAATAGGTACAATATACTGCATATCTATACTATTTTGAAAAAAATGCTTCATCATTGTAGATTTCCCTATACCACCCGTACCAGTAATAATAATTCTATTTCCAATCGAAATTAAGCTTTCAATATTATTGGTATCGATTAATTCATCTTCATATCTGACATTCAAATCTTCATAAAAGGAATATATATTTTTTGGTGTTCTTTTATATAGTAATGTCTTAATTTTACTGTATTTTTCTTTGCTTTTAGTTAAATATTTCTCATATGCATCAATTAATTCTATTTCACTTTTAAACTCTGATTTGCTCCATTTTTTTGATATATAATCCTTTATAGGATTTACAGTTTGCTTAACTAGTTCTGTAATAACTCCAGCTATGACACGTTCATTGACACCCAGCATAAAATACCCCCGATACCAAATTTAATGTAAATTAGGTAAATTATATCATTTTCGTTTATATAAATAAAACTCCGATAATATTTAATTTCTATGAAATCAGAGTTTTTAATACTTTTAATAAGAACTTTACCTAAGTATTAATCTAATCATTTCTAAATGAAACTGCGATTTCATTTACATAAAAAAGTTAGCCTAGTCAGGGAATGAAGTGAATATTTAATGAGATATAATTTGATTGGTAAGCAATCTCAAAGGTGGTGAGGCAATGGATAAATTTAATTTTAATCGAGAGAAAATGACTTTTTTAGCTCAAAAAAATCTCATTCATAATATTTATAACAGCGCAAGGCTTGAGAATGTAGTCGTAACTCCATCGCAAGTAGAAAAAATAATAGAAGGAATAGCAATAGCAGAGTTATGCTCAGACGACTTGCAAATTATTTTGAACCTATGTAATGCATGGAGTTTCTTACTTAATCATCTTGATGATGAGATGAG
Organism: Lysinibacillus fusiformis; assembly: GCF_016925635.1. Classification (NCBI taxonomy): domain Bacteria; kingdom Bacillati; phylum Bacillota; class Bacilli; order Caryophanales; family Bacillaceae; genus Lysinibacillus; species Lysinibacillus fusiformis. Next base: position 2,113,426 of record NZ_CP070490.1, on the reverse strand, counting down.
CCTAGACTTCGCTTGTAATATGAATAATCTCGTTTCTTTTAATGAAAGTCTTGATTGGGGAAAATTAAGGTATGGGGATGTTGGAATAAATGGTGTAAATTTTAAGCCATCTATCCCTGTAAAAGAGGAAGTGCAAAGAGAGATAAATAATATTTTATCATTAGATGCAACAATAACCCACAAAGCAATTATGTATATGCTTTACGGTATGAGAAATCAACTTTTTTGGGATGGAAATAAAAGAACTAGTATATTTTGTGCAAACAAGCTACTGATTGAGCATGGCAAAGGGTTAATTACCATTCCAGAAAAGCATATATCCGAATTCCACCTCCTTCTTTCTCATTACTATGAAACCAACGAAAGTGATGAAATTTACCATTTTATTTATAATAAATGCTTATATGTATAGCTTTACATTTTATGAATAAACATAAAAGCAGCTAATAAATTATAGCTGCTTTTATTATTGGTAAATATAATGCATATTTCCCTACTTATAGAATTCAGAAAATTATAATAGTACTTTATTTAGCATTCACACAGTGTCTCTTTTAATTGTGTATCCTGCATACTCCTCTTCAATCTTCTTTACAAATTCCGAAGGCTTGATTTCTAATGCGCTTGCTAATAGAAATATTGTTGTAATTGTTGGCTGTTTTATATTTCGTTCCAACATACTTATATATGTTCTATCAAGACTACTTCTTGCAGATATCTCCTCTTGTGAGAACTTTTTAGCTACCCTCAACTCTTTTAGTACCTTGCCAATTGTAATATTATCGATTTCAATCAAGAGAAAAAATCTCCTTTTAAACCAATTACAATCCCCACAGAGAGTAATAACCACGTACTACAGTCTACATAAACTAAGGAATAATTTAAACTCTTTGAAAATATGATAAAATCAAATTGTAGACTATAATACAAATATAAAATACTTAAATTATCTATATAGAACAAGAAAAGAGGAAATATTATTATGAAAAAACTTCTAACTCTCTTATTCATTATGACTTTTTTTCTACTTCTAGCAGGATGTAATTCTGAGGAAGATTATCAAAGTGCCGTTACAATGATAAAGCAAGATAGATGGCAAGAAGCTAAACAAACTCTTGATGAACTTCCAGATGATTTCAAAGATGTAATGATTCTAAGCAATTATATTAATGCCAAGATAAACTCAGAGGATAGTGAAGGTGATTATACTAGTACATTAAAGCTTTTAGAAAAGATTAAAGCAAAGAATTACAATGGTGAATTTAAAAATGACATTGAAAAACTACATAAAATTGTTCTTGAAAAACAAGAAGATTATGAACAAGAACTAAAGAAAAATCAATTTCGTGAATCTATAAGTTTGTTGTCAATTAGAGAATATGATGAAGCTTTAGATATAGTAAACAAGATAGATGATGAAAACATTGATACAATTAGGAATTATATTTATGCAAGAATATTTTATAATAAATACAAAAATAGTAAGGCATTCGCCGATTTGAGTCAATATTACGACTACCTCATAGAAATTAGTCCAACTTATAATGGAACTTTCGCTAAAGAAATAAACGATTTTGTTCAAAGAAGGGTTGGTCTTGTTGGCACAGATGCTTGGGAATATTTAAAAAAGGAGGCTGTTAAAACTAAAGCGTTGGCTATAAGTGAAAACAACTATAAAGCAACCATCAAATCTAACCCAAAAATCGGAATGACAATGGAAGAAGTAAATAATTCAAAGTGGGGTAAACCAAAAAATATTAATAAAACTACTACAGCGTACGGTATAACTGAACAATGGGTTTATTATGGAAATAGATATATTTACTTTGAGAATGGAATTGTAGTCGTCATTCAAGAATAAAATATTTCAAATTACTCGGGTTAGCACCAATTGTATATTTTAAATATTAAATTTAATTATAATAATTAAAAAACCTCTTTAAGGGGCACTTATTTAATAAAAAAATATACACTGCGTACATAACATATTAACGTAGGTAAGTATACTAATTCTGTATTATAATAAGCGTCCTATAAAGAGGTTTTTAAAATTTTAAAATGGTAATGGAATAGAGACACCATTTTTATCGTATATAGATGTATTATAACTATAATTGTTTAAAGAATTATTTGATTTTTTCATACTTTTCTTTTTATAGCTTTGCTCTTCAACTTCTTCTTGATTTACAAATCCTATTTCTTTTGCATATCGTTCAGCATTTATTTTTCTTTGTTTCGGAATTTCATTATATTCTAATTTATTTGAAATAAATTGTTCAAATGCTAGTGTTTTATATGTATTTGGTTTAGTAATTTGCCAGTCTTTTTTATTAATACAAAACGGCTTATGGTCATTAAGAATCATATTACGTTTTTCTAAATTTTCTAGCTGAGTTCTAATGGTTTTAATTGACAAACCTGTTAATGAAGCTAATTTCTCAAATGAACAATTAAATCCATTATTAAATTTATCATTGTTATACAACATAAAACAATATAGATAAAAGCCCTTTACGCCTAGTTCTGGGTCAGTCATACAGTAAATAAAAATTTCAATATTTATTTTATGTGTATTTAATACATTAAAAAAAGTACCATTAAAATAATTATCTTCTTCCGCCCATGCTTCTCTATGAAATGCTTTAACAGGAAAATTAATCTTCCTATTTCTTCTATTATAACCAAATAATTCAGAGTAGTTACTTTCCATTAAAAATTCCGATAATTCTGGGCTTGTTTCTTCAAGTATAGGTCTAATTGGCTTATCACTTTCTTTTCTAATATAACCCATTCTCTCTAATAAACCGCCTTTTTTTGTTATATAAGTATAACTATCAGATTTCGCTGGAAAACCTAAAATTTGTTTTATCATCTTTTCATCTATATCTTTTGCGCCGTCATAATAATATTTACAGTACCTATACATGTAATGCGCAAGATACACATATGAATATGCATAAGCAATATGGGTAGATGAGGTAAATTCTTTTATTTTTTTACCATCCTCATCAAGGAAACCCTGAACAAGTTCCCCTTTATCATTTGTAAACCCGTTGATTAATTCACTAAAAATTTCATTCGGCATATAAATTTTATGTTCATGTTCTCCTATACACAAAATTCTGTTCCTTAAATCGCTCCCAGTAAAGTATAATTCGTTCCTTTTTGGTATTTTAATCAAACCCCTTTATTTTATTGTATTAAATTTACCTTAAATTTCTTCTCTATTATCAAATTCTAAAAGTAGAGCCCTTAATTGCTTTATCTTTCCCTCATCCAATATTGTTAAACACTCTAAAACCAGAAACAGTGTATCAATTCTCATCGTTTTCTTTTCTTCAATTAATGATAAAAAATTATCGATTACTGAATTTAATGCAAATGGTCTAATTTGAGAGTTAAAGGTACTATCAATTTCATCATTATTAAGTATCTGACTTAGGCGCATTATTTTTAATAATTTGTCAGGGGTGTTGAGCATATTCTCTATTTCCTTTGATAATCCAGAATGATACTGTTCAACTTTTTTTAATTGTTCTAAGTTTTCTAATTCACTATTACTTACATATCTCTCTATTAAATCATCTAATGTATTTCGCATAGCCTTTTTTTCCAACTTCAAAACATCTACTTCTTCAGAAAAAAGTACCTCATCATCAATATCAAAAAAATTTATAATTTCTATTACCCTAGATTGTGGTATTTTTTCTTTTAGATTATTTTCCCACATGCTTATCATCGCCTTACTTACTTGTAGACTATCAGCTAATTCTTTTTGAGATACCTTATAAATTTTTCGTATAAGTTTTAGATTATTATGCATTATCTAATCTCCTAAATATTTTTGTTTTTATTATAAACTTAACTTAATGTTAAGTAAAGTATATTGATTTCTTTAAGATGCTCTTATTATGTCAAAGTAAACTAATATCTGTTAATTATCTATCAAAAAAGCGACTAAATATGCAGCCGCTTCCTTGTTATGAGTATCTAATGTCATCCACGCCTTCTCTAAAACACACTACAATGTAAAAGCACCTAATCTAGAGTTTCATGTCTAAGACTCGTTCCAGCTTCAATTTCAAATAATCCATATCTCGCCATCTTTCTTTGCTAGAAACACGTAGAAAATTTATATCATGCTTTTTAACTAGCTGTTCTTTCAATCTATCGTTTTCTCGGTCTTTTAAAAATCGTTCAGTTCCACCAAAATTAGCGACTGGTACACGATGATGCTTTCCATCGAATTCAACTATAAGATTAAATTTTTCAAAGTAGCCGTCACAAAATAAATGCGCCCCTTTAATACCTAACAACCATTTAAACGTTTTTTGGCTTTCGAAATCTGATTTTAAAACTTGCTTTACAGATTCCAAAAAGATTTTTTCGTTTACATTCCTCACTTTAAGTTCGTATCCATACTTAATGATTGCAATATTTCGCCAAGACATACAATATCTTTTTCTATAGGTATTATCATTATAAATGGACTCTTCATTAAATATTCTTTTTGTTGGGTGAGTACCATACTTATCAATATACATATCAAAAACACGTCGAAATTCTCTCTCTAAATCTTCATCTGGTATAGGAGAAATTCGACCAGCCATTAATGCCTCAATTGATTTTTCTTTATACAAATTATCACGTTTTGCTAAAAAGCTCCCTAGCTCTTTTTCGTCCTTTACCATTATCTGCAATACTTTATCCCATTGCTGCCCATTTATGCCGTAATAGTCACAGTAAATGGAAGCTAAAATCTTAGATTCCTTATTAAATTCCCTGATTGTTGGAATTCTACCAATTATCGATTTGACATTTTCAAAATTCCATTTTAATAATGACTCATTATACATCCCTGCATAATTCTCATTAATAAAGCCTAATTTTCTTCGTATCTTTTTTATATCTAAAATGCTTGCAAATACATACTGCCCTAAATAAGGATGTTCTCGTGTAAAAAGTGTACTTGAAGCCTTTTTATTCTTATAAGCAAACTTTTCATATTCATCTGTTGCGTACTCATACAGCTCTTCAATTAAATTATGTTCATGTAATAATTGTCCCCAATCCCTTTTTACTGATTTAATAATAGCAATGCTGCTTATGGAGCTTTCTTTATCAAATCCTTTTTTTGTTAAACACTTTCCCTTTAGCGCTGTAACTCGTTTAAACTCAGCTAAATAAACCTTAGTTCTGCATGAAACACACATATCGCTATAGTACATTTTTGTTTCCTGTTTACACACTTTGCATAATGGCAATGCATATCACTCCCTTAAATAACATAGTAAATTAACTTTCTTATTCAAATACATTTAGTCAGTGCTGTGAACAAAGCTATCAACTATTAAGCTACGTATATTCCCTTCGTATCGTAAAAATATTTTTTACGTAAATTTATCCTTAGGTCTGTTCCCGCGATGACAAAATAATTGCTAATCGAAAATACTGTAAAGTACCCCCCTGTGGATACTGACTACACTTAATACATTTGTTTTCTGAGTTAGTGAAATCAAGAAGAATCATTGTTTCTTCTCCAATGCCCAAATTTAGATATTGATTTGTTACTACCAAATCACACTGTCTCATTCCTTACTAAAATTCCCACCCTCTTATCATGCAAATTTTTCGGCTCCGATAACCTAATTCCAAATGATGATTTACTCTAAAAAATTTTTACACTAAGGCATAACATAACTTGACATGTATCTAGCCTATCCCGCAACATGAAGCCAGAATTGAGGAAAACGGCTTGGTGCAGAATGACTGCCTGTATTATAGAAACTAAGAAATCAGAAACTATAAACAGACAGCCATCGCAACATGAATCCGTCATTTGAGGTATCCGTATATGTATGCCCTTGTTAATGTGAGATTTCTCTCGATACACATAGTTTCTACGTTCTGCCCTCGAAACGTCTTATCTTCTGCTACACGCTCTCGTAACGTGCTCATAAATGCTTATCCTACTGGTTGTGAGGAACTCAGCAACAACGATAATGTATTGTGTATCCTGCGTGACCGTAGCCACTCAGACCTTCCACTCCTGCCCTTTTTGGTCGGCATCACCATTCAGATACCATGCCAACAAGGAAGCATGTATTGGTATCCTAGACGTTTGTGTGCGATGGGAACGTCTTAACCTGTCAAGTTTAGTTGCAATTGGTGTTACTAGGTTTCCACCAATGAGCCAACATGACCTCACGTTACCTAAAAAAGACAATAGGAAACTAGACCTTTGCATTTCCACTTTTTTTGAAGTAAAATGAAGGCATGTTAAACGCTCATATTTAGTTGTATTCCTGTATGGCTAAATGCGTGTGAGAGTAGGTATTGCGAGTACCTGCTCTTTTTTATGCCTTACTTGCCGATATATTGTTTCACCTTCGTAATAGCTCCCTCAATTGCTACAATGCGATTTAACACATCTTTCTCGTAAACTTCCTAAACTTCCTTCGATACCTCGATAGGATTGATTCCATTTCCAAGTGTTGTGATTTGAACATTATTCATTAAGTAGCGCAGCTCGTTATTTTCAAGGTTATATTTGTTAGACATTTTCATAATGATAGGCTCCTTTCTATTTTCTTTTTTTATAAGCCATTCTGTTTAACGGGCTATATAAATCATGTTGAAGTCTAATTGTCTCATCATCGAAAAATACGTACTTTTGAGTTGTTGAAATTTGGGAATGCCCTGCTATAGATTGGACTGCGAATACTGATGCTCCATTTTTGAGCATTTCAGTTATTGATTGTCTCCTGAAATCATGACAACTAAATTTCTTATTGATTCCAGCCTTTTTCAGATACCTTGCTAAATTCCTTCTAAATGTGTCTGTCGCTAACCTTTCACCAAACCAATTTAAAAACACAGCTTCATGGTTATTGAAAACTTCTTTATTCTCATCCATCAATTTAATTAATAGCTTTAAAGTGTGGTTTGTAATTGGTATAATGCGATAACGCCTATCTTTCGCTTTATTAGCAGGTAATACTATCTGTCTACGAACAATATCTATATCATTACAATCTAGACTGATTGCCTCCGATATACGTAAAGCTGTATCATATAAAACATGAAATAATACAAAATCTCTCCATTGTGCCCACAATTTTTTATTAGGAGCTTCAAATAGTCGTTTCATTTCATCCTCTGTTAATAAATCAACCTTCTTTTCATCAACCTTCAAAAACTTAATGGATTCCATAATGTTTTTTTCAAGTAACTCCTCATTGCATAAGAAGCTATACCAAGTTTTTAAAAATCGAATACGAGCATTAACAGTTTGAATGGACAATCCTACTCGCTTCTGTTTGAAATTGTAGTGTTCTTCACGCATATATAGCATGTAGTCACGCACTATAACCACTGATAATTCATCTACTTTGGTGATTTCATATCCTGAGTGCTCTAACCATTGAATAAAAAATCGGTAATGTTCATCATAAGTTGTCAGAGTTGCTTTTCTAACCTCTTCACCCTTTTTAGCTGAATAAAAATAATCAAATGCTTGCTTAAACGTGAATGTCGATAAAGGTTTTTCTTCAACGTCCCTTCTAACGTGTACTCTTTTACGCATACAAAAAAAGCCACCTACTTTCAACTAAATTATTAGTTAAAAATAGGCGACATATCATCATTTTTTTCAGCAGAATATGTGGGGTACTCTCTGAAAAATCTATTTAATTATCTTTTTACACTTCCCCATGCATCGGGTCTTTTTTATGCTTCGGCCCAATCATGTTGAATAAAATATTAAGGATAATCGCTGTAACCGAACCACAGACGATACCGTTAGATGTTAGAAGAGATATACTTTCTGGCAGTGCATCGAAAATTCCTGGTACAACCGATACACCAACACCCAAACTTACTGCCACAGCAGCAATCATCGCATTTTCTGCTGACTCGTTCATAACTGGTACAAGCATACCCATACCTTGTGTAATCACCATACCGAACATCGCTAACATTGCCGCACCTAGTACGGATGTTGGAATAATCGTTGTTAATGCTGCGATTTTTGGTAGGAAACCAAGTGCTACTAGTAATCCACCTGTGATGTAAATGACTTTACGGTCTTTTACGCCTGACATACGTGTAAGTCCCACGTTTTGTGAGAATGTTGTGTATGGGAAGGCATTGAAAATACCACCGATTACTGACGCAAGACCTTCTGAACGATAGCCGCGAGCTAAATCTTTTGAATCTAATTTTTTATTACAAATATCGCTTAGTGCAAAATAGACACCAGATGATTCTACTAGGGATACCATTGCTACAAGTGTCATTGTAATAATTGCCGTTACATCAAATGTTGGCATTCCAAAGTAGAAAGGTTGTACCATATGAAGTGCATCGGCTTCAGAAACCGGGCTAAAGTCAACTTTCCCCATGAATGCACCTAAAATTGTTCCTGCTACTAATCCAATCAGAATAGAAATGGCACGAACAAAGCCTGTAGAAAAACGATAAACGATTAAAATGATAACCAAAGTAATAAACGCTAAAGCTACATTAGAGGCAGAGGCAAAATCCTCAGCACCTTGTCCACCTGCCATATTGTTTAATGCTACTGGTAATAAGGAAATACCGATAATCGAAACAACTGACCCTGTTACGACTGGTGGGAAGAATTTCACAAGCTTACCGAAGAAGCCTGCAATAATCATTACAATTACACCAGAAGCAATAATGGAACCATAAATGTCCGTAATACCCTGCTCTGGGTTTGTACCTATCGCAATAATTGGACTTACTGCTGTGAATGTACAACCAAGTACAACCGGTAAGCCGATACCAATGAATTTACCTGAATAAACTTGTAAAAGTGTAGCGATCCCACACATCATAATATCAATCGCTACTAAATACGTCATTTGTGTTGAATCAAAGCCAATTGCCCCACCGATAATCAGTGGCACTAGGATGGCTCCAGCATACATTGCAAGTAAATGTTGAATCGCTAGCGCAGACGATTTAAAGGTATTCATTACGCGCGAGCCTCCGTAGCAAATGTTACTTTGCCATCTTCAAGAGAGTCTACAATTGCTAATGATTCAACGCGAACACCTTGCTCACGCAATAATTTTCCGCCATCTTGGAAGCCCTTTTCAATAACAATTCCAACTCCCACAACATTCGCACCTGCTTGTGCAGCAATATCAAGTAAGCCTTTGACAGCTTCACCATTGGCTAAGAAATCATCTACAATTAAAATATTGTCATCTTCACTTAAAAAATTACGTGAGACAGAGATCTCATTTGTTTCATTTTTTGTGAATGAATGTACCTTTGATGAATAAAGGTTATCTGAAAGCGTTAATGATTTACGTTTACGAGCGAACACGACAGGCGCGCCAATTTCTAAGCCTAACATGACAGATGGTGCGATACCTGAAGATTCTATTGTTAAAATCTTTGTAATGACTTGATCAGAGAAACGATTTGCAAATTCGTGACCAATTTCCTTCATTAGCATCGGATCAATTTGATGGTTTAAAAATGAATCAACTTTTAATACGGATGAAGATAATACTTTACCCTCTTGTATAATTTTGTCTTGTAATAACTTCATTTCTTTCATATCCTTCTTTCATAAAAAATTATAAAAAAACGCTGAATACTTTGATTCCATTCTGCTACGAGTGGAGCAAAGCATTCAGCGTAAAAACGTCGAAATGAATAGAAAACATCATTAAAATTGAAGCTCTCTAAAAGCATTGCTACCCATAGTCGATTCATTTACGGTAAATCGGTAGAAACTTGCGAGCCCTATTCTCGCTATTATATGAGTGGATTTGTATGAAACTATCAGAATAACCAATTTATCACTTTATTCGGTAAGAGCTACTATCTCTCACTAAAAAAAGTTTGATTTTTCGGAATTTAATGGTATTCTGTAACTTTTTAATTGTAAACGTTCGTGTTTTCAATCAACGTACTGATTATAACAGACTATTTTCTAGCTTGCTAGCATTATTTTGATAAATGAAAAGGTACTGTCATAATGACGACATTTCTGTGAAATAACAGTGTCGTACGAATGAGAAGACTCGATTGGTTGTGTAGCATATGGTGCCAGCCTTTTTTCGGTAAAAATTGAGGGATAACAACCGTTACTTTATGACCTGTCTTCGTACATTGATGTTCAACTTTATCAATAAATTTAATCAATGGCTGTGTAATGCTGCGATATGGTGAATAGTAAGTAACTAACCGTACATCAGGTTGCCATGCGTTCCACTTCTCTTCAAAGGCTTTTGCATCTGCTTGATCGAAAGCTACATAAAAGGCGATCACTTTATCCACCTTAAGTGATTTAGCATAATGTAGGGAATTTTCAACCACCTTCGTTATACCAGCTACTGGCACAATGAAAACATTCCCCTCAATAGTAGCCAGCTCCTCATGATTCAATCTTAACTGTTCTCCAACGGCTTGATAATGGTGCTTAATACGATGGAATACAAAAATTATAATTGGTAAAAAGATAAACACAGGCCAAACTTGAGGCATTTTTGTCACAAAAAACATCATTGCCACGATGAAAGAGATAGCTGCTCCTATTGTATTGATTGTAAATCTCGCTACCCAACCTTTTGGTTTTTCGCGCCACCATTTTCGCATCATTCCCGTTTGCGCTAATGTAAAGGGAATAAATACCCCTACTGCATAAAGCGGAATTAAATGCTCTGTGGCCCCGTCAAATAGTATAATTAAAACAATGGCTGCAACACCTAGCATTAAAATGCCATTTGAATAGCCAAGACGATCCCCTCGAATTTGGAAGATTCTTGGGATAAAACCATCCTTCGATAAATTCACAGCAAGCAATGGGAAGGCTGAATATCCTGTGTTTGCTGCAAGTACTAATATCATTGCCGTAGTTCCCTGTACAATATAATAAAGGAAATTGCGACCAATACTAGCTTCTGCTAGCTGGGATACTACTGTTGCTTCTGCTGTTGGTGCAACCCCATAAAAGTAAGATAGGCTAACAATCCCGATGAATAAAACGGCTAAAATGGCGCCCATTGCTAAAAGCGTTTTAGCAGCATTATTAGGGGCAGGATTTCTAAAATTAGGAATTGCGTTAGAAATGGCCTCTACCCCTGTTAAGGCTGAGCTTCCTGAGGCAAATGCCTTTAATAAAATAAATAGGCTAATCCCTGCCACTGGTGTGCCAATCTTTGGATGTAGCTCTGCTGGCACCTGCCCAGTTGCCACATTGTAAAGTCCAATCCCAATTAACAATAGCATAACGCCTACAAATAGATAGACTGGATACGCCAAGATAGAGGCTGACTCCGTTACACCTCGCAAGTTTAAAATCGTTAAGAAAATCACAAAAATGATAGCAATGGGTACATTGTAAGGGTGAAGACTTGGGAATGCCGATGTAATGGCATCTGTTCCTGCCGACACACTTACTGCTACCGTTAAAATATAATCAACAAGCAAAGAGCCCCCAGCTACAAGACCTGCATTCACGCCTAAATTCTCTCGTGATACGACATAGGCGCCTCCCCCATGTGGATAGGCGAAGATAACCTGACGATAGGATAAAATCAGTGCCACAAGTAGAACAACCACTCCAGCGGCAATAGGTAAGGAATACCAAAATGCCATTGTACCTACCGTCATCAGGACAATTAAAATTTGTTCTGGCCCATAGGCTACTGATGACAACGCATCAGACGATAATATGGCCAATGCCTTTGTTTTACTTAGCTTTTGTTCCCCTAACGCATCGGATCTTAATGGTTTACCGATTACATAACGTTTGAATGAGGATTTCATTGATAAACACCTTCTAGTTTCATAGAATGTGTTTCGCCTTTCTAAATAACATCAAAAAACGCCTACAAGTCATCACTAAATAAGACTTGTAGACGCTCATCCGTCTGCCAAGCTCCACTTTTCTGCTCTTAACGCTTACGAGGTTAGCTGTCGGATTCGGGCCTGAGTAGCCCTACTCCTCCAAATGGAAGAGATTCACCCCAAGAATGGCTATGCCATCCGTCAAAATTGGTTCCCCCGCGTCTAGTTGCTTCAGCGATTTAGAAATTTGAAACTTTTATAATGATGTCATATTACGCCTGCCGATTAAAAAAGTAAAGAAGAAAATTTTTCTTTTTTTTGAGCAAAAGCATAGGCTTAAAATAACCGCTTCTTAAATAAAATTTCTTGAATACCCGCAGTATATACAACAAAAACTGCCTTAAAAGTATGTTCTACCTTTAAGACAGTTCATTAAATTAGTCATCATAGCCTTGTTCAAAGTCGATAATGTTCCCAGAGACTGCATCTACTTCTACTTCGTATTCATATTGACCGTCTTTCAGTTCAATTTCATATACACCATCATCGAGCTTAATTTTTGTCACTGTGCCCTTTGCTTTCGTTTGGGCTGTCTTGATAGCCTGCTCTTTTGTAATTATTTTTGTTGTCGTGGTGGTAGTTGGAATTTGATCATCCCAATCATCATCATCTAGACGTTCTTTTTTCTGTTTGAGTAATTTTCCACTAAAAGCATCAAACTTTAAATCATATTCTTCTGTATCTGTATGCACCTCTACTTCATAAATAGAGCTAAACTGGTTTTGGTCAAATTCGATATTTGCCACTGTACCATCAACTACTGCTAGAGCTTTCTTCTCAATTTTCTGCATTGATAAAACCTTTTTTTCTTGGGCATTTCCTGATAATAAAGTCGTCGAGCCAATCGCTGCTCCCACCCCAAGAGTAATTACTAGTGCTGGAATCATAATCATTTTTTTCATGTTCATCTCTCCTTTGTTTTATCTAAACTTAGCTTACCAAGTGAAGATGATAGAACTATAAGAGGAACATTAGAATTTCATGAGAATGATTTATTGATCGTCATCCCATGTAACAGACAACACCTTCCCTGAAACAGCATGAATTTGAAAAGTAGCTTCGTCCTCCTGTGTTTCGATTTCAACTAAATAGTAACCACCCTCTGAGGTTTCCTCAAAATCAACTGAATCGACTTCACCCTTTAATTGCTTAAGAGCTATTTGAATGGCCTGCTGTTCAGTAATAATAGGCTCTTCGATAGATTGTCCTTGTGTCTCAACCTTTCTCTCTGCCAGTACATCACCAGTATAACCATCAAGCGTTAAATCCTTTTGTATTTTCTCATTTTCAACACGCACAGTATAAACGGAATCCGTTAGCATAACACTTTCTACATCACCATATTCCTTTTTAACCATTTGTCTGATCTGCTTTTCTGTTAACAGTAATTTACTTTGGCCTTCTTTCATTATTAGATTAGTTACCTGCTGTGTCGTAACATCAAGTATGGCCGCATATTTAACATTCTCCCGCGTAAATAGCATTTCAAAGGTATTTCCTTGTTTCTTCACTTGTGTAACATGACCATTATAGATTGTTTCAATATGGCGAACAGCCTCCGCTTCACTAAGAGGTTGAACGTAAAAATAACGATTTTGAATAAACCAAATTACTCCACTACAAAGAAGGATAATAACAACAATTATCAACATCCACTTTTTCATTGCTGTCCCTCCTTCGGTATACATAAAGTAAAGCTTGAGCCTTCCCCTAGCTTACTTTTCACATCTATCGTTATACCCAATTGTTGTGCCAGCTCATGTGCTATTGCTAGCCCTAGCCCTGAACCGCCTGTCTTACGATTACGATCCTCTGTTACACGATAAAAACGCTCAAACAAATGAGGAATATGCTCTGCAGGAATACCCATACCAAAATCTTGGATGGTAATACGTACTTGATTAGTTGTTTCTGTGGCTAGAATACGTATTTCATCCTCACTATATTTCCTCGCATTATCAAGCAAAATAAAGAGTAGTTGCTTCAATATTTTTTCATCACTATAAATAAATCTTGGAATCGTCGCATCCATTCTAAATGTTCGATGATATGCCTGCTCCATTTGTGAAGCTACTTTATTTAAGAACGGGGCAAGCTCTAGCTGCTCGAAATGAACGTCCAAATGCTCATTATTTTTAGCTAGTTCTAGCAATTGCAGCACCATTTCATGCATACGAGATGATTCATTAGCAATGGCTTGTAAGGATTCCTGAGCAACCTCCCGATTATCAAAACCTCTTCTTAGGAGTAATTTTGCATAGCTTTCAATAACAGTTATAGGTGTTTTCAACTCATGGGAGGCGTTTGACACAAATTCTTGTTGCTTTTGATAATGCTGCTCAAGCTTCTCCATCATCATATTGAAAGTACGATTAATATTTGTTAACTCGTCTCCACCTTTTTCTGCGATATCTATTTTTTCATATTTCCCAGTAGATGCACTTTTGCGCATGGTCTCATTTAAACGTTCTAGCGGTAATAAAATAAGACGCCCAAGTACTAAGCTTGCTAGGAAAATCGGAACTGTAGCCATAACCGATACAACAATCAATATGACCTTTAACAAATCTAATGTCCGCTCTACTTCTTCCATAGATTGCTGTAATGTTATGTCCACAACCGTTCCGTCTATCCAAATAGCAGGCATTGTGTAGGTAATAGAAGGACCTTCTTGCATTTCAAGAGTAGCCTGAACCTTTGTTTTCAAACGCTCACCTTCATAAATATAGACAGCGCCATCTGTTGGCATATATGCTCTTAATACTTGCTGTAGGTTGGTTTGTGCATTTAACTGACTCAGTGTAGCGCCTAAATCATTTGCCCGTGTCTGGAGCTGATTATATTCCGTATCGTAGGCAAATTTCTCATACAACAAATAAATTCCACTATTTGTTGCCACTACTATAACTAGCATTAGCAATGTTGTTAGTAGATGAATTTTTGTTTTAAGTCTCATAACTGTGTTCCTTTAGCACATACCCAACACCTCGAACCGTTTGAATAAGAGGTGTAGCATTGGCAGCTTCAAGCTTTTGACGGACATAACGTATATAAACATCCACAACATTTGTATCCCCATAATAATCATAGCCCCACACAGCCTCTAGTATTTGCTCTCTTGTCAGTACTTGTTTGGGATGTTTCAGTAAATAGAACAGCAAATCATATTCACGGGGTGTCAGCTGAATTTCCTTATCAAAATAGACAACTTCCCTTGTTTGCTCGTTTATCGATAAATGGCCAAATGTAAGGGCAACTTGCTTTGGACTGACCTTCTGCGAAAATCGTAAAGCATTGCGAATACGTGCCAGCAGCTCCTCAATTTCAAAAGGCTTTGTCACATAATCATTGGCTCCTAAATCCAAGCCCTTTACCTTATCCTCTACCTCGCTTTTGGCAGTCAACATGATAACAGGCGTCTGGGATTCTGTTGCACGAATCCGCTTTAGCACATCAATACCGCTCATCTCAGGTAGCATGATATCAAGTAAAATTAAATCCCATTGCTGCTCACGGTATTGTAGTAAGCCTTCTGCTCCTGTATGGGCCATTTCTGCCTCATACCCTTCAAATTGAAGCTCCAGTTGTAGCACTCTGGCAATATTTTCTTCATCTTCAATAATTAAAATTCGATGCGTCATGTCGAATCCGTCCTTCGCCTTTTCTTTTCATCGTATACGATACAAGTGGTGAAAGTCTAATTAGAAAATGATGAGAATGACACATACTTATAAAGAAAGATAAAACAAACTACTTCACTTTTTTTATTCCTAGCGTTAGAATACTAATATCTTATTTTCCTATAGGAAACTTTATTTCGTTAATGATACTTTTTGAAACGAGGGAACAATATGGTTTACAAACGAGTCACAAAACCGGCTGCAGAGGCGGTTTTAGATGGAGATATAAAAGGTTGGCGACGATTTTTACCATTTTTAGGACCTGCTTTCATTGCAGCAGTCGCCTATATCGACCCTGGTAATTTTGCTACAAACATTACAGCAGGTTCTCAATACGGCTATTTGCTACTTTGGGTTATAGCCTTTTCTAATTTGATGGCCGTGTTAATTCAATCCCTGTCTGCCAAGCTTGGCATTGCGACAGGAAAGAATTTACCTGAAGTAGCACGCGAGCATTTTTCTAAAAAAACATCTATCTTTTTATGGATACAGGCTGAATTGGTCATCATTGCCACTGACCTCGCTGAATTTATCGGGGCAGCATTAGGGCTTTATTTACTTTTCAATATTCCTATGCTTCCCGCAGCATTGATTACAGCGGTGGGTTCATTCGCTATTTTAGAGCTGCAAAGAAGAGGATTTAGAGCCTTTGAGGCAGGTATCTCAGGCATGGTTTTAATTGTTGTATTAGCATTTGCCTTCCAAACATTTTTAGCCCAGCCAGCATGGGGCGATGTAGCCATTGGCATGTTCACGCCACACTTTGAAGGTGTAGATTCGCTATTACTAGCAACAGGTATTTTAGGTGCAACCGTTATGCCTCATGCTATTTACCTACATTCTTCGTTAACACAAAGTCGTATTATTGGTCGTAATGAGGCTGAAAAAAAACGTATTTTCCGTTTTGAATTTATCGATATTATCATCGCTATGATTATTGCTGGTGCCATCAATATGAGCATGCTCATTATTGCCGCAGCAGTATTCCACACACAAGGCATGGTAGTAGAAGATTTAGATGTAGCCTATAATGGCTTAAAAGAGGCGCTCGGTCCAATGGCAGCTATTTCCTTTGGCTTAGGTTTACTCATTGCAGGGCTAGCTAGCTCCTCTGTAGGAACTTTAGCAGGCGACGTAGTCATGCAAGGATTTATTCAAAGAAAAATACCACTTTATTTACGTAGAGCGATTACTATGGTGCCTCCGCTAGTCATTATTGCATCAGGGGTGAACGCAACCTATGCTCTCGTTCTAAGTCAGGTTGTGTTATCTTTCGGTATTGCATTTGCCCTGGTCCCACTTGTCATGTTTACAAGCAAACGAGACATCATGGGCAGTTTAGTCAATCATCGTATTACAACTATTTTAGGTTGGTTTGTAGTTGTCATCGTTGTGGCATTGAATATCTATTTACTGTGGGAAACAATATTTGCGTAATAAAAAGCCAGGTACTCTTAAAAATTGAGTACCTGGCTTTTTTCGATTAAACATCAACCTTCTCAACATTCCGTATGGCTAAATAGGCAATACCAAGACCCACGATTGCTAAAGTAATTGGAATAATAATAATATCGTTTAAAGTAAAGTTACCTGAATTAGACGAAGTTACAGATACAATGATAATAGATGAAATGATCGTTGTCGGTATGGAGTATTTTCTCATCCCGAAATACAATGGGATTAAAGCTATACCTGAGGCAGCTATCGCATTCATCAATATAGAAGGTATGTGCTGGATAATTAAAGAACTTGATAGTACATCAGGAATTAATTCATATCGATCGCTAATGACACAAAAAATTGTTGTAATAAGAGCATTGGAGATAATGATCATTGTGAATGTAAATAGCATGACAATGGCAAGCTTTGCGACCATTAATTTCTTTCTACTTATAGGATACATAAAGGCTAATGTGATGGTTTTAAATTTATATTCTCCGATGATTAACTTAGCTATTAACGTAGAAGCAAAAATAATAAAAACTGCTCTTACAAAGGAATCAATGACACTTAAAGCAACCTCATAATTTTCAAGCCCTGGATCTCCCTCTACTTTAGAAATAAATAAAATCATAAACAAAAACCCAAGAATAACAAAATTAGCAATAATGGCCCCTTTAACATAGGACCCTAAATGAAATTTTTTCATTTCTAAACGCATTAAATTAAGCATGAACAACGCCTCCATTGATTAGCTTTAAGAAATAATCCTCTAATGAACTTGTTTTTTTACTAATCTCCTCAATCTCAACGCCATGTTCAATTAATGCTCTAGATAGGGTTTGCTGGGATACTGTCGAGTCATAAATACGTATAGAGTTATCATCCATCAGCTTGAAATTAGTAATCTTCAATTCACTTTCAATAATAAACGCTGCCTTTTTCCCATCACTTACGATCACTTCCGTATAATTGACCTGATCACGATTGATTGTATCCATTGCTACCTCAGTGATGAGCCTACCATTCTTAATAACACCTATCGTATCGACCAATTGTTCTATTTCAGCCAGGATATGACTAGAAATAATAATGGTTATGCCATACTCCTTACAAAGCATCTTGAAAAGCTCTCTTAACTCCTTTATCCCTACTGGGTCCAATCCATTAATGGGTTCGTCTAATATAAGTAACTCTGGCTTTGTAATAATAGCTCGTGCAATGCCTAATCTCTGTTTCATCCCCAGAGAAAAATCTTTAACCTGCTTATTTTCTGTATTCGATAACTTTACTAAATTAAGAACATGCGCAATTTCTTTCTTATCATAATAACCCATGTATTCACAATGTAGTTCCAGAGTCTCACTAGCTGTTAATTTTTCATAGAAAATAGGATATTCAATAATTGATCCCATTCTTTTTAGTATTTCATAGGATCGGTCTGTCAATATCTCCCCTAAAATCTCTACATCCCCACTTGTAGGTTTCGTTAGATTAGTTAGCATCTTCATAACAGTGGTTTTACCCGCACCATTAGGACCTAAAAATCCATAAATCTCTCCCTTCTTAACGTTCATATTGACAGCAGAAACAACTTCTTTTCCATCGTAGACTTTCGTAAGCTGGTTTGTTTTTACAATGTATGTCATGTAATTCTCTCCCTCAATTGTGACTACGTTCATTATAAAAAATGAAACTCTCTATTTTATTACTGCATTCTTACAAATTTCTTAAGTAAAAAAGCCTGCAAAGCATTAAAGCTCTACAAGCATAAATGATTCAATACATCATTCGTTTTAACGAAATGGTAAAAATGGTTTTTTCATAGGGAATACTCGATAACCGAATGGAGCCATTCATTATTTCTACTAGTCGCTTTGTAATCGTTAGTCCCAAACCACTACCTTGGAAGGATTTATTTCGAGAATCCTCTAGTGTATACATCCTTTCAAAAACGCTATCGATATGATATTCATCAATGCCCTTGCCACAATCCCACACATCAATATCAATATTGGCTTCATCATTTCTTACGGTAATTCCAAGGACATGGCCATCTGCTCCATATGCAATAGCATTAGACAGTAGATTGTTTAAGGCTCTATCTAATGCTTCTTCATTACCGAGTGCATACATAGGGCGCTCTGGGATATCAATCTTAATATCTAATCCCATTGAAGTAACCAGATCATAAAAAGATAATATATTTTTACGACAGATTTCACTGACATTGATTTTAGTGATTGGATAATCTGTATCTCCAGCCTCTAATTTCGCCAGATCAAAAAATGTATGAATAATTTTTAATACTTCTAAAGTTTTAGCATGAACACCCGTAAGTAATCGTTGGCGTTCCTCCTCACTAATCGAGCTCTGAAGTTGAAGCATCTCAATATAGCCTAATACAACCGTTAAAGGCGTTTTAAGATCATGCGAAATGTTTGCCAACATCTTTTTCATGGAATTTTCCATTTTCTGATGTGTTGCTTGGATTTTTTGATGCTGATCTAGTACGGTATTCATTGTAATAAGTAACTGTTGAATTTCTGAATTTGTAGTTGCTACTAAAATCTTTTCATAAGTCTGTTCATTCACAATTACTTGTAATTTTCTATGCGTGTATTGGATAGTGCGATCTTGTTCCTTTTTGACTTTCCATTGAAAAATAATAATCCCGATTAGCAATACCACTATTAGTAATAGAAATATCATCATATTCTTAACCCTCAAACTTATAGCCGATTCCCCATAGGGTTTTAATATATAGAGGATTTGACGGGTCATCTTCTATTTTTTCTCGTAGTCTTCTTATATGTACATTTATAATATTTTCATCGCCGTAGTAAGCATCTTTCCATATCATCTGATAAATTTGCTCTTTGGTAAAAACCCGATGACGATTTGTCACAAACAACTTTAAAATAGAAAATTCCTTTGATGTCAGCTTTACCTCTTGCCCGTTCTTTGCTATTGAGTAATTAACAATATCTATCTTTAAATTATCAATTTCTAGGACATCTTGCTTTTGGTTATCCTGACTAGAGTATTTTGTAGCTCTTCTGATAACAGCCTTTACACGTGCCGAAAATTCTAGCATAGAAAAGGGTTTAGCAATATAATCATCTGCTCCTAATCCTAAGCCCAATGCTTTATCAACATCGCTGTCTTTTGCAGACATAATAATGATAGGAAGTGCTGCCTGCTCTCGAATAATCTTTAATACTTCTAATCCATTTAGTTTAGGAATCATAATATCTAGGATGACTAAATCAAAGGTATTTTCTAAACAACTTTGTAATGCTTCTTCGCCATTGGTCACTGTTGTGACAGAGAAACCTTCCATTGTTAAGTAATTATCGACCATTTCGCGAATGGCTTCATCATCTTCTACGAGTAAAATATGCTTTTGCACTATCATGCACCTCTCCCTGCCAACTCTAAATTTCCATATCTATATTACATTACCATATTTATGATGTTTATTTTGAGAGATTTTGTTCATGATTGTTGAAAAAGAGCTGTCCTATAAACCCATCACTCTTTGGTTTACAGAACAGCTCTATTATTTAATCTTCAACTTTTAAATCACAATCTTTAAGTGGCAGCATTTTGGTTTTGTGCTTTATTTTATAGCCAAACCATAGTGCTAAAAATAGTGGAATCCCAATATACGAAACAAGGATGCCATACCAATCAATTTTATCACCTGTAAAGGCTGTGTAATTTTGTCCAATGACTACGATCATACAAACGGTAAAAGCAAATAATGGTCCAAACGGATATAATTTGGCTTTATAAGGTAATAACTTTGGATCTAAGCCCTGTGCATCAAACGCTCGGCGGAAACGATAATGACTAAATGCAATACCCAGCCATGCAATAAAGCCTGACATTCCAGAGGCATTTAATAGCCAGATATAAACCACTCCATCACCAAAGAATGATGCTAAAAATGCTAAACAGCCTACAGCTAATGTTGCCATCAGTGCATAAATCGGAATACCTCGACGACTTAGCTTTGCGAAAAATTTAGGTGCATGTCCATCCACCGCTAATTGCCATAGCATACGAGAAGATGCATATAGGCCTGAATTTCCTGCTGACAGCATAGCCGTTAAAATAATGGCATTCATTAATGAAGCAGCAAAGGCAATACCTAGGCGGTCAAACACTAGTGTAAACGGTGATACTGCGATATCTTCTGATAATAAACGTTCATCTGTGAATGGAATCAGCATCCCAATTGCACCAATCGCTAAAATATAAAACAAAAGAATACGCCAAAATACAGATTTAACAGCCTTCGGAATATTTTTACCAGGATCATCTGTTTCACCAGCTGTAATTCCAAGTAATTCTGTCCCTTGAAATGAAAATCCAGCAGCTAGGAAAATACCAAATGTAGCAAGGAAGCCACCATGGAATGGCCCATCACTAATAAAGAAATTAGTGAAACCTACAGGAGCCTGCCCACCTAAAATACCAAAAATCATTAGTAAGCTAATGATAATAAAAACGATGACCGTTACTACCTTAATCATGGCAAACCAATATTCACTTTCACCATAACTTTTCACGGATAGTAAATTAAACGTCAGTACTACAACAATAAATAATACTGTCCAAAGTGCTGATGAGCTATCCGGGAACCAATATTTCATAATTAATGACACGGCAGCGATTTCTGCAGCAATTGTGATTGCCCAGTTATACCAATAGTTCCAGCCTAATGCAAATCCTAAAGCAGGATCTACAAATTTGGTTGCGTAGGTACTAAATGAACCTGATGATGGCATATACGCAGCCATTTCTCCTAAACTCGTCATTAAAAAATACACCATAATACCGATTAAGGCATAGGCCAGCAATGCACCTCCAGGTCCTGCCTGTGCAATAGCACCACCACTGGCTAAAAATAGCCCCGTACCGATAGTACCGCCTAAAGAAATCATTGTAATATGGCGGCTTTTTAATTCTTTTTTCAGCTTCGGTGCTTTATGACCAAGCTGATTTACTTTTATTTCACTCACGATATAGCTTCCTTCCTATTTATGAGGCAAAAAAATGCCATCACATATACACTGTGATGGCTACGTTAATCCTCAGTTTTTCCTACATGATAGCTCAACACGTTGTGCAAACGTGACAGTTCTGTTCCTTTCGGAGACAGCCCCAGCATGAGGTTTTCAAGTCCCCTCACACTTCGGCAATATTTCCTTTCAGCTAATTTCATCAATGCTTGTCATTTCAATTAGCATACTTATAAATATCGCGACCTCTACCTCAATACAAACATGAGGCATATAATTATTAAATTTATGATGTTTATTATACTAACATAAGACCATAGACATTTCAATATAACGGAAAATGTTCTGTATTTTATGAATCTTCTACTATTTTTAATAGTGTGATAAAGTGTTATAGTAGTTCAATTAGAATGGTTATGATTAGGGGGGATTTTATTTTGACTACAAATGATCATTCCGCTAGTTATCCTAGTAAAAAAATTAGCTGGAAAGGAACAACCTTACTTTTAGTTTTCGGAGTTATCTTTATAGCCTCTACATTACGAATGCCACTAACTGTTGTTGGCCCAATTATATCCTTTATCCGTGAAGATCTTGGGATATCTAATGTATTGGCAGGCTTTCTAACAACGATTCCATTGCTTGCTTTTGCTATTATATCTCCATTTGCACCAGTTGTAGCACGCAAACTAGGGCTTGAGCTAACATTATTTTTATCAACTTTTCTATTGGCCTTTGGGATTGTCCTACGTTCACTCGGTACAACAGAGTTACTTCTATTAGGTACTGTGCTAATTGGCGTAGCCATTTCTTTTGGAAATGTACTTATTCCAGGATTATTAAAATTAAAATTTCCATACCATGTCGGTTTATTGATGGCCTTTTTCACCATGTCCATGAATTTAACTGCTGGTCTTGGTGCTGGTATTAGCTATCCTATAGCCAATTCATCGTTAGGCTGGCAAGGTGCGCTGTCCATTGCACTCGTACTCGTTCTCGTTACAATCTTAATTTGGATACCTCAATTAAAATCAAATAAACCCGAACCAGTTACTACATCTAAAAAGACAGGTACACCTTTATGGAAATCACCTGTTACTTGGGCTGTCACAGGCGCAATGGGGTTACAGTCTTTATTATTCTACACGACTGCAGCTTGGATTCCCGAGATCTATATTGCCCAAGGACTAGCTCCTGACAAGGCCGGTTGGATGTTTTCCATCATGCAATTCTCACAAGTACCAATGGCTTTGGCTGTGCCTATAATTGCAGGTAAAATGACTTCACAACGCCCCCTTGTATTGATGTTTACATCCTTCTATTTAGTAGGCTTTGTTGGTGTTGTCATGGAATGGACTAGTCTTGGTGTACTGTGGATGGTCCTTCTAGGGTTAGCAGGAGGTTCTTCATTCGCCCTAGCAATGATGTTCTTCACTCTCCGCACTCGTACTGCATTTGAGGCAGCTGATTTATCAGGCTTTGCACAATCTTTGGGTTATTTATTTGCCGCAATTGGTCCTATTCTTTTTGGCTACTTGCATGATTTCTTTGGTGGCTGGAATATTGCGGGATGGCTCTTTGTCGTTGTGGCAATATTACTCTTCTTTTGCTCAATGAGAGCCTCCAAGGATGAATATGTGCATTAATAAATAAAGCAGATGGTTCAGGTTCCCCATCTGCTTTATTTCTATATGGTGTATACGTTTACGCATTGTTTAATGGTCAGCTTGCTGTAGTAATGTTAGCAATTCTGCAAGACATTCTTTTGCTTCATTACTATGAACTGTCATAGCAGAAAAAATAGGAATAGCCTCTTGTAGGAGTAAATAACTAAAATAATAATAGCCTACAAAAGCTTGCTGCCCATAGCCCTTTGGCGTTTCTTCCTCCCACTCCTGCTCATCATTGTCCTCATTTTCTGACCATAAATAGTTAGTATCTAATAGCTCCTGCATGGTTTCAACAGTATTGGCTGAGTCTAGATAATCCTTTGTAATAGCATGTGCCACAGCCAAATATAACTGTAATTCTTGTAAGGAGACATCCTCCGTATTTTTACTAGCTAGCTTTTTTAAAAGGAGCAGCAAAACCCAGGGTGTCACCTGCCATAGTGTACCTTGATGTTCAATTAACTCAGCTAGCTGTGGATATTGCTCCTGTTCAATCAGCTGAGGGATGGTTGTTCCTCTACCATAAGGTGTCGTCAATTGTCTCCATGGGATATTCGGGATTTGCTGGTCTAACATAATCAACGCCCTCTCCTCAACATGTAATTTGGAAATTAATTTTCAAAATTATTAGGAAAGTAAACATCTCCTTTACTGCTAATAGCACGGCTTTTGATAAAAATAATTTGGTGTATGATATATATTTACATAGGGTTTATGGAATATATGAGTCGTTGCAGGCGAAAGTGGCGGGATTAACCATGTCCAGTTGCCTGTAACTTCTCTTTCTGCTGATTTTTCTGCTTCCTCAAACAATTTAAATTGCTGAGCCGCTGTATGGTGATCAACAATGCTCACACCATCTTCTTTAAATGAGTGAAGAACAGCAATATTAAGTTCCACTAATGCACGATCACGCCAAAGAGACGCTTGTTTGGTTGTATCAAGATTAAAAATTTCTGCAATAGCAGGTAGCATGTTATAGCGCTCATGATCTGCTAAATTGCGTGCACCGATTTCTGTTCCCATATACCAGCCATTAAATGGAGCAGCTTGAAAATCAATACCCGCCATTTGAAAACGCATACTCGAAATTATGGGTACGGCATACCATTTCATCCCTAACTTCTCCACATCCACTGACTCTGGATGGCGGATTGAGACCTCTACTATATATTCTTCAGGGATTACATACATTTTGGGAGCGCGATCATCCACCTGTATAATGAGTGGTAGCACATCAAAAGCCGTTCCTTTACCTTTCCATCCCAGAGATTTACATACTTTTGTAAACTCAATGGATTGCGAATCTCCAATAACGCCTGCTTCTGTTTCATAGCCTGCATAACGGATAAGTTGATGATTCCAAATCCTTACTCTATCTGAAGCAAACACTGTTATAGTTGGACGGATCTTCCCACAATTTGTTGCATAATCAATATGTTCTAGTAATTTTTGAAAAATATCCTGTTCATCTAAAACATCACGTGCATCTACCACATGCAGTGACTGCCAAAATAGACGTCCGATACATTTATTGCTATTACGCCATGCCACTCTTGCACCAAAAACTAGCTCCTCAGTTGTTGGGTAATATTCACCTGCATTTTCAACTTCCTGTAATCTATTCTTTAACCAAAGTTCTGATTTATTTTGTTCTGTCTGGTATAAACTTAAAAATTGCTGTATCTCCTGTATATTCATATCGATTCCTCCACTTATCCTCATATTAGAGGAACAAAACGACAAGCACCATGAAAATAGTACTTGAAAAAACATACATATTTTATATATGAAATAGTTTGTTCAAATTTAATCTGTAGATTCTCTTTCGTAAAGAGAATCTACATAGTGTTGAAAAACAAAACTAACAATAGAATTTTTGTGAAAGGTGAAAATGGTTTCCGTTGCAGGCTACTTGCTTTCCTGTGGGCGAGCGCCGAGCCGCTTCCTCCGCTCCCGCTCCGTGCAGGGGCTCGCCTGTCTCGCTATCCCACGGGAGTCAAGTAGCCCTCCACTCCAACCTACAAAATGTTTACTTTTTTAGCAAAGATTTTCAAATAAAGTGAAGGTCTTCACTACCCTTTATGAAGGGGTGTTGTCACTATTGCACATGGTTGATTGGAGTGGAGCCAGCGTCACAGATGAGACACTGGAGTGAACGCAGTGAGGGAAACGGCTCATCGGACATCTCTTGGAAAGGACGCTGACGGAACGGGAATCAACCCCTCGCCTTGCCAAAAGCTCTTTTTCTGCTATTGTCATGATCTTTTTTCAACAACATGAAAAAGGAGAATGTACTTAAAGGAAATAGAAAAAAGCATGTAACACACATCTGTGCTACATGCTTGATGACCCGTACGGGATTCGAACCCGTGTTACCGCCGTGAAAGGGCGGTGTCTTAACCACTTGACCAACGGGCCGTGGCTCCGAAGGCAGGACTCGAACCTGCGACAACCTGATTAACAGTCAGGTGCTACTACCAACTGAGCTACTTCGGAATAATGATGGGCCTAAATGGACTCGAACCATCGACCTCACGCTTATCAGGCGTGCGCTCTAACCAGCTGAGCTATAGGCCCATTTTGGAGCGGGTGATGAGAATCGAACTCACGACATCAGCTTGGAAGGCTGAGGTTTTACCATTAAACTACACCCGCAATAATGGTGGGTCAGGACGGAATCGAACCGCCGACACTTAGAGCTTCAATCTAATGCTCTACCAACTGAGCTACTGACCCGGAAAATGGAGGAGGTAGAGGGATTCGAACCCCCGCGCGGTGTTACCCGCCTGTCGGTTTTCAAGACCGATCCCTTCAGCCAGACTTGGGTATACCTCCAAAAATATTAAAATGGTGGAGCCTAGCGGGATCGAACCGCTGACCTCCTGCGTGCAAGGCAGGCGCTCTCCCAGCTGAGCTAAGGCCCCATTTTATCATGAAAGATGGTCGGAATGACAGGATTCGAACCTACGACCCCTTGGTCCCAAACCAAGTGCTCTACCAAGCTGAGCTACATTCCGTAAACGTGAATTTATTGGCGCGCCCGACAGGAGTCGAACCCATAACCTTCTGATCCGTAGTCAGACGCTCTATCCAATTGAGCTACGGGCGCATATTAATTAAAAAACGATGAGCCATGAAGGACTCGAACCTTCGACCCTCTGATTAAAAGTCAGATGCTCTACCAACTGAGCTAATGGCTCGTAAAATAAAAAATGGCTGGGGTACTAGGATTCGAACCTAGGCATGACGGAATCAAAATCCGTTGCCTTACCGCTTGGCTATACCCCAATTTTGAAATGGGGCGACTGATGGGAATCGAACCCACGAATGTCGGAACCACAATCCGATGCGTTAACCACTTCGCCACAATCGCCACTATAAAATAATAGCTATATATGAACGAGTACCTCAATACCTGGCAGGGGCAGTAGGAATCGAACCCACACCAAAGGTTTTGGAGACCTCTATTCTACCGTTGAACTATGCCCCTAAAATGGTGGAGGGGGACGGATTCGAACCGCCGAACCCTAAGGAGCGGATTTACAGTCCGCCGCGTTTAGCCACTTCGCTACCCCTCCAAGGGAATGGTGCCGGCGATAGGAGTCGAACCCACGACCTACTGATTACAAGTCAGTTGCTCTACCAACTGAGCTACACCGGCAATAATAATGGCGGTCCCGACCGGGATCGAACCGGCGATCTCCTGCGTGACAGGCAGGCATGTTAACCGCTACACCACGGGACCATAATGGTGGAGGATGACGGGCTCGAACCGCCGACCCTCTGCTTGTAAGGCAGATGCTCTCCCAGCTGAGCTAATCCTCCACAAAAAATAAGCGAAGCGATGTCCTACTCTCACAGGGGGAAACCCCCAACTACCATCGGCGCTAAAGAGCTTAACTTCCGTGTTCGGTATGGGAACGGGTGTGACCTCTTTGCCATCATCACTTCACTTATTCAGTTGAAAGACTTATTCTTTCAAAACTGGATAAACGTGCATTGAATGGTTCAAACGTTTTGGTTAAGTCCTCGATCGATTAGTATTCGTCAGCTCCATGTGTCACCACACTTCCACCTCGAACCTATCTACCTCATCGTCTTTGAGGGATCTTACTTACTTGCGTAATGGGAAATCTCATCTTGAGGGGGGCTTCATGCTTAGATGCTTTCAGCACTTATCCCGTCCACACATAGCTACCCAGCGATGCCTTTGGCAAGACAACTGGTACACCAGCGGTGTGTCCATCCCGGTCCTCTCGTACTAAGGACAGCTCCTCTCAAATTTCCTACGCCCACGACGGATAGGGACCGAACTGTCTCACGACGTTCTGAACCCAGCTCGCGTACCGCTTTAATGGGCGAACAGCCCAACCCTTGGGACCGACTACAGCCCCAGGATGCGATGAGCCGACATCGAGGTGCCAAACCTCCCCGTCGATGTGGACTCTTGGGGGAGATAAGCCTGTTATCCCCGGGGTAGCTTTTATCCGTTGAGCGATGGCCCTTCCATGCGGAACCACCGGATCACTAAGCCCGTCTTTCGACCCTGCTCGACTTGTAGGTCTCGCAGTCAAGCTCCCTTGTGCCTTTACACTCTACGAATGATTTCCAACCATTCTGAGGGAACCTTTGGGCGCCTCCGTTACCTTTTAGGAGGCGACCGCCCCAGTCAAACTGTCCGCCTGACACTGTCTCCTGCCCCGCTAAGGGGCATGGGTTAGAATTTCAATACAACCAGGGTAGTATCCCACCGACGCCTCCTTCGAAGCTGGCGCTCCGAGATCTCTGGCTCCTACCTATCCTGTACAAGTTGTACCAAAATTCAATATCAGGCTACAGTAAAGCTCCACGGGGTCTTTCCGTCCTGTCGCGGGTAACCTGCATCTTCACAGGTACTATAATTTCACCGAGTCTCTCGTTGAGACAGTGCCCAGATCGTTACGCCTTTCGTGCGGGTCGGAACTTACCCGACAAGGAATTTCGCTACCTTAGGACCGTTATAGTTACGGCCGCCGTTTACTGGGGCTTCAATTCGCAGCTTCGCTTGCGCTAACCACTCCTCTTAACCTTCCAGCACCGGGCAGGCGTCAGCCCCTATACGTCACCTTACGGTTTTGCAGAGACCTGTGTTTTTGCTAAACAGTCGCCTGGGCCTATTCACTGCGGCTCTCATGCGCTTGCACGCTCAAGAGCACCCCTTCTCCCGAAGTTACGGGGTCATTTTGCCGAGTTCCTTAACGAGAGTTCTCTCGCACACCTTAGGATTCTCTCCTCGACTACCTGTGTCGGTTTGCGGTACGGGCACCTCTCACCTCGATAGAGGCTTTTCTTGGCAGTGTGAAATCAGGAACTTCGTCCATACGGACTCGCCATCACAGCTCAACGTTACAGTGTGCGGATTTGCCTACACACACGCCTTACTGCTTGGACGCGCATATCCAACAGCGCGCTTACCCTATCCTACTGCGTCCCCCCATTTCTCAAACGGTGAGGAGGTGGTACAGGAATATCAACCTGTTGTCCATCGCCTACGCCTATCGGCCTCGGCTTAGGTCCCGACTAACCCTGAGCGGACGAGCCTTCCTCAGGAAACCTTAGTCATACGGTGGACGGGATTCTCACCCGTCTTTCGCTACTCATACCGGCATTCTCACTTCTAAGCGCTCCACCAGTCCTTCCGGTCTGACTTCAACGCACTTAGAACGCTCTCCTACCACTGACATCGTAGATGTCAATCCACAGCTTCGGTGAATCGTTTAGCCCCGATACATTTTCGGCGCAGCGTCACTCGACCAGTGAGCTATTACGCACTCTTTAAATGATGGCTGCTTCTAAGCCAACATCCTGGTTGTCTGTGCAACGCCACATCCTTTTCCACTTAACGATTACTTTGGGACCTTAGCTGGTGGTCTGGGCTGTTTCCCTTTTGACTACGGATCTTATCACTCGCAGTCTGACTCCCGTGTATAAATATCTGGCATTCGGAGTTTGTCTGAATTCGGTAAACCGGGATGGCCCCCTAGTCCAAACAGTGCTCTACCTCCAGTATTCTCATCACGAGGCTAGCCCTAAAGCTATTTCGGAGAGAACCAGCTATCTCCAAGTTCGATTGGAATTTCTCCGCTACCCACA
Organism: Lysinibacillus fusiformis; assembly: GCF_016925635.1. Lineage (NCBI taxonomy): Bacteria > Bacillati > Bacillota > Bacilli > Caryophanales > Bacillaceae > Lysinibacillus > Lysinibacillus fusiformis. The sequence goes on along the minus strand of NZ_CP070490.1, from coordinate 2,083,582 downwards.
CCTCATCCCCGCACTTTTCAACGTGCGTGGGTTCGGGCCTCCAGTAAGTGTTACCTCACCTTCACCCTGGACATGGGTAGATCACCTGGTTTCGGGTCTACGACCACGTACTACTTCGCCCTATTCAGACTCGCTTTCGCTGCGGCTCCGCCTTCTAAAGCTTAACCTTGCACGTAATCGTAACTCGCCGGTTCATTCTACAAAAGGCACGCTATCACCCATTAACGGGCTCTAACTACTTGTAGGCACACGGTTTCAGGATCTCTTTCACTCCCCTTCCGGGGTGCTTTTCACCTTTCCCTCACGGTACTGGTTCACTATCGGTCACTAGGTAGTATTTAGCCTTGGGAGATGGTCCTCCCGGATTCCGACGGAATTTCACGTGTTCCGCCGTACTCAGGATCCACTCAGGAGAGAACGAACTTTCGACTACAGGGCTTTTACCTGCTCTGGCGGACCTTTCCAAGTCGCTTCATCTAACTCGCTCTTTTGTAACTCCGTATTGAGTGTCCTACAACCCCAAGAGGCAAGCCTCTTGGTTTGGGCTCTTCCCGTTTCGCTCGCCGCTACTCAGGGAATCGATTTTTCTTTCTCTTCCTCCAGGTACTTAGATGTTTCAGTTCCCTGGGTCTGCCTTCAAGACGCTATGTATTCACGTCAAGATACTACGCGATTAAACGTAGTGGGTTCCCCCATTCGGAAATCTCCGGATCAAAGCTCACTTACAGCTCCCCGAAGCATATCGGTGTTAGTGCCGTCCTTCTTCGGCTCCTAGTGCCAAGGCATTCGCCGTGCGCCCTTAATAACTTAACCAAGTTATTAAGCCTATAAAAAAACTTAAAAAAAAAATGTGTTTGTTACAATTTCAATGTCGTTTTATCCAGTTTTCAAAGAACAAGTTTTGAAGTGTTTCATTCAGAAGAATGAACCTTCAAAACTGAACGCAAAACGTAATCTTACAAACCCAAGGTTTGTATTCCGAAATAATCCTTAGAAAGGAGGTGATCCAGCCGCACCTTCCGATACGGCTACCTTGTTACGACTTCACCCCAATCATCTATCCCACCTTCGGCGGCTGGCTCCAAAAGGTTACCTCACCGACTTCGGGTGTTACAAACTCTCGTGGTGTGACGGGCGGTGTGTACAAGGCCCGGGAACGTATTCACCGCGGCATGCTGATCCGCGATTACTAGCGATTCCGGCTTCATGTAGGCGAGTTGCAGCCTACAATCCGAACTGAGAACGACTTTATCGGATTAGCTCCCTCTCGCGAGTTGGCAACCGTTTGTATCGTCCATTGTAGCACGTGTGTAGCCCAGGTCATAAGGGGCATGATGATTTGACGTCATCCCCACCTTCCTCCGGTTTGTCACCGGCAGTCACCTTAGAGTGCCCAACTAAATGATGGCAACTAAGATCAAGGGTTGCGCTCGTTGCGGGACTTAACCCAACATCTCACGACACGAGCTGACGACAACCATGCACCACCTGTCACCGTTGCCCCCGAAGGGGAAACCATATCTCTACAGTGGTCAACGGGATGTCAAGACCTGGTAAGGTTCTTCGCGTTGCTTCGAATTAAACCACATGCTCCACCGCTTGTGCGGGCCCCCGTCAATTCCTTTGAGTTTCAGTCTTGCGACCGTACTCCCCAGGCGGAGTGCTTAATGCGTTAGCTGCAGCACTAAGGGGCGGAAACCCCCTAACACTTAGCACTCATCGTTTACGGCGTGGACTACCAGGGTATCTAATCCTGTTTGCTCCCCACGCTTTCGCGCCTCAGTGTCAGTTACAGACCAGATAGTCGCCTTCGCCACTGGTGTTCCTCCAAATCTCTACGCATTTCACCGCTACACTTGGAATTCCACTATCCTCTTCTGCACTCAAGTCTCCCAGTTTCCAATGACCCTCCACGGTTGAGCCGTGGGCTTTCACATCAGACTTAAGAAACCACCTGCGCGCGCTTTACGCCCAATAATTCCGGACAACGCTTGCCACCTACGTATTACCGCGGCTGCTGGCACGTAGTTAGCCGTGGCTTTCTAATAAGGTACCGTCAAGGTACAGCCAGTTACTACTGTACTTGTTCTTCCCTTACAACAGAGTTTTACGAACCGAAATCCTTCTTCACTCACGCGGCGTTGCTCCATCAGGCTTTCGCCCATTGTGGAAGATTCCCTACTGCTGCCTCCCGTAGGAGTCTGGGCCGTGTCTCAGTCCCAGTGTGGCCGATCACCCTCTCAGGTCGGCTACGCATCGTCGCCTTGGTGAGCCGTTACCTCACCAACTAGCTAATGCGCCGCGGGCCCATCCTATAGCGACAGCCGAAACCGTCTTTCAGTGTTTCACCATGAGGTGAAACAAATTATTCGGTATTAGCCCCGGTTTCCCGGAGTTATCCCAAACTATAGGGTAGGTTGCCCACGTGTTACTCACCCGTCCGCCGCTAACGTCGAAGGAGCAAGCTCCTTCTCTGTTCGCTCGACTTGCATGTATTAGGCACGCCGCCAGCGTTCGTCCTGAGCCAGGATCAAACTCTCCATAAAAGAAATTTGATTAGCTCAAATTGTTTTGCTGGCATCAATTTTGATGTCCAAAATTTTTGTTTCGTTCACTCGCCGAAGCTAGCTACTTAAAACTTTATTGATTACGTTTTGCTTGTTCAGTTTTCAAGGTTCATGTTTTGCTTTGTTTTAGCGTGTCACCCTGGCGACTTTTATAATACTACACCCTTATTTTAAAAAGGTCAACACTTTTCAAGAAAAAAATTTAACTTTTTTATTATCAAAGAAAAACTTCCTATATTAATAACTGCAAAAAGGATGATTAAAAAAATCTACTCCATAAGCTAGTTCAATGTTATACCGCTAACTAAAAAATAATTTTATCATAATTTCCTACAAAAAAATAATAGATCTTTTTATAAAACAAAAAACTCGGTAGAGAAACCGAGTTTTTAAAATGGGAAAAAGAATGGGATGGCGATCATCATGACAATAAACATAACAATTTGTAATGGTACCCCTATTCTTACAAAATCCATAAATTTGTAGCCCCCTGCCGTCATTACCAATGCATTAGTAGGGGAAGCAATTGGCGTAGCAAACGCCATACTTGCTGCGACTGCTACTGCAATCATAAATGTTGTGGGACTAACCTCCATTGCAATGGCAGCACTCATGGCAATCGGTGCAAACAATACAGCAGTTGCCGTATTACTAATAAATTGACCAAAAATGGCTGTCAAAATATAAACGCCTATAAGCACGCCGTATGGTCCGAAATCACCTAAGGCATTAATAATACCATCGGATAAAATGGTCATGCCTCCTGTTTTTTCTAACGCTGTCGCCATTGGCAACATGGCAGCCACTAGCACAATACTTTCAAAATTCATATTGCTGTAGGCATCTTCCATGTTTCTCAAGCAGCCTGTTAAAATCATAAGTACGGCACCTATCATTACAGAAATTACAGCAGGGAAAATTTCAAATGCCATCAAAATAATCATGAACAACATAATAATCCCTGCAATTCCAGCTTTGCCTGTAGCTGCTGCTACACTTGCGTGTTCTTTCGGCTGCCCGACAACCACGACATCCTGAGTTTCTCTTGCTAATAAAAGAATTTCATCCCATGCTCCCTGAACTAATATTGCATCTCCAAATTTTAATTTGTGAGACACCATATCCTGAAGCTTATATCCACCCTTGCGATTAATGCCAATGATATTTAAATTATATTTTTCTCGGAATCCGAGAGAGCTAACCGTTTCATTGATAAAGCTCGAATTGGGTGTGAGCAATACCTCCGCAATGCCAAGATGCTTCGATACCAGTTCATCGGCTTCCCCTTCTACTAACCCTTGCATCTCAAGATGATAATCCTCAACAAAACGACGAATATCCTCTACCTCTCCTTGAACGTATAGCTCGTCCTTAGCATGAATGACACTAGTTGGGCCTGCCATTTCTTGATAAGTCATAGGTAGTAAATTAATACCCTCTTGTGATTTACGATGAATTTTCATCATACAGAGCATATACTTAGCTGGCAGTTTTAATTCTGCTAAAGAGGTTTCAATAATAGGTGACTCATCAGGAACAGAGATTTTAAATAGACGATTATTTAAGTCATATTGCTTAATAATTTTCTTTGGTGAAAGTTTATATCCTTCATTGGTTTGTGTACGGTTTTGATCCTTTGGTAATAGAACATTCCTTACAAGCACTAAATAGGTAATACCTGCAATCATCCCCACAATACCAATAGGGGTCACTTCAAAAAAGCCAAGCTTGTTATAGCCTCGATCAACCAATAACTGACTGACAATTAAATTGGTTGGTGATGCAATCAGTGTCATTAGACCAGAAAGACTTGCTACATAGGAGAGTGGTAGTAGAAATTTAGAAGGACTAACTTTCATACTAATCGCTATACTTACAACGATCGGCATCATTAATGCTACAGTACCTGTATTACTCATAAAAGCACCAACAGATCCTACAATAATAAGTAGTAGCACAAATAGCTTCAGCTCACTATTGCCCGACCATTTAAGCAAAAGTTGCCCTGCCATTCCTGCCAGGCCAGTGCGTAAAATTCCTGCACCTACGACAAATAACCCTGCAATCATTAAAACTACAGAGTTTGAAAAGCCAGCTAATGCCTCTGTTGGCGTTAGAATATCCATAATGACAAAAGCTAAAAGTGACACAATGGCTACAAGATCTGCTCGTATTTTATTGGTCACAAATGTGAAAATTGTTGCTCCTAAAATAAGAAATGTTAATGTAAGCTGCACACTCATGAATTCCTTTCTAACATTAATCATTAATAATTATTAACGACGAAAAAATTATACTCCATTGCTATTTTTATTATAGCTTACCCTGAGCCACATATGATAAAATTCACCATCTTTTCAAAATTAAAAAAGTGTGGCACGTAACCACACTTTTAAACTTTCTTTCATTATTTTAGATAAAGATGATGCTCTTTAATATAGTTGTAACAAGCAGTAGGCAAGAGGTATCTTGGTTCTCCCCCCATAGCAAATTCTTCACGAATATAGGTAGAGCTAATCTCCATCGCTAGCCCTTTATCTATAAGATGGAATCTTCCATCATCATTATTTCTTAAAATAGGGGAGCGACTAATGGTAGATAGCATATCGATGCCATGTCTTGCCATTACAATAAATTTATTTTCCGCTACTAATGCGTCGCCCTTTCTCCATAACCCTGCACCAATATCCACTAGTAAATCAGCACCCATTATAAAATGGACCTCATCTTCTGGGTTCTTTTCTCTAAAGTATTTCATGGTGTCATATGTGTAGATATTCCAGCCTTCTTGATCCATTTCATAGGAATCTGCTATAAAACGATCGTCTTTAGCAATGGCTAACTGAAGCATATTCCAACGATGTGTATCGGCTGTTTTGATGGTTTTATCTTTGCGTTTATTTGAACAAGGCAAAAAAATAACTTTATCTAACTTACAACGGTGCGCGACAGTGCTTGCTGTCCAAAGATGAACATTGGTAATAGGATCAAATGATGAACCATAAATGCCTATTCTCGCCATCGTCTCTACCTCCTACCAGCTACTTTTAAAATTTCGAATTCATTCCTTGTGAAACCTTTTCTTTTATTGATTGTATGCTTGCCATTTTATTGTCCCAACATGCTTGACTTAAATCGACTGGATATTCTTCAGGATTCATTGTTCGTTTGTATTCACACCACAGTAAATGTAAATTTTCCTTTACATATTTTTGTGTTTCTTGAATAGTTGGCTCCTCATAAACAAGATTTCCGTTTTCTACGATGCTTTCATGTAACTCCTTTGCCGTAAAATTCGTAACAAATTTACTAATATACGTATGAATAGGGTGGAACATTCTCAATCTTTCTTCTTGCTGTATGTTTTCACTATCTAATGCAATATAATCTCCTTCAGCATGACCATTCTCTGTATTAATAATACGGTAAACACGTTTACGTCCTGGGGTAGTTACTTTCTCAGGATTTGCTGAAATTTTAATGGTATCTACCATTTCTCCACTTTCGTTTTCTATGGAAACTAATTTGTATACTCCACCAAGAGCTGCTTGGTCATAGGCTGTAATCAGCTTAGTTCCGATTCCCCAAGCATCAATTTGCGCCTCTTGCGACTTTAAATGCATGATTGTATATTCGTCTAAATCATTCGAAGCCATAATTTTAGCTGCTGTAAATCCTGCAGCATCTAGCATTTTTCTTGCCTGTTTTGAAAGATAGGCTAAATCGCCACTGTCTAAACGGATACCAATAAAATTAATTTGATTTCCTAGCTCCTTCGCTACACGGATAGCATTAGGAACGCCAGAACGTAGTGTGTCATAAGTATCTACTAAGAAAACACAGTCTTTATGTGCTGCTGCGTATTTTTTAAACGCAGTATACTCATCTCGATAGGTTTGAATCATCGCATGGGCATGTGTTCCTGACACAGGAATGCCGAATAATTTTCCTGCTCTTACATTGCTTGTTGAAGAGAGTCCGCCTATATAAGCAGCACGAGTTCCCCAAATAGCAGCATCAAATTCGTGTGCGCGTCTGGTACCAAATTCCATTACAATATCCTCACCTGTCACTTGTTTGATACGTGAAGCCTTTGTCGCAATCAGCGTTTGGTAGTTCACGATATTTAACAAGGGCGTTTCAATTAATTGGGCTTCTGCTAATGGGGCTTCTATTCGTAGGATAGGCTCGTTGGCAAAGACAAGTTCTCCTTCTCTCATCCCCTTAATGCTCCCTGTAAACTTAAGCTCTTGAAGGTATTGAAGAAAATCCTCTGGATACTGCCCCTCTTCTCGTAAATATTGAATATCACTTTGAGAGAACCCAAAGTTATTTATAAAATCAATAACCTTTTTTAAGCCAGCAAATACCGCATAACCATTGCCAAATGGAAGTTTTCTAAAATATAGCTCAAAAACAGCTTGACGTTGATGAACATCATCTTGCCAATAAGTTTGCACTATATTAATTTGATATAAATCTGTGTGTAACATGAAGCTATCATCCGCATATTTCATATTTTCCCCTCCATTCATGTCAAATAACAGTAGCACCTAGTGTATGCTCGAAATGATTCAATGCCCACTCATGTCCTGTTTGATTAAAGGAGGCGACAGCATTTTTATGAATGACGATATCGAACCCTTTATTATAAGCATCTACTGCTGTATGAAGAACACAGATATCTGTACAAACGCCGATTAAGTGAAGCTCAGTAATTCCTCGTTCACGTAATTTCAATTCTAAATCTGTTCCTGCAAAAGCAGAATAACGCGTTTTATCAATGTAATAGACGTGATCTTGCTCTTTATTTGCTTCATATAATGGTTTTAATGCACCATACAAATCTCTCCCCTTTGTATTTCGAATATTATGTGGTGGGAATAGCTTGGTTTCTGGGTGGTATACATCCCCTTGTTCATGAACATCAATTGCAAATACTGTAAAATCACCACTCTTGATAAATTCCTTTGTTAAATCAACATTTGCATGTTCGAGCAGCTGCCCAGGCTCTCCACAAGTAAGAGCTCCATCTGTCGCAACAAAATCCACTGTATAATCAATATTAATTAATGCGCGTTTTTTCATCATCGTATTATCACTCCAATTTATTAATTAGTAATACTAAAATTACAAATTACTTCATTTAAAGCAATCAGGAAAGATGTCTCTTTCCTAATGATATATGGACTCCACGATTTCAAAATCATTGAATGTATAAAGTTGTGAAGGCCTAAATGAATTTCGCTTCGTTTTCTTTGGGTTACCTTCCTCATCCAACACTTTTTCGATAAAAGGTAATTTAGGTGCTTTTGTAAAAAATACTGAATCATTTGATATCCGGGGATCTTCTCCAACGGTCAGGAGCACCCGCTGTAATTCAGATAAAGTAAACGCTTGTGGTAAAAAGTTTTTGGCAACAGTTGTTTGTATCATATCCCTTTTAATAAAATGCAACGCATCAGAAATGATTTTTCGGTGATCAAAAGCTAATGGAAGTGTAAATACACTTTCTATGTCAAACAGTTCTACATCATCTGCATCATCATTCGCTTTGCGTTGCTCAATATATGCCTCAGGAACAATGGCATAAAACGCATTCGAAATCATCCAACCGCGTGGGTCTCGATCGATTTCATCGTAAACACCAAAATGTTGAACATGTAAACCTTCTACATTTGTTTCTTCTTTTAATTCTCTCTTTGCTGCAATATAGGCCGTTTCTTTTTGATTGGCATCTACAAAGCCTCCTGGGAGTGCCCATTTCCCTCCTTCAATATTGGGATTTCCAGCTGTATCCTTAGTAGCACGTTTAATTAACATAATCTTTAACGTCATGTTTGGCGGTGCCTTTTCCTCTGTTTTCTCTGAGGTAATTGTAAAAATGGCAATATCTGCTGTATATCCATCGGGTGTTTGATATTTTGAAGAATCGTAATGTGCAAGCACTTCTTCTTCGGTACGGAATTTCGTCATTGTATAACCCCTTTAATAATTACAAGGTTTTAGTAATTTGTAATTCATAAATTACTATTTATAAAAATTATAATCTTTCAACAAAACATTTGCAACTTATTTATAAAAAAAGCATAAATAAAGCATCTCTGCCTTATTTATGCCCATTATTATTATTGATCTTTCAGTAGAATTCCGTTTTGTACAACAACTTCCCCATTTTTGATTACTGTATGTGTATGGTTCATGCCGTAGAAGTATTGCAGCTGCTTGTAATTTTCAACATCAAGTATAAGTACGTCAGCTTTTTTATGTGCTTCAAGGGAACCAATTTGCTCGCCTCGATTTAATGCATATGCCGCATTAATCGTTGTTGCCGTTAATACTTCCTCCAATGTCATACCCATATGCATGCAAGCTAGATTCATAATAAAGGGTAGACTCATTGTTGGAGACGATCCAGGGTTAAAGTCTGTTGATATCGCTACAGGTACTCCTTCGTCAATCATTAGACGCCCTCTTGCGAAAGGTGCACGTAAAAAGAATGCAGTCCCTGGCAGCAATACAGCAATTGTACCCGCTTCAGCCATTTTTCGAATTCCCTCATCAGAAGCAACTAACAAATGCTCTGCCGAAATGGCTCCTACTTCCGCAGCAAGCTCTGCGCCTTGATATGGCTCGATTTCATCCGCATGTATTTTTGGTGTTAAGCCAAGTGCTTTTCCAGCCTCTAAAATGCGTTGAGATTGTTCTGGTGTAAAGACGCCTTTTTCACAAAATACATCATTAAATTCAGCCAACTCTAACTCTGCCACTTTTGGTAGCATATCATGGATCACAACATCCACAAATTCATCCTCACGCCCCTTATAATCACGAGGAACTGCATGGGCTCCCATAAACGTGCTAATGACATCAATATTGTGTGTAGCTTGTAATTCTTTTGCGACCTCTAGCTGTTTCTTTTCCGTTTCCCAGTCCAAGCCATAGCCTGATTTTGCTTCAACTGTTGTTATGCCATGCTTTAAAAATACATCTAAATGCTGCATCGTCTTTTCATATAATTCATCAAAGCTTGTTTCTCGTGTACGCTTTGTTGTAGCATGAATCCCGCCACCTGCATTCATGATTTCCATATAGGTAGAACCATTTAGTCTCATATTAAACTCTTGCTCGCGTGTTCCACCGTGCACTAAATGTGTATGACAATCCACTAAGCCAGGCATAACAATCTTACCAGTAGCATCAATCGTTTCTGCTTTCTTTATTAATTCTGGGAAGTCGGCTTCTAATTGTTCATAAGCTCCAACTGCTACAATCCGCTCTTCCTCAATAAGAACACTACCATTTTCTATTACTGCAATTTCCTGCATTTGTTCTTTTGTACGTGGCCCTTGTGCATTACTTTTTAAGGTAATTACTTCATTGGCATTTTTTATTAGAATGGTCACTTCACATCACCCTTTAACATTGGTATATGGACACCTTTGTTTTTCGCAGTATGAATGGCAATATCATAGCCTGCATCAGCATGACGAGCAACACCCATTCCAGGGTCCGAAACTAATACACGGGCAATTTTTTCGGCAGCAAGCTCTGATCCATCTGCTACTAATACTTGACCTGCATGTTGTGAATAACCCATTCCTACACCACCACCATGGTGTACGCTTACCCAGCTTGCACCACTCGCAGTATTAACAAGAGCATTTAATATTGGCCAATCCGATACCGCATCCGAACCATCTAGCATTCCTTCTGTTTCACGATTTGGTGATGCTACAGAACCTGAATCTAAGTGATCACGACCAAAGACAATCGGTGCTGATAATTCACCATTTGCAACCATTTCATTTACCTTTAATGCAAAACGATGACGATCACCATACCCTAGCCAGCAAATTCGTGCAGGTAACCCTTGCCATTTCACCATTTTTTGTGCCATATAAATCCAATTGACTAGACCCTCATCTTCAGCAAACATCTCTTTCGCCAGTGCATCTGTTTTATAAATATCTTCAGGGTTTCCTGAAAGCGCCGCCCAACGGAATGGGCCCTTTCCTTCACAAAATAACGGACGAATATAGGCTGGTACAAAGCCTGGGAAATCAAAGGCATTTGTCACACCCATTTCTTTGGCATAGGCGCGAATATTATTCCCATAATCAAATACTTCTGCGCCCGCCTCTTGAAACTCTAGCATTGTACGAACATGCTCTGCCATTGTTTCTTTTGCTTTACGCTCATATGTTTTTACATCCTCTTTACGAAGTTTTAGCGCTTCTTCCAAGGTCATACCATTTGGTATATAGCCATTAATCGGATCATGTGCAGATGTTTGGTCTGTCACAAAATCTGGGATAATTCCTCGGTTCAACAGCTCACGATTAACGTCCGCACAGTTCCCAACAAGACCAATGGATGCCGGCTCTTTTTGGTCACGTAATTTATTGACTAAGGCAATGGCTTCATCTACAGTTTCTACAATATAATCACAGTAGCCTTCTTTAATTTTGCGCTCAATGCGAGCACGATCCACTTCAACAACTAAGATTACAGCACCAGCCATTTTCCCTGCTAATGGCTGTGCACCACTCATACCACCCATGCCACCTGTAAGGATGAATTTACCACGTAAATCCGCAGTACCAAATACCTTTTTCCCTGCTTCTACGAATGATAAATAAGTTCCTTGTAAAATGCCCTGAGCACCAATATAAATCCAGCTACCTGCAGTCATTTGACCATACATCATTAAATTTCTTTCCTCTAATTCGTAAAAGTGATCCCAATTTGCCCATGCTGGTACAAGGTTTGAATTGGCAATCAGCACACGAGGAGAATGCTCATGTGTACGGAATACAGCTACTGGCTTTCCAGATTGGATTAATAGTGTCTCATCATTCTCTAATTCTTTTAAAGAAGCAATAATTTGTTCATAGCTTTCCCAGTTACGAGCAGCCTTACCAATACCACCGTAAACAATCAGTTCATCTGGGTTCTCTGCCACCTCTGGGTCAAGATTGTTCATTAACATACGCATTGCTGCTTCCTGTGTCCATCCCTTACACGTTAGCTCATTTCCACGTGGTGCACGAATGTCTGTCTTAAATACCATTAAAAACACGCTCCTTTTCCTATTGAAAGTAATGTGAGTAATACAGCTCTAAAAACACTGAATATTCAGACTTATATATTTAAATAATTTCTAAGCAGAGGCTACTCGGAAGAAAACCGAGCCATGCCTCAACTTTTGCTATTTCATATCAGGATTCAACCAAATTTACACATACTCATTTCCTAAATCATTACTTGATAGTAAATATTTCGCCAATGCTTCAATTTCATCGCCAATTGGTTGATCGGCTAATAATGGTGGACAGAATTCACGCACTTTCTTCAAGAATTTACCTGTAGCTGGCGATAACTGCTCTTCTGCATTGTCTAAATGGATAGCCTGTGATGCACAAATCAATTCGATTGCTATAACGCGTGCAGCGTTGTGAACAATCTGACGTACTTGACGTGCCGAAGTTGTTCCCATACTTACATGATCCTCTTGGTTACCTGATGTAGGAATAGAATCTACACTAGAAGGATGCGCTAAAACTTTATTTTCTGAGACAATGGAAGCTGCTGTATATTGAGCAATCATAAGTCCACATTCAATCCCAGGATTTGTTGCTAGGAACGGTGGTAGCCCTTCATTAAGTTGAGGATTTACCATCCGTTCTGTACGGCGCTCTGAAATATTTGCCCACTCACATACACCTATTTTCAAAAAGTCCATTGCTAAGGCTATTGGCTGTCCATGGAAATGCCCACCCGATAATACCTCCCCACTTTCTAACACAATCGGATTATCAGTTGTAGCATTCATTTCAGTTTGAACCCGGTCCTGTGCGTAGAAAAATGACTGCCAAGAAGCACCATGTACTTGTGGAATACAACGGAGTGAATAAGCATCCTGCATGCGAATTTCACCTTGCTTTGTCACACGTTTACTGCCATCAAGCCACTTACGAATACGCCCACCCACCAGTTCTAATTCTGGATGTGGTCTTACTGCTAAAAGTGCTGGATCAAATGCTGAGGTAATACCCTTTAAAGCTTCCAATGTCAAGCTAGCTGCCATATCCGCTGCAAGCCCAATTCGTTCAGCTTCATTGACCGTTAATACACCTATACCAGTCATAGCTTGTGTACCGTTAACTAGTGCCAGCCCCTCTTTAGCTTGCAGTCTAACAGGTGTTAACTCTGCTCGCTTTAGCGCCTCACTACCACTCATAATTTCTCCGTTAAACTCTGCCTTACCTTCTCCCACTAACACTAATGCCAAATGTGATAAAGGCGCTAAATCGCCACTTGCTCCAACTGAACCTTGTGACGGAACAATTGGATGAACACCTTTATTAATAAAATTCAATAATAGTTGGACAGTTTCCTCACGAATACCAGAAAATCCTCTGGCTAAAGCATTGGCACGTAACACCATCATTGCACGTACAACATCTGTTGGGAATGGTTCACCAACACCTGTTGCATCTGATCGCAATAAATTTAGCTGCAATAGCTCAATATCGTCTTCCTCAATTTTTATATTGCTGAGTTTACCAAACCCTGTATTCACACCATAAATGGTTTGGCCTTCTGCTAAACGTTTTTCAATACGCTCTCTACTTAAACGAATACGTTCTAAACTCTCAGCAGAAAGAGCAACTGTTGCTTGCCCCTTAACGATTTCCTCTATTTGTTGTCTTGTTAATGTATTGCCATCAAGCTCGATAATTGATTTCACATGACATCCCCCTATTCCCTATATGGCTATGTAAATAAATTCTCTTCATTCATTTTTTCGTAATATCTAAAACATCAGTATTAAACTTCTTTTAAGCGTTTTCATAATAAAAGTTGGTTTCTGCTGATGATCAATTACTCTATTTACATTGTACTAACAACCTTTTTCAGAATATAGAGAATTTTAAAAGAGAAAACAAGACTTTTTTCAGATTCCTATGTTATTTTTATTAATATAACCGTACTTTTATATGAAACTAGAATATTTTAAGAAAGGTTGATGGTATGAAGCTGTTATTAATTGATCGAGATCCTACCGACCTAGCAGGTATAAAATGGTTTTTACATACATATTTCCCCGGAGATGTTTTCATTCAAATGTGTACAAGTATTTCAGAGGTGCCTCAAAGTATTCGGCAATTTGAGCCAGATGCCATACTGCTAAATATCGATTTATTTCCTAATAATCGTTTAGCAGCTCTTTATCGCGATTTACAAAAACTTTCCGGTGCGATTTTAGCAATGACAACAGAGCCATTATTTAAAAATGCGTTGAAGGCAATTGATTTACAGGTAGCTCATCTTTTTGTGAAGCCTATTGATTTAGAGCTATTAAAGAAAAAACTCACAGTCATTTCTCTTCGCACACCACAAGTTACGGAAGATGAGCAGGAGACTACGAACGATTCCTTCTATAATCAATTATTTTTAGATAATAAATCTAGCTCAATTGAAACAACGATACATTTTACAATGATTGAACCCGAACATATCGAAACGTTCAGTAAGCTTTACAATTGGCTTCAACAAACACCCATTCACTTTCATATGAAAACCTATCCTCTATCTAATAGAATCGTATGTCTTTTTCAAACAAATGATATAAAGATTGTAGAGAAGGATGTACGTACACTTATGAAGGAATGGCGATTGATTAGTAATAGTTCTTTAAATATCGGGATATATGACGGAACACATACAACCATTAAAGATATGTATACATTAACAAAGCGTGCACTACATCAAAGTTTTTATGAAGGCTTTGGCCATATTTTTTATGCGAGCAAACAATTTGAAACACAGCCCTTTGATCCTTTACTAACACCAGAAGAGCAACAATTATTAATAAGTAGTTTGGAAGATGGGAACTTAGAGGCCGTTAAAACTTTTTTATATCGACTTTCTAATGAAGGCATCTATTACGAGCAAGATGACCTACGTATTCATCTGACGAGTGTCTTAGCACAAATTCGGCGCTTTATGCTGAAATATAAATTACATGAGAAAGCAGTTATCGAACAAAACTATCGTCAGCTATTTCACTTAATCATTGAGCATCCTATATTTTATACGATTCTCAATGGGATTATTTCTTTTACACAGACATTAATTGAATTAGCAAGGGAAGCTCGAATGGAGAAGCGAGCCGATTATGTTGAACTAGCTTTAGAAATAATTGATCAACACTTTAAAGATAGCGCATTGTCTCTTCCCTTTGTCGCTCATAAGCTCGGAATAAGCCCCAATTATTTAAGTACAATTTTTTCAAAGAAGCAAGGCTTGCCATTTCAGCGCTATTTACAGCAAGTAAGAATTCATCATGCCACAAAAATGCTGCTAGAAACAGATTTCGCAATTAGTGAAATCGCTCATTTAAACGGTTTTGATGATCCAAATTATTTCATAAAATTATTTAAGCAACAAATTGGTATTACACCTAACCGATATAGAAAAAATTAAAAGTTTGATTAAAATAATTTTCATTTAGTTGATTTTATTTTCAATAAAGATTTGTTCGATGAAGTCATTATCTTGAACTTTGCCTTACAATTGTTTTTAAAATTGAGATTTGAAAAGATAAATTAAAGTTAAAAACTATGTATAATCCGCATGTCTAGCGCATATATTTATAGTTTATACTTAAATATAAAAATTCTTTAACGATAATTATTACAATGTACTAGCAATTCTATTTTATATTTGTTATAGTTATAGATGAAGAGTTTGACTCACATTTTTTTCAGGAGGTAAACTAATATGACAAATGCAAATGATCGTAGCCGTCGTTTTACAACAGCAGGTGGTGCTCCAGTAGTAAGTAACCATGACTCTATGTCAGCAGGTCCACGCGGCCCTCTTTTACTTCAAGATGTATGGTTAGTTGAAAAATTAGCAAATTTCAACCGTGAAGTAATTCCAGAACGTCGTATGCACGCAAAAGGCTCAGGTGCATTTGGTACTTTTACTGTAACGCATGATATTTCACAATATACAAAAGCGAAAATCTTCTCAGAGATTGGCAAGAAAACAGAAATGTTCGCACGTTTCTCTACAGTTGCTGGTGAGCGTGGCGCAGCAGATGCTGAGCGAGATATTCGTGGCTTTGCCCTTAAATTCTATACAGAAGAAGGGAACTGGGATTTAGTAGGGAATAATACACCTGTATTCTTCTTCCGTGACCCATTACACTTTACAGATTTAAACCACGTGGTAAAACGTGACCCACGTACAAATATGAAAAATGCCAACTCTAACTGGGATTTCTGGACTTCATTACCTGAAGCACTTCATCAAGTGACAATTGTTATGTCTGACCGTGGTATTCCAGCTGGTTACCGCAATATGCACGGTTTTGGATCTCATACGTATAGCTTTATCAATGCTGATAATGAGCGCGTTTGGGTTAAGTTCCACTTCCGTACAGAGCAAGGCATTAAAAACTTAACTGGTGCCGAGGCGAATGAGATTATTGGCCAAGACCGTGAATCTTCACAACGTGATTTATATGAAGCCATCGAAAAAGGCGATTTCCCTAAATGGAAAATGTATATTCAGGTAATGACAGAGGAGCAAGCTCGTGAGCTGCCATACAACCCATTTGATTTAACAAAGGTATGGTATAAAAAAGACTTCCCATTAATTCCTGTAGGTGAGTTTGAGTTAAACAAAAACCCGGACAACTACTTTGCAGAAGTGGAACAAGCTGCATTTGCACCATCTAACATCATCCCTGGTATTAGCTTCTCACCAGATAAAATGTTACAAGGTCGTATCTTTGCCTATGCGGATGCACAACGCTACCGTTTAGGAGTAAACCACTATATGCTTCCTGTTAACGCACCAAAATGCCCATTCCGTACTTTCCACCGAGATGGAGCAATGCGCTTTGACGGCAACCTTGGTTCAACATTAGGCTATGAACCAAATAGCTATGGTGAATGGGAGCATAACTTAGACCATAAAGAGCCTGAATTACGCATTGATGGTCATGCAGGTATTCATGACTTCCGTGAAGACGATAATAATTACTTTGAACAACCAGGTAAACTATTCCGTCTATTGACTGCGGAAGAGCAACAACGCCTATTTGAAAATACAGCGAATGATATGGCTTCTGTTGAAGAATTCATCAAGCGTCGTCACATCCTTCACTGCTATTTAGCTGACCCAGCATATGGTGAAGGTGTTGCAAAAGCGATGGGTCTTTCATTAGAAGGTATGGACCTTACAAACCCATATGTAAAACAACCAACAAACGTTTAATATTCCACTTATTATTGATATCCAAATCCAACTTTTACTCCATGTGAATCCATCATTCACATGGAGTTTTTTGATTAAGAAAAGGCCTATGTCTATAATTTGACATAAGCCTTTTCTTTCATTATTGGTAAATTTGACTACCTGCTTTTTTAAACTCCTCCGCCTTATCCTTCATACCTTGATGGATCGCTTCAGTAGTATTTAAATCCTTTTCTTTAGCATAATTACGGATATCCTGTGAAATTCTCATACTACAGAATTTAGGACCGCACATAGAACAAAAGTGCGCTGTTTTTGCTCCCTCTGCTGGCAGTGTCTCATCATGATATTCCACTGCACGTTCTGGATCTAATGACAGATTGAATTGATCACGCCAACGGAATTCAAAACGTGCTTTAGACAGTGCATCGTCTCGTTGTTGTGCACCAGGATGCCCTTTTGCTAAATCAGCAGCATGTGCAGCAATTTTATAAGTAATAACGCCCACGCGAACGTCCTCACGATTCGGTAAGCCAAGATGCTCTTTCGGTGTCACATAACAAAGCATCGCTGTACCAAACCAGCCAATCATCGCTGCACCAATGGCTGAGGTAATATGATCATAACCCGGAGCAATATCTGTTGTTAGTGGGCCTAATGTATAGAAGGGCGCTTCCTTACAAACCTCTAATTGCTTATCCATATTTTCTTTAATGAGATGCATCGGTACATGACCTGGCCCTTCAACCATCACCTGAACATCATGCTTCCAAGCAATTTGCGTTAGTTCGCCTAGTGTTTCAAGCTCTGCAAATTGTGCCTCGTCATTGGCATCTGCAATTGAGCCTGGACGTAAACCATCACCTAAGGAAAAAGCAACATCATAAGCTTTCATAATTTCACAGATTTCCTCAAAGTGTGTATAAAGGAAATTCTCTTGATGATGATATAAACACCACTGTGCCATTATAGAACCCCCACGAGATACAATGCCTGTTACACGATTTACCGTAAGCGGTACATAGCGTAAAAGGACACCTGCATGAATGGTGAAATAATCAACACCCTGCTCGGCTTGTTCAATAAGGGTATCACGATATACCTCCCATGTTAAATCCTCTGCTATGCCATTCACTTTCTCTAAAGCCTGATAAATTGGCACAGTTCCCACTGGCACTGCAGCATTTCGAATAATCCATTCTCTCGTTGTATGAATATGCTTACCTGTTGAAAGATCCATAATGTTATCTGCACCCCATCGAGTTGCCCACGTCATTTTCTCAACTTCTTCTGCAATGGACGAAGATACCGCCGAATTCCCAATGTTTGCATTGATTTTCACATGGAAATTACGGCCAATAATCATTGGCTCTGCCTCAGGGTGATTAATATTAGAAGGCATAATAGCTCGCCCTGCTGCAATTTCTGAACGAACAAATTCAGGGTCCATATTTTCACGGATGGCTACGAACTCCATTTCAGGTGTTATAATGCCATTTCGCGCATAATGAAGCTGTGTTACATTTTTACCTTTTTTAGCACGTAAAGGCTTTCTTGCTAATTCAGGAAAGACATTTTCATGATTACGCGGGTCATCTGCACGACGAAAACCATTATCCTCTGGTTTAATCGTACGCCCCTCATATTCTTCAACATCCCCTCGTTCTTCTATCCATGTGCGTCGTAAAACTGGTAAACCTTTTGTAATATCCGCTTGATAGGCTGGATCTGTGTAAGGACCACTCGTATCATATACTCGAATAGGTGCATTTTCTTCATCCCCAAAGCTACCAGTTGTGGGACTTAATGCGATTTCACGCATAGGTACTAAAATATCGGGGCGTGATCCTTCCACATACACTTTTTTGCTTCCTTCAAAGCTGGACATAATCGTAATATTCTTTTCACTTACTACTGACATGAGCTACTTCTCTCCCTTAAATGTATTTTGATACAAGGACCGAATCTAGCTCACCCCAACAATCAAATAAATAAAAGCCGAATCCAAAATAATTATTTGGATCCGGCCATGAATGTAAAGGTCTATTAATTGCATACTCTGCAATAGCTTCTTAACTTTCCCACGCTGGTATGAGCCAGATCAGGTCCAAAGGGTCAAGAAACCTCTAAGCGTTTCCCTCTCAGCCTGACTCATCAGACTCCCCTAGTTAATACTATTTAGTTTGATGCTAGTGTAGCAGATATTACTAAGAGATGGAAGTTATATTTTTTTGTCTTTCAGCTAACTAGGTAAATAATACTTCTGCAAAATAAATCACAATTGTTACGGTTATACAGCTCACAATAGTTGAAAATAAAACAGCTTGCGCGGCTGTTGCTGATTCTACATCATATTCCAATGCTAGACTAGAACTATTACGAGATGTTGGAAAGGCACTGGCTATAAACAGTGATTGTGCGACGACTCCATCTAATCCCAATACATAAATAATGACTAATGCAACAGCTGGTCCAATAATTAATCGTGTAAAACAGCTGACAAAGACCGTTTTATTAAACATTGATTTGATCTCAAGTTGTGACAATTGCGCACCCAAGGTAATTAATGCCACAGCAATAAATCCATCTGCCACATGCTCTACCGGTATTTTGATAAACTGCGGTATACCGATATCAAAATAGTTCATAGCAACGCCTATAATCAGTGCATGAATAATGGGCATTTTAAAGAAATCTTTGATGATTGTCATACCCGACTTCGTAGAAGAAATCAAATTGTACAAACCATATGTATAAGTTGTCATATTTTGAAAGATTACAAGCATGACCTGAATTGCTACGCCAATAGGTTGCGTGGCAAAAATCATTTGAGCCACTGGAATACCGTAATTGCCAGAGTTAATAAGCACCACACTATTTTTAAAGACAGCCGCCTCTGTTTTGGCTAAACCTAACCCTTTCGCCATTAAATGACTGAGTATCATTTGACTACCGATAAAGAGCATAATAAATAACCCGACTTCTCCCAGAACAGATAATTCTACATGCGTTTCATATAAATTCACAAAAACAGCTGCTGGCATAAAGCAGTATGTAATAAGCTGAGACATTGCTTTTAAGTTAAAGCGAAATTTCTTTTGTAGTATAGCGCCGATTACAAGTAACACTAAAATAGGTACAACAATTTGAAAGAAAATCATTCCGAGATACATCATATCAATGTCCCCCTTCCAGTGTTAATAGTAGTGCTGAATTCTTTTTAGGTCAATTTCTCTTACTTTCACAATAAAAGAAAGACTGCCCCTATATTGAAGGCAGCCTTTCCTTTTAAGCAAGCTTAAATCGATTTACAACTTCTTGTAGCTCATTTGAAATATCGTTCATACTTTGAATAGACTCTGCTACTTTTTGTAATTCTGCTTGTTGATCCATAGCAGAAGCACTTACTTGTTCTGCAGAAGCTGCTGTTTGCTCTGAAATAGCCGAAATACTTTGGATGGACATGATTGCCTGATTTTTATGCTCTAACATACTAGATAGTTTATTCATTAATTCACTAATAGAATTCGCAATTGAACCTGACAAGTCACTGCTATCTTTAAATGCTAGTTGCGTGCTTTGTACTGACTCATTTTGAGCGTGCATTAAATCTGCATTAGATGCAATGACTGCAACCGTTTGCTGAGAATTTTCAAGAATGCTTTCTACTGTACTCTTAATAATTTCTGTTTCATTCTTAGATTGTTCCGCCAGCTTTCTAACTTCCTCTGCAACTACCGCAAATCCTTTACCATGTTCACCAGCACGTGCGGCCTCAATACTTGCGTTTAAAGCTAGCAAATTAGTCTGCTCGGTAACGCTCTGGATTGAAGCAATAATCTGATTAATATTCGCAATATTAGAGGCCAATGATTCCATTTGCTGCTGGATACGCCCATTCATCTCATTTGTCTCCATATTACGCTCCCGTAAGCTTTCAACTTCATGCAATCCTTTTTCTGTCGTTACACCTGTTTTATGAGATAGCTCATCCATTTCGTTGGAAAGAGCCGTAATGGCATCAATTTGATCAGATAAATCCATCATTCGATAATTTGTTTCTTCTGTATCCTCTGATTGCTTCGAAGCTCCTTGTGCAATTTCATTGATAGCTACAGAAACCTCCTGACTAGAAGCAACTACTTCATTAAACGCCTCATGTACCTGATTAGAAGATTGGTTCAATAACATCGTAGAATTAAGCACGGATTGAATCGCACTATTGGTTTTATCTAGCATATTATTATAAGCAATCGCCACTGCACCTATTTCATCAGACTTAATATATTTCTCTTCTACCTTTTGTGTTAAATCTCCCTCAGCCGCAGTTTCAATCGATGCACGTAAAAATTTAAGTGGCTTTAACTGTTTATAGATGAATAACACACTTGCTGCTGTCATCAAAACAACCATAATAATAGAAGCAATAATCGTAAATACAAATACATGATTATATGTCTCTAGAATCTTTGATTCAGCTAGCACGACTTGAACAGTCCATGTTTCGTCAATATCCTCTAAAATCATTGGAGCAAAAACATTATATGCTTTTTCCTTCAGTTGATTAGAATCAACGTATATACTTGTTAGCTCACCATTTTCCATTGTCTTACTAATACTTGTCCAAGTAGGATCCTCTTGCATATTGCGCCCAACTAGCTCTTCACCAAAACTGTTAGCTGTTAGCACACCTTTATTGGTAATAATTGCTGCGTAACCGCCTTCTGGGGCATTCGATTTTGTTAAATCATTTAAAAAATCTATCGATACATCCGCTGTCAATACACCGAAAAATGTTCCAGAAGCATTGATTAATGGCACCGAAATGGTTGTCATTAAAACGCTTTGTCCGTTTACATTATACTCATAGGGCTCCGTCAAAACTGCACGTCTCTCTTCTTTTGGTACCCAATACCATTCAGAAACACTCTTATCATCAATTCCTTCGATTAGAGCAGTCGTGATATCATTTCCGTTTTTACTTAAATAAGGCATAAAACGCTTTTTAGTATCTATTAAAGCTGCCTCAGTTGGTACTAGAATAATAGAATCTTGCTCAAAGATTGCTCCTACCCCAAGAATGTCATTATTGTTAGCTAAATTATTTTCCATTATGTCTATGACACCTTTGGTAGACAACGTATTATTCTTCTCCAGGCTTTCTATGATACGCTTTGTTGTTTGTAATGTCGTATTGGCTTTCTTAAAGCGTTCACTCATAATAGCGGCAGAAGATTCAGCTGTTTGCAATGTTCCATGCTCTGCGTCTTCAACACTTTGCTTTTTTATAATAATCCCTGTTGTTACTGTATAGGATAAAAATAAAATAAGAAATAATCCTATTATTAGGGAAGAAAGTTTTAAGGCAATTCCTCTTGATTTTTTCATAACTAACACCCCACTTTTATACTAATAATAATGGATGGAGGTTTGTATCACAATAAAATAATTAGCGAATAAAGTAGAAAATTTACAGAATTATAGAGAAAAATACCGATACTACACTAATTATTTATTCTTCTTAAATAAGGACTAATGACTTATTTGAATTGAGATTCATAGTAAAACATTCTCTTCGAATTCTAAATTATAGAAGAATATGATATATTAACTATTAAATAGAATGATTGGAGTGACTTACATGAAAAATAAAGCGCTATCAACATTAATGGCCACGGCTATTACAGCGACACTAGTATTACCAATGTCTACTGCGAGTGCCGCATCATCTCAAATTCAATCAAATTTATATGAGACACAGGTAGCAGCAGTAAAATTAGCAGGAGAATCCGTAACGATTAAAAATATTACTAATGATACGGTTATTACTTCGAACGGTACTTACAGAATCCAACAGGCCTTAAAGCCACTATTTCAAACTTCCAATAAAGCAGCATTAACGAATGCTCGAGCTACTATTGTAGTGAAAAATGGTCAAATTACCGATGTTACCGCATTAATATTAAACAAAGCAGGTACAAGCAAAAAATCTGTCTATTTTGATGGAGGTAACGCACAAATCTCTGGAGATCTTACGGTAAATGCAGACTATGTAAAGATTCAGGATGTTAGCGTGGATGGTCAGCTTATTATTACAAACAGAGTAAAAAAAGCCGTTACACTCGATGAAGTAGCAGTAGATGAAACAATTACACTAAAACCAATTGTAACGAAAAAAGTAAGTTGGTTATACGTTACTTTAATCGATATGAAATCATCTAACATCAATTTGGAACGTACGAAAGTCAATGTATCTTCTGACCAAACTCTTTCCAAAGTAGATGTAGTAGGTAAAGTTGCATCTTTTGAAGCAATGTCTAATATCGAAAAACTTACAATTAATGTAGCGAAAGATTTCAACCTTTATGGTGAGGGTAAAATTGAGCAAATCGTTGTAAAAGGCGGTACTAAAGTAGCTTTAGATTCAGGACATCTTGTAAACAATGTACAGGTAGACGATAGTCGTGTCTCCGTAACGCTCCCTGTAATTGATAAAAAAGAACTCAATACACTAATCGCATCCCCACCATATGTACAAGTATCAGTAAACGGCTATGATATTTTAAATACGGATAAATGGACAACACAAGCAGACCGCACAGTGTTTGATTCTGCTGTAGCAAGTGCAAGAGTCATAGCAAATAATTCAAATGCCTCACAAGAACAAGTGAAAAATGCCATTAATCAGTATAAAAATGCACTAGCAGTCTACCAAGCTGCTCAGAAGAGTGGTACAAAATATGGTTATGGCGATAAAGCTTCACTACAATCTTTAATTAATTCTGTTCAATATGTTACGGTTTCTTGGGACGGATCAAATGTACCATATAATTCCCCTTGGACTACACAGACAGAAAGAAACGCAATCGAATCTGCTGTTTCTTCTGCACAGTTAATTGTCAATAATTATTATGCGACTCAAACTGATATTGCCAACGCGACCAATAATTTAAACAATGCTATTCGAACTTATAAAAATGCTTATAAGTATGGCACAAATGGTGGCTATAATGTCGATAAATCTTATTTAGAGTCACTTATCACTTCAGCCTATAATGACCTTGTTTCAATTTCGTACAATGGCGATGGCAGTGATGTACCTTATTATTCAAAATGGACTTCACAAAATGAGTGGATCTATATAAATAACTATATTGAACAAGCGAAATCAATTGTAAACAATTATTACGCAACTCAACTCGAAGTCGTAAATGCTTATAATAATTTAAACGGCGCAATGAGCTATTACAACTCTGCTAAGCGTGATGGTTTATTACACTAAAAGAAGAGGCTGGGACAAAAAGAAAAAATGTTAGACCAAGATATAATTGGTCTAACATTTTTTTGATTTAGGAAGGCATATTTAACTTCTTAAAGTGAAAAAGCTAATATCCATTTTTATTGTTTTTCAATATAATCGAGTTCTGTCCCAGCCTCTTAAAAATTTTGACTAGTTAAAAGCATCTACATGAGACATGGTATTTGTCTGTTTCCAGCTTCGATACCAATCCTCAATCTCCTCACTTGGTTCCACTGCCAAATGCTCTTGAAGCATCTTTTTTAATAGCCAGTATTGCTCCTCAACAGCGGCTGTATTATTAAGTAGATCGTAAAGCTTCATTAAAGTAAAATAGTTCTCCTCTGCATCAGAGAATAGTGCTTGCACTTTTTCCTGCACCTTTATGGCAGCAATGTAACTTTCATTTCTTATGTAAAACTCGCTTAGTTGCTGAGCATGATGCAACCACAGTCTCCTTAAGCGTTCTCTTTCACTTTCCGCCCATAAATAATCACAATCTCCTAAATAATCACCCGTATACATCTGGAATATCTGTTCATGTTCATCTACTGTTGTCTGCTGTATTGGAGGTAACAATTTTAAGCGAGATAGCCATTGTTCTACATCCACCACAATATTTTCAACTACTAGTTTGTAGCCCGAATTTAGCAAAGGACTTGAAATTTTTACGCCATCTACCCCATAGTTTTTCAATGTTTTCCGTATTGTATAAATGGCTGTATAAAGTTGTTTAGATGCTTTATCAATATCAGATTCTGGCCAAAATAACTCTAGAATCGTATCACGATAAATCATTTCATTTCTATGCTCTAGCATGTATGCAAATAGTTCTTTAGCTTTAGATGTCCGCCATTTCATGTACTGTGTATGACCGTTTGGAGCAACAACATTAAGCCCTCCAAAAAGCTTAATAACTGTATGTTTAGTTGTGATATTTTTATGTTTATTATTAATTTGTTCAAGACGTTCTAAGGTCTTTTCTAACCGGATTTTTTGTATAGGTTTTAATAAATAGTCAATAGCATGTAAATTAAATGCATCTATTGCATACTGATCAAACCCTGTTGTAAAAACAAATTCCACGTCAGGCATTAATTCTTGTATTTTTTCACCCAGTGCTAAACCATCAATATTGGGCATCACTATATCTAAAAATACAACATTCGGTTGTAGCGTCTGAATTTCTTCAATTACTTTTAGAGAATCGGTGTATTCTCCCACTATTTTAATTCCCGGGACATTACTATTTTCTAGTAAGTTTTTTAGTCTCTTTAATGGTAAAAGTTCATCATCTACTAGCACGATTCTCATATTTGCTCCTCCTTAAAAACTAATCCTCTACTTATTATCGTTTATTTTTTGAAATAATTGATAGAAAAACCGTTACCTTTGAAGGGAATTAAGCCTATTTGTCGAAATCTATTATTTATAATGAAAAAGAAAATATTTTCCAATAATTTTACTATTTTTCTAATTGCAGGTTTATTTTTTTGTTTTCTAACTCTTACACGCTTCACTTGGATGAGTTTTACTAACACTTCAACGGGAGTCGCAGCTATTCAAGGGATTGTTGATTTAAGAAATGTTGATACAAGCCAAAATTTTAGTATTAAACTACAAAGTGAATGGGAATTTTATCCTAACACCCTTCTCATTTCAGAAAATACCAAATCATTTAAACAAAACAAAATTTATACGAATCAGCCAGAATCTTGGGATCAGTATTTTGAAAATAATGATGAAATTCATTATGGTTCTTATCGTCTAACTATTTTAAAAGAACATATATCTTCTCAGATGTATGGCATTACAATACCTGAAGGCTTAGCACCTTATGAGCTTTATATAAACGGTCATTTCATTGGAGGACTTGGAAATCTAGCGACGAACAATACTCAAATTGCCCCTATTGGTAGACCCTCAACCTATTATTTTACGCTCAACACTACTAAAAGCGAAATTATTATACAAGGTGTTCAAGCTAATCGTTATGTACAAGGTGGATTTCAACGAGAAATTATTTTTGGCGATTTGCATTCAATGGAGCGGTCAAAGTTTTTTTCCATTTCAACTCAAATGGCCGTTTGTTTAGTCTTTTTCTTTTATCTATTATTTACGATTTTACTTTGGTTTATAGGCATTCGAAATAAATCTCTTCTTTACTTTTCCATGATTATTATTTCGACTTGTGTGACGATACTTGTTTCTAGTAATAAGATTTTATTTAGCTATATTTCTATTAATTGGATTTGGGCAAATAAACTATATTATTTTTCTTACATTAATAATATGATGTTTTTTGTTTTATTTTTACGTGAATTAATGAAAGAATACTCTAAACCTAAAATATTGACGATCGTCCCTTTGCTATGTGCTACCTATTTATCTTTTATTGTAATAGCTCCAATTGAATATATTTTTAAAACCAAAATTATTTTTACAATACTTTTTATTGTCTCTCCTACCATTATAACTATTTTCACATTCAATATAGTTATAAAAGGGCAAAAGGGCGTAATATTTTTATTATTAACAGGAACAGCTGTAGCAACCAATTCATTATTTTTCTCTTTACAGCAAAATAAAGTCTTGCCTTATAGTCATTACCCTTTTGATTTACTAATCGGTATTACTGCATTATCAGCATTTTGGTTTACACGTTATTTTCAAACAACCTTACAAACAGAAAAAATTTCTGTGAAATTGCAAAAGGAAATAAATACAAAAGATGATTTTCTCGCAAATACCTCACATGAACTCCGTAACCCTTTACATGGCATGATGACTATTGCCCAAACCATTTTAGCTAAGCAAGAACATAAAGGAGCTCAAAGCGATTTAAGACTACTTGTAAGAATCGGTAATCATATGACCCACATACTAGATGATTTATTGGATTTAGTGAAATTAAAGGAAAAAACCCTTCGACTGCAACCAAAACCTTTGAATGCTTATAACCTAGCAAGTGGCGTAAGTAATATGTTTCGTTTTATGCTGAAAGGGAAACCAATCGAGCTTGTTGTGCGCATACCAATCAGCTCACCACTTGTTTTAGCCGACGAAACAAGATTAATTCAAATCTTCGCGAACTTAATTCATAACGCCATTAAATTCACTGAGCAAGGTTCCATTACGATTGATGCCGAAGTAGTCGGAAAAAAACTATATATTTCAGTTGCAGATACAGGAATTGGTATTGAAAAAGATATCCAAGAAAGAATATTTGATTCTTATGAGCAAGTTGATTCAACAATGACTTCTATAGGTGGTGGACTTGGATTGGGTTTAAGCATTTGCCAAGAACTTATAGCCTTGCATGGTGGGACAATATCGTTAACCTCTTCTGTTGGAAAGGGCTCAATCTTTACTTTCTCTTTACCAGTAGCAAAAAGTCAGACAGTAGCGGACAGAGATTTAAATGTTGAGAAGGATACAATGTTATTAAAATATTCTTCATTGATGAATGGTTTCACGCAAATAGAACAAAGCATTGCTACTTCCACTGAAAAGCATATCTTGGTGTCAAGCCATGCACGAATACTCATTGTTGATGATGATGCTGTAAACTTGCAGGTCCTCGTTAATGCATTTTCAACTGAACCCTTTGAAATTGAAACGGCTTTAAGTGGCGCTGAGGCTCTGAAAAAACTACAAGAGAATAGTTTTGATTTAATTATTTCTGATATTATGATGCCACATATGTCGGGCTATGACTTGGCAAAGCACATTCGTGAAAAATTCTCTATATCAGAACTACCATTATTGTTTTTAACTGCTCGACAGCAAAGTGAAGATATTCAACTAGCCTTTCTAAGTGGGGCAAATGATTACATCAAAAAGCCCATGGAATATATAGAGCTTAAATCACGGGTTCAGGCACTGATACAGATGAAGCAATCTAGTGAGGAACGTCTTCGCATTGAAGCAGCATGGCTTCAAGCACAAATTCAGCCTCATTTTTTCTTCAATACCTTAAACTCTATTATCTCCTTACAGGGTGTAGACAATGAAAAAATGGAGGAATTATTGCTTGCCTTCAGTGATTACCTACAAATGAGCTTTGATTTCCAAAATGTCGATTTAACGGTGCCAATCGACTATGAATTAAAGCTGGTCCGAGCCTTTATAGCAATTGAACAAATTCGCTTTGGCGACAGGATACGAGTTGAGTGGGATATTCCTAATCAGATGAAGTTGTTTGTTCCTCCACTGTCGATACAAACTCTTGTCGAAAATGCTATTCAGCATGGCATTTTACCACGTCAGGAAGGTGGCACTGTGACCATTTACATCGAAGAGAAGAAGGAGAACTTTACAATAGCCATAACCGATAATGGTGTTGGTTTTGAAACAAAGACGTCTAAAGAGAAAACGAGCGTTGGTCTCATCAATACGGAACAACGCCTGAAGCAATTATTTGGCGTGGAATTAGCGATAGACAGTGTTATTGATCAAGGTACAACCATTTCCTTTTCCATCCCTAAAAAAATCTAGTGTAGTGTGTGTCGTTCTATCCATCAGTTCCGGAGGTTAATCCGTCACTTTCAGCGCTTTATCCATCTCTCTCAGGATCTTATCTGTTGCACTAATCAAGAAAGACTAGGCTCACAAAAGAAGCCTAGTCTTTCTTGGTTTGTTTAAGATTTAAGACATTGACAAGATTACATAAAATAGTTTACTACAACATGCTGAACAAGTTCTGAACATCTATATCATTTAGCTACTACATCTGTCACTTTGCCTGTAAATGTTCTATTGTCATGTATTACCCCCACTAAGTTGACACTACAAACACATCATGCACTTGTTGAGTTTCGTATGTACTTGTTACAACAAAATATTTTTTGTATTTTTCAAAACCTAGTGATTCCGTACATTACCTTTCGTTGCACCTCTAACAACTGAGAAACATTCTAACCTATTTGATATTTTTTCCCACGCTGTCAGTGGGAATTTTTTTATATTTTGTGATCCTAGCAACAACTTAAATGACTATTGTATAAAGCGTAAACATGTGAATCCGTATATTTATTCGCAATCTATTGTAAAACTACAAGCTTTATATCATGTTGCTTGAGATATTCAAGTATTTTGGGCAATACTTCAACAGTTTTACTTGTTTCATGGAATAAATAGATCGAACCTGACTTGCCATTTTCTCGTATATATTCGATAATTTCTTCTGAATCCTCTACTCTCCAATCTTCAGGGTCCCGATTCCACATAACCATTTTCATATTTTGATTACGAGCATTTTGTTTCAACTGTTCATTAAAGGCCCCGTATGGAGGACGAAGTAATGTCACAGGCTCCCCTATTATAGAAGATAGTACTTCATTTGTTTTATTTAAATCTGTTATTTGCTCACTTGAAGATACTTCTGATAGTTCTTTATGCTCCCAAGAATGACTCCCTATAGACATTTGTTGTTGTTTTGCATATGTTACGTACTGAGGGTAATTAACTGCATTTTGGCCTATAAAAAAGAATGTCGCCTTTATATCATGATCGACTAAAATATCAACAATTTCCTTCGTATATTTAGATGGACCATCATCAAAAGTAATGGCTGCATACCCCTCAGGTAGACTATATGTCATTTCAGATTCGGTTATAAAATAATCCTCTGCATTGACCTTCTTAATAGGTTCCTCATTCAAAACAACATCAGTCTTACTCACCTCATCACCCTTATTAGTATTAGCTGCAACAGAATTCATGTTTTTTTCCGAGCTAATCTTAACAACCTTTTCATTTTCAGTAGTTTCTGGGAATATGTTTACGTTAATCATGATGTTGTTAAATGCAATAAAAAAGGTTACTAGAATGACAACAACACCTATGACCATTTGAATGAGATGTTTAATCCTTTTTTTGGGGATCTTTTGAGAGTCTCGTTTTTGCTTGGTACGCTTTTTATCTACTTCAGAACAAATTGTAATAAATTTATATTTCTGATCAATAGAAAGTTTTTTTGCACTTTGAATAGTATTTAGCTGATTTAATATTTCAACATATTGTTCAGAACACTTAAAATCATACGATTCAATAATAGAGCCGTTACTTTTAGTAATTGTACTTAAAAACTCGTTTCGGAAAGGATCCCACTTTGATCTCAAAGAAAGCCGATAGCGAGAATAATTATCAAAGATAACAAGCTTCTTAAATTGATCATATGTTTCACTATCAATTTCTAATTCTAAGAAAACGGTTTTCTTATTTAAGATTGTCTTTACATTCAACAAAAAAAGTATGGAATCACTTCTAATTGAATGTAATTCAATTATATTAGTCTTATAGTTACTCATATTGGGTCTCCTCTGCTATTGGGTCTCCTTTTCTATTGAGTCATCTTGCTACTTATAGAACAGCATGACTTAGAGCAGTATGCTATTCATTCCTCTTGTCTCTTTTATAATCTAAAAATGAAGCAGACATTCTATTTGTGAAATCACTTGCCATGCTCATTAGATATTCGTTTTCCTTACGAATGTGCTCATTTTGTTCTTTATAATTCGCATTTTCAGATTCTAATTTTATGATTATATCTTCCTTTTTCTTCAATTTATTTACCCAATCTAAAGTTTCTTTCTCATATTGTTCATTAAAGGATTGATACTTCTTGTTTTCTACATTAATAATATTTTTTAATTCTTCAATTTCATTCGTTAATGAAAATTGCATTTCTTTATAGTCTTCCATATGCTGATCTAATTGTAGATTTTTATCGGTTATTTTCTTTTCAAGCGTGTCTATTCTGCTTTCTTTACTTTCTATAATCTTATTTAATCTATTAACTTCTTTGATTCTTTCAGATAATTGTTCTGAGGTATGTTTATATCTGTTTTGTAGCTCAATATATCTATGTTCAGACATTTGATGTTGATGAGCAATTTGCTCGGTAGAAACGATTAAATCCATCACAGCTTTATTATTTTTAATACTACTAGGAATATGAAATAGGCTTTGTGACTCAGGTTCATTCTTTTCCTCTTCATTAGCATTATTTTGTTCTTCTTCATCAACTTGTTGCTCAGTTATTGCGTTAATTTCATTCGTATCAGCCTGATCTTTTTTCTTTAGAAATTGAAATCTACTAAGCATACTATCATTCACCTTCCCAAACTGTTGTTCAACAAATTTCATCTAATCAATCCTTTTTCTTGGTGCCTTTATATCAAATACACTATTTTCCAATATTATTTTTACAAATTAACAAAAATCTCTACAACGATAGACAATTTTAAATTATTTTAGCAATCAGAAATATACAATATCTATACCAGACATCTACAAAACATCTACAATCTTATTTCATGGTATATATTAGGGAGATTTGCTTATGTCATCAAAATATAGTACTAAAAATGCAAATTTCTTGAAGAAGCCCTTTTTTAAAAAGAACAGAAATATAAAAGTTAACCTTGAAAGGAAATACTTCACATACAATGCAATGTTCCTTTGTCTCTCCAACGTTTTTAATTTTCTACTTGCTTAGAATTTGCAATATGAACATCACTAGTTTGTCTAATAAATACAAAAAAGATTCTAGTCTATGTTAAGATTGAATTAACACCATATATTGTATATATTCCCTTCGATTAACCAAAAACATTAAACACAGGAGGATTCTTACATTATGAAATCTAACAAAAGACTTGTCTTACTGTCTTTAGTGGCAGTTCCCTCACTTCTATACAGCGCGCCAGTATCGGCTGCTGAGATACCAAAACCAGCCTACATAACTGCTAACTACAATGCTAACGTGTCAAATGTTGTGCAACTTATTAACAACATTAACAATACAACCGCTACCTTCCAGACAAATTTAGAGGCAGCTCTGAAGGCTTATAATGCTTTAACAGCAACAGAAAAACAGTATGTCACGAACTATTCCACATTATCAGCACACCAGCAGACAAGAATAGCTTATCGTAAGCTTGCAACACAAATTGAAGAGAAATTGTATTCTGTGGATTCTACATCCTCAAACTATTATCAAAATGTTATTGAAACAAGAGATTGGTATAATACCTTGAATGCAGCACAAAAAACTTTTGTAAGTGCATCTGCGCAAAAAATACTAACTTCCAATATTGCACCAAATACATCTGTTGAAAAAGTAGTCAATAAAATTCAATTAATTAATTCATCTCGTCTCTCGTTTCATAAAGATGTAGCCGATGCCCGAGCAGAGCTTAATGTACTGCGTAAGTTTTCAAATGTCTCTTTACCTGTGGGGATTGAACAGCTGTTACTTGATGCTGAACAGCTTGTCGTAAAGGATAAGGCAGCGGCTAAAGAAGTGGAAAATGCTATTGCAGCTTTATCACCAATAACGTCGACAGCTCAGGATGTACAGGCAGTCAAAACATCTTTTGAAGCTTTAACACCTGTCCAACAGCAACTTGTGCCGAACGTTTGGACTTTAGTGGATTTTGTACAAGGGAAATATACACTTCCTACAAAGGACAGCATACCTAAAACACCTACATTATCAGATACTGCGGCTATTCCGGGCAAAACGACAGCAATGACAAAAAATAAAAACACTTATAAAGCTAAAATTAATGTTGCCGCATCAGAAATTGACACGGAACGTTTTATTCTAACAACAAAAGACAAAATGACCATCATCATTCCGCCGCTTTATACACTAGTCAATGAAGATGAAGGGGTAATGGATATTCAAGTAACCAAAAAGGCAAACCGTATTACACTTCAGGCTACCTTAAATAAAAAACCAGTAACCTTTGATGCAAATATGGAAATCATCATTGAGGGTTTAACAGCTAATTCATCCATCGTTCACTCAAATGATTTGGGTAAGCGAGTACCTGCCGATTTCATCATCAGCGGAAATCGCCATATTATCCAAACAACTACATCTGACACATTCCAAATTATAAACAATTAAATGAAAAGCACTAAAGAAATACCAATGAGACTTATGTTGGTTTCTTTAGTGCTATCTTTTTTTACTCATTCCTCTCAATTTAGTTCGAAAGAGCAGACCGTAAGTTGTCCATAAACTATATTATTGGAGTGACCCTAAAAAAAATAATAGACAAAGTCAAAAAATCGACTTTGTCTTATCCTAAATGAAAATAAATATACCCCATAAATGTTAAGCATAAACAAACATTTATGGGGCAATCAATAACTTTTATTTAATTTATTTTGTCGTAGCTACTAGTTGATCCACAATGAAATCAAGCTGTTTTGACAATGAATAAATGTCGTTGTAGTAACAAAAACCAAAATCCATTTCAATAAGCCTTCCTTCTTTAATAGCAGGAATATTAGACCAAACTGGATGATCTGTTAAATCTACCATTCCGTCATAGGATGAACGGAACACATAATCACCTGCATAATCTGTTAATACTTCTAAAGAAACATCGATTGCTTCATCGGTGTTGTTTTTATCATCAATTTTCTTTTGAATAATGTCTGGTGCTTTCATTCCTAAATACTCATAAATAGCTTGGGAGCCACGTCCAAAGGTATAGCTTGTCACAACTGACATTTTCCCTTTGCCGCCCTCCATAATACTAACCGTTTTATCTGAAATACCTGCCTCTTTTAACTGCTCTTGACTATCCTCTACTTTTTTATAGAAATTAGCTAATAGCTCTTTTGCTTCTTTCTCTTTCCCTAGAACCTCACCAATTTTTGTTAAACGTTCATCTAGTGTTGTTGAGAAATCGATCATGACAGTAGGCGCAATTTTTTGCATTTGATCGTAAAGCTCATCCTTACTTGGAATAATGATGACATCAGGTTTTAATTGAATCACTGCCTCAACATTCGGTTCAAACCATTCACCTAAACTTTCAACTGTTTTTAATTCTTCCTCAAATGCTGCTCCCTCTTGTATTTTAGAGGAGCCCACTGGTGTCACATCAAAAGCTAGTACATCACCTGTATAATACATCACCACTACTCGCTCAGGGTTAACGGGTATTTCTACGTCTCCTTTCATAGTAGAGACCATTTTTGTTTGTGATTCGCTGGCTGCTTGTGTAGTAGAGACTTGTTTTTCTCCGCCTCCTGTATTGCTTGATGTTCCGCTGCTGCAAGCACTTAGTAAAAGCGTCAGACAAAGGAAAAGTGTTGCAATAGCTGATAATCCTTTTTTATTCATTGGTTCATACTTCCTTTCATTATATTGATAACCATTCTCAATATAATCTTGGAAGCTCCAATCGACAATGGAGTATCTTTCAGACATTGAAGGACTATCTTTTACCAGATCACTTACTTGTTTCTTTTGACGGAATTTTGTTGGTGAAACGCCTACTCTCTTTTTGAAAAGTCTACTAAAATAATAGACATCGCTATAGCCGACACCCATAGCGATATCGCGTAGGCTAGCATTCGTCTTCTCAAGCAAAATAGAAGCTTTTTCAATACGTAGCTGAATTAAATACTCAATCGGGCTATAACCTATTTGTTGCTTGAATTGAATGGATAAATGAGATGGACTATAGCGCAATGCCTTCGCAATCGATTCTAAGGTCAATGGCTGTGCATAATTTTGTTCTAGATAGGCTTTAATTTGACTAGAGACATTCAGTTTTTGAATGTCGACACTGTCCTGATCTAACTGCATGAAAATTTCATTTAATAACTGATAGAATAGCGATTTAACAGTAAATTTGCTGAGGTTATTGGCATTTTCCCACTTCATATACATGTAATATACTTTTTCAAACATTGTAATAGGTGAGTTAGGAACAAGACTATATTGATATTTGAAAGGATTATTTCTTTGCATGGCTCTGGCTATCATTTTATTTGGGGTTAAAGGAATGGAAGCTCGATAAAATATTAAAAAATATTCAAAGCCTTTGTCTGTAGCCTCTATTTGTAGGGTTGAGCCCTTTCCACCGTGAATAAGATGAAAACCCTCTAGTGTATAGCTTATTAAATCAATTTGAACTTCCGCACCACCACCTGTGGCATAAAGAAACATATTAGCAGGCAATTTATATGATTTTCCGATTTCTTCAGGTTTGAATAGCTCATATCTTATATCGAGCACTTTAATCGTTGCATGATTCCAGAGAAAAAGAAACTCCTCCTTTGGTAGCATCCTACATCATTCCTTCCCATTTATCACTTCATTCAAGTTTATTATAATTGATAATCGTTCTCAATATAATTTTCTAATAATCTTGCATGAAGCATAGAAAACACAAATCAATTGAAGGGGTTCACTACTTTATATGGAGGGGTGTTGTCACTGATGATTCTCCTCATTGAAAATAAGAGCCTAACCTTTCTCTAATAGATATTTTGTTGACTACTGTTAGTATGAAAGAGGAAAATACACTTTTCAGAATGGTTGATTGAAGAGGAGCCAGCCCCTCACCTTGCCAAAAGATCTTTTTCTGCTATTGACCTTTTTTCAACAACATGAAAATCACTCAAGCAATCCAATACTTGAGTGATTTTAAGGGAATTCATTTATTTTTCTTTCGCATGCTGTACTAGCATTTCTGTCACTTCTTCAATCTGTCCTAGGATTGAAATAGGATCTGAAAACCAGAAACTCCAGCCATCAATTTCAAAAATTTGATCATTTTGCACAGCATCTAGCGTTTTCCAAACTGGTTCGTTTTTATAATCATATGTTTCTGTCGCTTTATCGACAGCCACAAAAATATAATCACCTGCATAATCTGGCAGTAATTCAGGTGATAATTCCAGCCACGGCTTTTCAGGATCAATTTCCTCTACTACTTTTGCGGGTGGCGTTAGTCCAAGCCCATCATAAAATGATCGCCCTGTATAACCATTACCGTATAATGTTATATTCTTTGTTGCTCCACCAGCAAAAATCGTCACGGTTTGATCCTTACCAATGATATCTTGAACTGTTTGTCTCGCTTTTGCTACCTTTTGATTATAGTCATTTAACCAAGCCTTCACTTCTTCCTCTTTATCCAAAATTTTACTAAACTCCTCCAATGTTGCATCCATTTCTAAATTAAAGGGTATTAAGACTGTAGGCGCTATTTTGGCATATTCTTCGTATTTCTTATCATCCCCAGTAATGATAAGGTCGGGCTTCAAATCAACTACTGCTTCAAGGGATTCTTCAAAATAAGTAATTCCTTCATTATGCTCCTTCAGGTAGGGGCTTTTCATATAAAGCTCCTGTGTTCCTACTGGTTTAATGCCCATAGTTAATAAAAAACCTGGGTAATAATCGGTTACGATACGTTCTGGGTCAACAGGAATTTCGACATCCCCCTTCACAGTGGATACAATTTTTGTTGTCGACTGTACTTCCGTTGACTCATTAGCTGGTGCTTTTGTTTCTACATTATTAGAAGCAGTAATGGCAGTACCAGAACATGCGCTAAGCAATAAAGTGAAGCATAGCAATAAAGTCGCCATCATAGAGGACTTTGTTTTTTTATTCATCGATAAATCTCCTTTTGCTTTATATTGATAATAATTATCATTATCAATATAATGTCGTATCCACTTTTTATCATTAGACAAAGAAAGCCGATACATAGGACGATACGATTTATGCTTATCTGGCTGTTGTTTAAATTGCATTGGGGTTTGCCCACTGTACTTTTTAAAGATACGGATAAAATAAGAGACATCTTCATAGCCAACACTCGAAGCAATCTCCTGCAAGCTCGAAGTTGTATGTATTAACAACTGCTGTGCTTTTTGTATTCTTATCTGAATAAGATAATCAATGATACTTCTACCCGTCTTCTGCTTAAATTGCTTAGCTATATAGGGCACACTATAATTTAACATTTGGGCAAGCGACTCCCGGGTGATGGGTTGACTGTAGTATTCTTCTATATAAATTTGGATTTGCTCCACAAGATCTGGCTGTTGAACAATGACATGCTGTTGGCTTAGTTGCTGCAAAAGCTCATAAACACATTGATAAAAAAGTGCCTTGACATGAAAATGCTCTAGATTGTCCTGTTTGAGCCATTGCTGGTACATCGTTTCAACTTTTTGTTGTAATGTGAGTGCATTCGAAACTTGAAAAACATATTGAAGCTGAAAAGGTTTTTCACGTTCCCATAATGCTAGTAAACCTTTTCTATGGGGAAGAGGAAGCGTTGCTTTATAGAGAATTAAATAGTACTCTACTATATCTTCTACAGCACTGATGTGTAGACAACTTCCTTTACCGACATGAGCTATATAAAAATTTTCTATCTTATAGGATTTACTATCCAACAATATAGTAGCTTTTCCTTTTATTGTGTACAAAAAACCGCTAGCTGGTAAACGATAGGAGCTAAGCTGTTCATCACGTTGCATCTTTGTATAACGAATATCCAACACTTGAATGGATGCTGCTTTCCATAGAAGGATATGATCATCTATATTCACTATTTGTTTTCACACCTTTCTAGTCAAATCATAGAATGGGTCCCTTGTGAACATTATAAATGATAAACATTCTCATTAATATCTTTAATTGAAATAACAAAAAAGAAGCACCTTCATTACTAAAGATGCTTCCTCTTTTCCCAAATTATTTAGCTTATTTTTTATTCGTTAGCCAGTTTGTTAATTCCTCTACCTGAGCCAACACGGCTGTTGGGTCATAATACCATGAACGCTCCTCAGGCCAAATATAAAGATGATCATTTTTTACTGCAGGCAGGCTACCCCATATTGGATCTTTCTTAAAATCTTCAACTGTACGATCGTCTGAAGTCAAAATAATGTAGTCTCCTGCATAATCTGCCAGCACCTCTTCGGAAATTTCAGCCCACTGCTTTTCCATAATTTCATCTGCTACTTTAGCAGGTGGTTTGCGACCAAGTGCCTGATAGACTGGTTGTCCACCACGTCCAAAATTATCACCATATGCATAATAAGTTTTGCCTGCATCCTCTATAATAGAGAAGCTTGCATCCTCTGGAATAATCGCATCTACCTGTGCTTTGGCATCGGCAATCTTTTGATCATATTGCGCCAGCCAATCCTTAGCTTCTTGCTCTTTGCCAAGTAACTCACCAAAATAGGTAAGTTCTTCGTGTGCATCCTTCAATTCACCATAAGGAATGACAACTGTAGGAGCAATTTTACTTAAAGCATCATAATTTTCCCCATTGCCAGTAATTATCAAGTCCGGTTTGAGCGCTATAATCTTCTCAATGGATGGTTTCCCATAATCGCCTATTTCTTCTACATCCTTTAATGCATCCTTTAAATAATAGTTTTCAAGAGCTAACCCAGGAGCTCCCACAGGTTTCACATCTAATACGAGTAAACTAGCAATATACTCCTCTGCTACAAGACGCTCTGGATTAGTCGGAATAACAACCTCACCATTTGTCGTCTGAACCGTTTTTGTCTCTGCTTCTTTTGTATCTTGTTCTGCAGTCGGACTAACGGTCTTTTCCTTTTCACCACAAGCCGTTAACAGAAGCAGTAATAGAAGAAACAATGGTACTATGAATTTTCTATTTTGTTTAAGCAATTTTTTCCCTCCATACATTTCAGTTGATAATCATTCTCAATAATTGTAGAAGAATGTTAAATAACTGTCTATGCATGAAAGTGATTTGTTCCCCTGTATATTTATGATGTTAATACTTCCATTAATTTTTGCAATTGAGTAGCTGTAGATAATGGATCATAGCCATAAAATATTTCATACTGATTCATAAAATACACCTGTTTCTTTTGCACTGCTGTAAGTGACTGCCATTTTTCTGAATGTAATACCGTTAAGAGACGCTCTTTTCCAAAATCTTTTGTAGGAAGAGCGGTGACGAATATATAATCAGCTGGATAGTGAGCAATATCTTCAATATCTACTGTTAAGTAACCTGTTTGTTCAATATTTCGTGTGACAATCGCATCTGGTCGACTAAAGCCCAAATCTTCGTACAGTATATGACTCCCTCTCCCATGACTACTATTTAAACAATACGCTTGATGACTCCCTATTTCCCAAACAATAGCAGTACCCCTTGCCCCAATTTGTTGGTCAAGAATAGCGTTACATTGAGCTATCTGTTCATCATATTGCTGGAGCCAGCTCTTACATACTTCTTGTCTATCAACGATATTGGCAATCAACCCAAATTGCTCTCGCCAGCTTAATTGTCTACATGGTAGCTCGAATATAGGAGCTACTGACAGTAATGATTGTTTTTCATTACCACCACTGTAGTTAATAATGACATCTGGACATGCTGCGGTGATCTCCTGATAATTTGAAGCAATACCATACTCATAGATACCATACTCATAGCCTTTAAGTTTTTGCGAAGTAGAGACAGGCTCGATACTCTCTAGAAATGGGGAGTATACACCCAACACTGGCGTAATACCAAGAGCTAGTAAGCATGCTGTATGATTGGTATTGAGTGCAAGGACACGCTTTGATTTCTGATAATAGGCTGTTGGTGATAAACCCACTAATTCTTTAAATTTCCTACTTAAATAAGTCCCCTCATTGTAGCCAACTTCCTGAGCAAGCTCATCTAATTTAGGCATTGTAAACAATAGCCTTTTCTGTGATTCTCGTATTCTTAGCAACGTTAAATATTCACTATACGTATAGCCTGTATGCTTATGGAACGTACGAGAAAAATGCTCTGGACTTACTTGTGCTTTTTCAGCCATCTGCTCTCTTGTTAATTCTTCACGGAAATATAGATTAATATAATGAAGTACTTTATCAATCCATAGTCCTTCTTGTTGTTGTTTATTATCACGTAAATGGCTGTACAGCACTTCTAGCAATTCACCGAATAATTTTTGTAAACGAAACGGATTATTGCCCTCAGCGTTCGCTTCTTTTTCTACTTCTTTAGCTAAATTCATAAGCCGATAGGAGCATTGCTCAATTAAGATAGCATCTTGTAATAAACGATCCGTTTTGCAGCCATATACACAATATTGAATGACGATTCCTTTACTTTCACATGTTTCAAGTAGATGAAAATCGTCAGTATCATCTAAAAGCATAACAGAATTTGGACTAAGCTGAACGTGCCTACCTTGAAGCGTAAACTCTAAATATCCCTCATATACGATGACCATAAATGGGTGGGTGGATTGTGTTCCTATGCCACTTAACATTTCATTTAATTTCACTATTTGTATAGGTTGATAAAAAAGATGGGACAGTAACTGATTGTCTTTGTACATTTTAGTTCTATCTCCTAAACATCAAATTGATATTGATTATCATTTTCATTATAATGAAATAGAATGGTAGAAATCAATTGAAATAGGAGGCTTATAGCTTTGAAAAAATTTATAAAAAAGAATGCCTTTTTAACTGGCATTTTAATTATTTCCATCCTTTTGGCTGCATGTGGAACTCAATCTTCTTCCACAACAGAGAAAACAAAGGAAGAAAGCTCCAATCGATTCTTAACAGATTCAATAGCCCATGAAGTGACCATTCCTAAAAATCCCCAACGTATCATAGCTCCCTATCTAGAAGATCACCTTGTAGCATTAGGTTTAAAGCCCGTTGCACAGTGGTCCGTAAAGAGTGGGACATCTATCCAAGACTATCTTCAGGATTCATTAAAAGATATTCCAACAATTGAATTTGACCTTCCCTATGAAGCTGTTACAAGCTTTAATCCAGATTTAATTGTAATCGGTTCTCCTGAAATTGCTGAAGGTGAAAAATATGAGCAGTATAGCAAAATTGCCCCTACTTATGTAATGGGAGCAGAGGATAATAATTGGCGCAATAAACTATTAAAAATGGGCGAAATTTTTGGTCAAACAGATAAGGCAAAGGAAGTCCTAGCAGATTATGATCAATTCGCTAAAGAGGCAAAAGAAGAAATTCACAACAAAGTCGAAAATCTTTCAGCCACTGTGATCTGGAATATCAAAAATTCAATCTACATGGTAAGTGACACAGCTTCTAGTGGTGTTGTGCTTTATGAGGATCTTGGGTTACAAACTCCAAGCCTTGTGAAAGAGGTGTCAGCATCTGCTGCTGGTGATTGGTCACAGGTTTCTTTAGAAAAATTCGTTCAAATAGATGCTGACTATCTTTTTGTTATTAACAGTGATAGTGCAGGTAGCTCTGAATTGCTAAGCGATCCTCTTCTAGCTAATATACCAGCCATTAAAAATGGTCATGTTTATGAATTCGAATCAAGTTCGAGTTGGTTATATTCAGGTGCTATTGCCAATCGCCAAATTATTCAAAATGTATTGGATAGCATAGTGAAGTAAAAAAAGTCCCTTCAGCTTTGTCTAAAAGCTGAAGGGTCATGTTGTTGAAAAAAGATGATGTCAACGGCAGAAAAAAAAACTTTGCAAGGTGAGGGGTTGATTTCCGTTCCGCCAGCGCCCTTTCCAGGGGGCGTCCGAGGAGCCGCTTCACTCACTTACGTTCGCTCCAGGGTCTCCTCTGTGACGCTCAATCCCCTAGGAGTGACGCTGGCTCCACTCCAATCAACCCTTCTGCAAAAGTGTCTTTTCCTTATCTTTCATACTAAACGTAGCAAACAAATAGCCCATTATGTGTATGATTAGAGAAAGGGTAGGCTCTTATTTTCAATGTGAGAAGTGATGAGTTACGACACCCCTCAAAAAATGAGTAGTGAACGCCTTTGCTAAAAAGTTAGTGGGTTGAAGTGGAAGGCTACTTGACTCCCGTAGGATAGCGAGACAGGCAAAACTCTAAACAGAGCGGAGGATGCGATTCAGCGCTCGCTCACAGGAAAGCAAGTAGCCTGCAACGGAAATTCATTTTCACTTTTCACAAAAATTCTATGGATTGTTTTGTTTTTCAACACTATGTCCCTTCAGCTTTGTCCAAAAGCTGAAGGGTTTTATTGTGATCTGTATCTGACAAAGTCTCGCGGATTCAGCCCATATTTCTCCTTAAAAACCTCTGCAAAATGACTCGAATTAGAATACCCAACAGCATTCGCTACTTCCATAATATTCATTGTCCCGCTTTGTAATAAATAACATGCCTTCTCCAAACGTTTTTCACGCAAATAACTAAATACTGTTGTGCCATACATTTCTTTAAAACCCTTTTTCAATTTATAATCATTTAATCCAACTAAACGAGAAAGCTCCATTATCGATGGAGGATTCAGCATATTTTCTG
This sequence comes from Lysinibacillus fusiformis, assembly GCF_016925635.1. Classification (NCBI taxonomy): domain Bacteria; kingdom Bacillati; phylum Bacillota; class Bacilli; order Caryophanales; family Bacillaceae; genus Lysinibacillus; species Lysinibacillus fusiformis. The sequence goes on along the minus strand of NZ_CP070490.1, from coordinate 2,041,332 downwards.
CCATAATGATGCGTGCTTGAACTAGTTTTGCTCTATCATCCCGTGAGAATTCCATTGGGTTTGTTGAATGAGGAAAAAAGGTTTGGCATGTTCTTGTTAAAAGCTGTAAAGCCGTACTTTCTAGCTCCAAATTAGTCAATCGATTAGCTGCTAGCGCTTCTAACAATTGTTTTACCATAAGCATATCTAGTGGATTAATATTCTCCTGAAAGAAACGAAAAGGAGATCCACCAAGAACCGTTGAAAACTTGGTAGAGGTACCATCATTCCCATTAATTTTTTCCATGTAATGATTAAAAGTTGTTACAGGGATACCAATGCCAACCATCTGATAAGACTCATCTTTATTAAATATAAAGTTTGCCTCTACTTGCTCCATCAATTGCATTGTACATGTCCCAGCTGTTACTTCAAACTCACAATTGGAAATATGTACACCTCGCGTCCCTTGCAAGCAATAGCTAATTTCCACCATTGGCTTTGCTGTGGAGACATTCATTCGATGTTCCTGATGAAAGGAATAATCCGATACAACTACCTCTAAATCTGTACGAGGTATAAAACGATGTATTGCCCCTTCCTTCAAAGTTGATTGGAATGACATATATTGTGTTGATTTTTCCTGCGGTTCTAGTATTTCAAGCGCATGAAAAAATTGAGCAAAATTTTGATGAAAATCCACACTCATAGCGTTCACCATCCTTCAGCACTTTATTGAGAATAATTATCAATAATCAACTAAAGTATAGCAAAGAGACATCCTTTCCGCTATGAAAATTAGCTTTCTTCTGTATTCAACGAAAATGCTAACAAGATACATAAAAAGAAAACTGTCGCTCCAAAGCCATAAGCAACTGAAAATCCTCCAGCATGCTCAATTAACCAGCCTGCTAATCCCGGCCCCATCATTTGACCTACTGCATAGAAAATTGAAATAAACCCGATAGCCGATGCAACATATTGGGGCGATACTTGCTGACTGGCTTTCATCTGTATCAGGACAAGAACACCACCAAGTGAAGAACCCCAAATAATAGAGGATAGTATAAACCCTCCAATGTTTTCAAACATCATTGGCAATAAATCGCCGACAACCGATAGTAGTAATGCCGTTGTTAATGCTTTTTTAACACCCATTCTATCTGCTAACATTCCCCAGAATGGAGCGCCTCCAATCGACACAATTCCAGCAATGGCATAAATGGAGCCTGCTAGCCCATTGGATAGTCCAAGACTTTTCATATAACTTGTTTGGTATAGATTAGGAATAAGATAGACTAAACCAACGGCAAAATAAATACCTGCAATGATATACAGCTGCTTACTGCGCCATGTTGTTGTTTTTTCCTGTACGGTATCCTTTTCGACAAAATTTGGTTGCTTTATCGCCCAGGATGCTAGTAACACGACGATCAGTGTCAAAATCGCAAAAACTAACCAAGCTCCACGCCATCCCAGCGTAGGAAATCGTTGCAGCATAAAGGGTACAAGTAAACCTGATAATAGCATCCCTATCCCGGCTCCACTCATTAACAACCCCATGACTGTACCTCGTTTTTTAGGATACAGGTTAATGGCTATCGATAGTAATGGTGTATAGACAAGTGCACTCCCTGCCCCTGTAAGGAACAGTGTGATGGCAGCCCACGAGAAATTTGTGACAAACACCAGTCCCATTAACCCTAAAATGACACAGGCTCCCCCTACTAACAGAACATTTTTTGCACCAATATGTGTTGTAAGTACTCCGGAAAGCCCTACTGTTAGTAAATAGCCTAAAAACAACATTGTTCCTAAGTAACCAGATTGAAAGGTTGTAAAACTCAATCCCTCCTGCATAAATGGCAAAATAATTCCATATGCCATACGACCAAAACCCGTAGTTGTAACGATTAATAGCATACCTGTTATGACAAACATCCAAAAATTCTTCATCTTTAAACCCCTTTCATTACACGAATCTTAATCCAATGAAAGATCCATTCTCCACCAATGGAAGGATGCTGATACGGTAAAACGGATTTTATTTTAAAGAGACAGTTAGATTTTTGGATAAACCTTAATGACCCCTTTTCAGTTTGTCCATTGTCCTAGGCGACAGTCTAATTTATGCTAGCCTATATCGATAATGATTATCATTTACGGAGGAAGAGACATGAAAAAATTAAATCGACATATGCTCATTTGTAGCCTATTATTACTGGTTGGAATCATGCTGGCTGCTTGTGGTTCAACCAATGAAGAGACAAAGAAAGAAGAGACGAAGAAAGAAGAGGCAACAACGTCAGAATCAACAACTCGTGTTTATAAGGATTATTTAGGTCATGAGGTTGAAATTCCAGTAAATCCTGAGAGAGTGGTTTATCATGGAGAAGGATACGGTGATTTACTTGCATTAAATATCAAAACAGTTGGTGCTGGCTTCTCTTGGATTACAAATTATGCTTGGGAAGATCGTGTAAAAGATGTGGAGGACGTTGGTTTTCCTATTAATGTTGAGAAAACATTGTCATTAAAGCCTGATCTTATCATTATTGGTACTTCAGATGATAAGACATATTCACAGCTTTCTAAGATCGCTCCAACTATCGTGTTTGATACTTTCGCGCCATTAAGCCAACGTTTAACAGAGCTGGGCGATATACTTAATAAAAAAGAAGAAGCAACTCAATGGATGGATGCTTATACAGAAAAAGCGGATAAAATGTGGGAGTCGCTTGTAGCTGATGACATCATTAAACCAGATGAAACGGCATCGGTTTTAACATATTATCCAGGAGATCGATTATTTGTCATGGCACGTGCTGGACTTTCTCAAGTTTTATACGATTCAAATGTTCTTAAACCTGGTGACAAAATACAAAAAATACTTGATGATGGAACAGGCTTTGCTGAAATCTCCACAGAACTTCTTCCTGAATATGCTGGTGATCGAATTTTCATCCTAACACCAGTCGATGATGAAGCAAAACAATCGACAAAAGAAATGATGGAAAGTCCAATTTGGAAGAACCTACCGGCAGTGAAGAACGGTCATGTCTACACATTTGATATTGAAAAAAGTGATAGCGATGCCTCAACAAGAGAATGGCTGTTATCACAATTACCTACTATTTTAAAAAAATAACTAACAAGAGACATTTCATCTTTGTTGAAATGTCTCTTTACTTTTTATACAATACAGTTAATTGATAATCATTTTCATTTACTAAGGAAGTGAACAGATGGAAGACAACAAATCAGCTTCTATTAACAATGATTTACTATTTCATTTAGAAGATATTGACTGTATTTCGCAGAGCTATCCGTTTATCTCGACTTCTCATCATACGATGATACTTTTTACAGATGGCTGTGGGACGTTAACGATTGATGATATACCCTATTTGGTGACGAAAGGAAAAATTTTTCTTGTACAGCCCCATTCTATGATTGATTTATCGGATATAAATCATGGTTACCGTTTCTATAAAATTGCCTTTTCAGCCTTTCAGCTAAAACATAAGCACCCTTCTCTACATCTAGGATCTATTTTCTCTGATGAAGTGGAATATACAATTTATCCTTATACACGAATAATTCGTCTTACCGAAGATCTGTATAATTTAAATCCTAAATTGGATTTTCTTAAACAACAAGGAGTCTTGTATGAACTATTAAATTTATTATTTGAACATCAGCTTCATATGAACTACCAGTTGACAATGACAAAGGCGGTTGAAGAAACTATCGACTATATACATAACTATTTTCAACAGCCTTTAACAGTGAAAAAGCTAGCGGAGCTCGCCCATATAGCTCAATGGCAATATAGTACGATCTTCCAAACCTTAACCGGGAAGAAACCGCTAGATTATATTACAGATCTACGTCTTACAAATGCCAAGGAATTATTACTACAAACAAATGAGCCATTAAAAGATATTGCGCAGCAAGTCGGATTTGATGATGAATATTACTTTAATCGCCGCTTCCGACAGGTAATTGGGATTCCTCCAAAACAGTTTGCACGACAATATAAACAAAAAACAGTTGTAAAAGATTGGACTGGACATGAGGTAGCCATCCCTTGCTCACCTCATCGTATTATTTATCATGGAGAAACGTTTGGAGATATGTTGATTTTTGATGTGCAGCCAATAGGTGGGGACAAAAATTCTATTAGTAAATCCTTCTATAAAAACCATGTTCCTTATATTCAAGATGTTGCCTTTCCAATCAATCTTGAAAAATCTTCGAAGCTGAATCCTGATTTAATTATCTTTACCAATAGTGACGAGCAGCAATATCAAGCGCTATCATCTATTGCACCAACGATTACCCTCAATTCCTGGGATTCATTAGAAGAGCGTGTTCTTTTATTAGGGCAGTGGCTTAACCAACAACAGCGTGCAGCAGATTGGCTAGAACATTTTAAAATCCAAGAAAAAACTATGTGGCAGCAGCTAAAAACAGTTGTAGAGCCTGGTGAAAAGGCATCAGTTTTGACTTTTGATCATGGCAAACGCCTTTATATTATGGGCTGTACAGGTCTGTCCCCTGCCCTTTTTCATCCAGATGGATTTCAGCCTCACCCACAAGTCAAAAAACTACTTCAAGCAGGCGAGGGGTATAGAGAAATACCAATAGATCACTTACCTCAGTATGCTGGAGACCGCATCTTTATGTTGTTATCTAATAAACCAGAATCGCAAATGGCTACGATGGAATTGATTAATAGCGCTATTTGGAAAGGACTCCCTGCTGTACAAAATAACCATGCTTATTTAGTGGATGCAACAAAGTGGAATTATGGTGATGCCTTTACAAGAGAGAAGTTACTCGGTGCATTACCAAATCTATTGGTTACTGCAAAGTAATTCTCACACTTATAATAAGGGGTGACATTAAGATATGAAAACGGAAAGTATGACAGATATGACTACTCAAATATCATTAAAGGATATTCGAGATTATATTGCTAAAAACCATCATCAACCTCTCACAATTGAGCATCTAGCACTCATTTCTGGTCTGAGTTCCAGCTACTTTGGAGAGGCCTTTAAAAAGGCATTCGGTCAAAGTGCCACAGATTATTTAACGGCGCTACGCATTGGACATGCCAAGCAATTACTGCGTGAAACCGATTTATTACTTCGTGAGATTGCTAGAAAAGTTGGTTACAGTGACGAATTTTATTTTAGTCGAAAATTTAAAAAGGAAGTTGGGATTTCACCTTCTGCTTATAGTAAAATGGCTCGCCAGCGAATTTCTACTTTTTCGGTATCCGCTACTGGAAACTTATTAGCGCTTGGTATCATACCAGTAGCAGCTCCGCTGAATGCTAAATGGAGTCCTTATTATTACAATCATTACCAAGAGAAAATTCCAGTGCATGTTAATATATTTGATGCAGAATCAGAGGACAACTTCAAAAAATTAGCCTCTGCTAAGCCAGACATTCATATTTTTCAAGAGGAACCCTCCCTCTCCATGCTTGATTGGCTTCAAACAATCGGCATCAAAAATGTCTATATACAAGCAAAGGATTGGCGAACACAACTGAGAGAAATAGCTGTAGCTGTCAAAAAGCAAAGCGTGGGTGAGCATTTCATTCAAACATATGAACAAAAGGTATTACAGGCAAGGTTAGAAATTAATCAAGTTACTGGAAACGATACTTTTGCCGTTCTTCGTTTATGCGGTGATCAATTATTTTTATATTGTAATAAAGGGATTCAGGATGTACTGTTTACAGATTTGCAGCTTCGTCCTGTCAATGCGCAACAACAAACATATAACGAGCTTATTACACTTGATCAGCTAGTCAATTTAAACCCTGACCGTTTGCTATTTATCATTTGTCCAGATTCGCCAACTCGAAATTATTGGCTTACTTTACAATACCTTGATCGATGGAAAGAGCTCCATGCCGTAAAAAATGGACATGTCTATGTTTTACCTTCGAATCCTTGGTTTGAATACTCAGCTATTGCTATAAACCGAATGCTAGATGAAATGTTGCTTATGCTAACCGGAAAAAATCCAAATCCTTTTCCTGTCCCCGTCCATGGTAACGTATCTGACGGTGATTTATAATTCTATTTGAGAATGATTATCAATGGAAGGAGACTTTGATGAACAATGAAACAAAATTGTCGTAATCAATGTCATACAATTATAAAATCTGCCTATTTATTAGCGATGTTTTTGCTAACTATTGGCATACTAACGGCCTGCAATACCCAATCAAGCAATAAAGAGGAACAGGTAGAAACGCAGGCAACCTCCGAAAGTACAAAGGAGCAAAGTGTTTATCCGTTAACACTAAAAGATGAGGTAGGTAATGAGGTAACACTACCAGCTAAGCCTACTAAAATTTTTGCACCTGTCATGGAGGATTCGTTATTAGCTCTTGGTATCAAGCCTACTATGCAATGGTCCAACGGTGTTAAACCACAGCTCTATTTACAAGATCAGCTACAGGGTGTACCTGAAATTAGCTTTGCAAGTGGTCCCCCATCAGCCGAAGCAATTATGGCAGAGAAACCAGACTTAATTATTTTGCACAATTCATTTTATGTGGAAAATGGCACATATGAAAAATACGCAAAAATCGCACCAACCTATGTTTTCAATAATGCGGCAAGTGATTTACAAGGCTCTATTAAAGTTTTAGGGCAACTACTTGATGAAACAGACAAAGCTGAGCAAGCTTTACAGGGTTATCAAGAAAAGTTGGATGCAGCAAAAACAAAGCTGACTTCCATAACAGAAGGTAAAAAGGTTGCGTTAATTCGCTTTAATGCAAAGGGTATGTTTTTTATGACGGATGAGTATTTCAGTGGGTATGTCTTAACACATGAATTAGGATTTGAACAAAGCAGCTACGTGAAAAATGGTGCCTTCGAGGTATCATTAGAGATTCTACCTGAACTAGATGCAGATTATATTTTCTTAATTAATGATGGTAACCTTGGGGATGAATTTTTAAATGAGTTGAAGAACAGTCAAATTTGGCAAAGTACGTCGGCATTCAAAAACAATCAAGTATTTGAAACATCCGAGGATTATTGGCTAAATGGTGGTATTCATGCACAAGGTAAAGTGATAGAGGATGTATTGGAGTTTCTAGCGCCATGACAATAATGACTAAGAAACCATATACATCCGAAAACTACTTTGAATATGCCATGACGTCTCGTCAACAGCTAGACTATCGCATTTTAATTGCAGCCCCAACAGATGAACCACCAGCAGATGGTTATACTGTTATTTACGCCTTAGATGGGGATGCCCTTTTTCCAACGCTTGCAGAGGCAGTGAAATTACAAACACGTAAACCAAAAGGCTATGATCCCATTCTTGTTATTGGCATCGGCTATCCCTCAAAGGAACCTTTTGATATGGAGCGACGCTGTCACGATTTTACACTACCTGTTAGTGAAGAACATCTGCCACCACGTCCAGATGGAACGCCTTGGCCTCCAAACGGCAAAGCCAATGAGTTTCTAGACTTTATTGAAGATGAGCTCATGCCCGCTGTCGCAAAGGAATGGCCTATTAATAAAAAGAAACAAGCGATTGTTGGTCATTCCTTAGGCGGTCTTTTCACACTATATGCTTTATGTGCAAGACCCCATTTATTTAGTCATGTAGTAGTCGGAAGTCCCTCTGTTTGGTGGGCTAACAATGCCGTACTAAAAGAAATAGATCGATTTGCTGAAGCTTGGATAAGTCAGCATACTATTAATCTCCTACTCACAATCGGTGCTAACGAGCTGCCAGATATGCTCGAAGGAGCTGATCAAGCGGCGGAACAAATGAAGCGTTTAAGCAACCAAAACATTCATACTAATTATGTGAAGTTTGATGAGGAGGACCATGTGAGCGTCCTACCTTGTATGCTTAGTCGCCTTCCCCGTTTTTTAGATTCCTAGCAGAAAGCCCAAGTGGTAATCATTCCACTTGGGCATTTTTATACTATTTACTTCTCTTTCTCTAAACGATTCTTGAGTATGCTAGCGATTTCCTCAACCTGTGATTCTACAGCAATTGGATCATAAGGCCAGAAACGTTCTGGGTTTAAGTTGAATACTCTATTATTTTTAACAGCATCAATCGTTGACCATACAGGGTCTTTCTCATCAAATTCCGCTTCTCCTGAGATGTCTAAAAAGATATAATCACCTGCATAATCTGCAATCTTTTCCTGTGAAATACTAAGTGCATTAATGTTTGGCTCAATTAAATCCTTACGTACTATTTCTGGTGGTGTTAAACCTAGCTGCTGATAAATTGCTTGTCCACCACGATTCACACCATCACCATAGACATAAAACTCTTTTCCAAACGGACCCATAAGAGAGAAAGTAGTTCCTTCTTTAATTAATCCTTTTATAGAATCTTTTGCTTTCACTACTTTTTCATCAAATTTTTGTAGCCATTCCTCTGCTTCCTTCTCTTTTCCTAATATCTCACCAAAAGCTCTCATTTCCTCATGAACTTCATGATATGTACCATACGGAATGACTAGTGTTGGGGCAATCTTACGGTATTGTTCATTTAATTTTTCATCCCCTCCAACCGTTACGATTAAATCGGGTTTAAGTGACAAAATTTTTTCAACCGAGCCTCCATCAATTTGACCAATGTCTGTAATTCCCTCACTTAATTCCATAGTATAAGGACTTTCTATTTCCCAATAGGGTGCACCGACTGGTTTAACATCGAAAACTAAAAAGTTTGCTAAATATCCTTGCGTAACAATTCGTTGTGGATTGGCAGGTATTTCTACATCTCCATCAACAGTTTTAATGATTTTTGTATCTGCAGTTGCCTGGTTATTTGACACAGACTGTTTTGTTGATTCGCTCTCTGCTGCATTCCCACAACCACCTAAAACAATCAAAAACAACAATAGTATAATTAATCCTATCCAACTTCTTTGTTTAACCTTGACCATTTTTTCCGCTCCTATCAATAATGATAATCTTTCTCAATTGATATCCTTATCGTAATGGTCCCTTCGCCAATCGTCTATTTCAAAATGTGACAACTTACATATGGACAAACGTGACATTGGTTAATGATTAAATAGTTTTTCTAGCATAATACTAAGTTGTTTTTCTAGCGTTAACCCGTCGTTGCACCAAAATTCATTGAGCTTAATTGGGTAAAGTTTTCTTGTGGGGTCTTCAAGTAACTGTTGCCAAGCTTTACGCTTTAATAGCATCTTTGGAAAATCGTTATAATAGTCTTCTGGGAGGACAACAAACATATGGTTAGCAGCGTATTCAGACAATATATCTTCTTCTATAAAAAGATGACTATCTACCTCTAGCACCTCTTGCTGAATACGTGGATGAGGCGTTAACTTTAAACCAATATATAAATTATAAGTAGCTCTTGCAGTGGTATTCCAAATACATATTGTATGATCCTCCCAAACTTCATATAAGCCTACTGTTTCATGAGGTTGTATAATGAATTCAAGCTTAGTAGCCGCTGTATGTGTAATGGTTTGATATTGTTCAACCCACATCGTTGCCTCTGCCTCACATCCAAGAATTTTCCCTATAAGTTGAACTTCTTCCAGTCGATCTAATTGATTCCATGGTAAAACCAAAACGGGTGCAAGCTGCTCTAGTTTTTCTAACTTGCCTGGCCAATAATATAAATATTCAGGCACAATGATTAGGTCAATGTCCATTTTCTCTAGTTGATGAAGTCCATCTTGCTCCAGATCAATCGTACCACTTAGTTCACGATGTATAAGCGGGGATACTTCCCATGGTGCAAAAGGAGCAGCAATTGGCTGTATACCTAAAGCAAGTAAATCACCACTATATTGTAATGCTACAATACGTCTTGGCTTTGGTCTGTGCCGATACTCACTTGGCGATACGCCAACAATTTGTTTAAACTTTCGGCTTAGATAGAGTCCATCTGTATAGCCAACTTTTCTTGCAATCTCGTTCAATGTGGCATCCGTTGAAAGTAGATACATTTTAGCTTTATCTATTCTCACTCTCATCAAATGCTTGGAGAAACTACGCCCTATTTGTTGTTGAAACAATCTTGAAAAATAACTTGTATTAAAGCCCATAAGCGCTGCCAATTGTGAACGATTTAGATTTTGATCGTAATGGCGATTGATATACACTAGCGCTTCTCGCATAATCAAATCTACTTTCTCTTTAGATGGCTTTAAAGCTTGGATAAATAAATGTAGTAATTCCTCCAACAAGTAATTTTGTCTGCTATGAAAGTGCTGTTCACCTATAAGATCTTGAAGGAGAGTAACAGCACGATACGACAATGTTTCTACACTAGCAATTGAGCCATGGGCAGGCAAATGCTTATGATCGACACGATAAAGTAACAAATCCGCATTTTCTTCAGTAAGACTGTACATTTGAAAAGATACAATATTTAAATGAACAACTTGGTGATGTGCTTTTTCTAGCCTTACGATTTTCCCTGCACTAAGATATATCATTTCATTTTTATCTAGACGTAACCATTCTCCATCTAAAGAAATTTTGATAGAAACATCACAAGCTAGTAATGTTGGAAATTTTGTATGAAGTGTATATGTATTAACCTTTTCCCGCCATTCGATTATTGCTGTGTCCATTAATCTGTACATTTTACATCCACCTCAATATAATTGAAACATTCATCATAGAAATCATTATAATTGATAATTGTTCTCATTAAAAGTCAAGTAAGTATAGTTAATGGTATCTAATTCTTATTTTAGTTCTTCAAAAAAGCCTGCTATTTCTCTAACAGCTTTGAAAATCTAAGAAGTTTTTCTAATGAAAGCTTATAACAGTCCTCTTTAGTTCACTGTAGAATAATTCCAGGCGACTTGTAAGTTAAGTTACTTATTGATATAGCAGTTGCATTCACTGATGATGATTAAATAAAAAAAGGCTAAGGTTTTCCCCCTAGCCTTTCCTATCTACTTATTTTGTTAGCATATTTGGAAATTCCTCTAGTAGCATGTTACTTGTTGTCATATCATCATAATTCCATTTATCCTCTATGAAATGCACTTTATTGTTTTTTACAGCTGGTAAGGAGCTCCACAGCGGCTCTTGCTTCAGTTCCTCAAAAGCTTGTTGCGCCTCTTTATCCGCAGAAAGGACAACAAATAAGTGATCACCAATAAGTGTTTCATGCAGCACTTCTGGAGTGATTTCAATATACGGGCCACTATTTGGTTGCAGTGCTTGTACCTTTTCGTCCATAGCAAATCCTTTTGGTTGATACAGTAAATCTGCTACCCCACCTGTTTTCATCACATACATAGCCTTGTTCCAATAAAATTGGAATACTACTGCCGTTTCACCCTCAGCTACCTTACCATCTGCACGAAGCTGCTCCCACATTGCATCGACATCTTCATTATATTTATTCAGTAGCTGTTCTCCTTCTTCCTTTTTACCAACAATATCAGCAATGATTGGTAAACGATCCTTTAATGGCTGCATACCATCAAAAACAATAGTTGGTGCAATTTTAGAAGCTTCTTCGACCTCATTATCCATAACATATGACAGCATAATCAAATCTGGCTTTAATGTCAGAACCTTCTCTAAGTTTGTTGGAAAGCCGATATCTGTTGAACTTACTTTCCCGTTATCTTCTAAAACACCGCTCTCGATAAAACGACGATCTACCCCAACAGGCTCTATGCCTAATGCAAGTAAATCACCGATCGAATTGCCCTGAAGTACAATTCGTTCTGGATTTGTAGGAATTTCTACCGCTGCTCCTTGACTATCCTTATAAACTCTTGTCTCAGATGAGTTGGCAGACTGGCTTTCTGCAACAGGCTGATTCTGTCCTGTTGCTTCATTGTTTGAACTGGTAGTCCCTCCCGCACACGCGCCCAATAGTAATGTTATACAAAGTAGCGCTATTGCAGTGAATGAAGTTCTTGAACCTCTAGGCATATGTATATCTTCCTCTCCTTTATACTGATACTGATAATGATTATCACTATCAATATATCGCCATATTTGCCGCCACACAATGGACGATTCAATGATATTTTGAGGACGATGTATAGCATCTTTTCTTTCTTGTTTTCTAAAGCGTAATGGCGATACACCCTTATACTTTTTAAAAAGGCGACTTAAATAATAAGGGTCCCTATAGCCTACATTTTCAGCAATTTCTTTCAATGTAGCATCTGTCTCTACTAATAAATTAGCTGCTATATCGAGGCGCGTTTGAATTACATAGTCAATTACACTATAACCCGTTTTCTTTTTAAAGATGGAAGATAGATGAGGAACACTATAATTCAAATGAGTCGCAATAGATTCTAGTGTTAAATTCTGTGCATAATTCTCTTGTATATACATCATTACCTGTCTCACAAGGTCTGGCTTAATCATATCTATCCCTTGGCTATGAAGCTGCTGTAATAAATTATGAACAAATTGGTAGAATAATGATTTCACATAAAAGCGATTTATTCCACCAGCCTTCCTCCATTCCTGCTCCATCAATTTAACTTTGTGATAAATAAAAATCGGGTAATTTGGTATATAGCTATATTGCAACAGAAATGGATTACTCCTATCCATGAGTTTCACTATTTCTTGGCTCGTAGGAATAGGCATGGTCACTTTATAAAAAATCAAATAATACTCCAGCTCATCCTCTGTTAGAAAAATATCTAAGATCGTTCCTTTACTACCATGTATGACTTGAAACTGCTGAATAATATACTCAATTTGATTGAGCTGAACCTGCGCCCTTCCACGAGACACAAAAATAAAACCATTGGAAGGCATTTTATAAGACTGTAACGTTTCACCCATTCTCAAAACTTGATGCCTAACATCCAGCACTTTGATAGCAGCATGATCCCACAGGTATATATGGTCATCAACATTCATAATGCACCTAACTCCTCCTATCTACCTTCTTGCTACTATCATTATAATTGAAAATGATTCTCAAATAAAAGCCAAACTACGATTGATGGTAGTTTGGCTTATGATTTATTCATATTATTTATTTTTTTGCATATTACTAAAGGCTTCCACTACTAAATCAAGCTGCTTCTCTAATGAAACAGGGTCATTAAAGTAGGAAGCATTACTATCCAATATCGTAACCATGTTATTATTCACTGCAGGCAACTCATTCCATAATGTGCTTTCCTTCAGAAATTCAAGCGTTGTGTCTTCTACAAAAATAAAATCTCCTGCATAATCTGGCAATCGTTCAATAGAAAATGAAACGCCCCATTCTTTTGAATCAAGCGCCTCCTTTTGAACTAAGTCGGGCGCATTTAATTGGAATTCCCCATACATGATTTCTCCACCTCTAGAGTAATGATCACCATATATGTAAACCTCTTTATCAGTACCACCCATGATAGAGACCGTCTGTTCTCCAACAACTTCTTGAACAATTGGCTTGTACTTTTCAATTTTCTCATCCCAATTGCTAATCCATTGAGCAGCTTCTTTTTCTCTATTAAGCATCTTACCGAACTCCACTAATTGTTCGCGATAACTCAGGTCGCCATACTTAATGCCAACGGTTGGCGCAATCTTTTCAAAGTTTTCAAAGCCTTCCATGCCATCGAAGGCAATAATTAAATCTGGTTTCAATTCCAAGATTTTTTCAACAGATTTGTTGTCACCAATACTTTCAATACCATCTATTTTACCCTCAAAATAAGGATGGCTTAACGCAAAATCCGACATGCCAATAGGTTTAATACCTAATGCCAATAAATACCCTGCATAGCTGTCTGCTACAACTACAATACGTTTCGGATTTTTTGGAATCTCTACTTCTCCACTCGCAGCTTGGTATGTAATGGTTTCCACCTGTGTTGCTCCACTTGTTTCACTTTGTGCTTGAGATTGTGAGCCTGAATTTGTATTGGCACCACTTGCGCAAGCACCTAATAATAGCGTCAAACACAGCAATAGTGTAGCTGCAAAATTTGACTTATTTTTTCGAGCCATCTGAAATTTTCCTCCTTCTTTGTATCGATAATGATTATCACTATCAATATATCGTTGGAGTGTTTTTTCATCAATGGAGGATTCCATGATGTTTTGTGGAGCATCTTCTAGCATGCCTCGATCCAATACCAGTTTTCTATATTTCCCTGGTGATATCCCTAGATGTCTTTTAAAAAGGCGATTAAAATAATGAACATCTGTATAGCCAACACTTGCCGCAATCTCTTTTAAAGGTACATTTGTTGATTTTAATAGCGTTACAGCCTTTTTCATTCTTAATTGCATAACATATTCAACTAGGCTATAGTTTGTCTCTCTCTTAAATACGGCAGATATATGTGACACACTATAATTTAAACGTTCTGCAAGAGGCTCCAGCTTTATCGAATCTGCATAATGTTCTTCCACATACGCCTTTATTTGACTTACCAATCCTGTTTGTTTTACATAGCTCTCTTGGCTACTTAACTGCTGATATATACTTAATACAATCTGATAAAATAATGTTTTAACTTGCAAACGTTCCAGCCACTGTGATTGTTGCCAGCTTTCATGCATAAGCTGCACTTTTTCATAAATAGCTATCGGATACCTAGGTGTCAAGCTATACTGCGCTTGAAATGTATTTCTGTTTTCAAACAACTGAAGAATCCTTTGACCAACAGGATAAGAAACAGAACCTTTATAAAAGATAAAATAGCACTCTAGTTCATTATTTATTTGATTAATCTCTAAAACTGTCCCTTTACCACTATGTATAATTTGAAACTGATGCACAAGATAATTGGTTTGATCCAGATGCACTTGCGCATCTCCCCGAGTGACTATGAGAAAAACACTTGCTGGTAATTTATATGGCTGCAATGTTTCCCCTATACTGAGTATTCTATGACGTACATCTAATACCTTGATAGAAGCGTGATTCCAGAGTAAAAGGTGGTCTTCTATGTTCATGAAATTGTCCTCCTTTTTGGGTGGAGTGGTTTATATGTATTTATATTATAAATGATAATTATTATCAATTAAATAAAAAAGGAATGGTAGCCTTTAGTTATGAGGAATACTATTTTCGATAGAAAGGAGGCAATACTATTTAGATTAACAGCATTTGGATACTTTTTATAAAATTACGGTAATTATGTAAAGCTTAAAAAACCAAGTGGGGAAAACCACTTGGTTTTTTATAATTTTATGGTGCTTTTGTGATCGTTACATAAGGTTTTAAATCATTACTTACAGCCATAACAATATTACCATATTGATCAATAGTTAATAGGTAAACTTTTTGTCCTTCCCTAAATTCACTTGTACTCACTTTTAAGAGAATTGAAGGTGCTGCTCCTGTTGTTCCATTATTTGTATTGACAGGTACATCATCTTTATCAGATGCAACTACCCCAGGAGTTAGTTGTTTATGATCCACTGTATCAATAATATCTTTAGCTGTTAATATTTTTGTATTACTGTTTGTAACTACATAATAGTATTTTTGTTTTCGGTTTAATTCTGTGTTAATTTCAATACTTACTTTCAAATCATGGGATGAAGTTGCACCACTTGGTCCAATAAGCTCTGCTTTTAGAATTGTATTATTTTCAAAGTCTGCAGGGTGTTCGTACTTAGCAACAGATTTATCAGAAACAAAAGATAGCTTCCCTAAATCCTTAATATCTTTCAGAGTCGTCGCATTCATATCAATCATAAAGTTTGATGAAATTTTCTTATTAAATGTAATAATTAACCTGCGTGGTTCTGCCGTATTTAAAGTTTTTTCCCACTCTATTTTATCAATTGCACCTGAACCAATCGAACTAGAGCTCTCTAACTCATCTTTTAACTTCTTAATAGTAGCTGTAGTATTTTCCTTTACAGGAATCAAGTCAGTATCACTTGATAAAGAAATTGCCTCAGAAAATGTAATAACGAATGTTTGATCTTCTTTATAAGTTAATGTAGATGAATCATTTCTAGGAATAATATCGAATTCTTTATCTGTAATTTTCTTGATAATCGGATCAATCTTTGGTGCTGTCCCGTCCGCATAGAATGGTTTCATCATAACATCACCATATTCTTGCGTAGTACCTACCCTTTGTTGCACTGTGAAGTTCCCAGGTGTGTCTTCAACTCCAATGTATAATACATATTCTTCATGTGGTATTAATCCATCAATTGAAAGTTTATTATTACCCGCATCTAATGACGCACGCTTATAGCCTGTTGCAGCACTTAAGAAGGCAGCTTTCCTTGTAGCACTATCTTTAGATGAATCAGTTGTTCCAGGTAATGGTTTTAAATTGCCACTATTATCATATATATCTGGATTCAGCTCAAGCACACCGCTAACTGGATTTTTCTTATATTTTGGTAATGCAGCATAATATATAAAACCTTTTTCATCAGAGTTAAGTGTGATATCAGCAGTCTCTTCTCCTGGTTTCCCCGGTTTCTCCCCTTTTGGTGTTACTTGAATATCTCCAATTAGTGGAGGCTTACTATCATCAGCAATTAGGGCATCTTCAATGATAGATAAATTTCCGGAACGATCCTTTACTACCATATATACAGAATAACTTGTAAATGGATCAACTGCCAAATCTGATAATACAATATCAAATTTAGTGTTGCCTCTATTGGCTATCTTTTCACCTTCCTTGAATAAATAAATTTTCGCACCACTACTATTGTCAAATTTGCCACTTGGTTTTGATGTGAACTCATCTATAAAATCACGGGAGTCTATATTTAGAGCATCCATATCTGTATTTTGAGGCATAATCATATAGTAGAAAGTTCCCGCTTTATCTGTTGAAAATTCTACTTCAATCTTAGTTTTTTCAGCATTTTTCATTACCTTTTCAATTTTTAATTTTGGAGTATCTATATCTGAGTGCATATATTCTGCATAATTATTCGGAATAGCTCCAGAAGGAACCGTACTTATATTTTCAAAATCATTAAATGCCAAATCTTTAACTCCAGGTAATACTGTTACAGTTAAAGTATCATGATTAATAAACCCGCTTAATGAAGGAACTTTTAATAATACTCTTGATTTGCCAGAACCATATTCTTCATAAATAGCCTCTTCGGGACTAATTACTTTTTGCCCTGTAACGTTAATTATCCCTGTACCGGATAATTCATAGTTTTTAACATCCTGCGCGGTTTCTTTATCTAACCTTTCGTTGAAGTAAACATATACTTGATTAAGCCCTTTTCGTTCTAAAATTTTATTTTCGACATACGGATGAATATTATCAAGCTCTTTCGTTGTAAAATCCTTTGCTACAGCAGGGTCTACTGAAAAGTTGCCAGACTCATCTTTCATCACTACATAAAGCTGATAGCCTGTTTCAGCCTGTAAGCCTGTTAGAATTTCTGTTATGCCTAGTGCACCAGCCTTTGCTTTCCCTTTACCAGTTGGATTAGCAACGATATCTGCTGTTGTTGGATCAGGCGCTGTAGTTTTTGGGCGTAAATAATAGTAATAGTCTCCAGGTTCACTTGCAGTAAACTTGAATTCAGCTCTTGTTCCACCATGTAAAGGCGTAACTTGTAAGGATTTTACTGCTGGTGGTGATGCATCTTTCATTTGGAACTCTTGAGAAGCTATATCTGATGCATTTTTCGAGCCATCCACAACCATGATGTAGATGACGTATTCTTTTTTCTCACCTAAATTGGAAACCTTGATTGAGTTGGTTCCTTTGATGGCTGCCGCAGTTCCATGTGCTACGTTCTTATTTGAGAGGCGGTTGACCATTTCACTTTTATTTGGTGCCTCTGCATCCTTTTCACGCACAATATAGTAGTAAGTACCGACTTCATCTGATGTGAAATCTGCTTGTATCTCACTACCATTTAGTATTTTGAGCTCCGTAATACTAATGAGAGGTTTTGTTTTATCATCAGGATTCTGGTTCTCATTATCGTCTTTATCGATTGGTTTGCCATCTGGATCAGTAATTTCCCCAACATTATCTTTATCATCTAGGAAATCATCAAAGATATCATTTGGTGACACGTCCTTAGGTAAAATAACTTTATCAATATACGTATAATCTCCAATATCAATCTTGCCATATGAATTATCAACGAATAATGTGCCGATTCGCCCATCAATATACAGCTGAAGATCTGTGTAGCTATTGTAATTAATCCAATCAATATTTCCTGAACCATAAATTGTAAGCTTTGTTTCAGTATTTAAATTTAACGTACCAATATTGCCTTGAATTTCAAACTCTCGCACATTTCCAATGATGTCTACACGTGGTAGTTTTGTATTTGTTTCAATTTTTGTACCTGTTTGAGATACTACTAGTCGAGAAACACTGCTGTTATAGAATTCTAGGTACTTCTCAACATTTTTCATTTCCTCTTTTTCTTTAGACCAGTTGACGAATGGCTTGTCATTATCATTATTTGGTTTTGTCCAATTTTGAAGATCGCTCGAATTGTTATTTGACGAATCTTCTCCTTTATTGTTATCTGGATTCGACCAATTGATAAATGAGATATTGTTACTTGCTACACGCCCAAGAGCTAATGGTTGACGGTTTGCAGCCCCTATATGCAAAGGTGGGCGAACTGTTTCATTGACAAACATTGCCCCTGTCAATGTCATATTAGAGAATTCAATATAATTACCATTTACAACAATCGTTGCACCAAAAGATCCGTAATTACCATCGAAATCAAGTGAACGAGAACTTGTTCCACTTGCATTGAGCGTTAGTTTTGAAATGGATCGAATTACTTTCCCTGAAAGATCACCCTCAATGTAGGCGCCTTTTAAGACAGGTGCATTATAGTCGTTAAAAATATGAGAAAGGCTTTCTGGAATTGTGTAAGATTCACCGTTTACATAAACTTTATCGTCTTCAACACCTGTAATTTTGAAAGATGTTTCATTGCCCTTCTTCTCTTGTGAACCGACAACAAATGAAGCAAACTGTCCACGAGTTACTGGAGCAAATGGAGAGAAAGTAACAGGTGTTGTACCTTCTGTAATATTTAAATCAATAACTGTTTGAATATAGATAGCATTGCTTGTTTGGCTATTTACATCCTTAAAAACATTATTATAATTTTGAGATACTTCTAGATGGAATCCGACCACTACTATTTTGGCTAGTTCACCTCGAGTAATGACTTCATTTGGCATAAATGTACCGTTTGAATAACCTGACATGATACCCGCATTTTGCAACGCAGCGACATATTTATAATATTCGCTACCCTTAGGTACATCTTTATAGTAAGGATCTTGGACATTTTTCGTATCCAAGTTTAAAACAGTTGCCAGCATTTTCGCAGCCTGTCCTCGTGTTACATTTACATCCGGGCGAAATGTATTATCGGCAAACCCTTTAATTACCCCTTGAGAATATAATTTTAGAATATCGTTATAATGATCTGTGTATTGGTTAATATCCGTAAAGGGAGAAGTAGCCGCTGCCGCTTTCGGTGGAGGTACTACAACAGCAATTCCACTTGAAGCAAATACTGTTGCAATCAAGGCTTTATTTACTTTTTGGATTTTAGATTTATCCATTCCACTCTTCCTTTCGCTTATGTATTTTGATACGTTCAAATATCATATTCCTCATACTCTTTATATCGACCATAGACTAGTGAACCTTCATAGATAAATCTAAAATAGTCAGGTAAAATTCTTGATACGTATAATAGTTTCAGACTATGCTACCCTCTTTGTCGAAAAATAGTTTCAATTCCCCTTAGTAACCAGGTAGGATTGATTTCTAAGGATTACTTTCAGACTTCTTATGAGCGGCGGCAGCTCTTTTTCGATCACTTTCAGACTCCTTGTGAGCGGGGGCAACTCTTTTTCGATCACTTCTTTACTCCTTATGAGCGGGGGCAACTCTTTTGTGATCACTTTCTTACTCCTTATGAGCAGATTCCTCACTTTTGTGATCACCTCCTCACTCTCTTTGAGCGGATTCCTCACTTTTGTGATCACTCCCACACTCCTCATTAGGACAACCCAATTATTCCCAAGCATTTCATAAGGATTCCATCCTATTTGTATTCCCCACCAAATATCAAATGAACTTCACTAAAGCACTCAACAAAAAAAGCCAAGGAGCATCGATGCTCGCTTGGCTTTTGACGATATATAGGCATACATCCAGTCGTACTTGGGGTGTCATAAGGGAAAGGGGGATAACCTTACGTCTTGTCAAGTCGATCAAGAGATGTGGCCCGAGTTACATATCATTTGAACATGGTTTAAAAGTCATATGGCGGATGACTTACACATAGCTTGCCCAAATGATGTTTGCATTAATCATTACCCCAAAAATTTGAGTTGTAAGCTCTTTTGTTATATTTTTTTAATTCGTTTTTGAGACTGCCACTTTTACTTGGTTGCGTCCCTCTTGTTTCGCAAGGTAAAGTGCATCATCAGCCGCTTCAATTAGCGCCTCCGTTGTATCTGCCATTGCAGGATAGACCGCTATTCCTGCAGATAATGTTACTGGTCTACCACATGGGCTGACTGTATCGGCCAAAATTCCTCGTAGTTGTTCAGCCACTCGTACGGCTTCCTCTGCTGTCGTATTCGGCAAAAGCATGACAAATTCCTCGCCCCCGTATCGGCAGCATATATCTCCTTTACGGGCTACAGATTCCATATGTCTAGATAAAAATTGTAAAACTTTATCGCCAATTGCATGACCATATGTATCATTCACACTTTTGAAGTGATCTAAATCTAGCAAAATAATGGCATGCGGTACCTTATTTGTTAACCACTCAGCAAGCATTGAATCCATTGTTCGTCTGTTCGTAATACCCGTCAGTGGATCAACTGTAGATTGATCCTTGAAAAAAGAGACCTGTCCATGTAAAAACGATAAACTTCGAACCAATGCATTCTTCAAAGAATACGCTTCAAAGTACCATCCACTAACAGATTTTAATCCTTCTACATTTTTCTTATCTAGACTTTCCTCTGTCAAAGATGCTAGTTGCTGTAAGGGATTAGCAATGCGTGCTGCAGCCCAAAGTACGATAATAATCGAAACAACCATAAGGGGTACAGATTTTATAATGACTTCCTGTACACGATCAAATGAAGGTGCTAATGCTACGTCTAATGGTTTCTGCGCAACAACTCCCCACCCTGTCGTTGCCACTGCACTATAGCCAGCAAGCATTTTTACCCCTTTTGTGTTCTCAACTAGTTGGGCACCATCCTTGCCAGATATAACAGCTTGAACGACTTTATTTTTCGTTACAACATCATTAATACGGCTTGGATCTTGATGATAGATAACTCGTCCATCAGAATCAACTACATATACGTAAGAACCATCCTTACTATAATGCTCTCCCAATAAGGTTTTAAAGGCATTAGGTTCCTTTAAATAAATAGTGCCTGCGATCATTCCCAGATACTCATTGGACTCTGAGAAAATAGGATGCGATATAAAAATGATGAGCCGTCCTGTCATCGCCTCATAGGGTTTAGAGATGAGTGGTGTCTTTTTGGCTAATGCCTCTTTAGCACCAATTGATGTTAAAACCTCTCCTTTAATTTCTATAGATGGTGGGGAGACAGACAAAACAAGTCCCTTTGCATTTGTTATGACCACCGAATTGAACATTTGATTTTGCAATCTCAAACGCTCCGTTTCCTGATTCAATGCTTGTTCATCATCCATTTTTGTGTTGACCTGATTCGCACTATATCCTAAGATTTGAAAAGCTTCATGTAGATAGGAATCAGCAGTTGATGCCAATTTTTGAGCATAAACTCTATTCGTTTCTAGCGTATTTTCCTTAATAGAATCAACGTTCATCCTATAGCCGCCCCAAACACTACCAATGCTTGTGAAAAAGAATGCGGCCATCGCTACGCCCATTATAAGATGCTTTAATTTTAACTGATGCGATTTCATTTCTTCCCTCCTATTTACGTTGTTTTTATATGTATATTTTGAAAAATTCTTTAAACAATTAGTGCTTATTATAAGCAAAGACTCCTATAGGTAAAAGTATCATTTCATAATTGTGTAAGAAGAATCCGACACACCTCTAGGATTGTATCAATAAAAGAGGTCATATCATATAGAATCTAGTAAACAAAATTCCAACATTTTAGTTACTTAGATTAAATATTCCAACAGCTGACGCTAATTATCTGAAATTTGATAGAAAATCTAAATTCTAAATTTTTTTACTTTTATTGTTATTCTGACATATAAAAGTTGAAGCGTTTATTTTATAATAAAAATTAGCGTAGGCAAGTTAAGATTCAATCTGTTATAATACTCATTAAAATATAATAAACTGTAATAATACAGTATATAAAATACGCTTTTCACACAATGGGGATTATGAGAAAAGCGCTACTCTGCCATCATCATACAGATGGTTGTGTAGCCTACACAAAAAGGGGTTGGAAGATTTGGGCATTTTAAAGGGGTTAAAAATTCTCGATTTTTCTGCATTACTACCAGGACCAATGGCGACAATGATATTTGCTGATTTAGGAGCAGATGTCATCCATGTTGAATCTTCAAAGCGTGTTGATTTAACACGAATTATGCCTCCCTATGATGATGATCATGAGGCATATATCCATCAACATTTAAATCGATCAAAAAAATCAATTACGTTAAATTTAAAATCACCAGAAGCTATCAACATTGTTAAATCACTTGTACAGGAATATGACGTTATTATCGAGGGGTTTCGACCTGGAGTGATGCAGCGACTTGGCATTGGCTATGAAGCTCTTAAAGAAATAAATCCTAAGGTTATTTATTGTGCGATTACTGGCTATGGACAAACAGGGCCTTATAGTAATCGACCTGGACACGATAATAACTATCTATCCTTAGCAGGCGTACTCGATTATTCGCGCCATAAAGATAAAAAGCCTGTTTCGATGGGAGTTCAACTAGCTGATATAGCTGGGGGAACAATGCATGCCGCAATTGGCGTGCTGGCTGCTGCACTTCATCGTGAAAAAACAGGGGAAGGACAATTCATCGATATAAGTATGACAGATGCTGTCTTTTCACTTAATGCTATGTATGGTGCTGCCTTTATTGGAGGTGGACGTGTTCCACAGCCAGAGCAAGAAATTTTAAACGGAGGCAGTTACTATGATTTTTACAAAACAAAGGATGGACGATTTTTCTCTGTCGGTAGTTTAGAGCCTCAATTTCGCAAATTGCTCTGTGAAGCACTCGATATTCCTGAGTTGATCGATAATACCTTCAATGATTCCTACTATACGCAAATTCGTTTTAAAGAAGCTGTTCACGATGCCTTTTTGTCCAAGACATATGAGGAATGGCTTGAAGTATTTAATGAGGATTTTGAAGGTTGTGTTGAGCCAGTTCTAACATTTCCTGAAGCATGTGAACATCCGCAGCTAAAAGCACGGGAGATGATTGTGACTATTCCCAAAAGCGATGGGACTATGCAAAAACAAATTGCTTCTCCGTTTAAATTTGATGGTGCGCAGCCTGAATACAAGCATGTTGGTGCTAAGTTAGGCGAGCATAATGAGGAAGTTTTATTGTCTCTGGGCTTTGATGCTGAACAAATCGATGCTTTGAAAGAAAAAGGTGTTTTAGAGTAAAAAAAGGTGTCTAATACTGTGACGTATTAGACACCTTTCTTAGTGTTGAAAAACAAAACAGTCAATTGAAAAGTAGAAATGGATCTCCGTTGCAGGCTACTTGCTTTCCTGTGGGCGAGCGCCGAATCGCTTCCTCCGCTACCGCTCCGTTTAGAGTTTTACCTGTCTCGCTATCCCACGGGAGTGAAGTAGCCCTCCACTCCAACCCATAAATATTTAACTTTTTAGCAAAGGTTTTCAAATAAAGTGAAGGTATTTACTACTCTTTATGGAGAGGTGTTGTCACGCATCACTTCTCCAATAAGAGCTTATCCCCTCTAAGAATACAAATAATGGGCTATTTAATCGCTAAGCTACTATGAAAATTTGCAGCATGGTTGATTGGAGTGGAGCCTGCGTCACAGATGAGACCCTGGAACGAACGCAAGTGAGTGGAGCGGCTCATCGGACGCCCCCTGGAAAGGATGTTGGCGGAACGGAAATCAACCTCTCACCTTGCAAAGTTGCTTTTTCTGCCGTTGACATCATCTTTTTTATACATACGCACTAATAAACATACGAAGGCTTTCAAAGTGATCATCAATTAGCAGATATTTTTTATAGATTTCCATTAATTTTTCAAAAAGCTCGAACTGCTCAGTTACAAACAATACTCTTAAAATATTTAACATATGCAGAGAGGCACTTTGTGCTACAACATAGTATGGTGCATCTGGTTGACGATAATTGCGTCGCCACTCTTCCACAGACAAACCAATATGTTGGAGAGAGTTATTCACATGTAGTGCTATATCCTGTTGAACATACGCCTCAATCGCAATAAGCTGTTCACTACTAAAGTTTTTTTGTACTAATGAAGTATTAATTTTTTTATTAGATGCTAGGACATGCTCCTTTAATAAAAGTAAGCCATCCTCATAACGTGCCATTTTTACATAATGCTCAAGTAGAATAGCATATAAATTTTCTAAATAATTTAGCTGATAATTTTTAATAATGGCAGGTGGTGTTGGTTTACGATTTGGTAATAGCTCTTTATACTCAAGTAATATTTCAATAGCGTAATTATTTATTCGTTCATCTTCTAATAAATATTCACCATAATGTATAACTTCTTCACTCTGCTGTTCTTTATTGGCTATATGAAATAAAATATAGGCAATTAATACTTTTTCCTTCTCTGATAGTGCATACATTGAATAGCGCCATTCCGCTTCGAATGAGGTAATAAACGCTTTAACACTATTAAAATCACCTTCTGATAAGCAATAATGAGTAACAATTTGGTAAAGACGTAACTGTTTCTTTGCCAAACAGCTAGCATTATGCTTATCCACATGAGTTATACACTTATCCAGTATTGATTTATAGTTATTCACAAAGTTATCCACATGTTCACAATTTTCTCTCACAGATTGCTCGAAATGTCCCATTATTTCATAAAGAAATGTGAATTGCTCTAAAGGTCTGTGGATAAGAAGTGAATAAACTTTTTTTGTGAAAAGCCAATGCCAAAAAGATGCATGCTCTTTATACATCATATGCACTAAATATTCATCTTGAAATTTATATAAAATAATTGATTGTAGCTCATTAACTGGCATAGCTATTTGCATTCGTTTCCCAAAAACTAACCAAATTAATCGTTCTAGGTCTATTGTATGTTGTGCAAAAAGCTGCTCAAAAAAAGTATCTTTGCCTTTTTGCGTATAGAAAAAAGCACTAAGCCGCTCATTCACGAATTTTGAATCTAAACCATATTTGTCAAAATACATTTGCATTTCTGTTGATACATGACCCCAGTATTTACGTGCTGTGGAAAAAGCAATATTCTTAGCCGTTTCTTCGTCTACTAAAAATAGATTGGGTGAAAGCGAAGTACCAAGTATTTTTGGATCTTCTTGCAGATTGGACTCTGCCTCCAGCCATGTTGCTAGTATATTTTCAGCACCCTTTTCACTTCTTTGTTTATACGCCATGAATAATTGCTCATCACAGTCCAACAGCATACAATTGGATCCTCCCATCAAATTCTACCAACAACGATCTTCCCCTATCATTCAAATACATGTTTTTTACACTCTTTCTTCAATATAACAAATCTTAACTAACATATGCTAAAGAAATTTTGGTATGCATAGCGAAAACGTTAACAAATAAAAAAACCATCTATTAAGTGAACACACTTCATAGATGGATAACTTCATTACCAAAACATCGGATATTTTCTTTTTTCTCGTAAATTATTTATCAACAACCCGAAAAACACAATGATGACTGCTCCAATTAACACCGGTGTGAGTAAGTAACTCCAACCGTAACCTCCTAAAATAATAATTATAGGATTGGCGCCTGCTGGCGGATGAATGACACCTAAAAAGGCCATAAAAAATATGGTTAATCCAACACCTAGACTAATCGACAATATATTGGAACCTAATAAGGAATACATGGCCAAGCCAATAAAGGCGGAAATAAAATGACCTCCGATTATATTTCGAGGCTGAGACAAAGGTGCATTCCAGACGACAAATACAAGCACGCAGCTACCACCTAATGATGCCATTAGCCAAGGTGAATCAGTAAAGTTGGTTAACCATAGCAACACAAAAATGCATATTAATCCACCCATTGCTCCAGTAAAGGCATCAGCGAAATTTGTTCGAGAAGGCGCATGACCTCCTCCTCTCATTTTTAATATAAAGGGTTTAATGCTATTCTTTTTCTCTATCTTATTTTCCACACCTAGGATTTCTGTCATTGGACACCAACTTTTCTCTTCAATACTCATCTATTTAAATACGAACATGTTAATCATTGTTAAACTTTAACTATTATATCAACACGACAATAGATTTCAATCCAAACTTCAAATTTCAGACAAACATTTACTTTTTCAACTTATAACTCATACAAAAAAGCAAACTTTTAAAAGTTTGCTTTTGCAAGAAATCATCTATTAGTCATATTGCCTTTTCACAGTTTTATATATTCTTACCTTTTTCAATATTGTTTTAGGTACTTGGAAAGTGGCTGTGACAACTCCTGGATGGCGTCCGATTTCAATGGAGCCTGTGATTGTTGCTCTATTTAAAACCTCTGGCTCGCTCATCTCAAATAGCTTCGCAGCTCGACTTATCGCGTTATCAGTCGCCTCATTTAACGTTTTACCAGAACCAACCACCGACACTGGAAATACATCCTCTACCTGTTTAACACCGAATTCCTCCGCTAGCTCACGTGCACGACGTTTTTCTTCCTTTGTAAAGGGCTTTGCTGTATAAGGTAAATCTTCTACATTTGGTAGTAAAATTGGGCCTTCCAATGCTACTTTTTTCAAGACCTTCACTTGAAGCTGGACAATACCCGCTACATCGGTTGTATGACCAGCAATCTCGCCATCCCCTTGCATGGCATGCATGTCTCCAATATATACACCACCGCCTGGTATCTTGACCGGACAAATTATAGTCGCTCCTTCTCGCACTCGGCTAATATCCATATGTCCATCGGTACGATGTAAATCCAATTCATCTTGGGTAAAGGCATATTCATGTGGTGCTCCAATTAAGAATGAACCAAAATCTCCAGCATTATGAGAATCTGGCATCGCTTTCGAAGGGGTTGTACCAAGCTGACCTAAAAATGGACGCATTCTTGCTATTACGCCTACTAAGTCGCTGGGAGCTAATGCAACAACAGGATTTTGTACAGAATTTTCAGGTGTTCTCATGTAATTTCTGGCATCAAGTGCAATTCGTCTAGCACCCTCTCGTCCAACAGTCACACCCATTTGCCCTTTATGATCTAGTGCCATCGTATAGCCATTTGTCATTTTAAAAGGTGCCGTTTCTGTATCACATGTCGAACATCGAATTGCATGTGGACCTATTCCTTTGACAACTGTGCTTGGGTGAAGTTTGCCACAGCCTGGACATTTTACAGAAACAAACGGATCGCCAATGAATCGATCTACAATTGCCTCATCATGACCAGACGAAGTTGCAAGCGATGTGACCTGAATCGATTTAATTTTTATAACAATAGCGTCACCCACCTCTGCCCCTTCTACAAACACAGGCTTCGTTACTTCATGTCCTCCACGAATAGTGGGTGTAAGCATGGGTCCCCAACATCCAGGTGTTGTATTGGCAATAATCGTTCCACCATCCTTAACCGGCCCTAACATCTTTTGTGATGGATCTAAAATACCATCAATAAACTCATTTACGAACAATGTCTCAGCGGCTTGTGGTTGCTGTATAAAATCTTCACTTTCTACCTCTTCTTTTTCTAGCACATGCAATTCGTTTGTCATTTTTCATCACGCTCCTAGAATAATTTTTATGTATAACGTTATATGTTAAAAATGCTCTCCACACTTGCAGAGAGCTATTTTTATCAATTGTTCATATATAAATCAAAAATATGTGAGAAGTCTTCTTTTTTATACTTATCTTTATGATCGATCATCCAAGTATTCGCAAAGCGCGTAATTTCCTCGAATGACGCTGATGGAGAAATGTTGTCATTGCCAATTCGTCCAAGTGATGAAGAAGCAATGTTTAGACTTTTTTCTGCTACTTCTAACTTATAGGCATTGTTCTTTTGCTCATAGCTAATAGCATGTAGTGCTTTATATAAATCTTTAATGTCATCAATAAAGCGTTTATGAATGTCGATGGATAGTGGGGAATTTCCGATTGTAAACTTAATTTCGACATCAAGGTCGATTGTTCCTGCTGTTTCGAGAAAAACTTCTGTCACAGTATACATAGAATAGTCATAGCGTCGCAGTAATCGTTTCTTGCTCATAGCGCTTTCGCCATCCACATGAATAATGGCACGATTCGTAAAGCAATATTCATCTGCTTTCGTTTTAATTAAAAAATAAATTTTTTCGTCAATTTCATGTAGGATAAAATCATCTGCATCTGTTTTATCATAATCCTCTCGCGGCACAACCACCCCGATATCTGAAAGTCCAAGTGCATCTGCTGCTATTTTTTTAAACATCGTCATTCCTCCTAATTTGTCATACTCTTTTTACGCTTTACAATCTGTAAAGGTTTCACAATGTAGCGTTTTATATACAAAATGACTGCTTCTCTTTTAGAATAAAAGCATTTGCTGGTTAAGCTATACTACTCAACATTTCCTCTTTCCTATACATTTCATTTATAATGATTGTCAGTAAAAAATTTTTCCAAATCGAAAGGTCGTGTGAACAAGTGCAAGAACCAACTATTTTAGTAGTGGATGATGAGGCTGATTTAGCCAATCTGCTAAAAGTAAGCTTACAAAAAGAGGGCTATAAACAAATTCATACAGCTGGCACCATCCACGATGCTTGGACAAGCTTTCAACAAACAACACCCGATATTGTACTTCTAGATGTCATGCTTCCAGATGGTGAGGGCTACGATTTATGTAGACGTATCCGTGAAGTATCACATGTCCCTGTGCTCTTTATGTCTGCTAAAAATGAAGAAATTGATAAAATTTTAGGGCTTGCCATTGGCGGAGATGATTATATTACAAAACCTTTTAGCCCTAAAGAAGTTGCTTATCGTGTGAAGGCTCAATTACGTAGAGCTGGCTATCAAACACAAGATACCGTAACGAACATTGTCGAAAAAGCGCTACAGATTGGACCATTTCAGTTGAATGCAGATGAAACAGAGGTCCATAAAGATGGCGTTTTATTGGAGTTAACAGCTAAGGAAATTGGTTTAATGGCGTGCTTTATGCACAATCCCAATCGAATCTTAAGTAAAGAAACATTGTTTGAACGTGTATGGGGAGAGGATTTTTTTGGTTCTGATAACACGGTTATGGTGCATATTCGCCGTTTACGTGAAAAAATTGAGCAGGATCCCTCTAACCCGCTATATATCACAACCGTAAAAGGACTTGGCTATAAATTTATCATTCCAAAAGAGGCACAAGAATGAAGTGGAAATTAACGGCTCGCTTTCTCCTTTCCGTGCTTTCTATAGTCATCATTGTTATTTTCGTCAATACAGCTATCTTCATGGGACTTCTTACTTATCGGTTTGCAACTGATTCTGAAGGCGCTTCTGCCACTAAAGAGGAAAACTTTGTGCGGGAATTTCAAAAATATATTGAAATAAAAAATGGAGCAACCTCCATCAATGCAGACGGACTTGAACAATTGCATCAAAGAAATGCTTGGATACAATTGCTTGATGAAAATGGTCAAGTTATTGATGCTCATTTTGCGCCAGATAAAGCACCATCGCACTATGCACCTATCGACTTAATTCAAGTATATAAATATAAAGAATTTGATTCTGATACTACGGTGTATATTGGCAGTAAGGATGCTTTTAGTTATTTAATTGGTATTAAAGGTAGTGGTGTTACAAGATTTGTTACGCATGTTTCTGGTACATCACTCTTACAGTTTATAGGGAAATTTGGATTGTTCATCGTGATTGCTGACTTATTAGTAGCTACATTGGTAGGATGGCTTTTTGGTCGTACATTAACGAAACCTCTATATGCGATGATAGAGCGCATTCATCATTTAAAGAATCATGATCATAAGTCTGTTAAAGCTCCTGGTGGTGTCTACAAGCCAGTTTTTGAAAACTTAAATGAAGTATCACGAGAATTGGCAGCCCATGAACAGGAGAGAAAGAGACTAGAGATTATGCGTGAAGAATGGATCAGTAATGTCTCCCACGATATGAAAACGCCACTAGCCTCTATTCGGGGTTATGCAGAACTATTAAATGATGCACAAATAACAAATATTGAGCAAATGGCGTACGCACAAATTATAGAAAAACAATCATTGCATATGCAAAATCTACTGGATGACTTAAATTTAACGATGCGTTTAAGACATCAACAGCTTCCACTTACACGAAAAGAAGTTAACATGGTGCCTTTCATTCGTGAGATAGTGATTGAAACATTAAATACACCACAATATGAACAGGCTAATCTTGCGTTCGAGGCAGTCACTGAGAATAGTCTGCATCAAATCGATGAACATTTTATGCGCAGAGCTATCATGAACTTTTTACACAATGCGCTCCTTCATAATGTTCCAGATGTATCTGTTCATGTGTCTGTTGATGAGAATACTATTACAATTTGTGATAATGGCAAAGGGATAGCCCCAGAGGATCTTGAACATATTTTTGAGCGCTATTACCGAGGTACAAATACGGACAAAACAGCTGGTACTGGTTTAGGTACAGCAATTGCTAGAGATATCATCGAGGCCCATGGAGGAACAGTGACCATCACCTCAGAAAAAGGAAAAGGTACAAGCGTTATTATTTATTTACAAAAGGAATTTCCAAGTCCAAACCAAGAAATTTAGGATTCTCTTAAAAACAGGAAATTTTAATACACTTTTGCCACTGGTGCTTCGTTATACTTTGCTTTTGTGTAGAAAAGGAGGAGTCTCAAATTTATGAGACTCCCCCTTTGTGCTATTTCATTTGATTCTGTACTTTTTTAGGTAATTCATGGAATTTTACTTCATCAAATGAAGTGACTTCCGTTTCCTTTTTCACGTAAAGCTTTAAATAAGCATCCTGGCGTAAATTTTTGTGAGCTGAAAACTTTAATGTTTTCTCTTCCCCATTTTTATCGTAAGTAGGTAGCTCATACCAATACATTTTAAAGATTTCACCACTATCTGTCTTATACTCCTCTACCTCACCATCAGCTGTAATATGGACATAGTATGTGTCTTTATTTAATCGGTTAAAGTCTACAGTCATCAATACAACCAATCCTGCTACGAATAAGATGAACAACGCACCTATTCCGAAAAATACTTTTTTCATATTAATTCCCCTGTCTCACTATTTTATAGAACGAACGCACGGTAAAGACATAATAAATAAAGTAAATAGCTGAATATGCAATCATCCACAGAATGACTGGCTTTGTAATATTCATGCCAAATAGCTGTGAAAATGCTAGTAATGCAAACGCACTATGCACAATACCTACAATAAGTGGAGCACTAAAAATGACAGCCACCTGTCCTGCTACTGTCTTTAATATTTGCTTACTATTTACACCAATTTTATTTAAAATAGCATATTTCGCCTGATCTTCTTCAGCTTCCGTTAAAATTTTGAAATAGATGATACTACCCGTTGCCGCTAGGAAAACCAATCCCAGAAAGCTTCCTACAAACAATAGGGCACCAACTGTTGCTAAACTATCCTCATAGCTTTGCGGTACACTCGAGAAGGATTCTTGCTGTTCAAAAGACAATTGCTTGTAAATGTCTTTTGACACATCCTGCTGTTTCAAATCATTGTCCAATCCAACGACCTGCATGATCATCTCATCGGCATCTGTAGCCTTAAATTCCTGATCATTCACAACGAGTACTGTTCCCGCTGCTATAAAGTTTAGGACGCTATCCATGTACATTTTATCTACATGGAAGGAATCTCCGTTTTGTAGTTTAAAATCTTCACCTGTAAAATCATGTGAAAATCGTTCATCGAAGGCTGCATCAAGTAAAACCGTAGAGCCATCTGCAATGTGTAGCTCTCTATCCTTGCCTTGTAATTTCGCTAATCGATTATAATCCGATTCCTTCAGTAATGTATATTCGAAAAACGACAATTCATTATCAACACGTAGATTTTTCACAGCCAGTGCTTCATTATATAAGACATCTTCTTGAGAAAATTCTACTGTCTCGCCTTTCCACATAAATGTATTTGGCAGCATCTGACGCACACTTGCTTCTGCATTGTAATACATGCCAAAGACACCACCGCCAGCAGTAATCGTTGTGGCACTTAAAATTGCAATGATCGACAACGATTTTGCATTGGCTCTGATACGATACAATAATTGAGAAACACCAATTAAGTTTAAGCCCTTCCAAGACCATGATGTTGCTCTTTTTAATGCCGTTAACACAAAGACGCTCACACTATGGAATAGAAGGTATGTCCCTGCAATCGTTACGCCTATAACCATTAATGGCGTCCCTAACACCGTAAAGAATCGCCATATTTCACTCGTAAACATATCAGAGGCAGCTGTATAATAACCAAATGCAATAAGTACAGTACCAAGTAAAGCGGCTACTAATGATGCACGTGGAATTTGCTCCCCCTGTTTGTCTGCATGGAATAAATCAATTAGCTTAAATTGATAAATCACACGATATCCCTGTAAGGACGTAAATAAAAACAGTAGAGTAAAAATGCCCGTTGTATTAATTAGTGCCTCCATTGAAAATGTCAGGCTACCAACCACTTCATAGCCCATTAAGCGTACTAAAATCATTAACAGCCCTTGAGACATAAAGAATCCTAGAACAATACCAAGTACTAGAGAAACAAGCCCTATCACTAAATTCTCAAAAAAGAGCATTAAGCCGATTTTTTGCTTACGCACACCTAGTAAAGAGTAAAGGGCCACTTCTTTTTTCCGCTTCTTCATAAAAAACGAATTGGAATAGGCCATAAAGATAACAATGAAGAACAGAAGTACTACGGACGAGGCACTCATCAATCCTTTAATTTGTTGTGACGATTGCTTTAAGGCTGAAAGATCATCATTGTATTTGAGCGTCACAAACGTAAAGTAAATAACGATACTAAATACCATCGAGGCAATATATAAAAAGTAATTCGACATATTGCGTTGAATATTTTTCCGCGCTAAGCTAAATAACGTCATTTACTCCACCCCCGATGCTAGACAGCACCTGTAAGATCTCTTGGAAAAATTGCTTCCTTGTTAGAGTCCCACGTTGAATTTCCTTAGAAAGCTGTCCATCCTGAATAAATAATATGCGCTGGCAGAAGCTAGCTGCAAAGGCATCATGGGTTACCATCATAATCGTTGCGGCTTGAGATTGGTTCAAATCACTTAAGCTTTCTAGTAAATCTGTTGCGGATTTTGAATCAAGCGCACCTGTAGGCTCATCGGCAAAGATTAGTTTCGGCTCTGTCACTAATGCTCGTGAGGAGGCAGTACGTTGCTTTTGCCCACCTGATATTTGATAAGGATATTTATCTAGCAAATCACTTATACCAAACAGTGCAGCAATACGATCAACCCTTGCATTAATAGCCCTTGTCGGCATTTTTGCAATCGCTAGTGGTAAAACAATATTTTCTCGCACTGTTAAAGAATCAAGCAAGTTATAGTCTTGGAAAATAAACCCTAAATTATCACGACGAAAATCCGCTAATTCAGCATCCTTCATACGTGCTAAATGAGTATCCTCAATAATTATTTCACCAGTCGTTGGTGTATCAATCGTTGCTAATACATTTAGAAGCGTAGATTTCCCAGCCCCAGAAGGACCCATTACACCAACAAACTCTCCTTTTTCAACTTCAAATGATATATTCGATAGCGCTGTAAAAGTATTTGCGCCTTTGCCGTAAGTTTTTCCAACGTTTTGTACCTTTAATAATGGCGTCATATACGCTCACCTCTTCTTTCTGACTTTAGTATACGACCTCAAACTTACAACAAATTTGTCGCAAGCTTACAGCAACCTTAAATCATCTGCTTTTTGAAATTTGTAGACAAAAAAAGATTCATACACAAACTGTGCATGAACCTTTTCTAATCTATTGTGCTAATACTTTTTGAATATCTTCCTCAAAGCTACTTGGCTTATCTGCTGATGCATACCGTCCAACAACCTCTCCATTACGATTTACAAGGAATTTTGTAAAGTTCCATTTAACACTATTACCTAAAAATCCTTTGGAGTGAGAAGTAAGATAATCGAAAATAGGATGTGCTTCTTTACCATTTACCTTAACTATCTCATGCATTGGGAACGTCACACCATATGTCAGTCGACATTGGGAGGCCGCTTCTTCAGCTGTCGCTAGCTCTTGTTTAAATTGATTTGACGGAAAACCAAGTACAACCAGACCTTGCTCCTGATATTTTTCATAGAGACCTTCTAATTCTTCAAATTGTGGTGTAAAGCCACATTTGGAAGCTGTATTAACAATTAACAAGGGCTTTCCTTTATAACGTTCGAGGCTATAGATAGTACCATCTTCTAAAGTTACGTTAATATCATAAATGCTCATCTCTCTCTACCTCCTATTATAAACGTCCATTCATTCTTGCCACCTGCTGCAAAGGATCCCAAACACCGTTAAATGGTGGTGCATAGGCTAAATCTAAATCTAGCAAATCAGGTAGTGTCATTTTACTATATAATGCCGTAGCAAACACATCGATACGCTTATCGACTCCCGCAGGTCCCACGATTTGCGCACCCAGTAACAATTGATCACGTTTGCGAACGACCACTTTAATAAACATACGTTGTGCACCTGGATAATAGCCAGCTATATGGCGTGCAGATAATTTAAATGCCTCATAGTCAAAGCCCAGCTCTTTAGCATTGCGCTCATTAATGCCTGTTGTAGCTATGGTTAGATTGAAAAATTTTAAAATAGAAGTGCCCACAATTCCTCTAAACGGCGCAAATTTGCCTGACATATTGAGACCAGCTAAACGACCTTGCTTATTGGCTGTTGTTCCTAAAGGTATATAATCTAAACGTTCCTTTACAATATTAAAATGGGTTGCACAATCTCCTGCTGCATAAATATTTTCAATAGAAGTCTCTAAATGGCGATTTACAATGATTGCTCCATTTTTTGCAAGTGCAATCCCAGTATCCTTTAAAAACTGCGTATTTGGTTGAATGCCTGAAGCGACAATCACTAAATCTGTCTCCAAAATACCGTTGTCTGTAACAACGCGTTCAACCCGTTTATTTCCTTCAAATGCTTCAACACTCGTATTTAATAACAGCTCTACATCGTTCTTTTTTGCTTCCTCATGAACATGCTGAGCAAGCTCTTCATCTAAAATTCTTGCTACATGGCTCCCTCGTTGAACCAGTCTTACCTTTTTCCCGCAGGCATGTAGCGTTTCAGCCATTTCTAATCCAATATAGCCACCACCTATGATGGTTACCTGTTCAATATCTGACGTTAAATCAGCCAGTAAATCTTCCAGTTGAGGAATTGTTTTCACGGTATGGATACCTTCTAGCTCAATCCCTTTTTTCACAGGCATGACTGGACTAGCCCCCGTTGCGATAAGAAGTTTATCGTAGGTAATCTCAAAGTTTTCGCCACTTGCTTGTGTACCTGTAATAATCTTCTTCTCTATATCTACATGCTCTACCTCATAGCCAACTCTTGCATCAATGGCATATTTATCTCGAAAAGTCTCGACATCTCTTGCAATTAAACGTTTGGTTGATGAAATACGACCATCTACAACATATGGCAATCCACATTGCCCATATGAATAAA
Source organism: Lysinibacillus fusiformis (assembly GCF_016925635.1). Classification (NCBI taxonomy): domain Bacteria; kingdom Bacillati; phylum Bacillota; class Bacilli; order Caryophanales; family Bacillaceae; genus Lysinibacillus; species Lysinibacillus fusiformis. Next base: position 2,005,396 of record NZ_CP070490.1, on the reverse strand, counting down.
TAAAACCACGTTCTAAAGAAGTTATTTCTGCTCCTGGAACATTCCGATAGATTTCCATTGCTGCAGACATACCTGCAGCATCTCCCCCAATGATGACGTATTTCATTCTACAAGCCCCCTTATTTTTTCCTTGTTGCCATTAAATCTGCATATTGATCGATATACAAACGTCGATTTCCACCACTTACGATGACCCATATCACATGAATAGCTATTATCATTGTAAGTGCAAAACCTGCTATAGCGGCAAGTAGAGAAATGACAATTTGCAGAACATAAAATGGTGAATCCATATCTAATTGAATGTCACCTAGCGTTGTAATGGCCTCTGATAAACACAAGGTAGCAATAATAGCAATACAGCGACGCCACGATTGCCTTACAATACTTTTGCCATTCTTGTTGACCATTGTAAAACGCATCACTTTCATACCGAGCGTTGCACCTTTCATCATACTTGGCATCAAACCGAAGAGTATCATGTACAGAGCCATTTCCACTAAGAATTCAAAAGTACCGCTATACCCTGTCAGAACACCAATCATCATCCAAATCAGTTGGGCGATAATTAAGTCAATGACCAATGCCAGCAAAATAGAAATCGGCTTAACAATATCATTTTTTTCCATTTCAGCAGCTTTAGCCTCAACCTCTTCATGCGAAGGGAATAATGCCCAAACAATTGGTGCTAAGAAGAAGCCTAATAGTGCACCTACACTGTTTAGTAATAAGTCATCTACATCAAAGATTCGGTATGCACAATTAAAGATGCCATAAATGCCTGTTCTTTGTGTGACCTCATAAAACAATGTTAGCAAAAAGCTAATTAAAAATGCACGTTTCCAGTACCTTCTTTCTTTAAGAAAATAGCGCAAGTAAACGCCGAATGGCATCAGTAGTAAGAAATTAAAGAAGGCTTGAAAAAATGCCTGCTGTTTTGTGATAGCAAGCCATGTAGATGGATTTGTGACAACAACCCCACTGTCCTTTAAAACATCATCAACAAATTGAAAAAGTCTCAAATTAGTATGAACGGTGTCCGGGGATTGAAGTGAGCAAGTATCTCTTGTAGATGGAAATGGTAATAATACTAAACAAAGCGCAGATAAAAAGTAAAAAATAAATGAGAACATGATAATGGTTTTGGACATCGATAAGTATCCATACTTGCGATACGTATAAATCAACCATGGTATAAACAGTACAAAGGATAAAATAATGGTTATGAAAAACGCTATAAAAATGGATTGCGTGTACGTTGACATAGAAACACCTCTCTCTTTAAATTGCCCTATTTTCTAAACACTAAAACTAAGTTTAGTTCTTCAATACTACATGTATATTTCATCAAGCTTACATAATCCTTAATTCAATAAAAAAACAGGTAAAGAATATATATACTCTCTACCTGTTACTTATTATGCTTTCGCTATTTCTTCTTTACAGAATGCCAAAATTTCTTCTAGTTCAACATCCTCTAGTGCAAAGTCTAAATATTCACCTTCAGCCTTTTCTATGATGAAGTAATTTAAAATAAATGGCTCTTCTCCCTTTTCGCCAATAAGAACACGAATTTCAATGCCGGCTTCGTGGTATAGCTCATCCTCTTCATCAATTTCTACATCCAAAATAAATTCATAACGCTTACCTTCTATAATATTTGTTGGGTCTAAAATTTCTTCCATTGAGAATTGTGTAATTTCCATTATGTTAGCTCCTTTTTTCTTTAGCTGTTCTTTTCTATATTAAATCAATTTCAGCATGGGTCAACTAGAAAAGCCGTATACACCTGTAAGTAATTATGCCACAATTAAATGGAATTAAATTAGAGTTTAATTTCCCTACATAAAGGAGGCTTTTTCATGAAAGAGCTATTATATTACCAAGACGTTATGTTGCAAGAGTTTGATGCAACTATTATTAGTAAAGGGACTGATAAATCTGGCCGTCATTATGTTGTACTATCGAATACCGCCTTCTATCCAACTGGTGGAGGTCAGCCTCACGATACCGGTACATTGAATGCGATGGAAGTCATAGATGTTGAAAAGGTGGATGATGAAATTCGTCACTATATTCAAGGTGATCCATCGACTTTAGATGGTATCATACATGGCAAGATAAATTGGCCAAGACGATTTGATCATATGCAGCAACATGCTGGGCAGCATATTTTAACAGCTGCTTTTGTAGAGCTTTTTAATGCGCAGACTGTAAGCTTTCATCTAGGCAGTGAGCAAGTCACAATTGATATTGCAGTTGATACGCTGTCTGAACAACACCTTGCAGCGGCAGAAGCAAGAGCCAATGACATCATTTTAGAAAACCGTCCCATTCAAACAACCTGGGTTACAGAACATGAGCTTGGCAACTATAATCTTCGTAAAGAAGTTGCAGTGACGGGGGACATTCGACTTGTGATTATCCCTCATTTTGATTACAACGGTTGTGGTGGCACTCACCCCACATCTACTGGACAAGTTAGTGCCATAAAAATATTAGGTATCGAAAAAATGAAGGGTAATGTGCGCGTTTCTTTTGTTTGTGGTCAACGTGTTTTAACTGAGCTTGGCATGCGAAAAAAAGTATTAGGGGACGTTGCTCGACAATTAAGTGTCCCTGAGATTGAAGCTGCTACAGCACTCTCAAAAGTTCTCTCTGCTCAAAAAACCACAGAAAAAGCACTTGCTGCTGCAAAAGAGGAGTTACTCACTTATGAAGCAAAGGCTCTTGTTAATAGCGAAGGCATAGTAACTGCGGCTTTTAATCAACGAACAATGCAGGAGCTACAAAAAATAGCCCGCATTATTGTCACGGAACAGAAAGATGTAATAACTCTTCTTGTGTCTGAAAATGTAGACAAGCTACAATTCGTTGCAGCAAGAGGTACGAATGTTTCAAAAAGCATGAAGGATATTGCCCAAAAGGCACTGCCTCTTATTAATGGTAAAGGTGGCGGAAGCGATCAAATGGTACAAGGCGGTGGCGATTGCACCATTTCTAAAGAAGCGTTACTAGCAGCTATGCAAGACGCTTAATTGCATCATAAAAGAGGAGCTGTCATTAATAGACAGCTCCTCCCATGTTGTTGAAAAAAGATCATGTCACTAGCAGAAAAAGACCTTTTAGCAAGGTGAGGGGTTGATTTCCGTTCCGCCAGCGTCCTTTCCAGGGGGCGTCCGATGAGCCGCTTCACTCACTTGCGTTCGCTCCAGGGTCTCCTCTGTGACGCTAAATCCCCTAGGAGTGACACTGGCTCCACTCCAATCAACCATGCTGCAAAGTGTCTTTACTTTTTTCATAGCAGCATAGCGATTAAATCGCCCATTATTTGTATTCTTAGAGGGGATAAACTCTTATTTTCAATGTGGAGAAGTGATGCGTGACAACACCTTTTCATAAAGAGTAGAGAACACCTTCACTTTATTTGAAAACCTTTGCTAAAAGGCTACTTGACTCCCGTGGGATAGCGAGACAGGCGAAACACTGCACGGAGCGGTAGCGGAGGAAGCGATTCGGCGCTCGCCCACAGGAAAGCAAGTAGCCTGCAACGGAAATTCATTTTCACTTTTCACAAAAATTCTATTGATTGTTTTGTTTTTCAACACTAAAAGAGAAGCTGTCATTATAAGACAGCTTCTCCTCTAATTTAATATTTAAATTTTTGAATGGCTTCATATAAACGTTTTGCCATTTCTGATAGTTTTTCAGTTTGATTGTTCATTGTTGCTACAGTCTTCAATTGTTCGGCTGTTGCATCTGTTACCTCATGCACATAATCACTTGCCGCATGTGCAGTGGCCGCCATTTCTTCCATAGAAGCTGAAACTTCCTCCGTATTGGCAGACATTTGTTCAGCCGAAGCATTCATTTCTTCAATTTGACCTGCTATTTCTCCCACTGCTTGAACCATTTCCTCGAAGCGCTCTCCTACTGCCTCAATGGAAGCTAAACCACGCTCCACATTATCTTCACCTGATTCCGCAGCTTTTACTACTTCTAATGTGTAAGATTGAACTCTTTCAATTAGCACATTAATTTTGGTAGCTGATTCTGCTGTTTGCTCTGATAGCTTGCGAACTTCTTCCGCCACAACGGCAAAGCCTTTACCAGCATCCCCTGCCCGTGCTGCTTCAATAGAAGCATTCAATGCCAATAAATTCGTTTGATCGGAAATATCGGTAATCATTTTTGAAATTAAGCTAATTTCTTCTGACTCTTTTTCTAGTTTGTGAATAATGGTTAGTTCATCTGTTGTGCCTTGCTGAATCTCATTCATACGTCGAATGGATTGCTGGACTGCATAATTGCTTTCACTAATTTTCTGGGAAATAAAATCTGTATTACAAGCAATGGTTGAGGCAACTTCAGCTACATTTTGTATCCCCATTGCCATTTGCTCCATTGCTGAGGCACTTTCCTCTGCCATCACAGTTTGGCTTTGTGCCCCTCGGTCTACTTCACTTATTGCACCAGCAATTTGCTTCGAATGCTTTGTTACTCCGACTACATCTCCCATTAAATCACACGAAGCTTCATTCACTGCAGTTGCTTCTTGACTCACTTTAGCTATCATTTCCCGCATATTATCAGTCATGCGATCTAATGCACGTGCCATCGTTCCCATTTCATCAATACGTTTCAAATATTTTTCTGGAATCTCCTGTGTAAAGTCTCCTTCTGATAAGCCCTCACTAATGCGAAGTACATGTCGAAGTGGTCTACTAACAGAGCGTGAAATGGCAAACGAGATGCATAGCCCTAGTATCGAAACAATGATTGTTGTGACAATGAAGTTCGTCTTAAGCTTAGAAAGCCCTGAAAACATCTCATTCTCTAATGCGATAACACCCATTTTCCAACCATTATCAAGGGTGTGATAGCCCATTAAGTTAGTTCCAGCATCTTTTGTTTCAAAAGAAAAATAACCGTTATCATTAGCAAGCATTTCTTTAGCAGCCAATGCCCTGCCTGTCATGATACCTGTTTCGTCTGCTTCCTTGATTGGATTGTATTGTTCCTTCACATACGAGTGATTATTATGTCCAATAATTGTTCCGTTAGCGTCTAACATAAATGTGTAGCCACTGTCTCCAACCTTAATGCCTTCTACAATTTTAGATAGGTAATAGCCATCGATACGCGCTAGTAATAAAGCTTTTTCACCAGTCGCTGTTTCAATTGGTGAAACGATTAAAATAACTGGTTCACCTGTTACACGACTAATCGTAATTTCTGACATAACAGACTTACCAGTAAAACCTTCCTTTACATAATCACGATCCCCTAGTTCAGCTGTTGTATCATCAAGGTAATGAGCAACCCCATCAGCGTTAATAATGCCAAAACCTAAGTAATTTTCATTATTAGCAAGACGTTTCGATAAATATTGTTTCTGCTTCTCAAAGTCCATGCTACGAACTGCCTCTTGCTCTGCGATTGCTTCAACTTCTACTAATGTTAATTGGAAGTGTTCTTCTATGTATTGTGAAACATCCTCTGCTCTAGAAACCAAATTTGATTCCACTTGTTCATTCATAGCTTTTGTACTATTTATCCAAGTAGATAACCCTAGTGTGCCACATGTTACAAATACAAGAGCTATAATTGCAACAATTAATTTACCACCAATACCTTTTAACCACATTTCCCTTTTTCTCACTTCTTCCATTTTTAGCTATATCATTCACATATTTATGCATAACTTCAGAGTAAGGTCACTAAAAGTAGAAGTCAACAAAAGTTTTCCAATATGATTAATAAATGTATAATAATACCATTTACACTATCTTTATAGTGCTAACAATTTTCTACAAAATTTTCAATTCATTGATCCATCTTGTTATAAAAAGACAGGGTACATAAATCCAATGGATGAAATTAAAACATTTTCCAACAAAAATTGATTATAATTCACATTTTTTGCTGATTATTAAAGATAGGATCCGTTTAAAACATTTTGAGGGGAGGATTTCTATGAGTTCAGACAAAAACAATGTTTCTCGTCGAGACTTTTTAAAAACAACAGGTATTGCTGCTGGTACATTAGTCGGTGGTGGATTAATTGGAGGTCTAGTAGGCTACAACATCCATGGTAAAGGCACTTCTACCTTGGAGCATGGTGGTCATGAAACAACGAATGAGGCAACAGGTTCACCTAAGGCTAAGATGTTTTTTAGAAACGAAAGAGATTTTAGTATCTTATCAAAGGCCACAGAACGTATCTTCCCAGAAGACGATTTGGGACCAGGTGCTATAGGTTTAGATGTTCCCTATTTTATCGATCATCAGCTTGCAGGAAATTATGGGAGTAACTCTAAAGAATATATGCAAGGTCCATTCGATGTGGGTGCCCCAACTCAAGGCTATCAGAGCCGCTTAACGCGAGCGGAAATTTTTAGGCAGGGTATTCAAAAAATGGAGGACGAAGCACAAAAGCGTTATAAAAAAAGCTTTAACGATATAGATGGCAAACAAATGGATGAGATATTAACAGCGTTTCAAAAGGGTGACATAGAAATGGTTGGGGTTACATCCGCGTTCTTCTTTGCACTATTACGCGCGGCTACATTAGAGGGAGCTTATTCTGACCCAATGTATGGAGGAAATCGTAATATGGATGGCTGGCGCATGAAGGGCTTCCCTGGTCACCAAATGGCCTATATTACACAAATAGAAGATGCGAAATTCCAAAAAATCGAGCCTAATCCATTAGGCAACCATTAAGGGGGTTAGAAAATGGCTAAAACATTACCAAGTGTAGACGTGGTAACAGTTGGTGTAGGTTGGACAGGCGGTATCGTTGCTGCCGAGTGTGCCAAAGCTGGCTTAAAGGTAGTCGGTTTAGAGCGTGGTCAAAAGCGTGGTACCGAAGATTACTTAAATGTTCATGATGAATACCGTTATGCCATTCGTTATGATTTAATGCAAAATCTATCCAAAGAAACGGTAAGCTTTCGTAATGATCGAAATATGAAAGCATTGCCAATGCGTCAGCTTGGCTCCTTTTTGCTTGGAGAGGGTCTGGGCGGATCAGGAACACACTGGAATGGGATGACTTATCGATTTTTACCCTATGATTTTCAAATCAAAACGTTAACAGATAAACGTTACGGGCCTAATAAGCTTGGGCCAGATTATCTGATTCAGGATTGGGGTTTAACATATGATCAACTTGAGCCCTATTTCGATAAGTTCGAGAAAACAGCTGGTATTTCAGGGGATGATAAAAATAAATTTAGTGGGAAGCGCTCGAATCCCTATCCAACACCGCCTATGAAAAAAACGCCTATGCTTGCACAATTCGAAAAAGCTGCAGCAAACCTGAAGCTAACACCTTATATGGTACCTTCAGCCAACGTGTCAGAGGTTTATAAAAATCCAGATGGCGAAACGATCAATGCTTGCCAATATTGCGGTTTTTGTGAACGTTTTGGATGCGAATACGGTGCAAAATCATCTGCAGAAATTACGGTTGTCCCTACTGCTCTGAAGACAGGAAATTTTGATTTACGCTTCAATTCCAATGTTGTAGAAATTTTAAAGCAGGGTAATAAGGCTACAGGTGTTAGATATATCGATACCGTTTCGGGAGAAGAATTCATTCAGCCTGCTAATGCTGTTGTATTAACTAGTTATGTCTTTAATAATGCCAAGCTATTAATGGTCTCTGACATAGGTGAAAGATATGACCCTACTACTGGTAAAGGAACACTTGGCAGAAACTATTGCTATCAAATCTTGCCTGGTGCCGCTGGGTTCTTCGAGGAACAATACAATACATTTATGGGCGCAGGTTCATTAGGCATGTGTATAGACGACTACAATGGGGATAATTTTGACCATAGTGATTTAGATTTTATTCACGGAGGAAATATTGCGCTTACACAGACAGGCACTCGACCAATCGGTTCCAATCCAACACCGCCAGATACACCTACTTGGGGACCAGAATTTAAAAAGCAATCTATTTATTACTATACACGCTCATTCGGTATTGGTGCGCAAGGAGCATCTATGCCACATAAGCAAAACTATCTATCACTGGATCCTACCTATAAGGATGCTTACGGCTTGCCATTAATGCAATTAACGTACAATTTTACTGGGCAGGATCGTGCACTTCATAAATATATCTCTGCACGTGCAGCGGATATTATGAAGGAAATGGGTGCAAAAACAATCGTCCCTAACGCGGAAATTACCGATTATAATATCGTACCTTACCAAACAACGCATAACACTGGTGGAACGGTGATGAGTTTAACACCCGAACAAGGCGTTGTGAATAATTACTTACAGCACTGGGATGTTGATAATCTTTTCGCAGTAAGTGCGGGAAACTTTGCACACAATAGTGGTTACAATCCAACAGGCACATTAGGTGCGCTTGCCTACCGTTGTGCTGAAGGGGTTATTAAATATAGTCAATCAGGTGGGTCTTTAGTGTAAAAAAACATTATAAGGGAGGCAAGACTTATGGGAGGTCTTGGAGCAATTGGAGTACCTGGATTAATCATTATTTTAGTTATTGTATTAATTGTATTTGGTCCGAAAAAATTACCTGAAATCGGTGGAGCAGTTGGTAAAACGTTTGCAGAATTTAAAAAGTCTACTAAGGGGCTTATGGATGATGAAGAGGATACCGTGAAAAAGGTCGAAAAAAAATCTGATGCTTCGTAGGAGGGGTTCCTATGGATCCATATGAAGACGGAAAAAGAAAATATTTAAGCCCTCTTGACAAACCTCAAGCCGAGCCTCCAGCACCTGTGGAGGCTTTAATTGAAATACCTGTGGTAGCAATTGAAGAGGATCATGTTTCAACTGAGCCCCTGATACCTGTTACTTCATTATTGGAGCATCTTACTGATTTACGTAAGCAGATTATCAAAGGGCTAACGGTTTTTATTCTATTTTTCATTGTTGTCTTTTCCACAATTAATATTTGGTTTCCTTTCATAACGCGAGGTCACTCACTCGTTATTTTAGGACCCCTAGAAGTAGTTAAATTTTACATGACGATTTCAACTACTTTAGCATTTGGTCTTGCAATGCCTTTTCTTGTCCATTTTCTGTGGAGCTTTATAAAACCAGGCTTAAAGGAAGAGGAAAGTCGATTTTTAGGCCTCTATGCACCGATCATGCTAATTCTTTTTTTAGTAGGGATAGCTTTTGGTTATTTCGTCGTAAACCCACTTAGCTATACATTCTTAGTAAGCGTTGGGGCTACCAATTTCGATGTCATGGTATCAGCAAATGAATATATGCACTTTTTAATCATGACCACAGTACCGCTTGGTTTATTATTCGAGTTACCGATTGTTGCCCTATTCTTATCAGCCATTGGTGTACTGACTGCTGAATCCATGAAAAAGATACGGGGCTGGTCTTATATCGCTATGGGCGTAGGCTCTGCTGTTATCACGCCACCAGACTTTATAAGCCAGCTACTTGTATTAATACCAATGATTATTTTATATGAAATAAGTATCTATCTCGTTAAACGTATAGAACGCAAACAAATTGAAAGCACTGCGTAGATTTTACGCAGTGCTTATTTTTTCTTTAAATCCATCACAATAATTTCTGGTAGATTAAAAATACGATATGGTACGGAGCTATTGCCTAACCCTCTACTAACCACCATTTTCGTCGCGCCTGCTTCGTAGATACCAGCTGTATATTTTGGGAACAATCCCTGTCCTGGTGCAACAAGTCCTCCTAGTCCAGGAATACGAACTTGTCCACCATGCGCATGTCCCGAAAATACTAGATCTATGTGATAATTTACATACGTATTAAACATTTCTGGTCTATGTGCTAGTAACAACTTAAACATATCATCTGGCAAATAGGCTGTTGCAATGTCCAGCATGTCTTCTGTTGTTCTACCCATTAACGGATCCTCAATTCCAACAATCGCCAAGCGCTCCCCGTCGCGCTCTAACACGGTCGATTCGTTGGCCATTATATGTACCCCTAACGATGACAGCGCCTCATAAATTTCACTCACCTTATTCGTTGCTACCTCATGGTTACCTAGTACATAATAAACATCCGCTATTTCAACTAGTCCTTTCACTGCCTGTAGACTTTGTTTTAAATCATAGCGATTACTATCGATTACGTCACCTGTGATAAAAATATAATCAGGTTTTGTATCCTTCACCTTTGCAATCAGTTTTCGTTGATTGTCACCAAAGACGGCATCATGTAAATCCGAAACTTGTACTATGCGTAGCCCATCGAAGCTAGCAGGTACATTTTCTGATTCAAACACATGTTTACTTACGACTAGCCAGTGATTGTTTACGTACAAAAAAATGACTATAAAAACAACAAAGAAAATACCATATAATAATTTTTTCAATCGCAATCGCTCACTTTGTGGCTACTTTTTTCAGAAAAAATTCTGACTTTCCTATTATAAGCAAAAAACAGAGTGATTGTAAGTATATGCACTTTAAATACACAAAATGCACAAAATCCCTTTGATTAAAGTTTCTATCATTAGATAAGGATGCACGGTTTTATCTATTCTTAGTTAACTTTTGACATGCTATACTATGGGTAGAATGGCATAATTAAGTATCCATTCATAATACATCACGATTTGAGAGATGCATCTCATTTACTAAGGTGCGAGAATACTAATAAACCTAAAACAGTTAAAGGAGTAATAGACCTGCGCTAGTAAAATTTGCAGGATAATATTCCAATTAAATTGGACGGCGAACGGCGTTCTGCCACCTCAAAATTATTGAATTTTCAAAAACATGTAATTATTTAGTGGATGTCCCGTTGCTGTGGATAAAGTATAGCATTGGTGACAGAAGTTTTACTTCTACCAACTTCTTAGTGATATTTGAAAAAGCCCCCTAATTTTAGATGAAAAGAGGTGAAAAAATGTTAAAAGCCATCATTGTAGACGATGAAATTTTGGCAATCAATTTATTAGAAGCTACATTAAACGACAATGGTGCTGTTACTATTGTGGGGAAATTTCTAAATCCACTAGAAGCTATAGCAAACATCCCTACACTCAAACCAGATATTCTTTTTTTAGATATCGAAATGGCCGAAATGAATGGTATTGAATTGGCCAGTAAATTTGCAAACTTTGTGCATTTAATAGACATTGTTTTTGTAACTGCCTATGAACATTATGCCTTAGAGGCTTTTACTGTACAGGCTTTTGATTATATTTTAAAACCTATTGAGAAAGAACGTTTAATGAAAACAATTGAAAGAATTTCTTTGCGTAGAAAGCAGTTTCAATTAAAAGCCGATGTACACCCAATAGATGAAGATGCTCGTACTATAGAAGATTTTCACTTTCATGTTCACTCAGGAAGAGTTTATATTGGTAACACAGCTTTAGCCTTATCCACAAAGGAATTTCAAATATTTTTCTTTCTAGCACAACGGCCAGGACAAATTTTTCATCCTTCAGAATTGTATAAGCTTATTTGGGCAGAGGAAAGTATTGGGCATACTCAGGCATTAAAGGTTCATATTAGTAATTTACGAAAAAAACTGGAATCTGTCACTGGCCATAGAGCTAGGATTGTAACCGTGAGAGGTTCTGGGTATCAATTTCTATTTGAATCATGAAAATTGGGCACGGCGATTACATAACGAATCGTCGCGCCCAATTTTCAGCTTATTTTTTTGCTGCTTCTTGAATTTCATAAAATGCCCAATGCTGTCTTGGCACATCTGTAAATAATGGTGGTTGATTTTCAACGAGGACTTGACGCTCAAACAGTCGATTTAATACTTTCACCGCTTGTGCACGTGTTAAGTAGCCATCTGGATTGAATGTATCTGCTGTTACTCCTGTCATAATTCCCGCTGTATTGACAGTATCAATCGCTTTCACTGCCCAATGATTGTCGCTCATATCTTTGAATACTGCACTTTGTAAGGTTGGTTGACAGAAATCTGCATCAGGACGATCTACACATTGCTGTTCTATCCAGCGGGCAGCTACTGTTGCCATCTGTGCACGCGTAATCAAGCCGTTTGGATTAAAGTTAGTTGCCGTAACCCCTGTAAACAAACCCTTTTCCTTTGCAAATTCAATCGCATCTTTTGCGTAATGCTGAATGGTATCTGTATAGGTTGCCTTCGCTTGCGGAATTGCATTACCTGTTAATTGACGGGCAAACATACTTGCCATTTGTGCTCGTGTAACAGGTGCATTCGGACGGAAGGTACCATCTGGATAGCCTTGGATATAAGGTGAATGTGTAACGGCGTCAGTAGTTGGCTCCTTCACTTCTTCCTTTTCTGGTAAGTAAAGAATAGAGAATGTAGAGAACCTATTTACCTCAAACTGTAAACCTGCTATTCCTTTTTCATATTCTACAATCTTTCCATACACAACCTCTTTTGTGCCATCACTATGCTCAATATAGATAGCCAGATGATTGAGCTGTTCCTGCGTTAAATCAGTAGGTAAAGGTAACGTTAATGTGACGGGACGGCTTTGCATATTTGTTTCAATGATCATTGGACGACCAAGCAACTCAACAACTGCACTTCCAGCCAACTGCTGCACAACCCTTTCCTTTTTTGCTTGTTCTTGGATATCCAATTGTTCAGCCTGCCCTCTTATAGGAATAAGTCTGAAATAGAGATTATCATTAAACATTTCCAACGAAGTTTTTGGCACTTCAATTTTGACGTTATCTGTGACAATTTCAAGATGGACTGCACCATTTTGTAGAAGTGTCACCACATTATTGGGTATAGACACATGAACTTGATTTACTTGATCCTGCTGATCCGGAATGATGATTCTTGCTTTATCATTTCCTTGTTCCTTTAATTTTCTAATCGTCTCTGTTGCGCTCTCAGCAGTTAATGTCACTTCATCGTCTATAGTGTTATCTACATTTTTTGTTCGTTTTATTGTTGTTTTAGAAACTAGGTCACCCTCACCAGACTCAACATCTACCACAATTTCCTCTACATTGGTTGAAGGTGTTGATGAACCTGAATCAGGATTTGGTGAAGGATCGGTATTACCACCACCTGTATTATTACTAATCCATTTTGCATAGATCACTGTGTTGGCTGTAATTGCAGTATCAAAATTATATGGTGTTGTGTAGGCATTATTTGTATACCAACCTCCAAATGTATAGTCAGCTTTTGTTGGCGCAGATGTCGGTTGACTTGCTTTTCCTTCATGTGTCACCGTCTGATTTGATACGGCACTTCCTCCGTCTACATCAAATCTCACCGTATACGTCACAGGATTCCATTTTGCATAGATTGTTGTGTTCCCTGTAATGACACTGTTAAAATCAAATGGCATTGTGTAGGCATTACTTGTATACCAGCCTCCAAATGTATGACCAGTTTTTGTTGGCGTTGGTGTCGGCTGACTTGCTTTTTTCCCATGCCCTACCGTTTGATTCGAGACGGCACTTCCTCCGTTGGCATCAAAACTCACCGTATACATCACAGGACTCCATTTTGCATAGATTGTTGTGTGTCTAGTAATAGCACTGTTAAAATCATATGATGTTGTATAGGCATTACTCGTATACCAGCCTTCAAATATATGGTCAGCTTTCGTTGGCGCAGGGGTTGGCTGACTAGCTTTTTCCCCATAATCTATTGTTTGATTCGAGATGGTACTTCCTCCATCTACATCAAAGCTCACTGTATAATGATTAATTGCCCATTGTGCAAAAAGTGTGATATTTTCGGTTGCTATTTTAAATGTATTATTTGGCAGATAAGATGTACCTGTACCATTCGCCTTTGTATTCCAGCTTATAAATGAGTGCCCAGTTTTAACTAGACCGCCATCATTGGCAGCTACAGTGACATCGTCATTTTGACTATATATTGCATTATCTTGAGGTACAGTTCCACCTGTATTACCGTTACCATCGTATAAAACTGTATAAGTTAAAGGTGAAATGATTTTTGTTGAAGACGATACTCCTTGATCCCCATCTAAAATTAGTAGTCCATCACCTTTTGGCTGTACAGTAAAAGTATAGCTTCCTATGCCATTTGTTTGGAATGCGGTAGTAAAGTCAACACCTTCATTGATATTACCAGCTAATACATTTGTTGCTGTTCCAACTGCTATACCGCCCTTATACAGAAGCACATCATAGCTCACCGCATTAGGAATAGCCTGCCATTTCGCAATATCTCCATCCCAGTTCAAACCGTTTGTAATACTTGCTAGTTTAATAATCGTTTGTGTGTTAGAAGAGATTGACGGAGCACCATCTAAATATGTTAACCCATCTCCCTTGGCTTTTACGGTTACTGTATACGCTCCCACTCCAGCAGCACGCATTGCTGTTAGGAAATTATGCGTTGTTGTATCTGCTGATATGTCAACGACACTACCAATCGGAGAGCTATCTTTATAGAGCTGTACAGCATAGGAAGATTCACCTGCTATATCTGTCCATGTCGCAATACCACTAGTGCTTAAAGCCACATTGTCTACTTGTTCGAGAGTAGGTAATGCTCTTATCACCGTGAGGGTATATGTTTTAGTTGCTACTCCGTTTTCAGCAGTTACAACAATGGTAATCGTGTTACTACCTACATTTAGAGGTATTGTTCTCAATTGTCCACTTGCAATGGAGATACCATTGAATTTAAGGATTGCACTACTATCTGCGGTCGTTGGCGTTATTTCAATATTTTCAACATTATAAGCAACATTAACCTGATAATTCACTGTACTATCTGTAAAATTAGGATTTAAATTGCCTGATGAAATAACTAAACTACTTAAATTGGCATTATCACTAGGAGATAGCGTAGTAAAATGCCATATATTATTTGCTGTTATACCTGCTACACCCTGATTGGCTGTGTCTACAAATGCCCCATCGTCCATTAATACATAATAAGTTATCTCTTTTAATAGAGTATTAGTTGGTTGAATTGATACCGTAGAGCCATTTACTGTTGCATTAGTAGCGTCTATTGTATCTATTAAACTATTATTTGGACCATAGATACGAATGTTCTTTCCTGCAACACCACTCACATTTTCGCTAAATGTTAAAGTTAGTGTAGGGTTAATTGGAATATTTGTTGCATTATTGGCTGGTGCTGTTGATATCAGTGTAGGTATTGGGTCTTCGTTGACATCGGTAACCGATATAGTAAATTCTTTATCATAAAATAAGCTATCTTTATCTGTTACCCTAATCCGAACACTATAGCTATTCTTGGTTTCGTAATCAAATGAGCTATTTGTCCGCAGTTCATCCCCGACTATAATAAAGCTACTATTATCGGTATCACCTGTACCAACTACTAAACTATACGTGAACGT
Source organism: Lysinibacillus fusiformis (assembly GCF_016925635.1). NCBI lineage: Bacteria > Bacillati > Bacillota > Bacilli > Caryophanales > Bacillaceae > Lysinibacillus > Lysinibacillus fusiformis. The sequence goes on along the minus strand of NZ_CP070490.1, from coordinate 1,990,068 downwards.
CTCTCCTACATCAGCATCCATGGTACTTAATGTTCCGACTTTGGTTCCTGATGGTTGATTTTCTGCTATTGATGTTGGGCTTAATGAAATATCTGTTGGGGCTTCATTGACATCTGAAATACTTATAGTGAATGCTTTTTCATATAAATTATTGGTACTATCGGATACTTTAATTCGCACACTGTAGTTATCCTTCGTCTCATAATCAAATATTTCTGCGGTTTTTAGCTGATTCCCATCGATGGTAAAGCTACTGTTATCTGTAGCTCCTGTGCCAGCCACTAAGCTGTAAGTAAATGTGTCTCCAACATTAGGATCAGTAGTGCTAAATGTACCAACAACCGTTCCTACAGGCTCATTTTCCGCTACTGTAAGTGAGCTTAGCGTAATATCTGTTGGACCCTCATTCAATTCTGTCACCGAAATGGTAAATATTTTTTCAAACGTTAATCCTTTATTATCCGTTACCTGAATTCGAACACTATAGCTGTTCTTTGTTTGATAATCAAACGAACTATTTGTTCGGAGTTCATTACCTACTATGCTAAAGCTACTATTATCTGTTGAACCTGCTCCATTTACTAAACTATACGTAAAAGAGGAACCTGCATCAGGATCAGTAGCACTTAATGTTCCGACTTTGGTTCCTGATGGTTGATTTTCTGCTACTGTCGTTGGGTTTAATGAAATATCTGTTGGGGCTTCATTGACATCTGTCACATTGATAGTAAACGATTTATCAAATGATAGACCTTGACCACCTTTATCAGTTACCCTGATCCGTACACTAAAACTGCTCTTGGCTTCATAGTCAAACACACCTGCTGTTTTTAACTGTGTTCCATCGATGCTAAAGCTATTATTATCGTTATCCTCTGGGCCATTTACTAAACTATACGTAAACGTCTCTCCTGCATCGGGGTCTGTAGTACTTAACATTCCCACGGTTGTTCCTGTTGGTTGGTTTTCTTCTACTGTAGCTGGATTTAATGATATATCGGTGGGTACACTATTTTGACCATCACCATAGGTAATTTTTAGAGTAGGTGCCAAGGGTGCCAATTCAGAATCCATCGAGCTACTAAATTTAACTACAGTCATCTCATTTGAATTACTCGTTAATATAAATGTTACATTATTACCTATAATTGCTGATGAATTTGTTACTAGATCTGTCACATCAATCAATTCTTCATAAACTTGTTCACCGTCACCTTGAGCTACAGCTTCATTTTTTGTAGGAATTCCCTGTATAAAATCTGGAAAGTTATTTCCTGGAGAAGTACTATTCCAATTATTATTACCTATTCTAACTTCTAGATTAGAAAAAGGTTTATTATCTTGATTTATTCCAGCTAAAGCAAGCTGAGCTGAAAGGATGGGTTTAGATGTATCAATACTAAATTTCAAAGCAGCAAAATCTTTAGTTGCAACATTCATCATAGCAGGGTCATTATATTCCCCTAAAAGTTGACCGTTAGAATCCTTTTTTACATTCATCTGTTCTACAGGAGATAATGTGTCTGTAGAACTAGCACTTGCAGGTTGTATTCCTAAGGTTGAGAAAACCATTGTAGAAATGGTTAAAATTATTAATATTTTATATACTGTTGATTTTATAAAAGAAGCTAATTCCATTCTCACTCCACCTTCTTATGGCTTCTGAGGATATATTCCGTCTAAACAAATAATAAAATTCATTGCGACAAATGGCTGCATATTATTATGTGGTTGATTTCCACCTTGTGGATTTACTATATCTACTTTCATTGCAATTGCATTTTTTAAATTAACATATGGTTTTGCCGAAAGCGCTGACTCACTACCCCAAATAGCATTAGTGGGGTTGTTAATGCCACCTGCTACTACAGAGGACCCCTGTGTTATATGTTTATGAATAGGCATTTGTGTTTCATTAAGAGTTACTGTACTTGATCCTATTGATTGGGCAAATGTCCTTGGCGTTAAACCAGGACCATCGCCATAGTGCATGGGGGCACGTCCCCTTAAATCAGGTAACTGAAATGTTGTCTTACCATCTCCACCATAAGTTATTCCGATAATGGAGTATAAAGCATTGTATTGAACAATAGACAATAGACTGCCATCACAAAATGCCCAATCTCTCGGAGCATAGTTTCCTGCGAAAATTCTAATCTCACCTAAATACGGATCCATTCTGTAGTCCCTCCTTATCCTCTACTTGGAAAAATGCCCATTGTTGCAATACAAAATGATAAGCTTAAATAGGGCTGCATATTATTATGCGCTTTATTCTGTCCTGTACTTGACAAAGCAGCTTCATTCATAGCTGTATTATGGTTTTTAGCATAAATATTCTTTCCATTAACTGCACCCCATGTATTGTCTTTTGGTGAAGGCTTATCTGTTGTTGAGGAATCTGCTGTTATTTCATGGGTATGAGAGGGTATCTCGTTAACTGTCAATGTATGTGCTTCCTCTCCTCCTACTGTTCCGTAAGCAATCTGATTACCTTGATGTAATGGTACTCTACCTTGTAAATTCGGAAGCGCAAAGGTTGTCTTGCCATCCCCTCCATACGTAACTCCTAACAATGAATACAACGCAACATTTCCAGTTATAGGTAATATTTGACCATTACAAGGAAGCCACCCTCTCGGTATTTTATTGAAACTAAAAAGACGTATTTCGCCTAAAAATGGCTCTGCCATTATACTCACTCCTTTTTATTGAAAATCGGGATAAAGTCCCTGCGTTGCTATTATAAAATTAAGGACAAATGAAGGCATAATGTTATTATGAAATTGGTTTCCGCCTACATTAGAAACTAACTCGTTGTTCATTTGTACAATATTACTGGAAACATTCGTTTGATAGTTTGTAAGGCTAGATATTCCCCAGGTATTATTAGCTGGTGAGTTTTCGGTTGCTTCATTTGGTATATTATTGGCATATACTCCATGTGTATGGGCAGGTAAGTTTTCCTCTGTTAATGTAACTGTCTCTGTGCCACCTTTACTTGCCCATGGGAACTGGGAACTATTATGAATTGGTAGTCTTCCACGTAAATCTGGCAATGCAAAATTCGTTCTACCATCTCCCCCATATTTGACACCTATTAATGAAAAAAGTGCCTCATTACCTGTAATAGTCAATAATTGACCATTGCATAATTCCCACCCTACTGGAGCATATTTACCGCTAAACATGCGTATTTCTCCTACATATTGATCTGACATTATGCACATCCTCCCTTATTGTGATTTCGATGAATGCTATATTAAGCAACACTCGCTAAAATATCCTTATTTTCTTCTTTAATAGATTCGACTTCTTGGATTTCCATTTCTAAGACTCTTGCTATCTCGGATGGTGTATGCTTCGTAAATAACATATACATAGCCTTTATTTTCTTTGCTTGATCCCCAGAAACTTTTAAGGTATTGGAGATTTCAGCTAAATCTGTATGACTCTCTATTAAATACGAACCTAATAAAGTATTAGTGACTTTTTGTAACTCATTTGGATCCGCTGTGTTTTTACTTAATGCTTCAGCAGCTATACTCGCTGCCACGGATAAATCCATCCCTTTTTCATGCATCCGTTTCATAGCATTAAATTGATCAGACCATTTGCGTAATGTAAAGTTTTGCTCCTTTACTAAGAAAACTAGCTCTCGATGATTTACAACAGTATCTTGTAAAAGTCCTGTCTCCTTAAATGTCATTGCAAGATCTTTAAAGAAAGCATTAACTTGACTTTGTCCACGATTAATCTCTTGTTTAGTCTTAGTTAAATCCTCTTTTGCCTTATTCGTTTCTGCTTGAATATTTTCAAAATACTCTTTCCGCAATTCTCCTTGAATAATTCCTGTAATAAGGTAAAGGACAGCGGCTATTGCACCAAGCGTACCTAGTTTCGCAACTAAGCTATCCAGCACTTTTATTTTTCCAATCCATTGATTAACTACAAATAATGTAAGCGCCACATATTTATCTAAAGCGATTTTTTTATAAGAAGGCACAACGATTGATAAAGAAATCAGCGGCAACGTATTTTTAAAGCATTTTCTCCATTCGAGGAATTCCATTAGCAAACTATTTAAATCATCTTGGATATCATGCTTTAAAATATTTAAGTCAATTGATGTTCCACTTAACTCACTTTTCAGCTCTTTTAAAAGCTTAATTGCTTGAGCTTTTCGCTCTGGATTATCTGTACGAAATAGATTATCACCAAGCCATGCACTAATTTCTAAATCCTCGTCTAATAGCTTAGAAATGATGCTATCAATTCCCTCTTTACACTCAGCCAGCTTGTCTTCTACCTCATAAATATTTTTTAGAGCAGGCTGTAATTCTTCTACATAGGTTGCTAATGTCGCTTCTGTAATCGCCATATTATCCATCCATTCTAAGATTATTTTTTAGCTAACAATTGCTATTAAATCGCTATTCGTCTCTTGAATCGTCATGACCTCGTTTACATCCATTTCCAAGATTTGTGCAATTTCATCTGGTGTATGCATTTTAAATAACATGTAGGTTGCTTTTACTTTTTTAATTCTTTCTAAGGACATATCAAGCTTTTGAGACACTACACTATTGGACTCTCCCATTTCAATAAGGTATGCACCCATTAACAGCTTGGTATAATTGTCTAATTCACTTTTATCATCTTGTTTATTTACTAGATTTGCAGCAACCACTTCTGCTGAAAATTCAATATCTAAGCCTTTATTAATCATTCGCTTCATCGAATCATATTGATCCGACCAACGTCTTAATGTCCCAGCCTGTAATTTTACAAACGATACTAGCTCCTGATGGTTTGTATATGGCTTCGTTAACAAGCCTGTTTCTTGAAAGCTCTTTGCCACATCTTCAAAAAAGGTATTTACTTGTACCTGCACATCATTGATATCCTGCCTTAGCTTTTTAACATCTTCCATCGCTACTTTTGTTTCTTTTTGGATATTTTCAAATAGCTCCATTCTTTTTTCGCCTTGAATTATTCCATCTATTAACACCACCACCACGATAAGACCTACAACACCTAACCCTAACACCTCAAATATTGGTAATAATATATCTTTCAATACGATGGTTAATACAAACCCTAGCATTAATCGATGAAAGGGATTAGAAGCCTGGAATTTAGGTACAGCTATGGAAAATGCAATGAATGGTAACCTATTATCAAAGTAAGTTTTCCATTCCCCATATTCCTTTAATAAAGTATTTAATTCATCTTGGATATCATGCTTTAAAATATTCAAATCAATTTTTGCATAACTTAATTCATTGTTTAAGTCATTTAACAGTTGAATAGCTGTTTCTTTCCTTTTCGGGTTATCTGTCCGAAATAGATTGTCACCAAGCCATGCACCAAGATCAAATCCTTCATCATTTAATTTGGATAAAATACTGTCTATATCTCCACCGGCTTTTCCAAGCTTGTCTTCTAGTTCAATTATATTTTTAATACTGGGTTGAAGTTCCTTCACATAATTGTCTAATTGGTATTCCGAAATTGGCATAGCATTTTCTCCTTTCTGTTTAGGAAATAATTAAAGAAAAAAATTCTTTATTTTCTTTATAAAAAGCTTCAATCTCCATCAATTCCAAATTCACTTGTTCAGCAACTACTACTATGCTCTCTTGGTTTAGCAATAAGTATGCCGCTACTAACAGCTTTGCCTGTTGTTCAGAAAGCTTTAAATCTTGTGCTAATGTCATATAGGTCGCGCCTGTTTCAAGTAGATAAGCTCCTTGTAAAATTCTCTGGTTTTGATAGATTTGCGCTGGTTCCTCTAAACTTTCGCTTAATACTTTTGCCGTTAGATGTATAGCTTCTTGGAATTCCATATCTTTTCCAAGCATTGTATGAAACATTTGATAATGGTCCGCCCATATTTTCAACTGCTCTCCCTTGCTTTTAATCTCAGCAATGAAGTCCTGTTGAGTAGAGGGCGATTCTGACAATCTATCACTTTGATTTAAATTTGAGATGACATTACCAAATTGCCTATCCAATTCATTTTCTGTTTCCGTTACGCTAGACATTAATTTAGCTACACTGCTTTTGGCTTCATTTATTTGCTCTTTTATGTTCACATCAAATTTTTCTAGAGTTACTATTATCCCGTTCACTTGGCTCGATTCAAATGCTGCAGTTAGTAGTGGCAATTTTGTTACTATCTCTTTTTCAATTAAGGGGGACAGAAATACGCTAAATTGAACATTTGAAGAAAGGCTTGTCTCAAAGGGATAGCTTGATAGTGCAAATGGCAGTAAGGGAAGCATCTCCTTAAAAGCTTGCTGAAATTCTCTGCTATCTTTTAGCAAAGTGTTTATTTCATTGACAAGTAGCTGTTTGATATGAGAAATACCGATTAAAGATTTTTGTAAATCCGATTGTAGTATTTTTAGTTCTCTTAGGTATTTTTCTTTCTTTTTACTCGCTAATAAAAATCCTCTTTCTTTTTTTCGAATATAGCTTTTGATATTGCTGTCAATGTGAACAATGATACTTTCGACTTGTCCCTCTAAATTAAAAAAGCACTGAATCGTTTGCCGTAAATCTTCTTCATATGTCTGTAAAGCCGTATTTGATATTGGCAATTCACATTCACCTCTCTTTAGTTTTTAATAATGGACGGGTTGCAGCTTTAAAAGAGTGGAAACACTCAAATCTATTTTGTTTATTGCCATCTCATTTTTAAATAGATTTCATCCGTTGACACTACTTGAAATCCTAATCGCTCATATAGATTTTTTGCAGGATTTGTATGAAGAACTTGCAATATCACTGGTTTATTTTCTTCATTTGCCTTTTGCTGAAGATCGCTAATTAGATAAGTTCCTACTCCGTTACCTTGGAAACTTGGCAGAATAGAGATATCAATCATATGTAGTTGCTCAGGTAAGTCTTCTGTTAACAATCTCCCTATATATTGCTCATTTGAAGTAATAATACAGTGGTTTGCCTGTGGGAATCGCTGTCTATATGAGGTCTGCTGTGCGCACCACTGCATTTCTAAAAAGTGCTGTATTTGTTCAGCAGACCATCCCCATGAATCTATTTCCTTCCTACGAGAAGAAGCATAGACTTCGTAAAGGAATGGCTCATCATCTTTTGTAGTAGATTTAAGCTCTACTTTCATCCTCTCACCCCCTTCTTTTCTTGAAAATCTTAATGATTATAGAGTTATAACCCATGTCTGTTATATCTCTCCCACTTCATTTATCTTAAAATTCAGATTTTTTAAACCCTATTAATAACTAATCCTTAATACCCAAATTTAAAGTCTATTATTGCATTTATTTGGTGACTTTCAGCCTTTTTTTCATTATATTATAGGTCAATAGATTTCACTATGAATTTATTCCATTTTTTAGGTTAATTTTTCTTAACCTTTTATTATGATTAGTGATGTTAGTAGCTAAAGTATAGTTATTGGCTTCTTTTTAACTATCACTGATGTAGCTTAATAGCTTCCAATCACACACCTACTGATGGAATGTTAATAAACAATAAGAATCTGCTAGAAAGCTAGCAGATTCTTATTAGTGTTGAAAAACAAAACAGTCAATTGAAAGGTAGAAATGGATTTCAAATAAAGTGAAGGTGTTCACTACTCTTTATGGAAGGGTGTTGTCACGCATCACTTCTCCACATTGAAAATAAGAGCTTATCCCCTCTAAGAATCCAGATAATGGACTAATTGATTGCTATGCTAGTATGAAAAAAGTAAAGACATTTTGCAGAATGGTTGATTGGAGTGGAGCCAGCGTCACTCCTAGGGGATTTAGCGTCACAGATGTGACCCTGGAGCGAACGGAAGTGAGTGAAGCGGCTCATCGGACGCCCCCTGGAAAGGACGCTGGCGGAACGGAAATCAACCTCTCACCTTGCAAAGTTGCTTTTTCTGCCATTGACATCATCTTTTTTCAACACAATGAAGAATCTGCCAGAAAGCTAGCAGATTCTTTTGATTGTTCACCTTATTAATCTAATTGGAATCGGGAGAAGATCTTCCAAACTAGTTCATTCCGATTCGAGACATTTACTTTTTGAAAAATTACCTTTAAATGATCTTGTACTGTGTAAGTTGAAATATCAAGATTATGAGCAATTTCTTTTGTAGGAATCCCTTTAATAATTTCAAACACTACTTCCTTTTCTCTAGGGGTAAGATTATAGGCCGTTATTAAAAAATTGAGCATTTCTCTTGATGATGCTTCATTTATTAATAAAGCAATTTGCTGTTCTTGTTGGCTTGTCAGCAATAGTGATGCCCGAATAGCAATATAGCCTGTATCTTTGATAGGTACTATTAAAGAAGTATTTGAATTGTAATTGTCAGCTAGTAGCTTTGCACATATAGCTTGAATAGGCTTAGGTACTTGTATATCGGCTAAACCTTCATACTTTCTTAATATAGATAGCAATTCACAAGCTTTGGTATTACTTGAAAGAATTTTTAACCTTTTATCAAAAATAACAATGCCTTGTTCTCCTTCTACAGCTGGAATCCTCTCCTCAATAATATAATGATGGAACTCCTTTAACGATTCCCCCATAATTGGCATCAGTATTTTTATAAGCACTAGATCTTGATCTTGAAATAAAGGCTGCTCATTTTCAGCTCTTTTGAAAAGTGTTAAAAACCCATAGCATTGTCCTTGATAGGTTAATGCAGCTCTTATTTCATCGCTAAAACCATTGGGCATAAACACTTCTTTATAACGGAAGCTTTGACTTGACGAATCGCTTAACCTGCCTATGTTTTGACCACTTTGTACTAAGAATCCATATTTATTTACATCTTCTGTCGTATACTCCAACTCCATAATCTTCTGATGAATCGCCTCTATTGATTGTTCTGTGACTGCTCCTACTGAAAAAAGTGTATGTGCATCCGTTAATGTACAGCAATAAGCATCAAAATTTATATGTGTTCGTAGAGCTTCTATCATCAATTGACGATATTCAAATGAATTTTTGCTGTGCTTGAAACATTGTTCAGATTTTCTTTGCCAATAGTGTGCTTCCTTCATAAAAACCTACCTCCCCCCAGAAATATGGGATAGTTCTTTTTTTCCGAAAGTTTATAATTGAGAATAATTCTTAATTGAATTGTACAGAAGTTCAACAAGGAGGAATACTATTTTGAAGAAATTTTATTTTTTATTTTTTATTGTCTTACTAACAACTGCCGTTATTAGTGGCTGCTCAGAGAAATCATCTCAAGCAACTGCGGGTAGTGATCAGAATTCAGAAGAACAGCAAACTCTTAAAGCTACTATTAGTGCACCTAAATCGCCAGCTATTTTTCCAAGTATCTTATTGGCAGAGCAACAGAAGGATATTGAACTTATTACCTGGGAAACAGCAGATACCCTTTTAGCTCAAATACAAAAAAAACAAGCACAATTTATTGCACTTCCTCTTAATATGGGGGCAAATCTATATGCAAAAGGTATGCCTTTACAGCTTATTCAAGTCAATACATTTGGCTCTATGTTTCTTGTTTCTACGGATGACAAGGTTCAAAAATTAGAAGATTTAGCACATCAAACTATTTTCGTACCTAGTCAAGGTGGTCCACCAGATATTTTAACAAATTACTTAATTGCTCAAAATAATATCCCAGGTGTTAAGCTCTCCTTTGTCAATCTAACTGAAATTGGTCAACAACTAGCATCAGGAGCTATTCAACATGTTGTTATTCCAGAGCCATTGTTAAGTATAGTGCAAGCTAATTTACAGACAGATTTACATATTGCCATCAATTTTGAAGAAGTATGGCAGAAACAATTTAGCAAACAATTACCTCAAACCGGTATTTTTGTAAATAAGGCTTGGGCATCTAGTAACCAACATGCTATTAAACAATTTCAAGCACTTTCTGAACAAGCAATTACTGATTTATATCAACAGCCTGATGTTTCATTGCCCTTATTGAGTGATTTTTTCAAAAGCAATGAAAAAATCATTGAAAGTGCATTAACAAATAGCTCCTTACACTTTCAAACCGCTCAACAAGCGCGGAATGAAACAGAAGCTTATTTTAAGATTTTACTAGAAATTGCACCTGACTCTATAGGTGGTGCATTACCTAATGAAGACTTCTATTACAATGAATAGCCTACTTCGTTCAACAGGTAGCATGATCGTGCTAATACTTCTCTGGATTATATTAGCTACTAAATATCCTGACGTACTATTACCTAGCCCTATTGTAGTTGTTTCTGTCTTATTCAAACTATTAGGAAACCCTGTGTTTTGGTCCGCCTTTTTTATTACAATACTGTCCTTTCTTATTGGAATACTGCTGTCTTTGTTATTGGGTAGTATTTTAGGAATCGCAGCAGGTTTATCAAATAAGTTAAAAGATTTTATAAAACCGCTTATTACATTAGCTCAATCCATCCCTCCCGTTTCATGGATGTTATTTACGGTTTTATGGTTTGGAGAACAGGGTGGTGCTCAAATCTTTATTATTTTCGTCACTTTAGTGCCTATCTTTTTCTTTAATGTCATGAAAGGGATACTTCAAACTCCTCAAGAACTGCTCGAAATAGCTCAATGTTTTAGAGTTTCACGTAAGAAAGTGATAAGAGATATTTATTTTCCACAAGTATCACCTTACTTACATTCAGCCCTATTAATAGCAGTTGGAATGGGGTGGAAGACAATTGTCATGTCAGAGTTAATTGTGGGTCATGGAGGGATTGGTCAGCAGCTTAGTCAAGCACGTGTTTTCTTTGATACCCCAACAGTGTTTGCCTGGACGATCATACTTGCATTAGTTGGTCTAGCTATGGAGTTTTTCCTACAAAGACTACTAAAGCAATCTATCTAGTATTATTCCTGTACATCTTTAGAAAGGAGCTTAGCCTATGTTAATCCTTGAGAATCTATCCTTTTCAAGAAATCAAAAGGAAATTTTTCAACAGTTTCAATTACAAATTGCCCCTCAGACAGTGACATGTATTTTAGGCTCTTCAGGTATCGGAAAAACGACATTATTAAAGCTTATTGCAAAGCTTATATCACCCGATTCAGGGCTAATAAGCTCTCCTACTGGATCTTTAGGCTATGTTTTTCAGGAGCCACGTCTTCTTCCTAGTCTCACCGTATTTGAAAATATTGCATGGGTCAGTGAGACAGTTGATGTGGAACGGATAAATCAATTATTAAAAATTGCAGGGCTCTATCACAATAAAGCACACTATCCGCATCAATTAAGTGGAGGTATGAAACAGCGAGTCTCACTTATTCGAGCGATGGTTAATCAACCAGCTCTTTTATTAATGGATGAACCATTCCAGTCACTGGATGTCCGTTTAAAAAAGGAAATGTTGCAGTTAGTCCATACACTTTGGTTGGACTATCAACCAACCGTTTTATTAGTGACACATGATTTACACGAGGCTCTTTTTCTTGGACAACGAATACTTATTTTTGGGAATAGTCCTACACAAATACTGGGTGACTTCACTAAACAATCATCAGCCTTTCATCCGAATGATTGCTTAAAGATGAAGGAATTGCTCTCGGAATCTTAACGCATAGAAATTAATTAATTTGGAGGTATTTTAATGAATAGATCTTTACATAACTGGGACAGTCCTTCTGTCAACACATATCAACAGTCCATTCGACAAAAAATCATAGGCTATGATCTTATCTATGACATGATGGCCAGTATACTTCACAATTTTACTGCTGCAAATAAATTTTTAGTAGTAGGTGCTGGTGGCGGACAGGAATTACTCACATTAGGCAAATCCTTTCCTTCTGCCCATTTCACAGCAGTCGATACCTCAAAGGTAATGCTGGATCTGGCTGCTAAACAAATTGAATCGCTACCACACGAGCTTACTATTAAGTGGCTTGATAAGGATTTACTCTCCCTAAGAGTGAATGAGTTATTCGATGTAGCTAGTTGTCATTTAGTTTTACATTTTATTGAAGACTTGGACCAGAAGAGGGCAATGCTTCAAAAAATTGCGGATAGCTTAAATGAAAATGGTGTGTTATTTATCTCATCGATTAATGCTGATTTAACTTCCCCAACATTCAAACACGAGCTTCGTTATTGGCGAAGTTCCATGCTTCATAACGGAATAAGCGAGGATCATTGGGAACGCTTTGAACAATCCTTTCGCATGACAACTCACCCGATTACTCTTGAATTGCTTATTGATTTGCTGAAAGAGGCTGGTTTTACGACAATCCTTCCATATTTTAAAACACATATGATTGACGCTTTAGTCGCTATTAAGGGAGAAACTACTTTATGAAAAATGGGAATATCTTAATCATCGGAGGCTATGGTGAAGTGGGAGGGAAAATTGCAAAATTATTGTTGCAAAGCTATCCTAACAGAATATGGATTGCCGGAAGAAATATAGAAAAGGCAAAGGATTTCTGCGCCCAGCACAATAACTTAGTAAGACCTCTACAATTGGATGTGTCGAAAAAAGTGCACCCAGAGCAATTAAATAATGTAGCACTGGTTATTATGTGTTTAGAGCAAAAAGATACTGCATTTGCACAGCTTTGCTTAAATGAAGGGATTATGTATATCGATATTACTGCAAGCTATACCTTCCTTAAAAAGTTAGAGGCACTCCATTTACTAGCTGAACAGAATCATTCAACAGCCGTATTTAGTGTTGGTATGGCTCCAGGATTGACCAATTTAATGGCCATGCATGCTGCAAAGCAATTATCCTCCGTAGAGGGGCTGCATATTTCTATCTTACTCGGGGCAGGCGATACGCATGGCACTGCAGCAATTCTTTGGATATTGCATCAATTAAATAAACCGTTCAGTAGCTACAACAATCAGAGAGTTGCTAATTTCACTAATAAGAGAACCGTGAAATTTAAGAAGATTGGAAAACGTAGTGTGTATCAATTTAATTTCTCTGACCAGCACACATTAACAAAGCATTTTCCTTCTATTCCTATCGAAACAAGATTAGGTTTTGATGTAGAGTCGCTCAATAGATTTGTATCCTTTTTACAAAAAAGTAGAATTGCTTACTTATTAAAATTTGACCGTATCCAAACCTTGCTCGCTTCACTTATTCAAAAAATTAAAATTGGTTCTGATGTGTGTGGTATACAAATACAAGCCATTGGAAAAAAGCATCACAAAGAAACAAGTTATACATTAGACTTTCTAGAACGCGATGAATCTCTCGTAACAGCGAAAGTTGCAGCATTTATTGCGAAAGAACTCCTTAACAACAATCATCCATCAGGAGCCTATCATATTGAGGAGCTATTTACTTTAGAAACCTTACAGGCTCAATTCGAAATGTCCATTCAATAAAAAAGACATTTAGCATTCGCCTAGACGGGAAGCTAAATGCCTTTTATTTTTTATAAAACTTTTTCTAAAAAATCCTTAGCACGCTGTGTTGATGGCGCTGTAAAAAACTGCTCTGGTGAAGCATCTTCAATAAGCTTGCCGCCATCAAGGAAAAGAATACGATCAGCAACCTCACGAGCAAAGCCCATTTCATGTGTCACAATCAGCATGGTCATACCAGAATCTGCGAGGTTTTTCATTACAGCCAATACCTCTTTCACCATTTCAGGGTCAAGTGCCGATGTAGGCTCATCAAATAATATAACTTTTGGATTCATAGCAAGTGCTCGCGCAATCGCAACACGTTGTTTTTGTCCGCCTGATAAGCGATTTGGATATTCTTGACGCTTCTCAAACAGACCTACTTTCTTTAGTAACTCTTCTGCTTTATTGACAGCAGTAGCCTTATCCATACCCTTTACATTAATTGGCGCATATGTTAAATTTTCAAGAACTGTTTTATGAGGGAAAAGATGAAAATGCTGAAATACCATCCCTACTTCTTCACGTATTTTCATAATATTTGTCCCTTTATCTGTTAGGACATCCCCTGCAATCGTTACCTTTCCACTTGTCGGAGTTTCCAATAAGTTTAAACAACGAAGAAATGTCGATTTACCTGATCCAGAAGGTCCAATAATAGCAATTACTTCTTTTTCTTTAACTTCAGTTGAAATGCCTTTTAATACTTCATTCTGTCCATAAGATTTGTGTAAATCTTCAATTTTAATCACTTTTTCTCATTCCTTTCTCGATTCGTTTACCAAGGAACGTTAAAACAAGCGTCATGATGTAATAGATTACTCCTGCAAAAAGTAATGGCTCAAGATAACGATATGTCGAACCCCCTACAATATAGGCACGACGCATAATATCTAATGCACTGATTACTGTCACAACTGCCGTTTCTTTATTTAATGTAATAAATTCGTTTACTAAAGATGGTAAAATATTTTTCACTGCTTGCGGAATAATAATATCCTTCATCATTTTTGCATATGGAATACCCAGTGCCTGTGCCGCTTCCATTTGTCCTTTATCGACTGCATTAATACCCGCACGGATAATTTCTGAAATATATGCACCTGAGTTTAAACCAAAAGCAATAATCGCTGTTGGAATGGGTTCAATTTGAATATCTAGTAATTGTGGTACTGCATAATAAATAATCAGTAATTGTAATACAAGTGGTGTACCGCGGAAAATCGACGTATAGAAATCAGCAAACCAACGTAAAAAATTCACTTTACCAATTTTACATAATGCTAAAAGTATACCTACGATAAAACCGATGATGGATGCACCGATTGCAATTTGAAGTGTAACACCTATCCCTTTTAAAATATAAGGAATAGAGGGAACAATAGCTGTAAAATCTAAATTCACAGCGCTCCCTCCTTTCTTTTTCATCATGATGTAGCTTTGTTTTTTGTACCAAAAACAAATTTGGAAGAAATATAGTGGATAAAAATGAAAAGCACAAACGATAGCCCAAAAATAGAGCTATCGCACGCAATTATTATTCAACTTTTTCTAGCCATTTTTCTTCTAGCTCTTGAATTTTGCCTTCTTCAGCTAGCTCTTTTAATGCTTTGTTAATTTTATCTTTTAAATCGCTTCCTTTTGGCACAGCGATTGCTTTGAAATCTTCAGGCTGTTCTTCTACAGGAAAAGCTTCTAATTGATCATTTGTTTTTAAATAGCCTTTCGCAACGCCACCCTCTAAAATACCTGCGTCTAAACGTTTAGACATCATATCTTGAACGATCTCAGGAATTCGTGTACGCCCTTCGACTTTTACATCAACCTTTTTCGCTATTGCATTACCTAAGTTCTCTTGGATAGATGCTGTCTGTACACCTATTTTTTTACCAGCTAAGTCAGCTTCTTTTTTAATACCGCTATCTTTTTTAACAAGTATTACTTGCTCTGTTTCATTGTATTTATCAGAGAAATCAACCACTTTTTCACGCTCTGGGTTCGGTGTCATACCAGAAATAACGACATCAATTTTTCCTGCTTGTAAAGCTGGTACTAGACTATTGAAATCCATATCTTGCACCTTCATTTCAACACCGATTTTTTCACCAACGAGTTTAATTAAATCAATATCAAAGCCAATAATTTCTTCACCTTTTGCTGCATCCACATATTCAAATGGTGCATAATCTGCTGAAGTTCCAACTTTTAATACTTGCTTACCTTCTGTATCAGTAGTAGATCCTGTATCACTTGCATTATTATCTTTAGTGCCACATGCTGCAAGAACACCTATTACTAATACAAGCATTGTGATGAATAACTTGTTCTTCATATTCAGTAACTCCTTTTATTTATAATTTATTGTGTATGAGAATACATTTCTCGAAAATAGTCGATTGGATATTTATTCATATTGAAGAATAAAAAATCTATCTGCTAATTAAGATATACTCTTTTGAAATAATAATCAAGATAAACTAAAAAATTTTTAGCTAAATATTTTATACATAATTTTCTGATAAGTCAATTTATTTTTCTTTCGTTCTTTCTATAAGGTAACTTTACTATTTTCCGTTTTATCATTATTTATTCCTCGATCATAAAAACAACTTAAATTAGGCGGTTCAGATACAGGGATTGATCATCATCATTTAAGCTCACAATAGTTTGATTTCATCGTTAGTAGGAATTTTATATTAATGGCGTAAGTTATCTTGTATAATCCAACTAAATCATTTGAAAGGGATTTTTATAATGAAAAAATTATCGTTGTTGTTCGCAATTATTATTGGTTCAATGCTGATAGCAGGCATTACCTTTTTCTTAACTCAACCTAAGTCGCATGGGCAACAAGCGATTAAAGGTGTGATGGATTTACGCCATCATACATTTAACGATAATACGCCTATCAAATTGGATGGAGAGTGGTCATTCATCCCGAATCATTTAGTTGACGGTGAAGCCTTTGATACTTATCAAAGCTATCTTGTCGATGTCCCTTCAGCATGGACAAAATATACAATTGATGGGCAACAAATACCTGTATTTGATAGCGGGACTTATCGTCTCAAGGTTTTAATCGATGATACCGAAGATATTTTAGGGATTAAGACAAGTAACATCCGTATGTCGAACGCATTGTATATTAACGGAAAGCGAGTTGGGCACAGCGGAGAGCCAGCTGAGGATAGCAGTTATATACCACACAATACTCCATATACTGCTTATTTTTCGCCTGATAAAAAAGAACTTGAATTGATTGTACATGTGGCAAATTTTGATTATGCACCCGGCGGAGGAATTATTAGCTCCATTTTTTTAGGAGATCAATCTAGTATTGCCAAGCTACGAGAGGGTGCACTATTCTACGATTTAATTACCTTAGCAGGCTTTTTAACAATGTTTATCTACTTTTTTGGCTCTTATCTTTATTCAAAATTTGGTATAGAGCAGCTTTATTTTGCTTTATTTTGCTTTTCAAGTGGTCTCTACACCCTTACACATGGGGAAAAGTTATTACTAGCCTTTATAGATATGCCCTACGCACCATTTCAGAAAATGCAAATGATCTCTAGTATAGCTGTCGGTCTTTTCATATTGTTATATTTTTACCGTGCTCTAAAAAAACATATGAATCGTTTGGTTGTGAAAGTGCTTTGCGCTGTAGGAACCCTTCTTATTCTTGTTGCAATGCTTCCCACATCAATTAATTCGCTATTTCAGAATATTAACTCATTATATGTATTCGCAAATATTGTTTATATTTTCTATGCGCAAATTATGGCAATTTACCAACGTGCTACTGGTGTAATGTATTTAACTTTAAGCTCATTAGCCATTTTGCTTTATTTTATCGTTGCAACGTTAAATACAAATATTAATCTAGAACTGAATGCCCTACCACCGCTGTTGCCATTTATTTGCCTAACAATGCTTTCACTATATATTTCTCATCGTTTTGCAGATTCTTATTTAGAAAAAGGCAAGCTAACAGAGGCACTTATCCGTGTAGATAAATTAAAGGATGAATTTCTTGCTAAAACATCCCATGAATTCCAAACACCTTTACATGGTATTATTGGCATTTCGCAGTCTATGCTGAAAGACAATAGCGTTCCCATCTCCGCGGACGAACAAAAAGAAAAAGTATCACTTATTTTCAATATTGCTGAACGTCTATCCTATTTAGTCAATGATTTACTTGATTTTTCAAAGCTGAAGGAGAACCAATTAACACTGCGTATGACCTCTGTAGATTTATATGCAATTACACATATGACTGTAGAAGTGCTATCCTATACGATCAGCAAAAATGTAAAAATTTATAATCATATTGAACGGGGAACCTTTGTCCAAGCAGATGAAAATCGCCTTCGCCAAATTTTATATAATTTAATTCATAATGCAGTGAAGTATACAAATGAAGGAAAAATTGATATAACTTGTTATGAGAAACAGTCATTTTTAGTGATTGAAATAAAGGATACTGGCTGTGGGATAGCGCCAGAAAATTTAAAAACTATTTTTAATGCATTTCAACAATTCAACTATTCAATTGATGGGAGTGGATTAGGTTTACATATTACAAAGGAGCTTGTTGAGCGGCAGGGTGGAAAAATTTTTGTAGAATCTATTGTTGGACAAGGCGCAACCTTTTCAATCAAATTACGAAAAGCACAGCCTACAAACGAGGAATTACCATCAATGCCAATCCAAACATATCAACATCCCTTCCTAACATTCCCACATATTGTTGAAAATATAGGGAAGAAAAAAATCCTAATTGTGGATGATGACGCTGTTAACTTAAAGGTGTTAATAGATATTTTGACGCAAGAAAACTATTCCATTATAGCAATTGATAATGGACACCATGTTTTTGAATACCTTACACAACACCCTAGTATTGATTTATTAATTTTGGATATTATGATGCCCACTATTTCTGGCTACGAGATTTGCCAACAGGTTAGACAAAATTACACGTCTACAGAGCTACCTATTTTAATGTTGACAGCAGCGATTCGCCCAGAGGATATGATTGCAGCCTTTCAATCTGGTGCAAATGACTTTTTACATAAGCCCTTGGATGCTACCGAGCTTAAGACAAGAGTTCGTAATCTTCTTTTATTGAAGGAGTCTGCAGAAACAGCTGTGAAAATGGAAACCGCGTTTTTACAAGCACAAATTAAACCGCATTTTATTTATAATGTCTTAAATTCCATTCTTTCACTTAGCTATTTAGACTTAGATAAATCACGGACAATGATTACAGATTTTGCTACATTTTTGCGTAATAGTTTTGCCTTTGAAAATGCCAACAGTCTTGTTCCTTTAGAAAAGGAGCTTAGTCTTATTGAGGCTTATGTAAATATTCATCGAACTAGATATCCAGAGCAATTAGAATTTAAAATTTGCATGGATGAGCCTATTCAATGTCTTATTCCTCCT
Source organism: Lysinibacillus fusiformis (assembly GCF_016925635.1). Taxonomy (NCBI): domain Bacteria; kingdom Bacillati; phylum Bacillota; class Bacilli; order Caryophanales; family Bacillaceae; genus Lysinibacillus; species Lysinibacillus fusiformis. The sequence goes on along the minus strand of NZ_CP070490.1, from coordinate 1,971,260 downwards.
TTATTGCTTCAACCTTTAGTGGAGAATGCACTTCTTCATGGTCTGAAAGTAGGAAAAGGGCATAGCAGGCTACAATTAGTTATAAAGGAGGAAAAGCAAATGGTGATTTTCCAACTGATAGACAATGGCATTGGTATATCTGCAGAGCTTTTACAGCAAATTCAAAACGGTGAAAAAACCGCTAGTCAAGGTATTGGTATTCTAAATATTTCTAAAAGATTAAAAAAATTCGATAACGCTACTATCCATTTTGATAGCCTTGAAAATGAAGGAACGACTGTTGAAATAAGATTTCCGATAATTACTACATAAAGGATGTGAGCAGCTTGTTAAAAGCAGTTATTATAGATGATGAAATTTTAGCCATTCGTTTATTAGAATCCATGCTAAAGGCAAGTGGCTCTATTGAGATTATTGGAACCTTCCAGAATCCAAAGGATGGTTTAGTAAATATTGATATATTAAAACCTGATATTCTATTTTTAGACATTGAAATGGCCGAAATGACCGGTCTTGAGTTTGCTTCTAAAATAGAAGATGTCTCAAGCTACATGGATATTGTCTTTGTTACAGCATATGAAAATTATGCTTTAGAGGCCTTTAATGTACAGGCTATAGATTATATTTTAAAGCCCATTGACCACAGCCGACTTTTAAAAACCATTGAGCGGCTACTTGAACGGAAGCGTCATAAAAAGTTGATACAACCAATTGATTATACTTCTGTGAATGAAGGAACTAAAATTATTCACACATTACACTTTCATATACACTCAGGGAAAGTTTCAATTGGTGATACTGTATTAACTTTACCAACAAAGGAATTTCAAATTTTATCCTTTTTAGCACAGCATAGTAATCAAGCCTTTCCCGCTGCTGAGCTGTATCGACTTATATGGGGCGAGGATAGCTTTGGACAAACACAAGCATTACGAGTTCATATCAGTAATTTAAGAAAAAAACTGGAAACGATCCCAGGACACACAGCAAAAATTGTTATGGTAAGAGGCTCTGGCTATCAATTAGTTTTTCAAGCTGAATAATTTGAAAGGGAAGTTGATTAAACCGATCAACTTCCCTTTTCCACTTGAATTGCCCAATGATTACTGACTAGAATCCACTACTCTCTCATCTAGTTCAGAATTGTATCCCCCCTTGTAAAAATCTATCCATCAACCTTTTAGCAAGGTGAGGGGGTTGATTTCCGCTCCACCAGCGTCCTTTCCAGGGGGCGTCCGATGAGCCGCTAAATCCCCTTGGAGTGACGCTGGCTCGACTCCAATCAACCATTCTGCAAAATGTCTTTACTTATTTTCATAGTAGCATAGCGAGACAGGCGAGCCTCTAAACAGAGTGGTAGCGGAGGAAGCGATTCGGCGCTCGCCCACAGGAAAGCAAGTAGCCTGCAACGGAAATCCGTTTTCACCTTTCACAAAAATTCTATTGATGGTTTTGCTTTTCAAGACTATGAGACTGTTTGCTTTAGGGCAAACAGTCTTCCTTCTATCTCTATTTTATCGAATGCTCTTCAGGAAATAATTTTGACTTTAATTCGTCCTCTCCAGAGCCCTCTGCTAATGGAACGTGAGAACGATAGGCTGCACGGCAAATTAAATGTCCAGCGACTGGTGCTGTCACAAAGACGAAAAGAATACCTAAAATGAGCCGTACACTAACAAAACCGTCATGCACCCAGAAATAAATAAACGCTCCTAATAAACAGGTTAAAACTGATAACGTAGAACTTTTCGTAGCAGCATGTGATCGTGTATAGACATCTGGTAAGCGAATCATTCCAAATGCGCTAATCACACTCACGATGGAACCTATAAGAATAAGGATAACTGCCGCCCATTCAATCATCTGATTTACGTTCAACAATCACACCTCTTTCTATATATTTTGTAAAGGCAATCGTTCCGATAAACGCTAAAATACCTAAAATAAGAATAGCCTCTAAATATGCCTTCGTCTTCAATATAATAGAGACAATCGCAATAGCCGATAATAGATTAACACCAATTGTATCGAGAGCTATTGCTCGATCCGGCATTGATGGGCCACGGATAACACGATACAATGACAGCGCAATGGAAATACTAAAGAAAGCAAGTGCAAGAAGTAATATATTGTTAATCATTAGCGTGTCACCTCCATTATTGCTTGCTCAAATTTTCCAATTGATCGTATAACAGCATCCTTAGACTGTTCTATGTCCATGGCATGGATATAAAAAACATCGCCCTCTTCAGACACTTCCATGACGACAGAGCCAGGTGTTAATGTTAACAGTAATGCAAGTGCTGTAATCTCCCAGTCTCCCTTTAGTACAGTTTTATATGTGAAAATACCAGGCGTAATGTTTAGCTTAGGTGTAGTGATTTGTCTTAATACACTATAGCTTGATAAAAATAGCTCCCAGTTAAACAGCCATAATAATTTAATGATTGAAAAGACTCTTCGCAAGTAAAATTGAGTACCATAAAAGCGATGCATTGCATATAGAATACCCATACCTACAAAAAAGCCCATCAAAAATGTCGAAAATTGTGGTGTCACTTCATCCTGTAGGAGTAACCAAAGTGCTGCGATAAATAAATTTAAAATAAACTGCATCGCCATTATTTATTCACCTCACCTTGCCATTGTTCGCCATCTAAAACTGCATCGATATAGATAGATGGTGTATAAAGTGTTTCAGCTGCATCTGTTACAAAGGGTGCCAATTTTTCTGCCCCAATACCTAAACCAATTGTACAGGCAGCCAGTAATGTTAATGGCAACAATATACGTTTTGGTAAAGGTTTTTCATCCTCTAAGCTAATAATCGTTTCACCAAAAAAGGAAGAAAGAAATATCCGTAGCAGTGAATATAAAACAATTAAACTAGAGAAAAACCCTAGACCTAATAGAACGAAATGGCCACCTTCTATCGCACCTTGTCCAATTAAAACCTTTCCTAAAAAACCGCTTAATGGTGGTATACCAGCTAATGAGCACATCGCTATAAAGAATAGCCACCCAAAGAAAGGATAATTACGAATCAGTCCACTCATTTTATCAATTACTGTTTCCCCAGTGACATATATCATCATACCAACTGCTAAAAACAACATAGCCTTTGCTACCATATCATGCATTAAATAATAGATAACACCTTGTAATGCTGACTCAGTGCCAACCGCTAGTCCAACTATTATAAAGCCAACACCAATTAGCACATTGTAGGAGGCTATCGTTCTAACATCACGACTTGAAAGAGCACCGATACATCCTGCTATTATTGTAATTACAGCCATGATGCCAAGCGCTGTGTGTGAGACCTCAGTATTATTAGGGAACAGCAATGTAAAACTACGTACAAGTGCATAGATCCCTACCTTTGTTAATAAAGCAGCAAATAAAGCAGCAATGGCAGTTGGTGGTACGCTGTATGAGCCTGGCAACCAGAAGAATAATAAAAGTCCAGCCTTCAAGCTAAAGACGATTAAGAAAATAAGCGCCACTGTTGTAATAAGTGGATTAACTCCTGCCTCCATTACACGAACGGAGATATGAGCCATATTTAAAGTGCCGACTGTTCCATACAGAAAAGCTAACGCCACTAAGAAAATCCAAGAGGCAACAATGTTGATGAGTACATATTTCAATGCTTCACGTAGCTGAATTTTTTCGCCACCTAAGCTGATAAGTGCATACGAAGCGAGCAACATTACTTCAAAACATACAAATAAGTTAAAAATATCTCCAGTTAAAAATGAACCATTGACGCCCGCTACCATGAGTAAGGTAAATGAATAAAAATACATTTTTTCATACCTTAGCTCCATCGTAAAAATTGCATATAACATACAAATGAGGGCTACAAGATTTGCAACTAACACTAGAAGTGTCGCAAATGAATCTGCAACAAATGAGATTCCAAATGGAGGTGCCCAACCGCTAAAATCAATGCGCATCACACCCTGTTCTTGAATCTCTACTAATAAAATGATGCTAATGATAATAATAAAGCTCAATGTCAATAAGCTGATGATACGTTGTAACATCACATGCTCTTTTAAAAACACCAGTAAAATAGCTGTAATTACCGGTACAATTAATGGTAAAACAATCATATTACTCATCCGGCGTACCTCTCAATTCATCAAAATTCCCTGAACCATTTGTTTTGTACGCACGATAGCCTAAAACGAGAACAAAGGCAGTGACAGCAAAGCTAATGACAATAGCTGTTAAAATTAATGCTTGTGGTAACGCATCTGTATATGGTCCCTCTGATTCCCCTAATAATGGTACATCTCCTTTTTTTAGACCTCCCATTGTCAGAATCAGTAGGTGGGCAGCATGTGATAAAACAGCAGTACCTAAAATAACACGCAATAACTGCTTCGAGAGGATTAAGTACGTCGCAACAGCTACTAATATACCTACTAAAACAAGTATTAAAGACTCCATTGGCTACTCATCCTCACTTATACTTAAAATAATTGTTACAACAACCCCCACCACTGTTAAAGCCACACCCGCTTCAAAAATAGTGACAGTTGAAAAACCCATTTTCCCAAATATAGGAACATCTATATACGTATGTGCTTGTGTTAAAAATGGTACATCGAAAAACAACGAACCTATTGCAGTTCCAGTTGCAAGCAATACACCAAGAGCTGCAACTTTTTTGAAGTCGAAAGGCATCCCTTTATGCACAGTTTCAATATCGTAGGCTAGATATAATAAAACAATGCCCGAGGCTAACACCAGACCACCTATAAAGCCACCACCAGGAGCGTGATGCCCAGCGAAGAACAAATACACACCGAGTGTTAAAATAATGAACACGACTGCCTTGGTGATGGTCCTTAAAATCACATCATTAATTTTCATGATCTGCTTCCTCCTTTCGTGGCTTAAGCTTTGTCAGAGCATAGACCCCTAAGCCAGCAATCAGAAGAACAACAACCTCTAGCATCGTATCAAAAGCACGGAAATCCCCTAATATTGTATTAACGATGTTGGAACCGCCAGCCAATTCATAAGCATCATTGAAGTAAGTAGCCACTGGTTCAAAGCGATCATAGTGTACGACTGCTAAACCAACAATTGTTACGGTTGCCCCAACAAAAATAGAAATCAATGCTTTTGACCATTGAACCCTTTTACGTGGTACCTCTGGCATTAAATCTGGTAAATATTTAAAACATAAAAGGAATAAAGCTGTTGTGACCGATTCAACAACTAATTGTGTTAAAGCTAGATCTGGTGCACGGAAAATAACAAAGAAGAAGGCAATAGAATAGCCTAGTACACCATTAAGCAACATCGCTGTCACTCGACCCTTTGCGAAAATCATCCAAACGGCTGCAAAGATCATGACAAATACAAGGATTAACTCGTAGTATTCAATAGCGGAATCTTTGTCAAAATTAAAAGTCATAGCATCTGACCAAACAAAATAACCAGCTATAAGTGCAATAAAAAATACATATATATAGACAAAATAATGTGTTAAATTACCTGTCATATATTTATTAGTAAGCTTCTGTGAGCCATTTTCACTCATCTCTATCATTCGATTGTAATACGTATTAAACGTATACTTTTGTGAAAACAGACGATAGAGTGGCTTCCAGCTTTTTAAAGTTTTGAATAAGATAATCCCAATAATAATGACACCTACTGTCATCAATAACTCTGCATTAATGCCATGCCATGCATGGATATGTGGTGTTAATTCACTTGTAGTCGGGAATGTAGGATAAATACTTGCCATGGCAGGCTCTAAAATATAGTGACCTAACACATTCGGGAAGAAAAAGATACCAACTACCAACAAGCATAAAATAATTGGCGAAATTAACATGCCAAGTGGAGCTTCATGTGGTTTTTTATCGATCTTCTCAGGCTGTAGTTTACCCAAAAATGTACGACTAATTAAAATCAAACTATAGACAAAGGTAAAAATACTTGCCACCCATGCTACTAATGGGAAAAATAACCCTATATCAGCAATAGAGAATGCTTCTACATCGCGAATAGCCAATACTGCTGCAAAAAACATTTCCTTACTTAAAAAGCCATTGAATGGTGGTAGTCCTGCCATTGAGAAGCCACCAATGACTGCGATTGTAAAAGTGATAGGCATTAAAGACATTAAGCCACCGAGACGACGAATATCACGAGTACCTACTTCATGATCGACAATTCCAACCATCATGAATAAGGCTCCTTTAAAAGTCGAATGATTCACGAGGTGAAATAGTGCTGCAAAGCTTGCCTGTGTGTATAAAATAGAATCTTCACCATAGCCATAATAGTGACCAACAGACCCAAGACCAAATAGACTCATAATTAAGCCAAGCTGACTCACTGTTGAAAAGGCTAATAAAGCTTTTAAATCTGTTTGACGAACCGCATTAAATGAACCCCAGAATAATGTAACTAGACCGATAACACTAACTAGCCAGAACCACGTTGCTTCTCCGCCAAAAACTGGTGAAAAGCGAGCAACTAAATAAATGCCTGCCTTAACCATTGTTGCGGAATGTAAGTAAGCACTAACAGGTGTTGGGGCCTCCATAGCATCAGGCAACCAAATGTGGAATGGAAATTGTGCAGACTTTGTAAACGCTCCTAGTAAAATTAAAATGAGGGCTGGCGTAAATAGAGCATGATCCCGTATAATCTCTACATTCGCTACAATTTCACGAATACTAAATGTATGTGAAGCTACATAGAGCATTAAGAGGCCTGCAAGCATGGATAGTCCGCCAAAGACTGTAATCATCATCGCTTTTTTGGCCCCTGCACGAGATGCCTTTCTATGATGCCAAAATGCGATTAATAGGAATGATGACACACTTGTCAATTCCCAAAATGTGTATAATACCATTAGGTTATCTGAAAAAACAACGCCAAGCATAGCGCCCATGAATAGTAATAAATAGCAGTAAAAATGATGAAGAGATTCTTTCGTTGATAAATAAAAAATAGAATATAAAATAACTAAACTACCTACACCAGTAATCAGCAGACCAAAAATCATACTGAGTCCATCTAGGTAAGTTGTGAAATTTATATTAAAAGAGGGAATCCACTCATATGTATGAATAAACGTTTTACTCTCGGCTAATTGAGGAATATAGCGAGCGAGTAAAAGAAATAAGATGAATGGAACAGATAAAACAAACCAGCCAAGATGTGTGACACGCCTTAGTCGCCTGTAAAGCAATGGAATCAGTGCAGCACAAACAAATGGCAAAAGTATTGCGATGAGAACTGTGACCAAATGAAAACCTCCTACTATCAAAATCATCTAGCAAATTTTTGTGGTGATTGGCATGTAAAGTGCTAAGACTTTAGAAATTTGTTCAAGCTAAGTAACATATTAGATGTATTCTTGAAATTTTTTAAAGGAATGTGGTGGGGTGTTAAAGTGCCTTATCGTTTATAAAAATGGTTATTTTAGTTATTTAGTCACTTCTAACCCGATGCAAGCCTAAATAACTTGTGGAAAATCAGATAATTTATACAGTTACAACTTAGTTTATATCAGCACAATGAAGACACTTGACTATCTATTTAACTCACTGCATAATAGTGTGGCATATGAAAGCAATTTAGCTTTGATGCACAGAATGCATAAATTAAATAATTTCAAATTATTGATTTAAGCTTCATCCTTCAAGGGTTTTCCAATATATTTCCGTTAACTTTTATACATTTTTAAGTATACATTATAAATGAGCATAATGCACTGTAACAGCATTGATTTTAGCTGTTTTAGGATAATTTTTTCAAAATCAACAGTGAAATTAACAAAATACCAACAGATAAGAGGTGTACATTTTTTATGAAGCATGTAAAAGGGCGTTTGGATGAAAGTATATTAGTTTGTGTTTACTACGGCTTAAATGGCGAGCGTTTAATACATCGTGGTCATAAGATGGCCACAATGCTTGATTGCCCACTCTATATTCTTTCAGTCGATTCGCAACCCCTTGATGCATTTGACGCAGAGAAATCTAGTTATATAGAGCAATGGAAGAAGTTATCAGATGAGCTTGAGGTTGAAAAATTTATTTTGCAAGATAATGAAAAACGCCCCATACAAAAAGTTATTGCAGAAGTCGCAAAGAATTATGGCATTTCGCAAATTATCGTAGGGCAAAGCGCACAAAGCCGTTGGGAGGAAATTACTAAAGGTTCGTTCCTAAATGTACTGTTAAAAGAAGTTCCTTTTGTTGATTTTCATATTGTAGCTGTTCAACGCCCAACAGACGATGATGCAAATGAAACATATGAAAAAGGAGTACGTGCTTACTTAATTAAAGAGCAGGATAACTTTAAAGTAGCATTTACATGTCCTAAATATGTATCGATTGAGGGTATATTTTTCAAAGAAATTGGCACAGATTTTGACAATGGCATCTTTAAATTTACTTACAACGATAAAATGCATGAAGTTCATATTTCAGAGGGCTATGTAGTCGATCAGGAGAAACTGCCAGCAGAATTTTTAGCGCCATTAAGACAATAAAAAAAGATGATGTCAACGGCAGAAAAAGCAACTTTGCAAGGCGAGGGGTTGATTTCCGTTCCGTCAGCGTCCTTTCCAGGGGGCGTCCGATGAGCCGCTTCACTCACTTACGTTCGCTCCAGGGTCTCCTCTGTGACGCTAAATCCCTTTGGAGTGACGCTGGCTCCACTCCAATCAACCATTCTGCAAAGTGTCTTTACTGTTTTTCATAGTAGCATAGCGATCATATCGCCCATTATCTGTATTCTTAGAGGGGATGAGCTCTTATTTTCAATGTGGAGAAGTGAAGCGTGACAAAACCTCTTCATAAAGAGTAGTGAACACCTTCCCTTTATTTGAACACCTTTGCTAAAAAGTCAGTGGGTTGGAGTGGAAGGCTACTTGACTCCCGTGGGATAGCGAGACAGGCGAAGCCCTGCACGGAGCGGTAGCGGAGGAAGCGATTCGGCGCTCGCCCACAGGAAAGCAAGTAGCCTGCAACGGAAATCCATTTCTACCTTTCAATTGACTGTTTTGTTTTTCAACACTAAGAATAAAAAAACGCGTAGATACGCGTTTTTTTATTAGACAGCAGCAGATGCTGGTTTATCCTTCGGTAAGAAGAAGGCTACTAGTAATAATAAAGGTAATAATGAAACGACAATCATTGTAAAATCAATGCCTTTATGATCCATTAAAACCCCGATAACCATTGCCCCTATTGCTCCCATACCAAAAGCAAAGCCCGTTGTTAAACCTGCCATTGTGCCAATTTTTGTTGGAACTAGCTCTTGAGCATAGACCACCGTTACGGAGAAGCTAATCATGATTAATGTACCGATAATGACTAAAAATATCATAGCGGTCCATAATGGTACATAAGGCAATGCTAAACAAAATGGCATTGGTACTACAACAGAAAGAATTATGACATTCTTTCTACCAATACGATCTGATAAAGAGCCTCCGAAAAATGTACCTACTACCCCAAATGCCATAAAGGTGAATATTAATATTTGCCCTAGTCGAAGACTGACATCATAGTGATCCATCAAATAAAACACATAAAAGCTAGTTATATTTGTTGTATAAAATGATCGTGCAAAAATAATTGTAAATAATAACGTTAACGCAATTCCTACTTGTTTCTTTGTTAAAGGAGGCAATGTTGAGACGAGTACACGTTTTTTCTTCGCTATACGCTCCTGCTCCAATTGTTTTTTATACCATGTTGCAATTTTACTTAATAAAATGATACCGAACGTTGCAATGACTAATATAATCGCAGCACCACGTTGCCCGAGAATATCAAAGATGTAAGCACTAATTAACGGTGCAAGAGCTTGTCCTGAATTCCCCCCCACCTGATAGATAGACTGAGCAAGTCCTCTTTTAGAGCCAGCTGCCATAAATGAAACTCTTGATCCTTCAGGATGAAAGATAGCTGAACCAAAGCCGATAAATAATACCGCAATAATAATAATCCAATACTCTGTTGTAAACGCTATAATGGCAATCCCTATAAATGAACTAATCATACCTATAGGTAAAGCATAGGGCATTGGTTTTTTATCACTGATAAAGCCTACAGCAGGCTGTAAGGCAGAAGCAAATATGTTTAAAACAAAAGAAATCATACCAATTTGTGTAAAGGTCAAACCTAATTCACTCTTAAATATAGGAAACATCGCTGGGATAACAGCTTGCATCGTATCATTGATAAGGTGAGCAACACCGATTGCAATCATAATTGGATACATTGGATTTGTTACATTTAATTGTTTATTCATGTTGCCACCTCACTCTTATTTTGGTTATACATGATTGTCGCATACTATCGACCATTTTGCACAAGCTATAGTTTGACAGCTGTAGAAGGAGTTGATATATGCATGGAAAGCTTTATTCATGCTCACTTTTGGGAAATGATTCTTCGAACAACACTTTCATTTTTTGCATTACTTATTCTGGCACGTATACTTGGAAAAAAACAATTGGGCCAGTTAACATTCTTCCATTATATTACCGGCATTACATTTGGTTCGATCGCTTCAGAAATTGCCTCTCAGGAAGAAACACCATTTTTAGATGGTATGATTTCCCTTGTTTGGTGGAGTGCCTTAACGTATTTGATGACCGTTATTACGATTAAATCTAAAAAGGCTCGCGTTCTCATTGATGATAAGCCAACGATTGTTATTCAAAAAGGTCTTATATTAGAATCAGCACTACAAAAAAATCGTCTTCATCTAGATGAGCTGACAATGATGCTACGTGAACAAGCCATTTTCTCTGTACAGGACGTTGAATATGCCTTACTAGAAACGAACGGGAAACTCAGTGTGCTACAAAAAACCTCTGAACAGGTGGCTACAAAGCAGGATGTTAAAGCAGATGTATCACCGCCTACTTATCTTCCTACAGAAGTCATTTCTGATGGTCAACTTATTATAGAAAATATTGTTGAAATAGAGCTGACAGAAGATTGGGTCATGAAGAAATTGAAAAAGCAAAATGTGCATTCCGTAGAAGAAGTTTATTTTGCTCAAGTCCAAACAAATGGTTCCCTGTACATTAGCTTAAAAGATAAAGCGAGACATTCAAGCCCTTAATTGCTTGTCTAGTCTCGTTTTTTGTTAATCAATTTTGACAATATCTAATGGTGTAATAATACCGAGTAATTTTTGATGTGGTTGACCATGCTCCGTTATTAATAATGCCTCAAATCGCCTCCCTCTTTCGACCCCCTGTTTAAATATCTCCTCAGCCTCATAGATGGATATAGATCTACTGACAAATTTATAATTCACTCTATTTTTCTCATGCATTAAAATATCATGCAATGTTGGAATTCTTTTTGGTAAATGATCGCCACCCATCTTTGAAGCAAGCCAATTGGTGATTCCTACTGTCGTGATTAGCCCCTTAAATTGCTTATTATAATAAACGGGAAATTGTGTATATTTGCGCAGACGTATCACTTTTAAAACATGTTTTAAAGAATCATTTTCTTGAAAAATCAGTACTCTTTTACGGAACATTTGCCCCACAAGCGTTGGCTTAGCGAGAGTAGCATCTATGTATTCAATTCGTTCTACAACATCGGTATGTGGCTCTGCAATCACATAATGTAAAGAGGTACGATGATGCACAATCGCATTTCGTAAGTCGGCATAGGAGCGTAGATCATCTTCATATTTCTTCACCAAGACATCCTTTTTCTTTGCTTGATCAATAAGTCGATAAAAAGGCATAAAATCTTTAGCACCTACAATATCTCGTAATCTATGATCTATCCGATTAAACGCTGTCAGGAAACGATCGGAATTTTCAGTTCCCACTTTTCATGTCCCTTCTTTCTATAGTAGTCTATATATTTTCCGAGTTATTTGACAAATTTCGAGTTACACCCCCATTATATTCCTAAGTTATGGAGATTCCAAGAATGTAGTTTTACATTCCCTCTTGAAAGTGACGTTACGTCATTTTATATAATGTCATTAACAGGGAGGAGGATTCGTTATTTTGCTTACGATTCATCATGTATCAAAACAAACTGGTATTTCTGTTCGCACATTACGTTACTATGAGGAGATTGGCTTGTTACTTCCTATAGCAAAGACCGAGGGGGGACACAGGATTTATGACGAGAATGAGCTAAAAACATTACAACAAATTGTATTTTTAAAAACATTAGGTTTCAAGTTGAAAGAAATTCAGACACTTATCAATAATTCGTGGGAGTGGGAAGCAAGTTTAGACCATCAGCTAGCTTTTGTAGCAGAGGAACAAAAGAAACTACAGCAGATGAAGAACGCCATCCTTGGATTAAAGAATGCTTCGTCTATCGAAGGTGGATTAACAGAGTCCCTTATCCAAAAGTACATTAAGCTTTCGAGTCAAGAACGAGATAAAAAGCAAGCTTTCCGCCAGCAGATTTTTGCAGCTGCCGAAATGGACCTTTTTCAAAAATTGCCTAATTTAAACCGAAATGATCCTAGTTCTTTAGAGTGGATTGGCTTATTGGGTCAATTAAAGCAGCTTCGTAAGGAAAGCCCTGAAGCAGATTCCGTTCAGTTTATTATCAAACGAATGATGGAAAAGACCGAAGTAGAATACAAAGGAAATGATGCGTTTTTAGAGAAGATGTGGACTATACGAAGGTCACCTCACAAATCTGAGCAAATAGGATTATATCCTTTAGAGGAAGAATTTCTACATTTTATTGAGCAGGCTTTTCATATTTATGAATCAAAAAAACAGGCGTCAGGAAAGTCACAACCATGAACATAGAAATGTTGCTACTGATAGGTACCTTAGCTTTATTAGACATGTTTAGTCCTTCTATTATTGGTGTGTCTGTCTATGTATTGCTTGTAGCTAAAAAGCAGCAAATCCGCCTTTTATTAACCTATTTAATGACTGTTGCCTTGTTTTACTTTAGTACTGGGATTTTTTTAATGTTAGGTCTAGGCGTCATCTTTGACCCGATTTCTAATTTGCTAACTAGCTACTCAGCTCGATTTATCATGACCATTGTGGGAGCAATTTTATTTATCGGCAGTTGGTTAGTACCAAAGAGAAAGGCAAATGGAGCACCTAAACCAAAGTCTTTACATGTGACCTCTATGGTAGCCTTAGGTTTCACAACTTCTATTTTAGAAGTTGCAACCGCCCTTCCCTATTTCGCTGCAATAGGTATTTTAACGAGTAATCAATTAACGTTTTATGAATGGTTACCTTTATTGGCAGGTTACAATTTGGTAATGATAGCACCAGGGATTATCCTACTGTGCTTACATCTATTATTCCGCCGATTTATGAATAAACCTTTAAGAAAAATTCAAACACTTTTTGATCAAAGAACAAGTTCTACCCTTTCTTGGATTATGTTCTTTTTGGGACTAATTTTACTTATAAATGGTGGGATGTTTTAAAACGAAAAACGGTAAAAACCCATTATAAGTTGGTTTTTACCGTTTTATATTCTTTAGATTTTTGTCATAGACGCATTTCTTTTCATCATCACGATGCCAATGCTGATACAGATGATTGTCAATGCTAGCGTAATTATTAAGCTCCACCAGTAATCTGACACCTCTATTGTTCCTCGAAATTTCGCAATTCCGTAACTTGCTAGTTTCCACGGTGATATTGTCCAAAAGATTCCTACAATCATATCGACGATTTGCCCAACAAAAATCACTGTAAATGCACATGTAGTAGCAATAACTGTTTTAAAACTGGCACTCATCATTAACGTAACAGCTATCACAAATAGCAACCATATATAGTACGTCGAAAAGCTTATTAACAGTGCACCAATGTCCAACGTTCCGTATAGAATACTTGTATAATAGACATTAGCAGCAAACCCAGCTAAAACACTAACAAAACAAATGGTGCTCATGACAACAAATTTACTTAAAAAATATGCGCCAAATGAAATGGGCCGAGCATATAATAATGTTGCCATACCATTAGCTCGTTCCTTACTAATAGCCCCTACAAACGAAGCCATCATCACCAATAAGCCGATCGTTTGAAACTGCCCGATAGCAGCTTGAATTAAATCAAGTGGCATTAATTCTGGCATCAGCATTTCAAAGCCCTCTGGTACATTCCCAACAGCATTTAAAATATCCATCATATAGTAGTTTGTTAGTGGATCATTCATTCCAAGCAGAGCAAACACAAGAGGAATCCATAGAAACTTCCAACTCCGCCATGCTTCTCTAAATTCCTTTTGCAGAAGTACATTGAATCCTCTCATGCTTTTTTCGCCACCTTCATGAAAATTTCTTCCAGAGATGCTGTCTGTCGCTCTACCTTTCTAATTGTATAAGGACATTCACTTAAACGTTGAAGCAACTTCTTCATCGTTGGCTCCTCATTCACTATCTCAATATAGACATAACAACCGATTACATGATTAGATGGATTTGCAAAAAGCTTAGCCTCTTCTTCACTGCCAAATTCAATAACATAATTTTGCTCATCAAAACGTTGCCGTACCTCACGTAATGTTCCCTGTTCTACGAGCTTGCCATTTTGCAAGAATAATAGTTGGTCTGTCATTTCTTCAGCATCATTTAAAATATGCGTTGAGTATAAAATAGTCGTCTCTTGTTGTAATCCTTTTAATAAATCGAGCACTTCTCTACGTCCAACGGGATCTAATGCTGAAACAGGTTCGTCTAATAGCAGTAATTTAGGCTTATGCACTATTGCTTGGGAAATACCAAGTCGCTGCTTCATCCCACCAGAAAAAGTGGCTATCTTTTTATGTTGGGCATCTCCTAACCCTACAAATTCTAAGGTTTTTTGTGCTTCTAATTTAGCCTTTTTGGCTGCTACACCATTCAACCTTGCAGCCATTTCTGTAAACTCTAACGCAGTTAGCCAAGGATGAAACTGTGGATATTGTGGTAAAAAACCTATATTCGCACGTAAATCATTACCTAGCATCTTTACACTTCCAGCAGTCGGTCTTAAAAGCCCCGTTAACATAGATAAAGTCGTTGTCTTGCCAGCTCCATTTGGACCAATTAAAGCCGTAGAAGTTTTTTCCTCTAAGTTGAAATGAATATTATCTACAACTTTGTGCTCTGCAAATTGCTTGGTCAAACCTGTAACTTGAAGTAAAGTTGTCATGACTGCTTTCTCCCCACTATAAAGTACGCAATTGACCCTAATAGATTAGCAAAGATAATGATAAATACCCAAAGAATTTTAGGCCCGTTTGTTGCATGAATTTTACGTAAATCAATAAGTGCTACGATCATCAAAATAATTTGAACGATGATGAGCGGTGCTATAACTGCCCATGGAACTTTTGCTAATTCCTCCATCATACAGATCACCTCATTATTTGTTATATACTAACTATAACAACTTTGTTCTAATATGTATAGAACAAAATATCTCTTACACCATAAAAAAAAGATGTACCTTAATTAGTACATCTCATGTTGTTGAAAAAAGATGGTGTCAACAGCAGAAAAAACAACTTTGCAAGGTGAGGGATTGATTTCCGTTCCGCCAGCGTCCTTTCCAGGGGGCGTCCGATGAGCCGCTTTACTCACTTCCGTTCGCTCCAGGGTCTCCTCTGTGACGCTAAATCCCCTTGGAGTGACGCTGGCTCCACTCCAATCAACCATTCTGAAAATGTCTTTCATACTAGTAGTAGTGAACAAAATAGCCCACTATTTGTCTTATTAGAGAGAGGAGAGGCACTTATTTTTAATGTGGAGAAGTGATGCGTGACAACACCTCTTCATAAAGAATAGTGAACATCTTCACTTTAGCTGAAAACCTTTGCTAAAAAGATAACACTTTAGTAGGTTGGAGTGGAAGGCTACTTGACTCCCGTGGGATAGCGAGATAGGCGAAGCCCTGCACGGAGCGATAGCGGAGGAAGCGATTCGGCGCTCGCCCACAGGAAAGCAAGTAGCCTGCAACGGAAACCATTTTCACCTTTCACAAAAATTCTATTGATGGTTTTGTTTTTCAAAAATATGAGATGTACCTTAATTAGTACATCTTCTCTATTATTTATAAAGTTTTTGCAGAGCATCTTCCATTTTTGGGCGAATGGTTACTTGTGGACGAGCTGTTTTAACTGCTGCCTCTGCTTCCTCTAAAGAATTGGCCATTCCCAACTCCATTAGTACAGCGGTAGCTGCAACACCTGCACGACCGCCACCACTTCCACAGTGAACATATACTTTCTGCCCTGTCTCATAGGCTAAAGCAACTTCCTTCGCTACTTGTTGGATGGATGATGCTACCTCACTATCTTCATCTGCTATAGGCATATGTTTATAAGAATAAGGAACTGTTTCCTGCTCTTGAAGGGATAGCCCTTGAACACGAACATCTATCACAACATCAACGGATTCTTGTGTAAATGCAGCCTCTGCATCTTTTGCACCGCCAAAGAACAGTTGATCCTTTACTAAAACATCGTAGTTTTTCTCCATATTCTCCACGCCTCACATGTTTATTTTAGTAAATGCTTAATATCCTCATAATATGGTAGAGCCGTTAAAGCACCTGCTTTTGTTGCGGCAAAAGCTCCTAATTTGTTGCCAAAGCTTGTACAACGCACTAGTTCTGCTTTTGTTGTAGGTAAACCATTATAATGGACATCACGTAGGACACCTGCCATAAATGCATCTCCCGCACCTGTAGTATCCACAGGCACTACTTTCTCAGTCGGTACATGGATAACCTCACCATTAAGGACTGCATAAGTCCCGTTCTCTCCTACGGTAATTAAAATAATAGGCACTAAATAGCTATTTAATTGCTCGATACCTTCTTCTAAGCTACTTGTCTCTGTCAGGAAGAATAGCTCATCATCCGTCACCTTTAAAATATCGACATCCTCGAAAAATGATGTAATCGTATCTCGACAAATTTCTTCACTGCTCCAACGTAAAGGACGGATATTTGCATCCATTGCAATAATTGCACCCTTGTCCTTAGCCATTTCTACTGCTGCTCGTGTTGTAGCAAGGGCTGTTGGATGGAACATTGTGCCTGAACACACCGTTAAAGCAGAGGCATGCTTAAAAGCTGCTACATTTAGCTGTGATGGTTCAACTTGTAAATCGGGTGTCTCATCAACATAATCCTTAAAAATTCGCTCACATGCTTCTGTTAGATGCACATAAACACCACTTACTCGTTTTGCTGGATCAAATACGGCATAATCCAGTTTCACACCCTCTTGGGCAAGCCCATCTCTCACAAATTGCGAGCCCTCGTCATCACCCGTAATTGTAATTAATGCGGAAGGCGCACCAATGCGGCTAATACCCGCTGCAACATTGACCGTTGCGCCACCCATATATTTAGTAAATGATGTGTTTGTTACATCATCAGCAATATAGTCAATAAAAGCATCTCCATAGACTAATATAAAATCCTTCTCTTGCTTTGTCATGATAGTCCTCCTGAAAGTCTAGTCATTATAGATTAACACGAAAATTGTCATTCTATAAAGGTTTTTACTTTTGGCATTTCTTTACGAGAGGATGGATAACTTGAGTCATCCCCTATCTTTGTTATACTTGCCTATAGAAAGGTAGGGATTATCAAAATGAGTATTACAATTCGACAAGCGCAACCACAAGATGCCCATGCTGTTGTGCCTTTAATTATCGACGCCATTGGCGATATTGCTAATCGGTTAACTGGTGAGCAATCAACGGAGGCTGTGATACAAGAGCTGACCGTTCTTTTTCAACAAGAAGACAATCGACATTCTTATTTAAATACTTTTGTCGCTACTGAAAATGAACAGATTTTGGGGATTCTCGTTTATTATTACGGCGAACAAGCCGTTCATATGGATGCTAACCTTGTTAAATGGCTTGAAGCAAAAAATGCGCCATCCATTGTTATTGACCAGGAAGCCCATGAAGATGAGGCTTACATTGATACAGTTTGTGTTGCACCAGCTGCACGTGGTAAAGGAATCGGAACATTGCTATTACAATTTGCCGAAGAACTGACAAAGCAGCGTGGCTATACAAAATTATCATTAAATGTTGAAACCGAAAAAGAAGATGCTCGCCGTCTTTATGAACGCTTAGGCTTTGTTATTACGGAGCCATGGTCAATAATTGATGAGCCTTTTCACCATATGGTTAAACAGTTTTAGGAAGTGAAGTGAAATACGAATAGATGAAAAATAATTTTATTTACCCTCTTTTGATTGTCATTGCTTCTAGTAGTTACGGGATTTTGTCGACTATTATCAAAGTAGCTATGCAGCATGGCTTTACATCAGCAGAGGCTGTTTCAAGCCAGTATATTATTGGCTTTATACTCGTAATAGCTATCTTTATTTTTACAGACAGAACATTACCAAGTCCGTCCAAAAAGGGCTTACTTATTTTAATATGTACTGGGATTTTTACGGGGGCAACAGGGATTGTATATGGAGAATCTTTAAAGTATCTTCCTGCTTCTCTTGCAGTAGTCATGTTATTCCAATTTACATGGATTGGTCTGCTGATTGATTGTGCTCTTCATAAAAGATTACCAAGTAGACCTGAAGTGATTTCAATCGTCATCTTATTTATAGGAACCATTTTAGCTGCTGGTGTATTAAATGTAGATTTAAGTGACATCCCTATTCAAGGGTGGCTATTCGGTTTTGCAGCAGCGGTTACTTTTGCATGTTTCATTCAATTTAATTCCCGACCTGTCGAGGGTGTTACTACCACAACAAGGGTATTAATCGTTTCCTTTGTGGCCCTTATTATGATTAGTATTTTCCTTAACCCTGAGGTTATTTGGAACGGCAAATTATTCATGCAAGGCCTCTGGAAATATGGACTAGCACTTGGTCTTTTCGGTATTATATTGCCGATTTATTTATTTTCGATTGCTATTCCAAAAATCGGTGGTGCGCTTGCTTCTATTTTAAGTGCCATCGAATTACCAGTGGCGGTTACTGTTTCCGTTATTGTTTTACATGAACCTCTAACTACTGTACAAATTATTGGGATTGTTCTCGTTATTGCTGGCATGATGCTGCCAACCATTGTTGCACAACGTCAACAAAAAGATAGCTTCTTAGAAGCACATTCATAAACTTACAAAAAACTCCTTAAAAATGGAATGATTCCTTTTTAAGGAGTTTTTTTGAACTTTATTGAAATGCCGTTGCTTACTAGCATGCACTTCGCTATGATGAATGCAAATGTAATTTTTTAATAATTCTAACATTAATGTTCCCTTTCGGTATTATACTGCATTATGCAAGTAACTTACTTTAAGAAAGGGGAAGTTGATGAAAAAAAAACGTATTCTTGGTTTTTTCCTTATGGTAATGCTTTTCGTTTTAGCTGCTTGTAACGGCAATGATCAGCAAGATTCTACAAATGATGCAGCAAATAACGACAAAGCTTCTGATGGCGACAAAACAGAAGTAGCAGCAACGTCACCTTCAGGCAAGCTTGTGATTTACACTGGACGGGATGAAGAAATGGTGCAAAATGTGATCGATCAGTTTAATGAAAAATATCCAGACATTGAAGTAGAATTTTTAACGATGGGTGCTCAACAAATTTTAGAACGTCTACGTGGTGAAAAGGCAAATCCTCAAGCAGATTTTTGGTGGGGTGGAACACAATCCGCTCTCATTGTTGGTGCAAATGAAGACTTACTACATGCTTGGCAGCCGAGCTTTATTGACGCTATTGATGCCACGCACAAAGATGTGGATGGACGATGGTTCGGCGAAATGTTGTTACCAGAAGTCATTATGATTAATAGTGATTTACTAACAAAAGAAACTGGTCCACAGGACTGGGATGACTTATTAGATCCTAAATGGAAGGATCAAATTTTAATCAGAGGTGTACTTGCGTCAGGTACAATGCGCACAATTTATTCCTCAATGATTGTACGACAAGGTGCCGATTCACCTGATAAAGGCTATGAATGGTTATTACAATTAGATGCCAATACAAAGGAGTACACGCAAGACCCTAATGCTTTGTATTTAAAGCTAACACGTCAAGAAGGCAGTGTCTCCTTATGGAATCTGCAAGATATTTTATTAAAAAAATATACGACAGATTATCCTTTTGATTATATTTATCCAAAAAGCGGAGCACCTATTTTAGTAGATGGTGTAGCAGTTGTAAACAATGCGAAAAACCTGGAAAATGCGAAACTATTTGTCGAGTTTTTATTTGAAAAAGAGATGGTAACACAATTAGCTAATGATTATTATCAAATTCCTACACGTTCTGATATCGACAAAGCCTCCATGCCAGAATGGTACCAGGAATTAGATTTAAAAACATTCGATATTGATTGGCAGCTAATGTCTGACAAAGAAGCTGAATGGATGGAATACTGGGATAACAATATTAAAGGGCGCAGTAAATAGTAGAATGGGTAAAAATTCGGCTTATGCAGCGAATTTTTACCTTCCTGCATCATCTAGATTCTTTGTTAGAGAGGAGTTTATGATTGAAAAGTGTCAGAATCGAAAATGTCTCGAAGTATTTTGGTCAAGTATCTGGTGTGAAAGATTTAAATCTTGAAATAAAAGCAGGTGAATTTTTTACTTTTCTCGGCCCTAGCGGCTGCGGCAAAACAACCACTTTAAGGATGCTCGCAGGCTTTTATTACCCTACTAAAGGCAAAATTCTTTTTGATGATCGAGATGTCACTCGACTTCAGCCCAATAAACGCAATATCGGCATGGTATTTCAAAATTATGCCCTTTTTCCCCATATGACGGTTGATGAGAATATTGCATTTGGTTTACAAGTTCGAAAATTTTCAAAGGCTGAGATTCAACACAAGGTTGATCGAATTAGAGGACAAGTACATCTTGCAGCTTACGGCAACAGAAAAATAAATGAGCTATCTGGTGGGCAGCAGCAGCGTGTTGCTTTAGCTAGAGCACTCGTGATAGAGCCAGATATTTTATTGCTAGATGAACCTCTATCCAATCTAGATGCAAAATTACGTGAGGAAACACGTATTGAAATCAAACGAATCCAATCTGAGCTGGGAGTCACAACCATTTACGTTACACATGATCAAATGGAGGCCATGTCCATGTCGGATCGAATCATGGTTATGGAAGATGGCTATATCAAGCAAATTGGGACCCCTCAAGAAATTTATCACCAGCCCGAAGATCGTTTCGTGGCTAATTTTATTGGTGAAACTAATTTAATTGAAGGTTCTATCCAGACTATTGAGAATGATGATGTACAAGTACGAACAGTAAATGGACATATTTTAACTGGGCGAAAACAACAAAGCTCTCCCTCTTTAACGCATATGATTGGAGACAAAGTATTTATTTCTATTCGTCCAGAATCGATTCAACTTGGTACTGGTGATAACACATTAACAGGAAAAATTACATTCGTAGAATTTACAGGTATTAGCGTTAATTACATTGTAGATTTTACGGCGTTCTCACTTAAAGTAATGCTTATTAATTCTTATGACCAAATCAAAAAGATCGGTGAAGATATTACCATCCATATGGCACAAGATTCACTGTACTTTTTAGGGGAATAGGAGGAAGCCAATATGGGGAAACAGTCTGAAAGTGTGTGGACGCGAATATTTCAAGCCAATTGGTTTGTCTATGTTTTAATATCGCCATTATTTTTAGTGTTGTTCGCCTATGTGATTTACCCCTTCTATCAAACTTTCATCCAAAGCTTTGCAGGGGATGAAGCATTCTTTCACTATAAGAAATTTTTTGATATAGCTAGTCCAGCAAATTTAGAGGGTTTGTGGACCAGTATTTATATTTCATTTGTCAGTGTTATTTGCTGTGCTCTTGTTGGGGTAACGATGGCCTTTTTACTAGAACGCTATAATTTCCCTGGGAGACGGATATTGTCCGTTTTAGTTTTGGTTCCAATGGCACTTCCTCCTTTAGTGGGTGTGCTTTCCTTTTCATTTTTATATGGGGATAGCGGGATTTTCCCACGAATTTTGCAGCATCTATTTGGGTTAGATCATGTGCCTTTTGCCTTGAAGGGAATATGGGGAGTCATCGTCGTCCATACATTCACAATGTATACGTACTTCTATTTAACAGCCTCTGCTGCTATTAAGGGGCTTGATCCAGCTCTTGAAGAGGCTGCTACTAGTCTGGGTGCAGGACGTATTCGCGTATGGACAAAGGTTATTTTACCAATGCTCACACCTTCTATTGTTGCCTCATCCTTATTGGTGTTTATGATTTCTATGGCTTCTTATACTGCACCTTTAATGTTTGGTGTGGAGCGCACTATGACAATGCAAATTTATTTATCACGTACAAATGGGAATCTTGAGATGGCTGCAACACAGTCGATGATATTATCCTTTGTGTCTATCACTTTTTTAATCATCATGCGTTGGTATCAAAATCGCCGAAATTATCAAAATCTCAGTAAGGGAATTAGTGTTCACCGTTCAGAGGTATCCTCAAAAAAGGTGAAAATTATAGCAACAATTGCCTCTTTTGTTGGCACATTAATATTGATATTGCCTATTTTAGTGCTGATATTGATATCCTTTTCTGTGGATGGAGCTTGGAAAACCCAAATTCTCCCGACCGACTATACAATCGATCATTATATTGCCCTTTTTACCGATGAGCGCACCTGGCGACCCATTTGGAACTCCATTCAAATGGGTGTCATTGCAACACTGGGCAATATCATCTTTGGTGTCGCGGCCGCTTATGCTATGGTGCGCTTAAATTTTAAAGGGAAAACCTTGCTCGATATTTTGATAATGGTACCTTGGGCTTTGCCAGGAACAGTTGTAGCTGTTAATTTAATTGCTGCCTTTAGTACAGAAAGCATCTTTAGTTTTAATCAAGTATTGATCGGTACATTTTGGATTTTGCCATTAGCCTACTTTATTCGACATTTACCACTTGTTTTTCGATCAACATCCGCCTCTCTTGTACAGCTAGATCAATCGATTGAAGAGGCATCACGTGGCTTAGGGGCCAACTGGTGGTATACATTTAGACGTATTGTCGTGCCTTTAACATTCACCGGGATTTTAGCAGGGACACTCTTAGCCCTCGTGCAAAGCTTTGGTGAATTTGTTGCATCCATTCTAATTTACAGTACATCCACTATTCCATTGTCTGTAGCGATATTCCAAAAATTATATGCATTTAAATTTGGGACCGCCTGTGCTTATGGTGTCTTACAAATTTGTTTAATTTTAGTTGTCCTTATTATTTCTGAAAAACTATCAAAAGGCAGTGCTGGTACAGCCATCTAACTGCCAATCTATTAGGGGGCCATGACAATGTTTGAAGATTTTCGCAACAAAACACAGCAGGAAGATGGGATGATATTCCCTTCTAACATCTATCGAAAAATCGTTTTACAGCCAGCTTATGATGAGGCGAAGAAAAATTTTTTAACAATCATGCTACAAATCAATATTGCTCATTTAAAAATGTTAGAAGAACAAGGACTTGTAAAAAAAGATGAAGCAAAACAAATTGGGATAGCTCTGAAAAAAATAGACTTAAATTATTATCGTTTAGAGGATTACAGTCCCCAATATGAGGATTTATTTTTCCGCATTGAAAATAAATTAATAGAGCTTGCTGGTGATGTTGCTGGAAATCTTCACATTGGCAGAAGCCGAAATGATATGGGAATCGCCATCTATCGAATGACATTAAGGAAAAAATTATTATTATTAATGCGCGAGTTACTAACATTACGTGATGATTTAATCGCTGCTGCTGAGGAACATATTGATACCATTATGATTGGCTACACACATACACAGCAGGCCCAGCCTACAACCTTCGCTCATTATTTAAAGGCTGTCATCGACCAGCTAGAGCGGGATTTTGAACGAATGCAGCATGTTTATAAAACGGTCAATCGCAGTAGTATGGGGGCCGCTGCCTTAACAACAACAGGCTTTAATATTAGTAGAGAACGTATGCGTGATTTACTTGCCTTCGATGATATTATCGAAAATGCATGGGATGCTGTTGCAGGAGCAGATTATATAGCAGAAGCTGCAAGTATTGTACAGCTTGCCGCACTCAATCTAGGTCGTACTTCTCAAGACTTTTTATTATGGGCTACTCAGGAGTTTAATGCGTTTACACTCGCAAGTCCATATGTGCAAATAAGCTCTATTATGCCTCAAAAACGTAATCCTGTTTCTATAGAACATACACGCTCATTACTATCTGCGGTTGTAGGAGATGCAAGCACTGTATTACAGATGGTACATAATACACCGTTTGGAGATATCGTAGACACGGAGGATGATATGCAGCCTTATTTATGGCGCGCCATTGACCGATTAATTGGCATTTACGAGTTGTTTGGTTCGCTTGTTGTTACAATGGATGTTAATAAAAAGAAATTAAAAAATCGCGCGGAGAATAGCTTTGCGAATGTCACTGAGCTCGCTGATACGTTAGTACGTTCAGAGGGGATTTCGTTCCGTCAAGCGCATAGTATTGTTAGTAAATGTATTAAAGTTCTACTTGCTCATGGAGAGGAATCATTGGCTAGCCTTACATGGGGTCTTGCAAACACACAATCGAAATTGATTACGGGCAACGAATTAACTATTTCGGAAGAGGATTTCTATAAGACATTAAAACCAGAATCTTTTGTTGGTGTGCGAACATTACTGGGTGGTCCCGCTCCAGCTACTATGAAGGATGCTCTTGAGCGCTCCAGATTGAATGCCCATGATTTTTATGAATGGATTCGCTTAAAGGAAAGCTCTATTATTGAAGCAGAAAAAGAACTAACAGCCTTTCTAGAGGAATGGAATCAATGAAACAATGGTTATTGATTATTGATGGTGGGGCGACAAAAACAGCATGTGCAGTTGTTCATGCTGAATCTGGTAACGTTGAATATTCTACATCCACTAAGGGCTCTAATTATCAAGCCATTGGTGTTGAATCAGCTACAGCAATCTTACAAGAGCTTTTAGCAAATGTTGAAACTTTTTTGCTAAAGCACCCTCATTCTCAAATTGCTGTAGCTACCTTTGCATTAGCTGGCATTGATTCTCCTAAGGATCATGCAGCAGTAGTGGCCATTGTTCAAAACGCTCTTCAGACCACAGAGCTACAAATCGATACACTGATTATTGAAAATGATGCAGAGGCCACACTACTAGGTGTGACTGCTGGACAGGCAGGTGCACTACTCATTGCTGGAACAGGAGCTATTGCCTATGCCTATAATGGACAACGAATTGTACGTGCTGGGGGCTGGGGACATCGGGCTGGCGATGAAGGAAGTGGGTATTGGTTAGGGCAAGAAGTCGTAAGAGCTATATTTAAAATGGAGGATGGTCGTGGTAGGCCAACGATCTTAAAGGAAGCTGTCTATCAGTCTTTAGGTATACAGGATGTTACAGAGCTTGCTGAATGGTTATTCCACCCTTCCTATACAAATGCACAACTGGCCAAGATGGGCTCCTTTGTGGCAAAGGCAGTCGAGCAAGAAGATCCTTGCGCCATCGAAATATCTCAACAAGCTGCCCACGAACTAGTCCTTCTAGCAAGGGCTGTATTGAAAAAAATTAACTATCAGAATGAACCATTCTCTTTTTATTGTAATGGTGGTGCCATGAAGCATAATCCGCTCATTTTAAAAATTTTCACAGAGCAAATTACCTCCATGTATCCTCAAGTGAACATTACATTTTGTCAGCACCAGCCTATTACTTATCTGATTGAACGTACAAAAAGGGCATATGACTGTTTATAAGTCATTGCCCTTTTCTTAGTGTTGAAAAACAAAACAGTCAATTGAAAGGTAGAAATGAAATTCCGTTGCAGGCTACTTGCTTTCCTGTGGGCGAGCGCCGAATCGCTTCCTCCGCTACCGCTCCGTTTAGAGTTTGCCTGTCTCGCTATCCCACGGGAGTCACGTAGCCTTCCACTCCAACCCACAAAAGTGTTACCTTTTTAGCAAAGGTTTTCAAATAAAGTGAAGTTATTCACTACTCTTTATGAAGGGGTGTTGTCACTACACAATGAAAATAAGAGCCTATCTAATTATACAAATCATGGGCTATTTTGATCACTACGGCTAGTATGAAAGATAAAGCAAAGACACTTTTGCAGCATGGTTGATTGGAGTGGAGCCAGCGTCACTCCTAGGGGATTTAGCGTCACAGAGGAGACCCTGGAGCGAACGTTAGTGAGTGAAGCGGCTCATCGGACGCCCCTGGAAAGGACGCTGGCGGAACGGAAATCAACCTCTCACCTTGCCAAGTTGCTTTTTCTGCCGTTGACTTCATCTTTTTTCTTGTTTTAGAGTGCCATTCTCTTCAATTCATTGGTCGTAAAATAGAGATAGCCATCCTTTATAAATAAATCCTTCGTATCCTCCCTATTTAGTACCTCTTCTCCACTGCCATCTGGACGAATCTTTGTTAAATACGCCCCTCGGGAATAATTACTAAAGTAGAGCCAGCCATCCGAATAAACGATATATTGTGCACGAGAATTTGTGACACGCTTTGTCTTACCAGTTTTCATATCAAGTACATATAACTTATTGTCATCTGAAATATTACTAAAAAACAATTGGTCTCCAGCCTGTGCTGGGAAGTCAATATCATGGTAATAACTATACATTGTGCTTGTTGCCTTCGGGTAGTCTTCAGCAATCCACGTGTGATCCTTCGCCATTGTACGATCATCTACTAAAAAGTATTGGTAACGTATTGCACCCTTACGATCTGGTACTGGATCATTCCATGTCGTATCGAGATGATACCACTGTCCATCCAGCTTCACAAGATTCCACGCATGTCCCTCTTGACCTACATAGCCCACGATATATTTTGTTTCTATACCCAGTTTTTGAAGCATAGAGTGAGCAAGTAAAGCATAGCCCTGACATACTCCCCCATGCTCGGCAAGAACGGTATAAGCACTATGTGGACTAGAATTCGTTTGATCCGTATAAGAAGTATTGGCAACAATAAAGTCATTGACAGCCTTTACCTTTTCTACATTCGTCATAGATTTTTTACTAATTTTGGCGATGATTTCTTGAACATTCATCTCTACATAAGCAGCCTGCTCTGGCGTCATTAAATAGCTCTGCTCTCCAAAAATAGTTGCTTTATTTCGTCCATATTCATATCGAATTGAATGTTTACTTACATGGCCATAAACATAGTCATCTCGTTTAATAGCATTGTTATAGGCCTCTTCTACAATTTGTTCAATTCGCTGTGTATTCCCTTTATATTGAATTTCAAACTTCGGTGAAAAGCTATTATAATACGCATACATCGCATCAGCCATTTCCTTGGCATTTGTCACGACTAACTTTGTTTCAGGTTTCTGAATTGGTGGAGCTGTAGGGGCTACCTCCGCTTCATGTACATCTTCTATCGGTAGGGCTGTTTCAATTGAGGCATTATCTGAAAGTCTTGCAGTAACATCTACGATTTTCTCCTTTGTTGAAAGAAGCATAGTTTCTATTTCATCATTATTTGTCCAATCAACCACCTGCTGAACAACCGCCTTACCAGCCGTATAAATGGGATCAATAAAAATAATAATAATGGCAATTATAGCTAATTTCTTCCACAAACTCCTCACCTCCAACCGTCTTCTTTACATTATATACAAAAAAAGCACAAAGAACTCACTTAAGGGTCCAATTGTGCTTGTTAATATTTGTTTGTTGATTTAATAAAATTCTAAGTTACTGTCTTTTGTATTCTTATTACAAATTCATAACTTCTATCTACTTTTCACAACTAAATTAACTGCTTCCTGAATGGCCTCATTCATTTTTTCGCCATCCCCTTCAGCATTTTGTACACATTCCAATAGATTTGTACTGACAATAACCCCAACTGTACGGTCTACAGCAGAGCGTACTGCTGATAATTGTGTAATGACTGCCTTACAGTCCTTTTCCTCCTCCATCATTTTCAAAATGCCACGTAGCTGTCCTTCCATCCGTTTTACACGATTTTTTACTTGATCTGAATATTCCATAAACATTGCTCCTTCTCTTATACTCGCTACGCTCTCATGAGTAATGGTTATTCTTTATCCTAGCTCATTATTTTAAATTTAAACCTAGCCATTACTATTCCTTGGCTTTAAATAATTCATGAGCATTCTCGTAATAATGGTACCAGCGTTTGTTATTTCATCGTACTGGATTATTGAATTCTTCTTTATACGTAATTGCCCAATTTCTACCTCGAAAATTGGACACTTTCTTTTAAGTGCAGCAATTAACATATTTGTATCATAATCATAGCGTTCACCTTTTACCTTCATTAGCCAAGGCAACTCATTTATCGAAATATAGCGCAAACCTGTTTGTGTATCCATTAATTTCTTGTGATACAATAACTCAAAAAATAAGCTTGTTGCACGATTTCCCCAATAAGAAAGGAATGTACTATCAGCTGAACGAAAGTTACGTACACCTAGCACTATCCCTTCTGAAAACACCTTTGTCATCGTTAAGACAAGCTTTACATCTTGTAAAGTATGTTGCCCATGTGCTCCAACTGTAAGGATACCATGGCACCTTGCTTGTTGTTGTCGTATATATGCAAAGGCGGTCTTAAGTGCGCCACCCTTACCAATATTGCAGTCATGCTGTAGTACTTGGCAGCGTTCAATTTTATTTAGATTTTCAAAAATATCCTTATATTTTTGATCACTCCCATCATTGACAATGATGATTTGTGTAATGGTCGTTGCTAATAATTGATGTACATAGGTAATGAGTGATTGTTGTGGATTATATGCTGGTATAATGGCTGCAATATTTTTCATTTCGATCCCCCACCTAAAGGCTGACAGGTTCTCCGTAGCTACGAATCTCCCTTATATCAAATAGTATCATGTCACAGCAACAATTCAACTGATGAATCCCATTAAAACATATCAATAATATCGATTTTTCTCCGATATATGAACAAAGAGATAAAGAGGCGCTTTGCAAAAAGGCTCGTAGGACGGAATGTTTATCTGTGCAAAGGCGAAGGTTCAGCTGCAATAACGCCGAGGTAATTAATGAAAGAGGTGAGTACTATCGTCATGCATTACGAAAATCTTGAAGAACAATGTCAAAAATTAAGGCAGCTGTCCTTCACAAAGTTAGCTAAAAATTTACAGGATGCTAGTTTGCTCGCCATTTCAACCCCAGCAGAATCTTTACAAAAGTCACTTCTTGTATTAGAGGAAATTTTATATGAGATTTATCGATTGGAAATGCATACCGAACCTAAAATCAAAAATGTTCGAATGCTATTAAATAATCGAAGTTTTGTAGCGCAAATTCATCCTCGTCGGATTTATTTATTGATGAATTTAATTCATAAAATGACAAGCCATACTAGTAATGACATTGTGGAAGCCAAAGCAGCTAAAATTGTTTTGGATTATCTTAGCGATATTGTTGAATGGTTTATGAAGCGCTATGATCGTAGTTTCAGATCAGCACGCCTTCCCTCTCACGCTGCAGAGCTTCCTTCAATATTTGATCAAAACATACTCCAACATGATCAATCGCCAGAGGCTTACACACATGCAGCCAAATGGTTTGAAGTAGCGGCACATAACGGAGATGCAAGTGCTCAATATAATTTAGGTGCTCTTTACAATCATGGACGAGGGGTGGAAAGAGACTATAGGCTTGCAAAAATGTGGTATGAACGAGCTGCCGCACAGAATGACGCAAATGCTCACTATAGCCTCGGGGTACTTTTTCATCTAGGTCAAGGTGTTACACAGGATTATATGGAGGCTGTGCGTCATTACCAAATAGCGGCTGATTTAGGGAATGCTGACGCTCAATACAATTTAGGGGTACTCTATAATCAAGGGTTAGGCATGTCTCAGAACTTTCACGAAGCAGCCAAGTGGTATACCTTAGCAGCCAATCAAGGTAATACAAGCGCGCAAAACAATCTAGGCTTCCTTTATCACAATGGCACAGGTGTAGAACAAAACTATGAAGAGGCCATCACTTATTTCGAAATGGCTGCCTTAGCAGGAGATGCGAGTGCTCAATATAATCTCGGCTATATGCACCTTAAAGGGCGTGGTATTCCCCAAAACCTAGAAGAAGCAGCAAAATGGTTTCATATGGCTGCTTTACAGGACCATGTGAACGCAGAGTTTCAACTGGCAATGCTCTACAACACTGGGCAAGGAATGACGAAAGATCATCTAGAAGCTTTAAAATGGTTCAAGCTAGCGGCACATAAAGGACATTTAAATGCTCAGTACTGTCTTGGCCTACTGTATGAAAAAGAACAGGATCTTGTGTCAGCAGAAAAGTGGCTACTGCTAGCCGCTGACAATGGCCATATCAGCGCTGGCTTCGAGCTAGGACGTCTATATGTATATCAGCTTCAAGAACCAGCCAAAGCAATGTCGTATTTTATGGCTGCGGCTGAAAAAGGCTATGCAGATGCACAGTATGAGCTTGGCCTATTACTGACATCAGGCACAGGCGTTCCTATAAATTATAGGGAGGCCGTGAAATGGTGGCGAGCAGCAACAGATCAATCACATATTCAAGCTGAATATCAATTAGGCCTACTATATGAACAGGGATTAGGGGTTAGCTTGAATCTTGAGGAGGCACGTAGGTGTTATCGCCTAGCTGCCATTCAAGGCCATGCAGGTGCGCAGTATCAACTTGGTAATTTATTTGATAAAGGTAAAGGTGTAGAGCAGGATTACACAGAGGCAGCTAAATGGATTGAACAGGCTGCATCACAAGGACATGTGAAGGCACAATACCAATTAGCTCAAATGCACATTCATGGACAGGGCGTACCAAAGGACTTTGCAAAGGCTGCCCAGCTTTATCGACTAGCTGCTAATCAAGGGCATCAAAAAGCTCAATTCCAGCTTGGTATGCTCTACAAAAAAGGGCATGGTGTTGCACAAGACTATCAAGAGGCTACAAGATGGCTGAAAAAGTCACTTGAAGATATTAAATAAACATTTTAAAACCTACCGCATCACGAATGACACGGTAGGTTTTATTAATGGATGATATTATCCTTTTGTTGATGAATCATGAATGTTACAACAATAAATAAAGCGAAGCTAATTAATAGCGTAGTTCCTCCTACAATAAAGAAGACTAATGTAAAAGTACTACCAAAATTAAATGGATTGATATTGTAAAACCACATGCCTAACGTTAAACCCAAAACACCGATAATGGCTGTCCAACCGTGAATAGTTACTAATTTTTGTGATTTCACTTTGAAGGCTCTATAAAAAATACCCCAGGCAAACATACTAAGCCACCCGACCAGTAAAATATGTGCATGTATCGGTCTATTTTCATAGCTGCCTGATCCCGACATATGTGAACCTAAATATGTGCCGATTAAAGCAAAGATGGCCGCTAATCGAATAAGGCGTATGCTCCACTTTTGTTCCATACGATAACTCCCCCTATGTGTGTTTCAACTAAGTAGCAGTTTATCGTGTGAATATGAACTTTACATGAACTCCTTATGACAAAATTGGTAGATGGATATAAACCTTTGTACCCGCATGCATCGTACTTTCCATCTGTATAGTCCCTCCATGTAGCTCAATAATTTGTTTGACAATCGCTAAGCCTAGTCCCGTCCCTTGCTTGGTTCTAGAAGCATCGGCGCGATAAAAACGGTCATATACTTTTGCTAATTGATCCTCAGTCATTCCTATCCCGCTGTCCTGAACTAGGATTTCAAGTGAGGTGGATTTTTTCTGTAAATACAGATGTATTTGCCCACCCTCTACATTATATTTAATGGCATTTGTCAGTAAATTATCCCACACATTTTGTAAAAGCCCTGCATCGCCATCATAAATAATTTGCTCTAGCTTGTATGATATTTGAAGCTGTGACTCTTCCATTTGCCAACGATATTTTCGCACTGTTTCCTTTAGTTGTTCATCTAACCGGTACGGCTCACGTTTTGCGATTCTTGTCGATTGATCAAGGGAAGTTAATAATAATAATTGCTTGGTTAATGTAGATAGGCGTTTTGTTTCTAGTTCAATTATTGCTGCGTATTCCTTTCTTTCCTGCTCCGTAAGGGAAGGATTTTTAAGTAAATCGACATACCCTTGAATATTTAATAAAGGCGACTGAAAATCATGTGATACATTACTAATAAATTCCTTCCGTGTACGATCATTTTCCTGTAATCTCTCGGTCATCCTATTAAAGCTTGCCGCTAATTGACCAATTTCATCTGCACGATCAATGTCTAAAACCGTATCAAATTTTTCATGTGCAAGCTGTTGAGTTGCTGCCGTGAGCTTTGTAATGGGTCGAATTAATGCTTTAGCAAATAGTAGCATGGCAAGTAAGCTCAGTACTGTCATAACCAACATTAATCCAGCAAGTATCGTATGCACCTCAGAAAACAATAAACGAATATCAGGTCTTATGAATAATGCATAGGGCTTGTTTTCATAGGTAAATGGCACACCAATTGTATTAATCAATTCGTTAGCAAAGAAGCCTGTTACAAAGGTTTCTTTAGGGAAATCCCGCATACCATGATAGGTTTCTCCATTTAAAACATGCTCAACTACAGATGCTGACAATGTTTGATCACGATATTGTCCGCCAAAAAAATGCCCCTCTTCACCTGTTGTCACATAAATTTGATAGCCGATTTCGCCCAATGTTGTCAGATAGCTATTTAAATCTTCTGGTTTGTCTGTCTCAATATAATGCACAATATCCTGTGCTATGTTTACGTTTTTCGTATCATTTTTTTCTTTTACGACTTGATGATAATAGGTATTCGTTGCCAAAAAGCCAATACATAAGCTACCGATCATTACTAGCATTGTTGTTATAACAAATTTACTATATAACGTTTTCATGTTGTTTCCTCTAGCTTATAGCCAACACCTCGTACTGTTGTAATTTCAACAGCCGTGTCATATCGATTTAATCTTTCGCGAATCCGCTTCACATGTGTATTTAACGTTTGCTCATCTCCGTCATAGTCATAGCCCCATACTTGCTCCATAATATAGCTACGCGTAAACACTTGATGGGGGCGTGACGCTAACAAAGCCAGTAATTCAAATTCCTTTAAAGGTAATACAAGCGTATCTTCCCCTATTACAACCTCAAAGCTTCGACGGTCAATTATTAATTGTCCTACTTGCATGGTTACTTGATTTTTCTTATCTAATCTCCTCAAAATGGCTGCTATACGAAATAATAATTCCTTTGGTTCGAAGGGCTTAACAACATAATCGTCAGATCCTGCTAAAAAGCCACGCTCTTTATCCTCTAGCTCGCCTTTTGCTGTTAATAATAAAACAGGAATGTCATAATCCTGTGTTAAAGACTCTGTTAATGTAAAGCCATCCATTCCTGGCATCATGACATCGACAACAGCTAAATCAGGCAGATTCCCTTCAAGTAAGGCTAGTGCCTGCTGTGCATTTTCTGCAAGTAACACTTGATAACCTTCCCTTGTCAGATAAATATTTACTAGCTGTAAAATATGAACATCGTCATCCACAACAAGGATCTTCATCTGCCCACCTCCAGTTAATAAGAAAAAATCCGATCACACGGAACGAATTTTTTCCTCACAAATTACTATTATTTTATAACGAAAATATAGAAATCAACAGCAATAAGAGAAAAGGTAAACCAATGACAATATAACCTCTAGGATTGGCAAGGTTCATGGTCCATCCTACCCCAAAGCGTTTCTCCACAAAAACGGAAGGGTCTTGTCGATTCATATAAATTAAACCACCCTTCCAATAACGATCCTCATCCACGTCCATTACCTGTGAATCTATATTTGCTTCATAGCGTACTTTGTGTTTATGCTTTTTCACAACATATATAAGTAATGAACCAAGCAAAACAACTAATAATAAAATAAATACTGGTAATAGCTTATAGCCTACCGTCATAGAAGGATAGATGTTGCTTAATTGTAAAATTGTTAATAAAGCCGTTAATGCATAACTTATCAGTAATATTTGCCAACTCATGTATTTTCGCGTTTTTAGCTGATCCTCCAGCGATTCCTCTTTACGATTTACAGCTAATTTAATTGCAGAACGTTTAATGGAGTCGGTAATTCCCCACATCATACATTGCATCATTAGCATTACCAACGGCAGTGAAATAGCCGTAAAATAAGTCTTGTTTCTCCAGGCATCCGCTTCTCCACTCGGCCCCCAATGTACCGCTATATCATTTGGCATTTGATCGTAATGAAGTATTGTGTAAACGATCAAAAACACTGATATTCCTAACGGTACAGCAAAAAAAGACCAAGGAAGCATTTCATCACGGCTTCGTGCAGTTAAATCCACTGCCCGTACTTGTTTAATATTTACACCCCACTGCTCTTGTTTTTTCAACGTTGATACCTTCTGATGATTTATCCAATACACCGCCATACTCACTGTCAGCATACTAAACAAACAACTTAATAAAACAATACTTTGAATGGATTCAGAAGGAGCTAATTGATTGTAACTAATAATCATGATGATTAGAAATACTATTCCTGTACCCCCTACGAATTGAACATACTGTTTTTTCAACTGAGCCAAGATGGGATGCTTAATCTTTTGATCAGGCACAGTGACTCCAAAAACTATTGTCTCTCGTACAATATAAGGAACCACTATTTGCAAAGCTAATGTCATGATGTAAATGGTAGTAAAAACACCAAGTAGCATTTTGCTACACTCCCTCTGCTGGAATTTGCAAATCAGCGAATACTTTTTTCATCATGTGCTCAATTTGTTCAGCTGTTGCGCCGAGCACCATTCCTTCTGCCACAACAGGTTTCAAATTCTTTTCGATTTGTCGTAATTGCTCAGGTGTTAAAGCTCTCTCCTCTGTTGAACTTATAATAGCTCCAGATTTTGGTCGAATGGTAATAATCCCTTTCGCCTCTAATTCATGATAGCTCTTATTAACCGTATGCATATTGACACCTAAATCAGCAGCTAAACTCCGCACAGATGGTAAAGTATCGCCTGGTTTCATTTCTCCTCTTGCAATTCCTTCGATAATTTGACGTGTCACCTGCTCATAAATAGGTACATCTGATTGAAGTTCTATTTGAATAAACATGTTTATCAGCTCCATATTTGTTATATAACTAATATAACAAATTTCCTTCCATCTTGCATGAGATACAAATCTTTAAATGGGGGAATTTTTAATTGTTTCAATAAATTTTTGTACAAGTAAATTCTGCTTCTCATTATTCCTTGTGCAAATCGCAATTTTATGTTTGACAGCATGTATATCCTTCACATAAACCCTTGCCAAATGCCCACTCTCTACGTACTCTCTAACTGCAAGAGAAGAAATAAAATTTGCACCATAGCCTGCCATAACAGAGCGAATTGTTTCATTGATGCCATTAAATTGCAGGGCGATTTTTGGTGGTTTCACTTGGTATGTTTGACATAATGAGAAAAGATGCTCTCTCATCGAACTCCCTACTTCTCTCATAATAAAAGGCTCCTGAAACATTTCAACTAATGTAATAGATTGATGTGCATAACGATTATTTGGTGACACTACAAACCATAATTCATCCTCATATAATTCCTCCCACTCTATTTCTTTAGGTCTTTCAGACATTCCTCCACCATAAATGGCCATATCCGCTTTATAGTTTATTAACTGTTCAAAGGCATCCTTTGTATTGGTCGTTGTAATCATTAAATTCGCCTGTTCATTTGCAGCCTTGAAAGTAGCTGCCCATTTAGGAATTAAAAAATTGGCAGGTAAATAGGTAGCCACAATGTGTAAATTCCCTGCTCTTGCAAGTCGGTAATCTTCTATAAATGTTTCAATGTGTTGTTCAAGTGCGATCAGATTTTGCGCTTTTTCTGCTAGTGCCACACCGAATTCAGTAAGTACTACACCACGTCCCTGTTGCTGAAATAGCTGGACGCCAATTTCATGTTCAAAACGTTTGATTTGACTTGAAACGGCAGGCTGGCTTATACATAGAATATCTGCAGCTTTTGTAAAACTGCCTGTAACAGCAACTTGATAAAATAATTTTAAGCCATGACTATTCATGATATAACCTCAATTCATAATCTATAGTTATGTATAAATAATAATAATATATTTTTATTATGATTCATTCTATCATACACTTTATTGGCAAGCTTGCACTTTAAAACATAGTGAAATGAGGACTGTATAATGACAGAGTTAAATGTTTGGCAACATGTAGATGATTATTTTATGAATAAGCTCCTACCAGAAAACGAACATCTTAATGCTGTACTACAGGCTAATAAAGCTGCAGGTATTCCAGAGATTGACGTATCCCCTACTCAAGGCAAACTATTATATTTACTCGCTAAAATGAAAGGCGCAGCAAATATTTTAGAAATTGGCACACTTGGTGGCTATAGCAGTATTTGCTTAGCCCAAGCTCTTCCTCCAGAAGGTAAAATAGTGACTTTAGAAATTAATGAAGAGTATGCTTCAGTCGCTAAGCAAAATATAGAGAATGCAGGCTATGAACAACAGGTTGAGGTCATTGTAGGAAATGCCCTAGATACATTACCAAACTTAAAAAAAGCTGAACTATTATTCGATTTTATCTTTATTGATGCCGATAAACCCTGTAACCCTGCTTACTTGCAGTGGGCGTTAAAATTAGCTCACCCTGGCGCTATCATCATCGCAGATAATGTAGTGCGCAATGGTGCGGTAACTGATGAAAACAGTGAGGATGAACGTGTTAGAGGCGTACAGAAATTTATGGATTTACTAAAAGAATGCCCTAGAACCGAAGCAACAGCCATACAAACAGTTGGTGTGAAAGGGTATGACGGTTTTGTGCTAGCCATAGTAAACTAGAATAGAAAAATCCGCGTAACTTAAATAACCGTTACGCGGATGTACTATAAAAAGATGCCTTACTGCTCCCCATCTAAGCTAGCAAGACATCTTTCACCCCTTAAAATCTCTTAACTTTTATTAATAGACCCCTTTTAATTCAATCGTGCTCATCTCTTTAAACGGGGGAACAGACCCCGTCACGTTATGTTAGTGGAATAGGCTGGATTGTACCCGAGTGCAATCCATAGTTATTAGGAAAGTTTGATATGTTGGATAGTAGACTTGTATCTTACGCTAATTTTTCATACCCTGGAAGTGTCAAGAATTCCGCAAATTCATCTTGTTCAATTAAGGATTTAAACAGTTCAGCAGCTTCCTCATAGCGACCACTGTTATAGGCTTGTTCCCCAACAGCCTCTTTAATTTTCACAAGTTCTTCTTCCAATATTTCTAAAACAAACGCTAATGTAATACCACGTCCATCATCTAAGATACCTTTCGGATGACGGATCCATTGCCATACTTGTGTACGAGAGATCTCTGCTGTTGCAGCATCCTCCATCAAGTTATTGATTGGTGCAGCTCCGTTACCTCGAAGCCATGAAGCAATATATTGTACACCAACACTACAGTTAATACGAAGACCTTCAATTGTAATTGTTCCTTCTGGTACCGCTACTAAATCTTCGGCAGATACGTGTACATCTTCACGTTTTTTATGAATTTGGTTAGGCGTTGTCATAATAGCATCAAATTGCTCCATCGCTGTTGCAACCATACCAGGATGTGCTACCCAAGTACCGTCATGTCCATCTGTTGCCTCACGACGTTTATCTTCTGCAACCTTTGCAAATGCTACCGCATTCGCCTCATCATCATTTTTAACAGGAATTTGTGCTGCCATTCCGCCCATTGCTGGTGCATTCCGCTTGTGACATGTTTGAATACATAAAGATGTATAGGCTTTCATGAAAGGTACCGTCATCGTTACTTGCCCACGGTCTGGCAAAATAACTTCAGCTTGATTGCGTAGACGTTTAATGTAGCTGAAAATATAATCCCAGCGACCACAATTCAAACCAGCTGAATGTTCACGTAACTCAAATAAAATTTCATCCATCTCAAACGCGGCTAAAATCGTTTCGATTAATACAGTAGCTTTTATTGTCCCCTGTGGAATACCAATATAATCTTGGGCAAACACAAAGACATCATTCCATAGTCGCGCCTCTAAATGGCTTTCAAGCTTAGGTAGATAGAAATATGGTCCTGTACCTTGTGCCAGCGCGTTTTTGGCATTGTGGAATAAATATAAACCGAAGTCAAAGAAACTGCCTGAAATCGGCTCTCCATCGACTAGTACATGCTTCTCAAGCAAGTGTAGACCTCGTGGACGAACTAACAGCACTGCTGTTTCATCATTTAATTTATATGTTTTACCATTGGATGCTTGTGTAAATTCAATCGTCTTATTAATAGCATCACGCATATTAATTTGACCACCAATCATATTTTCCCATGTCGGAGAAGATGCATCCTCAAAGCATGCCATAAACATTTTTGCTCCAGAATTTAACGCATTAATAACCATCTTCCGATCAACTGGCCCTGTAATTTCAACACGGCGATCTTGCAAGTCATTTGGAAGTGGTGCAATTACCCAATCACCTTCACGAATATGCTTTGTCTCTGGTAGGAAGTCCAGTTTCTCTCCCGCATCAAGGCGTTTTTGGCGTTCTTGTCGAGCCTCCAACAGCTCCTTACGGCGAGCATCAAATTTTTCGTGCAGGGCAAGAACAAACTCAAGAGCTTCAGGTGTTAAAATTTCATTAGTTTGCTCGTTTTGTTCTCCAACAATTTTAAGCTTACCTGTCGTTGCTTGTTCCATTAGTTGTTTACCCACCTTTGCCATTTTAGTTTCGTCATCCTCCGCTTTAGGAGGAGCGGAGGAGACTATTCTATGATTATGAATTTAGGAAAACACGTATTTAAACGGCGACTTATACAAACTGTTCTGTTTCAGTAGAACCTGCCATCGCTGTTGTAGAAGAAGTACCACCTGAAATAACTTGAGAGATTTCATCAAAGTATCCAGTACCTACTTCGCGTTGGTGACGTGTAGCTGTATAACCTTTAGACTCAGAAGCAAACTCTGCTTGCTGTAGCTTAGAATATGCAGCCATACCATTATCTTTATAGTCATGAGCAAGCTCAAACATAGAGTGGTTAAGTGCATGGAAACCTGCTAAAGTAACAAATTGGAATTTATAACCTAACTTACCAAGTTCACGTTGATACTCTGCAATTTCTTCTTCTGAAAGATTTGCTTTCCAGTTGAATGAAGGTGAGCAGTTGTATGCAAGCATTTTACCTGGGAATTCTGCATGAATAGCTTCAGCAAATTCACGTGCTTCCTCAAGTGATGGTTTAGAAGTTTCACACCAAATTAAATCTGCATATGGTGCGTAAGCTAAACCACGAGCAATTGCTTGTTTGATACCTGGTTTTGTACGGAAGAAGCCTTCAGGTGTACGTTCACCAGTGATGAACTCTGCATCACGTGGATCAATATCTGAAGTAACCATATCAGCAGCATCAGCATCGGTACGCGCGATTAGAATTGTATCTACACCCATAACATCTGTTGCTAAACGCGCAGCAACTAAGTTACGAACAGCATTTTGCGTTGGAAGTAATACTTTACCTCCAAGATGTCCACATTTCTTTTCGGAAGCTAATTGATCTTCTAAGTGAACACCAGCTGCTCCAGCTTCAATCATACCCTTTACAAGCTCAAATACGTTCAGAGGTCCACCAAAACCTGCTTCTGCATCTGCTACGATTGGTGCGAACCAATCAAATTGATCGACACGTCCTTCAGCATGATCAATTTGATCTGCACGTTGAAGTGCTTGATTAATTCGTTTTACTACTGCTGGTACAGAGTTAGCAGGATATAATGATTGGTCAGGATACATTTGTCCAGACAGGTTTGCATCTGCAGCTACTTGCCAGCCTGATAGATAGATAGCCTTTAATCCAGCTTTTACTTGTTGTACTGCCTGATTCCCCGTTAATGCCCCCAATGCATTAATAAACGGTTCCTCATGTAATGAATTCCAAAGTCGAGTAGCACCTTTTTGTGCTAATGTTTGTTCAATTACTACAGTACCCTGTAATTTAACAACCTCTTCAGCTGAATATGTGCGTTCAATACCAGCCCAGCGTGGGTTTTCAGCCCATTGTTTTTCTAAAGCTTCGATTCTTTCTTGACGAGTTGACATATTGAAATTCCACCTTCCCCTTTGTGTACAATATACTCTGTTAAAAAACTTTTAATTATCTGTTCCATAACAGGTTTATTTGTTGTAAATTAATATATAACAGACTATTTGAATTTTCATTATTTTTCGATAAAAGATCAAATTTTAAGGATAAAACTACCTTTTTTGACGATGAAATTTGGAAGACTGTTTACAAACAAGGGGGATATTCACAATGAACAATGAGTTAAATTCTTTCGTAAAAGATATTTCACAACAATATATTTTTATGTTGAAAGACTGGATTCCTGCTGATTCATCCATTGCAATTGCTGTTGAAAATTCTTATATTTATTTTCACTCTGGCCATACAAGTATTCAATTAGAGGTAGGTCAACAAGTATTACCTGGGAGTATTGCTTACCAAGTGTTACAGACTCACAAAAAAACAGATGCCGTATTAGATAATTCCCTATTCGAAACGCCATATTACGGCATTGGTTACCCCATATACATTCAAAATAAGCCTGCTGCACTAGTCATTGTCTTACCGTCATCTTTTACAACAAAAAAAGCAGAACCGTTTCAATTTTTAACTGGAAAGCAAGAGGAGGAATGGAGTCCTGTGGCAATCAATAAAATTTCTCATATAGAAAGCCTACAGAAAAAGACATGGTTTTATGTAGATGGTGAGCAGTTTAAAACGAGCATTACGCTTAAAGAACTTCAATTAAGATTACCGTCATGTTTTATTCGTATCCATAGATCTTACATAGTAAATATACATTTCATCAAAAAAATGGCCCGTGATTTAACGTCAAATTTTATTGTTACATTAATTGATGGAAGTGAGTTACCAGTGAGTCAATCCTATATAAATGATCTTCGACATGCTCTTGAGTTTTAAGCATATAGGCTGTCTTTTTAGAGAGACAGCCTACTTTAAACTTTCTTCAATTTGAATACAGCAAAAAGACCAGAGAAAAAATTCTCTGGTCTTTCATTTGCCTAGCGACGTCCTACTCTCACAGGGGGAAGCCCCCAACTACCATCGGCGCTAAAGAGCTTAACTTCCGTGTTCGGTATGGGAACGGGTGTGACCTCTTTGCCATCATCACTAGACATGTATTTAATTGAAAGTGTTGTTCTTTCAAAACTGGATAAACGGTACATTGAATGGTTCAAACGTTTTGGTTAAGTCCTCGATCGATTAGTATTCGTCAGCTCCATGTGTCACCACACTTCCACCTCGAACCTATCTACCTCATCGTCTTTGAGGGATCTTACTTACTTGCGTAATGGGAAATCTCATCTTGAGGGGGGCTTCATGCTTAGATGCTTTCAGCACTTATCCCGTCCACACATAGCTACCCAGCGATGCCTTTGGCAAGACAACTGGTACACCAGCGGTGTGTCCATCCCGGTCCTCTCGTACTAAGGACAGCTCCTCTCAAATTTCCTACGCCCACGACGGATAGGGACCGAACTGTCTCACGACGTTCTGAACCCAGCTCGCGTACCGCTTTAATGGGCGAACAGCCCAACCCTTGGGACCGACTACAGCCCCAGGATGCGATGAGCCGACATCGAGGTGCCAAACCTCCCCGTCGATGTGGACTCTTGGGGGAGATAAGCCTGTTATCCCCGGGGTAGCTTTTATCCGTTGAGCGATGGCCCTTCCATGCGGAACCACCGGATCACTAAGCCCGTCTTTCGACCCTGCTCGACTTGTAGGTCTCGCAGTCAAGCTCCCTTGTGCCTTTACACTCTACGAATGATTTCCAACCATTCTGAGGGAACCTTTGGGCGCCTCCGTTACCTTTTAGGAGGCGACCGCCCCAGTCAAACTGTCCGCCTGACACTGTCTCCTGCCCCGCTAAGGGGCATGGGTTAGAATTTCAATACAACCAGGGTAGTATCCCACCGACGCCTCCTTCGAAGCTGGCGCTCCGAGATCTCTGGCTCCTACCTATCCTGTACAAGTTGTACCAAAATTCAATATCAGGCTACAGTAAAGCTCCACGGGGTCTTTCCGTCCTGTCGCGGGTAACCTGCATCTTCACAGGTACTATAATTTCACCGAGTCTCTCGTTGAGACAGTGCCCAGATCGTTACGCCTTTCGTGCGGGTCGGAACTTACCCGACAAGGAATTTCGCTACCTTAGGACCGTTATAGTTACGGCCGCCGTTTACTGGGGCTTCAATTCGCAGCTTCGCTTGCGCTAACCACTCCTCTTAACCTTCCAGCACCGGGCAGGCGTCAGCCCCTATACGTCACCTTACGGTTTTGCAGAGACCTGTGTTTTTGCTAAACAGTCGCCTGGGCCTATTCACTGCGGCTCTCATGCGCTTGCACGCTCAAGAGCACCCCTTCTCCCGAAGTTACGGGGTCATTTTGCCGAGTTCCTTAACGAGAGTTCTCTCGCACACCTTAGGATTCTCTCCTCGACTACCTGTGTCGGTTTGCGGTACGGGCACCTCTCACCTCGATAGAGGCTTTTCTTGGCAGTGTGAAATCAGGAACTTCGTCCATACGGACTCGCCATCACAGCTCAACGTTACAGTGTGCGGATTTGCCTACACACACGCCTTACTGCTTGGACGCGCATATCCAACAGCGCGCTTACCCTATCCTACTGCGTCCCCCCATTTCTCAAACGGTGAGGAGGTGGTACAGGAATATCAACCTGTTGTCCATCGCCTACGCCTATCGGCCTCGGCTTAGGTCCCGACTAACCCTGAGCGGACGAGCCTTCCTCAGGAAACCTTAGTCATACGGTGGACGGGATTCTCACCCGTCTTTCGCTACTCATACCGGCATTCTCACTTCTAAGCGCTCCACCAGTCCTTCCGGTCTGACTTCAACGCACTTAGAACGCTCTCCTACCACTGACATCGTAGATGTCAATCCACAGCTTCGGTGAATCGTTTAGCCCCGATACATTTTCGGCGCAGCGTCACTCGACCAGTGAGCTATTACGCACTCTTTAAATGATGGCTGCTTCTAAGCCAACA
The DNA here is from genome assembly GCF_016925635.1 of Lysinibacillus fusiformis. NCBI lineage: Bacteria > Bacillati > Bacillota > Bacilli > Caryophanales > Bacillaceae > Lysinibacillus > Lysinibacillus fusiformis. Next base: position 1,928,076 of record NZ_CP070490.1, on the reverse strand, counting down.
TCCTGGTTGTCTGTGCAACGCCACATCCTTTTCCACTTAACGATTACTTTGGGACCTTAGCTGGTGGTCTGGGCTGTTTCCCTTTTGACTACGGATCTTATCACTCGCAGTCTGACTCCCGTGTATAAATATCTGGCATTCGGAGTTTGTCTGAATTCGGTAAACCGGGATGGCCCCCTAGTCCAAACAGTGCTCTACCTCCAGTATTCTCATCACGAGGCTAGCCCTAAAGCTATTTCGGAGAGAACCAGCTATCTCCAAGTTCGATTGGAATTTCTCCGCTACCCACACCTCATCCCCGCACTTTTCAACGTGCGTGGGTTCGGGCCTCCAGTAAGTGTTACCTCACCTTCACCCTGGACATGGGTAGATCACCTGGTTTCGGGTCTACGACCACGTACTAATTCGCCCTATTCAGACTCGCTTTCGCTGCGGCTCCGCCTTCTAAAGCTTAACCTCGCACGTAATCGTAACTCGCCGGTTCATTCTACAAAAGGCACGCTATCACCCATTAACGGGCTCTAACTACTTGTAGGCACACGGTTTCAGGATCTCTTTCACTCCCCTTCCGGGGTGCTTTTCACCTTTCCCTCACGGTACTGGTTCACTATCGGTCACTAGGTAGTATTTAGCCTTGGGAGATGGTCCTCCCGGATTCCGACGGAATTTCACGTGTTCCGCCGTACTCAGGATCCACTCAGGAGGGAACGAACTTTCGACTACAGGGCTTTTACCTGCTCTGGCGGACCTTTCCAAGTCGCTTCATCTAACTCGCTCTTTTGTAACTCCGTATTGAGTGTCCTACAACCCCAAGAGGCAAGCCTCTTGGTTTGGGCTCTTCCCGTTTCGCTCGCCGCTACTCAGGGAATCGATTTTTCTTTCTCTTCCTCCAGGTACTTAGATGTTTCAGTTCCCTGGGTCTGCCTTCAAGACGCTATGTATTCACGTCAAGATACTACGCGATTAAACGTAGTGGGTTCCCCCATTCGGAAATCTCCGGATCAAAGCTCACTTACAGCTCCCCGAAGCATATCGGTGTTAGTGCCGTCCTTCTTCGGCTCCTAGTGCCAAGGCATTCGCCGTGCGCCCTTAATAACTTAACCAAGTTATTAAGCCTATAAAAAAACTTAAAAAAATAAATGTGTTTGTTACAATTTCAATGTCGTTTTATCCAGTTTTCAAAGAACAAAAAAATGGTGGAGCCTAGCGGGATCGAACCGCTGACCTCCTGCGTGCAAGGCAGGCGCTCTCCCAGCTGAGCTAAGGCCCCAAGAGGTATATATGGTGGGCCTAAATGGACTCGAACCATCGACCTCACGCTTATCAGGCGTGCGCTCTAACCAGCTGAGCTATAGGCCCTCTTAGAAGTTTTATTATATTTTATAAACCTTCAAAACTGAACGCAAAACGTAATCTTACAAACCCAAGGTTTGTATTCCGAAATAATCCTTAGAAAGGAGGTGATCCAGCCGCACCTTCCGATACGGCTACCTTGTTACGACTTCACCCCAATCATCTATCCCACCTTCGGCGGCTGGCTCCAAAAGGTTACCTCACCGACTTCGGGTGTTACAAACTCTCGTGGTGTGACGGGCGGTGTGTACAAGGCCCGGGAACGTATTCACCGCGGCATGCTGATCCGCGATTACTAGCGATTCCGGCTTCATGTAGGCGAGTTGCAGCCTACAATCCGAACTGAGAACGACTTTATCGGATTAGCTCCCTCTCGCGAGTTGGCAACCGTTTGTATCGTCCATTGTAGCACGTGTGTAGCCCAGGTCATAAGGGGCATGATGATTTGACGTCATCCCCACCTTCCTCCGGTTTGTCACCGGCAGTCACCTTAGAGTGCCCAACTAAATGATGGCAACTAAGATCAAGGGTTGCGCTCGTTGCGGGACTTAACCCAACATCTCACGACACGAGCTGACGACAACCATGCACCACCTGTCACCGTTGCCCCCGAAGGGGAAACCATATCTCTACAGTGGTCAACGGGATGTCAAGACCTGGTAAGGTTCTTCGCGTTGCTTCGAATTAAACCACATGCTCCACCGCTTGTGCGGGCCCCCGTCAATTCCTTTGAGTTTCAGTCTTGCGACCGTACTCCCCAGGCGGAGTGCTTAATGCGTTAGCTGCAGCACTAAGGGGCGGAAACCCCCTAACACTTAGCACTCATCGTTTACGGCGTGGACTACCAGGGTATCTAATCCTGTTTGCTCCCCACGCTTTCGCGCCTCAGTGTCAGTTACAGACCAGATAGTCGCCTTCGCCACTGGTGTTCCTCCAAATCTCTACGCATTTCACCGCTACACTTGGAATTCCACTATCCTCTTCTGCACTCAAGTCTCCCAGTTTCCAATGACCCTCCACGGTTGAGCCGTGGGCTTTCACATCAGACTTAAGAAACCACCTGCGCGCGCTTTACGCCCAATAATTCCGGACAACGCTTGCCACCTACGTATTACCGCGGCTGCTGGCACGTAGTTAGCCGTGGCTTTCTAATAAGGTACCGTCAAGGTACAGCCAGTTACTACTGTACTTGTTCTTCCCTTACAACAGAGTTTTACGAACCGAAATCCTTCTTCACTCACGCGGCGTTGCTCCATCAGGCTTTCGCCCATTGTGGAAGATTCCCTACTGCTGCCTCCCGTAGGAGTCTGGGCCGTGTCTCAGTCCCAGTGTGGCCGATCACCCTCTCAGGTCGGCTACGCATCGTCGCCTTGGTGAGCCGTTACCTCACCAACTAGCTAATGCGCCGCGGGCCCATCCTATAGCGACAGCCGAAACCGTCTTTCAGTGTTTCACCATGAGGTGAAATAAATTATTCGGTATTAGCCCCGGTTTCCCGGAGTTATCCCAAACTATAGGGTAGGTTGCCCACGTGTTACTCACCCGTCCGCCGCTAACGTCGAAGGAGCAAGCTCCTTCTCTGTTCGCTCGACTTGCATGTATTAGGCACGCCGCCAGCGTTCGTCCTGAGCCAGGATCAAACTCTCCATAAAAGAAATTTGATTAGCTCAAATTGTTTTGCTGGCATCAATTTTGATGTCCAAAATTTTTGTTTCGTTCACTAGCAGAAGCTAGCTACTTAAAACTTTATTGATTACGTTTTGCTTGTTCAGTTTTCAAGGTTCATAAGTTGACTTGGTGGAGCCTAGCGGGATCGAACCGCTGACCTCCTGCGTGCAAGGCAGGCGCTCTCCCAGCTGAGCTAAGGCCCCATAATTTATAGGAAATGGTCGGGAAGACAGGATTCGAACCTGCGACCCCTTGGTCCCAAACCAAGTGCTCTACCAAGCTGAGCTACTTCCCGTTGTTCTTTTGGCGCGCCCGACAGGAGTCGAACCCATAACCTTCTGATCCGTAGTCAGACGCTCTATCCAATTGAGCTACGGGCGCATTTAAAATGGTGCCGAGGACCGGAATCGAACCGGTACGGTAGTCACCTACCGCAGGATTTTAAGTCCTGTGCGTCTGCCAGTTCCGCCACCCCGGCACATTTGGAGCGGAAGACGAGGTTCGAACTCGCGACCCCCACCTTGGCAAGGTGGTGTTCTACCACTGAACTACTTCCGCATGTGCATAAGTTTTTTTATCTGGCAATGAAAATAATGGTGCGGGTGAAGGGAGTCGAACCCCCACGCCTTGCGGCGCTAGATCCTAAGTCTAGTGCGTCTGCCAATTCCGCCACACCCGCTTATTATTATTTTAAAAATGGTGAGCCATGAAGGACTCGAACCTTCGACCCTCTGATTAAAAGTCAGATGCTCTACCAACTGAGCTAATGGCTCGAAAAAATGGTGCCGGCTATAGGAATCGAACCCACGACCTACTGATTACAAGTCAGTTGCTCTACCTGCTGAGCTAAACCGGCATATGGTGGAGGATGACGGGCTCGAACCGCCGACCCTCTGCTTGTAAGGCAGATGCTCTCCCAGCTGAGCTAATCCTCCTGGGTAATATGCCTAGCGACGTCCTACTCTCACAGGGGGAAGCCCCCAACTACCATCGGCGCTAAAGAGCTTAACTTCCGTGTTCGGTATGGGAACGGGTGTGGCCTCTTTGCCATCATCACTAGACTTTTCAAAAGACAAGATTTATTATAACATATTTTAGTATAAATGCAAGCTTTTTTCAAAACTTTCTTGTTCTTTCAAAACTGGATAAACGGTACATTGAATGGTTCAAACGTTTTGGTTAAGTCCTCGATCGATTAGTATTCGTCAGCTCCATGTGTCACCACACTTCCACCTCGAACCTATCTACCTCATCGTCTTTGAGGGATCTTACTTACTTGCGTAATGGGAAATCTCATCTTGAGGGGGGCTTCATGCTTAGATGCTTTCAGCACTTATCCCGTCCACACATAGCTACCCAGCGATGCCTTTGGCAAGACAACTGGTACACCAGCGGTGTGTCCATCCCGGTCCTCTCGTACTAAGGACAGCTCCTCTCAAATTTCCTACGCCCACGACGGATAGGGACCGAACTGTCTCACGACGTTCTGAACCCAGCTCGCGTACCGCTTTAATGGGCGAACAGCCCAACCCTTGGGACCGACTACAGCCCCAGGATGCGATGAGCCGACATCGAGGTGCCAAACCTCCCCGTCGATGTGGACTCTTGGGGGAGATAAGCCTGTTATCCCCGGGGTAGCTTTTATCCGTTGAGCGATGGCCCTTCCATGCGGAACCACCGGATCACTAAGCCCGTCTTTCGACCCTGCTCGACTTGTAGGTCTCGCAGTCAAGCTCCCTTGTGCCTTTACACTCTACGAATGATTTCCAACCATTCTGAGGGAACCTTTGGGCGCCTCCGTTACCTTTTAGGAGGCGACCGCCCCAGTCAAACTGTCCGCCTGACACTGTCTCCTGCCCCGCTAAGGGGCATGGGTTAGAATTTCAATACAACCAGGGTAGTATCCCACCGACGCCTCCTTCGAAGCTGGCGCTCCGAGATCTCTGGCTCCTACCTATCCTGTACAAGTTGTACCAAAATTCAATATCAGGCTACAGTAAAGCTCCACGGGGTCTTTCCGTCCTGTCGCGGGTAACCTGCATCTTCACAGGTACTATAATTTCACCGAGTCTCTCGTTGAGACAGTGCCCAGATCGTTACGCCTTTCGTGCGGGTCGGAACTTACCCGACAAGGAATTTCGCTACCTTAGGACCGTTATAGTTACGGCCGCCGTTTACTGGGGCTTCAATTCGCAGCTTCGCTTGCGCTAACCACTCCTCTTAACCTTCCAGCACCGGGCAGGCGTCAGCCCCTATACGTCACCTTACGGTTTTGCAGAGACCTGTGTTTTTGCTAAACAGTCGCCTGGGCCTATTCACTGCGGCTCTCATGCGCTTGCACGCTCAAGAGCACCCCTTCTCCCGAAGTTACGGGGTCATTTTGCCGAGTTCCTTAACGAGAGTTCTCTCGCACACCTTAGGATTCTCTCCTCGACTACCTGTGTCGGTTTGCGGTACGGGCACCTCTCACCTCGATAGAGGCTTTTCTTGGCAGTGTGAAATCAGGAACTTCGTCCATACGGACTCGCCATCACAGCTCAACGTTACAGTGTGCGGATTTGCCTACACACACGCCTTACTGCTTGGACGCGCATATCCAACAGCGCGCTTACCCTATCCTACTGCGTCCCCCCATTTCTCAAACGGTGAGGAGGTGGTACAGGAATATCAACCTGTTGTCCATCGCCTACGCCTATCGGCCTCGGCTTAGGTCCCGACTAACCCTGAGCGGACGAGCCTTCCTCAGGAAACCTTAGTCATACGGTGGACGGGATTCTCACCCGTCTTTCGCTACTCATACCGGCATTCTCACTTCTAAGCGCTCCACCAGTCCTTCCGATCTGACTTCAACGCACTTAGAACGCTCTCCTACCACTGACATCGTAGATGTCAATCCACAGCTTCGGTGAATCGTTTAGCCCCGATACATTTTCGGCGCAGCGTCACTCGACCAGTGAGCTATTACGCACTCTTTAAATGATGGCTGCTTCTAAGCCAACATCCTGGTTGTCTGTGCAACGCCACATCCTTTTCCACTTAACGATTACTTTGGGACCTTAGCTGGTGGTCTGGGCTGTTTCCCTTTTGACTACGGATCTTATCACTCGCAGTCTGACTCCCGTGTATAAATATCTGGCATTCGGAGTTTGTCTGAATTCGGTAAACCGGGATGGCCCCCTAGTCCAAACAGTGCTCTACCTCCAGTATTCTCATCACGAGGCTAGCCCTAAAGCTATTTCGGAGAGAACCAGCTATCTCCAAGTTCGATTGGAATTTCTCCGCTACCCACACCTCATCCCCGCACTTTTCAACGTGCGTGGGTTCGGGCCTCCAGTAAGTGTTACCTCACCTTCACCCTGGACATGGGTAGATCACCTGGTTTCGGGTCTACGACCACGTACTAATTCGCCCTATTCAGACTCGCTTTCGCTGCGGCTCCGCCTTCTAAAGCTTAACCTCGCACGTAATCGTAACTCGCCGGTTCATTCTACAAAAGGCACGCTATCACCCATTAACGGGCTCTAACTACTTGTAGGCACACGGTTTCAGGATCTCTTTCACTCCCCTTCCGGGGTGCTTTTCACCTTTCCCTCACGGTACTGGTTCACTATCGGTCACTAGGTAGTATTTAGCCTTGGGAGATGGTCCTCCCGGATTCCGACGGAATTTCACGTGTTCCGCCGTACTCAGGATCCACTCAGGAGGGAACGAACTTTCGACTACAGGGCTTTTACCTGCTCTGGCGGACCTTTCCAAGTCGCTTCATCTAACTCGCTCTTTTGTAACTCCGTATTGAGTGTCCTACAACCCCAAGAGGCAAGCCTCTTGGTTTGGGCTCTTCCCGTTTCGCTCGCCGCTACTCAGGGAATCGATTTTTCTTTCTCTTCCTCCAGGTACTTAGATGTTTCAGTTCCCTGGGTCTGCCTTCAAGACGCTATGTATTCACGTCAAGATACTACGCGATTAAACGTAGTGGGTTCCCCCATTCGGAAATCTCCGGATCAAAGCTCACTTACAGCTCCCCGAAGCATATCGGTGTTAGTGCCGTCCTTCTTCGGCTCCTAGTGCCAAGGCATTCGCCGTGCGCCCTTAATAACTTAACCAAGTTATTAAGCCTATAAAAAACTTAAAAAAATAAATGTGTTTGTTACAATTTCAATGTCGTTTTATCCAGTTTTCAAAGAACAAGTTTTGAAGCAATTCATTCAGAAGAATGAACCTTCAAAACTGAACGCAAAACGTAATCTTACAAACCCAAGGTTTGTATTCCGAAATAATCCTTAGAAAGGAGGTGATCCAGCCGCACCTTCCGATACGGCTACCTTGTTACGACTTCACCCCAATCATCTATCCCACCTTCGGCGGCTGGCTCCAAAAGGTTACCTCACCGACTTCGGGTGTTACAAACTCTCGTGGTGTGACGGGCGGTGTGTACAAGGCCCGGGAACGTATTCACCGCGGCATGCTGATCCGCGATTACTAGCGATTCCGGCTTCATGTAGGCGAGTTGCAGCCTACAATCCGAACTGAGAACGACTTTATCGGATTAGCTCCCTCTCGCGAGTTGGCAACCGTTTGTATCGTCCATTGTAGCACGTGTGTAGCCCAGGTCATAAGGGGCATGATGATTTGACGTCATCCCCACCTTCCTCCGGTTTGTCACCGGCAGTCACCTTAGAGTGCCCAACTAAATGATGGCAACTAAGATCAAGGGTTGCGCTCGTTGCGGGACTTAACCCAACATCTCACGACACGAGCTGACGACAACCATGCACCACCTGTCACCGTTGCCCCCGAAGGGGAAACCATATCTCTACAGTGGTCAACGGGATGTCAAGACCTGGTAAGGTTCTTCGCGTTGCTTCGAATTAAACCACATGCTCCACCGCTTGTGCGGGCCCCCGTCAATTCCTTTGAGTTTCAGTCTTGCGACCGTACTCCCCAGGCGGAGTGCTTAATGCGTTAGCTGCAGCACTAAGGGGCGGAAACCCCCTAACACTTAGCACTCATCGTTTACGGCGTGGACTACCAGGGTATCTAATCCTGTTTGCTCCCCACGCTTTCGCGCCTCAGTGTCAGTTACAGACCAGATAGTCGCCTTCGCCACTGGTGTTCCTCCAAATCTCTACGCATTTCACCGCTACACTTGGAATTCCACTATCCTCTTCTGCACTCAAGTCTCCCAGTTTCCAATGACCCTCCACGGTTGAGCCGTGGGCTTTCACATCAGACTTAAGAAACCACCTGCGCGCGCTTTACGCCCAATAATTCCGGACAACGCTTGCCACCTACGTATTACCGCGGCTGCTGGCACGTAGTTAGCCGTGGCTTTCTAATAAGGTACCGTCAAGGTACAGCCAGTTACTACTGTACTTGTTCTTCCCTTACAACAGAGTTTTACGAACCGAAATCCTTCTTCACTCACGCGGCGTTGCTCCATCAGGCTTTCGCCCATTGTGGAAGATTCCCTACTGCTGCCTCCCGTAGGAGTCTGGGCCGTGTCTCAGTCCCAGTGTGGCCGATCACCCTCTCAGGTCGGCTACGCATCGTCGCCTTGGTGAGCCGTTACCTCACCAACTAGCTAATGCGCCGCGGGCCCATCCTATAGCGACAGCCGAAACCGTCTTTCAGTGTTTCACCATGAGGTGAAATAAATTATTCGGTATTAGCCCCGGTTTCCCGGAGTTATCCCAAACTATAGGGTAGGTTGCCCACGTGTTACTCACCCGTCCGCCGCTAACGTCGAAGGAGCAAGCTCCTTCTCTGTTCGCTCGACTTGCATGTATTAGGCACGCCGCCAGCGTTCGTCCTGAGCCAGGATCAAACTCTCCATAAAAGAAATTTGATTAGCTCAAATTGTTTTGCTGGCATCAATTTTGATGTCCAAAATTTTTGTTTCGTTCACTAGCAGAAGCTAGCTACTTAAAACTTTATTGATTACGTTTTGCTTGTTCAGTTTTCAAGGTTCATTTCGTAACCATCTTTCGACAGCAACTTTTACATTATAACATTTCTTCATTTTGTTGTCAACACTTTTTTAAAAAGGTTTTTCAAAAATTATCAGAGACAACTTTTAAATTATATTATAATCATTTATTTCTGTCAACATCTTTTTTTAAATTCATTTTTGAAGCTCGATGTTGTTAATTGCGTTGTCTTAACGACAAGTAATAATTTATCACGTTATAAAAAACTTCGCAAGTGTTTTTTACATAAAATCAATTTTATTTTAATAAAATTGATTTTATAAGCTATTTTGTGCATTTACGAGAGTTTTAATTATCGTATTCTCGTTTCTTACTTAATTATTTGTTTTACTATACATCTCTTTCTATTAAATCTCAACATTTTAAATTAAAATACTAATAATTTTATAGCTCTTAAAGTTGGTAGTTGTAGCTAACAAAATTCATTACTTTATATAAGAGATCATTCTTTTACAGATGTCCTTCTTCCTTGATAAAAACTACAAATCATACAAAATCGTTTATTCCTTCATAATAACTGTAACTGTAACTACAATCTATGTTACTTCAATCCCAACCTAAAATAAGCAGGCGCTAAAGTACGTCTTCTGTACTTTAGCGCCTGCTTATTTCTAAGATGCCCCTATTTTATGTCATTACTTTGAGGATCGACTATGTTTAAGCACCATAAGAAATTATCCCATGCGGAATACCAGCCACTGAAGATTTCAGAAGAATCATCCCAACGAACTTCAAATTTCTTGTGGCCATCTATTTCCACTAAATATAAGGTAAGCGTCTCGTCTTTTTTAGCAACGACTAATTTCATACCATGCTCGAGCTCTTCCTCCGTAAATGGAACATCGGAAACAGAACGTAATTGTGCCTGTTCAAATACTTGTTTGTTAATAATTTTGTAATTCATTATAAGCCCCCAATAAAATACTTCTTTTTTATACTTATTGTATTGAAAAACATAGAACTATAAAAGTATAACCTAAATTTAATCAACGTTTAAACAACTTAATTTTTTTCATTGAACAAAAAGAAGAGAATTCACTTATCTTGTGAATTCTCCTCTTCATACATTACTGCTCTTTTATAGCTCTATGAAAAACCTACACTACAATTTACTATTTTGTAATATGACGCATTGTTGGGAACAATAATACATCACGAATTGATGGTGAATTTGTTAGTAGCATGATTAAGCGGTCAATACCGATACCTAGACCACCTGTTGGAGGCATACCGTATTCTAATGCTTCAATGAAATCATTGTCCATTTCATGTGCCTCATCATTACCTGCTTCTTTTTCTGCTAATTGCGCTTCAAAGCGTTGGCGTTGGTCGATTGGGTCATTTAACTCCGTGAAGGCATTTGCATGTTCACGACGAACGATGAATAACTCAAAGCGATCTGTAAAACGCTCGTCCTCTGGATTTTTCTTCGCAAGAGGTGAGATTTCTACTGGATGACCAAATACGAATGTAGGCTGTACAAGTGTCTCTTCTACTTTCTGTTCAAAGAATTCATTGATAATATGACCTACTTCATGAACATCCTTCACTTCTACTCCATGCTCTTTAGCAAGCGCTTGTGCTTGTTCTTTTGTCATTGGCTGCCAGAAATCTACACCCGTTGCCTCTTTTACAGCATCTACCATGTGAACTCGTTTCCAACCTACCGCAAGATTAATTTGATCTTCTCCATATTGAACTGTTGTTGTACCTAGAACTTCTTGGGCAACATGTGCAATAAGGTTTTCAGTTAGAGACATGATATCTTGATAATCAGCATATGCTTCGTATAGTTCAATCATTGTAAATTCAGGGTTGTGGCGTGTAGAAATTCCTTCATTACGGAACACACGTCCGATTTCGTAAACTTTCTCTAAACCACCAACGATTAAACGTTTTAAGTGCAATTCGATGGCAATTCGCATATATAATTCCATATCAAGTGCATTGTGATGCGTAATAAATGGACGAGCAGCTGCGCCACCAGCAATTGTGTGAAGCATTGGAGTTTCTACTTCTAAGTATCCAGCATTATCTAAATAATTACGGATTGCACGGATAATTTTAGAACGAGTGATAAATGTTTTTTTGCTATCTTCGTTTGTCATTAAATCTAGGTAACGTTGGCGATAACGTTGCTCAACATCCTGTAAGCCATGGAATTTCTCTGGCATAGGACGTAGCGCTTTTGTCAGGAACGTGAATTCCTCAGCCTTTATAGAAAGTTCTCCCACTTGTGTACGGAATACGTTACCGCGCACACCTACGATGTCTCCTAAATCAGCTTGTTTAAATAATTCATACGCTTCTTCGCCTACATGATCTTGGCGAACATAAATTTGAATTTGACCACTTAAATCCTGAATATGCGCAAATCCAGCTTTTCCTTTACCACGTTTCGTCATAATACGGCCCGCAATAATAACCTCTTGAAGGTTTTCCTCAAGCTGCTCTTTTGTTTGATCTGCAAATTGCTCACGTACTTCTGTGGATAAATGTGTACGCTCAAAACGGCTTCCAAATGGATCTTGTCCGTTTTCTAGTATAGTTGTCATCTTTTGGCGTCTCACCAATAGTTGATCATTTAATTCTTCTATATTTGACACTTGTTTCACTCCTTAAGTAAATTGTCCGCGTTTACGTCCATAATATTTCTATTGTACACAATTTTAGTGCTGTAATCATCTGTTTCAGTTTATTTTCAACCTAATACAAAATAATTAATAATTCTAAAAATTAAAGTTGCAGCTAAAAGGCGCCTCTACCAAATTGTAGAGACGCCCATCATGTATCTATATAATTAATTCTTTGGCTTCTGGAACAATCAATTTAGATTCGCTCTCTTCATACTCCTGTACAAGACCATTTAACAATGCGCGAAGCTCTGCCGCAGTTTCAGTTTGGTTAATGGCATTGCGTGCTTTACCATTGCCGCGAATCCCTTTTAAATACCATGATGCATGTTTACGCATTTCCCGAACTGCAATTCCTTCTCCTTTTAATTGAAGAAGTCGTTCAAAGTGTAATAGACATACATCCATTTTTTCACGTACACCTGGTTCTTCTTTTAATTCACCTGTTTCTAGGTATTGAACCGTACGGTAGATCATCCATGGATTACCTAAAGCAGCACGTCCAATCATTACTGCATCTACACCTGTAGTTTCAAGCATGCGTTTCGCGTCTTGTGGTGTTTCCACGTCCCCATTACCAAGCACAGGAATGCTGACATTTTCCTTCACTTGACGAATGTAATCCCAATTCGCTTTACCTTCATACATTTGTACACGTGTACGACCATGAACTGCTACTGCAGATGCACCTGCCCGCTCAACAGCTTGGGCATTTTCAATTGCAAAAATATGCTCTTCGTCCCAGCCAATACGCATTTTTACGCTAACTGGTTTTTTGACGGCATCCACAACAGCCGCTACCATTTCATATACTTTATCTGGATTAAGTAGCAAGCGTGCACCCGCTTCACATTTTATGATTTTATTAACAGGGCATCCCATGTTGATATCAATAATATCAGCAGTTGTATTTTCATCCACATATTTTGCTGCTTCCACTAAGGTTGCTTTATCCCCACCAAAGATTTGCAATGACAGAGGATTTTCACGTTCATCGATATAAAGCATACCTAATGTTTTTTCATTTTTTTGAACAATGCCCTTATCACTAATCATTTCAGCGTATACGAGACCTGCACCAAACTCCTTAACCGTTAATCGGAAAGCAGAGTTACAAATCCCAGCCATTGGCGCTAATACTACTCGATTGTCCATGACAATATCGCCAATTTGAAATGGCTTCTCTGTTGACTGACCCAACGTTTTTCTTCCTCCTCTATAGGCTTTACCTATTTTTCTCTAGCTATCGTTAATGCTATACGCTGATAATTCATTCCTACACCATTACTTAATTCACCGTTGAAGGCTCATTAAAAAGTTTCCAGAAGATCACGCCTTCCTTTTCACAATCCATTTGCTGTAACAGATCATGCGCTTGTTGTAGCTGTTCATCCAGTGGTGAAGGTGTAATCTCTATAAGTGGTACTAGGACGAATGCTCGCTCATACATTCTTGGATGAGGAACAATTAAGCTCTCCGTTTCAATATTCTCTTGATTGTAAAGTAAAATGTCAAGGTCAATAACCCGTGGGCCCCAGCGAAATTCTTTTACACGCCCTAATTCCTGTTCGATTGCTTGGCAAATCTTCAACATCTCAGCAGACGATATATCTGTTTTTAGATGAACAGCTATATTTAAAAAATCTGCCTGATCCGTATAACCGACAGCTGCTGTTTCATAAACAGATGAAACACGAATTAGCTCAATTTCCTTCTTTTCCTTTAAAAGGGCTACTGCGTGCTGAAGATTCTCATATCTCTCTCCCATATTTGTTCCGATAGATAAATAGACATCCTTCATTAGAAATCACCTCTCGTTACCTCAACAGATACCTCTTTGTAATAGCCATGAATGGGTGGGTCTGGTTTAATGAGCTCTACACGAACGCCCTCTACTTTATCCGGATAGGTTGCTAAAATTGCATTCGCTATTTTCACAACAAGAGCCTCAATAAGCTTAAACGGTTCGCCTTCTACAATATCGCGACATAACGCATATACCTCTGCATAATTAACTGTATAAGAAAGATCATCCGTTTCCCCAGCTTTTGTCATATCTACTGCAAGCGAAACATTTGCTCGGAAGCGTTGACCTAGAGTCGTTTCCGCGGCTAACACACCATGATAGCCATAAAACTGCATGTCCTTTAAATGAATATAATCCATCAAGCTTCCTCCTTAAACAAACGTTTACCCACTAATACATCCGCCATATGTGTTGTACGCGCCATTTCCTTTACATCGTGAACTCTGATCATATGACAGCCCTTTTCAATTCCATAAGCGACTGTTGCACTTGTCCCTTCAAGACGCTCCTCAATAGGTAGCTTTAAAACATTACCAATCATTGATTTACGTGATGTTGCTAATAATACCGGATAACCCATAGCCACTAATTCCGTTAAGTGTTGCATCATAGCTATATTTTGTGCAGTATTTTTAGCAAAGCCAATACCTGGATCTAAGATGATATGATGCTCAGGGACTCCAGCTTGCTGTGCGATGGCAATACTTTTTTCTATATCTGCCTTCGCAGTCGTCCAAAAATCAACGCCATAATCCATATTTTCGCGATTATGCATTAAAATGATAGGAACATGTAAATCTGCAGCCACCTGAGCAATTTCTGGTTCTGCTTTCGCTCCCCAAATATCATTGATGATATGTGCGCCCGCTTCAATTGCAGCACGCGCTACACTTGCTTTATACGTATCAACAGAAATAACGGCCTTTACTTCTTTTGCTAATGCTTGAATAACAGGCACAATGCGTGCAATTTCTTCTTCATCTGAAATTCGTTCATACCCTGGACGTGTAGATTCCCCACCTACATCAATGATTTTTGCTCCTTCAGCTACCATTTTTTTCGCTTGAGCAACAGCAGCCACCACATTGTTATACTTTCCTCCATCAGAGAAGGAGTCTGGTGTAACATTTAGAATCCCCATAACAAATGTTTCTTGTGTATAGTCTAATGTAATACCATTAATCGTTAATGGTTTCGTATATTTTTCTAGCATGTAAACGCTCCTTTATCCTTGCTCCACTTCTTGAATAAATGCCCCATGCAAAAGCGAATAAATAGGTCCTTTATTGCCTAAAAATCGCTGGTTATCCAAGCTACTAATAGGCACAAGCTCTTGTACTGAATTGGTAATGAAGCATTCCGTACTCTGTAGTAAGTCTTCTTTTGTATAAAAGCCTTGCTGTACTTCGATATCTAGCGCATTGGCCTTCTCTATAATCCATGCACGAATAATCCCTGGTAAAATACCTGTCTCCAAGGAAGGCGTATATAGTATATCATTTTTTACCCAAAAAACATTTGATGTCACACCTTCAGCCACATAGCCTTGTTCCGTTAAAAAGAAACCTTCTTGTTTGGCCAGTGATGGCATTTCAAAGCGACCAAGTACGTTGTTGCCATAATGATGCGATTTAACTCGTACCCCTTGTTCAGGTGTATTGCGTGTTGTAGTAAGCCATTGTGCAATCTTTTCAGTACCACGCGGTGTGTCCTGAAGTTCCTTGCGAAAAACGATGACATTGGGTTGCCTATATTCTGTTGGCTGTAATCCAATATTATGCTCTCCAGCGGATACATTTAAACGGAAGTAGCCATCCTGACCGCCTGCCAGTTGATTTAGTTGTTGTACAACCTCAAGTAATACATTTTCAGAATAGGTTAAATGAATGTGATATTGTGATAAAGCATGCTGTAATCTTTCCATATGTTCTTCCCAGCAGAATACCTGACCCCTATATGTTCGGAACGTTTCAAAAAATCCCAAACCGTATAAAAACCCATGATCAAATGGCGAAATTCTCAAATCCTGGGCCGCCATATAGTTTCCATTCATCCAGCACTGCATCTATTTCACTCCTTCTACATACATCTCTATAAATTGGCGAAGAAGTTTTTTCCCTTGCTCCGTCATAATGGATTCTGGATGATATTGTACACCCTCAATTGGATATTCTTTATGACGAAGACCCATAATTTCTCCCTCTTCTGTCCAAGCTGTTACTTCTAGACACGCTGGTAATGTCTCCTTTTCTACAATAAGAGAGTGATAGCGAGTTGCTTGGAATGGATTTGGCATACCTTTATGCAAACCTACTTCTGCATGCAGCACGGGTGATGTCTTACCATGCATTAGACGTTCCGCTCGTATGACATTGCCACCAAATACCTGTGCAAGTGCCTGATGTCCAAGGCAAACCCCTAAAATCGGAATATTTCCCGCGAAATATTTAATAATGTTCAGGCTTTCACCCGCCTCATTCGGACTACAAGGTCCTGGAGAAATAACAATCATATCAGGTGCAAGTTGTTCTATTTCCTCTACTGTCATAACATCATTACGTTTCACAACTATCTCATGACCAAATTCACCCAAATATTGGACGATGTTATAAATAAATGAATCATAATTGTCGATCATTAAAATCATTTTGCTCGCTCCTCTGCCATTGCCTTCGCCTGCCACATTGCCTTCGCTTTGTTTAAAGATTCCTGATACTCTCTTTCGGGAACAGAGTCAATGACAATGCCTGCGCCAGCCTGAATATGCGCAACCCCATCTTTTATAAATGCTGTACGGATCACAATATTAAACTCCATATCACCGGTAAAGCCTAGCCAGCCGATTGAGCCTGTATATAAACCACGTCGTACAGGCTCCAATTCTTCAATAATTTCCATAGTGCGGATCTTTGGCGCTCCTGTAATTGTCCCACCTGGGAACATTGCGCGAATAACATCTGCATTCGTTTTGCCTTCTGCTATTTCTCCACGCACATTTGAAACGATATGCATGACATGTGAATAGCGCTCAATGACCATAAATTCATCCACTTCCACTGTTCCATAGGCCGATACTCGGCCTAAATCATTACGCTCTAAATCCACTAACATTACATGCTCAGCACGCTCTTTGTCATTTTCAATTAACTCCTGAGCCAACGCTAAATCTTCCACTTCGGATTTTCCTCTTGGTCGAGTACCCGCAATTGGTCTCGTCGACAACTCATTGCCTTGACGCTTGACTAATAATTCTGGTGATCCAGAAACAACAGCAAAATCAGGTGCTTCAATATAAGCCATATATGGTGAAGGATTAAACGCTCGAAGTGCCTCATAGACATCCATTGCAGTTGCATTTAGGTTCTTAGACTGACGAACAGATAAATTCACCTGAAAGACATCACCTTGCGCGATATACGTTTGTATTTTTTTAACCGCTGCCTCGAAATCAGCTCCTGCAAATGAAACAAGTAATTCGTTCTCATCATTCATAACTTCTGTAGCATTTGTTTTTTCAAATTTGCGCGCGCCTAATCCAGCCTGTGCTGCAACATGCCAGTTGTTAGCCCATTCTTCCAAGTTGACCTCATTATCTTCTAGCTTCATAAGTGTCACTGTATTTGTTTTCACATCATGTACTGCCCAACAATCAAAAATATAATAATAGATATCTGGTACTTGTAGGTCATCTATTGCCGTATTAGGAAGCTCCTCAATTTTACGGGCATAATCATACGCAACGAATCCAATAGCCCCTCCCTGAAAAACAGGAAGCTCTGCATTATAAGTAACCCGATATTCCGCCACAAGCTCTTCCAATAAGTCGAGGGACTCACCTTGTAAAACTTCTTGTCTACCATTTCTCCAATTTACTAAAAGCCCACCCTCTACTGATTGTGCGGTAGCTAATGGATTCCACGCAGCTATTGAAAAATGTCCACCACGTCCACTTTCTAAAAACACATGTGCTTGCTGAGTCTCTGTCTGATTTTTATAGCTATAAAAAAATGAATCTGCATCCATCGTTAATGTTTTCGTAAGTATTGTCTTCAAGTTATTTTCCCCTTTAAACATATGATGTGATTCCATCTTAACTTGATTATTACATAGAAGCGAATATTTTTATAATTTTCATAGTGTCCATTTTTTTGCATTAAAAAGGACTCCTTTTATAAAGGAGCCCTTACATAAAAAACTTTAATTAGTCTTCAAATTGATATAAAGGTGTTGATAGGTAACGCTCACCGTTAGAAGGCACAATAGCAAGAACATTCGAACCCTTACCTAAACGTTTTGCCGCTTCAATTGCAGCATAGATTGCAGCACCAGATGAAATACCACATAGGATTCCTTCTTCACGTGCTACTTTACGTGCTACTTCAAAAGCAACCTCATTTTCAACAGGGAATACTGAAGAATAGACTTCCGTATCTAAAACGGCTGGTACAAATCCAGCGCCAATTCCTTGAATTTTATGTGGCCCTGGTTGACCACCAGAAAGAACTGGTGAATCTTTTGGCTCAACAGCAATGATTTCAATGCTTGGATACTTTTCTTTTAAGACAGCACCCGCACCAGTGATTGTACCACCTGTACCAACACCAGCTACAAATGCATCAAGTGTTAGGCCATCAAATGCTTCTACAATTTCAGGACCTGTTGTTAGACGGTGAATTACTGCGTTCGCTGGATTCGTAAACTGTTGTGGCAGGAAGTAGCCATGCTCTGCAGATAGTTCTTCTGCTTTAGCAATTGCCCCCTTCATACCTGCTGGACCAGGCGTTAACACAAGCTCTGCACCATAAGCACGTAATAAATTACGACGCTCTAAGCTCATCGTTTCTGGCATAACTAAAATGGCTTTATAACCTTTAGCAGCAGCAATCATTGCAAGACCAATACCTGTATTACCAGATGTCGGCTCAATAATTGTGCCACCAGGTTTTAATGTCCCGTCTTTTTCCGCAGCTTCGATCATCGCTAAAGCTAAGCGGTCTTTTACTGAGCTTCCTGGATTAAAATATTCTAATTTTACATACACAGTACCTTCATTTTCACTTGTTGCATGATTTAATTTTACAATTGGTGTTTTACCAACTAATTCAGCTACCGAATTTGCTAATCTACTCATTTACTAATCCACTCCCAATCCCTACTATTTTTATAGGTTTTACTTATTTTGTATTTTATCAATTTTTCCATTCGATTGTCAATAAATAAAGCATATATTTTCAGAATATTTATCATTGCGTTGAAAAGGAAAAACTTTATCATCGGCTAAAGAAAAAGAATCTGCATCTATTGGGTAAATCACTACGAATGCCTGTAAGTTTGATCAGACTCATTTTACCCAGCAAAACCTGCAGACTCTTTCATGTATTATTTTTCTTTTTTAGACTCTCCATAATACCAAGTAGCATTAAATTCAGACCAAAATGCTTCTGGCGTAACAGATTGCGGCAATTGCTCTAAAGCTAATTCACGCTCAATATGTTCTTTCACATCGTCATATGTAAAGGATTGTCCTTCTAATACCTCTTGCACTTGAACAATGCCATAATGACCATTATCTAACTTAAAGGCTTTACTTACCTCATTTGCCTTTATCGATTTCACAGCATTAATAATTGCAGGGTCTAGATTTTCCTGATTCTCTGTAAGAAAACCAATATCTCCTCCTAAACTTGCTGAAGCACTATCAACAGAGATTTCTCGTGCCAGCACTGTAAAGTCAGAGCCATTTTTTAATTCACCCAATGCCTCATCAGCAGCTTTTTTTGAATCGACCTCAATAAAATTCGTACGATAGCTTGTTTTTGTATTATATAATCCTTGATTTTCCTCATAATACTTTTCAACGCTTTCTTCCTCTATCACTACGTCTTTCGTGAGTACCTTATCCAATATAAGCTGTGAACGAATCTTTTGGCGTAGTTGCTCTGCCGAAAGATTTTGCATGGCTGTATCAAACTTATCTTGAGCAGATCGCATTAACGCTAGTTCAAGATCAATTTCCTGATCAGTAACTTTAATTTTATATGTTTTTGCTGCCTTTTCCATTACTGTTTCATTCACTAAATTTTGCAGTGTTTCTTTACCATATCGTTCTTCCATGGCAATCATCCACTCTTGGCGTGTGATAACATCCCCGTCAATGGCAGCGACTTGTTCGTCGCTACCAATTTCTTGACCTTTGTTTGGGATCAACCAACTAATGAACCATAAAATATTTCCTAATAACAAAACGGCTATGACAGCTAAAGCAGGTTTTGTCTTTAAACGACGTTGCAATAAAGGCGTTTGGTTTGGTGTTACATTGGTTGAAGGTCGCCGATTACGCGTTGAGCTCATCAATAAACCCTTCTAGCTCATCTTTAGAAAAACTGTATGTCTCTAAGCAGAAGTGACATTGTGCTTCTGCACCGCCATCCTCATCAATCATTTCTCTAATTTCTGCTGTTCCTAGACCTAAAATTGCCGCACCAAACCGCTCTTTTGAACATTGACATTTAAATTCAACTGGCATGGAATCTAAAATTTGTAGATGTCCATTGCCTAATACAGCTTCTAAAATTTGCTCTGGTGTAAAACCTTTTTCAATCATTTTTGAAACAGGCTCTATTGTAGCAAGATGTTGTTCAATTTCAGTAATTGTTTCTTCCTCACAGCCTGGCATTAATTGAAGTATAAATCCGCCTGCTGCAAGAATAGTGTTGTCTGGGTTAACTAATACGCCTAAACCTACGGATGATGGTACTTGCTCAGATGTAGCAAAATAATAAGTAAAATCTTCAGCAATTTCGCCAGAAACAATTGGTGTTTGTCCTGAAAACATATCTCTCAAACCAAGGTCTTTAACGATTGTAAGAGCTCCTTCTGTTCCAACGCCTGCTCGAACATCTAACTTACCTTGCTCGTTTAAATCAAAGTGTACATGAGGGTTTGTCACAAATCCACGCACTTCTCCATGCGCATTACTATCAATTACCATTGGGCCAATTGGGCCGTTGCCCTCAATTTTAATCGTGATTTTCTCTTCACCTTTTAACATGGCTCCCATCATAACAGCCGCTGTCATTGAACGACCTAAAGCTGCTGATACAACTGGCCATGTATCGTGACGGCGTTGCACTTCTCCTACTGTGGCTGTTGTACGAGCTGCAAACACACGAACTTGCCCATTAAATCCTAAACCTCTTACTAAATAATCATTCATAAATGGAATGTCCCTCATTTCCTATTGGTTACGTTTATAGAGCTTATATAAACCCTTTAACGTTAAAAATGGATCTACAACTTCTATAATTTGTGTCTCCCCTGCGATTAGATTTGCTAAACCACCTGTAGCAATTACTAATGGCTCCTCTTTACTTTGTGCTTTCATACGATTAACAATGCCCTCTACTTGTCCAACAAAGCCATAAAAAATTCCTGCCTGCATAGCAGAAACGGTCGTTTTTCCCACTATATGTGTAGGTCGAACGATTTCAATACGCGGCAATCTTGCAGCCTGAGTATAAAGAGCCTCTGTAGAGATAGTGATGCCTGGCGCAATAGCACCACCCATATAATCGCCCTTTTCGTTCAAATAACAATAGGTTGTTGCTGTACCAAAATCAACTATGATACAAGGGGCCTTATATAAATCTAGAGCTGCTATGGCATTCACAATGCGGTCAGACCCAACCTCGCGAGGATTTTCGTATTTAATATTTAAACCCGTTTTCACACCTGGTCCGACTACTAAAGGCTTTTTTCGAAAATACTTCTGACACATCGCCTCTAACGAAAACATAATTGGTGGCACAACTGAGGATATAATAATGCCTGTTATTTGTTCAAATGAAATGCCTGCATGATTAAAAAATGAAAGAACTTGCATGGCATATTCATCTTCTGTTTTATGAAGGTCCGTCACCATACGCCAATGGAAGGCTAATTGATCGTTGTCATCATAGACACCTAATACAATATTCGAATTCCCTGCATCTAAAACTAAAATCAAGGCTGACACCTCCCATATCGTCATTGTAACTTTCGCAATCCTCATGTTACAACATTCTATCTAACTGAAATGAAGTTAAAACACTTTAGAAAATGATACCATACTTTTTATCTTCATTCAGCAGATGTTGTTTGTACCGTAGGCGAAGTGTCAGCTACAGGCTGGAGAAGATTTTTCATGCTTTCTTTAAAAAGAGGCCCCTAAAATTGGCAGCCTCTCTTGAAATCATTTGAAATTAAATTTTTCTGGATCTGGACCACAACGCAAGCCATCGTTCATTGCATCCAACTGTGTCATTTCCTGCTCAGTTAACACAAAGTCAAAAACATCTAGGTTTTCAGTCATACGTGCAGGTGTCATCGTTTTTGGAATCGTGACAACATTATGTTGCACATCATAGCGTAACACAATCTGTGCAGGCGTTTTACCGTATTTAGAGGCTAGCTCTTGAATCAACGCTTCTTCCAGTAGAGATCCATTCATCAATGGAGACCATGCCTCCACCTGTATGCCCTTATCCTGGCAATAAGCACGAACTTCCTCCTGTGTTAAATGTGGATGGAATTCAATTTGATTAATAACAGGGACAACAGTCGTTTCCTTCAAAAGGCTTTCCAAATGGTGTACATGGAAATTACTAACACCAATTGAGCGTACTCGACCATCTTGATAAATCTTTTCTAGCGCTTTGTAAACCTCAAGATAATTTTGGTCTATGCCTGGCCAATGTACTAAATATAAATCCAAATAGTCTAATCCTATTTTCTCCAAACTGCTATCATATGCGGCAAGTGTTTCTTCATAGGAAAGTCCATCGTTCCAAACTTTTGATGTGATAAATAGTTCTTCACGAGTTACTAAGCCTTCTTCAATGGCTGCTCGTATTCCTCGCCCAACACTTTCTTCGTTACGATATACTTGTGCTGTATCAATACTACGATAACCTTTTGCAATCGCTGTTTTTACTGCTTCAGCTAGGTCATCTCCTTCAGGTACTCGAAAAACACCATAACCAACCAAAGGCATTTTAAGACCATTATTCAATGCAACATTTCCCATGTTTAAACACTCCTATCTGTTTTAGCTCACAAATACCACATCTATCCTAAATGCAGCTTGTCTTTTTTACTACTATATCCTAATGCTTATTAGCAAGAAAAGGCAAAGAAAAAGACTGCTTACTGAACTAGTAAACAGCCTTCCCTATTTTTAATCACGTTTTTCATCGATACCCTTAGGTGCATCATTTGGTTCTTTACGTTCTTTTGCTAGATCCAAAGTTGTTGGCTTTGGCTCTTTACTTAGTAGCTCTTTTTCAACAACAGGTTCACCAATTGTATCTAATGTTGGCTTTGCTTCAATCTTTGGAGTATTGTCCTCAATTTGTTCTACAGCCTCTGGTTCTGGTAATACACCATGATCACGTAAATGCTCAATTTCTTGTGCATTTAATGTTTCTTTTTTCATTAGCGTATTGGCAATTAAATCAAGCAGATGGCGTTTTTCCGTTAGGATACGTTTAGTACGCTCATACTGTGTATCAATAATTTTTTGCATTTCTTTATCAATTTCATAGGCTACTGAATCAGAATAGTTTTGGTCAGAATTAAAGTCACGGCCAAGGAATACATTACCGCCTTGACTTGAGCCAAATTGCATTGCTCCAAGATTCTCACTCATTCCGTATTCAGTAACCATAGCACGGGCAATGCTCGTAACCTTTTGGAAATCGTTATGAGCTCCTGTAGAAACTTCACCAAGAACAATTTCTTCAGCTACACGACCACCAAGAAGACCTGCAATACGATCTAAAAGCTCTTGCTTTGTAGTAAAGAAGCGCTCTTCCTTCGGTAACATAATCGCATATCCACCCGCTTGCCCACGAGGAACAATTGTTACTTTGTGTACTGTATCAGCCTCATCTAGTTCAAGACCAACAACTACGTGGCCAGCTTCATGGAAGGATACCAGTTTCTTCTCTTTGGCTGAATATACGCGACTAGCTTTTGCAGGACCAGCGATTACTCGGTCTGATGCCTCATCGATATCTGTCATATTAATAGTGCGTTTACTTTTTCGAGCTGCTACAAGCGCCGCTTCGTTTAGTAAGTTTTCTAAGTCCGCACCTGAGAAACCTGGCGTACGTTGAGCAACTGCTGCTAAATCAACTGTATCTGCTAAAGGCTTATTGCGTGCATGTACTTTAAGAATTGCCTCACGTCCTTTTACATCAGGATGCCCTACTGTAATTTGACGGTCAAAACGACCTGGACGTAATAATGCTTTATCTAAAATATCTGGGCGGTTTGTTGCGGCAATGATAATAATCCCTTCATTGGCACCGAAACCATCCATTTCAACTAATAATTGGTTTAATGTTTGTTCGCGCTCATCATGGCCTCCACCGAGACCAGCACCACGTTGACGACCTACTGCATCAATCTCATCGATAAAGATGATACATGGAGCATTTTTCTTAGCATTTTCAAATAGATCTCGAACACGTGAAGCCCCAACACCGACAAACATTTCTACGAAGTCAGAACCTGAGATAGAGAAGAATGGAACGCCTGCTTCACCTGCTACTGCTCGTGCAAGTAATGTTTTACCTGTACCTGGAGGACCTACAAGTAAGATACCCTTTGGAATACGGGCACCGATTTCAGTGAATTTGCGGTGGTCTTTTAAGAATTCTACCACCTCAACAAGCTCTGCTTTCTCTTCATCAGCACCTGCTACATCTGTAAAACGTACTTTTTTCTTTTGATCATCATACAGTTTAGCCTTACTTTTACCAAAGCTCATCACTTTATTACCGCCACCTTGAGATTGGCTCATTAGGAAGAAGAATAAGAAAATGATGATAATGAAAGGAATAATTCCTGTAAAGAATTGAATCCATCCACTAGTTTCTGGTGCTGCTAAAAAACTAATATTACTATTTTTATCCTTAGCAGCCTCATCGATGCGGTCCATTAAAGATTGGTTTTCACGAGGGATGTTTGTAGTAAAGCTTTCCCCTTTTTCATACCCCTTCAGTGTTCCTTCAACGACGTAAACTGATTTATCAGGTTGAATTGTAGCACTTGTTATTTCTTTCTTATCTAGAGCTTCTTGAAACTCATGATAAGTTAATTCTTTCGTTGGTGAATTCCCACCATTGAAAGTACCAAAAATACCGATAATCACTAGGAAAATCAGTAGATAGAATATGGTATATCGAAATATTCGATTCATCTCCAGCCTCCTCATTACAAACAGAAAAATTATAAGTAAAATCTTAACATATCATGATTTCATCATACAACGAAAAGCCCTACTTAAAAAATGTTTCGTTCACTTATTGCCGTTATCACAACAGTTTTTAGGCCATCTTTATATGTCCCAGCGTAATTGTACCTGTTCCTCGGGCTCGATATAGCTGAACATTGTGTCAAGATTTTGAATTATGTTAAACATAACAAAAAATACATGACTTGCGCTGGAGACCTTTACTTGTTATAGCTTTTGTATCTTAGAAAGAATATACCTCAGGCTTCAAAATACCGATATAAGGTAAGTTACGATATTTCTCAGCGTAATCTAAGCCATATCCTACAACAAAGCCATCTGGCACTTTAAAACCAACATAGTCAGCAGATAAATTCACTTTTCGACCTGATGGTTTATCAAGTAATGTAACAATTTTAATGGACTTTGCTTTACGGTATTTAAATAAATCTACTAGATAGCTTAAAGTTAAACCACTATCAATAATGTCCTCGATAATTAATACGTCACGTCCCTCAACGCTTGTATTCAAATCCTTTAAAATCTTTACTTCACCTGATGACACGGTAGCATTACCATAGCTAGAGACATCCATGAAATCCAGTTCGATGAAAGAATCGAAACGTTTCATTAGGTCCGTCATAAATGGCATTGCCCCTTTAAGAACGCCAACAGCTAATGGAAATGCATCTTTGTATTCCTCTGTTAATTGCGCGCCTAAGTCTGCAATTCTTTCTTGCAATTGTTCTTCTGTAATCATAATTTTTTCGATGTCGTTTTGTAACATATCGATTCCTCCTCGTGATGTATCAAAAAATCTTCAACCTATTACGTTGAAATATTTTACAAAGACCTTAGTCTACGATGAGCACTGTATCATCGTTTGGTTGCGGAGTGGTTGAAAAAAATATTCCCATACGCACACCAATTACCGCTACCACCTCATCAGATTGAGAAATCAGTAACGGCCAGCTATTTCGCTCATTTAAAGGAATCTTTTCATCTATAAAAAGGCGAGATAAGCGTTTTGGCTGATCCATTCCTTTTAACAGCATTCTATCTCCATCCCTGCGTGCCCGAACATAGAGCGGTAGGTGGAGTTTGCTAGCGTTAAAATAAAAAAGTTGTGCAGTATCCGTCAGCAATTCAGACGATAAATCATGCAAATTGACTACGCGTAAGCGCTCACCATTTGTCAGTGTTGTCCAGCCATTAGCAGTCGAAATAACCTGGTTTTCAGGAGAAGCTCGGCCTTCTAACGGCTCATTTTTCTGAATCGTTAATTTCCCATAACGGCGAACTGCTAGAAAATCTTCAGGTAAGTGAATTTCAGCATACCCTGCTGTTGTATCACAAAGCTTTAAAATTGAAGTCAATAAGGCATAACTTTGTATCGTATTTGAATCTTTGTAAAGATAGTTTAATAGTATTAAAATGAGCCTCCTTTGTAAAGCAAGTGGTACCAATTGAAAAGCCTCAATTTCCATGCTATATGTATTTTCGTTACTTCTTATGATAATTTGGGAAAATACATCTTGGGCCAATGCCATTAAAAAGGTATCGTCTTCTTGCAATTGCTTTGTGAAATGGGTCACCTGTTCAGTCACTCGCGGATTTTCTGCCTCCAGTAATGGTACCACATGATGTCTAAAACGATTGCGTACATAGGTATCTTTGGAATTGCTTGCATCTTCTCGATAATCCAAACCTTTTCTAAGTAAATATTCCCCTATTTCAGACTTTGTAACCGTTAAAAACGGACGAATTAATGATTTTCCTTCAAAAAGTCTTTGTGGACGTATGCCTTGCATACTATTCATTGTTGCATTTTTTGTAAGGGCCATTAATACTGATTCCAGTTGGTCATCCGCATGATGTGCAGTTACAAGCTTATTAGCATTTGTTTTTTGCAAAACTTCTTTGAAATATCGATACCTTTCCCTACGACAAATTAACTGTGTATTACCGTTTTCCTGTGCCATAATTGCTGGTATTGGAATTTCCGTAGCATGTAAGTAAACACCATTATCGTCACAATATTTTTGAACAAAAGCTCTATCCTCAGCAGAGGCTTCTCCTCTCAACATATGA
Organism: Lysinibacillus fusiformis; assembly: GCF_016925635.1. Taxonomy (NCBI): domain Bacteria; kingdom Bacillati; phylum Bacillota; class Bacilli; order Caryophanales; family Bacillaceae; genus Lysinibacillus; species Lysinibacillus fusiformis. Next base: position 1,901,262 of record NZ_CP070490.1, on the reverse strand, counting down.
TCAACATGTACAGCCTCCACCTGAATGTTCCACTGCTCCTGTGTTTGAACAAAGTAATGAAGTAAAGCCATAGAGTCTACCCCACCCGAAACGGCGATGAGAAGATGGTCGCCTTGCTGTAATAATTGCTCTTCTTCAATAAATGTTTTGACCTTTAATTCAAATGACAAACGCTTCTCCTCCCCTTTTCGTTGTTATTTTATGATGATTTACTCATAGAATACTGAGCTGGCCTAAAAACAGCCCATGTCGGTACAACATGCGTCACTTCTAACATTAATACTGTACAGTCATCTTCTATTTCAAAATGACCTTGGAATGATTGCATAATGGTTGTTAGCTTTTCTTGAATGGTTTTATTTGTACTTGCTACCTGCTGTGCGAAAGCTAAAAATGTCTCCTCTTGTTCATCCCAATCAGCTACACTTGAGAACAGGCCGTCTGAATGCATTAAAATAACGTCTCCTGCCTTTAGCTTTCTTTTTTCAGCTTCAACTGTTGAAATAGATAGGAATCCTACAGGTGCTGCATTACTTTCAACTTTCAGTACCTCTTTACCACGCAAAATGTAGGTTGACATTCCACCAGCCTTCCACGACCACAAATCGCCGTGCTGTAAATCGACAAGTGCAAAATCAAGAGTTGCATACATATCATCTTGTTGCTTTAATGCCATGACATAATGGAGCGTATGCATCGCAGTTTCTGGATTCATATTGTAATTTAGACACTCTCGCATCAAATGGATCAATTTTCTACTTTCATGTTGTGCTTCTTTACTTTGCCCCATACCATCAGACAGCAAAATTGCAAATAATCCAGGATGCAATTGGAAAAGGGCATGAGAATCACCCGAGTATAATGTTGCATCTTTAGACATGCTATATATATCATACTCTACTTCAAAGCTAATAGCTGATCTAAAGCATATTTGAACATGACGAAACGGTATTTCACAGGCTACTACTTTTTCAATTTCAAAAGGTTCATCAAAAATTTCATAAAGAATCGGCAGAATCATACGTTCAGCTAATGTCGTATCTTTCTCCCAATTGACACGTGCTGGTGCTAAGGCACAAACAATCTTTCTTGCTCCTGGCTTATTGCTTAGGACATCAAGTTGAAAACATTCAATATTGGCCTCCTTTAAGCGTTCAACAATGTCCTTTTCAACACTTACAAAAGAAATTGTATCCTCCTTCATCTCAGCAATTAACTGATTCAAATGATTACTCATATCTCGAAGTTGTAAGGCAATCATTTTTTTACCATGGAAATATTGCCCGTTAATGCGTTCTCTATAGAGCTCTGTATCTAATTCCTCAAAAATTTTCGTGGATTTCACGCATTTATAGCGTATTTGTTCTTCTACACGATGAATAGCTGATTCCTTTCCTACTCCTTTCATATGAAACCAATCTGTCATCAGCTTGTCCATACCATTATTTTGCGCTCCCCAGCAATGATCGTAACGGAAACAACTTAAGCAAGTATTCATTGGCGCTACTTCCTTTGCAGCTTCTACTGGTGCCGTCATAAAGCGATCAAACACAAGCTCCTTCATGAATTGCACAAAATGCTGAAAGTGCTCTAATTTATACGTTACATGTTCCGTTAACCAATTCTGTCGGGCTAGTAAAATCTCCTCTCGTTGTGGAAAGAGCTTGTCCCTTACCTTATCTGAATATTTCTTTGGAATTGTTAGAAATAGAATACTCCCAATGGCAATTGAGGTGAAATAAACACTATCTAAAGGCAATGTGGCGTCATAAAATAGAAAAAATACACTCGGTAAAATACTACCGATAGCAACGCCAAATCTACCACCCTTCGCGCCCATACCCGCACACAATCCTGTTAAGGTAGCAACCGAGAGCATACCCGTAAACGAAAGCTTGGCCACACCGATAAGAGTCCCTAGTACTGCTCCAATAACAGTTGCTAACGGAACACTTCCAACCAATGCACCAAAACAGATAAAGAGCTGCAGTAAAAAAATAGGGAGTGAAAAATAGCTAATTACAACTGCTTGCATCCCGGTAAGCATGGCTGCAAAGACGACTAATCCTGAACCTAGCTTTTCATATGTCCAATGCGTCGTAAACCATTCATACGAGTTAACAAATAGTACCTGCATAAACAATGTCATAATAAGAGCTAAAGCTGCTTCACAGCCCACATAAAATTGTACAAGCACTGGTGGTAAGCCTTGATACATCACTCCTTGCCACATTATTTGTACCAGTAATACAGCTAAAGACACCGCAATACTTTGGGGCAGTTGCCAGTAACGGAAACGCATAATACATTCATACAGGATGATTTGTAAAGCGAGAATAAGGACTTGTCCAAAGCCCAGGAAAAAGCAACCCGCTAAACTCCCAAATAAAACAAATTTGGCATACTCCCTATATTTCGTTCGGATAATGGCCCAAAAAGGAACTGAGAACGGTACAGCCGCTTCAAATACAACAGATTGAGCCAAGAAAAAGGCTGTTAAAAAAAAGAGAGAGCCTATTAGGATCTGCTTCTTTTTCAAACCTATTTTTTGGTCATCTACATTCGTTGTATTATACCATTCAATACTTGTCATTTAACTATCCCCTTTCCGCACTTTTGGTTATTATAAAAAATTATGTGTGGAAAGATTGTCTGACGTTGACATAAAAAAATATAAATATTTCGACTAATAGCTATTCATAAATACGAGAATTGGCAACAATTTCTTTAGTAAAGGGCTGTTAATCAAAAGAAATATTGAAAAATCTATTTATTGAAGCAAAATAATAATCACTTACTATTGGTCTTAAACCCTAATTTGAAGGGATTTTGCGTACTATTAGTGCCTTTATTCAGCTATTCCCCACGATACATTTCTACGTAAGAACTAAAAATCCGCTAAAATATCCTGCTATGTTCATTCTCCTGAAATATCTTTAAATATTTTTTAATAAACCTACTTGACACTAGCACGATTGGCTTGTATTATTTAACTTGTTGCTTAAACGACATGCGGAAGTAGTTCAGTGGTAGAACACCACCTTGCCAAGGTGGGGGTCGCGAGTTCGAACCTCGTCTTCCGCTCCATTTATAAATTTGGCGGCCTAGCTCAGCTGGCTAGAGCGTACGGTTCATACCCGTAAGGTCGGGGGTTCGATCCCCTCGGCCGCCACCATATAGGCCCGTTGGTCAAGTGGTTAAGACACCGCCCTTTCACGGCGGTAACACGGGTTCGAATCCCGTACGGGTCATCTCAAATAGGCATCTCAGAATCTAGTTCTGAGATGCCTATTTTTATTTTACCCATCAGATAATTCTATCCGTCAGCTCAACTAAAGCTATGTGACGGAGTATAAAAATATGGCATACTAGTAAAAAGAGTGTTTTTAGGAGGTTTAATTCCCTTGAGTGCATTAACAAAGGCTGCTTTAATTTGCGGAAGTGGCTCAATGATTATTCTTATTTCAATTCTAATAAACTTACCGTTTTTTGTTCAAATAATCCTATTGCTTTGTGGGCTAGCTGTGAGTGTATATGGTGTTTCTTTACTTGTCAAAATGGTAATCCATCCAGTGAAGAAAGAATCCATAGGCCCTTCAGATGAGAAAATGATAACACCCACAAAAAAGAAAAAGAGACCTTCTTCTACTTTGTAGGTACATTAAAAAAGGGAGTAGCTTTTTAAAAAGCTACTCCCAACTCTATTTCATACACTTTTTCTACGATTAAAACAGTCAGCAAACTACCCTCTTCTAGCTCCGCGACCTCCGCGTTTTGATTCTGTAGCACGTTTAAGTGTTGCTAGACGTTCATCACTATCTTTTAAGAAGCGTGCCATTTTTTGCTCAAAATTTTCTTTTGGCTGGTGGCGTTCGTTGCGATCATTAGAACGATTATCACGACGTGGGCGTGCTGGACGCTCTGGTCTCTCAGCTTGAGGCTTTGCTTTACGGATTGAAAGACCAATCTTTCCGTCCGCTTCAACATTCATCACTTTTACTTCAACTTCATCTCCAACTTTTAGATGCTCATTGATATCTTTTACATAATTGTCAGCAACTTCACTAATGTGAACTAAGCCTGTTTTGCCATCTGGCAGCTCAACGAATGCTCCAAAATTTGTGATTCCTGTTACTTTACCTTGTACCTTGCTGCCTACTTCAATTGACATAAAAAAAATGCTCCTCCTTAAAAATTAAGCGACTCTTTTGAGCCATGTAATCAATTTAATCAAACTTTTTACTGCAATAAGCTTCTCTTTTCATTATATATAACAATAAAAGAGTGTCAACAATACATAGCTTTTCAGTCGTCTTTTTTATCTTCCTTATCTGGAATTATGAAAATAATCTCACCTTTTTCCGATAAGTAGTACTCTTTTCTTAATAGCTTTGCGATATATTCATCATCCTGTAATTGTTTGATTTTAAGATTTAATGTATCTTGTTCTTCTTTCAATTCAGTGAGATGCTGATTCGCTTCTTCCTTGGATTTCTCTTTTGCTGCTAATGTTTCATTTTGATGTGACAGCACATTTAAGAGAAGAGCAATAATAATGACTGGTACAATCGCAAAAAAGACAATACGACGCATTTTACGTTTTCGAGCCTGTTGTTTGCGATTTATAGCTCTATCCGTGTTACGGACATAGTCATTATCAAGCTTCGTGAAGTTTTGTGATTCATCATTTGATGAATGACGTCTAGTCATGCCCGCACCTCCGAAAATTATTGTTGCTTTTTATTATACTTCAAATATCGTAATTTTTTTAAAAAAGTGTAGGACAAATACGAATAAATTTTGACAAAAGGTCTTATAACAAACATAACAATATTTATGAATAATTGCAAAATTTGTCGAATAACAGTAACTATGAAGCGTACAATGAACCAGAAGGGTCTCCATGTTATATTCACCAAAATTCTAGCAACGAAACGTAAAAAGGTTTGAAAAAACGTTTGATACAAAAAAATTCCGGCTATTTGCGCTAGCGGGTCATAAGCCCGCCAAGCGCCATCTTTTAGCCAAAATAATAAATAGTATGTCAATCCTCCAAGTAGAATCCATGCTATTAACTCAACAACCATCATCCACTTTCGAAGGCTTGACCTTTTTGGAGTTGAAAAAACAATGAGCCTTATACTATCAATTATGAAACCAACTGCTATACCGCTCAAAACCATGACAATTAATTGGTAAAATTGTTCACTGACAATCATCCAAATAACTTATGAAGGAAACCTTTCGAGAAGCCACTTTCCTCCTCGTCATACTGTAAGGTTTTTACAGTTCCTTCAAGCGTCAATAATCCTTTGTCAACATCTAAATGAACGATATGCAGTTCCTCTCCACGGATTAACAAGTGCCCTTGGGACGTCTTAATGAAAAACTCTTCCTGATCAAAGCGTTCAATTGATTTTACAGAAGTCATGTCCATTCTTTTACGATTACGAATCGTTAAAATATGCTCTCCAGATGGAATTGTGTAACGATTACTTTCTTGATGTAGCGTCATTTTTTTCCTCCTTTAGTCGTCCTAGCTTCTGTTCACTTTATGCGGACAACCTTCAAAGCATGACAACTTTATTTAAGTTGTATAATACTTTCACCCACAAAAAGAAAGGTGGGACAACATTAGGAGGGCTAGAATTTAAATTTAGCTTTATTCCTCATCATCAATAAATTCAGGCTCAATCTTATCCAGTCGTTCTTCTTTCAAAATGGTAAACATTTTTGCTGCATCTTCTTTTTTCACAGTATCACGTAATTCTTCTACACGTGCTGTTACTATTTTTTGACCGAAACGGATTGCAAGCTCATCACCTGCTTTTACTGAACTGCTTGCTTTTGCAATCTTTTCATTGATTGTGATACGGCCCTGATCTGCCACTTCTTTGGCTAAAGTGCGGCGCTTTATTAAACGGGATACTTTTAAAAACTTATCTAATCTCATATTCTTACTCCTTTTCTAGTTGCTTTGCTTCATTCCAAAATGCATCTAATTGTTCTAATGTAAAATCGGAAAATGGTTTTCCACTTGCCTTTACCTGTTGCTCAACATAGCCGAAACGCCTTGCAAATTTCTCATTTGCATGTAGCATAGCTTCTTCTGGTGACAATTTATAGAAACGCGCTAAGTTTACTAGCGTGAACAGCACATCACCAAATTCATCAAGACGAGATGCATTAGAGCCTTTCGTCACCTCATGGCGAAATTCCTGCCACTCCTCGGCAAATTTATCCCATGCTCCCTCCACATCTGGCCAGTCAAAGCCCACTTTTGCAGCTCTTTTTTGATAGTTATAGGCTGTTTGTAACGCAGATGATGCTCTATACTCTTCATCTAATAACGCTTTATCGCTAGTTCCCTTTTCTTCAGCCTTGATGGCCTCCCAATTAGCCACAACACTATCTGCATCTTCTACTGTAACATCCCCAAAAACGTGAGGATGGCGACGAATCATTTTTTCACTGATTGAAGCTAACACATCTTCAAGTGTAAAGTAGCCTTGATCTTCTCCTATTTGTGCATGTAAAAATACTTGTAACAACACATCTCCTAGTTCCTCAATCATTGCAAAATCATCTTCAGCATCTACCGCAGCCAAGTATTCATGTGCTTCTTCAAGTAAGTATTTTTTTAACGAATCATGTGTTTGCTTTTGATCCCAAGGACAACCATTCGGACCTCTCAGCGTTGCAATGATTTGGCGGAATGTTGTCCAATCTCTTAATGACTCCTCCTGTGATTTCACAGGTGGTACATAGACCGTTGTTAAATTATTTACTTCTACACTCTGATCGAGTTCATAGAGTGGCACTGTGACAATCTGTTCTTGTGAAGATCCTGCAGCTGTCACAACCGTCACAGGATATTCATCATCGTATTTCTCCATCAACGTCAGCTTCACTTCTGATGCACTGAATGTATCGTATACTTGAGCAATTAAGATATGCTGACGCATGTTAATGTCATGCATTGAAAAGCTGGTACCATCAAGTAATTGAAAGCCTTCAATTGGATCAATTTTTAATGCGCCAAAAATTGGATCTAAGAAACTCTGACCACCCTCAATGACTAGCTCAATTTTCCCTTCATTTGCTGCTGCAATAAGCAATTGCACTGTTTGCTCTGCAACTAATGGGTGGCCAGGCACAGCATACATAATATCCTCAACAGCTGTAGCCTCCATAAGGGAATCAGCTATTTCCTCATAAACAGGTTGGAATGTATCGTGTTTTTCGTATACATTGTCAAAGCTTTCGAATTCTACACCCTCTGCTGCTAATTCCTCTAAAACCGGATGATCCACTGTACGTACATATAATTTGTTTGCAGTCTTTAATTTTTTATAAACACCCATTTGCAGCTGATTAAAGTCCCCTGCACCTAAGCCAATAATTGTTAATGTATTCAATATCCACACCTACTTCTTTGAATTTAGCCAAAGTTGGTAAACAGCCATTCTACGTCCAAACGGCAATAAATACCACTCTTTTTCTACTAATACTCGTTTCTTGGCAATGATTGTAAGCATAACAAACGCCCCAATAGATACTGCCGTCAAGCCCGCCACCATAGCTATCATTCGTGAAGACATCAGATGGTTTAAAAAGACCGACACTAGCTGTAACCATACAAGCACGACGATTGCCATACTGAAAGATGCCATCCCTACTTTTTTATAAAAAGCGCCTGTGGCTAATTGGATGCCAGTCAATGTTTTTAAATAAATAATCAGCAAGATTGCTGTTAATAATAATCCTATATCATTAGCGATGGCAGCGCCTAGTACACCTAACCAACCGATTAATCGTACATTTAAAATCATTTTTAATAGAAAACCTAATATTAAAAATAAAGCTGGTTTTTTTAATTTTCCATAGCCTTGTAAGATTGCTGTAAATGTAAGAATAATCGACAATGGGACGATTTGGAATACATAGACAATCAATACCTCGGATAAGGAATTGGTTTTAAAAAGCATTTCATTTAAATAAGGCATAACTAGCATTAAGCCTAGTGCAGCAGACCAGCCGAACAGTACGGATGCTTTGTATGTTAATTGTATAAATGGAACTGCACTTCGTCCCTCTTGTTTTTTCGACAAATGGGCAACAAGTGGCACAATGGCCAGCGACAATGAGGATGCAATGACAACACCTAATTGAACTAACGGTTGTCCTCGATCATAAATCCCCTTCGTTTCCTTCGCTATTGTAGGAGTCATGCCATGATCAACTAATGATGAATAGATCGTAAATGAATCGACTAACTGATAACCGAGTAGTAGTAGACCGCTCATACTGACACTCAAACTCAGCCATGTGACCTCTTTAATGATAGGCAAACTTGGATTACGATGTAGATATTGTTTAACTTGCAGTAAACCAAAACGTTTATACGAGATATAAACAAGTAATAACAAGGCCGTAATTTCTCCAATTACTGTACCGATAACAGCCATTCTTCCCGCACCATAAAGTGATTTTGTAGTTGTCATAATAATAAAGGTCCCCGTCAAAATAACAGTTACTCTCACTGCTTGTTCAAGTACTTGAGCATAAGCAATGGGCTCCATAATTCCTCTTGATTGAAAGCTACCTTTCAAAATAGCCAGCGCCGGCATAACCAATACTACAAGGGAGCCTGTGCGAATCAATGGTGCCAATTGAATGTCTCCCATCAACTGGGCGATCTTTTCAGCACCTCCAAATAAAACAGCAAAAAACAGTAGTGATAGTACCGTCAAATACCTGAAAACAACCCGCATAATAGTGCTACGTCTTTCATCACGTTCTATTGTATCAACAATGCAATCATTGTCTGCAAGCATTTTAGAAATGGCTACAGCAAAGCCACTAGAAGTCCAAACAACGAAGATTGATATAACTGGATATACCTGTTGATAGATATAAAAGCCTTCATCACCAACTAGATTTTGAAAAGGCACACGATAAATGGCACTAAGAACTTTTACAATAAGGGCCGCTATCGTCAATAAGGCAGCACCCTTCATGTAGCTTTTCATACCAAAACGTTGCGACATAAATTGCCCTCTTTCCTTCTTAACAATGCCAATAGTATAGCATATCTCAAAAGTTTGACGCTTCAAGTAGCACTACTGTTCCTATAATGATCAATCTTTATGTACGCAAAAAAGTTATTGTTCAGCCTTAAAGGTCTTCGCAATAACTTTTCCATGCATCAACTATTCATTTGTTTAGCTAAGAAGTTTGCAGCGGTTTCCACTACTTTGACTTCTACCTCACCCACAAAATGTACTTTAGACAATACGATAATACAGCCGATCGGATCACCATTCACCATTATAGGTGTCGCACAATATGACTTTACTTGCTCATATTGCCCAGGAACAATTTCAATCGTTGTCTCCATTTTTTCAATTTTTGTAGAGCGCTCGTCCATAAAACTTTCCGCAAAGGACGTAATGCGACGATTAATATATTCCTTTTTCCCAATCCCTGCAACAGCGATTACTTCATCACGGTCAGTGACAAACGCCGGTGTGCCCATTGTTTCATAAAGTGTTTCAACATATTCTCTTGCAAATTCCCCCAAATCATTGATGGGAGAATATTTTTTTAAAATGACTTCGCCTTCTCGGTCCGTATAAATTTCAAGCGGGTCGCCTTCACGAATACGTAGCGTCCTACGAATTTCTTTTGGAATAACTACACGCCCTAAATCATCAATACGACGAACAATTCCTGTTGCCTTCATTCTAATGCCTCGCTTTCGCTACAATGAAATTTTTATTCAACTATAGTATGGTTTTTATTTAAGCAATCTATGCAAAAACTGAAGAAAAAGGATTTCACAACCAACAATTTTTTTCAAAAAAGCAGTATTACATCAATCAACTCCTTATTAGATTACCCAAGGAATAAGTTTCTATAATTAATTCATAAAAAATATTGGAAAAAATCAATTATTCCTCCGCTCAATGTGTTCCAGATGTTGTTTACTGAATCAACATAAAAAAAGGCCATCTTATCTTTTACAGTAAAAGATAAGATTAGCCTTTTGACTATTGCTGCTTTTTTGCTTTATCAATAATTTGCATTAGTTCTTCCAACATATCAAAGGGTTGATATTTCCCACTCTTGCGTTCATCTATTGTTAATTTTAATTGCATGCCATCCATACCAAAACCAACAGCACGCTCAAACTTCATCGACTCTTCAATAATCTTACTGCCATCGACATTTGTTGTCCCTTGTTCCGACAATAGTATTGTAATAAGTTTTTGCTTCTCCTTTACAGATACTACTCCCGCATCTAAGCCCCAAACTTTCATTCTTGCTATTCGAAGTAAACGCTCTGTTTCAATTGGAAGATCGCCAAATCGATCCTCTAATTCCTCCATGATTTCGTCATACTCCTCCACCTGATCCATGGCCTTAATTCGTTTATACATTTGGATTTTTTGATATCCATCTGGAATATAGACGTCTGGAATATACGCATCAATACTCAGCAAAATTTCAATATCTGGCTTTTCTTCTTTTTTCACGCCTGTTTGACGTTCAGCAATGGCATCCTGAAGCATTTGAGAATATAAATCAAAGCCGACTGAATCAATAAAGCCATGTTGCTGGGCTCCAAGTAAGTTTCCTGCTCCTCGAATAGATAAATCTCGCATCGCAATTTTAAAGCCTGAGCCAAGCTCTGTAAATTCTTTAATTGCCTGCAAACGTTGCTCCGCTACATCTGTCAAAACTTTGTCGCGTTGGTACATAAAATACGCATAGGCTACTCTGTTAGAACGTCCAACGCGCCCACGTAATTGGTAGAGCTGGGCTAAGCCCATGCGATCAGCATCATGGACAATTAATGTATTTACATTTGGTATATCGACACCTGTCTCGATAATCGTTGTTGTGACAAGCACATCATAGTCACCCTCTAAAAAGGCTAAAATCACTGATTCTAGCTCTGATTCTGTCATTTTTCCATGAGCAAAGCCTATACGTGCTTCTGGGACGAGCACTTGAATCTCCTCAACCCTTCGAGCCATATCTTCAACACGGTTATATAAATAAAACACTTGTCCGCCACGTGCCATTTCTCTCTCAATAGCTTCTCGCACTAATGCACCACTGTGTTCCATCACATATGTTTGAACCGGGAAACGATTAGCAGGAGGCGTTTCAATAACAGATAAATCTCGGACCCCTACCATTGACATATGAAGTGTCCTCGGGATTGGTGTAGCCGTTAAAGTTAAGACATCGACATTTGTCTTTAACTGCTTAATTTTTTCCTTATGTGTCACACCAAAACGTTGCTCTTCATCCACAATTAACAGACCAAGGTCTTGGAAAATTAAATCTTTGGATAAAATGCGGTGTGTTCCAATAACTATATCGACTCGGCCTTCTTTTAATCCTTTTAATGTGGCTGTTTGCTCCTTTTTCGTACGGAAGCGAGATAACACTCCAACATTAATAGCAAAATCCTGAAAGCGCTCACGAATAGTCTCATAATGTTGCTGGGCTAAGATGGTTGTAGGGACAAGGAATGCCACTTGTTTACCATCTTGAATAGCCTTAAATGCGGCACGAATGGCTACCTCTGTTTTACCATAGCCTACATCACCACATACTAAACGGTCCATAGGGCGTTCACGTTCCATATCTCGTTTTACTTCAACAATTGAACGTAGCTGATCCTCTGTTTCCTCATAGGGGAACATCGCCTCAAAATTACGTTGATCATCATTATCAGGTGTAAAAGCATGCCCTTTCTCTGCTTCACGCTTTGCATACAGCTTTATTAAATCATCTGCAATATCCTGTACAGCAGAAGATACCTTCGCTTTAGCCTTTTTCCACTCAGCTCCACCTAATTTATGTAGCTTTGGTTCACGATCCTCTGACGCCACATATTTTTGGATTAAATCTATTTGCTCTACAGGTACATATAATTTATCGTCTGCACGATATCGTATATGCAAGTAATCCTTATGTGTACCATTGACCTCTAATGTTTCTACACCAATATATTTACCAATCCCATGATGAACATGTACAACATAATCACCTGGCTTAATTTCCGTATAACTTTTAATACGTTCAGCATTGGTCATTTTTTGTGTACGTGCTTTTTTCTTTACCTGCTGTTTAAAGAGCTCATCTTCTGTCACAATTGCTAAACGCTGTAGAGGTAATTCAAAGCCACTCGACAAGCCACCATCTATAATATAAATACCAGGTTCTGTTGGTTCACCTAATGACGTATGAATATCGTATTCTTCAAGCATTTGCTGCACTTTTTTCACTCGTTCTTTATCTCTTGCCACGATTAGAACGGTAAATTTACCAAGTAACCAGCGTTCAACCTCACTTTGAAGCAAGGACATTTGACCATGAAATTGCTGCATAGGCTTGCAGGAAAAATTCGTCGTTTTATTAAACGTAATCCCCGCAAATGTTCGCGAAAATAATGAAAATGAAAGCTTTTGTTGTGACAACATCGCCTGTATTTCTTTTAATGAGAAGGCAGGTTTGACATCATGAACCATTTTTCCTTCTTCAATTAAAGATAAAAACCATTCATCTTCTTCGCGTTCCCACGCATCCATTACCTCTTGAATACGTCCAAGTTCGTCAAAAAGGACAATACCATCATGTTCAAAATAATCTCCCAAATAGGCTGTTTTATCATATAATAATGAGCCATATTTGTTTACGTAATCAGGTAGATTGCCTTGCTGTAACAATTCAATATCATATTGAATATGCTGATACAGGAGTTCCTTTGTCTCCTGCTTTTTTACCTTCTTTAGACTTGCTGCTAACGCCACTTCTAGACGGCCTGCTAATGCCTGTCTTTCTGATTTAGTAAGAATAACCTCAGAAGCAGGAAGAATACGAATTTTTTGTAATTTATCAATAGAACGTTGGTCATCTGCTGAGAATGTTCGAATGGAATCAACCTCTGTATCAAATAATTCTATACGAATAGGTGCTTCCAAATAAGGTGGATAAATATCTAAAATACCCCCACGCAACGCAAACTCTCCAGGTGACGTCACCATCGAATTTCGTACATAGCCCATCTCAACTAATGTTTGTAACCACATATCAATTTCAATATCATCGCCTACGGCTGTTTGTAAAAAATAGTGTAGCCAGTGTTCCTTAGGCTGCATTATTTTACGTAAACCAGCCACAGGTATTACATAGACAGCTTTCTCACCTCTAGCTAAGCAATCAAGCGTCGCGATTCGCTCCGCGCGAAGTTCTGGTGAAGCTACAGAAAGATCGGCTGCAATAAATTCATCAGCTGGGTAATAATGAACATGTTCTTCCCCTAACAATCCAGCAAGCTCATCGACCATTTTTTGTGCCTGCAGTAGATTAGGAGAGACAATGTAGATTGGCTTCTTTACATATTCAAATAACACATCGACCATTACGGGGCGTGCGCTTCCTGTTAAACCTGTAATAAGCTGTGACGCAGTTTGACCGCTCTGAACTTCCTTTAAAAATGATGTAATATGTTTATCCTGCGACACAAGCTGTCGTAAAACCTCCACAGTCAAAAGCTCCTTTCAGCATAAAATTCTATATTTTTATTTCTATCATTCTAGTGCTATTTTACATATTTCTATTAATGGCTAATTTATAAAATGGAAAAAGCCTTGAACACACATATAGTGTGTCAAAGCATCCTTCCAATTATTGAATCCATTTATTGAGTGCGTGATAATCTGGATATTGTCTCAGCGAATCCTCACATTGCTCACAAATGCAGTGCACAGTCGTTTGACCATGTTGATCTTTCTCAACATAATCATCCGCTTCTCCCAATTCGAAAATATGCAACTTTCGAATTGTATCATCTGCATCAAATGGTAGTGTCCCTATTTCTACTTCACAATGCCGACATCGATAGCGAACTGACATCTCCAAATCATCCTCCTTTAAGCAACTTTCTACTTAAAGTATAGACATTTATAAAAAGGATTATGCACTTTTCACTGTCATCATCATTGCAATAACTTGAAAATTAGAGAATTAATTTTTACTTGTAGCGAAGACTATTCACTACAAGCATTAGCTGTAATGATAGTGTAAGGCATTTGATCGCTCACCTTACACCATGCCAATTATCCAAAAACTTTAACAGAAATTTCATTACTTCCATCTATTTGCTTGCGTTAAAGTGATTCATCACATCAAGAAACGGCTTTGAAAGAGATGCTTCAACAGCATTTACTGACTTTACAATAGCGTCTTGCATAAGAACTTGGTCTTCCTTCGAAAATTTCGCTAATACATAGTCTGCTACCTTCATGCCCGCTGGCGGACGATTAATTCCAACTCGAATACGATTAAATTCCTGAGTACCTAAATGTTGAATTAACGATTTAATGCCGTTATGGCCACCTGCACTTCCTTTTTGTCGCAGACGTAATTTACCTGTTTCTAAATCCAAGTCATCATAAATAACAATTAAATCTTCTACCTCAATATCAAAATAATCCATTAGGGGTCCAACACATTCCCCTGATAAATTCATATATGTTAAAGGTTTAACAAGTAGAACCTTTCCTTCTGGTCGATGTACAGTAGTGTACATTCCGTTAAATTTTGAATTTGTTAAAGGCGCCCCCCATTTTTCTGCTAAAGCATCAATTACATCAAAGCCAATATTATGTCTTGTATGTTCATACGGTTTACCTGGGTTTCCTAAACCAACGATAATTTTCATAAGTACCTCGCTTCTTTCAAATCTAATAGTCATTATTTTACCATATAGCACACCTAGAAAGCATTTTGTACAATTGTTAAAGGGCATAAAAAAATAAGGCTAATAAGAAAGCTATAGCCTCCTTATTAGCCTTAACTGTTATTTACTTTTATACTGGCTCTTCTTCACTATCTGTCGTCTCTTCCTCTACAGAAACAGGCGCCACAATAGTTACTAACATATAATCATCTTCACTAATAATTTCAACAGATGTAGCATCTCGAATATCTGCTACTGTTAGCGATTCCCCAATTTTCAATGATGAGATATCCACATCCATTGATTCGGGTAACTCTGCTGGTTTTACTTTTACTTTTACTTCTAAGTTAGGCTGCATTAAAATACCGCCCTCACTCACACCAACTGACTGTCCAAGTAATTTTATTGGGACATCCGCTTCTAGCTCCTCGGCCATATTAATGGCTAAAAAATCAATATGATTTACTTCATCTTTCAATGAACATTGCTGTATCTCTGACACAACAGCATTCACTTTTTTCCCCTCTAACTCTAGTGAAAACACACTGTTTTGCCCATTTTTTTGAATGGATTTTTTAAAATCCTTTGCAGCAATAGAAATTGGGGTTGAATCTACTTTGTAGCCGTAAATAACTGCAGGAATGGCTCCCCCTTTTCTAAGTTGGGTTATTGTTGAACGATGCCCAGTTTCGCGCTTTGTAACACTTAATACTGTACTCATACTTCTTTATTCCCCTTCCAAGAAAATTATTTACGCCTCAACAATAATTCGTTGTAGGCTATGATAATATTTAGCTCTATTTTTTTAAGGTAGAGTAAATATTATTAAGACACATTTTTATTATACCCCTTTGTGAGAAGATTCACACAAAAAACACTCATCTATTTCTTTCCCTTGATGAAATAGTGTCCAATTTATATAGAAAAGACCAATCTACTCAAATGAACTGCACCCCGTCAAGTAGACAGTGGAAATAATAAAAAATGTATTAAGCGGCTTGAGTCCTGAATTCTAACGGACTCAAGCCGTTTAATCGTTTCTGATAACGATAGTAATTATAAAAATGAATATACTCATCAATCGCTAGTTTTAACTCTTCATATGAATCGTACTTATGTAAATAATACTTCTCACACTTCAATGTGCCCCAAAATGATTCAATTGGTCCGTTATCAATACATCGACCAACACGGGACATACTCTGTGTCATATTGGCTGTATCCACAATTCGCTTAAATTCCTTCGATGTATATTGAAAACCTCGATCACTATGTATTAATGGCTGCTCGCCTGATTGTAATGATTGAATAGCTGATTTGATTGTTTTGAAAACAAGGGAATTATTATTCGAATGACCTAACACATAACTCACAATTGAACCATCATATAAATCGATAATTGCACTTAAATAAGCTTTTTTCCCGTTTCCATACTTAAACTCTGTGACATCTGTACACCATTTTTCATTGGGCTTTTTCGATGAAAATGCTCGATTTAATACGTTCTCCGCCACATGATGTGCTGGGGATTTACGATAAGGCTTGCGCTTTCTACGAATAACAGACTTCAATCCACTAATCTGCATTAAACGATAAATACGCTTTTCGTTAACCATCGCTTGATTATCTTCTTTTCGCTGACAATTGATCGTCAATGTTATACGACGATAGCCGTAAATACCATCTACTTGTTGGTAAAGGAGATGAATGTCCTTTAAAATGGCTTCATTTTCAACTTCTCTGTTAGAAGGCTTGCGACTTAGCCACTTATAGTAAGCTGCACGCGAAACACCAGCTATTTCACATAGTAAAAGAATCGAAAGTTCTTCCTCTCGATGTAATTCTTGAATCGCTAAATAGCGTCGCTGTAGACGTATTTGGCTTAACGATGCCTCCTTTCGATTTCCTCTAACTTTTTTAAAAATAAATTTTCTGCACGTAAACGTTCATTTTCACGTTCAATACGTTGAATCTCTAATTTCAATTTCTCCTCAACGGTTAATTCGACTTCATCTTTTGTGCGACCACGACGATCACGTAATCCCTCTTCACCGTTCGTTTCAAATTTCTTCGTCCATTGATATACCTGTTGATACGAAACACTATAGGTGTGCGCTGCCAACTGATAATTTTTCTCGTGCTTCAAACAGTACTCGACAATCTCAATACGTTCTTCAAAAGTTGTCTTTCTTCCTTCGGTCATAGCTTGACTCATTCCTTTACCTGAATCTTTTATTTCACTATGACTAGTATACTTTTTTACCCAGCTTTTTAAAACGGAGGTACTGCTAATCTCGTATTTCGCCAACACCTCCATCTGTGAATAATTTCGTTGAATGTAGTCCTCCACAGCCGCTAATTTTAACTCTTTTGAATAGAACTTACATGAAGTCGCTTCTTGTAATCCTTCACGTCCACCTGCCTCAAATTTCATTTTCCATCTATGAAAAGTTTGATGATCTAATGAAAATCTTTCACACAATTCATTTATAGAATAGTGACCTTCTTCGAACAATTGAAGGATATGTAGTTTCAACTCGAGTGAATGTTTGCTTCGCCCCATAAAAATACTCCCCTTAAATAAACAGATTTTATTTTTTAATCTGTCTACCTAATAGGGAGCATATCAAAAGAATAGATTGGTCTTATAGTGTTGAAAAACAAAACCATCAATAGAATTTTTGTGAAAGGTGAAAATGGTTTCCGTTGCAGGCTACTTGCTTTCCTGTGGGCGAGCGCCGAATCGCTTCCTCCGCTACCGCTCCGTGCAGGGTTTCGCCTGTCTCGCTATCCCACGGGAGTCAAGTAGCCTTCCACTCCAATCCACAAAAGTGTTACCTTTTTAGCAAAGGTTTTCAAATAAAGTGAAGTTATTCACTACTCTTTATGAAGAGGTGTTGTCACGCATCACTTCTCTACCTTGAAAATAAGAGCCTATCCTCTCTCTAATACCACAGATAATGGGCTATTTTGTTCACTACTATTAGTATGAAAGAGGAAAAAACACTTTTGCAAAATGGTTGATTGGAGAGGAGCCAGCTTCACTCCTAGGGGATTAGCGTAACAGATGAGACCCTGGAGCGAACGTAAGTGAGTGAAGCGGCTCATCGGACGCCCCCTGGAAAGAATGCTGGCGGAACGGAAATCAACCTCCCACCTTGCTAAAAGGTCTTTTTCTGTTAGTGACACGATCTTTTTTCAACAACATGAGACCAATCTACTCAATGAATAGATTGGTCTTATACTTACGATATTTATTAATCAAATAGAGTACTTACAGATTTATTTTCATAAACGCGAGAGATAGCATCAGCCATTAGCTTAGCTACAGAAAGCTCCGTAATTTTTGGAGATTTTTTCTCGTCTGAAAGCTGAATTGTATTTGTCACCACTAATTCTTTAATAGCAGAGTTTTCAATACGTTCAATTGCTGGACCAGATAATACAGGGTGTGAACAGCAAGCGTAAACTTCTTTTGCACCAGCGGCACGTAATGCATCTGCCCCAATTGTAATTGTGCCTGCTGTATCAATAATATCATCAATTAAGATTGCCACTTTACCATCAACATTACCAACAATGTTCATCACTTCCGCAACGTTTGGTTTCGGACGACGTTTGTCAATAATTGCAATCGGTGCTTTTAATCGTTCAGCCATTTTACGAGCACGTGTTACCCCACCATGATCTGGTGAAACAATAACGATTTCATCTCCTGGAATACCTTTAGATTTGAAGTAATCAGATAGTAATGGTACTGCCATTAAGTGGTCGATTAGGATATCGAAGAAACCTTGGATTTGAGGTGCGTGTAAATCTAATACGATAACACGTGTTGCACCAGCAGTCTCAAGTAGATTTGCCACTAATTTAGCTGTAATTGGCTCGCGCGCTTTTGCTTTACGATCTTGACGTGCATAACCATAATAAGGCATTACAACGTTTACTGTACGAGCAGATGCACGTTTAACTGCATCTACCATAATTAAAAGCTCCATTAAATGTTCGTTTACAGGTGCAGAAGTAGACTGCACGATAAACACATCACAACCTCGAATACTTTCTTCAATGCTAATTTGAATCTCTCCATCACTGAAGTGCTTAACAGAAGATTTACCTAATTCAACGCCCATTTCCTGCGCAATTTCTTGAGCTAATGGATTATTAGAATTAAGTGAAAATATTTTTAATTGTGAGTTTGCATAATGATACGGCATGATGGCCTCCTGTTTAGTTGATAATTATTTTGAATTTAATTTGCTTACATAATTCGGTTTGTTTTCTTGTCTTGCACGAGCTATTGCAAGTGCATCTTCAGGAACTTCTTTTGTAATTGTAGAACCTGCTGCAATAAATGAACCTTTTCCAACTTTCACTGGTGCTACTAAGTTAGTATTACATCCTACAAATACATCATCTTCAATAATCGTTTTGAACTTGTTTTTTCCATCATAGTTTACTGTAATGGAACCACAACCAATATTGACGTTACTGCCGATCTCGGCATCGCCAATATAACTTAAATGCGAAACTTTCGTGTCATTACCCAGCTTGCTTTTCTTCACTTCTACAAAGTTACCAATTTTAACATGACTACCGATGTCTGAAAGTGGTCGAATATGAGCAAATGGCCCAATAGAAGTATCCTCTGCAATAGCGCTTTCACGGACAACAGAAGAGTGTACAGTTGTGCGATCACCAATACGACTATCGATAATTTGAGTATTTGGCCCGATAATGCAATCTTCACCGATCACAGTAGCACCTTCAATCATTGAGCCTGGTTGAATCACAGTGTCACGCCCAATAACTGCATCTACACTAATATGCGTTGTTTCAGGATGAATAATTGTTACACCATTACGCATATGCTTCTCGTTGATTCTTGTACGCATTAATGTCTCAGCTTGTGACAAAGCCACACGATCGTTAACACCTAACGTTTCCTCAAAATCATCAGTGACATATGCTTCAACAATATCACCTTGCTTTTGTAAAATTTCAATGACATCTGGTAAATAATATTCACCTTGAGCATTATCATTTTTCACAAGCTTCAATGTTTCAAATAATAATTTGTTATCAAAGCAGTATGTGCCTGTATTTATTTCTTTTACTAATTGTTGCTCTGCTGAAGCATCCTTTTGCTCAACAATTTGCTCGACCTGCCCGTTATCGCCACGTAAAATACGGCCATAGCCAGTTGGATTTTCAGCAATTGCTGTTAAAATAGTTGCTTTAGCATTCTTCGCTTGATGATGTTCGAATAGTGCTTGCATCGTTTCAGGACGAATTAGTGGTGTATCTCCACATACAACTAATGTTGTACCTTCTTCATTACCTAAAATTGCCTCAGCTTGTTGCACAGCGTGCGCTGTACCTAATTGTTCAGCCTGCAGTACATATTCACTCTTATCTCCAAGCTGTTGTTGCACTTTTTCAGCACCATGTCCGACTACCGTTACAATGCGATTCACATCTAACGTTTGAATATGATCCACCACATGTTGTACCATAGGTTTCCCACATACTGGATGGAGCACTTTATATAATTTGGACTTCATACGTGTACCTTGACCTGCAGCCAAAATGACAGCAAAAACATTGCTCATCTGTAAGTCCTCCAATACGCTCATTTTCTCTTATGACTATATAGCAAAATTCATCTATTTTCAAGGCATGTAGAGTTGACAAAAACATGAATTCCTAAATCCAATGCACCTTATGCTCGAATGTCATGAAGTATATCCTAAAATTGCTCATATTATCTTTTTATCAAAATAAAAAGAACCCTTCTAGCTAGAAGAGTTCTTCCTATCTTTTTTTACCATCAGTTTGTAACATATCCTTTAAAAGTAAGTTATTACCTTTCTATTACACACCGATTCCCTCTAATTCTTCCTCTTTACCGGTTTCCTCTACTTCACTAGAGTTATGATACTCGTTTAAAATGATTTCCTGAATTTTATTTCGAGTATCAGAATTAATTGGATGGGCAATATCTCTAAATTCCCCATCTGGTGTTCGTTTACTTGGCATAGCTACAAATAAACCAGTATTTCCATCAATTACACGAATATCGTGAACAACAAACTCATTGTCAAGTGTAATGGAAGCAATCGCACGCATGCGACCATCCGTCTGTACCCGACGTAATCTCACATCAGTAACTTCCATTTTCTCACCACCTCTCTTCTTGGATGCCTAAATGAAAATATCATATTCTCGATTACCGAATATTTTCCTTTTCATAGTCTATCAAATTTTCTAAAAAATTTGAATACTTATTAGAATAATATTTTTTCTTATATACGTAATTTTTGACAATTGTTTGTCGGCATAAAAAAACTCACTAAATAGAATAGAAATTCTCTTTAGTGAGCTTAGCAAGCTTCATTTATTTTACGATTGCGATTACTTCGATTTCAACTTTTACATCTTTCGGAAGACGGGCTACCTCTACAGCTGAACGAGCTGGTTTATGATCACCAAAATGACTTGCATAAACTTCATTCATCGCTACAAAGTCGTTCATATCCTTCATAAAGACCGTTGTTTTCACAACATTATCTAAAGAAGTTCCAGCTTCCGCTAAAACTGCTTTTAAATTAGCAAAGACTTGATTTGTTTGTACAGTTATATCGCCTTCCACTAAATCACCTGTAGCTGTTAATGGAATTTGACCAGAGCTATAAAAAATCCCGTTAACAATAATACCTTGTGAATATGGTCCGATTGCTGCTGGTGCATTTGTTGTTGCTACTACTTTCATTTGTCATGTCCCCTTTTAGAAAAATAGTTACCTTCACTTAATGCAATTGTTCGATCTTTTTCATTAACTTCATGAAGCTTTACAAGTGAATAATAATCATCTACTAATGTTTCGTCTGCATGCTCAGCCTCCACAAGCACCGCAATACCTGCTAGCTGACAGTCAAACTCTTCTAATAGATTTTTCATGCCATTCATAGTACCGCCGACCTTCATAAAGTCGTCTGTAATTAATACACGTTGTCCACTCTTCATGCTTCTTTTTGATAATACCATTGTCTGAATTCTTCTGGAAGAACCCGATACATAGTTAATGCTAACTGTAGAGCCTTCTGTTACTTTACTATCTCTTCTCACAACAACCACTGGTACATTTAAATGCCTTGCAATGGCATGGGCAATGGATATCCCTTTGGTTGCTACTGTCATTATGACATCGATTTGTTGATCTGCAAAGGCAGAAGCAAAGACCTTCCCTACGCGATTAATTAAATCTGGGTTTCCAAGCAAGTCTGTCATAAATAAGTAACCGCCTGGTAACAATCGATCTGAATGTTCTAGCTCTGCCTTTAAATCTTGAATCACTAAACGTACTTCTGCCTCGGACATTTTCGGAATATACTTTACTCCTCCTGCAGCACCTGGCACTGTTATCAATAACCCGATTCCTTTTTCTTCGAAAGTTTCTTTTACAATCGTTAAATCCTCACTAATGGATGACTTAGCAGATTGATATAGTTCTGAAAAATAAGTTAGCGGGATCAGCTGATGTGGATGTTCTAGTAAGTAGTACGTCATATCAACTAGTCGTTCACTACGTTTCCATTTCATGCGACCCTCTCCTAAACACGAATATTTATAGGTAAAATTAACACAAATTTGCGTTTCTAAGCAAGCGTATTTCGCTCACCTAAAATTCGTACTGCATAAACTTCCTCACAAAAACCACGTAAACCATTATAAATGCGACTTACACGAGCTTCACTATCCACCAGCCCAAACACAGTCGGACCGCTTCCACTCATTAACGTAGCATCTGCCCCAAAGCGCTTCATTTGTTCCTTTAACATCACAACTTCTGGATGTAACTTAAATGTTACAGTTTCCAAAACATTTCCTAATGAAGAACATAGTAGCTCATAATCTTTTGTCTCTATAGCTTGTATCATCTGCTGTGTATTTGGATGTTCCAATCCTTCAACCTTAAGACCCCCATATACTTCTGCTGTTGATACACCAATTTTAGGCTTAGCTAGTACAACCCAACAATTAGGTGGGGCTGATAATTCCTTTATTTTTTCGCCTCGTCCTGTAGCGAGTGCTGTACCTCCATAAACACAAAACGAAACATCCGAACCAATTTTAGCGCCAAGCTCCGCTATTTCATCTATTGATAAACCTAAATCCCACAGTTCATTTAACCCTTTTAATGTTGCAGCTGCATCACTACTGCCACCTGCAAGCCCTGCTGCGATGGGTATTTCCTTTTCAATCGTAATGGATACACCTTGTCTAATGCCGTATGTATCTTTTATGAGACGCGCTGCCTGATAAGCAAAATTGCGATGGTCATTTGGTACAAAATTATCTGTTGAAATTATTTGAATAACACCATCTTCTCGAGATTCAAGACTGATACGATCAGCTAAATCGACTGTTGTCATAACCATCTCCACTTCGTGAAAATTATCTGGTCTTTTATAAAGTACATCTAATGTTAAATTGATTTTTGCAGGCGCCTTTACATAAAGCATCTTTCTTCCTCCCTTATAGCTACACGTATAAACAGTTCTTTTTTTCGCGCAAGATTATTCATTTTATTTTACCATATTGAGAATACGAAAATGGAAAAAAAGAACCGTTTACCCTGTTTGGAGTAACGGCTCTCTCTCGTCAGTTGTATTTGTTGTGTCAGTAAGGATTTTCATCCCTGCTGAATGAAACGTTATAAGATGACTATTTTAGCAAAAACAGTCTACTTACGCTCTTGCTCACTACTTGCCCGTTCAGCCATTTCTATGGCACGTTTGACCATATTACCAGCATCACGAGCTTTTATGCCGCCCCAGCCTTCCTTTTGCACAACATCATAAAATCCAAGCTCTTTTGCGATCTCTTCTTTTAAACGAGGTGACATGATACCTTTTCTAGGCATATAAACTCCTCCTTTAACAACTGACGAATTTAGTATGCCCGTGAAAACGCAAAACACTCATGTATTTTTTAACATACATGAGTGTTTCTAAATATAGAAATAAGTACTAGAAACTATTTTGCGACAGCAGCCTTTGCTTCGTCTAAAAATGTAATCTCTACTGCTTCAGTTAAAATATCTGTGTAGCTATACGATACGCGCTTGCACGTATTGTCTTCTTGATCGAGTTCTACTACAAAGATGGCGCGATATGTCTCACGTAGTATCCCTGCACACTCAACCGTTTTCTTGCGACCACCGTTTGCTTTTAATTGCAAACGTTTACCCAAATGACAATCCAACGACTTTTTAATGTCCGCTAAAGTTTTTGGCATTTTCGCTTACACCTCACTAATTACAAGTATAAGCTAATGGCCCAAAAATGTCAACAAAATATAATATTTTATCAGCCTCTTATAAATCTTGTCAACTTATTTTTTATAAAAAAATATATATTTTTTTACATCTCCGAAAAAATGTTAACAAAAATTTTTACTTTGCAAAAACAGGATGCAGTGCATCAGCTAATTTTCCAAACTCTTGAATAGAAAGTGTTTCTCCACGACGAGTTGGCTCAATATGAGCTAGCTCTAATGCCTGTAAAATTTGATCCTTTTGTGCCTTTCCATTTGGTAAACCAGCTTGCAGGTTATTATAGATCGTTTTTCTTCGCTGTACGAAAGAGGCACGCGTTACAACAAATAGAAAATCCTCATCTATTACTTTTACTGGTGGTTCATCATGCTTGATAAGGCGAATTACAGCGGAGTCGACATTAGGTTGTGGCATGAAAACTGTTTTTGGCACTGTCATAGCAATATCTGCCTTCACGTAATACTGAATCGCAATAGATAACGAACCATATTCCTTCGTTCCCGGCTTAGCCGTTATACGATCTGCCACCTCTTTTTGCATCATAACAACAAAACCACGGATTGGTAGTCGGTCATTGAGTAATTTCAATAAAATCGGCGTAGTGACGTAATATGGTAAATTGGCAACAACCATAATATCATCAATACCTGGCATCTCATCTGCAATTACCTTCGCAACATCTGCCTTAAGTATGTCAGAGTGGATGATAGACACATTATTATATGGACTAAGTGTATCTTCTAGTACAGGTAATAAACGTTGGTCGATTTCAAAGGAAACAACCTTTTTAGCGCTTCTTGCCAAATGCTCTGTTAATGCCCCAATACCAGGGCCAACTTCAATTGCACCACTATTCTCTGTTAAATTTGCGTGGCTTACTATATTTCGTAAAATGTTAGGATCAATTAAAAAGTTTTGCCCCAAGCTTTTTTTAAATGAAAAACCATATTTTTTTAGAATTTCTTGTGTTCGAATTGGTGTAGCAATATCCTTATGCATCATTTTCCTCCTGATCTACCTGTGCGATAGCCGCACCAAATTGCTCCTCTGTAATCTGAAACATCTTCAACCTTTTATGAAGTTGTTTACCGTTTGTAGCACCTATATTTAAGATTTCTCCTAGACGATCACGACGCTGCTTTGATTGTGGGTGTCCAATTAAACGCGCTGTCATTAAATCTTCCAGTGTAATAACCTCTTCGTTTAGTACATCATGAATAGGGGTATAGACATGTTGTAGTGCCTCACGTATATCATCGTCAGCAGCATGTTCGATACCTAACCCTTTACCGTTTTTGGCAATCGTTTTGGCTTTTGGTAAAAAGGCATGCTTCACCCCTTGTACATGCTCCTCAATAATGGCGCGTATTCGACGTCCTGGGTAGTCAGGATCTGTAAATACAATAACACCACGCTTTTCTTGGGCATGCTGAATTCGTTTCAACGTTTCTTCAGAAATCGCAGATCCATTTGTTTCTATAGTATCTGCTTGCACAGCACGTTTAATAGCCGTCGTATCGTCTTTTCCTTCAACAACAATAATTTCTTTAATTTGCAAAAAGGCCCCTCTTTTCTATCTACCTTATCTTCTGACCATTTTACAACTGCTCTATATGATTTGTACAGGAATACAAGGTACGGACGAGCTTAATAAGCTTATCTTACAAAATCATTTGCTAAAAATAATAAAGAAGCTTTCCCGCCAGTCAAAACAGGAAAGCTCCATTTGTGAAAAAACATTTTGATTAATTTTACAATTTTTCTAATTTAATACTTTAATGCGCACTTTCTTACGTCCCCAGTTACGTGCTTGGGCATCTGTTTGTACAAGTATGTCAATCTTATTACCCTTAATTGACCCACCAGTATCCCCAGCAATAGCTGTACCATAGCCTTCAACCCAAACCTTTGATCCTAACTTAATAACAGAAGGGTCAACTGCTATCACCTTCAAGCCTGAATTTGAACGTAAGTTTATACCAGTTGCTGATGTACCAGTACAACCGTTGCAATATGGTGTATAAGCTGTTGCTGTTACATAAAATTCTTTACCGCTAGTAGGCTCTGCAGAACCACGTGATACAGTTGCTGCGCTTGCAACAATTGTTTTTGTGCCAACTGCAACGACTTGTTTCTTCGGCTCTTTTAAAACTTTCTCAGATTGTAGATTTTTTGCTACAACATTACCATTTTCTTTGATAACTTCATACGTACGAGAAATCGATCCCTTCTCGCCTGTTGCTACTACTTTTTGTTTCCCCTTTTGCAATGAAGCATCCTGCTTCTTTTCAACTGCGAAATCTAAAGAGTCTTCCACTACATCGATAACCTTTTCTACGCGAACTACTGTGATTTTACTCTCCGGAGTAATAACGTTCTCCAGGTTATTTTCGACACGATCGAATTCATTTAGCTGAATTCCTTGTTGTTTTAAAAAGTTAGCGACCGTAGTCGAAGTGGACCATACTTGTCTTTTATTTACGCCATCGACAAGCGCTACTTGAAACGCTTTTTGAATATCGATTTTGTTTTCTGCTCCTAGTTCAGTATCTAGACCTTGCGCTAAAGAGTCGTGCTCAGATACTTTAATATTTGCTTCCTTCAAAATGTCCTTCACAAGTGTTTCAGTTGTCCAAACTTTTGACTGATTTCCATCAACTGAAATAGTTACTTCTTTTGCCTGTTCCCATGTAATTGCTAATCCATTCACAATTTTGGTGTTCAGAGAGGGTGATATTTTGTCATGCTCTGCTATATCTATATTTTGACTTTGTAATAATTGTTCTACAGTTTTGGCATGTGTGGATACTTCGATTGTTTCTCCATTTGCTTCAAGCTTAACGGCTTTTTTCGTACCTTGATAAAGCACGAAAGAGATTACAGATACAAACAGGACAAGTGAAATAATTCTTATCACTGTTTGCTTACTCCTCAATGATCCTAAGAACAAGTTTTTCATGGAATTATTTGACATGAAAAAACGCCTCCTTAATACAAGGTTGGATTATACGGACTAGTTTTGGCACTGTCAACCCGAAAGTATTTCTCTGAAAATTGACTTCTTGTTTTTTGCCAACCACAAACCCTGTACTGGAGGCATCTAAGCTAGTTAATTGTCAATCCCAAAAAATTTTTTCGCATTGGCTGTAGTTGCTTGTGCAATTTCCTCAATTGTCAACCCTTTCAAACGTGCGATTTCCTCAGCAACTAAAGGCACGAAAGCGGGTTCATTACGCTTACCTCGATGTGGATGTGGAGCTAAATAAGGAGCGTCTGTTTCAATCATCAGGTGCTCTAGAGGTATTTCTGTAGCCACTTCCTTTGGTAGTCTTGCATTTTTAAATGTTACTGGCCCTCCAAGACTAATCATAAAATTCATAGCTATACATTCACGTGCTGTTTCTACACTCCCACTAAAGCAGTGCATGACACCCCCTACAGAAGCCGCATTTTCTTCACGCAAAATTTGTACAACATCACCTGTTGCATCCCTATTATGAATAATGATTGGCAAATTGATCTTTTGAGCTAATTGAATTTGCTTGCGAAAAAGTGCTTGTTGAACATCTTTTGGTGACTTATCCCAATAGTAGTCCAATCCAATTTCACCAATGCCAACTATTTTTGGATGTGATGCTAATTCCTCAATCCACTCTAAATCTTGTTGAGTACAATCAATAGCGTCCACTGGATGCCAACCAATGACACCATAAACAAAGTCATATTGCTCTATTAGTTGCATTGTTCTCTCAATGGTTTTACGGTCGAAACCAATGACCACCATTCTCTCTACTTTCGCTTCAAGGGCTCTATCAATCACCTCTTGAAGATCTTCCTCATACTGGTCTGCGTTTAAATGTACGTGCGTATCTATATACATTTTCATTCTCCTAACATAGATTTTATTAAAATTTATTATTTCATATTTTTCGTAAGCATTACATTTTCGTTACAAACTATTTGGTATTGTGACATTCCACTTAATCGACAATACCTAAAATAGTTCTTTAAACCTATAAATCAACATCTTTCACGCGATATAAATTATTTCAAAATAATTTAATTCCAATTTCCCTAACGGATTTGAAAAGCCTGCTGAATAATTCATATTCAGCAGGCCTTTCTTAAGATCATTACTTTACTTTTGCACCATTTTCAAGTTTAGGATCAACAGATGCTAATTTTAAAATTCCATCTTTTTCACCAGCCAAAATCATTCCTTGTGATAATTCACCACGTAATTTTACTGGTTTTAAATTTGCTACGACAATCACTTTTTGACCGATTAAATCATCTGGTGTATAGAATTTCGCAATACCTGAAACTACTTGACGTTGCTCATATCCTAGATCAACTTGGAGCTTTAATAATTTATCCGCTTTCGGAACTGTTTCACATGCAGTCACAGTCGCTACACGCAAATCAATTTTCATAAAATCATCAATAGCAATTTCAGGAATTTCTGGGTTTTCGTCAGTCTTTGTAGCCTTTTTACTTTCTTCCTCCTGTGGTGTTTTCACAGAACCACGCATTTCCTCTCGAATATAAGCAATTTCAACTTCATTTTCCAAGCGCGGGAAAATAGGTATCCCTTTTTCTACCACTTTAATGTTTGCTGGAATAGTATTGCCGAATGTTTCAATTGTATCCCATGCTAAAAATTTGTCATCTAAACCTAACTGATCGATCATACGTTTCGGGGTTGTTGTCATAAATGGTTGTAACATGACAGCAATTTGGTGTAAGCTCTCTGCCAAATTTCGCATAACAGCACCTAATTTTGGCTTATCGGACTCTTCTTTTGCCAACACCCAAGGTTGTGTCTCATCGATATATTTATTAGTACGTGACACCAATGTCCATAAGTCAGCAAGAACGACACTAAATTGCATTTTTTCCATACTTTCTTCATATTTAATACGTACCGACTCAGCTTGCTCTTTTAACGCAGCATCAAATTCTGTCGGTTGAAGATTTTCTGTCGGAATAACACCATCAAAATATTTATTAATCATTGAAATAGTACGATTTAATAAATTTCCTAAGTCATTCGCCAAATCAAAGTTTGTGCGTTCTATAAATGATTCTGGTGAAAATACACCATCAGAGCCAAATGGTAATTCACGTAATAGGAAATAACGTGTCGCATCTAGGCCATAACGCTCGATTAACATTTCTGGATAAATAACATTGCCTTTTGATTTAGACATTTTACCGTCTTTCATCATAATAAAACCATGAGCAAATACTTTTTTTGGTAATGGTAAATCTAATGCCATTAAGAAGATTGGCCAATAAATCGTGTGGAAACGAACAATATCCTTCCCAACTACATGTACATCTGCTGGCCAATATTTATTGAATAGTGATTCATCCTCTGATAGATATCCTAAGGCTGTAATATAATTCGTTAATGCATCAACCCATACATAAATGACATGCTTTGGATCTCCTGGTACTTTAATACCCCAGTCGAAGGATGTTCTTGATACAGATAAATCTTCTAGCCCCGGTTTAATGAAGTTGTTAATCATTTCATTTTTTCGCGACTCTGGCTCAATGAATTCAAGGTTCTCTTCATAATAAGCTAATAAGCGATCCGCATATTTCTTCATATTAAAGAAGTACGATTCTTCTTTTACTTTGTGCACTGGGCGACCACAATCTGGACAGTTCCCGTCAACTAATTGAGTCTCTGTAAAGAATGATTCACATGGTGTACAGTACCAGCCTTCATATTCACCTTTATAAATATCACCATTATCTAAAAACTTTTGGAAAATCTTTTCGACAGCTTTCGTATGTCGCTCCTGCGTTGTTTGAATAAAGTCATCATAAGAAATATCCATTAAACCCCAAAGTTTTTTCGCAGCATCTGCGATTTCATTTACATAATCTTGAGGATGTTTGCCCGCTTCTGCTGCTTTTTCTTGAATTTTTTGACCGTGTTCGTCCATTCCTGTTAAAAAGCGTACATCATACCCTTGTAAACGCTTATAGCGCGCAATAGTATCAGATGCTACTGTTGTATATGCCGTACCAATATGAAATTTCCCACTTGGATAGTAAATGGGTGTTGTTATATAGAATGTTTTTTGTTGTTCACTCACAAGAACTGCCTCCATTGTTTTACAATATACTTTCTATTCTAACGAAGTACGAAATTCGTTTCAATGAAAGTTTATTAAACGCGAAAATTGTCGAATAATATATCTAATCCATTAAATGACTTAAATAAGAACCTTTTTTACTATAAACAAAAATATTTATTAAAAACCTTTTAAAAAAATTAAAATACCTGCATTCTTCTCAAAAATTTTTTTTAAAAACCATAATATTAGTGCATTAATTAATTGACGTTTATGGCATTACTTGGTATGATAACTATCAGACAAAGAAATAATGTCGAAATTTGACGAAATACCAATATAACTTTTATAAATTAGGAGGAAATCTATTATGAAATCAACAGGGATTGTTCGTAAAGTCGATGAGTTAGGTCGTGTAGTAATTCCTATCGAGTTACGCCGTACGCTAGGTATTGCTGAAAAGGACGCTTTAGAAATCTATGTGGATGACGATAAAATCATCTTAAAAAAATATATGCCTAATATGACATGTGCTGTTACTGGTGAAGTTTCAGATGATAACTTCCGTCTAGTTGGAGGCAAATTAATTTTAAGTCCAGAAGGCGCTGAAATGTTAGTTAAAGAAATTCAATCTAACTTAAAAAAATAAGTGATTACTCACCTAA
Source organism: Lysinibacillus fusiformis (assembly GCF_016925635.1). NCBI lineage: Bacteria > Bacillati > Bacillota > Bacilli > Caryophanales > Bacillaceae > Lysinibacillus > Lysinibacillus fusiformis. Next base: position 1,870,407 of record NZ_CP070490.1, on the reverse strand, counting down.
ATCAAAAACAGTGATTTAGGTGTTTTTGTTTATATACAATTTAATATACCCAAAATCTAGAACCCTTATAATGTCCATGTCAGACCTTTCCTCTTAAGGTTACTATTATTTACAATTATTATCAATTTAAAATTATGTCTCAAAATCATTACATTTCAACTTTTTAAGTTATGATGACTAACTAAAAATAAAGAGCTACCCTACTAAGGTAACTCTTTACTATTATTCACTATGATATTCATTATAAACATCTCGTTTTGCCACTTTTCTTAGCTTAGCTACTTCCTTAATGGCTTCTTTTGAAGTGATATTGGATTGACTGATAATAAAATCAACATGTTCAACTATAGACATATTTTGCCAATAGGCTTCTTCATGTTCTTCCTCTTCTACAGAGCTATTGCCTTCAAGGACAATACAAAACTCTCCTCGTATTTCCTCTGTTTGTGACCATTCTACAGCTTCGGCCAATGTACCTCGTAAAAATTCTTCAAATTTCTTTGTTAGCTCTCGAGCTAAAACAATGCGACGGTCCCCGAGTATAGCTTCCATATCTTTTAATGTATCCTTTAAGCGATGTGGTGCCTCATATAATAAAATTGTTTCTTGGCGTTTTTTTAATTGCTCTAATTGCTGGCGACGTTCCTTTTTCCCGCGGTTCAAAAATCCATAAAAGAAAAATGGCTGTGGCGACAACCCAGATGCAATTAACGCTGAAATCGCTGCATTAGGACCTGGCACTGGTACGACAGAAAAGTTTTGAGCAATTGCTTTTTCGACTATATCCGCGCCTGGATCAGAAATACAAGGTAAACCTGCATCACTTACTAATGCGATTGTTTTTCCTTCTTGTAGCAATGTTAATAATTTTTCTCCACCTACGGCTAAATTATGCTCATGGTAGCTTATTAGTGGTGTTTCAATCTCGAAATAGTTACACAGCTTTTTTGTGTTTCTAGTATCTTCTGCAGCGATAATATCCACTTCTTTTAAAATGCGAAGTGCACGCACGCTCATATCCTCTAGATTACCAATAGGTGTTCCTACCAGATATAAACAACCTGTCTGATCGTGTATTGTACTTTTTTGTGATTTCACGATTCACCCCTCCTTATATAATTAATTTTCTGTGATCTTGTTAATTGCTTAAAAGCATATTCCGCACGCATTGCTTCTTGCTTTGTCTCAAATATTTCTTTATAAATACATTTCACTGGACCTCTAGCTCTTGTATATTTTGCTCCTTTACCAGCGTTATGTACAGCAACACGTTTTTCTATATTATTTGTATACCCTGCATAAAGCGTTTGATCAGCACACTCTAACACATAAAAGTAGTGACTATTGCTCTTTTCCATACAGAATGTCTCTCACTTCTGCCGTGTATTCATTATTGGCATCATAGACATACAACGGCGGCAAGATTTTTAAATCTGGCTTTCCATCTTTGATTCCTTCTATTAATAATGTATTGGCCTCTTTCCCTTCCTTCGGATAAATAAGCTGCATCCGTTTAGGCTCTAAGCGATTTGCTCGCATAGCTGTAACAATATCTAATAATCGCCCTGGACGATGGACAAATGCCGCCTTGCCACCCTGCTTTAATAATTTACTTGCTGATTGAATCGCTTCTTCTAATGTTAAATATAGTTCATGTCTTGCAATGGCATGATGCTCACTAAGATTTTTATCACTCGCTTCATGTGCTAAAAAATAGGGTGGATTGCAGGTAACCGCATCATACTTTTCAATGCCTAATTGTTTCGGTATTTCTTTTACATCTCCAAGAATCATTTGAATTTGCTGTTCTAGTTGATTGTAACGTATACTTCTCTCTGCCATATCAAATAAACGTGACTGAATCTCTACTCCCGTTATTTGTCCCTTTGTACGTGCACTTAAAAAGAGAGGAATTACACCATTCCCTGAGCATAAATCAACAATTTTTCCCTTATGATAAGGAATATTAACAAACTTTGAAAGCAACACTGCATCCAATGAGAATGAAAAGACAGAGGGGCTTTGAATAATACGTAAATTTTCAGCCAACAAATAATCTAGTCGTTCGTCACCTTTTAGCCATTTTTCCATGCTTCTTCCTCCTACGCTACAAAACAAAAGACTGACACCACCGTAGCGGGAATCAGCCTTCTATTACACATTTTGTTTATTTAAAAATGAAAGACAAAACAGACAATCCTCACCTTTACGGGAACTTCCAAAATGAACATGACAAACATGGAAGCCCTCCTGGTAGAGGCGAGCTAAGTTATCATATCCCTCACCAATATCTAGCGGACTCTCTTTCTTTACTTCAGCAGCTTGTACGGAGTTTGTATTAGAAAGTAGTTCTTCTAGACGTGTTCGTAGGTGATGATTTTCTGTCTCAAGCGCCTTATGCTCTTCCATCATTAACGCTACAAATTGTTTCAATGCACCAAATTGCTCCTGCATTGCTTCGAGCTGTTGTTCGAACTCCATAACGGTATCCAAGAAATTACGGTCCTTCACCCAAGCCACCTCGTTAAATTCTCTATCTTAAATAAGATTTTTTTCGCCTGCTAGCAGTTCTTCTAGTGTATACTCAACTGTGCGTTCCTGCTCGTGTAAATATACTTGAATAATTCTTTCCAGCACATTTAGCCCTACTACTTTTCCACGGCCATCTGGTGTCATTGTTATCTCACCAACATCTGGCATGCCCTCTTTTGCTTCTTCATATTCATCATTTTCATACTTTAAGCAACACATTAACCGTCCACAAAGACCAGATATTTTTGAGGGATTTAATGATAAGTTTTGATCTTTAGCCATCTTGATAGAAACTGGCTCAAAATCACCTAAAAATGTGGAGCAACAAAGCATTCTTCCGCATGGACCAATGCCACCTAATAGCTTTGCTTCATCACGCACACCGATTTGGCGAAGCTCAATACGCGTTCTAAAAACTGAGGCTAAATCTTTTACTAGATCCCTGAAGTCAACTCGTCCTTCAGCTGTAAAGTAAAAAATAATTTTATTACGATCAAATGTATATTCAACATCTACAAGTTTCATTTCTAAATTATGCTCTATAATTTTAGTACTAGCGAGTTCAAATGCACGTTTCGATTCGGCTGCATTTTCCTCTACTTGTATACGATCACGATCATCCGCTGGTCTAAGTACTTGTTTAAGTGGTAATACAACATCATTATCACCCACTACTTTTTGAGGGACAACTACCTTTCCATACTCTACACCGCGGGCTGTCTCTACAATGACATATTGACTATCTTCTAGTAGAAATGATGCCGGATCAAAATAATATATTTTACCCGCCTTTTTAAAGCGGACTCCTACTACATTATACAAATGTATATCCCTCCTGCAGATTTAGCATTAACTGCTCCATCAATAACGTCCTATTCATGTTACGCTGTAAAGAGGAGCGCGCTTGTAAAATAGATTCCATCTGATTTGATAATCTTTCATAAGTGGAATATAGCGCAACTTCTTTAAATAGTGGTAACATGTCTGGATAAGTACAAGCTGCCTCGGGATTAGCTTTTATTGACACTATATCACGGTAAGCAAATAGTAGTAAATCCAATGCTTGCTCCATCTCGCTTTTTTCTTTAAAGTGAGGCAACCACTCTTCATGCACAATAAGCATTGCTTCGTGTACATTTTGCCGAATGGCCTCTACTAATTTTAACACTGTTTTTCGAGCGAGTGCAAACTGCTCATCATTCGCTAAAAATATAGCCGTTTCGAGCTCATTTGTCATCATGCTTACTGTTGAAGCCATTGAATGTGAAATATTATTTTCCTGTAAATGCTTCAACAAAACATGACGTGGCATTTTTTGAAATTTGATATGTTGGCAACGAGAACGGATAGTTGGAAGTATTGACTGCATTTGCTCTGTTAGTAATATGGCAGTTACCTCTCCATCTGGTTCCTCTAAAAATTTAAGTATCATATTGGCAGAGGCTGTATTAAGACGGTCTGCATGATGAAGCACATAAATCTTACGTCCCTCTTCTACACCCATCATTTTCATTTCTCCAATGAGTTCTCGCATTTGATCAATTTTTATGAATTGACCATCAGGATAAATTTGATGAATATTTGGATGATTTCCCGAATCTACACGTTTGCAATTTCGACATGTTTCACATGGAACATTTCCACTTGGTTGCTCACATAACATTAATTTGACAAAAAAGTACATAATATCTACCTTGCCTGTCCCTTTTTCGCCATCAAAAATATATGCATGTGCTAATCTATTCTTGTCAAAAATCGTTTGAAGTTGCTTCATTACGACTGGTTGTAGTGTGAGTAGCTCTTCAACATTCTTGGCCATACATTTAAATTCCTTCCTGTGTCTATAACAAAAAGTGCGACTTTCTTGCACTCTTACTTTTTGTAAAGAAACATTACAGTGGTTCTACTTTAGTGGCAAGTTGCCAACTTAACATTTGAAAAAAGCCCGCGCCTATATGAGAACGAGACACGGGTTTTACATATATAAATTAATTAGTAAGCCTTTAATCTCACCGATTTTATCAAGGAGATCTATTGCTTCTTTTTCTTCATCTAAGAGATCCTGTGCAAGTTCGACAAGACGTGTATCAATGGTTTCAATGATTTTTAAACGTCTTCCTTCACCAAAACGATTCCAGGTATGTGATTGTTTTAACTCCATACCATGTTCTACTGTCTCTTGTAGAAATCGTTTAACAAGCATTTTAAACCTAGCAAGTTCTCGTAAATTACGTGATCTAGCAACTCGGTCACCTGCAGTAGATATATCCCCTAACAAACGTGTTAGTTGTTCTGTTTGCAGCTTATTACCTTGCTTGACGACCATATCTCCAAATCGGTTATTTTGATTATTATTTTGTAGTGGCTCTTTGCGATTTGTATTTAACCCGACACGTATATCTTGATTAATCTTCAAGCTGGTTTCGCCCCCACAATTTTTATCTATTTCTCCTAGGCATAATCGCTTTTAAATAACTATTAGTTTTTTTAAAATGTCTAATAGTAGCTAATAATCAATAATTCAGCTTCGGAGGCTACTTTTTAAAAATGATGGAATTGTTCAATCGGTAAAACAAATACAGTAGCTCCTCCTACCTCAACCTCCACAGGGTAAGGTATATAGGAATCAGCATTTCCTCCTAACGGAGAAACTGGTGCAACCATTTGCTCTCTTGCTCGACAATTATCCCGAATAATATCTAAAAGTTTGGGTATGAGAGAGTCTTCAGTTCCTATAAGAAACGTCGTATTTCCTGAACGTAAAAATCCTCCTGTGCTCGCTAATTTAGTTGCGCGAAACTGATTTTTCGTTAAAGCATTTGATAAGCGGCTGCTATCCTGATCTTGCACTACAGCTACGACTAACTTCATTCGCACTCACCCCTTTTATAAAATTCACCTAGATAGATTTCAATACTATTCCTAAGCATTAGCTTATAAACATTTATCTTGATTCAGTAGATGTTTAAACACCCGTTGAATATAGGGGAACACCATCATGTTGCCTGCCTACACAATGCAGGTTAGTTAATCTAAAAACTAGATCTGCGTGAAAGCGAAGCGTCAGCGGCAATTGCGCTCCGACGTAATGGGATACTCCCACAAATGATGTTATCCTAGTGAAGATAAATTAATGGATAGTATCATTATATCACATTGTTGTAGACAACTTCATGCTTTTACTGCATTGCTTCCAATAATAATAACCATACATCTTCCACAACATTCTCAATATCTTGGTCTGCGTTGACCACACGTATTCGTTCTGGGTACTGCTCTACTAGTTGTAAATATCCTTCACGCACCTTCTGATGAAACGACAAGCTTTCAACGTCTAAGCGGTTTACTTCCCGATTGCCAGTTGCATGAATACGTGCTAAGCCTACCTCTGGTGCAAGATCAAATAATATAGTCACGTCAGGCAATTTTTTCCCAATAGCGAACTCATTAATAGAAAGCACTTCATCGACACCGATTCCTCTTGCATATCCTTGATAGGCTAAAGATGAATCGATAAAACGGTCACATATAACCAACTTCCCGGCATCTAAAGCAGGTCGTACTTTTTCAAAATAATGCTGACTTCTTGCTGCAGCATATAATAATGCTTCTGTTCGTTCGTCCATAGCTGTATGTGCAGGATTCAAGATGATGGTTCTTATTTTTTCTGCAATCTCAATTCCACCGGGTTCTCTTGTTGCCAGAACTTCAATATTTTTTTCTGTTAATCGCTTTGCTATCATTTGAATGACCGTTGTTTTTCCTGCTCCCTCGGGACCTTCGAATGTAATAAATAAATTGCTATTCATGCTGTTATTGCCTCCAACTATTTAATGACCTGAATCATTTTTTCTGCTAAACGATGATTCCCTTGGAATGTCGCACCTGCTGCTAATAGCTCTTCCAATTGACTTAATTTAGCTACTGTTATTCTTTCTCCTGGCACTAACAATGGTATACCAGGTGGATAAGGTATAATCATATTTGCTGAAATCCGGCCCATTGTACGCATATATGGTAACCATTCTTTATTTAATGATGCAACCTCATTAAAGGTATAGATAGGCTCAGTAATCGGTGCAAAATGATAGGCTGTTTGAGAAGCCTTTATGCTATCGGTTTTAGCTGTGTTTAATAGCATAGTTATAGCCTCTTTTATACGAATTCTGATTTCAGCAAATGGGTAGGTATGTCCTTGCTTCAGCAAAGGTAACACAAATAAGACCTGATTCGCATCTGCCAGCTCCCCATAAACATGCTTCTCCTCTAATGCCTCTTGTAATTGAAAACCACTATAACCATTAACACGTAACAATACTTTAAGTGGATCATCTACTTCAATTACTTCCAATGAACCAATCGAACGTAATGCATCAATCCATTGATTCTTTTTTTCTATTATATATGCCCCATCACTCTCCATATATGTCTGTACATAATAGCGAGCATCATCTAATGAAGCTAATAATAAATAAGATGGGCTACTAGATTGTAACATGCGTAAATAATGATGTATTTTGTCAGCCGCTATCAATTCCGACTTAACATGCATAAAAGAAGCCATCGTCATAGCTGGTAGAGTCTTATGCGCTGATTGTACAACAATATCTGCTCCAAATGACAATGCGGATGGCTGAAATAAAGTACATGCATTAAAATGAGCGCCATGTGCTTCATCCACCAATACAGGTATTCCTTTTTCATGACAATAAGCAATTTGCTGCTGTATTTCATTAGAAGTCATCCCATAATAAGTAGGATATGTCAGAACAACTGCTTTCGCCTCTGAATAATTTTCTACTGCTTCTTTTAAATCTCTATACGTTACATGTGTCGCCGATAATGTTCGTTCATCCCATAGCGGTGACACAAATATTGGCTTAGCCCCAACAAGTTCAATGGCATGGAAAATTGATTTATGTGCATTACGCTGAACAATAATCGTATCGCCCTTGTTACAAGTACCATATATCATTGCTAAATTTCCAACAGTAGAACCTCCTACTAGAAAGAAACTCTTCGTTGCTCCATATGTATCTGCCAATAAATTTTCTGCTTCTAATATCATTTCCTCAGGGTAATGTAGATCATCTAAACCTGATAATTCAGTTACATCATAACGCATTACATCTTTAAATGCTTGTGGAAGGTGGGACAGTTCGCCATGCTTATGACCTGGGACATGAAAAGAAATATTTTGTTGTTGTCGAAAACGTTCTAACCCTTCAATAATTGGCTTTTTCTTTTGCAAAACAAACACCCATTTTCGTTAGATTCTCCTTTAATTATACGAAATTATAAGGAGATAAAAAAGCTATCCCTCGACAAGGTCATCCATTTTTATTTAATAAACAAATTTTTTCAACAAATTATCTTATTATCAACCAGGACATATCGGTGTCATTACCGCTGACACTGCGCTCAAAAATAAAACAAGTATATTCACTCTTTCTTATAAGGAGAAAGTCTTCTATGCCTGAGCCATCTCTTTCTGTACAAGTAATATTTGCTGAATCAAAATAAAACCGATTATTACAGATAACAGTAATAATCGGTTCTCCAACTCTTTTCATATCACTATTCTTTTGCCACTTGAAGAGCCATTGCTTCCACTAATTGCTCGACTAGGCGAGGTACAAAATTATCTAATACTGGATTCATCAATCCCGCTAAAAATCCACTTGCTTTCATTGTTAAATTACCAGTCAGTTGAGGTGATTCACCTTGATTTTGTTTTATTTCAAAAGAACCATCACCATTTATCGGATCAGATAAACCCTCTAAATCAAATAGTACTTGATGAGCATCTGATTTTTTAATTTTAAGTTCTACTTTAACTGCTTTTTGAATAATGCCAAAATCACCTTGGAAGACCCAAATCATATCATTTTCATTTAGTATTTCGTGATGTAAATAACCTGGTATTAAAACAGCCCATTGTTCTCTATTTTGAATAAAATTCTCTAATTTTTCTTTCTGTATATTGATTTCCTTACTACATTGTCCTGTTGCCACTCCAGTGCACCCCTTTGTTTATTTTAATCACTCTATTAAACTTTAACATTTTATAGGATTCTAAATAAACAAAAAAACCACTGATTTCTCAGTGGTTACTTTTTTGCCTAGCGACGTCCTACTCTCACAGGGGGAAGCCCCCAACTACCATCGGCGCTAAAGAGCTTAACTTCCGTGTTCGGTATGGGAACGGGTGTGACCTCTTTGCCATCATCACTAGACTTGCACATGGATGTGCTGGCTTCTGCGTTGCAACACGGATGTTGCGTTCTTAGCAGAAGTTCCTTTTAAAAGCTTCAAAATACATAGTATCTTAAAACCTTGTTGAAAGTGTTGTTCTTTCAAAACTGGATAAACGTGCATTGAATGGTTCAAACGTTTTGGTTAAGTCCTCGATCGATTAGTATTCGTCAGCTCCATGTGTCACCACACTTCCACCTCGAACCTATCTACCTCATCGTCTTTGAGGGATCTTACTTACTTGCGTAATGGGAAATCTCATCTTGAGGGGGGCTTCATGCTTAGATGCTTTCAGCACTTATCCCGTCCACACATAGCTACCCAGCGATGCCTTTGGCAAGACAACTGGTACACCAGCGGTGTGTCCATCCCGGTCCTCTCGTACTAAGGACAGCTCCTCTCAAATTTCCTACGCCCACGACGGATAGGGACCGAACTGTCTCACGACGTTCTGAACCCAGCTCGCGTACCGCTTTAATGGGCGAACAGCCCAACCCTTGGGACCGACTACAGCCCCAGGATGCGATGAGCCGACATCGAGGTGCCAAACCTCCCCGTCGATGTGGACTCTTGGGGGAGATAAGCCTGTTATCCCCGGGGTAGCTTTTATCCGTTGAGCGATGGCCCTTCCATGCGGAACCACCGGATCACTAAGCCCGTCTTTCGACCCTGCTCGACTTGTAGGTCTCGCAGTCAAGCTCCCTTGTGCCTTTACACTCTACGAATGATTTCCAACCATTCTGAGGGAACCTTTGGGCGCCTCCGTTACCTTTTAGGAGGCGACCGCCCCAGTCAAACTGTCCGCCTGACACTGTCTCCTGCCCCGCTAAGGGGCATGGGTTAGAATTTCAATACAACCAGGGTAGTATCCCACCGACGCCTCCTTCGAAGCTGGCGCTCCGAGATCTCTGGCTCCTACCTATCCTGTACAAGTTGTACCAAAATTCAATATCAGGCTACAGTAAAGCTCCACGGGGTCTTTCCGTCCTGTCGCGGGTAACCTGCATCTTCACAGGTACTATAATTTCACCGAGTCTCTCGTTGAGACAGTGCCCAGATCGTTACGCCTTTCGTGCGGGTCGGAACTTACCCGACAAGGAATTTCGCTACCTTAGGACCGTTATAGTTACGGCCGCCGTTTACTGGGGCTTCAATTCGCAGCTTCGCTTGCGCTAACCACTCCTCTTAACCTTCCAGCACCGGGCAGGCGTCAGCCCCTATACGTCACCTTACGGTTTTGCAGAGACCTGTGTTTTTGCTAAACAGTCGCCTGGGCCTATTCACTGCGGCTCTCATGCGCTTGCACGCTCAAGAGCACCCCTTCTCCCGAAGTTACGGGGTCATTTTGCCGAGTTCCTTAACGAGAGTTCTCTCGCACACCTTAGGATTCTCTCCTCGACTACCTGTGTCGGTTTGCGGTACGGGCACCTCTCACCTCGATAGAGGCTTTTCTTGGCAGTGTGAAATCAGGAACTTCGTCCATACGGACTCGCCATCACAGCTCAACGTTACAGTGTGCGGATTTACCTACACACACGCCTTACTGCTTGGACGCGCATATCCAACAGCGCGCTTACCCTATCCTACTGCGTCCCCCCATTTCTCAAACGGTGAGGAGGTGGTACAGGAATATCAACCTGTTGTCCATCGCCTACGCCTATCGGCCTCGGCTTAGGTCCCGACTAACCCTGAGCGGACGAGCCTTCCTCAGGAAACCTTAGTCATACGGTGGACGGGATTCTCACCCGTCTTTCGCTACTCATACCGGCATTCTCACTTCTAAGCGCTCCACCAGTCCTTCCGGTCTGACTTCAACGCACTTAGAACGCTCTCCTACCACTGACATCGTAGATGTCAATCCACAGCTTCGGTGAATCGTTTAGCCCCGATACATTTTCGGCGCAGCGTCACTCGACCAGTGAGCTATTACGCACTCTTTAAATGATGGCTGCTTCTAAGCCAACATCCTGGTTGTCTGTGCAACGCCACATCCTTTTCCACTTAACGATTACTTTGGGACCTTAGCTGGTGGTCTGGGCTGTTTCCCTTTTGACTACGGATCTTATCACTCGCAGTCTGACTCCCGTGTATAAATATCTGGCATTCGGAGTTTGTCTGAATTCGGTAAACCGGGATGGCCCCCTAGTCCAAACAGTGCTCTACCTCCAGTATTCTCATCACGAGGCTAGCCCTAAAGCTATTTCGGAGAGAACCAGCTATCTCCAAGTTCGATTGGAATTTCTCCGCTACCCACACCTCATCCCCGCACTTTTCAACGTGCGTGGGTTCGGGCCTCCAGTAAGTGTTACCTCACCTTCACCCTGGACATGGGTAGATCACCTGGTTTCGGGTCTACGACCACGTACTATTTCGCCCTATTCAGACTCGCTTTCGCTGCGGCTCCGCCTTCTAAAGCTTAACCTTGCACGTAATCGTAACTCGCCGGTTCATTCTACAAAAGGCACGCTATCACCCATTAACGGGCTCTAACTACTTGTAGGCACACGGTTTCAGGATCTCTTTCACTCCCCTTCCGGGGTGCTTTTCACCTTTCCCTCACGGTACTGGTTCACTATCGGTCACTAGGTAGTATTTAGCCTTGGGAGATGGTCCTCCCGGATTCCGACGGAATTTCACGTGTTCCGCCGTACTCAGGATCCACTCAGGAGGGAACGAACTTTCGACTACAGGGCTTTTACCTGCTCTGGCGGACCTTTCCAAGTCGCTTCATCTAACTCGCTCTTTTGTAACTCCGTATTGAGTGTCCTACAACCCCAAGAGGCAAGCCTCTTGGTTTGGGCTCTTCCCGTTTCGCTCGCCGCTACTCAGGGAATCGATTTTTCTTTCTCTTCCTCCAGGTACTTAGATGTTTCAGTTCCCTGGGTCTGCCTTCAAGACGCTATGTATTCACGTCAAGATACTACGCGATTAAACGTAGTGGGTTCCCCCATTCGGAAATCTCCGGATCAAAGCTCACTTACAGCTCCCCGAAGCATATCGGTGTTAGTGCCGTCCTTCTTCGGCTCCTAGTGCCAAGGCATTCGCCGTGCGCCCTTAATAACTTAACCAAGTTATTAAGCCTATAAAAAAACTTAAAAAATAAATGTGTTTGTTACAATTTCAATGTCGTTTTATCCAGTTTTCAAAGAACAAGTTTTGAAGTGTTTCATTCAGAAGAATGAACCTTCAAAACTGAACGCAAAACGTAATCTTACAAACCCAAGGTTTGTATTCCGAAATAATCCTTAGAAAGGAGGTGATCCAGCCGCACCTTCCGATACGGCTACCTTGTTACGACTTCACCCCAATCATCTATCCCACCTTCGGCGGCTGGCTCCAAAAGGTTACCTCACCGACTTCGGGTGTTACAAACTCTCGTGGTGTGACGGGCGGTGTGTACAAGGCCCGGGAACGTATTCACCGCGGCATGCTGATCCGCGATTACTAGCGATTCCGGCTTCATGTAGGCGAGTTGCAGCCTACAATCCGAACTGAGAACGACTTTATCGGATTAGCTCCCTCTCGCGAGTTGGCAACCGTTTGTATCGTCCATTGTAGCACGTGTGTAGCCCAGGTCATAAGGGGCATGATGATTTGACGTCATCCCCACCTTCCTCCGGTTTGTCACCGGCAGTCACCTTAGAGTGCCCAACTAAATGATGGCAACTAAGATCAAGGGTTGCGCTCGTTGCGGGACTTAACCCAACATCTCACGACACGAGCTGACGACAACCATGCACCACCTGTCACCGTTGCCCCCGAAGGGGAAACCATATCTCTACAGTGGTCAACGGGATGTCAAGACCTGGTAAGGTTCTTCGCGTTGCTTCGAATTAAACCACATGCTCCACCGCTTGTGCGGGCCCCCGTCAATTCCTTTGAGTTTCAGTCTTGCGACCGTACTCCCCAGGCGGAGTGCTTAATGCGTTAGCTGCAGCACTAAGGGGCGGAAACCCCCTAACACTTAGCACTCATCGTTTACGGCGTGGACTACCAGGGTATCTAATCCTGTTTGCTCCCCACGCTTTCGCGCCTCAGTGTCAGTTACAGACCAGATAGTCGCCTTCGCCACTGGTGTTCCTCCAAATCTCTACGCATTTCACCGCTACACTTGGAATTCCACTATCCTCTTCTGCACTCAAGTCTCCCAGTTTCCAATGACCCTCCACGGTTGAGCCGTGGGCTTTCACATCAGACTTAAGAAACCACCTGCGCGCGCTTTACGCCCAATAATTCCGGACAACGCTTGCCACCTACGTATTACCGCGGCTGCTGGCACGTAGTTAGCCGTGGCTTTCTAATAAGGTACCGTCAAGGTACAGCCAGTTACTACTGTACTTGTTCTTCCCTTACAACAGAGTTTTACGAACCGAAATCCTTCTTCACTCACGCGGCGTTGCTCCATCAGGCTTTCGCCCATTGTGGAAGATTCCCTACTGCTGCCTCCCGTAGGAGTCTGGGCCGTGTCTCAGTCCCAGTGTGGCCGATCACCCTCTCAGGTCGGCTACGCATCGTCGCCTTGGTGAGCCGTTACCTCACCAACTAGCTAATGCGCCGCGGGCCCATCCTATAGCGACAGCCGAAACCGTCTTTCAGTGTTTCACCATGAGGTGAAACAAGTTATTCGGTATTAGCCCCGGTTTCCCGGAGTTATCCCAAACTATAGGGTAGGTTGCCCACGTGTTACTCACCCGTCCGCCGCTAACGTCGAAGGAGCAAGCTCCTTCTCTGTTCGCTCGACTTGCATGTATTAGGCACGCCGCCAGCGTTCGTCCTGAGCCAGGATCAAACTCTCCATAAAAGAAATTTGATTAGCTCAAATTGTTTTGCTGGCATCAATTTTGATGTCCAAATTTTTTGTTTCGTTCACTCGCCGAAGCTAGCTACTTAAAACTTTATTGATTACGTTTTGCTTGTTCAGTTTTCAAGGTTCATTTGTTTGCCGCTGTTTCAGCAGCAACTCTTATATAATACCATGTGCTATACATTGTGTCAACAATAATTTTTAAATTATTTTTTCGTTTCAACCAGTTGTATTAGCGACTTCTATAACTATACCAGAATCTTTTTATAATGCAAGCCTTTTATAAAAAAAATATTAAAGCTGTTATTCCTAATACACCTGGAATACCTAAGACAGCGATTGTTAAGACAGAAAACAGATTGATTGGCACATTATATCCTATATAACCAATACCTAAATGAATTACGAATAATAATAGAAAAGCAAATGCAAATCTAAACCAAAACACCGATAATCCTTCTAAGATTTTACCCAGTTTAGCATGTCTTATTATTACATAAAGAAAAAGAAGCCCAACAGGAATACAAATACTCATAATTACTAACCAAGACATATAGTTGCCCCCTCAATTAAATAATTATGAAAGTTTATGTTTCCTGTTTTGCTTCTATGAATATTTTAAAAAGAACTATTTTATTAATACCTTACGAATTCTAGCTTCCTTAAACAAATAGAAATGAATACTTTCTGCAGTTTTGCGTTGAGCAATCACACCTAGATCATAATCATCCATTAATTCTTCTATTATCTTCGCCTGCTGTAAATCCTCTTTTGTTTCTTTAATCAGATTCACAAGCTTATCATCGAATTCTTTTTTTAGTTTCCCTTTACTACGGAAGAACATATTAATCCCTCACTCATAACTCGCGTCGGCCTTCCATTGCCTTAGATAGCGTAACCTCATCTGCGTATTCTAGATCTCCACCTACTGGTAATCCATGCGCAATACGGGTCGTACGAATACCTGACGGTTTGACTAGGCGAGAAATGTACATAGCGGTTGCCTCACCCTCAATTGTTGAATTCGTAGCTAAAATAAGCTCTTGGACACTTTCATCTTGCAAGCGCACTAACAAAGAAGCAACATTAATATCTTCTGGACCGATACCATCCATTGGCGAAATAGCCCCCTGAAGTACATGGTACATACCATTGTAGTCGCGCATTTTTTCCATTGCGATCACATCTTTTGTATCTTGCACAACACAAATAACAGAATGATCTCGCTGCTTATCTGTACAAATGTGACATGGATCTACATCCGTTATATTGCCACAAACAGAACAGTAGCTTAGGTTTCGTTTAGCATCAATCAGTGCTTTAGAGAAAGATAATACATCGTCTTCCTTCATTGATAACACAAAAAACGCCAGACGAGCCGCAGTTTTCGGCCCGATACCTGGCAATTTCATAAAACTATCGATCAATTTAGATATTGGTTCTGGGTAGTACATATGAATACCTCCTAGAATGGAAGGTTTAAGCCTTGAGTGAATTTACCCATAGTTGAGTTTGTTTTTTCTTCTACCTTTTTCAACGCTTCATTTGTTGCAATAACAATTAGGTCTTGTAACATTTCGATGTCTTCAGGGTCTACTACAGATTCATCAAGATTTACTGAAACTACTTCACGCTGACCAGAAACTGTTACTTTCACCATACCGCCGCCTGCAACACCTTCAAATTGCTCAGCATTTAAAGCTTCTTGAGCCTCCATCATTTCCTTTTGCATTTTTTGCATCTTTTTCATCATACCTTGCATATTTCCCATTCCACGCATAAATGTTTTCCTCCTAAAAATTTAATCTTCAATAATTTCAACAAAATCTTTACCAAAGAGCTTTTCAGCCTCTGTCACAAGTGGATCTTGTGAAGCGAGAGGTTGGGCATCATCGATAAATGGTTCTTCTGGCATTTCTGCCGGTGGTGGCTCTAATAATTCCTCACCATGCTCTGATACAGTCTGCGATTTCTTTTGCTGTAAACCATGATCACGAATAAACTCTTCACGCATTTTCAACCATGATTCTTCAGGTATGCATAGCATCTCGTACATTGTACCAGTTTGCCCTGCGATTAATTGTGTAAAGTGAGCCTTTAAAGACTGGTTGTCGGCAACCATCTGACAATGAATATCATACTTGAATTTTAACACAAAAGCACTTGAAGATGCCGCAACAGGTTCGGCTTCTGCTAAAAGAGCAGATTGAGATTTTTGCAGTTGACTTAAAGCTTGTGCCCAAATGGACTTGATACGTTGTACATCTTGCTTAGTAGCGTCTTTCAGCACTTCCTGAATACGACCCGTCGGCGCTTTATAACCATTCGGACTTTTAGCTCTCGGCTTTTGCTCTTTTTGTGCTGTCGACGCTTGAACAGGTGCCCCTGTTTGCAGTTGTAAGGATAATTGCTGAACCATCTGCTCTAGAGCTATAATCTTTTGAGTGAGCTCAGGACTTTGCACCGTTTCGTTTGTGGCCACTGATTGATGGATTACTCCTCCCGAAAACTGTACCATTTTAAGCAAAGCCGTCTCTAAATAAATTTTCGTATGGTGAGAGAAGCGCATTTCCTGCTGTGTTTTTGCGAGTATATCAATATAGCCATAAAGCATATCTGGTGCAAAATCGTGTGCTAAAGTAAATACGCGTTCCTCAGGGGACACAAGCTCTAAAAGTTCAGCTAAATCATCACTTGTTTGAAGTAATAACAAATCACGGAAAAATGTAATTAAATCCTCTGAGAGACGCAATGGATCCTTACCATCAGCTATAAGTTGCTCTAAAAGTGCAAGCATTCGCGCAACATCTTTCACTTTGAGTGCCTCAGCCAATTCATAAAAAATATCCTGACTAATTGAACCTGTAACTAACAACGTATCCTCAAGTTTTAATTTTTCCCCACTAAAAGACACAACTTGGTCCAATAAGCTCAAAGCATCACGCATTCCCCCTGCGGCAGATTGTGCAATTACCTTTAAACCTTGGTCTTCATATGGTAAATCAATATCTTCTAAAACAACCTTCATCCGTTCAATAATATCATTAGTAGAAAGTCTTTTAAAATCAAAGCGCTGACAACGAGAAATAATCGTTGCAGGCAATTTATGAGGCTCTGTTGTCGCTAAAATAAACACAGCATGGGGAGGTGGTTCTTCCAATGTTTTCAAAAGAGCGTTAAAAGCACTTGTAGAAAGCATATGCACTTCGTCAATGATGTACACTTTGTATCTACTGCTTGCAGGAGCAAAACGTACCTTTTCTATGATATCCCTAATCTCTTCAACACGTGAATTCGAGGCTGCATCAAATTCAATGACATCTGGATGTGAACCATCTGTAATACTTATGCACGTAGCACATTCATTACACGGTTCTTTCGATGGTGCATGTTCACAATTTAAGGCCTTTGCAAAGATTTTAGCCGTACTTGTTTTCCCAGTACCACGAGGTCCAGAAAATAAGTACGCATGTGTTGTTTTATTTGCTAGGAGAGCATTTTGTAGCGTTCTTTTGACATGTGCTTGGCCAGACATTTCTCGAAAAGATTGCGGTCGATACACACGATAAAATGCTTGATACGTCACTATTTTCCTCTCTCCTTCTCCATTTAATTGAATAGATTTATTATAGCATTTGCTGCATTATATAGAAAACGAAGTTGCTAAATTAAAATAAAAAAGCATCCGCCTATAATAGACGGATGCTTTGAATTGGCAATTTAATGCCGTGCACCTTTCCTTGACAGCCGCACATAAGCGTTACTCTTGTCGTTAGCTCAGATTAGGCAACCCCGCGGCACATGAATAAGACCACTTAATGCTGCTTCCTTCCGGACCTGACATGGTTCATGGGTATCCATTGCGCAGGACCCAATCGTCAACACTACGTGCAAAAGGCAGACCAAACAATACGGACAGCCTCGAAAAAGGAATTCAGTCTCGCTAGAGCGGATTGCGAGTTACAGGACACCGCTACCTTCCCACCTAGCACGGCAATAACTAGTATACTGACTGTTTGTATAAATTGCAACTTAATGCACAAATTATTTATTTCCAAGTCATGATTTAAACAATATAAATTTTTTCAAAAAATATATTGACGCTTGTTTCTAGTTATGATAAATTTATTTTTGTCGATAAGACAGCAAAGCAATATAACATGGAGGTATACCCAAGTCTGGCTGAAGGGATCGGTCTTGAAAACCGACAGGCGGGTAACACCGCGCGGGGGTTCGAATCCCTCTACCTCCTCCAGTTTTAAATTTCCGACTACAAATGTAGCCGTTTTTTTTTGCCTAAATTGTATGTATGACTTGTTAGATACCACTTCCGCCTCGGTTGTGGTATTTTTTATTATATCAATGATGGGAGGTTGTTGAATTGCAATCGAAATTACTTATGACGCGTGCTTCCCTTACTTGGATTTTCATTATTGCTGTTATGACCGCAATTGGTAGTGAAATTAAAATTATGCCTTTTGCTAATACAACTTTCCGTTTTGGTTTAGGAACAATTGTCTTCTTTTTATGTACATTAATTAAACCTACACCTATTATTTTGGCTGGCGTTGCTACAAGTATTGTGACAACTATTTTTCGTGTTTTTAATTCCACATTACATGATGTTCCGATTTCTGAGAGTATATTTAACCATTTACCAGCCGGTTTATTTTATGTATTGTTTGCACTATGCCTGCAAATTTTAGATATTCAACAATACAGAGAAAAACCACTAAAACTTGGTTTACTCGTTGCCTTTAGTGAGGTCATTAGTAATTTAGCTGAACAAATTTTCCGCTTCTTTGTCCAAACTTATACTTTTTTATTTCTTCATGACCTCTTGATCCTATTAGCGGTAGCATTATTACGAAGCTTTTTTGTAGTAGGGATCTACAGCTCTATTTTGATAGCTGAACAAAAAAAACGGGTACAAGAAATGCTGAATATTGGATCTGACCTCTATGTTGAGACCCTCTATTTAAAAAAATCAATGAACCATATTGAAACAATTACGGCTAGTGGTTATGAATTATATCGACAGTTAAAAACTCTAGGTTATCGAGCAGAAAGTTTACAAGCACTTCATATTGCCCAGGAAATCCATGAAGTGAAAAAGGATTCTCAACGTATATATGCCGGTATTTCAAAGATTGTTGGTGAAAAGAGCTTTGGCCCTTTTGTATTATCTGAATTATTGCATTATATTGAAGAAGGTAATAGGAAATATGCAGAATTACTCGGTAAGGAGATACAATTTAATACATGTATAGACTTCGATTTTCAAACAAAAGATCATATTGCACTCCTTGCTCTATTAAATAATTTATCAGCCAATGCTGTTGAGGCTATTGAAGAACAAGGGATCATTTCTATTGCTATTGAGCGCCAAGAAGATAATACTGTAATAACAGTATGTGATAATGGACAAGGGATTTCACAAGCAGATATTTCTGTTATTTTTGAACCTGGGTACACCACTAAATTCAATGTTGATGGTGTAGCGGCAACTGGCATTGGGCTTTCACACGTTGCTGAACTAGTAGAAAAATTAAAAGGCTCAATAACCGTTGAATCAAACAATCAATACACAACGTTTAAAATCATAATTCCTACGCAAACTATTCAAACGGGAGAGACTTAAATGAGGTATTTTATTGTAGACGATGATCGTGCAAGTCGTGTTATGTTAAAACAAATTATTGAAGATAGCGGGTTAGGTACAGTTATTGGTGAGGCTCGCAATGGTGAGGATGCCATTCCACAAATTTTAATGACGCAGCCAGAGTTTGTGCTAATTGATTTACTGATGCCTAAGCTTGATGGTATAGCAACTGTAGAACAACTTATGCAAAATCGTTTCGAGGGACAATTTATTATGATTTCACAGGTAGTGAATAAAGAAATGGTTGGCGAAGCTTATGAGCAAGGAATTGATTTCTTCATTCATAAACCAATCAATCGTATTGAAGTCGAAAATGTTTTGAAAAAAACAACTGAACAATTTCGACTCAAAAACTCACTATTAGTGATACGTCAATCTCTTACAAACATTGAGTTAAGTGAACAAAAGGCTCATAAAGCTACATCACGAGACCATATTCAATCTATTTTGAATGATATGGGGATTGTCGGGGAAATTGGTAGCGAAGATATCATTGCCATTATAGAAACATTACTTGCTCACCAGCACAAGATTGCACCCCTTCCTCCATTAAAAGAGCTTTATGAAGAAATTGCTGCTGTGACCAAGGCTACACCAGATGAAATTTTAAAAGAGAGTAAAGCCATCGAGCAACGTGTGCGTCGAACAATATTAGCTGCCATGATTAACCTCGCTAATTTAGGGGTTGTCGATTACACAAACTCAGAATTCGAGTACTATGCCCCTCGCTACTTTGATTTTAAAGAAATTCGTCAGCTCATGACACAGATTGAAGATCACGATAATCGTAAAGCAAAGGTAAATATTAAGAAGTTTATTCAAGTGTTATATTCAGACATTTTAACAAAAATAAATTAATTTTCTCGGATTTTGTCGGATTCCATAAGTCCTCCGTATTATTAAAGTAAGGCATGTCCTAAAAATTTAATATTAGGGGAGGTACAAAGGATTTGAAAAAGAAATTTAAAATCAGTTTAGCCGCTCAAATTTTAATCGGTTTGATTTTAGGGATCGTTGTTGGTGGTATCTTTTACGGAAACCCCAAAATCGAGACATATTTACAACCATTAGGGGATATATTTTTACATCTTATTAAGATGATTGTTGTACCGATTATTATTTCGACATTAATCGTTGGTGTTGCTGGTACTGGAGATATGAAGCAACTTGGACGATTAGGCGGTAAATCTATAATTTACTTTGAGATTATTACAACCGTTGCAATCGTTGTTGGATTACTTTCCGCAAACATTTTCCAACCTGGTGCAGGACTTAACATGAATGAATTATCTCAAGGGGATATTTCGAAGTATGTATCAACAACTGAGGAAGTACAGCATGAAGGGCCATTTGATATCATTGTAGGCATCGTCCCAACAAATATTATTCAGTCAATGGCTGAAGGCAATATGCTAGCGATTATCTTCTTCTCCGTTATTTTCGGTTTAGGGGTTGCTGCAGTAGGTGATCGAGGGAAACCAGTCTTAGACTTCTTCCAAGGGGTAGCAGATGCTATGTTCTGGGTAACCAACCTCGTAATGAAATTCGCTCCATTAGGGGTATTTGGTTTAATTGGTGTAACCGTTTCCAAATATGGGTTTGCTTCACTGGTTCCACTTGCCAAATTGGCTATTCTTGTTTATGCAACAATGCTGTTCTTCATCTTTGTCGTTCTTGGACTTGTGGCAAAATTCGCAGGAATCAGCATCTTCTATTTAATTAAAGTGTTAAAAGATGAGCTAATTTTAGCCTTCTCAACAGCAAGTTCTGAAGCTGTATTACCACGTATTATGATGAAAATGGAGAAATTAGGTGCGCCAAAGGATATTGTATCTTTTGTTATACCGACCGGTTACTCCTTTAACTTAGATGGGTCAACACTATATCAAGCCATTGCAGCATTATTTATTGCGCAAATGTACGGTATTCACCTAAGTATTGGTGAACAAATTACGTTAATGCTTGTATTAATGGTTACATCTAAAGGTATTGCAGGTGTTCCAGGGGTATCATTCGTAGTACTTCTAGCAACTTTAGGCACTGTAGGTATTCCACTTGAGGGACTAGCCTTTATTGCTGGTATTGACCGTATCCTTGATATGGGACGTACAGTCGTTAACGTAATTGGTAACTCATTAGCTTCATTAGTAATGGCTAAATGGGAAGGCCGTTTCGATCGAGAAAAGATGAAAAATTACTTTAATGATAATGAAAATCTAGCGTAATTTAAAAAAATCCTCACGATGTTGGATGGCATCGTGAGGGTTTTTTTATTTTGCTAATACTTTATCTAAATAAGCGATAATCGATTCTTTCCCATTGGCATGTGCTTCTTGTGCACGTTTTTCATCTTTTTCAAGTTTAGCCTCTGCTGCTGCAACAATTTTTTCAGCATCTTGCTGTGGCACGACAATCACACCATCCACATCCCCAATAATATAATCACCAGGATGAACCGTTACTCCCCCAATGGCGATCGGCACATTTACTTGTCCACCGCCGTTTTTATTGCCTGCTGCTACAGTAGTGCCTAACGAGAATACAGGGAAATTTAATTCACGAATTGCTGCAATATCGCGGATTACGCCATCCACAACAAAACCTTGTACACCTATCCCTTTTGCTAAGGAGATCACAAAATCTCCAGCCACAGCTCGGTTGGTATTTCCCTTTGCATCAATGACTAAAATATCCCCTTCAGTTGCCGCCCTAATCGCTTCCAATACGGCGCCATTTTCACCATCTGGTAAACGTACAGTTATAGCTCGCCCAGCAATTTTAAAATGGTCTGCTAATGGCTTAATATCACTTCGCAAATTGGTATGCCCACCTGTCGCATCTGAAATAGCTGTTGTTGGTAAATGCTGAAAGCTTACTTCCACTTTTGTCATACATAACACCCCTATTATGATTGATGACTTACACTATTATTGTAAATAAAAAACATATACTATTTCAATATATCTCGGAAACTATTGGTAATTATAATAATAGTCATTTTAGAATTAAATAATTTCAATAAACTGCTTTGAGTGCTCATCTAATGCTTCAGCGGCTGATGCTATTTCACTAAAGTCATTTGCTGTGACAGTAATTTGCTCATTTGTTTTATCTATTTTTTCAGCTATTTTTGTAATACTGTCTGTCACCTGACCAATTTCTCGCTCAATGCCCTCCACATTATCCTTCACTTCCGAAATGGATTGTTCAACTCTTACAGAAAGTTTTCGTACCTCTTTAGCCACAACATCAAAACCTCTACCATATTCTCCAGCCCTAGCTGCTTCAATAGCTGCATTTAAGGCTAATAAATTAGTTTGTGAGGCAATCTCCTGTATAGTCTTTACAATTCCTTTAATAGAATCTGCTTGTTTTTGAAGCTGTACAAGATTACTTACATTTTCATTTGATTCCTTAGAAACCACTTTAATGGTTTCTAGTAGATCTTGGCTATTTTGAATACCCGCTTCTGAACGCTGGTAAAGCTTATTAGACATGCCCTTCAACTTGTCCGCAACACTAACGATCTCATGTTGTCGTTCAGTAATATTGGTAGCTATTTTGGAAACACCTATTACTTTTCTTGTATTATTTGCGAAGACAGGCATATATGTCGCTTCCAGCCAAATGATATTACCCCTAGCATCAATTCTTTCTATTTTGTCCTGATAGCTGTTTCCTGCCGTTAGATTGCGCCAAAATTTATCATACTCCATACTATTAACGAAATCAGGCAAGCAAAAGTCTTTATGATTTTTTCCTAGCATTTCCTTGACTGTATAGCCTAATGTTTGAGCAAATAGTTCATTGACATATGCAACTCTTCTGTCCATATCGAAGCGGATAATGGCTATATTGCGTTCAATGGCTTGTACTACTAAATCATCGGTTACTTGAGCATCTACACTATGCATAAACAACACCCCATCCATTACTAATTTTTTACTTAAAATTTAATTATTTTACTTTTATATTACATCAATTATGCCTCTTTGTAATTGCAGCGGATGTTAGAGAACCCGCTGCATCAAGATAAAAAACATGGAGAATGTTCATCCATGTTTTTTTAATAAACGTAAAATCCCTTCAGAGGTAGCCGCTACACGTAAGAATTTCTTTTGCTCAGCACGTATAAAGCCCTCCTCTAGCATTATTTTAAAATGCTGTAGCAGCGCATCATAGAATCCATGGACATTATATAAAATGACAGGCTTTGTATGAAGTCCAATCTGAGCCCAGGTAAATACCTCAAAATATTCATCTAAAGTACCTGCGCCGCCTGGAAGAGCAATAAAAGCGTCGGCTAACTCGGCCATCTTAGCTTTACGAATATGCATAGAGTCTACAATATGAATCTCTGTTAATGAGGCATGAGCCAATTCACGCTTTTGTAAATGAGTTGGCATCACACCAATCACTTCTCCACCCGCTGCTAAAACAGCATCGGCTACCTTCCCCATTAGCCCTGTTTTAGAACCACCATAGACAACTCCGTGACCGTTTTTTGCCAGTGCTGTACCAAGCTCAGCTGCTTTCTCCGCATAAATAGGACTTTTACCTAAACCAGATCCGCAATACACTGCGATTCTTATAATAATCCCTCCTATTCAAAAAACGTGAAACAATCGGCTATATATTGTCTCACGTTTTTTGGTCATTTATTTTACTTTTATTTTCGTAAATGGCTTGTTTGTTTTAGCATATGACTGATGCGGCTCACAATTGCTTCAATGGCATCAGGATTTTTTAATAAATCATAATCATTAATATCTAAACGTAGAACTGGACAAGAATTAAAATTATTTATCCAATTTTCGTAGCGTTCATGCATTTCTATCCAATAATCATTCGGTGTTTGTTGCTCCATTGTACGTCCACGTTCTTGAATTCGACCAATAACTGCATCAATAGGTCCTTCAAGATAGACAAGTAAATCTGGATGTGGGAAATATGGTGTCATCACCATAGCATCAAACAAATTCGTATAAGTCTCATAATCTGTTGGACTCATCGTTCCTTTATCATAGTGCATCTTAGCAAAAATGCCAGTATCTTCGTAAATAGAACGATCTTGTACAAATCCTCCACCATATTCAAAAATACGCTTTTGTTCTTTAAAACGTTCTGCTAAAAAGTAGACCTGTAAATGAAAGCTCCATTTTTCAAAGTCCTCATAAAATTTATCAAGGTATGGATTTGTGTCTACTTTCTCGAACGATGTACGAAAGTTCAACGCTTCTGCTAATGCCTTTGTCATCGTCGATTTTCCTACCCCAACAGTACCAGCAATCGTAATAACAGTTTGTGGTGGAATATCGTACTTCTCTCTTAAATTCATTATTGCAAACTCCTTTGTTGTAACGTCTCTTTAATTATTTTTAAAACATAATTTAAATCGTTTGGATTTTTTACAAAATCAAGCTGATCTCCATTAAATCGAATAACTGGAATTTCTGGATGCATGCTCTCAAAATGCTCGATAAAAGAATGATAGTCGGCCACAAGCTGCTCCATATAATCTCGTGAAATCATCTTTTCAAATTCTCGTCCCCGCATGGCGATACGCTTCATTAATGTATCAACGCTGGCATGTAAATAAACCACTACATTTGGAACAGGCATGTCTTTCGTTAAAATTCTATAGATTTCCTCATACTTCTCGTACTCAGTTGGTGCCAATGTACGCTTCGCAAATATTAAATTTTTAAAAATATGATAGTCTGCTACAACAGGTTTGGCATGTGCTAAACGAAATTTTTTAATATCGGTTAATTGCTTATAGCGATTACAAAGGAAGAACATTTCCGTTTGGAAACTCCACTCCTCAATGTTTTCATAAAACTTATTTAAAAAAGGGTTTTCGTCTACAATTTCTTTTAATAGATGGTAATTAAATGTCGCTGCTATCTCTTTCGATAAAGAGGTTTTACCAACACCAATCGGACCTTCTACCGTAACAAATGGAACCGTCACCAGAAGCTCCTCCTTTTGTTCTATGGATTCGATCATTGTGTCCTACATAAATGAATCAGTGCCTTTCATTTTATCATAGTAAGAAAATGAAAAACAGAATCAACCTATTGTTCTAGTAAATTTACCTGTGGTATTTTTCTCCTGATGACATAGAAAAAAAGGCATTGAGAATATACTTCTCCATGCCTTTCACATGCCTATAATTTCACTCGTTGTAAACGAAGTGCATTTAATACTACTGATACCGAACTAAAAGCCATCGCTGCGCCTGCAACCCATGGAGCAAGCAGACCGAGTGCAGCAATTGGAATACCTAATGTATTATAAGCAAATGCCCAAAATAGATTTTGTTTAATATTACGCATTGTTTTTCTACTCATTAGAATGGCATCCGCGATACTATTTAAATCTCCACGAATAAGCGTAATATCTGCAGCTTCCATTGCCACATCTGTCCCTGTACCAATTGCCATCCCAATATTCGCTGTTGCTAAGGCAGGTGCGTCATTAATGCCATCACCAACCATCGCTACTTTTTTCCCTTGGGCTTGAAGTTTTTTCACTTCATCAGCTTTACCTTCTGGTAAGACTTCTGCAATAACATGATTCACGCCTACCTCTGTTCCAATGGCTTGAGCAGTACGCTCGTTATCACCAGTCATCATGATGACCGTAATACCCATATCCTGTAAACGACGAATAGCTTCTTTTGATGTATCTTTCACGGTATCAGCCACAGCTACTAAACCTGCATATTGCCCATTGATGGCTGCTAACATGGCTGTCTTACCGTTTCGTTCTAGTTGCTCCATTGTTGGTAAAATATCAGTAATACTTATTCCATATTGTTGCATTAATTTACGTGTGCCAATGACAACACCTTGACCTGAGACAGTTGCCTGCACGCCATAACCAGGTATTGCCTCGAAGAATTGAACATCCCCTAAAGCTATGCCTCGTTTTTCTATGCCCTGTACAATGGCTTCTGCTAGTGGATGCTCTGACTGCTTCTCTGCTGCGCCTATTAGGGATAAAAAGCGCACCTCATCTTGCTCTGACGCTAAGAGAACATCCGTAAGCTCCGGTTTTCCGTGTGTCACTGTACCTGTTTTATCTACAACGACAGTATCAATGCTTTGTGTTTGCTCTAAATGTTCTCCACCTTTAAATAAAATACCAAACTCAGCTGCACGTCCTGAGCCTGCCATTATTGAAGTTGGTGTTGCTAACCCTAGAGCACATGGGCAAGCAATAACAAGTACTGCGATTAAAACCTCTAAAGCAGGTGTAAATTCTCCAGGGCTAACCCAAATAATCCAAATTAAAAAGGTTACAATGGCTATACCAACAACGATTGGTACGAAAATCCCCGAAATCTGATCTGCTAAACGCTGTATTGGCGCTTTTGATCCTTGAGCATCTTCAACCACTTTAATGATTTGTGCTAATGCTGTATCACGGCCAACCTTTGTTGCAGTCATTTTAATAAAACCATTTTTATTAATGGTTGAGCCAAATAATGGATCACCTTGTTTTTTATCAACGGGTAGACTCTCACCTGTTAACATCGATTCATCAACAGCTGTTGTTCCCTCTATTACCTCACCATCGACAGGAATCTTTTCCCCTGGCTTCACTAGAATAACATCGCCAATGATAACTTCTTCTAAAGGAACCTCTTTTTCTACACCGTCACGTACAACAATAGCAGTCTTAGCTTGAAGTCCCATTAGTTTTTTTATGGCTTCAGATGAGCGTCCTTTTGCTTTTGCCTCAAACAATTTACCCAATAAAATTAACGTAATTAAAACAGCACTCGTTTCAAAATAAAGATGTGGACCATGGTGTGATCCTATCGTTACAATCGCTTGATAGACACTATAGAAATAGGCGGCTGATGTCCCCATGACAACAAGCACATCCATATTTGCACTACCATTGCGTAATGCTTTATATGCCCCTACATAAAATTGCTTACCAATAATAAATTGCACAGGAGTAGCCAATACCATTTGGACCCATGGATTCATTAGAAATTCTGGAACATATAAAAATGACGTAAAGGAAAAATGGCCAACCATCGTCCAAAGCAGTGGTAAAGAAAGTATAGCCGATAAAATAAATTTATGTTGTTGCTGTTTGATAGCTTTTTCGCGATGATCCACTGTTTCCTGCTCATCTGCCTTTTGATGAGCCCCATAGCCCAACTTTTCTACCTTTGCAATGATATCTGCGATGGACACTTCTGATGGATTAAATTCGATCATCGCTTTTTCCAGTGCTAAGTTGACATTAGCAGAAGAAATACCGCTTAGCTTATTTAAGCCTTTTTCAATGCGAGTCGCACAAGCTGCACATGTCATACCTGTAATATCAAGTTCAGTTTTTTGTTTAACAACACCATAGCCAAGTGCTTCTATTTTCTTTTCAAAATCTGCTTCATTTAGCTTTGCTGGGTCGTATTTAATAGACGATTTTTCAAGTGCTAAATTTACCGTTGCTTGTTCTACACCATCCATTTTATTTAAACCTTTTTCAATACGAGTGGCACAGGCTGCACATGTCATACCTGTAATTTGCAAATTAGCTTCTTTACTAGCAGAACTCATTTACTGTTCACCTCTCCTTATACCAACAGGGGGTATATATATTTGAAAATAAGAGAGTGCTACAGGAGCACTCTACAATTTTACTTTACGTCATATCCTTGATCATCAATTGTTTCTTTAATTTGGTCAAGTGATACTTGTGCATCATCAAATGCAATATCCACTAAACCATCTGCTAAATTAACTTTAACTTGTTCAACACCAGCTAAAGCACCAACACTTTTTTCCACAGCATTTACACAATGACCACATGACATTCCTTGTACGTTTAATGTTACGTTTTGCATAATAAATTCTCTCCTTTTAATATGGTTTTAATCTATTTTTTCATTAACTTTTGGATCGTTACGACTAACTCATCTAGTACTGCTTCATCGCCCTCTGAGAGACGATCCACTACACAGCCCTTTAAATGACCTTCTAATAATATTTTTGCCACACTATTTAATGCTGATTGTGTAGCAGATAGTTGCGTAATAATATCATCACAGTAAACGTCTTTATCAATCATTCCCTTAATACCACGAATCTGACCTTCAATACGGTTTAAGCGGGTTGTTAAATCCTTTTTCACACGCTCAGGGTGATGACTTTTTCGGCAAGACGTAGCTTCCTCTGTATGACAAGCATCCTCTTTTACCGTGTCCTCCATTTACTACACCTCCTATTTGTAATTATCATACTATACCCAAGAAGGGTATGCAAGTTATAAAAAATTTTATTTATCATCATGATGATGCTCATGGTCATTTTCTAATTTACATAAAATAGAATCGTCATGTCGATGTAAAGCTGTTTCTAATTGAATTGTTACATGCTTAATGCCCTTATGCTGAAGATTATGTTCAATTTTCCGCAAGATATGCTCACTCTCAGCTATTTTCAATTGATCATTTACAACCGCATGACAGGATAATGCATTCGTTCCACTAGTAATTGTCCAGATGTGTAAATCGTGGATACTTTCTATTCCTTCAGTCTGCTCTATTAACTGAATAATCTCCTGAACATCTACATTTGAAGGAGTCCCCTCCATTAAAACATGGATTGAGGCTTTTGTGACATGGTAGCCACTTCGTACGACCAATAATGCAACAATAACGCTAGCAAGAGGATCTGCCCAGCCCCAGCCAAAAAACATAATTAATAGTGCCGCAACAATAGCCCCTACAGACCCTAGCATATCACTTAGTACATGTAAAAAGGCTCCGCGCATATTTAAATTATCCTTTGTATCACTGCCACGCATCATAATCCAGGCAACTAAAATGTTAACGAACAAACCAATTGTACTAATAATAAGCATTCCTGTAGTAGCTACTTCTGGTGGGTTTGTAAATCGTTCAATCGCTTCATAGAAAATGAATAATGCTATCCCTATTAATGTAATGCCATTTAATACTGCGGCCAAAATTTCAAATCGTTTATAGCCGTATGTTTTACTATAGCTAGCAGCTTTTTCTCCAAACATAAAAGCTAACATCGCTATACCCAGAGAGATAGAGTCACTTAACATATGCCCTGCATCAGATAAAAGTGCTAAACTATTTGTTAAAAAGCCACCAATGGCTTCCACTACCATGTATCCTGTAATAATAATAAACGACAGTAAGAGTACCTTTTTATTTGCACCATGTGTATGGTCATGACCATGATCGTGATGATGTCCCATAGTTATTCCTCCATTTCATTTAGTTATGAGCAGCATGCTCAATGGCCTGCTTCAATAAATTCATAATGTGATCGTCATCCTTAGAATAGTATAAGGTTGTTCCCTCTCTTCTAAATTTCACTAACCTTAAATTTTTAAGAAAACGTAATTGATGAGAAACGGTCGATTGGCCTAAATCTAAAATGTCTGCAATATCATTTACAGCGTGTTCATCTGAACAAAGTAAGTTTAAAATACGAATTCGAGTTGGATCACTCAATGCTTTAAAAGTCTGAGATACTACAAATAATGTCTCTTCATCTAAATGCTGATCTACGTTTTTTAGTGTTTCTGAACTGTTTAATTTTTCATCCATAAAAGTTTACCCCATTCTTCAATATTTATATATGAGCATGTGTTCACATATAAATATATATGGATATATTAGGAATGTCAACAAGCATTTATGCTTCTACATGTTGCAGGTCACTCGTTATCGCATGGATGCGATGATTTTAGGCTAACATCCCCTATTAACCAATACCGACTAAAGAAAGTTAAAAGTAGCAATTACCTATTCAGCGCGCTACACTACTGTTAAGGAGAGATATGTGTGGATATTTTTGAATCAGATCGTTTATTTATGAAACAAGCATTAGAGGAAGCCCAACAGGCAGCCTTACTTGGAGAAGTACCCATTGGTGCAGTCCTTGTTTATGAAGGGAAAATCATTGCACGTGCACATAATTTAAGAGAAACAACGCAAAATGCAACAACACATGCTGAGCTGTTAGTGATTCAAGAAGCCTGCAAAAAAATAGGTAGTTGGCGACTCGAGGATACTACTCTTTATGTGACATTGGAGCCTTGTCCAATGTGTGCAGGAGCCATTCTCCAATCGCGTGTGCCCCGTGTTGTTTATGGTGCAAGGGATCAAAAAGCTGGGTGTGTAGATTCCCTTTACCGTTTATTAAATGATGAACGCTTTAATCATGAATGTGATGTAACAGAAGGGATTTTAGCCGAGGAATGTGGTCAAATTTTAACAGACTTTTTTAAGGCTTTACGGGAGCGTAAAAAAGCTGAGAAAAAAGCACGATTAGCTTCCATCGATGTAAATAGCAATTAAAGAAGGTGCCTCCTAATGAGACACCTTCTTTTTATATTTATGGGAATGGCGATATATATGAAATGTGTCGTAGCAGCGACAGCATCTTCATAACTAATGACGATTAAGCTTCAATCGTTGATTGTGTAAAAACACATTCTCCTTCGATATATGTAGCGAATGGTTTTACATGCATAAGCTGGTTATGTGAAAGTGTCAGTAAATCATCAGTTAGTACAACAAAATTTGCATCATAGCCCTCTTTTAACTGACCAACATTGTCCATACGGATCATCGTTTTGGCATCAGCTGTATATAGCTGTAATGCCTCCTCCACAGAGATTTTTTCTGCTGCGCCTAAATCTGTTCCATCATAGGCTTTACGTGTAACGGCTGCTTGTATCGTCACAAAGGGATTAGCCGCTTCTGCCCAAGATGTAGCAGGGGCATCTGAAGATAACGCGGTCGCGATCCCCCGCTGTAAAAATGTTTGTACACCATATAATGTCTGTGTTTTTTCTAGTCCTAGATTTTCTAAATAGCTCTCAATTTCACAGAATAAGAAGATTGGTTGTGGCACAAAGCCTATGACCCATTCAGCAGCTTTTTGCAAGGCACTTTCAGAAGGCATGGCTGCATGCTCAATACGAACAGAAGGTGCATCTGTTAACCAAGCTTTTTCCTCATAAAATGTCTCAACAATTAGATCAATGGCTCTGTCTCCCATTGCATGAACCACTAATTGAACGGCACGTTCTTTGGCTTCCGCAGCAGCTGCTAGTAGTTCCTCTTTCGAAGTCATGGCTATGCCCTTTTCTTCACTTCCCAAAAATGGCGCTGAAACAAGTGCTGTACGGCCTGAAACACTGCCATCTGAAAATAGCTTGATGCCTCCGATATAGGCTCCTGCAGAACGATCGATATTATTTGCTGTTAACAGCTCGTATCGTTGAATATCCTCCCAAATATAATAAACTGCTACTCGTTGCTTAAAGCCTTTTTCTCGGGCTTTACGGTACAGGCTTAAATAATCAACCGGGGCTACAGTAGCCATTAATTCTGTAATACTTGTTACACCGTAGGATGCCAAAGTTTGTGATAGCTTTAGAAGCCTTGTCACAATTTCTTCTTCAGAGGGTGTAGGTAAATGCTGTAACACTAGATTCCGTGCATTTTCACGTAGTACGCCTGTAGGTTCCCCATTTTCATCACGATCAATTTGTCCACCCTGTGGATCAGGGGTATCCTTTGTAATACCTGCAATTGCTAATGCCTTGCTATTGACCGATATAATATGACCACACGTACGCATAACAATGATAGGTAATTCTATGGAGGCACGATCTAAATCCTCTTTTAAAGGCGCTCTTCTTTCTTTTAGTTTTCCTTCATCATAGCCCCAGCCTAATATCCATCCATGCTGACTTGCATCATATTTTGCTAGTGCAATTATTATATCCTCAATAGAATGAATGTGTGGAGGTAAACAAGCCACTTGTTCCAAAACATCTGCTAACATAATTGGATGCATATGAGCGTCAATAATCCCAGGAATAATGACCTTTCCTTGTACATCTATTATTTCACCATGATAGGCAGGTAAGTCTTCCTGTTGTCCAATCCAAACTACCTTTCCATCTTCAATCACCATGGCTGTTGCAGATGGCTGATGAGTATCTGCCGTATAGATTTTTGCATTACAAATAATTTTCATCATTTTCCAACTCCTATTTCGTCCATACCAAAAGTCGATTTTTCAGGATCTTCTGCTTTCAGTACTTTATGCAAAATGGTACCGATAATAAAGCCAACAATAGATGGCAAAATCCAAGCAAATCCGCTAGACTGTAATGGTAAATGTAAGACCAACTGTGTCACACCAGGTATCGAAATTTCATAGCTAGCAAATGTTTCAACAACGCTTACTAGAAATGCAAATAGTACAGTTCCTTTATAAGCTCCTGCATTTGGCACAAAACGATCGAAAGCCCCCAGTAGCACAAGTACAATAATGACCGGATAAATGACCAAGAAAATTGGCAATGTAATTTCGACAATGGCACCTACACCTAAGGAGCCAATGGTTGCGCCTACTACACACATAATGAATACCCATGATTTATAGCCAAGCTTTTCTTTTGTTAGTTCATTTAAAAACTGTGATGATATGACCATGACACCAATCGCTGATGTTAAGCAGGCAAAAACAACACATATAGCCAATAACACTTTACCCAAATTACCAATAACACTAAAGGCAATACCCGCTAATAGTTCTGTATCACTGCCAGAATTTGTGATGATGCCGCTACTTGTAGCACCTAAATAAAGTAAGCCACCGTATACGGCAATTAACCCTATTGCTGCAATAGCTATACCACCTAGTGCGACCTTTTTAGATAGTTTCCCTTTATAGCCATAGCCAACTATTGCTGCTAAAAAAATAGGAGCACAAAGAATGCCTGTTCCCACATCTCCTGTTTGATAGGCCGCTATTATCGAATTGGCAAAAACCCCTTCTGCCCCTGTATTGACTGCTGTTCCCATTGGATCTAGTACCCCTTTACCAATTAGGATAATGAGTATAAGAACAAGAACGGGGGTCAACCATTTTCCAATCTTATCGATAACATTTGATTGATCCATCGCAAAGTAAAAACAAATTACAAAGAATGCTAATACTGACACAATTAAAGGTACGTTCGGAATAATTTGTGACACCCCTAATTCATGTGTTGTCGCTGACATCCTCGGTATTGTGACAACCATTCCAATACAAACCATCATGACCGTATTAAAGGCTTTATAAAACCAATTTCCAATTGGCCTTGTGAGCGCTTCTACAGTTCCCCCAGTGTTAAAAATTGCATACACCGCAAGCACAGGCAAAATAACACCTGTTAAGCTAAAGCCCATCAGAGCAGAAATCCACGATTCCCCTGCACTATTTCCTATAGATGGCGGAAATATTAAATTTCCAGCGCCAAAAAATATAGCAAATAAGGCTAGCCCGACGATTATCGTATGCTGTACAACTTTAGACATATCCTCAACCCCTTTATAATCGTTTTGCATATTATTTATCTAAATAATAAAAAATTTAAAAACACGAAAAAAGGAGATAAATTTTTATCCCCTTTTTGTAAAAAAAATTTTACAACAATTCATATTTTAAACACTTATACTTTAGCAATTGACGTGAAATACCTAAACGACGAGCCGTTTCCGCTAAACGTCCATTCGTTTCACGCAACTTTTCCGCTATAATTAGACGCTCGTAGGCTTCAGTTAAATCTCGTAAATGACCAGATTGGTTGTTCTGCATCATCGGCTGAGTTGAATGTTGAATATTTTTTTTAATCCTTTCTGGAACATGCTCAATAAGAATTTCATCTCCAAGTAAATTATTGTATGCCGATTCAAGGGCATTTTTTAGTTCACGCACATTACCTGGCCAATGATAGGCATAAAATAATTGAATTACCTCATCACGATAACTTACATTTTTCTGTAGAGTATGTTCATTATAAAATTGTATATAAAAATCAAGGATAGGTGGTATATCTTCCTTCCTTAATCGTAGTGGTGGCAAATCAATTTGGAGAACATTTAAGCGATAAAATAAGTCCTCGCGTAGCTTTTTCTCAGCTAAGAGTTTCTCTACATCTTCATTGACAGTAGTAATATAGCGTATATCCAACTGCTCTCCATTCAGCATTTTGATATCTACTGCATGCAACAGTTTTGCCTGTAGAGATACATCTAATAAATTTAGGTGATCAATGAGTAGTGTCCCACCATTCGCCTCCTGTAACTTTCCTCTTTTTCCTTCATTGTCTGAGCCATATAGCTGTGTAAAAATATTATCTTCCGTCAATGTTGAACAGTTCAACATAATAAATGGTTTTGTATAGCGTTTGCTTTCATTGTGTATGCCTTGTGCGATAATATCTTTCCCTGTTCCAGTTTCCCCTGTTAGTAAAATAGGTGCGTTTTTTTGGGCACTACGACGTGCCTTTTCAAGTTGAGTCTTCATCTCAGCATTTGTAGTAATGAAATCCTCCAGACGATAGGTAGTGTGATTATCTCGATATAATTTATGTCCCAGGAAATTATCTAAGTATTTAATTTGCTTGCTTTCATAAAAATGTTTTGAGAATTCAATGGCTCCAATGGCTTTTCCATGCTCCATAATGGGATAGGTTGAACTCAGCGATAAATAACTAAAACCGTTCAATGTTGTAAGTTGTTGCTCGCAGTATAAAACTGGTTGCCCTGTTTGTATGACTTGAAAGACAGTACTTGTCTCAGATGATAAATTTTGATAATTATCAGTCACAGTACTGTGAAAAAATTCATCTGGTGTTAAGCCGATTTCCAATAATATATTTAAATCTGCTAAGTCATAAAAGATTGCGCAGCCTTTATCATCTGTAATTAAAACATTATCAAATTCACTGAGAGCCTGTGCAAATTGTTGCAATTCCAAGAATTTCTCCCCCTTGTCCCCATGAATATTACCCATTATAACGAATTTTCAAAAATTATGAGAGATTTCAATTTTTGAAATACAAAAAAGCTATTTTAGATCATCCATAAAAGGATTATCTAAAATAGCTTTATCTGTGGTTTATTTTGGTGCGATTACTTCTTTACCACCCATATAAGGTCTTAAAACTTCAGGAATTACTACACTTCCATCAGCTTGTTGATAGTTTTCTAGGATAGCGGCAACTGTACGACCAATGGCAAGACCTGAACCGTTTAATGTATGAACATATTCTGGTTTTGCATTTGGCTCACGACGGAAGCGGATATTTGCTCGTCGTGCTTGGAAATCTTCAAAGTTAGAACAAGAAGAAATTTCACGGTACATGTTTTGTGCAGGAATCCAAACTTCTAAATCATATTTCTTCGCTGCAGTAAAACCTAAATCAGCTGTACACATTTTTAGCTTACGATAAGGTAAGCCTAGTAATTGTAATACCTTTTCCGCATGATTTGTTAATAGCTCTAATTGTTCGTATGATTCCTCTGGTTTTACAAAGCGAACTAATTCTACTTTGTTGAACTGGTGTTGACGGATTAAACCACGTGTATCACGACCTGCAGATCCCGCTTCTGAACGGAAGCATGCACTATACGCTGCAAAGCCTTGCGGTAAAGCCTCAGCCGGTAAAATCTCATCACGATAGAAGTTCGTTACTGGTACTTCTGCAGTTGGAATCATGAAATAATCTGTTTCCTCTAATTTGAATACATCTTCCTCAAACTTCGGAAGCTGTCCTGTACCTGTTAGGCTATCACGATTAACAATGACAGGTGGTAGCATTTCCTCGTAACCATGCTCCTCTGCATGTAAATCCATCATGAATGTCATTAATGCACGTTCTAAACGAGCGCCAAGACCACGGTAGAATAAGAAACGGCTACCTGTTACTTTCGCGCCACGTTCAAAGTCTACAATTTTTAAATCTGTAGCAAGGTCCCAGTGTGCTTTAATATCAAAATCAAATGCTGGAATTTCACCCCACGTATACTCCTCAACATTGTCGTCCTCTGTTGTGCCTACTGGTACAGACTCATGCGGAATGTTTGGTAAACGCATCATCATATCTTTAAAGCGTTCTTCAACATCATTTAATTGTACGTCTAATTCTTTAATTTCATCGCCAACCTGACGCATACGAGCAATGACTTCATCTGCATTTTCCTTGTTGCGTTTCATTATTGAAATTTGTTCAGATACTTTATTGCGTTCTGCTTTTAATTCTTCTGTTTTCGCAATCAATTCACGACGTTTTGCATCTAAGCCTTCAAAGTCATCTAAATTTCCTAAATCTTCATTACGTGTTAATAACATCTCTTTAATTTCCGCGAAATTATCGCGTACGCGTTTAATATCTAACATCTTCATACCTCCAATAGTTTCTTAATGATGGGAAATCGTGGCCTCGAAATAAACACAAAAAAGCCCTCATCCCTAAAAAGGGACGAGAGCTACCCGCGTTGCCACCCTAATTGACTAGGCATAAAGCTACCTAATCCACTTATTTCATAACGGCATTTCAGCCGGCTACAGCCTACTTCATTCACTTCGACTGTGCAACTCCAGGACGGATTCACAAGTGCTTTTATCAGCTTCCACCAGCCGCTGACTCTCTAAAAAAAACGTGCTTGCTACTACTTCCCATCATCGTGTTCAGTTATTTAAAATTTAAACATACTGTACTATATGAAAACAAATTTTGCAAGTCATACCATAGAGGATACAAAATATTCAAGAATTCGTGTATCGGCTGTTAATTCAGGATGAAACGAACAGCCTAATAAATGGCCATCTTGCGCTAAAATAATTTTTCCTTCATGTTGTGCTAGAATTTCAACATCTTTACCCACGGCTTCAATATGAGGTGCACGAATAAATACTGCTGGGATACCTACACCTACTTTAGGAATATCTAGTTGTACTTCAAAGCTTTCTACCTGACGTCCATAAGCGTTTCTTGCTACGGTCACGTCCATCACAGCCAAATGTGGTTCATCATCTACTAAATGCTTGGCTAATAAAATTAATCCTGCACATGTACCAAGCATCGGTAAACCTTGCTGTGCAAGTCCACGAATTGGCTCTAGTAGATCAAAACGATCCAGCAATTTTCTCATTGTTGTGCTTTCTCCACCAGGTAACACAAGTCCATCAAGATTTACTAAATCCGTCTTTTGTTTTACGAGGATAGCTTCACAACCAAGAGCTTTTAACATCTGAATTTGCTCACGCACCGCTCCTTGTAATGCTAAAACACCAATTCGTTTCATTGCTACCAACCTCGCTCTTGCATACGCTCTTTGTGTCCAAGCTGTGCAATATCAATCCCCTTCATTGGTACACCTAGCTCCTTTGATATTTCCGCAATAAGCTTATAGTCTTTATAATGAGTAGTCGCCTCTACAATGGCACGTGCAAATTTTTCAGGGTTTTCAGATTTAAAAATACCTGAACCTACGAAAACACCATCAGCTCCAAGTTCCATCATTAAGGCAGCATCAGCAGGCGTCGCTACTCCTCCTGCTGCGAAGTTTACTACTGGTAAACGACCAAGACGTTTAATTTCTCTTAATAATTCGAAAGGAGCTCCTAGTAATTTCGCCTCTGTCATTAATTCATCTTCTGTCATGCCCACTACTTTACGTACCTGAGCATTTACTTTGCGAATATGTCGAACTGCTTCCACAATATTCCCTGTTCCTGGCTCACCTTTTGTTCGTAACATTGATGCGCCTTCCCCGATACGACGAGCTGCCTCCCCTAAATCACGACAGCCACAGACAAACGGTACTGTGTATTCACTTTTTAATAAATGGTATTCTTCATCCGCTGGTGTTAAAACTTCACTTTCATCAATATAATCAACACCCATTGCTTCTAAAACACGTGCTTCCACAATATGACCAATACGTGCTTTGGCCATCACAGGAATAGTTACAGACTCCATTACTTCCTCAACAATACGAGGATCGGCCATGCGTGCAACGCCACCTGCTTTACGAATATCTGAAGGTACTCTTTCTAATGCCATAACTGCTACAGCACCTGCAGCTTCTGCAATTTTTGCTTGCTCTGCATTAATAACATCCATAATGACGCCGCCCTTTTGCATTTCTGCCATACCACGTTTTACTAGCTCTGTACCTGTTTGTTTCATTTTCTAACCTCCACCTTTATGATGAAGTTTAGTATAATAGAAATTGACCATATCAAAATATCCAGTTTTCAAAATATTTATAAGGTCAGGAGGCTACAAAACATGGATTTGCTTTTATTTCAGCTTGAAAGAGATAGTGATAAACCGCTTTATGATCAGCTTTATAGCGGTATTAAAGAAGCCATCATTTCTAATAAAATAACTGTAGGAGAAAAATTGCCTTCAAAAAGAAAATTGGCTGATTTTTTAAATATTTCCCAAACAACAATTGAAATTGCCTATGCCCAGCTATTAGCTGAAGGTTATATTATGTCCAAATCAAGGATTGGTTATTTTGTAGAAGAAATAGATGAATTACCCTACATTCAGCAGGATACTATAACATCCGTTAATGAGCATCCTAAGAAAAAATCATACAAAATTGATTTTAATCCTGGTTCTATTGATATCGATGCCTTTCCATTTCAAACTTGGAGAAAATATGCGAAGGAGCTTTTTGACGATACCTCAAAGGAGCTATTATTAACAGGTGAACCACAAGGAGAACTTTCTTTACGCACAGAGATTGCTAATTATTTATATCAGTCACGTGGTGTTGTATGCCATCCTGAACAAATTGTCATTGGTTCTGGTACGGAACAGCTTCTCCCTATGATACTACGTCTTTTTAGCGAAGACACAAGCTTTGCATTAGAAAATCCAGGGTACCCTGCCGTGCATCGTATGTTTTCGCAGCATAAACGAAAAGTTTACCCAATTGCAGTCGATGAAGAGGGCATTATTATTCATGAGCTTGAAAAAACGAATGCTAATGTCGTGTATATTACACCCTCACATCAATTCCCAACTGGTGCTGTATTATCCGCTACAAGGCGAGCACAGGCTTTAAATTGGGCGGCGCAAAGCTCCTCTCGCTATATTATTGAGGATGATTATGATTCGGAATTTCGTTATGCTGGAAAACCAATTCCTGCTCTACACGCCTTAGATCGAAACGATAAAGTTATTTACATGAGTACTTTTACAAAATCATTAATGCCATCCTTGCGAGTAGCTTATTTTGTACTTCCTCCTAAACTACTTGCTACATATAACGATGTCTTTAATTATTACTCATCTACTGTGCCTCGTTTCGATCAACATATCGTGGCAAATTTTATGGGTGACGGGCATTTTGCAAAGCATCTCAATCGTATGCGTAAAATTTATCGTAAAAAACACGATAAACTCACTTCTATTTTAGAAAAATATTCATCATCCATTAACATTACTGGTGAGCAAGCGGGTATGCATATTTTATTAGAGGTTCAACACACATTCTCAGAAAAACAATTACAACAGCTCGCCTCTCAAGCAGAGATCGGTATTTATCCATTATCAGCCTACAGACTAGATCATTATGAATCTTCACAAGCTCAATTTTTATTAGGCTTTGGGGGGATTCCCGTACAAGCAATTGAATCATCCATTGAACAGTTGATGGATTGCTGGGGAATACAAAAAAATGACCCATCTACCAGTGAGTAGATAGGTCATTTTATATTAAGTTTCAATTAATTGAATTTGATACTGCTCAAACCATGTATGAACTTGCCCTAGATACGCTAAAAGCTGAGGACCTGCCATTAATTGCCCATACCACGGAATCTTAAAAGAGCTACCGCCAGATTCAATTAACTCCTCAAGCTTTTGTCGTTCAAATAGTTCATGTAAAATCGAATTTTTATCACGTAGAATTTCCTTCAACCATTTTTGCACACCAGCTGTGTAGACAGGATGATATGTTTTTGGATAAGGATTTTTTTTACGATACAACACTTCATTAGGCAATAAATGTGCCATTGATTTTCGAAGTAATCCTTTTTCTATCCCATCCAAATTCTTCATTTCCCACGGAATATTCCAAGCGTATTCTACAAGCCGATGATCTGCAAAAGGAACACGTACCTCTAAACTTGCCCCCATACTCATACGATCTTTCCGCTCTAATAATGTTTGCATGAACCATAGCATATTTAAGTAAGACATTTCACGATGACTTGCCTCTGCTAGACCTTCTCCATCTAATAATGGTACTTCAGCTATTGTTTGTGTATATAGTTGTTGTGCATAGGACTCAATCTTTAATTTTTTATCCCACTTCTCTTGAAGTAATCCACTTCTTTCAGACAATGAACGGATCCAAGGAAAACCTGAAGCCCTTTCTTTAAACCATGGATACCCACCAAAAATTTCATCTGCACACTCGCCTGATAACGCTACAGTAAAATCCTTTTTTATTTCTCGACAAAACCATAATAACGATGAATCTACATCTGCCATACCAGGGGAATCTCGAACGATGACCGATTCCACTAATAAATCAATTAACTGTTGCTGAGTGATTTCCTCTGCATGGTGGGCCGTCTGGAAAGTGTCTGTCATTTTTTGAATCCAGTACGTATCTGTAGACGTTTGGAAAGAATGTGGGTTAAAGAAGCGCTCATTATCTTCATAATCGATAGAATACGTATGCAATTGATTGTTTTGTTGCTGGAAGCTATTTGCCGCAATGCCAGTGATAATACTGGAATCTAATCCTCCTGAAAGAAATGTACAAATGGGTACATCCGAAACTAACTGACGTTCTATAGCATCCGTTAACAAAAAACGTACATGCTCAATTGTTTCCTCCAAAGATTCTTCATGTCTGCGGCTTTGTAGCTGCCAATATGGCCACTTTTTTAAACCTTCTTCTCTAGAGAAACGCATGGCATAGCCAGGCCGTAATTCTTTAATATTTTGAAAAAGGGTTTTGCCTGGCGCTCTAGAGGGCCCTACAGCCATCATACTTGCCAATCCTTCAACGTTTACACTTGCTTGGACCGTCGGGTGTGCCAGCAGAGCCTTCACTTCAGATGCAAAAAGTACACCATCTTGTTGCTCTGTATAATACAAGGGTTTCACACCTAATCGGTCTCGGCACAAAAATAGTGATTGTGTTTGTTCATCCCAAACACCAAAGGCAAAAATGCCATTTA
The DNA here is from genome assembly GCF_016925635.1 of Lysinibacillus fusiformis. Taxonomy (NCBI): domain Bacteria; kingdom Bacillati; phylum Bacillota; class Bacilli; order Caryophanales; family Bacillaceae; genus Lysinibacillus; species Lysinibacillus fusiformis. The sequence continues at coordinate 1,829,087 of NZ_CP070490.1, read as the reverse complement.
GAAATTCTACACATTGCTCTTTCCACTCAATATAGGCTGTTAATAACACTTCAGTATCCGATTGTGTTGTAAAACTGTGTCCTCTTTTTAGAAGTTCTTTACGTAGCTCTTCTGTATTATAAAGTTCGCCATTATATGTAATGACATAGTTTAATCCATCATGAATTTTTTTCATTGGTTGTTTGCCACCAATTAAATCAATAACAGCCAACCGTCGATGACCAAATGCTATATGCTCACTACACCAAATATTTTCATCATCTGGCCCTCTCTTATTTAATGTTTGCGTCATCGATTTTAATATTGTGTCACTTGTTCTTAAATCCTTTTGAAAGCTAGCCCATCCTGTAATGCCACACATTTAGCCACATCCTTTCGCCTATTAGCGTATGCAGCAGCGTGTAAAAATGTGAAAAAGCACATGAATGCTTAAGTACATTCATGTGCTCCTATTTAAATATTAAAATAATCCACCAACAAAGTCTGTAATGCCTCCCCATAAATTACCGAAGAAGTTACCTACACCTTGGAAGAACAATGAGATACCGCTAGCACGCTCTACAGCCTTTGTTGTGACAACATCGGATGAAATATCCTTACCATCGATAAAGCCGTAATCTGTGCCTTCTGTGCGCTCAATAACAACCTTCCCTACAACAGTGTCTTTTTTAACATCTGCCTCTAAACTCTTTTTATCTAAAACCAATGTAGGTTTATATAATTCTTTATCAGAAGACTTAATCATAAAGGAAATTGGTTCTTTTACTGCAATCGATACTTTGTCTTCTTTACCTTTTGTCACTTTAACTGTTTTTTGATCTTTGAATGTATAGTTCGCTGGTAAAATTTCCTGCTTTGAGAATTGTGAAAAACCATAGTTAAATAATTTTGCTGTGGCATCAAAACGAGCTGCATATGATCCTTGTCCATTTGCATCAACAGCTTTCATAACAACTGCAATCAAACGAGTACCATTGCGCTCTGCAGTACCTGTGAAGCAGTGACCTGCAAAGTTTGTTGTACCTGTTTTTAATCCATCGACACCTTGATATTCATACACTAATCCAGGTAACATAAAGTTCCAGTTAGACATTTTAATTGCATCTTCTGTACCTTCACGGAATGTCTTTTTTGCAATTTTAGATGTTTCTAATACCTTTGGGTGATCTTTTAATAAATGATACGCCAATTTTGCTACAGATTTTGCAGGCATCACATTTTCATCTTCTGGGCCTGTGCCTGATGGATGCATACCAAATAAATCAGCATTATTAAGACCAGTGGCGTTGACAAATTTATAGCCCTCTAAACCAAGTTCTTCTGCTTTTTTATTCATTAACTTTAAAAATTCAGTTTCAGAACCTGCAATCGTTTCAGCAATAGCTACGGTAGCTGCATTTGCTGAATAGATAGCCATTGCCTCGTATAACTCACGAATCGTATAAGAACCATCTCTACGTAAAGGTACATTACTTAATGCACGATTTTGAGACATACGATACGTATAATCAGTTACGTGATATTCCTGATCCCATTTAACTGTCCCTGCATCAATCGCGTCCAATAACAGGAATTCAGTCATCATTTTTGTCATACTTGCAATACCTAGTGAAGTATCTGCATTTTGTTCAAATAAAATTTTTCCTGAATCTGCATCAATTAAAATCGCAGCATCCACTGTTAATCCTAAATCTGTTTCCGCATTTGCCTTTGCAGGAATACCTGCAAAAATACTAAATAATAAAACAGAAATTAGGAGTAAGCGTAATACGGTGTTCATTTTCTTTTTCACCTTTAAAGCCCTCCAAAAAATAATCTTGTCCTCGACATTTTATCATAGATAACAACAAACGTGTTGACTCTCTACCATAAAAAAAATGCTCTCGCGCCATCTTTGTAGACGATGCGAAAGCATAAAAGTTGCAAGTAATATATTACATGGAATAGTTTGGTGATTCTTTTGTAATCTGTACATCATGTGGATGTGATTCACGAAGACCAGCACCTGTCATTCTAACAAATTGTGCATTCTCCCGTAGGTGCTCAAGATGTGGTGCTCCACAATAACCCATACCAGCGCGAATACCACCAATCAGTTGGTAAATTGTATCAGCTAATGGTCCTTTATATGGAAGGCGACCTTCAATACCTTCAGGTACTAATTTTTTCGCATCCTCTTGGAAGTAACGATCTTTAGAACCTTTTTCCATTGCGCCGATAGAACCCATACCACGGTAAACTTTGAAGCGACGTCCTTGGAAGATTTCTGTTTCTCCAGGAGATTCAGATGTACCTGCTAGAAGAGAACCAAGCATTACAACGTTGCCCCCAGCTGCTAGAGCTTTTACGATATCACCAGAGTATTTAATACCACCATCAGCAATAATTGTTTTACCAAGCTCACGAGCTACTGTAGCACAATCATATACTGCTGTAATTTGTGGTACACCTACACCAGCCACAACACGTGTAGTACAAATAGAACCAGGACCAATACCTACTTTAACAACATCTGCCCCAGCTTCAAATAATGCACGTGCGCCTTCTCCTGTAGCAACATTACCAGCAATGATTTCTAGCTCTGGGTAAGTCTCACGGATTGAGCGAATTGTTTGTAATACGCCTTCTGAATGACCATGGGCTGTATCGATTACAACAATGTCCACTTGTGCTTCTACAAGCTTCTCAATACGTACCATCGTATCTTTTGATACACCAACTGCTGCGCCCACTAATAAGCGACCATGTGTATCTTTTGCAGCATTCGGGAATTCAATAACTTTCTCGATATCTTTAATTGTGATAAGTCCAGTTAATCTACCTTCTTCATCTACAATTGGAAGCTTTTCGATTTTATATTGTTGAAGAATTTTTTCAGCATCCTCTAAAGTTGTTCCAACAGGTGCTGTAATCAAATCTTCTTTTGTCATGACATCTTCAATTTTTAAAGAGTAATCAGAGATAAAACGTAAATCACGGTTTGTAATAATTCCTACTAGCTTTTGATTTTCCATACTATCAACAATAGGTACACCAGAGATTCGGTATTTACCCATTAGATGTTCAGCATCGAAAACTTGATGTGTCGGAGTTAAGAAGAATGGGTTTGTAATAACACCATTTTCAGAACGTTTTACTTTTTCTACTTGTTCAGCTTGCTCATCGATCCCCATGTTTTTATGGATAATACCGATACCGCCTTGACGTGCCATAGCAATCGCCATTTTAGACTCTGTAACTGTATCCATACCTGCGCTGACCATTGGGATGTTTAATTTAATCTTTGGTGTTAATTGAACAGATAAATCAACATCTTTCGGTAGTACTTCGGAATGAGCTGGTACTAATAATACATCATCAAAAGTTAAACCTTCTTTGGCAAATTTAGTTTCCCACATTTTCGTAACTTCCTCCTATAGTTAAAAGAATATTAATTGTAAGATTAACAACGTGGACTGCTACTGTCAAGGAACTTATAAAAGAAAGACAATTCAGATTTTTAATGTGTGGTAATTAAAATGAGCAATCTAAATAATTATCTACGTTTAAAAGTCATTTATTCCTACTCTTTTTAATTAAAATACTTATAAATATAATAGATTTTTGAACCAGTTCTTTAACAAATTCATTAGAAAGTAAAAAAACAGCCAGCACACGGCTGACTGTTTCAATTGCCTAGCGACGTCCTACTCTCACAGGGGGAAGCCCCCAACTACCATCGGCGCTAAAGAGCTTAACTTCCGTGTTCGGTATGGGAACGGGTGTGACCTCTTTGCCATCATCACTAGACATGTATTAGTATTAAATTGAAAGAATTGTTCTTTCAAAACTGGATAAACGTGCATTGAATGGTTCAAACTTTTTTGGTTAAGTCCTCGATCGATTAGTATTCGTCAGCTCCATGTGTCACCACACTTCCACCTCGAACCTATCTACCTCATCGTCTTTGAGGGATCTTACTTACTTGCGTAATGGGAAATCTCATCTTGAGGGGGGCTTCATGCTTAGATGCTTTCAGCACTTATCCCGTCCACACATAGCTACCCAGCGATGCCTTTGGCAAGACAACTGGTACACCAGCGGTGTGTCCATCCCGGTCCTCTCGTACTAAGGACAGCTCCTCTCAAATTTCCTACGCCCACGACGGATAGGGACCGAACTGTCTCACGACGTTCTGAACCCAGCTCGCGTACCGCTTTAATGGGCGAACAGCCCAACCCTTGGGACCGACTACAGCCCCAGGATGCGATGAGCCGACATCGAGGTGCCAAACCTCCCCGTCGATGTGGACTCTTGGGGGAGATAAGCCTGTTATCCCCGGGGTAGCTTTTATCCGTTGAGCGATGGCCCTTCCATGCGGAACCACCGGATCACTAAGCCCGTCTTTCGACCCTGCTCGACTTGTAGGTCTCGCAGTCAAGCTCCCTTGTGCCTTTACACTCTACGAATGATTTCCAACCATTCTGAGGGAACCTTTGGGCGCCTCCGTTACCTTTTAGGAGGCGACCGCCCCAGTCAAACTGTCCGCCTGACACTGTCTCCTGCCCCGCTAAGGGGCATGGGTTAGAATTTCAATACAACCAGGGTAGTATCCCACCGACGCCTCCTTCGAAGCTGGCGCTCCGAGATCTCTGGCTCCTACCTATCCTGTACAAGTTGTACCAAAATTCAATATCAGGCTACAGTAAAGCTCCACGGGGTCTTTCCGTCCTGTCGCGGGTAACCTGCATCTTCACAGGTACTATAATTTCACCGAGTCTCTCGTTGAGACAGTGCCCAGATCGTTACGCCTTTCGTGCGGGTCGGAACTTACCCGACAAGGAATTTCGCTACCTTAGGACCGTTATAGTTACGGCCGCCGTTTACTGGGGCTTCAATTCGCAGCTTCGCTTGCGCTAACCACTCCTCTTAACCTTCCAGCACCGGGCAGGCGTCAGCCCCTATACGTCACCTTACGGTTTTGCAGAGACCTGTGTTTTTGCTAAACAGTCGCCTGGGCCTATTCACTGCGGCTCTCATGCGCTTGCACGCTCAAGAGCACCCCTTCTCCCGAAGTTACGGGGTCATTTTGCCGAGTTCCTTAACGAGAGTTCTCTCGCACACCTTAGGATTCTCTCCTCGACTACCTGTGTCGGTTTGCGGTACGGGCACCTCTCACCTCGATAGAGGCTTTTCTTGGCAGTGTGAAATCAGGAACTTCGTCCATACGGACTCGCCATCACAGCTCAACGTTACAGTGTGCGGATTTGCCTACACACACGCCTTACTGCTTGGACGCGCATATCCAACAGCGCGCTTACCCTATCCTACTGCGTCCCCCCATTTCTCAAACGGTGAGGAGGTGGTACAGGAATATCAACCTGTTGTCCATCGCCTACGCCTATCGGCCTCGGCTTAGGTCCCGACTAACCCTGAGCGGACGAGCCTTCCTCAGGAAACCTTAGTCATACGGTGGACGGGATTCTCACCCGTCTTTCGCTACTCATACCGGCATTCTCACTTCTAAGCGCTCCACCAGTCCTTCCGGTCTGACTTCAACGCACTTAGAACGCTCTCCTACCACTGACATCGTAGATGTCAATCCACAGCTTCGGTGAATCGTTTAGCCCCGATACATTTTCGGCGCAGCGTCACTCGACCAGTGAGCTATTACGCACTCTTTAAATGATGGCTGCTTCTAAGCCAACATCCTGGTTGTCTGTGCAACGCCACATCCTTTTCCACTTAACGATTACTTTGGGACCTTAGCTGGTGGTCTGGGCTGTTTCCCTTTTGACTACGGATCTTATCACTCGCAGTCTGACTCCCGTGTATAAATATCTGGCATTCGGAGTTTGTCTGAATTCGGTAAACCGGGATGGCCCCCTAGTCCAAACAGTGCTCTACCTCCAGTATTCTCATCACGAGGCTAGCCCTAAAGCTATTTCGGAGAGAACCAGCTATCTCCAAGTTCGATTGGAATTTCTCCGCTACCCACACCTCATCCCCGCACTTTTCAACGTGCGTGGGTTCGGGCCTCCAGTAAGTGTTACCTCACCTTCACCCTGGACATGGGTAGATCACCTGGTTTCGGGTCTACGACCACGTACTATTTCGCCCTATTCAGACTCGCTTTCGCTGCGGCTCCGCCTTCTAAAGCTTAACCTCGCACGTAATCGTAACTCGCCGGTTCATTCTACAAAAGGCACGCTATCACCCATTAACGGGCTCTAACTACTTGTAGGCACACGGTTTCAGGATCTCTTTCACTCCCCTTCCGGGGTGCTTTTCACCTTTCCCTCACGGTACTGGTTCACTATCGGTCACTAGGTAGTATTTAGCCTTGGGAGATGGTCCTCCCGGATTCCGACGGAATTTCACGTGTTCCGCCGTACTCAGGATCCACTCAGGAGGGAACGAACTTTCGACTACAGGGCTTTTACCTGCTCTGGCGGACCTTTCCAAGTCGCTTCATCTAACTCGCTCTTTTGTAACTCCGTATTGAGTGTCCTACAACCCCAAGAGGCAAGCCTCTTGGTTTGGGCTCTTCCCGTTTCGCTCGCCGCTACTCAGGGAATCGATTTTTCTTTCTCTTCCTCCAGGTACTTAGATGTTTCAGTTCCCTGGGTCTGCCTTCAAGACGCTATGTATTCACGTCAAGATACTACGCGATTAAACGTAGTGGGTTCCCCCATTCGGAAATCTCCGGATCAAAGCTCACTTACAGCTCCCCGAAGCATATCGGTGTTAGTGCCGTCCTTCTTCGGCTCCTAGTGCCAAGGCATTCGCCGTGCGCCCTTAATAACTTAACCAAGTTATTAAGCCTATAAAAAAACTTAAAAAAATAAATGTGTTTGTTACAATTTCAATGTCGTTTTATCCAGTTTTCAAAGAACAAGTTTTGAAGTGTTTCATTCGAAAGAATGAACCTTCAAAACTGAACGCAAAACGTAATCTTACAAACCCAAGGTTTGTATTCCGAAATAATCCTTAGAAAGGAGGTGATCCAGCCGCACCTTCCGATACGGCTACCTTGTTACGACTTCACCCCAATCATCTATCCCACCTTCGGCGGCTGGCTCCAAAAGGTTACCTCACCGACTTCGGGTGTTACAAACTCTCGTGGTGTGACGGGCGGTGTGTACAAGGCCCGGGAACGTATTCACCGCGGCATGCTGATCCGCGATTACTAGCGATTCCGGCTTCATGTAGGCGAGTTGCAGCCTACAATCCGAACTGAGAACGACTTTATCGGATTAGCTCCCTCTCGCGAGTTGGCAACCGTTTGTATCGTCCATTGTAGCACGTGTGTAGCCCAGGTCATAAGGGGCATGATGATTTGACGTCATCCCCACCTTCCTCCGGTTTGTCACCGGCAGTCACCTTAGAGTGCCCAACTAAATGATGGCAACTAAGATCAAGGGTTGCGCTCGTTGCGGGACTTAACCCAACATCTCACGACACGAGCTGACGACAACCATGCACCACCTGTCACCGTTGCCCCCGAAGGGGAAACTATATCTCTACAGTGGTCAACGGGATGTCAAGACCTGGTAAGGTTCTTCGCGTTGCTTCGAATTAAACCACATGCTCCACCGCTTGTGCGGGCCCCCGTCAATTCCTTTGAGTTTCAGTCTTGCGACCGTACTCCCCAGGCGGAGTGCTTAATGCGTTAGCTGCAGCACTAAGGGGCGGAAACCCCCTAACACTTAGCACTCATCGTTTACGGCGTGGACTACCAGGGTATCTAATCCTGTTTGCTCCCCACGCTTTCGCGCCTCAGTGTCAGTTACAGACCAGATAGTCGCCTTCGCCACTGGTGTTCCTCCAAATCTCTACGCATTTCACCGCTACACTTGGAATTCCACTATCCTCTTCTGCACTCAAGTCTCCCAGTTTCCAATGACCCTCCACGGTTGAGCCGTGGGCTTTCACATCAGACTTAAGAAACCACCTGCGCGCGCTTTACGCCCAATAATTCCGGACAACGCTTGCCACCTACGTATTACCGCGGCTGCTGGCACGTAGTTAGCCGTGGCTTTCTAATAAGGTACCGTCAAGGTACAGCCAGTTACTACTGTACTTGTTCTTCCCTTACAACAGAGTTTTACGAACCGAAATCCTTCTTCACTCACGCGGCGTTGCTCCATCAGGCTTTCGCCCATTGTGGAAGATTCCCTACTGCTGCCTCCCGTAGGAGTCTGGGCCGTGTCTCAGTCCCAGTGTGGCCGATCACCCTCTCAGGTCGGCTACGCATCGTCGCCTTGGTGAGCCGTTACCTCACCAACTAGCTAATGCGCCGCGGGCCCATCCTATAGCGACAGCCGAAACCGTCTTTCAGTGTTTCACCATGAGGTGAAACAAATTATTCGGTATTAGCCCCGGTTTCCCGGAGTTATCCCAAACTATAGGGTAGGTTGCCCACGTGTTACTCACCCGTCCGCCGCTAACGTCGAAGGAGCAAGCTCCTTCTCTGTTCGCTCGACTTGCATGTATTAGGCACGCCGCCAGCGTTCGTCCTGAGCCAGGATCAAACTCTCCATAAAAGAAATTTGATAAGCTCAAATTGTTTTGCTGGCATCAATTTTGATGTCCAAAATTTTTGTTTCGTTCACTCACCGAAGCTAGCTACTTAAAACTTTATTGATTACGTTTTGCTTGTTCAGTTTTCAAGGTTCATTATTATGTTTACTCTTCTGTAAGAGCTAACTTTTATATAATAACATGTTTTATATTTAATGTCAAACAGTTATTTTATATTTTAGTAGCTGTATGTCTCAACAGCAACTTTTATATAATAACACCCTATTTATTATTGGTCAATAGTTTTTCAATATTTTTTTATAAAATAATTACAACTTCAATCTTGGCCAATTCCGTAAAAATTGAATTGTACGGTTTCTTCCTATTTCTAATAAGGTTTCTTTTGTTTCCTCATTTAAATCAAATTGAGTAGCACTATAATCTTCTACAGGAATAAAAATAATATCTCTCTCATGACGTCTTGATATATATCTTTCATCATGTGCATCTTTCATCGTTGAAAATAAAGCTTCAAATAAACTCAGACCATTTTTAATTTCTTGTGGACATTGTTCTTCTCTTCTTCTGCTAAGTTTCAGACCTAAAATTGGGCGTACTTTTCGACCTTCTTTATCATCGAATATCCATAGTGGAAAATTACTTAAAACTCCACCATCCACTATTACTGATTCTCCCTTCCCAGTCTTTAATGTAACTGGTTCAAAGAAAAATGGTATACCACAACTCATTCGTAACGCACAAGCAACTGAAAAATTTTTTGCTTCAATTTGATATTTGTGCAAATCGTCTGGTAAAACAATCATTCTACCATTGGTTAAATCTGAGGCTACTAACTTAAGTGAATCTTTAGGCAGATCACCAAAAGTATAGACCCCTTTTGCAGCTAACTTTTGGAAGAACCATTTTTCTAATGCCTTTCCTTTATAGAGACCTAAATGATTATATACATTTACCCATTTCATAAAAGGGAAAGGTAAAATTGTTCTTCTTGGGTCCAGTAACGAAGGAACGTCCAACTCCTCTAGCATGATTTCAATCTCTTTTCCACTATATCCTGCAGCGATAAATGCAGCTAAAATGGCACCTGCACTTGTACCAGCTACACGTTTAAATCGAAAATGTTCAGCTTCTAGTACTTGATATGCTCCTACTAATGCAAAGCCCTTCAAACCGCCGCCAGAAAACACACCATCAATCCACAAAATTCCCTCTCCTTTTTGATGTAATCTTTACAGTATAGGGATGAATAATGACGAATAGAACTAAAATTTTCACTTTATTGTCGATACCTAAAAACATAGCTACAAACTTTAATAATGACCTAACTAAAATTGAATCCTATTATCATCCATATAAAGAAAGTACTAATCATAAAAAATAAAGGGGAAAAAATTTAGTTATCATTAAAATGTATAAAACTACTTAAATAGTAATAAAAGTTGCATTATGAATCAAAATTTTCATATATTTTGCAGAGTTTTAAAGTGTAGAGCATATTTTGACAAAATTAAAGAGCATAAGCTCAAAATAATATTGGACTCAAGCCCAAACCACTACCTAATGAATTAACTATGTCTAATAAGTGCGTACTGGTGATTTATTGTAGATATGATGCGCTAAAGAATTGGCCTTATTTTAAAGACATCGGGTAAGATTCATCAACCATACTAAAATAGCTTATATATTTTTTCTTTCTCTTTATTTCTTCCATAAACCGTCTATAAATTCTTTCATTTATCTTTTTCTTATCTCCATCAACAGTATTTTTACAATGTCCCCATATTATAATTGACGATTACTATAATTAAATTTGTAGGTTGATTGATAATCATTAAACTATTCACCCATTTTAATTGGTCCATGAAAGTTTTAGATTGGTTAGCAATCGATGAACATGATTCACAAACGTTGTTACCTTCATAACTTCTACATCTTTCTTCCACTGATTTAACATACTATCGATCTCTTCTTCTTTAGCAAGTTGGTTGACTAGACGTGACTTTTTAATGGTCTTAGCTAAAAGCTTTCTAAACCCTCCTACACAGTACGAAGTTTACAATGAATATAAAAAAACAGTCAACACACAGTTGACTGTTTCAATTGCCTAGCGACGTCCTACTCTCACAGGGGGAAGCCCCCAACTACCATCGGCGCTAAAGAGCTTAACTTCCGTGTTCGGTATGGGAACGGGTGTGACCTCTTTGCCATCATCACTAGACATGTATTTAATTGAAAGTGTTGTTCTTTCAAAACTGGATAAACGGTACATTGAATGGTTCAAACGTTTTGGTTAAGTCCTCGATCGATTAGTATTCGTCAGCTCCATGTGTCACCACACTTCCACCTCGAACCTATCTACCTCATCGTCTTTGAGGGATCTTACTTACTTGCGTAATGGGAAATCTCATCTTGAGGGGGGCTTCATGCTTAGATGCTTTCAGCACTTATCCCGTCCACACATAGCTACCCAGCGATGCCTTTGGCAAGACAACTGGTACACCAGCGGTGTGTCCATCCCGGTCCTCTCGTACTAAGGACAGCTCCTCTCAAATTTCCTACGCCCACGACGGATAGGGACCGAACTGTCTCACGACGTTCTGAACCCAGCTCGCGTACCGCTTTAATGGGCGAACAGCCCAACCCTTGGGACCGACTACAGCCCCAGGATGCGATGAGCCGACATCGAGGTGCCAAACCTCCCCGTCGATGTGGACTCTTGGGGGAGATAAGCCTGTTATCCCCGGGGTAGCTTTTATCCGTTGAGCGATGGCCCTTCCATGCGGAACCACCGGATCACTAAGCCCGTCTTTCGACCCTGCTCGACTTGTAGGTCTCGCAGTCAAGCTCCCTTGTGCCTTTACACTCTACGAATGATTTCCAACCATTCTGAGGGAACCTTTGGGCGCCTCCGTTACCTTTTAGGAGGCGACCGCCCCAGTCAAACTGTCCGCCTGACACTGTCTCCTGCCCCGCTAAGGGGCATGGGTTAGAATTTCAATACAACCAGGGTAGTATCCCACCGACGCCTCCTTCGAAGCTGGCGCTCCGAGATCTCTGGCTCCTACCTATCCTGTACAAGTTGTACCAAAATTCAATATCAGGCTACAGTAAAGCTCCACGGGGTCTTTCCGTCCTGTCGCGGGTAACCTGCATCTTCACAGGTACTATAATTTCACCGAGTCTCTCGTTGAGACAGTGCCCAGATCGTTACGCCTTTCGTGCGGGTCGGAACTTACCCGACAAGGAATTTCGCTACCTTAGGACCGTTATAGTTACGGCCGCCGTTTACTGGGGCTTCAATTCGCAGCTTCGCTTGCGCTAACCACTCCTCTTAACCTTCCAGCACCGGGCAGGCGTCAGCCCCTATACGTCACCTTACGGTTTTGCAGAGACCTGTGTTTTTGCTAAACAGTCGCCTGGGCCTATTCACTGCGGCTCTCATGCGCTTGCACGCTCAAGAGCACCCCTTCTCCCGAAGTTACGGGGTCATTTTGCCGAGTTCCTTAACGAGAGTTCTCTCGCACACCTTAGGATTCTCTCCTCGACTACCTGTGTCGGTTTGCGGTACGGGCACCTCTCACCTCGATAGAGGCTTTTCTTGGCAGTGTGAAATCAGGAACTTCGTCCATACGGACTCGCCATCACAGCTCAACGTTACAGTGTGCGGATTTGCCTACACACACGCCTTACTGCTTGGACGCGCATATCCAACAGCGCGCTTACCCTATCCTACTGCGTCCCCCCATTTCTCAAACGGTGAGGAGGTGGTACAGGAATATCAACCTGTTGTCCATCGCCTACGCCTATCGGCCTCGGCTTAGGTCCCGACTAACCCTGAGCGGACGAGCCTTCCTCAGGAAACCTTAGTCATACGGTGGACGGGATTCTCACCCGTCTTTCGCTACTCATACCGGCATTCTCACTTCTAAGCGCTCCACCAGTCCTTCCGGTCTGACTTCAACGCACTTAGAACGCTCTCCTACCACTGACATCGTAGATGTCAATCCACAGCTTCGGTGAATCGTTTAGCCCCGATACATTTTCGGCGCAGCGTCACTCGACCAGTGAGCTATTACGCACTCTTTAAATGATGGCTGCTTCTAAGCCAACATCCTGGTTGTCTGTGCAACGCCACATCCTTTTCCACTTAACGATTACTTTGGGACCTTAGCTGGTGGTCTGGGCTGTTTCCCTTTTGACTACGGATCTTATCACTCGCAGTCTGACTCCCGTGTATAAATATCTGGCATTCGGAGTTTGTCTGAATTCGGTAAACCGGGATGGCCCCCTAGTCCAAACAGTGCTCTACCTCCAGTATTCTCATCACGAGGCTAGCCCTAAAGCTATTTCGGAGAGAACCAGCTATCTCCAAGTTCGATTGGAATTTCTCCGCTACCCACACCTCATCCCCGCACTTTTCAACGTGCGTGGGTTCGGGCCTCCAGTAAGTGTTACCTCACCTTCACCCTGGACATGGGTAGATCACCTGGTTTCGGGTCTACGACCACGTACTATTTCGCCCTATTCAGACTCGCTTTCGCTGCGGCTCCGCCTTCTAAAGCTTAACCTTGCACGTAATCGTAACTCGCCGGTTCATTCTACAAAAGGCACGCTATCACCCATTAACGGGCTCTAACTACTTGTAGGCACACGGTTTCAGGATCTCTTTCACTCCCCTTCCGGGGTGCTTTTCACCTTTCCCTCACGGTACTGGTTCACTATCGGTCACTAGGTAGTATTTAGCCTTGGGAGATGGTCCTCCCGGATTCCGACGGAATTTCACGTGTTCCGCCGTACTCAGGATCCACTCAGGAGAGAACGAACTTTCGACTACAGGGCTTTTACCTGCTCTGGCGGACCTTTCCAAGTCGCTTCATCTAACTCGCTCTTTTGTAACTCCGTATTGAGTGTCCTACAACCCCAAGAGGCAAGCCTCTTGGTTTGGGCTCTTCCCGTTTCGCTCGCCGCTACTCAGGGAATCGATTTTTCTTTCTCTTCCTCCAGGTACTTAGATGTTTCAGTTCCCTGGGTCTGCCTTCAAGACGCTATGTATTCACGTCAAGATACTACGCGATTAAACGTAGTGGGTTCCCCCATTCGGAAATCTCCGGATCAAAGCTCACTTACAGCTCCCCGAAGCATATCGGTGTTAGTGCCGTCCTTCTTCGGCTCCTAGTGCCAAGGCATTCGCCGTGCGCCCTTAATAACTTAACCAAGTTATTAAGCCTATAAAAAACTTAAAAAATAAATGTGTTTGTTACAATTTCAATGTCGTTTTATCCAGTTTTCAAAGAACAAAAAAATGGTGGAGCCTAGCGGGATCGAACCGCTGACCTCCTGCGTGCAAGGCAGGCGCTCTCCCAGCTGAGCTAAGGCCCCAAGAGGTATATATGGTGGGCCTAAATGGACTCGAACCATCGACCTCACGCTTATCAGGCGTGCGCTCTAACCAGCTGAGCTATAGGCCCTCTTGGAAGTTTTATTATATTATTTCATAAACCTTCAAAACTGAACGCAAAACGTAATCTTACAAACCCAAGGTTTGTATTCCGAAATAATCCTTAGAAAGGAGGTGATCCAGCCGCACCTTCCGATACGGCTACCTTGTTACGACTTCACCCCAATCATCTATCCCACCTTCGGCGGCTGGCTCCAAAAGGTTACCTCACCGACTTCGGGTGTTACAAACTCTCGTGGTGTGACGGGCGGTGTGTACAAGGCCCGGGAACGTATTCACCGCGGCATGCTGATCCGCGATTACTAGCGATTCCGGCTTCATGTAGGCGAGTTGCAGCCTACAATCCGAACTGAGAACGACTTTATCGGATTAGCTCCCTCTCGCGAGTTGGCAACCGTTTGTATCGTCCATTGTAGCACGTGTGTAGCCCAGGTCATAAGGGGCATGATGATTTGACGTCATCCCCACCTTCCTCCGGTTTGTCACCGGCAGTCACCTTAGAGTGCCCAACTAAATGATGGCAACTAAGATCAAGGGTTGCGCTCGTTGCGGGACTTAACCCAACATCTCACGACACGAGCTGACGACAACCATGCACCACCTGTCACCGTTGCCCCCGAAGGGGAAACCATATCTCTACAGTGGTCAACGGGATGTCAAGACCTGGTAAGGTTCTTCGCGTTGCTTCGAATTAAACCACATGCTCCACCGCTTGTGCGGGCCCCCGTCAATTCCTTTGAGTTTCAGTCTTGCGACCGTACTCCCCAGGCGGAGTGCTTAATGCGTTAGCTGCAGCACTAAGGGGCGGAAACCCCCTAACACTTAGCACTCATCGTTTACGGCGTGGACTACCAGGGTATCTAATCCTGTTTGCTCCCCACGCTTTCGCGCCTCAGTGTCAGTTACAGACCAGATAGTCGCCTTCGCCACTGGTGTTCCTCCAAATCTCTACGCATTTCACCGCTACACTTGGAATTCCACTATCCTCTTCTGCACTCAAGTCTCCCAGTTTCCAATGACCCTCCACGGTTGAGCCGTGGGCTTTCACATCAGACTTAAGAAACCACCTGCGCGCGCTTTACGCCCAATAATTCCGGACAACGCTTGCCACCTACGTATTACCGCGGCTGCTGGCACGTAGTTAGCCGTGGCTTTCTAATAAGGTACCGTCAAGGTACAGCCAGTTACTACTGTACTTGTTCTTCCCTTACAACAGAGTTTTACGAACCGAAATCCTTCTTCACTCACGCGGCGTTGCTCCATCAGGCTTTCGCCCATTGTGGAAGATTCCCTACTGCTGCCTCCCGTAGGAGTCTGGGCCGTGTCTCAGTCCCAGTGTGGCCGATCACCCTCTCAGGTCGGCTACGCATCGTCGCCTTGGTGAGCCGTTACCTCACCAACTAGCTAATGCGCCGCGGGCCCATCCTATAGCGACAGCCGAAACCGTCTTTCAGTGTTTCACCATGAGGTGAAACAAATTATTCGGTATTAGCCCCGGTTTCCCGGAGTTATCCCAAACTATAGGGTAGGTTACCCACGTGTTACTCACCCGTCCGCCGCTAACATCGAAGGAGCAAGCTCCTTCTCTGTTCGCTCGACTTGCATGTATTAGGCACGCCGCCAGCGTTCGTCCTGAGCCAGGATCAAACTCTCCATAAAAGAAATTTGATTAGCTCAAATTGTTTTGCTGGCATCAATTTTGATGTCCAAAATTTTTGTTTCGTTCACTAACCGAAGCTAGCTACTTAAAACTTTATTGATTACGTTTTGCTTGTTCAGTTTTCAAGGTTCATGTTCTTTATTTCACTGTCACCTCTTGGCGACTCATTTATAATATCAAGATTCTAAAATAAAGTCAACACTTTCTCCGAAAATATTTTAATACATTAGATTTGAATGTTTCAAAACATAATCATAGTGAAAATGCCCACTATTTAATGATTAATATTGGTTATCATTTCTTAAGAAAAATACTAAACTGCCGCCTATTAAGAAGGTGTAAACTAAATTGCTTGCACTATATACAGTGAACACCTCACTTCCCTGAAAACCTTTGAATAAAAATAGGCAAGCCATATAATATGGTTTGCCACTTTTTTACAGATTAGTTATGATTCGTGAAATATAAAAACTGCGATTTTTTCCTAAATCAAAAATTTCCCCTGAATGAATTAATTTAATGAGAGGTCGTGTTGGGGCAAATTTATTTACAAACATCACTTCTCCACGTTCTAGATTAGAAAGTTCTACAATCGTCCCTATCGGAAGATCTGCAACAATATCAATTAAAGCACGTACTACTTTAATATCAAACTTTCCAAACTCAGATTCATTAATCATTTCTATAACTTTAAATGAAGATTGCTTCGATCGATACACTCGTTCACACGTCATAGCATGAAAAACATCTGCAACAGCAATGATTTGTGCAAAAATAGAAATATTGGCGATCTTTTCGCTCTTCGGATATCCGCTACCATTTAAACGTTCATGGTGTTGGAAGATGGCTTCTTTCATTGTTTCTTTTAAAATGGTCAGATCTTTCACCATGTTATGGCTATAAGTCGGATGTTTATATATTTCATCATATTCTTGCTCTGTTAAAGGTGTCTTCTTATCTCTGATACGAGGATGTACTTTAGCCATACCACAATCGGCTAATAAACCACCAATGGCTACTTGAATAGTGGTTCCTCTATCATAACCAAGTTTTTGCGCAATAACTGAGGCAATCAAACCAGTTGCTACACAATGATGATACAGGTAGTCTTTAGGGTTTGAATACTCATTTAGATCAAAAATAATAGTACGATCTTCTAGCACCATCTCTACTAAAGGTAAAATAATTGTCCTTGCTTTTGCAATATCTACCTTTGCTCCCGCTTCCCAATTTTTAAATTCCTTTTTAAACTGTTCAACAGAATGATTATAGACTTTTCTAAAGGTCGGAATTTCTTCAATTGTAACTTCGACATCGATTTCATTCTTTTCTACTCGAGTATCATTTTCACTTTTGTAAACTGGGACGTTGAAAATATTAAATGCATGAAAAACTTGCAAGTGTACATAAGAAATCATTGTATCTTTGAATATAATCGGATACTGTGTATTAGCAAATATATCTTCAGAAATTACCTTGCCAACGCCTAGCTCTGAAATCGGAACATGTATAGTTTCCACGGAATGAACACCTCTCCACTATTTCTTGCTTCAAAATAAGGTATTTCCATTTTATCATGGAATTCAAAATAATTACTTATTTTTCATTATTTACGTAAAAAAACCGATGGCGACATTCAATGTTGTCGTCATCGGCTTAAATTATTCTTCTATTTCTTCTTCGTCCTCTAAAGCCTCTTCTGCTTTTTCCACTTTAGCTACAGTTGCAACCAATTCGTCATCTCCTAGTCGAATTAAACGAACTCCCTGCGTACTGCGCCCAATTAGTGAAATATCATTTACATCCATACGAATAAGCATACCATTAATGGTAATAAGCATTAAATCCTCAGAACCATCAACAGTTTTTACAGCCACCATTGGACCATTCTTATCTGTAATTTGGATAGTTTTCAGACCTACTCCGCCACGACTTTGTAAACGATAGTCCTCTTCAGAAGTACGTTTACCGTAACCTTTTTCGGTTACTACTAAAATTTCTTGTCCTGGCTCAACAATCTCCATACCTACTACTTCGTCACCATCACGCAGCTTAATACCACGAACACCACCAGCTGTACGACCCATAGAACGGATGTCGTCTTCTTGGAAACGAACGAGCATACCGTCACGTGTACCAATAATTACTTGTTTCTCTCCATCCGTTAGACGTACAGAAATAAGATCATCGTCTTCTCTCAAGCTAATAGCTATTAAACCATTTGTTCGGATGTTAGCAAATTGTGATACAGGGGTACGTTTTGTAATACCTGTTTTTGTGGTAAAGATAAAGTAAGCATCTTCATCAAACGACCCAACACGAATCATAGCTGTTACTTTTTCGCCTTTATCTATATTGAGCAAGTTTACGATTGGTAACCCTTTAGCCGTACGACCGAACTCTGGGATTTCATATCCTTTGGCTCTAAATACTTTACCTTTAGACGTAAAGAATAGAATTGTATCGTGGGTTGAAGTATTCATTAGATGCTCTACAAAATCGTCTTCATTTGTACCCATTCCTTGTACACCACGACCGCCACGCTTTTGACTACGATATGTATTCGCAGCTAAACGCTTGATATAGCCATTATGCGTTAAAGTAACAACTGAGTTTTCAACAGGAATTAAATCCTCATCCTCAATCATTTCTAGACCACCTGATGTAATCTCAGTACGACGTATATCATTAAAACGTTCTTTCAGCTCTAAAATTTCAGTACGAATAATATCAACAATTTTCTCTTCATCTGCTAAAATTGCCTTTAATTCAGCTATAAGAACTTGAAGCTCTTGATATTCTGCTTCAATTTTTTCACGCTCTAAGCCACTTAATCGAACGAGGCGCATATCTAAAATAGCTTGAGCCTGACGCTCAGACAAGCTAAAACGTTCCATCAATTGAGGTTTCGCTTCTTCACCACTACGTGAACCACGAATAATAGCAATTATTTCATCAATATGATCCAGTGCAATTCGTAAGCCCTCTAATATATGTGCGCGGTCTTCCGCTTTTCGAAGGTCAAATTCTGTACGACGACGAATAATTACTTTTTGGTGCTCTAAATAATGGTATAGCATTTCCTTTAAGCCTAATACTTTGGGCTGACCATTTACTAAAGACAGCATATTGATACCGAAGCTCGATTGCATAGCTGTTTGTTTATATAGATTATTTAAAACGACATTAGCATTTGCATCTTTACGAATTTCAATGACTACACGCATACCACGACGGTCAGATTCATCACGTAAATTTGTGATACCATCTATTTTTTTATCACGTACAAGCTCTGCAATTTTTTCAATGAGCTTAGCCTTATTCACTTGGTAAGGCAGTTCATGAATAAGAATAGTTTCCTTACCATTTGCCTTTTGCTCAATTTCCACTTTCGCACGAATAATGATGGAACCTCGACCAGTTTCGTAGGCTCTACGTATACCACTACGTCCTAAAATCAATCCTCCAGTAGGAAAATCAGGGCCTGGAATAATTTCCATTAGCTCCTCGGTTGTAATGGCTGGATTTTCAGAAAGTGCTATAACGGCATCAATTGTTTCTCCCAATTGATGTGGAGGAATATTTGTTGCCATACCTACGGCAATCCCTGCTGCACCATTTACTAATAAGTTTGGATAACGACTTGGTAAAACGACTGGTTCTTTTTCAGAGCCGTCATAGTTATCCGTATAGTCAATTGTATTTTTATTAATATCACGAAGCATTTCCATTGCAATGCGAGACATACGTGATTCCGTATAACGCATCGCCGCAGCTCCGTCACCATCGACAGAACCGAAGTTACCGTGACCATCAACAAGCATATAACGATAGCTAAAATCCTGCGCCATACGTACCATTGCATCATAGATGGAAGAGTCACCATGTGGATGGTACTTACCCATTACATCCCCGACGATACGTGCTGATTTTTTATACGCTTTATCTGCTGTATTTCCTAGCTCTTGCATGCCGTATAAAATACGACGATGAACTGGCTTCAATCCGTCGCGTACATCTGGTAATGCACGCGAAACGATTACACTCATTGCATAATCGAGGAAGGATGTTTCAATTTCTTCTGTTATATTAATTCCTTTTACACCGGAGCGTTCTTGTTCTGACAAAGTGTAGACCTCCCCTCAACTAAAATTAAATATCTAAATTAGCGTATACGGCATTTTCCTCAATAAATTGACGACGAGGTTCAACTTCATCGCCCATTAAACGCTCAAATGCTTGGTTTGCTTTAATTGCATCATCTAATTCTACTTGTAATAATGTGCGGTACTCAGGATCCATTGTTGTTTCCCAAAGTTGCTCAGCGTTCATTTCACCAAGACCTTTATAACGCTGCACATTTGGTTTTGGCATTTTTGGTAGTCGTTCTAAAATTTCTTTTAATGTCTCTTCATCATAGCAGTACTCAATATGTTTACCTTGTTTCACTTGATAAAGTGGTGGCTGTGCAATATAAATATAGCCCGCTTCTATAAGTGGTCGAAGGAAACGGAAGAAGAATGTTAAAAGTAATGTACGGATATGCGCTCCATCAACATCGGCATCTGTCATGATAATGATTTTATGATAACGAGCTTTTTCTAAATTAAACTCCTCACCTATCCCTGTGCCGAATGCTGTAATCATTGCACGGATTTCCGCATTCGATAAAATTTTATCTAGTCGAGCTTTCTCAACGTTAAGAATCTTACCACGTAAAGGCAAAATTGCTTGGAAATGACGGTCACGCCCAGATTTAGCGGAGCCGCCGGCAGAATCACCCTCAACAATATAAATTTCACAATCAGCTGGATTTGTAGAAGAACAATCAGCTAATTTACCTGGTAAGCTAGATACTTCAAGTGCATTTTTACGACGAGTAAATTCACGTGCCTTTTTCGCAGCTACACGTGCACGAGCTGCCATTAAACCTTTTTCGACAACCTTACGTGCAACAGTTGGATTTTCTAACATAAAACGTTCAAAGCCATCAGAGAATAATGAATTGGTAATTTGACTTACTTCTGAATTCCCTAACTTTGTTTTTGTTTGTCCTTCAAATTGAGGATCTGGGTGTTTAACAGAAACAATAGCTGTTAACCCTTCACGTACATCCTCCCCTGTAAGATTAGCGTCAGATTCTTTGAGCAATCCATTTTTTCGTGCATAGTCATTAATAACGCGTGTAAGGGCTGTTTTAAAACCAGACTCATGTGTACCGCCCTCGTACGTATTAATGTTGTTAGCAAATGAAAAAATATTAGAAGAGAATCCAGCATTATATTGCATGGCAATTTCTATTGTGATGCCATCCTTCTCTCCAAGAACATCAATTGGATCATGGATTGGTTCTTTAGATTGGTTTAAATGCTCAACATAGGAACGAATACCACCTTCATAGTGGTATGTAGTTGAACGAATCTCTTCTTCGCGTTCATCAGCAATCGTAATCTTAATGCCACGATTTAAATAAGCCAATTCTCTAATACGATGAGCTAAAATATCATATTCATAAACAGTTGTTTCTTTAAAAATTTCTGGGTCAGCTTTAAATCGCGTTGTTGTACCATTGTGATCTGTATCACCGATAACTGTTAACTCTTGAATAGTTTTTCCACGTTCAAATTTTATTTCATGGATATGACCTTCACGATGAACTTGGACAATTGTTTCAACAGAGAGTGCATTTACCACGGATGCTCCAACTCCATGAAGACCACCAGAAACTTTATAGCCTCCACCGCCAAATTTACCACCAGCATGTAAAACAGTCATAATAACTTCAACTGCCGGCTTACCCATTTTTTCTTGAATGCTAACTGGAATACCACGACCGTTATCTTCTACGCGGATCCAGTTTTCTTTTTCAATTGTTACTTTTATATCTGTACAAAATCCTGCAAGAGCTTCATCGATACTGTTATCAACAATTTCCCATACTAAATGGTGAAGCCCTTTAGAACTTGTTGAACCGATATACATCCCTGGTCTTTTACGTACTGCTTCTAAACCTTCTAATACCTGTATCTGATCGGCCTCATAAGCTTGGTTTTGTAAACCTTCGTTCTCTATAGCCACGGCTTTCATCTACTCCTTCATAACATCATTGTGTGTAAATGAATGAACAGTCAACCGAGCTGACTATTACCATTCTTTTGTAATCTAAAAAACTACCCTGGCTAACTTTTTTCAATCGCACCTTGTTTCACGTGGAACAGTTGAGCCTGTTCCATCGTTTCATGATGAATTCCATCCACACTTGTGGTTGTAACAAAGGTTTGGACTTCACCCTGAATGGTATTTAATAAATGCGATTGGCGATAATCATCGAGTTCCGATAAAACATCATCTAAAAGTAGTATGGGTGTTTCGTTTGTTTCTTGTTTAATTAATTCAATTTCAGCAAGTTTTAAAGACAATGCAGTCGTACGTTGTTGTCCTTGTGAACCATATGTTTGAACATCATAGCCATTTACTAAAAACTGCAAATCATCACGGTGTGGACCAACGAGCGTCACACCCCTATCAAATTCACGTTCTCTCGCTTCAATTAATTTTTGATGTAAAGTATTTTCAATTTCACTAGTAGAGTGTTCTTTTTCAATACCAGCTACCGTACGATATTTTATAAGCAGTGTTTCCTTACCTTGCGATATACCTGCGTGTATGGGTTCCGCCCACTCCTGCAATAAATCCATAAATTGAAATCTTTTACGAATAATTTGGGTAGCAGCGTGAATATATTGTTCATTGTAGACCTCATACATCACATCATTTGACATGGACTTGCCTTGGTTCATTTTTAAAAAATGGTTACGTTGTTTTAAAACTTTTTGAAAGGTTAATAAATCATGTAAATAGACAGGCGAAATTTGCCCAATCTCCATATCAATAAAACGTCGACGTATTTGCGGACTTCCCTTTACAACGTTCAAATCCTCTGGCGCAAACATAACGACATTCATTTGACCAATATAATGACTAAGGCGACTTTGCTCTATATGATTTATCTTGCCCTTTTTACCTTTCTTTGTAATCGTAAGTTCGATCGGTAAAATACCATGCCTTTTTTTAACGGCCCCTTCTATTTTACCATAGTCTGAATCCCAACGTATCAATTCTTTATCGTTCGTTGTTCGATGGGACTTTGCCATTGCTAAAACATAGATGGACTCCATAACATTTGTTTTTCCTTGTGCATTTTCACCAATGAAAACATTAATTTTTGGAGAGAAGTTTAAAGCTAAGGCATCATAGTTACGGTAATTTGTAAGTTTTATTTGATCAATATACATAATTTATTGTCCAGTTGGTCCTACGATTTGAAAACGACCACATCCAGGAATATTAACAACGTCTCCGTTACGTAATTTCCGACCTCGACGATCATCTACTTCTCCATTTACATATACAGCATGTTCTTGTAAAAACCACTTGGCCATTCCACCTGAACTAATGGCATCCGTAATTTTTAAAAGCTGCCCTAACGTGATGAACTCCTCATCAATTTTAATGTCCTGCATAGTGTGTTCCCCTCCGAATACAGACTGTCTATCTCTCTATCATACCTAAAATTACGCCATAAGTAAAAAAAGATAGTCACTATGAGCGACTATCTTAACAGATCTTATATTCTTTAGTAAGTTCGTACAGGTAAAATTAATTGTAAAATAGCATCATCATGAACAGAACGTAAAATAAACGGTCTCATTGCCCCAGTAAATTGAATAACTACGTCTTGTCCATCAATTGCTTTTAATGCTTCCATCATATATTTTGCACTGAAAGAAATTTTCAAACCTTCCCCTTCCAATGCTTCTACAGGGATTTCTTCTTGTACTTTACCGATTTCAGGAGAATTAGAAGAAACTTCAACTGCTTGGTTATCTAAAATTTCAAAACGTACAACATTATTACGATCTCCTCGTGCAACAAGTGAGGCACGGTCAATAGCTTGTAATAAAGATTTTCCATTAATCGTTACATTTGTTTGATATTCTTCAGGAATTAGACGGGTTGTATCTGGATAATTTCCTTCCAGTAAGCGAGAGAAGAATAATACATCGCCAGTTTTAAATAATACTTGCTGACTTGTAATAACGATTTGTACAAGATTTGTAGAATCCTCTAATACTTTATTTAATTCGTTCAAACTTTTTCCTGGAATAACTACACTATGTTCAACTTCTGGTAAATTTTCCAGTTGCACTTTACGTCTAGCTAAACGATGACTATCTGTTGCAACACAGATTAAAGTTTCGTTTTTGATCTGCCAGTTTACACCTGTCAACACGGGTCTACTTTCTGAAGTGGCAACAGCAAATACTGTTTCACGAATAATTGTTTTTAAGAGATCAGCTGGAATAGTAAATTTTTGATCTTCTGTTAGCTCTGGTAATAATGGGTATTCTGCAGCATCCGAGCCAATTAAATGGAATTCGGATTTTCCTGAACGAATATGCGTTTGGAAACCAGGTGTCACTTGGATTTCAACATCGTTTGTTGGTAATTTACGTACAATTTCATTAAACATACGTGCCTGCACAACAATTGATCCTGTTTCTGTAATGTGAATAATTTGTTGTCCATCTTCTTCAACTGGAATAAATGTTTGAATAGTTATATCAGCATCACTACCTGTTAAGCGGATACCTTCTTCTGTAACGTCAATTTTAATTCCTGTTAAAATCGGAATAGTTGTTTTTGAACTTACTGCTTTCATGACATCATTTAAACCCTCTAATAAACGGTCACGTAAAATATCAAATTTCATTCGTTTTCCCTCACATATTTATATTATTTATTTATATAAAATAAAAAAGATATAGTAATAGGCCCTGTGGATTTGTGGATAAGTATCTTTTTATGAATAAAATCAGTCTATCCACATGTAGATAGACTGTGTATAAGTTTGTGTTTAACTAAATGGTTTGTCCACAGTATTTACTTCCCTAGCATACTACGAATTTGTTTAACATCTTGTTGAAGCTGAACGTCATTTTTCAACATAGAAGATATTTTTTCGTGCGCATGGATAACAGTTGTATGGTCGCGACCACCAAATTCTTCGCCAATTTTCGGCAGCGAAAAATCTGTTAATTCGCGTGATAAATACATAGCAACTTGACGTGGAAAAGCAATTAGTTTTGTACGTTTTTTGGCAGTGAAATCTTCCAAACGTATACTAAAATGCTCCCCTACCGCATTTTGAATGTCTAATATTGTCACTGTCCGCGGCTTTGAATTTGGAATGATATCCTTCAATGCTTCGGCAGCTAATGTCGCTGTAATATCTTTGTTAACCAGTGAAGAGTAGGCAACGACGCGAATAAGCGCACCTTCAAGCTCCCTAATATTGGAGTCAATCTGGTTCGCAATATAAAGCATTACTTCATTCGGTACCTCTAGACCGTCTGCTTTTGCTTTTTTACGCAAAATAGCGATACGAGTTTCCAAATCTGGTGGCGCAATATCAGTTATTAACCCCCACTCGAAACGTGAACGGAGCCGATCTTCTAAAGTTGGAATCTCCTTTGGAGGTCGGTCACTTGATATAACAATTTGTTTTGATTCTTCATGTAAAGTATTAAAAGTGTGGAAAAATTCTTCTTGAGTTGATTCTTTTCCAGCAAGGAATTGAATATCATCAATTAGCAGTACATCCACGTTGCGGTACTTATTGCGAAAATCAAGTGCTTTGTTATCACGAATGGAGTTAATAAATTCATTTGTAAATTTTTCGGATGATAAGTACACCACTTTTGCATTAGGATTATGCTCTAATACATAATGACCAATGGCGTGCATTAAGTGTGTTTTACCTAGCCCAACGCCCCCATAAATAAAGAAGGGATTATATGCCTTCGCAGGTGCTTCTGCGACAGCTAGCGAAGCTGCATGTGCAAAGCGGTTACCAGAGCCAATAACAAACGTATCAAAAGTATACTTCGGGTTTAACATACCTGGTGAAATATCATGATGTTCATTATTTTTTGCTTGGATAATCGGCGCTGGCAAATCGAAATCGTCCGAATCCTGGTTTTTTTGAACAACAAATTTAATAAGCAAGTCTTCGCCTGTAAGCTCCGTTAATATACCTGTAATCAAATGAATATAATGATTTTCAAGCCAGTCTCGAGCAAACGAATTTGGCGCAGCAATCGTCACAGTGGAACCACTACCATTGTAAGATAGTAACTTTGTAGACTTTAGCCACGTTTCGAAGCTTGGTTTAGAAATTTTTTGTTCAACTTGAGCCAGGACATTGTTCCATAGTTCTTCTAAATGTTCCAAGCTGCTAATCTCCTTTACAGTGTTCAATACAAAAAAAAATCGCATTTATAGAAATGGTAAATACGTTCATTTTACAACTCGTCCACATAATCACAAGTTGTGGATAAAAGTTAACCAAAGGCTGTGATAAAAATTATCCACAGCATATTAACAGTTGTGGATAATTAAAATGTTCGTTTTAGTTTTCAACAAAGTGAAGCACAGTAATCGTATCAGAAAAACAAAGCCATTTCAATAGTTTGTGAAACTTATCCACATAGCTTATAGTTATGCACTTTGTAGTTGTCCACAAGTACTGCTTATGTGAAAAACCTGTAGATAATTGTTGTGGATAAAAAATAATGCAAAAAATACTATACACAACTCTGTGTAAAAAAGACAAGTACTCTGTGGATAATTATTTTTATATTTATGAATTAAAAATCTCGCTTGTAAAAATCTGAAGACTAAAAAATTGAAAATAGAATAAATACATAGTTCGACTGATTAAAAGAAATTTATGAAATTCATTGACAAAATAACTAGATACTTTATATAATATTCGAGTCTGTATGTTGAAAAATTCAACTCAATTCAGGAGGTGTCTATATACAATGAAACGTACTTACCAACCAAAAAAACGTAAGCACAGCAAAGTACACGGTTTCCGCGCACGTATGAGCACGAAAAACGGTCGCAAAGTTCTTGCTGCTCGTCGTCGTAAAGGAAGAAAAGTTTTATCAGCATAAAATAAGTCCACTGAGCCACATCAGTGGTCTTTTTTTTCTTTATTTTTGGTAAACCTAGAAATGAGGATCAAAAGATATTATCTAATAGCAGGTGAAAGAAATGAAAAAACGCCAACGAGTGAAGAAGAATGATGATTTTCAAAAGGTGTTTAAAAAAGGTAAATCTTTCGCTAATCGTCAGTTTGTTGTTTATTTTTTAGCAAAAGAGGGACAAACGGAATTTCGTGTAGGTTTATCAGTTAGTAAGAAGCTTGGGAATGCGGTAACACGCAACCAAGTAAAACGCTATATTCGACAAAGTATTCAAGAATTAAAAAATGATCTAAAGCCGAATATGGATTATGTTATTATCGCCAGACAACCGGCGGCCACTATGGATTTTCATGAAGTGAAGCAAAGTTTGCAGCATGTACTACGAATCGCAAAGGTAATGAAAAAAGTGTAATGTATGCAACCAAGTGGAGAAATTACGCCTGTACAGTTAGCAATAGAATAGAAAATGTGCAATTTTGCATACAATTATAAGTAAGTGAATTATACGTATAGGGGTATTTTTGGCGTGAGTTTTTGCTTAAAATATGTAAAATTCGCAACTTAACTCAGGAATAAGTGTATGTAGTTAGAATATTTAGTAGAGTGAACGTTATAGGCATGATAAAATAACTGATAACTTTATCTTCATCGAGGACTCTCAAAATTGGACTGAAATAAAGATAAGGCTACTGGCTGTTAACCGATTATGTCAGTATAAAAAGAAGCATATAGAAATAAGAAAAAGTGAATAGTAATTGTAGGGGGAAGAAGGTTGAAAAAACAACATTGGGTAATTTTGTCACTAGTATCAGTAGCCTTACTACTTTCTGGTTGTACAGAATTCAATGAACCAATTTCCAAAGATAGCACAGGCTTCTGGAATGAATTCATTGTTTGGCCGTTGGTATCAGCGATAAAATACTTTGCTGATCTGCTAGGTACGTATGCATGGGGGATCATTGCCGTAACGATTATTATTCGTTTAGCAATTTTGCCATTGATGATCAAACAAACAAAGAGTTCAAAAAAGATGCAAGAAATTCAGCCAAAATTGAAGGAACTGCAAAAGAAGTATGCTTCTAAGGATGCTCAGACACAACAACAATATCAGCAAGAAATGATGAAGCTAATGAGTGAATCTGGAGTAAATCCACTAGCTGGATGTTTACCAGTAATCATTCAAATGCCAATCTTAATTGGTTTCTATCATGCAATTAGCCGTATGAATGCTACATCTACATTTGATTTAGGGAATTTCTTTATCTTCCCGTTAGCAGATCCTGCACCTGTATTAGCCATTACTGCAGGTTTAATGCAATTTATCGTGTTACGTACAGGACCAGCAATGGATAATCCTCAAATGAAAATTATGATGTATATTATGCCATTCATGATTATTGGTTTTGGTATGGCCTTACCAGCTGCATTATCATTATACTGGGTGATCGGAAACATTATTTCGGTTTTCCAAAACTTGTATATTTATAAACCTTGGAATAAAGATAAAACACAACCTGCTCAAAATGGAGGGGCTAAAAAGTGAAACAACTTACGCAAATAGGCGCAACAACACAAGAAGCGGTCTCATTGGCGTTACAGAAACTTGGCAAAACCCGTGAACAAGTAGATGTTGAAGTTTTACAAGAAGGTAAAAAAGGATTTTTAGGTTTTGGTGCACGATCTGCAGAGGTACGTGTAACAGTAAAGGAAGTTCAGGTTCCGACAATTGAAAGTGACAATGCTGAAACGCAAATGGCAACTCAATTAAACGAACCAATAGTAGTAGATGATGTTGAAACACTAAGTTCACAAGTTTCTGAACAACCAAGTGAAATGGAAGACGTTCAACAAGTCGTTAAAGAACAAGATGAAGATGTAGACTCAGCAAATCCAATTGAAGAGGCAAAGGCTTATTTAATAAGTATCGCTGAACAATTGGCTATTCATGATCTTGATATTGCTACGACACGCGAAGGGAAATATGTATTATTTCAACTAAAAAGTGAGAAAGCTGCACTGCTTATAGGGAAACGTGGTCAAACATTAAATTCCTTACAGCAATTAACGCAACTCGTATTAAATAAAAGTGCTAAGCAGTTCTTAATGGTGAAATTGGATGTAGAAAACTATCGCGAGCGTCGACAAGTAGCTTTAGAATTACTTGCAGATCGAATGGCGGATAAAGCATTACGCTTAAATCAACGTGTGGCATTTGAACCAATGCCGTCTTACGAACGAAAGATAATTCATAATCAACTAGCAAATCGTCTAGATCTTGAAACGTATTCAGAAGGTACAGAGCCTAATCGTTATTTAGTAATTGAACCAGTAAAAAAATAATTAGATGTTGCTCATCACCATACAGACAGACAATATATTTTGAAAGGTCATTTTATCTTCGAGATAAAATGACCTTTTTTAATGAAAAATAGCAAAGTTTGTCGAAAATAGGATTAGCGAAAAAATTGATTTTATCCACATTTGGAAATCATCCTTACTTTAGATTTTGCTGAAAATATGTTAGTCTAAGGTGTTAGTAAGTATTGGTCGGTTTTGATTATCCACATGTGGATAACGTCGAGGAGGTCATTAAATGGAGTTCGATACAATTGCTGCGATATCCACACCGATGGGTGAAGGTGCCATAGCCATCGTTCGTTTAAGTGGGGACGAGGCAGTGACGATTGCAGATAAAATATTCAAATCACCCGGGGGAAAAAGTTTAACAACGAAAGATTCGCACACTATTCATTATGGGCATTTAGTTGATCCTAAAACTAATGAGGTAGTAGAGGAAGTAATGCTATCGCTGATGCGCGGACCAAAAACATTCACACGTGAGGATGTAGTTGAAATAAATTGTCATGGTGGACTAGTTTCAGTCAAACGTGTGTTGCAACTTGCCTTAACGAATGGAGCAAGGTTAGCTGAGCCTGGCGAATTCACAAAACGAGCATTTTTAAATGGACGCATAGATTTATCACAGGCTGAAGCGGTTATGGATTTAATAAGAGCTAAAACAGATCGTGCGATGAACGTTGCTTTGGGTCAAATGGATGGAAAATTATCGAGACTTATTGGTGATTTGCGCCAAGCTTTACTAGAGACATTAGCACAAGTAGAGGTTAATATAGATTATCCAGAGTATGATGATGTAGAAGAAATGACAGTACCTGTATTAGTAGAAAAATGTACATGGGTAAGAAATGAAATTAGTAAACTTCTACAAACATCTTCTCAAGGAAAAATTTTGCGTGAGGGATTATCAACTGTTATTTTAGGTCGTCCGAATGTAGGGAAATCTTCACTATTAAATAGCTTAGTACAAGAAAATAAGGCCATAGTGACAGATATTGCAGGGACTACTCGTGATATTATAGAAGAGTACGTCAATGTCCGTGGTGTTCCACTTCGTTTAGTGGATACAGCGGGTATTCGAGAGACAGAAGATATTGTTGAACGAATTGGTGTAGAACGCTCACGGGAAGCTCTTCGTGGAGCAGATTTAATTCTGTTTGTATTAAACTATGCAGATGAATTAACTGCTGAGGATGAGCGTCTATTCGAAACAATTGAAGCGATGGATTACATCGTCATTGTCAATAAAACAGATTTACCGCAAAAAATTGATTTGGCACGTGTCAAAGAATTAGCTGGTGAGCATCGCATTGTAACAACATCTTTGTTACAAGAGGAAGGTATTATAGAGCTAGAGGAAGCTATTGCTGCGTTATTCTTTGAGGGACAAATCGAAGCGGGCGATTTAACATATGTTTCAAATGCAAGACATATAGCACTTCTGCACCAAGCGCAAGCAACGGTTGAAGATGCAATAGTAGCTGCACAGGATGGTGTACCAGTTGATATGGTACAAATTGATGTAACAAGAACATGGGAAATACTTGGTGAAATCATTGGTGACACTGTACAAGAAAGCCTAATTAACCAGCTATTTTCACAGTTCTGTTTAGGAAAATAATTTTAAGAAAGAAAGGAAGGTACGAGCATGCCAACAAAATATGAGGCAGGCACGTTTGATGTTATCGTGATTGGCGCAGGTCATGCAGGTTCTGAAGCTGCACATGCCGCAGCTAAAATGGGTG
This sequence comes from Lysinibacillus fusiformis, assembly GCF_016925635.1. Lineage (NCBI taxonomy): Bacteria > Bacillati > Bacillota > Bacilli > Caryophanales > Bacillaceae > Lysinibacillus > Lysinibacillus fusiformis. The sequence goes on along the minus strand of NZ_CP070490.1, from coordinate 1,798,289 downwards.
CTAACACATTAATGCTAACAATCAATTTAGATATGATTGCATTTATGCCATGTAATCCATCTATCGGTGGCCCAGCCAAAGGAATTGTCGTACGTGAAATTGACGCTTTAGGTGGCGTCATGGGAAAAGTGATAGATAAAACACATATACAAATGAGAATGTTGAATACAGGGAAAGGTCCTGCAGTACGTGCATTACGTGCACAAGCAGACAAAGTTTTATACCAACAAGAGATGAAACGTGTGTTGGAGGATACGGAAAACTTAACAATCCATCAAGGAATGGTTGAAGAGCTGATTATTGAGGATGGAGAAGTTAAAGGAGTCATTACACAAATTGGTGCCGTTTATCGTGCTAAAACAGTCGTTGTGACAACAGGTACTTTCCTACGTGGTGAAATCATTATCGGTGATATTAAATATTCAAGTGGACCTAATAATCAGCAACCGTCAATCCGCTTAGCTGATAATTTAAAAGAGCTTGGTTTTGACCTAGTTCGCTTTAAAACAGGTACACCACCGCGTGTGAATAACCGTACAATTGATTATGACAAAACAGAGATTCAACCAGGAGATGACATTCCGCGTGCATTTAGTTTTGAAACAACTGAATTCATTATGGATCAGCTACCTTGCTGGTTAACGTACACAAGCCCTGAAACACATGAAATTATTGAAGAAAATTTACATCTTTCACCGATGTACTCAGGCATGATTAAAGGGACAGGTCCACGTTATTGCCCATCTATTGAAGATAAAGTGGTACGTTTTAATGATAAGCCAAGACACCAAATCTTCTTAGAGCCAGAAGGCCGTAATACACGTGAGGTATATGTTCAAGGTTTGTCAACAAGCTTACCAGAGCATGTCCAAACACGTTTACTAAAATCTATACCTGGTTTAGAAAATGCGGAAATGATGCGTGCTGGTTATGCTATTGAATACGATTCAATTGTGCCAACACAATTATGGCCAACTTTAGAAACAAAACGTATCAAAGGCTTATATACAGCTGGTCAAATTAACGGTACGTCAGGCTATGAAGAAGCTGCCGGGCAAGGCTTAATGGCGGGAATGAATGCTGCTGCCAATGTACTAGGTAAAGACGAATTAATTTTAAGCCGTTCTGATGCTTATATTGGCGTTTTGATTGATGACCTAGTGACTAAAGGAACAAATGAGCCATATCGCTTATTAACATCTCGTGCAGAGTATCGTTTACTATTACGTCACGATAATGCAGATCTACGTTTAGTAGAGTTAGCCTATAAAATGGGGATGATTCCACAAGAACGATATGCAAGTTTCAATGAGAAAAAAGAGCTGATTGAAAATGAAATTGCACGTCTTCGTGAAGTCATTATTAAACCAAATGAAGCGACTCAGTCTGTTATTCGTTCTGTTGGTGGTAGTGAATTAAAAGACGGTATACGTGGTGCAGATTTATTAAAACGCCCTGAAATGCATTATGAGTTAATTTCTTCTTTAATTCCGGCAGAAATCGAATTGACGGATGAAGTGAAAGAACAAATTGAAATTCAACTTAAATATGAAGGATATATCGAAAAAGCGTTGCAACAGGTAGAGAAACTACACAAAATGGAAAATAAAAAAATCCCTGAAAATATTGATTACGATGCTATTTCAGGATTAGCAACAGAAGCGCGTCAAAAATTAAAACAAGTTACACCACTTTCTATTGCGCAAGCCTCTCGTATTTCTGGTGTTAATCCAGCTGATATTTCAATTCTTCTTGTTTATATTGAACAAGGTAAAATTGCGAAAGTAAGCAGCTGATCAACAACAGTAAAGTAAATAAGAGGCGGGCATACTATTGTGCCCGCTTCCTATTTTTAGGGCTATACTATTAATTGTAGTTGTATAGCTAGATCAACAAAGGAGACTTAACATGAACGAACAACAATTTATTGAGGCTCTGAAAGAGAAAGGTATCGAACTTTCTGATACGCAGATTGCTCAATTTAAAAAGTATTTTGAATTACTTGTTGAGTGGAATGAAAAGATGAATTTAACCGCTATTACAGATTTAGAAGGCGTATATTTAAAGCATTTCTTCGATTCAATTAGTCCTTCATTTTATTTTGATTTTTCAAAAGTAGTAACTGTTTGCGATGTTGGAGCTGGAGCTGGTTTCCCAAGTATCCCCATTAAAATCTGCTTCCCACATTTACATGTTACAATTGTCGACTCCTTAAATAAAAGAATTACCTTTTTAAATCATTTAAGTGATGAGTTACAATTAGAGAATATGCATTTTGTACATGCTCGAGCAGAAGAGTTTGGTCAAAATGTAAAATACCGTGAACAATTTGATGTGGTAACAGCACGTGCTGTAGCTCGTTTATCAGTTCTATCAGAGTTATGTGTACCTTTAGCAAAACAAGAAGGGCATTTTGTTGCTTTAAAAGCCGCAGCCGGGGCAGAAGAATTAAAGGATGCTAAAAAGGCTTTAACAACATTAGGTGTTAAACTGAGAGAGGAATTTTCTTTCAAGCTACCTGTTGAAGAAAGTGACCGCATTTTATATATATTTGATAAAATAAAAGGAACACCGAAAAAATATCCGCGTAAGCCAGGTGTACCAAATAAAACACCAATTCAATAATTAGTGTTTCATGTGAAACTTCTCAAAGTGGAAAATATTTTTTCTATTTTGAGCATACATACTAGTTATGGATGGTTCACGCAAAAGACATCTATGAACTATATACATTTAAGGAAATATAATAAATAATAATAGAATGACACAGAGCAAGATAGTTACTTAAAGGTGGTGCCACTTGGATGAAAAGTCCTTTTTCACGTTTTTTTGGAGGCGGAAGTAAAACAGAGCCTATTGTGAAAAATGAAGTAGAACAAGCAGAGGCGGTTCATGCAGCGGAAGAAGTTATAAAGTTGCCTATTGATCAAATTGTACCTAACCGTTTTCAGCCACGTACTATTTTTGATGATGAAAAAATTGAAGAATTATCAAGAACCATTCATACACATGGTGTGATTCAGCCAATTGTTGTACGTAAAACATCAGAAAATCAATATGAAATCATCGCTGGTGAGCGTCGATATCGAGCGATGAAAAAGCTACAATGGACAGAGGTCCCTGCTATTGTACGTAATTTAACTGATAAGGAAACAGCATCTATTGCGTTAATAGAGAACTTGCAGCGTGAGGAGTTAACAGCAATTGAAGAAGCGGTAGCCTATCAAAAATTATTAGAGCTTCATGAGCTAACACAGGAAGCTCTTGCCCAAAGACTTGGAAAAGGACAATCCACTGTAGCCAACAAATTACGTTTATTAAGGCTGCCAGATGAAGTACAGCAGGCTATTTTGAAGCGTAAAATATCTGAACGACATGCACGTGCATTAATTGCTATTAAAGATCAACCATTGCAATTAGAAATTTTACAGCTAGCAATGGATAATGATTGGAATGTGCGACAGCTAGAGGAGCAAATCCAGGCCATATTACATCCTGTAGCTGACGAGCAGGAAGAAACAATCCCAAAGAAAGCTAAGCCGAAACGTAAGGCCATAAGTAAAGATGTGCGTATTGCTTTGAATACCATCAAACAGTCGTTAACGATGGTAACGAAAAGTGGGATTACGGTGAAAACTGAAGAAGAAGATACAGAAGAATACTATCAAATTACAGTGAAGATTCCTAAAAAGAAAAAAGTGTAATAAATTATTTTAGTAAAGTAATTTATAATCAAATTCATCACTGTACAGGGGAGATATCTCAAAAGATTAATTGAGATATCTCCTTTTTTGTATATATTCTTAATATTTTATACAACTCTCTTCAATTTTTTTGATAGAATGAAAGTTAGATAGCGGATTAAATAGTGATTTTACAAATGATTTGTCAAAGTAAACTTTGATAGATGAAAGCAGGTGCTTTTAAATGGGTAGAATTATAGCAATCGCCAATCAAAAGGGTGGCGTAGGTAAAACAACAACTTCGGTCAATTTAAGCGCTTGCCTAGCATACTTAGGTAAGAAAGTGCTTTTAATTGATACTGATCCGCAGGGGAATACAACAAGTGGACTTGGTATTAATAAAGGAGAAATACAAGGGTGCATTTATGATGTGCTCATTGATGATGAAGATGTTGAAAATGTCATTCAAATAACCAATGTAGAAAATTTATCTATCGTGCCCGCAACAATTTCACTTGCAGGCGCAGAAATTGAATTGGTTTCGACTATTTCAAGAGAAGTACGTTTAAAACATGCTCTACAAAATGTGAAAGAAGATTTCGATTATATAATTATTGACTGTCCACCATCTTTAGGGCTTTTAACAATCAACGCTTTAACAGCTTCAGATGCTCTCATTATCCCTGTACAATGTGAATATTATGCATTGGAAGGGTTAAGTCAATTATTATCAACGGTTCGCCTCGTTCAAAAGCATTTGAATCAACAGCTTTACATCGATGGCGTTTTATTAACAATGCTAGATGCACGCACGAATTTAGGCTTGCAAGTTATTGATGAAGTGAAAAAATATTTCCAAGATAAAGTATATAAAACAATAATTCCTCGTAATGTGCGATTAAGTGAGGCACCAAGTCATGGTCAACCAATCATCACTTATGACGCAAAATCTAGAGGTGCAGAAGTTTATTTAGAGATGGCGAGGGAAGTGATTAAAAATGGCTAAAGGTCTAGGAAAGGGTATTGGTGCATTATTTCCAGGAGAGTCTTTAGAACACAGTGGGCAAGTGGAAGAAATCCTATTAGATTTAATTGTTGCGAACCCATTTCAGCCTCGTAAAATTTTCGATGAAGAGAGTTTACAAGAATTAGCAGATTCTATCAAAGAACATGGGATTTTGCAGCCGATTGCCGTGCGTAAAAAAGCACGTAAGTTTGAAATTGTTGCTGGAGAACGTCGTTACAGAGCGTGCCTATTAGCAGGCCTAGAGGTTATTCCTGTTATTATAAAAGAGTTATCAGATGCACAAATGATGGAGCTAGCTATTCTAGAAAACCTCCAACGTGAGGATTTAACTGTAATTGAAGAAGCTGAAGCCTATCAGAGTTTAATGGAAAACTTACATTTAACACAGGAAGAGTTATCGAAGCGACTAGGAAAAAGTAGACCACATATTGCAAATCATGTTCGGCTACTTGCTTTACCAGAAGATGTACGTAAATTGATGAATGATGGAACATTATCGATGGGGCAGGGACGAGCTTTACTCGGCTTAAAAAATAAAAGAAGAATATCAGAAGTGGCGAATAAGGTAATAAGTTTAGGATTGAATGTACGTCAAGTTGAATTATTAGTGCAAAACTTAAATGAAGAAGTTTCACGTGAAACAATCCCGCCTAAGAAAAAAGATATCTTTGTAAGTGCAAAGGAGTCACAATTACGTGATTACTTTGGCACAAATGTTCAAATTAAAAAAACAAATAATAAAGGGAAAATTGAAATTGAATTTTATTCTGAAGATGATTTAGAACGTATATTGGAAATATTAAACATACAGGAAGAATAAAATAATATTTCTATAACTTAATCAGAGCGCCAAGCAAACAGGCGCTCTCTATTTTTTAGAGAGAAAGAAGGCTTAAGTGTGGTATTACTAGGAGCTTTGATAAATGCTGTGTTAATTGTAGCAGGAGCATTAGTAGGGCGCATTTTTAAAAATATCCCTGAATCTATGAAGTCTACGGTCCTATCTATTATTGGTTTAGCCGTCACGTTATTAGGGATAAAAATGGGCTTTGAAAGTGATAATTTTATTATATTGGTAGTAAGTTTAGTGGTAGGTACAGTAATAGGTGAGTGGTTAGATTTAGATAAACAAATGAATCGTCTTGGTAAATGGGTAGAGAGTTTATTTCGTACAAAACGGGATGGCCAAAATCAAATTAGTATAGCAGAGGGCTTTGTTACTGCTTCCCTAATTTTTGTTGTTGGCTCAATGGCTGTTATCGGTGCACTCGATAGTGGTCTTCGTAATGATCATAATGTACTCATTACAAAAGGATTAATAGATGGATTTACATCCATAATTCTAGCATCCACATTAGGTATAGGTGTATTGCTATCCGCTGTACCTGTCTTTGTTTATCAAGGATTAATAGCACTTTTTGCAGGTGTTATCAGTTCCTTTATCCCTGATGCCGCACTACAAATGTTCATTACAGAAATGACGGCTGTTGGCGGGGTTATGATTATGGCAATAGGGTTAAACATTGCAGGCTTAGCCAAGATCAAAGCTGCTAACTTGCTGCCAGGTATCGTCATTGTTGGTATTATGGTGGCTATCTTCTACACTTTTTAGTGAATAACGATGAGCAGCCAGTAATAATGCTCTTGAAAGCTTTTCAGCCATTGCATAAGAAATATGAAGTCTTGTGTTTTGTAAAACAAGCATTTCCATAAAGCCTCCAATATTGACGATTCCTTTCACGGAAATGTCTCCAATTGGGGGTAATTCTTTTTTTACAGCTTTTCCAGGGAATATCGGTCCACTTTGAACGGAAATATGACCAACATTTTGCTCACTGCCAAGACAGGCATCGATCGCAATAATGAATGGTTTTGTAGTATGATTGTGTAGCTGTTGCATTGTAGAATCTAGGTTTAGAGCATGTAAAGGATCTTCTAAGGATCCTACAATTTCATAAGGAAAGCTAACAGATTTTTTTAAGAAACTACCAGTTAATGGCCCAAGTGTATCACCCGTACAACGATCACTGCCAATACAACAAAAAATTAGTCTTTCATGATGAAACGGTATATGTTCTAAAAATAATGTACTTAATTGCCAAACAGCATTTTTACTCTCGTGATGAAGGGAATAAGGTAGTAACAAATTTGGTATAGTATTCATAAAAAAACTCACTTTCTTTTTATTTTTAGAAGTGCTCAATTTTTATGCAGTATACGCAAATTTTTAGCAAGTTATTCAAGAGGTGGTAATGATGGAAAAGAATAAAAAATTAATGGAGAAATACTGGGATAAGCTCACATCTGAGGATCTCTGGGAACATGTTATTGATGCATCTATAGAAATTGTGCTCATTCTATTAGCTTCATGGATAGCGGTAAGACTAGGTAAAAAATTTATTAAAAAAGTGTTTTTAATCCGTATGCGTTCACCATTAAGCCACTCAGAGCGACGCCAACGAACAATTTCAAGATTATTACAAAGTGTGATTTCCTATGTTGTTTATTTCTCTGCAATCATTGGTATTCTTTCTTCCTTAAATATAAAGGTAGCAGGTTTATTAGCGGGTGCAGGGATCGTTGGTTTAGCAATAGGTTTTGGTGCTCAAAGCTTAGTAAAGGATGTTATTACTGGATTTTTTATTATTTTTGAAGACCAGTTTGGTGTAGGAGATTATATAAAAATAAATGCTGCAGAAGGTACGGTTGTAGAAATTGGCTTACGTACAACAAAAATTAATGGTGCTACTGGTGAACAGTTCATCATTCCCAATGGTGCCATTGGCGAAGTCGTCAACTATTCTGTTAACAACTCCAAAATTTTTATAGATTTACAAATGGCCACAGATGCTGATTTTGAAAAAGCAGAAGGGGTTATTAATAAGTATTTAGAGACATTGCCTAAGATGCATAAAGAATTAATTGCCGCTCCAGTATTTCTAGGTGTGCAAAATGTTAAAGGGACAGAAGTAACCATTCGTATAGCTGCTGAAACCTTACCACAGCAACAATATGGAGTAGCACGTATCATTCGTCGCGATATTACGAAACTCTTTGAAGAAAATAATATACCAATGGCCTATCCAAAAATGATGTTCTATGGCAAAGATGAGGGGAGAAGTGAGTAAGATGGAGACAAAGAAATTTGGTTTAAATGATATTGTTGAAATGAAAAAACAACACCCATGCGGTACTAATAAATGGAAAATTATTCGTATGGGGGCGGATGTACGTATCAAATGCGAAGGATGTCAGCATAGTGTCATGATTCCACGTCGTGAATTTGAGAAAAAAATGAAAAAGGTTTTATTTTCTGCGAATGAGTCGTAACATCAGGCATATTAGACTTTTTCTGAGTGAATCAATATAATAGATAAGGTTATATGAGAGAAAATTTGAACTGAGTATAGAAAGGTTGTGTCCATTCATGGCATTAACAGCTGGAATCGTTGGTTTACCTAACGTTGGAAAATCGACATTATTTAACGCAATAACAAAAGCGGGCGCATTGGCTGCAAACTATCCATTCGCAACGATTGATCCGAATGTTGGTATCGTTGAAGTACCTGATGCACGTTTAGATAAATTAACAGAATTAGTTGTACCGAAAAAAACTGTACCAACTGCATTTGAATTTACAGATATCGCTGGAATTGTTAAAGGTGCTTCCAAGGGTGAAGGATTAGGAAATAAATTCCTAGCTCATATTCGTGAAGTAGATGCAATTTGTCAGGTAGTACGTTGTTTTGTAGACGAAAACATTACGCACGTTTCCGGTGCAGTAGATCCAATTGATGATATTGAAGTTATTAATCTAGAGCTTGCGCTAGCTGACTTAGAATCTGTAGATAAACGTTTACAACGAGTTAGCAAAATGGCGAAACAAAAAGATAAAGAGGCTATGATCGAAGAGCCAGTACTTCTAAAAATTAAAGAGCAACTAGAAAACGGTAAACCAGCTCGTGCAGCTGAGCTATCAGATGATGAATTAAAGGTAATTAAAGGTCTTCATTTGCTAACAATTAAACCAATGCTTTATGTAGCAAACGTTTCAGAAGATGAAGTAGCAGATGCTGACAACAACGAGTATGTGAAAAAAGTACGTGAGTATGCATCGGCTGAAGGTGCTCAAGTTATTACAATTTGTGCTAAAATCGAAGAAGAAATTTCTGAGCTTGATGATGAAGAAAAAGCTATGTTCTTAGAAGAATTAGGGATTAAAGAATCTGGTTTAGATCAATTAATTCGTACTTCTTATGATTTATTAGGATTAGCTACGTATTTTACTGCAGGTGTACAAGAGGTACGTGCCTGGACGTTCCGTAAAGGAATGAAGGCACCACAATGTGCAGGTATCATTCATACTGACTTTGAGCGCGGCTTTATTCGTGCAGAAACAGTTGCATATGATGATCTACTAGAGGCAGGTTCTCAAGCAGCAGCTAAGGAAGCTGGTAAAGTACGTCTTGAAGGTAAAGAATATGAAGTACAAGATGGCGATATTATGTTATTCCGCTTTAATGTATAAAAACTAACATGGGCAATCTATATGGTTGCCCTTTTTCGATTGCATAGTTATCAGAATTTTTAGTGTATGGAGGCAACCTTTGAATGAATGTTATGCAAATTAAGGAACGTGGTTTAGAGTTTGAGCAATTGGGGATGCTGCCACAAGATGTCTTAGATTATATTTATGAACAACAACTATTCAAATTGTTCACTTCAAGAGAATTAGGTGGTAAGGATTTAGATTTAGTAGAAGGTGTAAAGGTATTCCAGCAGATGTCTGCACTTGATGGCAATTTTGGGTGGCTCATTACGATTGGTACAGGTGGAAATGCATTTATTCCAACATTCAGTCAGGAAATCTGTGAAAAAATCTATTCTCCTAAAGAAGCAGTTATAGCAGGTAGTGGATATCCAACGGGTATAGCTGTCAAAACAGCTGGTGGCTACTATGTAACAGGGCAATGGAAGTATTGTAGTGGTTCTAATTATGCTTCGACATTTACGATGAATTGCTTAATTGAAGAAGATGGTATCAAAACAGAAAAAATTATTAGCTGCTCAGTGAATCCACAAGATGTTGAGATTTTGAATGATTGGTCTGCAATGGGTTTGAAGGCAACAGCAAGTCATACAATCCGTGTAAACAACGTTTGGGTGCCTCAGGAAGCTACTTTTCAATTAGGTACAATCAGAAATGATTATGGCAATTCAGTACATAGCTTTCCATTCACCACTTTTGCGGAGGCCTCCTTTTTAGGTGTTTGTCTTGGGATTACAGAGAATTTTTTAGAAGAAGCTTTTGCTTTAATGAAGCAACGAAATGATGATATAAGCAGAACTGAACGAATTGGAGCCTTACAATTTTTATGGATGCAGCAGCAGAAACGTTTCAAGCAATGTGAGGAGCAGTTCTTTGCAACATTATCTGTCTATTGGCAAAAGCATCAAATAGGTGATGAATTAACAGATGAGGAATTATCACAATTTACCCAAATGACTAAGGATATAGCTGCTGCTTGCTTAGAGATAGCGAATAATTTAATACGCAGTCTCGGTATGGATGCTATTACAGAAACATCCACGATCAATCGAATTTGGAGAAATTTATATACAGCAGCCCAGCATGGATTTTTAACTCCTTAAAGTATAAATAGAATCTGTAGCTATTCATTTTAATCTACAGATTCTATATGTTTATGTAGTCTTACTTTACTGGGCATCCTTTTTCTTTGATGTATAAACATACAGCTTTGGTAATTTGGGATCATCCTGTACGATAGCATTTCTCGGATATTTCCGTAGTTCTTTATACATGGCAAAATCACCTACGGCACCGGCTATTAACACCGCCCCTATCAAGATTAAAACGGTGCTGTTAAGATAAAACCCAATGATAGTTGGGAGTACACCAGTTGTCCAGAATGGCAGTAATAGAGCCTTTTTCATAGCATGATTGTAGAGAGGTTGCTCAGTAGTTGCATAGGCAATGCCCAACTCTAAATTTACGCCATATTTCAAAGCTTTATAGGGCACTTTGCCAAAAATCATAAAGCCAATTAAATGAAAAGCCTCATGTAGGATAATAAAAATTATATACAGTACGACAAATAGTGCTGTGCTACCAACCATATTCCAAAAAGAAAAATGAAAATCTTTAAAGCAAATATATTGAATAGCTATAAATAATATGACAAGACCACTTGTAATGACAAAATTGTCGATCATTAATTTTTTTAAATCTAATTCGATAACGATAGGTTCCTCATCATTGGTGAACATGAAGGCACTCCTTTCATAGATAATTGAAATATACTGTTATTATATAATGAATTATTAGTTTGTGACTTGAAAGACATGTACCTATATGTTACAATTCATTGATGTGAGTAATAATTAATTACTTGCTCCTTGCTCCCTTAAATAGGAGAGCCTAAGTCCATAAGGAGGTGTAAACAGATGAGAAAATACGAATTAATGTACATCGTACGTCCGAACATTGAAGACGAAGCGAAGAAAGCTTTAGTTGAACGTTTCAACGAAATCTTAACTTCTAACGGTGCAGAAGTCATCGAATCAAAAGAGTGGGGCAAACGCCGCTTAGCTTATGAAATTCAAGACTTCCGCGAAGGTTACTACCAAATCGTAAAAGTAAACGCTACTTCAGATGCAATCAACGAGTATACACGTCTTGCTAACATCAGCGAAGACATCATTCGCCACATTGCAGTTCGCCAAGAAGCTTAATTATTAAATTTTTACAAAATGCTGAAAAGGAGGTTGTATTCTGATGATAAACCGTGTCGTATTAGTTGGAAGACTAACAAAAGATCCTGAGCTACGTTATACACCGAATGGAGTTGCGTCTACAAGATTTACAGTAGCTGTAAACCGTGCATTCTCAAATCAACAAGGTGAACGCGAAGCTGATTTCATTAGCTGTGTTGCCTGGCGAAAACAGGCTGAAAACCTAGCGAACTTCATGCGAAAAGGAAGTTTAATTGGGGTAGAAGGTCGTATCCAGACAGGCAGTTATGAAGGACAAGACGGTAAGCGAGTATACACAACAGATGTCGTGGCGGATAGCGTACAGTTTTTAGAACCCCGTAATGGTAGCGGTGCTCCTGCTCCTCAATATGGTGGTGGACAAACTTACGGTAATAACCAACCGTCATATGGCGGTGGTCAACCACAACAACAGTTTGGTGGCGCTATGCCAGGGCAGGGTTCCTATGGCGGCGATGCTTATCAGCAAAATCAACCACCTATGAATCAGCCGAATTATACACGTGTAGATGAGGATCCATTTGCGAATAGCAAAGGACCAATAGAAGTATCAGAGGATGATCTTCCATTCTAATGCTTCTAAAAGATAAAAAAAGATAAGGAGGAGACACACTATGGCACCACGTCGCGGAGGCCGCAAACGCCGTAAAGTTTGCTACTTCACTTCAAACAATATTACGCATATCGACTATAAAGATGTAGATTTATTAAAAAAATTCATCTCTGAACGCGGTAAAATTTTACCACGTCGCGTAACTGGCACAAGTGCAAAGTACCAACGTAAATTAACTTCAGCTATCAAAGTATCTCGTATTATGGGATTACTTCCATTCGTAGCAGAAGATAAATAAGATTGATGAGGTTAAGGTAATTGACCTTACATCAATTTTAAAAACCAGCATATTACGATATTCGTATCGGGTATGCTGGTTTTTTGTTATGGTTAAAAAGGAAATTACCAACCACTTAGGTAAAAGTCTGAATTAAAATTGAAAAAATAATGACAATGTACATAGTGATCTAAGTGATTTTTGTTCAATACTATGAAAAAATGGTACAATAAAGGGTAGTAAGTTTGACTGAAAAAAAGGAAGGTTTTCAATGCCGAATAATCAAACAAAAGCGCTTGTACAAGGCTCAATGATGGTTGCACTTTTTACAATTTTAATGTTAATTTCTGCATATGTACCATTCATCTTTATAGTAGCTTTATTATTCGCTCCGCTACCGATTGCTTGGTATAGCGCAAATTACAAGCGTTCCACATCAATACTCGTAGCAATAGTAGGCTGTATCCTAACCACTATAACGAGTGGAATATCCATGCTGCCATTTGCCTTTATTTTAGGGTTATTAGGTGTCGTTATGGGTAACGCCATTTATCTGAAGAAGAGTAAGCTTTATTTATTTATGTCCATGGGGATTGCTAATCTTATCTCGATGGCAATTGTTTATATTGCCTATGTAAAGCTTTCAGGAATTGACTTCATTAACATGAGTTTAGAGATGGCGCGTAAAAATTATGAGCAATCTAATGAATTTGCAAAGAATGTAACAGGTCAAGTAGCCATAAATCCAGAACAGCTTGAGGCGATGTTTAAAACAATTGAACTGACTATGCCTGCAACGATAACAATCTCAGCATTTTTTGCTGCATTTATTATCATTACAGTAAATTTACCAGCTCTAAAACGACTAGGAGTAGATGTTCCTAAATTTGCTCCATTCCAAAATATGAGATTACCACGCTCTATTTTATGGTATTACATGATTGTTTTATGCATTAATTTATTCATGCGTCCAGAGGCTGGTTCTACGCTAGATATCATTGTATTAAATGTTTCTTATATTTTATGGTTGTTACTCATTCTACAAGGAATATCTTTTATCCATTATTTTATTTCTAAAAAAGGGATGCCAAACGGTGTTAAATGGGTAGCTACTTTGTTAGCAATTCCTTTATCATCCTTCATGATCTTACTCGGTATTGTTGATTTAGGTTTTGACGTACGTTCACTTGTAAAGGGGAAGACTAAAGAATAAGGGGCTGATTGTAATGGGGACTTTTAGAAAACGACCAATTCGCTATCCGCTTTTTGTTCTTTCCATATTTGGAACTGTGACGTTCGTGCTTCTATGTATTTGGAATATCGGGATAGGTATCGGTTATGGTGTAGGTTTTGTTTTACTGATGACCTACACATGGAAGGTAGAAAAGATAGCTTATGAGGAAACGGAAAAGCATATTGAATCTATTTCCTTCCGTATGAAAAAAGTAGGGGAAGAGGCATTGCTTGAAATGCCGATCGGGATACTTCTGGTTAATGAGCAATATGAAATAGAATGGTCTAATCCATATATGCAAGGTATCCTTAATGTGGAATCATTAGTGGGTGAAGGTATTGTCAATATATCCGATGATATCTACGTGTTAATGAAGACCGAGGAAACAAATGAGGCTACGATTACATTACGTGATCGGAAATATCGGGTTTATTATAAAAAAGAGGAACGACTACTGTATTTCTTTGATATAACTGAACAGATTGCCATTGAAAAGCAATACTTTGCAGACCGTACAGTAATCGCTATATTGTTTGTCGATAATTACGATGAAATCACGCAAGCCATGGACGATCAACCACGTAGTTTAACTAACACAATGGTTACTTCAATTGTCAATGAATGGGCTGCGGAGCATGGTGTGTTTGTCAAACGAATATCATCCGATCGTTTCCTAGCAGTATTAAATGAATCCATTTTAACGGAGCTGGAAAAGAAAAAATTTGCTATTTTAGATACCATTCGTGAAAAAACAGCTCAAAAGAATTTATCGTTAACATTAAGTATTGGGGTAGGAGCTGGATCATCCTCATTAGTTGAGCTTGGTGAGTTGGCACAATCAAGTCTAGATCTTGTTTTAGGACGGGGTGGTGACCAAGTGGCAATAAAGCAACCTACTGGAAAACTTAAATTCTATGGTGGAAAAACAAATCCAGTTGAAAAACGTACACGTGTTAGAGCGCGCGTTATTTCACATGCATTACGCGATTTAATTCAAGACAGTGACCAAGTGTTTGTTATGGGACATAAAAATCCTGACATGGACTCCATTGGTGCGTCTGTAGGTGTACGGAAAATGGCTCAAATGAATGATGTAAAGGGCTATGTCATCATCAATTTTGATGAATTAAATGGTAGCGTTACACGATTAATGAATGAAATAGAGAGTAAATCAGATTTCTATGAAAATTTCCTTACACCAGAGGAAGCCGCTGGTAAAATGACTGAGAAATCGTTGCTCGTTATTGTTGATACACATAAACCGAATTTAGTAATTGATGCACACCTATTGAAATTAGCTGAAAAGGTGGTTGTAATCGACCATCATCGTCGAAGTGAGGACTTTATCGAAAATCCTACACTTGTTTATATGGAGCCATATGCGTCGTCCACAGCTGAGCTAGTGACAGAGTTACTAGAATATCAGCCGAAGCGTGCAAAGATCAATATGCTAGAAGCTACTGCATTGCTGGCAGGTATTATTGTTGATACCAAAAGCTTTACACTTCGAACAGGAGCACGTACATTTGAAGCTGCTTCTTATTTACGAACAAATGGTGCAGATACAGTGTTGGTCCAACGTCTCTTAAAGGAGGACGTGGACACATATATAGAGCGCTCCAAAATTGTGCAAACAGTTAAGTTCGTAAAACCTGGAGTAGCTGTTGCTGTAGGTGAAGAATCAAAAGTGTATGACTCTGTCTTAATTGCGCAAACAGCAGATATATTACTAACGATGAAGGATGTTAGTGCATCCTTTGTCATTGCGCATCGGGCAGATGGAAAAATTGGTATAAGTGCACGCTCACTTGGCGAGGTCAATGTACAGCTAATTATGGAGAGGCTCGGCGGAGGTGGACATTTAACAAATGCTGCCTGCCAAATAGATGCTAAATCCATTGATGGTGTGAAAAAACATTTAGAAGAGGCCATAAATGAGGTCTTTGAAGGGAGTTCTGACTAATGAAAGTAGTATTTTTAAAAGACGTTAAAGGAAAAGGAAAAAAAGGTGAAATTAAAAACGTAGCTGATGGCTATGCACAAAATTTCCTAATTAAGAATGGCTATGCAGCGGAAGCAAATGCGCAAGCTTTAAGCCAATTAGATGGGCAAAAAAAATTAGAGGCCAAAAATGCAGCTGCTGAATTAGCTGAAGCACAAGCATTGAAGGAAAAAGTAGAAGCACTAACAGTTGAGCTAAAAGCAAAATCAGGTGAAGGTGGCCGCTTATTTGGCTCAGTATCTACAAAGCAAATTGCTGATGCATTACAAAAGGTGCATGGCATTAAAATTGATAAACGTAAAATGACTTTACCTGATGGAATTCGTTCACTTGGCTTTACAAATGTTCCTGTAAAACTACATCATGAAGTATCAGCAACGTTAAAAGTACATGTAACGGAAGAATAAGGAGCGACGATCCATGAGTGAACCGATGATGGACCGCGTTCCACCGCATAACCGGGAGGCGGAACAATCGGTTATCGGTGCTATCTTCCTTGAGCCACAAGCATTAATAACAGCATCAGAAATTTTATTGGCAGATGATTTTTATTTAAATGCCCATAAGAAAATTTTCGAAACGATGTTGCGCTTGAGTGATCAAGGAAAAGCGATAGATGTTGTAACAGTTACTGAAGAATTATCAGCTAAAAAAGAGATTGAGGACGTTGGCGGGCTTTCTTATTTACTAGAGCTCGCCAATGCTGTCCCTACAGCTGCCAATGTCGCCCATTATGCCAAAATCGTTGAGGAAAAGGCCCTCTTACGTCGATTGATTCGGGTCGCTACGAAAATCGTCGAGGACGGCTATACGCGTGAAGACGAAGTAGAGGCATTATTAGGTGAGGCAGAGAAGAAAATGATGGAGGTTGCCAATCGTAAGAATGCAGGAGACTTTAAGCATGTTAAAGATGTGCTAGTGGAAACTTTCGATAATATTGAGCAACTTCAATCACAAAAGGGAGAAGTAACGGGTATACCAACTGGCTTCCGTGATTTAGATAACATTACTGCTGGCTTTCAGCGCAACGACTTAATCATTGTTGCTGCACGTCCATCTGTAGGGAAAACGGCCTTTGCATTGAATGTTGCGCAAAGTGTTGCCGTACAAGCACGTGAAAATGTAGCAATCTTTTCTTTAGAGATGGGTGCAGAGCAACTGGTAATGCGTATGCTTTGTGCAGAGGGAAATATAGATGCACAAGTTTTACGTACAGGTGCTTTAACTACAGAAGATTGGGGTAAACTAACTATGGCAATGGGTAGTTTATCGAATTCAGGGATTTTTATTGATGATACACCTGGTGTACGTATCAATGAAATTCGTGCAAAATGTCGTCGTTTAGCACAGGAAAATGGACTAGGAATGATCTTAATCGATTATTTACAGTTGATTCAGGGTAGTGGCAAGCCAGGAGAAAACCGTCAGCAAGAGGTATCAGAGATTTCACGTTCCTTAAAGGGATTAGCCCGTGAATTAAAGGTACCTGTTATTGCTTTATCACAGTTATCTCGTGGAGTTGAGCAGCGACAAGATAAACGGCCAATGATGAGTGACTTACGTGAATCGGGAAGTATTGAGCAAGATGCTGATATTGTTGCGTTTTTATACCGTGATGATTATTACGATAAAGAATCTGAGAATAAAAATATGATCGAAATCATCATTGCGAAACAACGTAATGGTCCAACAGGAACCGTTACATTGGCCTTTAAAAAAGAATTCAATAAATTCATTAATGTGGATTGGTCACAAATGCCACCACCACCGCCACGTGATTAGTCATGTTATTCGTCATTCAGATAAGTTGCCTATCCGTAATGAAATATTACCCTTAGAATGAATTAATCTGAATGTTCGATAATATTCATACCATTCTGTTATTAAACACGAACGTTGAATCAGATTTTTTGATTTTATGTTCGTGTTTTTTCACTATTTTTTATTGACGAGTTGTTTCTATCATTGTTACAATAATTGAGGCTTGAAATTTGAGATACAAAGGTATCTAACGGAGGTGCTGATTATGACATCAGTAGTAGTTGTAGGAACACAGTGGGGAGACGAAGGAAAAGGTAAAATTACAGATTTCCTTTCGCACAAAGCCGATGCCATCGCTCGTTTTGCCGGTGGAGATAATGCAGGACATACCATTAAAATTGATGGTGAAACTTATAAATTACATTTAATTCCATCAGGGATCTTCTATAAAGAAAAAACTTCAGTAATTGGTAATGGATTAGTTGTGAATCCAAAATCACTGGTAACGGAGCTTAAAGGTTTACAAGAGCGCGGTATTAATACAGATAATCTACGTATTTCTAATCGTGCACATGTTATTTTGCCTTATCATATTAAACAAGATATAGCTGATGAAGAAAGTCGTGGAGACAATAAAATCGGCACAACTTGTAAAGGAATTGGACCTTGTTATCAAGATAAAGTAGCACGTATTGGGATTCGTATGGCTGACTTACTTGATAAGGAAATCTTTGAAGAAAAACTACGTCATAATTTAGCCATTAAAAATAAATTATTTGAGAAATTCTATGAAGTTGAAGGCGTAACATTCGAAGAAATTTTCGAGGAATACTATGGTTATGGACAAGAAATTGCAAAATATGTCGCAGATACATCTAAAATCTTAAATGATGTCCTTGATGAAGGCGGTAAAGTGCTATTCGAAGGTGCACAAGGAATTTTACTTGATGTCGATCAAGGTACGTATCCATATGTAACATCTTCAAATCCAGTTGCAGGAGGAGTAGCGATTGGCGCTGGTGTTGGTCCATCACGCGTGACAAGTGTTATAGGTGTATCCAAAGCCTATACATCTCGTGTAGGAGATGGTCCTTTCCCAACAGAGTTATTTGATGAAGTGGGTCAACAAATTCGCGAGGTAGGTCGCGAATACGGTACAACAACTGGTCGTCCACGTCGTGTAGGCTGGTTCGACACAGTCGTTGTTCGTCACTCACGCCGTGTAAGTGGCATTACTCATCTTGCCCTTAACTCTATCGATGTTTTATCTGGTTTAGAAACAGTAAAAATTTGTACAGCATATAACTATAAAGGTGAAACAATTACAGAATATCCAGCAAATCTTCATATTATTGAACAATGTGAACCGATTTATGAAGAGCTTCCAGGCTGGTCAGAGGATGTAACAAGCTGCCGAACTTTAGAAGAGCTACCTGAAAATGCACGCCGCTATGTGGAGCGTATTAGCGAACTAACGGGCATTCAAATTGCTACTTTCTCTGTTGGACCTGCACGTGAGCAAACAAACGTGTTAGTGGACGTTTGGGAAGCATAATGAAATAAAATGAAAAGGGCGTGCCAAATGCGGCATGCCCTTTTTTAGTGAATATCCTTCTTCTTAAAGCGACCACCTTTTACCTCGGCGATATTACCGATGGCTAGAAACGCATTGTCATCTATTTCAGCGACGATTGTTTTCAATTTAGACTCTTCTAAACGAGTAATAACGGTAAATATGACTTTCTTGTCATTCCCCGTATAAGCTCCCTCTCCGTGAAGGAAAGTAACGCCACGACCAAGTCGATCCATAATAGTTTGTCCAATTTCATCAATGTCATCACTTATGATATAAACAGATTTCGATTCTTCCAATCCTTGAATAACAATATCAATCATTTTATAGGCAATATAGTATGCAATGATGGAGTACATGGCTTGTTCCCAATTAAAAATAAAACCTGCCACCGTAAAAATAATGACATTGAAGAACATAATGATTTCTCCAACTGAAAAAGGTGTCTTGCTATTAAATAAAATAGCTAATATTTCAGTTCCATCCAATGAACCTCCATAACGAATGACAATACCGACACCAACTCCTAAAATCATTCCTCCAAAAACTGTTGCCAATAATGTGTCTTCCGTAAATGGATGGATAGTATGTAAGGCAAGTGTTGCGAACGAGAGTACGGTAATACCTAGACCTGTCGACAGTGCGAAGGTTTTACCAATTTGTTTATAGCCTAAAAAAATAAAAGGTAAGTTTAAAATGAAGATGAAAATACCAAGGGGTAAATTTAATAAATGAGATGTGATAATGGAAACACCTACGATTCCACCATCCATAATGTGGTTAGGTACTAAAAACAATTCTAAGCCCAATGCCATTATAATCGCACCTAGCGACACCATAACAATTCTTGCAAAAACTTTCCGCATGCTATTTTTCTGAGGTCTCAACATTTTTGCTGTGTTCTCAGAGGTTTGTGAATCACTCAATTTAATCGCTCCAATCAAATAGTGTACCTTCTATATACATTTTATCGGAATATTAAAAAAGTAAAAAGTGTTAAGCCCAAATTCACTTGAAAAAAATTAAAGAATAGTATACCCATGATATTTTTTAAATTGTATTTTAAGAACCAGTATATGAATAAAAATACAGTATTTATAAACTATATAAAATATATTCTATGTAACAATAAGTAGATAAATAATACATTTACATTACAAAAGAGCGAAATCGTTCAAACGTCATTTTCTTTATGGTACATTATAGGGGTGCAAAAAATCCTTGTGGGTAAATCATCCTACAGTAGGGTAAAGTTGGAAGGGGCTTTATTGATGAATTCGTTTTGGAATAGAAAAGAAGAAAACAATAGATTCACCTACAATTTTTCTTCTTTTAAAAAGGCTTCAATCATTGTAGTTTTAATGACAAGTCTAACGATTAATATGGGATTTGCTAAGGAATATAACAAAGAAAACTTAAATAAAATTTACCACGTTTATGTGGGGAATGAATATATTGGTGCAGTGTCTGATGAGAAAGCGATTCAAGAAATTATTGCATCAAAAGAAAAAGTAGCAAGTCAGCAATTCAAAGGTTTATCCATTGATGCTAGCTCAGCTGTTAAAATAATCCCAGAACAAGTATTTACAAATGAAACAAAAGATGCAGAAACATTATCAAAACTTAAGCAATCTTTAGTAGCTAAATCTGATGCCTTTACATTATTAGTAAATCATAAACCGGTAGTATCATTAAAGAATACGGAAGCTTATGAAAAAACGGTTCAAATGTTAAAGCTACAATATGTTTCTCAGCAAGAATTAGAGAAATTATCTAAAAACCAACAATCTAATAATAATCTACCAGAATTACAGAATGGTGAGTCCCGACTTCTAGATGTTTCTTTTAAACAAGGAGTTTCAGGATTATCACAAAAAGTTACACCAACTGATATTGTATCACCTGAGCAAGCCGTGAAATATTTAATGACAGGCTATCTTGAGCAGGAAACGTATAAAATTCAATCTGGAGATGTGTTAGGGTCGGTTGCTAAAAAACATAATTTAACAACAAGCGAACTGTTAGCTCTGAATTCTGATATTACAGTGGATACAGTTTTACAAATTGGACAAGAATTAAATGTTACTGTGGCAAAGCCGTTTGTAACACTTGAAGTAAAAAAGGAAAAGAAAGTTGCGGATATCATTCCGTTTAAAAAAGTAGTCGAAGAAGATCCTACAATGTATAAAGGCGAAAAGGTCATCAAGCAAGAAGGTGTTAATGGAAAAAAAGAAACAACCTATGCATTAACATCTGAAAATGGTACGCAGACATCAAAAGTTGCCTTAGAGGAAAAAATCCTTCAACAACCAGTAGATGAAATTGAAGTAGTCGGTACAAAGGTTATTTCTTCACGTGGAACTGGTGAATTTGCATGGCCAGCAGTCGGGGGCTATATTTCAAGTGGTATGGGTGAACGTTGGGGAGCCTTCCATCGTGGTATTGATATCGCTCGACCAAGTAACTATAATATTTTAGCTGCTGATAATGGTGTAGTTGTTGCAGCTGGCACTTCTGGCACCTATGGTAATCGCATTGTTATTAATCACAATAATGGTTTTACAACACTTTATGGACATCTATCTTCAATCAATGTTGAAGTAGGACAAGTAGTGGAAAAAGGTTCTGTGATCGGTATTATGGGTTCCACTGGAAATTCGACAGGTACACATTTGCATTTTGAAGTTGAAAAGAACGGTTCATTAGAAAATCCGTTATCTTATGTAGGCCGATAAACATGTTGAATAGAAGGCAGTCCAAATAATGGACTGTCTTTTTCTATTATTTCCCGAGAAATAATTGTTGAAATACATCGCTTTATGTCACAGTATTAGAAGGATCGAATATCGATTAATGCATAGAATGCGAAAGCATGATAGAGTTAAGAGTAGTGAATTTACCAATACACATTGTTTAAGAATAGATAAAAAGCGAAAGGGAGAGAATGTATGAACAAAACAATTTTAGTTGTTGACGATGAGAAACCAATCGCAGATATTTTGCAATTTAATTTAATAAAAGAAGGCTATAAAGTTATTTGTGCCTATGATGGTGATGAGGCATTAAAGAAAGTAGAGGAAGAGCAACCAGATTTAATGCTTTTAGATATTATGCTGCCAAAGCGTGACGGAATGGAAGTTTGTAGAGAGGTACGTAAAAAATACGACTTCCCGATTATTATGCTAACAGCTAAAGGCTCTGAGATTGATAAAGTATTAGGGTTAGAGATGGGTGCAGATGATTATGTCACAAAGCCATTTAGTACACGAGAGCTGATTGCGCGTGTGAAGGCCAATATGCGCCGTTTACAAGTGGTCGCTCCAGCAGCAGAAGAGGCTGAGGAAGAGTCGAATGAGATTGTCGTAGGATCGCTTGTTATTCAACCAGATGCTTATTTAGTAATGAAGCGTGATGAGGCAATTGAACTGACACATCGCGAATTTGAGTTACTCCATTATTTAGGGAAACATATTGGACAAGTAATGACACGAGAGCACTTACTACAAACAGTATGGGGCTATGATTACTTTGGTGACGTACGAACTGTTGATGTAACCATTCGCCGTTTACGTGAAAAAATTGAGGATAATCCTAGTCATCCTGCTTGGATTGTCACACGACGTGGTGTAGGTTATTATTTACGAAATCCTGAACAGGAGTAATAGGAATGCAGAAAGTGAGCTTCTTTAAATCGATTCATGTCAAACTAGTACTGATTTATATTTTATTAATATTACTTGCTTTACAAATTATCGGTATCTATTTCGCTCGTGAATTAGAACGAAATTTGAAGAGCAACTTCCAAGATTCCATTTTTCAGCGAGTTGACTTGATGCAATATAGTCTTCGTGAAGAAATTTTAAAGGAACGCGATGAAAGCATGCCTAAACTAGAGGAAAGCCTAAAGTCAATTGTTATGGAGTTTTCTACTGGTTTAAGGGATGTTTCGAATGGTGATATTTTAGAAATCCGTGTTATTGATGATAGACAAAGAATACTTGCAACATCTGAGCTTGAAAATCAAAATTTAATTGGCCAACGCTCTAATACGGATCTTGTACGTCGAGCAATATCTGCTGAAACACTATTTGATATTATTAAGCTGGACAATAAAACGAGAAATCGTGTGTGGGTATTAGCGAACCCCATTCGTGCTGGTGCAGGACCAGACGATGAAATCATTGGTGTACTTTATATTGAAGCCAATATTGAATCCGTTTTTGAACAAATGAATGATATCAATCAGATTTTCCTTGGTGGTACGGCAATGTCCTTGGTCATTACCATCTTTTTAGGTATTCTTGTGGCACGAACGATTACACAGCCAATTGCTGATATGCGAAAGCAGGCTCAGGCAATGGCTAAGGGGAACTATTCTCGGAAAGTGCGTGTATATGGTACAGATGAAATCGGACAGCTAGCCGTCACCTTTAATCATCTAACCAACCGTTTACAGGAAGCACAATCGACCACAGAAGCTGAACGCCGTAAGCTAGATTCAGTTCTGAGTAATATGACAGATGGCGTTATTGCAACAGATCGTAAGGGACGTATTATTCTAATCAATGACCCTGCACTAGAATTACTGCATATTTCAAGAGATATTACATTAGGGCGTCCTATCGCCTCCGTATTGGGGATTGATCAGGAATATAGCTTTGAAGACTTAATCCATATGAATGATGCAGTCAATTTAAACTTCAGTACATCGGATGCACCCTATATACTTCGTGCTAATTTCTCTGTTATTCAAAAAGAGACGGGCTTTATTAATGGTCTGATTACAGTATTGCACGATATAACAGAGCAAGAAAAGATTGAAATGGATCGTAGGGAATTTGTATCGAATGTATCACATGAGTTAAGAACGCCATTAACAACAATGCGCAGTTATTTAGAGGCACTAGCAGATGGGGCATGGAAAGATGAAAATATTGCTCCTACATTTTTAAATGTAACGCAAACCGAAACAGAGCGTATGATTCGTCTAGTGAATGATTTATTGCAGTTATCTAGAATGGATAGTTCAGATTATGAGTTGAATAAAGATATTGTCTTATTTAATTCATTCTTTAACCGTATTATTGATCGATTTGAAATGTCTAAGTCTGACAAAGTTCAGTTTGAACGATTATTCCCTGAAACATCCTTTTATGTAGAAATTGATACGGATAAGGTCACACAAGTCATTGATAATATCATTTCGAATGCTATTAAATATTCACCAGATGGTGGGAATATTCGCTTTGGCTTTACTGGACAAGAGGACATGCTGAAGGTCATGATTTCAGATGATGGCATGGGTATTCCTAAAGAAAACGTTGGTCGTATTTTTGATCGCTTCTATCGTGTGGATCGTGCTCGTGCTCGTTCTATGGGAGGAACAGGTTTGGGATTAGCTATTGCGCGGGAAATGATTGAAGCACATGGTGGTAAGATTTGGGCTGAAAGTGAAGAAGGACAGGGTACAACAATTTTCTTCACATTACCATATGATGCAGATGAATTTGGTGAGGCAGGTGAGTGGGAATGAAATATATAGAGCCGGTTAAATCTGTTGTATTATTTCTACTTGTCATGCTGAGTGTGATCTTAACCTTTTTAATTTGGACTTATACACCTGATTATAAATACATTGAAAAAACAGAGGGAGAGGAAATTTTAATTAAGCCGCAAAAGGATATGGAGGATATTATTCGCCCATACAAGGCTATTTTCCGTTCTGAAGAAGAGTTTACAGGTACGGTTTCTAACGCAGCTATGAAAGATATGATGAAAGTATTTAAAGGCTGGAATGTTTTAGATTTAGTGCCTGTAAACAACAATCTTTCTGCAAACTATGTGAATCAAATTATTGGTGCAGATCATCGGATGACTATCTTTTTTACCGGAGAGATTCCCTTTTCAGCTTTTAACACGACTTTTCAGTTTACTGATAAGGAATTACCAGAAACAACGTTCAATCGTATGATTATAGATTGGAGTAATTATAATAGCAAAGAATTAATGTTGTATTACATTAGTGGCAATAACCAATCATTATTCCGCTCACGTGTCAGTGTGCCAAACATGAATCAATTTATACAGGAAGTCATTGAGCCTGCAAAAAAATATGAGGTTTTTAAAGAAGTAGAGAGAGAGGGCTATACATCTCTTTATCTGGCAAACAGTAATATTGAATCTGTAAAATATACGTACTTTATTGAGGATATTACACCAGAATTATTTAAAAATGTGTTATTCCCAGATCCAAATATTGTGCAGCGTAATGTTGAAAGTGCATCCTCTGAAAAATATACAGATGGTATGTCTTTAATGACCTTGGAAACAAATCTTAAATCATTAAACTATGTATATCCGGCTGCAGAAAGTAGTATTAGAGTCGAGCCATCCAAGCTTTTAAAGGATAGCTTTGAATTTATTAATGAGCATGGAGGATTTACGGCAGATTTCCGCTATGCTTCATCCAATACCAATAAAAATCAAATAGATTATCAAATGTATCTGCAAGGTTTCCCTGTCTATAGCAATCATGTCATTACACGAATGACAACGATTTGGGGAGATAGTCGAATTTTCCATTATAAGCGTCCATACTTCTCATTGGATATGGATATATCATTAGAGAAAGAAATTAAAGAATTAGCATCTGGTGCGGAGATCGCAGAGAGATTAAAAAGCGCCAACAGTATTCCTTTGTCTGATATTGATGAAATTGTCTTGGGCTATTATTTAACACAAAATCAAGAACAGAATATATTTATATTCGAACCTTGCTGGTTTGTTATTCGTAATGGTAGTTGGACTAAACTGACTCCTGAAGTATTAGGAGGTGTTAAAAATGGATTGGAATAGAACAAAATCTATTTTTATATTCGTTTTTTTAATACTTAACATCTTCTTGTATTCACTTTATGTCAATCGCTATAATGAAGCGAAAGATATTGAGGTACCTGGTGAAAGAACAATAGAAGCTCGTTTAAAAGATGACAATATTACATATGGCACATTACCAAATAATATTGAATCTGCTTCGTATATGACAGCTCAAGTGCATAAATTCACACCAGCTGAATTTAGTAATAACAACCAACAAATTAAATTTAAGGATGATAATAATACAAAGGCACGGGTTATTTTTATGAGGCCTATTAAATTACGTAATGTGAGCGATGATGCAAGCTTTACAGATTTTGCCCTTGCAAACATTATTGAAGGAGCATCTTATGCTTTATGGAAAGTAGATCGCGAAGAACGAGTAGCGATTTTTTTCCAAAAGACAAACAACCGAATGTTCTATTATAGCGGTTCATTAAAAATCAAATGGAATGCAAATAACGAAGTAACAATGTATGAACAAACAATGATTGATAATATTGAAGAAATGGAACAGCAGGAAACAGTTATTCCACCACTTCAAATTATTCAAACTTTGTATGCAAAAGGACCGCTCAAGCCAGACTCGCGCATTACACAAATGAAACTAGGTTACTCAACGCTTGTTAAATTGACACGTACACAGGTATTGGTGCCAACATGGGAAGTTCAAGTGAAATTATCTGATGGGACAAAAGAGGAGTACTTTGTGAATGCAGTAGAAGGAAAAGTCATCGAAATCCAGGAGGACAAGCAAGAGAGCGAAGAAGAAGACTGGGGAGTTGAATAATGCGATTTAGTGTTTTAGCAAGTGGCAGTACAGGGAATTCGATTTATGTAGAGAATGACGATCATGCTTTTATCGTCGATGCGGGTCTTAGTGGGAAAAAGATGGAGCAACTCTTTACAAAAATCGACCGTAATATGAAGCAACTCAGTGGTATCTTTGTTACACATGAGCACAGTGATCATATTAAAGGAATTGGTGTACTGGCACGAAAATATCATGTACCAATTTACGCAAACGCCAAAACGTGGCAGGCGATGGACGGGCTTGTTGGTGACATTCCTGTTGAGCAACGTTTTGAATTTGAAATGGATACAGTGAAGCATTTTGGTTCTTTAGCTGTTGAATCCTTTGCCGTTTCACACGATGCAGCAGATCCAATGTTCTACACTTTTCATGAAAATGATCGCAAGCTAGTCATTATTACAGATACTGGCTATGTTAGTGATCGTATGAAAGGAATTATCCGCGGCGCAGATTCTTTTGTCTTTGAAAGTAATCATGATGTCAATATGCTTCAAATGGGACGTTATCCTTGGTCTATTAAACGTCGTATTTTAAGCGATGTAGGACATGTGTCTAATGAGGATGCAGCGATCGCTATGAGTGAGGTTGTATTTGATAAGACGACCAATATTTATCTTTCACATTTAAGTAAAGATAATAATATGAAAGAGCTAGCACGTATGAGTGTCGCACAAACTTTGCAATCTTGTGGCATCCTTGTTGGTGAGCATGTTCATCTTTATGATACGGATGCAGAAGAACCAACAAAATTAGTCACAGTTTAATCATAAGCTATTTAGGCAAAACTTGAAGCTGTTCAATGCATTTAAAAAAATGCATTGGGCAGCTATTTTTATGCCCATTTTATTTGTTTTTCATCTGATTTTAATGTTTGAATCGTAAGATTAGGGTAACAATTAACAAATAGCAATCAAAGGAAAGGATGAAGAACATGAGCTATTTCCAAGATGATGATAAAAACAGTGATTTCTTAAAAAATGATGAAGTACCGAAATCACCTCTTCAAGAAAGACTAGAGCGTGAGGAGCAAGAAATGCAGACTAAGCGTCTTAAAAAGAAAGGTGGCGGAGGAAAAGGCGGCTATTTCTTTAGTGGTCTGATTGGCGTCATTATAGGTGCTTTACTTGTATGGCTTATGCTACCGGGACTTGTCAACCAAATGCCTGGGACAACATCAAGTAATATAGAGAAAAATAACCCAACAATTAATCAAGTAGCAACAGAAATAACGACAGATGTGACAACAGCAGTTGATAAAGCCTCACCCGCAGTTGTTGGCATCACAAACATTCAAGAAGTCACAAGCGGAGGCTTTTGGAGTCCATCATCAACGACAACAAAAGAGGCAGGAAGCGGATCAGGTGTTATTTATAAAATCGAAGGTGACAAAGCCTTTATTGTCACAAATAACCACGTTATTGAAGGGGCAAAACAGTTAGAGGTCACAATGCCGGATGGAACAAAAGAACCTGCACAATTAGTAGGTCTAGACGTTTGGACAGACCTTGCTGTTATTTCAATAAGCTCAAAGAATGTAAAAACAGTAGCAACTTTCGGTAACTCTGATGTGCTAAAACAAGGCGAAACAGTTATAGCAATCGGTAATCCACTTGGCTTAGATTTCTATGGCTCTGTTACAAAAGGTGTTGTTTCTGGTAAAGACCGTTCTGTACCAGTAGACTTAAATGGTGATGGGACAGAAGACTGGCAACAAGAAGTATTACAAACAGATGCAGCAATTAACCCAGGGAATAGTGGTGGAGCACTAGTGAACTTAGCTGGGGAATTAGTAGGGATTAACTCCATGAAAATTGCTGAATCCTCTGTTGAAGGTTTAGGTTTCTCTATTCCTATTAACTCAGCTATTCCAATTATTGAGGAATTAGAGAAAAACGGTAAAATGGAACGTCCAACAATGGGAGTTTCTTTAGCAGATTTAACAGATGTGCCATCATTCTATCAGCAACAAACATTAAAATTACCTACGGAAGTGACAACGGGTGTTGTGGTAACAGATGTAATCAATAACTCAGCAGCATCAAAAGCAGGAGTCCAACAATATGATGTTATTGTTGAAATGGATGGTCAAAAAATCGAAACAACTATTGATTTACGCAAACATTTATATAATGACAAAAAAATTGGTGATAAATTAACGTTAAAAGTTTACCGTCAAGGTAAATTAGTCGAACTATCACTAACATTAACAAACGGTAATACAATGTAAAGAATATGAAGAGCGGTGGAGATTTAATCAATCTCCATCGCTTTTTTGTGAGGATGGAGAAAATACTTTTATGAAATATTGTGGATAACTAGAAAATTGTGAATACTAATACTACACAGGAAATCGTGAGTAAAAGGCGCTTCTTCCATACATGCCATTCCTTTGTTACAATAGATTGTGGATAACATAGACTGATTTGTGAATAAGTTTGTGGAAATTTCGGAAAATAAGGAGACATCAAAAAATGGAAAAATACAGCTGTGAAAGCCATATAAATCACGCTTTAGACATGTTTGTAGCAGAGCAAAAAGTGTTCCCAATTATGGATAAAATCGAAGAGGGTGAAAAGTTATCCACAAAGTGTAGCTACTGTGAACAGCCAGCAGAATATATTGTATCAAGTAAATAACTTTACACAATATATAGAAGTGACATGTGGATATGTTGATAACTTTTGTGGATAATTTGTTTGTAAATGAATTGTAAAGGTGGATAACGTGTGAATATAACGATTGTATCAGTCGGCAAACTAAAAGAAAAGTACTTAAAAATGGGGATCGATGAGTACGTAAAACGTCTTGGCGGCTATGCAAAAATGGATTTGATTGAAGTGCCAGACGAAAAGGCACCTGAACAACTAAGTGAAGCTGAAATGGACATCGTCAAGAAAAAAGAGGGAGAACGCATCCTAGCGAAAATCAGTCCAGATGCCTACGTAATCGCCCTAGCCATCAACGGCAAAATGAAAACCTCCGAACAAATGGCAGCTGATATCGAATCTCTCATGACCTACGGCAAAAGCAAAATCGCCTTCGTCATCGGCGGCTCCCTCGGTCTGCATGATGATGTGTTAAAGCGTGCAGATGAGCAGCAATCTTTTGGTAAGATGACACTTCCTCACCAGCTCATGAAGCTCGTGCTAGTCGAGCAGATTTATCGTAGTTTTAGGATTATGAAGGGTGAACCGTATCATAAGTAAGTGAGGTTTTTCAATATTGTTGAATTCCTAAATAGTAACATAGTTAGGAATTTATAATAAAATTCAAAGCCTTCATATGTTATAATTTAACATGGAAGGTGGGGTTTATTTTGGAACAAAGTAATATTACAATTGAAGATTTATATAGCCAGGTAAAAAAGGGAACCGTAAGAATTCCAGCATTTCAACGAGGATTTGTTTGGACTGCCGAACAAGTAGGTTTGTTATATGACAGTTTATATAAAGGCTTTCCTATCGGTAATGTATTATTCTGGGAAACCTCAAACCTCTTAAAATATGATAAAAAAGTGGGGAGTTTTGATTCTCCTGAATTAAATGGAATGCAAACTTATCAATATGTTTTAGATGGGCAACAAAGACTAACTTCTTTATGTGCTCTATTTAATAGAGATATTTTAGCAGCTGAAAATCCAGAGTGGATTGATATTTATTTTGATATGGAAGGGTCCCTAGAAGATACTAAAAGTTTGTTTATACCTTTAAAGGAAGAAGAGGTAAACTTAGAACGATATTTTCCCGTATATAAAATAATGGACTCAGTTGAATATCGAAGAGCTACTAGAGAGCTGACAGATGAAAAGGCTGATAAATTAGATAAAGTAATGAGAAAATTATCTACTAAGGTTATTCCTGTAGAGAAAATGAAAACAGATGATATGAAATTAGTTTCTATGGTATTTGAAAGGGTAAATACAGCGGGAACGGATTTAGACCACTATCAGTTATTAGCTGCATGGAGTTGGAGTGAGGATTTTGTATTACAAGAGAAATTTACAGAACTAGCTGATGAATTAGAGGAATTTGGTTTAGACGGTAATAACTCATCACATGTTGATTTGTTGCTAAAATGTTGTACAAGTGTATTACTTAATAAATCTAGTACAGACTCTATCATAGATTTAAATGGGCAAGATGTTAGGGAAAAATTTTCAGAGATAGAAAATGGAATTAAATCTAGTATTCAATTTTTAAAAGATGAATTAAAAGTATTCAATATAAAATATTTACCTTATCCCTCTATGTTAATTCCATTGACTAAATTTTTTGCTACACATAGAGCAATGGGAGATTCCTATACAAATAAGCAACGTGAAAAGTTGGTAAAATGGTTTTGGAAAGTAGGATTTTCAAAACACTATTCCAATGCAATTGATACCAAAATTCCTAAAGATATAGAAGATATGGAAAAGTTAAGAGAAGATGAAAATGCAAATGTGTTCAACTTCAAATACAAATTTAATTCCGAATACTTCGATAATAAGTTCAATGTAAATACTATTACAACAAAAGTATTTATAGCATTACTAGCTAATCAAAATCCAAAATCTTTTATTTCGGGAAGTCCAATAGATTTGCAAAGAAAATTAAGAGTAGGATATAAAACAGAGTTTCATCATATCTTCCCTCAAAAACATTTGGAAAGATTAGGGGTTGATAAGTCTGATATTAATAAATTAGCTAATTTCTGCTTCTTATCAAAATCTGATAATAATCAAATAAAGGATTTAGATCCAAAAGAGTATAAAAAGTTAATTGAAAAACCAGATGTGGTATTAGAATCTGCAATTTGTCCAAGTGATACTTTTGATTTAACATATGAAGATTTTATAGAACAAAGAAGTAAAATATTATTAGAGGAAGTAAATAAGCTTATAAAATAAATATATTTAGTAGCATCATTTAGATAGGGTATTAAGGTCAGTAGAGTTTATTCTACTGACCTTTTTAAAATTTCTTTTATTAATTCAGGAATGGATATATTATTTCGTTTAGCTTGATAAGCGAAAATTTCATAAACAGCTATTTCGTTGTCTGAGAATACCAATTCTAACCTTTTTTCATTTTTCATTGCAATATGATTATATGAATCAGGAGAAGCCCAATAGCATGATTTACAAATATTCTCATCTTTCGAGTTCAAAAAGTTTTCACAATATTCACACGACCAACTTTTTGCTCTATTGCAAGAACGACAAAGAAGCATATATTTATCTAACTCATATTCGTATGAGGAATTTTCACCAACAACATCGTAAGGAATTTTATGGTCTGCTTGCAGATACCTAATTTCGTAAGGCTCTGTACAGATATAACATTTTTCACCATGAATTTCAGAAAGTTCTTCTTTAATCCTTTTATCTAAGGGTTTTCTACCTTCTAAAATACCATTTCTTATCTTAGTAATATCATCAAAAACATATGCAGCTATAGTTCGACCTGTTTTTGGAGATTTAATAGATAAAGTTTTAATTGGAATTCCTCGGTCTTTAGCATCTTTTACCGCTCTAGGTCCATGACCATAACCGTAAACATCAAGTAAATCTTCATTAGTAACATAGCCATGTTCTTTTATGTGATTAACAACAATTAATGCACGTTTACTTTTAAGTTGTTTTATTAATTCTTCGATTTCATTTGGTATTTCTCTATTGATATAGTAATCTAATGATTCTTCCAAGAATATTCCCCCTCATCCTATATAGATAATAATACCATTCAAATAGTAGCTGTTTAAGCTTTGAGCGTTAGTTAAGTGCATGATATAATTTAGACTAATTAAAGGAGAGGTTTTCATGGCAATTCCACACCCAATTCCTTATCAAGGTAGTAAAAGGAACTTGGCAAAGTATATTTTAGAATGTATCCCCAATAATGTTGAACGAATTGTAGAGCCATTTGCAGGTTCAGCCGCTATTTCAATAGCATGTGCGGATCAAAAAATAGGTAATCATTATTGGTTGAATGATATTAATGAGCCTTTGGCTAAATTATTAAGTAAAATGGCATCCAATCCAAATGAGGTAATCCGAAGATATGAGTATATTTGGAATGGTCAGTTAGAAGGAGATTCAAAAGAGCACTATAATTTTATTAGAAGCGAGTTTAATAATACTCATGAACCAGAAATGTTATTATATCTGTTAGCTAGGTGTGTTAAAAATGCTGTAAGATATAATGAAAGGGGAGAGTTTAATCAAGGTCCTGATAATAGGAGAAAGGGCAAAAATCCGAATAAAATGGCTAACGATATTCAAGGTTATGCAGCGTTATTGCAAAAAAAAATTACAGTAACTAGTTTAGATTATGTCGAGGTATTAAGAGATACCCAAAATTCTGATTTAATATATATGGACCCACCTTATCAAGGTACAAAAGGTTCAAGTAAACGCTATATTCGAGGATTAGATTTTGAGAAATTTATTGAAGCTTTAGAAGACCTAAATGAAAGAAATATTCCATATATAATTTCATTTGATGGAAGTACAGGTAATAAAATATATGGGAGCTCTTTGCCTGATTATTTAAATTTAAGAAGAATTAACTTAAATGCAGGCACATCTTCACAATCAACATTAACAGGAAATCCAGAACAGACTATAGAGGCTTTGTATATATCTAAAGATGTAAAAATAAGTGAAAATAAATTAAAGAAAATTCAATATTCATCATCACCAAAGCAACTGACTTTGGAGATAGATTGAAAATATTATAATAAACTATAATCAGACTCAAATACCAGAAAAGGTATTTGAGTTTTTTCGATTCCAAGGAGCGCAAAACATTGAAAATAATTAAAAGTATAATTAAAACTGAGGTCACTTTTGATGACGAAATGAAAAATAAGTATGTTGTTAGGAAAGAGTGGGACAAGAATAAGAGAAAAGCACTTATCTTGATGAAAAATGCAGGTCAGACAGATGAAATAGTTCAAGACCAAACAACGATGTATGTCATTAACAATCTTGCTAAATTAGATTACGGTTCAGTTATTATTATGAATTTATTTCCGTCTCTTGAAGGCGAGGATACAAACGAATCTGCTACTGAAAATTTGAAGTGTGTTCAAGAAGAAGTTACAAAGGTAGATGATGTCATTATTGCAGTTGGGACAGGAATTGAAACGAACAAAGAAGCTCAAAAGCGACTGAATATGATTGTGGCTATTTTACTTGATAAGAAGGCAAATATTCTCCAAATAGAATGCCCTAAAGGGAGACGTGGCTTTCATCCTCTTTATCCAGCGGTGAAAAATGAATGGAAGTTAGTTCCTTATGAAATTCCACCTGTAAAACAAGATAACTAAACGATTCAATTAAAAATATGAACATATATTATTTCTACGATTACTTTTAGGAGGAAAACATATGCAACCATCAAAACGAATAGACATCGTATCTGTTAAATTAGTGAAAGAAGCAAGCATGTTGTACAAAAATCGTCGCATTCGTAGTCCACAAGATTGCTACGAATTGTTCAAGAACTTTTTAGGCGAGGTAGATCGAGAGTATTTTGTAGTCATGTGTCTTGATGTGAAAAATCAGCCAACAAACATCACGATTGCACACATAGGAAGCTTGAATCTCTCCATCGTTCATCCTAGAGAAGTGCTGAAAACAGCTATCTTAAGCAATGCTGCTTCCATCATCTGCTGTCATCCACATCCATCAGGCGACCCAACACCAAGCCAAGAGGATATTGCTGTTACCAAACGTTTAGTAGAGGCAGGTTTAGTTGTTGGAGTTGATATGCTCGACCATATTGTGCTGGGTGATGATAGCTATGTTTCAATGAAGGAGAGTGGTTATTTTGAAAAGGAATAAAGCTTTAAATGATAAATAGGCTCTAACATCTGAAATGGATGTTAGGGCTTTTTATGTTCATAAAAATAAGGAGGTTATTGAAAGTGGAAGCAATCCAACGATTGACAGAAGTATTGGAGAGAAAACTAGGAAAGAAAATCCCACTTCATGAAGTAGGCTATGAAACAATGAGCTTTACTCATGAGGAAATAGATGAGGAACTTGTACCACCTTATATGATTGCCTTTGTACCAGCACCAATTCTCTGTCATAGTGCCAACTATACAGATGTAGAAGGGAACTACTTTACATTAATGCTAATAGAAACAGGAAGTGAAAGTTTATATGAAGTTTGGCTAGTAAATGATAAATTAGTTCCAAATTTTAACTCCTGAAAGAGAAATAACTTTGTATTAAGAAACAAGTTTTCATCTAATTTTATGTAATTTAAAAATTTTAATAGATGTTTCAGAGCAGAGTCTATGTATGTTATACACTAGGCTTATTTTTATGAGTTAGATTTTACTGAAAGAAGGTGAGAGGATGGCTGATTGTAAAAAGAAAAATCAATATACAATTGAATTATTCAAGCAAGGAGTATTTTTTGGAATATCCATTTTAGTGATGCTAAGTCGCAAACAAAGAGAGGAGAAGTAATTTGTATTATTTTGTGGTCGGTACATGTATAGGGATTTTTTCAGTCATCCTCGTTGAGGTAATTTTAAAAGATAAATTGTAATGATGCTGGAAATAGTAGAAGAGTAATGTTCACTATGAACATTATTCTTTTTTTGCGAATAACTATAAAGGTACATAGGAGTAATTAGAATTAAACCGTTTATTAAATATAACGTATTTCTCATCAACGTTGATTGAATAAGTGAAAATAAGCATTAAGTAATTTATTTTTTGTAATATATGTAAAAACGGTGTCCTCGGGAGTAAAGGAGAATCGTACCTTCCCAAGCATTGCTGATTATAGATAAGTGTTTCGTACTTTCCCGAGAAAACATAAAATGATAAAAAAATGATTTTTTAAACCGTTTTTAAATGAAAGTGAGATAAAAATACTTTTTGTGTATATCTATATGCTCAGCAAACTTAATCGGAATTTGGTACTATTACTTTCAAGATTTGAATTACAAAAACCATTAAGAATTTAACTCTTCGACCTGAAGGAAATTCAGATCTTAATTCAATGAATGGAGTGATTTTAACATGATTAAGAAGCCCTTGCCTAGAAAGTTAGGAACTTTAAAAAAAGAAACGAAACAATTTTTGGATGAGGAATTAGAAGAGAGATTACCAGACAATCAAAGTAAGATGGATATGTTTGAAGAAGAATTTGGAAATGAAATGGGGGATGAAAATTTCCTTGAGGGTGTAGAGTTTGTTCAATCAGAAAGAACTTCAGCAGCACTAAATATAGTGAATAGTGAAAGTGGTAAACGAGTGACCCTATCTAAAAAGGTTCTTGCTATATTGGAAAATCCAGATGTCATTACATTAGCTATTAATAAAGAGTTAAAAATGCTAATTTTAACGCCTTGTGATATTGCTGACCAATCTGCACATGTATTAAAGGGGCATAACCAATCCATCGTATATAGCTCTAATTGTGTAAACCAATTGACACAACTTTGGAAATTGAATTTTGAGGAACGCTCATCTATGAGTATTGGGTTCGCAGAAAAAAGAATTTGTCAGGGCAAGACATATGTTGTAATAACGCAATAAACATAAAGAGAGCTAAGACTGTTACAACAATCTTAGCTCATCCGCCACATAAATTTACTTAAAAGGAGTAAATCGGAATGGTATCTACAAGAATGAAAGCAACTTTGATTGATAAGGAAAATCCAATTTTAAATCAATTTAGGAAAGAATTAACTATTCGCAAATTTATCGTGAAGAATAACTGTCTGTATCTCCTCAAAAAAAATGATGATGGAGAAGTTTCCAACGAATATGTTTGCCGTCTGATTTGGTTAAACAGAATTGTTGTGGATAAGGAAACCAATCAAGTTAAACTGGAATTAATTTACCATTATTTGCAGCGATATCATAAAATTACTATTCCTAGAAGTATGTTTGCAGATAAAAAGCTTCAAGCGTTAACAGAATTTGGCGTAGATGTCCCTATCCTAAAAGTAGGTCATATTATTAGTTTTTTATCTATGCTCGAAGACGATATGCGTGAGTCTATTGATTATTCTCATAACACTATTGGTTGGGAACAAGATGAAGCAGGTAATCTCGCTTTTAAGCATTACCACTTCATTACAGCTAGTAAACAGATATCTCAATACAATGGATTTTTAGATATAAAACCTTCTGGAACATTAGAGGGATGGATAGATTTAATGAAGGCAGAGGTACAAGGAAAAACACCATTGGAATTTGCAATGATACTTGGTTTTTCAGCACCAGTGAATGCTTTATTAGCTATGTGGTCTCCAATGGAAGTCTTAATGGTGCATATTGCTGGGGAGTCGTCTACAGGGAAAACCACATCTACACGTATTGCTGTCTCTTCGTTTGGAAAACCAGACCATAATGGATTGATTAGAAATTGGAATAGTACGGGGAATGCACAACTAAAGCTAGTTGCAGATAACTTTGGCGTTCCAATTACACTGGATGAAGCTAGCTCAAAAACGCAGGGTGATTTTACCACTATTATTTATCAGTTAGCTGAAGGACAGGACAAATCACGATTAACAAAAGAGTCGGAAATGAAGGAACAAGCAACTTGGAATACTACAATTATTTCTACTGCTGAACATAAGTTAACTGAAAAGTCAGCAAAAAATAATGGTATTACTGTTCGATTACCTGAATTTGTAAATAAAACATGGACAGAATCAGCAGACCATGCACAAGCATTAAAAGTAGGCGTTAGTGAACATTATGGGCATTCAGGTGTATTTTTTGTGAAATTTCTCTTAGCACATGCTCAACAAAAAGAAGACATTCTACAAAAGTATACAAAATGGAAAAAGGAGTTCGAAGAGAATTTCATAGTGAAAGATGAGTTCTCAGGAAGACTAGCAGAAAAGTATGCCATTATTCTGTTGACAGCAGAATTATTTAATCAATGTTTTAAACAATATCAATTGAATGTAAATTTAGAAGCATTATTTCAATTTGTACTCGAAAATGATGCAGAAACGGCTGGTACTCGAACATTAGATGCAAAAGCAATAGATGTCATTAAGCAATTTGTAGTTCGTCATCATGTGAGGTTTGAGCGAGACGGTCAAAGCCATGAGGGTCTTGAATATTATGGAACAATTAAAACGAAAGATACGTATCTTGAAGTAGGAATTCTTAAATCAACTTTAGAAACGGAGCTTAAGGCGCAGGGATTCTCAAGTTTTGATACGGTTATGAAACAACTAAAATCTAATGGATACCTTAATGCTGAACAAGGTAAACATACTCGAAAACGCAAATTAAATGGCGAGGAACGAGCAACCCTTGTGATCTTGAAATTAGATAAAGAATTATTAAGTTCTTTAAGTAATACTACTGAGGCTACACCTAAACCTAAGCCTATCAATAAAGATAGCAAATTAAGCTCTTTAGTGAATAGAAAAAGAGATACTCAAAAAGAGATTGAGGAAATGCTTGAAGATGAATGATGTGATGTTTTACAAAATAGGGTGTTTAGGAGAAAAGAATGTAATGGAATTAATACAACAATACCAATTGTATCTTTTGCATCAAAGAAAAAGTAATGAAACTATACGAAGTTATTTGAATACATGTAAGCAGTTTATAGCTTTTTTAAAGCATAAATTCGGTATTAGTACTTTTCAAAAGGTAGACAAAACCGTTAGTTGTAAGTATCTTCAACACTTAAAAGAGGTAAAACGGAATACAGGGGCTACAATAAATGTAAAAATATACGCACTACGAAGTTTTTTTGCATACCTTGTACAAGAAAAGCATGTGTCTACAAACCCTTTTGAATCTGTAGCAAAAGAGGACATCATTGAAAGAAAAGTTGGGGTTCTTTCAGAGGAAGAGTTAGCGGTCTTTATAGATGCTGTGACCCATCCACTTGTAAAGAACATACTTTACACACTGATGTACACTGGCATACGAATTAATGAGTGCCTAGGGCTAATAATCTCGGATATAGATTTCCAGCGTAATCAGCTAATTATTCGTAATGGTAAGGGGAAACATGTACGCAAGTTACCTTTACATGAAGAACTGAAAAAACGCTTAATGGTTCATATTAGTTCCTTAGATACGACACAAAAGCAATTGGATACTTTTTTATTTTCTATTTCGGCAGCTTATGTGAATAAAATAATTGCTCTTACAGTGAAAAAGTTAGCGTGGAGTCAAAGGATTACATGCCATACATTCAGACATAGTTTTGCTACTAACCTTGTTAAAAAAGGCGTGAACGTACCAACTGTTGCAGAGCTTTTAGGTCATAAAGATTATCGTGTTGTAACCAAAACATACATTCACTTAGACGAAGATGTGATGAGTGATGCGATACATCTGTTGACTTGAAACGTCCCGAATTCCCTTTTATTTTGAAGAGTGCATTCGATATTCATTTCTTAGAGTGTTGATTTGTACAATTATCTTTTTTTTCCCGATTTCCCACTTTTTTTGATGTGAGAGATAGATATTTTTTTAGTTGAGTTGGTCTTGTTTTTTGGAAGTTCACTCTTGAAAAAATTTTTGGGAAACTGGGAATTTTAGTTCGGATTGAAAAATGATTATAAATATATATTATCAATGAGTATTACCGAGAAAACTATTTCAGAAAATTGTTCACAAGGAGTGCATGATGATGGAATCAACTAATGAAGTACTACTCATTATTGCAGAAATGTGCCAAAACTATATGACTAATCAAGGAGATGAAAAAGAAGATGAGCCAACAAGTGAGTCCTAAAAAAGTAGCAATTTATGCTCGTGTTTCAACGACAGAGCAGGCTGAGGAAGGATATAGTATTGATGAACAAATACGTGTGCTCAAAGAGTTTTGTGAGAAGGAGGGCTATGGTGTCTATGATGAATATGTAGATCGGGGGATTAGTGGGAAAAACATTACAGGACGACCAGCTATTAAGAGATTACTAGCTGATGCAGAACAGAAGAAATTTGATATAGTGCTTGTTTGGAAGATGAATCGTCTCGCTCGTAAAAGTTTAGACTTGATGAACATTGTCGAACAACTCAATAGCAAAAACATAGCATTTCGTTCTTATACAGAGAAGTATGAAACAGAAACACCTACAGGAAAATTGCATTTTCAGATGATGGCTGCTATTGCTGAGTATGAACGTAACAACATAGCCGAAAATGTCAAAATGGGAATGATTGCTCGTGCCAAGGATGGACAATGGAATGGTGGCCAGGTAATGGGCTACGATGTGGTAGAAAAAGATAGTGAGAACAAAAAGCGAAAACAGACAGGTTTACAAATTAATGAGCAAGAGGCAAAGATTATACGCTTAATTTTTCAAATGTATACAACAGGTCATGGTTATAAGGCTATTGCCAATAAAATAAATCAGGATGGATATCGAACAAAAAAGAATAAGACCTTTTCATTGAATGCAATTAAAACTATCGTAACAAATCCCGTATATGCTGGCTATATTCGCTATAATGTTCGAAGAGATTGGAATGAAAAGCGTCGTAACAATATCAATCCGAATCCAATCATTGTGAAAGGTGAGCATCCATCCATTATTTCCGAGGAAACATGGAAAATAGCGCAAAAGGTTTACAAAGAGCGTTCCTGTAAACCCAATCGAATTCATGAGGGTGTGTTTCCCCTCACAGGTATTATGCGCTGTCCACAGTGTGGTGCAGGAATGGTGATAGGACGTACAACAAATCGAACAAAATCTGGTGTGAAACGTGTCCTAGAGTATTATGTTTGTGGTGCATGGAAGAATAAAGGAACAGTTGCTTGTCGTTCCAATGCAGTACGTACTGAATATGCGGATGATTATGTGTTGAATAAACTGGAAGCATTAATGAAAAGCGAGCATTTGACGAAAAAATTAGTGGATAACATTAATACAAAGCAACAATCGTTAGTTGCCCCTTTACAGCGAGAATATGAGCAATACCTACAGGAGTTAGAGCGCTATAAGAAAAAGTCAGTCAAATTGTTAGATGCTTTTACAGATGAAGTGATTTCCAAAGAGGTGTTCCAACGAAAATCACGAAGTATAGAAGAAACCATGACCAATCTGAAAGCACAAATGGAGCCACTTCAAGCACAAATGCAATCGACAGTGTCGAGTGAAGTCACCTATGAAAAAATCCGTGCGATCATGAGGAATTTCCATCAAGCTTTTACACAAGCATTGACAAGGGAGCAAAGAAAAAGATTATTGCATTTATTGATTCATCAAATCACTATTGATGAAAGTCGGGAAATTGAAAGCATCCAAATCAAGCTAAATGATGAAGTATTGGAAGAGTTACAACTAGGAGTGGGAGAAATGTCCGAGGACATTTCTTCTACTCCTTTTTCTGTTTTAGTGGCGATTTAGAGTTATTCGTTTTAATGGAACTATAGGTAAAAACAAAGTGGATTTTTATTGTGAAAAGCCATTAGATAGTCAAAGTGCTTGTCACATTTAAAAATGTCATATTTATAACAACAAAAAAGAGAAAGGAGATAACAATGGATACGAGTAGGTTGGATAGTTCATGTTTTAATGGGGCATATAAGGAGTTTATAGAATTGATTGGGCATCAAAATACCTTGTTGGTACATAGCTATTTTGCTGGTCAATATGTAACCTTTCCGAAAAGATTATTATCTGAACAGTATTTATATGAACAAATAGTAAAGGAATACGATGGTACAAATGCTAAAGAATTAGCAAGAAAATATGATTATTCTTATAGTTGGGTTAGGAAGATAATAAAAAATAAGACAATTTGTAAATAAGGATAGCATAACTTTTAAGTAATTTATTACCATTACGTTAATAGTTGGGTATTGTAATTTTAATGCTGGACAGTGTATATATCTAATAAATAGGAGAGCTTTTTATGAAGAAAATTGTCACTTTAGTTATGTTAACTTTAATGCTTGTTGCTTGTGGAAATGAAAAGGAATCAGAAACAGATGCAACCTACGGTACTCATCTTGTTGAGGAAGATGATAATATTACTTTTTACGAAGAGCCTGTCGAGGAAATGAAACGCCATAATGATGATGTTAATGATAATGAAAGTAAGTTAGATGACACACAGAGTGTTCAAGCTGATTTAGATACAGTACCTGTTTTAGGTGCATTTAACACAACAGAATCAGCAAGAGAGCAGATAAGTTATTTAATTTCCGCCTACCTAGAGGTTTATACAACAGAGCAGGTGTTACAGCTTATAAACTATATACATTCATCTTCTCCATTCTATCAAGAGCAAGTTAGTTATATGGAGTCTATAAATAAACAGGGTATAGATATTCAATTGATTGATTACTCCATTATTTCGATGGAGCAAGTTGTAGAGCATAGGTACGAAGTAAGTTTAGAGGAGCATTACACAATAGACAATCCTGAAAAGGGAATTAAAGATGTGCAACAAAATAGCAAATATACAATAGAATTAATTGATGGTGAGTTCTATATTACAGGGTTAGAGATACTATAATTAAAAATGAAGGGAGCGAACTACACTTGCTCCTTCAACTCCTAAAGATAAATAAATGGAGAATTAAAATAAGGAGCAGAAGACTTGTCTATAGATGAGCCTTCCACTCCCTTTCTATTTTAGTAGCAATTTAATTACTCAGTATATGAGACATACTTAGACAATTTAATCCCCTTTTGTACTTCCGTTTTATATGAATCATTTAACCCAGAAGCTTTTATAATTTCTCCAGCACTATATTTATTCTTAAGTAAAGTGGAACCGTATTTTATTCCAAAAAGATGAATGAATGTAACTTTTTCGTTTTCGGGTGCTGAATGGTACATCCTTTTAAGTTCACTACCTAATTCACTTATTGTCATAGAGACTTACCCCCCTAATTATTATTCCTTCTATAAAAATATTAACATATTTTGTTATACTTAGAATAGTTAAGTATGGGAGGTATTTTTATGGCGGTTCCAGGCTATCAGGATTTTATGTATCCGTTTTTAAAACAATTAGAAGATAGAAAAGAGTATAATTTACAAGATTTATATATTATATTAGCCACCCATTTTAAATTGACTGAGGAAGATGTTGCTGAAATACTGCCTAGTGGTAAGCAAACATTATTAGTTAATCGAGTAGGTTGGGCAAGAACTTATTTGAAAAAAGCAGGATTAATAAAAGGTGTAAAACGAGCAGTTTTTCAAATTACAGATGAGGGATTAAAAGTTCTTAATGATTCCAGTATAACTAGAATAGATAGAAAATTCTTAAAGATATCCGAGTTTTAATGAGTTTATTAATAAGGGGTCAGATAATAGCCCAGATACAATACCTGAAAATATAGAAGATAAGACACCATTGGAACTAATCGGAGAAAACTATACTATTCTGAAAAATGAGCTTCAAGATTTATTGTTAGAAAAAATACTTAGTTGCTCACCAAGCTTTTTTGAAAGATTAATTGTAGATTTAATGGTAGCTATGGGATATGGAGGGTCTGTTAAAGACGCTGGAAGAGCTATTGGAAAAACGAATGATGAAGGTATAGATGGTATTATAAAAGAAGATGTTTTAGGGTTAGATATGATTTATCTTCAAGCTAAAAGATGGAAAAAGGATGCTACAGTATCTCGTCCAGATATTCAAACTTTTGTGGGTAGCCTTGTAGGAAAGCAAGCCTCAAAAGGTATTTTTATTACTACTGCAAAATTTTCTAAAGGTGCCATTCAATATGCTAACTCTATTGATAAAAGAGTGATCCTTATTGATGGAGAGCAATTAACGGACCTGATGTTTAAATATAATGTAGGAGTGAGTAACGA
Source organism: Lysinibacillus fusiformis (assembly GCF_016925635.1). NCBI lineage: Bacteria > Bacillati > Bacillota > Bacilli > Caryophanales > Bacillaceae > Lysinibacillus > Lysinibacillus fusiformis. The sequence continues at coordinate 1,754,921 of NZ_CP070490.1, read as the reverse complement.
GGAAGTTTTTGTTACAAAAAAAGTTGATTTGGATTTCTTTGAGGAATAAGACCTCACTTAGCCACATCACGGAGAACCATATCATAAATAAGTGCGGTTTTTGAATAAATCACTAATCATATTGATAATGATATGATTAGTGATTTATTTTGCTTCATAATTAATAGAGAAAGGTACATTGTTTGCAGCTGTATAATGAGGGGGCACTAATAATCCTAAATTAAATTCATTTAAATAAAAAGTTCAGTTTTGCGGAGAATATAAGTTATTACAATTTAATAAATAACAATAAAAGCGAGTGACTTTTTTGCCAATTAGAAGGTTAGTAGAATAGAAGGGTACGGACAATGATATTTTTTTACGTTTTAAAGGACCCATAACTGCTAGAATTTCCAGTTACAGTCTGCTCCTTTTTTATTTTGCACTAAACATTTTATATTAAAGTGAACTTCAACATAATTAACCATATATAAATTGACCCGTAGTCATAAATAATAATTGTAAAATAAATATTCTAAAATTTAATCAATAATATAATAAGATAAATATTGACCGTGAGTCTAAAAAGTATTATAAATAGTTTAGTAGTTATTTCCAAAAAGGGGAAATGTGAGTTGTCTAATACACGTATTCATTTTATGGATTTTTTAAAAGTGTTTCTTTCTTGCACTGTAATTGTCCACCATGCAGGTCAACCTTATGGTGGGGCAAATGGTTTTTGGTATGTACGAGATTTGGGTGTCGATTCTGACTTGGGCGTTTTTTTTGGGATAAACTCTGCCTTTAATATGAGTCTTTATTTTTTTCTTTCTGCTTATTTTATTCCTCTTGCGTATAAACACAAAGGGAATATAGGTTTTTTGAAAGATCGGTTGAAGAGAATTGGTATACCTTTATTATTTGGATTTATAGTAATAATTCCTTTAATAATGTACTTTTATTATAATGAATTTCGTGGTTACCCTAACCTATCGTTATATGAATACTATAAAAATATTTATTTAGGATTTGGTGAAAAACCATTAAATTGGGCAGGACCATCTTGGCCAGACCTAAATTTTGGCCATCTTTGGTTTATTGAACATCTTCTTATTTATTCACTGATATATCTATTATTAATGAATCTTTTTAAAAATATTAATTTACCAAAAATTTCAATTTCCCCAACACATAAACATATTTTTATATTTGTTATTATCGTATCGTTAATTACTTTTTTAGTTCGAACAAGTTATTCGATTGATGAATGGATTGGTGTACTAGGTTTTATCCAAATGGAGTATGCACACTTTCCTCAATATTTAGCATTTGTAGTTTTAGGAATAACAGCTGCTAATAGTAACTGGATTTATCATATCCCTAAAAGTGTTGGTAATTTATGGTTATTTATAGGGGTTTTATTAATTGTTTTAAATGTTATTGGGTTTGTACCACATTCAAGGGGTGGATGGGATAGTAGTTCACTTATTTATGCAATCTATGAGACCTTTTTATGTACAGGACTTTCAATTGGTTTAATTGAATTATTTCAACGTAAATTAAATAGAGAATCAAAATGGATGGAGATTCTAGCCAAAAATTCCTTTTGTGTTTATATAATTCATATTCCGGTTTTAATTGGAATTCAATATATTTTAATTAGTGTACCTGTTTCAGGCTATATAAAATTTGTATTAGCATCACTATTGGGGATTGTATTTAGCCATTTAATATCGTATTTTATTATTCGAAAATTACCGGTTATTAGTCTACTATTCTCTGGTACAAATCATAGACGTTCTCAAAGTTTAGTCGATAAATTTAATAAGAAGAGTATATATTAGTTCTCTGCTTGTCTCCAATTCTCTCTTTGACAACATACCTGCGAGTTTTTATAACCCAGGCTATTCTCGCAGGATTACTTTGGATATCAACAGGATCTTTATGAAGATATTCCTTTAAAGAAAACATCAAAACTCATCATAAGTTGTGTAATAAGATCATCTTCGCCTCCACCAAGACACCAGTGGGTTAATACACCAATAAACATTTGAATAGTTAAGTCTGCCAGTGTTTCAGGGGGTAATTTTTGTGTAAATTCCCCCGTTTCTTGTCCATGTTTAAAAATTGGTATCAATAAAGCACGAAGATTATTCATATTATCTATGTGATTATTTAAATTATTAGCACTTGAGAGAGTTGCCATTAAAGTTGCTCTTCTTAATGACCTTGTATAGTTTAAATTATGTACGATATTAATTAACGAAGAGAGTAGTTTAGGCACAACTGGACTTGTGATATTCATTAATTTTTCAGCTTCCGAATAGATTGAAATTCTTTCGAAATCTTCTATGACTGCCTCTTTTGTAGGAAAATAATTAAAAAAAGTTCCCTTAGAAACTCCAACTAATTTCACAATATCTTCAACCTTTGTCGACTCATATCCATTTTCTGAAAATAATTTGAAAGCGGCGTTTGTTATAGCTAATTTAGTTTGTCTTTTCTTTTCTTCCCTTCCCAAATTTATTCACTCCATTTCTTACAATAACGTTATTATTAATTCTACTATAAATAACTGTTTAAAAAGTAATTATTGTTTTAATAATACGTATTAAGAAAAACAGACAGCTAATATTGATATGCTCCCAATTAGGTAGACAAATAAAAAATTCATCTTATCTAATTGGGGGCATTTTTGTATGGCCTTTTATAAACATCCCGAAGAATTAATGTTACCTATTGTTCATTTATATCAAGACACTAGCGTTGCATTAAAATAGCTTAGGTTTTAATTTGAGTCTGAATTTTTTGTAAAAGTTTATGGATTTTCCTAAGGAACTTTTGAGCATTCAGCAATTTACAGGGAGTGACAGCATCCTAAATCTTCGAATACTTAGCTACATATGAATGAATATAATATACTCAAAAAGAAGTTTATTTGATCCTGTGGCGCTACCACCAGGTAGTGTGACTGCTTCTTGCGTTAACTAATAGACATCCCCCATAACCTCTGAGGATACTCCTCTAGCTTTTAATTCTCCAAGGTTCGAGTTGCTTTTTTTTAATCCTCTATCTACGGTTATAGTTTCTCTTTTCAAATATGCATTAAGAAAAAGATTAAAACATATTTTGTCATAGTCTTTTCCTTATACCCACTTATCAATGTGGCGTCATGCTTCGAAGATATTTTCCATGATTTTGCAGGGGATCCAAATAGCCTCACTTCTTTAGTTCGACCCGTTCAGCTACCACATTCAATACACAGATAGATGCGGCTCCTAACTATTACTTCCTTATGAGTGACACACAGCACTCCGTTTGTCTCGAATGCATGCTACATAAATAATGGCACTTAAAGTATTAAATATATATATAGTTTACGTTTAATCTTTGTGATATTTAGGGTGTTTTTGGGAAAAATGTTTATATAAATTGCAGTTAATCAATACAAATCAGATCGGTTACATTTGCTTCATACAAATGTGCCTGTTTTTTTAAAAACTACCTTTACTTATGATTAGGTTCACCGTAATGTATCTAAATGAGGTTTATTCTTCTTTTCGACAGTAAAAAAAACAGAGAGGCTTTCCAAAATACTAGAACAGCTTCCGATGCTCAAGTATTTTGTAGTTCCAAACTATTTTAAAGTTGTAATTCCTCAAGTTATAGACAAAAAGGATGAATATAATGAAATATAATAAATCAATTATGCTAAAGCTAATCAATGAACATCGAACATTGCATGATGAATTAAAAAAGCTAAAATCTGAAATGGGTTTAGAGAAAAATTTTGCAGTAAAGGCATTGTATCATTCATATGTTGCAGAGGATGGTCCTTATATGAAAGAATATCAGGATTTAGAGCGATTATAAATCGGGGTGCTACTAACAAATGGTTAGCAGGATAAGTGGAAATCTTTAGTTTAAATGATTCAAGAATTTCGGAAACATTTTTCTATTTTCATTAAAACCACACTTTATTATGATACAGTTCTTCGTGACTAGTCTAAGTGCAGTTTTCATATTGCTTGTAAGTCGTATTCCATAGGGTAAGATTTTATAAAAAAATGTATTTGACGTGCTGTACTATTTTTTGTACGATATTGAAGAAAAGAATGCCCGGACTAGAACGGGAGAGGTTCATAGCTGATACCCTCTATAAAAAACTATGGAAACATGACAATATGCCATGTCCATATCGGACGTGGCTTTTTTATGTTTTACTTATGTTTTAATAGACTGATTGGTGATGCCTCTCTTGAAAAGTGTTGGGAAACATTTTTACAAGGAGGTTTTTTTATGTCTGGCAGAAGTCATGAAGAAGGATTAAAGGATTTAACCCTATTAGGTAATCAAGGTACAAAGTATTCCTATGATTATGCACCTGAGGTATTAGAGGCAGTGGATAATCTACATGCCAATCGAGATTATTTCGTTAAGTTTAATTGTCCCGAGTTCACTAGTTTATGCCCGCTGACAAATCAGCCGGATTTTGCCACGATGTACATCTCGTATATCCCGGATAAAAAAATTGTTGAGAGTAAATCACTAAAATTGTATTTATTCAGTTTTAGAAATCACGGCGATTTCCATGAAGATTGCGTCAATATCATTATGAATGATTTAATTGCATTGCTTGATCCACGATATATTGAGGTTTGGGGGAAATTTACTCCACGTGGGGGTATCTCGATCGATCCATGGTGTAACTATGGGAAGCCAGGAACGAAATATGAAGAAATCGCCAAATATCGTTTAATGAACCACGATCTTAATCCAGAAAAAATTGATAATCGATAAATGAAGATTTGAATAGTTCAATCAAGAAAGAGGTTTTTAGCTACCCTCTTTAAAAAACTAAGAAGAAAGCAGCACTTTTTCTTAGAGTGCTGTTTTTTTGATATAAGGGAGTTTTATAGATGAAGCAGGAAAAAGCAATTGTTGTATTTAGTGGAGGTCAGGACAGTACAACTTGTTTGTTTTGGGCAAAAGAACGTTTTGAAGAGGTTGAGGCAGTCACTTTTGATTATGGTCAAAGGCATCGTCTTGAAATAGAATGTGCAAAAGAGATAGCGAGTGAACTTGGAATCAGGCATCATATGCTTGATATGTCACTCCTGAACCAGCTTGCTCCGAATGCTTTGACACGACAAGATATTAAAGTAGAAGACGGAGATAATGGTGAGCTGCCATCGACTTTTGTTCCTGGTCGAAATCTTCTCTTTCTTTCATTTGCAGGTGTTTTAGCGAGTCAAATAGGAGCTAAGCATATCGTGACTGGCGTTTGTGAAACAGATTTTAGCGGATATCCAGATTGCCGAGATGTTTTTATTAAATCCTTGAATGTAACGTTAAATTTATCGATGGATGATTCTTTTGTAATTGATACACCGTTGATGTGGCTGAATAAGGCACAGACATGGGAGCTTGCTGATCAGTTCGGGGCATTGGATTTTGTTCGAGAAAGAACGTTGACTTGCTATAACGGTGTCATAGCTGATGGTTGCGGTGAATGCCCAGCATGTAAACTACGAAAAAAAGGACTTGATGAGTATTTGCGTTATAGGAAGGAGTCTTAAAGCATGTCAGATTTTAAAATCGTCGAGAGACTCCAAAAAATTGATGTGGATATTCAAAAAAATCAATTGAACTATCATGCAAAGCGTGTTCTCGTAAGCAAGGAATTTACCTTCGATGCTGCTCATCATTTACATGATTATGAAGGGAAATGTAAAAATCTGCACGGTCATACCTATCGTGTAGTATTAGGGCTGAGTGGCTACACAGATGAACGTGGTTTGCTGATTGATTTTGGCGATATAAAAGAAATATGGAAACAAAAAATAGAGATTCATTTAGATCACCGTTATTTAAATGAAACACTTCCACCTATGAATACGACGGCAGAGAATATAGTTGTGTGGATTTACGAAAAGTTGACAGTGGCCTTGCTTGATGAAGGATATAACGGTGCGCGTGTAGAGTTTATTAAACTTTATGAAACTCCGACAAGCTATGCAGAAGCGAGACGGGAGTGGATGGAAGTTGAGTAAGATACCTGTGATCGAAATCTTTGGACCGACAATTCAAGGTGAGGGAATGGTCGTTGGCCAGAAGACCATGTTTGTGAGAACTGCTGGATGTGATTACTCCTGTTCTTGGTGTGATTCATCGTTTACGTGGGATGGCAGTGGAAAGCATCTTATTGTCCAAATGACAGCGGAAGAGATTTGGTCTGAGTTGAAACGTCTGGGGGGCAATGGTTTTTCATTTGTCACGATTTCAGGAGGCAATCCTGCACTCAATCCGCATTTAGCAGAGCTCATTGCCATTTTAAAAGGAAATGGCATAAAAATCGGGGTGGAGACACAGGGGAGTAGGTGGCAGAAATGGATGTATGAGGTTGATGAGCTGACAATTTCACCAAAGCCACCTAGTTCTGGAATGACCACAGACTATTCGGTGCTTTCTTATATCTTTGAAAAACTTAAAGATCGAAACAGCAATCACCATGTATCCCTCAAAATAGTCGTTTTTAATCAAGAGGATTACGATTATGCTAAACAAATTCACCATCGATATCCAATGATTCCTTTTTATCTTCAAGTCGGCAATGATGATCTTACGACAACTGATAATTCACAATTAATTATGCATTTATTGGATAAATATCATGCGCTGATTGATAGAGTAATGAAGGATGAAGAATTAAGAGATGTTAAAGTACTGCCACAGTTACATGCCCTTGTTTGGGGGAATAAAAGAGGTGTATAGTGTGCCATTACAAAAAAGCTTTTAAATTTACTTGAGGAGTAATAGTATGAGCGTATTATTTTATTTATTATCTATTGTTATCGCTAATGTGGTAACGGCAGCATTTGCACCATTGCACTTTGGTATGTTTATTGTTCCAATGGGGACACTTTTAATTGGGGTGACCTTTATTTTTCGTGACCTAGTACAAAATAAATATGGTAGAGCAAAAACGTATTTATTTATTATTACAGCTTTAATTTTATCAGCAGTGGTATCATTCCTACTGGGAGATACACTTTTGATTGTAGTAGCATCAGCGCTATCGTTTATTGTCGCTGAAACGGCTGATACAGAAATCTATACTCGATTAAAATTACCAATGGCTTGGCGTGTGTTCTACAGTGGAATTGTTGGAGGCTTTCTAGATTCTGCAATTTTCGTAGTAATCGGCTTAAGTCCACTTGGCGCCAATATATTGCCATGGGAAGCGGTACCTGCCGCTATTTTGGGGCAAATTATTGTGAAGACGATTATTCAAATGGTTGGTGCAATCATTTTAAATAAAGTTGGACCAATGAAAGAAAAACATCTCATTTCAGGATAATTCTTTGAAATAGCCTTCCTTATTATGAAGATTCGTATCACAAGTAATTGTTTTAATAACAGGCCCATTCACTTTATGCGAATGGGTCTGTTTGATTTATATTCTTACTAAAGTGCATTTTTTATGCCATTTTCTTTTGTTTATGATCTAAATGATAACTAAAAAAAGTTAGCAGACTGGCACAGACGGCAACTATACCACCGACCCAAGTGACATTCATCAAATTTCCTTGATGATACACAATTCCGCCTAATGCAGACCCAAAAGCGATGCCTACGTTACTTGCCACTGGCATAAGAGAAGCAGCGAGTCCTTTAGCATCTGGTTTATAAATTTCGGCCAAATCTATTAAATAAAGCTGAGTAGATGTTGTTAAGAGGATGGCCATTAGTGACATTAATCCGATGTTTGCTAGTCCTAAAATAAAATGATTTGTCGTCCAAAATAAAGTTGTCAGTACAATTGCTTGGACGAGAAAAACAAACCGAAGTCGACCTATGGCATTGTGACTGGCAATTTTACTGGCAAGAATGTTGCTGAAAATCGAAAGAAACCCGTAACCGAATAAGATTAAACTAATAGAATTATTTGGTGCACCCATCCCCTTTAAAATTGGAACAAGGTACGTAAAGACTGCATAGGTTGCACCAAACCCAAGTGCAGGAATGAAAAAGGCAATTAAAATTCGTGGCTGGATTAGTAAAGAAAATTGATCGCGTATCGAGCTTCGTACTTGGCTGAGTCGAGTAGGTAAGACAAAAAAAGATGCCGCAAACGCCAACCCTCCGAGAAGAGTGGTTAACATAAAAGTGGCATTCCAGCCGTACCATTCGGCGATAACAATTCCAATGGGTACGCCAACTACATTTGCCAGTGTAAAACCACCGAAAACGAATGATATAGCAAGGCCGCGTTTGTTAGTCGGCATGGTTTCGCTCGCAACAATCATAGCTAGAGAGATCAATACGCCTGTTACAATCGCTGTCATAACCCGAAGTATAAGGAGCATACTATAGCTCGTTGAAATTACGCACAGAGCATTTAATGCAATGAAGGAACCTATCAAAAACAGCATCCATTTACGCTTTGGAAAATGGCTTGTTGCTGACATCACGAGTGGTGTGGCGATGGCAAATGTAATAGCAAACGCAGAAACGAGTGTGCCTGCTTTTGCATTTGTCATATGAAGGCTTGAAGAAATATCAGTTAAGATCCCGACAATAACAAATTCGCTTGTCCCAAGAACAAATGTTAATAATGCTAGTGTTAAGATAAGTAACCAATGTCGCTTGGATAACTGTGTATGATGCATAAATACCTCTTTCTTAGATGAATGTAACTGTGTTACTTAGTAGACACAATTTAAACATCATAGCATAAAATGTTTTTATGAGAAATTAGATTGGTTTTCCTTATATGTTGTCAGTATTTGTTTCCAACGATTCCCCTTAAGAAGGATTTTGTAAATATTACTCGAATTTTCTATTGGAAGATTAACTTTAAAATTGTTTGATGTGTATAAATAATAAGGGGAAAAGGGGGATTCACATGATTCAATTCCTTCAGATGGGAGAAAATACAGTTATAAGTTCCCAAAAAGGTAGTGTTACTATTAGCTACGAAATGTCTAATTTGGTCGATATTTCGTTAACTGCATTTCTTTTAACGGATGCAAACAAGGTACAAGGAGATAACGGAATTATATTTTATAATCAACCAACTAGCATATCTGGTGCAGCTACCCTGATACCATCTGAGAATGTAGGGAATATAAAAATACATAAAATGAATTTTGACATGAGTAAAATTCCTGAAGGTATTACTAAAATAGCAATAACACTTACAGAAGATAATAGCCGAGGTTTTTCAAATGTGAAAAATTTAAAGGCAGAGATATGTACTGATAGCACTGTTATCGATTTAGCGCCATCTAAGTTCGCAAATGAGAATGGAATAGTAGTATTAGAATTATATCTAAGGAATAGTCAGACAAAGGTGAGATCTATTTGGCGTGGATTTGATTCTGGGTTAGAGGGGTTATGTGAAAATTACGGTGTTGAAGTTGAACCTGATGAACAAAACAAGCTTTCTGAATCTACAACTATAAAAAAACAAACACCGAGAGAACCTGATAAATCACTAACTGTTCAGGAAAATACAAATAGACAAACCATGTTGTCACCGATAAATCTTGAAAAGGTAAAGGGGAATGTCAGTCTTACCAAAGGTCAAAAGCCAGTTATCATTGATAAAACGCCTGAAATTACTGCTACGGTATCTTGGAAAACTGGTACTGACTACGATATATATGCTTTAGTCTATACAAAGGATGGTCAGCAGATCGATGTAGCTATGTTTGGGGCGAAAAAAACACCTCCACTGAGGAGTTTTGGCAATGGAGTAGTCGAACACATGGGGGATGTTGGGAGAGCTGGTGGATCCACGAAAACTGAAGTAATCAAATTGAGACTAAATAATAATGTTCTAGCAGTTGTTCCTGTCGTTTACTCCGCTCAATCAAATGGCACAGGCTCATTCTACAGATATAAGGTGTCCATGAGTATAGATAATCATAATGGAACCTCCGTTACTATTTTCGCTAAAAATGCCAATAATAATGATAGAATTTATTCCTGTGTGCCTGGAATACTTCATAATACTCCGGATGGCGTGATTATCAGTCCATTAGAGCTTTATAGTGAACCGAATTCAGAACGTAGACCTAAACTGAAGATGGGGTCTTCTAATATGGTAGAAGTTCTAATGGATAAAGGCCCAATAAATGATTACAAGTAAAAGCAAATAAAAGGGAGATTGGCTATAGCCAATCTCCCTTAGTGTTGAAAAACAAAACCATCAATAGAATTTTTGTGAAAGGTGAAAATGGTTTCCGTTGCAGGCTACTTGCTTTCCTGTGGGCGAGCGCCGAGCCGCTTCCTCCGCTCCCGCTCCGTTTAGTGGCTCGCCTGTCTCGCTATCCCACGGGAGTCAAGTAGCCATAGCCGTGTCCTTAGTGATTTCCTTTATTCGTTGGTTCATATTTCTCTTATCAAGGTATAGATAAGTACACTTGATAAAGGAGGTCCAGCAAAATGAAACCAGAAAATATTCAATTACTTGCGCCACTTTTTCAGATACTTGGGAAAAATGAAGTAAAAGAGGTGGGTAGATTATCGGGTTTTATTCAACGCGAGCGTTCGTTTAGTGCGGCACAATTTTTACACTTTCTGTTTTTGAAAAAGAGTGAGATTATCAGTGATTCGCTTGAAACGCTTTGTACGGACTTGGCGGAGCAGGATATATTTATGACGAAATCGGCTCTTAATAAACGCTTTGATGAACGGGCTGTTACTTTTTTGGAAACCATTTTTGGACGATTATTCAAAACGCAGCTTCAACTCGCCTTCCCCAAGCTAACGGGATACACATTTACTCGAATACGTATTTTAGATAGCACAACGATCAAATTGCCAGATGCCTATCAGGGAAATTTTCAGGGTGTCCATTGTTCGTCTGTTAAAGTGCAAGTGGAGTTTGATTATTTAACCCAACAGCTACTTTATTTTGATTTAATGAACGGACGTGATGCCGATAATCCAGCAGGAATGACGCGATTACCTTTGATTCAGGAGAGAGAACTGGTTCTACAGGATTTAGGCTATTTTCAATTCGATTTTTTTAAAAAGGTGCACGCAAAAGGTGCTTTCTATATCACAAAAACGAAAAAAGATACGCAATTGTTTGTCGAAGTAAGTCATCCACCTCGTCATCCAAATGGGAAATTGATTGAAAGTCGCCGTTACAAACAAATTCATTTAGAAGAAATCGCATTAGATATGGTACGTGGCGAATACAAAGAGTGGTCCCAATTATTTGTAGGACGACACGAAAAAATGCCTGCACGTTGTATTCTCTATCGCCTCTCAGAGGAACAGAAAAAAGAGCTACACAAGCGGGAAAAAAGAAGACGTCAAAAGAAACAAGGGCAAGTCCATAAAAATGAAGTAGAACAAATACCTGGAGTGGTCATCTATTTAACAAATGTACCAGAGGATATGCCAGCAAGTGAAATTCATGAACTTTACCGATTACGCTGGCAAATCGAGCTCTTATTTAAAACATGGAAATCAGATTTAGAAGTCGATAAGGTGAAGAAGGTGAAGATTGAACGATGGTTATGTCATTTCTATCTTCAAAGTATTGTGCTTTTATTGACTGAAATGATCATGGGAATGATGAGAAATGATCTATGGGTGACAAGAAAACGGAGGATTAGTGAAAGAAAGACGGTCCGGTTGATTGCAAAACAAATAAATCGACTTTTAAAAAGTATGTGGCATTCGAAAAAACAGCTATATGTCTATTTCGATACGCTCACCCGAAACGTTTCGTCATTTTGCCTAAAGTGTAAAAAACGCAAAACTTCTTAAAAGTCGATGTAAACCCAATATTTGGATGGATAATTTGTATAGTTTATTTAGTGAGGCCATTTTTCCCTCACTCCTTGTGTAATACCCATTTTAAACAGAAGATAAACACACGAAAATCTGGCGTAGGATGTCTGATGTTTTCTTAAGGACACGGCTATGGTCAAGTAGCCCTCCACTCCAACCTACAAAATGTTAACTTTTTAGCAAAGGTTTTCAAATAAAGTGAAGGTCTTCACTACCCATTTTATGGAGGGCTTTTGACACTCATCACTTCTTCGCAATGAAATTAAGAGTCTATCCTTTCTCTAATCATACAAATAATAGGCTAATTTGATTACTACGGCTAGCTAGTATGAAAGATAAGGAAAAGCCACTTTTGCAGAATGGTTGATTGGAGTGGAGCCAGCGTCACTCCTAGGGGATTTAGCGTCACAGAGGAGACCCTGGAGCGAACGGAAGTGAGTGAAGCGGCTCATCGAACGCCCCCTGGAAAGGACGCTGGCGGAACGGAAATCAACCCCTCACCTTGCAAAGTTGCTTTTTCTGCCGTTGACATCATCTTTTTTTAACAACATGGGAGATTGGCTATAGCCAATCTCCTCTTTATTTATCGCAACTTATAATAAAGATTTACTCCGTTAGTTCGAGAGTAATATACGCAGCTAGTAATTCACGGACTTCATCAGTAGAATTTGCGTTCAGTAATTGAACTCTCAATTGACTAGCCCCTTTGAAGCCACGTACATATATTTTAAAGAAACGCTGTAATGCTTTAAATGAACGCGTTTCGAATTCCTTGGCATAGTGGTCATGAAGATCAAGGTGTAAGTACAGTAAGTTAAGGTATTCTTTGGCGCTATGCTCTTTAGGTTCCTTTTCAAAGGCAAATGGGTTTGAAAACACACCGCGTCCAATCATTACACCATCGATACCGTATTGCTCAACTAGTTTTAGACCTGTTAAACGATCAGGAATATCACCGTTGATTGTCAGTAATGTTTGAGGAGCAACTTCATCACGTAGTTTTTTGATATCTGCAATTAATTCCCAATGTGCAGCGACCTTGCTCATTTCTTCCCGTGTACGGAGATGAATAGAAAGATTGGCGATATTCTGTTTTAAAATATGGGTAAGCCACTCACGCCATTCTGCTACATCCGTAAAGCCAAGTCTTGTTTTAACACTAACTGGTAATCCACCTGCTTTGGCTGCTTGAATAATATCTGCGGCTAGTTCAGGGTGAAGAATTAAGCCAGCTCCTTTACCTCTTTCTGCTACATTATCAACTGGGCAGCCCATATTAATATCAATTCCCTTAAAACCTAATTCCTTCATACCAATACTCATTTGACGAAAATGTTCAGGGTTGTCTCCCCAAATATGTGCAACAATGGGTTGCTCATCTTCTGTGAAAGCTAAGCGGTTACGTACATTATCTAAGCCATCTGGATGACAATAGCTCGTCGTATTGGTGAATTCCGTAAAAAATACATCAGGTCTCCCTGCCTCCTGAATGACATGACGAAATACAACATCTGTCACATCCTCCATAGGAGCTAAAATGAAAAATGGCCGTGGTAAATCAAGCCAGAAATTATTTTGATTCATTGATAAATATCCTCTCTTTCCAAAATACTACCTTGCAAAAAGATATCATATTTACATTATTTCTACATAGTTAATTGGCTTAGCTTAAGGATGGAAATGCATAATCGTATTTAGACTTAGGTTCTCTTAGATTAGAGGAAAAAATATAATAAGTTAGAATTTGAAAAATCTGGCTCTGCACTGCGGATTTAGTCTCAGGTAGTTTGCCTATATTTCATAAATATTGACATTTATTTTTTAGACAACTAAGCTTAATGGAAAATAGAGTTGGGAGGGCTGCCAGTGGAATTTATTAAATTAAATTGTCCAAATTGTAATGGGAAAATTGAATATAAAGAAGAGCAAACATTCAAATGTCCTTTTTGTGATACTGAAATCATGTTAAAAGAGAATAAAGTTTATTATGTAGATCAAACGATTAATAATTATTATGGGACAGCTTCTCCTAATACAACATCCCGTCCAAAAACAAATTTAAAGCTGCTCCTTCTGCTACCAATTATCATGATGTGCGTATTCCTTGGGTATTTCCTTTTAAGCAGTAATCAAACAGAGCATGGAAACCGTGAAGAAATATCTGTTCGAACAATGCCTGAAAGTGAAGTTCTTCTGTTCTTTTTAAAAGATATTTTTGATAAAGGTGGGGCGATGCCAGCAAAAGAAGAGATGGCAAGTATTCGATATTTGGCTGCCTACTATTCTGACGAACAATGGCATTTTGATTATAGTCTAGAAGATCCTTTTACAAATAAGGAAGCTAAAATTTCTACGTATATCATTATGGATAAGATATTAAATACGCAAGAAATCCAACAAAAGGACTTTGAGGCCTTTACTGGACTAACGGTTTTAAAGCTCATGAATGATTATGAAATATCACAAAGTGAAAAGGTAAGCTTCCAACATCTTAAAAACTTAAAAAGTTATACAGGTAGCTTTAATGAATCATTTAGTAAAATTGCAGAATATTTTAGTGATAAGTCAAATGTTAAAGAGCTCTCTATCCAAATTAGAAGTAATGATGAACTTGCTTTATTATTAGAGTTTCCTAATCTTCAATCACTTGAACTATCTTATGTGACTGAAGAGGTGACAGATTTTCAGATTCTAAATAAATTACCACTGAAATCACTGTCCTTAAACTCAATCAATGATTTAAAGTGGCTGTCTACATTTACTAATTTAGAGTCGTTAGCAATAGACATTAGTGAAGCTACAGATTTTAGCCCACTTTACTCACTGACTCAATTACAAGAATTGAAGCTTACATCAGTAAGAAATTTAAAAACGCTTGATTTTATACAAAACATGCCTAAACTACAATCTTTAGATCTTGAATCCATGAATATAATCAATTTAGATAGGCTTAGAAATATGTCATCTTTAACAAAGCTACGATTAGCCTCTCCTGGTCAAGTGGAATTATTGGATATTGTGAACAGTCTAACGTCACTGACGGAGTTATCGTTAACTGGTTATCATGGTGATATGTCATCGATTGTAGTACCCCATTTGAAAAAAGCAGAACTAAAGAGTTCGTTTTTACCAAAGTTAGAGGCACCAGCTTTAAGAGATTTGACGGTTTCTATAAGCGGTTCGGAATCCCAATTGAATGGTGCAGAATTATTGAAATATCCACAGTTAGAACAGCTTACAGTCATGGAGTATGGCATTCTTAAAGGTATTCGTTCATTAAATGACCTACCAGATTTGCAAACAATCAATTTAAATGAGACCCTCTTTTATGAAGAAACCAATGACTTATTCAATTTACAGCACGTAAAAACGTTAAACTGTTATGAATGTAATTTTCAAGTGAATAGTAAACCATTTACGAACAACGTGCTAGAGCATTTAACTTTGAAGGATGTCTCGATTCAAATTGATAATGACAATTGGGTACAAGAAGTGGATAAGATCATGCCTTACTTTGCTGGCTTTTCAAATTTGCGTTCTTTCACGTTACAAGATAGTTCACTACAATCGTTAAATTTCTTGGGAAATTGGCAACAAATAGAGGTGCTTCATTTAGAAAATAACGCCATTTCAAATGTAGAGCCATTAGTGAATTTACCTAACTTAAAAAAGCTATATATTTTAGGAAATCAGGTACAAAATCAATCTGTTTTAGACAAAGGGATTATCATTTATTGAGGTCATGCACATTTATAAAACAACTAAATTCCAAATGTGTAAGCAGAGAATATTGTCATTTTGCAACATACCACTTTAATAGAGTAGAAATAAAAAGTAGAGACGATGATAGGAATATCCTGTCATTGTCTCTCTTAGATTTGTCCTAAAGATTGGATAGTTTTATAATGAATTGATGTTTAACAAGAGGAGTTGAAAAGGATATGTTCGCACGTAATAAAGGTTTGTATTTTATGCTATCACTACTTGCCATTATTGTTGTTTTGACAGGCTGTGGTACAGCTAAGGATAGTGATAAAACAGAGAGTAACACGGCTAAGGAAACGCAAGAAGCAGTGGATTATGCGTCAAAGGTAAAGGAAAATCCAATTGTGACGATTACGATGAGCAATGATGAAAAAATTGTTATTGAATTAGAGCCTACTGTAGCACCGAATACAGTAGCTAACTTTATTGCTTTAGTAAAAGATGGATTCTATGATGGCCTTATTTTCCACCGTGTTATTCCTGATTTTATGATTCAGGGTGGAGATCCTACGGGAAATGGTACTGGAGGACCTGATTATACGATTAATGGTGAGTTTTCTTTAAACGGATTTGAAAATAATATGAAGCATGAACGTGGTGTTATTTCGATGGCCCGTTCAGATGATCCAAACTCAGCAGGCTCACAATTTTTCATTATGGTAAAGGAAGCATCACATCTTGATGGGAAATATGCTGCTTTTGGGAAGGTGATCGAGGGGATGGAAACAGTCGATGCCATTGTTGCGGTTGAGAGAGACGCCACAAATAAACCACTAGAAGATCAGCAAATGAAAAAGGTAGAAGTGGATACAAAAGGCTTTGATTATCCAGCACCTCAGGTAAACAAGTAGTTTGTGTCTCAATGCTATTTGCTAAAATCCAAAACTTAATATAAACATTAGAAAGGCTAAATCAATTGAGATTTAGCCTTTTATATTTGTTAAAAAATTGAAATTATAAATATTTTTGCGTAATATGAGAAGAAATTTAAGATTGAGCGATGTTTTATATAAAGGATCCTTTATGTTGGTGGAAGAAAGGGTGTTTGCATGAGGGTAACAGATGAAAATTTTATAAAACATCTTAAGAAAAAACGGGAAGAAGCACTTCAATATGTCATTGATGAATATATGGGGATTGTCAAAGCGATTATTTATAATGCTCTAAAATCCTATAATGATCCTCAAATAATAGAGGAATGTATTAGTGATACATTTCTAGGGGCTTATGAAAATGCTAAACAATTTAGAGGCGATAAAGAGGATTTTAGAAGATGGATTTGCACGATAGCAAAGTTTAAAGCCATTTCACAACAAAGAAGGTTGTCTAAAACGCCATATTTTTATGAGCTAAATGAAACAGGTGAAGCCGCAATATCGGCTGAAGAGGAATACTTAATCAAGACAACGACGGAGGAATTGCTCATAATGATGAAGCAATTAGAGCAGTTAGACCGAGATATTTTTACGATGAAATACTTTTTAAATATGAAAAACGAAGAAATTGCTATCCATTGTGGTTTAACAAAAGCTGCTATCGATAATCGATTATATCGTGGGAAAAAACGATTACAGCAAATTCGTTTGGGGGGAAGTATGACATGAAAAAGCTATATAAACAATTTAATGATTTAAATCTTGATATCAATATAGAGCCGATGGAAGTGAGCACGGTTGAAAAAGAGAGAGTTAAAAGAAATGTCATGATGGTCAAAAAGAAAAGGCAATTCATTAAAAATTTTATTGTTGCAGCTACTTTTTTTATTGCGTTCAGTATGACACTTGGTTATACATTTCCTACATTTGCTGCAAATTTACCGTTTATCGGAAATATATTCGAATTGTTTATTGATGATGAAAGGTATGTATTTAACAATTATGATCACTATTCTACAAGTGTTGGAGTGAGCCAAGAAAGTAATGAAGTTGAAGTCACCGTTACAGATGCTGTATATGATGGCGAAAATATTACGATTGCTTACACTATTAAAAGTGAAAAGGATTTAGGAGAAAGGCCAGTATTATATGGTGAGAATCGTGAACTAACTGCTGAGGAATTTGGTAATAGGTATCGATATGACGGCTATTCAACAAATTATTTGGTTCAAAAGATAAACAGCAATGAGTATGCAGTATTGTATATTTTTGAACTCATTAGAGGCTCAAAGCCCGAGGAAGTTCACATTAATTTTCAAGGAAATCAAATTGTTGATTTAAATAATGTAAATAATTCAGTAGCAGGCGACTGGGCATTTGAATTTACTTTAGAGAAGCTTGAAAGTGAAACAATAAAGGTGGAAAAGGATAGTATGAAAACAGAAGGGGAAGGTATAAAAATTGAAGCTTTTAAAATAACGAAAACACCTATCTCTACAACATTTTATCTTTCCGAAGAAGTTTTGGTGGAAAAAGAAAATGAAGCTTGGCGAGGAGTTCTTATTGACTATATTGTGACAGATGATTTAGGGAATGATTATAATGTCATTCATTTTAGAGGAACTAGTCATAATACTGATTTTAAAGGGCGTGGAAATTTCCCTCGTATTGTTGCAAACAACTTTGATGAACAAGCTACCTCGATTATGATCACCCCTGTAGTAGGTGTATACAAAATTAAGGATAGTACAGGAGCATTAGAACCGATAAAAGAGCCGTATACATTGAAGCCTATTGTTGTTCCGATAAAGTAAAAATATGAAAAGAGTATGTAAGAAGAACAACCTTACATACTCTTTTTACTTGTCAATTTCCCTTGGTATCGAAATAAGCCATAAAAAATCATCTTCTATCAAGATTTGAATGTCTTGCCCCTGACTCATTAGCTGCTCGGCTTTATGCTGCTTGGCGCTTATACCGCGACGTTTATCACCAAGAATGACGAAATCCGTTTGCTGTGTAACAGCTCCCTGTAAATACCCTCCATAAGCTTTTACTTGTTTGGCGGCTTCGGAACGTGTCATGGTGGAAAGTGCGCCTGTAAAAACGATTTGTTTATTATAAAAAGGGTGGGTTAGATTTTCAACTGAATCAGAAAAGAAAATGATTTCTGCGTTGTCCTTATTGATCATATTCGTTACTCCTTAAAAATTCACTTTTAGATGCAATTTAATCAATAAATAAATCCACAAAATTTTATATGTATGCTACATTAAAATTAAAAATTTAAAGAGGTACATAGACATGAATTCGCAATTGACTGCTTTCATTACTCTTAGCTGTACATCAGGTGTACTAAATTTGTATTTATGTTTATACGTATTTCTACAACGCTACAATTATACAAAAATTGCTCAATTGTTTATTAGTTATACCGCATTAATTGCGGTATATTGTTTTGCCTCTGCTTTTGGTTTAATCGCTACAACATTGGGCACCATCAAGGTTTGGACAGCCATCCAATATGTAGGTATGGCTTTTTCAACGCCTCTCGGATTATTGTTTATCATGCAATACCTGGGTTTTCGTCTAACAAGGAAAAAGATAATGGCCCTTCTTGCCATCCCTTTTATTAGCTTAATTATGGTTGCTACAAATGACATTCACCATTTTCATTATAGAGTATTTGAAATAGATCCTGTATTAGGGACGCCATATGTTTATCAGGAAATTGGCATATGGTATATCATTCATGGCATGTTTACTTTTGGCTGTATGTTCGTATCTTTTTTATTAGTATTAATCCATTGGAAAGAGACTACTAAGGCCTATCGGCAACAATTAATTGCCCTCATGTGTGGTCAACTTATTCCTATGATAACAGCATTCATCTATTTATTGGGCTTAACACCTCAAGGGGTTGATCCTGTTCCTATGGTATTATGGGCTTCTTCATTTTTGTATTTATGGTCTATTAATTCCTCACGGTTATTTAGGGTGATGCCTGTTGCCAAGGATGCAATATTTCATAGTATCAATGATGGGGTTATTGTGTTAGATGAATCTGAACGATTAATAGAGTTTAACCAAGCCTGCAGCAAGGTATTCCCTCAGCTAACCAGATCCATGATTGGTAGGGACATTAGGAAAGCATGGCTTGAAGTAACTGGGCAAACGATGCCCTTTACATTGGAGGCAGCGGTGAATACGCAAGACATCGAGATTGTGCTTTCGAATCATACTTATCAAGTGCGCATTACAGAACTACAGCATGTTAATCATGGTAAGGGATTATTACTCATTTTCACTGATATTACAGAGTTAAAGGAGCTACAAAGACAATTAGAACAACAGGCTTATTATGATGAACTTACACAAATCAATAATCGTCGAGCCTTTTTCCAACAATGTAATCAAGCTTACAGCGAGGCAGGAGAAGCATCATCGGCTTTTACTGTCATTTTAATGGACATCGATCATTTTAAAAACGTCAATGATACGTATGGGCATGCTATTGGTGATCAATTACTAGTTCATGTCGTAAAGGTTTGTCAGAGTGTATTGAAAAAAGGAGAACTGTTTGCACGGTATGGCGGTGAGGAATTTGTTCTTGCGCTCAAGGACCATACATTATCAGAGGGACAAGCATTAGCTAATTTGCTCTGCAATAGCGTAGAATCCCAACCGCTTATGACTACGGAGGGAGCAATTCGTGCTACCATTAGCTGTGGTGTAGCTGAAGGTACAACAGGACAAGAGACATTGTATCAGCTTTTAAACAATGCGGATAAAGCATTGTATGCGGCAAAACAAGCAGGACGTAATCGAGTACATGTTTATCTAGAATAAAAAAGCTAAAATATACAATCATTGAGGGAATGATGTATATTTTAGCTTTTTACTTACCAATTTGTATGGAAAACACCTTCTGCATCAATTCGCTCATACGTATGCGCACCGAAATAATCACGTTGTGCCTGTAACATATTAGCATTAGATGAACCTGTTCGATAACTATCGTAATATGTGAGAGAAGCACTTAAGCAAGGGAATGCATTTCCTGCTTGGATGCCTTCACAAACTATTTTTCTTAATCCATTTTGATAATCCTTCGTCTTTTCTGCAAAGTATGGATCAATTAATAAATTATCTAGTGAAGGTTGCTTTTGATAGGCTTCACTAATAACATTTAAAAATTCTGCTCGAATAATACAACCACTACGGAAAATTAATGCAATATCTTTTAGTGGTAAATGCCATTCATAAAGCTCAGATGTCATTTTATATTGTGTAAATCCTTGCGCATAAGCACAGATTTTCCCCATGTATAAGGCTTGGCGAACGTATTCAATCCAGACATCCTTCTCTAGATTTTGCTGATTGTAATTTGGTACAGATAGTATTGCCTCTGCTCGAATTCGTTCCTCTTTTAATGATGAAATATAGCGGGCGAATAAGGCCTCCGTAATAATTGATGTAGGAATTCCATTATCTATGGATTGCAGGCTTGTCCATTTCCCAGTCCCTTTTTGACCAGCTTTATCAAGAATCATATCAATCAGCGGTAATCCTGTTACCTCATCTTTTTTCCGTAAAATTTCAGCTGTTATTTCGATTAAATAGCTTTTCAATTCGCCTTGATTCCATGTTTCAAAGATAGTAGCAATTTCTTCAACGGATAATCCTACATTTTTTCTTAAAAACGTATAGGCTTCCGCAATGAGTTGCATATCGGCATATTCGATTCCATTGTGTACCATTTTGACGAAGTGACCTGCGCCTTTAGGACCTATATACGTACAGCATGGTGTATCATTCACTTGTGCTGCAATCTTTGTCAGAATAGGTGCTACTTTGTCATAGACCTCCTGATCGCCACCAGGCATGATAGATGGCCCTGTCAATGCGCCTACTTCACCACCAGAAATACCAATCCCTAAATAACCGATTCCTAAAGCTTTTAGTTCATCGTATCTACGCTCTGTATCTTTATAATGAGAGTTACCGCCATCCATAATCACATCGCCCTCTTCAAGGAAAGGCACTACTGATTGAATAACTGAATCAATGGCTTTACCAGCTGTAACCATTAAAAAAATCTTTCTCGGTTTTTCTAAAGCTTGTACAAACTCTTCAATTTCATAGTAAGGAGTAAGCGCCTGTCCTTCGACTTTTTGTAGAAGCTTGTCGGTTAAATCTCGTGTGTAATTATAAACGGCTACTTGCTCGCCCTTATTAGCCATGTTTAAAGCGATATTACTGCCCATAACACCTAACCCAATAACGCCTATTGTATTTAACATTGTGCTTGCTCCTTTTTAACATTTTTTAAACAAATAAACTAAGTAATAAAATAAACCCTAAACCAGCCACAGATACAATTGTTTCTAGCAAGGTCCAAGTAGCGAATGTTTCCTTCATGCTTAACCCAAAATATTCTTTAAACATCCAGAAACCAGCATCATTGACATGGGAAGCAATTAAACTTCCTGCACCTGTTGCCAGTACGACCAAGGCAAGATTCACATCACTTTGACCTAACATTGGAATGACTAGCCCTGCTGTTGTTAAAGCAGCAACTGTAGCAGACCCTAATGAAATACGTAATATAGCGGCAATAATCCATGCTAGTAAAATTGGCGATAAGGTAGTGCCTTGGAAGAGTTCAGCTACATAATCACCAACACCACCATCGATTAATACCTGTTTGAAGGCGCCACCGCCACCAATTATTAAGAGCATCATACCAATATGCGAGATTGCTGTTGTACATGATTCCATTACTTGCTTAATAGGAATTTTCCTTGCGATTCCCATTGTATAGACAGCAACTAATAAAGAGATTAGCATGGCTGTACCAGCTTCGCCGATAAAGCGGATACCTGCTAAGAAGCCATTATCTTCAAAGCCAACTGTTTTTTGTAACAGTGTAACAATAGTAGCAATGGACATTAAAATAACGGGTAGTAATGCAGTGAAAACACTTATACCAAAACTTGGTGTGTCCTCTAGTTCAAATGTTTTTTGTTCACCTAGAGAGGCAATATTTCCAGTTTTGTTGAATGATTCAGGCACTAACTTTTGCGCCAATTTTGTAAATAATGGTCCTGCTAAAATGACAGTTGGAATGGCGATGATAAAGCCATAAAGCAATACTTCACCAATGTTTGCCCCAAATTCACCAGCGATGACGGTAGGCCCCGGATGAGGTGGCAGAAATCCATGTGTGACTGATAATGCTGCTGTCATCGGAATTCCTAAATATAAAATAGAAACTTTTAATTGTCTTGAAATGGCAAAGACAATAGGGATTAATAGCACAAGTCCTACTTCAAAGAAAAGAGCGATACCGATAATAAAGGATGCGGCTACTACAGCCCATTGGATGTTCTTTTCCCCAAATTTATTCACAAGGGTCATGGCAATGCGCTGTGCACCACCAGAATCCGCAATTAACTTACCTAGCATGGCACCAAGTCCAAATATTAAAGCTAAGTGACCCAGCGTGCCGCCTAATCCAGCTTCAATTGTTTTGACAATAACATCTAAAGGCATACCGAGGGCTAGTGCGACACCGAATGAAACAATGATTAATGAGATAAACGTATTTAATTTAAAGCCCATTATTAAAATTAATAGCGCAATAATACCAATACCTACAATAACTAATGGCATGTATTCTCCTCCTCTTTAGTCAGGCTTAATTAAGCTCCTTTGATACTGAGCAATTGACGCATAGTCATCTGCTAACACTCTAGATAAACGAATGAAAATTGGGAGTAGCTGTCTATATTCTTTGGCCGCCTCTTCGATTGGTGTATGCTTATAAGTGTCACCAACCATATCAGCGACAACGTCAAAGGAATAGATTTTTCCCATAGCATATAAGCCTAAAATACAAGCACCAAGACAGGAGCTTTCATAGCTTTCAGGGACTACCACTTCCGATTCAAAAATATCAGCCATCATTTGTCTCCAAATCTCAGAGCGTGAAAAACCACCTGTTGCTTGAATACGAGTGACAGGGCTTTCCATACATTCGAGTAAGGCTAAATAGACAGTATATAAATTGTAGATAACCCCTTCGAGGGCAGCTCGTATCATATGTTCTTTTTTATGAGACATGGTTAAACCAAAAAATGAACCGCGCACATCTGGATTCCATAAAGGCGCACGTTCACCTGATAGATAAGGATGGAATAGCAGTCCATCAGCACCAGGTCTAACACGTTCAGCGATTTTCGTTAACACTTCATATGGATCAATACCCAGTCTTTTAGCTGTTTCAATCTCAGAAGAGGCAAACTCATCACGAATCCAGCGTAATACCATACCACCATTGTTTACTGGTCCACCAATGACCCAATGGTTTTCTGTTAAGGCATAACAGAAAATTCTACCCTTCACATCTGTTTTGGGTTTATCAATTATCGTACGGATTGCACCGCTTGTCCCAATTGTAACGGCAATCTCACCTTCTCTAATGGCATTCACCCCTAAATTGGAAAGCACGCCATCACTTGCGCCAATGACAAAAGGTGTTTGTGGGTCAATGCCAATTTGTTTAGCTAAATGGACATTGCAGTTAGAAAATAACTTAGTTGTTGGTACGAGTGTCGATAATTGTGCTCTTGAAATACCTGCAATGGTTAAAGCTTCCTCGTCCCAATCCAATGTGTGGAGGTTCATCATACCCATACAGGAAGCTAATGAATAATCCACAACATATTGGTCAAAGAATTTTTTAAAGATATATTCCTTAATACCGATATATTTCTTTGCTTTATGAGCGATTTCGGGATGCTCATTCACCAGCCAAGTGATTTTGCTTAATGGGGACATTGGATGTATAGGTGTACCCGTTCTTTTATAAACTTCATGTCCATTCCATTCATCTTTAATTTTATGTGCCCATGCTTCACTACGATTATCCGCCCAAGTGATGACAGGTGTTAACGGTTGGTCATTTTCATCTACAGCGATAACACTATGCATAGCACTACTAAAGGAAACAAATAGTAATGGTTTGTCGGAATGGACTTTCATAATACTGGTAATGGCTTGCAGTACAGCTTGAAAGATTTCTTCTGGATTTTGTTCAGCTGTCGAAATATCAGGGGTATATAAGGGATACCCGATATTTTCTTGTTGAATAACCTTTCCGTGTTCACTAAATAATACGGCCTTTGTGCTAGTAGTCCCTATATCAACACCTAACATATAGTTAGTCATCTTGTTGCTCAACCCCTTTAGATAGCATTTGCTGTGAACGCCATAGATCTTCTACTTTGCCTTGAACATCATCAAAATTTTCATGTAAGGATTTAATCATGAGTTCTCGGTCTTTGGCTCTAATCGCATCAATATATAGTTCATGATTTTTCACAATTCGAGTGAAATCCTCATATTTTTCTTTAAAGCGCATGCGCATAGATAGCAAAATCAAGCCTTCCATTACTGGTTTTAAATTATTCCAAATCATTGTGATATAGGAATGTCCAATGGAGCGAATGATAGCCTCGTGGAACATAACATCCTGGTAAGAAAATTCGTCCGCATCACTATATTTAATGGCAACCTTCATCATTTCTAATGTTTTGCTAAGCTCCATTGCTAAGTTCGTTGTATCCATTTTAATTAGACGTTCAAACACGAATGTTTCAATCAGCAAACGAACATCATAAATTTCTTCTATTTCCTTTTCTGATAAACCGATGACAACAGCACCCATTTTTTCTAATCGAATGATATTTTCAGAAGCTAATATTCTTAAGGCTTCACGAATGGGTGAACGACTTACTTCAAAATCAGCTGCCAGTTTGTTTTCAGAAAGAATGGTACCGCTTTCAATTAAGCCTGAAATAATGCGCATTCTAAGTTCATATGCTACGCGATCTCCTGTTGACGCCTTAGAAAGCCATTTTTGTGGATATAAATAGTCCTTAGATTCGCTCATAATATCACCTTTTTTAGTTTTGAGTATACTTGTATACAAGTATTATAGTCAGAAAGAAAATAAGATTGCAAGCGACTTACGAACAATTAGAAATTGAAAAAGCCTCAACACTATACTTAGCTAAATAAAAAAAATAATGCACATTGTTTTTTTCTCATTGGACAAACTTTAGAATGAAAAGTTCCTAAAACACATAAACAGTTTTAAAGCTTTTCAAATAATCGATGGAGGATGGTTATGTCAAATATGAATACAAATCGTAACAAAACAACAAATGGTACGAGAAGTGCAAATAAAACAAACCAACAGCGTCAGAAACTTCATCGTGAGGAGTTTGGTGCTGAGTTTGAGCTTGATTCAGCTTCAGCACAAATCAACAACTTTGCTGAAACACAAGGAAAAACCGGTAGCAAGCAACCAGCCAGTGAGAGGACTGCCTGGCACTAATTTATATTTGACAACTATTCATTACATTGAGGGGAGAACTAAGGCAGTAGCCTTAGTTCTTTGATTATAGCCTGGGAAATATTGTGTTTTGTAACTTGGCGTTATTTTCTTCCATACATATTTTCGGGGCATTTCATAATACTACATCTAGAACAATGAAAACTTTTTAAGAAGGGAAGATGTATACATTGGCTAAGCACTCCGATACAAGTTGGAAGCAAGATCATCCTAGTACATTGTTTAGTAACTCCGTGCTAAAGGCAGATCGTTTATTGAAGCATGCTAAATCACATCCAGAGGAAATAGCGCTAGAACATGCTTTCAATCAAATTAAGCATGCTGAAAATGCACGTTTCAATGCAGAGCAATATGGTGAACATTTGGATATTGTGCAGCAAAATAAAGAAAGCCTAGAGCAAATTAAACAGCAATTACATGAAATGAAAGACGATTTGAATAAGTAATAACAGATAAAAACGGCTTAAATTCTCATAGTGAGGTTTAAGCCGTTGCTCATTTCAATGATGAGGTTAACACCAAACTATGATTTCGTACGGTGTGGTTTGGGCAGGAATACTCCTAGTGGAAGGGCCATAAATGACAATGAGGTTTCGATTTGCAGGATTATTGGAAAAAGGCTGCCCATTTTTAAGTGAGATAACCGTAGTGGGGGAAAGGTTTAATTGTAATTGTCCATCACTACTTAGCAATTGATGATTAAAAAAATCTACCTTTACATTTTGATAGTTGTTATCTTTAACAATAATTAAAGCACGATATTGAGGTGGGTAAATCATTGGAACAGGTGCATCTCCATCATAATATCCTGTTACCCATTCACCCGTTGTAACAATTTCACGATTAACAAAATAGGTGGAGGGAGAAATAATAAAATTGACAACCCCGCCAGCACCATCTTCTAAGGTCATCATTTTATAACAACCGTTCTTATCCCCGTTTTGCCCTACAGGAAAATCACTGATTTGAGTGATGACACCTCGAAAAGATTTAAAATTGACCATAGCCATTCCTTTCTTACATATTTCTCTTTTGTAGCGTATCATTTTAGTTTATGTAGCATTGTAAAATTAGGTGACAGGCAGTTAATAGGGATGCTATTTCATCCCAATCCATCTATACTTAACATGCTTACTATTACGTCAGAGGAGTGGAATCTATTGAATTGGATTTCTAAAAATAAGAAAATCTTTCTATTATTAATTTTTGTTATCGTTGTCATTGCAGGTGTACTCGATATTAAATATGAGGGCTTATTCTTTCAGCTATTACCAACATCTATGCAAACATTTTTAGCTGGTTTATTTTAATATGTTGAGAACCGTACCTTATAAGAAGGACGGTTTTTTTATTAAGGAAGGTTTTTTAAAGAAATTTTTCATTACATGCAACCAATTGTTTGGATTATCTACTTTATAAGTAAGAGTACATAAAAGGAGAAAAAGCAAATGGACGATGAAAAAATAGTTGCTTTATATATACAACGCTCACAGCAGGCTATTTTGGAAACAAGGGAGAAATATGGAGCATACTGTAGAGTAATTGCGAGAAAAATCTTGTCAAATTTGAGGGATGTTGAAGAATGTGAAAATGATGCCTACCTAGCTGCATGGAATACAATCCCACCACAAATACCAAGAAAACTATCTATTTTTTTAGGGAGAATCATCCGTAATATTGCGCTAGATAAGCACAGCTATAATACAGCAAAAAAGAGAAGTAATGAATTTGAGATGATTCTCGCAGAGCTGGAAGAATGTCTAGCTTCCTCTCACACAGTAGAAACATCCTATGAAGCTGGTGAAGTTGCACAATACATTAGCCAATTTTTATACACCCTAGATGAACAATCTAGAAATATTTTTATTCTGAGATATTGGTACTCCTATTCTATTAAAGATCTCTCTTTACACTTTCAAATGAGTAGTAGTAAAGTAAAATCCAACTTATTTAGGACACGTAATAAACTAAGATTTTATTTGGAAAGCGAGGGGATACAGATATGAAAAAAGAGGAGCTATATCGAGAGTTTGGATTAATAGAGGAAGAGTTAATTGAAGCTGCCAAACATGATGTAAAGAAAAAAAGTTTTTCTAAAAAATGGCTGGCTGTGGTAATAAGTATGATGATCGTAAGCTCCGTTTCTACTGCCACAATAGCAGCAGCTTACTATAAACATCAAAATAATGAGCTTTATATTCGTTATTTATCGGCAGAGGATATGGAATTAATGCCGGCTACAGAGTATGATGCAGAGAAATTTCTAAAAGCGCTAGATAGCGACAAAGAGGAGTATATCTATATTGCAATCAATAGATTGATCGAGAGCTATAATAATGAAAAGTTTAGAAGTAAGGCGTTAAAGGCTATTCAGCCCTTTATACAAAGTGATAACGAAAAAATTGCGAATGCGGCTATTTTTGCAGTAGATATTTTATCAGGAAGCTTTAAAAGTCAGTATGTATATAAATTAGCAGATGGGAGTATCTTTTTTACTTTATTCAATAATTACTCTGACTACGGAAGCCAAAATGTTCTTTGGCGGATAAAAGATGATGTGCTAGAGGCGTATTCCAGCTTCTCCAGCCCCTCTATGTATATTAAAAAAATAATCCCTTCACCTGATCAAAAGTTAGTCGCCATTGTCACCAATTCTAATAAAAGCGAATTTGTCGAAGTAATCAACGTGGAAGAGCGTATGGTAAGTCCAGAGTTAGTTGAATCTTCTAGGGTTAAATATGGTGCTGAACAAGGTTTAGATACTTGGATTCGAACAGATCATGAAAACTATAGCTATGTGGATCATCTTAAATGGAAGGGAAATGCAACGATAGAATTTGAAGCTAGCCTTTCCTATGATGACACAGCGATTATTAAAAATGTGTTAGTTACTTATGAAATTAACCAAAAGAAATTAACCGTGAAAGAAATTGAATAATGACGTGGAAAGTAAAACAGATTTTCTATTTTTTGAATAGTATTGTAGAAGAAAAAGGAAGTGAATGATTGATGGAAAAATGGACAATAGCCTTAGAAACATTCTTAAAAGATTGGCAAGACAAAGAGGAAGTTGTAGGAGCACTCGTTTGTGGGAGCTATGTTACTGGAAATCCTTCTAAACGCTCTGATATCGATGTCCATATTATTTTGGCAAATAATGTGGAGTGGAGGGAAAGGGGCAATCGTGTTATAGATGGCTTTTTAATTGAATACTTTGCGAATCCACCAGGTCAAATTCGGGGATATTTCCAAGATGATTTTAAAAAACGAAGAACCATGTCGATGGTGCAATTTAAAACAGGTAGAATTTTATTTGATTATACTGGAATAATAAAAGATTTGAAATTTGAAGCAGAAGAGCGCCTCAAAGAAAACTATAAACAAATGAATAAAACGCTCTTAGAAATAAAAAAATATGAATTATGGGATGCACTAGACAATTTAAAGGATTGTTATGAGCAAGAGAGAAAGGACTTTTCCTTTACCTACCATCACTCATTAGCCATTTTGTTTTTAGCGTACTGTCAGTTTTTAAATCTAGAAACGATACCCTTCTATCAAATCCATGCCTATCTGGAAGATCCAATATACCTGCAAAAATATAGTAAGTCGGCTTTTCCAGATGCTGACTTTAAAGAAATTTTTATGAGAGCAATGCAAGAGGACCATGCTGAAAAGATGATGGCACGATATGAAGCATTAGTGGATTATGTGTTAATACAAATGGGCGGTTTTCATATAGATGGATGGTATGTAAAAAGTGCAATCGATAGTTAAGCTTGAAGGATGGAAGTTAGTTCAGAAACAAGACGAGCTACATATTTTATGTTATTATACAGATATAATAATAAAAAGAACCTATTTTTTATGAAAATGTCAACCATTTTTAGGCCGATTATTCCATTAAGCTTAAATTATTCAATTTTTATTTAGAACAAAAAGTGATTTTTTTGCTTGAATTATGAATGGAAAGGCTCGAAAAAAGCTGATAACTCTCATATAAATAGTTGATATTTTATTCTTGAACTAATTGTGATAAACTGCAATAAGGTAATAATTGATACAGAAATGGTGTGCTCCAAGGTTGCTCCATGGCTACAGTACTTCTAAAGTGGGAGTGCTTACATCCTTTCTGCAAATCTTAATATATAAGGAAGGTAAAAATGAGTAACAGACAAATTAAATCAGATGTTATCTTAATTGGTGCCGGAATCATGAGTGCAACTTTGGGAACATTACTCAAAGAATTAGCACCAGATTGGAAAATTACAGTGTTTGAAAAGCTTGAAAAAGCAGGCGAAGAAAGTTCTCACGAATTAAACAATGCGGGAACTGGACATGCTGCATTATGTGAGCTGAACTACACATCAGAGAAAAAAGACGGATCAATCGATATCAAAAAAGCGATTAATGTTAATGAACAGTTCCATGTTTCAAGACAATTCTGGTCGTATCTTGTAAACAATAAGCTGATCAATAATCCACAAGACTTCATTATGCCTTTACCACATATGAGTTTAGTACAAGGGAAAGAAAATGTTGAGTTTCTAAAGAAACGTCATGAAACGATGACAAAAAATCCTTTATTTGAAGGAATGGAATTTTCTAATGACCCTGAAACACTAAAAAAATGGATTCCACTTATTATGGAAAATCGTCCTGCTGGTGAAGACATTGCTGCAACGAAAATTGACACTGGTACAGATGTTAACTTTGGTGCTTTAACACGTATGTTAATTGACCACTTAAAAGCAAAAGATGTTGATGTTAACTACAATCATAGTGTTGAAAGTTTAAAACAAGCTAGTGATGGTACATGGGAAGTACGTGTGCATGATTTAGACGGCTGTAAAATGGAATATCATTCAGCAAAATTTGTCTTCCTTGGAGCTGGTGGAGGAAGCCTAGAATTACTACAAAAATCAGGTATTCCTGAAGGGAAACATATTGGTGGATTCCCAATTAGCGGTTTATTCTTACAATGTAATAATCCAGAAGTGGCTGAACAACATCATGCAAAAGTGTACGGAAAAGCAAAAGTTGGTGCTCCACCAATGTCAGTTCCGCATCTTGATACTCGTTATATTGATAATAAAAAATCATTACTATTTGGACCATTCGCAGGTTTCTCACCGAAGTTCTTAAAAACAGGTTCAAATATGGATTTATTTGCTTCAGTAAAACCGCATAATATCACAACATTATTAGCGGCAGGCGTAAAAGAAATGGGATTAACAAAATATTTAATCCAACAACTTATGCTTTCAAAAGAACAACGTATGGAAGAACTACGTGAGTTCATTCCAAATGCGAAGAGCGATGATTGGGATATTACCGTAGCTGGTCAACGTGTACAAGTTATTAAAGATACAGAAGCTGGCGGTAAAGGAACACTTCAATTCGGTACAGAAGTTGTAAGTGCTTCTGATGGCTCGATTGCAGCTTTACTTGGAGCTTCACCAGGTGCATCTACTGCTGTACATGTTATGCTTGAGGTTCTTAATAAATGTTTCCCTCAACATATCAAGGAGTGGGAACCAAAAATTAAAGAAATGATTCCATCTTATGGTTTATCATTAGCAGAAAACCCAGAGCTTCTAAAAGAATTACATGCAACAACAGATAAAGCACTTGGCTTAAAATAAAAGTAAGTCATGTAAGCGTTTAAGAAAGAGCTCTCAATCTACTCAGATTGAGAGCTTTTTTAATGTTGAAAAACAAAACAGTCAATTGAAAGGTGAAAATGGATTTCCGTTGCAGGCTACTTGCTTTCCTATGGGCGACCTCCGCTATCGCTCCGTTGAGAGGCTTGTCTCGCTATCCCACGGGAGTCAAGTAGCCATAGCCGTGTCCTTAAGAAAACATCAGACATCCTACGCCAGATTTTCGTGTGTTTATCTTCTGTTTAAAATGGGTATTACACAAGGAGTGAGGGAAAAATGGCCTCACTAAATAAACTATACAAATTATCCATCCAAATATTGGGTTTACATCGACTTTTAAGAAGTTTTGCGTTTTTTACACTTTAGGCAAAATGACGAAACGTTTCGGGTGAGCGTATCGAAATAGACATATAGCTGTTTTTTCGAATGCCACATACTTTTTAAAAGTCGATTTATTTGTTTCGCAATCAACCGGACCGTCTTTCTTTCACTAATCCTCCGTTTTCTTGTCACCCATAGATCATTTCTCATCATTCCCATGATCATTTCAGTCAATAAAAGCACAATACTTTGAAGATAGAAATGACATAACCATCGTTCAATCTTCACCTTCTTCACCTTATCGACTTCTAAATCTGATTTCCATGTTTTAAATAAGAGCTCGATTTGCCAGCGTAATCGGTAAAGTTCATGAATTTCACTTGCTGGCATATCCTCTGGTACATTTGTTAAATAGATGACCACTCCAGGTATTTGTTCTACTTCATTTTTATGGACTTGCCCTTGTTTCTTTTGACGTCTTCTTTTTTCCCGCTTGTGTAGCTCTTTTTTCTGTTCCTCTGAGAGGCGATAGAGAATACAACGTGCAGGCATTTTTTCGTGTCGTCCTACAAATAATTGGGACCACTCTTTGTATTCGCCACGTACCATATCTAATGCGATTTCTTCTAAATGAATTTGTTTGTAACGGCGACTTTCAATCAATTTCCCATTTGGATGACGAGGTGGATGACTTACTTCGACAAACAATTGCGTATCTTTTTTCGTTTTTGTGATATAGAAAGCACCTTTTGCGTGCACCTTTTTAAAAAAATCGAATTGAAAATAGCCTAAATCCTGTAGAACCAGTTCTCTCTCCTGAATCAAAGGTAATCGCGTCATTCCTGCTGGATTATCGGCATCACGTCCGTTCATTAAATCAAAATAAAGTAGCTGTTGGGTTAAATAATCAAACTCCACTTGCACTTTAACAGACGAACAATGGACACCCTGAAAATTTCCCTGATAGGCATCTGGCAATTTGATCGTTGTGCTATCTAAAATACGTATTCGAGTAAATGTGTATCCCGTTAGCTTGGAGAAGGCGAGTTGAAGCTGCGTTTTGAATAATCGTCCAAAAATGGTTTCCAAAAAAGTAACAGCCCGTTCATCAAAGCGTTTATTAAGAGCCGATTTCGTCATAAATATATCCTGCTCCGCCAAGTCCGTACAAAGCGTTTCAAGCGAATCACTGATAATCTCACTCTTTTTCAAAAACAGAAAGTGTAAAAATTGTGCCGCACTAAACGAACGCTCGCGTTGAATAAAACCCGATAATCTACCCACCTCTTTTACTTCATTTTTCCCAAGTATCTGAAAAAGTGGCGCAAGTAATTGAATATTTTCTGGTTTCATTTTGCTGGACCTCCTTTATCAAGTGTACTTATCTATACCTTGATAAGAGAAATATGAACCAACGAATAAAGGAAATCACTAAGGACACGGCTATGGTCAAGTAGCCTACCACTCCAACTCGCAAAAATGTTTCCTTTTAGAAAAGGTTCTCAAATAAAGTGAGGGGTGTTGTCACTCCATATTGATAATAAGATCCTATCCTTTCTCGAATCATACAAATAATGGGCTATTTTGTTCACTACTACTAGTATGAAAGACATTTTCAGAATGGTTGATTGGAGTGGAGCCAGCGTCACTCCTAGGGGATTAGCGTCACAGATGAGACCCTGGAGCGAACGTAAGTGAGTGAAGCGGCTCATCGGACGCCCCCTGGAAAGGACGCTGGCGGAACGGAAATCAACCTCTCACCTTGCAAAGTTACTTTTTCTGCCGTTGACATCATCTTCTACTCAGATTGAGAGCTCTTTTTAATTAGAATATATCCTTTCCTGGGAAATTTTTAATCCAGTTGTGTTCTTTTTAATAAAAGAACCGTCAAAATTAATATAAATCTTGCCTTGTATTTTATGACACTATAGCTCTATGTCCCATTGTTTTGTAAGTGGTTGTTTTCTATACTTTTTATAAATGTTAGAAGGGAGCCCATCTATAGATGATTAAGCTACAAGATATTGGAACATTTCAAGAACTACCAGAGCTTGCAATGCATATCTATACTGGCAATATTACTGCTTTGCAGGCTGCGAGGGATAAAGGCTGGAATATTGAAGAAGAGATACGTTTAAGTCCGCATACATCATTAAGCCCGTTGGATTTAGCATTGATTGCACAAAGATTTGAGGTAGTAAAATTATTAGTTGAATCTGGGGTCAATTTAAATGTGGAAAAAAATCCTGCTTTTTTAAGAGCTGTTCGATATTGTAAGGAAACTATCGTACGTTACCTTGTTGAACAAGGGGCAAGATTAGATGGCTGTAATCAAGTTGGATCTGGGGCCTACTCTCAGGCTTACTATGGCAATAAAAGAAATATCCCACTTATTCATGAATTGGGACTTGATATAAAGCTGCATGGGGGAGTTGTATTACGTCAGGCTGTGTCGAATTTTGACAGGAAAACTGTCACTTATTTACTTGATCACGGAGTAGATATTAATTATCAAAAGCCTGACATGGTCTATCCCTATGAGGCAACACCATTAACAATTGCAACACGAATGGGTAATATCGCTATGGTGAAATACTTGATTGAACGAGGTGCAACTGTCACTTTAGCGGAGAAAGATGGGGAGAGGGCTTATACAATTGCAGTAGGTATGAAAAATATGGAACTAGCAAATTATTTGAAGGCTCTAGAACCTATTGAATTTCATACTTTAGAGAACAAAAAAGAGGCATTAAAAAAATACAAATTACCAGATGAATTGGTGAATTTTCTGACAGACGATCGATTGCATCTCGAACTTGCACCAAATGACTATGGCATTCACTATATCGATTTTTTTAAACTAACCGATACAATTGAGATGAAGTTGGGTCGTCGAAAGCTCCTTCTTCTTTCCGCAAATATCGACAATTATTCTGATTTGCAAATAGTCTGGAATCCAAAAGGAGAGGGGCAAGTGGGGTGCTATGATGTAGAGCATGAGGAATATGCTGATTTATGTAGTTTTAAAGAATTTCTTGCTAGACCAGAAATATACCTTATCCATTTTCTTGAGGGGGAGCTTTAGCCGTGCTGATAAAAATGTGAATCAGCTAATAAAATGATCCTTCATGCTGTTCAATATTTTATGTGTACTTGTAATAAATTTAATTTAAAGTTGTTGAGAGTAAGCATATTCCGCCCCAAAATATGCTTACTTCTTTTATTGCTCTATATTCGAAGGTTTGATAAACAAAAAACTATAGAACGTTTAATATATGTGGCACAAAAGAACAGCAGTAGAGCTATTAATAGTGAGAAGGGAATGCTGAACATAACTGGAAGATCTACGCCATACCAGAGGCCCATTTTAATTTGTTCTAGTCCGAAAGTTCGTAAAAAGCCAGCGATTATGGATAAGCCAGCACTGAAAAGTAATCCAACATAAAGTACAGATAATACCACTAAAGCTAATAAGCAAAAAAAAGCCTTTAGCATTTTTAGGAGTGTCACTCTTTTTCCCTCCGTATAATGTGATGCACCTTTGCACTTGAAGCAATCGAATAATCATCTGTGTAGGAAAGTGTCCCGATTACACAATTTTCCCCTACTTGTACCACTTCACCTTCCACAAACTCAGCCTTTGTATTAGAGAATTGTAGGTGTTTACCGCTTACCGTGTGACAACGTAACATTTTCTTAAATAATGGAAGAAGCGTCATCTTATCCTTTTCGATTATCACATTTTCAGCCATTAACCTGCCAATTTCACTTTCTCCTGATAACTTCAAATGAAAATGATGAGCGATTATTTCCGCAGCCTTCACTATTCCTATAGCGTCAAATTGCTCGCTTTGTAATTCCCCCTCAACCATTAGTTTTCCAGAACTATTGATTTTTTGGATTAGACCATTACGTATTTTAATATTACCGGCATTTGTCAGTTCTTCGATTTCACAATAATCCTTTAACGCACACGAGCCAGTGCTGTTAAATACCTGCGCAGTAACTGGATAATAAAAGGAGCTATGACCATGTGTGGACACTTTTTTTAAGTGTACTTCTTGATGTAGCGATACAGCTCCTCGAATATTTAATTGTTCATAACCAGCATCCAAATGTTTAATAGAGCCATTCGTTTGTGTTAGGGTACGGAGTTTTTGAAACAAAAAATTCACCTCATTATAATTTAATTAATATATATTTTAATTATTAAAATATATATTAATTAAATTATATGTAACTTCCATTTGTCAAGAACAAAAGCATTGCCTAAAAGTTGAGCAATAAAAAAAGGATTTCAATTTGTTGAAATCCTAAAGAATTTTATTCATTAATTGGTTTACTTCACGTAAGATTTTGGCCATGTCTATCAGTTTATCCTGAGAAAACTTTAAAAAGATTTCTTGGACTTTCATGTCACCAGTATTTGTTAAAGCCATGATGACCACACGTCGATCATTATTTTCTCTAATTCGTTGAATTAGCTCTAGCTTTTCCAATTTATCGCACATGGAAGTTACAGCTCCGGGGGTTACACTAAAGAAATCAGCAATTTCTGTTGCCTTCATCCCATCATTTATTTTTAGTTGCAGAAGCAATATTAATTGGTTTTGTGATAACGCTTCCCCTTCAGATAAAAGATCTACAAACATTTTTGACTTCTGCTGTATTTCTAGCATTTCTTTCATAATAATTTCTACATTGTTTAGACTTTCTGCCATATAATCACGTCCGTTAAAATATTTAATAAGTAAATTATATAGCAATTAAACAAATGATGTCCATGTTGGAAATACAGGTGCTCATGATTAAGACAAGATATTTTTTAAAGTTTTCATAGAATACCTTCTTTACATGCGTTTCATAAAAGTAGTATGATACATTCTTCTTTTATACACATAAAAGTACATACTTAGAGGCCACCATAGCGTAACAAAAATAGGGTAGATTGCCCATATAACATCTGGTGAAGAAACAACGTTAACTGTAATGAAAAAGATACTAATTAGTATAGTAGCTGTAACGGAGAATGCTACAAAGGTTTTTCGTTGTGCGTGATATAAAGCTAGAGGCCACCATATCACTAAAAATGCAGGATAAATTGCCCAAGGATATTGAGGAGATACAATGATATTCAGTATAGTGTAATAGATGATTGTAGAAGCACAGCCAATTAGTGCTGTTTTTAACGTTTTAGCCTTTTCATCTAAGTACATTAGAATTGGCCACCAGATAATTGGATAAATAGCATAGACAAACCATAAATGATTCGGTGCGTATAAATAATTTTCAACTATAAGAAACGCAATAATTAAGGCACTACAAACGATTGAGTATTGTTTATACAATTTTTTAGCCATAAAGAATAAAGTAATTGGCCATAGTAGTAGCAATAAGCATGGGTATATAAACCACATTGTTTGAGGAGATGTCGTATAATTAACAATCCCTAAAAAAATCATTGTCATCAAGCTCCCAGCTATAGAAAAGTTAATAAAGTTCCTCATGTTTATTCACCCCATTTCTTGCGGGACCACACAAAGTACATAGATAAAGGCCACCAAAGAATGGCGAAAATCGGATAGATTGCCCAAATTGTATGTGGTGTGTAATAAAGATTAATAAAAATAAAAAATGCAATGATTAAGCCACTACCCCAAATTGAAAATTCTAGATTTAATTTAGCCATGCTTTTCTTTGCTGGCTCTTTAACACCTAATTCTTGCTTTAAGTCTTCAATATCTCCAAATTCTACGATGGCTTTATTGATGGCATCTTCTTGTTCTTTCCCTTGATCCATCAAATAAAATACTTTTTCTTCGAGATTTTCAATGATTTCTTGTTTAACCATTTCCGTTTCGTTATTACGAGGAATGTCTTTAAAAAGCTCATCAATATGGTTTTTTATTCTTTTCATTCTAAGCCCTCCATAAATAAATCGATTATTTCTTTTACTTCCGACCATTCTTTCACTAGCTCATTTAAATAGGCTTTACCTAATGAGGTAATACGGTAATACTTTCTTTTGCCTCCGTGTGAGACATCTCCATAATAGGCTTCAATAATTTCCTTTTTTTCGAGACGTTGAAAAACAGCATACAAAGTTGCTTCCTTGATTTGAAACCGATTGTTTGTACGGAGACTTATTTCCTGAGAAATTTCGTAGCCATAACGGTCTTTTTCTGAAATTAGCCGTAAAATAATCGAATCCAAATGTCCTCGGATAATATCACTGCGAACCATAAGTCACCTACTTTAATTTATTGCTCTATCTGACAGAGTAATAGTAACAAACATTACTCTGTCTGTCAAAGTAATTTATTTCACTTTTTTAGCCATGACGAGACCTTCCTATAAAAAAACTCCATTCGCAGAAAAGCCCAAAAGGACCGTTTCTTAGTGAATGGAGTTTGATTACTCTTTTTACATATACAACGCAGCAAGAAAAATCCCTAAAGATTCCTCGTAAATGTCATCAAACTGACTGACTGGTAAAGGGTTTGTGCCACTGCCTAACTCAACAGTGAAGCCAGGTCTACGCCAATCCTGGATAAACCAATCCTTATAGCCAGCATAGCTTCCAGCAGATTGAACGGGCTCATAACCACTTACTCTACTAAATTCATTGACAAGAACCTCTGATTCGGGGGGCTCTAGATTTTCAAAGCCCCAATATATGACGCGTCCCTGTGTGTGAAAGGCTAATACTCTAGAAAAATCACGTTGCTTGGTCAAATCAGCCATTGCAATGGCTTCAGGTTCAGATAATGGTCTTTCACCTCCATAATCTCTTGGCCCTGGTGTTTTTGGATTACGGGCACTTTCAAGCTCCCATTCTGCAGGAAATTGGTCATTTAAATCAATTCCATGAATGTTTGCTTTCCAGCCAGAAAAATCAGCGCTAGCATTATTCCATGCAATCAGTTGATTTCTTAACGCTTCATCATTTGGTGGGCCTTGTATCACTAAATCAACCCCATCAGGATTCACCATTGGTACGATGGAAAGGAATGCTTGCTGATAAAGAGAGAATGGAGAAATACCACGAATACTACTTTGATTGGTGAGAGCGAGCAAATAGTCATTTAAAAATGTTAGAATAATAGGTGTAGTAATCCATTCATTCGCATGGAAGGAGCCATTATAGTGAACACGTTTTGCACCATGGCCCATTGTCAGCTCAGGTAGCTCTTTCCCTAAAACGGAACTGCCAATGTTTGAACTATGAAGAAAAGGATAGGCATCAAGGAGCTTTCTGAGATCATTCATCATATGGGTATACGTGTAATTTTGCTTACCTTCAACTAAACGCCATGTAATCCGTTGAGGTATGCGAATCATTTGACCGATTTGTAAGCGATTTGGATTGAGACCAGGATTAACGAGTAATAGGGCGACTAGGGGAAGGTTTCGACTCTGGGCAATCCGCCAAAAAGAGTCCCCTTGTTTAATTTGATAGTTGTTGGTCACAAAACCAGGAATCCGAACGCGTTGTCCAACTCTTAAAAATTGGGGATTTATATTTTCATTGGAATCTAAAATGAGTTGAAGAGGTATTTTAAACACTTCACTGAAATGCCAAAGTGAATCTCCTGGCCTTACGATAATATCCACATGTTTTCTCTCCTTAATTAGAAATAGTTCAATATAAAATGTATATGAAAAATGCATAGACTTATTAATACAAAATAAGCAAAATTTCTTGTTACGAGTCCTAAAAGAAGAGCTAATCAGTTATTTTTGCATGTATACTAGTAATAATAATAGAGTTCAAGAAAGGTAAAGGTAGGAAAACCAAATGTTAAATAGATTGAAATTGGGTATACGCTCAAAGATTACATTAGGTTATATCGTAATCATTCTTTGCTTACTTGCGACGGTTGTCATATTAAATAATCAAATTACATCTCTGCAAAAGGAAAGAAATTATATTATTAAGTACGATTCCAATGTTCTATCTTTAACGAACGAAATTGAAAAATATATATTGGATATGGAATCGAGTCAGCGTGCTTTCATCATTACGGGTAAGCAAAGTTATTTGGAACCCTATGATAATGCAGCTGAGAATTGGAAAATAGATTTTAATGATCTCTATCAACAAATGAAAGATAAACCAAATCAGCAGGACAAACTAAAAGAGATAGAGGAAACAATTGAACATTGGATTGCCACTGCAGGCGAACCAACTATTCAATATAAAAAGGATAATAATGTAGAAGCATTAAATGAATTTTTTAAAGTAGATAATGGTCGTCAAGATATGGAGAAAATGCGCAAATTATTTGATTCATTCCGCGCCACTGAAAATGCTTATACACAGGCAAAGGCAAGTCAGTTAGACAAACAAAATAATAAATTAACAAGTGGTTTATTTGGGATCTTAATTTTAGTGTCTACAATAGCCATTGCAATAGCTAGTGGGATATCCCGTTCGATAGTAAAAACGATAACGGAAGTAACACAAACGATTCAGGAAATAGCCGCTACAAAAGGTGATTTCAAGAGAAGAATCCATGTGAATACTAATGATGAAGTGAATGAACTTGCTGATGCAACGAATAATCTTTTAGAGTCAGTGGAAAAGAGAGAATGGCTACAAAGTAATGTTGCTGAAATCGTGACAAATTATCAAGGCATTTCAGCAATTACAAAATTGGCGGAAACCTTCCTGTCAGAAGTAGCGCAGAAAACACAAGCATCCCTTGGCGCATTCTATGTTCGAGAAGTAACAGAGAACCAAGTACAATTTGTGAAAAAGGCTGCTTTTGCTGACATGGATGATGGTGTTGGCATGGAGAGCTTTAAAATAGGACAGGGATTAATCGGTCAATGTGCATTAGAAAAAAGAGTGTTATTCTATGATAATATTCCAAAAGACTATCGTTTAATTAGTACAGGAATAGGTGAAATAAGACCACAAAATATTTTATTGATCCCTATTATTTTTGAAAATGAAGTCATAGCGGTTGTTGAAATAGCAACAATGGCTAAATTCAGTAAGTTACAGCAAGAATTAGTTAGACAAGTCACTGAAACCTTTGGACTAACAGTGAATAGCGTTTTAGGGCGTATGGAAATTGTTCGTC
This sequence comes from Lysinibacillus fusiformis, assembly GCF_016925635.1. Lineage (NCBI taxonomy): Bacteria > Bacillati > Bacillota > Bacilli > Caryophanales > Bacillaceae > Lysinibacillus > Lysinibacillus fusiformis. Next base: position 1,713,994 of record NZ_CP070490.1, on the reverse strand, counting down.
TATTAAATGAATCGAGAGCAATGACAGAGGAATTACAGGTTCAATCAGAAGAGCTTCAGACACAATCAGAAGAATTACAAATGCAGACGGAAGAGCTGACAATGATTAATGAGCAGCTTGAAGAGCGCACGAAAGAGGCTGAGTCTAAATCAAGAGAGCTAGAGAAGGCGAAGAAGGAATTAGAAGAAAGTGCAGAGCAACTTATTCTTAACTCCAATTACAAATCCGAATTTTTAGCTAATATGTCACATGAATTAAGAACACCTTTAAATAGCATATTAATCTTATCAGAGATGCTAGCAGAAAATAGCCAACACAACCTAACAGACGAGGAAGCAGAATTTGCTAAAGTTATTCATTCTTCAGGGGAGGACTTGCTTGCTCTAATCAATGACATTTTAGATTTATCTAAAGTCGAGGCTGGAAAGCTTGATATTATTTTTAATGAAGTCAATATGAGCGAAGTACCTGTGCAAATTGAACATACCTTTGCACCAGTTGCGATGAAGAAAAACTTAGCATTCCATATTTCAAAGGCAGATCATGTAGTAGATATATTCTATACAGATGAAAAGAGATTCCAGCAAATCTTAAAGAATTTATTATCTAATGCCTTTAAATTTACTGAGCATGGATCTGTCACATTAGATATTAACCAGCTTACACCACAACAACTAACAAACAATATGCAGGATATAAGTACAGATTGGCTAGAAATTACTGTTTCAGACACAGGAATAGGTATTCCAAAAGACAAACATCAGCTGATTTTTGAATCATTCCAGCAAGCAGATGGAGCTACAGTTCGAAAATATGGTGGAACAGGCCTTGGACTTTCTATTTGTAAGGAGTTTGCCAAATTACTTGGTGGCTGGATTACGTTGCAAAGCGCTGAAGGACAAGGTAGTAGCTTTAGGTTAACAATTCCAAGTCTACCAAATGGAATCGAAGAGGAGCATTGCCAAAAGCTTGCCATGAACGAAGTGGCTGCTACGACGGTGAAAGAGGAAGAAGCAACAGAGCAACCACAAGCAATGGAAGAAGCCCTTCAACAAGAGGTAGAGGTTTTCCAAGGGAAGAATATCTTAATCGTTGATGATGATAACCGTAATATTTATGCGTTGAAAACAGCATTAGAAAAAAGAGGTATGCATATTCTAGTTGCCAAAGATGGGCTAGAATGTTTAGAGGTCTTGCAAGCTAATCCTGATATTGATCTTGTTCTGATGGATATCATGATGCCTAATATGGATGGCTATGAAGCGATGACTATAATTCGTCAGCAAATGAAGCGTATTGATTTGCCGATCATTGCATTGACTGCTAAGGCGATGAAAAATGATCGTGATAAATCATTGCAGGCAGGTGCATCTGATTATATTAGTAAGCCATTAAATTTAGATCAATTAATATCAGTTTTAAGAGTATGGTTGGTTTCTAAGGGGAGTTAATGAACATGGAACAATTTCAGCCTTTGGAGCAAAATATACAATTAAATAAGCAGACAAATTTAGAAATTGATTTGTTACTAGAGGCTATTTATCGTTTATCTGGTTATGATTTTCGTCAATATAATCGTTCATCCATTTCGCGTAGAATCTACAATAGAATGGGGATCAATAACATTCCAACGATTTCTCGCGTACAGGAAAAGGTCATTCATGATAAAGAATTTTTAGAGCAGCTATTGAATGATTTTTCGATAAATGTAACGGAGATGTTTCGTAACCCTAGCTTTTTTAAAGCTTTTCGTGAAACGGTCATCCCAGTTTTGCGAGAATATCCAGAAATCCGTATTTGGCATGCAGGGTGTGCGACAGGTGAAGAAGTATATTCTATGGCCATCTTGCTGCAGGAAGAGGGGCTTATAGAGAGAGCTGTTATTTATGCAACAGATATGAATGAGCAAGTATTAGAAAAGGCTAAGAAAGGTGCTTTTCCAATTCATAAAATGCAGGCATATACGAAAAACTATATGCTGGCTGGAGGTGCCCATGCTTTTTCAGAATACTATCAAACAGATTATCAATATGCTTACTTCCATCCAACATTATTGAAAAATATTATTTTTGCTCAACATAATTTAGTAACAGATCATTCATTTAATGAATTTCATGTCGTCCTGTGCAGAAATGTTCTTATTTATTTTTCACCTAAGCTGCAGAGTCAGGTACATCAATTGTTTTATGAAAGTCTAAGTGACGAAGGATTTTTATGCTTAGGGGATAAAGAAACATTGCGATTTGAAGAGGTCATTTCAAAATATAGTGAAATTGCAGGCAACGAAAGAATTTATCAAAAAATGTATTAACGAGTAAGAGGCTATCTTTAATTGATAGCCTCTCATAGTGTTGAAAAACAAAACCATCAATAGAATTTTTGTGAAAGGTGAAAATGGTTTCCGTTGCAGGCTACTTACTTTCCTGTGGGCGAGCGCCGAATCGCTTCCTCCGCTACCGCTCCGTTTAGAGTTTTGCCTGTCTCGCTATCCCACGGGAGTCAAGTAGCCCTCCACTCCAACCTACAAAATATTAACTTTTTATCAAAGGTTTTCAAATAAAGTGAAGGTCTTCACTACTCTTTATGAAGGGGTGTTGTCATTACACATTGAAAATAAGAGCCTATCTAATTATACAAATCATGGGCTAATTTGATTACTACGGCTAGCTAGTATGAAAGATAAGGAAAAGCCACTTTTGCAGAATGGTTGATTGGAGTGGAGCCAGCGTCACTCCTAGGGGATTTAGCGTCACAGAGGAGACCCTGGAGCGAACGGAAGTGAGTGAAGCGGCTCATCGGACGCCCCCTGGAAAGGACGCTGGTGGAACGGAAATCAACCCCTCACCTTGCTAAAAGGTCTTTTTTTTGCTAGTGACATGATCTTTTTCAACAACATAAGAGGCTATCTATAACTGATAGCCTCTGCTTTTTTATTTATAGAGAAGTAGTGCTAGCTTGAATCATTAATACACACATATCATCAGGCTGATTTTCTTGTTTATCCTTAGGTAATAGGTTATCGATTAGGCATTGCGAATAATCCCACTTGGAGGATGTTAGCGTTTGCAAATGCTTTTCGGATTCTATTTCACAAGGTCCCATTGCCTCTAGTACACCGTCAGTAAATAACACAATCTGAATATCATGCTCATAATGAATATATTGCTTTTTCACTTTAATTTCATCGAAGAAGCCGACTGCACAGCTACCCTGATCTAATGGAATACATGTTTTTTCATCGATTAGTGCATAGCCAGAAGGATGGCCAGCATTTATGTATTCGACTGTTTTGTGCTCTGTATCAATGATTAAATAAATCGCTGTAAAATAATAAAGATTATTCTCTTTACCATCTTGCAATAGTGTCATATAACGATTCAGTTCCTTGATGACAAGCTCGGGTTCGATCAATTGCTTAACCGCCTCTCTTAGAACAGAGGAGATGAACATACAAACAAGCGCTGCAGATATACCGTGACCCATCATATCCAATAGTATGATGGCATAACGATGATCGTCTATTTTATACCAATAATACATATCCCCTGCTAAATTAGAGGAGGGTAAATAGGAAACCTCAATACGGATGTCCTTCTCATTTAATGGTGGACTAAGAAGACTTCTTTGTACATGGGTGGCTAAATCTAGTTCATATTGTATTTTCTTTTCATGCTGTGTGTGCCAGTCTAATTCCGCTTTTAAACGTAAGGCAACACGCATTCTGGCAAGTAACTCTGTTTTATTAATTGGTTTTGTAATATAATCTACGCCACCGATATCTAGGGCTTCTGCCAGTTTATTTTTATCCTCGAGTGCTGTGACAAATATGATTTGAATATCTTTCAATCTCTCATTTTGCTTAATACGTTTGCAGGCCTCAATACCATCTATTTCCGGCATCATAATGTCTAACAAAATTAAATCTACTGAATTTCCTGTCGGATTGGGTGCATCTAATTGTAAATAATCAAATAGCTCATAAGCAGATGAAAGAGAAACACAGTTATCATAACCTGCATTTTTTAGTATTTTTTCAATGACAAATAAATTGACTTGATTGTCATCTACTAGAAGAATGGTCATAGTAATTTCCCCTTACTCTGATTGAATTGTGCAGATTATTTTCATGTATATAAAAATACTTTCAACTTTATCATTATACAAAACATCAGAGAATAAAGGTATTTTAGCGATTTCAATAGGGGGATTTTATACTCTCGCTTTTTTAAATCCTTGATAGATATCAAATGCATTTGCTAAAACAGCAATAATTATACTAAATAGTAGGATTTTATCTATAGTAAAGGCAACCTTAGCTGATGTTGTTTCTAGGATAGCAGCCATGTATGGAATGGAGGCACTATGAATAAAATCTTGGTGCATCGCCATTAAAATAAACACGATCGTTCCTACACTTTGAAGTAGTGCATTAGTGATGGCGATAGGCACTGTCCACTGACCCGCACGCCATTTTAAAAAAGTTAAAGTGAGACTAAGGATAATACATAGTAAGACTACAGGAACAAACGATTGTAAAATATTTTGATTAAAGATTGGCATAACAAATTTCAAGCTCCCGTTGTCATTTGTTGTATAAATACCTAAAAGACGATAGGCATTCCAATAAACAAAAGAAAAAATAATGATTCCTAGAAGGCTAAAAATTGTGTCACTTAAAGTAATGATTTTATCTTTGGGAATCTTTTTAATCTGTACTAAATCATCAGGTGACCATTGCTTGGTATCTTTCAAAATGGGTAGGGAAATCTTTTCAGCACCAGAGCGTTCCTTAATGATAAAAATAACCGTAACCCAAAACAATACGTGAAATAATACAGCAATAATGGCAACAATGATTCCCACAAAGGCTGTAATAATGGCTGTGAGAAGTGCTTCTTCTCCCGAATAGAGCACCATTTTCTCTATTACTTGAACAATGATCGTAATGAGAATTGCCCAAGGAATAACTAGCTTGATGGTTCTTGTATATTGATCAAAAATCTCTGGACCAATTAAAAAACGGGGAGTATCCTGATAGCTTGCAGCAACCTCTACAGGGCTTCCAAGTTTCTTGAGTACTTCCTTCACCTCGGATTCTGAATATTGCTCTGGCAACATATCCTCAATTGTAGCTTTTAGTTCAACCTTGATTTTCTCACGTTTATTTTTTTGTAGCCTTTTAGACACTTCGTGAATATAAGAATCAATTAAAGTCATACATTTTCCTCCTTTACTCATTTTCAGTACTCATTATTTTGTCGTGGTAATATATGTTATTATGGGGTATAAAAATTCATAAATAACATGCAACAATGTGAAAATGGAGGGGACATGATGAGAGTTGTAGAGAAATTAGTAAAAGAACAAGATTTTGTATCCTTTGTGAATATCGTTGTAGGAGCCTATCCAGGAAGAATGGATGGGGCACACACAACAAAAGATCAGCTGACAAAGCACTTTATGCAAAATCAAAGCAATGATGAATCTCTTCATTATTATGGACTATGGGAAGATGACAAGCTCATTGGCGGTATGCGACTACATGACTTTCAAATGAACCTGTTCTCTACAATGCTACCAATCGGTGGGGTAGGGCTTGTTGCAGTTGACTTATTATATAAAAAAGAGAAGGTTGCAAAAGAATTAATCCAACATTTCTTTAACATCTTTTTAGAAAAAGATATTCATTTTGTGGCTTTGTATCCGTTTAGACCAGACTTTTATAAGAAAATGGGTTTTGGCTATGGACCGAAAATCTATCAATACTTGGTAGAGCCTTTAAGCTTCCCTAAAGGGCCAACCAAAAAGCACCTAAAATATTTGACAGTTGCAGATCAGCAACAGCTAATAGATTGCTACAACAGAGTAGTAGCTAAAAAACATGGGATGTTTTTTAAAACACAACCGGAGCTATCCTTTATTTTTAATAATCCAAACAACTATGTGATTGCAATGGAACAGGAGGGTACAGTACAGGGCTATATTGTTTTTTCTTTTAATAAGCAAAGCGAGAGTAATTTTATGCTAAATAATTTGGTGATTAAAGAGTGGATCTACGAGACTCCTGAGGCTTTGTTAGAGCTTAGTACATTTTTAAACAGTCAAGCAGACCAGGTAAACCGAATTGAATGGAATACACAAGAAGAAAATGTACATTTCTTTTTAGGGGATGTAAGAAATGGGACAAATCATTTGATTCCAAGTGTCTACCACGCAAGTGCTGTGTCTGGGGTTGGACTAATGTACCGTATTATTAATGTGAAAGGCTTTTTTGAAGAGCTAAGAACACGCAATTTTAACGGTGTCACCTTGACATTTAAGTTGAATGTTACGGATTCGTTACTTGCTAAAAATAATCAGCAACTCATTGTTGAAGCTGTTAACGGCACAATTAAAATAATAGAAAGTGGTAGCTATGACGTTGAAGTCACGTTAGATGTGGCTGAGCTTTCATCACTGGTAATGGGTGTAGTAACGGTCCAAGAGCTATTTATGCTTAGTCGAATACAGGTTAGTGATAATCAATATTTACAGGCTTTACAGCAATTTTTCTATGTGTTTGAAAAGCCTACATGTATATCGGCATTTTAGAATGGTAGTGAGAGCTTTTAATCTTTTTTGATGAGAATGGATGAACGTGTTGGTCTTTCAAGTGGTGTGATATTAATAATAAAGTAGCTTATGATTAGAATTAGGATAATTAATGAATAGATTAGAGTATTTAGAGGGTGGTCATGCTCCACAATAATTAATCGAATCATCGCTGTGATACCGATATAAATAAAGTATCGGAGTGGAAAATGGTAGTCCTCCTTGAAATATTTAATAATCATTGTGATGAATTCAAAATATAAAAAGAAAATAAGAATATTGGCAAGGAATAGTTTATAATCACCATCTTCCTTAGCAAATAGTAATATTTTAAGAAATTCAATTAGCTCCTTAAATAACAAAAAAGAAAGAATCAGTGCTAATAGTACAAGGCAAACATTGAGAAATAGCTGTAGAGATTTTGGCACAGCTTTAATGAGCTGTAAATAAGTCGTATTTTTTTGATTCATCCAATTCCTCCAATCGATTTTAGTAAATACATCATCCTATGGTTGAGTAGTAGAGTATTATGATATAAATATAACAATTAGCCGTAAATCTTTTCTTTAGTTTTTGTAAAGTTTTGGTATATTTTAATGAAAGAAAGTTTTCAAAATAATTTAGTGGTATGCTAAAATAGATGTGCATGAATATAAAATATAAAAGGGGTTTTTAAAATGGCAAAAGCTGCAAAAACTGATGCGAAAATTACACCAGAACGTTTAGAAGAAGCGTTAAATGTTCGTGATCGTCTTATTATCGAGCTATTGGTACAAGTACTTGATGAAAAATTAGTAATTGAGCGCCCTGTATTACGTGAACGTCTAGGAAACCTTGTAGATCTTGCTGATCATGATGCAGAGCTTAAGGAAACAATCCACGCAGTAATTAACAAACTATAATGTTAAGAAGAATGCTACGGATATGCGTAGCATTCTTTTTTATATGGTATTTTTCATGTAAAGCGTTCTACTAAGTCGTACATACGCTCTGCCTCAGTATGAAGCTCCATAGAGGAGTGCATGATAGACGTCACCGCTGACTTCTGTTCGTCAATGGAGGCGTTAATTTGTTCAGTAGCTGCGGCAGATTGTGTAGCGACACTTGCTATTTCATTAATAGCATTCATCACAACTATTCGATTTTCCGCCATGTCATTCATTCCTTTGTCTAGAGAAACAAGGTGCTTTGTAATATCATGAATGGAATCTGCTAGGAAAGTAAAGGCTCCCTTTACTTCCGTAATCGACATTGCCTGATTTTGTGAAAGTTGGAGCGTGTGTATCATTTTTGCATCTGAATTAGCAGTATCAACCTCAATACGCTGTAATAGATTTCTAACACGGTTAGTGGCTTCATTTGTATCCTCTGATAAATGGCGGACTTCCTCAGCTACGACAGCAAATCCTTTACCATGTTCTCCCGCACGTGCTGCCTCAATACTTGCATTTAGTGCTAATAGGTTTGTTTGTTCAGAAATGGATGTAATGGTTTGTACCACTTGATGAATTTCTTTCATTTGGCTCGTCAAGCTTGAGAAATTTGTACGTAACTCCTCAATTACTTGTGTAAATTCACTTGAATTTTGCAGTAATACATCTACTTTTTGTCTACCATTTTCTTGAGATTGATTAATGATATTCATATTTTCAGTAATCTCACCATATTTATCTGTAGCATTTGAGATAAGTGAGGACAGAGTTTCAACTTTACTAATGGCCATTTCTGCTTCTTCAGCTTGTACAACGGCTCCTTTAGAGATGTCATTGATTGCTTGATGAATTTCGTCAGCAGAAGCAGTAGTTTCCTCTGTAATGGCACTCAGCATTTCTGAAGAAACTCGCATTTGGGATGCACTATCCTTTGTGTTGTTGACCATTTCATGCAAGCTATGTTTCATATTATTCACGTTACTAGCTAGTATGCCTAGTTCATCCTCTGTAGTAACAGGTATGTCATCACCAGTTAGCTTGCCTTTAGCAATATCAGATGTGATCACCATAATTTTTCGTATATAGGTTGTCATTCGTCCAGAGAAGAACCAGAAGAGTGATACACCAATAATCGTTGCAAGGATTGTCATACCCAGTGTGTAATATAAAACATTATTAGTACCTGCATTAAAGTCCATTTCGTATGTACCAGCTGCTATAATCCAACCCCAATGCTTGTCCATTTCCACATAAGTAATTTTAGGCGCAACTATTTCAGGGTTTGAGGGAAGAGCCCAATCATAACGTACATATCCTCCTCCGGCTTTTGCTGCTTCAATCATTTCTCTTACAAAATAGCGTCCGTCACCTGTTTGTAAATCTGAAATATCTTGTCCTTCAAGAGATGGATGGGTTTCAACCATACCGCTATCTTGGAAAGCATAGAAATAAAAATTATCTCCATATTTGACAGGATTATCGATGGATCGTTTATTATCTTCAATTTTTTTACCAACAATCTGTGTTCTTGCACTTTCCTGAGCTTCCTCTAGCGTTATTTTCCCATTTTGAACTTGAGTGTCTAACTGTGCAATTAATTCAAGTATGCCAAGTGTGCCATTTTTAAGACTATCTCGACCTACCTGATCGAGTTCTCCTTTCACCACAATATAATTGACGGTTCCAACTAGTCCTGTTGATAGTAGAATAACTATAATGGCAAGACTAACAAGTTTATTACGTACTGACTTCATTAGAAACAACCTCCGTCCCTTCATTACTTCAATATAGTTCTATTATAATATATAGTTTTTTAATAAAATAGAAAATTCTGAAAATAAATACCATATTTTAATTCATCACATTAAAAGAGATAGGTCTCCAAAAAATCACCCCAATCAAGAGTAAATAGCTCTTAATTGGGGTGATGTTAGCGGGTATACACTAATTAGTACACTTTATCTCCATTGAAAATAGAGTTTTTCACGATTACATAATCAACATTTCGAATAGCCTCTAGCTTTGTGCCACCAGCATAAGAAATAGATGACTGTAAATCTTGTTGCATCTCGATTAATGTATCTTTGATGCTACCTTTATGTTCAACGTACATTTTCTTACCTTCGACGTTTTTACGTTCGCCTTTTTGGAATTCAGAAGCAGAGCCGAAGTATTCCTTCACTGTTCTACCTTCGACTTCGATTGTTTCACCAGGTGATTCTTCATGACCAGCAAATAATGAACCGATCATTACCATTGAAGCACCAAAACGTACAGATTTAGCAATATCGCCATGTGTACGAATACCACCATCAGCAATGATTGGTTTTGTAGCAGCCTTTGCACACCAACGTAGTGCAGCTAGTTGCCAGCCACCAGTACCAAAACCTGTTTTGATTTTAGTAATACATACTTTACCTGGTCCAATCCCAACTTTCGTAGCGTCTGCACCAGCATTTTCAAGCTCACGCACCGCTTCAGGTGTCCCTACGTTACCTGCAATGACAAAGCTGTTTGGTAAATGCTTTTTAATATGTTGAATCATACGAATAACAGCATTTGAATGACCATGTGCAATATCAATTGTAATAAAATCAGGTACCAAATTAGCAGCTGCTAATTCTTCGATAAATGTATATTCCTCTTCTTTTACACCAACGCTGATAGAAGCAATTAAGCCATTTCCTTGCATCTCTTGAATAAAGTTTCGACGAGTTTCTGGTTGGAAACGGTGCATGATATAAAAGTAACCGTTTTCAGCAAGTTTCTTAGCTAGATTTTCATCGATAATTGTTTGCATATTTGCAGGTACTACTGGAAGTTTAAATGTGTGTCCACCTAAAGTAACTGAAGTATCACATTCTGAACGACTTTCTACAATACATTTTGCGGGAATTAATTGAATATCCTCATAGTCAAATACGTTATCCATTATATACACTCCTAAAATACGAATATTTTTTAAGATTTAATTTAAATTGTTCGCCATTTGGTAATTTACATGATTTTTGAGTAAATGTCAAAGCTTTTGCGAAAATAAATAAAAAATTTAAAAAGTAGAGAAGCAAGCTTAGTTTGAAGATGAATTATTCTAGTTATAATTTGTGTTATGATTTGTAATCCATGTACAATAGAATTGCTTCAAAAAATGACAAAGGAGTGTTGGAAATGGCAGTAGAGGTTTATTTAAATTTTAATGGAAATTGTCGAGAGGCAGTAGCGTTTTATGAAGACGTTTTTAATACGGACAAGGCTGAAATTATGACGTTTGGAGAGACACCACAAAATCCAGATTATCCATTACCAGAAGAAGCAAAAGATCTTGTTATGCATACACGACTTTCTGTATTTGGTAGTAGAATTATGTTCTCAGATACATTTCCAGGCATGCCATTTTCCACTGGGAATAATGTCACATTAGCTGTTGTATCCGATGATGAAGAGCAAATGCGTCAAGCATTTGATAAGCTTAAAGATGGTGGTAAAGTGAGAATGGAGCTTCAAGAAACATTTTGGAGCAAATGTTACGGCTCACTTACAGATAAATTCGGCGTTGAATGGCAATTTAGCCATGAGGTAAATGAATAATTAAATAGCATGATAAAAAGCACGATGATAGGGCTAAACCAAGTATCATCGTGCTTTCTTATTTAGTAATTAAAACGATCTACATAGCCTTGTAATTCATCTGCCATATCAAGTAATGTTTTAGCAGAAGAGGCGATTTCCTGCATGGAGGATAATGTTTGCTCCGTTGAAGCGGCAACTTCTTCAGATGCAGCTGCGTTTAGTTTTGCATGGTCTGACAGTTCAATAGCAGTTGCGGATACTTCCTCTACAACGGCAGACATTTCTTGTGCAGAAGCTGATATATCTTCCATTTTCGGAGCCATTTCTCGAAGACTCTCAACGATACTTGTAAATTTCTTTTTCGTGTCCTCAGATAGCTGTAAACCTTGTTGAACGTCTGCTGAAGCTTTCGTCATCGTTTGTACAGATTTAGCTGTATCTTGTTGTATACCTGTAATAAGAGTAGAAATTTGCTCTGCTGATTGATGAGATTGTTCAGCTAATTTACGCACTTCATCTGCTACAACTGCAAAGCCTTTACCATGTTCACCAGCTCTTGCTGCTTCAATAGCAGCATTAAGAGCAAGAAGATTCGTTTGATCTGAAATAGCGCTAATGATTTCTATAATGGAGCCAATTTCTTTTGTTCGATCAAACAGGGATTTAATCATCATATCGGATTGAGCCACAGAATCATGGATGGAAACCATTTGATTAACAGTGTGCTCAACAGATTGACTACCTTCTTCCGCTAATTGGATGGCTTGGCTGGATAGGTCTGAAACTTGTAGTGCGCTATCTGCTACCTCTACAACGCCCTTTGCAATCTCCTCAATAGAAACAGCATTTTGATCGATTCCTGTTGTTTGTTTTTCAGTACTAATAGCAACCTGTTGCATAGCCTCTGTTACCTGCTCAGATGCAGCAATATTTTGCTCGGCGTTTGCTGAAAGACCTTGTGCAGAGGTTTGAACATGTTGTGAGCTTAGATCAACATTGCGAATTAGCTTTTTTAAGCTAACCTTCATTGAGATAAATGCTTCAGCAAGGTGTCCTATTTCATCTTTCGTATGAATATCAATATACTCCGTCAAATCACCCTCACTAATTTTCAGAGCACTCTGCTGTAGTTGTTTAATAGGGTTAACAATAGATTTAATCATAGAGAGCATAAAGATAATTCCTACAATAATAGAAATACCAATAATGAGTAATGTAATAGTAAAGGTTGCGGTAGCAGCATTAGTAGCCTCCGCAATGAACATTGTACCGATTATCTTCCAACCTGTGATTTCATTTGTTTCAAAGCGTAAATGACGGTCACCTTCAGTAATACTACCTTCTTGCTTTTCGTAAAGCTTTGAAACATATTCTTCTGTTGCCTCTGAGCCACTTTCCTTACCCTTTTGTGCAATGTAGAGCTTATTATTATCTAACAGAGAGGCAAAACCAGTTTCTCCAATACGCGTTTGATCTGTCAGCGCACTTAGAAGAGAGATATTTAAATCTATGGCAATTACACCCGAATCATCAGGAAGAGCTTGCATGACTGTAACAACAATGTTATTTGTTGATTTTGAGATATAGGGAGAAGTGATGGATACTTGACCTTTATTATCAAGGGCTTCTATATACCAAGGTCGTTTCCGAGGATCATAATCACTTGCATAGTCATGGACGGGTTCATCAATGATTCGACCATCCGCAGTCCCTATATATAGCAGCTCCACTTCTGGATGTGTATTTACATATTCCTGAAAAAGAGTTTTCAATTCGGCTTTTTTATCATCTTGTAAATAAGATTCATTTATTTTCTTGGCAAAATATTCGATATCATGAACTCTAGGAGCAATTGTATTGGTAATATTACTATTAAGCATCCGCACACTTTCCTTGGCGCTTGCTTGCTGCTCTTCTAAAATTTGGTTTTTGGTACTTTTAAAGGAGGTATACCCGATTAAAAGTGCGGGAATGAGAAGTATGACTAAAAATGCAAAGATGAGTTTCTTTCTTAAACTAATTCGTTTCATATAGTTTTCCTCCTTTAACGACATTATTCAATTGTAATACAACTAATTACTGGATTGGTTTTATTACTAGTAGTCTCCTAAGTCGTTCAAATGTTTAATCTGATTCTAAGAGGAAAATGAATAATAATCAACACAATTTTCTGAAAAATCTGGAAAATCAAGTTATGCTACGGCATTATTTGTAGAAAAATATCTTATTTTGTATTTGCCTTTGAATAAAAAAGATGATGTCAACTACAGATAAAGCAATTTTGCAAGGCGAGAGGTTGATTTCCGTTCCGCCAGCGTCCTTTCCAGGGGGCGTCCGATGAGCCGCTTCACTCACTTACGCTCGCTCCAGGGTCTACTCTGTGACGCTAAATCCCAAGGAGTGACGCTGGCTCCACTCCAATCAACCATTCTGCAAAAGTGTCTTTTCCTTATCTTTCATACTAGCTTCAGTGAACAAAATAGCCATTATCTGTAGTACAGAGAGAGGAAAGGCTCTTAATTTCAATGTGAAGAGGGATGCGTGACAACAACCCTTCATAAAGAGTAGTGAACACCTTCACTTTGTTTGAAACCCATTTCTACCTTTCAATTGACTATTTTGTTTTTCAACACTAAAAAATCTGAGTTCAATACTAACTTGAACTCAGATCTAGAAGAGTATTAATATTTAAAACGATTCACATAGCCCTGCAATTCATCAGCCATATCAAGTAGAGTTTTGGCTGATGAAGCCATATCTTGCATTGAAGATAAGGTTTGTTCCGTGGAAGCGGCAACTTCTTCTGTAGCAGCAGCATTTAATTTTGCGTGATCTGATAGTTCAATAGCAGTTGCTGAGACTTCTTCCACCACTGCTGACATCTCTTGAGCTGATGCAGAAATATCCTCCATTTTCGGCGCGATGTTTCGTAGGCTTTCAATTATACTCGCGAATTTCTTTCTCGTTTCTTCTGTCAATTGTAAGCCGTCTTGAACATCTGTCGACGCTTTGACCATGGTCTGTACAGATTTTGCTGTATCCTGCTGAATAGTAGTAATGAGCGCGGAAATTTGCTCTGCTGATTGATGAGATTGCTCTGCTAATTTGCGCACTTCATCCGCCACTACTGAGAAGCCTTTGCCATGTTCTCCTGCTCTAGCTGCTTCAATAGCCGCATTTAGAGCAAGTAAATTTGTTTGGTCTGAAATAGCACTAATCATTTCTAAAATGGAACCGATCTCTTTCGTGCGGTCATAGAGTGCTTTAATCATTGTATCTGATTGCGTAACGGACTCATGAATAGAATTCATTTGCTGCACAGTTTGTTCGACAGATTGTCCGCCTTCTTCAGCCAATTGGATAGCATGGCTAGATAAATCAGAAACCTGCATGGAACTGTCTGCAACTTCTACAACGCCTTTAGCAATTTCTTCAACTGAAATGGCATTCTGGTCAATACCTGTTGTTTGTTTTTCTGTACTAATTGCCATTTGTTGCATGGCATCCGCCACTTGCTCTGAGGCAGCAATATTTTGTTCTGCATTGGCAGATAGATTTTGAGCGGATGTTTGGACATGTTGTGAGCTTTGATCGACATTACGAATTAGTTTTTTTAAGCTAACTTTCATAGCGATAAAGGCTTCTCCAAGCTGACCAATTTCATCTTTAGAATGAATTTCAATAAACTCCGTTAAATCACCGTCACTAATTTTCAACGCACTTTGCTTCAGTCGATTAATTGGGCTAACAATAGACTTTATCATGAAGAGCATAAAAATAACGCCAACGACAATGGAAATAACAATGATAATCAAATTTATATTCAATGTGGAGGCAGCAGCTTTTGCAGCTTCCGCCGTAAACATTGTACCAATTACCTTCCAACCCGTTAGCTCATTCGTAACAAATTGTAAGTGACGGTCTCTTTCAATGACAGTGCCGCTTTCTTGCTCATAAATTTTTGTAATGTAGCTTTCAGTTGCCTCTGTACCACTTGCTTTATCTGGCTGGGCAATGTAAATTTTATTACTATCTAAAAGAGAAGCGAAGCCCGTTTCTCCAATACGTATATTATTCGTAATATCACTTAATGTAGAAATATTTAGATCTAATCCTAAAACCCCAGAACCATCTGGTAAAGCCTGAGTGATTGTAATGACAATGTCACCTGTAGATTGTGTAACATAGGGTGCAGTAATTGAGGTCTTTCCATTATTATCTAAAGCCTGCTTATACCAAGGCCTTGTCCGAGGGTCGAAGCCATCAGGATACTCTTGAACAGGCTGGTCAAACAGTTTGCCTTCAGCAGTACCAATGTATATCAGCTCTACTTCAGGGTGCATATTTACATATTCACTTAATAAAGATTTAAGTTCTAAACTGCTATCATCTTGAAAGTAGGCTTTACTAAATTTTTGTGAAAAATATTGTACATCTTTCAACTTGGGTTCAATCATAGTTGTAATATTGGAATTAAGAATACGCACACTTTCAGTTGCACTTGCGTGTTGTTCCTCTGAAATCTGCTGTTCAGCACTTTGGTAAGAAACTATTCCAATTAATAGTGTTGGGATGAGAAGCATGGCTAAAAACGAAAAAATAAGCTTTTTTCTTAAACTTAGTTGTTTCAATTGTATTATCCTCACATAATATTTTTATTCTATACTTTTCCCTAGAAGGTAAATAATACTCATTCTATCAGAAATAAAGAAAAAGTTAAGTACTTTGAATTAATTATTTGATAGTAATATATATTATTGTCAATTGTTCGAAAGTTCCCTAAATTGAATTCGATAGAAGCTATATAAAGCTACTTTTTGATGTATACTAATGCTCAAAAGAGGAGGGAATGAAGTCATGATTCATCAAATTGGACAAGTAATGCTATATGTTAATGATCAAGATATGGCCGTGAAGTTTTGGACAGAAAAAGTAGGTTTTGTTGTTATTTCTGAACAGGAAAAGGCAGGTATGCGCTGGATTGAAATTGCACCAACCAAGGAAGCTCAAACATCCTTTGTACTTCATAACAAAGAAATGATTGCTAAAATGCAGCCTGAGCTAAATTTAGGAACACCTTCTATTATGTTTTACGCTGATAAAATTGAAGAGATGTACCAAGATTTTCAGGCAAAGGGCATTAAAGTAGGGGACCTAGTAATGATGCCAATGGGTAGAGTTTTTAACTTTGCTGACCCTGAAAATAACTATTTTGCCTTAGTTGAAAAATAAATGTAAATAACGGAATCTGCTTGTTTTTTGTTAGATTATTAAGTGAAAATGAGCAGATTCCAGCTTTGATCTTATTTAGTATTTAGATTTGACCTCTAGGATAAATCCTCTCCAAAAATCCCAACCGTTTGCCGATCTATTATAAATTCATGGCCATTCCATTTTAAAATATTTTGTACATAGCCTAATCCATCAGCATGATATCTACCTGCAATTTCTTGATACCCTAAAATTTCATATGTTCCATCTCGGTCATAATCAACAGGATATAGTCCACCAAAAGGATCTACCCAGCCTTCAATCGGTTGCTTTAAGGTACCGTCTGGATTATAAATTTCTGCTAAGTAATCAGCCCCTTTATACTGTAAATCGATTGTGTATTTTATAGCAGGAATGAAACTCCGAACAACAGCCTTGTAATGATCTACATAATTGACGTTATATTTAAGTTTGTTATTAAAAGACTCTGCATCAAAGATGGAACGAACTTGATTGTTGATGGAGGAAAAAATCTCACCATTAACAATTCCACCGCTACCCCCTGTATCAGACACAACTAGAATGTCCTCAACATGATCACCAGTAAAATCGCCCAAAAAAATAGTCGGATTATAGCCCATATTTTGTTGCAGTGGAAGTTGTTCCATTTGACGTGTTTGCCCATAAAAAATAGTCAGTGTTAGGTTTCTCCATAAAGGACTATCTGGCTGTTTAGTGCCCATTAAAAAAATGGTTTCAAAAAAACCATCACCATTAATATCTCCAAACTTAGTTTGAATAACCTGTGGAGCCGAATGGGTTATGATTCCACCGTTTTGTGGAGAATTTATATTATTAGTCATCTATGCACCTCTTTCATTAGTCTTAGCATATGTTGTAAGCAAAGCTTGGTGCATAAATCAAAGATAAAAGTTGAAACTTTATAATACATATTAAACTTACAAAAAAACTTGAATTTCACCCATTGACATTTTCTAATGCGAAAAGTATTATAAGTGTCAACGAATCAGAAAATTCAGTACCAAATAGTATCTCAACTACATTATGTAGCCAGAGATTTTTTTTCATTATCAATTCTTAGTAAATTTATACGATTTATATATATTAGGAAGAAGGAGATTCATTTGAAGAATTTATTTGTAAAAACTGAGCGACAACGATTTTGGTTAGATCAGCTAGCTACTATTGCTGAGCCAATCAAGGCAGAGGCTGTTGAGGTAGATGAACAATCTCGTTTTCCGTTTGAAGCACATCGGTTACTTTTGCAAATAGGCTATCCACAACTCACTTTACCGAAACAATATGGCGGAGAAGGCTTATCTGTCTATGATATGGTCCTTGTACAAGAAACGCTAGCAAGCTATGACGAGAATGCTTCTCTTTCCCTTGGATGGACATTAGGCGTTGTCGGAGAAATATATGAAACTAAGCTATGGACTGATGAGCTATTAACAGCGTTCGCTGAAGAAATAAAGAGAGGTGCCATGATTAATAGAGCTGTCAGTGAGGCAGCAACAGGTAGCCCAACACGAGGGGGGCGACCAGGAACAAATGCCATTTCTACAAAAGATGGCTGGTTATTAAATGGGCGCAAAATCTTTACGACTGCATCGCCAGTGCTAGATTATTTCCTTACTTCCGCTTGGATTGAAGAAAAGCAGCAAGTTGGTTTCTTCCTGATTCATAAGGATTCAGTAGGTCTATCCATTGAGGAGAATTGGGAAATGTCTGCAATGCGGGGCACAAGCAGCCATGACCTTGTGTTAAAAGATGTCATTGTGGCAACAGAGCATTTAGTAGAGTTACCAAGTCACCCGAGTGGTGGCAAGATAAATGGCTGGATACTTCATATCCCGGCAACATACTTAGGCATTGCACAAGCTGCTCGTGATTATGCTATCCATTTTGCCAATCATCATCAACCGAATAGCTTGAATGCTCCAATAAGTACATTGCCAAATGTACAACAGCTTTTAGGGGATATTGAATTAAAGCTCCATCAAGCACGATTTGTCTTATATGGAGTGGCCGAGGCTTACGATGATCCAGCTAGACGTGGATTAATAACAAATGAAATGGCTGTTGCGAAACATACTGTCACAAACATGGCAATAGATATAGTCGATAAAGCGATGCGTGTTGTAGGGGCAAAAAGCTTGCAGCTATCCAATCCATTACAACGCTATTATCGTAACGTTCGTGCGGGACTTCATAATCCACCGATGGATGATATGACGATTATTAAATTAGCGACTGCCGCTATTGAACAGCAGAAATTAACTGAAAATTAATCATTACATTACGTGAAAAATAAGGAGAAATGATATATGAAGAAGAATAAGATATTTCAATTTGCAGCGGTTGGTTTGGCATCTATAGCATTATTAACAGGTTGTAATTCAGGAGAATCTGCAGATAAAGATTCAGGTAATGGTGAAAAGGTTCGTACAGTAAAGGTTGCCTACGATCAAGCGTCAAAACCTATTAGTTACATCGACGATAATGGTAATCCAACAGGTTATGATGTCGAAGTAATGAAATTAGTAGATGAGTTATTACCTGACTATCAATTTGAGTATGTAGGTACTACAAGTGATGATTTGTTAATTGGTGTAGAGCAAGGGAAATATCAAGTAGGGGTTAAAAATGCATTCTTTACGCAGGAGCGTACAGAGAAGTTTATTTTCCCAAAGGAATTTTTAGGTTTAAGTAGCGCTGGTCTAGTTTTACGTAAAGAGGATGAAGGTGTGAAAACATTAGCGGATTTTGCCAAAAAGGGCTATTCATTGGCACCAATTGCTGCAAATAATGCTCAATATACAATTATTGATGAGTATAATACGGCCAATCCCGATAATAAAGTAAAACTTGAGGCTGGTGACGCATTTACAGTCGATGTAGTGCAGTGGGTAAATGAAGGTCGTGTTGATGGTGGTGTCATGATTGAAGGACCATTTAAACAACAAGTACTTGCAGAAGATGGCCCATATTATAACCTAAAAGATGACGTTGTCTATAACGAATTTGCTGTTATTAAAACATGGCCACTGTTCAATAAAAAAGAGCAGGAATTTGCTGACGCTTATGATAAAGCGATAGCTCAGGTTAAAGAACAAAAGAAAACAAATGAATTAAGTACAAAATTCTATGGCCGTGATTTATTTGAAGTACTGGAAAATGTAAATCGTTAGTTTATAACGGAACGAATTATAAGGCTGTTGAGTCAGTAAAGCTCAGCAGTCTTTATTCATAAAAACAAAAGTTGGTGAGGAAATGGATAAATATTTTGATGCAACCTACATTTGGAACGCAATTCCAGTGTTATTGCCATTTTTAAAAATTACGTTCTTAGTTGCAGGGTCCTCCATTATCTTAGGTACCCTATTCGGCTTATTGTTGGCGGCAGCTAAGCTATCTTCAGTGAAGTGGCTTATTAAATTCGCTAATCTGTATACAACGATTATGCGTTGTACACCATCCATTGTTTTATTATTTCTTGTCTATTATGGGGTCCCAGCATTAGCAGAAAATGTTGGTCTTAATCTCCACTCAATTGAAACGGCCATATTTGTTGTCGTCACATTCACCTTACAATTCGCAGCAATAATGTCTGAGGTGATACGATCCGCCTACTTAGCTATTCCAAAAGGGCAGTTTGAAGCAGCTGTTAGTGTTGGGCTAACACCGTTCCAAGCCTATCGTCGAATTATTTTTCCACAGGCCCTGGTCGTAGCTTTGCCGAACTTTGGCAATGGCATGATTGCTTTATTACAAGAAGGTGCGCTCGCTTATACAATCGGTTTAATTGATATTGTAGGCAAGGCGAATTTAATTATTGCGAGTAACATCAATGCGCATGCTTTAGAAATTTATATTGCATTGGCTATTATTTATTGGGTGCTATCTATTATTATAGAAAAAATATTTACTATGTTAGAAAAGGTATTTGGTAAGGGTAAGAAGACCTTAGAAACAACTTAAGGAGGCGTGAATGTGAATTATCAATTTTTACTTGAAACATTTTTCGTAGCATTATCTGGTGTTCCTATCGCACTCCTTGTCACAGTTGTTGCTTTGGCGATAGCTTTGCCACTTGGATTTTTGTTGGCACTAACTAGGATTAATAAAATTCCAGTTGTCCATCATCTAGCAAAAATATATGTTTCTTTTGTGCGAGGAACGCCGATCATTATACAAATTTTTATTATCTATAGCAGTATACCGTTAATGTTAAAAATGATTTTTGAAAAGTATCATATTGCGTATGATATTTATAAAATCAATCCAATTTGGTATGCGTTTATTGTGTTTGCATTCAGTTCAACAGCGATTTTAATAGAGGTGTTTCGTTCTGCGTTAAGTACGATTGAAAAGGGACAATTAGAGGCAGCTCACTCAGTGGGATTGACAACATTCCAAGCATATACTCGAATTATCATTCCACAAGCATTAGTAGTGGCATTGCCAAATATTTGTACAGCTACGGTTAATCTCATTAAAGCTACGTCTCTAGGCTATGCAATGTCGCTTCCTGAAATTACGCTGAAGGCAAAAGTAGCCGCAAACGTTGGCTACAATTATGTGGAAGCCTATCTGGATATCTTTATCGTGTACTTAATTTTATGTAGCACGGTTGAATACTTGTTTAAGCGCTATGAAAAATATTTAAGCAAATACAAAATGGCAAATGCCTAAGGGGTGAACGAGCATGTTAGAAATTAAAAATATTCATAAATCATTTGGTGGCAATGAAATTTTAAAGGGTGTTGATTTAGCTATTGATAAAGGGGATGTTGTTGTTATTTTAGGCCCCAGTGGCTCAGGAAAAACAACATTATTACGTTGTATCAATTTTTTAGAGAAGGCTGATCAAGGCCATGCGACATTTGGAGAGATTCAAGTTGATTTTCAACATGTAAAGAAAAAAGACGTACATGCAATTCGCCAGCGTGTCGCATTTGTCTTCCAAAACTATAATCTATTCACAAATAAAACGGCATTAGAAAATGTAACGGAAGGGTTAATCATTGGACGTAAAATTCCGAAGGCACAGGCTGTGGAAATTGGTAAAAAGGCTCTTGATAAGGTAGGTTTAACAGAAAAATATAATGCCTATCCAAGTCAGTTGTCAGGGGGTCAACAGCAACGTGTTGGTATTGCACGCGCAGTAGCATTGAATCCTGATATTATTTTATTTGATGAACCAACGTCCGCACTCGACCCTGAATTAGTAGGTGAGGTTCTACAGGTTATGAAAAATATTGCTGCTGAAGGTACAACAATGCTTGTGGTGACACACGAAATGGGCTTTGCCAAAGATGTAGCCAATCGTGTAATTTTCATGGATGGAGGAGTTGTCGTAGAGGAAGGCAACCCTCATGATATTTTCGTCAGCCCAAAAGAAGAGCGCACAAAGAAATTTTTAAAACGTGTCATTCCAGAAGATTATACGTTCTATATATAAAGACAGCATGGAGAACAGGAGGATGTGTTATTTACAGATTCTCCTGTTCTTAGTGTTGAAAAACAAAACAGTCAATTGAAAGGTAGAAATGGATTTCCGTTGCAGGCTACTTGCTTTCCTGTGGGCGAGCGCCGAATCGCTTCCTCCGCTATCGCTCCGTGCAGGGTTTCGCCTGTCTCGCTATCCCACGGGAGTCAAGTAGCCTTCCACTTCAATACATAAAAATGGTTCTTTTTAGTAAAGGTGTTCACTACTCTTTATAGAGCGGTGTTGTCATGCATTACTTCTCCACATTGAAAATAAGAGTCTATTGATTCTCTAATAATACAAATAATGAGATATTTTGTTCGCTACGGCCAGTATGAAAGATAAAGCAAAGACACTTTTGCAGAATGGTTGATTGGAGTGGAGCCAGCGTCACTCCAAGGGGATTGAGCGTCACAGAGGAGACCCTGGAGCGAACGTAAGTGAGTGAAGCGGCTCCTCGGACGCCCCCTGGAAAGGACGCTGGCGGAACGGAAATCAACCCCTCATCTTGCTAAAAGGTCTTTTTCTGCTAGTGACATGATCCTTTTTCAACAACATGACAGGAGAATCTGTTATTTACAGATTCTCCTGGTCCCTATTATTGAAGGAAATAGGTTAATTTGTTGATGGAATAAATGTGCAATTCATGCATAGCTCTTGTACAGGCTGTATAAAAATAGTACCGTTCGCTTTCTCTTGAGTAATTAGCGGCAGATGCATTATAGATGATTACCGCATCAAATTCGATGCCCTTCGCCATATAAGCTGGAAGTAATAAAATACCCTTTTTAAATTGCTTCGTATTATGGTTGATCAATTGAATATCTACTCGATTGTTTAATTGCTTGTAAACAGCAGAGCATTCGGCTGCAGTTTTACAGATGACAGCAATTGTTTCAAATTTGGTAGATAAATGGTTGATGTTTTGAATAATTTGATCCATTAATTCGAGTTCATTTGGCACGATAGTAATCGATGGTTCAGGGCCAGTTCGGTTAAAAGCTTCTACCTCACTACCATCATTCAAAATTTTGGAAGTGAGTTGAATGATTTGCTTTGTCGAACGATAGCTTTTCGTTAAAATCATTTTTTCTGCCTGCTCACCATATAATTGAGGGTCGAGTAGGGAAGGATTATTAAAGGTATGCGGGTGAATCGTTTGATGACCATCACCTAAAATGGTCATACGTGCTTTTGGAAATAACTGCTGTAATACCGTCAGTTGGAATGGTGAATAGTCTTGTGCTTCATCAATTAATACATGACGGATCATCCTATTGGTCTGCTGTCCTTCAATTTTGTCCTGTAAGTATAAAAATGGCGCAGCATCCTCGTAGGCAATCAAACGCTTTGCTAAATTAGGGAGTGTTTGCTGACAAATATCCCCCCAATTGTCTGGCATAAGGTGCTGTAAATCCTTGTTAATAGAACTATTCAAATCAAAGAGCTGTCGATACGTACCCAATATATGGACAAACTTTAACTGGCTAACGGAGTTACGTAATGGTTTAAAGTGTTTTTTGACAATTTGTCTCGCTAATTTAGAGCGTTCTTGATCAAAATCATCAAATGAGTTTTCAGTATAGCGTCCCTCATATAAAAGCTCACTATAAGATTTGGAGTAGTCTTCTTTATCTAATAGCTCAGTTGCTTCTTCTACCCATTCCTTTGTACGTTCGGCCTTTTCCAATTTTGTTAGTTGTTGCAATAACCATTCTTTTACTAATTGTAGGCGATCCGGTATCGACATGGTGGAAGGAAAAGAATAGAAGTATTCATTAATTTCTTTTGCAGTAATAATTCGTTCTCCACGAAAAACGATATTTTTAAATAACAAATCTTTATTGGATAAATAACCAACATATTGATCCATCAAATGTTTATAAGCAAGACTCGCTTTAAAAGAAATGATGCTTAATTTTGTTTGATAATGAGCACTATCTTTTTCTGTTAACAGGTTTTCAAGTTGCTCATAAGGATATTCCAATTGAAACTGTCTACCTAATCGTTTTTCAGCATATTCTATAAACGTTAATTGCTGCATATTGTCTTCACCTAAATCAGGTAAGACTGAATGAACATATTGATTAAAAAGTTGATTAGGTGTAATTAGCAAAATTTGATCGGCAGTCATTTCATCACGATAACGATACAATAGATAGGCTACCCGCTGTAAGGCTACAGCTGTTTTGCCACTACCTGCAACGCCCTCAACGATAAGATAGCGTGAATTTACATGGCGAATAATCTTATTTTGTTCTGCTTGAATTGTTGCAACAATACTACGAATATGCTCATTTGCATTTTGTGCAAGAATATCAAGCAATAAGTCATCACCAATTGTAAGGCCCGTGTTAAACATGGATTGTAGTTGACCATTTTTAATAATAAATTGCCGTTTTAACAGCATTTCTCCATGAATTTCTTCACCTAACGTTTCGTAGGAAGCATCGCCAGGTGTGTAATCATAATACATACTTGATATAGGTGCTCGCCAGTCAAAAATGACGATATTTTCATCCTGTTTATCCAATAATGTGGATACACCTATATAAATTTTTAAAGGGTCTTGTTGACCATTTTGTAAAAAGTCAATACGAGCAAAATAGGGTGACTGTTGTAAACGTTCATACACCTTCACGTTGCGAATTGCACGTTCCTGTGCAAGCTCTGAGTCAGATAAAAGCTCCGCCTGTTGCTTAATTGCAAAAAAGGTTTCGTCGACATCCTCAGCAGTATCTAAATTGACTCTAACATCGTTCCAAAAAGATTTCTTTAAGGCGACAGCATTTTCTTTAAAGCCTTTTTCTTTGTGCTGTAACTCTTTAATTTTGTGAACAATGATGTGTAAAGAATCCTCAAGGTGATGCTTTTCTTCTAGCCATTCTTTTTGATTTTCCAACGTTTACTCACATTCCTCTCCATAGTTATTCGCTTCCTTTGACAGTAACCCTCACCTCTATAGATGGTGAGAAGAAGGTAATTGTGATACTTTTTTAACTGGTTGTCCAACCACCCTTTGAATAAAGTGAAAAGTATCTAAACGCAGGTGATATGGGGGGATTGAATCAGGAAATTTATCATACATCTACTTCGGAAAGAAGTATAGTCTAGAAATTATTGTAAATTTATGCTATAATAAAAGTATAAAGAACATAGAATTATAACGATAAAGGCTGGTCCACAAATAGGTGGAGCAGTCTTTTTTATATGTAGAAAGCACATAAATTATTCCTATTTTTGAAGAAATTATTATTATTTTTTGTTTTTCATCATTTATTGAGTTATTAAAAAATAATTTGACGGAATTATCAAAAAAATATTGACATTTTAAATTCTATTTTTTATTCTTTGTATAAAGTTTCCGTTAATCGGAATGTTTTTCCGTTGAATGGAAATTTAGAGTTCCTATGAAAGTAATTCATTGATATTTTGCCCTATGTCTCGGTTCAAAGATTAAAGAAAATAATTGTTAGGGGGAGAAAATTATGGTAAACCTGCAGCAAGAAAAAAAGATAGATGAACCACGCATAAAAGGAATTAATGCATTTGTATTAATGTTTATTATTATTTTAGTTATGTCTTTATTGACCTATATATTACCAGCAGGTCAGTATGAAAGAGTCGAGAGTAATGGAAGAATGGTTGTAGATCCAGAATCCTTTCAATATATTAGTTCAAATCCTGTTGGTTTTCTTGAAATATTTAATAGTGTGCATTTGGGGATGCTTGAAGGTGCTTCCATTATCTTATTCGTCTTTTTATTCGGTGGCGCTTTAGGGATTATGCAAAAGACAGGGGCGATTGATTCTTTTATTAAGGTTATGGCCTCAAAGTTTGGAAAACAAGAATACGTATTAATCCCTATTCTAGTTTTAATATTTGCTAGTTTAGGAACACTAATTGGTTCCGCAGAAGATACGCTTGTATATATAGCTATAATTATCCCGTTAACGATGGCGCTTGGAATGGATGCGATTACTGGCTTTGCCATCGTAATGCTAGGTACCTTAGCAACGGGCTTTACCTCAGGTATTACAAATCCTTTTAACATCGGTGTAGCCCAAACCATTGCAGAGCTTCCAATGTATTCAGGGATGTCATATCGAATAGTGGTATTCATTGTGTTTTATATTTTGACTGTACTTTATATTTACAGACATGCAAAAAAAGTAAAGAGTGATCCATCGAAAGGGATCTACGGAAAGTTTAAACGTGAAGAAAGCATTAAAATTGATTTGGACTTTAAGATGAGTCCACGACATTTGCTAGCATTACTGGTACTTTTGGCGAATTTTGTAGCATTGATTGTAGGGGTAATAAAATTTCAGTGGTATATAAGTGAAATTGGCGGAGTTTTTTTACTAAGTAGCATTATCATGTCGATTATTTGTAAAATTGGTCCGAATAAAATGGCTGAAGGTTTTATTTCTGGTGCTCGAGATATGGTGGAAGGAGCATTAATCATTGGATTTGCGCAAACAATTCTGGTGATTACTACAAATGGAGGATTAATTGATACCATTCTTCATTTTGTTTCGAATACTGTAAGTGTGCTCCCTGCTTCGATTAACGCGGTAGGAATGTTTTTACTTCAGCTTTGCTTAAATTTCTTAGTACCATCTGGGAGTGGACAAGCAGCGTTAACAATGCCGATAATGACACCTTTAGCAGATTTAATCGGTGTAACTAGACAAACAGCAGTATTGGCTTTCCAGTTTGGCGATGGTATCTCGAATATGGTGATTCCTACAAGTGGCGTTTTATTAGCGGGATTAGCAATAGCAGGCATTCCATTTTCAAAGTGGGTTAAGTGGGTATTTCCTTATTTTCTGATACAGACAGGCTTAGCGATTAGTTTGTTAGTCATTGCTCATCTCATGAACTATGGACCGTTTTAATAAAATATATAATAGGGGTGTTTAAATTGATTGAAACAGTAAATTTAAAACAACAGGTTATTAAGTGGCGTCAACATTTGCATATGCATCCTGAATTATCACATCAAGAGTATAAAACAGCTCAATACATTTATGATCAATTAATAACGTTTCCACATTTAGAAGTGAAGCGTTTAACAGAAACAAGTGTATGTGCCTTTTTAAAAGGGACAAAAACAGATGGTAAAGGGCATACGATTTTACTTCGAGCCGATATTGATGCTTTACCGATTGAAGAAGAAACAGATTTACCCTTTAAGTCGAAGAATCCAGGAGTTATGCATGCGTGTGGTCATGATGCTCATCCAGCAATGTTACTTGGTGCCGCAAAGGCATTGGCTGAGCGTGGAACCGATTTTAATGGAGAAATTCGTTTTGTTTTTCAGCATGCTGAAGAGGTAACTCCAGGAGGGGCTGCTCAGCTGGTTTCACTAGGAATTGTAGAAAATGTAGATTACGCTTTTGCTCTACATGTAAGTCCTGATTATGAAGTAGGGCAATTTGCTATGAAAGATGGTAAATTCACTGCTGCAGCAGATGATTTTGAAATTAAAATTTATGGGCGAGGCGGTCATGCATCTACACCAGAGGTCGCCATAGATCCATTGATGATAGGTTCAGAAATTGTCGTAGCTCTGCAAACAATCGTGTCGCGCAAAGTTCCAAGTACACATGCTCCTGTTTTAACTGTTGCAAAGTTTCATTGTGGAACAGCTTTAAATATTATTGCAGATACAGCAGAGCTTGGAGGAACGATTCGTTCGCTAGATGCTAAAATTCGTGTAGATGCACGAAAATATTTAGAGAAAATAGTTACAAATATTGCTTCTATGCACGATGCAAAAGTAGATATTAAATGGGAGCTAGGTTGCCCTTCTGTGACAAACGATAAAGAATTAACGGCATTATCCCGTAATATAGCTAGTGAGATTGTAGGAGCCTCAGGTGTAAAGGAATTACCTGAACCAATATTCGGAACCGAGGATTTCGCAGATTTTTCAGAAGCTGTTCCTTCATCAATGCAATTTATAGGGGTACATAATAGAGAGTTTGGTGATGCGTACCCATTACATCATCCTCGTTTTAAAATTGATGAAGAAGCGCTTATTTATGGCGTTCGTTACTTTGAAAATGTAGCACGGACACTGTGTCCATAAGTGCCCTTATCTAGTAAGTTAAAAACTCATATAATGTGAAGGCATGAGTACGGAACATGACTCATGTCTTTTCATTTTCTTACTACTAGAAATCTAAGCTAAAGGATTGTTCTTTTAATACGATATAGAAACTTGAAGGGAGGTGAAAATAATGAAGGTGATCTTTACAGTAGGGTTGCCGGGGAGTGGAAAAAGTACATTTGTGAAACAACTAGCCCAAAGGGAGAATGCAGTTGTTCTTTCTAGTGACGCTATACGACAGGAATTGTTTGGTGACGCAACTAAGCAGAAATCACGTGTGGTCTTTCGCACATTATATGAGCGTCTGAATAGCTTAGTGGCAAAAGGGTTTTCTGTTATTGTGGATGCTACTAATATTGAATGGGAGCGCAGGATGTTTGCACTTCGTAAAATACCAAGTACAGCTCAAAAGGTATGTTATTACTTTGATACACCTTATTCAATTTGTGTAGCCAGAAATCAGCAACGGAAGCGGCATGTACCATTAATCGTGATGGAAAAAATGAGAAAGCATTTAGAATTCCCGACAGTAGGAGAAGGGTTTGATGAAGTGCATATTGTACATGAATCAAGTCCCTATGATATTTCTCGACAACAGTTTATTTCACTCATACAAAGCAACCCCACTTATGATGAACTTTTTCAAACACTTCAAGCAGTCCCACTTTTTAAAGAAATTTATCAATTCGATCAAGAAAACCCATTCCATCAATATTTACTATGTCAGCATACGTATTTTGTGTATGCGTATATGAATGAGTACTATTTGGAAAGCGATAAACTTGCTCTTCAAATAGCCGCATTGTTCCATGATGTCGGTAAACCATTTTGCAAAAAATATAAACCATTGCAACAACGTTATGGTTATTTTGGGCATGAAAATGTATCTGCGCAACTGGTTTGCCATTTTCTATTAGAGTTGGGCTTTGAAAAGGAATTTGTATTAAAGGTTGTTCATTTAGTGCAATTTCATATGTTAATCCAGTATGGGGGCGATAGAGGCGGAAGCCAAATTTATCATTTATTAGATGGTGATTTATTAACAAGGCTTTATTTTTTCCGTGAGGCAGATCAATTTGCCAAATAAACAATAGGAAAAGGAAGTGAAAATATGACGAAATTCATGAAATACCCAAGAAGTTTTCATTTACCGTGGAGCAGAGGCTATACCCATGACGATAAAGTTGCTAGAAATGTGAATCATTTTATTGGAAAAGAGGTTGTTGTCACTGAAAAGTTGGATGGAGAAGGTACAACACTTTACAGAGACTATATGCATGCTAGAAGTATTCATTCGGCAAATCATCCTTCGAGAAATTGGGTGAAAACATTCCATGCAAGCTTTGCTTATCGAATTCCAGATGGCTGGCGCCTATGTGGTGAAAATGTTTATGCAAAGCATTCTATTTACTATCAAGCGTTAACAAGTTACTTTTACTTGTTTAGTATTTGGAATGAAGAAAGTGTATGCTTGAGCTGGGATGAGACGGTTGCCTTTGCAGCAGAATTAGGTATAGAAACAGTGCCTGTTTTATACCGAGGAATTTTTGACGAAGGACAGATAAAACGTACATTTACTGGTAAATCAATCTTTGATGGTGAACAAGAGGGGTATGTCATTCGAAATGCTGGCTCATTCCATTACGATGATTTCCGATATAATTTAGGGAAATTTGTGAGACCGCAACATGTTCAAACAAGTGAGCATTGGCTACAGGAAGAAATTATGCCAAATAAATTAAAATCATAACCAATTAAGAAGAGAAGGGACTGAGAACAATGTAATACTATAGCAAGCATTCAAAAATCATATATTACGAGGTAGTTGCAAGGAGTGCATATCCCTTTTCAAAGGGATTACGGGTTCGATTCCTGTTATCCTCACCATAAAAAAATGAACTCTCTTCATTAGTACGAGAGTTCATTTTTATTTGTTTATTTAGTGTAATTATCGAAGTAACCTTGAATGTAAATCATAGGTGTTCCTTTGTCGCCCGAACCAGATGTAAGGTCAGATAGGGAACCGATAAGGTCTGTTAAACGACGAGGTGTTGTTCCTTGTGCAGCCATTTGACCTGTTAAATCTTCATCTTTATTTTGAATGTATTCAGAAATAGCAGCTTTCAATTCTTCGCCTCGAAGGTCTGCGAAATCATTGTCTGCTAAATATTTCAATTTAACCTCGTTCGGTGTTCCGTGTAATCCAGCTGTGAATGCAGGTGAAACAACAGGATCTGCAAGCTCCCAAATTTTACCTACAGGATCTTTGAATGCGCCGTCACCATAAATCATGACTTCTACTGTTTTTCCTGTAGCTTCTTTGATTTTTGCTTGGATACCGTCCACAATTGGTTGGCAAGTATGCGGGAATAATTTAACACTATCCTCCGTTGCTTTGTTTGAGCCAAGAAGACCATACTCAGCATTGAAACCAGAACCATTAATAGATTCAGCTAAAATATTATCAAGGCTGTAAACTTTTTCTGCACCGTTCGCTGTTAGAATACGTTTTGTGCGGAAACGTGAATGAATATCACACGTTAAGATACTCTTTGTGTAATTTAAAATTGTTTTTGGATTATTAGAGAAGATAACCTCACACGTAGCCCCTTCTGCTTCAATTAACTCTTTATAGTATTCAATATAATCTACACCAGTAAATGTGTGTTTTTTATAGCCAAAATGCTCGCGGAATTCAACCTCATTTAGTGTATCCGTCCATGGGTTAATACCTTTTACATCGAGCTCATCAATATCTACAAGGTGATTACCAACTTCATCAGATGGGTAGCTTAGCATTAATACAACCTTTTTTACACCTTTAGCAATACCTCGTAAACAGTTTGCGAAGCGGTTTCGACTTAAGATGGGGAAGATAACGCCTACCGTATCATCACCGAACTTAGCCGCTACATCTACAGCGATATCATCAATCGTTGCGTAGTTGCCTTGTGCACGTGCCACGACAGATTCAGTTACTGTCACAATATCACGATCCTCGATTGCATATCCTTCAATTTTTGCAGCATTTAACACTGTATCTACAACGATTTGTTCAATTTTATCGCCTTCGTTAATAATAGGACCACGAAGACCTCTTACAACTGTACCGATTACACGTTCCAATTTAATCTCTCCTCATTCTATCTAGCGTAAAGTGAAATAAAATCCATATGATTTTACTATAAGGCTCGTTAATGATATAAGTAAAATTAATAGTTCATATAATAGCTATAAGAGGTGCTTATATGATAGGGAAATTAGATTTATATCGTGTTTTTAGTGTTGTAGCAAAAAATAATAGCTTTTCAAGTGCAGCAAAAGATTTATATATGACACAGCCAGCTGTTAGTCAGGCTATGATGCAATTAGAAAATGAGCTTGGTACACGTCTTTTTAATAGAACCCCTAAAGGTGTGACATTAACAACAGAGGGAAGCCTTCTTTTTGAATATACAAATTCAGCTTTAGGGCTTTTAGATGCTGGTGAAGAAAAGTTGCTTGAATTTAAAAATTTAACAACAGGGCAATTAAAAATAGGGGTAGGTGATACTATTTCACGCTTCTTTTTAATGCCCTATTTAGAAGCATTCCACACAATGTATCCGAATATCAAATTGCAAATGCTAAATGGTACTACCTCTGAAATATGTAATTTTATTAAATCGGGTGAGGTAGATATAGGGTTTTGTAATTTTCCAATAGAAGATTCAACATTACAGTTAACGGTATGTACAGATATTCAGGATATTTTTGTCTGTGGGGAAAAATATAAAACACTTTCATCTAAAAGTTTAAGCTATGAGGATCTTTTGAAATTTCCGCTTATCTTTCTAGAGAAAAAATCAAATTCACGGAAGTATGTGGAAGATTATCTCTTTGCAAGAGGGGTTCATATAGAACCAGAGTTTGAGCTAGGTTCACATGATTTGGTACTAGAATTTGCTCGTAGTAACCTCGGCATTGCATGTGTAACAAAGGAATTTTCAAAGGACTATCTTCAACGAGGTCTTCTTTATGAATTAACTTTAATGGAAAGTATTCCAGCAAGAAGTATTGGTATGTGTTATTTGAAGTCAGTGCCCCTTTCTAGAGCTGCGACGAAATTTGTCGAAATCATTGAAAATAAGCGTTTCAATACGAGAAGAACGATAAAAAAAGCTTAGCGACGAGAAAAGTCAGCTAAGCTTTCTTAGTTAAGACATCAATCAATATGTCGACATTGCGCTTATTTTTTATCGTTGGTGAGCAAAGATAAGAAAATGTTCGCATAAAGTGCTGCCCTTCAAGGGGCAAAATGGTCATATCCCCATTTTTTAATTCACGTTCTATAACACAGGCAGACAATAAGGAAAGACCAAGTCCCTGTATAACACTCTCCTTTACTCCCTGATTACTGCTAATGGTCAAAAGCGATTGAATCTGCAGACCATTTGCTCTGAATAAATGATCCAAATAATAACGTGTTCCAGAGCCTTCTTCACGCGCAACCCAGCTTTGCTGCTGGAGTTTATCAGCAGTAAGAGAATGTTGCTTTGTAAGAGGATGATTACTGGCACTGACAATAAATAGCTCATCTTGCATAAATGGCTTAATGACGAGTTCATTATCATGAGCCTGCCCTTCAATTAAACCAATATCGACTTGCAGTAATTTTGTATATTGAATGATTTCTTTTGTATTGCCAATAATAATTTGAAGTTCTAGTTGTGGGAATTGTTGCTGTAGGCTGGCTATGATTGGAGGCAATATATATTCACCAATCGTAAAGCTTGCACCAATGACTAGTGTACCTTGAACCTCTTGATGATAGGCAGCGATATCTTCTTTTGCAGCTTCTGTGATAGCCATGATTTGCTTTGCTCGTTTATAAAGTATTTCACCAGTTGGTGTAATTTGCACCGATTTTGGTGAGCGAATAAATAAGGTTGTTTGTAATTCTTGCTCTAGGTTCTTAATGTGTAAGCTAACACTTGGCTGTGAAATATGAAGTATTTCAGAAGTCTTCGTAAAATTATTGACCTCGACCAGTGTGATGAATGTTTTTAAAGCATCATATTGCATATCTCCACCTCTATTATTAGAAATATTAATAATAACGATTATATATATGTATTTTACTAATAGTGTGCTCTTTATTAAAGTAATAATCAACAAGGGAGAAAGAAGTGAACAACATGGTTAATAGACAGAATAAAGTAAAATCCACCCTTAATCCAAATTTCTTGAAGGGAATATTGTTAACACTCCTTATTGCTTTAGTAGCGAAATATATTGCTACATTTCCTTTCTTTTCGATATTGGGACAGTTGGTTATTGCCATTATTTTAGGGATGGCTTGGCGAGCAACATTTAAAGTACAGGATTCATGGCAAGTAGGTATTGGATTTTCCAGCAAGAAGCTATTACGCTTCGGTATTATTTTATTGGGCATGCGCTTAAATTTGGCAGATATTTATCATGCGGGAGCAAACGTTTTTATAATTGCAGTCATTAATTTGCTATTTGCATTAATTGTTGTGTATGGGCTAACAAAAATATTTAAAGTCGATCAGAAGCTAGGGATATTAACGGCTTGTGGGACAGCCATTTGTGGAGCTGCTGCAGTAGTGGCAATCGCACCTCAAATTAAAGCAAATGAAAAGGAAACCGCCGTAGGAGCCGCGATTGTTGCGTTATTGGGTACTATATTTACACTTATTTATACGGTACTCTATTCCATCATCGATTTAACACCTTCTGCGTATGGTATTTTCGCAGGTGGTACATTACATGAAATTGCTCATGTGATTGCAGCTGCCTCTGCTGGTGGAAATGAAGCAATTGATATAGCAGTTATCGTGAAACTAACACGTGTTGCCCTGCTCGTACCTGTAGCGATTATAATTGGTATTTTCTATCGAAGAATGGACAAAAGCGAAGAGAAAAAGGCGTTTTCATTATCGATCATACCGTGGTTTATTTTAGGCTTTTTAGCGATGAGTGCTATCAATTCTTTAGGAATTATACCAGCGAATGTATCGGCAGCATTTGTAAATATTGCTTATATTTTAATTGCTATGGCAATGGCCGGTCTGGGATTAAATGTTGAGATCAAAACATTTAAGGAGCTAGGTGTAAAGGCATTTATTGCAGGTTTAATTGGCTCAGTCTGTCTATCCGTACTGGGCTATCTATTAGTCATTCTTTTATATTGATTTAGTCAATGATTCTTATACCAAGAAAAAAGACCCTGCATGATTGTTCAACATGCAGGGCTTTTTAGATAGAATCAGAAGATAATGTATAAGTAATTTAATTGTCGTTCATTAACTTAAAGCTTCGATAGAAGATGCTAATTCAGCCACTACTATTTTGCTGCCGATAATTGGACTGTCAGCTTTTTCTCCCTCAGAACCTGAATTTGGACGTTGATGGGCTGCAGCAAATGCATCGCTATTACGCCATGCTTGGAAATGCTCCTTAGATTCCCAATACATATTAACACTCATTTCGTCATAAGTAGGATCATCGGTTGAAATTAATACCTCTACTTTATGAAAGCCTTCAAACTGTTGCAGAGGACCTGGCTTTGTAAAATTTGGTGCCATTCTCGCAGCAAAACCGGGTTTTACCTGAATACGATTCGTTACAATAATCATGCTTTTACCCCCCTTAATTTCATTTACTAGGTTTTCGAATGAATTATCATTGATTATCATTCGCACTCAATGATAAGTGGCTTAGGAAGACATTGTCAATAGATGACCTCTATATATTCTCTGCTAGTAGTTTTTGAACTATGGATAGGCTGACATTTAACTGACATAATCCGATGCTATAATGAACATAAGAGCAAACTAGTAACGAGGTGATTGACTTTGGCAAACATTTTAGTAATAGAGGATGAATATGCAATAAGCCAGGTTTTAAAGGTGTATTTACAAAAAGTGGGTTATAGTGTGACACAATGTTTCAATGGTGGCCAAGCCTTGGACATGTTTCGTGAAACACAGCCAGACCTAGTGTTGCTAGATATTATGTTACCTGAAAAAAATGGTTGGTCCATTTTAAAAGAAATAAGAGAACGAAGTATCTGCCCTGTTATCATGTTAACAGCATTAGGAGAGGTTAATTACCGTCTAGAGGGGTTTGATCATGGAGCAGATGATTATATTGCCAAGCCTTTTATCGCAGATGAAGTTGTTGCAAGAGTGAGGGCTGTTTTAAGGCGTGCTGAAGGCAGCCCAGATGCATCTGTTATTAAGCGGTATGGGTCTCTAGCAATTGATTGTAAAGCACATAGAGTATTTTTGGGTGGAGAAGAGATTGTATTAACGCCAAGAGATTTATCGGTGCTTATGTTTTTAGCTGACCATCCCAATCAAACATTTACCCGTGATCAGCTTATAGATCAAGTGTGGGGCTGGGAGTATGAAGGTAGTGATCGTGCCGTAGATTTAGCCATAAAGAGACTTAGGAAGGCATTAAAAGAATGGGATGAGGCAGAAGGAGAAATAAAGACACTACGTGGATTGGGGTATCAGCTAAGTGTTCCAAAAAAATAAGCGTATATCCTTACTCCAATATTGGACGAGCCGTTATTTACTAACACTTTTCATAGGCTTAGCTATTATTTCGTTAATCTCAGCAACATGGATTCGTCATACAACATTTGAAAATCGATTAGAATTGATGGAGTTTTTAGCAGACGAGACGGTCTATCGTTTAACGGATACAACAAATCCTAATAATGGACCTATAAAGGGTATTCCAGGTTTTATAGGGGATCGAGAGCGTTTTAATATGAAAGAGATCGATCCGATTTTGTACGTTGTAGATACTGAGGGCAATATACTGACAAGTAACCGTCCAGTACCACCTGGTAGTGCCAAAAATGTAGCTGGCTTGTTGGATGGAAAAGAAGGTACTAAGGAAATAAAGGATGGACTTGAACCTGAATATGTGGTGAAAAGAAAGATAGAAAATAATAATGAGTTATTGGGCTGGGCCCTGGTGATGGAGAAGAAGGAGAATTTAACAAGGGTTAATCAAGCATATGGACAGCTTGCCATATTAATAGGAGCGTTAGCTTTATTAGGCTGGATCGCTATTTACTTTTTGTCAAAGCGGTTGGCCCATCCCATTAAACAAGTAGCAGAGGCTGCCAAGCATGTACAGGAAGGCAATTATGCAATTGATTTGCCTCAAGATAGTAAGGAAAAAGAGGTCTATGAGCTTGTTTCCTCCTTTAAAAATATGGCAAATAAATTAGAACAGTTGGAGAAAACTCGAACGGAATTACTAGCGGGTGTCACCCATGAGTTGAAAACACCTGTCACCTCTATAAGTGGTTTATTACAGGCGGTAAGAGATGGTGTTGTAACGGGACAGGATGCTATGGAATTCATTGAAATGGCTATGGTTGAAACGACAAAAATGAAAACAATGGTTGGGGACTTACTTGCCTTTAATCATTTTGCTGTCGATGCTATCCCCGTGCAGATAGAGTCCGTAGATGTTAATCAGCTACTGCGAGAGGCGGTGGCACAGTGGGAAGTAATGCAGGAAGAGGAACATGTAAAAGTTCATTTACATTTGTTAGAACAACCTATGCTGGTACAGGTAGATATTGTTCGTGTCCAACAAATCATTACAAACCTTTTAACCAATGCTAAACAGGCGATGGACAAAGGAACCATCACCTTGACGTTGATAGATCAAGGGGAAACTCTGTCGGTGAGGGTGAAGGACACAGGTCATGGTATCCCTCTAGAGGATCAGGCATTTATTTTTGAGCGCTTTTATAGAGGAGAAAATAAAAAATATACTGTTCGCGGCTTGGGTTTAGGATTACCACTTAGTAAAATGATGGCCCAATCTGTCGGAGGCGATTTGCGATTAATCGAAAGCAATCCCTCTGGAACACACTTTGAATTAGTACTGCAAAAGGCTACTGCGCTATAAGAGCGTGGTAGCCTTTTTGATGGTTTAACCCGTCTCTCAGAAATCTGCTTTGTATTGTAAAAGATAAATGAAGAATATGTAAAGCTGACATCTGCCTGACACAAAAGCCCTTTATAGTAAACGATGTAGACGAGAAATGAACAAAGGGACGAGCATCAATAAGGGTTTGTCGGTTTGACACTAATACAAGTAGGGAGAGTGATGAAATGCCAATCGTTACTTCATTTAATCCAAACGGTCGCCAAGAAATTAAACAAGCGATCTCCTATCCAGATTATGCGTTATTAAAAACCAAGCTTCAGCATGTTATGCAGCGGGACAAGCATGCGGGTTTAGACGGTAAATATTTGATACGTAGTACGTACTTCGATAATTTTTCCAATAAAGTGCTAAATGAAAAAAAAGAGGGCTTTATCAATCGAGACAAATATCGGGTTCGCATATACGGCAAGTCTAGTGCTGTTATTAATCTGGAGCGGAAGAGTAAACGTAACAATGTTACCTTTAAAACAAAATGTGCAATATCTCAAGCTGAGTATGAAAAAATGCGTATCGGGGAGATATCCTGGATGGAGAATGATGGCCGAGGGTTAATTCGAGATTTATATCAAGAGATGAATTACAACCAGCTAAGACCTACTACGGTAGTGGATTATGAGCGAGAGGCCTATATCTATCCGTTTGGTAATGTGCGTGTGACGTTTGATAGTAAGGTGCAATCAAGTCTACGCAACACTGATATGTTTAATCAAAACTTGCCGATGGTGGATGTACTGGAGCCAAATCTTGTGATCTTAGAGGTAAAGTACGATGAATATCTGCCAGACATCATCAAGTATTTACTACAGTCGGTGGATACTCGTGCAGAGGCCTATTCAAAATATCAGCTTAGTCGTATGTACGGCTAATAATAAAGGAGAATGAACAATGGATACAATTAAATTTAGTGATATTTTTAAATCCAACTTTTTAGAAAAAACAACCTCATTTTCATTAATCGATTCCATTATTGGTTTAGTAGTCGCGTTTTTTATTGGGCTTTTCATTTACGCTGTTTATAAGAAAACCTTTAATGGTGTCATTTACTCACATTCATTCAATATCTCATTACTTATTATGACAATGGCAACAGCATTAGTAATTATGGGAATCAGTTCAAATGTTCTGCTGTCACTTGGTATGGTTGGTGCTTTATCCATTGTACGTTTCCGTACACCTATTAAGGACCCAATGGATTTAGTCTATATTTTCTGGGCAATTGTTTCAGGTATTTTATGTGGTGCTGGCTTTATCCCATTAGTGATTATTGGTGCTGTTTTAATCGGACTTGTATTGCTAATATTCGTTAATAAAATAACAGTAGAAAACCCTTATTTATTGATTGTAAAGTTTGAAGAAGAGCTAGCAAACGCTGAGATCGAGCGAATTATTGCTGCACAAACAAAAAAGTTCGCTCTCAAATCCAAATCCATTATGCAACAGAATGAAATCGAAACTACTTATGAAATTCGTGTAAAACAAAATGATGCAAAATTGATGGATGAGCTAACAAAGGTAGCAGGTGTAAAATCAGCCATTATGCTGAGCTATGATGGGAATTTCACAGCGTAATGACTTCATTAGCAAAAAGGACTACGATGAGAGGTGACGGCTATGATTAAAACGCGAATTGTCTACCTGTGCATGGCAATTTTACTCCTTCTCTTTGTCGTGATATATGCTGTACTTCCGAATGTAGGCATTGAAACGAAAAATTCAGAGTTCTCCTATGAGAATATAGTATTTAATAAAAATAAAGTAACAACAGTTGATATTGAAATTGCTGAGGAAGATTGGGCTGACATGCTCGAAAATGCTTCGGCTGAGGAATTAAAACAGGCAGATATTACAGTAAACGGCAAGAAAATTGAGAATGTTGCTATCCGTACAAAGGGCAATCTATCATTACGATCGGTTGTCAATAGTGACTCAGATCGCTATAGTTTAAAAATCGATTTTGATTATTATGATGATACACAAAGCTTATATGGCTTGAAAAAATTAAATTTAAACAATAATTATAGTGATTCTACATTAATGAGAGAGTACATCTCCTATAAATTGATGGAGCAAATGGGTTTACCAACACCGGCACACTCCTATATGTATGTCACAGTGAATGGTGAGGAACGAGGCTTGTTCTTAGGAGTAGAAGCAGTGGATGAGACATTCCTAGCTAATAACTATGGCTCTAATGATGGCTTTTTATTTAAGCCAGATGGGACAGGCAGCGATTTAAAATATATTAGTGACGATATCGAAGACTATACAGGCATCGGATTAAAAACAAATGAAGGTAATATTGATCAATCCAAGTTGGTTGAAATGCTAGATGCTATTAATAATGGTGGAGACATAGAAAAGTATATTGATGTTGATGAAATGTTACGTTATTTTGCCGTCAACACAGCTCTTGTGAATTTAGATAGTTATCAAGGGAATATGAAACATAACTATTATTTATATGAACAGAACGGTGTGTTTTCTATTATTCCTTGGGATTACAACATGTCCTTTGGTGGCTTTGGGGCTGGAGGAGGTAGAATAGCAGGAGGAAACGGAGAAAATCCAGCTGACGCTTCTACTAATATGGAAAAACCAGTGGCACAAAACAATGGACAACCCGCTCAGGCAGGTGATGGGGGTATGCAACAACGAGGTGGCGGCTTCAACATGGGAATGGGCATGTCTGGCGACTTGTTAGCTGATAGTGCTATTAATTTTAGTGTGACAACCCCTGTTTCTGGCACAACATTAGAGGAGCGGCCACTCCTAAATGCATTACTTGCTAATGAAGAATACCGTGCCAAATATGAAGGGTATCTAGAAGAACTAGCAACAACCTATTTAACAGAAGACTATGTCCAATCTATTACTAAAAACTTAGCGGTGCTATTAACTACCTATGTGGAGGCAGATCCAACTAAATTCTCTACTACGGAGCAGTTTTTGGAAGCAGTTGAAGGTGAAAAAAGCTTGCCTGAATTTGCTAAACAGCGCTCAGCATCTATATTAAAGCAACTGTCTGGGGAGCTTGTAGTGGAAGCATCTACGTCTTCTCAGGGCAATATGGGTATGCCAATGCCAAATGAAAATGGTGAAATGAATTCGATGCCAGACGATTTTGATCCAAGTCAGCTACCAGAGGACTTTGATCCATCAAAGAGCCCACCTTTTAATAGAGAGGGCGAGGGTCCGAGAACAGGACAAAATGGGGAACAAATGCAACGCCCAGATGGAAACGGAGGTCCAATGGGGATGCCGGGTGCGAATGGTGAAGCAGCCAATCAGGAACCTGTTATTGATAAAAATATGGTGTATACAGCCATTACATGCCTAGTGCTACTCCTTTTCGCACTTCTCTTTGTTGTTAAATTTAAACGCAGAGGTCGTTAAAAAATAACCATATCCAATATCTTTGGGTATGGTTTTTGCTTTTTATCGTGTTAAAATAAAGCATTCTTTTCTGAGGGGTCTTTTCATATGAATGAACAGCAATTTGATAAACATTTGCACATTAACACGGTGGGAGAGCAATATGGTTTTCCTAAGCTTGCACACTATCACCGTTATGAGCCAACGCCATACAGTGGGTTGGAGCAATTATTCGCAGCGTATGAGATGCCTGACAATCCAGTATTTATTGATATGGGGTGCGGGAAAGGGCGAGTTCCCATTTATGTGCACCATAAGTTCCATATTCCAACTGTTGGGATAGAAATGGATGCAGGATTTTATGCAGAGGCAGAAGAAAATAAACGTAGTTATCTTCAAAAAATGAGAGCACATGCACCCATCAAATTTATTCATACAATAGCAGAAGCTTATGAAATAAAGTCACGTGATAATGTGTTTTTCTTTTTTAATCCTTTTTCCATTCACATTTTTCGTTCAGTCATTCATAATATTTGGAAATCCTACGAGCAGCGAATGCGAGATATTCATATAATTTTATATTATCCGCCTTACGATTATTTACAATTTTTACATCATGGAACACCATTTGAATTGCTTCATGAAGTACATTTAGAAAATGAAACAAATATAAATGAGCGCCTTTGTGTGTTTGAATTAAAAAAAGCTTAGAGTATGGGGGAACCCACTCTAAGCTTTTTCCTATTTACAGTACAGATATAAACAATTTGTTACTCTTATTCTCATAATTATTTTCAGGGAAATAATCGTAATAGATGGAGGGGGTGTTTAAATCAACTAGACTTTATTGTGAAAAAACAATTTCATCTGATAGTTTTGTACTAGTCTATGGTTTGAATTAAAAGATAATTCACAAATAACTAATTATACTGAAAAATCACTCTAGACTAAATATAAAGAATGTTTTACAATGAAAAAGGCTTATATGAATAATATTTTTCTTTTGTTTTTAGATAGTTATAAATAATTATTTTAGCTATTGAGTAAATGATTTTAATTGTTTATAATTATCAGAAATATCTAATATTTGAGAAATTTTCAGGGGGAATTTAATTATGAGAGAGAGCAAAAAGCTTAAGAAGTTCGGTTCACTTTTAGTAGCATCTTCATTACTTGCTGGTGTTCTTGCTGGTTGCGGTAACGGAGACGATTCAAGTTCTGGCGGAGGCTCATCATCAGGCGGAGGTTCATCTGATGGCGATACAATTAAAATTGGTGCCAACTTAGAACTTTCAGGGAATGTAGCATCTTATGGTTCCTCTATTGGGCTAGGTGCAGAGCTGGCTGTAAAAGAAATTAATGATGCTGGCGGTATTGATGGTAAGAAAATTGAACTGATTAAAGTAGATAATAAATCAGAGAACTCTGAAGCAACTTCAGCTGCTATTAAACTAGCAACGCAGGATAAAGTAGTAGCAATGCTAGCACCTGCAACTTCAGGTAATACAGTAGCAACTGTTCAAATTGCAAATGATAATAAAATTCCTATTGTTACTGGTTCTGGTACAGCACCAAATATCACAGTAAACGAGGATGGCAGTGTTAATGAATATGCTTTCCGTACATGCTTTATTGACCCATTCCAAGGGATTGTAGCGGCTAATTTTGCTTCAGGTGAGCTAGATGCGAAAAATGTAGCTATTTTCGCAGATAATGCATCAGACTATGCAAAAGGTTTAGCAAAATCATTTAAAGAAACGATTACGAAGAGTGGCGGAAAAGTTGTAAAAGAAGAAGCTTATGTAGCGAAGGATACAGACTTCCGTACACAATTAACAAATATTAAAGCGGCAAATCCAGACTTTATCTTTATCCCTGGATATTATGAAGAAGTTGGTTTGATTGTTAAACAAGCACGTGAAATGGGCATTGATGTACCTCTAATGGGGGCTGATGGTTGGGACTCTCCAACTTTAATCG
Source organism: Lysinibacillus fusiformis (assembly GCF_016925635.1). Lineage (NCBI taxonomy): Bacteria > Bacillati > Bacillota > Bacilli > Caryophanales > Bacillaceae > Lysinibacillus > Lysinibacillus fusiformis. The sequence goes on along the minus strand of NZ_CP070490.1, from coordinate 1,671,720 downwards.
AATTAGCTGGCGCGGATGCATTGAATAACACATTCATCACAAACCACTATTCTGCTGAAGACCCAGATCAAAAAATTCAAGATTTCGTAAAGGCATTTAAAGCTGCAAATGGTGACAAAGCGCCTGACGCATTCAACGCACTTGGCTATGACACAATTTACTACATTGCGGATGCGATTAAACGTGCAGGCTCTACGGATGGGGAAGCAATTAAAAATGAATTAGCTGCAACAAAAGATCTTTCTTTAGTAACAGGTACTTTCTCAGTTGACGAAAATCATAACCCAATTAAAACAGCAACAGTTCTTGAATTTAAAGACGGTAAACAAGTGTTCAACTCTAAAGTTAATCCTTAATGTTTTGTAAGCAAGGGGGAGGCGGGTAAACACGCCTTCCTTTTTTGTGTGCTAGATAACTAGAATCGTAGTGCAAAACATAACTATTAGTATCGATCTATGTACTTATTTTTCAATTTTCAGAAAATTTAAAGGAGTGAATGCGCATGGAATGGATACAGCAACTTGTGAATGGTATTTCACTTGGAAGTATCTACGCGTTAATAGCGCTAGGGTATACGATGGTATACGGTATTATCAAGCTGATTAACTTTGCTCATGGTGATGTCTTCATGATTGGGTCATTTATTGGCTTTTACGCAATTGCTAAATGGGAGCTTGGATTCTTCCCAGCACTATTATTGGCGATGTTAGTTTGTGCGATCTTTGGTGTTTTAATTGAACGTATTGCCTATAAACGATTACGAAATGCTACACGTATCGCAGCTTTAATTACAGCGATTGGTGTATCGCTATTAATCGAATATACAACGATTTTCTTCAGAGGGGCTCAACCAGCAGCTTATCCTGAAGTTTTCAAAAATAAATCACTAGATATTTTTGGCGTACAAATCAGCAGTACATCCATCTTAATTTTATCAGTCGCAGTTGTACTGATGATTCTTTTACAATTCATCGTACATAAGACAAAAATCGGTAAAGCAATGCGTGCCGTTTCCCACGATGCAGATGCAGCTCGCCTAATGGGTATTAACGTTGACAATACAATTTCTGCAACGTTTGCGATTGGTTCAGCTTTAGCTGGTGCAGCAGGTGTTATCTTCGGTGTTTATTATACAAAAATTGACCCATTAATGGGTGTTATTCCTGGTGTTAAAGCATTTATCGCAGCTGTTCTTGGTGGTATTGGTATCATCCCTGGCGCTATGGTTGGTGGTATGTTACTAGGTGTTGTAGAGTCCTTAGTAAGTGCACTTGGCTTCTCGTTATGGCGTGATGCAGCGGCATTCGTTATCTTAATTTTAATCTTAATCTTCAGACCATCGGGTATCTTTGGTAAAAATGCCCGTGAGAAAGTGTAGGTGAGCGGTTTTATGAAAAAGTCTAAAGTTTTCTGGGGCTATGCCGTAATAGCGCTAGTCATCTATGCAGTTGTACAATTATTGATTACGACGGAAGTAATTGATTTGTACTATAAAAATATGTTGATCACGATGTGTATTAACATCATGCTAGCTGTCAGCTTGCATATTGTTATTGGGGTTACTGGGCAATTCTCTATTGGGCATGCTGGGTTCCTTGCAGTTGGAGCATATGTATCGGCTATTATTACAACAAAGTTAATGCTGCCATTCCCATTGGCTATCCTTTTAGGGGCTGCAGCAGCAGCAGTTGCTGGTCTCATTGTAGGGATTCCAACGCTTCGTTTAAAAGGGGATTATTTAGCGATTGCCACACTAGGGTTTGCCGAGATTATTCGTATTATCTTTTTAAATACGGATTATGTTGGTGGCGCAGCAGGGATGCAAGTTAAATATTTATCTAACTGGACATATGCATTCTTTGGCGTAGTGTTAACGATTCTAGTCATCTCGAACTTTACAAATTCTCGACATGGACGTGCGTGTATTTCCATTCGAGAAGACGAAATAGCAGCGGATGCTATGGGTATTAACACAACTTACTATAAAGTTGTTGCATTCGCTATCGGTTCTTTCTTCGCTGGTCTAGCTGGCGCTATTTTTGCACATAACTTTTACATTATCCAACCGACAACATTCGGTTTCTTAAAATCATTTGATATTTTAATTTACGTTGTACTCGGTGGTTTAGGAAGTCTTTCTGGTTCAGTGATTGCTGCGATTTTCTTAACATTCGTGTCTACTTATCTCGCAAACTTCCCAGAAACGCGTATGATTATTTACAGTTTAGTATTAATTATCGTAATGCTTTATCGTCCAACAGGCTTGATGGGAACGAAAGAAATCACGCAATTATTTAAGTTTGGTAAAAAAGGAGGTACAAAATAATGACTGGAAACCTTCTTATCAATGTTGAAAACATGGGTATTCAATTCGGCGGTTTAAAGGCAGTACAGGGTGTTAATATGTACCTTAACCAAGGCGAATTGGTAGGACTTATTGGACCAAATGGTGCTGGGAAAACAACGAGCTTTAATATGTTAACAGGGGTATATACACCAACGGAAGGTACAATTACTTTTAATGGTATGAAAATAAATGGACTTGCACCCTATCAGGTTACACAGAAAGGGATCAGCCGTACATTCCAAAATATCCGCTTATTTAAAGAGCTATCTGTACTAGACAATGTGAAGGTAGCCAACCATTCTCTTGCTAAGCATTCAATGTGGTCTTCTATTTTTCGTTTGCCAAACCATTTCAAAGGTGAGGCCGAAATGGAAAATCAATCAATTGAGTTCTTAAAAATCTTTGGCTTAGATGTCTATAAGGATGAGCTGGCAAAAAATTTGCCATACGGGATGCAGCGTCGTTTAGAAATTGCTCGTGCGTTAGCGGCAAATCCAAAACTACTACTATTGGATGAACCAGCAGCAGGGATGAATCCACAAGAAACACACGATTTAATGGAGTTAATTGCATTTATTCGTAAAGAGTTCGGCTTAACAATTTTGCTGATCGAGCATGATATGAGCTTAGTCATGGGAATTTGTGAACGCATTTATGTACTCGATCATGGACAATTAATCGCTGACGGGACGCCAGAAGAAATTCGCAACAATCCAAAGGTAATAGAAGCGTACCTTGGTGAGGAGGTTATCGGCTAATGCTAAAAGTACAAAATATCGATGTTTATTATGGCAACATCCAAGCATTAAAGGGCCTCTCTTTAGAAGTAAACGAGGGTGAAATTGTAACGTTAATCGGAGCAAACGGTGCTGGAAAAAGTACGCTCTTAAAGACATTGTCAGGTTTATTGAAGCCAAAAGGCGGCATTATTGAATACGAGGGCTTCTCTATTGCTGGGAAAGCGGCACAAACTATTGTGAAATCAGGGATATCCCACGTTCCAGAAGGTCGTCGTGTTTTTGCCAATATGTCCGTTGAAGAAAACTTAGAGCTTGGAGCATATCTGCGTAATGATAAAGCAGGTATTAAAAAAGATATGGATCATGTTTTCGAGTTATTTCCACGATTATTAGAGCGTCGGAAACAGCAGTCAGGCACATTGTCTGGTGGGGAACAGCAGATGCTTGCGATGGGTCGTGCTTTAATGGCCAAACCAAAGCTATTATTAATGGATGAACCTTCGATGGGTCTTGCACCGTTAATGGTTAAAAATATCTTCAATATTATTGAGCAGGTCAATAAAGAAGGAACAACCGTATTACTTGTTGAGCAAAATGCTAATATGGCATTATCGGTCGCTAACCGTGCATATGTACTTGAAACGGGACGTATCGTTCTATCTGGTTCAGCAAAAGAGCTACAAGAGAGCGAGCAAGTAAAAGCAGCTTATTTAGGCGGATTATAAAAATGGTAGGGCATCTCATTTATGAGATGCCCTTTTAGTGTTGAAAAACAAAACAGTCAATTGAAAGGTAGAAATGGATTGCCGTTGCAGGCTACTTGCTTTCCTGTGGGCGAGCCGCTTCGTTTAGAGGCTTGTCTGTCCTGCTATCCCACGGAAGTCAAGTAGCCTTCCACTCCAACCCACTAACTTTTTAGTAAAGGTGCTTACTACTCATTTTATTGAGGGGTGTCGTAACGAATCACTTCTACATATTGAAAATAAGAGTCTATCCTACAAATAATGGGCAGTTTTGTTCACTACCGCTAGTATGAAAGATAAGGAAAAGACACTTTTGCACATGGTTGATTGGAGTGACGCTGGTGGAACGGAAATCAACCCCTCGCCTTCCTCCGTTAAAATCACTTTTTTCATGCATGATGAAAGAAAATCAGAGGTAGCATTTCTACTTTACTTTTTGGTAAGGTTGAAAAAAGGAGTGATGCTTTTTGAAGAATTCAGCACAATATTTTATTGAACATTTAAAGTTAGCCGAACATCCAGAAGGGGGCTATTACATTTCATCATTTCGTGCATCAGACGATATAGCCGTGAGAGATGTTCAGAGGCCCATTTATACAAGTATTTATTTCCTCTTACGCTCACAAGATATTTCCCATCTACATCGCTTGCAATCGGACGAGCTATGGTATTATCATGCAGGCAGCCCACTAACCGTTCATATGATTTTCCCAGATGGTACATATGAAGCGAAGAAGCTTGGTTTGAATTTAGAAGCAGGGGAAGTACCCCAAATTGCAGTGCCAAAGCATACAATTTTCGGTTCGTCGGTGAAAGAGTCTGATACGTTTAGTTTAGTTGGATGTATGGTGGCGCCAGGCTTTGACTTTGAGGACTTTGAATTGTTTACACAGGAAGAGCTTTTAGCAGATTATCCTCAGCACGAGGAAGTCATTCGTAAAATGGCCTACAAAACAATTGAATAGAAAAATAGCCGTCTCAATTATTTTGAGACGGCATGATTTATTCACCATAATATTTCTTCAGGATAATTAAGTTGAATTTGAATATCATGCAATGCTTGTTTCGTTGCAATAGCTGCTTCCATCAGGTGGGATTTTAATGCTACATATTCATGGTCCTCTATCATTAATCGTACAGCAAATGCCGCTAAATGTGCTTGACGTTCCTCTTTACTTAATTCGATATATTCTAGATTCAGAACATCCACGTATTGTGTTGCAAAACGGAAGGTAAATGGATTTTTGGCATGTAACATTCTTAAAAACACAACATAATCTTCTTCACTCACCTCTTGTTCCAAACAATCAGCAATAGCCGCTTGAAATTTGCGTATAATAGCTATTTCATGATTCCACATAGAAGCATTGTTTAATTTTTGGTGCAGATCAATAAAATCATTTAATGCGATTGCACTAAAGATAATTTCTGGCCAAAGAATTTCTGTTGAAAAATAGACATTCTTATTTGGAAAGATTAATTCATGTTGTGTTAGAACACTTTTATTAAGTCCATTACTAACAAAATCTAGGTGATGTTCGCCAAGCATAGCATGTCTTAGTTTATAGCAAACGCTTAAAATACGTAGTCGAGGACCCTGATAATCATAGTATTTATTTTCATCACCAGTTACTTTATAAATAGCATTAATTAGTTCATCTAAATCCCAATAATCGGCGCTAATTCGAACTCCTGTTAGTTGCTCTGTGCTTTGAATGGATATCATAGTCCTCGTCCCTCCTCTTGAATGCCTATTTGAGTGTGTAATTAAGTAGTTTGAATAGTTCTGTTCGTTCCTTCTCTGTTAAATCACGCCATTGCCCCACCTTTAAGTTACCAAGCTTAATATTCATAATACGAATACGTTGTAGACGCTTAACGGAATACCCTAGTGCAGAACACATTCGGCGAATTTGGCGGTTTAAGCCTTGCTCTAAAATGATTTTAAACACCTTATCTGAAATCCTTTCCACATGGCATGGTAAGGTTGTTGTATCTAAAATATCGACACCACTACCCATTTTTTGGATAAATTGTGTCGTTATAGGCTTGTCAACTTGAACAATGTATTCTTTTTCATGATGATTTTCAGCACGTAGAATTTTATTGACGATATCGCCATCATTCGTTAATAACAATAACCCCTCTGATTCCTTATCAAGACGTCCGATATGAAAAATACGCAAGGGATGATTGACAAAATCAACCACATTGCCTTTTATATGTCGCTCTGTTGTACTTGTAATACCAACAGGTTTATTTAGAGCAATGTAAACAAGTTGTTGTTCTTTCTTTACCTCTTTTCCATCAACGCAAACAATGTCCCCTGCTTCAACTTGACTACCAACTGTCGCCAGTTCCCCATTAATCGTTACTTTTCCTTCTTCTATCCATTTATCAGCGCCACGACGAGATATGATGCCTGTTTCACTTAAATATTTATTAATACGCATAATGTTCTCCTATATTTTATATTATTTTTAAGTATACCTTAACGCCATGCTTACAGTGAATGCTAGAAGCTTTTCTAGCAAAAATAAATTAGTTGGAAAAGTTTTTGAAAAAGTTGAAATTATTTTATGTTTCTGACAATATATTAGATGAGAGGGTTTCTATGAAAATATTGTTATTCCGATATAAAATAACGTTTTTTCTAGATAGTTCTCATTAAATTGTGTAAAGGGGAGAAGTAAAATGGTTTATGCATTTCCAAACACTGAAGGATCGGTAGTTCAATTCAAAGAGAAATATGATAATTATATTGGTGGCGAATGGACACCCCCAGTGAAGGGTCAGTACTTTGATAACGTTACTCCTGTTACTGGACAAGTTTTTACACAAGTAGCACGTTCCACAGCTGAGGACATTGAACTTGCATTAGATGCAGCACATGCTGCTAAGGATGCATGGGGCAAAACATCACCGACAGAACGCGCAAACATTTTACTTAAAATTGCGGACCGTATCGAGCAAAATTTAGAAAAGCTAGCCGTTGCCGAAACATGGGATAACGGTAAAGCGGTACGCGAAACATTAAACGCAGACATCCCTCTTGCAATTGATCATTTCCGTTATTTTGCTGGGGTATTACGTGCTCAAGAGGGCTCAGTAAGCCAAATTGATAATGATACAGTTGCTTATCATTTCCATGAGCCAATTGGTGTAGTTGGTCAAATCATTCCTTGGAACTTCCCATTATTAATGGCTGTATGGAAGCTTGCACCAGCACTTGCAGCTGGAAACTGTGTCGTATTAAAACCTGCAGAGCAAACACCAGCATCGATTATGGTGCTTTTAGAATTAATAGAAGACCTACTACCTTCAGGTGTCATTAATGTTGTGAATGGATTTGGCTTAGAAGCAGGGAAACCGCTTGCATCAAATCCACGTATTGGTAAGATTGCCTTTACAGGTGAGACGACGACAGGTCGTTTAATTATGCAATATGCTTCTCAAAACCTTATTCCAGTAACATTAGAATTGGGTGGTAAGTCACCGAACATCTTCTTTGAAGATATTATGGATAAAGATGATGCCTTTTTAGATAAAGCTGTTGAGGGCTTCGTACTATTTGCTCTAAACCAAGGAGAAGTATGTACATGTCCTTCACGTGCACTGGTTCAGGAATCTATTTACGATAAATTTATGGAACGCGTATTACAACGAGTAGAAGCCATTAAAGTTGGCAACCCACTTGATCCAAACACAATGATGGGTGCACAGGCTTCTAGTGAGCAAATGGAAAAAATTCTTTCTTATTTAGATATTGGTAAGCAAGAAGGTGCAGAATGTCTAATTGGTGGAGACAAAAATAATGTAGGTGAAGGCTTTGAAAATGGCTACTACATTAAACCAACTGTTTTCAAAGGGCATAATAAAATGCGTATATTCCAAGAAGAAATTTTCGGACCAGTTGTTGCTGTCACAACATTTAAAACGAAAGAGGAAGCATTGGAAATTGCGAATGATACATTATATGGATTAGGTTCCGGTGTTTGGACGAGAGATATTAATACAGCATATCGCTTCGGTCGCGAAATCCAAGCTGGCCGTGTTTGGACAAACTGTTACCACGCTTATCCTGCACATGCTGCATTCGGTGGCTACAAAATGTCAGGTGTTGGTCGTGAAAATCATAAAATGATGCTAGCTCATTACCAACAAACGAAAAACTTATTAGTGAGCTACAGTGAAAACAAACTTGGTTTCTTCTAAATCGTAGGGAGGTGCATGAGCGTGGTTGAACGTGTATTAGCAACGGAAGAAGCGCTGGCACTAATCGATCTATTAAAAGAGAAACATGGGCCCGTTATGTTTCATCAATCGGGCGGATGCTGTGATGGCTCCTCGCCAATGTGTTATCCAGAAGGCGACTTGCTAATAGGTGATCAGGATGTGTGCCTTGGTGAGGTTGGTGGTGCTTCCTTCTACATGCACAAAAATCAATATGATTACTGGAAGCATACACAAATCATATTGGATGTGGTGGATGGTAGAGGTGGCATGTTCTCACTTGAGGGCGTAGAAGGCAAACGATTTCTAACAAGGTCAAGAGCCTTCACATCAGAAGAGTTACAAGAGCTAGGGTTAATTTAACGAAGTATTGGTACAGCGGCAAAGTTTTTCTGCCGCTGTTTTTTATCTTGAGTCAGAAATGTTTTTTGTATGGAAAGTGAAGCGTTAGGACACAAGACTTTCTATTTTTTAGGAGAGATCAATAATTGTTTCGGTAGTTCAAGTGTCCTCTGGAAGCCTCGATATTAATTTTTATGAAAAAGAGTATGTAAAGCGATATTTTTCGATGAATTTCGTAGAAAAAGGAATAGATTTAATCGATCCTTTAAGGTCATAGCAAATAATAGTTTTCTTGTGGTTTTTGCTAACATCGGCAATGCCTCCTTTTTAGGTTGTTAATATTTTCTATTAAATCAAATAAAGTAAGTAACATACATTAAATTATGTTTACTTTTTATGTTAATTGTTACAAAGAGGGTGAATCTTTCTTACATTATGTAACGTAAAACGAGTAAAGGAGTGTGCTAACTATGGATTATGTGATGATTGAAAATGAATTTGCAACTACGGTAGAGGATGTATCAAAAGCTGCAGGATGGACAGTGGACCGTAAAATTGTTTTAGCTATTGCTAGTACATTTGTAGCGTCAGGAAAAACTTTTGATGCAGCGAAGTATAAAAATGTTTTACAAGAAATGAAGAAGCAATCTTCATGGATGTCTCCTTTACGAACAACAGTTGGGTATAGTATTGCTGCCAATTTGATGGAGCAAGATGATGCTGAAAAGGCAGTAAAGAATATACTAACAAACGTGAGCATCTTAAAGAAAGCAAAATTCAGAAGTGGCAATTTTAGCTATATCGGGGCACAATTCTTGACAGAGGATGAAAACGATAAAAAGGCGCATGCACAGGCAGCTAGAGCCTTATTTGATGCTATTCGTAAACATCACCCATTTTTAACATCTTATGAGGACATTCCTTATGCAATATTATTAAGTAGTCCATCTGATGATGTTGAGCTGCGTGCGGAAACAATGAATCGATACTATAAAGAACTACGAACATATAATTTTAATGCTGGTAATGAGCTCCAATGGCTTTCACAGGTATTAACATTTTTATCACCACAATTTGATGGTCAGCTAGTACCAGATGTTGTAACACTTCGTGATACGCTCAAAAAGCAAAGTGTGAAAGTCAAGGCCATGCATTATCCTTTACTTGGCTTTTTAGCCATACTTAATCTGAATAAAGCGCAACTTCAAGGGATGATTGATTTATATCATGAATTAAAGGCCATGAAATTATTAAAATGGCATCATGAATTTGTGCTCTTTATGGCTGTACAAATTGCTATTTATGATATGGCCAAGGTGCAAAAATCTTTGTCCATGACCATTATGTCTTCGATAGAGTTATTAATTCAAGCACAGCAAGCAGCAATGATCGCAGCGGTTAGTGCAGCCGCCATTGCATCTAGTTCAAGTTCTTCGTGATAGAATAAAGAAGAACTTAATTATTTGGAGGTGCATTTGAAGGATGAAGGAAACAAAACTGTGGATTAATGGTCAGTGGCAAGATGCAGAGGAAAGCTATGAGCTAGCTTCTCCATATAGCGGTGAGGTTATTGCTCATGTAGCAAAAGCATCTATTCAAGATGTAGAGAGAGCTATCGAAGGTGCACAGCAGGCATTCCAATCGTTTAAAAAAACAACAGCCTACGAACGTGCCGAAATATTATATAAAGTTGTTGATAGAATGCGACAACGAAAAGAAGAACTTGCAGAGATTTTAACCTTAGAGGCAGGAAAGCCTTTAGTCGCAGGATTAGCGGAAATTGATCGTACAATCGCAACCTATCAATTTGCAGCAGAGGGAGCTAAACAGTCAAAAGGTGAGACTGTTCCAATGGATGCAGCCCCTGGAGCAGGGGATCGAATAGGCTGGACAAAAAGGGAACCCTTAGGTGTGATATCGGCCATTACGCCATTTAATTTTCCATTCAATTTAGTGGCACACAAGTTAGGTCCAGCATTTGCAGTAGGTAATACGGTTGTATTAAAGCCAGCAACACAAACACCACTAAGTGCTATCGTTATGGCTGAAATTTTCCGTGAGGCAGGATTACCAGATGGAGCATTGCAGATTGTGACAGGAAGTGGAGGCGAGCTTAGTGATACACTGGTCACACATCCATACGTCAAAAAAGTAACGTTTACAGGTAGTGGTAAAGTTGGTTTGAGAATCAAAGAAAAAGTCGGTTTACGTAAAGTAACTTTAGAGCTAGGTTCCAATGCAGCAGTAATTGTCGAACCCTCTACGCCAATAAATAAAATTATCAGTCGTTGTGTAAGCGGTGCTTTTAACTTTGCTGGACAAGTATGCATTTCGTTACAACGTATTTATGTGCATTCTTCCATTATTGATGAATTTACTAAAGCATTTGTTGCAGAAACTGAAAAGCTTATAGTTGGAGATCCATTAAATAAAACTACAGATGTCAGTGCCATGATTAATTCAAACGAAGTGGAACGCATCAGAGAGTGGATTGAGGAGGCACAACAACAGGGTGCCGTGATTGCAACTGGGGGCGTATTTACAGAACGCACTTTAACACCAACAGTTATGACGAATGTGACAGCTGATATGAAAATTGTCTGCCAGGAAACATTCGCACCAATCGTCTCAATTGTTTCATATGAAACATTAGACGACGCAATTCGACTAGTAAACGAGTCGGACCTTGGCCTAAATGCAGGTATTTACACGAATATATTGTCAGATGCTTTATATGCAGCAGATGAATTACAAGCTGGTGCTGTCATTATTAATGATATTCCGACATTCCGGGTAGATAACATGCCATATGGTGGTGTAAAGATGAGTGGTTATGGACGTGAAGGAATTAAGTGGGCAATAGAGGAAATGACTGACATGAAATTTATTTCGATGAAAAAATCGTTCTAAATTTGCATCAGCTCTTTTTCTGCGATACGATGACGAAAGAACATCATGAGAAGGGAAGTTGCAAGAATTATGCCAAACAACGCTGTACCAATGAGCCAATCTCGTACGGTTCAATCGCGTCTCGTATTACCCCCAGATACAAATAATCACAATTCTATTTTCGGTGGAAGAGTGTTAGCTTATATTGATGAAATTGCTGCTATTACAGCAATGAAACACGCAAAAGGTCTTGTAGTGACAGCTTCTATTGACTCGGTTGATTTTTTATCCGCTGCACATGTAGGAGATATTCTTGAAATTGAGAGTATTGTTTCGTCTACAGGACGTTCTTCAATGGAGGTTTATGTTCGCGTTGTTTCTCGCAATATTGAGACTGGCGAGGAAAAATTAACGACAGAATCATTTGTCACGATGGTTGCAGTAAATGAGGAAGGGAAACCAGTACCAGTTCCTTCGATTTACCCTGAAACAGATGAAGAAAAGCGTTTATTTGAAACTGGGCCAGCAAGACGAGAGCACCGTAAACAAAAACGTGCATTGCCGCATTAAGGAAAAAGGGAACTCCAAATGAGTTCCCTTTTTTTACATATTTAGCTCATTGACAACATTAATGAGTGAGTCAGAAGAAGAGGAGACTAGCGTAGCCCCTTGCGATAATTCCGTAATTAAATTAGAAATGGCTGAAATATCTCTTGATGTATTTACATATTGTTGTTGAATGCCAGAAACTGCATCAGCAATATCATTAAATGACTTGGATAAACTTTCTTGTGTATTGACACTATGCTGAATTTTTTGATCGACATTCACAACTGAATTAGCCATTGTCGTAATATTACTTTCCGTTTCCTTAATGAGGTGAGAAACATTTTGTACGGCGTTTTTAGTTTCCTCAGCAAGTTTACGCACTTCCTCAGCTACTACCGCGAAACCTTTCCCATGTTCTCCAGCTCGAGCAGCCTCAATAGAAGCATTTAATGCTAATAGATTTGTTTGATCAGCAATGCCTGTAACAAGCCCAACGATTTCGGAAATTTTTTGAGAAGAGGTACGTAATTGATTCATCGTTACCTCAAGACCGTTGACACTTTGCAAAATAACTTGGATTAAATCATTTTGTTCTTTCAACTGCTGTTGGCCCCGTCTTGATTTTTCTTGTGTATCTGCTACGAAGCTCAATCCTTGCTTGGTCGCTACAGCAATATCATCTGTTTGCGAGGAAATCACTAATAATGATGCGGCCGTTTCTTCACTAATGGCATTAAGCTCCTCTGCAGTACTTTGAATCGTCGTTACAAGGGAATTTTTTGTTGCATCAGCTGCTGAGCGAATACGTTCTTCCTCTTTTTCATATGCCTCAATCACAAGTTGTTGCTCAAAGTTAATGATTTTACAAAAAGCATTTATAGCACGAATAGCATCTGTTTTGGAAATATCTACTTCGTTCACAAAGTTTGCGAAAGTAGTAGTGAGTGACTGAAATGAGGCAATATACCATTTTGACTGCAAGCCAATTCGAACGTGGGCCTCAGCAATGGCTTTTCGTTCAGCAATGTAGGCATCATTAATACGACTTTCAAAAATGTCACTTAAATGTTTATGTAACGTAATCTTCAAACGATCAATATGTGATGTTCTATTAATAATATCAAGTAAATCTTGGCTCAAACTAATGGCTACATAAAATTTCTCCACCATTTCAGGAATTAAGTCTTTAGCTAAAGGCTGTAGTTGCTTAATGATGGCTAAATCTTCAAGTGTTAAATTTAAAAGTTGTAATTGTTTTTGAAGATTGGGGTGGTTCAATACATCTAATTGTACACCGCTCTTAAAATTTTCAGGTGTTAATGTAATTGAGTAGCTAGAACTACTGTTTTTTGAAAACCAACTCATTATTATTTGCTCCATTCTTAATATCCATAATAAATTGTAAGTAAATAAGCACTTTTAGAATTTGTTAGGTTTGTAAACTTAATAAATAAATGGGATTAAATCTATTTTACTATTATTTGCTGAATATTTGGTTAAAAAATTGGTTATTTCTTTATTTTTTTACTTTATTGTTAGTCCAAATGGTGAAGCGATGTAGATTTGAATTTAAAATAGGAAACCTGTAAAATACGAACTGTTTAGTAATAGAAAAATTGTACGTAAAAAGAATAGGAGGAGGGATGGTATGGAGAAAAAACGTTTTAAATTTGTTATTCCAGTCATGGTGATTGTCGCCATTGGTTCCGTTTATATGCTACGAAACTATCATGCTGAGGTACCAGATGTTGATCAATTATTAATTACAGTATGCGCATCTTTAGGATCAGGGGTACTAGCCTACTTTTTATTTCCACAGCAGGGCGATAATAAAATTGATGACAGAGGACCGTATTAATAGATTGAAAAAACTGCTCGTTTGCGCAACAAAACGAGCAGTCTTTTTTATGGTTTAAATAGTTTAAACCAGCCCTTATGTTTAAAGATGGCCAACATAAAGATAACGATAATAATCATAATCCCAAGTACAATAAAATAGCTATATTGTCCATGAAGCTCCGGCATATTATCGAAATTCATCCCATACACACCAGCAATGAAGGTAAGTGGGATAAAGATTGTTGAGACAATTGTTAAAGTCATCATAATACCATTCATGCGACTAGAACTCATAGCCATATAACTATCCCGCATATCCGCTGTAAGCTCTCGATTGGATTCAACCATCTCTGTTAGCTTAAGTAGATGGTCATAGATATCTCCAAAATAAGCTCTTTCCGATTTCTTTAGTGAGAAACGGTAAGAATTAAGAACGCGATATAAAAGATCACGCATTGGTAAAATAGTACGTCTTAAGTCAAGCAAGTCACTACGGAACTCGAAGACAATCTTCATGGCATTTACGTTGCTTTGGTATGTAAGTTCACCTTCTAATGCATTTAGATGATCTTCAATTTTGTAAACGAGTGGAAAATAACTATCAACAATTTTATCAATGGTTTGATACGTTAAGTATACGGTACCGCGCTCCCAATTCTTCGGTTGGTTTTCTAGCATCTTCTGCACCTTATCTATTTCAGGGACAGGACTTTTATGGAAGGTTACGATAAATTTATTGGAGGCAAATATATTAACCTCCTCCGCAGCTAACGTCTCTTCGTTTACTCGATGAATGACAAAAAAATGAAAATCATCATAAAAGTCGAGCTTCGGACGCTGTAATCTCATTAAGCAATCCTCAATAGCAAGAGGGTGAAAGTGAAAAAATGTATCCAACAATGATTCTTCATCGGCTGTAGGACAATTAAAATCAACCCAATACCATTCAAATTCTTGCTGATGTATCTCTTCTAATGGAAAATCCTTTAACAGTTGTTGTTGTTTTGTAATGCCAATGGTGCTTATCACGGTTTTCACCTCAAATTATTTACTACAAAATATAGTTAGTGCTCCTCTTTAAAGCATACCCAACCACCAAACAAAGTAGTGGCAAAAAATCTAGAAGGTTTTGTAAAGCCTGCACTTTGTAAAAGTGTTAAAATACCCTCTTCACTCATAAAAGAAAGAGAGCGAATGGATTTCTCCATCTCTGCTACATCAGACACAGAAAGTCTAGTATGTTGTAGCCAATAGGAACGCCATAAATCAAATTGTAGCTCTGTTTCTAAAGAGCCTTGCTGACCATACTTTGCAACAAGGACAAATGGTGCTCCAGGTTTTAAATATTTTGCTATTTCTTTTAATGTCACCAGCTTTTCTTCATCATCCCGAATAAAATGCAAGACGAGAATACAGCTTGCTGCATCATACTGTGTGGAGGGCAGCGGAGCATCGAGTATTGTAGCCTGATGGAATGACATATTATTAGGTAGAGCGAGCAAACGCTCTTTAGCTATGTTAAGCATGGATTCTGATGGATCAATGCCCGTGAATGACCAGTGTGGTCTTCCTTCTGCAAGCTGTAAAATTTCATTGCCACTCCCTGCACCCACAACTAACATGTTAGCATTTTCTGGAAGTTTGGAATGATAAAAGGTTTGTATTAAACGCAGCATGGCATCATAACTTGGCAACGTACGGCGAATCCCCTTTTCATATTCATTTGCTAATGTGTTGTTAAATTCCATCTCTCATCACAGCCTCTCAAAAAAATTTTTAAAAATCCTTTTTAATGTGAAACTATTGCGGGTATAGTTCCGTAAATAGTAGTACATAAAACATAGATAAAGTTCAAAGAAAGGGTTGATATATATGGAGACTAAATGGTCTAAAGTAATCATACACGCAAGTGCATTTTTTGCGCCATGGTTAGTGCCCATTATTTTCTTTTTAATTAGTTCGGATGAGGAAGTTAAGGCAATTTCTATTCAAGCATTGCTATTCCAAATTGTCATGGGCGTTTTAATCGCTATCTCTGTTGTTTTAAGCTTCGTCCTTATTGGATTACCATTTTTAATCATTTTCGGCATTATGCTATTTGTTGTACCGATTATCGGTATTGTAAAAGCATTGTCTGATGAACCTTGGCGTTATCCAATTGTTGGTCGCTGGGTATAATTTTCATAGACGCAAGTATATGCTAGTTGCATATGCTTGCGTTTTTTCTATGACTAATAAGGGTACATTAGGTATATGAGGAAATTATAAAACCGTACACAAATGATCGAAAAGGTGTTATTTTCGGCGCTTAAAAAGGTATTTTCAAGACTTTCCACTTTTCTATGGGCGAAATCATTGCAATTTTTTTCAAGCGTTTTGTATAATATACTCAAAGAAAGTCAAAGATAGTCAAAGTCAGTGAAGCAAGCGAGGTGTATTCCTAAAATGCGTAATATATCAGACATCATAGAAGGTTACTTAAAGCAAGTACTTGAATTAGGTGGAGAAGGGCATATTGAAATTAAACGTAGTGAAATCGCTGATAAATTTCAATGTGTACCATCACAAATAAATTATGTCATTAATACAAGATTTACTGCCGAGCGGGGTTACCTTGTTGAGAGCAAACGTGGTGGTGGTGGATACATTCGAATTTTACGTGTCCGCGCGAATTCACAGATTGATTTAATCGACGATGTTCTCAGGCAAATTGAAGGTGGGGCATCACAAACGATGGCAGAAGATTTGGTTTATCGACTGATTGATGAGCAGGTAATTTCAAAGCGAGAAGCGAAATTAATGTTAGCAGCAATTGATCGCTCCACGATCGACTTGCATCTCCCATTAAGAGATGTCATTCGATCAAAAATATTGCGAGCAATGCTGACAACAATTAAATATGAACAGCAAAAATAGTGAGGTGATGGAAATGATTTGCGAACATTGTAAACAACGTAATGCGACAGTTACAGTAACACAAGTTCAAAGTGGGCAAAAGGTGGAGCACCATTATTGTGACGTCTGCGCCTCACAATTCCATCCATTTCATGCAGAGTTTAAACAAGAGCCAGTATCTATTCAACAGTTATTGTCTAACTGGTTTGGCTCTCCTACATGGCAAAAGGTGGGGGAAAAACAACAGGTACAACCACAACAGCAAACATGCCCACAATGTGGATTTTCGTATAAGCAATTTTTAAAAGAGGGAAAATTCGGGTGCCCAAGCTGTTATGACACATTTAGTGAACATTTGCCGAAGCTTTTTAATCGCATTCAGGCAGGTCCACAACACATTGGTAAAATGCCTGGTGCTCGCAGCAATGTGTATGTTATTAAAAAGCAAATAGAGGATATCCGCAAGCGTATGAAGTCCGCCGTAGAGGAAGAACAATTTGAAGAAGCGGCGAAGCTACGTGATGAAGTCAAAGAGCTAGAAAAACATCTACAATTTGAAGGTGGTGATGTGTCATGATGATTGAATCATTTTTAGAGCGTGCGACGCCAACCTGGATGCATATCAAAGATGATTACTCAGATATTGTCATTAGCACACGGATACGCCTTGCTCGAAATTTAGATGGGTATCGTTTTCCATTAGCCTTTTCAGAGAATGAGGCATTGCAGGTGGAACAGGCCGTTACACATGCTGTAAGCGATAGCCCAACGCTTCAAAATGATTATGCTTATTTTGCTATAAAGGATTTAACGCCTTTACAGCGTCAAATTCTTGTAGAAAAGCATTTGATTAGTCCGCAATTGGCTAAAAAAGAGCAAGTGGGTTCTATACTACTTTCTGAAGATGAATCCGTTAGCATTATGGTGAATGAAGAGGATCATTTACGCATTCAATGTATGACAGCAAGTTTTCAACTTCAAAGTGCCTATGAACAAGCAAATAAGATTGATCGTATCCTAGAGAAAGTATTACCGTATGCTTTTCGAGATACTTTTGGTTATTTAACAAGTTGTCCAACGAATATTGGTACGGGTCTACGAGCGTCCGTCATGATGCATTTACCCGCTCTTACACTAACGGGGCAAATGAATCAAATTATAAATGCCATGACACGCTTAGGGATGACTGTAAGAGGTATATATGGTGAAGGAAGCGAAAATTTAGGGAATGTTTATCAAGTGTCTAACCAAATTACACTTGGAAAGACAGAGGAAGATATTTTAGCAGACATACAAAGTGTCGCTGAAAAGATTATTCAAAAAGAACGACATGCAAGAGGTAAATTAATGGAAAAGGCAGAGCTTGCTCTAGAAGATAGAGTATATCGAGCTTTAGGCACCCTTACACATGCGAGAATTTTGACAAGTGAGGAAGCCGCGACTTGCCTATCTAATGTTCGTCTAGGTGTAGATTTACAGATGATTGATGGTATACAAGCAACAACCTTAAATGAATGTGTTGTTTGTATGCAACCAGGTTTTTTACAGCACTATGCAGGTGAGGTACTGCCACCTGCTGAACGAGATCGTGTACGAGCGGAAATGCTTCGCGAGACATTATCTCAAGAATATGCGAATAAGCCTATAAATGGGGAAAAAGGAGAGGATTTATATGATGTTTAATCGTTTTACACAACGCGCGCAAAAAGTATTACAGCTTGCTCAGGAAGAGGCTATTCGTTGGAAGCACGAATCTATCGGTACAGAGCATATACTATTAGGGCTTATACGTGAAGGCGGCGGTATTGCTGCGAAAGCGTTAGAAGCCATTGATATTAGTCCTCAAATGATTGAAGCTGGAATTGAAGAATTAGTTGGTAAGGGCAAAGAAGATGTCGGTCCAATCGTTCACTATACGCCAAGAGCTAAGAAAGTAATTGAACTGTCTGTTGATGAGTCACGTAAATTAGGTCACTCCTATATCGGCACAGAGCATTTATTATTGGCGCTTATACGTGAAGGCGAGGGTGTGGCAGCTCGCGTTTTAAACAATGCGGGAGTCGGCTTAAATAAAGCTCGTCAGCAAGTATTATTGCTATTAGGTAATAACGATAATGCACAATCTGGTCAACAAGCAGCTCAAGCTGCCAATACACCAACTTTAGATAGCCTAGCACGTGATTTAACACAAATTGCACGTGAAGGTACATTAGATCCTGTTATTGGGCGAAGCAAGGAAATTACACGTGTGATTGAGGTTTTATCGCGTCGTACGAAAAATAACCCTGTATTGATTGGTGAGCCAGGTGTTGGTAAAACAGCGATTGCTGAAGGATTAGCACAGCAAATTATCAATAATGAAGTACCAGAAATCCTTCGTGACAAACGTGTCATGACACTAGATATGGGTACGGTTGTTGCAGGTACAAAATATCGTGGTGAATTTGAAGACCGTTTGAAAAAAGTGATGGATGAAATTCGCCAAGCAGGTAACATCATTTTATTTATCGACGAATTGCATACATTAATTGGTGCAGGTGGTGCTGAAGGTGCGATTGATGCATCGAATATATTAAAACCATCTTTAGCACGTGGCGAGCTTCAATGTATTGGTGCCACAACACTTGATGAGTACCGCAAGTATATTGAAAAGGATGCAGCTTTAGAGCGTCGTTTCCAACCAATCCAAGTGGATGAGCCGACAGTGGAAGAAGCTATTCTAATCATTCAAGGCTTACGTGATCGTTATGAAGCACATCACCGTGTAAAAATAACAGATGAAGCGATTGAAGCAGCGGCAAAAATGAGTGATAGATATATTTCAGACCGCTTCTTACCCGATAAGGCGATTGACTTAATCGATGAAGCAGGTTCTAAAGTACGCTTACGTTCATTCGCAGTGCCACCGAACTTAAAGGCACTTGAGGATAAGCTTGAAAATGTTCGTTCTGAAAAAAATGCAGCTGTATCAGGTCAAGAATTTGAAAAGGCAGCAGCACTAAGAGATACTGAGCAAAAGCTGAAGGATGAAATTGAAGCTACACGAAAAAATTGGAAAGAAGAGCAAGGCAAAGCCGAATCTAAAGTGACTGTGGATGATGTAGCAGCAGTTGTATCAATGTGGACAGGAATCCCAGTAGCTAAAATTGCTTCTGAAGAATCTTCGAAGTTATTACAGCTTGAAGAAGAGTTACACAAACGTGTAGTAGGGCAAAGTGAAGCGGTAGAAGCCATTTCTCGTGCAATACGTCGTGCAAGAGCAGGCTTAAAAGATCCAAAACGACCAATTGGTTCATTTATCTTCTTAGGACCTACAGGTGTTGGTAAAACAGAGCTTGCAAGAGCACTTGCTGAAGTAATGTTTGGCGATGAGGATGCGATGATTCGTGTTGATATGTCCGAGTATATGGAAAAACATTCGACTTCTCGCTTAGTAGGTTCACCTCCAGGCTATGTAGGCTTCGATGATGGCGGTCAACTGACAGAGAAAGTTCGCCGTAAGCCATATTCAGTCGTTTTATTAGATGAAATTGAAAAGGCACACCCTGATGTATTCAATATTCTATTGCAAGTGCTTGAAGATGGTCGTTTAACAGACTCTAAGGGACGTGTAGTAGACTTCCGTAATACAGTGGTCATTATGACTTCAAACGTTGGTGCGGATGCATTAAAATACCAAAAGAGCCTTGGTTTCAATGTAGGCGGTGCAGAGTCTAAGCATAAAGACATGAAGGGTACGATGTTAGAAGAATTGAAAAAGGCATTCCGTCCAGAATTCTTAAACCGTATCGATGAAATGATTGTCTTCCACGCATTAGATAAAGAGCATTTAAAAGAAATCATTGCAATGATGGGCAATGCATTAACAAAACGCTTGAAAGAGCAAGATATTTCGTTAGAGCTAACAGATGCGGCACTTGAAAAAATTGCTGAAGAAGGTTATGACCCTCAATATGGTGCTCGTCCACTACGTCGTGCATTACAAAAGCAAGTAGAGGATCGATTATCAGAAGAATTACTAAAAGGTAATGTAGAGAAGGGTAATCAGGTTATCATTGATTATGTAAACAATGAATTTATTGTAAAGAAAAAAGAGGGAGTATCCATCTCTAAATAATTTCATGGAAAGACAGTGAGGCTTTAAGTGCCAAGCTGTCTTTTTTTCTGTACAATTAAGAATAAGAACAAATATTCGAGGTGAAAGCAATTTGGCAAAGAAAAAAACGAAATTTGTATGTTCAGGCTGTGGCTATGAATCTGCAAAATGGATGGGAAGATGCCCTGGATGTGGTGAGTGGAATAAAATGGTCGAAGAAGTGGAGATGGTTGCGAAAGGTCCACGTGGAGCATTTCAACATTCTGCTACAGTTACCCAAAAGGCAATTCCGATTATCCAGGTTGAAGCTACTGAGGAATCCCGTGTAGCGACGGAGATGGGCGAACTCAATCGTGTATTGGGTGGTGGTATTGTGCCTGGTTCTCTAGTATTAATTGGGGGCGATCCTGGGATAGGAAAATCAACATTACTATTACAAGTTTCCGCATTACTTTCGAATAAAGGGCATCGCGTACTTTATATTTCTGGAGAGGAATCCATTCGTCAAACTAAATTACGAGCAGAGCGTTTAGGGGTGATTTCTCAAGAGCTTTACATATACTCCGAAACGAACCTAGAGTTTTTAAACCAAACCATTGATGAAGTCAAACCTAAGTTTGTCATTGTCGATTCCATTCAAACGGTCTTTCATCCAGAAGTAACAAGCGCACCAGGTAGTGTATCACAGGTTCGTGAATGTACAGCAGAGCTTATGCGAATCGCTAAAACAAAAGGCATTGCTATTTTTCTAGTAGGGCATGTAACAAAAGAGGGGCAAATTGCTGGGCCTCGTATTTTAGAGCATATGGTTGATACTGTACTGTATTTTGAAGGGGAAAGACATCATAATCATCGTATTTTACGAAGCCAAAAAAACCGCTTTGGCTCTACAAATGAAATTGCCATATTTGAGATGCTTCAAGGAGGTTTAAAGGAAGTTCTAAACCCTTCAGAGTTATTTTTACAGGAGCGTTCACAGGGTGCAGCGGGTTCAACTATTGTTGCATCAATGGAGGGGACAAGACCAATCCTTGTGGAAATTCAATCCTTAGTTACACCTACAAGCTTTAACTATCCTAAACGTATGGCAACGGGTGTCGATCAAAACAGAGTACAATTGCTAATGGCTGTACTGGAAAAGCGTATGGGCCTCATGCTACAAGCTCAGGACGCATATATTAAAGTTGCTGGTGGTGTCAAATTGGATGAGCCAGCAATAGATTTAGCGGTGTTGACGAGCATTGTATCTAGTTTTAAGGATCAGGCAGTGCGTGCAACCGATTGTTTTATTGGTGAGGTAGGGCTGACAGGTGAAGTCCGCCGAGTGTCACGTATAGAGCAGCGAGTCATTGAAGCAGCGAAGCTTGGATTTAAAAGAGCTTTCATTCCAGCTTCGAATATTGGGGGCTGGGAATTTCCACAGGGAATTGAAATTTTTGGCGTAGAAACGATAAAAGATGCATTAAATGCTTGTTTTAGAGAGTTGTAAAAGAAAGTGTGCATGTTGGATACCATTCTGACATGCATTTTCCTTCATTTTTTGATGCTAATATTGAAACTCAAATAAAAGAATAATCGTCCTAAATAATAGCTGATGAAGGGATAAAGGATTGTCATTTTATACGTTCTAAAATAGAAGTTTGTAAAATTATGTCTAACTGACCTATTCTTGTTTCACAACATCAAAAATAATGAGATTTTGACTGAGCTCATGAAAGATTTTCTACCGTAAACTATGTATAATCTTAACTAACAATTAGGAGGTGACAGCTTGTGAAAAAATTTGTTCAAATTGCGTTTTTACTGATTGGAGGAGCATTGGGCCTTGTTTTCTTACCGCCATTATACGAATTGCTTCATTTATCATCTAATCCTTGGCTAGATAATCCTTATGTATCAGTAGCTCTAGGCGCACTTTTACTGTTTACACTATCTTTTGCATTTTCCGATTACTTTGTAAGGCTCATTAGCTGGATGGAAGAAGTGCTGTTTAAGGTTCCTATCGGAGATTTATTATTTGGTACGTTTGGTTTAATAATTGGGTTGATTGTCGCTTACTTTTTAGGCTTTGCCATTGATAGTGTACCATTCCCTGTTATTACGGAAGTACTTCCAATTATCCTGTCATTTGTATTAGGGTATTTAGGGTTCCGTCTAGGTTTTAGAAAAAGAGATGAGCTCATACAGCTTTTTACATTACGTAGTACCAATACGAAGAAAAAAGCTGCTGAAGGTGCTGAACTTCAAGAAGTTCGTGGAAGCTACAAATTGCTAGATACAAGTGTCATTATTGATGGGCGCATCGCAGATATTTCTGAAACAGGATTCATCGAAGGCGTTCTAGTTGTACCTCAATTTGTGCTCACAGAGCTTCAGCATATAGCTGATTCGTCAGATACATTAAAGCGCACAAGAGGTCGGCGTGGTTTAGATATTTTAAAAAAATTACAAGATGAGCGTAAGACAAAAGTTGAAATTACGGACGAGGATTTTGAAGATGTACAAGAGGTAGATTTAAAGCTTGTACGTCTTGCGAAAAAAATGGGTAACGACACACAAATTGTTACGAATGATTTTAACCTGAATAAAGTCTGTGAGCTCCATCATGTAAAAGTATTAAATATTAATGATTTAGCGAATGCAGTGAAGCCTGTGGTCATACCAGGTGAAGATATGCAGGTTGTGGTTATAAAGGATGGCAAAGAGCATAATCAGGGAGTTGCCTATTTAGATGATGGAACGATGATTGTTGTTGAAGGTGGTCGTAGTTATATCGGACAGGCAATTACAGTTACAGTTACTAGTGTGCTGCAAACATCAGCAGGTCGTATGATATTTGCTAAGCCGAAGGACGATTAGGATGTGGGAAAATGCAATATGAAGTAGTTCTACCTGCAGCAGGAAGTGGGAAGCGTATGGGTGCAGGGCAAAATAAATTATTTTTAAAACTTTTGGAGAAACCTATTCTGATACACACGCTAGAAGTGTTTCAACAAGATCCCTCCTGCACAGGTATTTGGCTTGCCGTTAAACCAGAAGAACGTGCATATATTCAAAAGCTGCTAGAGCAGTTTGAGATTACGAAAGTGAAGGGTTTACCTGATGGGGGGGCTGAGCGTCAGCATTCAGTTCATTCATGCATGAAAGAGATGCAACAGGTAGATATTGTGCTTGTCCATGATGCAGCACGTCCGTTTATTACGCATGATATCATTGCAAAGCTTGTACAGAACGCGCATGATCACGGTGCAGCCATTGCAGGGGTTCGTGCGAAAGACACGATGAAAAAAGTATCAACGAATGGCATTATTGAGGAAACGGTTGATCGCGAAAGCCTATGGATGGTGCAAACACCACAAGCATTCCGCTTTGAGTTAATTATGGAAGCGGAGGACGTAGCTGAAAAAGTAGGTTTTCTTGGGACAGATGAGGCGATGCTAATGGAGCGTCTTGGACACCAAGTACACATCGTAGAAAGTAGTTATGAAAATGTAAAAATGACGACACAAGAAGATCTAGTATTTGGTGAGGCAATCTTGCGTAAGCGTGAATCATTCAATCTTTAAGAAATTTTATTTATATAGGCTATTCATTCGAAAGTGTTAAGGATGAATAGTCTTTTTATATGTTGTGATTCGTAAAATTACCTCTTTGTTTCGAAATATGTCAATTCATATAAGTACGATAATGATATACGGATAGTCGAATGAGAAACGGAGGCGTGGGAAGTGGATAAAAGTTGGGAGTGGCTTAAATAAATTGGGTTTTATCCATGTGATCGTCTTACGTGTAATGAAATAGTGGATATATGTTTAATAAGGTAATAGAATAGATGAAAAAGATGTGAGGGGTGTTTATTGTGTCATTAAATGAATGGTTAAATCAAAAGGTTCCCGAAATTACAGGTTCATTAACAAGTATAAATAAACAGTACATCGACGTTGACAACTCAATAGGCTTTGATGGACGGGATCGGGTTATAAAAATAATAGATAATTTCCATGAGGTGCTGTTTCCTGGCATTTATACAAAAAGACCTATTGATGAAACAAGAGTGAACGTAGTTTGCAGTAATAAGCTGCGAGAAACAGCAATAGATTTACGGGATATTATCGAAAAAGTATTGTTTTATAATATGGAGGACAGTGATCCTGCCAATTGCGAGAAGTATTGCCGTGAACAAGCAGACAAAATTGTTATGAATTTGATTAATCGGTTTCCTGCCATTCGTCAAGTGTTACAAACAGATATTCAAGCGGCATATAATGGTGACCCAGCAGCTCTATCCACAGAGGAAATTTTGCTAAGCTATCCATCTATTGTGGCTGTTTATATTCACCGAATCGCACATGAGCTATATGAGATGGGCGTACAAATTGTACCTCGTATTATGTCAGAATACGCACATCGATTAACGGGTATCGATATTCATCCGGGGGCTACCATAGGAGAATCATTCTTTATTGACCACGGAACAGGGGTCGTCATCGGTGAAACTTGTACTATTGGAAAGAATGTGAAAATTTATCAAGGTGTAACATTAGGTGCACTAAGCTTCCCGTTAGATGAAAACGGTAATCCGATTAAGGGCATTAAGCGTCATCCGAATATTGCTGACAATGTTGTCATTTATGCTGGTGCTACGATTTTAGGGGGCGAGACGACGATTGGGCACGATTCCGTCTTAGGGAGTAATATTTGGCTAACACATTCTGTTCCCCCTTATTCACGTGTTTACAATTCACAGCCATCACCGAATATTAGCAACAGTCAAATGAAAAATATAGAGTATCATATTTAAAAAATGTTGGGCAGTCTAGGGAGTATAGCTTTCTAAACTGCCCATTACTGCTAGAGGAGGATAATTATTAAAGCGCTTTTCAAACACCCTTTGGTAAACTTTGATATGATAATGATAAATATTAATTAAAGGAAGATGAATATGTTTCGAATTGGACAAGGTTTTGACGTACATGCATTTGAAGAAGGGCGTCCATTAATTATTGGTGGCATTACAATTCCGCATGAAAAAGGACTAGTAGGACATTCTGATGCGGATGTTCTTTTACACACTGTCACAGATGCAGCTCTAGGAGCAATTGGAGAAGGGGATATTGGCCGTCATTTTCCAGATACAGACCCTGCATTTAAGGACGCAGATTCAGCAAAATTATTAGAGTACATTTGGAAAATTGTTGAGGATAAGGGTTATGCTCTAGGTAATGTGGATTGTACCATTATGGCGCAACGTCCTAAAATGGCACCCTATATTGGACAGATGCAACAGCGCATTGCTGAATTATTACACGCAGAGCCTTCACAAGTAAATGTTAAGGCAACAACAACCGAACGATTAGGCTTTACAGGTCGCGAGGAAGGTATAGCGGCAATGGCCACGATTCTTTTGATTAAGAAATAAATGTGGATGAACTCCGCTTTTATTTCCTGTAACAGAGTGGTAAAATGAACAAAGTCAATTTTTTGATCGAAAATTTAGGAGGCTTTTAATTATGACGAAAGAAGTTCGCGTTCGTTACGCGCCATCTCCAACAGGTTTTTTACATATCGGTGGAGCGCGTACAGCATTATTCAATTATTTATATGCAAAACATCATAACGGTAAATTCATTGTACGTATTGAAGATACGGATATTGAACGTAATGTAGAGGGCGGAGAAGCATCTCAGCTAGATAACCTAAAATGGTTAGGTATTGAATATGATGAGTCCATTGATATTGGTGGACCTTATGCGCCTTATCGTCAAATGGAACGTCTTGATATTTATAAAGAGCACGCTGAAAAACTATTAGAGCAAGGTGTAGCCTACAAGTGTTTCTGTTCCTCTGAAAAACTTGAAGCATCTCGTGAAGAACAAAAAGCAAGAGGTGTAGCAGCTCCAACTTATGATGGTACATGCCGCCACTTATCAGCAGATGAAGTCGCAGCGAAAGAAGCGGCGGGTGAGCCATATACAATCCGTATGCGCATTCCAGAAAATGTAACATATGAATTTGAGGACTTAGTTCGTGGACAAGTTACATTTGAGTCTAAAGATATTGGTGATTGGGTACTTGTAAAAGCAAATGGTATTCCAACATACAACTATGCAGTTGTTTTAGACGATCACTTTATGGAAATCTCTCACGTTTTCCGTGGTGAAGAGCATTTATCGAATACACCAAAGCAAATGATGATCTTTGATGCATTTGGTTGGGAATATCCACGCTTTGGTCATATGACATTAATTATTAACGAAAACCGTAAAAAGCTATCTAAGCGTGATGAATCGATTATTCAATTTGTTACGCAATATAAGGATTTAGGCTATCTTCCTGAAGCAATGTTCAACTTCTTTGCATTACTTGGTTGGTCTCCAGAAGGGGAAGAGGAGATTTTCTCAAAAGAAGAATTTATTAAAATCTTTGATGAAAAACGTCTTTCTAAATCACCGTCTATGTTCGATAAGCAAAAACTAACATGGATGAATAATCAATATATTAAAAAACTATCTTTAGAAGAAGTGGTCGCATTATCTTTACCTCACTTACAAAAAGCAGGCTTATTACCTGAAGAACTTACTGCAGAGCAACATGCATGGGCGACGGATTTAATTGCACTTTATCATGACCAAATGAGCTTTGGTGCAGAAATTGTCGAATTATCTAGCCTATTCTTTAACGAGCATATTGAATATGATGAAGAAGCGAAAGAGGTTTTAGCAGGAGAGCAAGTACCAGAAGTAATGGCAGCGTTTAAAGCGCAATTGGAGGAACTAGAAGAGTTTACACCGGATGCGGTAAAAGCTGCGATTAAAGCTGTACAAAAGACAACTGGCCATAAAGGTAAAAATCTGTTTATGCCAATCCGTGTTGTGACAACAGGTGAAACACATGGACCAGAGCTGCCAAACGCCATTTGTTTAATTGGTAAAGAGAAAGCAATTGACCGTGTAGAAAAATTTGCGCAATAAAGAGAAATTTATTGACAATTCATTCTTTCGTTGTAAAATGTATTTACATTGAAAAAGCGTTGATAAGGAGAAGTAAGTAGCGCATGCTCTTAAGAGAGGACCATCATCGGCTGAAAGTGGTCTGAGCCTAGGCAAAACTGAAATGCACCTTTGAGCATAAGGCTGAACGATAGTAGGCTTTATCGAGTCGTCCCCGTTAAAGGATGTCCAAAGTGGAAGGATTTTTCCTTCAATCAGAGTGGAACCACGCAAATCGAGCGTCTCTGTCATTCCTTTTAGGAGTGATAGGGGCGCTTTTTTATTCATCAGAAAAGGAGAGTGAAATACAATGGGTATTCAAATTTTTAACTCATTAACAAGACAAAAAGAAACCTTCGTCCCGCTAGAAGAAGGTAAGGTGAAAATGTATGTCTGCGGTCCAACTGTTTATAACTATATCCATATTGGGAACTCACGTCCTGTAATTGTTTATGATACAGTACGTCGTTATTTTCAATATAAAGGCTATGATGTAAAGTTTGTGTCCAATTTTACGGATGTAGACGATAAAATTATTAAAGCAGCAAATGAGCTAGGTGAAGAAGTGCATGAATTAACAGAGCGCTTTATTGCAGCCTATTTTGAGGATGTTACGGCACTAGGATGCAAAAAAGCAGATGTTCATCCACGTGTGACAGAGCATATGGACGATATCATTCAATTTATTCAAGTGTTAATTGATAAGGGCTATGCTTATGAGTCTGCTGGAGATGTGTATTATCGTACTCGTAAATTTGATGGCTACGGTAAATTATCACACCAATCAGTTGACGATTTAAAAATCGGTGCTCGTATTGAAGCAGGCGAGAAAAAAGATGATGCATTAGATTTTGCTTTATGGAAAGCGGCTAAGCCAGGTGAGATTTTCTGGGAAAGCCCATGGGGAGATGGCCGTCCAGGTTGGCACATTGAGTGTTCTGTAATGGCTCGTGAACATTTAGGAGATACTATTGATATTCATGCTGGTGGGCAAGATTTAACTTTCCCACATCACGAAAATGAAATTGCCCAATCAGAAGCACACAATAATAAGACATTTGCTCGTTATTGGATGCATAACGGGTATATTAATATAGATAATGAAAAGATGTCCAAATCTCTTGGGAATTTCATTCTTGTGAATGATATTCGTAAACAAATTGACCCGCAGATACTACGTTTCTTTATGTTATCTGTCCATTATCGCCATCCAATTAACTTTGCGAAGGATTTAGTAGAAGCTGCTGCTGCAGGTTTAGAGCGCATTCGTACAGCTTACAACAACGTGAAACATCGCCTTACGACTACAGTAAGCTTAGGTGACCATTCAGAAGAATGGCTTAGCAAAATTGCGGAACAAAAAGCACAGTTTGAAGAGGCAATGGATGATGACTTTAATACAGCCAATGCGATTTCTGTATTATTTGAAATAGCTCGTATTGCTAATATTTACTTAAATGAAGCCAATACTTGCAAGAAGGTATTAGAAACCTTTATTGAAACTTTTGAAGTACTAGGTGACGTCCTAGGTATTGAATTCGCAAAAGAAGAAGAACTATTAGACGAAGAAATTGAAGCATTGCTACAAGAGCGCGTGGAGGCACGTAAAAATCGTGATTTTGCTCGTTCTGATGAGATCCGTGACCATTTGCAAGCCCAAGGTATCATTTTAGAAGATACACGACAAGGAACTAGATGGAAACGAGGGTAATTAAGTTGGATAAACTTCGCAATGAAGATGTTAAACAATTAAATGCGCTGGCGTTAGCCTATATGGGTGATGCTGTATTGGAACAAAAAATTCGAGAATATTTGTTACGCTCTGGTCGTGTTAAACCTAATACACTTCATCGAGAGGCAACTCGCTACGTATCAGCAAAAGCGCAATCTATGATCGTTCATCGCATGATGGATGAAAATTATTTAACAGAGGAGGAATTGGCTGTGTTCCGCCGTGGACGCAATGCCAAATCCGGCTCTGTACCAAAAAATACTGATGTCCAAACCTATCGTAATAGCTCAGGTTTTGAGGCGGTGCTTGGTAGTTTATATTTATTAAATGAACTAGAACGCGTCTACGAAATCATTGCATATGCTATTCAAATAATCGAGGAATCAAAAGGAGTGTCTAAATAATGGCAGAACAAAATGGTGAAATTATTGCCGGTAAAAACCCAGTGTTAGAAGCACTTCGTTCAGGCCGCGATATGAATAAAGTATGGATTGCAGAAGGAGTAAAAAAATCGGGTGTCAATGAACTGCTAGATTTAGCCCGTGAACGTGGTGTTATAGTTCAATTTGTCCCAAAAAAGAAAGTTGATCAATTATCAAGTGCCAATCACCAAGGAATCGTTGCTTCTGTTGCCGCATATGAGTATGCTGAACTTGAGGACTTATTTGCAGCAGCAGCTAATAAACAGGAAGATCCCTTTTTCTTAGTCCTAGATGAGTTAGAGGACCCTCATAATCTAGGGTCTATTATGAGAACGGCTGATGCTATAGGAGCACATGGTATAATTATTCCTAAGCGTCGATCAGTGAGTTTAACAGCAGTAGTGGCAAAGGCATCTACAGGTGCGATTGAACATGTTCCCGTTGTACGTGTAAACAATCTTGCTCAAACAATCGATGAATTAAAAGAACGCGGTGTATGGATTGCGGGTACAGATGCGAAGGGATCTGCAGATTATCGAAAGATGGATGCAACATTACCATTAGCCATCATTATTGGTAGCGAGGGCAAGGGAATGGGTCGTTTATTAAAAGAAAAATGCGATTTTTTATATCACCTACCAATGGTTGGGCATGTCACATCACTGAACGCATCAGTAGCAGCGGCTCTTTTAATGTACGAAGTGTATCGTAAACGTCAAGAAGCGATTGAATAACAATGAAAAACATTTTGCTTGTTGATGGCTATAATATGATTGGATCTTGGAAAGAGCTGCGGCCATTGCGTGATACGAATTTTGAAGATGCGCGAAGAAGGTTGATAGAACTCATGGCTGAATATAAAGCGGCAATGGGTTGGCGCGTAATTATTGTTTTTGACGCACACCTTGTACCAGGAGTAGAGCAATCTTATATAGAAAATGATGTAGAAGTCATTTATACACGAAAAAATGAAACAGCAGATGAACGTATTGAAAAAATGACGCATGAATTAAAGGCTAGAAATGTACAAATTCATGTAGCAACCTCTGATATGGCAGAGCAAAGTGTTATATTTGGGAATGGTGCTCTAAGGAAATCGGCTAGAGAGCTAGAAATTGATACAAGTATTATCCAACATAAAATTACGCATGATGTGAAGCGAAAACAAGAAAGTAAGCCACCTTCTCGTATAGAATTAAAGCCAGATGTTGCGCTCGCCTTTGAAAAATGGCGACGAGGGATGAAATGATTGATTGACGCATATTTTCCAATTCCGTTATACTGATTCTAATTATCTGTTGTGGCTGAGGTGATACCATGTTTAAAAATAGCATTGTACAAGTGACACAAGATTTTGAACGATTCAATGATGAAGAGCTTATTGAAATGGTGCATCAAGGTAATACAGATGCGTTGGATTATTTAATTACGAAATACCGTTTGTTAGTAAGAGCGAAGGCGAGATCCTATTTCTTAATTGGAGCAGATAAGGAAGACATTGTGCAGGAAGGCATGATAGGCTTATATAAAGCGATTCGTGATTTTAAAGGAGATAAGCTTGCATCTTTCAGGGCTTTTGCAGAGCTATGTATTACAAGGCAGATTATCACGGCTATTAAA
The DNA here is from genome assembly GCF_016925635.1 of Lysinibacillus fusiformis. Taxonomy (NCBI): domain Bacteria; kingdom Bacillati; phylum Bacillota; class Bacilli; order Caryophanales; family Bacillaceae; genus Lysinibacillus; species Lysinibacillus fusiformis. The sequence continues at coordinate 1,640,284 of NZ_CP070490.1, read as the reverse complement.
ACAGCAACTAGGCAAAAGCATATACCTCTAAATTCCTATATCTCTTTGGACAAGCCTATATTCGACGAAGAGTCAGATCGAACGCTTATGGATGTGCTAACAGGTGCTATTATGGATGATCCAGAAGAATTGATGATTCATAGAGAAGAGTTTGGATATTTAGAAGAAAAGATGAGTGAGATTTTAAGTGAATTAGAGCTACAAGTTTTAGCCTTATATCTAGACGGTCAGTCTTATCATGAAATTTCCGCTAAATTAAATCGTCATGTGAAATCTATTGATAATGCATTGCAGCGGGTAAAGCGCAAATTAGAACGTCATTTAGTGCTTGAGGAAATGTCTTAGTCCATATAGGCCTTTATTGACATTGACAAATATAGGTGTTAGTCTTAAAAAGACAAAGTGCCGAAAAAGGTGATTATATGGCAAAAAAAGTCGTGCTAAATTGCGAGAAATGTGGTTCGAGAAATTACACGTTCCCAGCTAAAGAAGGCTCAACTGTACGTCTCGAATTAAAGAAATTTTGCTCGCATTGCAATGAACATACAATGCATAAACAAACGCTATAAAATGATATGTAAATAGACAGATTTGATTGATTCGGAGGTTAAGCTAGAATGGGCAAGATCAAAGGCTTTTTCAGCGATGTAATGTCGGAAATGCGCAAAACAAGCTGGCCGAAAAGTAAAGAACTGACGAAATATACAGTCGTTGTAATTTCAACTGTTGTCATTATGGCTTTATTTTTTGTGTTAGTTGACTTAGGTATTTCATCATTATTCCGCTGGTACTTAGATTTATAATTTAGTAAATAGCATATTTTTGAAATAGCCCGTCCATTGCAATAACGGGTTTTTTCGTTTGTTTTATCTTCATTCAGCAGAAAACGCCATCTAATGGATCGATGAAGTGGGTGGAGTGAAGAGCAGAGCAGTAAATCTCCTCATTATGATAAATACTACTAGGAGAGTATGATAGTAGCGATAGATGACTATGCTAGTTTCGGTATATATCATCGAGCTTTCGCAAGCAATTAGCGAAAGCTATATTTTTCTAATGAGATGTTTGTGAAAAGAGTAAAAATGCATTGAGCGTATCGCGATTCATTTTCACTTTTATTTGTAAGGGAGGGACGGACGAGAAGTCCTAGTAGTTATGGAGAAAAATTGGTATGTTGTTCATACGTATTCAGGGTATGAAAACCGTGTAAAAGCAAACCTAGAGAAACGTGTAGAAACAATGGGAATGCAAGATAAAATCTTCCGTGTGATTGTTCCTGAGCATGAAGAAACAGAAATGAAAGATGGGAAAAAACGTACAATGATGCGTAAAGTTTTCCCTGGTTATGTGTTAGTAGAGTTAATCATGACAGATGACTCTTGGTATGTAGTTCGAAATACGCCTGGTGTTACGGGCTTTATCGGTTCGTCTGGTGGAGGAGCAAAACCAACACCTTTATTACCAGAAGAAGCGGATCGTCTACTGCAACAAATGGGTATGACTGATAAAGTTGTAGAAGTGGATATTACTGTTGGTGAAGCAGTGGAAGTATTAGAAGGGCCGTTTGCTCATTTCCAAGGGCGTGTTGAAGAAATTGACACAGAAAAAGGCAAAATAAAAGTGACGGTTGATATGTTTGGACGCGAAACAATTATGGAACTAGATTTCGAACAAGTTCAAAAGTTATAGTTCTAACAATAGAATGTTACATGCTAATTGGTAGATGTTTCGCAGATTTTGTTAATTACTACTTGCTTAAAAAAATTAAAAGTGGTATCATTTCATAGGTCAGACTGTCATACTTTTGTTTGACGTCTGTAATGATAATTTTAATGTTATCGGCAATTAGCTGACAGACAGATATTGAGTGGGAGGGGCAACCCAATTACCACATCACGGACTTAAGGAGGTGTGTCTCGTGGCTAAAAAAGTTATTAAAGTTGTAAAACTTCAAATCCCTGCTGGTAAAGCTAACCCAGCTCCACCGGTTGGTCCTGCATTAGGTCAAGCGGGTGTGAACATCATGGGATTCTGTAAGGAATTCAATGCGCGTACTGCTGATCAAGCTGGTCTTATTATTCCAGTTGAAATTTCAGTATTCGAAGATCGTTCTTTCACTTTCATTACAAAAACTCCACCTGCAGCAGTTCTACTTAAAGTAGCAGCTGGTATCCAATCTGGATCTGGTGAACCAAACCGTAAAAAAGTGGCAACGGTTAAACGTGATAAAGTTCGCGAAATCGCTGAAACTAAAATGCCAGACCTTAACGCTGCTTCAGTGGAAGCTGCTATGTTAATGGTTGAAGGTACTGCACGAAGCATGGGTATTGTTATCGAAGACTAATCCCATTTACTTGATGTTTTGTTTTTTGGAAGGTTGCGAAGTTTCTTTGTGAACACGCAACCTTTATTCGTGGGAGGTAAAATCCGCTATAACCACAATCAAGGAGGAAATATATAATGGCTAAAAAAGGTAAAAAACTGCAAGATGCAGTAAAGTTAATTGATCGTAACTCACTATACAATGCACAAGAAGCAATCGAACTTGCTCAAAAAACTAGCACAGTAAACTTCGACGCTACTGTAGAAGTTGCTTTCCGTTTAGGTATTGATACTCGTAAAAACGACCAACAAATCCGTGGTGCAGTAGTGCTACCAAACGGTACTGGTAAAACTCAACGCGTATTAGTATTCGCAAAAGGTGAAAAACTTAAAGAAGCTGAAGCAGCTGGTGCTGACTATGTAGGCGATGCAGAATACATCCAAAAAATCCAACAAGGTTGGTTTGACTTTGATGTAATCGTAGCAACTCCTGACATGATGGGCGAAGTTGGTAAACTTGGTCGTGTATTAGGACCTAAAGGTTTAATGCCAAACCCTAAAACTGGTACAGTTACTTTTGATGTAACAAAAGCTATCGAAGAAATCAAAGCTGGTAAAGTAGAATACCGTGCTGATAAAGCTGGTATTATCCACGCTCCTATCGGTAAAGTTTCTTTCTCAGCAGAAAAATTAGTAGAAAACTTCTTAGCTGTTTTTGACGTAGTGCAAAAAGCAAAACCTGCTGCAGCTAAAGGTACTTACATGAAATCTGTAAATATTACAACTACAATGGGTCCAGCTATTAAAGTTGACGCTTCTAACGTAGTAGTAAAATAATTTATATATATGTATTGACGATAGTGGCTATACGTGATACTATAGTTGCTGTTGTGAATTATCCATTTGTACCGTAGACAGTAGGAGTGACTTGTCACTTAATGTTCCTACCGAGGACATCGGAATTCAGATTCTTATTTAAAGATGATGACTTTCAGCCTCTGTGTCTATTTGACTCGGAGGCTTTTCTTTTGTCGGTATAAATGACCCATTCTAATAGGAGGTGTCATCATGAGCAAAGCAATCGAAAACAAACAAGTACAAGTTCAAGAGATTACTGAAAAATTCCAAGGCGCTGCTTCTGTAGTAGTTGTGGATTACCGTGGTCTTAATGTTGCACAAGTAACTGAGCTTCGTAAACAACTTCGTGAAGCTGGCGTTGAGTTCAAAGTTTACAAAAACACTTTAACTCGTCGTGCTGCTGAAGCTGCTGGCCTTGAAGGAATCAACGAAGTATTAGTTGGTCCTAACGCAATTGCGTTCTCAAATGAAGATGTTGTAGCTCCTGCTAAAATCATCAATGAGTTCGCTAAGAAAAACGAAGCTTTAGAAATTAAAGCGGGTATTATTGAAGGTACTATCTCTTCTGTTGAAGATGTTAAAGCACTTGCAGAACTTCCATCACGCGAAGGTCTACTTTCTATGCTTTTATCTGTACTTCAAGCTCCAGTGCGTAACTTCGCGCTTGCAACAAAAGCTGTTGCAGAACAAAAAGAAGAACAAGGCGCGTAATTTAATACGCACTAAAACTTCTGCGGCATGACCGCAAAAAATAAAACATTATCCAATTAGGAGGAAATTATAATGAATAAAGAGCAAATCTTAGAAGCTATCAAAGCTATGACAGTTCTTGAATTAAACGATTTAGTAAAAGCTATCGAAGAAGAATTCGGTGTAACAGCTGCTGCTCCAGTAGCAGTAGTTGCTGGCGGTGCTGCTGCAGCTGAAGAAAAAACAGAATTTGACGTAGTATTAGCATCTGCTGGTGCAGAAAAAATCAAAGTAATCAAAGTGGTTCGTGAAATCACTGGTTTAGGTCTTAAAGAAGCTAAAGAAGTAGTAGATAACGCTCCTAAAGCTCTTAAAGAAGGCGTTTCTAAAGATGAAGCTGAAGCAATCAAAGTTAAACTTGAAGAAGTTGGCGCATCTGTAGAAGTTAAGTAATCTCGCGTTACTTTTTAACAAAAGGAAAGCTCGTCATTTTGGCGAGCTTTTTTCTTCATTCTGAGGAGGCGTGAAAATGTCAGATCACTATTATACAAGTAAGCCTCAAACTGAAAGTAAACCACGTCACTGGACATTCAAGTTACTAGGGCATACGTTTTCATTTGAAACGGATGCAGGTGTATTTAGTAAAAGTGAAGTAGATTTTGGATCCCGTGTTTTAATAGACGCTTTTCAAATGCCTGATATTGATGGTGCGATTTTTGATGTAGGTTGTGGATATGGGCCGATAGGGTTATCGATTGCCAAAACTAATCCAGATCGTACCGTTTTTATGATGGATATAAATGAACGTGCAGTTGCGCTTTCGCAAAAAAATGCGCAAGTGAACGGTGTTCAAAATGTGCGAATATTTGTGAGTGACGGCCTATCGATGGTTGATAAAGATGTAGAAGCAGCAGCTATCTTAACGAATCCACCAATTCGTGCGGGGAAGGAAACGATTTTCCGCTTTTACGATGGAGCTTACGATCGACTAGTGTCTTCGGGTGAGCTTTGGATAGTCATTCAGAAGAAACAAGGAGCGCCATCGACAGTAAGTTACTTGGAAGAAAAGTTTTCAGAAGTCGATATTGTAGAAAAGAAAAAAGGGTACTGGATAGTACGCGCAAAAAAATAAATGAAATATGTATAATTTATTGACTTGACAAATCGGCTATGATAATATGATACAATGCAAAAATATTATTTTGAGGTCGTATGCCCTTTTTGTATAGAAATGTTTTAATATGGGTATACTTGCCAAGATAAGTTTAGTTAACCGAAAATGAGATCTTTTTGAAGACTCGTTTTCTTTTTGTCTTTCGAAATCATACACTATTTGTATGAATTTGCAAAGACCTAATATCGCTTTATTGAGGGGTGAATGAGTTGACAGGTCAACTAGTTCAGTACGGACAACACCGCCAGCGTAGAAGCTTTGCGCGTATTAAAGAGGTGCTTGAGCTTCCAAATCTGATTGAGATTCAAACGGCGTCTTACGAGTGGTTCCTTGAAGAAGGTTTACGTGAAATGTTCCGTGACATTTCGCCGATCGAGGACTTTACAGGTAATCTTTCATTAGAATTCATCGATTATTCATTAGGTGATCCTAAATATGATGTTGATGAATGTAAAGAGCGAGATGTTACTTACGCAGCTCCATTACGTGTGAAAGTACGTCTTTACAACAAAGAAACAGACGAAGTGAAAGAACAAGATGTCTTCATGGGTGATTTCCCGTTAATGACAGAAACAGGTACGTTCATTATCAACGGTGCTGAACGTGTTATCGTTTCACAATTAGTTCGTTCACCAAGTGTGTATTTCCATGATAAAACTGATAAAAACGGTAAAAAAGGTTTTGGAGCTACAGTAATTCCAAACCGCGGTGCTTGGCTAGAGTATGAAACTGATGCCAAAGACGTAGTTTATGTGCGAATTGATCGTACTCGTAAGCTACCAGTAACAGTGTTACTACGTGCGTTAGGTTTCGGTTCAGACCAAGAAATTATCGATATTATCGGTGATAACGAGTATTTACGTAATACGTTAGAAAAAGATAACTCTGAAAGTACAGAAAAAGCACTTTTAGAAATCTACGAACGTTTACGTCCAGGTGAGCCACCAACAGTAGAAAGTGCGAAAAGTTTATTATACTCTCGTTTCTTCGATGCAAAACGTTATGATTTAGCGAATGTTGGTCGCTACAAAATGAATAAAAAGCTTCACATTAAAAATCGTTTATTCAATCAAACGATTGCTGAAACGCTTGTAGATCCAGAAACAGGCGAAATTTTAGTAGAAAAAGGTACTGTACTAGATCGTCGTACTTTAGATAAAATCCTACCTTACCTAGAAGATTCATCAAAAGGTATTGGTTACCGCACTTTATCACAAGTCGGTGGAGTGCTTGAAGATGATGTAACCATCCAATCTATTAAGATTTATGCTCCAAAAGATGAAGCGCAAAAAGAAATTAATATCATTGGTAATGCGTACATTGATGAAGAAGTGAAGAATATTACTCCTGCTGATGTTTTATCTTCAGTAAGTTATTTCTTCAACTTACTTTACCAAGTAGGAGCAACAGATGATATTGACCATTTAGGTAACCGTCGCCTACGTTCTGTTGGTGAGTTACTACAAAACCAATTCCGTATTGGTTTGTCTCGTATGGAACGTGTAGTACGTGAGCGTATGTCAATTAACGACACAGCTGCAATCGTACCACAACAATTAATCAATATCCGTCCAGTGATTGCGTCAATTAAAGAGTTTTTCGGAAGCTCTCAATTATCACAATTCATGGACCAAACAAACCCATTAGCAGAGTTAACGCATAAACGTCGTTTATCTGCATTAGGTCCTGGTGGTTTAACGCGTGAGCGTGCTGGTTTCGAAGTACGTGACGTTCACTATTCTCACTATGGTCGTATGTGTCCAATCGAGACACCAGAGGGTCCAAACATTGGTTTAATCAACTCATTATCTTCATTTGCCAAAGTAAATAAATTTGGTTTCATTGAGACACCTTATCGTCGTATTGACCACGAAACAGGTCGAGTAACTGAACAAATTGATTATTTAACAGCTGATGAAGAAGATAACTACTATGTAGCACAAGCAAATTCATCGTTAAATCCAGATGGTACTTTTGCTAATGATGAAGTTGTAGGTCGTTTCCGTGGGGATAACACTGTATTCAATAAAGCGCAAATGGACTACATGGATGTATCGCCTAAACAAGTAGTCTCTGCAGCGACTGCATGTATCCCGTTCTTAGAAAACGATGACTCGAACCGTGCACTTATGGGTGCCAACATGCAACGTCAAGCAGTTCCACTTCTTAACCCAGAAGCACCATTCGTTGGTACTGGTATGGAACATGTTGATGCGCGTGATTCAGGTGCAGCTGTAGTAGCGAAGTATGATGGTATTGTTGAGCATGTTGAAGCTCGTTCTATCCATGTTCGCCGCATTGAAGTTGTAGACGGCAAAGAGGTTAAAGGCGATTTAACAAAATATAAATTACAAAAGTTCATTCGTTCAAACCAAGGTACTTCATATAACCAACGTCCACTTGTAAAAGTTGGCGAACGTGTGAAGCCTCGTGATATATTAGCAGATGGTCCATCAATGGAAAAAGGCGAACTAGCTCTTGGACGTAACGTATTGGTTGCATTCATGACTTGGAACGGTTTTAACTATGAGGATGCTGTTATTATGAGTGAGCGCCTTGTAAAAGACGATGTCTATACATCTGTTCATATTGAAGAATATGAATCAGAGTCTCGTGATACAAAGCTTGGGCCTGAAGAAATCACTCGTGATATTCCTAACGTTGGGGAAGATGCACTTCGTAACCTAGACGAACGTGGAATCATCCGCATTGGTGCGGAAGTACGTGACGGTGATATTCTTGTAGGGAAAGTAACACCTAAAGGGGTTACAGAATTAACTGCTGAAGAGCGTTTATTACATGCAATCTTCGGTGAAAAGGCTCGTGAGGTTCGTGATACATCATTACGTGTACCACATGGTGCTGGCGGTATCATTCTTGATGTGAAAGTATTTAACCGTGAAGATGGCGATGAATTACCACCAGGTGTTAACCAATTAGTTCGTGCTTACATTGTTCAAAAACGTAAAATACGTGTTGGGGACAAAATGGCCGGACGTCATGGTAACAAAGGGGTTATCTCTCGTATCTTACCGGAAGAAGATATGCCGTTCATGCCAGATGGCACGCCTGTTGATATCATGTTAAATCCACTTGGTGTACCTTCTCGTATGAATATCGGACAAGTTTTAGAGTTACACTTAGGTATGGCTTCTCGCTACCTAGGCGTTCATATGGCAACACCAGTATTTGATGGAGCTAATGAAGAAGACGTTTGGGAAACAATGGAAGAAGCAGGGATGAACCGTGATGGTAAAACAATCCTGTATGATGGACGTTCTGGTGAACCATTTGATAACCGTGTATCTGTTGGGATCATGTACATGATCAAACTTGCTCACATGGTTGATGATAAACTTCACGCGCGTTCAACTGGCCCTTACTCACTTGTTACGCAACAACCACTTGGTGGTAAAGCGCAATTTGGTGGACAACGTTTTGGTGAGATGGAAGTATGGGCACTTGAAGCATACGGTGCTGCATATACACTTCAAGAAATCCTAACGGTTAAATCCGATGACGTTGTTGGTCGTGTGAAAACATATGAAGCCATCGTTAAAGGTGAAAGTGTACCAGAGCCAGGTGTTCCTGAGTCATTCAAAGTATTGATTAAAGAACTCCAATCTCTTGGTATGGATGTTAAGATGTTAACAGTTAATGATGAAGAAGTAGAGCTTCGCGATTTAGACGAAGAAGAAGATCTTCAACCAGCTGATGCACTTAACATTGCACCACAGCCAGATACAGAAGAAGAGCCAGTAGAGTCTTTTGAATAATGGAAACCCAAATTCACAATCGTGAATAAGGTCAAACTTATTTTTCAAATTAGCCGGGCAGGATTTAACGCCCTGCCTGGCTTTTTCTTTTAATAAATCATTCTATTTCTAATCCTTTGCCAAAGAAACAATTCTTTGCAAGCGATTATCGAGCTGCGTAAAAGAGTCTTTATAAAGACCTATACTAGAGGGAGGTAGGCTCCTTGATAGACGTTAATGAATTTGAATATATGAAAATCGGTTTAGCATCCCCTGACAAGATTCGTTCTTGGTCATATGGTGAGGTTAAAAAGCCTGAAACAATTAACTACCGTACATTAAAACCAGAAAAAGATGGTTTATTCTGTGAACGTATCTTTGGTCCAACTAAGGATTGGGAATGTCATTGTGGTAAATATAAACGTGTACGCTATAAAGGCGTCGTTTGTGACCGCTGTGGTGTTGAAGTAACACGCGCTAAAGTTCGTCGTGAACGTATGGGACATATCGAATTAGCAGCACCAGTTTCTCATATCTGGTACTTCAAAGGTATTCCTAGCCGTATGGGTCTAATTTTAGATATGTCACCTCGTGCCCTTGAAGAAGTTATTTATTTCGCTTCATACGTTGTGATTGATGCAGGTGCTACTAATTTAGAAAGTAAACAATTACTTTCTGAAAAAGAATACCGTGCATACCGTGAAAAATTCGGAAACACATTCGAAGCATCAATGGGTGCAGAAGCAATCAAAAAATTATTAGGCAAAATTGATCTAGAAGATGAAACACAATCTTTAAAAGAAGAGTTAAAGTCTGCTCAAGGTCAAAGACGTACTCGTGCCATTAAACGTCTAGAAGTTGTTGAATCTTTCCGTAACTCAGGAAACTCACCTGAATGGATGATTCTGGATGTACTACCTGTTATTCCACCAGAGCTTCGTCCAATGGTGCAATTAGATGGTGGTCGTTTCGCGACTTCAGATTTAAACGATTTATACCGTCGTGTAATTAATCGTAATAACCGTTTAAAACGTTTATTAGATTTAGGTGCTCCAAGCATCATCGTACAAAACGAAAAACGTATGTTACAAGAAGCTGTTGACGCATTAATCGATAATGGTCGTCGCGGACGTCCTGTAACAGGCCCTGGTAACCGTCCATTAAAATCACTTTCACATATGTTGAAAGGTAAACAAGGTCGTTTCCGTCAAAATCTACTTGGTAAACGTGTTGACTATTCTGGTCGTTCCGTTATCGTAGTAGGTCCAAACTTAAAAATGTACCAATGTGGTTTACCAAAAGAAATGGCTATCGAGTTATTTAAGCCATTCGTTATGAAAGAATTAGTAGAACGTGGTCTTGCTCATAACATTAAATCTGCTAAACGTAAAATCGAACGTTTAAACAACGATGTATGGGACGTTTTAGAAGATGTTATCCGTGAGCACCCAGTATTATTAAACCGTGCACCAACGCTTCACCGTCTTGGTATTCAAGCATTTGAACCAACACTAGTTGAAGGTCGTGCTATCCGTCTTCACCCATTAGTATGTACAGCCTACAACGCTGACTTCGATGGTGACCAAATGGCGGTTCACGTACCATTATCAGCAGAAGCTCAAGCAGAAGCTCGTCTTCTAATGCTTGCTGCACAAAACATCCTGAATCCAAAAGACGGTAAACCTGTTGTTACACCTTCTCAAGATATGGTATTAGGAAACTACTACTTAACTCTTGAACGTGAAGACGCACGTGGTGAGGGTACTGTTTTCTATGGTCCAAACGAAGTTTTAATTGCATATGATACAGGTCATGTACACTTGCATACACGTATCGCGATTAAAGCAAGTTCATTAAATAATCCAACATTCACGGAAGAACAAAATAATATGTTCTTATTAACAACTGTTGGTAAAGTAATCTTTAATGAAATCTTGCCAAAATCATTCCCTTATATTAATGAGCCAACTGATTTCAACTTAGAGCAAGTAACACCTGAAAAATACTTCGCTAAGTTAACAATTGATGAAGAAACACTAAAAGAGCTTGAATCAGATAGTGCTTATAATAACTTAGATGAAAAAGGGAAAATTGATGCACAACGTACAGCTGTATTGCGCAAATACTTTGCATCAGTCCCTGTTGTAAATCCATTCCGTAAGAAATTCCTAGGAAATATCATTGCTGAAGTATTTAAACGTTTCCACATTACTGAAACATCTAAAATGCTTGACCGTATGAAAAACCTAGGTTTCAAATATTCAACACGTGCGGGTATTACTGTAGGTGTATCTGATATCGTGGTATTACCTGATAAAGGTGAAATTTTAGCAGAAGCTCAAGAGAAAGTAGATAAAGTTCAAGCACAATTCCGTCGTGGTTTCATTACAGAGGATGAGCGCTATGATCGTGTAATCTCAAGCTGGAGTGCTGCAAAAGATGAAATTCAAGCGAAACTGATGAAGTCACTTGAGAAAACAAACCCAATTTTCATGATGTCTGATTCAGGTGCCCGTGGTAACGCATCTAACTTTACTCAGTTAGCTGGTATGCGTGGTCTGATGGCCAACCCGGCTGGTCGTATCATCGAACTTCCAATCAAATCTTCATTCCGTGAAGGTTTAACAGTATTAGAGTACTTCATCTCAACTCACGGTGCTCGTAAAGGTCTTGCCGATACAGCCCTAAAAACTGCCGATTCAGGTTACTTAACGCGTCGTCTTGTTGACGTTGCACAGGATGTTATTGTCCGTGAAGATGACTGTGGTACTGACCGTGGCTTAACGATTGGTGCATTAATGGAAGGCACAGAACTAATCGAGGCTCTAGATGAACGTATTGTTGGTCGTCATACGAAGAAAACAATCTTCCACCCTGAAACTGGTGAAGTTATTCTTGCAAAAGACGGTTTAATTGACCAAGATATCGCTCGTGTAATTATCGAGACTGGTATTGAAGAAGTGACAATCCGCTCAGCATTTACATGTAATACAAAACATGGCGTATGTAAAAAATGTTACGGCATGAACTTGGCAACAGGTGAAAAGGTTGAAGTTGGGGAAGCAGTTGGTATTATTGCGGCTCAATCAATTGGTGAACCAGGTACACAATTAACAATGCGTACATTCCATACAGGTGGGGTTGCCGGAGATGATATTACACAAGGTCTTCCACGTATCCAAGAGATCTTTGAAGCACGTAATCCAAAAGGTCAATCTGTTATTTCAGAAATCGAAGGTACTGTTTCAGATATCACAGAAATTCGTGAAGGCTTAAAAGAAATCACTATTCAAGGTGACGTAGAAACTCGTAAATATCAAGCACCTTATAATGCACGTTTAAAAGTTATCGAAGGTGATAATGTAGAACGTGGTCAAGTTTTAACAGAGGGTTCTATCGATCCAAAACAATTGTTAAAAGTCAAAGACGTTTCAACTGTTCAAGAATATTTATTAAAAGAAGTTCAAAAAGTATACCGTATGCAAGGGGTAGAAATTGGTGATAAACATATCGAGGTAATGGTCCGCCAAATGCTTCGTAAAGTACGTGTAATTGAAGCTGGAGATACAGATTTATTACCAGGTTCATTACTAGATATCCACCAATTTGCAGAGGCAAACGCAGATGCTGTCATGAGTGGCAAAAATCCTGCAACTTGTCGTCCTGTTATCCTGGGTATTACAAAAGCTTCTCTTGAAACAGAATCATTCTTATCTGCAGCATCGTTCCAAGAAACAACACGTGTATTAACAGATGCAGCAATTAAGGGTAAACGTGATGAGCTTCTTGGATTAAAAGAGAACGTAATTATCGGTAAACTTGTTCCGGCGGGTACTGGTATGCAACGTTACCGTCAAATCCGCATCGAAAAAGATGAGCTTGACACAGAAGGCGTTTCTGCTGAATAGACATTAAAATAGGACCGAAGAGATGGAATTCCACCGTCTCTTCGGACTTTTTAAAGATATTAGTTGACAGTGTAAATGAGTAATGATAATATATTGAAGGTTGATAGTTAACTGTCTGTACTTCGGAGGATATGAAAATGTCTTATGATAGAGTAAGGGCTAGTCAAACAATCATAGGTACAAAGCAAGCAGTAAAAGCAATGCAAGCCGGTTCAGTGAAAGAACTTCTTGTGGCACTTGATGCAGACAATTGGGTAACCGATTCGGCCATATCTTTCGCGAGAGAAATCGGTATACCAGTTATTCTTGTTGAGTCAAAAAAGGAACTGGGCAAGGCCTGTGGAATCCATGTTGGAGCTGCGGTAGTTGCAATTACTGTAGAGTAGTTTTTGTGTATTAAACACAAAGACTTTGTTTTTACCCAAAAAATGAACCACCTGGATGTGTGGTATTAACAAGGAATAAATGAAGGGAGGAAATATCGATGCCTACAATTAACCAATTAGTACGTAAGCCTCGTCAATCTAAAATCACGAAATCAAAATCACCAGCGTTAAACAAAGGATATAACTCATTTAAAAAATCTTTAACTGATGTTAAATCACCACAAAAACGCGGTGTTTGTACTCGTGTTGGTACAATGACACCTCGTAAACCGAACTCAGCGTTACGTAAATACGCTCGTGTACGTTTAACTAACCAAATTGAGGTTACAGCTTATATCCCAGGTGAAGGCCACAACTTACAAGAGCACAGTGTTGTTCTTATCCGTGGCGGACGCGTAAAAGACTTAGCGGGTGTTCGTTACCATATCGTACGTGGAGCTCTTGATACAGCTGGTGTAAACGGTCGTTTACAATCACGTTCTAAATACGGAACAAAACGCCCTAAAGAAAAAAAATAATTTAACGTTAGATAACGTTATTTAATACTAAGCCTCATACTAATTGTCACAAATATCGAATCTTGCTAGCAGATTTGATATTTGATCGACAAATACGATAAGGCCAACTTTATAAAATAATCGATAACTATTCGAAAGGAGGAAAACACATGCCTCGTAAAGGTCCTGTTTCCAAACGTGACGTGTTACCAGATCCAATTTATAGTTCAAAACTAGTAACTCGTTTAATCAATAAAATGATGGTTGATGGTAAAAGAGGTACTTCTCAAAAGATTTTATACGGTGCGTTCGAACTTGTTAAAGAACGTTCTGGTGAAAATCCAATTGAAGTATTCGAAGCTGCTCTAAATAACGTAATGCCAGTTCTTGAAGTTCGCGCTCGCCGTGTTGGTGGTTCTAACTACCAAGTACCGGTTGAAGTACGTCCAGAACGTCGTACAACTTTAGGTCTTCGTTACCTAGTTAACTACTCTCGTCTTCGTGGTGAAAAAACTATGGAAGAACGTTTAGCTAACGAAATTCTTGATGCTTCTAACAACACTGGTGCATCAGTTAAGAAACGTGAAGACATGCACAAAATGGCAGAAGCGAACAAAGCATTCGCTCACTACCGTTGGTAATTTAGCCTATGTGTTAGCTAACAGGCTAACACAAGGTCTCTTATACAGTCTTTACCCCAATATGGAAGGAGAAATTTCCTATGAAACGCGAATTCTCACTTGAGAATACTCGTAATATTGGGATCATGGCTCACATTGATGCTGGTAAAACAACAACAACTGAGCGTATCCTTTATTACACTGGTAAGATTCACAAAATCGGTGAAACTCATGAAGGCGCTTCTCAAATGGACTGGATGGAGCAAGAGCAAGAACGTGGTATTACAATCACTTCTGCTGCAACAACAGCCCAATGGGCAGGCCACCGTGTAAACATCATTGATACTCCTGGACACGTAGACTTCACTGTAGAAGTTGAACGTTCATTACGCGTACTTGACGGTGCTGTTACAGTACTAGATGCTCAATCTGGTGTTGAGCCTCAAACTGAAACTGTATGGCGTCAAGCTACAACTTATGGTGTTCCACGTATTGTATTCATTAATAAAATGGATAAAACAGGAGCAGATTTCTTATATTCTGTAGGAACTCTACATGACCGTTTACAAGCAAACGCTCACCCTATCCAATTACCTATCGGAGCTGAAGATCAGTTCTCTGCAATCATCGACCTAGTTGAGATGAAAGCTACTTTCTATGGCGACGAAAAAGGTACAGCAGTAACTGAAGGAGAAATTCCTGAAGAATACCGCGAACAAGCTGAAGAATACCGTGAAAAACTAATCGATGCTGTTGCAAGTGTTGATGAAGAAATCATGGAAAAATATTTAGAAGGCGAAGAAATTACTGTTGCGGAACTTAAAGCGGCAATCCGTCGTGCTACAATCGCAGTAGAATTCTACCCAGTAATCTGTGGTACAGCATTCAAACACAAAGGCGTACGTCCAATGTTAAATGCTGTTATCGATTACTTACCATCTCCAGTTGATGTACCAGCAATCAAAGGTACTTCAGTAGATGGTGACGAAGAGTTAGAACGTAAATCTTCTGATGAAGAGCCATTCTCAGCTCTTGCATTCAAAGTTATGACTGACCCATTCGTAGGTAAATTAACTTTCTTCCGTGTGTACTCTGGAACATTAGATTCAGGTTCATACGTGCAAAACTCTTCTAAAGGTAAACGTGAGCGTGTAGGTCGTATCCTACAAATGCACGCTAACTCTCGTGAAGAGATTTCAAAAGTATTTGCTGGGGACATCGCAGCAGCAGTAGGTCTTAAAGACACTACTACTGGTGATACTCTTTGTGACGAGAAGAACCTAGTTATTCTTGAATCAATGGAGTTCCCTGAGCCAGTAATTTCTCTTTCTGTAGAACCAAAATCAAAAGCTGACCAAGATAAAATGGGTCAAGCTTTACAAAAACTTCAAGAAGAGGATCCAACTTTCCGTGCTCATACTGACACAGAAACTGGACAAACAATCATCTCAGGTATGGGTGAACTTCACCTTGATATCTTAGTTGACCGTATGCGCCGTGAATTTAAAGTAGAAGCTAACGTAGGTGCTCCAATGGTATCTTACCGTGAAACATTCCGTAGCTCTGCAAAAGTTCAAGGTAAATTCACTCGCCAATCTGGTGGTCGTGGACAATACGGAGACGTAACGATTGAGTTCTCTCCAAATGAAGAAGGTAAAGGATTTGAATTCGAAAACGCTATCGTTGGTGGTGTAATACCTCGTGAATACATCCCTGCAGTTGAAGCAGGTCTTCGTGACTCTCTTGACCGCGGTGTAGTAGCTGGTTACCCTCTAATCGACATTAAAGCGAAATTAGTATTCGGTTCTTACCATGACGTTGACTCGAATGAGATGGCGTTCAAAATTGCTGCATCTATGGCTCTTAAAGAAGCTTCGAAACTATGTGACGCTGTTATCTTAGAACCAATGATGAAAGTAGAAGTTGTAATTCCAGAAGAATACCTTGGCGATATTATGGGTAACATTACTTCTCGTCGCGGACGCGTTGAGGGTATGGATGCTCGTGGTAACTCACAAGTTGTTCGTGCAATGGTTCCTTTAGCAGAAATGTTTGGTTATGCAACAACACTTCGTTCTGCAACACAAGGTCGTGGTGTATTCTCAATGACATTCGATCATTATGAAGAAGTACCAAAATCAATTGCTGCTGAAATCATCAAAAAAAATAAAGGTGAATAATTGAATTTTCATCTTGCATAAAGTATAACTAATTTGTAAGCTATGATTGCAGGATAGGGGATGGGCCCGTTCTCTGTCGGCATTCATTCTATAAATTTCAAAAATAAAACATATAATTTTGAGGAGGCAATCTCTAATGGCTAAAGAAAAATTTGACCGTTCTAAAACGCATGCTAACATTGGTACAATCGGACACGTTGACCATGGTAAAACTACTTTAACTGCTGCAATCGCTACAGTTCTTTCTAAAAAAATGGGTGGTACAGCTAAATCATACGCTGACATCGATAACGCTCCAGAAGAAAAAGAGCGTGGTATCACAATCAACACTTCTCACGTAGAATATGAAACAGAAACTCGTCACTATGCACACGTTGACTGCCCAGGACACGCTGACTATGTTAAAAACATGATCACTGGTGCTGCACAAATGGACGGCGGTATCTTAGTAGTATCTGCTGCTGATGGCCCAATGCCACAAACTCGTGAGCACATCCTTTTATCTCGTCAAGTAGGTGTTCCATACTTAGTAGTATTCATGAACAAATGTGATATGGTTGATGACGAAGAATTATTAGAATTAGTAGAAATGGAAATCCGTGATCTACTATCTGAATATGACTTCCCAGGTGACGATATTCCTGTAATTAAAGGTTCTGCTCTTAAAGCTCTTGAAGGTGAACCAGAATGGGAAGAAAAAATCGTTGAATTAATGGACGCTGTAGATTCTTACATCCCAACTCCAGAACGTCAAACTGACAAACCATTCATGATGCCAGTAGAGGACGTATTCTCTATCACTGGTCGTGGTACAGTTGCAACTGGCCGTGTTGAACGTGGTCAAGTTAAAGTTGGTGACGTAGTTGAAATCATCGGTATCGCTGAAGAAGCAAAATCTACTACTGTAACTGGTGTAGAAATGTTCCGTAAATTATTAGACTATGCTGAAGCTGGTGACAACATCGGTGCTTTACTACGTGGTGTTGCTCGTGAAGAAATCCAACGTGGTCAAGTATTAGCTAAACCAGGTTCAATTACTCCACACACTAACTTCAAAGCTGAAGTTTACGTTTTATCAAAAGAAGAGGGTGGCCGTCATACTCCATTCTTCTCTAACTACCGTCCTCAGTTCTACTTCCGTACAACTGACGTAACAGGTATCTGTAACTTACCAGAAGGCGTTGAAATGGTAATGCCTGGTGATAACATCGAAATGACAGTTGAACTTATCGCTCCAATCGCTCTTGAAGAAGGTACTAAATTCTCTATCCGTGAGGGTGGCCGTACTGTAGGCGCTGGCGTAGTTGCTTCTATCCAAAAATAATTTTAGCTTTCGCTAATTTTCAAACCAATCTGTAGGGACGCTTACAGATTGGTTTTTTGTGTTAAAATAAGGGAAATTAAATGGTTTTAAATAGTGTATGTATACATAATAGCTAGCATGTCATCTAGGATAAATAAAGGAGAGGAGAATTGAATATGGACATGAAAATCTTGCTCATTGAAGATGATCCATCAATTTTTAATATGATTCAAGAACGTTTTGCACAATGGTCATTACAAGTGGTTGGTCCAAAAAACTTTCAAAAGGTGATGGATGATTTTATAGAGGAGAAACCACATCTTGTGCTGATTGATATTCAATTACCTGCCTATGATGGCTTTCATTGGTG
Source organism: Lysinibacillus fusiformis (assembly GCF_016925635.1). Taxonomy (NCBI): domain Bacteria; kingdom Bacillati; phylum Bacillota; class Bacilli; order Caryophanales; family Bacillaceae; genus Lysinibacillus; species Lysinibacillus fusiformis. Next base: position 1,622,221 of record NZ_CP070490.1, on the reverse strand, counting down.
TCGAGAAATTCGTCATTTATCCAAAGTACCCATCCTGTTTCTCTCTTCTCGAGACCATCCAATGGATATGGTGATGGCTATGCAAATGGGAGCAGATGATTTTATACAAAAGCCATTCCATATGGAAGTGCTACTTGCGAAAGCACAGGCGATTTTACGAAGAACCTACGACTATGTTGAAGAGAAAATGGACGTTACACGTTTTAATAGTGCTGTTATTGATTATACAAGAAGTGAGATTATGTTTGATGGGGCCACTGCGTCCTTAACGAAAAATGAGCTTTTCATTTTACGAATTTTAGTAGAACAGGTTAATCAGATTGTTTCAAGAGACGAATTAATGAGAAAGCTTTGGGATGATGAACGTTTTGTCAATGATAATACTTTGTCGGTAAATGTTAATCGATTACGTACAAAACTAGAGGATATTGGTTTACCCGAAGTGATTCTAACAAAAAAAGGACTTGGATATATGGCAGTCAGCCAGGGGACGTGAAAAACATGCTATTATTATTTATAAGAGAACGCTTTGCATGGATCGGTTATTTCATTTTCATTTTTACACTTCTAAATGTGCTATTTTCTTTAGATGTTGGTTTAAATAGTATTTCAATATGGTATGTAAACATTAGTTTGCTTGTTAGTTTTACGCTCTTTTTTATCTGGCGTTATGTCACTGAAGTTGGGAAATTAAAAGATTTCCTGGGAAATATGGACGGCTACCACCTTGATGAAGCGCATAAAAATAGACTCGTTTTAACTCCTTTTCAGGAAGCAAGCTTTCGAAAAATAGAAAGTGTCTTTTATGAGAAGAACATGGAGTTAAATCAAGCTAAAGTGCTGCTACAAGAGTATTCAGATGAGTTGTTGGCTTGGGTTCATGAAGTAAAGGCCCCTTTAACAACTATTAATTTGTTGTTAGAGCATGTTGAGGATATATCATTGCGTCGAAAATTAGAGAATGAATGGCTGAGACTACATCTTTTAGTCGATCAACAGCTACATCAAACAAGATTAGCCTCTATTGAAAAGGACAACTATTTAAATGAGGTTGAGCTGAAACCGATTGTCTATAAAGAAATTAGGGGTATGCAGGCTTGGTGTATTGAAAAAGGCATTGGCTTTGAAGTCGCTGAGCTTACAGAGACAGTTCTGACTGATGGCAAGTGGCTAGCGTTTATTGTTCGACAAATTCTCTCGAATGCCATAAAGTATAGTCCAGCAAATTCTGAGGTCACAATTTTTACTGAACATGACCCAACAGGTGCGACATTATTACATATAAAAGATGTAGGTTTAGGTATTCCTTTAGAGGATTTACCTCGAATTTTTCAAAAATCATATACGGGAACAGCAGGAAGAGAATCCTCACAATCTACAGGTATGGGTCTTTATTTGGCATCTAATGTAGCTCGAAAAATCGGTGTTCGTATTTATGTTCAATCGAATGTTGGAGAAGGCTCATTATTTACACTACGTTTTCCCTTACAAAATGAATATGTCAAACTAACAGGTAGATGACGAAATTGTCACCTACCTTTTTATATTGTCATGTAAAACGCACGAATGATTAGATGTGTCAGGGTACACTTGTACTATAGAAAGGGGCATTATCAAGTGACAGTTTTAATTGGTCGTAAAATAAAGAAAGTGTACGGAAAAAAATCAACGGCTCAAGAGGTATTAAAGGGTATTGATTTAGAAGTGAATAAAGGTGAATTTGTAGGCATTATGGGCCCTTCTGGCTCAGGTAAAACCACGCTTTTAAATGTCTTATGCTCAATTGACTTTGCGACAGAAGGTGTTATTGAGATAAACGGTCACAGTTTACGTGGTATGAAAGAAAAAGCTTTAGCAAACTTCCGACGAGAGCAGTTGGGATTCATATTTCAAGACTATAACTTACTAGATACCCTCACAGTAAAGGAAAATATCCTTCTGCCATTAGCTATCAGTAAGTTACCGAAAGCTGTTGCGGAAAGTCGAGTGAAGGAGCTCACTTCTTTGCTTGGAATCACGGAAATTTTAAATAAATACCCCAACGAAATATCAGGTGGACAAAAGCAGCGTACCTCTGCTGCACGCGCACTTATTACCAATCCATCATTGGTATTTGCAGACGAACCCACTGGTGCATTAGATTCTAAATCAGCCACAGCCCTTCTTCAAAATCTACAAAATATTAATGAAACAAAAGAGGCAACAATTATGATGGTTACACATGATGCTGTAGCTGCAAGCTTCTGTACACGTGTTTTATTTCTAAAGGATGGGCTTATCTATAGTGAACTTTATAAGGGCGATAAAACAAGGCAGGCCTTTTTCCAAGAAATTATGCATACACAAAGTGTGCTAGGCGGTGACGGGTATGAGTCTTAGTAAGCTAGTGCTTCAAAGTATGAAGAAAAATATGAAGCACTACTATCTGTATTTCTTTGCACTTATTTTTAGTGTTACATTATATTTTTCTTTTGTCACATTGCAAAATAATTCTGAAGTGTGGGCTGCTGTTCAAATGAGTGGAACAGCTGCGGCAGGATTTAAAGCAGCCACTTATATTCTCTATTTTATCGTTTTGTTCTTCGTTCTGTATGCAAATCATTTATTTATGAAGCGTCGAAGTAAGGAAATAGGCTTGTATCAATTGATTGGTATGACTAAGGGGCTAATCGTGCGGTTATTAGCGATTGAAAACATCCTCTTATTTGTTGGAGCCGTTATTATAGGTATGTTGGCTGGCTTCTTTAGCTCTCGTGTGTTTGCCATGATTTTGCTACGTGTACTTGAAAAAGAGGCTCTTGTAACCATGACCTTTAGTACACAAGCTTTACAGCAGTCGATGATTGTATTTGCTATTTTATTGATCATCGTTCTTATACAGATGGCCTGGATGATTCATCGCGTTTCATTGTTATCACTATTTAGCGCAGCAAAACAAGCAGATGAGCGTGTGAGACGTTTTAGTGCATTACAGATGGTTATTGGCTTTATGGGTCTTATACTGATTGTTTATGGCTACTATGTGTCTACAAAGCTGTTTGATATCGAATCTGCTGGTAATTTATTTATTAATATGATTATTATTTTAGCTACTACAATAGGTGGAACATTCCTTGTTTTTCGTTTCTCTGTAGCATTTATTATGAATACTATTCGCTTAAAGAAAAAAGGGCATTTATCCATCCAAGATGTATTAGCATTAACACCCATAATGCACCGCATGAAGAGCAATGCAAAGTCATTAACGCTGATCACCGTGTTAACAGGCGTTTCTCTAGGTGTGACGACGCTGTCCTATATTGCCTACTATTCCTCAGAGGCGTCTGCATATAGCCAAGTACCTGGTGATTTCATATTGCTTGAAGAGCAGGGGCATTCATTCTTAGAGAAGTTAGAGGAAAATAACATTGCCTATAATAAAATAGACTATCGTTTGCAGGGAGTAACTGCTTCTGTAGGTCAATTGATGTCTAAAAAGCAGCAGGATAACCCTTTATATACGATGGAGGGGACAATCTATACCATTCCCCTTTCTGATTATCAGCAAAGTGTTCCAGAAGCCAAGTTATCGGGCAACGAGGTTATCCTAACAAACTATGGTGGTTATATGGCCGAGATGTTCCCGTTAGAGAAAGATCATGATTTAGTAGTATCTGCAGGAGAACTTGAAGAAACATTTCATGTCGTTGATGTTCATGATAAGAGTGTTATAAGTGGTATTGTAACGGCTGGGGGCGGAGGACCTATCTTTGTTGTGACAGATGATATGTTTAAAAGTTTAACTACGCAAGCAGCGCTTTATCCTTGGCATCATCAAACGACGATTACTTTAAAATCGAATGAAGATATAGCAGCAGCAGAGAAATTATATATTCAATCAAATGCAGGCATTATTATGGCTGTAGATGATAAGGGGAAAACACAGCAATATACACAATCATCCTACGAAGGAAAACGTAAAGACAATATTGAATCATTAGGTCTTACAATATTTACAACAGCATTTTTAGGATTAGCATTCTTAATGACAACAGGTAGTATTCTATACTTTAAACAAATGTCTGAGGCAGAGGAAGAACGTGGTTCTTATACAATCCTCCGAAAGATTGGATTTGCCGAAAAAGATATCATGAAGGGTATTTATATGAAGCAAGCCTTTAATTTCGGAGTTCCATTAGTTATTGGGTTATTGCATAGCTACTTTGCTGTTAAGTCAGGGTGGTTTTTATTCGGGACAGAGTTAACAGCTCCCTTGTGGATTGCAATGTGCTGTTATATAGCCTTATATACGATTTTTGCGATTCTTTCGGTAGGTTATTATAAAAAAGTTGTACGTGAATCGTTGTAATATTAAATAAGTAGAAATTCGAAAACAGTGTGGTGTTAATACATTACACTGTTTTTTAGTGCAAAAATATTGAAATTGCAAAAAGCCTTGACTTTCAATTATCAGAATAATAAAGTTTAACATGTTAGTAATTTAGTGTATGAAAGTAGAGTGTAACAATGAATGCAGTAATTGCGGCAGTCGCCGTTATGTTAATATTAAGCTTACTTCGTATCAATGTCGTTCTTTCCTTAGTTTTAGGCGCTTTTGTAGGTGGTCTTACAAGTGGGATGGGTATTGAGTCAACCGTTCAATCATTTACAGAAGGATTAGGGGCAGGGGCAACCATTGCATTAAGTTATGGCCTACTTGGGGGCTTTGCGATAGCAATAGCCAAAACAGGAATACCCGAATTAATGATAGCTGGGATGTTAAAGATTTTAAATGGTGAAAGTAATAGAAAAGGTCTAGTGAAGGTATTAATATTTTTCCTTATTTTTGTGATGTCTATTTTATCTCAAAATGTCATTCCTATTCATATTGCCTTCATTCCATTATTAATTCCGCCCATTTTAAAGATTTTAAATATGTTAGAAGTCGATCGACGTATAATTGCAACGTTAATTGCAGTAGGTTTAATTGGTACTTATAGTTTTGTACCTGCTGGTTTTGGAGCAATCTTTCAAGATATCGTTGCTACACAAGTGTCAGAAGCAGGAATGGCCGTATCTTCACGTGATGTACCTGCAGCAATGGGGATTCCTGTATTCGGAATGCTAATTGGATTGATAATCGCCTTTGTTGTATACCGCAAGCCAAGGCATTATAAGCATAGTGAAGTGGTTACGGAATCTTTAAATGTAAATGTCAGCAAATTTATGATGTTTTCGACGGCGCTTGCATTAGTGGTATCACTATGCGCTCAAGTGTTAACAGATTCAATGATTGTGGGTTCGTTTGCAGGTATTATGATTATGTATTTTACAGGTGCACTTAAATGGAAAGAAGCCGATGATATTCTTTCTGAAGGAATGAAGATGATGGCCTTTATTGGCTTTGTTATGATTGCTGCAAATGGTTTTGCAGCGGTTATAAATGCAACAGGTGATGTGGATAGCTTAATTACAAGCTCGATCACCTTACTAGAAGGAAATAGAAGTCTCGCTGTCTTCATCATGTTAGTAATAGGACTAGTTGTGACGATGGGGATAGGTTCATCTTTCGCAACGGTGCCTATCATTGCAACGCTGTTTGTTCCGCTAGCACAAGGTTTAGACATGAGTCCTTTAGCGATTCTATGCTTAATCGGTACAGCGGGTGCTTTAGGAGATGCGGGTTCGCCAGCATCCGATTCTACATTAGGACCAACAGCTGGGCTAAATGTAGACGGCCAGCATCATCATATTTGGGATACCTGTGTTCCGACATTTATCTTCATTAACATACCACTAATCCTGTTTGGCTGGATTGCCTGTGTGTTCTTTCTATAATAAAGAGGTGGTTTCTATAAAGATAGAAACTACTTTTCTTTTTTTGAGTTATTTGAAATGTGCGAAAATGTTGATATGACAACCTTTAGTGTTGCAATATGTAGAGAAATTTTATATACTAATAAACGGCTTAATAAAGCGAAGAAGTAGTAGTATTAAGAATATCTACAACATTTAAAAGAATTTAGCGAAAAGACTTGCTTATTCTTTTTTTATTGTATATAATGTTGAATGTTGGTCTTTGACTGCGATGAAACGAGAGGTTGCCGACACACCCGGCCGCTTTGCCATGGCGGTGTGTGGGAAAATTTTCGTGGAGAATGTCTAGAAAATAGGCGAGAAGGAGGGAAAATAATGGCAAAACAAAAGATTCGTATTCGTTTAAAAGCGTATGATCACCGTATTTTAGATCAGTCTGCTGAGAAAATTGTGGAAACTGCAAAACGTTCAGGTGCAAGTGTATCAGGTCCGATTCCACTTCCAACTGAGAAGTCTGTGTACACAATTCTTCGTGCGGTTCACAAGTACAAAGATTCTCGTGAACAATTCGAAATGCGTACGCATAAACGTCTGATCGATATCGTTAACCCAACACCACAAACTGTTGATGCGTTAATGAAACTTGATTTACCATCTGGCGTTGATATCGAAATCAAACTTTAATGGTAAAAATAATATAACTTTTCAAAATTTACAGGAGGTGTGACAAATGGCTAAAGGAATCTTAGGTAGAAAAATTGGTATGACACAAGTTTTCGCTGAAAACGGCGATTTAATCCCGGTAACAGTTATCGAAGCTACGCCAAACGTAGTTCTTCAAAAGAAAACTGTTGAAACAGACGGCTACGAAGCAATTCAAGTTGGTTTCGAAGACAAGCGCGTTAAGCTTTCTAACAAACCTCAACAAGGTCACGTAGCAAAAGCGAACACTGCTCCTAAGCGCTTCATTCGTGAATTCCGCAACGTGAACGTTGGAGAATACGAAGTTGGTCAAGAAGTCAAAGTAGAAATTTTCGCAGAAGGCGATGTAATTGATGTAACTGGTGTTACTAAAGGTAAAGGTTTCCAAGGTGTAATTAAACGCCACGGACAATCTCGTGGTCCTATGGCCCACGGTTCTCGTTACCACCGTCGTCCTGGTTCAATGGGTCCAGTTGCTCCGAACCGCGTATTCAAACAAAAGAAATTACCTGGTCAAATGGGTGGCAATGTAGTTACAATCCAAAACTTAGAAATCGTGAAAGTTGATGCGGAGCGTAACTTACTACTTGTTAAAGGTAATGTTCCTGGTTCTAAAAAAGCTCTAGTTACAGTTAAATCTGCAATTAAAGCTAAGTAATCACTTAAGGAAAGGAGGAAACAGGAATGACAAAAGTATCTGTACTTAGTCAAACAGGTGCTTCAGTTGGTGAAATCGAATTAAACGATGCGATCTTCGGAATCGAGCCAAATGAAGCAGTATTATTCGACGCAGTAGTAGCTCAACGTGCTTCTCTTCGTCAAGGTAATCACAAGGTTAAAAACCGTTCTGAGGTTGCTGGTGGTGGTCGTAAACCATGGCGTCAAAAAGGAACTGGTCGTGCTCGTCAAGGTTCTATCCGTTCTCCACAATGGCGCGGCGGTGGTATCGTATTCGGTCCTACTCCACGTAGCTATTCTTATAAATTACCTAAAAAAGTTCGCCGCTTAGCTCTTAAATCTGCTTTATCAGCTAAAGTAGTAGAACAAAACTTCTTAGTTCTTGATGCTCTAACTCTAGCAGCACCAAAAACAAAAGAATTCACAAAAATTCTTAAAGATCTTTCTTTAGAGAAAAAATCTTTATTCGTAACTGCTGACCTAGATGAAAACGTAGCATTATCTGCTCGTAACATCCCAGGTGTAACAGTTTTAACTGCAAATGGAATCAACGTTCTTGATCTATTAGGTCATGAAAAAGTTGTATTCACTAAATCTGCAGTAGAAAAAGTTGAGGAGGTGCTTGGATAATGGAAGCACGTGATATTTTAAAACGTCCGGTCATTACTGAGCGTTCTTCAGAACTTATGGCAGAGAAAAAGTATACTTTCGAAGTAGACACTCGCGCTAACAAAACTCAAGTAAAAGACGCTGTAGAAGAAATCTTTGGCGTAAAAGTTGAGAAAGTAAACGTTCTTAACTACAAAGGTAAATTCAAGCGCGTTGGCCGTTACGGTGGTTACACTAACAAACGTCGTAAAGCGATTGTTAAATTAACTGCTGATAGCAAAGAAATTGAATTATTCGAAGTGTAATCCTTAATGGATTTATGATTTGAACACTCAAGAAGGAGGGAAAACACAATGGCGATTAAAAAGTATAAACCTACCTCTAATGGTCGTCGTAACATGACGTCATTAGACTTTGCGGAAATTACAACTAACAAGCCTGAGAAATCATTGCTTGAACCAACTAAACGCAAAGCTGGTCGTAACAACCAAGGTAAAATCACTGTTCGTCATCATGGTGGTGGTCATAAGAAGCAATACCGTGTTATCGATTTCAAACGTGTTAAAGATGGCATTCCGGCAAAAGTTGCTACTATTGAATATGATCCAAACCGTTCTGCGAATATCGCATTAATCAACTACGCTGATGGAGCAAAAGCTTACATCTTAGCACCAAAAGGTCTAGAGGTTGGTCAAACAATCGTTTCTGGTCCAGATGCTGATATTAAAGTAGGTAATGCATTACCATTAGCAAACATTCCAATGGGTACTACAATCCATAACATCGAGTTAAAACCTGGTAAAGGTGGACAATTAGTACGTTCAGCTGGTACTTCTGCTCAAGTACTTGGTCGTGAAGATAAGTACGTAATCGTTCGTCTTCAATCTGGTGAAGTACGTTTAGTGTTAGCTACTTGCCGCGCTACAATCGGTCAAGTTGGTAACGAACAACACGAACTTGTACACATCGGTAAAGCAGGTCGTAGCCGTTGGTTAGGTAAACGCCCAGAAGTTCGTGGTTCTGTAATGAACCCTAACGATCACCCACACGGTGGTGGTGAAGGACGTTCTCCAATCGGACGTAAATCACCAATGACTCCTTGGGGTAAACCAGCACTTGGTTACAAAACTCGTAAGAAGAAAAACAAATCGGATAAATTTATCATCCGTAGTCGTAAAAAATAAAGTGGTTAAACTACGGTTCTATGTGAGAGCCGTGGTGGAATCACGGAGGGAGGTTCCTACATGGGTCGCAGCTTGAAAAAAGGACCTTTTGTTGATGACCACTTAATGAAAAAAGTGGAAGTACAAGAGGCTTCTGAGAAAAAACAAGTTATCAAAACTTGGTCACGCCGTTCTACAATCTTCCCGAACTTCATCGGTTTAACGATTGCTGTATATGATGGACGTAAACATGTTCCTGTATACGTAACAGAAGATATGGTAGGCCATAAACTTGGTGAGTTCGCACCGACACGTACTTACAAAGGTCACGGTGCAGACGACAAGAAAACAAGACGCTAATTTTGAGAGGAGGTAAATCCTAATGACACAAGCTAAAGCTATCGCTCGTACAGTACGCATTGCTCCTCGCAAAGTACGTCTAGTTGTAGACTTAATCCGAGGTAAGCAAGTTGGTGAAGCAGTTGCAATTTTACGTCATACTCCAAAAGCGGCGTCTCCAGTCGTTGAGAAAGTATTAAAATCTGCAGTTGCTAATGCTGAGCACAACTACGATCTTGACATCAACTCTTTAGTAGTTTCTGAAGTGTTCGTTGATGAAGGTCCAACTTTAAAACGTTTCCGTCCACGTGCGCAAGGACGTGCAAGCGCAATTAACAAACGCACAAGCCACATCACTCTAGTGGTATCTGAGAAGAAGGAGGGTTAATCCGTGGGTCAAAAAGTACATCCAATAGGACTGCGCGTTGGTATTATTCGTGACTGGGAGTCAAAATGGTACGCTGAAAAAGACTATGCAACTCTACTTCACGAAGACATCAAAGTGCGTAAATATATTGAAACGGCTCTTAAAGACGCTTCTGTTTCTAAAGTAGAAATCGAACGTGCTGCAAACCGTGTAAACATTACAATTCACACTGCGAAACCAGGTATGGTAATCGGTAAAGGTGGTACGGAAGTTGAAAACCTTCGTAAATACCTTAGCGAGTTAACTGGTAAACGTGTACACATCAACATCATTGAAATTAAACGTGCAGATCTTGACGCTCGTCTAGTAGCTGAAAACATCGCTCGTCAATTAGAAAACCGTGTATCATTCCGTCGTGCGCAAAAGCAAGCGATCCAACGCACAATCCGCGCTGGTGCAAAAGGAATTAAAACACAAGTATCTGGTCGTTTAGGTGGCGCTGATATCGCGCGTGCTGAACACTATAGTGAAGGAACTGTTCCACTTCATACTCTACGTGCTGACATTGACTATGCACACGCAGAAGCTGACACTACTTACGGTAAATTAGGCGTTAAAGTATGGATCTACCGTGGTGAAGTTCTTCCTACGAAGAAATCTGTGGAAGGAGGCAAATAATATGTTATTGCCTAAACGCGTAAAATACCGTCGTGAACACCGCGGCAACATGCGTGGCGAAGCGAAAGGCGGCAAAGAAGTATCATTCGGCGAGTGGGGCCTACAAGCTCAAACTGCTAGCTGGATTACTAACCGTCAAATCGAATCTGCCCGTATCGCGATGACTCGTTACATGAAACGTGGCGGTAAAGTTTGGATTAAAATCTTCCCACACAAACCTTACACTAAAAAACCTCTAGAAGTCCGCATGGGTTCTGGTAAAGGTTCTCCTGAAGGTTGGGTAGCAGTAGTAAAACCAGGAAAAATTATGTTCGAAATTGCTGGTGTATCTGAAGAGATTGCACGTGAAGCACTTCGTTTAGCATCACATAAGCTTCCTGTTAAATGTAAGATCGTAAAACGTCAAGAAACTGGTGGTGAATCTAATGAAAGCTAATGAAATCCGTGACCTTGCCACTTCTGAAATTGAATTAAAAGTGAAATCACTGAAAGAAGAGCTTTTCAACCTTCGCTTCCAATTGGCGACTGGTCAATTAGAAAACACAGCTCGTATTCGTGAAGTGCGTAAAGCAATCGCGCGTATGAAAACTGTTATTCGTGAAAGAGAAATCAGTGCAAATAACTGATAAAGGAGGTTTTCAAGTATGACTGAGCGTAATCAACGCAAAGTTTACACGGGCCGCGTAGTTTCAGATAAAATGGACAAAACTGTTACTGTTTTAGTTGAAACTCACAAAAAGCACAAGCTTTACGGTAAACGTGTAAAATACTCTAAAAAGTTTAAAGCTCATGATGAGCAAAACCAAGCGAAAATCGGTGATATCGTACGTATCATGGAGACTCGCCCGCTATCAGCTACTAAACGTTTCCGTCTAGTTGAAGTTGTAGAAAAAGCGGTTATTATTTAATAACTATTTCGGAACAACCATTTCCGAAGGGAGGTAACCTAAGTGATCCAACAAGAAAGTCGTATGAAAGTTGCTGACAACTCAGGTGCACGTGAAGTTCTTACAATTAAAGTGCTTGGTGGCTCTGGCCGTAAAACTGCTAACATCGGTGATATCGTTGTTTGTACAGTTAAGAAAGCAACACCAGGTGGCGTTGTCAAGAAGGGTGACGTTGTTAAAGCTGTTATCGTTCGTACTAAATCAGGCGTACGTCGTAAAGACGGAACGTACATCAAATTTGATGAAAATGCTTGTGTAATTATTCGTGATGATAAATCACCACGCGGAACTCGTATTTTCGGACCTGTTGCACGTGAATTACGTGACAGCAACTTCATGAAAATCGTTTCTCTAGCTCCAGAAGTTCTTTAATTTCATGATAGTGCCAATCAAGGAGGTGCGACAGCATGCATGTAAAAAAAGGTGACAAGGTTAAGGTTATCACTGGTAAGGACAAAGGCAAAGAAGGAGTAATCCTAGCTGCTTTCCCTAAACAAGATCGCGTTCTTGTTGAAGGTGTAAATATCGTGAAAAAGCACGTTAAACCTAACCAATTGAATCCACAAGGTGGGATTGTAAGCCAAGAGGCTGCAATTCACGTTTCGAACGTAATGCTAATCGATCCTAAATCTGGCGAGCCGACTCGTGTAGGTTATAAAATCGAAAACGGTAAAAAAGTTCGTGTTGCAAAAAAATCAGGTGCAGTAATCGACTAATTAGTAAATAAAAGAAGGGAGGTACACACATGAGCCGCCTAAAAGAAAAATATTTAAATGAAGTTTCTCCTGCTCTTATGAGCAAATTTGGATATAAATCAGTTATGCAATTGCCGAAAGTTGACAAAATCGTTATCAACATGGGTGTTGGTGATGCTGTTCAAAACTCTAAAGCATTAGATGCAGCTGTAGAAGAATTAACAATTATCACTGGTCAAAAACCAGTTGTAACTAAAGCGAAAAAATCGATCGCAGGTTTCCGTTTACGTGAAGGTATGCCAATCGGTGCTAAAGTTACATTACGCGGTGAGCGTATGTATGAATTCTTGGACAAATTAATCTCAATCTCACTTCCTCGTGTACGTGACTTCCGTGGTGTTTCTAAAAAAGCATTCGATGGTCGCGGTAACTACACTCTAGGTGTTAAAGAGCAACTAATTTTCCCAGAAATCGATTACGATAAAGTTTCAAAAGTACGCGGTATGGACATCGTGATCGTAACGACAGCGAACTCTGACGAAGAAGCTCGCGAGTTATTGACACAATTCGGTATGCCGTTCCAAAAGTAATTTAAACAAGGAGGGCGAAAACGTGGCTAAAAAATCTATGATCGTTAAACAACAACGTAAGCAAAAGTTTAAAGTGCAAGAATATACACGTTGTGAACGCTGTGGCCGTCCACACTCTGTATATCGCAAATTTAAACTTTGCCGTATTTGTTTCCGAGAACTTGCATATAAGGGACAAATTCCTGGCGTGAAAAAAGCCAGCTGGTAATCCCCTAATTTGGGAAGGAGGTAAATGTAATGACAATGACTGATCCGATTGCAGATATGCTTACTCGCATTCGTAATGCGAACATGGTTCGTCACGAGAAGTTAGAAGTACCGGCTTCCAACGTGAAAAAAGAAATCGCTGAAATTTTAAAGCGTGAAGGTTTCGTACGTGACGTAGAATACGTGGAAGACAACAAGCAAGGTATTATCCGTATCTTCTTAAAATACGGTAAAGATAACGAGCGTGTTATCACTGGCTTAAAACGTATTTCTAAACCTGGTTTACGTGTATATGCTAAAACAAATGAAGTGCCTAAAGTACTGAACGGTCTTGGTATCGCTTTAGTGTCAACTTCACAAGGTTTATTAACAGATAAAGAAGCTCGCGCTAAACAAGTTGGCGGCGAAGTTCTAGCATACGTTTGGTAATTAGCAATAAATGAATGGAGGTGCAACTAAATGTCTCGTGTAGGTAAAAAAATTATCGAGGTACCAGCTAACGTAACTGTTACTGTTGCAGCTGACAACACTGTTACTGTTAAAGGTCCTAAAGGCGAACTTGTTCGTTCTTTCCACCAAGATATGAAAATTGAGCAAGAGGGTAACGTAATCTCTGTATCACGTCCTTCTGAATCAAAAGAACACCGCACAAACCACGGTACTACTCGTGCGCTTCTAGCGAACATGGTTACTGGTGTTTCTGCAGGTTTCGAAAAAGCTTTAGAACTTATCGGTGTTGGTTACCGTGCGCAATTACAAGGCAAAAAACTTGTACTTAACGTAGGTTATTCACATCCAGTAGAGTTCACACCTGAAGATGGTCTTGAAATTGAAGTTCCTTCTAACACTAAAATCATCATTAAAGGTATCAGCAAAGAGCGCGTTGGTGCTCTTGCATCTAACATCCGTGACGTTCGTCCACCAGAGCCATATAAAGGTAAAGGTATCCGTTACGAAGGCGAATACGTTCGTCGTAAAGAAGGTAAAACAGGTAAATAATGCTGCCTAAGCATTAGAAAGGAGTGACCCTTGTGATTACGAAACAGGATAAAAATCAAGTTCGTAAAAAACGTCATGCGCGAGTTCGTTCTAAAATTTCGGGTACTGCTGAGCGTCCACGCTTAAATGTATTCCGTTCTAACAAGAACATCTACGCTCAACTTATCGATGACGTAGCAGGTGTAACAATTGTTAGCGCATCTTCTCAAGAAAAAGGTTTTGAAGGTACTGGTAGCAATGTTGACACTGCATCAAAAATCGGTGAAACAATCGCGAAACGCGCTGCGGAAAAAAATATTACTGCTGTAGTTTTTGACCGTGGTGGTTACTTATATCATGGACGCGTAAAAGCTTTAGCTGAAGCTGCACGTGAGAATGGTTTAGAATTTTAATAAGAAGGAGGGACACATTTCATGAGTCGAATTGACGCAAACAAACTTGGAGAACTTGAAGAACGCGTAGTTACTATTAACCGTGTTGCTAAAGTTGTTAAAGGTGGACGTCGCTTCCGCTTCACAGCACTAGTTGTTGTTGGCGATAGAAACGGTCATGTAGGTTTCGGTACTGGTAAAGCTCAAGAGGTTCCAGATGCTATCCGTAAAGCTGTTGAAGATGCGAAGAAAAACTTAGTAGAAGTGCCACGTGTTGGTGGAACAACTCCACACTTAGTGCTTGGTCGCTTCGGTGCAGGAGAAATCTTAATTAAACCTGCTGCTCCTGGTACAGGGGTTATCGCTGGTGGTCCAGTACGTGCAGTACTAGAACTTGCTGGTATTACTGATATTCTTTCAAAATCTCTTGGATCTAACACACCAATCAACATGGTGCGTGCAACTGTTCAAGGTTTAACTGAATTAAAACGCGTAGAGGACGTAGCTAAATTACGTGGTAAATCAGTGGAAGAAATATTAGGATAAGGGGGGAAAGATAATGGCTAACAAATTAGAAATCACCCTTACTAAATCTGTGATTGGTACTAAACCTGCACAACGCAAAACAGTTGAAGCTTTAGGTTTACGTAAATTACACCAAACTGTAGAGAAAGCTGATAACGCAGCTACTCGCGGCATGCTTGATAAAGTAGCTCACTTAGTTACTGTAAAAGAAATTTAATTTCCAATTATTGAACAAGGAGGTGCCACCCACTATGAAACTGCATGAGTTAAAACCAGCAGAAGGTTCTCGTAAGCAACGCAACCGCGTTGGTCGTGGTATCGGTTCTGGTAACGGTAAAACAGCAGGTAAAGGTCATAAAGGTCAAAACGCTCGTTCTGGTGGCGGTGTACGCCCAGGCTTTGAAGGCGGTCAGAACCCATTATTCCGTCGTTTACCAAAACGTGGCTTTACGAACATTAACCGTAAAGAATACGCTATCGTTAACCTAGATGCTTTAAACCGTTTCGAAGACGGTGCAGAGGTAACTGCTGCATTATTACTTGAAACTGGTCTAGTGAGCAATGAAAAAGCTGGAATTAAAGTTCTAGGCAATGGAACGCTTAATAAAAAGCTTACTGTCAAAGCTCATAAATTCTCAGCTTCAGCGAAAGAAGCAATCGAGAATGCCGGCGGAACTACTGAGGTGATTTAATGTTTCAGACAATCTCTAACTTTATGCGTGTTCGAGATATAAGAAATAAAATCATTTTCACACTTTTAATGTTAATCGTTTTTCGTATTGGAACTTTCATTCCAGTACCTAACGTTGACGCTAATGTATTAAAGGCAACTGATGAGTTTAACCTCGTTGGTTTCCTCAATACTTTTGGCGGTGGTGCTTTAAAGAACTTCTCGATCTTTGCGATGGGGATTATGCCTTACATCACAGCCTCAATTATTGTTCAGTTATTGCAAATGGACGTAGTACCGAAGTTTGCTGAATGGGCAAAGCAAGGTGAAGTCGGAAGACGTAAACTTGCACAATTTACACGCTACTTTACTATTATTCTTGCTTTCATTCAATCATTCGCAATGTCATTCGGTTTTAATAGAATGTATGGCGGGTCATTGATTAAGGAAGAAGGAGTTTTAACATATGTTATAATTTCTATTGTATTAACAGCGGGTACAGCATTCCTAGTATGGCTTGCTGATCAAATTACTGCGCATGGTGTTGGTAATGGTATTTCTGTTGTAATTTTCGCAGGTATCGTTGCGGCATTACCTACAGGTATCAACCAAATCTATGCACAACAAATCGAGGGTGCTGGTGATAAATTATTTATCAACCTAATTATCCTTGGTCTACTTGTTTTAATTTTGCTTGCGGTTGTTATTGGAGTTATCTACGTGCAACAAGCACTACGTAAAATTCCAATTCAATATGCAAAACGAGTTACTGGACGTAACCAACAGACTGGTGGTCAACAAACGCATTTACCGTTAAAAGTAAATGCTGCAGGGGTTATTCCTGTAATCTTTGCTTCAGCGTTTCTGATGACACCTCGTACGTTAGTTCCGTTCTTCGGTGAAAATAATGTTACAACATTCATTAATAACACGTTTGATCATACAAAACCTGTTGGAATGATTATTTATGTAGCATTAATCATCGCATTCACATATTTCTATGCATTCGTACAAGTGAATCCAGAAAATGTGGCTGATAACTTGAAAAAGCAAGGTGCTTATATTCCAGGTATTCGTCCTGGTGAAAACACTCAAACGTATTTAACAAGCGTGTTATATCGTCTGACATTTGTCGGCGCGATTTTCTTAACTGTTATTTCAGTAATGCCGGTTATATTCATAAACTTTATGAATCTACCTGCCTCAGTGCAGATCGGTGGTACTAGTATTATTATCGTAGTCGGCGTAGCGCTCGAAACGATGAAGCAGCTAGAATCTCAACTTGTTAAACGTCACTACAAAGGCTTTATGAAATAATGTTGGTTTTTAGGGAACGTTCCATCGTTTCCTTTAATCAGCAAACCTTTTGTGGGAGGAATATTTCCTAATGAATATCGTTTTAATGGGTCTGCCAGGTGCTGGTAAAGGTACGCAGGCAGATAAAATTGTTGAGAAGTACGCAATTCCTCATATTTCTACAGGCGATATGTTCCGTGCTGCAATTAAAGAAGGTACTGAACTTGGCTTACAAGCTAAATCGTTTATGGATCAAGGTGCACTTGTACCTGATGAAGTAACGATTGGTATTGTTCGTGAGCGACTGGCTAAACCTGATTGTGAAAAAGGATTCTTATTAGATGGTTTCCCACGTACTGTTCCTCAAGCTGAAGCACTAGATAGCATTCTTGCTGATCTAGGTAAAGCTATTGAGCATACATTAAACATTCAAGTTGAAAAGGATGAGTTAATTGCTCGCCTTTCAGGTCGACGTATTTGTAAAACTTGTGGTACATCCTATCATTTAATTTTCAATCCTCCTGCTGAGGAAGGGAAATGTGATAAAGATGGTGGCGAGCTTTATACACGTGCAGATGATAATCCTGAAACGGTTGCGAACCGTCTGGAAGTAAATATGAAACAAGCACAACCTCTACTTGATTTCTATCAAGCTAAAGGTGTGTTAACTAATATAGATGGACAGCAAGATATTAACAAAGTGTTTGCTGATCTTGATGCTCTATTACAGGGCAGCCGCAGCTGATACCCGGCTCCGGGCGCAGAGTACTGCTTCCGCGGGAGGCATGCGGGAGCAACAACGAAACATAATTTTTTTGAGAGTTGCAAAAGCATATTGTGCCCGGTATATATTTCTTCTTAAAAGTGCAACATACCTTTTGGAGGAGTATAATGGGTTTCGTGGAAGCATCTGTGTAACGGGTATGAATATCTCATCCAAGACATTCCGGTATTCGTGTAAACATGGGAGATTCAGTGCCCTTACTGGTTCTGTATATTCCGTGGATTGTGTGAAGCGAAACCAGACGAGCGTCTTTCAAACATCTCTCATACAATCCAAACATATGTTGAAACGAGGTTGCTTCTAAAGTTGCAGCAGATATCCGTTTGATGTAACGATGAGAACTTTAATTTGCATATAGAGAGGAGACAGAGTAGATGGCGAAAGATGATGTAATTGAAGTCGAAGGGACAGTTGTTGAGACTTTGCCAAACGCGATGTTTAAGGTAGAATTAGAAAATGGACATGTGATTCTAGCACACGTATCTGGTAAGATTCGTATGCACTTTATCCGTATTCTACCTGGAGATAAGGTTACTATTGAGTTATCTCCTTATGATTTAACTCGCGGTCGTATCACATACCGTTTTAAATAATCTTTTGCGCTCCGGACTACTAAGGAGGTTAGGTTAGATGAAAGTGAGACCATCTGTGAAACCGATCTGCGAAAAATGTAAAGTAATTCGCCGACGCGGTAAAGTAATGGTAATCTGTGAAAATCCTAAACATAAACAAAAACAAGGTTAATTCTAAAGGAGGTGCACAACGTACATGGCACGTATTGCTGGTGTTGATATTCCTCGCGACAAACGCGTTGTAATTTCATTAACGTACATTTTCGGTATTGGTAAAACTACAGCTCAGAAAGTACTAGCTGATGCAGGTATTTCAGAAGATACACGCGTACGCGACTTAACTGAAGATGAGTTAAACAAAATCCGTGAACAATTAGATTCTTACAAACTTGAAGGTGACTTACGTCGCGAAACTTCATTAAATATTAAACGTCTGATGGAAATCGGTTCATTCCGTGGTATCCGTCACCGTCGTGGCTTACCTGTTCGTGGTCAAAATACGAAGAACAATGCGCGTACGCGTAAAGGTCCTCGTAAAACAGTTGCGAACAAGAAAAAATAATTGGTAAAGGAGGTTCCTTCTTAACATGGCTCGTAAACAACAAACTCGTAAACGTCGTGTGAAAAAGAATATCGAATCTGGTATCGCACACATTCGTTCTACATTTAACAATACAATCGTAACGATTACAGATATGCAAGGTAACGCTGTATCTTGGTCAAGTGCTGGTGCTCTTGGTTTCCGTGGTTCACGTAAATCTACACCATTCGCTGCTCAAATGGCTGCAGAAACTGCTGCTAAAACATCCCTTGAACATGGTCTGAAAACGTTGGAAGTAACTGTTAAAGGTCCTGGTGCTGGTCGTGAAGCTGCTATTCGTGCACTTCAAGCTGCTGGTTTAGAAGTAACTGCTATTAAAGACGTTACTCCAGTTCCTCACAATGGTTGCCGTCCGCCAAAACGTCGTCGCGTGTAATGGGTGCGTCTCATATTGTATGAGAACATCATTTTTTGTACAGACTGTCTTGTGCAGATAATAAACGATACGTCATTGACGATCGAATCTATGATGGAAAGAACCTATACATTCGATGTTTTGAAGGAGGGTAAATAAAATGATCGAAATTGAAAAACCAAAGATTGAAACGGTGGAGATCAGCGAAGATTCCAAATATGGAAAGTTTGTTGTAGAACCGCTTGAACGCGGATATGGAAACACTTTGGGTAATTCTTTACGTCGTATCCTTCTGTCTTCATTACCAGGAGCTGCTGTCACTTCAATTCAAATTGATGGTGTTCTTCACGAATTCTCAACTGTAGAAGGCGTAGTAGAAGATGTAGCTTCAATCATTTTGAACGTGAAAAAACTAGCTCTTAAAATCTACTCTGACGAAGAAAAAGTTATTGAGATTGATGTTAAAGGCGATGGTACAGTTACGGCTGCTGACATTACACATGACAGTGACGTGGAAATTTTAAACCCAGATCTATATATTGCAACAATCGCTAAAAACGGTCATTTACGTATGCGTATGTATGCACAACGCGGCCGTGGTTACACTCCTGCTGATCAAAACAAACGTGAGGATCTTCCTATCGGCGTGATCCCGATCGACTCTATTTACACTCCAGTATCACGCGTCAATTTCCAAGTGGAAAATACTCGTGTAGGTCAGTCTTCTGACTACGACAAACTTTCTCTTGATGTGTGGACAGATGGCAGCAT
The DNA here is from genome assembly GCF_016925635.1 of Lysinibacillus fusiformis. Taxonomy (NCBI): domain Bacteria; kingdom Bacillati; phylum Bacillota; class Bacilli; order Caryophanales; family Bacillaceae; genus Lysinibacillus; species Lysinibacillus fusiformis. Next base: position 1,602,506 of record NZ_CP070490.1, on the reverse strand, counting down.
CGGTCCGAAAGAGGCGATTTCGCTCGGAGCAAAAATTTTAACCGAGCATCTTAACATCTTCGTTGGCATGACAGATGAGGCACAAACTGCTGAAATCATGGTCGAAAAAGAAGAAGATCAAAAAGAAAAAGTTTTAGAGATGACTATCGAAGAACTTGATCTTTCTGTTCGTTCTTATAACTGTTTAAAACGCGCTGGTATTAATACAGTACTAGAACTTGCGAATAAATCAGAAGACGATATGATGAAAGTTCGTAACCTTGGACGTAAGTCATTAGAAGAAGTAAAAGCGAAGTTAGAAGAGCTTGGTTTAGGATTACGCAAAGAAGACTAAGCGATTTAAACACAACTAACAAGATCAGATTTTTTTCTATAAAGGAGGGAAACATCCATGGGTTACAGAAAACTTGGTCGTACAAGTTCTCAACGTAAAGCGATGTTACGTGACTTAGCTACTGATTTAATCATCAACGAGCGCATCGAAACTACTGAGGCTCGCGCTAAAGAAGTACGTAAAGCTGTTGAAAAAATGATTACTTTAGGTAAACGCGGAGATTTACATGCACGCCGTCAAGCTGCTGCATTCATCCGTCGTGAACTAGTAACAACGACTGATGCAGAAGGTAACGAAACAACATCATTTGCACTTCAAAAGTTATTTGATGATGTTGCACCACGTTATGCTGAGCGTCAAGGTGGTTACACTCGTATTCTTAAAGTAGGTCCTCGTCGTGGTGACGGTGCACCTGTTGTTGTGATTGAACTAGTTTAATCATAAGAGAAAACTTGTGGTGAAGAGGGTGGGAATCACCACCCTCTTTCTTTATAAATGATTTATACGACAAATAATTAAGCTGAGCGTTATGATGAGCGGACACTTAAGGGTGTGGCGTCTCGTTTAGCTCTCCGCACCTCATTCAGGAGAAATAAGGGCTTGAGCACCCGTATTTCTTGTAAATGTAACGACTAGCGCATTTCTATCGAATGAGGTGCGCGCTTTTTTATTAGATTAGATGGCGCCAATTTGTGGTGCTTTTTTTAATATATGGGTGGTATTTTGTTATTTAATAAGCCATTATTAATTTGAGTTGTTATTGTAGTATTTTTCTTTTATCGACATACGGATTGTAGTAGAATTCATACATAAAAAAGTGTAAGTTAGTTAGTAGAGCTGAGCGTAGAGAGGAGTTCTAGATATGCCTGAAATTTTATCTTTAAATAATGTGACTTTTTCATATACACCAGAAATTCAAAACAGTCGTAATGCTGTTGAAAATGTTAGCTTTGCTGTTGAAGAAGGCGAATGGATAGCTATAGTCGGACATAATGGTTCGGGTAAGTCCACGATTGCTAAGCTGATGAATGGTTTATTATTTCCTCAGCAGGGGGATGTGCGAATACTACGAGAACCCTTAAATGAAGAAAATCTTTGGGAATCCCGCTCCTTAATGGGAATGGTTTTTCAAAATCCTGACAATCAATTTGTTGGTGCAACGGTACAGGATGATGTTGCATTTGCTTTGGAAAACAACGGCATCCCCTTTGAAGAAATGGTGAAGCGTGTACATGCGGCACTGGACCAAGTAAAAATGAGTCAGTTTTTAGACCATGAGCCACATCATTTATCTGGTGGACAGAAACAGCGTGTTGCCATTGCTGGGGCACTTGCATTAAAGCCAAAGCTTTTAATTTTAGATGAGGCGACATCCATGTTAGATCCTCAGGGACGTGCAGAGGTTTTACAAACTGTCCAAACATTACGTGCGGAAACAGGATTAACAGTTTTATCTATTACACATGATTTAGAAGAGGCAATGTTAGCAGATCGTGTTCTTTTTATGAATGATGGTAAGAAATTTGCAGAAGGCACACCTGCTGAAATCTTTGCACTAGGGGACAAGCTGGTTGAATTTGGACTGGATTTGCCATTTGCCTTAAAGTTATCAAAGCTATTGCAAAAGGAAGGTGTTCCATTAATGGGACAACATATGACAGAAGAAGAGTTGGTGAATGATTTATGGACATCAAACTTCAACAAGTAAGCTATGCCTATGCAAAAGGAACTCCCTTTGAAAAACGGGCATTATTCGATGTAGATTTTGACATCCCATCCCATACTTATCAAGCGATTATTGGCCATACTGGTTCTGGAAAATCAACGATTCTTCAGCTTTTTAACGCACTTCTAAGACCTACTTCAGGAGAAGTACATATTGGGGATCGCATAATTGTGGCTGGTAAAAAAGCGAAGGATTTAAATTCAGTACGACAAAAGGTCGGCATTGTCTTTCAATTTCCGGAGCATCAATTATTTGAAGAGACAGTGTTAAAGGATATTATGTTTGGTCCAATGAACTTTGGTATATCAGAGGAGGAAGCTGAAGCTCGTGCAAGAGAACTGGTCAGCTTAGTTGGCTTGCCTGATAACGTTCTGGATAAATCACCATTCGATTTATCAGGCGGTCAAATGCGTCGAGTAGCTATTGCGGGTGTTTTAGCGATGGATCCAGAGGTTATTGTATTAGATGAACCAACAGCAGGCCTTGATCCGCGAGGTCAAAAAGAAATTATGGATATGTTTTATCAGCTGCATCAAGAACGTCATCTTACAACCATTCTAGTGACCCATAGTATGGAGGATGCAGCTCGATATGCAGATAATATTGTGATCATGCATGAAGGAAAGAATGTCTTAAGTGGAACACCACGAGTTATTTTTAAAGATGTTGATACCTTAAAGAAATTCCGTTTGGAGCCACCACGTATTGTCCGCTTTCAACAAAAGATCGAGCATATGATGGGTCGTTCTTTGTCTAAGGTTTGTTTGACAGAGGAGGAGCTTGCTGCTGAAATTGCTCAAGCGCTTAGAGAGGAGCGTGCGGAGTCATGATGGAAAAAATGATCTTTGGCCGCTTCTTACCGGGTGATTCACCTGTGCATAAACTTGATCCACGGTCAAAGCTAATCTTTGTGTTCGCCTTTATTATTATTGTGTTTTTGGCTAATAATACGGTGACATATGCCATGCTACTCGCTTTCACGCTACTGATTGTCTTAGTATCGCGCATTCGCCTGTATTTTTTAATTAATGGTCTCAAACCTGTGCTCTTTTTAATGGCCTTCACATTCCTTCTCCATATTTTTATGACGAAGGAAGGCGTCCCTATTTTTGAATCAAAATTCATTACGATTTATGATGAAGGGATTAAACGGGGAATATTTATTTCAATCCGTTTTCTAGTATTAGTATTTATGACGTCAATTTTAACGTTAACGACATCACCTATTTCTATTACAGATGGTATTGAAGTTCTGTTGAATCCATTAAAAGCAATAAAAGTACCCGTCCATGAATTAGCTTTAATGATGTCCATCTCATTACGCTTTATTCCAACCTTAATGGATGAGACGGACAAGATTATGAAGGCTCAAATGGCACGGGGCTCTGATTTATCATCTGGACCAATTAAGGACCGTATAAAGGCAGTAGTGCCGTTGCTTGTCCCGCTCTTTGTCAGCGCCTTTAAGCGAGCGGAGGATTTAGCAACAGCGATGGAAGTAAGAGGCTATCGTGGTGGAGAAGGGCGTACAAGATACCGTAGGCTAAAATGGGATATGGGGGACACATTTGCGCTTGTATTATTAGTAGCAATAGGCGTATTGCTATTCTTCTATAGAAGTTAAAGGAGTAGGCTTTATGCGACGATTAAAAGTAATTATAAGCTATGATGGAACGCTTTTTTCTGGCTACCAAGTACAGCCAGGGGAGCGCACAGTGCAGGCTGAGCTTGAGCGTGTTCTAGCCATTATGCATAAGGGAGAAAAGGTGAAGGTAACTGCAAGTGGCCGTACAGATGCTAGAGTTCATGCGACAGGGCAAACGTTGCATTTTGATACATCACTCGCCATCCCAACAGAAAAGTATAGTAAGGCTTTGAATGTGCAACTGCCAAGAGATATTCGCGTATTATCGGTAGAGGAAGTGGCACATGATTTTCATGCGCGTTACAGCGTGACTGGGAAGCGATACCGTTATATTTGGTCTTGTGAGCCTATTCAAAGTCCATTCCGCAGATATTACACTGTGGAGACAAATGGAGTTAAACCCGACGTAGAGGCGATGCAAGAGGCTGCTAAGGCTATCATTGGTACACATGACTTTTCTTGTTTTTGTGCAGCGAATACAAGCGTGAAAGATAAAGTACGCACAGTAACAATGCTGCAGTTTGAATGGCATGGAGAGGAGCTACATATGGTGATTGAAGGTAATGGCTTCTTATATAATATGGTACGTATTATTGCAGGTACTCTTTGGGAGGTTGGCATTGGTCGACGGAAGATCGACAATGTGTCGCAGGTAGTTGCTTTAGGGGATCGTGATAAGGCAGGAAAAACCGCACCACCACAAGGTCTATACTTAGAAAAAGTGTTCTATTAGTGGTGTTCTACAATTCTGAACAACTTCACCAGGTGTTTAATGAAATTGCTTGACTTTAAAAGTCATTCATTATATGATAACAGATGGTATTTTCATTACCACCACAAATAAGCCCCGAAACTTATAGTGTAGTCTAATGAAAAATAACGGTAATCGAATCGATTAGGAGGATATATACATGCGTACAACATTCATGGCTAAAGGTCACGAAGTAGACCGTAAATGGTTAGTAGTTGATGCAGAAGGCCAAACTCTTGGACGTTTAGCTTCTGAAGTAGCTGCAATCTTACGTGGTAAACATAAACCAACATTCACACCAAACGTTGACACAGGTGATCACGTAATCATCATCAACGCTGACAAAATCCATTTAACTGGTAACAAATTAGAGGGTAAACTTTACCGTCACCACACTCAATTTGCGGGTGGTTTAAAAACTCGTACTGCTGGTGAAATGTTAGATAAATACCCAACAAGAATGATCGAATTAGCAGTTAAAGGAATGCTTCCTAAAAACTCTTTAGGTCGTAAAATGTTCACTAAACTTAATGTTTACACTGGAACAGAGCATCCACATGCTGCACAAAAACCAGAAGCATACGAGCTTCGCGGATAATATAAATTAAGAGGAGGATATTACTTTGGCACAAGTTCAATACATCGGCACTGGTCGCCGTAAAAGCTCTGTAGCTCGCGTACGTTTAGTACCAGGTACAGGTAAAATTGTTATCAACAAACGTGAAATCGAAGAATACGTACCATTCGCTGCATTACGCGAAGTAATTAAACAACCATTAGTAGCTACTGAAACTACAGGAAGCTATGATATCCACGTAAACGTTAACGGTGGTGGATACACTGGTCAAGCTGGTGCTGTTCGTCACGGTATCGCTCGTGCTCTACTTCAAGTAGACCCAGATTTCCGTGCTGCATTAAAATCAGCTGGATTACTTACTCGTGATTCACGCATGAAAGAACGTAAAAAACCAGGTCTACGCGGCGCTCGTCGTGCACCTCAGTTCTCAAAACGTTAATATCGGCTTTTCAAGACTCTTTTCACTTATGTGGAAAGGGTCTTTTTTATTTTTAGGAGCGTAGGATAAAAATCTCTAATACAGAATGGTCTTCTTAGACACATTTTCCAATCGCTAAGAAGTGATTTATTCATCATATAGATTCAAAATTCTAAAGAAACATGAAGACCTTAATCTATGTTGAGTACTTATAAAAAAGTTATGATAATCATTTACTAAAAGGAATATCTTATTCCATACAAATAAATATGTAAAAAGGATCTTCTGCCGCTCTTATGGTTGCTAGCAATAAGCCAGTCACCCTTATATTCAAGAATGATCTGAGCTGACACTATCCATTTAACAATCAGCCTGTACTTTTTTGCGATGGATGTTAAATCTAAATATTTTTCAGAAATATGGTAACTGATATTGATTGTTATTCTCAGTGATTCTCCAATAAAAGATGGACTAAGTAAACTGGTCCAATTTAAAAGGGAATGGAGGATTATCTGTATTTTTTGGGTGTAAAAATGATTTTAGCGGTGCCGATGTGTTTGTTGCTTTCTTTATTATCGACATGCATGTCAACAGTACTAACGAGTAACATAGAGTTATCAAATGTGGCGTCTGCATAGTCAAATACAAATAAAATATTAAATACGGAATGAACGGGAACACAAGTAGCGACGCGGATTGTTGTAACAGTATACAGGAGTGTGGAGGTGCCGGTTTTTTCACAGTGGACTATAATTGCACTTTTTACTCAGGTAGGGGGTGTTATTTTTTTTGCGAAGAAATTGGTAAGTTCGATAATAAATAAGAAGGGGTGTTTGTGGTATGAAGATTGCGTGGCGTATTTTGTATAGTGCTAAAAGATACTGGTTACAGCTAAGTTTTGGGCTTCTGGGTGTAATTGTAGCTACAATATCCGGATTTTATTTGCCATGGGCGTTAAGGGAACTGACTAGTCTAGCGACAGAGGGAAGCGAGAATTTTGCTACTGGTGCGCTGTATATTGGTCTTGCCTTGCTTGGGGCAACCGCCTTACAAGCAATCGCCACTTCAGCGGCTGGCTATTTGAATCATTATGCGGGTATGCATTATGTATCGGATTTGAGGACAAAGCTTTACGGAAAGTTTCAGCGAATGAGTTTACGTTATTTTAATAAAAGCCGAACGGGTGATTTGACTGGTCGAGTAGTGAATGACGCGATGGAGGCAGAGATCTTTTTGGCGTATGTCATTCCTGAGTTTGTGATCAATGTATTGACTTTTATTGGCGTAGGAATTTTGCTACTAACGATCAATGTCAAGCTGGCTTTGCTTAGCCTCACTACCATTCCTTTTCTTTTAGCAATTACGATTTGGCAAAGTAAGCGCCTATCGCCGATGTGGAAAGAGAATGCTAAGGCACGTGGAGAAATATCGGGCAAAGTGCAGGAGAACTTATCTGGAATTAAAGAGATCCAGATTTTCAATCGTCAGCATGTAGAACAGCGTAGGATATCACAATTATCATTAAAACAAGCGAACACGTATTTAAAAGCACGCTTTCTCTATGAGACTTCGTATCCTTTACTCGCCTTTGTAACAGCACTTGGAACCGTTCTAGTCGTCATTGTAGGCGGTAGATTGGTAGCAACAGGGGAAATTAGCATTGCTGATATCATCGGTTTTATTGCTTACTTAGGGCTGTTTTATACCCCCGTTAAGACGTTTTCTGCATTGGCAGAAAGAGCAGGGCAAGCGAGTGCAGGTTGCAAACGCGTGTTTGAAGTTTTAGATCAACAATCGGATATTCAGGAAAAGAAAGATGCCATTGTTCTACCTCGAGTAACAGGAAAAATTGATTTTCAGAATGTTTCTTTTGCCTATCAAGATGGGATACCTATTATAGAGAATGTTAATTTAACGATTGCCCCTGGGCAGTCCGTTGCTTTAGTTGGTACAACGGGTGTAGGTAAATCGACGCTGGCTAGCTTAATCAACCGTTTTTATGATCCCCAAGAAGGTTCAATCGAAATTGATGGCATTGATCTTCGTGATGTAACGTTGGAAAGTCTACGAAGTAATATCTCGATGGTTTTGCAGGATACGTTTTTGTTTGATGGCACAGTGTATGACAATATTGCATATGGTTGGAAAGATGCGACGAATGAACAAGTTTTGGAGGCGGCAAAAGCAGCGAATGCCCATAGTTTTATTGAACAGATGGACGAAGGGTATGACACAATTATCGGTGAGCGTGGCGTGCGTCTGTCAGGGGGACAAAAACAACGGCTGTCGATTGCCAGAGCGATACTGCGCAATGCCCCCATTTTGATTTTGGATGAAGCGACCTCTTCTTTGGATACAAAGACGGAAAAAGAGATTCAGCAAGCGCTTGATGAGATTGCTAAAGGGAGGACGACATTGGTGATTGCCCACCGTTTGTCCACAATTCGTCGTGCCGATAAGATTGTAGTACTTGATAGAACGGGGATTGCCGAAGTTGGTACCCATGATGAATTAATCAGTCTCGATGGAATTTACGCTCACTTGCATGCTACGGGAAATGACGAACATCCTGCAGTTACAATGGGATCAAGAGAGGAGAGTGGACCTCCAATTTTTCAGAATAGTTAATGAATAGATTGAGAACACGTGGTGTACAAATGACACACGTAGTTTAGAGGAGCTAGCATAAATAATTCTTCCTAACCCCTACTCAGCCACAGCACAGCACACATAGGGTAATGTTCCCCAGAAGTGTAAAACTGATGCTGTGCTTCTTTTCTTGACGCTCAGATTTCGAATGCTCAGCGTGCTGTTTATAATCCCCCGCTCTCAGCGCATTTTAGCAAGTTTAATACGCTTTAGAACCCCTCCTTAAGTTAACGATTACAACTGCGCTCAGATTCCGCTTGTTTTAAAATCTGCTCAATTTCATAAAAACCTAGTTTTTTTGCATGCTGTAATGGTGTGACCCCATCTCGATCGCCAATAGTCATATCAGCACCATAATCCACTAATAACTGCACAATTTCTTGATGTTTCTCCCCACCATTTCCTAATATGACAGCCTCCAATAGAGCTGTCCAATGTAAATTGTTAATGTGATTGACATGAATGTCTGAGTGATTAAGTAGCTCACGGACTACCTCCACATGCCCACGTTCTGATGCGGGAATGATGGCAATTCCACCAAAGCGATTAGTCAGCTTTGTATCTGCCCCTGCCGCTATGGCAAGTTTAACGATTTCTAAATAACCCGATGCACCTGCATGCAAAAGTACGTTCTCAAGGTTATTATCTCTTATATTAATATCAGCACCATGTTGGATGAGTACCTTCACAGTATCCACCTGATTATGATAAGTGGCAGCTAGGACAGCGGTTCTTCCATACGGATCCGTTGTATTGATATTGATGCCATTTTGCAGAAGTGCTAATACTTTATCCGTATCACCGTTTGCTGCTGTAAGTATCAATTGATCATTCATTTTTCCACCTTCATTTCTTTGGGTTGTCTACTAGTGGTATAGAACTGTAGCCGACTTTTTGTTTATAAAAATATGGTAACATGTAGCGAATTGCACGAGTAATATTAAAAAAATATGCTAGGCATAGCTTTTTCATATAATAAAAAATGGTGAGGTACTTGTTTGCGATTAAGTATATCTAGAAAATAATAATTAGCTTTTTTACATAGACATCACTATTTCTGTACAGATTTAATATATATTAAAAATATTTTCGTATAAGTTTATGTTTTTTTAAGAAATTATTTAGGGGGAGTTTAACATTCCACTTTAATATAAGTTTCAGAAGGTACAACAAACCTTTCATTTTACTTGAGATTTGTCATTATGGGTTTGATGTAACTCAAAAATATAAACTAACCGATGGAGGTAAGTAGGTATGAAAAAATTATTGATAGTATCTGTTGCAGCAGTGGCATTACTTGCAGCATGTCAAGATAAGGAGCCTGCAAAAGGCAGTGCTACGAATAGTGAGGAAGTCAAAACAGAAAGTGCTGCAACAGAAAATACAGTGAAGGATCAATTAACGAAGGGACAAGAAATGGCCAATATCCTAGGTAGTACGAATTGGCAAGGTACAAAAGTTTATGATAAAGATAACAATGATTTAACTGCGGCGAACGCAAACTTCATTGGTTTAGCAAAATACGATACTGAGACAGGTCATTATGAATTCTTTGATGCTACTACGGGTGAAAGCCGTGACGATAAAGGGACGTTTTTTTTCACAAACGATGGGAAACAAAGAATTTTAATTTCTGATTCCAAAAACTATCAAGCTGTTGTAGAGATTACTGAGCTAAACGATAGCATTTTTACTTATAAAAGAATGGGTAAAGATACTGCTGGCAATGATGTAGAAGTATTTGTGGAACATATCCCATATAAAGAAAAAGAGTTGGCATTTACAGATTCAGATAAAACGCTAGTTGCTTCAACAGGTGATATTGTGACAGATGTTGACGGAGACAAAATTTTAGCTGGCACACTATGGCATGGAACTGTTGTGTTAGATGAAGCGGGTAATGATGTAACAGAGTACAATTCAAATTTCATCAGTATTGCAAAATATGATGCAGATACAAATAAATATGAGTTCTTTAATCCTGAAACAGGCGAGAGCCGTGGGGACTATGGTTACTTTGATGTCATCCATGATAATAAAATAAGAGCCCATGTTTCTATCGGTGATAATAAGTATGGTGTTGCTCTTGAAATTACTGAAATCAATGATAAGAAGTTCACGTATAAGCGAACAGGTAAAGACAAAGATGGTAATGAGATCACTGTATTTGTAGAGCATGAGCCATATGAAGGTGAACTTAACCCTACATTTACAATACAATAAATTTGTTCTTCCTCCCTTAATATAGAAGAAATTAAAACTCTCAAGTTTGTGACTTGGGAGTTTTTTTTACTTTCTGGCATAGTTCATCCACTAATTTCGTACACTAAATGTAAAAGGGTGGTGGATATGGGTGAAGCGCTGGCTTGCACTAGGAGTAATTATGCTTATGAGTATAGTGGTCGTGGCATATGAAACAAATGCTTCGGACCGTAACTTCTTCTTACCGGACCCACTTGGTGGCATAAAAATTGTCATTGATGCAGGGCATGGTGGTGAGGATGGAGGAGCTTCAAAGGGCGAAGTGATTGAAAAGGATATTACACTTGCAATTGCTCAGCATGTGGAGAAGCAATTAAAGAAAAAAGGCGCAACGGTTATAATGACACGAACAAAAAATGGGGATGTAATTGATGAGCATGCGCCATCAGAAAAATATGGAACATTAAGAGAACGAAAAAAGCAAGATATCTTCCTTAGAAAGGATATCGTGGAAAAGGAAAAGCCTGATGTATTTATAACAATTCATGCTAATGCCATACCTGAATCAAAATGGCGTGGCGCACAGGTATTTTACCATAAGGAAGGACATGCTGATGGGGAGATTCTTGCCAAGAGTATTCAACAATCCATTCGCACTAATTTAAAAAATACAGACCGCGAAGCATTGTCTATTAAGCAAATTTATTTATTGAAGAAAGTGGAAGTACCTGCAGCATTAGTGGAGACTGGTTTCATTAGTAATGATGAGGAACGAGCATTATTAATTGACAAGAACTATCAAGAAAAAATGGCAGATGCCATAGTTGAAGGTATAGAAGAGTATCTATTAGCTAAAATTGAGTAGAGCAACATCTACAACGTAAATTAAATCATTATGATATACTAATATCGAGACAATATAAGGGGAGTGTTCGTCGTGATTACTGAACAACAAGTACGAGAAATACTAGGACAACTACAAGATCCATTTTTACATAAATCGCTTGCAGAAACAGATGGTATTACGAACGTAGCAATAAAAGAAGAAAAAAATCATGTCAGTGTAAAAATTGCGATTGCTAAACTGAATACACCTGAGCAATTACAGCTACAAATGAAAGTTGTTGAGGTGCTGAAAGAAGCGGGAGCAAATACGGTTGGTATTCGTTTTGAAGAACTATCGACAGAAAAATTACAAAGCTTCCGTGGCACAGCAACAGAGTCAGAAGCACAAGATATTTTGTCTCCACTCAGCACAGTACAAGTAATTTCAATTGCTTCTGGTAAAGGTGGAGTTGGTAAATCTACAGTATCAGTTAACTTAGCTGTTGCTTTAGCACGTCTAGGAAAGAAAGTCGGCTTAATCGACGCAGATATTTATGGATTTAGTGTGCCCGATATGATGGGTGTGACGGATATGCCTAAAGTAGTGGATAATCGTATTTTCCCAGTAGATCGCCTTGGTGTAAAAATGATTTCAATGGGCTTTTTTGTGGAAAATAACGCACCGATCGTATGGCGTGGCCCAATGCTAGGTAAAGTATTAGACCAGTTCTTCCGTGATGTTGAGTGGGGTGAGTTAGACTATCTATTATTAGATTTACCTCCAGGCACAGGTGACGTTGCATTAGATATCCATCAAATGCTACCATCATCAAAAGAAATCGTTGTAACAACACCACATCCAACAGCAGCATTTGTTGCAGCTCGTGCAGGGGCAATGGCGCTTCAAACAGACCATGAAATTTTAGGCGTTATTGAAAACATGGCTTGGTTTGAATCTAAATCAGGTGACCGAGAATTTGTCTTTGGGCAAGGAGGAGGACCTAAGCTAGCTGACGAACTACGTACAGAGTTGCTTGGACAAATCCCACTTGGGCAACCAGATTGGACAGATGAAGATTTCGCTCCTTCTGTATATGCTGAAAAACATACAACAGGACAAATATATTTAGACATCGCGACGAAAATCATTGATAAATTAAATAAATAATAAAAAAACGGATTTCCACCAATTTATTGGGGAAATCCGTTTTTACATGACCAAGGTTACTCGGTACTTTTTTGTTCCTTATCCGATCCGCCACCACTATCGCCACTTGCTTCTTTTTTATCGCCACTTCCTGATGAACCTGTTTCGCCACTTTTTTTAATAAGTTCCTGCCATTTAGATTGCATTAAAGGGCTTTCGATTGTTTCCTTTACGACTTCCTCCATTTGCTTGCGCATATTGGATGATTTGAGGATAGTTTCTAACTGCTTTTGCATATCGGGTTGTCCGAAAAATGCCTCCATATCCTTTTGGAAAGTCGGATCTTTTATTAAGTTCTTCATAATATCCTGTTGCTGTTTTTGCATGCTTTTCGCAACAGTTTCTTTAAACTTTGGATCTTCAAAGGTTTTCTTCCAAAAGTCTTCGGCTTCCTTGGAAAGTAAAGTTTCCTCGGTAGCTTTTTTCACTTCATCATGCTCTAAAATCAAAAGCTCACGGAAACTCGGCTCTTCCAAAAGCTGTCGCAATGCCTTTTTACCATCCTCTGTTTGCAAAGAGTCAATCATGATTTTTTTTATTTCATCATAGGACATGGTAGAGGTTTTATCTTGTGAACAGGCAGCAAGAAAAAGCATTAGAATCAGTAATAAGGTGAATTTTCGCATCGACAATCAGTCCTTTCTCTAGATAGACTCTTTCAATTATTGTTCACATTTCTCTGGACTTTATGTATTGGTTAGGATGAGAAATAGCTTTTTTAACAAGGCATTGATAAAATAAGGACAGATATATTGAGAAATTGGGGGACTTTTAGTTGTGACGATACGAAATTGGGCAAAGTTTTTCTTCTTTGCAATGCTCGTTGGTGGTGCAGTCAACGGAGTTTTTAGTTTATTTATTCGCTGGGAATTCTTCCAACCATACATAGCAAACGGTCAATGGGGTGAATTCTTCGCAGGACTTTTATGGATGGTTTTCTTAGGGTTTACAATGAGTGTTATTGCACAGGCTGGCTTTTTTGCTTATTTAACACTTCATCAAGTAGGTGTAAATATTTTTAGAACACTGACATTATGGAATTGGGTACAACTATTATTAATTGCCATCACGGTTTTTGATATTATTTTCTTCCGCTTTATTCCTGGTGTGAAGGATGGGCAAAGCTGGTTATTCTATGTTGGATTATTAATTGTTCTAATCTTCGGTGCTATAGCAACAGCTGTTCAAAAAGTAAAATTAACGGGGAAAAAACATGTAATGATTTCGGCTCTATTCTTTATGATTGTCATTACAACGTTGGAATGGACAATTGCATTGATGGGTCGCGATGAAAATATTAATGAGTATGTTGCGCTTTTATTATTCCCATTATTGGCGGTTAACGCGTATCAGTTATTAGTATTGCCTAAATATAATGCAAAATCCGATGAAGATCGTCAAAAATTAGAAGCACGCCGCAAAGCTCGTCGTGAACAGGCTAAAAATGCATAAGAAAAAAATTGCCCCACTTTGGTGGAGGCAATTTTTTTATGGGGCTTTTTTAGTTTGAACTTTATAACCAAATATATTTTCTTCAACTGACATAAACTTATGTTGTTGTATTAGCGTGTTAAGCTCTTTAAAGGATATTTGATTGTTTTGATGGAGTGGGAAAAAGACAAAATCACCTTTTTGTAATTTAGGAGTTTTCTCACCTTGCCAAATAAGAGAAGGAGACAGCAAATTCATTTGTTGTTGAAATAAAGATTTCTGTAAATCCTGTGAATATTGATGGTTTCGGGTAGCAAACCATAAAGGCTTTTCTTTTAAATATTTTTCGTAAGTATCAATATCTTTTTGAATGAGTGTAATATCAACGGGTTTTTCTATTGAATCATCTGGACCAAGTAGCCCTGTTGGCAATTTTCGTTGTTGTATAATTTTTAAATGATCGGGTGAACGTTTAATCCAGTCAGCGTCCAAAAGTAGAAGCGGATAAGGCTCTTTCACCGTTTGAAGCCATTCTAATAGAGAGTCATCAGAGAAAGAAATCTCTACAATAAGAGATGTGCCATAATGTCCTTTTGTGACCACTACTGGTGCATTCGCAATATTAAATACAGAAATCATCGTTGAATTTATAGGCTTGAGAAAAGCAAAGAGCGTTACGATTAAAAGCAGTGAAATCAACGTTTTACGGACCATAATGATAACCTCGTTTCTAAAATTTAAAATAAAAAATGAATCTCTTTAAAAAAACTTATGATTTAGTGTTGACTTTCATGAATAATCGATGTTATTATGTATAAGTCGCCAAGAGATGACAACGAAATAAAGAACATGAACCTTGAAAACTGAACAAGCAAAACGTAATCAATAAAGTTTTAAGTAGCTAGCTTCGGCGAGTGAACGAAACAAAAATTTTGGACATCAAAATTGATGCCAGCAAAACAATTTGAGCTAATCAAATTTCTTTTATGGAGAGTTTGATCCTGGCTCAGGACGAACGCTGGCGGCGTGCCTAATACATGCAAGTCGAGCGAACAGAGAAGGAGCTTGCTCCTTCGACGTTAGCGGCGGACGGGTGAGTAACACGTGGGCAACCTACCCTATAGTTTGGGATAACTCCGGGAAACCGGGGCTAATACCGAATAACTTGTTTCACCTCATGGTGAAACACTGAAAGACGGTTTCGGCTGTCACTATAGGATGGGCCCGCGGCGCATTAGCTAGTTGGTGAGGTAACGGCTCACCAAGGCGACGATGCGTAGCCGACCTGAGAGGGTGATCGGCCACACTGGGACTGAGACACGGCCCAGACTCCTACGGGAGGCAGCAGTAGGGAATCTTCCACAATGGGCGAAAGCCTGATGGAGCAACGCCGCGTGAGTGAAGAAGGATTTCGGTTCGTAAAACTCTGTTGTAAGGGAAGAACAAGTACAGTAGTAACTGGCTGTACCTTGACGGTACCTTATTAGAAAGCCACGGCTAACTACGTGCCAGCAGCCGCGGTAATACGTAGGTGGCAAGCGTTGTCCGGAATTATTGGGCGTAAAGCGCGCGCAGGTGGTTTCTTAAGTCTGATGTGAAAGCCCACGGCTCAACCGTGGAGGGTCATTGGAAACTGGGAGACTTGAGTGCAGAAGAGGATAGTGGAATTCCAAGTGTAGCGGTGAAATGCGTAGAGATTTGGAGGAACACCAGTGGCGAAGGCGACTATCTGGTCTGTAACTGACACTGAGGCGCGAAAGCGTGGGGAGCAAACAGGATTAGATACCCTGGTAGTCCACGCCGTAAACGATGAGTGCTAAGTGTTAGGGGGTTTCCGCCCCTTAGTGCTGCAGCTAACGCATTAAGCACTCCGCCTGGGGAGTACGGTCGCAAGACTGAAACTCAAAGGAATTGACGGGGGCCCGCACAAGCGGTGGAGCATGTGGTTTAATTCGAAGCAACGCGAAGAACCTTACCAGGTCTTGACATCCCGTTGACCACTGTAGAGATATAGTTTCCCCTTCGGGGGCAACGGTGACAGGTGGTGCATGGTTGTCGTCAGCTCGTGTCGTGAGATGTTGGGTTAAGTCCCGCAACGAGCGCAACCCTTGATCTTAGTTGCCATCATTTAGTTGGGCACTCTAAGGTGACTGCCGGTGACAAACCGGAGGAAGGTGGGGATGACGTCAAATCATCATGCCCCTTATGACCTGGGCTACACACGTGCTACAATGGACGATACAAACGGTTGCCAACTCGCGAGAGGGAGCTAATCCGATAAAGTCGTTCTCAGTTCGGATTGTAGGCTGCAACTCGCCTACATGAAGCCGGAATCGCTAGTAATCGCGGATCAGCATGCCGCGGTGAATACGTTCCCGGGCCTTGTACACACCGCCCGTCACACCACGAGAGTTTGTAACACCCGAAGTCGGTGAGGTAACCTTTTGGAGCCAGCCGCCGAAGGTGGGATAGATGATTGGGGTGAAGTCGTAACAAGGTAGCCGTATCGGAAGGTGCGGCTGGATCACCTCCTTTCTAAGGATTATTTCGGAATACAAACCTTGGGTTTGTAAGATTACGTTTTGCGTTCAGTTTTGAAGGTTCATTCTTTCGAATGAAACACTTCAAAACTTGTTCTTTGAAAACTGGATAAAACGACATTGAAATTGTAACAAACACATTTATTTTTTTAAGTTTTTTATAGGCTTAATAACTTGGTTAAGTTATTAAGGGCGCACGGCGAATGCCTTGGCACTAGGAGCCGAAGAAGGACGGCACTAACACCGATATGCTTCGGGGAGCTGTAAGTGAGCTTTGATCCGGAGATTTCCGAATGGGGGAACCCACTACGTTTAATCGCGTAGTATCTTGACGTGAATACATAGCGTCTTGAAGGCAGACCCAGGGAACTGAAACATCTAAGTACCTGGAGGAAGAGAAAGAAAAATCGATTCCCTGAGTAGCGGCGAGCGAAACGGGAAGAGCCCAAACCAAGAGGCTTGCCTCTTGGGGTTGTAGGACACTCAATA
Source organism: Lysinibacillus fusiformis (assembly GCF_016925635.1). NCBI lineage: Bacteria > Bacillati > Bacillota > Bacilli > Caryophanales > Bacillaceae > Lysinibacillus > Lysinibacillus fusiformis. The sequence goes on along the minus strand of NZ_CP070490.1, from coordinate 1,585,712 downwards.
CGGAGTTACAAAAGAGCGAGTTAGATGAAGCGACTTGGAAAGGTCCGCCAGAGCAGGTAAAAGCCCTGTAGTCGAAAGTTCGTTCCCTCCTGAGTGGATCCTGAGTACGGCGGAACACGTGAAATTCCGTCGGAATCCGGGAGGACCATCTCCCAAGGCTAAATACTACCTAGTGACCGATAGTGAACCAGTACCGTGAGGGAAAGGTGAAAAGCACCCCGGAAGGGGAGTGAAAGAGATCCTGAAACCGTGTGCCTACAAGTAGTTAGAGCCCGTTAATGGGTGATAGCGTGCCTTTTGTAGAATGAACCGGCGAGTTACGATTACGTGCGAGGTTAAGCTTTAGAAGGCGGAGCCGCAGCGAAAGCGAGTCTGAATAGGGCGAAATAGTACGTGGTCGTAGACCCGAAACCAGGTGATCTACCCATGTCCAGGGTGAAGGTGAGGTAACACTTACTGGAGGCCCGAACCCACGCACGTTGAAAAGTGCGGGGATGAGGTGTGGGTAGCGGAGAAATTCCAATCGAACTTGGAGATAGCTGGTTCTCTCCGAAATAGCTTTAGGGCTAGCCTCGTGATGAGAATACTGGAGGTAGAGCACTGTTTGGACTAGGGGGCCATCCCGGTTTACCGAATTCAGACAAACTCCGAATGCCAGATATTTATACACGGGAGTCAGACTGCGAGTGATAAGATCCGTAGTCAAAAGGGAAACAGCCCAGACCACCAGCTAAGGTCCCAAAGTAATCGTTAAGTGGAAAAGGATGTGGCGTTGCACAGACAACCAGGATGTTGGCTTAGAAGCAGCCATCATTTAAAGAGTGCGTAATAGCTCACTGGTCGAGTGACGCTGCGCCGAAAATGTATCGGGGCTAAACGATTCACCGAAGCTGTGGATTGACATCTACGATGTCAGTGGTAGGAGAGCGTTCTAAGTGCGTTGAAGTCAGACCGGAAGGACTGGTGGAGCGCTTAGAAGTGAGAATGCCGGTATGAGTAGCGAAAGACGGGTGAGAATCCCGTCCACCGTATGACTAAGGTTTCCTGAGGAAGGCTCGTCCGCTCAGGGTTAGTCGGGACCTAAGCCGAGGCCGATAGGCGTAGGCGATGGACAACAGGTTGATATTCCTGTACCACCTCCTCACCGTTTGAGAAATGGGGGGACGCAGTAGGATAGGGTAAGCGCGCTGTTGGATATGCGCGTCCAAGCAGTAAGGCGTGTGTGTAGGCAAATCCGCACACTGTAACGTTGAGCTGTGATGGCGAGTCCGTATGGACGAAGTTCCTGATTTCACACTGCCAAGAAAAGCCTCTATCGAGGTGAGAGGTGCCCGTACCGCAAACCGACACAGGTAGTCGAGGAGAGAATCCTAAGGTGTGCGAGAGAACTCTCGTTAAGGAACTCGGCAAAATGACCCCGTAACTTCGGGAGAAGGGGTGCTCTTGAGCGTGCAAGCGCATGAGAGCCGCAGTGAATAGGCCCAGGCGACTGTTTAGCAAAAACACAGGTCTCTGCAAAACCGTAAGGTGACGTATAGGGGCTGACGCCTGCCCGGTGCTGGAAGGTTAAGAGGAGTGGTTAGCGCAAGCGAAGCTGCGAATTGAAGCCCCAGTAAACGGCGGCCGTAACTATAACGGTCCTAAGGTAGCGAAATTCCTTGTCGGGTAAGTTCCGACCCGCACGAAAGGCGTAACGATCTGGGCACTGTCTCAACGAGAGACTCGGTGAAATTATAGTACCTGTGAAGATGCAGGTTACCCGCGACAGGACGGAAAGACCCCGTGGAGCTTTACTGTAGCCTGATATTGAATTTTGGTACAACTTGTACAGGATAGGTAGGAGCCAGAGATCTCGGAGCGCCAGCTTCGAAGGAGGCGTCGGTGGGATACTACCCTGGTTGTATTGAAATTCTAACCCATGCCCCTTAGCGGGGCAGGAGACAGTGTCAGGCGGACAGTTTGACTGGGGCGGTCGCCTCCTAAAAGGTAACGGAGGCGCCCAAAGGTTCCCTCAGAATGGTTGGAAATCATTCGTAGAGTGTAAAGGCACAAGGGAGCTTGACTGCGAGACCTACAAGTCGAGCAGGGTCGAAAGACGGGCTTAGTGATCCGGTGGTTCCGCATGGAAGGGCCATCGCTCAACGGATAAAAGCTACCCCGGGGATAACAGGCTTATCTCCCCCAAGAGTCCACATCGACGGGGAGGTTTGGCACCTCGATGTCGGCTCATCGCATCCTGGGGCTGTAGTCGGTCCCAAGGGTTGGGCTGTTCGCCCATTAAAGCGGTACGCGAGCTGGGTTCAGAACGTCGTGAGACAGTTCGGTCCCTATCCGTCGTGGGCGTAGGAAATTTGAGAGGAGCTGTCCTTAGTACGAGAGGACCGGGATGGACACACCGCTGGTGCACCAGTTGTCTTGCCAAAGGCATCGCTGGGTAGCTATGTGTGGACGGGATAAGTGCTGAAAGCATCTAAGCATGAAGCCCCCCTCAAGATGAGATTTCCCATTACGCAAGTAAGTAAGATCCCTCAAAGACGATGAGGTAGATAGGTTCGAGGTGGAAGTGTGGTGACACATGGAGCTGACGAATACTAATCGATCGAGGACTTAACCAAAACGTTTGAACCATTCAATGCACGTTTATCCAGTTTTGAAAGAATAATTCTTTCAATTTAATACATGTCTAGTGATGATGGCAAAGAGGTCACACCCGTTCCCATACCGAACACGGAAGTTAAGCTCTTTAGCGCCGATGGTAGTTGGGGGCTTCCCCCTGTGAGAGTAGGACGTCGCTAGGCGCAAAAAGTCGCTACTGATACACTCAGTAGTGGCTTTTTTTTTATTTAAGCTGATTTCTGGTAAGAAATATTTATAAACGCATAAAACAAGAAGGCATCCTCAATGGAGTGCCTTCTTATTTTTGATATTTAACTTGTTTGAACTGGCGTAGCTCGTAGTTCGATACGGCGAATTTTCCCTGATGTCGTTTTTGGTAACTCCTCAATAAAGACGATACTACGAGGGTATTTATAAGGTGCAGTTAACGCTTTAACATGCTCCTGTAGCTCCTTTGTTAAATCTTCTTCATCACGCTCTTTGAAGCCCTCTCGTAAGATAACAAATGCCTTCACAATATGCCCTCTAATTTCATCTGGAGCAGCTACTACTGCACACTCTTGTACAGCTTCATGTTTGTTTAACGCATCTTCTACTTCAAATGGTCCGATCGTATAACCGGATGAAATAATAATGTCATCTCCACGACCTTCAAACCAGAAGTAACCGTCTTCATCACATTTTGCTTGATCACCTGTAATATACCAATCACCACGGAATGCAGCTTGTGTGCGTTCTGGTTCTTTATAATACTCTTTAAATAAAGCTGGTGAGGATTTGTGAACTGCAATATCTCCAACCTCGCCAACTGGTGCTTCGTTACCTTCATTGTCGATAATACGTACAATATTACCTGGAGTTGGAACACCCATGGATCCAGGACGTAATTCTGTGTTTTCGAGTGTACCGATTAATAATGTGTTTTCTGTCTGTCCATAGCCATCACGTACTTTGAGTCCAAAATGATTCATAAACGTTTCGATCACTGGGCGATTTAAAGGTTCACCAGCAGAAACGGCACTACGGAGAGATGATAGATTATAGACTTGTAAATTATCGATTTTCGCCATAATTCTGTATTCAGTCGGTGTGCAACAAAGGACATTTACTTTTTCATCTTGCATTAATTGAAGATAGGTTTTTGCATCGAATCCCCCATGGTAGACGAATGCTGTAGCACCGAGCATGATTGTTGATAAAAAAGGACTCCAAATCCATTTTTGCCAACCAGGAGCAGCTGTTGCCCACACTAGATCGCCTTCACGTACACAAAGCCATTTTGAAGCCGCTGTTCTAATATGTGCATACCCCCAACCATGTGAATGAACAACACCTTTAGGTTTACCAGTTGTACCAGAGGTATAGGAAAGGAATGCCATATCATCTCGTTTAGTAGCTACAGCTGTAAATGTAGCTGGCTGCGTGCTTGCCAAGTCATCTAGAGAAGTCCAATCTCCTTTTGGAGCACCGATGACTAGTTTATTTTTTAATGTATCTACAGAAGAAGTAATTTGGTCAACTTCGCTAGTAAATGCCTCATAGGCAATCACTGCACTAGCAGAAGAATGCTCCATCCGATATTCTAAATCGCTTGCACGTAGCATCTCTGAACATGAGATAGGTACAATGCCAGCCTTTAAACAGCCTAGAAAAACGAAATAGGCTTCCGGTAGTCGAGGAATAATAACTAATACACGATCGCCTTTTTGAAGCCCCTTCTCCGTAAAAGCATTTGCGTATTGATTCATTTTTTGAATGAGCTCCACATAAGACACTGTACGTCTTTCTTGTTGTGTATTTAACCAGCGTATTGCTTGGCGATCACTATCTTGCGAAAATTTTTCTAATTCCTCTGTGATGTTATAAAATTCAGGTGCAATTAAATCGTTTGATACCATCTGAACATTCCTCCCCTGGGAAATTTGATAGAAAATTCTTAAAACTATTTTTATTTTAACAATTACAATAATATACAGCAACAATATTTAATACGTTAAAGAGAAATATTAGATTTAATAGAGAACTATTTATGCTCTCAGATGGATATATAGGCAAACTTCGACAAAAAAATATAAAAATTATAACAAAATGACTTGCATTATTTATAATGCTTGCTATAATAATAAATGTACTTAAGAGGTTGTCTAAAACCAAAGTGAATAGCATTGTTCCGAAGTAGCTCAGTTGGTAGTAGCACCTGACTGTTAATCAGGTTGTCGCAGGTTCGAGTCCTGCCTTCGGAGCCATTTTTTTGTCCTATTTTAGGTACTATAATACATAAAATAATTTATGAAAAAAGTATTGCAATTATGAATTAAAAATGTTATTATAATTCTTGTCTTGTTTAAGACATAATAATGGCCCCTTGGTCAAGTGGTTAAGACACCGCCCTTTCACGGCGGTAACACGGGTTCGAATCCCGTAGGGGTCACCATTTAAAGCATAGGCTTTATAAAGAAAATAAACTGTGATATAACACCTGTTTCTATGGAGGATTAGCTCAGCTGGGAGAGCATCTGCCTTACAAGCAGAGGGTCGGCGGTTCGAGCCCGTCATCCTCCACCATTTTTATTGTGTTATTTCGGAGGGGTAGCGAAGTGGCTAAACGCGGCGGACTGTAAATCCGCTCCTTAGGGTTCGGCGGTTCGAATCCGTCCCCCTCCACCAGTTTTATAAATGATTGGGGTATAGCCAAGCGGTAAGGCAACGGATTTTGATTCCGTCATGCCTAGGTTCGAATCCTAGTACCCCAGCCATTTTTTCTTTTATGAGCCATTAGCTCAGTTGGTAGAGCATCTGACTTTTAATCAGAGGGTCGAAGGTTCGAGTCCTTCATGGCTCACTTTTTTAGAATAAAAATTATTCAAAAGTGTTATATTAACTACAGATAACTAATCTCTTACTGAAAACAGTAGGAGATTTTTTTATGCTATTTACAATTGAATAAATATGCAATTTTCTGTCGAGTTGAGCCAAGTGGTATGTAGGCTTTACAATAGTCTTATAACTTTTAGGGGGTATAAAAACATGAATAAACTTAATATTTCTATTATTGGAGTACCAACAGATTATGGACAAACACGCCGTGGCGTAGATATGGGACCAAGTGCTATTCGCTATGCAGGTGTTGTTGAACGTTTAGAAGCTATCGGACACGAGGTACAAGATCAAGGGGATATTCGTGTTAGTCAAAAGCTTGCAGACGCAGCAGTTGATGAAAAGTTACTTAATTTAGAGGAAGTTGTAGACGTTAGCACTGCTTTAGCAAATAGTGTGCATGAAGTAGTAGAACAGAAAAAGTTCCCACTCGTATTTGGGGGAGATCATAGTATTGCTATTGGAACATTAGCTGGATTAGGTGAGCATTACAAAAATCTTGGTGTTATCTGGTATGACGCTCATGCAGATTTAAATACACCTGAAACAACACCTTCAGGCAATATACATGGAATGCCGTTAGCAGTTAGTATTGGGCTAGGACATGAGCGTTTAGTCCAAATTCGCAACTTTGCGCCAAAAATTAAGCCAGAAAACGTTATTATTATTGGAGCTCGTTCAGTAGACCCTGGAGAGCGTGAATTGATTCGTCAACAAGGAATTAAAGTATATACAATGCATGAGATTGACCGACTTGGCATGACACGTGTGATGGAAGATGCACTTACTTATTTAAAGGAACGAAATGTTGATGGCTTACACTTATCACTGGATCTAGACGGACTAGATCCACTTTATACGCCAGGAGTTGGTACACCAGTTCCAGGAGGGATTACGTACCGAGAAAGCCATTTAGCAATGGAAATGTTACAAGAATCAGGGATGGTAACTTCAGCAGAGTTTGTAGAAGTAAATCCTATTTTAGATGAAAAGAATACGACAGCAAATGTAGCTGTTGCATTAATGGGATCTTTATTTGGGGAAACACTAGTTTAAAGAAAATTTGACAAAAAATTGCCTGTTGCCACATTGCATAAAAATCTTTTGCTATAATTGAAATAAAACGAAACTTTTCTTATCGGTGCGTCGTATAGTATAAGACAGTTGTAAAGGTGGAGAAGTTAACACAATGGATGCGTTAGTAAATAAGAGAATAAAACAAGTGCTTAAAGGCGATCAAAACGCATTTGCCGATATTGTGAGTCTCTATCAGCACAAACTGTACCAAGTATGCTATCGAATGTTAGGCAACAAACAAGAGTCTGAAGACATTGCTCAAGAAGCTTTTGTACGTGCTTATATGAACTTGCATACATTTGATCAGAAAAGAAAGTTTTCGACGTGGCTTTATCGCATAGCGACAAACCTCTGCATTGACCGTATTCGAAAAAAGAAACCGGATTATTATTTAGATGCAGAAGTAGCTGGTACAGAAGGTCTTGATATGTATTCGCAAATCGCAGCAGACGACCAGCTACCAGAGGAGCAGTTAGAACAAATGGAGCTGCAAGATCGCATTCAATATGAAATTGGACGATTGCCGGATAAATACCGTTCGGTTATAGTATTGAAATATATAGAAGAGTTATCGTTACAAGAGATTAGCGAGATTTTAGATATGCCGCTTGGAACGGTGAAAACGAGGATTCACCGCGGACGTGAGGCATTACGTAAGCAATTAAACAATCTGTAGGAGGGGGAGCGTCATGAATACTTGTCCAGAGCATATGATAGACTATATGCATGATTATTTAGACGGTGACATTTGTCGTGAGCATGAGCAAGAGTTGAAACAACACTTGCATACATGTAATGATTGTAAACAGTTGATGCAAGAATTGAGTGAAACAATCGCCTTTGTGAAGAGTGCTTCCCATATTACAGCGCCTCCGGATTTTGAAGCAGCAGTGATGGCTCGTTTACCAAAACCAAAAAGTCGAGTAGGTATACAAAAATGGATTCGCCGGCATCCGTTCTTTGTGGCAGCGGCAGTATTTTGCTTATTCATGAGTGCTACATTATTGGGTAGCTTCATGGATGACCAGCATTTCTCAGTAACCAAGCAACCTAATTTAGTTGTTGATGGTCAAACAGTGATTGTCCCTGAAGGAGAAGTGGTGAAAGGCGATATTGTTGTGAAAAATGGCGATTTGATTGTTGAAGGTGAAGTTGATGGCAACGTCACAGTGATTAACGGGCAATATATGGCATCTTCAGCGGTAGTTTCAGGGAGAATTGAAGAAATTGACGAAGTATTTGAATGGTTATGGTATACGATTAAAAATTCTGTAAAGACAGCCATGACATTTGAGGAAAAAGAAGAAACTAAATAACACTCTATACGTCCTAAAAAATAGTGCACGTGAGAGGCTGAAAGGTCTACTCTTCTGAGTAGACTTTTTATTTGAAAAAAGTTACATTTGTTAAGAATGTGATATACTTGAATGTGTATGGATTCGTAATGAAAAGTGGGGGATGCCACGTGCAAATTATCGAACATTTCACAGATTTAACGCCTGTGAATATTGTTATTAACTTCATTGATGTACTGCTCGTTTGGTACGTTGTTTATAAAGTCTTAACCCTCATTAAAGGTACGAAGGCTGTCCAATTACTTAAGGGAATATTCGTCATTATTATTGCGCGAATTGCAACAGACCTTTTAGGGTTACAAACACTTGGCTGGATGCTTCAACAAGTTATTGAATTTGGTTTCCTAGCGATTATTATCATTTTCCAACCGGAAATCAGACGTGGTTTAGAACAAATTGGGCGAGGAAAGCTATTTCAACGCTCATCTAGTCAAGAAGAAGAAGAACAAACAAGGCTTATTGAGGCTATGAAGAAATCTGTTAGTTATATGGCTAAACGTCGAATAGGTGCGTTAATTTCCATTGAAAAAGAAACAGGTCTTAATGAATATATTGAAACGGGTATAGGGCTAAATGCTGAAATTTCATCAGAATTACTGATAAATATTTTTATACCAAATACGCCGCTACATGATGGGGCGGTTATTATGCAAAAAGATAAAGTGACAGCAGCAGCTTGTTATTTACCTTTATCTGAAAGCCCATTTATTTCAAAAGAGTTAGGGACACGCCACCGTGCTGCTCTTGGCTTAAGTGAAGTCACAGATGCTATTACCATTGTTGTATCAGAAGAAACAGGGGCAATTAGCATAACATTAAATGGTAATCTCCATCGAAATCTTTCTCTAGAGGAGTTCGAAACATTATTACGAAAAATGTGGTTCGGATCAGCACAAGAATCAAATGCATCCTCTAAGTTGACTTGGAGGGGGAAAAAGAATGGATAAAATGATGGATAGCCCTTGGGTATTAAGAATCATCGCGCTATTTTTGGCATTTTTGCTTTTTTTCTCAGTTCGTACCGAGTTATCACCGTTAAATAAAGCTACCTCAAATGAACAAACGGATGTCATTCGCGATGTTCCAGTAGATGTTTATTATGATAATGAGAATCTTATTGTGACAGGTTTACCTGAAACCGTAGATGTAACGATAGAAGGTCCAATGGCATTGGTTTTAAAAGCAAAAGGGGCTAAGGATTTTTCTATATTTGCCGATTTAAGCAATTTATTGCTAGGAGAGCATGATGTCAAACTGCAATACGAAAATATTTCAAACAAGTTAAAGGTTACATTAGACCCTGCAACCGTCCATGTAAATATTGAGGAAAAGGTCACGCAGGAGTTCCGAGTGGACCCTGAAATGAACAATCGTCTAATCGAAGAAGGTTATATATTAAAAGATATGACAGCCAATCCACCAACTGTTTATGTAACGGGTGCAAAAAGTGCTATTGAAAGCATTAGCTATGTAAAAGCAACTGTTACAGGGGAGCAAGGCTTAAAGCAATCATTCTCGCAGGAAGCAGCGGTAAAAGTATTAGATCGAGATTTAAATAAGTTAGATGTGACTATTGACCCTGCAACTGTGAAGGTTCAAGTAGATATAGGGGAGTACAGTCGAGAGATCCCAGTGGTCCTCAAGGAAACAGGGCAAGCGGCGGAAGACATTATTATCAATTCATTAACATTTACACCGAAAATGATTAAAGTGTATGGTAGAAAATCAATTATTGACAGTTTAACGGCTATTCCAATAACAGTGGACCTGTCAAAAATTACTGAGTCCAAAACTTATGAATTTGATGTAAAATTACCAGATGGTGTGACAAAAATATCTGACAAGAAAATAAAAGTGAATGCAGATATTACAAAGGTTGAGCAAGAAGAACAACAGAAAACACCAGCTTCTACAGAGGAAACGCCACCTCCTACTGAAGAAACTGATGTGACAGATGAGAGCACTACAACTGATAAAAATACATCAACCGAAGAATCGGAAGATATTGATTCTTAAACAATATGTGACTATAATTTTATTTTGATTCTAAATCAAAAATCCAATCCAGGTTTGTCTTGAGTAGTAATTCAGGATTCATCAAACAAACTGACAGAGTGGAATATTAATAATTACCAATGAATGAATAAAAGCAGACTTTTCCAAAAGTAAGCGGACAAGTGTCTAATGCTTCATAGAAACTCATTAGGCACGGTCTTGCATTGAAGGAGAGAATAAGTAGAATGGGTAAATATTTTGGAACAGATGGCGTCCGTGGCGTCGCGAATAGTGAATTAACACCAGAATTTGCATTTAAACTTGGACGTATAGGTGGCTATGTTTTAACAAAGGATGCAACTGAACGTCCAAAGGTTTTAATTGGTCGTGACACACGTATTTCAGGTGAGATGCTTGAAGGTGCACTTGTGGCTGGACTTTTATCAATTGGGGTAGAGGTAATGCGTCTTGGTATTATTTCAACACCAGGTGTGGCATATCTTACTCGAATTATGAGCGCAGATGCAGGCGTCATGATTTCAGCTTCACATAACCCAGTTGCTGATAATGGTATTAAATTTTTCGGTCCTGATGGCTTTAAGCTAACAGATGCCCAGGAAGCGGAAATTGAAGAGTTAATTGATGCGCAAGAGGACACATTACCACGTCCGATAGGAGCAGATTTAGGATCTGTAAGTGACTATTTCGAAGGTGGTCAAAAATATATTCAATACTTAAAGCAAACAGTGGATGAAGAATTTGATGGTATTCATGTAGCGCTTGATTGTGCACATGGTGCAACTTCATCATTAGCTACACATTTATTTGCTGATTTAGAAGCTGACATTTCTACAATGGGCGCTTCTCCAACAGGCTTAAATATTAATGCTGGTGTAGGCTCAACACATCCAGAAGGACTAGCTAAATTTGTTACCGAAAAAGATGCAGATGTTGGTTTAGCATTTGATGGCGATGGTGACCGTTTAATTGCTGTAGATGAAAACGGGAAAATTGTTGATGGTGACCAAATTATGTTTATCATTGGTAAGCATTTAAATGCTGTAGGACGATTGAAGAAGCAAACGATTGTTTCAACAGTAATGAGCAATATGGGCTTCTATAAAGCTGTGGCTGACAACGGGATGCAAAGTGTACAAACAGCTGTAGGTGATCGTTATGTTGTGGAAGAAATGCGTGCCAATGAATACAATTTAGGTGGCGAGCAATCAGGGCATATCGTCTTCCTAGATTTTAATACAACAGGTGATGGCTTACTGACAGGTATTCAGCTTGTCAACATTATGAAAGCGACGGGTAAAAAGCTTTCAGAACTTGCAGCTGAAATGAAAATCTACCCTCAGCGTCTTGTCAATGTGCGTGTAACAGATAAGCATGCTGTAACTGATAATGCGAAAGTCGCTGCAGTTATTTCAGAGGTGGAAGCTGAAATGGCTGGAAATGGTCGCGTTTTAGTACGTCCTTCAGGTACAGAGCCATTGGTACGTGTCATGGTCGAAGCGGCAACAGAAACAGATTGTGAGCGTTTTGTCGAGCGTATTGCGGATGTTGTACGTGCAGAAATGGGCTTAACAGAATAACAATATAGAAAACCCGATTTCCGTAAATAGGAAATTGGGTTTTACTTGTTTGAAAAGAATGTTTTAAATAAGCGAGATGGGGAACAGTAATTAGGAGTCACAATAACAAGGAGTGTTTTATTGATATGGCTAAAATTGCTACAGTTATAACAGATATGTTTGAGGACATTGAGTTTACAAGCCCTAAAAAGGCTTTAGAAGCAGCTGGACATCAGCTAGTAACAATTGATACAGAAGCGGGCAAGGAAGTTAAGGGCAAGCATGGAGAGTCAGTGAAAATTGATAAAGGCATTGATGAAGTAAAAGCTACTGATTACGATGCGCTATTTATTCCTGGTGGTTTTTCTCCTGATCTATTACGTGCGGATGATCGTGTAGTAGCATTTGCAAAGTCCTTTATGGATGAAATGAAGCCTACCTTTGCCATTTGTCATGGACCACAACTTCTTATTACAGCAAAGACATTAAATGGCCGTGATGCCACAGGCTATAAATCCATTCAAGTAGACTTAGAAAATGCAGGGGCAATCTTCCATGATGAAGAAGTATTTGTCTGTCAAAAGCAGCTTGTAACAAGTAGAACGCCAGACGATCTTCCAGCATTTAATAGAGAAATCGTTAAATTATTAGACAGTAAATAAAGGATAGGCACAAGCATCGTAATTGCTTGTGTCTTTTTTGTATGATCTATTGAATAACATTATATAGCTGTACAAAGCTAATCAAAGTACATGAGTATAACTTTGTCTACATATTTGTCACGAAAAAGCATTGGGACTAGGTGTTTTTTATAACGAAAATTTGACGGATAGCATATGATTGAGTATGATGGAGAAGTTGAAGATGAGGTCCGACCTTATCCTTTAACGAGCGCCCAAGGAGGGAAAGAAAGCGCAAAATCGGAAAACAATTATAGCGCCTGAGCTGAAGAAATCGGACGAAAAGATCTTCAGCAGACGAGGTGGAGGTTTATCGAAAATTCGGCGGATGCCTCCCAATCGACATACCCGATTGTCATTTTTCATTTTGAAAGCATTTGAGTGATTGAATGTACAGAAAATGGAGAAGGTATAGTAAAAGCAATAGATAAATAGAAGAAGCTTCACATATCGAAAATCTCTATTCAGTTGGCTGAGTGGAGTGAGTAGCTTGCATGTATAGGAGTGCTTTATTTTTTTATTAAAATAAAGCACTGCTTGTCCATTCAAAAAAATTCGATAGGATGAGGCCTAGTTTGTCATTGCGTTAAATTGACAATATCGGAGGACGAGAATTATGTGTGGAATTGTAGGATATATTGGTGAATCAGATGCAAAGGAAATTTTATTAAAAGGTTTAGAAAAGCTTGAATACCGTGGTTATGACTCAGCGGGTATTGCAGTGCGTAATGAGGAAGGCGTAACGGTTTTCAAAGAAAAAGGGCGTATTGCAGATTTACGTGAGGCAGTAGACGAAGACATTGCAGCGAAAATTGGTATCGGTCATACACGATGGGCAACACATGGTGTGCCAAACCGTTTAAATGCCCACCCACATCAAAGTGCATCAGGACGCTTTACACTTGTGCATAATGGGGTTATTGAAAACTATCATTTATTGCAAAAAACCTATTTAAAAGGCATTCCAATGAAATCTGATACAGATACAGAGGTTATTGTGCAATTAGTAGAGTTATTTGTGAAAGATGGTCTAAGCACAGCAGACGCTTTCCGTAAAACGCTATCACTATTACATGGCTCTTATGCACTGGCACTATTAGATGCAGAAGCGGCAGATACAATCTTTGTAGCAAAAAACAAATCACCACTTCTAGTAGGGATTGGAGAAGGTTTCAATGTTGTTGCGTCAGATGCAATGGCGATGCTACAGGTAACAGATCAATACGTAGAGCTTCACGATAAAGAAGTAGTTATCGTACACAAAGCAAGTGTGGAAATTACAAAATTAGATGGTACTGTAGTAGAGCGTGCGCCTTATACGGCGGAGCTTGATATGAGTGATATTGAAAAAGGGACATATCCTCACTATATGTTAAAAGAAATGGATGAACAGCCTACAGTTATTCGTAAAATCATTCAGGCATATGAAGGGGACAATGGCGATTTAACAATCGATGCGGAGATTTTAGAAGCATTACGAGCAGCAGATCGTTTATATATTATTGCGGCGGGCACAAGCTATCATGCCGGTCTCATCGGTAAACAATATTTCGAAAAAATGGCGGGTATCCCAGTAGAAGTTCATATTTCTAGTGAATTCGGCTACAACATGCCATTACTTTCAGAAAGACCATTATTTATCTTCATTACACAATCAGGTGAAACAGCAGATAGTCGTCAAGTACTTGTAAAAATTAAAGAGCTTGGCTATCCAACATTAACGATTACAAATGTACCTGGCTCTACGCTATCACGTGAAGCGGATCATACATTGTTATTACACGCAGGTCCAGAGATTGCAGTAGCTTCTACAAAAGCCTATGTTGCACAAGTAGCAGTACTTGCATTAGCAGCCTATGTAACGGCAAAGGCAAATGGCAAAGGCTTAGAATTTGATTTAAAACAAGAGCTTGCAATTGCCGCTAATGGCATCCAAACAATTATCGATTCAAAAGATGTGTTAGAAGACATTGCGGAAGATTACTTAAAAATCGCACGCAATGCATTCTTCATTGGCCGTAATATGGACTTCTATGTTAGCCTTGAAGGTGCCTTAAAACTGAAAGAAATCTCTTACATCCAAGCAGAGGGCTTTGCTGGTGGAGAACTGAAGCACGGAACAATTGCCTTAATCGAAGAAGGTACACCAGTGTTTGCGCTTGTTACACAAGCATCAGTAGGGTTAAATATCCGTGGTAATGTCAAAGAAGTAGCAGCTCGTGGTGCCTATCCATGTATTATCGCGATGGCTGGCATTGATGAAGATGGTGATCGTTTAGTCATTCCACAGGTAAACGAGTTACTAACACCACTTGTTTCTGTAGTACCACTACAATTAATTAGCTACTATGCTGCACTACATCGCCGCTGTGACGTGGATAAACCACGTAACCTAGCTAAATCGGTGACTGTTGAGTAAGAATAGAATATGAAGAATTATTGTTGTTCAGTTACAATAAAGTTCTATACTAGACAAAATAGTTGTATACTTTACAATAAAGTCTTATACTGGACAAAAAAGTTGTATACTGGATATTCAAACAATTTCTATGAGTGATTCTAACTATATTATTGTATATAAATAAGATAAACCTTGATACAGTATGATGCTGTATCAGGGTTTTTGTTTTTTCAAAATGGCTTTCAAACCTTTCATTTTTCTAACTATATATATATAAAGTAGGTACATTAAAATAACCTTGGTACATTGTCTACTGTGCCAGGGTTTTGTTTTGTCATTATTACCGTTGAATTATAATCCTTAGAGCAGGAATTAAAACTTTTTTTAAAAAAAAATTGCTATTAATTAATGAGTTGTAGAAAGGTATCAAAAATAAACTTCTTAATTTTGATATGTATCAACATATGCATATATTCTCCACATTTATAGTCTATACTTTATTTTTAAATGTTCTGTAGAAAGGTTGCGTGAGAGTATTTGTTAGAACAATTAAATTTAATACTTGCATTTGGGGCTGGATTATTATCATTTGTATCACCTTGTTCATTACCATTGTATCCTGCTTTTCTATCTTATATAACAGGAATATCCTTTAATGAACTAAAAGAAGAGAAAGGGATCTTAAGACGAAAGTCTTTAATACATACCCTGCTTTTTTTACTTGGTTTTTCTATTATTTTTATGGCATTAGGTTTCTCAACTTCTTTTATCGGAAAGATTTTTATTCAGTATAAAGAGTTACTAAGGCAATTTGGAGCAATTTTCATGGTCTTTTTTGGATTAGTTATTCTAGGTTTCTTTAAATTCGATATTTTACAATCGGAAAAAAAGATTAGTTTTAAAAAAAGGCCCAAAGGATATTTTGGCTCAGTACTTATTGGTATGGGTTTTGCAGCTGGATGGACACCTTGTACTGGACCAATTCTTGCCGGAGTAATAGCTTTAGGAGTGTCTAACCCCGGGCAAGGAATGTTGTACATGTTATTTTATGTGCTAGGTTTCTCTATACCTTTCCTAATAATGTCCTTATTTATTGGAAAAATGAAGTTTCTTCAAAGAAAAAATGGACTGTTTATGAAAATAGGTGGTGCAATAATGATTCTGATGGGGGTTTTATTGTACTTTGATATGATGACTAAAATTATTGCGTTTTTAACACCTATTTTTGGAGGATTTACTGGCTTTTAGTTTTATATCATATAAGAGGGGAAGGAACCAAACTTAATTATGGATAAAAAAAAGAGACGATTTCTTATGCGTTCAATTATATTAATTGTATTATTTGGGGCAATATTATTTACAGTATATACAACTTTAACTAAAGAAAAAAATGAAGTATTACAAATAGGGGATAATGCTCCAAATTTTACTCTAGTTGATATGTATGGTGATAAACATAATTTGGAGGAATACAAAGGACAAGGTGTCTTTTTAAACTTTTGGGGGACTTGGTGCAAACCCTGTGAAAGGGAATTCCCAATTATAGATAGATATTATAAGGAATATAAAGAAAAAGGTATACAGGTATTAGCTATAAATATAGCAGAATCCGACTTCGTGGTTCAAAATTATATTGACCGAAAAGGTTTAACTTTTCCGGTATTAATTGACAAAAACAAAAGTGTAATGGAAGCATATAATATAAATCCATTACCAACGACTATTCTTATTAATTCAGAGGGTAAAATAGAAAAAATAATCACTGGAGAAATGAAAGAACAGGATATAAAGAGTTACATGGAACAAATTTTACCAGACTAAGTAATAATTTTTTAGACTAATAAGAGAGGTGAAAAAATTAGTGAACAAAATCTCTACAAAATTAGCATCGTGTTTTTTTATTGTAGTGCTAATAATGGATTTATTTCTTATGTTTTATCTTCATCGAAATATAATTAATTCGAGAGTTGAAGAAGAATATTATACATTATTGGCGAATGGTGCTAATCATAGAGATGTTTTAATTGAAAATTTTTCTGAAACTACAATAAAACATATCGTTTTGATGGAAAAAAGTAAAGATCGTGCGGTGATCATTACCGATAATAAAGGAAATATCATTGGTAGTTCAGATATTAGTGAATCTTTAAGTGGACAAATAGTTTCTTTAATAAAGAACGTAGACGTAGAAACAGATGAATTATTGACTTCTAACTGGAAAGAATCCCCTTATATTATGAGTGTGCATCCTTATATCTCAAATACAAATCAATCTGGATACGTTTTAATGCTACAAAGTACTGGTTCTCTTAATAAGATGGTTCATGAATTAACTGAACATTTTGGTATGGCAGGTGCTACAAGTTTTATTGTACTTTTTATTGTTTACGCGGTTCTGTCAAAAGTTATAACAAGACCTTTAATACGGATGAAAGAGGCAACAGAGAAATTAAGCAAAGGTGAGTTTAATGTAAAGCTTGCAATTAAAAGTAAAAACGAGCTTGGTGAGTTAGCAAGTTCAATTCAGAAATTAGCCAATGATTTAGAACGTTTAAAAACAGACCGGAATGAATTTCTGGCGTCAGTGGCTCATGAATTAAGTACACCGTTGACATATTTAATTGGATATTCAAAAGTAGCGATGAGAGAGAGTCTAAGTAAGAAACAAAGAGAACAGTATCTTGAAATTATTGTTGAAGAGTCCAATAGAATGAAGGAATTGGTAAAAAATTTATTAGACTTGGCTAGAATGGACGAAAACACATTTACTGTCATGAAAGAATCTTTCTCTGCTCGATATTTTTTCGAAGCAATATGTAAACTTGTTGCTCCTTCATATGATCTCAAGAATATTAAGTTGAACTTTGTTTGCACTGAAGATTTTCAAATATATGCTGACCCATTACGTTTAGAGCAAATTGTCATAAACCTATTGGATAATGCTTTGAAATATTCAAAGGAAAATACAGAGGTAACATTAAAGGCTTGTAAAAATGAAGGGAAAACAAGAATTGAGGTTATTGATACAGGTATTGGCATTCCACAAGAAGAAATTGACTTCATTTTTGAGAAGCTATATCGTGTTGAGAAATCACGTTCTCGTGCATATGGTGGTTCAGGAATTGGACTTGCTGTTGTGAAGGAATTAGTAGAAGCACACAATGGTACCATTGAAGTCAAAAGTAAACTTGGAGAAGGAAGTACATTTACGGTGATCATATAACACATGGAGGTTAAATATGCAGACAATTTTGATTGTGGATGATGAAGAAAGAATGCTCGATTTAGTCGAATTATTTTTAATTCCACATGGATATACCTGTATTAAAGAAAAGAGCGGAATAAAGGCAATAGAGAGAATTAAGAAAGAAAATATCGATCTCGTTTTATTAGATGTTATGATGCCTGAAATGGATGGATGGGATGTTTGTGAATCTATTCGTGAATTTTCAAAAGTACCCATTATAATGCTAACTGCAAGAGCTGATAAATCTGATTTAGCTAAGGGACTTTTATTAGGTGCAGATGACTATATATCCAAGCCATTCGATGAAAGAGAGTTAATAGCAAGAATCAATGCTGTTTTGCGTAGAATTGTCGGATTTGAAAAGGATAATGAAAATATCACTTTTAAAGATTTTGTTTTAGATAAAGAAACATATTCTCTACACTACCAAAATTCAAGTGTGCAACTTACTTTAAAAGAATTTTTAATTATAAAAGCATTAATATCTCGACCTTCTAAGACATTTACAAGAGAGGAATTACTGCATGCTGCATGGGAATATGAAACAGATACAGATACGCGGACTGTTGATTCACATATAAGAAATCTAAGAGAAAAATTAAGTAAATCTGACTTTCCTACCGATGAGTTCCTTAAAACGGTTTGGGGAATAGGGTATAAATGGAGTTAAAAGGAGAAAAGTATGAAAAATTACAAAATTTGGTTAGGTCTATTAGTTATTGTTTTAGTTTTAAGTGCTTGTAATTCAAAAGAAAAAGATAGTTATTCATTTGAAGAAGTGGATAACCCAAAAATTGAACATATACATGGTTTGGGATATATAAATGGTAAAAGTGATTTTGTAATTGCAACACATAGAGGATTGTATAAATATGGTGTAAAGGGTTGGGAAGAAGCGAACAGCCAAAAACATGACTATATGGGCTTTCAGGCGGTCAAAGATGGCTTCTATTCAAGTGGACATCCTGAGGAAGGCTCAAACCTTAAAAACCCTTTAGGAGTTATAAAAAGTACAGATGAAGGAGCAAATCTAGAACAATTAGCCTTTTACGGCGAAATTGATTTTCATTATCTTGCAGCTGGTTATGATTCGAATACAATCTATGTCATTAATGAAACACCTACAGAGAATATGAGTGGTGGATTGCATTATTCAATTGATGAAGGGAAGTCTTGGACTGAATCAGCTATGAATGGCTTTAATTCCGAGTTTGTTTCTAATTTATCAGCTCACCCTTCCAAAAAAGAAATAGTTGCAATTGGTAGTAAAGATGGAATCTTTGTTTCGAATGACTATGGAGTTAACTTTAAATTACTTAAGTCTACTCAAATGGTTACATACGTAACTTTAAATGAGAATGGGGGTTACTATACAAACTATGACTCAAATTCTGTTTCCCTTAGATCATTCTCATTGGATAGTAAAGAAGAAAAAAATATACAACTCCCAAACGAGATAATGCAAGACCCAATTATTTATATCGCTTCTAATCCTACTAATCGAGAAGAAATTACTTTTGTAACAAATAATCTTAACTTCTATCTTTCTAAGAACGAAGGGGAATCGTGGGATAAATTAGCTTCAGAAGGGGAATTAAAAATAAAATAAGGTTATTGAAGGGTGATTGAGATGTATAATTTGATGTCTCAAATTAGTCAAACCATAAGTGAACCAGTTTCTGTATTCTTAAATTCATATGAGCATTCCCCAATCATTATATCTATCCTCCTTGGGTTGATAGGTGCATTTGCTCCATGTCAACTGACTGGAAATATTAGCGCTATTACGTTATATGGTAATCGTACTATCCAATTAGGTAGTAATTGGAGAGAGATCGTTTCGTTTATTATGGGTAAAGTCATAGTATATAGTGCAATTGGTTTGTTGGCGTGGGCATTTGGACAAACATTTGAAAACAAAATAATTAATTTCTTTCCGGTTTTCCGAAAATTGATTGGTCCTCTATTAATACTTACCGGACTTGTGTTAATGGGGACAATAAAGTTAAGAATATTAAATCGAATTTCAAAGAACGTTCCTACTATACTAAAAGAAGGTTATATTGGTTCCTTTTTTCTAGGAGCTAGTTTTGCAATTGCATTCTGTCCAACAATGTTTGTACTCTATTTTGTATGGCTAATGCCAACCGTTATGTCGACTTCATATGGATTAGTGTTACCTGCAATATTTGGATTGGCAACATCAATACCTCTTGTCATCATCTTATTTTTTATATGGTACTTTGATATTAAGGGATTAGTAATGAAGAAAAGTATTAAAGTAGGTAGGTTTATTCAAAAAATAGCCGGAGTTACTCTTTTTATTATTGGAATTTTTGACACAATTACTTATTGGGGAATGTAAATATAAATAATTTAGAAACAAATAAAAGTACATTGCTTTTCAAACATTAATAGAAATCACTATTGTTACAAGTGTTAAGTTTAGATTACGTAACTTGTTCTCCATATTTTCTCCACATATTTTTTCTAAGATACATGTGTAGATTACTATGAGGAGAATAATAATATGGAAACACATTTAATAAAAAAGGTTGCGATTTTAGTAGTAATCTTCTTAATACTAGGTTCAAATTTTGTTTATAGAGTTCATGGCGCAATGAAGGTCGAATCTCCTTTGATTAGCAGTGAAGCTGCTATATTAATAGATGAAAAAACGGGGCGAATTTTATATGAAAAAAATCCAAATCAGAAGATGGCTCCTGCTAGCTTAACAAAGATAGCAACTGCAATATATGCAATTGAAAAAGGGAACCTAGAAGACATTGTCACAATTAGTAAAAATGCTAGAGAAGTTGAAGGAACTAGGGTTTTTTTAGAAGAAGGAGAAAAGGTTAATCTAAGAAAGCTTATTCAAGGCTTACTTGTGAATTCTGGTAATGATGCAGGTATTGCTATTGCTGAGCATTTGGATGGGTCTGTAAAACAGTTTTCGACTAGTATAAATAAATATTTAGAGAATATTGGAATACAAAATACGAACTTTGTAAATCCCCATGGACTATATGATCCAGATCATAAAACTACTGCACAAGATTTAGCAAAAATTACGAAATACGCAATGCAAAATAAGGAGTTTCGTAAAATTTTTGGTCTAAAGGAACTTAATTGGGATGGCAAATCGTGGGATACTACTCTTTATAGTCATCATAAATTAATGAGAGAGCGACCTTATGAAGGAATAACGGGTGGAAAGACTGGATATGTTGATGAATCAGGAATAACTCTTATAACAACAGCAACAAGAAACGATATATCGGTTATTGTCGTAACGCTTAAAGCGCAAACAGAAGACATGGCCTATAACGATACAATAGAACTTCTTGATTATGCATTTGAGAATTTTGAGTCTAGGAATATTCCGATGGGAAAAATATATAAAATTGATGAAATGTCCTTTAAGACCAAAGAAAAACTCGATTATATAGTTTTACAACATGAAACAGTTAGTCAAAGAATCTCTGGAAAGGGTCATTTAGAGCTATTAAATCAAAATCAGGATACTATCGCATCTTTTCAGTTAGAAAATGCCAATAGTAAAATAAATAAAAATGTAACTCATAAAGACACAGAGGACTCGAATTTAAATCAGGATGCATCGGTGTACACAAAATTTAGCGTAATGTTTATTTTCGTCCTATTCATCTATTTAAAGTTTATTCGAAAGAAGAAATTAATATAAATTAAGACAAAGAATGAGGTACATTTTTATCCTCATTCTTTTTTTGTTAAATAATAATTTTATTCAAATTACAATTCATAATTTTTGCATAACTTTGGGGTAAATTAAGATTAAATAAGAAATATTTTTTCTAGGAAACCTAGGAGAAATGAATTCAAGAAAAATGAGGGAACATTCACTAAAAAAATAGTACACATCTGATTTATATTTAGAGGAGTGATATTTGATGGAGAGAAAAGAAAAAAGAGACCACATCCACAATCATAATGTTTCGCATGAACCAATAACAAATCATATGCAAGATGTTCATGAAAATTACAGCCCTAACAATAAGAAAAATAATGAACACAATCATCATCAACATAATCAAAGCGAGGGTAACAACAAACACCATGGTCATTCGATTTCTGATTTTAAGAAAAGGTTTTGGGTATCTTTAGTATTAACGATTCCAATATCATATTTATCCATGATGATTCAGATGCTTCTTGGATATAAAGTAAATTTTGCTGGTGACACATTATTACTATTCTTACTTTCAACAATAGTCTTTTTCTATGGAGGAAAACCATTTTTACTTGGAGCATGGAGTGAATTGAAAAATAGAACTCCTGGGATGATGCTATTAATTACTCTTGCTATCGTAACAGCTTATGTCTATAGTTCACTAACAGCATTTTTCATTGAAGGAAGTGACTTCTTTTTTGAATTAGCAACCTTAATTGTTATTATGCTTCTTGGACATTGGATCGAAATGAGATCAATAATGGGTGCTTCAAAAGCATTAGAAGAGTTAATTAAATTAATGCCTAAAGAAGCTCATAAGTTAGATGCATCAGGCAACCTTATTGAAGTATCTGTTGAAGATTTAAAACCAGGTGATCAAATACTAGTAAAACCAGGCGAGAAAATTCCCATTGATGGAATAGTTTTTGAAGGACACTCTACAGTTGATGAATCGATGTTAACTGGGGAATCAATTCCTATTGAAAAAAAGGTAGGTATGGAGGCCATTGGGGGTTCAATTAATGGAGAGGGTGTACTAAAAATAAATGTTAGTAAAACAGGCAGTGACACTTATCTTGCACAAGTAATCCAATTAGTAAGCGATGCAGAAAAAACTAAATCAAAAGCTCAAGGATTTGCTGATACAGCCGCTAAATGGTTATTCTATGTCGCTATTGTTGCAGGTATTATCACACTGGTTTATTGGTGGTCAACAGATGACTTTGATTTTGCATTAGAAAGAATGGTGACAGTTTTAATAATTGCTTGTCCTCATGCTTTAGGTCTAGCTACTCCTTTAGTAACATCACGTTCTACATCTATTGCTGCTAAGAAGGGTTTATTAATTAGGAATCGTACTTCATTTGAAAACGCATTTAAAATCAATAGAATTGTGTTTGATAAAACTGGTACCTTAACTGAAGGTAATTTTGGTATAACGGATATTCATCCAGTTACAGGGGTTAGCGAAAAAGAATTATTAAAGCTTGCTTACTCTGTAGAAATTCAATCTGAACATCCAATAGCAAAGGGAATTGTAAAAGAGGGTAAGAAGCAAAATATAAAAGTATCTGAAGTAAAAGGTTTTAAAAATTTAACAGGTAAAGGGTTAGTGGCTAATGTTAACGGGTCTGAAATTGCAATTGTTAGTCCAAATGTTTTAAAAGAAAAAAATATTAGCTTCGATGAAAGTACTTACGAAAAACTTGCACAACAAGGTAAAACCGTTATTTTTATATTAAAGGATAATGTATTTTTAGGCATGATTGCTTTAGCAGACATAATAAGGGATTCCTCTTATAAGGTTATAAAAGAATTGAGTGATTTAGGTATTGAAACCGTTATGATGACAGGTGATAACGTGCGTGTAGCAAAATATGTTGGTGAAAAACTAGGCATGACGAAAGTTATTGCTGAAGTATTACCCCATGAAAAAGCTAATAAGGTGAAAGGACTAAAAGAAGAAAATTCGAAAGTTGCAATGGTTGGTGACGGTGTTAATGATGCGCCTGCACTGGCTGAATCAGATTTAGGTATTGCGATCGGTGCAGGCACAGATGTGGCCATTGAAACTGCAGATGTAGTACTGGTAAACAGCAATCCAGAGGACATTCTGAATACATTAAAGCTATCGAAAGCTAGTCATAAAAAAATGGTCCAAAATTTAGGGTGGGCAGCTGGTTATAACATTCTTGCAATTCCACTAGCTGCAGGCGTTTTATATAGTGTAGGTATTGTTATTACACCTGCAATTGGAGCTGCTGTCATGTCCTTAAGTACGATTATATGTGCAATAAATGCACAATTGCTCAAAATCGAATAAGTAAAGATGAAGCAAAAAATTCGTCAAATATAATTTGACGAATTTTTATTATATTGTAAAAAAAAGATTCCAATTTCCTGATTAGTTAAAACTATATATTAAATTTTACATATAGTATATCAGAAGCTTAGTGAACAGAGGGGGGATATAAGTGTGTATAAATAACAACTTTATAGAAGATCAAGCTTTTCATATAACAGAAAAGATTTTGGGGAACTCCATATACAAAGTGGTGAGGATTGAAGGCTCGAGAAGCAATACTCATAATCAAAAATCGAACGGGGAGAACCTTATAACAAAACTAATTTTAGAAGACGAGAATGGTGTATTTTATTCAATTAAACCTGATCAATTTGGTCTTATGTTCGCAAATGGAGAAGTTAGTTATAAAAAATACTGTCGATTGCAAAAAAAAGATGACTTAAAAGTAATTAGTTATTCAATCATAGGAATGGGAATCATAATTAGTATGATGATAGGTCTCATGAAGCTTCTCTTAGTTTAATAGGGTATTCGGATTTTATGGTGGAAAAGGGCTTATAAATCACCCTTCTCCAAATTCTTAATAAGTGTGGAAAAATCGACACCAAAGTTGTCTGTAATGTCGTGATCATTCACTTCATACCAATTGAAAGTATCGTATAACATAGCTTTATTGAAAGCACTTGAATTAAATCGTGGCTTACGCTTTTTATGGAGCTTCTCATTGAAAAGGATTTTGGCTCGTAAGGCATCAAACGAGTAACCTCTACCCATTCGCTCTACCTGCCTAATAATGCTGTTAATTGACTCCGTATAAGCATTAGTGAGCCTTTTATCAAAGTAGTTGAATATTTCGACATGCCAGTTGTCTACGGCTCTCACGAGGTCTTTATATGCGTCTTTAGAGTTGCTGGACATACAACGGTGTCTCCATTGACTATAACGAAGATGACCTTCATCTGGATCAGGAGTATCCCATATCCAGTAAAACTCTTCTTTGAGTTCATAGGCTTCTTTTAAAGCAGGAAGATTACCTAACCAAGTATCTAAGAGGAATGATTCACGTTCATTTAGATCGTGTTTACGCTTTAGAAGGATAAACCTTTCACGCATAAGGGTACGTCTTTCTTTTTGGCTCATATGGGCTTTCAAAGACTTTCTGACGTTATCTAAGGCTTGATTAGCCATTCTAACTACATGAAACTTATCTACGACAACTTTAGCGTGTGGAAGGATAGTGTTCACTGCGTCTTTGTAGGGCTTCCACATATCCATTGTGACGTACTCAATGTAAGTCCTGTCACTGATTTCTGAAAGACGTTGGATGACTGTTTCCTTGTTACGGTTAGGCTTGATGTCATAAATAGTCCTGCGTTCAATATTAGTCAATACAAGCCGAGGTCTACGGATAATATGTATCTCGTCTATCCCAAGCCACTTAGGAGTTTCAAACTGGTATTCACGTTCTTTGAGTGCCACATAGTCCTTAAAAACGTTCCTAATGGTTTTCTCGTCAACACCAACGCTTTCTGCGACTTCTACAAAGGTCTTAGACATGGATTGCTCTTGAATGGACTTTAAAAGCCTTTTGGTCATACTACGCTTTTCATCTACAGATATTAGGCGTTCCCAGAAGGTAGATCCGCATTCACGACACTTGTATCGTCTACGGTTCAATTGTAAGCCCACTCGCTTTAAACGAATGGGCAAATCCATAATTAGTTGATTTCTTGAACTGTGTTTGTACAACTTGTCAAAACCACATTCAGGACAACGTTCAGGTGGTCCGACTGCTTCAACTTTAAACATCATATCGGTTTCATTTTCTTGTGGCGGTTCTATTGTTTTAATGTCTGGTAGGGATAATAAGTCTGACATATTATTCATCCTTTATTACTCTGCGGTGTTAAGGTATCAATTATAGATTTGATGTCGAAATCATCAGTGTTAAATTATTTTTGTGACCACAAATGCACTTAGAAAATCCCTTAAAGCATTAGCTGGTTCACTTGAATAGGGAGTTGTAAAAAAGTTCCCTTAGCCTGCACAACAAGATAATTTCGAAATATCTTTATCGAACGTAAGTGCAGCTAATTTTAGCCCTTCAGCCATTGTTAAATATGGTGCTAGGGTTTCTGTTAAATCTTCTATCGTTAAGCCAAATTTAACAGCTAATGATGCTGCATAGATGACATCTCCTGCATTCTCAGATACAATATGAACCCCTAATACTTTTAGTGTTTCTGCATCTGCTACTAGTTTAAATACACCGGTTGTTTCACGGTTTACAATTGCTCTTGGAACAGCATCTAAAGGTAATACAGATGTCTTCACATCATACCCTTTCTCTTTTGCTTGTTCTTCTGTTAAACCAACCGTTGCAACCGTCGGATTCGTAAACGTAACAGCAGGAACTACCGATAAATCTATTTTTTTGTTTAATCCACCAATAGCATTATCAGTAATAATTCCACCTTCATAGGCTGCTACATATACAAATTGTGGTCCTAAAGTCACATCTCCTGCTGCATAAATCTTTTCATTACTTGTTTGACCAAAATCATTGATCAGGATTTCATTATTTTTTCCAGTTTCAACACCTGCTGCACTTAAATTTAAAGAATCCGTATTTGGTTTTCTTCCAGTGGCAACAAGTAACTGATCTGATTCAATGACTTCTCTACTGCCATTTACTGTTACGTAAACCCTTTTTATCTCTCCACTTTGTTCAACACGCTCAAAAGTTGCCCCTTTGACAAGGTTTATACCCTGTTCAATTAACGCTTTTTCAACTGACTCTGAAATCTCAGGATCATACTCCTTTAAAAGTCGCTCACTTCTTTGCATAAGCGTTATTTCTGAACCTAAATGATGAAATAGTTGTCCAAGCTCCATTCCAATGTATCCTGAACCAATTACAGTTAATCGTTTTGGTATTTTCTTTAACTCAAGAAGTGTTGTACTAGTTAAATAGTCCATTTTTTCAAGTCCTGAAATTTGGGGCAACGAAGGCGATGCACCTGTTGCAATTAAAAAGCGTTTTGCAGATAACTTTGCCCCATTGACCTCAACCGTACTAGCATCAACGAATTTTGCTTCACCTTTAATTAAATCAAAATTATATTCATCAATTAAATCCATATATTTTTGATTCCGAAGTTCGCTCACCAATTTATCCTTTTGCGTGATTAAACTAGCTAAATCCACTTCTCCAGCGGATGTTTGTAAACCTATAAACGGATTGTCTTTTGATAAATGATTGATTTCCCCTGCCCTAAGAAGAGTTTTTGACGGAACACAGCCAATATTCACACAGGTTCCCCCAACCGTTCCACGCTCAATCATTCCAACTTTTGCACCGTATTCTATAGCTTTAATTGCCGAAGAAAAGGCAGCAGCACCAGAACCAATAATAAGAAGGTCATAATTGTCTTCATTAATTAACGCCACGTTTTCTAGTGATGATACTTCTTCAATTTCTCCGGCTTGGTAATTTGCTTCATCAATCGCCTTTATTGCACTTTCAACCTCAATATCATCGGGCAGTTCAAATACTGCTTCACCACGACGATAACTAGACTCAATATTTTTAGCACCTATCTTTTCAAGTGCTGATTCTACGTGTTTTTCACAACCCGTACAAGTCATTCCTGAAATGTTTACCTTAAATTTATTCATAAAAAAGCTCCTTTCGTTAATTAATCTCTCATGTTAATGTTTCTATTATTGGACACGAATGTAATTGCTTTTCATCTGGACATCGTTGTTTTAAGTCGTCTAACATAGTTTCAATTCGTTTTAAATCCTCTATTTGTTTTTGCACTTCCTTTTGTTTTTTAGAAACAAATTCGAACATATCTTGACAACGAACTTCATCTTTATCTACAACACCAAGTAATTTATAAATCTCGCTTAAAGAAAAACCAAGTTCCTGTATTCGTTTAATAAACCCAACACGCTTAACGTCATCATATGAATATATCCGATAACCAGCTTCCGTTCGGTGAGGTTCTTGTAATAAATTTTTTCGCTCGTAATATCTGATCGTTTCTTTATTAACTCCACATTTATCTGCAAACTCACTAATGCGATAAATCATCTTATTTCACCCCATGAATATTATAAACCGTGTACCATAGTACACGGTCAAGTAAATTGGACTATTTTATTTTTTTCCCAAAGTATCACTCGTATGTGATTGATACTTTTATATAATACTATTGATTATCCTAACATCCCACCAGAAAATCCGATTTAAACACCAGTTGTTTTTAAACTATTAAGAAAGTAATTCCACTATATATTCCGAAGACCCGTTTAATATCAATAGGGAAGATTAGTTATGATTGAATGGGGTATATAGTAAATAGGAGTGGTTATAATAAGACAGACTAAATTAACAGGAGGTATTTAAAATTGAAAATGAGCTATGAAGAATGTATTAAAGCTTGTCTAGAGTGTATGAAGGAATGTAATAAATGTTATCATGAATGTCTAGAAGAAGATGATGTTAAAATGTTAGCGGAGTGCATTCGTACCCTTAGAGAATGTGCCGATATTTGTGCATTTTCTGCTAAATCGATGCAGTCTGGTAGTCCATTCGTAAAGCAAATTTGTCAATTATGTGCTGAGATTTGTCAGGCATGTGGTGATGTTTGTAAAAAACATGAACATCATAAACATTGCCAAGAATGTGCAGAAACATGTTACCGATGCGCTGAAGTATGTAAAAAAATGGCTGTGTAGAAGATTTGATTTTATAAATGAAGAATCAATGATAAATAAAAGTAATTCTTCTAACGCGAAAATGTTTTAAACTCTGCTTATTTAGGAGCAGAGTTTTTTGATGGACTGCTAAAAAATTTAATTAAGTCACAGTGTTTGAATGTTAAATAAACGTGATATTTAACATATACTGCATAATTAGTGACGCATATAGTAAATTAAAACACCACTTTACATACCTAACTGGGGTATGGTAACATGAATGTGTGTTTAGAGGAGGTTGATAATTTACGGTGATGATGTAATTACAAATTTATCGTTTAAAGAAAGCTTGTTTGATAATGATAAACTGCATTAAAAGTGATGAAGCCAATATAAGTTAAAATCACAATTCGAAAGTTAAAAGGAAATATAAAAAAATTATTAATACCCTTTTACATTTTATAAAAATATTTCAAAAGAGAGGGATTTTTATGGAAAATAGAATCTTAAAGGTAACTGGAATGTCATGTGGTCATTGTGTAAATACTGTTGAAAAAAGTTTAGGGAAATTAGAAGGTGTTGATCAAGTAAACGTGAATTTAAAAGATGCACAAGTTGAAGTATCGTTTAATGAATCCCAAGTATCGCTTGAGAAAATTAAGGAAACAATAGAAGAACAGGGATATGAGGTAAAATAATATTTTTGAGAGTGCATAAATGCACTCTCTTGTTTTCAAAAATATATACCCCTATTGGGTATGAGGAAGGTGAACAGCATCATGAGTAATACATTAAAAGAAGCGAGCATTCAGATCACAGGAATGACCTGTGCAGCTTGTGCAACTCGTATAGAAAAAGGTTTAAATAAAATGGATGGTGTGGAACAAGCGACTGTTAATTTAGCGCTTGAAAAATCATCTATTAAGTACAATCCAGCAAAATTAAGTGAAGAAGATTTCGAAAAAAAAATAGAAGC
This sequence comes from Lysinibacillus fusiformis, assembly GCF_016925635.1. Classification (NCBI taxonomy): domain Bacteria; kingdom Bacillati; phylum Bacillota; class Bacilli; order Caryophanales; family Bacillaceae; genus Lysinibacillus; species Lysinibacillus fusiformis. Next base: position 1,556,190 of record NZ_CP070490.1, on the reverse strand, counting down.
ACTTGGTTATGGGGTTGTTAAACAAAAGGCGGAACTTGATATTACAGGTATGACATGTGCAGCTTGTGCAACTCGCATTGAAAAAGGGTTAAATAAGTTAAGTGGTATCTCTTCTGCCAATGTTAACTTAGCCCTGGAAAAAGCAATGATTGAGTTTAATCCATCTGAAGTGTCAATCGTAGACATCATTGCGAAGGTGGAGAAATTGGGCTATGGGGCTCATCAAAAGGCTGATGAACAGGAAACAGTGGACCATCGAGAAAAGGCCATTAAACAGCAACAACGAAAATTTATTTTATCGGCTATTCTTTCTTTACCGCTGCTTTGGACGATGGTTGGACATTTTTCCTTTACATCATTTTTATATGTCCCAGAATTTCTAATGAATCCGTGGATCCAAATGGTATTGGCTACTCCTGTGCAATTTATTGTTGGTAAGCAATTCTATGTAGGGGCATATAAAGCTTTACGTAATGGTAGTGCTAATATGGACGTACTTGTGGTCATGGGGACATCAGCAGCTTATTTCTATAGTGTTTATCAAGCGATTGTGACGATAGGGTCGCATCATGGTCCAAATCTTTATTTTGAAACGAGTGCTGTATTAATTACATTAATATTATTAGGTAAATTATTTGAAGCCAAAGCAAAAGGACGCTCATCTGAAGCCATAAAAAAACTAATGGGACTTCAAGCTAAAACCGCTATTGTTGTACGTGACGGTGTAGAAAAAGAGGTTCCTTTAGAAGAAGTTATCATTGGCGATGTTATTCTAGTGAAACCAGGTGAAAAGATACCTGTAGATGGTGAGGTAATAGAGGGAACAACAGCTGTTGATGAATCAATGCTTACAGGTGAAAGTTTACCAGTTGATAAAAAGCAAGGCGATCAATTATTTGGATCGACGATTAATAAAAATGGATTTATTAAAATGACAGCGACAAAGGTTGGTCGTGACACAGCGTTAGCACAAATCATTAAAGTGGTTGAGGATGCTCAAGGATCAAAAGCACCAATTCAACGCTTAGCAGATCAAATTTCGGGGGTTTTTGTACCAATTGTTGTTGGCATTGCAATTGTCACATTTTTAGTTTGGATCATTTGGGTTCGCCCAGGAGAATTTACACCAGCTTTAGAGGTCTTAATTGCAGTACTTGTAATCGCTTGCCCTTGTGCGCTTGGGTTAGCAACGCCAACCTCCATAATGGCAGGTTCAGGTCGTGCAGCTGAATTTGGTATTTTATTTAAAGGTGGAGAACATTTAGAACAAACACAAAGTATTGATACAGTGGTTGTAGATAAAACAGGTACAGTAACACATGGTAAGCCTGTTCTTACAGACGTTCTTTTAGATTCAGAGCAGGAGGAAGCTCGTTTTTTATCATTAATTGGGGCTGCTGAAAAACAGTCAGAGCATCCGTTAGCAGAAGCTATAGTACAGGGCATAGAAAAACGTGGCATAGCATTAGGAGAAGTTCAATTTTTTGAGGCTATTCCAGGTTATGGTGTGCAGGCAACTGTGTCAGGTCAAGGAGTTGTCATTGGTACACGAAAATTAATGCAACAATACGGAATCAATATTGATAATATTTTACCAACAATGGAGCAGTTAGAGCGAAACGGTAAAACAGCAATGCTTGCTGCCATTAATGGTCAGTATGCAGGCTTAGTAGCTGTTGCTGATACAGTTAAAGATACGTCAAAAGAGGCAATCCACCGACTACAGAATATGGGCATTACAGTCATTATGATGACTGGTGATAATGAACGTACAGCTCAAGCGATAGGAACAGAAGTAGGCGTGAATCAAGTTATCGCTGAAGTATTGCCTGAAGGTAAAGCAGACGAGGTGAAAAAGCTACAAGCACAAGGGAAAAATGTAGCGATGGTGGGAGATGGTATTAATGATGCTCCGGCATTGGCCACAGCAAATATCGGTATGGCCATTGGTACAGGAACGGATGTTGCCATGGAAGCTGCTGATATTACGTTAATTCGTGGCGATTTAAATAGTATTGCAGATGCTATTTTAATGAGTCGAAAAACAATGCGGAATATTAAGCAAAACCTATTTTGGGCATTTGCCTACAATACTTTGGGTATTCCTATTGCTGCAATAGGTCTACTTGCTCCATGGGTAGCAGGTGCGGCGATGGCATTTAGTTCTGTATCTGTAGTTTTAAATGCATTACGCTTACAAAGAGTAAAATTAGATAATAAATAACCCTTTAATTCAATTGTAAACTTTACTCTATTGGGTTTACTTATAAAGAAATACGCAATAGTTTAACTGACATAATTTAACTTACTATTTTCATCAGATAAACCATCCTTAGGTAGGTAAAGAGCAAAATAAATTAATTGTTTGGGAAAGTATGGAGGAAAATTGGTATGAGTAATGAAGATAAAAAAATTAAAATTGCCGTTAATGGGGGAATAGAATTTGGGGCAAAACTAAATTCTAAACAACTTTTAACGATCACCAAATATATGGAAGACGACGCACAGCTTGAGTTAACAACCTTCCAACAACTCTATCTAGAAATTCCGGAAAATAAAAAAGAAGAAATAATTGAAGAATTCAACCGTGTTAATTTATCTTGTTATCCAGTTGGCAACTTTGTAAAGAGTTTGAGAACATGTAATTTTTGCAAAGGAGAAGAAGAAGAGGGGATGCCAGTAGCAAAAGAAATAAATAATCGTATAGCAGGAAAAGCTGTACCATTCACTCTTAAAGTTGCATACACAGGTTGCCCTGTTGGTTGCGGTGAACCAATGTTAAGTGATATAGGGATTATGAAAATTAAAGACCATTACAATTTATATGTTGGAGGAAAAGCAAAAGGGAAAGATGCAGAGGTGGGATCTTTGTTGCAAGAGAATCTAACACCAGATGAATTGTACGATAAAATAGAAAAGATTATAAATGTATATTCACAGAATGGAAAAAAACGAGAAACGTTTTTCAAATTTTTAAAACGGATAGGAAAAGAAGAGTTAATAAATTAGTTTTACTCTAAGAAGTTCTGGGAAGGTTATAATGGCGGCTCTGAATAAATGAGCCGCCATTTTTAATTTAAGTCCTCGAACAAAATTTATCGAGTTAATCGTTCTATAAAGATATTTAATTGATTTAATGTTACTTTGTCGTTTACGCCAAATGTGCCATCACCTTTACCTTGCGTAATCTTATTTGATGAAAGAACTGCTATAAAATTTTTGGCCCAATGAGTACTCGTTACATCTGTAAAATTCTTTGGTTCTCCTTGTTGTTCTAAATCAAATGCTTCAACTAAAACCTTTGCTAATTGACCGCGAGTAATCGGTGAATTTGGGTTAAATTTACCATTACTATCTCCATTAAAAATTCCAAGTTTTTTTAGTGCTACTATAGCTCCAGCTTGTTCAGAAGATGATTTAACATCAGGGAAACTTGAGTTTGTATCACTTGTATCTAATGCTAAAGCTTTAGCAAGCTGTATGGCTACTGCTCCACGTGAGGCATAAATGGAAAAGTCTATCTCTTCACCTTTAACTTCTGCTTGAGCTATTTCATTTGTAGTAAAGTTTGCAATACGTTTTGCACCTATATAACGAGAACCCCAATAGTAAGGATCGTTTAATTTATCAATTCTAACACCCGAACTTGGAGTAGCTGATATAAAATTACCATTCTCTATGTATATTCCAACGTGAGATATGCCGTTGCCTGAAGTATTAAAAAATACGAGGTCACCTGCTTTTAAACTATCTTTAGAAACAGAAGTACCTTGCTGATATTGGTCTTTAGATGTGCGCTCTAAAGAAATACCTAACTTAGAAAATATAAACTTTGTATATGCTGAACAATCTACACCTGTATTAATATCATTCCCACCATATTTATAAGGAGCTCCTATATAATCTTTCGCTGTACTCGTCAAATCAGTAACTGATGCTGCTTCAGCATCATTCATACCTATTCCTGAAAAAATTACAAATGACGCAAAAACCGGTAGTAACCATCTCTTTTTCACTAAACTTACTCCTTTCGAAAAGCAATCGCTTTTTTGATTAAAGTAAGAATAGCATGGAATAGAGATACTAAATTTTTCATTTATATTACTGATTTGTGCAGAATATTAAAATTGGTGACTTAATATACTCGGTGTAATCTCACTGCAATAATAACTAGGTGATGTTACTTGAAGATAAATAAAACTTAAATCAAGTAATAATAAAATAAATACTCTCTTTCGAGCATACCTATATAAGGTATACGGTGTGTATTTTAGACAGGCTAATTAAATTGTTAAAGGATGGATATGTGGGATTTTATCAAATGTTTGTCTTAGTATCACTAATGTTTTTATTGTTAATTGTCATAATGGTTTCAAGAATTATGAAAAAGACTATTAAGCCTATGCAAGGTATGACTATTTCAATGTTTTTTAGTATGAATGTAGGGCTAACATTAGGAATACTTTTTGGAGTTACCTTTCAAGGGAACTTGTTTTACTCAACGATTATTTCAATTATTCTCGGTGCAAGCATTGGCTTTTTAAGTGGTTGCAACTTTGGATTATTACCTATGTTAGAAGGTTTAATGGCAGGTTTAATGGCTGGTATGATGGGGGCAATGTTAGGTGAAATGGTGGATGGCGGGCAATCCATTGTATTAATAAGAATTTTTCTGTTGCTATCAATTTTCACTATTTTTTTATTTGCGCTACTTCCAAGTAAAAGTCAAAAAACATTCCAAAGTCAAATGGGCTTTTTAACACCCTTCTTCTTTTCGGTTTTTATACTCTTCTACTTTTTTGGGGGCATTCCTTTTGCCGAAAAACAAATAAACTTTATTAAAGACTCTTCTTTAGTGGATCATAATCTACACTCGAACGCTCAAAATAAATTAGAAAAGAAAGAGATTAAGATTATTTCTATAGAAACAGAAAATATGAAGTATTCGCCCTCTGAAGTAATTTTGGAGAAGAATCAACCGGTTTCATTAGAATTAATTAATAAAGATAATATAGAACATGATATTGAAGTTACAATACCAACATCAAATACTATTAGTAGTAATAATCATGTACATCACAAAAAGGAGGAGAATATGATTCATCTCCATGTTGGGCCTAAAAATACAGAAAAAATGAGTTTTACTCCCATTAATACAGGAGAATATCAATTTGTTTGTACTATTCCAGGACATAAGGAGCTTGGTATGGTTGGCAAGTTTATAATTAAGTAATTAGCTTTGATTTTGTAATTGATATACAAATGGAGTTGTCAAATTAAATACAATGATACTTATTTGAAAATGCCCAGTTATTATTAACAGGGCATAAGGTATATCTATATATTTAGATAAGCTCTATTTTTTGATAAATAAGATGACGGTGAAATAAAAAATGTTTAGTCTCAAATAAAAGTAGGGTATTAATTTTGAAGCATATGGATACAATCACAAATATTATTTTGCTTCGTTTTCATTACTTTGTATAATTTCGTTTACCATTTTTAATTCAGAAATCAAATAATCTATCTGTTGTTGCAAGTAACTTGATGGCGAAGAAAAATCGCTTGTAAATTGGCCATCTTCACTACTTACAGTCTTTAAGACATTCAATGCAATTTCCACAGTTAATGCAAATAATTCATCACCTAGTTTTTCAATAGATTCAATTAATAATTGAGAATCAGAAAATGTTTTAAAAGCTTCGTTATCAATGGTTATCTACTCCTTAAAAAATTGGTTAATCTCATTATATGAATTAATTTAAAAAAAGCTCCTTACCCCTTTTGCTGTTTCAACATTTTTGACAATCCAGGTTTTAAAAATGAATAAGGAAGGTATCTTTAAAATGTATATATTAAATTTTCTTGGTGATTCTAAATAAAGAAAAACTCGTATGAAATATCCCTAAAGTAAATTTATGATGATTGGGAATACAAAAATTCAAGCCTGCGAGTAGGAGGACTATGATGGAGAAAAAAATTATAATGAGTCTTGTTACTATAGTTGCTGCATTAATGCTTTCTGCATGTACAGGAAATACAAATAAGAAAGAAAGTCAACAAGAAATGCAGACAAATGAAATGGCCGAGAAAGATATGGAAGGTATGGACCATTCTGAAATGAATCCTAGTTCAAATGAACTTCCTGAAGGTTTAAAAGAAGCTGAAAATCCTAAGTTTGGAGTTGGGACAAAAGCAATAATTCATGCAGATCACATGAAAGGCATGGATGGAGCTGAAGCAACAATTGTAGGGGCATACGATACAATAGTCTATACTATATCTTACGCTCCTACAAATGGTGGAAATCGAGTAACAAATCATAAGTGGGTCATTCAAGAAGAAATAGAAGGTGCTGGTTCAGAGCCATTTGAACCAGGAACACAGGTTATTATAAATGCTAATCATATGGAGGGTATGGAAGGGGTAACTGCAAAAATTGATTCCGCAGAAGAAACTACTGTGTATGTGGTTGACTACACTTCTACTAATGGTGAAAAAATAAAAAATCATAAATGGCTAACGGAAAGTGAATTATCTTCTCCATAAAAATTAAATACTTAAAGATGTTCGACGAGTCAATTTTGACAAATTGGACATCTTTTTTAGTTTTAGAAATTCTATAATATCCTTTAATTTTAATCCATAATTTCTCCATAATTATTCGTTATATTCATTTTTAATAATATAACAATAACTGAGGAGGCGTGGGAAATTAGAAAGAGAGGAATTATCTTCACTTTGGGAGTATTAGTAGTTTTTTTAAAGGGTTGTACAAACGAAAATATCAATTCAAATAAAATAGCAGTTTTAACAGTTGAATATTTTAGTGGAGATCCACTTAATGATCTATATGTGGAATTACTCGATGAAGAAGGGAAAGAAATAGATTCAACAATTAGTTTGGATAAAGGTGAGGCAGAATTTTATAATTTACAACCAAATGAAACTTATACAGTAAAAGTAGGGAGTCCAGACAATTTTACAACAGGGATGTATTTAACAGAAAAAAAATTTACGTATACGTCATCTACACAATCCATATTGGTTCAAACATATGCAGTAAATCATAATAAAGGATTTGGAGTACCTGTAATTCTACAAAATCCTGAACTACCAAATGGGTGTGAAATAACTACTCTTACAGCAGTACTTAATTACTATGGTGCAGAAACATCTAAATTAGAAATGGATCAAAATTATTTACCTAAACAATCTTTTGAATACAAAATGAAAAAAAAGTATGGGCCAAATCCTAATCAAGCATATGGCGGCGAGCCAAGTAATCTAGAAACGGGTACATATGTTTTTGCCGAACCAATTGTCAAAGCAGCTAATAATTTTATCACAGAGAGAAAGTTAGATTTACAAGCAAAAAATATTAGTGGAAGAACAATAAAAGAAATAACAAATTATATTAGACAGGGAATACCAGTTATTACATGGGTAACATTGGACCTCTCACCACCAAAGGTTAAAGGGGGATGGATTATTGAAGAAACAGGTGAATACCATCAAATGTATCAAAATTTACATACAATGGTACTATTATCTGTGGGAGATACTACTGTGGAAGTAATGGATCCACGTAAGGGAATTATAACATTGGATAAGGGAGCATTTTTTAATAGTTATGAAGCATTAGGCGAACAGGCAGTTGTTGTTTATTAACAATAGTTCATTATATGCAAGTAATAGGTTAAAAAAGATAGCGTTTAATCATGGAAGAAAAATTACTTCATTTACTAGAACAATCTGGATTATTTGCAATTTTGGTTAGTTTAATGATAAATACTTTGGTTAGTATTATAGGTGTACTACCAAGTGTTTTTGTTACAGCCACTAACCTTGTGTTTTTTGGAGTATTCAACGGTTTGCTGATTTCTATTATCGGTGAATCAATTGGTGCAGTTATTAGCTTTATTTTATATAGAAAAGGAATCAATAAATGGAAAAGACCGTTCGTATTGCACCCTAAACTTTTAAAATTAAAGGAGTTGGAAGGTTCTGATGCATTTTGGATAATTGTCAGTTTAAGGATTTTACCTTTTATGTCATCAGGTCTTGTGACTTTTACTAGTGCATTTTCTAAGGTGTCTTTAGGCACATTTACGCTTGCTAGTACGATTGGAAAAATACCAGCTTTAATCTTTGAAGCAGGTGCAGTATATGGTTTTATGCAAGTAAATTTAATATGGAAAATTGTAATAAGTATCTTATTAATTTCAATTATCATTTTGATTTGGAAAGTTAAGAAATAAAAAAAGTTATTCAAAGTTTTCTTAGATAGAGTGGTTAATATTTGTCTCATTTAATTTCAAATCCATAAATTCTCCATATTTATTTGTTATAGTGCCTATGTAAAGAATAAAAGGAGGAAACATAATGAAATCTAAACTTTTGATTACTTCATTATTAGTAGGCGCTATTATAATTGGAGGATGTAGTGCGGGTAATTCGGAATCTAATAATAATTCAAATATGGACCATTCTAATATGTCTGGTATGGACCATTCCAATATGAGTGATGAAGAAATGAAAAACATGGAGGGTATGGATAATAAAGATAGTAGCATGGAAAATGGTCATGCGAGTCATAACAATCCATTAGCATTAAATAATTCAAATGGGGAAAATGAGCTTGCGCTCCCACCTATTATTGAACCTAAAAATGGAATTGTTGATATTACTGCTCAACAAGGAACAACAGAAATCTTTAAGGGAACTAAAACAGAGACATATGGATATAATGGTTCCTTTTTAGGGCCAATCATTCGTATTAATAAAGATCAAACGGTAACGTTTAGAACTAAAAATGATTTATCTGAACCAACAACATTTCACTGGCATGGATTAGAAATCCCTGGAAATGGTGATGGCGGCCCACATCAAGTCCTAGAGCCAGGTGTAACAGAAGATGTAAATTTTACAGTTAATCAGGGAGCATCTACGCTGTGGTTCCATCCACATCCAGAAGGTGCTACAGCAGAGCAAGTATATAAAGGTTTAGCTGGTTTAATTTATATAGATGATGAAAACTCACAAGAAATCAATGTACCAAATGAATATGGTGTGAATGATTTTCCATTAGTATTCCAAGATAGACAATTTACTGAAGAAAAGCAATTAAATTATCAAGCAGTCCTTAATGAAGATGGTACAATTGGAGATACTTTATTAATTAATGGTACGTTGAATCCTAAACTTACAGTTGGTAAAGAAAAAGTAAGACTTCGTTTATTAAACGGTTCTAATGCTCGTAATTATACTTTTAAATTGAATACCGGAGATACATTCCAACAAATTGCTACTGATGGTGGTTTCTTAAATCAACCAACTGATATGAAAGAAATTACCTTAACACCAGGTGAGCGAGCAGAGGTAATAGTGGACTTTTCAAAAATGGATGACAAGACTGATATAGCATTAATAAATGATGAAGGTACTACCCTTTTACCATTTAAAATTGAACAAAAGACTACAAGTACAAGTAAAATTTCAGAAAAATTAAATGATTTTAGTGTTACTGAAGAAGAGAAAAATTTACCAATTTCTAAGAAGCTTGAACTATTTGGTATGGGGACAATGGTTTCTATAAATGGAAACCAGTTTGATATGAATCGCATTGATTTCACTCAAAAGCAGGGTGAGACTGAAATTTGGGAAATTTATAATAAACCTGATATGATGGGTGGTATGACACATCCTTTCCACATACATGGCACTCAATTTAAAATCGTGTCGATTGATGGTCAAGAACCTCCTTTAAATTTAAAAGGGTGGAAGGATACTGTCTCAATTGAAGCTGGTCAAACAGTTAAATTAGCAGTGAAGTTTAATAATAAGGGCATATACATGTTCCACTGCCATGTCCTTGAACATGAAGAAAATGGTATGATGGGGCAAGTTGAAGTAAATTAAATATAAATAGATTATTAAAACCTCCAAATACCATGGAGGTTTTTTTATTGGTTTCTATTACATAACTCTTATATCTAGGGTTATTGGTCGTGGTTCATATTAAATAACCTACCCTATAGAAATACTCAATCTTTTTTCTAAAATTTCAATTGAAATTTTTAACAACTTAACAACATTTTTATTTAGTTAATACAAAAGAATACCTTAATGATTTTATGTATTTTTTGTCCCTTTAATGGAAATGAATATAAATAAAATGAAAGGTAATATTTATGGAATTTTATAAAGAGATTGAAATCTACTGTTATAAGTGTCGTAAAAAGACCATTTTTACATGTAAGGATTTGCATAATAAAATCGGTGTTGACAGTCATTGTAGTGAGTGTATTGGGATTTGGTTTGAATGGCAAAATCGAGCGGTAGAAAGAGAATTGGAGAAGTGGATTGTATATAATCAAGGGCTGTTAAAAACATAATGTGAATCGAAGAAAGTATAGTATTTTTCTTACTAAAATTAGCAAACGTCCACTCTTTAAAGGACGTTTTTTATGTGTAAACGATTGTAATATAAATACTTTTATAAAATGGAATAAATTAAACTACAAGTAAGTCAAAAAGTTATAATAATTTTAGAAATTATTTTTTTGAACCATAATTATGTCGACGAGGCGGTGCTTTACATGTCTAAAAGGAAATACGGTTGGTCTGAGAAAAAAAGAAATGACTATATTAAAGAAGGACGAGGTCAAGGGGAACTATCAAATTATATACCTTGGATTAAAATACAAGATATATCGTCACAAGGAAATGCTTCTCGATTAATAGGGTGGACCGCGAAGAGACAGCATGAATTGTTGTCTAACTTGGAAAGAGACTTTTTTCTCTTATTAGATTGGGAAGATACAGTGGTAGACATAAGAGAACAGTTTCCTTTAAATGTTGAAACAACTATTCGTATAGCTGAAGAGAAAGGAATTAAGCACTCTAAAGATAATAGTTCAGGTATACCGATAGATATGACAACAGATTTCTTTATAACAGTAGTAAAAAACTCTGAAAGAAAATATATCGCTAGAACTGTAAAACCAAGTGAACAACTTGAAGATAAACGAGTAATTGAAAAGTTTGAAATTGAACGAGAGTATTGGGAGATACAAGGAATAAGTTGGGGGGTCATAACTGAAAAGGAAATTCCTAAACAACTAGCAAACAATATTCTATGGATACATAAATCTTATTATTTAGCAGAAGAAGATATAAGCTATTCTACTTTATTATTGCATTTATTGATTTTAAAAAAAGATAGCGAAGAGAGTTTATTAGTAGTTTGTAATAAATTTGATGAGGATTATAACTTAGAAACAGGCTCATCTTTAAGTTATATAAAACATTTTATAGCTCGAAAATATATTTCGATTGATATGAGTAAGAAAATTAACCCAAGCAATCTAACTTTAGATCAAATTATTATGAATGTTTCTAAGGAGGATAACATTGATTACAATATCAGTTAATGAATTAATTAAAGACTTGACGTGTAATAAAGTATATCGTCTACTTTGGATTGATGAAAGTAACATCGTTACATATGCAATTGATATAGAAGATTCCAATGCCTTACCATTCCTTTTAAAAGTTAAAGATATACATCAAGGATTTATAGAAAATTCATACTCCAAATTCGAATCTGATCACACAAACATACTAATTAACCACATTAATTTACCTGAGGGAATGAAACAAAAGAGAGACACAGCGTGGGCAATTATCAAAAACTTAGTGAATGATGAACCTTCAATTTATAAGAAAAAAGAACGTGGGCAGCTAATAAATGAACTTGTAAATAATAAAGTATGTACAAAAATGACTGCTTATAAATATTTGAGAAAGTACTGGCAGAGAGGAAAAACTATGAATAGTTTGCTTCCGGATTATAGTAACTCTGGAGGTAAGGGAAGAAATAAAAAAAGTGGTACTTTGAAAAGGGGAAAACCTAGAACCACTAACAGTGTAGGAATAAATGTAACCGATGAAACAAGGGAAATATTTCGTAAATCGATTAAAAGGTACTATTTTACAAGCAAGAGAAACTCATTGTCATTCGCATATAAAATGATGATAAAGGAGTTCTATGCAGATGAAGTTCGTTACGAAAACGGAACAAAATATATAGTAATACAGGATGAAAATAAAATTCCTTCATTAAGACAATTTAGATATTGGCACAACAAAGAATTTGGTATTGAACAAAAAATAGTAAGTCGAGAAGGTGAGAAAAAATTTGAACGAGATCATCGAGCAATATTAGGATCTTCAACTTATGAAGTCATGGGGCCAGGATCACGATATCAAATAGATGCGACTATTGGTAATGTGTATCTGGTATCTAGTTTTAATTCTGATTATATTGTAGGTAAACCAATTATATATTTTGTGGTGGACGTATATACACATATGATTACAGGAATGTATATCGGATTTGAAGGTCCTTCTTGGGCAGGAATGATGATGGCAATAGCAAATGCAGCATCAGATAAAAAGGAATATTGCAGTAGATATGGTATAGAAATTTCAAATGAAATGTGGCCATCTGCGCATCTTCCTGAAATTATTCTAGGGGATAGAGGTGAGTTGGAGGGATATAACGTGAATAGTTTAATTGAAGGGTTGGATTTGGTAGTGGAGAATAATCCTGCTTTTCGACCAGATTGGAAGGGAATTGTGGAAAAATTGTTCGATACTTCACAAAGTAAAATAAAGCCGTTCTTACCAGGTTACATACAGAGTGATTTTAGGGAACGTGGGGCTAGTGATTATCGTTTAGAAGCTAAGTTAACTATAGATCAATATACAAAAATTCTAATCAATTTTGTTTTATTTTATAACAAAAATCACTATATGAAGGATTATCTAAGAGATGAGCAGATGATACGGGAAAATGTAAAACCGACTCCTCTTAAACTCTGGAATTGGGGCATTAAAAATAGAGCAGGTAAGCTAAGGAAGGAACATCCTAATACTATAAAGTTTTACTTATTGCCACGAGATACAGCTACAGTAACCTCAAAGGGAATAAAGTTTAAAAATAGGTTATTTAGCTGTGAAACAGCTATAAAGGAATCTTGGTTTGTACAAGCTAGAACAAAGAAAAGTTGGACAGTTGATATTTCATACGATCCTCGAAACATGGACATTATTTATCTGCACATTAATGATAAATCACTTTTTGAAAGTTGCTTCCTTTTAGATCATCAGGAGAGATACAAAAATAAAGTACTTGAAGAAATTGAACAATTATTAATGATTGAACAAAACACATATAAAATTGAAAGTCATAGTTTGTTACAAGAAGAAATTAATTTTTATTCTAAAATTGAAGGAATAGTGGATGAGGCAATTAAGACACCAAATCAAGATGAAAATAATAAAATCACTAAAACGGAAAAAATAAAAAATATTAGAGAAAATCGGGAAGTTGAAAAAAGTTTACGAAGAGAGTATGAGGCATTTCAAATAGGTGTAACTGAGATTGATAATGATAAAAACATTATTTCTTTTGCACCTTCTGAGCAGAAAGATGAAAAAACTGAAACATCTACGATAATGGAATTATTTAAAAAGCAAAGAAGGAAGAAGAAGGAATGAAAAATGGGAAGACAATTGAATTAGAGAGTGGTATTGAAGTTCTATTGGCAGAGTATCGTGAACAAGAAATAATTGATTATAAAGGGAATCCCCTTATTGAAGCGTTACCTCCGATACTCTCTAAAGAAGAAGCGTTTGATCAACTTAGCTTTATACCTATGTTTCATAATAGTGAAAGAAATTTATCAAGTCATCATCGTTACCATGCTTTACTAAGATTATCAAGATTTTATCAGCCTATAAATCAAACCTTAAATCTAGAACAGCGTTTTTCAGGTTTCATTAGGTATGGATATGTTAATCGAAATCCATTACATAAAAAACATGTTCAAGCATTACTTGATTTACACAACAAGCTTGTTAATAAAGAGGAAATTGGATTACCGCCAGATATACGTTCTTCTGCTTCAAGTTTCACTTTAATGGGATATCCAGGAATAGGTAAAACATCTGCGATAGAAAGGGTACTATCTCTTTATCCGCAAGTAATATTGCATCAAAATCCAATCAATTTGATTCAAATTGTATGGTTAAAATTGGATTGTCCACATGATGGATCATTAAAAACTCTTTGTATGGACTTTTTCAAAAAAGTTGATTCGTTGACAGGTACTAATTATTTTGAAAAGTATGGTAAGCCATCAAATTCAGTTAGTTCAATGGTAACTCGTATGGGGCAAGTCGCTCGTTTACACTCAATAGGCGCTCTAATCATTGATGAGGTTCAGCACTCGTTATCTGCATCAGGTGCTGCATCAGAAATGATGATGAATTTTTTTGTAACGCTAGTGAATGAAATAGGAGTACCAGTAATGTTTATTGGAACCATGAAAGCCAAGGCATTATTACAAAAGGATTTCAGACAAGCACGTAGAAGCAGTGGCCAAGGCGACATGGTATGGCAGCAAATGAAACAAGATGATGATTGGGAAGTATTAATCACAAGTATGTGGGATTATCAGTGGACGAATGAATATACGGAACTGACAGAAGAATTATTAAACACGATTTACGAAGAGAGCCAAGGAATTGTGGATGTTGCTGTTAAGTTGTATTTACTCGCACAAGCGAGGGCAATCAATTCTGGCCTTGAAAAAATAACCCCTAAACTTATACAAAAGGTAGTGAAAGAAGATTTGAAACTTCTTCAACCTATGTTGGAGGCTCTTAAATCCGGAAATCAAAGCGACATTGCAAAATACGAAGATATTGTTCCAATGGATATTGAAGATTATATTCTAAATAGATTGCCAGTATTAGACCTTAAGGCCAGGGTTCAGGCGAAAAAAGAAAAGATGGCACAAGATCGTACAAATAAAGAACTTCCAATACTAGAAAAATTAATCCTATCCTTAATTAATTTAGATGTTTCAGAAAAAATTGCTGAAAACGCTGCTAAATATGCACTGAAAAATTCACCTGAGTCAACAATTCCACAACTAATGACTCTATCACTCCAATACATTGAGGGAAAGAAAGAAAAGAAAAATGAAGCGAAAGGCAATATTTCAGTAAATAAACTTCAATCAATAGTTGATATAGGAAAGAAGAATAAACGCTCTGCTTATGAGGCATTATGTGAAGAAGGATATATTAAAAATCCTTTAGATGACTTAATAATGTAAGGGTGTGTAAATAAAATAGATGTTAGCATTTTTTCCTTCAATTTATAAAGATGAACTATTATATAGTGTGTTGGCTAGATACCATAAACGTTCAGGGAATTTAAGTAATAAACATTCAACTTTAGATTTGTTTGGAAAAAAGAAAGCATATATTATTCCTGATTTACCTACTGATTTAGAGATATTATTAGAAAAAGTAAATCCTTTTTTAAATTCGAGTATTGATGAATGGATAAATTATCATACATTGTATAACTACTATACAAATTTTACTTCAAAAGAAATAAAACAGAGTGTTCGAAATAAAATGTTATATGGCTGTGGCAATACTTCCTTGCATTATTCAACAGGTCAAATGGCTGGGACAGTAAAAGAGCCTATGTATTTTCGCTATTGTCCTAACTGCTTTGAAGAAGATATTCAAGTGAATGGAGAAACATATTGGCGGACATATCACCAATTACCAAGTGTATTTATTTGTTTAAAGCATTCTGTCTTGCTTGTAGACAGTTCAATCTTAATTAGGCAAGGAAACTCTTCGTATTTTTATTCAAACATTGAAAACAGTTTAGAGAAGGGCAATAAAAGTGATGTTTCAAAAGTAAACTTTGATTTGCTACGTCATTTTGCTGTAGAAAGTAGCAACTTAAATCAAAAGGATTATAAATTTGATCAGTTAAATTTATTAGAGATTTATCATTACCTATTGGATCGCGAAGGGTATGTAAAATCAAACGGCACAATCGACCAAAGGCGATTAGAAGAAGACTTTATTAAGAAGTTTAAGGTCGATTTTTTAATATTGATGCAATCATTTCCAAGTGGTGTAGAAGGACAGTGTTGGTTAAGGGCAATAACAAGAAAACATCGAAAGTCTTTTCATCCTGTACGGCATTTACTGTTCATTTATTTTTTAGGTGAATCGGTTGATACAATTGAACAGTATGCAAATAAACGATATAGTCCATTTGGTGAAGAGCCATATCTATGTTTGAATCCTGCGGCAGAACACTTTCTACAGCCTGTAATAACTAATTTAAAGGTTACTCGTTGCTATGATACTAAAAGGCCGGTAGGAACCTTCTCCTGTGCCTGTGGCTTTGTTTATTCTCGTAAGGGGCCAGATAAAACAGAAGAGGATAAAACAAATATAGGGCGTATTAAGATGTTAGGTGATACTTGGTTGAGCAAACTCCATCAATTGGTTGAAATAGAACAGTTGAGTTATAAAGCATGCTCAAAAATATTAAAAGTCGACACCAAAACAATTATTAAGTATTCTAAGCAAAGAAATAGTAAGCCTATGAACAAGGAAAATCATATTAAAAGTGATTTGAAGCAAAAATGGCTTGATTTAATTAACCAATACCCCATATTATCAAGAACAGAACTTAGAAAAAAAGACCCATCACTTTATATGCGAATTTATAGAAATGATAAGGAATGGTTAAAGGAACATTCCCCAGTTGTTAAAGTAAATAGGGTTACTAATAAAAGAGTTGATTGGGTACAGAGAGACCTTCACATCTTGGGCATGGTAAAAAAAGCAGTGGAAGATATAAGTGCTAAAGAAAAACCAGTTAGAATAACCGTAAGCAGTATAGGTAAAATGATTAATAATAAATCGTTGTTAGAAAAAAGAGTAAATAAACTGCCCAATACGATGAAGTATATTGAGAGTGTTAAAGAAAATACGACCAATTTTCAAAAGAGGCGTATTAGTTGGGCTATAGATCAATTAAAAGATGAAGAACTTGAAGTTTGGAAAATAATGCGAAAAGCAGGAATCAGTGAAAGATTTTATTCTGGGTTAGAGATAGAAATAAAAAGGCAGATAATAAGTGCGAAGCAAAAATTCTGATATAAAGAATGATACCAAAAAGCCGTGTTCATAGCTGAAAACACGGCTTTTTTTGTTGTAGTCATAATGGTGTTGTTCATCTTTGAAATCGAAAAATTAAAATCCTGTGAATCCACCAAAGAAGGGAGTAAACCAAGCAATAATTTTTGTCATCATGTCAAAATAGAGTAGCACACCCATTACTATCATTAACCATCCACCAATGCTCATAATGAGATGACTTTTTGTCTGGAAAAAGACGTTGCATGCTGTGCAAATCATATTGACTAGAAGAACTTGAACAGTGAACAAGTTTGTAATCAAAGCAATATTTATTCTTCTATTTAGCAACAGAAGCACAGTAATTGAAACTACTGTGCTTCTGTTTTTTAGTTCAATACATACTATGCAACCTCTCATATTCATGTGGGGGGAGCATCTACAGAAGATTTTATAGATAATTGACATAACTATGTAACAAAATATCCCGAGGTTTATATTGATTATTCTAATTGCTGTAATAAAATGATGTTATATCTTGTTAAGTTATAACATTCAGGAGGAAACTATGCTTTCAGAGAGACAACAACTTATACGTGACATGATTCTATATAGACACAATTTGAAAATCTCAGAATTAAGTCAAACACTTGAGGTATCAGAGATGACAATACATCGAGATATAAAACCTCTGATTGAAGAAGGGCTTATTATGAAGACATATGGTGGGATTACACTTATAAGGGATCAATCTATACATCGTGTTGAGGAAGACGAGTGTGTGTATTGTCATCGTAAGTGTGATGATCGATTGGTTTACAGGATAATTCTTTTAAATGGAGAACGTGAAAATGCTTGTTGCAGCCATTGTGGAATACTGCGGCATCGACAGTTAGGTGATGAGGTAGCACAAGCAATTTGTACCGATTTTTTAACAGGGACAACGATTAGCGCTCATCTAGCTTGGTTTGTTTTAGACACTACTGTCCATATTCGTTGTTGTTACCCACAAGTGTTGGTATTTGAGACTAAAGAATATGCAGAGAACTTTGTAAAAGGATTCGGAGGTAAAGTCCTTACATTTTCCGAAATAATGAAATCATTTCCTCAACACCTTAAATTGTCCTGTAAGAACAGTTGAAGAGGGGAATTTAAATGAATGAGGTACTTCTTCAGATACATGTGTGGTTAAGTCAGTTAGCCAATTTAGTAGCAGAACCAATTTATACATTAGCACTAAAACTAGATGTATGGGGAATGAAGGCTTTCTTATTAGGGTTGGTTGGGGCAACTGCACCATGTCAACTTACATCTAATTCTACTGCTGTTGCTTTGATTACATATGAGACTGAAAAAAATAAAAGGTGGTTGAATGTAGGGAGTTATATTACAGGCAAATCTTTAGTGTACATATTGTTAGGCATAATGTCTGTATTCATCGGTAGTACAGTTGCTGATATTCCTTTCATTGGAACAATGTTTTTCCGTAAATTATTTGGCCTTACTCTTATTCTAATTGGATTAGCTCTCCTTGGAAATATTTCAGTACATTCCTCTGCATCACAACGTATCTTCCAAAAAGTCCAAAAAGGATTGAAATTGAAAAATACATCTCTTTCTTTTGGGTTGGCTATGGGTTTTTTATTCTGTCCTACGTTGTTTTGGTTATTTTTTGTCTTGTTATTGCCGACAGGAAATGGAGAATTTAATTTGATAGGTCCCATTTTTTTTGCAATTGGAACAGCAATGCCACTCATTTTATATGTGATACTACTGACTATTAGTGAACGGTTATTAAATCCAATGAAGAAGACTTTGTATTCATTCCATAATGTATCAAGGAATATTTCTGCAATCTTCTTTATATTGTCAGGATTATTCGAAACTTTAAATGCTTGGATAGGATAGAAGGGAATTTGTTTATGATATATATATTTAGTTTTAGTATTATTTTTTTGTTAACCGGTTACGTCATTTTTTCTACCTATCGTGCCAAATCGTTCTTATCAGAAATGACTGCTATGATGATTGCAATGGCTGTTTCTATGATGGCTAGCATAGTAGTAGGAACCATATTAGGAGTAATATTAGTAGGGAAAATGACTGTCCCAGTAATCTCCTCAGTACTTTTTGGCATGATAATTGGATATGTTATTGGGCGTCCCTTTAGTTTATTGGCTTCATTAGATGGACTATTAGCAGGTATCATGGGCGGCATGATGGGTGCAATGTTGGGGGTAATGGTTTTTTCTCAAGATCCTGTCGTTATGATGATATTTGTGGATGCAATTTTTATCATTGTCATGATTCTTATATTGAAATTAATTAGACAAGAAGTTAAGGGAACAGATACAATAACGGTAATATCAAATAAAAATAAATGGAGTAAAGTTATTTTTTGTGTAATTGCCGTATTATTAGTTGTTTCTGTTGTATTCTTTAAACCCATTTCTCATTACTTCAGAGATCTTTTGGGTGATACAACTCCGGTTTCAGACGATTCTTCTACAAAAATAAATGAAGTAAAAGCAGAGCAAAAAGACGGTTATCAGGAAGCCGTCATAATGGTAGAGCCATTTGGATATACACCTGAGAATGTAAAAGTAAAAGCTGGAATCCCAGTTCAACTTCATTTTCAAAAGAGTTTTTCAGGTGGATGCTTATCATACTTAATAATAGAGGATTTCCAAATAGAAAAAGATCTTGATAAAGGTGATAACTTGGTCGAATTCACACCAGAAAAACCGGGTATATATACGTTTCATTGTGGAATGAATATGTATTTTGGAAAGATAATAGTTGAATAATGGATAACAACGAAACAAAGCACAGCCATTAAGAGTCTGTGCTTTGTTTTAGTTTCACCTTTAAAATTTCTTTACTTATGTAGATTTAAAAAATAAGTATCGTGGGGTTTTATTCTTATACGAGAGATATTCTACTTTAAGCATATTCTCTAAGTGTTTTTCTTCTTGAAGAATAAGGTTATGAATTGAAACTATATTTAGTAAACAAATAATTAATGTAACTAAGTTAGGGAATGTCAAAAATAGACCTATAAACATTAAATTGAATCCAACAAATGCAGGATTTCGACTATATTTGTATAAACCATTGGTGATTAGCGAGGTTTTTGTTTCTTTATCTATACCAACTCTCCAAGAGGTTTTCATTGTTATCATTGATAAAATAAAAAACAGTAAACCAATGGTAATTGTCATTAATCCAAAGTAATGCATAACCTCATTGGTGAATAGTTTAGGTAAAATATTATCAATCGAATTATCAAATATTGACTCTAAAAGCCATGCAATTCCCCATACGAAAGTTGAAATTTTAACAAACATTTCGGAAGAATCGACGGATGTCCCCTTATTTCCTTTTCCTAACACATTTGCTTTTATCCCTGATTTCTTATTTAGAATAACTAGCTTTAATGAATAGGAAAATAAAAACAAAGCAAACAGAATCAATGAAAAAACATTTACCAGTTCCATTTTTATCTCTTCTTTCTATAATGAATTAAGTGCTATTTTAAGAAAGTAAAGTACTAGAAATAAAAAGATGGACTTTCATATAAAAAGCCCATCTATTGAATAAAGTGCGTTAATTCATTCTTTAACACGCATTAAACGTAAGCTGTTTAATGCTACTAACAATGTTGCTCCCATATCTGAGACAATGGCAATCCAAAGTGTTAGCCAACCTGGAATAACTAATAGTAATGCAGCTAGTTTAATTAAAATGGCAAATGCTATATTTGCCTTGATAATATTTAAGGCCTTACGACTTAGCTTTATTGTAAACGGTAATTTCCGTAGATCATCTGCCATTAAAGCAACATCTGCAGTCTCTAATGCAGTGTCTGTACCAGCACCACCCATGGCGATACCGACTGTAGAAGCTGCTAAAGCAGGAGCATCGTTGACACCATCACCGACCATCGCAACATTGCCATAGTCTTTTCGAAGTTGTTTTATATAGGAAAGTTTGTCTTCAGGCATTAATTCAGCTTGAATTTCAGAAACCCCTACATGATGACCAATTGCATTCGCAGTCCCTTTATTATCACCAGTTAACATGATTGTTTTCTTAACACCCATGTTATGCAATTTCTCAATAATTTCTTGGCTAGATTCACGTACCTCATCAGCTACGGCAATGATTGCTTGAATCTCTTTTTCAGTTCCTAATATCATGGCAGTTTTGCCTTCATTTTGTAACTTAAGGATGTTTCCTTCTAAATTCTCTGGAATAGGTACATTTAACTCTTGGAACAATTTTGGGCTACCGATGTAATACAAAGTACCATCTACTTCACCTTTTATTCCTTTGCCAGTAATGGCTGCGAAAGCATCAACGTTGATATTTTTGAATGAAACATTTTCTTCTTCGGCTCTTTTAATAATCGCAGAAGCTAAAGGGTGCTGAGATCGATATTCTAAAGCCGTAATTATGGCTAGAATCTTTTTTGAATCTTTTTGGGTATTCATTACATCAAAGTTTGTAACCACTGGAACACCTTTTGTAAGCGTACCTGTTTTATCAAAAGCAATTGCCTTAAGCGAACCCATTTCCTCTAAATAAATGCCACCTTTAATTAAAACCCCTTTTTTAGCAGCATTACCTATAGCTGAAACAATTGAAATTGGTGTTGAAATAACAAGCGCACATGGACATCCAACTACAAGTACTGATAAACCTTGATAAACCCAAGTTTCCCAACTACCATCGAAGAACAGTGGGGGAACAATTACTACAAGCCCTGCAATGACCATGATAATTGGTGTATAATATTTCGCAAATTTATCAACAAATGCTTGTGAAGGAGCGCGTTCACCTTGAGCTTCTTCAACTAGATGTATAATTTTTGAAATCGTTGTATCTTCAACGTATTTTGTAATTTTAACTTCTAATAAACCCTCTTCATTTAGTGTTCCAGCGAATACCTCATCATCTACTGTTTTTGAAACTGGTACTGATTCCCCTGTAATAGCTGCTTGGTTGACTGCAGAAAGACCGCTAACCACGATGCCATCCATTGCAATTTTTTGCCCAGGTATAACAATCATAATATCGCCAATCTCTATATCATCTACGTGTACCATGATTTCTTGACCATTTCGACGAATTAAAGCTTCTTTTGGTGCAATATCCATTAATGAGCGAATTGATTGACGTGCTTTATCCATTGAATAACGCTCTAAAGCTTCACTAATAGCGAATAGGATAACAACTATGGATGCTTCTGCCCATTCTCCTATAAATGCAGCACCAATGACAGCTACCGTCATTAATGTTTTCATGTCAAAATCAAAGCGAGTTAAATTTTTGAAACCAACTTTGAATAGATTGAAACCACCGATTACAATTGAAGCTATAAATAATAGGGAGGTAATAAGATTTTC
The DNA here is from genome assembly GCF_016925635.1 of Lysinibacillus fusiformis. Lineage (NCBI taxonomy): Bacteria > Bacillati > Bacillota > Bacilli > Caryophanales > Bacillaceae > Lysinibacillus > Lysinibacillus fusiformis. The sequence goes on along the minus strand of NZ_CP070490.1, from coordinate 1,533,751 downwards.
TTCACCGTTTACGTATTGAGATAGATAACCGAATACGATAAATAAGCTTGCGTATAAAAGTGTGCTATGTTTTTTGTAAAATGGTACTTTCTTTTCAACTTGCCCCTCACTATTGTCAGAAGATGGAGCTTTAGATCTGTATGAAGGTGTATCCATTGATACTTTTAAATTTTCAAAAGCTCCAGCTTTTTCAAGTTCCGCAATAGTTGTTTCGCCAGTTACGGAAATTTTAGAAGCACCGAAGTTTACTTTTGCATCTTGAACCCCTGGAAGCTCTTTTACATTACGTTCAAATTTACCTGCACAGTTTGCACACGAGAAGCCTTCAATTCTATAGGTAGTATCTGTTTGGGGTGGAGTAACACGTTTTTGTTTTTCTGGCGTTACTTTTAAGTTTTCGAAAGCTCCAGCCTTTTCTAACTCCTCCACGGTCGCATCGCCTGTAACTGATATTTTAGATGCCCCAAAGTTCACCTTTGCATCTTGAACACCAGGTATTTCTTTTACATTACGTTCAAATTTACTTGCACAGTTGGCACAAGAGAAACCGTTCACGCGGAATACCTGTTTTTCCTCAGTCATTAATTTCACCTTCTTTATGTTCTTCAAATGCAACACTGATTAAATTCTTAAAATATGGGTCATGAATAGCGTAATAAACCAATTTCCCTTCTTTACGATATTCAGCTAATCCTAAATTTCGTAGTAAACGCAAATGGTGCGACGCAGTTGCTGTTGTTGACCCAATAATATTAGCGATATCGCAAACACATAATTCATCTTCTAGTGTTAGCGCATAGGCAATTTTTACACGTGTATCATCCGAAAGTGCTTTAAAAACTTTAGCAACATCCATTGATTTTTTTTCTTTTAACTTGTCTTGAACATAGTTTACTTTATCCTCATGAATACAGGTGATTTCACATATTTCTTTCATATATTTTCCTCCAGTTATCATTCAAACGTTCAAACGATTATTTGATTGTTTTTATAATAAACTTAAACATTCAAATAGTCAAACAGTTATTTGAATGTTTTATTTATTTAATGCAATTTATTATTTTTGACCAGAAAAGTATATGCAAAAGCCTAAGCTTGAAAAAAGTTAATTTTTTTGGATATGTATGGAAAAAGAAATGTAGATCATTAAATTAGAGGTTAGCTATTGAATATAATAATTATTAGTTTGAATAATAGTTGCAAATTGCAAATAAAATTGCTATATATATTTATTAAGGATAGAATATTTTTGTGTTTTACTTAGTTTTATTAATTACAGCTATTATTTTTAATGAATTTATATTTGCAAAATGCAAATAATGAAGGGGGATAAAAAATGAAAGGGATTCTTGATACAATCGTTATTGGGGGAGGGCAGGCTGGACTTGCAGCAGGCTATCATTTACTGAAAAAAGGTCTACGATTTTTAATATTAGAAGAAAGTAATCAGATCGGGGGTTCTTGGCCAAATTATTATGACAGTCTTAAATTGTTTTCTCCAGCAGGGTTTTCCTCTATGCCCGGCATGAAGTTTCCTGGAAACCAGAATCTCTATCCGAAAAGGGATGAAGTTATTCGATACTTACAAGATTATAAAAAAAAGTTCCAATTACCTGTTTTAATTAATCAGAGAGTAGATATGATTGAGAAAAATAACATAGGTTTTATTGTTCGAACTGTCACAGGCGATAAATTTCAAGTTAGAACAATCATAAATGCTACAGGCTCATTTAATAATCCTTTTATTCCTAACATTCAAGGAAGAGAAGTTTTTCAAGGAAAAACACTTCACTCTTCAGAGTATCGAAATACAAAGCCATTTCACAACCAAAGGGTAATCGTAGTTGGAGGAGGAAATTCGGCTGTGCAGATTGCTGTTGAATTGTCTGAAGTTAGCAAAACTACTCTTTCAGTACGACAACCAATAAAATTTGTAAAACAACGATTATTAGGTTTGGATATACATTACTGGTTGAAAATAATTGGTTTTGATACCTTTCCTTTCTGGCGCTTTGGAAAAACGGCACCCAGATCAAATGCCGTGAATGATACAGGAGGATATAAAGATCGAATTAGTAAGGGGAATCCGGAACAACGTTTAATGTTTACTTCTTTTTATCAAGATGGAGTTATTTGGCCGGATGGAGAAAGGGAGCCTGTAGATACCATTATCTATGCTACAGGATTCAGACCACATTTACCCTATATGAAATTACTTGGTGCATTAGATAGGGAAGGAATGCCTTTACAAAAGGCAGGTATTAGCAGTATCCCTGGATTATATTTTGTGGGATTAGAAGGACAACGATCATTTGCATCTGCGACTTTAAGAGGTGTGGGAGAAGATGCCGAGTATGTTGTGAAAAAGTTACTTCACCACTTGAAAAGTAAAAACTTTTGAAGGTGGAAAAACATCTTCAAACAAAGTTAAATATATTTTAGTGGCATTTTGCAAATAAATAATATATATGTCTTAATAGGAGATGATTGAATGGATAATAAACGTGAACTTTTTCAAGTTTTAACTCAAAAGTTTGCTTTACTAAATAAAACTTGTTGTACTGTAGGCTCGATTGATATCACGCCAATACAGAGCCATATCCTATATGAGATAGACAAACAAAATAACCCCTCTATGCAACAAATAGCAGAGGCAATAGGAATGGATATTACTACATTTAGTAGACAGATTCAATCTCTTATTAAGATGAATCTTGTCAAAAAAAACTCTCTACAATCAGATAAAAGAGTGTACATTTTATCATTAACCGTTGAAGGTACATTTGCCGCCACTACAATTGATCAAATGATAAACAATTACTTAAATGAAGTCTTTTCACACTTAAATGATTTTGAAAAAGATACGGTTTTACGTTCAATTGAATTATTAAATAAAGCAATGGCGAAATCGAATATTTGTTGTACACCATCTTCGTGATTATTCTTTTTATGTATGAAGTAATTTAATCTTTTATTTAGCATTTCAACAATCCTCATATAAAACAAAGGGATTGTTGAAATGACTAAAAGAATCAACTATTAATCCATTAGAGATGTCACTAAACTATATTGCTTTTTATTTAACTATTAAAGCAGGGCAGTTAACACGTTTCATTACCTTATGACTAACACTACCGAGTACCATTTCCTGTAGACCATTCAGCCCACGACTGCCAATAACAACTAGATCAACTTTTGAATTATTTGCATATTTAACGATTTCTGGACCTGGTATTCCGTGTAATATTGTTACTTTATGATTAAGATTGGCTTCGGTTAATAGCTTTTCAATGTTTTGAACCTTTTTACGACGTTCAAAATGTAAAGCTTCGCTAGAGCCCGCATGTAAAACATCAGATTTAGATTTTTCAAAGTCTGCAACGTAGACAATATCTATTAACGATTCCTTATTATTTAAGGCGATTTTAACAGCTTCTTTAGCTGCTCGTAAGGCGTTCTCTGAACCATCTGCAGCTAATAAAATGTGATTATACATACTTTTCCTCCTCTAATGAGATGATGACATTCCGTCTAATCGATCCATAACTTTTTGACTTGCTGTATCTAGTCCTGTAACTTCGATAACAACTCCTTTTTCTTGCAGTAAATCTTTTACTTTAAACAAAGCACCTACACCTGAATCATCCCAAATATGGCTATTTGAAAAATCTATCGTGATCTTAGAAGAACTAAACTCAGCATTTTTAAAGTAGTTAATAAAGTTATCCGTAGATGCAAAAAACAATTGCCCTTCTACGATATAAATGTTCCCCTTTTCTAATACTTTCAATGTTGAGATTTTTACGACAAAGAAAATTGCACTTAAAATAACGCCTGCAATAACTCCTTTTGATAAATCATGTGTGTAAACAACAATGATTACCGTAACTAACATAACAATGGCATCAGTTCGAGGTGCCTTCACTAAATATTTAAAAGAACTCCAATCAAAAGTACCGATACTTACCATAATCATGATACCTACTAATACAGGCATTGGAATCTTTACAACCAAGTCGCCTAACACAATGATTAAAAAGATTAAGAATAATCCTGCTACAAGGGTAGATAAACGCCCTCTACCACCAGACTTCACATTGATAACAGATTGACCTATCATTGCACAACCAGCCATGCCACCAAAGAACCCGTTAATAAAGTTAGCAATCCCTTGTCCTCTTGCTTCTTTATTTTTCTCACTTTCAGTTCCTGTCATATCATCTACGATTTGTGCAGTTAATAAAGATTCAAGTAGACCGACAATCGCTAATGCTAATGAATAGGGGAAAATTATTTGAAGTGTTTCAAAAGTAAAAGGCACATTAGGGATGAGAAAAGTAGGTAGTGATTTTGTAATGTTCCCTAAATCTCCTATGGTTCTTAATTCCACTCCACTAAAGATTGCTACAGCTGTTAATACAACAATTGCTATAAGTGGTGCTGGAATTACCTTAATAAACCTTGGTAATGTATACACAAGTAAAAGGGTAACGGCCACAAAAGCATATGTCATTGTAGAAATGCCGATAAAATGAGGTACTTGTGCTAAAAAAATTAAAATAGCTAATGAGTTAACAAAACCAATCATCACAGCATTTGGAATAAATTTCATTACCTTAGCTACCTTGAACAAGCCGAATAGTATCTGTATAATGCCTGTTAAGATAGTAGCCGCTAGTAAATAATCAAGTCCATATTCTTTTACTAAAGGCACCATTAGAAGAGCCATGGCACCCGTGGCAGCTGAAATCATACCTGGTCTACCGCCGACAAATGCTATAATAACAGCGATGCAAAATGATGCATATAACCCTACCATAGGGTCCACACCTGCGATGATAGAAAAAGCTATGGCCTCGGGTATTAGAGCAAGTGCAACGACGATTCCTGCCAATATATCGCCTCGGATGTTTCCGAACCATTGTTGTTTTAAACTTTGCATGATATTCTCCTTTATTATTAAAATTCTATGAGTATCATAACACCTATATTCCTAAAAGGGAACCTTTTCGGGACATGAACTGGAGGTAAATTGATGATTTACGGTTATATACGACCTTTATATGATGATGAAACATGTGAAAAACAGATTAGAGCAATGCCTAAAGAGTGCGATAAAATTTATCATGAGTTACACGCCAAACCCAAAAAACGAACTGTATTAGAAGAGTTGCTTATGGCATTGAAACCAGGAGATACAATTATTGTTGAACGTATGTTTGTTTTAGCGGATACAACCCGACACCTAAATGAATTAATAAAATTATGTAAAAAAGATGGGGTATCTATTCAGTTTAAAAGCGAGGATATCTGTAGTAATCAATCTTTAACTTGTGCTTTACAAGAAATGATGGAGCATTATATACGATTCCAAACTGACGTAGCTAAACAGTCCGCAAAAAATGGGATAATAAATGCTAGAGAGCAAGGTAAGGTGATTGGTAGACCGAAAAAACCAGATGAAAATATCCAAAAGGCTGTCTCTATGTACTATGCGGGTAACTTTACATTGCTGGATATTAAAAATGAAACAGGAATAAGTAAATCAACACTATATAGATATTTAGAATCAGTAGAAGATTAAAGCAAATAGCTTTAATGAACATTTGAAGAGTACACTTAGATAACTAGGTGTACTCTTGATTTTTTACAAATTGTTAACAATATATATCTTGCTAACAATATATTATGCAATTAATATATAAGTAAATAATTATATAAGGAGTGAAATCATGAGTGGACCTATAATTTATTTTCTTTGTACTGGAAATTCATGTAGAAGCCAAATGGCCGAAGGTTTGGCAAAACACTATTTAAAAAACAAATTTGAAATACTAAGTGCTGGCATAGAAGCGAAAGAAATTAATCCTATTGTATTTCAAGTGATGGAGGAAAAAGGTATTGATATATCTAATCAATCATCAAAGGTAGTTGACTTTAAATTATTAAATAAAGCAGACATAGTCATTACTTTGTGTAGAGATGCAAAGGAAAGATGTCCAATTTTGTTACCTCGTTCTTCACATTTACATTGGTCATTCGAGGATCCTACAAAAGCTCATGGTACAGATGAAGAAATACTTGATGCTTTTCGAAAGGTTAGAGATGAAATTGAAATAGCTATTTTAAAATTTATGGAAGGGAATATAGGTGGATATTACAGTTTAGCTTTAAATCAAAATCAATTCTATGAACCAAAAGAAGATTTTGGAGAATTAATTCAATTCATTCGACAACAAAAAGGAATGAGTGTTAAGCAATTGTCTATTCAGGCAGCAATAACAGAAGACTACATTATAAAAACCGAGAAAAATCAAACAAAGCCTTCTAGGTTTTTTATTCATCGCTTAGCGAACGCTTTTCAAATGGAATATGATGATTTGATTAACAGTCTATATAAAATAAATTGACTTTAACTTATAGTATTTATTTATAGTTAAAAGCTCATGATAAGAAATGATATTAGTAAAGAGGTGATTACGGTGCCTAAACCTTATGATGAATTGATTAAAGATCGAATTTATATTGGGAGTGCTGATGCTGTAGAAAGTGTCGTGAAAAACGAAAAAATAGACTTAATAATTGATTTGAGAGCTGAAGCACCCAATGTGAAATTTAATAATACTCGATTGCATTGTCCTATTGTTGATGATTTTACTCAACAAGATGCATCTGTAAGAAAATCTATTAATACAGTTGTAAATGCTTATAATGATGGGAAAAATATATATTTTCATTGTAATCATGGAAGTAATCGTACCGGTGCTGTGGCTGTAGGTACACTTATTACTTTAAGTAAAGCCAATACCATTGAAGAAGCTGAAGAAATTGCAAGAAACGCTCGTTCTAATATTAAGTTAAAACCCGAAATGAAAGCAGCACTAAAAAGAATTTTTTAAACAGGCTAAATAACTATTGCAAAATTATGTAGCGAAGCTTAATATAAGATTATAGTTATATACTAATGTTTTTGACTATTTAGGAGGGTAATTATGAAAAAAACTGTTGTTTTAGGAACAGGACCAGCTGGACTAACTGCAGCTATTTATTTGGCAAGAGCAAATATGGAACCAATTGTAATTGAAGGAGAACAACCTGGTGGACAACTGACTTTAACAACAGATATTGAAAACTTCCCAGGTTTCATAAATGGAATATCAGGTTCAGAATTAATGGATAATATGAGGAAACAAGCCGAGCGTTTTGGTGCTAAATTTAAACGTGGGTGGGTAACAAATATAGATTGTTCAAAAGGATATATTCAATTACAGGTTCAAGGGTTAGGTGAAATTGAGACTAAATCTATGATTGTTTCTACAGGTGCTTCTGCAAAACTTTTGAACATACCAGGAGAAAAAGAAAACATAGGGAGAGGAGTTAGTACTTGTGCCACATGCGATGGATTTTTTTTCCGTAACAAAAAAGTTATTATTGTTGGCGGTGGCGACTCAGCTATGGAAGAAGCGAATTACTTAACAAAGTTTGCAAGTGAAGTAATTGTAGTACATCGAAGAAATGAACTACGTGCATCCAAAATCATGCAAATTAGGGCAAGAGAAAATTCCAAAATATCTTGGGAACTTAATATGACACCAACAGAAGTAATGGCAAATGAAAATGGAGTTACTGGTTTAAAAGTGATAAATAATGAAACGAATGAAGAAAAAGTTATTCAAACGGATGGAATCTTTATCGCTATTGGTCATACCCCAAATACATCTTTTTTGAATGGACTAATTAATACAGATGACATGGGATATATCAAGGTTAAGCCGGGTACAACAGAAACAAATATTCCAGGGATCTTCGCTTGTGGAGACGTACAAGATAATAAATACCGCCAAGCAATTACAGCTGCTGGTACAGGATGTATGGCTGCGCTTGAAGTAGAAAGATATATAGAAGGAATTACTGTTAGTGATTGGATGGAGAGGAATAGCCAATAAGTATTTTAAAGAATATAAAGAATATAAAGAATATTTTATTGAATTGAAATTGAATAAAAGACATAAAATTTTTAATATTGGGTAAATGTCTCTTGAATGTCTAATTCAAAGAACATAACATAAGTGTATAGTTATATACAGATGTTTTGGGTATCTATTACCGGAATAATTTTAAAAAAGGTATGCAAATAATTATATAAGGAGTGCAGATAAATAAATGGAAAATACACTAATAGAAAAACAATTAAAAGCAGCTGCAGATTTAAATCGAATTAAATTACTTGCATGCATGAAAAATGGGGAGGTATGTGTATGTGATTTTGTGGATGTGCTAGGCATATCACAACCAGCTGTTAGTCAGCATCTACGAAAATTAAAGGAGGCAGGCATTATTACGGAACGAAAAGTAGGGACTTGGAAACATTATCGATTAGTGGAGGAGCAAACCCCATTGATGAAGGGCATTTTAGAACAGATTCAGCTTTTAAAGGGGTGCAATTGTGAAACCGATTGCTGTCATGTAGGGGGAAATATAAATGAGTAATGAATCTTTAACCAAACAGCTTTCTTTTCTAGATCGTTACCTTACACTATGGATTTTTGTTGCAATGGGAATAGGTGTTGTATTAAGTATCACAATGCCCAATATTGGTGAAGCATTAGAATCTATGTCAATTGGAACAACATCGATACCGATTGCGATAGGGTTAATTGTCATGATGTACCCACCATTAGCGAAAGTGAAATATGAGGAAATGTGGCGAGTGTTTAAGGATTGGAAAGTGCTTTTACTATCACTTTTACAAAACTGGTTACTCGGCCCGTTCCTCATGTTCTTTTTAGCGATTATCTTCTTACAAGATTACCCAGAATATATGGCTGGACTCATTATGATTGGCTTAGCTCGATGTATTGCCATGGTGATTGTGTGGAATGATTTAGCGCGTGGAGATCGTGAATATGTAGCTGGTTTAGTTGCCTTTAACTCCATTTTTCAAATTGTGACGTATTCAATTTTTGCTTACTTTTTCTTAAATGTATTACCTGGTTGGTTTGGTTTAGAGAATTTCAATGTATCCATTTCTATGTGGGAGATTACAAAGAGCGTTCTAATTTACTTAGGGATACCATTTGCAGCAGGATTCCTCACACGATGGATAGGAATTAAAGCAAAAGGAAAACAGTGGTATGAAGAAAAGTTCTTACCGAAAATTTCACCACTTACTTTAATTGCACTGCTGTTCACGATTGTGTTGATGTTTGCTTTAAAGGGTGAGCAATTAGTAGAACTGCCACTTGATGTAGTGCGAATTGCTATTCCATTATTTATTTACTTTGTGATCATGTTTGCTGTGTCATTCTTCTCTTCCCGTAAAGTAGGTGCATCTTATCCTGTCACAGCAGCTCTTTCTTTTACAGCTGCAAGCAACAACTTCGAGTTAGCAATTGCTGTTGCAGTGGGTGTGTTTGGCTTGCATAGTGGCGTGGCATTTGCCGCTGTTATTGGACCACTAGTGGAAGTACCAGTCCTCATTGGACTTGTATGGGTTGCCTTACGTTGGCAGAAAAAATACTTTAAAACCATTAAATTATAAGGAGCAATTACTATGACAAATACACTTTATTTCTTATGTACAGGAAACTCATGTCGAAGTCAGATGGCTGAAGGATGGGCAAAGAAATTACTACCTACCAATTGGACAGTTAAAAGTGCTGGTATTGAAGCACATGGCGTAAATCCGAATGCTACTAAAGCGATGGCGGAGGTAGGGGTTGATATTTCAAATCATACATCCGATTTAATTGATTTTGAGACATTAAACAATGCAACATTAGTTGTCACTTTATGTGGGGATGCAGCTGATAAATGCCCAATGACACCTCCTCACGTTCGTCGTGAGCATTGGGGATTTGAAGATCCAGCGAAAGCGACAGGTACTGATGAAGAGAAGTGGGCTGTATTCCAAAATGTTCGTGATGCAATTGGTAAACGCATTGAACAATTTGTAGCTGAGGAGCTGAAATAAATTGAAAAAAATTCATATCTATGAGCCAGCAATGTGCTGTTCTACAGGCTTATGTGGACCTTCTATAGACCCAGAATTATTGCGAATGTCATTTATTATGAATAATTTAAAGAAAACAAACATAGAAGCTGAAAGATTTAATCTTACAAACGAGCCAAATGCTTTTGTAGAAAACGAAGCAATCAATCAACTATTAGTGTCAGAAGGAATGGATGCCTTACCTGCAACGTTTGTGGATGGAGAATTACTTTGCAAAGGAATCTATCCAACAAATGAACAATTTTCACAGTGGTCAGGACTTTCAGAAGACGAATTACTACAAAAGCCAAAAGTACGCTTGTCACTAAAAGGAGATGCGTAAGATGGAACGCTTTACAAGAATTCATTTCCCTGACACCCCATTCCTGTTTTTCACGGGGAAAGGGGGCGTTGGGAAAACATCGGTTGCTTGTAGCCTATCAATAGCCATTGCAAGGGAAGGGAAAAAGGTACTTTTAATTAGTACAGACCCCGCATCCAACTTACAAGATATTTTTGGCCAAACGCTTTCTAATAGTCCAACAAAAATTGAAGGCATAGACAATTTATTTGCGATAAATTTGGACCCTGAACAGGCAGCACAACATTACAAAGAGCAAATGGTTGGTCCGTACCGTGGAAAACTACCTGAAGTGGTATTACAAAATATGGAGGAACAACTTTCTGGTGCTTGCACAGTAGAAATTGCTGCCTTTAATGAATTTGCTTCACTATTGACTGATACTTCAGTGATTGGGAATTTTGACACTGTGGTGTTTGATACAGCCCCTACAGGGCATACGTTACGATTATTACAGTTGCCTTCTGCATGGTCTACGTTTCTAGACGATAACACGACTGGCACTTCATGTTTAGGTCCTTTAAAAGGGCTAGAACCACAACGTGAAGTCTATAAAGAGGCAGTTGAACGTTTAAAGAATGCTAATCAAACAACGTTAATGTTAGTGACACGCCCAGAAGAAAATCCTTTAAAGGAAGCTGCACGTGCTTCTCACGAATTGTTTGAAATAGGCATTCAAAATCAGACTCTACTAATTAATGGATATATGAGCAATGCCAATTCTACTGATGATATCGAAGAGGCTTTCATTGCGCGTCAAGCTGATGCAATAGCAAGAATTCCTGAAGAACTAAATCAATTTGAGCATTTCTACTTACCTTTTGTACCGTACTCATTATCAAGTATTGAGCGTATGCAAGCATGGATGACTGACAAAGAAGTTATACATGCAGATGAATCAAATGAAGAAACTAAGATTCCTGAGATAGAAGAAATGATTGCAGATTATTTAGAACGTAAACCGAAACTCATTTTTACGATGGGGAAAGGTGGGGTTGGAAAAACAACTGTGGCTTCTTATATTGCATTACGATTAGCAGAAGAGGATACTCATGTACATTTAACTACAACAGATCCCGCCGCACACCTCGATTGGACATTCGGAGATGACAACGTTAATAATTTAACGATCAGTCGTATTGATCCAAAAGCAGAAGTGGCAAACTATGAAGCAGAAGTGCTTGCAAAGGCAAGTGAAACGATGAATGAGGAAGGTTTAGCATTTGTGAAAGAGGATTTGGCTTCTCCTTGTACAGAGGAAATAGCTGTATTCAAAGCATTTGCTAACGTTGTAGAAAATCATCAAGATGAAGTCATTATTATTGATACCGCACCAACAGGGCATACGTTGCTTTTACTAGACGCAACAGAAGCTTATCATCGGGAAATAAGCCGTTCACAAGGGGATATTCCTCCAGCTGTTTCTAACCTGTTACCAAGGTTGCGTGATGCCTCTTATACGAGTGTTGCCATTGTAACTCTTCCTGAAGCAACACCTGTTTATGAAGCTTCGCGCTTACAAGAAGATTTACACCGTGCTGGATTATCTGTTGATTGGTGGGTTGTTAATCAAACGTTTTCATCTATCTATACAACAAGTCCAACATTAATTCAAAAACAACAAGCTGAAACGAAATGGCTAAAAGAAGTTAGATCCATCAGCAATAATCAATTTGTGGCCATTCCATGGGTAAAAACGCCACCGGTTGGAACACAAGGCTTACATGAATTAAAAGGAGAGAAAATCAAATGAAAATGAGTCTAGAAGGTAAAAATTATTTAGAACAGGTATTAGCTGATTCAGAGGTTAAAACGCTTCGTTTCTTTGGTATTGCAGGCTGCTGTGGGGTTAATTTAGGTGTAGGCTTAGAAGCACCAGCAGAAGAAGATGCAATTCAAACAATTGAAGGTATCGAAGTCGCAATTCATCCTGATATTGCACCGCAATTAACAGATGTTACGATCCATGCAGAAGAAGAGAATGGTGAGCTAGGTTTAGTATTAGTTGGATACTCACCGACATCTTGCTAACAAGTGATCCTAAATATACTGTCTGTCGTAGCAATTATTCAATCCGTTGAATGGAGGATGCAATAATGACAGTAAACCATGCTAGCGAATTAACTAAAGATTATTTTATCGCTTATTTAAAGTTAATAATGAATAGTAGAGAATACACATTGATACAGGCTAAAGAGTTTGCTTTTGATTTCTTCTTTAAAGGAGATATGGATCGTTACGGCACTTCTACATGGTTGCAATTTGAAAAAGCTATAAAAGAAATTGATAAAATCATGTGTGAAATGGAAGTGTGTTCATAACTATCACAAAAGCTTAAATAAATTACGTCTAGCTTACTGCTAGACGTAAAAAATATATTTTATATAAGGGAATGCTTATATAAAGAAAAAAGAGGAGAAGTTTATATGAAAACACTAAAAGTAATCAATCAAAATCAATCTTGTTGTACTCCTGTTCAGGACATTGAAGTCCAAGAGACTGTTAATAATTCCAATAAGAATTTACCGATTGTCATAATTGGTGCAGGTCCTATCGGGTTAGCTACTGCTGCTCATTTAGTAGAGCAAAACCAGTCATTTATTTTACTTGAAGCTGGCAATGAAATAGCACACAATATTCGTACTTGGGGGCATGTCACATTATTTTCTCCATGGCGTTATAACATCAATAGAGCTGCTAAATCATTATTAGAGGGGTCTGATTGGGTAGAACCTAACTTAGAAACAATACCTACAGGGCATGAGTTAATTGATCTTTATTTAAAACCTTTGGCAGAGTTAACACAAATAAAACCTAGTATCCGATTGAACTCAAAAGTAGTAGGTATTTCAAGACAATTAAATGATAAAATGAAATCAAAAAATCGATTAAATCAGTTCTTTAATATATATGTTGAAAAAGAGGATGACATCGATATTATTGAGGCAAAAGCAGTTATCGATGCAACGGGTACATGGGGGAACCCAAACCCAGCAAATTCTACAGGTGTTTGGCTGAAAAATGAGAAAGTATTAGCAGATCACATTGAGTATGGTATTCCAGATATAAATACGAATCCTAAGAGATATGCAAATAAGAAGGTTGCTGTCATTGGTGGTGGTCATTCAGCGATCAATACCTTATTAGCTTTGGCTGAATTACAAAAAGATAATCCTTCAACAAAGCTTGTGTGGATTATGCGTAAAAGATCTGTAGAAGAAGCCTATGGCGGGGAGGAAAAAGATGCGTTGGCAGCACGTGGCGCACTCGGTATTCGCATCCATGAATTAGTAGATACAGGAAAGATTGAGGTAGTAACACCTTTCTATATTTCACAGGTGAAAAAAGAAGAGAATATCCATATTGTAGGTACTATTAATGGAGAACAAAAAGTACTTACAGGATTCGATGAACTTATTGTTAATGCAGGAAATCGACCTGATTTTACCATGAACAATGAACTGCGTTTATCTATTGATACAGCAACAGAAAGTGTGCAAGCATTAGCGCCACTAATTGATCCTAATGAGCATAGTTGTGGCACAGTCAGAGCGCATGGTGAAGAAATACTACGCCAACCTGAAAAGGACTTCTATATAGTCGGAGCTAAAAGTTATGGACGCGCACCAACATTTTTAATGGCAACCGGCTACGAACAGGTTCGTTCAATAACAGCTTATTTATCAGGAGATGAAGAAGCGTCGAAACGTGTTGAATTAGAATTACCAGAAACAGGCGTATGTAGTATTAATCTTGTCAATCAATCAAATACATGTTGCTAATTGGGGGGATATGTTTTGTTAAATCAGTTATTTATAGTGGGAGTATATATATTAATTATCTTAATGTTATCATATATTACACATGAATATCTGGAAAATAAGTTTAGTAAGCAATGTTATTTAATATGGTTGATTTGTGTTTTTTTAACTGGACCTATAGCATTCACCATATATATTATTTGGGATAAGAAAAACAACATACCTAATACAAATGTAAAATAGGTAAGTCTAATGTGGAGAATTCTATAAAGTTTAATTAATTGACTGTTAGTGAAAGCTAGCAGTCTTTTTAAAATACTAAGGGAAATGGGATGGACAAACTTATGGAACAGATTTGGGATGACAGACATCATTACTAATTGAAATATACTTTAGGTAGCGTTTTTACTTATGAAAAAAGCTTTACTGAAAAAACATTGTAATAAATAAGAGGAGTAAGGATATGATAGGTTATTTTCCAACGCCATATGAAGATGAACTATATTACAGTATAATAGCTCGTTATCACATTCATGTAGGTAACTTGAGTAGAAAACATACAAATAAAGAACTATTTGGAAAGAAGGTAAATATTAATTTAGAATTACCAATGGGACTCGCTCATTTAGTATCCCAAATCAATATATTCTCGAAAGAATTTACTAAAGAGTATTTTATTAACCAGCATACAGTGATACCGTTTGTAAAACCCTTTAAAAGTGAAGAATGGAATGAGAAAATTTATAAAAGTGATTTTAAAAATTTATATATTTTTTTATTTAGTTACAGTAAATACAATGTAAAAAACAAGAAATATTTATATTATTGTGCAGAATGCTTAAAGGAACAGCTTAAGTCAAATGGTGAAGGATTTTGGAACAGGATTCATCAAATTCCAGGGATTTTTGTTTGTACTAGGCATAAGACTCCGTTATTAGAGTATTCGTTAAAAATATCCGAGATGGGCTTTATAAATTATTTAATTCCAACAATTGAAGATATTAGAGAACCACTTAGGAGCTATAGTGAGGAACTAATGAAATATTTGATCGATCTAGCAGAGGACGTTGAATACATTATTAGAATGAATTACAAATCGTTTTCTGAAGAGTATTATATTAGCAAATATGTAGATTTATTAGGTAAGAAAGGGTTTGCATATCCCATTAAAAAGCGAAGAGAATACTTACAAAAGTTAATAATTGAATATTATCCAACAGATTTTCTAGAGTTATTAGATTCATTTTTCAAGATAAGTGACAAGTTTTCTTGGGTTCCTAGTTTAATAAATATTGAAGAAAATAGGTCGTTACATCCGATAAGACACTTATTATTAATGAGATTATTAAGTGGATCAGCCAAAAATTATTTTGAAAAGGAGAACTCATTTAAACCTTTTGGTGAAGGACCTTGGGTTTGTATGAACCCGTTTTGCAAGAATTATTTAAAAGAGAATATAAAAAATGTGAATGTTAGAGTAAATAATTCAGATAGGAAAATTCAAGGTATCATAAAGTGTAATTGCGGTTTTGAGTACATAATTAAGGAAGGGGAAAAATCTCCTTTTGATATAAGGGATTTCCATAGAAGAATAGTAAAGCGAGGCCGAGTATGGGAACTTAATTTTAATGAATTACTTAAACAAGATCTAACACTGAACAAAATAGCGGAATTAGCAAATATATCTAGGGATACAGTAATAAGGATTAAGAATAGGGGGCATCTTTCTTCAGTTCAATTAAAAAACAAAGAAGGATTAATGAACAAACAAAAATTAAAAACGGAGTACTACAAAGAGGAATTTCTAAAAATCCGAAAAGAAAATCCAGAATATTCACGCTCTGACTTAGGTAAAGCATATACTAAAATATACGGATGGCTTTTACAATATGATAAAGAATGGTTAATTCGCAATTCTCCTTACTTGAGGAGTACTGGTAATAGAGAAAAAATAGATTACTTAGAGAGAGATAAAGAATTACTAAGCAAAGCAAAATTAATAATAGATAGTTGGTCAGAACATGAAGGAAATTTAAAGAGATTGGTTAGGAAAAGTAGGACAGGGATAATAAATTTACTTGATGTCAAAGCAAGTTATAGTTTGTTCAGTGGAAAATACCCACTTACTACTAAGTATATCAATTCGAATATAGAGACGGTTGAGGATTTTCGGCATAGAAGAATAAAAATTGTTATGGATACCAAATATAAAGACGAGATTGTAACAAAAAATATGGTTATTGAAGCAGCTAATCTTAAAAACTATATTAGAATTAATATAGAGAAACGAGAAAAATTACTAAAATATATAGAGGATTTAGTAACTATCCATAATAACAAATTCTTATAGAATAAAGCTGTGAAGAAACATATTTAAACTATAATGTAAGTACATAATTTTCGTATTGGTATACAACTTTTTTGTAACAGTTTATTGCAAAATAAGTTAA
Source organism: Lysinibacillus fusiformis (assembly GCF_016925635.1). NCBI lineage: Bacteria > Bacillati > Bacillota > Bacilli > Caryophanales > Bacillaceae > Lysinibacillus > Lysinibacillus fusiformis. The sequence goes on along the minus strand of NZ_CP070490.1, from coordinate 1,517,188 downwards.
TTTGATGAAAATAAGTATACGACTTTATTGTCATTTTAAAGATAAGAAAGACACAAGAATGCGGGTTTGAACATTTGTTAGTATACAACTTTATTGAAACTCTTCAATTGTTGTGTGTGTACACAACTTAATTGTACCCTAGTATATTTAAGTTAGTAGCTAATTTATGTAGGGCTGGTATATAAAATAAAATTAGTTGATTTTAGGCTTAAAAAGCTAGTGCCTTCCTCTATTGTATAAAGGAAGGCACTTTTAAATTATGGCTGTTTTTTAAAATTGTTACTGTTCAATCATAATGGCAGAGTTAATCTACAAATGTTTGTAGATTGACTCTTTTTAGTTTTGATATTTCGTAAGTCGATTATACGAATATTGATTCCTGTGATTTTCCATTCAAATCTTAACAAGAATGCTTGTTGTATTAAACTGCCCCGTTAGCGCCAGAAAAGTGCTGATTACAATCTTAGGAAATATACACGATTTAAACGTTAAGCCATAATCGTGTAAATATTGGTGTATCAAGTGTTTACGCTTCATGTATAAAAAACTGTATAAATAATGTTTATAAGAAAAGCCGCGAAACGTTGTTTTAACAACATTGATGGCTTTTAAATGTACGCCAAAACTTGCGTTTGGGAACGTTATTTTGAATTTGAATGTATATAAAACCGCCCACTTTGGTGGCGCTTTTTCTTAACGTTATAAATCTGGCCAGTTGCCGTTAAGCTGCAACCGCAAAAAGTGCGTAAATCTCATTGACTGTGTTGTTGACCGCCATTTTGTTTTTCACATCTAAGTCCAAAACCTTTTTACTTAGCTCTGCATCTGTTTCGAATAGGGCTTGGTTTTGCATGTAGATTACATAGGCTTGTGGATGATCGGATTTGATTTTTCCCATCTTTGACTCAATTTTATGTTCCTTTGTTCCATAGCCTAACGACGTATGGATGTTGATGTAGATGTTGATGTAGATATCAAATAGTATATCGAGTAGCATCATAAATCATCAAACCCTAAATTCACTGGCTCTAACGGTAATTCACCAGCATAGCCTGCTATATTAGTGGATGGTACTGAATCGTCCACTTCCTCAAAGGCAATTCCATCAATCCATGCTTCACCTGAACCAACAAGTAAAATTCCAAAATTAATAGCGGCGCTTTCTTCAGGTACATCTAACACAATGGAGTAATAATTCCAGTCTGTCGTACCATGGATAGAACGATTGTCCATATTATCAAACTGCACCAAATCACCATTTTTTGTATCAATTCGGCACCAAGCCCCGCATTTCATTGCATCTTTTGTTTTGATGAAGCAGGACATTTTCATTCGCTTACCAATCCAATTTTCAGAGGAAAATACTTGCATCATCGTACCAAATAGCCCTTCCTCAGCAGGACGTGTAGAGCCAAGATAACCAGATTTTGAGCCTGTATAAAACACTTCGTGGTCGGCTTTCATTGTATAAGCAGATGGGTTTGTCCCCGTTAATAACCAACCTTTTACCTCGTTTATTGTTGTCATTTCCTGTTCCTCCTTTGTGTATAAAGAACGCATCATATGGCGGTATTTACCGGGTGGCATGCTGTATAGCTCTTTAAATGCACGTGTAAAAGCTTCTTGCGATTGAAATTGACATTCGAACGAAATATCAAGGATTGTGTAATCAGTATGAAGCAATAGAAAAGCAGATACGGCCAGACGTCTTTTTCGAATATACTCGCCAATCGTTAAACCAGTTTCTTTTTTAAACTGACGCGTCAAATAAAATTTCGAATAGCCAATTTTTGTTGCGTAATGCTCCAACTGCCACGTTGTTAATAAGTTCTCCTCTAATGTATCCACAATTTTTTGAACGGTTTCACTATACATAACTGCTCACCTCAAGACTAAGTATACAGGAGAGATTAGGAATTTTTTTGATAATTATTGCACTAATGTAAGTATAAGGGTAATAGGAGAGATTAAAATATGGTGAAGACAACCATTATCTAAGGGGGCTAGCTATATCTTCACAAAACTTTTCTGTTCTTCGTAACTAAAATAGAAAAGGAATGCTCTTATTGTGTCGAAAGGTAATTTTGTTTGTTTTAATAAAAACACGTTCCCAAAGCGTCGTTTGGTAATACATCTTTAAAAATTGTTATTCAATAATATGGCCCGATTGTGGAATAAGAAAACTGCATTCCATACAGGTTTTTTATCAAACTTTATTATAAACGATCAAATTTATTTATAAATTATCAAACTTTATTAAAAGACCACAGCCATTATCATGGCCTTTTTCAGTCTAGTAAGTATAGGTATTTTGAAATTTGACTTTTTGCTTTCGGAGAAAAAATTTCAATTTAAGCGCCGCCCTAAAGGTTATCTCGGTTCAATTTTAATTGGGGGTCCCTAAGGGTTTTCATTAGGCTTTCGTATGTATAAACTTTTTATAAGGCTGTTTTCTAAAAGAATGTTGTTATTCAATATAGTGTAGTGCTTTAATTGAAGATTCGCATACCGAAATAAACAATCTTTATTATAAAGACCAAACTAGATAAATAAAGAACCAACTATTTTGATCAAACTTTGTTTCAAAACAGTTGGTTTCTTTCTGTATAAAATCAGCGTTTGCAACTTATCTTTTATCAAACTTTATTCAAAAGCTACAACAAATCTTGATAAAACATCCATAATCAAACTCTATTCTAAGTAACAATTGAACAACTTAAAGTAAACATCCTAAACCTTAGTATTACTACATTCAAGCTTGTTTAGCTAGAGTCTACTTATAATGAACATACTTATATTTTGTATAGAAGTATATAATTATTTTTCTTCACTTTTTTTACCATACATACTTTCGGTAGAATAGTGGTGGGAATACACTTTATTCAAATAAAATATTAAGCAAAGGGGAATTATTATTTATGACTGATTTTAGGCTTAGAATGAAGAAAAGTGTAGAAATTTTAGATATGAAGTTACAAAAAATTATTGATGCTAAAATGGCTATTGGGAGAAAAAAATTTTGGAGCGATACAAAAAGATATAAGTTGAACATGGAATCATTAACTTGGATTATAAATACAGATTCATTACTTTTTAAAAATGATACAGATTATGAAGAATGCAAGATTAATTTTCAGAAAAAAATAGAAAGCAATTTCAAAGGCACACAAAAGCATCCAATTGTTACTGTAAATGATGCAAGATAAATTTGAAATTTAGAGAGGGAAATGTTACTTGAAAAGAAGCGTGTTATATATTGAAGATAATGAGAAAATAGGCAGTTGGGTAAAAGGAGAATTGGAACAGCGAGGATTTTCAGTTCAGTGGCTGCTTTCTGGCGAAGGAGCTGAAAAAGAAGTAAATCAGCATGAAATAGTTATCTTGGATATCATGTTACCCGGTTTAGACGGATTTACTGTGGGAAAACGATTAAAAAAGGCAGCTCCTGCTGTTCCGATATTGCTATTATCTGCCAGAACATCAATAGATGATAAGGTAGATGGTTTACAATTTGCTGATGACTATTTAACGAAACCATTCCATACGGATGAATTAGTTGCAAGATTAGAAGTATTAATCCGTCGAAGTGGTGGTATACATTCCGAACGAATTGCATTAGGAAATCATATTGAAGTAGATCCAGAAGTCCAAATGGTATATGACAAGTACACAGGAGAAGAAATTATATTGACAGGGAAACAACATCAAATTTTAATGTATTTCTTACGCCACCCTAATCAAGTGTTACCAAAAGAGCAAATTTATGAAGCGATTTGGAACGAAACTTACATAACTGGTGATAAAACAATACTGGTGCATATCCATCGATTGCGTCAAAAGTTGGAACGTCATCCAGATTCCCCAGAAATTATTGAAACATTGAAGGGAATAGGCTATCGGGTGAAACTATGAAACAGAATAGATCATTATTTCGTCGTTTTCTAAAAGTCCATTTTCTATTTATCTTTTTTCCTCTTCTTGTGCTTATTTTCTTCACTGCGTTCGTTCCTGTTAGCAATGAAATAGAAATGAATATGTTAAATCTGTTTTACTTTACCGTACTTTTGTTTGGCTTTATTATTGTCGCATTTGTTGTAAGTTCTTGGCTGTTCTTCTTGAGACTTCGTAAACGTCTCACCCGCTTACAGGAAGTCATGTCATTTTCAGCTAATAATAATTCATTTCCTAAATCAATATCTGTTCAAACGGATCGTATGGATGAAATAGACCAGTTAGGAAGTTCTTTTAATTGGATGATTCAGCAGCTTGAATACAGTCGCAAGCGAGAATATGAAGAGGAATTATTACGCCATCGACTCATTGCGAATTTATCTCACGACTTACGAACGCCACTTACCATTTTGAGAGGACATATCACCAGATTAAATAAAAAATCAATGAGTTTTGAAGAGCAAGACTCATTAGCAGAGATGAACCATACAATTACAAGAGTCGGAGATCTAATGGATGATTTACTTTCCTATACATTACTTACATCAGGGAAACATCCTTTTCATCCCACTTCAACAGATATTGTACGATTAGTAAGAGCATCTGTCGCTGAGTGGTATCCTGCATTTGAAGAAAAAGAAATTCAGTTAGATGTTGATTTACCAACAGAGAAGACTTTTTATTGGGAAGCAGATCCTAAATGGATGACACGAGTTCTGGATAATTTATTTCAGAATATTCTTCGCCATGCAGCAGAGGGAGAATATACAAACATTGTGGTTGATGTAGAAAAAGAACTGATCATTGTTGCAGACAGAGGTCCAGGTATGGATAACTCTTCCTACGAGGGTGGGGCGGGGATTGGTTTATCGGCTTCAAATTATATGTTAAAAAAAATGAAGCTGAAAGCTGACTTTACATCAAATGAAAATGGTACAAGAGTAGCTATTGGTAGAGTTAACCTAAAGTTAACCAAGAAGTAAACAGCAAGATAACCGAGATTTAACTTTGCTTTTTTATAATTAGAACCATAACAGAAAGGGAGTGTTGTGGTTGCTTACGATAAATAACTTAGTCAAACATCGCGGAACTCAAGAAATCTTATCAGGTATCAGTTTTAAAGCTAGACCAGGTAGAGTAACCGGTTTTTTAGGTCCGAATGGGGCAGGTAAAAGTTCTACACTTCGCATCCTGCTTGGATTAGATCGTGCCACCTCAGGGAGTGCACTAATTAATGGAAAGCCATTCGCAGAATTACATAATCCTCTAGTAACAGTAGGTGCCGCACTTGATGGATTTGGAGCTCATCGTATGCGAACAGGACGAGCACATCTGCGTTGGATTGCTCGTGCCTCAGGATTATCTCGCTCACGTGTCGAGGAAGTTTTGGAAATAGTAGGTCTTACGAATGTAGCTGGTAAAATAATTGGAAATTATTCCCTAGGTATGGGAAGAAGACTTGGAATGGCAGCTGCACTACTTGGTGATCCAAAAATATTGGTTTTAGATGAACCTGTAAACGGGCTCGACCCAGAAGGAATTCGTTGGATTCGGACATTTTTACGTGAACGCGCTGAGTCTGGAAACACGGTGTTACTATCCAGTCATCTAATGGGAGAGCTTGAAGAGACTGTTGATGATGTGGTGATTATTAATCATGGAAAAATCGTTGCGAATGGAACATTGAAAGAAGTAATAGGTAATCATTCCACGCTGGAGGAAGCTTTTTTTGCCCTGACATCTAAAAATGCAGGTGATGTTGTATGAGAGCATTTAACGCGGAACTATCTAAATTGTTCTCCCTGCCAAGTATTTGGCTTGCCTTTCTTATTGGAGCATTTGCCCCAGCGGTCATTGCTGCCTTGGACAGTACAGCACAAAAAGAGAAGATTATAGCTGGAGTTAGCACACGTCTATCGGAAGTTGGCTATATTGGTTTAGGTCTTGGTGTACAAGGTGTCATTATTCTTGGTGTGCTTGCTGTCAGCAGTGAGTATTTGACAGAGAGCAGTGAATCTGGTGGAGGGAATCAGATTACAACGAGTTTAACTGTTGTTTCATCCCGTTTCCACTTTTTGCTAGCAAAAGCAAGTGCAGTGACAGTGATCAGCATACTGCTTTCCGTTGTTGCTATTCTAACAACTGTGTCAGCAACAAATCTTATTCTTGGTGAATACGCCCCTGCATTTGAAGCATCTAGACTGATCGGCGCGGTTTGTTACTGGATATTTACTGCTCTTTTAGCATTTGGGATTACGGTTCTAACTAAGAATGGCATTATCCCGCTTGCTGTGCTCATAATAAATTCATCAGTTGTTACAGTCTCTTACCTCCTTGCTAAGGTTACAAAATTAGCGTTTTACTTACCAGATAAGGCTGGCGTTGATATGTTTATGTTTACGAGCGACAGTTTTCACACCCCATTCAAAGGTGGTTTAATCATGTTTGCTTGGGTAGCTGTTCTTTTCATTGTCGCAGCCATTGTATTCCATAGGAGGGACGTTACATCATGAGTGTCTCTTCTAGTAGAAAGATAACACTAATCCTTGGAGCTGAACTGGAAAAATTAGTTACATTACCATTGGTATGGCTCACTCTTATGGGGACATTCATTCTAAATTTAGTTTTAGCAGCAGCTTTTACTTCTGCTGGTCTACAAGGGGCAGCAGGAACGCAAAGTATACTGAAAATAGGACTTGCTTCTATGGGATATCTTCAAGCAGGGTTCATTATTCTAGGTATCTTAGCTACTTGTTCAGAGTATACGGGTGGACAGATTCGAACTACTTTAACTACGATCCCTTGGCGAGGGTTTCAACTATTCACGAAGCATTTAGCTTTGGCAATTGTAACCATTCCTATGGCGTTTATTATTGCTGCATCAGGTGTACTATATGCTTTTATTATGATGAAAGACACAGCATTAGTGATTGAAATAGACGCTATGATAAAAACTTTAGTAGGTGCAACCAGCTATCTAACATTAACCACCCTTCTCAGTGCAGCTATAGGTGCTCTACTCAGACGAACCACTCCTGCTTTAGTGGTACTGCTTGGTCATTATTTCATTGTCAGTCCATTATTGAAAGATTTTTTACCCAGTATTAAAAATTATTTTCCGGATACGGCAGGATATTATATGTTTATGCCGCCTTCCTCTGATGAAATAAATGTCCTTACACCAATGCAAGGGACAGGTGTTTCAATGTTATGGACACTGATTATTATTACAGTAGCTATTGTATTTTTCCGTAAACGAGATGCCTAAGTTTAGGTTTCAGCAATTACCGGAAAAAGTGATTTATAAGATATACATAATAAACCTAAATAACGTTCCCAAATGCAATCTTGGTAAATATTCAAAAATAGAAATAACTACATTAATGGAGGTAGAAATGGAATCGCAATTAAGGGTTGAAAGTAAAGTGAAAAATAATGATGTAATAGCAATGATAGGGTTTCTACTCATATTTTATTTGGTATGGACAATTAAAGAATTATGGTTAATTGACTACATTTATTCATTCGGTGAAATAATCTCCCCATTATTAGAGGCGTTGGTTAAGGGGTTCGTATGGATTGTTCCAACTTGGTTATACATAAAATATTATTTACATACTAACCCATTTGACTACTTAAGAGTAAACGTTAATGTTAAAAAAGGTTTATTTTGGGGAGTAGTTCTTTCACTGTTAGTTGGCTTATATTTTGCTTTTGAAACATATATCATTAATCAGCAATCATTTCAATTTTCATTATCCATTGATGATTACCTTAATGGTTTTCTTATGGCAGGGTTAGCCGAAGAAATTGTTTTCAGGGGATTAATTTTACAAGAAATCAATAAAAAAATGGCTTTTTGGAAAGCAAATATTGTAACTGCTTTACTATTTTTGGTCATTCACTACCCAATTTGGATTTACAATGATGGATTCTATGATTTCTTTATAGCTGGGACCCATATATATGTTTTTGCAATAGGTTTACTTTTTGGTTTTGTCTATAAAAAGACAGGTTCATTATGGTCGGTTGTGTTGTTGCACGCGTTGCATAATTTTTTTGTTACTATTATTTAGTGAAAAAATATATTATTAATTAACTAACGTGGTACTTTAGTGCAACAAGGACTTATAAGCTATACAAAACAATCATAATAAACATTCCCAAATGAAAGTTTGGAAACACATGAAAAAGCCACAAAATGAAGTTTAGTTATTCTATCTAAAGGGCGCTTTCCTTGAATAGGAGAGTGTCCTTTTTCATGAAAAGGGCCATTTAATTGAATAAAATATAATAATTATTGAATGCTGAGATTGTGAAGAAAAGTACTTTAACTAACGAAGCAGATTAATAAAAGAAATAGTTTTATTACATAGGGGAATAGCAAGCGAATAATAAAAGTTGGCTTGTTTCAGCATTAAACAACAATGAATAAAGCGGTAGTCAACTATGGCTGATTGGCACTTTTTTCAAGGCCCTAAAGATAGATTAAGGTGTTGAGAAAAAAATAAAAGAATGATAGACTTTGAACGGAAATGTAGTAAATACCTACCACGAAAAGGAAAGTTGATTAATAAAAATACAACAACAAACTTCGGAAAAATGCTATAAAGTAATGATTTTACTATGTTGCTTTATAGGTGGTCTAGGAATACATCGCAAATTTATACAATATATACTTAACCGATTTTCTAGTGAAAGAAGAAATATTTTTCGTTATATATTTAAAAGGGGTACAATCATGAAATTCAAAAGCAAATTTTTAGTATTATGTGGCTTAGGCGCTACATTACTTGTAGGGTGTTCAGATACCGAAACAAAAGATGGGAAAGAGTTAACCGATACACAATCAGAACTTTCTCAGGAAGCAGTTACAAATCAAGAAGTCGTGGAATTAAGTAATTTAAGAAACAGTTTGCTTGATTTTGTTTGGGATTACAAAAGATACGGGAGTTACAATTTTGAAAATACAACAGTCTTTGAAAATGCTAAAGTATTAACAGAAGAAGAGCGTATACAAAAAATAAAACGAATTTATCAACATTTAAGCAATCTAAGCATGATCGATGACAAAATACTGCAAAATTATCAGGCTTCTTTAAAGGACGCTGCGATTCAATTAAACAAAAAGAATTTAGAGTTAATTGAATTAGAACCTAAAGTTTTTAAAGATGGCGGATATGGTCTTATGCTTAAAGCAGAACCTGAAGAAAAAGATTTAACTCGTTACAAAGAATTGTTAAATGAAATGATCAAAATAATTGATACGGAAAAAGAAAATATTTTACGATTGGAAATTGCAATCGTGAATACTTTTGATGTTTCCGAAGAAGATGTGAAGGATTTCATAGAATATAAAAAAATGATTCCGTCACAATTAAAAGACAAATACTCTCTTTATTCAGAAGATATATGGAATATAAACGTCAAACCAATGTTACCACTTGAGAAATATGCCGATTTATTGGCATATACAAGTGATGTGAAAGCAATTTTAGAAGATCACCTAGAAAATAAATATGCTAAAAAAGATTATGAATTCATCAGTCAATTGAAAACTATTGAAGAATATGAAAATATACTTTCAGCGTATAAAAATAATTTAAACGAAGAGACTTTTAAGGATTATTATAAAGCCTCTTTATCGATTCATAATTATTTAGTCGCAAAAGATTCTTTCCTTTTAACTAATTTAGATTTAACAACGTATTATGAAGTGATTAATTATGAAGGACAATTCTACAGTTTGAAATTATTCTAGCGCTTCAGTAAACAATAATAACCCCCGTACTTTATAAGAGAGTGATTGAAGAGAAAGTTTATTTAAATTAGGTAAACAGGTATGGATATTGAAATACGAAGAGCAACTAATGTAAGCTAGGATTATTTAAATATTAACTAATGATGCAGATTCATTAGATAAAAATCGGGTATATTTGGTAAAATTAATAAAAGAAATTGAAATATAATGGATGACAAAGTGGGAAATGAGCTTTTACTTTTTGAGCAATCAAAAGTTTAGGGGTGATTCGTGATGACACTTAAATGGTTGTGGATATTGGTTATTATGTTTAGCGTACTAGAATGGATATCAATCCCATTCATAAGTGCATTTACAGGAAAACTGTATCAAGTAGTTGATGGTGTATTAATAATTACTTTTATTATTTATCCATTATTTTTCTTGACTTCTCTTTTATTATTACAAAAGGGGAATAAAAAAATTGGTGCGGTAATTTTGCTTATTCCACTAATTGTGTATACCCCCGTGTTAATAAGTCTTCAAACGTTGGTTAAATAATGTATTACTAATTGAGCTAATGGGGTGCTTTAGTGCAACAAGGGTTTAAAAATTATCGAACTTTTTTATAAAAAATTTAATCAATCCCATTAAATAAGAGCATGTTTTGATCAATCTTTTTTCAAAACATGCTCTTTAGTTTTGTTCTCATATCAAGGTTGATATCGTTAATTGATTCATACTTTCCCATTTAATATTTATGGAGGTGATAATCGTGCGGATGGCCCGTCCATTACTCCTATACAAACGCTGTGGCTATTGACATTTATTCAATTAAATAGTTGCGTTTTCTTTATTGTTTCCCCTTTTTGTACAAGCTATAATAATGCTGTAAATGATAATCATTTTCAATTAAGGATTAGAAGGAAAGGGGCAACAAAGTGTGAAGAAATTACTTGCAAAGCGAATTATATTATGGGCAGGGGTGTTATCCCTGCTGTTGATATTATCGGCATGCAGCAGCTCTAATGGAAACGTGTCTGATGAGAAGGTAGAGGATAGTCAGGAAACAGTTCAATCTGATGAGTCAAAAGAGGAAAGTGCGACAACTGTTCAATATACAACAATTACAGGTGAACAGGTTGAAATACCTGCAGATCCAAAACGAGTGGTTTATTTGGGTTCGACGCTTGGCGATTTCTTGGTGATGGATATTCCAATTATTGGTAGTAATCTTATCCATGCTACCGGTAAATTCTATGAAGGTAAAACGGAAGGAATAATTGATGTTGGAAATCCTGGTGATTTAGAGTTGATTCTGTCTTTAAAACCCGACTTGATAATTAATGGTTATTACAAGGGGGATTCAAACCAAAGTGAGGCATTTGCGAAAATTGCTCCTACTGTTCCGTTCAACTCAGCGCTTCCTTATAAAGAACGTATAATTGAGATTGGAAATATCTTTGGACAACAGGAGGAGGCAGCTGGGTGGATAGCTAAATTTGAAGCACAGTCGCAAAAAATGTGGGATAAGATTCAATTGGCAGAAGGGGAGACAGCAACAGTTTTCTTACAGTTAGGTAAAACGTTTTATGTTATGGGCAATCGTTCACTTGGTGCTATTATTTATGAAGAGCAAGGATTTGTCATCCCACCCGCTGTACAGGAGAATATTATTGATGAAGAGCAGACTTTCCTTGCGATTTCAGAAGAGTTGCTTCCAGAGTATGCTGGTGATCATTTGTTTGTACTTATACTCGATAATGAAGAAAGTCAAACAGAAGCTAATCGAATGCTAGAAAGCCGACTATGGGGGACTCTGCCTGCAGTTCAAAAGGGAAATGTGTATACTGCATCTGCCGATTGGAATACAGATGACTTGTTAGCTTTGGGGCAATTGCTTGAAGAGTTGCCACAATGGATGCAACGGCAGTAAGAAATTGTAACTACCCATTAAGTTCTTTAAACAGTTAATTTTCCAGCATGATGCATGATTGAACTATTAAAGCTCCGCTGTACTTGAAAGTAGATCATTATATGTTATATTAATGATAATGAGAATCATTTTCGTTTGTCGGAGGGTTGCTTATGAATCTAGCGTCGCTGTTTATTAGGCTACAACATTATGATCGGTTTCAAGTTGACCAAATGATGCCGGCGATTAGCCATAATGAGGAAATAAACTACAATGAAACAAATTTATGCACATTATTGATAGCACATAGCCATGGCATACGGCTATATATAGACAAAATTGCAATCGATCTGCAACAAGGGAGCTGCATTTTAATTTCCCCTGTACAGAGTTACACTGTGGAATCAAGTAACAAAGAGGCACAGCTTGTGCGGTTTACCTTTGAAACCTTTAAAGTAGAAGGAATGACTTTAAATCCCATTGCACATCCTCCCTTACTTTGTGGTTATCCCTATAGACTGTTATTTTCTCAAGTTAAGCGAGTATTAGGGAATGAAGCATGGATGAGGAATCCGTTCTGTTCCTCACTGTCCGCATTAGAAATGGCTATGATGCAAAGTAGACTTCAGCTTATTCTAAGTATGATGACCCAGCTAGATCAGCAACCTGCCCATTTTCAGAACGAAGAAAAGCTAAAAATGATACAAAAGACTGTACAGTATATGGAACAGCATTATGATGAAGACTTGACAGTAGAACAACTAGCTAACATGGCGGGAATGGTTAGATGGCAATATAGTCAACAGTTTAAAATATTAACTGGCAAAAAGCCAACTGATTATTTGGCCCATTTACGTATAAATCAGGCTAAAGAGCTGCTGTGTAATTCTGCCGAGCCATTAAGAAAAATATCTCGGCAAATTGGGTTTAAGGATGAATCTTATTTCAGCCGGTGCTTTCATAAATTAACTGGAAACACTCCGCGTGAATATGCGAATATCCATCTTCATAATCAGCAAAAGACAGTTGTTGATTCACTTGGCAGAGAGATTCATGTCCCTAAGGATGCAACACGTATTGTAACTGCCGGAACAGACACACTTGGAGAATTACTCGTTCTAGGCATATCCCCTTTAGGAGCGGCCATCTCTATCATGAAAAATCAAGTGATTTATCACAATAAGTTGCGAAATATCCATAATATCGGGTATTGGGCAGATCCAGAAAAAATATCAGAACTGCAGCCTGAGTTATTATTGGTTAGCAATTATCGAGCACAGGATTTACAGGAACTGGATGCGATTGCTCCTACTGTTATACTGAACAGTAAATTTAGATTATTTGAGCGGTTACGGTATATCGCTAAACTAGTTGAACGTAGTAAAGAGGCGGAAAAGTGGATTACTACATATGAGGACAAAGTAAGATTGGTACGTAGGGAATTAGCCGATGCTTATGTTACTGGGGAGACGGCTACTGTTTATCTCAAGTTAGGTGAAAAACTTTATATTATGGGCCAGAACGGATTGGCTGCAACCTTGTATGAATCGCTTGGTTTTCGTCCCTCTGCCAAAGTAAAGCACTTAATCGAGAAAGGGCAAGCATGGATAGAAATTCAGCAGCATCAAATGAATCATTATGTTGGAGATCATAATTTCATCTTGGTTTCTCCACAAGAATTGCAAACAGCCACTCATTGTCCACAGATTGCGACTATCACCACGTTAACTCCTGGTAAAAATCACTTTATGGATGCTACATGGAATTATGATGATCCCATTACACGTGGACGATTGTTAGAGGTATTGCCGTATATTTTTAAGAAGAAAACGATGTGATTAGATTTAGCATCAAAAAGGTACATACTAAGCATGCTGAGTTATACTTGATTTACTAATTATTATTCACTCAACTTTCACAGCTTGAAAATCTAATTCTCAATGTGACTTGTAAATCTGTAAAAATAATTACATTAATAGAAATCCTGTGTTTACTATGCAGGATTTTTTTTATTATTGCGCAACAACAAACTGGTTGGGCTGCGGCAACAATCTCTTGATAAGCCATAAGTTAACAATTCAAGATGTGCCTTCTAGTGGATGTGTACAACGTTTTAGATAAAAAACCCATTAGATAAACAGATGATTTGTTTATCTAATGGGGAAGATATTAGCCAATCACTTATGTGTAGCTACAGCTTTATTCTTTTGTTGTAACGCTTCGTTTTTTTCAGCGAAGCGGTCATTGTGAGAAGAAACGCCTGCCATTTTTGATTCAGTAGGGTCGATGTACAATTTGGCGCTATTGACAGCAAGGACAGCATCATTAAATGCGCCTGCTATCAGTCTTATTTTCCCTTCATTCGTTACAATATCACCTGCGCCAAAGATGCCTGACATGCTTGTGCACATTTTTGGTGTAACGGAAATGCCCCATTCTTCAGTGGCTAAGCCCCAATCCATAATGGCGCCACCAAAGTGTCGGTCAAACCCATGATTAACAAGTACTTCGTCTACTTCAATCTTTGTCGTATCATTTGAATCAACATGCTGTAATGTAACATGTTCGATTTTATTGCCATTGCCATGTAAACGCGAAACCGTATAAGGAACATAGGTTGTTGCTATAGATTTCATGCGTGTTACAGACGATTCAAAGGCACTAAAGTCATCCCGTCTATGAACGACGTATACTTCTTTGGCGATAGGAGCCATTTCAATAGCCCAATCTACAGCTGAGTCACCTCCACCAGAAATGAGTACACGTTTATCTTTAAACCTATTGATGTTCGTTACCGTATAGTGAAGGTTGTTTAGTTCATAACGGTCAGCGCCTTCAACTGTTAATTTCTGAATGCGTGTGATACCGCGTCCTGTAGCTAAAATAATCGTTTTCGAATAATGCTTCTCGCCTGTTTTAGCTGTTAAGACGAAAATGCCATCATCTCGTTTTTCCATGCCAACAACTTCTTGACCAAATACGATTGTCGGATTAAATGTCATAGCTTGCTTGATTAAGGAGTGAATAATATCTTCACAGCGAACAGGCTCAATGCCACCAACATCCCAGACTAGCTTCTCAGGATAGGTGCGCATAAACCCTCCTAATTCCTGTTTTACTTCGATAATTTTTGTTTTCATTTCACGCATGCCACTGTAAAAGGCAGCATACATGCCAGCTGGCCCACCACCGATAATAATTACATCATAAATTTCTTGCTTCATTTAAGGCACCAACTTTTCAACTAAATAATCAAGGAATAGTGGAGAGCCAATTAGACCTTCACCTACAACATAATCTGCTGTTTTTAATGGGTAAACCTTGCCTGCTTTCACAGCATCCATAGCTTGCCACATTGGGCTATTCTCTAAATCTTTCATGGATTGTTCACTACTATAATTTTGCATTTGACGTTGTTCGACAAAAATATGATCTGCGTCAAGTTCAGGAAGAACTTCTAAGGAAATAGGCGTGAACCACTCATTATTATCTTTCAACATAGTTGGAATATTTAATCCAAGTTGTGTGTATAGCATGTCACTACCAGGGCTACCCTTTTCAGTGCCTAGCACACGATATTGATTTTGTTCTACACGTAATACGAGAATTTTTTCGTCACCTATAGCATTCTGTAGCTTTTCTTTGGTTTCTTCTATTTTTTTCCTAAATTTTTCGAGAGCAAGTGTAGCTTCTTTCTCTTTATTGAACAGTTCACCAAGAACAGGAACATATTCATCTATTGCAACGCCTGCTTCAACAGCAACAGTAGGGGCAATTTTACTTAAAGCTTCGTATTTTTTAGCATCAATCGCTGCACCTTGAGCAATAATGACATCTGGTGCTGCTTCAAGAATAACTTCTAAATTCTCCTCATATTGCACAGTCGGAATGATTTTAACATTGTTGTCATTGAATAATTTGAAGCGATACGCAGGTTCAATTTCTTCAACGACTGTCACCATTTGAGGCATTACACCAATTTCAATTAAGTTTTCAGCATAGTTAGAGTTAAGGACTAACATATTTTTAGGTTCGGTAGGGATCGTGACATCACCGTAGGCATCTTTCACAACACGTGTTGTAGGCTCGCTTTTTTCTTCTTGCTCCTTTGCCTCATTTCCGCTCTCTTTGTTAGTGCTTGCGCAAGCCACTAATGTTAAAGCAACTAACATAAAAAGTATATATTGCATCGTTTTTTTCATTGATTAAAGCTCCTTTTTTATTTGATAATGATTATCACTATCAAATAATAACAGGTAATGAGAGCGTCTAATATAGCATAAAGTGCCTTAAAAATTGGATTATTGTGTTTTAGGGTAAACAGCTAAAATTGATTGTTCAATCTGTTGCATAATTTTCCTTTTGCCAAATACACTGCAATTGTTAATCCATAAACCAGTATCCACATAAAAAACACGCTTCTTTTTCACAGCATCTAAAGTTGCCCATTGCTCACTTTTTTGTAGAGTAGCTAAGCTAAGGTCTGCAGTATAATAATCCATTATGCGCTTTTCAATAAACAAATAGGTAGGATTGGCTGCCACTAATTGTTGTAAAGAACATGTGTTGAAACTATTTTCATTTGCACGCAATATGTCAGGCATTTGTAGGCCAAGTTCCTGATATAAAAGGATAGCCGAGTCACTAGAAGACTCACCGAAATAGCGATAACCCAACTCCTCCACCCGTAAGTAAAGTACAGTAGCATCCTTTGCAATATGCTGTTGTATTTTATTTTTTAGAACCTCTACATGTGTCGCAAGTTCCCGAATGATTTGTATAGCTTCCTTCTCTTTATGAAACAATTCACCAAAATAACGAATGAGTGATTTTAAATCATAAGGTAGCCCAGTGATAACAGGGGCGATCGTTTGGAAGTGTTGTTTGGTCTCTTCCGTTAAGTCGACACCGATAATTAAATCGGGTTGTTGCTGGACAATGGTGTCTTGTTGAATCACATATTGTGGCATTTCTAAAATGGTTGTACCAACTTCATGAAAAAGCATCTTTTGATATGTTGGCGTTAGGGAGCTAGTCACAGTAACACAATGAGGTGCAACACCTAATGCAATCGCAACTTCTGCGTGTGCAGGTGAGAGAAAGCAAACACGATAATCACCAATGGTCTTTTTGAATTGCTTAGGTGGGCGACCAACAATGCGTTTAAACTGTCGACTAAAGTTTTGCACATCATCAAAGCCAACTTTCTTTGCGATGTTTTGTGATAAATCATCTGTTGTTAATAGCATTTCTTGTGCACGGAAAATACGATAGCTAATTAAATAAGCGATCGGTGTTTTATCATATAACTCAATGAACTTTCTCGAATAATACCATGGGCTGTATCCAGCAATAGCTGCTAGTTCATCTCTTGTCATCATTTGATTATATTTATTTTGCATATAAACGACAGTCTGTTCAATTCTTTGCTCAAGTGTGTATTCATCTGTTGGTCGCTCCTGTTGTAATTCCTTCAGCAAGCTGTATAAAATAAATTGTTTAATGGCGATAGGGAGAGGGTCTCTGTTTTTAGCGAGCGACATGCGAATATCTGCGATGACCGTTTCAGGCACTCGTTGAATGGAGTAACCATTCATTGTATCGATAGACCAATTACAGATTGATTTCATTTCTATATCATACAGATCAAAGCTAATTAAATAGCCTGAAAAGTCAAGACGGTTTGTATTTGTAAGTTGGATAACCGCACCACTATCAAGGGCAATTAAATGCCCAAATACAATATGTTCATTGTGCCCATTAATGGATAGAGTGGTTTGGCCATCCGTAATCAATAACAGAGCCGCACTATCAAGATGTATCGTTGATTTTTGAAATAATGATTTGGCTAAATCTTTTATTTCTGTGCAATGTGCCAGCCAATTAGGATTAGAATCAAGCATTTTTATACTCCTTTAATTCGTTGTGATAAAAGTATACTACGGAATATCACTGCAGCAGCATAAAAGCGGCAAGTCATTACAGAACGTTGAAATGTATAAAAACCTCCCTATGAAAAGGGAGGTTTCTAATAAAGCGAATATATGGGAATAAGAAATCTTAAACTCACCTTAAGATATATGGATAGGTTTGAGTTTTTTAAGCTTTTAGTGATGAGGTTATAATACTGTTCTAACAGGTTTGTTTGAAGAGTATGTGCAAGGTTGTCACATACCTTGATTGTATGAGTAACTCTATAAACCCTATTTAACTCTATAATAACCTCTGTAAAAAACAGCGCTTTTCGGTTTAATGGCAATTAAAAATGAATTAATGATATCTGAAGCGGAAATGACTGCGTTAATCCAGCTTACAAATACTATGATTGGTTTGATATTACTTGGTACATATAAGGCCATAGTGGCAGGGATTACTGATAATACAATAAAGGGTAAGCTCATAAAGAACCAAAATCTCGATTTGGATAAGACTGCGTTGGTATTTAGCCAAAAAAATCCACTGAAAGTTAAGCTAATATCGCCTTTTTTGTTTATGGTAACAATATGTATATACTCATGAATGATGAAAACTATAATACCGATTATAATGAGAGAAAAATTATTAATATAAGTGAAATGTGTTTCAAAGAAAAAGGGCATCAAAAAAATGATAAACTGAAGTAGATAGACAAACTTCATATAATGTTTACGATACCAATTATTCTGTATGAAAGGAGTCCAATCTGATAAATCCATATCTATCTGTGGTAAGTGTCGAAACCAAAATATGATAAGTATTACCTCCTTAATTAAACCAATTCATCTCAATGATTTTAACATAAAATTCCATGAAAAAATCAGGGGATTTGTATAATTAGCTCGATAAAGATAAATGCACCTATTTAGTGATCAGGTATACTTTAATCATTAGGGGCGTTAGTTCAAATAAAACATTGTTATCTTTCTATATGAAACCTTCTACTGATTTAGGTGGAAGGCTTTTATAAATTCAAAAATCCCTTTGAATTATAGTATAATCAAGAAATTAAGCTGGATTCAAACTAGGCTTTTCACTGATATTTTAGTAAGTTCTTTAGATTTTTCTAATTAAAACAATCATAACAGTCAAATTACCATGAACTGCGTCTGTTATATTCTCTTAAATGCAGCAACAAAGGGATTTAATCCTTTTAGTTAAGCACAATGGTATATTCTTAATAAAAGTAGGGTGAAAATTAATAATAATGAATTACACTAGTTGAAAAGGGTTAAGTATATTGAACAAAAAAAAGATTCCATTACAAACAAAAATATTGGGACTAATTAGCACGTTAATTCTTTTTATTGTTTTTCTTCTCGCCAGCATATTTGCTTATTTGCAATATGTAGATGCTAGGACTCAAGTTAAACAATTGGCATTGCAATCGGCTATGACTATCTCGCTTATGCCAGAACTGAAAGAATCCATTGAAAAAAGTGATTTAGAGCTACGTTTTCGCCCAATTGCTGATCAAGTAATAGATCAGGTAAATGCAGAAAATATTATTATTGAAGATCGGGAGAAGATTATTTATTCGCATCAAGACCCAAGTCAAGTTGGTCAGAAGAATTTTGATCATACAAATAATTATGGGTTAATATTTGGCGGTTCTAATAATTTTGAAGTGGAACGAGAGAGTGGTTCTGTTTTAATAGGGAAGGTTCCGATCATTGCAGACAATGGAGAGTACACTCGTGTAATTGGAACTGTAGCAGTTGAATACGCGGAAAAAGACATCTATCAAAATATTTACAAACGAATTAAATCCATTCTCATTGCATCTCTGATTGTTTTAATTTTAGGAATCATTGGTGGTATTTTTTTAACCAAAAGTATTAGAAAAGATACGATGGGGCTGGAACCGCATGAAATCTCCTCATTATATAGAGAAAGAAGTGCCATTCTATTATCAGTCAAGGAAGGAATCATTGCAGTCGATCAAAATGGATTCTTAACTTTAATCAATCATTCTGCAAGGTCAATGTTGAACCTCATGGATGAATCCTTGATGGGTCAACATATCCAATATGTCTCACCAACAATTAATATCGATCATGTATTACAGAAAGGTAAGCCCATTCATAATGTAGAGATATTAATTAATGATAAAGTATTTATTTTCAATTTTATTCCAATCATCGAAAATGAACAGATTGTAGGTGTAGTTTCGAGTTTTCGTGATAAAACGGAGCTTAAAAAGCTTATTGATACGATCACAGAGGTTCGTGAATATTCAGAGGGACTTCGTGCGCAAACGCATGAGTACTCTAATAAACTTTATTTATTATCAGGGTTAATCCAACTAGAGAGATATCAGGATGCATTTGAATTTATTCAAAAAGAGTCAGCTAATCATCAGCACCAGAACCAAATACTATTCAATCAAATTCATGATATAAATGTTCAAGCTATATTATTAGGGAAACTGGGCAATGCATCGGAAAAGAAAATTGCCTTTGAAATTGATCCCGATAGTTATGTAGATATCTTACCAAATCACATTGAAATCACGGATATCATTACAATCATTGGAAACCTTATTGATAATGCATTTGATGCCGTAGCCGATCAAAAAGAGAGAACGGTGAATTTTTCAATTACAGGAATTGGGAATGACATCATTATTGAAGTAGCAGATAACGGCAAGGGAATTGCTGAAGACATGTTAGATTCTATATTTGATTTACGTAGTTCATCTAAAGGAGAAAATAGAGGGTACGGATTATTTAATGTTAAACAAATTGTAGAATCTTTAGGTGGAACAGTAGAAGTAAAAAATGACAAAAATGGTGGGGCCATTTTCACGGTATTCCTACCGAAAAAATGAAACTTACTCAGTGAGATTATCTATAGTTCTACTGATGTTGAAATTGGGGGTTTACTCCCATCTAAGTCGGTTGTCTAAATGCCAGTAAAGCAAGATAAAAGAAGGAGAGGGAACAATGATTAAGGTTGTCATTGCGGAAGATGATTTTCGTATTGCACAAGTGCAAGAACAGTTTTTGCAAAAGCTACCAGATGTAAGGGTCGTCCAGAAAGCATTGAATGCAAAGGAAACGATGGACATACTAGAGAAATACGAAGTTGACTTGCTTTTTTTGGATATTTATATGCCTGATGATCTTGGAACAAATTTATTAGCAAAGATACGGGATCATTATCCAACAATCGATATTATTATCGTGACTGCTGCAACGGAAAAATCGATGCTTGAGACGGCAGTCAGATATGGTGTCAGTAACTATTTGTTGAAGCCAGTGACAATGGAGAAATTTGTGGAAGCCGTTGAAGAATATAAAAAAAAGAAACGGCTACTAAGCCATCGTGATGAGGTGGATCAAACATTGATTGATCGATACTTTGGCGTCGCTAATCAATCATCTGCAACTCAAAAGGATTTACCCTCAGGTGTAGATCGTCATACTTTGGACAAAGTGACAAATGTAATGAAAGAACTGAAAAGCGGCATTTCCATTGAGGAAATGGGTGAACAAATTGGGGCATCTCGAACAACTGCAAGAAGGTATTTAGAGTTTCTCGTTTCAATAGATGTCTGTACGGCAAAACATGAATATGGAGTTGTTGGAAGGCCTGAGAGGAAATATTACTATAAAGAATAAAAAGGTTGACTCAAGAATAAGGACAAGGAATGAACAATGAGAAAAAAAATAATGAGTATTTTCGTGCTTGTTGTCATGCTTTGCTTGGGGTGTTCACAAGATGAGGGGCAAGAAGCGATAAAAGATACCGTAACAATCATTGCCCCAAGCTCTATTGGCGGAGGTTGGGATAAAACAGCAAGAGCCATACGGGACATTTTACGGAGTAACAACTTGATTGATGAGGACATTCATATACTGAATAAAATTGGTGCGGGTGGAGAGCTAGGGTGGAAATATACTAAACAGCAAAAGGATCATGTGCTAGCAATGAATTCAAGCCTACTCATTACCAATCATTTATTGGGGCAAAGTAAGTTAACCTATAAAGATTTTACACCGATTGCCACTTTGGCTACAGAATGGGATGTTGTAATTGTCTCGAAGGATTCAGAAATAAAAAGTGCAAAAGGTTTAATGGAAAAGCTGAAAGAAACACCCCAAGCCTATAAAATAGGTGTCTCCCCGAGATTAGGCAATGATGATCAAATTTCTTTTGTTTTAGCGAGTAAACAGGCTGGAGTACGCCCTGAAAAACTAGATTTTTTAGTGTATGAAAATAGTGGACAAGTAGTTGAGGCATTATTAAAAAAGCAAATAGATGTGGCAACGATGACTTTATCCGAGGCTAAAAAATATTATGATTTGAATCAAGTACAATTGCTCGTCATTTCATCAGAGAAACGATTAAAGGAGCTCCCCGAAATTCCTACATGGACAGATGAAGGAATAGAGGTAGTTTTTAAACATTGGCGCGGTATTATGGGACCTCCTAATATGTCAAAAAAGGAAATCGAATTTTGGGAGATGACATTTGCAAAAATGGTCAAAACCGAAGAATGGAAACATATTTTGCAAAAATATATGTGGGAAGATTTTTATATGAACAGTAGTGAAACCTCTAGATTTCTTGATGAAGAAAATAAGAAATATGAGAAATTATTGGAGATTTACTAAGTAGATTTATTCTTATTATGCACAGTAATATATTTGCTTTATTAGGTTGACTATTGAGACCTATGTGTTTGCTTTTTTACCGTTTCATACAGATGGTAGAGAGAATACATAGTCCAAGGTTAGCCTCTTTTTTTTGCACATCTAAAGTAGACGGTACATGAATCGAATGCTTTTTCGTGAACAAAATGTACGAAATAGCTATAAAGAAATTAATAAACATTAATTTGTAAACGATTACATTTGCTCATTGTTATTTTATTATTAGGTGTAATATTCGGAAAATTAATTATTTATCAAATTGATAAATAATTTTGAGGAGCAATTGGGGGGAGTATTATGCTAGCAATTTTAGGCTTTTTAATGATAATAGTCTTTATGATTTTGATTATGACTGGCCGTCTTACAGCAATGATTGCATTAATTGTAGTTCCAATTACGTTTGCAGTTATTGGCGGATTCGGAGGCGAGATGGGTCCTATGATGTTGGATGGGATTAAAAGTGTCGCTCCAACAGGGATTATGATTTTATTTGCCATTCTTTTCTTTGGTATTTTGATTGATGCTGGAGTCTTTGATCCAATCATTAAAACGATTCTTAGGTTAGTAAAGGGTGATCCTGTTAAAATTGCCATCGGAACAGCGGTATTAGCTCTTCTGATTTCTTTAGATGGTGATGGCACGACAACATACATGATTACTATTTCTGCCTTTCTACCGCTATATAAAAGAATTGGCATGCGACCAATTGTATTAGCAGGTATTGCCGTTTCAGCTTCAGGTGTGATGAACCTTCTACCTTGGGGAGGACCAACTGCAAGGGTTATGACCGCTTTGAATCTGGAAATGTCTGAGGTTTTTACACCAGTGATTCCCGCGATGATTGGCGGAGCTATCTTTGTTCTGTTCATGGCATTTACGTTCGGAAGACAGGAAAGAAAGCGGATTGGTATTATAGAATATGATTATGAAGCGGCAGCTCAGCCTGCTGCTACAGTCGAAGATGACTATTTGAAACGTCCAAAACTAATTATCTTTAACTATGCTCTGACAATCGTTCTTTTAGTAGCATTAATTATGGAGTTATTACCACCTGTTACATTATTCATGCTTGGTTTTGCGATTGCGATTACTGTAAACTATCCAAAATTGAAAGATCAAAAAGAACGTGTTGCGAATTATGCTGACAATGCATTATCTGTTGTTTCGATGGTTTTTGCAGCTGGGATATTTACAGGCATTCTTTCAGGTACATCGATGGTAGATGCGATGGCAAACTCAGTGATTCATTATATTCCAGATGAAATGGGTTCTCATTTTGCTGTTGTGACAGCCATCCTAAGCGCACCTTTTACATTCTTTATGTCAAATGATGCTTTTTACTATGGCGTACTGCCGTTACTTGCCAAGGCAGGAGCAGTATATGGCATCGACCCAGCCTTAATCGGTAGAGCTTCTCTTTTAGGAATGCCAGTACACCTACTAAGTCCGCTTGTTCCCTCTACGTATTTATTGGTAGGTATGGTTGGAGAGGACTTCGGCAAGCTACAACGTATCTTCTTAAAGTGGGCTTTCGGTTCTACGATTGTCATGATTATTGTCTGTGTAGTATTGGGGATCTTCCCCCTTTAAAAGCTATAGCACATGGGGTTACCTAGCGAAAAAATTTTATTTATAAGTGTAGAAGAAGCCTTATTTTAATGGGCTTCTTTTTTGTATTGCTATTGGGGTGCCAGCTATAAGATTTATAGAGTTGTTTCAGAAAAGGCACTTTAAAGCGTTTTTGTTCGTAAAAAGGACCATCCTAATATACGATAAAAAAGATTAAGAAATAGGATTATTAGTTCATGTTAGTTATAGATATTTGCCAATGGTGGATAGTTTGTTGAATAGGGGGTAAAAGCTATTCAGCAATCAAAAAGAAATGATTAAAATTAGGAGAAAGGTGGTATGAAATATGAAAATCCGTAAGATTGATCATGTGGGGATAATCGTAAATGATCTTCCTGCAGCGAAAGCATTTTTTCTTGACTTTGGCCTTGAGGTGCTAGGGGAAGGAAAAGTGGAAGGTGAATGGGTGAAAAGGATGGAGCGGGTAATAGGGCTTCAAGATGTTAAAGAGGACGTTGCAAAGTTGCGAACGTCAGATAGTGACGCAAATCTAGAAATAGTAATGTTGCGAACGCCAGACGGTGAGACGAATATTGAACTAGTAAAGTTTAACGCACCATCAAATGAAATAGGCATCCAGCATCCTTTAGCAAATACTCTAGGTATCCAGCATATTGCCTTCAATGTTGAAGATATTGAAGCCCTTGTTAGCAAATTGACAAAGAAGGGCGTAGAACTTGTTGGTGAAATCTATAACTACGAAAACGATTATAAATTATGCTATGTTCGCGGACCAGAAGGAATTATTTTGGAGCTGGCTGAAGAAATCAAATAGAATAACCAAACTTTTTTATAAAAAAGTTGAATGTTTATTAAGCCAACTATGCCGTTTATTAATGGATGTTGGAGCTACACACTGGGTTTGATGCTATTCAAGAGGGATATAGCTGTTGGATTCATCCAAGTTAGTGACTACTCAAAAAACAGATTTAAACCATTTGGAGAAATGTCACGTTGGCTTGCAGATGCCCATGCTAATGCTGAGTATCACAAAGCTATTGAAGAACCTCTCTTGCTGCTCGATCTAAGGTTCAAGAAAGTGTTGGGCAAATTGTAATAACATTGTTGAACCTTCTGCAACTTTGAACTAATCAACAGGTCCAATTATTATATGGGAAGGTCTTTTTGGATAATAATATGGAAAGCTTGGAAGATGAAGAAGTAGTTCAGTATGTTGATGGAATAGATGAGCAAATAATGTTTGTTATTTATCGATTATAGTCTTTTTTTATTCATATGGATTGTATTTCCAGCCTTATTGTCCTATATAGCTAGTATTTATAAATAATAAAGTTCTATATTACTTAAGAAATATTCTTAAAATCATATTTAAGGTAAGCATCACCTTAAATATGATTTTTTTAGTTACTTATTGAATTACATATCAGGCTCTTTCTCAGAAAACTCTTGAAGCATTTTTTTTATATCTCTAACTAAAGGTTGAGGTGCTTTTCTTACGGAACCTGTATCAAATGGTGGCTGTGGATCATATTCCAGTATTAATTGAACTCCTTTACTAAGACCGTCACTAAATTCCCAAGCAACTATTTGTAGAGCCATATCAATACCAGAAGAGACTCCAGCTGCCGTTACCATTTTATCTTGACGAACAACTCTTTCTTCAGTTGGAATAGTTCCAAGCGATTGCAGGATGTCAAAGGAACCCCAGTGACTAGTTGCTTTCATTCCATTTAATAGACTAGCAGCACTTAAAATAAGAGAACCATTGCAAACGGATGTAGTCCACTTAGTTGTTTGGTGTATGTTACGAATCCAGTTTAGTGTTATTTCATCATTCATTGGATTTTTGTAGTTAGGGGGACTACAGCCAGGTACAACAAGTATATCTGTAGAACTAATGTCAGAAAAGCTATAGTCTGCATGCAAATAGCCCATCTTTGAATCTAGTTTAATCAGTCCTTTATCTTTAGCAACAAATTTCACATGACATTGCTGTGTAGCAGCAAACACTTCGTATGGACCAATAGCGTCTAAAGCTGTAATGCCGTCGTAAAGTAAAATTGCAATTTCCAACATCATCTCTCCTTTAAGTAACATTAATATTCTTACGGACCGGACTGTCCGGTCCGTAAGAATATCTTATATGCAAATAAATTTGATTTCAACAAAATAATTCTTACATTTTAGTGAAAACCAAGAGGTATTATATTTTAAACCTCTTGGCTCTTTGATGCGTATTGCTGTAAAAGGTATTTTATTTGTTCAATGCTGTGATTTATATGATCATTATTTAAAGCTAAACGACTAGACATCACAGCACCCTCTAACGTAGAGAATAAAAAAGAAGCTAGGGAATAAGAATTTATATTTTGGTTGAATTCTTTTGAATGAATACCTTCTTCAATAATTGATTGTAAAAAAAGTAGGGTTTCATTATGTGTGTTAGCAGCTATCTCATGTAACTCTGGGAATCCATCATCACTTTCAATAGCAGTATTCAGTAGTGGGCAACCACCGTCTACAGGAGGGGTATGAACAGCATCATGATAAACTTCAAACATAGCAATTATTTTATCTGTCGCTGTATATTTAGATTTTATTGCTTCAAAATAATGATGCCAAATAATACTCATAGAATATTTGAAGGAAGCAATGGCAATGTCATTTTTATTTTCAAAACGTCTATAAATGGCACCCTTTGGTAATGCTGTGGCATTCATAATATCTTGAATAGATGTTTGATTGTAACCTTTTTTATTAAATAATTTTAGAGAAGTTTGGATAATAAGGTCGCGTATTGGATCTTCTTTATTCATTGAATTACCTCCATTTTGAATAATGATAGAATCAGTATAGCACAATGATTTTACTCACATTCTGAAGCGAGGCGATTCTTCAAACGATACGAATTGCCATCAATTGCGTAAGTTGTAGGGGAATGTGTGTATACTTGAATTACTATCATTTACCTTTTGTTAGTATTGTATTATTCATAAGTGATAGGAGGGATTGTTGTTTTACAGTGTCTTCTAATGACTATGTTATACATATGAAATGAACAATTCTAGTAATGATAAATTTACTAATTTCCCCATCTGTCAATTTCAACATTGCTGAGTGGAGATAATAAAGCTTTTTAGGTTAATTTCAATAAATGAGTAATTTACATCTGTTTGCTTATAAATGAAATAAGTGATCAGATGTTTTTTTGGGCGATAACTATTGACATTTATCCAAATAAATCGTTGCGTTTTTTCCATTGTTTACGCTTTTTATACCAACTATAATAATGCTGTAAATGATAATCATTTTCAATTAAAAGAAAGAAGGAAAGGGGCAATAATTGTGAAGAAACATCGTGAAAAGCGAAATATACTATGGGGAGGGAGTTTCCTCCTGTTATTGATGTTGATATTATCGGCATGCAGTTCTAATGGCAACGCATCTGATGTGAAGGAAAAGGAAAACGAGAAAACAGCTCAATCTGATGTGCAAGCAGAGGAAAGTGAGACAACAGTTCAATATACAACGATTACAGGCGAACAGGTTGAAATACCTGCAGATCCAAAACGAGTGGTTTATATTGGTCAGACGACGGGTGATTTCTTAGCGATGGATATTCCCCTTGTTGGTAATAATCTTCCTCAAGATCCTGCTAGTTACTATGGAGATAAACTTGAAGGCATCGTTGATATTGGAAATCCTGCTAGCTTAGAGACGATTCTGACTTTAAAACCTGATCTGATTATTAATGGTTAT
This sequence comes from Lysinibacillus fusiformis, assembly GCF_016925635.1. Classification (NCBI taxonomy): domain Bacteria; kingdom Bacillati; phylum Bacillota; class Bacilli; order Caryophanales; family Bacillaceae; genus Lysinibacillus; species Lysinibacillus fusiformis. Next base: position 1,489,599 of record NZ_CP070490.1, on the reverse strand, counting down.
TACAAGGCGGATCCAAATCTTAACGAAGAATTGTCAAAAATCGCTACTACGATTCCCTTCAACCCAGCTCTTCCTTATGCAGAACGTATAAAGGAGATGGGGAATATATTGAGTAAACAGGAAGAAGTAACGAAAATTATTGCTAAGTTTGAAACACAGTCTAAAGAAATGTTTGATAAGCTTCAATTAGCAGAAGGGGAGACCGCAACAGTATTCTACCAGTTAGGTAAAATACTTTATGTTATGGGCGATCGTAACTTTGGTGCCATTATATATGGAGAAAACGGTTTTGCTGTCCCACCAGCTGTACAGAAGAATATTATTGATGTAGAAGGGGTATCTTTCCTTGAGGTTTCCGAAGAGGTACTTCCAGAGTTTTCTGGTGATCATTTGTTTGTAATTGTACAAGAGGATGAGGAAAGTGAAGCAGAAGCTGATCGACTGCTACAAAGCCCAGTATGGGGAACTTTGCCTGCAGTCAAAAAGGGAAATGTTTATGTTGTTCCTAATGAATGGAACACAGATAATTTATTAGCTTTGGAGCAATTGTATAAAAAGTTACCAAAATGGATGCACAAACAGTAAAAATTGTATTTGCCCAAGCAATTTTTTAAATCGTTTGTATTCTAAAATAGCACATACTCGAACAATAGTTGATAGAGGGTCATTATATGTTACAATAACGGTAATGAGAATCATTTTCAATGGTTGGAGAGTTGCTTATGAATCTAGCACCCCTATATATTAGGCTACAACAGTATGATCGATTTCAAATTGATCAGATCATGTCAGCCAGTAGCTACGATGAGGGAATAAATGGTAATGAAACAAATTTATGCACATTATTGATAGCACTCAGTCATGACATACGGCTGTATGTAGACAAAATGGCTATCGATCTACGACAAGGAAGCTGCATTCTAATTTTACCTGTACAAAGCTACACTGTAGAATCAAGTAACAAAGAGGCACAGTTTGTGCGTTTTACCTTTGAAACTTTTAAAGTAGAAGGAATGACTTTGAACCGGGTTGCCCATCCACCCTTGCTTTGTGGTTATCCCTATAATCTGTTATTTTCTCAAGTCAAGCAAGTATTAGGAAATGAAGCATGGATAAATAATCAACTTTGCTCCTCTCTATCCACATCAGAAATGGCGCTGATGCAAGGTAGACTTCAGCAGATACTAGCTATGATGGTCCAGTTAGATGAGCAAGCTAACCAGTTGCTGAACGAAGAAAAGATACAATTGGTTCAAAAAACTGTACAGTACATAGAGCAGCATTATGATGAGGACTTGACAGTAGAACAACTGGCTAACATGGCTGGAATGGTCAGATGGCAATATAGTCAAAAGTTTAAAACGTTGACTGGCAAAAAGCCGACTGATTATTTGACTCATTTACGTATAAATCAGGCAAAAGAACTTCTGCGTCATACCACCGATCCATTGAGCAAAATAGCTCGACAAATTGGGTTTAAAGATGAATACTATTTCAGTCGGTGCTTTCATAAATTAACTGGAAGCACCCCACGTGAATATGCAAATATTCATCTTCATACGCCAGAAAGAACAGTTATCGATTCACTGGGCAGAAAGGTTCTTGTTCCTACAGGTGCAACACGTATTGTGACTGATGGAAAATTTACACTTGGGGAATTACTCGTTCTAGGCATAGCCCCTATAGGAGCAGCCATCTCTATCATGAGAGATAATGTGGTTTATCACAATAAGTTGCGAAATATTCATAGTATCGGGGATTGGGTAGATCCAGATAAAATAGCACAGCTGCAGCCGGAGTTCATATTGCTTAGCTATTATCCGCAAGACTTGCAGGAACTGGATGCGCTTGCTCCAACTGTTGTACTGGATAAGAAGTATAGACTGTTCGAGCGGTTACGGTATATCGCTAAACTAGTTGAACGGAGTAAAGCGGCGGAAAAGTGGATTACTACATATGAAGACAAAGTAAGGCTAGTACGTAGGCAATTAGCAGATGCTTATGTTGCTGGAGAGACGGCTACTGTTTATCTCAAGTTTGGTGCAAAATTTTATGTTATGTGTCAGACCGGATTGGCTGCCAGCTTGTATGAATCGCTTGGCTTTCGTCCGACTCCCAAAGTGATGCACCTAATTGAGCAAGGACAAGCATGGATAGAAATTCAGCAGCATCAAATAAATCACTATGCTGGAGAACGTAATTTTATCTTGGCTTCTCCCCAAGAATTACGAACTATTACTCACTGTCCACAGATCGCCACTTTAGCCGAGTTAACTCCCGGTAAGACTCATTTCGTAGATTTTTCATGGAATCATTGTGATCCTATCACACGTGAACGGTTGTTAGAGGTGCTACCATCTATTTTTAAGAAGAAAATTATTTGACTAGCAGAAAAAATAAAATCGCTCGATCCATTAGCTATGGGTCGAGTTTTTTTCCATTAATATTCAAATAGCGTACAAATAAACTAGTACAGAAAATATAATTTTACTAGATAAAAAAGCTTGCTTAAAAATATCCTAGTATAAAATCTTTAAAGTTTATATGAAATTTCTGGTATAATTACATATATCTATGTTTATTCTAAGGAGTGATTTTGTGAAAAAACTATTTATCATAACAAGTTACTTAGGGTTTTTTATATTAGGAGGTTTGACTTTTACGTACTTCTCCACTACGGAAGCAGCAAGTGACATGAAAAAGATCAGCGTGTTTCAGGATCCAATCAATTACTATGTAGATAAGGTTGAAAAAGTCCCACCAGAAGGTCAATCTGGATTTAATTATCAAGGCACGATTTATGTCCCAATGCGTTTCGTCGCGGAATCTTTAGGTGAAAAGGTAACGTGGGATGGTAAAACAAAATCGGTTTATATTGGTGATGTTCCTCAATTTACCTCTTTAAAAGATGTAAAACCTATTGGGGGTGATGAAGACCACTTCTTCCATAACCCAAGTTCTATCGTTATTAGTACAGGTGAAAAGTTCGAGCGGTCCTATCAACTTGGTGGTTATCATGGGGGAGGCGCTGTTCAAGACCATACAGTGGAATACTTAGCCAATGGAAATTACAAGGGATTTGAAACCAATTTGGCACCAATTAAAAAATTATCAGCTAACTCTTTCGGAATAGGTTTCTTGAAAATTTATGCAGATGGTAAATTGGTTTATGATAGTGGAGCAATCAAAGATAAGGTAAAGGTTCATGTTAATTTAGATGGAGTTTCAAAAGTGAAATTTGAACTTGAAGGTAGTGGTTTAGGTATATTAGATCCTAAATTTGTTCAATAATCCCTCATACTATTAAACAAAAAGACGATGACAGCATAATTTGTCATCGTCTTCTTAGTGTTGAAAAACAAAATAGTCAATTGAAAGGTAGAAATGGATTTCCGTTGCAGGCTACTTGCTTTCCTGTGGGCGAGCGCCGAGCCGCTTCCTCCGCTACCGCTCCGTTTAGGGGCTCGCCTGTCTCGCTATCCCACGGGAGTCAAGTAGCCTTCCACTCCAATCCACTGACTTTTTAGCAAAGGTTTTCGAATAAAGGGAAGGTCTTCACTACTCTTTATGAAGAGGTGTTGTCATTCATCACTTCTCTACATTGAAAATAAAAGTCTATCCTTTTTTTAATAATACAAATCAGGGGGCTATTTTGATCGCTACCGCTAGTATGAAAAATAAGGAAAAGATACTTTGCAGCATGGTTGATTGGAGTGGAGCCAGCGTTACTCTTCGGGGATTTAGCGTCACAGAGGAGACCCTGGAGCGGACGCTAGTGAGTGAAGCGGCTCATCGGACACCCCCTGGAAAGGACGCTGGCGGAACGGAAATCAACCCCTCACCTTGCAAAGTTGCTTTTTCTGCCGTTGACATCATCTTTTTTCAACAACATAAAGACGATGACATCATAATTTGTCATCGTTTTATTAAATTTAACCTCTTCATAATTATTTCAAGATAGGTTAATGCCAATACATACTTGTCAATATTTTCACTTTTAAGTATAAAATAGTTGGATTTTATATGGTATAATTTCAAACGATACTGATACATATAATAGGAAAAGGGAGAGAAAAGAATTTGATGAAAAAGATGATGAAACGAACGAGTGCGGCGTTGCTTGGTGCCTCATTGATGCTGACGACAGTTGTACCTGTGATTCATGCAGAAGAGCAAACACCACCCCTAGTACCATCGATTAGCGAATGGGCGATAGAAACATTAAATGAGGGCGAAAAATACGGAATTTACTCAACTGAATGGTATTTTGATGGCTTCCTTCAAGAAATTTCAGTGGATAAAGTAAATGAACTTCTAGCTTTAACGGAAAAGAAAGTTGCTTCTCTTGGGTTAGCTGAAAATAAGCAATATAAACCAGTGAGTGTGAAAAACGATAACACACGTGGTGATATTGTGAAGCGCTTGTATAATATCGTCGCGCGCTATGATTTACCTGTTGGTACAGATGCTGTTCAATTTATGAAAGAGCATAACATATTACAAGGCTCTCCAAATGGACTGCAGTTAGAGAAAAAGGCAACGACTCAACAGGCTGTATTATTAGCTGTCCGTTTTATTCAGAGTACATATGCACTTGCAGAGCAAGGATCTAAGGGGGTAGCCTGGATAGTAGAGGATGAGGATACACTTGTCTACTTATTAGGTTCTATTCATCTAGGAACACCAGACTTATATCCATTCGATAAAAAACTAGTAACGGCGTTCGATGAATCGGATGCGCTGTTAGTAGAGGCAAATATCTTGGATACGGAAGCACCTGAATACTATTCAGAAAAAGCAATGTATACAGATGGCTCAACATTGAAAGATGCTGTTGCACCAGAAACATATGCGAAGCTTGAACAAGTGGCAAAGCTTTATGATCTTCCGATGGACCAGCTGACAGTGCAAAAGCCGTGGATGCTTTCTAGTGCATTATCAATGCTTGCAATGGACGATTCCTTTGGTATGACACCACAAGAGATGGCAATGCACGGTATTGATATATACTTTTTATTGAATGCACAGTTGCAGCAAAAGCCAGTGATTGAATTAGAAGGTACAAGAGCACAGGTTGATATGTTTGAAGCATTATCACCAGAGGCACAGGAGCAGTCATTAGTCGCTGTGTTGGATAGTATCATTAATCCATCTGAAGAGAATCAATCCGCAGTTCTTCAAGAGTGGTTTACAAGCTGGAAGCAAGGAAATGTTGAAGAGTTTGCAAAAAGCTTCCAAGCAATGGAAGGTACATCGTCTGAATTTAATGAAATGCTATTTGGTCTACGTGATGAACAAATGGCAAAGAAAATCATGAATGTATTGGAAGAAAAAGAAGGTAAGTACTTTGTTGTTGTTGGTTCAGGTCACTTCTTAATCGATAAAAATATTCGCTATCATTTGGAGAAAAACGGCTACAAGGTAAAGCCATTTTATCAATAATAATGAATTTCCCTCGTAAAAGGATAGATTAAATTCTATCTTTTACGAGGTTTTTTTATGCATGTAAGACAATAATGATCATTTGACGCTAACAATCTAAATAATCGGATTATTGTTGCAACGAAAAAAAAATCATGTTAGTATTAGTAAAACGTTTTACTAAAACGTTTTACTTGTGAAGGGGATGAAAATATTGAGAAATAAACGAATTGCAACGATTGGGGATGCAATGGTCGTTTTTAATCCATCTAAGACAGGTCCTCTACGTTTCGTTCCTTCCTTTGAGCGAGCTGTGGGTGGTGCAGAATTAAATTTTGCGATAGGTGTTACACGTTTAGATATGGAAGCAAAATGGATTAGTTGTATTGGAGACGATGAATTTGGCAAGTTAATTTATAACTTTGCGCGTGGTGAAGGAATCGATGTATCACATGTCTTACGAACACCACATATTCCAACGTCTATCTACTTCAAGGAAATTCGGGAAGACGGTGCAGGTAAATCGTTTTATTACCGCAACCCATCACCATTACTTGAGCTGACAGAAGACCGTATAGATGAGTCAGTACTTGATGATGTGGACTTATTACATATTAGTGGCGTGTATTTAGCGGTATGTGAACATAACATTCAAGTTGCATTGAAATTGATTGCTTTAGCCAAAGTAAAAAATATTCCTATATCCTTTGATCCAAATTTACGTTTAAAACTATGGTCTATCGAAGATGCCCGAGCGGTATACGAAAAAGTGTACCCATCTATCAATCTTCTTTTAACAGGACAGGATGAATTTGAACTTTTATTTGAAGGGCGTACAGTTAAAGACGTTCAAGAGAGTTATAAAATAGATGAAATTATTGTGAAAAAAGGCGAACAAGGCGCCACGGTTTATACAGCTAATGAACAGTATGAACGAGAAGCCTTTTCCATTCGTGCCATTGATACAGTTGGAGCAGGGGATGCATTTGATGCAGCCTATGTCTATAGCTATTTAAATGGTGATGATATCGTAGAACGCCTCCGTTTGGCCAATGGGGCAGGAGCATTGGTAGCAACGATTAAAGGAGATAATGAAGGGCTCCCATCCTTGCAAGAATTAAGGCAATTTATCGGCGATGAAAAACTAATTGAGCGTTAGGAGTTGTCAGGAATGCAAAAAATCGAAATTTTGAAAGCGTTGTCAGATGCAAAAGTTGTAGCGGTCATTCGCGGAAATTCACCTGAAGAAGCGACAGAAATTTCAAAAGGGGCAATTACAGGTGGCATTCGAGCAATTGAAATAACGTATACAACACCTTTTGTTGAAGAAACCTTTAAAGCATTACGTCATAGCGATGCAATAATTGGAGCTGGGACAGTATTGGATGTTGAAACTGCACGCCACGCGATTTTAAATGGTGCAAAGTTTGTTGTTAGTCCGAGCTACAACGCTGCAATTGCAAAGCTTTGCAATCGCTATAGCATACCATATTTACCAGGCTGTATGACCATTACAGAGATGGTGACAGCACTTGAAGGTGGAAGTGACATTATTAAATTATTCCCAGGAAATCAATTTGAACCAAACTTTATTAAAACCGTTAAAGGGCCTCTGCCACATATCACAATTATGCCTACAGGCGGTGTTGGCTTGGCTAATATGAACGAGTGGTTAGAAGCAGGCGCAGTTGCAGTTGGGATTGGTAGTGATTTAAATAAAGCATTTGCAAAAGATGGATACGCAGGTGTAGTTGAACGTGCCAAAGCGTATATTGAAAATCTATCAAACTAGGAGGTAATGAAGTATGAATATGACGTTTAGATGGTATGGTCGTGGCAATGATACAGTGAAATTAGAAGATGTGAAACAAATACCGAATGTAAAAGGAATTGTTTGGGCACTTCATCATTTACCAGCAGGAGAAGTATGGACTAAAGAGGCCATTCAAGATGAAGTTGATTATATACAGTCTTTTGGATTCCATACAGATGTTGTAGAAAGCGTCAATGTCCATGAAGATATTAAATTAGGATTGCCGACACGTGATCAATATATTGAAAACTATAAACAATCTATTCGCAACCTAGGCGAAGTGGGTGTCAAAGTCATTTGCTATAACTTCATGCCGGTATTTGATTGGACACGTACAGACTTATTCCATCCATTAGAAGATGGCTCAACGGCTCTCTATTTTGATAAGGAAAAGGTCATGAATTTAGATCCACAAGAACTGGTGAATGAAGTAAGCGCTTCTTCGGATTTAACACTTCCAGGATGGGAACCAGAACGATTAGCCCGCCTTTCAGAATTATTTGAGCAGTACAAAGAAGTAGATGAAGCCAAACTTTGGGACAACTTAGCTTACTTCTTACAAGCCATTTTACCAGTTGCAGAAGAAGCAGGTATTCAAATGGCGATTCATCCAGATGATCCACCGTATTCTATCTTTGGCTTACCGCGCATTATTACAGGAGCAGAAAGCTATGAAAAATTAATTAAAATCTCTGATTCCATGGCGAATGGTTTTACGTTCTGCTCAGGTTCAATGGGAGCAGACCCACAAAATGATATGGTAGCCATCGCTGAAAAATATGCATATCGTGCTCCGTTTGCCCATATCCGCAATGTCAAGATTATGGAAAATGGTAGTTTCTTTGAAACATCGCATTTTACTTCGGATGGTTCAATCGATATTAAAAATATTGTACGCACATTAAATGACCAAAACTATGAAGGCTATGTACGTCCAGATCATGGTCGTCATATTTGGGGAGAACAATGTCGTCCAGGCTACGGCTTATATGATCGAGCACTTGGCATTATGTATTTAAATGGTCTTTGGAATGCTTATGAAAATCTAAAGAAATAGGTGACATGTATGAAAGCACTACAAGTAATCAAACCTTTTGAAATGGCTTTAATTGACGTAGCAGAACCAGTGATAACAGAGTCAACAGATGTCCTAGTTCAAACAGAATATGTTGGTATTTGTGGCTCAGACATGCATATTTATCATGGCTCGAATCCATTAGCGACATTGCCTCGTGTACCTGGGCATGAAGTTGTTGGACGTGTGTTAGAGGTTGGCCAAGAGGTACAAGGGTTAAAAGCTGGTGACAAAGTTGTTGTCGAACCGATTCGTTATTGTGGTGAGTGCTATGCTTGCCGTAAAGGACAACCAAATGTCTGCGAACAGCTTTCCGTTTTTGGTGTTCATGAAGATGGCGGTATGCGTGAGCGCTTTGTTGTTGCTGAAAAGCAATTGCATAAAGTAGCAGACCACACTCCTTTAGAAGAGGCAGTCTTAATCGAACCCTATACAATTGGTGCACAAGCAGTATATCGTGGTGAATTACAGGCTGGTGAGACACTCTTGATTCAAGGAGCAGGGCCGATTGGCATTTGTATTTTAAAGATGGCTAAATTAATGGATGCACGTGTGATGATTTCTGATTTGGATCCAGCTAAGCTCTCATTCGCAAAAGAACTTGGTGCGGATGAAGTTGTCAATGTAAAAGAACAAGATTTATTAGAGGCTGTTAATCAATGGACAGATGGAGTAGGTGTCAATGTATCTATTGATGCGGTCTGTATTCCACTAACATTTAAGCAATCTATTGATGCTGTTTCAGTTGCTGGAAGAGTGGTAGTCCTTAGCTTTGGAGAGGAAGCCATTGAGCTTGCCCCTCTACCAATCACAAAAAAGGAATTATCGATCAAAGGATCACGTTTACAAACATTCCAATTTGAAAACGTAGTGAAGCTTGTTGATGCTGGAAAGCTACAGCATCAAGGATTAATTACACATACTTTCTCATTACATGAAGCAAAAGCAGCCTTTGAATTTATAGAAAAAAACCCAAATGAAGTACGTAAAGTTATTTTAAAAGTAGGTGAGTAAGGTGCATCAAGCATTACAAAATAAAGTGGCTGTTGTAACAGGTGGTAGTGGTGTTCTTTGCTCAGAGATGGCGAAGGAATTGGCTAGGCAAGGTATGCGAGTTGCTATTTTAAATCGTACGGCGCAAAAAGGTGAAGCAGTCGTCCAATCGATTAAAGAAAATGGCGGAGAAGCAATTAATTTTTCTGTGGATGTTTTAAATAAAGAGTCATTAATAGCAGCGAGACAAGCAATATTACAGCAATATGGTCAAATTGATGTACTGATTAATGGAGCGGGCGGCAATCATCCAGATGCCATTACTGCTGATGAAGTATATAAAGAACAATCAACTACACCAAATTTCTTTGAATTAACGCCAAACGGTTTTGAAAGCGTATTCTCGAATAATTTTACAGGAACATTTTTAGCTGCCCAAGTTTTTGGCGAAGCATTGCTGAAAACGAAGGGGACGATAATCAATATTTCATCCATGAGCTCCTATGCTCCTATGACAAAAGTGCCTGCATATAGCGCGGCAAAGGCAGCGATTAATAACTTTACGCAATGGATGGCTGTGCATTTTGCAGAAGCAGGCTTACGTGTCAATGCCATTGCACCTGGATTTTTTATTACCGAACAAAACCGTAATCTATTGCTGACAGAAGATGGCTCACTAACAGCACGTTCAGAAAAAATCATTACAGCTACACCACAAAAACGTTTTGGAAAACCACAAGATTTATTAGGGACATTATTATTTTTAGCTGATGATACATACTCAGCATTTGTCACTGGCGTAACGATTCCTGTTGATGGTGGATTTATGGCATACTCAGGCGTTTAACAAAGGGGATCTATTTCAAATTTAGGGGTGAATGATATGAAACAACAAGGTATTTTTGGAGATGGCAAAACGGTTGTTATTGTCATGCTATTTTTAGCGGGTGTCATTAACTATTTAGACCGTTCAGCATTATCAATTGCAGCACCATTTATTCAAGAAGATATTCATCTAACGTCAACACAATTAGGGATTATCTTTAGTAGTTTCTCTGTTGGGTATGCCATTTTCAACTTCTTAGGTGGCATGGCTTCCGATAAATTTGGTGCCAAGTTAACGCTATTTGTAGCGATGATTGTATGGTCTTTATTCAGTGGAGCAATGGTATTAGTCGTTGGATTTGCTTCATTGATTATTGTTCGAATTGTATTTGGTATGGCGGAAGGACCATTGTCATCAACCATAAATAAAATGGTGAACAACTGGTTCCCTGCAGATAAGCGTGCTTCGGTAGTAGGGCTAGCCAATAGTGGTACACCACTTGGTGGTGCGATTGCAGGTCCAATTGTTGGTTATATTGCATTAGCATATGGCTGGAAATATTCATTTATTGCGATTATGATCCTTGGATTTATTTGGGCAATTGTATGGTTTAAAGTGGTAAAAGAAAAGCCGAACAAAGAAGACAGTGTAGAATCAATGGCAAACTTAGAGATTGCAGCAGAAGATATCAATCATAGTCGTGGTCTATCTTACTATTTAAAACAACCAACTGTATTATTTACAGCCTTTTCGTTCTTTGCCTATAACTATATCCTATTCTTTTTCTTAACTTGGTTCCCAAGCTATCTAGTAGAAGCTCGTGGAATGGCTGTAAAAGATATGAGTATAGTGACGGTTATTCCATGGATTTTAGGGTTCTTAGGTTTAGCAATGAGTGGAATTGTATCGGATTTCATTTATAAACGCTTTATGCGTAAGGGAGTTTTATTCTCTCGTAAAGTCGTTCTAGTTACATGTTTATTCTTAGCAGCTGTATCAATTGGCTGTGCAGGTATTGTAACAACAACAGTTAGTGCTGTTGCGCTTGTTGCTACCTCTGTTTTCTTCTTATATTTAACAGGTGCTATCTACTGGGCAATCATCAATGACGTGGTGGAATCTAAATATGTTGGATCTGTTGGTGGCTTTATGCACTTCCTTGCAAACACGGCAGGTATTATTGGACCAACTTTAACAGGTTTCCTGGTAGACAGAACAGGAACGTTCTCTGCGGCTTTCCTACTTGCAGGTGGTTTAGCGGTCATCGCTTCATTAGCAGTTATTAAATTTGTTACACCAATTGTTCATAAAGAAATAGCTTAAAAATAGAAAGGATGGATTCAAATGAACAATCAGTCAGTTATTAAAATTCATCCAATGGACAATGTAGCCATAGCCTTGAGTGATCTTCCTCAAGGCTTTTTACTTCCATTGGATGGGACCGAAATAACTTTACAGCAACAAGTACTACGTGGGCATAAGATTGCCATCACAACTCTTTCTAAAGATACACATATCATGAAATATGGTTTTCCAATTGGTCATGCGACAGAAGAAATCTCAGCAGGTAGCTGGGTTCACTCACATAACATGAAAACCAATTTATCGGGTGAATTAAGCTATGAATTTAATCCAAAAACACATCCTGTAGCCGAGCCTCGTCATGCACAGCGCACGTTTAAGGGCTATCGTAGAAAAGATGGTCAGGTTGGAGTGCGAAATGAAATCTGGATTATTAATACCGTTGGATGTATTAACAAAGTAGCTGAAAATCTGGCGAAGTTGGGCAATCAATTATTGAAGGCTGACAATTTTGATGGTGTACAGCATTTCGCTCATCCATATGGTTGTTCACAACTCGGTGATGATTTAACGTATACACAAAAAATATTAGCTAATTTAATTCACCACCCAAATGCAGGGGCAGTGATTGTATTAGGGCTAGGGTGTGAGAACAATTATATTGAGCTGTTTAAGAAAACAATCGGTCATTATGATGAACAACGCGTAGCCTTTTTAAATGTTCAAGAATCTGCAGATGAAATGGAAGAGGGTCAACTATTGCTTGAAAAAGCCTTTGACTATGTGACGACATTTGAAAGACAAGCATTACCTATTTCAGAGCTGAAAATTGGTTTGAAATGTGGCGGTAGTGATGGTTTCTCTGGCATTACAGCTAATCCGATGATTGGCGTATTTTCTGACCAATTGATCTCAGCAGGTGGTGCAACAGTGTTAACGGAAGTTCCAGAAATGTTTGGGGCTGAACAGATTTTAATGGAACGTGCAAAAGATGCCTCTGTTTTTGAGGATATTGTGCATTTAGTAAATAATTTTAAACAGTATTTTATTAAATATAATCAACCTGTCTATGAAAATCCCTCCCCGGGAAACAAAGCGGGTGGAATAACAACATTGGAAGAAAAGTCACTTGGCTGTATTCAAAAAGGGGGATTCCAAGAGGTAAAAGAGGTGCTTGATTATGGCGACCGTATGTCAACAAAGGGGCTACATTTACTAAATGGTCCAGGAAATGATCTTGTATCAACAACAGCACTTGCCTCAACAGGCTGCCAAATCGTCCTTTTCTCAACAGGTAGGGGAACACCGTTTGGAGGACCTACACCTACAGTCAAAATTTCAACAAATACACCACTTTATGAACGTAAAAAAAATTGGATTGACTTTAACGCAGGGCAGTTAGTGGAAGGTAAGCCGATGGATGTATTAGTCGATGAATTTATGGATTATATAGTAGCGCTAGCTTCAGGAGAAGTACAAACAAATAATGAGAAATATGGATTCAAAGAAATCGCCATTTTTAAAGATGGCGTGACGATGTAGGAGAGAAATGACATGAAACATCCTATTAAAATAATGCAAATAGGTGATGGGAATTTTATTAGAGGCTTTTTTGACCTAGCAGTTGAACAACTACAAGTCCCTTGCAGTATTGTTTCAGTCGCAGCAACAGCAAGAGGAAAAACAGTCAAACAGCTAGAAGAACAACAGTTGCAATTCACTGTGATGGAACGTGGGTTAAAAAATGGTGAGGTTATAGAAGAAGAAACCACTGTTAAGATTATTCAAGATACGATTCATCCGTATGAGAACTGGCATACATTTTTACAATATGCCCAGTCAGAAACATTAGAAATGATTGTGTCTAATACAACAGAGGCAGGAATTTATTACGAAAATATTCCTTATCCTACTGCCTGTCCAACAAGCTATGCAGCAAAGTTAACCGTCTTTCTAGAACAATATTACAATCATTTTCAAGGTAAAAAACAATTGGCAATTGTGCCTTTGGAATTAATAGAACAGAATGGCTCTACATTAAAAACGATTTGTCTACAGCATGCTAAAGACTGGAATTTGCCTACAGCATTTAATGAATGGCTTGCTACTTTAACTTTTTGTAATACACTTGTAGACCGTATTGTAACAGGTTATCCACAAGATTATCAGGGGGAGGATGCCCTTTACACAGTTTGTGAACCGTATTTCTTATTTGTAATTGATCAAAAAGAGCCATTTAAACATTGGCCAACAAGTCTTGATTTCCCTTTTGTCTTTGATGATTTAGACATGTATCGGAAACGCAAAGTCGCCATTTTAAATGGTAGTCATATTTTGCTTTCAGCATTCGGCAAGATTTTTAACTACACAACTGTAAGAGAGGCATTTTCTCATGCAGGCGTTCGAGTCTTTATTGAAAAAGTAACAAACGATTTTACTCAACGATTCCAAGTAGATGAACACTATCAGCAAGATGTCTTTGAACGTTTTTTAAACCCATTTATTGAGCATCAGCTATATGATATTCAATTAAATGAGTTATCCAAGTGGCAAACACGTATTGCTCCATATGCTGAAACAGAAATTTACTATCAAGCTTTAGCATTAGGGATGTATGCAATGAATCCAACACGCTTTTCCATGCGTGAATCGGATCAAGTTATTGAAAAACTAGCTGAAATCCATAACCATTTTGAACAAGGTCAGACAGAGCCAATGCAACAATTCATCGAACAACATTTCCAGTGTGATGCAACCAAGGTTATTCAGCAATTATCCACAATTAATAGTTTATTGGAGGAAATAGCATGCGACAATTAATAATTAATGAACCATTTCAAATGGTAGAACGTGAAGTAGACAAGCCGAGTATTGAAGGAAGTCATGATGTTTTATTAAAAATCACACATATTGGCGTGTGTGGAACAGACACACATGCTTTTGCAGGCGAACAGCCATTCTTTAGTTATCCACGTGTGTTAGGTCATGAACTAGCTGCTATCGTAGAAGAAGTCGGTGAAGCAGTGAAGGACATTCAAGTAGGTGATCGTGCAACAGTTATTCCATACATCCATTGTGGAGAGTGTGTTGCATGCCGTCGAGGTCAAACGAACTGCTGTAAATCCTTGAAAGTATTAGGTGTACATATGGATGGAGGTATGGGCGAATATATCGTAGTTGATGACAGTATTGTGATTACTGATAATGCTGTGTCAGGTGATCAATTAGCCATTGTGGAACCATTAGCTATTGGTGCCCATGCAGTACGTCGTTCAGAACTAACAGCAAATGATACGGTACTTGTTATCGGTGCAGGGCCAATTGGATTAGGAGCGGCTCGTTTTGCTAAATTACGTGGCGCAAAAACAGTGTTAATGGACTTAAACGAAGAACGTTTAAAAGAAGGACAGGCATGGACGGAAGCGGATGGCGTGATTGTTGGTAGTCATGACGTAATGGCCCAGTTACATGATAAATTTAATGGCGAACTACCTACAGTTGTCTTTGATGCAACTGGCAATCAACAATCAATGGAATCTTCATTCCAGTATGTAGAAAATAGTGGCACATTAGTGTTTATTGGCTTAATGAAGAAGACCATTACTTTTAATGATCCTGAATTTCATTCCAAGGAATTAACGTTGAAAAGCAGCCGTAATGCGACGTTAGAAGACTTTGAGACGGTTATGAACTACATGCAGTCAGGAGCTATAAAGCAAGGCTATGTCACGAAAAATATTGCATTCGATGAAGCGATTTCTTACTTTGAGGCAAAACAATACAACACGAATAAAGCACAAATCTATTTTAAGTAATGGGGAGGGTTTTCAATGAATATTTCTGTACCAGCATTAAAAGAAATCGTTGTTCGAAAATTCACAGCTGAGGGTGTTGACGCTGAAACAGCAGCGCAAGTAGCAGATGTTTTGATTTATGCAGATTTACGTGGTGTCAGTTCTCACGGTGTTATGCGTGTGGAGCATTATATAACACGTTTAAAGGCAGGTGGCATAACGAAAAACCCCCATTTTTCAGTAGAAAAAAGAGGCACAAATCACCTTCTTTTTAAAGGGGATAATGGTTTTGGGCATGTCATTTGTAAGGAAGCGATGGATGAAACGATTAAAATAGCTAAGGAACATGGCTCATGTACAACGATTATTCAAGAAAGTAGCCATTGTGGGGCGCTTGGCTATTTCCTTGAACAAGCAACGAGCGAAAATTTAATTGCTATTATGTGCTCTCAAACCGACTCAGCAGTCGTTCCTTTTGGGGGAAAAGAGCCTTACTTTGGTACGAATCCAATAGCTTACGGTTTTCCAACCAACGATAAACCGATCATTTTGGACATGGCAACAAGCAATGTAGCACTCGGAAAAATTTTATATGCACGTGAAAAAGGCGAGACAATCCCAAATTCGTGGGGAGTTGATGCACAAGGGGCGCCAACTACAGATCCTCACCAAGTCAAATCTTTAACACCGTTTGCAGGACCAAAAGGATATGGGATGGCACTTGTAGTAGATGTTCTTTCTGGAATTTTAGCAAGTGCAGCTTTTGGTCCACACATTTCAAAAATGTATGGTGATTATGAACAGAAACGAAATCTTGGACAATATTTATATGTATTAGATCCAAATATTTTTGGTGACGTCGAGCTATTCAAAGAAAATATTTCACAAATGATTAATGAATTACATGATGCGCCAACAGCACCCAATTTTGATCAAGTACAGGTGCCTGGTGAGATTGAACAGAATCGTAGTGCAGAAACAATGGATAAGGGCATTGATTTACCTGAACAAGTGTATAACTATTTGAATAGTTAATTTAACCAGTAAAGTATGCTATGCTACATAATACCAAGGAGAGTTTTCATATTTATAGGTAGGAGATTGATTTTAGTGAAAAAAACAACAATTGCCGATGTTGCACAATATGCAAATGTTTCGAATAGTACAGTATCGCAATATTTGAATAAGCGATATGAATATATGAGTGCAGACACTCGTAAGAAAATTGAAGAAGCTGTTGAAGCATTGCAATATCGTCCAAATTTAATGGCTCGTAGCTTAAAACAGAAATCTACCTTTACAATTGGTATTATTGTGGCGAATATTATCCATGACTTTTCAACGAAAATTATAAATGCACTGGAAGCAGAGTTCGATAAAGAGGGCTTCCATATGATTGTATGTAACTCGGCGGATAACCCTAAAAAAGAGAAAAAGCATATTGAAACTTTACTAGAAAAACAGGTAGATGGCTTAATCGTTTTTCCAACGGGAGAAAATAAAAATCTCTATATAAGGCTTCATCAACAAGCAATGCCAATCGTTTTTATTGACCGTTTTATTGAGGGAGTAGATATTCCAGCTGTGTTGCTTGATAATTTTTCTGCCATGAATACGGCAGTAGAGACGTTCCGCAAACAACCATTAGCCATTATCACTACCTCTTTAGCCTTACCGATTACTCCTCGTGTCGAACGCTTAGAAGGGTTTCGTCAAGCGCTCAGAAACAGGAATCTGTTCATTGATGAGCGCTATATAATAAATGGTGAACCAGCTGAGATGGCAGAGATATTCAATCAATTATTTACATTGGAACAACCACCAAAGGGAATCATTGCGGCAAATGATCGTATTTTTGAAGAATTAATGCTTTATATTAAAAAAAGAAATTTACATGTGCCTAATGATGTACAAGTAATCGCTGTGGATGATGTACCATATGCAAATTTTTTAACACCTTCCATTACAACATTGCAACAACCCATTTTACCAATGGCTCAGAAAGCGGCATCATTGCTCTTAGCAAAAATCAAAAAAGAACATCTTGCTGATGAACAAAAATTATATCGCTTTAAACCGATATTAATTCAGCGAGATTCAACTAATTAAAAAGGCAACCCAAAGCTGTGATCTTAGCTTTGGGTTGCTATTTTTAGTTGCACCAATATTCATCGCTAGATATGATTATCTAAAGGAATACTTTTATGTAAAAAAAGACCAATAATTCATTCTTAGGTGATGGAAAGGAGACTTATGCGCATTATTAGGAAGTATCGTCTCATTCTGTTTGGCTTTGGTTTCTCGTATTTAGGAAATTGGGTAAATCTAGTTGCACTCAATTTATTAGTTTGGCATTTAACAGAATCGCCTACTGCTATGGCTAGTATATTTATTGTAGGACCGATTGCTCGAATTTTAACAAGCTTTTTTGCAGGCTCCATTATTGATCGCTCGAATAAACAAAAATTAATGATCTATAGTGATATCATTCGTGGCATATTGATTTTATTGTTACCATTTACGTCTTCTATTTGGCTCATCTATTGCGTATTATTTTTATCTAATATTACAAGTAGCTTTTTTGGGCCGAGTAGTACCTATTATATTTCGAAATATATTCCAGACGAAGATAAACAATCCTTTAATGCAATATTAGGAATGTTTAGCTCAGGCTCATTTTTAATTGGGCCAGCATTGGCTGGGTTTATCATTGCCATTTCAAATGTATCTGTAGCATTTTGGTTTAATGCCTTGACGTTCTTTATCTGTGCGCTCTCGATTTTTAAGCTTCCAGCAGTAGAAGATCATCAGGAAATGCAGCGGAAACCCATTACTTGGAAGATGCTAAAAGAGGATTATGGTATTGTCTACGCTTATATTAAAAAAGAGCAAGTCTTTGCCAAAGTATTTCTATATTTTCAAGGTGCATTGATGATTGCCTTTGCATTAGACTCACAGGAAGCTACATTTATTAAACAAAAGCTACAAGTGTCAGATAGTCTATACGGTATCATTGTTAGTATCGCTGGGATTGGGGCGATCATTGGTGGAGCAATGGCTGCTCGTTATGCTAAAAGGTTTTCAACTAGACAATATATTGTCTATGGTCTGCTTTTGACCACAATTTCCTACACATTATTTTACTCTTCACCGAATGTGACAATGGCGATTATTAGCTTTATTGCATTAGGAATATGTATGTCATTTTGTAATGCGGGATACAGCACCTTTTATCAAATAAGTGTACCGACAGAAATTATGGGCCGTTTTGGTAGTATTTCCACAATGGTCATCAACGTGCTACAGATTGTCTTTACGTTAGCTTTAGGATTGCTAGCGGAATGGCTCTCACTACAAATGGTATGTATTGCATTTGGAGTCATAGCTATTTTCATCGCCCTAGTTTTATCTGTATTTATGCATTCAAAATCGGCCTATGAAGGTCTGAGGGAAGAGATTGTTTGAATACAATGTCAGGTTATTATATGGGGAAACTTAATTGTTTCTAATTAAAGTTAGAATTATTGGATAGACCGCTATTATAAGATGTTTTTTTAGAAAAAGTTAGCACTCATATAATGACAAAATGATTCCAAAATAACCTTATGTCAAAATTTGAGGAGGTTAACATGGCTAATTCAAGACACCGAAAACCAGATGATCGATCCAATAATGTTGAACGCATGCGTGACATTGTTAAAAATACTGAAGAGAAAGTTCAAGAAGCAGAAATTAGTATGGAATTTGCAGATCCTCTAGAAAATAACAGGCTAAAAGAAAAAAATAAGCGACGTAAACAGTCAATTGAAGCATTAAAAGAGGAAATGAAAGATGAAATGGCAGCACGAAAAAAAGGTGAAGTTTAAAATTGGATTTTTAGAAGAATCAATAGTGATTCGGAATTAAGCGAGAAGAGATCTTTTAAAGGAAACCGAAAAAATCTGCATGTAACAATAGTGTCTTGAGTATTTGTTTACTATTTTCCACTAGGCAAAAACAGATGGATTAGATGTTCCATAATGGACCTCTATACTGCCATCTGTTTTTATTTTGAACGTGTTTACTGGATTTTTTTACATAATTACTAGATTAAAAAGTATGTACATGAAATTCTGAAAAAATGAACCTTTTCTAGTAGTCAATTGTTTATAACGTAGAACAATTAGAAAGGAGTGCCTTGAATTGACAGAACGTGAATTATTCGATTCATACAACAAAGATGTATACCGTACCTGTTATTACATGCTACGGAACGCCCAAGATGCGGAAGACCTCTGCCATGATGTATTTGTCACCGTCTTTCGTCAGGATTGGAGAAGTGTAGAGCATACACGTGCTTGGATTTTACGAATTGCGATGAATCAATGCTTAAATTTGCTTAAAAGAAAGCAGGCTCAGTTAAAAAAAGTGAGTCAGGTACAGTTGCTGCAGGAGCAAACTACGGCAACAGTTAAATCTGTAGACACCATTGTATTGGAGAAGGCAGCAGAGGAGGAGTGGGATGCACTACTCAGACAGCTACCAGAAAAGTTAATGGCTGTTGTCACCCTTCGCTACATCGGTGAGCTATCATTAGTGGAAATTGCGGAAACACTAAAGATTCCGGTGGGAACAGTGAAATCGAGACTCCATAAGGCATTGAAAATTATGCGCAAAAAACTAGAACAAAATCAAAATCTATGGTTGAAGGGAGAGAATCAGTTTGGAACGCATTGAAAAGAAATTGAAAAAAGAGATGAAGGCAGACCATAACATGAAGTATCCTGATTTTGAACAAATGTGGAGCAGTATCCAACAGGATGAACTAAAAATCGTGGATGAACCGATCGAACTTCGACCGCGTAAAAGAAAGAGATTTGTATTGGTTGCAGGATTAGCTGTCGCTCTAATGGCTACCCCTGTCTATGCAGCATTGAATTATGATTGGTCAACTATTCTTTCTTATAGAGCTGGTATTCAGTCTGCATTAGATCAGGGCTTAGGGCAGACGATTGAACAATCTGTTACGAAGGATGGATTTACGCTCACTGTACATACGGCGTTTATCGATGATAACAGAACCTTTCTTTTATATAGTTTGAAACCTGATGCCTCTTGGGATGGAGAGAATATTGGCTTTGAACTTACCGGACTTAAAGATTCCAAGGGTAACTTTATTGAAGGGAATTATACACATTCTTGGAATGAGGAGCTTGGTACCTTTCAGGGTTATTTTGAAACGGATTGGGTGGCTGAAGGACAGATGACAGAAGTGGAGCTTATGATGGAGAATATTCAGTTCATCAGCGATGAGAAATATTCTATCGACTATAATCCAAATGACTTGACTACGCAAGTGTTCCCTATTCAAAAGGATGGAGTTGACACAGTGTCTATTCAATCTTTTGAACAAGATGAAGGTAAAATATTGCTTAAAACGGCAGTTACACTTACAGATTTAAAAGTCCGAAATACAGGGATATTCATTGAGGCGATTAATAATACGAATCATTCAATTGAAACAGGGAAAAGATCTTTCATGGGAAGACAGGGAGCGAAAGGAGAATATTTTAGTCAGCAACTATTCGAGTCTGAAGCCTTACAAGAGGAGGGAACTAAATTCCAAATTTCTTATAACCGCATACTAGAAACAAAAGAAAGCACTTGGAATATGCAACTAAATCTCTCTAAAACACAACTGGAAAATACGTCATTTAAGAAAGTACTAGATATTCCAATTGACAACGTGCCTGGTGGAACTAAAATTCATGAAATGTCGGTTACACCGACCCAAGTTCGATTGATTCTTACTCAAGAAAAATACGAAACTTTTCCTTATATGGATTATCAACTGGATGTAGGTGGAACTTTATTGACTGGGTATATTTCGAGTGAAGTTGGAGATCCTAATGAAACAGAGCTGCGCTTTGAAATAACTGGACTAAATGGAGCCTCTTTGGAAAATCAACCTGTAGCTTTCGTTGCTAAGAACCATGTTGAAGGTTTATACGGAGACGACAATTCAATCCAATTAACGAACATATCAGCAAAGCCTCAAAGTGTAACATCTAATATAGCAGGGTACTCAATTTCATGGACTTATTATATGAAGGACAATAACCTTTATGTGGAATCATTAAGCCCTGATCCAGGGTTTGCTGGAGTCAATCAAACCTATTATTTAGAGGGTAAAGAAAAAATCTATGGAACGCCTGAATATATGGGCATTCTTGAAAATAATAAAAGAATGGATGTTTATGAGAATTTTGACAAGAAGGAGCTAGAAATTCTCATTTTTAAATATTTAACTAACAAGCCCAATGATGAGCTACGTATACCCCTTACATTTGGAAAATAACAGCATTAATAACCCTATCTATTTGACTCTTCACTATTCAAATAGATGGGGATTTTTGTTTTCTTATAAAGATTAAAGTGCTTTACATAAAAAGAAATGTATAATATAGTTTAGTTAACTTAAATAAATTAATGCGCAGGAGAAGATACATGACCTCTAACGAAAAAACACAAAAATCATTTGCTTATAAGCTTGGATTAGGCATTATTATCTTTTCTCTTTCACTATGGTTAATCCCAATCATTACACCTTTCACACCGATACCTACAAAAGTAAAGGCTGGGATTATACCAGGAAGTATTATTGTAGCTGAAATCTTATTTTGGCTTGGTGCTTTACTTGTTGGAAAAGAGGTAGCTAACAAATTTAAAAGCTATCTAAATCCTAAAAAATGGCGAGAAAAAGGTGACACTCAAAAAAATGAAGAATAACAAGGTAGCGGAGCAAATTAATCAAACCATTGAAGATATTTGGATCATGCTTGAGAAAATGGAAAGGGCTTATACTAATTACTCCTTAAATAATCAGCAATATGTTCTTTTAACATTAGTGATTCGTCATCCGTCCTGTTCACCTTCAGAACTAGCAGATAAAATGGCTATTACGAAAAGTGCAGTGAGTCAGCAATTAGCTAAGCTTGAACAGGATGGCTATATAATGAAAAGGCAGCATGAAGAGGATAAGCGTGCATTTTCTGTTGAATTGGGTGAGAAGGGGCAACTATATAAACAGGAAATCGAAGCCTTTAATCAACAGATTACAGAAAAGTACCATGCTAATTTATCATCTGAAGAATTAGCTGAAATGTTAGCTACTCTAGAAAAAATGAAAAAAATACTGTATGAATTTTAGAAAAAGTTTGACATTTAATCTGGTGTGTCTTATAGTAACCCTTAATATTAAAGGGGGAATAAACATGGTCATTACTCTTGTCCAATCATTCACAACAAAACATCATCATCATCACTAGTCTTGCTATCTTTATTATCTTATTAATATTGAATAGGAAGACTATTTCTCATGTAATCGTATAAATAAAGCTGATTTGAAGCTTTATCGTTATACGGTTTTTTTATTGCTCAAAAAATGAGGAGGAGATTATGATGAAAAAAATGGACTATCAGAATGTTCGAGGAACACAAGATTATTTACCAGAGCAGGAGGCTACTCGTCGTGCGATACGCCGTACGTTAGAAGATACATTTATATCCTATGGCTGCAAGCCGTTAGAAACACCTATTCTTAACTATACAGAGTTGATGGCTTCTAAATATGCTGGTGGTGCTGAGATTTTACAGGAGATGTATACATTAACAGATCGAGGCGAGCGGGATTTAGCGTTACGCTATGATTTAACGATTCCATTTGCAAAGGTTGTAGCTATGAATCCAGCGATTGCTATGCCATTTAAACGATATGAGATTGGCAAAGTATTTCGAGATGGCCCCATCAAGGCTGGTCGTTTTCGCGAATTTACACAATGTGATGTAGATATTGTTGGGGTAGAATCACAGGCTGCTGAGGCGGAGCTAATGATGATGGCGATAGATGCCTTTGATCAGCTTAAACTTAAAATTAATCTCCAATATAATAATCGCAAGCTTTTAGTTGGTTTGCTGCAATTATTTGAGGTTGAACAGGATCAAATGAATCGAGTTATTTTAATTTTAGATAAGATTGAAAAAATAGACGAGAAAACAATGCTCGCAGAATTGCAGGCATTGGGGTTATTAGATAATAGCATTAATAAAATAAAGCGTTTTTTAGATGAACGTCCTCAAATAAGTATGGCGTATTTTGAAGGCTATGCGACCGAAAACAACTTTTTACAACAAGGTTTACAGGAATTAACGGAACTAACAGCTTATATAGAGGCACTTGGAATAAGTGGGCAATGTATTTTCAATCCATTTTTAGCGAGAGGACTTGAAATTTACACAGGAACAATTTATGAAATCTTTTTAGCTGATGGAACAATCCGATCAAGTATTGGTAGCGGGGGACGCTATGACAATGCAATTGGTGGCCTTTTAGAGACAGATCAAACCTATGCAACTGTTGGTATTTCATTTGGGTTAGATGTCATCTATACAGCTTTGGCGCTTTCGGGAAAAGTAGATCAAAACGCTCCTAGTGTGGATATTTATATTATTCCTCTGGGAACAGAAAAGGAGGCACTAAAGCTGGCAACTGTATTACGGCGAGAAAAATATAAAGTAGAAGTTGAGTTAAGTGGGAAAAAAGTGAAGAAGGCAATGGAAAAAGCCAATCGTGAAAACACACCAAAGGTCATTGTATTAGGAGAAAACGAGGTCAGTCAAAATATGTATAAAATAAAAGATATGAAAAGTGGTGAGGAAGAAATCGTTGCATTTACCTTTTAAACGCCATAGCATGGAAAAAACGGCTGATCCCACTCTATAATAGGATTTGAGCCGTTTTTTAGTTATTTTTCCAATTTAAAAACCAGTTTCCAAATCAAGATGTTGATGAAGAAAAACACAATGAAATATATAGTAGAGCCGTATGTTATCTGACTAGCTATTATATAGTGCAGCCCTACAAGTAAACCTAAAGGGAGCAATAACAAAAGAATCTTCCAGCCTTGTGCATCATTAACTTCATCATAGGGTTTGGTAAAAGGTAATTTGTTTGTCATCATGACGAAACAAAGGATGGTATACAACCAGCTTGTTACCAAAACAGCTAGTAAATCAGGGATAATTCGAATACCGTAAATATAGCTAAAGACTATACTTAGTACTAAAAATAACGGAATATACAAATTGATTAAAAATGCCTTTAAGCTACCTTTTTGTAAATCTGTATAGTCTTTAATCGGGAGCGTTTTATAAATCCAGGCAGCCTTATATTTAGCAGAGTGACCAAGCATAAGGACCGCGGATGGTATAATCATCATACTAAAGTAGATATTTAAATAGCCCATACTACTAGCATAATCGACTTCTTCGCCCCTGCTAAAAGTAAATATGAAAATAAAGGGGATAATAAATGAAAAACCTAAAGATGGATAGACCTTCAACTTAAACTCTCGTTCTTGCTTCATCATCAGAGTGGCGAAGCGATAGAAAGCTCGTTCTTCGTGTGTTCTGCACACAATGGTTAATAAAAACGACTTTAATCGATTGTTCTTTTCTTTTTTTGATTTACTTGTACTTAGCAATTTTTGGAGATTGCGTTCAAAGGTTGGTATGAGCTTGATATATATCCAAATCGAAATAATAGGTACAATCACTGCTAAGAGGGTATAAATGACTGTCAATAAGGATGTGTCACCATGCAGTATGAGTTCATAAGGAGCAGCGAACCACATTGGTATTAAGAAGAGGCTCCACCAATGAAACGACACTACCATATCTAAATTGACGAATTCAAAGGATCGAATAAGAACTTGATAGCCAATCATCAGCATTAGAGATAAAGCGATTTGTACATAATTAATCATATCCTTCAGCTTTTCGCCATCGAAGAATCGTAAAATGGCAATATATAAAATGGCTGTGATGGCAACTATAAATAAATTCATTAATAGAATCTCAAGACCTGTTAAAATAAAAAACACAATTCCTTGAGTAAAAAGGCTGACTATTAGTGGGATGGCTGTTAGGGCCAATGTTAAATAGGATAAATAAATAAAAATATGCATAAATTTTGCTGCATTGATTGTTTTAGCTGAAATAGGCTTAGTTGAAAGTATGCTTTTATCTCGTACATCTAAAAGCACAGAAGAAAAATCAGAAATCAATGAAGTCATAATCAGAAATATAATCATTGCAAAGGCAATGCTCATTTGAAATAGAAAATTTTGACCAAATCCCATAAGCGGGATGAGTATAAGACCGAATAACACATAAATCCATAGAGACTTAATATAACCGTACTTTTGATTGTCTTTCTTTTTGTTCTGATTAAATAGGGTTGGTACTTTCCGTTCATCCATCGTTAATTTTATATAGAGGATTCTTCTCATCATGTCATAATCAATGCCCATTTTTACAAAAAGCCATCGGAATTTATCAAGCAATTGTAGCGTTTTGAAATCTGTCATAATCGTCCTCCTCGAACGACGGACACAAATTTTTCTCCGATTTCCTGATGTTCATGAAATCCTGTTAACTGGTTAAAAATTCTTTCTAATGTTCCTTCGGTATTATCTGCTTGTAATTGGGCAAATGTTCCGTCCGCTGCAATTTTTCCATCATACAGCAGAATGATACGGCTACTGATTTTTTCAACTACATCCATAATGTGAGATGAGTAAAATATAGTCTTTCCGTTGGCAGCTAGTTGCGTTAGGATTTCTTTAAAAATCATGACACTGTTTGCGTCTAGGCCATTGATTGGTTCATCTAAAAATAGCAGGTCTGGATTATGTATGAGGCTTGCAATAATTAGTAGTTTTTGACGCATGCCCTTAGAATAGGAAGAAATTCTAGAATGGTACGCTTCACCAACTCCAAACAGTTCCATTAGCGATTTGGATTTGTCAGCCGCCTCCTCTAGCTCTAATCCATATAGCTGCCCGATGAAGGTTAAATATTCATAGCCTGTTAAGTTATCATAAACATCAGCGATTTCAGGAACGTAACCAATTCGCCGTTTATAATCAATTTGGTCTTGCCTTATGCTTTTCCCAAAGAGCTTAATTTCGCCGCCATAATCACCTTCTAGGCCTAGAATAAGTTTTACAGTTGTACTTTTACCAGCGCCATTGGGGCCAATATAACCGATGATTTCACCTCTAGCTGCATGAAGGTCAATCCCCTTCAAGATTTCCTTGTTTCCATAACTCTTCGTTAAATTCGTAATCGTTAAAATTTCTCCCATTTTATAGCCCCTCTCAATTATTTAGAAAAATTAACCATAATTACACTATATCATATTAAAAGAGAGGATATTCTTTTTCCTGAAATGAAACCAGTTCATTCCTAGCCTTGTCTAACGTTATAAGAGGGGAAGGATCGTTATGACACCTAATGAGAAAGAAAAATTGCTTTATGAAGTAATGAATCAGCATGGAGATTATTTAAAGCGATTAATTTATACATATGTAAAAGAACCACAAAAGACAGAGGATCTTGTACAAGAGGTTTTTATTAAATTTTATAAAAGCATCGATGTCTTTGGAGGACGTTCATCCGCTAAAACCTATTTATATCGAATAGCCGTAAATGAATGCAAAAATTATTTGAAAAGCTGGCATTATAAAAAAGTTGAAGTGACGGAGAAAATGAAAAACTGGCTAAAACGAGACTCCCTAGAACTGGATATTTTACAACAAGAGCAAAATCAGTCTATAGGGCAATTAGTCAATTCTTTACCCACTAAATATCGTGAAGTGATTTGGCTGCATTATTATGTTGAATTATCGATAGCAGAAATGGCTGAAGTGTTAAAATGCTCACCTAACACCGTAAAAACAAGGTTAGCCAGAGGACGAAAATTAGCAAAAATAACGATAGAGGAGGGTGATTTAGAATATGAATATTAAAAATGAACTTGAGAAATCTATACCTACATCTATTAAGCTATCAGAGAATGATAAAGCGAGTATTCAGGCTAAATTACACCAATCTCACAAACCTAAATATCAATGGAAGCCTTTAATGGTTTCAATATTTGCGGTTCTCCTAATTGGAATCAGTCTCATACCTACTATTCAAAATGTGGAGAAAAATATCCCGCCAACGGATTCTTCCCTAGCTATTCCTGATGAGCAAGAGGATACATCTGGAGAACCACTTCCACCGCTAACAGAAGAAATGAAAAAGCAGTACTATAAGCAATATGTAAAAATTATAGAAGAAGCGATGGAATTGAAGTCAGGTTTAAACATTGCTGTTGGACCAATTGAAGAATTCGAAGATGAATATTGGATTTCACCTGAAGAATTTGAAAAGAACATTCAATCTTGGGTGAAACAACACTTAGCCACAGAACGAGAAAGAATTAATAATTACCTGATTACACCAGAACCTGTAATTACAAATGAAGACGGTAGTACAACTAAAAAGACCTATATGTACTTCCCTGATATTTTAAGAACTGTGGAGGTAACAGGGGATTTTGAAACACAATATAATGCATCTCGCAAACGCCAAATGTTTTCTTCTGTTGAAAATGTTTCTACAAAACTAATAAAAACGCAATCAGGAACGTGGAAGCAAACCTCCTATAAAACAGCTTTAATTGACGACGGGCGAACATTTAGTATTCAAATAGAAGGGATTTTTGAATTAAATAACGCTCAATTTGAGAAGAGATTTACCATTGAATTTTACTGTGATGAAAACGGAAAAATCTATTAAGTTTGCTTTAAAATTGAACTAGCTTCATTTTTTCTCTAATTTTAATTCTTTGATGTTACAAAACAGTAATGAGTATAGTTATATAGATAGAGAGGAGGTATGCTTGTAACTAAAAAAGATAAATAAGGGTTTTAAATTTTGGACAGGGTTTATGTTTACTATTTTAAGGTAAATACGCATTATTTATAGTTGGTTTATTCCAAAAAGTGAGGTGAGCACCACTTGAAAAAAATTGAAGTGGTATTGTCAGAGTATGATGTGAATTGGGAAGAACAATTTTTATATGAGAAAAGAAGTATTCAAGAAGTTATTGGCCATGTAATATTAGGGATTGAGCACATCGGTAGCACATCTATCAAAGGTTTAAAGGCTAAGCCTATTATCGATATTCTTCTAGGCGTCCCAAGTATAGAAGTAGTCTCGGAACTAATAGAGGCCTTAAAAATTATTGGGTATGAATATGTTCCTAAACCGGAGCTAATGGAAAGAAGATTTTTTAGAAAAGGGCTATGGGGCCAAGGAACATGTCATTTACACATATGTGAATATAACTGTAGTGAATGGATTGACAAATGCCTGTTCCGAGATTATCTTCGATTAAATGCTCAAGCGGCGGATGAATATGAAACCTTAAAAGAACAGCTTGCTGATCACTTTCAGTATGATCGCCAAACCTATACCAAGAAAAAGGAACCGTTCATTCAAACAATTATTGCTAAGGCGAAGAATAATGACTTTCTATAAAAGCCATTCTCAACAATATAGAGAATGGCTTTCTTCTATAATATAGTAGTCTATCTAGCAAGTTCGACAACTGTATCATAAAAAATATTAGTTGCTACAACAATATCTTCATCTGAACTGTATTCTAATGGATTATGACTAATGCCGTCCTTTGAGCGAACGAATAGCATCCCAATCGGGGCAATTTCAGCAATATTCATTGCGTCATGCCCAGCACCACTTATGAGAGAATAAGGTCGTATACCTTGCTTTTCAATACTTGTAGTGAGTTGCTTTTGTAGTAAGGCATCGGTTTTTGCAGGCTTAATGCGCTGCAATACTTTTGATGCCAATGAGACATGTCTTCGTTCAGCAATTTGTTGCAGCTGTTGCATAATTTCTTGTTCTAGTGCGCTTACTTTATTTTCGTCAATATCACGAAGATCAATCGAGAACGTGACTTTACCTGGTATAACGTTTGTCCCATTTGGAGAGACCATTAGCTTACCAACCGTTGCAACGGAATCTGTTGTCTTGTTTAATAGTTGCTCAATAGCTAAAATCATTTCGCTTGCTGCAGTTAGAGCATCCTGACGAATCGGCATAGGTGTGGCACCAGCATGTTCACTGACACCCGTTACGGTTACCTCTAGCCATAAGGGGGCTGCAATACCTGTGACAACACCGACTGGTAGGTCTTCATTTTCTAACACTTTTCCTTGCTCGATATGCATTTCTAAATAAGCTTTAATATCATTACGCTGCACTTTTACTAAAGGATAAGGTGATAAATCGAAATCCTTCATGGCTTCTTCAATGGAAATGCCAGCTTCATCTGTATGCTGTAACTGCTCCTCCGTTAAAAGACCAGCCATTGCACTACTGCCAAGGAGCCCGAAGCCAAATCTCGTTCCTTCCTCATCCTTAAAAGCGACAACTTGAATTTTTTTAGAGGGTAGCAACTGTTGCTCATGCATAGAATGTACCACTTCAATTGCTGCTAGCACCCCTAATGCTCCATCATATTTGCCGCCCTCTGGTACTGTATCGATGTGAGAACCCAGCATAATGGTTTCATTTCCTTCACCATATGTACCAATAAGGTTTCCAACTGCATCGATTGTGACATTCATTCCTGCTTGTTCCATATAAGTTGTGACTAACTCAATGGCCTGCTTTTCTTCTGGTGTGAACGAGAAGCGGTTAATGCCACCTGTCTTTTCATTGCGACCAATTTGACTTAAGTCTTGAAGATGCTGTACGAGCCTAACTCCATTAATCATGACATCACTCTTTCATTTGGAATTGGAAGTGGCACTGTCCTTCACGTAAAACAAATTGATCATGTACCACCTCTAGATTTTTATTGTACCCTTTGGCAATAGAGGGGTCGATGACTTTGCAATATAAAATGCCGTATTTACCCATATCATCATCTGCCCATTGTTGACCTAGTGGGCAGTGAGTAAACGTTTGTTCTACCTCATTTTCTTTATAGACGGTTTCTATTTCAAATAAATCGCTACGACCCATATCATAGTTTGTTAAATAATGCTCTACTGAATTTTCTAGGCCGTTTGTGCGTGCACGTTGAGCAATACCTTGGCCTCGCTTATGGCCAAAACGTTCTACTGCCCGCATAATCACTTGTTCACCAGCTTCTCCATATTCATCTACAACTGGTTTGGCAATTTGTGCAAACATTTTGGAAAAACGGGCGAACGTTGTTAAATCCGCAAATTTCTCTTCACCCTCGACACTTGATGGTAAATATTCAAAGAAAGTATGATTTTCGCCTTCTGCTGTAGCCTTTTTTGCCATTGTTTCAGCGTCTTTTAAACCAAAGGCCTCCAACCCTTTTTGTACTAAACCCCGACCATGCTCTCCGTATTGCTCTGTAATGGAGAGATGTAATTCTGTAAACATTTTTGCGGTAATTATGTCCATAGATAAAGCCTTCATCATTAATTTTTCCTCTGCCATTTTATGAGCCCCCTCATCACAAATCATATTGATTTACTTGGATTTTATTTTTATTATAGAGGTGGCTAGTAATTTAAATCAAATGAATATTTACACAATCAAATATGAAAAAAAATCATAAAAGGGGCAGAATAGCATGGCTACATTAGCACAATATATTGCTTTCCATACACTTATCGATACAGGGAATTTTACAGAAACAGGCTTAAAGCTCAATCTCACACAGTCTTCAATCAGTCATACGATTAGTAATTTAGAGGCAGAATTAGGGCTTTCTCTAATTATTCGAAACCGCAATAATATTGTTTTAACGAGTGAGGGGAGAATAGTTTACGAACACATATCAAAAATATTGCAGCAACAGCAGCAACTTGAAACCTCCGTGGCAAATTTAAAAAATCTCATTGGGGGTACGTTATCGGTTGGTATTCTACCAAGTGTTTCATTGGTATTATTACCAAAGGTTTTAGCGTACTTCGAAGAGTATCATCCAGACCTACAAATTCGTTTGATGGAGGGAGACTATGACCAAATCGAGGATTGGCTTCATAATGGCATAGTAGATATTGGCTTTTTAGTACAGCCAAATTCTAAACATCTTGTATTTGATGCAATTTTTGATGATGAGCTTGTTTGCATTATGGCACAGGAGCATCCATTGGCGAATGAAGAGACGCTTTATCTAGAGCAATTGCAGGATGAACGCTGGATTATGCCTAAACGTACGATTGATCGGGATGTATCAAAGATTTTGGCTAAACATAAAATCCATCCCAATGTGGTATATGAACTATCGGTTGACCAAGTTATTTTAACAATGGTCAATGAAAATTTAGGCATTTCCATTGTGCCGAATTCCCTTTTACTACATGCACCAAGTAAGCTGATTAGAAAAAAATTTTATCAAGCATATATTAGACAGGTTGGAATTGCACACAAACACAGTATTCATCTTTCTCCGGGGGCTTTAAAGTTTGTAGAAATATCGAAATACTTTGCATCCTTTTTACAAAATTAGTTATTGACAATTAAAAAAACCCGAACTATTATCTGATAAAACCAATTGGGATTGTTTAGATTAATCAGATGGAGGACTTTGGGGATATGCATACAATTGTTTATGTTGAAATATTTATCTATTTACTTGCTATGCTAGGAGTGGGTATATACTTCAGTAAAAAAGATTTATCACATAATGATTACTTTCTAGGGGGAAATAAACTACCTGGCTGGGCGTTAGCCTTTTCTGAACGTGCAACTGGTGAATCCGCCTATATGTTTTTAGGGGCAATTGGCTTTATTTATGTGGCTGGGCTGTCTGGAATTTGGATTTTATCTGGCATGCTTTTAGGCGTTGTTGCATCATGGCTATTTTTATCAAAACGCTTTATGACAGAGCAACAAAAATATAAGGTGAATAGCCTAACAGATTATATTGCGGTTAAATTTCCAAAGCACGCAGATATAATTCGTTGGTTAGCTTCTGTAGTAATGGTGTTATTCTTTGTTTGTTATTTAGCAGCTCAATTTTCCGGGATGGGTAAAACCATTTATTCATTCTCAGGACTTAACATTACGTGGGGAACAATTATTATTGGAGCAATAATAATTGCCTATTCATGTATGGGAGGATTTATGTCTGTTGTTTGGACAGATACCATCCAAAGTTTTTTAATGCTGATCTCGTTCGTTATTGTACCCATTGCAGCTTATATGGAAATTCAACATCAAGGTTTAAGCATTTCAACAGAGCTTGCACATATGGGCAATGGCGCAGATAGTTGGGTTGGAGGCTTAAATGGACTTGCCTTAGGGGCGATGTTATTTACAAATTTATCATGGTTCTTTGGCTGGCTTGGAGGACAACCTCAATTGAGCTCTCGTTTTATGGCTATTACGACTGAAAAAGAGCGAATTACTGGCCGTAATATGGCGATTATTTGGACACTAATTGTCTATGTGGGTGCCTTTTTATCTGCCATTTTTGCGTCCACTTTGTATAAACAAGGCTCTATTGAGGACCCTGAAATGATCTTGCCACATATGGTATTTGAAATTTTACCGCCTTGGATTGCAGGAATTATTGTGGCTGGTATTTTAGCAGCTATTATGTCAACGGCTTCTTCTCAATTGTTAGTAATCACAACATCGATAAGTGAGGACATCATTCATAAAACATTGCGTTGGAATATTTCCAGCAAAAAATTAGTTCACCTTTCGCGTCTAGTGGCTGTTATTAGTGGGATTGTTGGTATTATCATTTCAGTCAAATCGGGTTCAGTGATTTATAGCTTAGTATCCTTTGCATGGGCAGGGATTGGCAATACATTTTCTGTTGTTATCCTTCTAATCTTTTTCTGGAAACGTGTTTCAGGCATTGGGGTCATTGCCACAATTATTGTAGGCTTTATTAGTGCGATTGCATGGTCCCTGTCACCTATGGAGGCCGTTGTGTCAGCCAAGGCAGCGACATTCTTTATTTGCTTAATTGTTGGAGTAGTCGTGTCTTTAGTATATCCTGATGAAAAAGGAAATACGGTCTGAAAAATATTTTAAAATAATAAAAATCTCCTCTTTTGAAGATACATTTCTCAAAAGAGGAGTTTTCTTTTTATGCTTATGACCATATTGAAATATGATAGAAGAAAGAGCAACCACTCTAACAGGAAATTACATAATGTGTGGACCTTTTTGGTCATCATGGTTTATGCAAAAATGAAGCAAGGGGGTTAGGAAGTGTTTAGTGATTTTAAGCTTATGGATGAACGACCAGTTTATGTACAATTGAAGGATTATGTTCAAGACATGATTGTCAAAGGGCATCTGTTGGAACATCAAAAGCTTCCATCTACCCGTGAACTTAGTAAGTTATTAGCGGTCAGTAGGAATACGGTGCTGAACGCATATGCCGAATTAGAGCTAGATGGCATCATCTATGCAGTGAAGGGAAAAGGGCATTTTATCGGAAAGGTTACTACATTGAAAGCCTCTTCTATTGAAATAGATTGGAAGCAAAGGCTAAATGAAACAACTTTATTAGCAGATGAAATTGATTTAATACGGCAAGATATACACTGGCAAAAAGGCATGATTTCGTTTACTAGTATTGCTCCAGAAGAAAAGCTTTTTGATGTTGAAAATTTCAAAAGGGCGTTTCTCACAAGAATGTCCATTGAAGGAGATATTGTCTTGAACTATGGCTATGCCAAGGGGTATAAGCCTTTAATTGACTATCTTCTTAGCTATATGGAGATGAAAGGTGTAGACATTTCTAATAAAGATATTTTAATTACAAATGGTTTTACAGAGGGGCTAGATATTTTATTGTCCTCTTTAGCTAAAAAATCAGGGCGTGTACTATGTGAAAACCCTACACATCACGCAGCATTGAAGCTTTTCCGTTTACATGGGCTAGACATACATGGCGTCGATATGAAAGATGACGGGATTGATATGGATCAGGTGGAAAAAACGTTAGCAGATAAGGATTTTGATTTTGCCTATCTCATCCCGTCCTATCATAATCCAACAGGAATAGTCACTTCCTCGGAGAAAAGGAATGCTATTTTTCAGCTTTTTTCCAAATATCAAATACCCATTGTAGAAGATGGTTTTAATGAGGAATTGAGGTATTCAAGCTCTCATTTGGCACCACTGATCGCTTTTAGTGGTATAGGTAATAACGTTGTCTATATTGGCAGCTTTTCTAAAATTCTTTTCCCTGGCTTACGTGTTGGTTGGATTTTAGCAGATAAGGCGTTAATTGATAGCTTAGAAAGCATGAAAAGAGCTCGAACGATTCATACATCGACACTGGATCAGGCAGTGTTATACCAATATTTACAGGATGGTTATTTTGAAAAATATCTGAAGAAAGCACGATTTGTTTACAAGAAAAAATATGAGCTTGCTCGACAAGCCTGTATGCAATACATTCCCTTTAGCAGGATAACAGGGGATGGAGGACTCCACCTCTTTATAGAGCTAAAAGAGGAAGTAGATGCACGTTTGCTGCTGGAGAAGTGCTATGACAAGGGCGTGGTGTTTTATCCAGGAGATGTATTTTATACAAACGGGAGAGGCAGTAATACATTTCGTTTAGGTTTCTCTCGTTTAGCAGATGACGATATTGTTCGTGGTATTCAAATCATTGGTGATACATTAAAAACCGATATGAGGAGTTGAGAAAATGAAGGTTGGCGTAATTATGGGTGGTACTTCCTCTGAAAAGCAGGTTTCCATCATGACAGGTAAGGAAATGGTCACTCAATTAGATAAGCAAAAATACGAAGTTGTTGCCATTACATTAGATGATAACAAAGAGATAATTGACAAGGTGCGTGACATTGATGTGGCTTTGTTAGCACTTCATGGTAAGTTTGGAGAGGATGGTACGATTCAAGGGGTGCTAGAAACATTGGGTATTCCTTATACAGGAAGCGGTCTTCTAGCAAGTAGTTTGTGCATGGATAAAAATATGGCTAAAAAAATACTTCGATATGAAGGTGTTGCAACACCAGATTGGATACATCTCGTAAAGGGAGAGGAGCTGCCCTTACAGGATATAGAGTTTATTGGTTATCCGCTTGTCGTTAAACCAAATGCTGGTGGCTCTAGTGTAGGTGTCCACATTGTCCATGATCGGAGTGCCTTATTGACTGCTATCGCAGAGGTATTTAAGTGGGATAACGAAATTATTATTGAGCAGTATTTGATTGGTGACGAAATTACATGTCCAATCCTCAATGAGCAGCTATTGCCAGTCCTTTCAATCAAACATACGGCAGTGTTTTTTGACTACCAGGCAAAATATGATGATGCTTCTACAATAGAGGAACCTGTAGAACTCCCACTTGCGATTCATGATCGTGTGGCAAAAGCTGCGATGATCAGTTACAAGACTTTAAGATGCAGTGTCTATGCTAGAGTAGATATGTTGATTAAGGATGGAGTTCCTTATGTGCTGGAGGTTAATACATTGCCCGGCATGACACAAAATAGCCTCCTACCGAAAAGTGCCCTTGCTGCGGGAATCAGCTATTCAGCACTATTGGACAGCATTATCGAAAGCTCCTTACAGATTGATAGAAATAGGTAGATAGAAAAACAAAACCATTAATAGCATTTTTGTGAAAGGTGAAAATGGATCTCCGTTGCAGGGGACTCGCCTGTCTCGCGATCCCACGGGAGTCAAGTAGCCTTCCACTCCAACCCATAAAAATGTTAACTTTTTAGCAAGGTTTTCAAATAAAGTGAAGGTGTTCCCTACTGTTAGTATGAAAGAAACGGAAATCAACTCCTAGCCTTGCCAAAAGGTATTTTTCTGCCAGTGACATCATCTTTTTCAACAACATAAAACACCTTTTGTAAGTAATGACAAAAGGTGTTTTAGACTGCCTTATGATTTTGCTAATTCAATAAAGCCTTCTCCGAAAACGTCCCTTACATCATGAATGGCAATAAAGGCGTCCTTGTCGACTTCTTTGACGATTTTTTTGAGCTTTACAACTTCTTGCTTACTAATAACAATATACAAAATTTCCTTTTGTTCCTTTGTATAATAGCCATGACCTGAAAGAACAGTAACTCCACGGTTCATATAAGCAGTTACTTGTCCAGCAATGTCTTCAGGTTTCTTAGAGATAATGGTAACTGCCTTTTTAGGGTTAACCCCTTCAATAACAAACTCCATTACCTTTGTACCAACATATAGCATGACAATCGTTAGCATTAAAGCCTCCGCACCAATGATAAAATAAGACGAAAAAGCAACAATTAAATCGAAGAATAAAAGTCCATAGCTAATACTCCAGCCTAGATATTTGTTAGTGATTCTAGCTAAAATCGTAGAACCTGCTGTTGTACCACCAACTCTTATAATTAAGCCAATACCAACTCCAGCAAATACGCCACCAAAAATCGTATTGACGATAATTTCATCTGAGGAAATAGACCAAGTTTCTGTTAAATGTAAAAATAAAGAATGGAATGAGACCGCAATGATTGTGTAGATTGTTGTTTGTCTATTTAAAAATTTATAACCAACAATAAGTAAAGCTGCATTCATAACAAAGCTGACAATACTTGGCGACCATCCGAACAGATAATAAGCAATAATCGTTAAGCCTGTTACGCCCCCCTCACCTAAATCATTTGGAATAACAAATAAGTTAACTGCTAGGGCAAAAAGCAGTGATCCAAGCATAATCATTAAAATATCGATAACGTATTTCTTCATTCACATAACACCACCAATTCAAATTTTATTTTTCTTAAATTCCATACTATATCAGGTTTTCACCAAATGGTATACTTTTTGGATGTTCATTTGTGATATATCGACAGTAATTAATGTGTCTTTAGAGAGAATTTTTGAAACTTGACATATTATAGCTTCACTTTAAACGTTCAAGAGAAGGTACTATTACATGAGGTCAGCTTCCAAATCCCATTAGTAAAAAAATTGTGCTTACGGGTAACAATGGTAGTGGTAAAAATACATTACTACAACATATAGCCAATAATGGTGAGGGAATAGCCATTTCTCCAAAGGTTAAAATAGGTTATTTCCATTAGATGAGCTAATAGTTTACTGGAGAGGAAATAGTGCTGTAATTTTTAAAGAACCGCTCTGATGATAATAAAAAGATATATTAAGTGAAAAGGTGCGATTCCATTAGGAGAATCGCACCCTTTTTAGTGAATTTTTATTAGGAAGGAAGGTTAAGGGAAAATTTTGGCGAAGGTGTAGATAGACAATATGAAAAGGATGATGAACGATGATAAATACGGATGTGACGACGAAATTAAAAATCATTCAGCCAGCCCATAAAGTATTTGAAGCCATTATATCTCCTACTGAAATCGGGCATTATTGGTTTTCTAGCAGCTCTGAAAGATGGGGAGAGGGTAAAAGAATCACACTTAAATATGCTGAGTATCGTGCAGAGGGTGTGATCACCGTTCTTGAAATGGAGACGAATAAAAAAATTGTGTTTGTATGGGGAGAAGAGCATGGTGAAGTGACGATGGTTACCATCACATTTGAAGAATCACAAAGTGAAACAATTATTACTGTAGTAGAATCAGGGTTAAATGTACATGACCCAGAAATCGTGGCAAAAATGATGGGCCAAAAAGAGGGGTGGGTCTATACATTAACGTGCCTCAAAGGATATTTAGAAAATGGGATTAGCAATTTAAGAGCTTCTCTAATTCATTAAGGAGGTAAGATATGTCAGAGATCGATAGCATCGAGCAATTGGCAGATGAAATAGTTTGCGCTGTGAGAAAAACATTTCTGGATCTTTTTAAAAATGATGAACGGTATTATTACTGCACGTTATGCACCACTGGAGAAGGGCATGCCCCGAGCGTTTCAGCTTGGTCATGGGAAGCGCTGGAACGACAAGCTGCTAAACAAACTAACAGTAACATATCTGAAAGAGCATCCCTTATCAAATGGTCTTATGCAGATTCTCCCTTTTATTGCTATGGAGAAGAAAATTTTTCGAATGTTCAGCAGTGCTTTAATAAGCGCCCTTACATCTATACTCTTGAAGGGGAAGCATGGCAGCAAGAACTGGCATTACGGCTAGCAGCAATGGAGCTAGCCATGAAAAAGCTTGATGAAGAAGGACTATTCGCCTTGAATCAAACAAGGGATTCCGTATGCATAATTGTAGAAGTGATGCCGCCAGAAGAAATAAACACAGAAATAGCATTACGATTAAATCACCAGTCGTCTACAGCACTACAGCAATTGTTGTTGGAAGCAGCCGAGTGATGGAGGGATGAATATGAAAAAGCTGTATTGGGTGATTGGCAGTATTTTGGTTTGTATAGGATTTGTATGTAGCATTATTTTTTGGAAGTTTCAAAAAGAAATCAAGAGGGACGATCCTGAATATATTGTGCAATTTATGAAGGAACATAAAGAGGATAAAAATATTTCCGTTGTCATTCAATATAATCAACAACATTGGGTGGAGCTAAACACCAAGGAACAGCTACCATTAGCAAGTACGGTTAAAATGATCGTAGCCATCGCCTATGCTCAACAAGCAGCAGATGGCAGCATTAATCCTCAAGAGCAGGTCCCACTAAAGGAGTTAGAGGCATTTTATATCCCTAAAACGGATGGCGGCGCACATGAAGCATGGTTAGCGCAGTTAAACCTTGAGGAGGCGGATCGTGTGCCTTTAAGTCAAGTCGCAAATGGCATGATTGCCTATAGCTCTAATGCAAATACGGAATATTTAATGCACGTACTCGGCTTTCAAACAATTAATGATGTGCTTACTCAGTTAAATGTAGAGGATCATGAACCTTTGTATCCAATTGTAAGTGCACTCCATATTCCCATCCACTTGATGGCGGAAAAAAATTTAACGAAAAAAGCAACATTAACGGCTATGCGAGAAATGGATATGGCTGAATATCGTGAGTGGGCAATGGCTATTCATGCGAATTGGATAGAGCATCCTTTGACAATTGAGGAGAAAGCAAAAGCGCAAAAAATGCTCAATATGGATTTTCAAAGGATATGGTCAGACCGTTTAATAAGGGCCACAACAAATGATTACATCTCTATTTTAGAAAAATTGAATAATAAAAATTTCTTTAGTCCAGAGGTACATAAATATTTAGATCCCGTGTTGGAGCAATTAATGCAGAATCCTAGAAATCAAACATGGCTAAAACATGCTGGTCAAAAGGGAGGATCGACTGCATTTGTGTTAACACTAGCAGCCTATGCAGAAGATAAAGATGGAAATAAAACAGAAATAGCCTTTTTCGCTAATAACTTAAATACACTAGAGCAGATTAAACTCTCAAATAGTATGAATAGTTTTCAGTTAAAATTTCTTACAGATGATAAATTTCGTAAGCGTTTAAAAAAGGAATTTTCCGAGTTGTGAGTTGCCTCCATAAATAAGGCAACTCATGCTATTAACTACGTTCATCAATCAATTTTTCAAGAAATTCTGAGAAGGAAGAGGCATATTCATAGATCATGTCATTCATTAAGTCATAGCACATAACAGGAAATTCGCTGAGTTCATCTTTAGACGATCGATCAAAGAAGTACAATTCGTCAGCGTCTGGAACAAATAAATCTAATCTATTCGGATATTGTTTACACCAATCTTCATCAGCCAAGTTAAGACGATGGATATAGAGAATATCGTGATCATTGATGTCTCTGTATGCTGGGTGACCGATCGAGAGAATAGATCCACCATTCAGCTGCCCATTACCATAATTTTTTAACCACCAGCGATAGGATGGTGGTAAGTTGAATCCTAACTCTGCTTCAACTTCTACTATCCAATCATCTTCAG
Organism: Lysinibacillus fusiformis; assembly: GCF_016925635.1. Classification (NCBI taxonomy): domain Bacteria; kingdom Bacillati; phylum Bacillota; class Bacilli; order Caryophanales; family Bacillaceae; genus Lysinibacillus; species Lysinibacillus fusiformis. The sequence continues at coordinate 1,449,659 of NZ_CP070490.1, read as the reverse complement.
CACCGTGTCCAGGAAACCATTTAATCGCAGTAGTGCTTGCGAATTTTTCTGCTAATCTAGCATACATGCCAACTACCTCCAGTCTATATTTAAATATTACTCAATTAAGAATTCAAAGTGCAAACTACATATGAGTACCTTCTTTCAATCAACTGCATACTATAGCGTTATCATGCATGAGAGGATTGAGATAAATGTATCACCCTTATTACGGTAATTATCAATCGTATAATTACGGTTATCAACCTGTTTATTGGGCCTATCCAAATCAGGTAGAACGAACGCCAAGAAGTAATATCCAGAATGATTTTGGACCAGGACCATTCGTTGTCGACATTGAAGAGGCTACAAAGCGCAATAAAAATTATCGTACAGCACTGTGGACAGGGTCAAACTTACAAGTAACGGTGATGAGTCTCAATGTTGGGGAAGATATTGGCTTAGAAGTACACCCTCACGTCGACCAATTCATTTGTATTGAGGAGGGGCATGGATTAACTCAAATGGGGCCAACTAGAGATTATTTAAACTATCAGAGACATGTCACAGAAGATACGGCTATCATGGTGCCTGCAGGAACATGGCATAATGTTACGAACACAGGGGATAAACCACTAAAGCTTTACACGATTTATGCGCCACCAAACCATCCATTTGGGACTGTTCATGTGACAAAGGCTGACGCTATGGCTGAAGAAGCGGGCTATGGACAGCATGAATAATAGATCCTAAAAGAAAGCATGTTTTCATACAAAAACATGCTTTCTTAGTGTTGAAAAACAAAACAGTCAATTGAAAGGTAGAAATGGATTTCCGTTACAGGCTACTTGCTTTCCTGTGGGCGAGCGCCGAATCGCTTACTCCGCTACCGCTCCGCAGGGTTTCGCCTGTCTCGCTATCCCACGGGAGTCAAGTAGCCTTCTACTTCAACCCACTAACTTTTTAGCAAAGGTTTTCAAATAAAGTGAAGGTGCTCACTACTCTTTATGAAGAGGTGTTGTCACGCATCACTTCTCCACACTGAAAATAAGAGCTTATCCCCTCTAAGAATACAGATAATAGGCGATTTGATTATGAAAAAAAGTAAAGACACTTTGCAGAATGGTTGATTGGAGTGGAGCCAGCGTCACAGAGGAGCCCTGGAGCGAACGTAAGTGAGTGAAGCGGCTCCTCGGACGCCCCCTGGAAAGGACGCTGGCGGAACGGAAATCAACCCCTCACCTTGCAAAGTTGCTTTTTCTGCCGTTGACATCATCTTTTTTCTTTAATTATGGTAGAATGTGTTTTAATTGCAGATAGTAAAGGTCCTGAATGAAGGGTGATGAATGATGAAGTATTCAAAAGCAACAAACTATGCTTTACATACAATGGTGTTTTTAACACGCAATCCTAAAGGGAAATCAATGAGTGTCGAGTCTTTAGCAGAAATACAAAAATTATCTCCAACCTATCTATCGAAAATATTAACAAAGCTAGTGAAGGCAGGTTTAATTGAGTCGAATCCAGGTGTTAACGGTGGTTACCGCATTTCTAAGCGCCCCCAAGAAATTTCGTTTTTAGAGGTGATTTATGCGATTGAAGGACAAACCTCATTATTTAGTTGTTCCTCTGATCACGAAGATTCCTTCCATCATCAAGGCTGTCTCATTGAGCAAGTGATGGTAGATGCTGAGAATAATATGAAAGAAGAGCTTAGTAAGAAATTTATAATAGATATAGCTAATAAAATCGATTTAAAAGGATAGCATGTTGAATTGTGAATCGGAACTAGGGTTTCTCCCCTAGCTCCTTATTATTTTAATTGCATAAGAGCACCAAAATATTGCTGTGCTGTCGTGAAGCAAATAAATGCTAGTAGCTCGCTAATCTCGGCTTCTGTTAAATAATCCTTTAATACAGCCGTGACATTGGGGGCGGTGTGTCCCTTAGCAGCTAAGAATGCTTCTGCAAAACCTGTGCATACTGCCGTTTTCTCATCATAGTTCTGGGGATCAGGCTTGCCTTTTGCCTGACAATACTGACAGCCATTTTTTTGAGCTAAAGTTTTTCGAACCTCTTCTTTTAATGAAGCGGATAGATGCCCGTCTTTTTCTAGTACGTCTCCTAACTGCTGCCAGTGCAGCTGAATTGCCTTGTTGTAGCCTAATAATTGTTGAAAGGGTGTTAAGCCCTTGTCATATAATTGAATAAGTGTCATCAATCATTCCTCCTTCTATTAATTAGTGTAAAATGTTCATAACGAAGTTAACATATCAATTCGAAGGGAAATATGATTGTTTTCCTTCAAAAAGAAGGGGTATTTGCAAAATGGATTTCATTAACGAAATGATACTTAAAGAATTAAAAGAAGATAGTCGAATTTCTATGAGCGAGCTAGGGAGAAGGGTTCACTTATCTGCACCAGCAGTTCGCGAAAGAATACGGCAATTAGAGGAACAGAACGTCATTAAGAGGTATACATTGGATATTAATAAAAATGCATTGGGTTATCCAATTGACGCTATTGTAGAAGCGACAATCAAAAATAACCGCTATGCAGACTTTAAAGAACATCTGAAGGTTTATACAAATATAGACTTCTGTTATCGCATTTCAGGTGAGTCATGTTTTTTATTAAAGGGGCATTTTCAATCTTTTCCTGATGTAGAGCAGTTTATTGATGCATTACAGCCATATGCGCATACAAAAACTAACTTTATTTTTTCAGATATATGTGAGGACATATAAAGGAAGGAGATAGTTATGGAAATCAAATTATTTAAAGAAGAAATTGATGATTTAGTTCATTTATTAACGCAAAATAAATGGTTGTATCACACCAATCCATACATAAAAGAAGAGGCTGTTCGCACCGCATATGCAGAGGGATATTATCAGAACAATCGTGAAACACATTGGATACTTGAAGATGGAGAAAAAGTTGGCGTGATCTTTATTCATGATATAGACGATACGATCCCTCTTTTTGATCTGCGCTTAGATGCAAATGTTCGAGGCAAAGGATACGGTGTCAAAGCACTTCATTGGCTACAAGAATATCTGTTTGGCGAAAGAGGGAAGATTCGCATTGAAGGCTATACAAGAGTTGATAATATCAGAATGCGAAAATGCTTTAGTAAAGCTGGCTTTGTGAAGGAAGGGTATTTAAGAAATGCTTGGGAAAATGAAGATGGTACCGTGACAGATAGTATTGTCTATGGTGCCATTAAAGATGATTGGGTAGTAGGAAAATCAACGCCAATAAAAATGGATGAAGTCCCATTTTAAAGTGTTTGAGAGGAATTTTAGCATGGAAAAAGACGTATTAAATGCTTTAAGAAAATTATGGTCCATTCAATCGAGTTCTAAATGATGTGTGGACAACCCTGCAAAAGGACAATGTAGCGTCACTTCATTAGTTGTGCAGGATATTCTTGGCGGAGAAAATTAGAAAGACATTTCTCGAGGAGGGCTGGCACTTTTCTAATGTCATGAATGGAGAAAGAAAGGATTTCTCCATATCGAATCGACTACCAAGACATTGAATCAAATAGAGTAGAGGCTTTTCAAGATACCGATGATAGTCAATATCGTTATTTAACATCACATGTTTATAAGCTTTTAGGGAAGGCAGAGAATTAATTTTCTCTGCCTTTTTAAATTTAAAAACAAAGTTGTTGACGTTTATAAAAATATCGTGTTATTATTATCTCGAATTCAAGATATATAAATTCAAGATAAATGAATTCGAACCTTTAGCTTCGTCAGGAGGTATAATAATGGGGTTTTTTAATAAATTTTTTAGCTCAAAAAAAGAGGAGGAACAAACAATGGCAGAATTAAATATCGGTATTATTATTGGATCAACTCGTGAGGGTCGTGTAAGTCCTCAAGTAGCACAATGGGTAAAGGAAATCGCAGATCAACGCGGTGACGCAAACTATACAGTGATTGATATTGCTGATTATAAATTGCCATTATTAGGTGAGCCAGGGCAGGATGCTTCGGGCGCACAAGCTTGGTCAGAAATTATTGCTAAACAAGATGGTTTTGTGTTCATCGTACAAGAATACAACCACTCCATTACAGGGGCATTAAAAAATGCACTAGACTATTTACGTGTTGAATGGAATAACAAAGCTGCAGGAATCGTTTCTTATGGCTCTGTAGGTGGTGCTCGTGCAGCGGAACATCTACGTGGGATTATGGGAGAGCTTTTAATCGCAGACGTACGTGTTCACCCAGCCTTATCTTTATTCACAGATTTTGAGAATGGAACAGACTTTAAACCAAAAGATGTTCAAACGGATTCAGTGAATCAAATGTTAGATCAATTAATCCCATGGTCTAAGGCGTTATATACAATTCGCTAAGATTTACAGATTGAGGTAGATATTAATTGGGCACAGTATAGGTGAGAAAAATAGTCATGAAAGGGCTTGTTAACATGAAGAAACATACAGCAGGTATTCACCATATCACAGCGATCGTAGGACATCCACAAGAGAATATTGATTTTTATGCAGGCGTATTAGGCTTACGTTTAGTAAAGCAAACAGTAAACTTCGATGATCCTGGCACATATCATTTATATTTCGGTGACAAAGGTGGGAAACCAGGAACAATCATTACTTTCTTCCCTTGGGCTAATGCTTATCAAGGACGTATTGGTGATGGTCAGGTTGGCGTTACAACGTATGTTGTACCAGAAGGGGCACTGCCATTTTGGGTTAATCGCTTAGCGAAATTCTCGGTTCCTTTCCAAAAAGCTGAACGTTTTGGTGAGCAAGTCATTCAATTCGATGATCCACATGGTTTGCATATTGAACTCGTGGCACGTGCGGAAGGCGAGTTCAACGAATGGACATTTGGTGAAGTGACACCAGAGGTTGCTATTAAAGGTTTTGGTGGGGCTACACTATACTCAAGTCATCCAGAAGAAACTGCAAAAGTTTTAACAGAGATAATGGGTCTTGAAAAAGTAGCGACAGAAGGTGACTATACGCGTTTTACATCTAGTGCAGAAATCGGCAATACAGTGGATTTAAAAACGATTGCAGGTCAACGTGGTCAAATGGGTGTAGGAACGGTTCACCATATTGCGTGGAGAGCTCAAGACAATACAGATCATTTAGAATGGCAAGAGTATGTGATGAATCAAGGACAACATGTAACGGAAGTAAAGGATCGTCATTATTTTAATGCAATTTATTTCCGTGAACCTGGCGAAATTTTATTTGAAATCGCTACAGATCCTCCTGGATTTGCTCATGACGAGACACCAGAGACTATGGGTAGCCAATTAATGTTGCCACCTCAGTACGAGCAGCATCGTGAACAACTAGAAAGAACATTAATCCCGATTAAAGTGCGTGAGCTTGAATAAGCAGGCTTGCGGGATCAAACTAAGCTAAAGTTGGCGGGATTTTTGAGGTAGAACGTCCACAATAGATTTACAATTAATGCGAAAATGTTGATAGCTAACATTTTCGCATTTTTTATCTTTTTAGAAGCCGAAGTGCTAATCAAAAATTGAGTGCGCGTGCCATGGCATCTAAATAGTTCTGAATAGCCTGCTGACTTACTTTTGCTTCAGGCACAAAGACCTCAAAACAATGGTAACTGCCAGGGTAGAGGTGGAATTCAACATCGACTCCTGCCTGTGCAAGGCGTGTTACATAATCAATGGTTTCATCACGAAATAAATCAAGTTGGCCGATACATATATAGGTTGGTGGTAATCCTGCTAAGTTTTCAGCCCTTGCAGGGACCGCATACGGAGAAAGGGCATTGATGTCCTTTTCTTCTCCTAAGTACAAACGCCAAGCAGTCAAATTATTTGTTCTACACCATGTTGCATGATCATCAATAATCTCATAGCTGGAAGGTGTTACATTTCGGTTATCAAGCATCGGATACAGTGGCATCTGGAATATAATTGATGGTCCTCCTTTATCACGAACCATTAATGCAAGTGCTGCTGTTAATCCTCCACCACCGCTTGCACCAGCAATTGCCACCCGTTTGACATCGATACCAAGTGATTGGTCCTCATTAGTCATCCAAACTAATCCAGCATAACAATCTTCAATAGCCGCTGGGTAGGGATGTTCAGGCGCTAGTCGGTAATCGATGGATACGACAACGCAGTTAGCTGTCTCAACAAAACGTTCACATAAAACATCATCCATATCAGGGTGTCCCATGACAAAGCCGCCTCCGTGAATCCAAAGCATAGCTGGAAGTTTATCCTGTTTCCGTTTAGCTGGTTCATAGATTTTAACCAGCATTTCGTTCCCGTCACCTCTAGGAATCATACGGTTGGTCGTAATTACATGTTCTGATTTTTTCGAAGGTGGATTGGACAAGAGACTTCGACTCCAAGTTAAATCCTCCTCCAATCGAAAGCCAGGAAATTCTGAGTAAGCCTGCCTTAATTCTGGTAAGACTCGGTTAATAATGGTCATATAAATTCCTCCTGTTGAATAATAAAATCTTAAAGAAATGGCTTCCCTTCTAGAGCCATTTCAGCTTCCCATTTGGCGACTTCCTCACGTACACGAGGAGCAACTTCTGTTCCAAGTAGTTCTATAGCTTGCATGACTTGATCATGTGGCATGGTACTTAAAGGCACGTATAGCATAAACCGTGTAATTCCTACATGTTTACGAAGATGAATAATTTTTTCAGCAACTGTATTTGGATCACCAACATATAATGCTCCTTCAAAGCTTCTTGCAGCATCATAACTAGAACGGTCATAATAAGGCCAGCCTCTTTCCTTGCCTAATTTATTCATACCAGCCATTGTTGATGGGAAAAATGTGTTTGCTGCCCATTCCGTATTCGGACCAACAAAACCTATTGAATGAGAACCTATTTGAAGTTTTGATAAATCATGACCTGCATGAAGCGCTGCCTTTTTATATAACTGTACAATCGGTGCAAATTGCATTGGGCTGCCCCCAATAATTGCTAGCATAAGGGGTAATCCTAAAAGGCCAGCACGCATAGCAGATTGTTGATTTCCTCCACTAGCCACCCAGATTGGGAGAGACTCTTGAACCGGTCTAGGATACACACCTAAATGTTTGATTGCTGGTCGATGTCTACCTTCCCAAACTACTTTCTCAGACTGACGAATTTTGAGTAGTAAGTCTAAATGTTCCTCAAATAATTCATCATAATCATGTAAATCGTAGCCAAATAAGGGGAAGGATTCGATAAAGGAACCACGACCTGCCATGATCTCTGCACGTCCATTTGATAGTCCATCCAATGTGGCAAAATCCTGAAAGACACGTACAGGATCAGCCGAAGAAAGGACAGTTACTGCACTTGTGAGTCGAATGTTTTTCGTTTGCGAAGCAGCGGCAGATAGTACCATTGCGGGAGAGGATGCGGCATAATCTTCTCGATGATGCTCGCCTATGCCAAAGACATCCAATCCTACTTGATCTGCAAGAATGATTTCTTCTACAACTTCACGTAAACGCTGTGCATGACTAATTACTTCACCACTGTGAACGTCTGGTTTTGTTTCTACGAAAGAAGTAATTCCTATTTCCATTTGTTATCTCTCCGAATCAATTGAATTTGTAAATCGTTTTGTAGTTGCCCAAAAAAGAAGAGCAATTGTACTAATCGAGGCGCCAAGTAAGCAAACTCCTCCCCAACCAAAATGCGCATATATTTGAGTTGAAGCGATTGAACCGCTAGCACTGCCAATCGAATAGAACACCATATAGCCTGCGGTCAGTCGACTTCGTGCTTCTGTACGCAATGGGAGAATCATCGTCTGATTGGTGACATGTACCGCCTGCACTGCCAAGTCAAGCAACACAATCCCAATAATTAATGCCAAGAACGACTTTTCTAAATAATTGATAAATATCCAGGAGATAGGTAAAAGCGTTAAAGCAATACCTGTCGTTCTTTGACCATAGCCTTGGTCAGCAAATTTCCCCGCCTGTGCGGCAGCTAATGCACCAGCCACTCCAACAAGACCAAAAGCGCCAATTACAGTGTGTGATAGAGCTAATGGTGGTGCACTAAGTGGCAGCACCAGTGACGTCCATAAAATACTGAAGTCGGCAAAAATTAGCATAGCTAGAATGGAGCGGATACGTAATGTTCGTTCTTGAATAAACAGCGTGAACACGGATTGAATTAGCTTAAGATAGGATAGTGATTTTACTTCACGCTCGCCCCTTGGTAACACTTTTATAAACATCCCAACCATTAGAAGCATTAGAGCAGCGGAGACTAGATAGACAGAGCGCCACCCTGCAAGGTCTGTTACTAACCCAGCAAAGGTACGAGCAAGTAGTATGCCAATGACAATGCCACTTGTAACAATGCCTACGACACGACCTCGTTCTGTAGAGGAAGCCATAGTTGCAGCGAACGCCACAAGGGTTTGAGTCACGACTGCAAGTAGACCAACTAAGGCCATACCCACGAATAGCACTACAACATAGGAGGCAGTACCGACTATAAACAAAGCCACGGTGGATAATAGCATTTGTCCAATAATCAAGCGTCGTTGGTTTAGTAAATCTCCAAGTGGTACTAGAAGTAGTAAGCTTAGACCATAAAAAATTTGCGTGATAGTAATAATCAAACCAATAATCGATTGATCAATAGCAAAATCATTAGATAATTCATCTAGCAACGGCTGAGCAAAATAAATATTGGCGACAGACATTCCGCAGGCTGTAGCGAATAATAATGTTACAGCTCGGGGCATAGAAGACGGTTGATTTATATTAAGTGCATCATTTGCTTTGTCCACACGGTAACCTCCCTTCCTAATTGAATTGTAATTATAACATACCGTTCGGTACAAAATAATTATTGGTAAATATATCTTAACTATATTTGTTTTGTCAAGATTTATTTGGGATTTATTTTTTGTTTAAATCGATTGATGAAATGAAATTGACAATAAAAAGAGCCACATATAAAATAATTACATACTGTTTGGTATTGTAAAATATAGTGATTAACTTACTATTTCTTTCTAATGGGGGTGTATCAATAATGGCAAGAACTCGTGAATTTGATGAGGCAAAAGTGTTAGAGGCAGCAATGCAGTTATTTTGGGAGAAGGGATATGAAGCAACTTCTTTAAGTGATCTTACAGCTAGAATGGGGATTCAGCGTCCTAGTATTTATTCAACCTTTGGTGATAAAAAGGAGCTATTTGAAGCGGCACTTCGTAGATATACGACATCACGGGCGTCCGAAATACGCACTAAACTTCAAAGTTATACCTCAGTAAAACAGGCATTTTCTATATTTTTTGAAGAAGTAATTACTGCTGAATATACGAAAGATCTTAGTAATGGCTGCTTTTGTATCAATACAATGGTTGAATTAGCGCCACATGACGAGAAGTTCGAAATCTTGACGAGAGAGCATCAACTCTATCTATCAGTAATTTTTCAGGAGACAATTGAACGAGGAATTCAATCAGGAGAGTTAGAGGAAGACACGGATGCAAAATCTTTAGCACAGGCATTAATTGTTGCGTTAATAGGTTTAACAGTTATGCTGAAATCCCATCCACAACGTTTATTTGTTGATAATGCCATTGCAACGACGCTGACATTGCTTAAATAATAAGGTTATGCCCCTTTAGCAGTGCTAAAGGGGTATTAAAAAATACGCAAGAAATGCACAAATTTATTTTATAAACATAGGATGATATTATAATTCCTTACAAGCCCATGCATCAATCTCAACCTTTAAAGCAGGCGTAGCGAGTGCAACGACATACATTAATGTTGTGCATGGAAGATGTTCCCCGAAAAAGTCACTGATCATTTCCTTTCGTTGATTAGCATCCATATCTCCCACTAAATAAAATACGAGCTTTGTGATATCTTGAACCTCCATATCGGCACTATCTAGATTTTTTTTAATATTTTCTAGTGCCACCTTCAATTGAGCTGTTGCATCTTCAGGTATAGTTCCATCTGGCAACATGCCGATTTGTCCAGATAATGTTAACCATCTCTGTGGGTCAGTCACTTCAATTTGATGAACATAAGGAGCAACGGGTGGATGAATGTTCTGAGGGTTTCTCGCAATTTTCATAGAATCAGTCCTTGTCTCTGTTTAATTTATATCTTTAATCAAAATAGCATAAAGTAACAGTTGATAAAAGTTCTATACAAATACCATTATAAAAGAACATACAAATTGGATATGCGGGTTTAAAGGGTTATAATAGATTTATAGAATTTAGGCTAATACGCTGGTAAAGCTTTCACAAAGGATAAAAGTATCGACTTTTTAATTTGACAAGACATACAATTCACTTCACCCCCGCCTAAGGTTTTATACAGACACTTCTAAAAGAAACATAAATTTCGTCTTATTTTGAAGGTAGATGGCTATACTCATTAAATGAGAGGGAAATTTTTACATAAGAATGATGCGTATTGTTATAAATCAATTTTATAGTGTAGCCCTAGGTAGCAGAGGCAGCGAGGCCGTTTTGTAGAAGGAGTGAATAAATGAATAATTTCTTTCGGAGTAATGGATTTAAGCGTTTTATTATTCTAGTTGGGATTGCTCTTGCATTATATTTAATGCGTAGTATGATCAATCTAATTTTACTTACGTTTATTATTACTTATTTGATGAACCAGCTTACTACGAAGACTACGAAAAGCATAAGAAAATATACGCCGATGAATGAAAAAGCTGTGACGGTAACGTTATACCTTTTACTTGTTGCGGGTATTGTAGCAGTCATTTACAAATATTTACCGATTGTGACCCAGCAAATCACGCAGCTTTTCGACCTCATTGCAAGCTTTAATCTCGATCCAGATGACAATGAGATTGCGAGATACTTAGCACCAACTTTTGAGAAAATAGAGCTGGGGAAATATTTAGAGCAAGGTGTGGATTTAACTCTTAAAAATATTACGAATATTGGTAAAATCATTATGCAAATTTTGATTTCTCTAATATTAAGTTTATTCATCTTGTTAGAAAAGAATCGTATTATTGAATTTACAGCCAAGTTTAAGGATAGTAAAATTGGTGCGCTTTACGATGAACTTCATTATTTCTCAAGAATATTCATCCGCTCATTTGGAAAAGTAATTGAGGCACAATTTATTATTGCTGCAGTCAACTGTGTGTTATCAGTAATTGCCCTTTCTATTATGGGCTTCCCACATCTGATTGCCCTTGGGATTATGCTCTTTATTTTAGGCTTAGTTCCAGTCGCAGGAGTTATCATCTCATTAATACCATTAAGTATTATCGCATATAGCATTGGTGGCTTGATGTACATCGTCTATATTTTAGTTATTGTCATGGTTTTACATGCCATTGAAGCTTACTTCTTAAATCCAAAGCTTATGTCTGCCAAAACAGATTTACCGATTTTCTATACGTTTATGGTCATTCTCTTTTCTGAGCATTTCCTTGGTGTATGGGGACTAATCATAGGTATTCCACTATTTATGTTCCTGCTTGATATTCTAGGTGTAACCTCCTCGGAAGACCCTGCGAAGAAATCGGTAAAGGTACACACTGAAAAACAAATGGAATAGTTCCAAACAAAGGAATCATCTACATATATGATGATTCCTTATTTAATGCACAAGAGGTGTTTATATTGATAAAAGGTCAACAGGTCTATTTAAGAGAAATACGTGAAGATGATAGTGATAGTATTATAAGATGCTTTCAAAATGAAGAAATCATGTATATGACAGGAACACGGAATATTTTAACAAAGGAACAAATCAAAGAGGCGATCAAACGCTTTAAAGCAGATTCTTCTCGCTATGATTTTGCTATTTGTTTAGTTGATAATGATCAGGTAATTGGTGATTTGGCGATTATGGAGGTTGATTTAGATAATAAAAAGGCAGTGTTCCGTATAGCTTTACATAATATAGAGAATTGTGGCAGAGGTATGGGTTCAGAAGCAGTTAGGCTTGCTCAAAGATTTACATTTGAGGAGCTAAATCTGAATCGCTTAGAATTACAGGTATATTCACACAATAGTAGAGCAATTAAATCCTATGAAAAGGTCGGCTTTAAAAAAGAAGGTGTTTTGAGGCAGGCCTTGTTTATGAATAATACATTTTCTGATGAAATCATTATGAGTCTGTTGCGTGATGAGTATATGAAAATTCAAAAGTAGAAATTTAACCAGCACAGATTTTTGTGTTGGTTTTTTTTCTGAACACAAGTATAATTGGTAAAAATTTCTGTGTGTGAAGGACAGAAATAGTGTTGAAACTTTCATAGCTGTATTTTTAGTTAAAATGCATTCTAAATCTGATATAGCAAAACTAATTAAGAGACCCAAAATCGTCTTGTTGTTGTAAAACAATTATTTTTTGCAGGCATAAAGGAGAGATGGTAAATGAAAATACAATATCCTACTTTAAAAACGCCTCTTACGATTGGCGTGACAGCACCCTCTAGTGGAGTCGAACAGCATCTTCATCTATTAATAACAGAAGCTGAAAAACAATTAATACAAAGAGGAATGAAAGTTATTATTGGAAATACTACCTGGACGCAGCTTAAAGGTAGAAGTACAACAAAAGAAAAGCGAGTCTCTGAACTTATGGACTATTTATTAGATGAGCGAATAGATGTCGTCATGCCACCGTGGGGAGGCAGTTTTCTAATGGAGTTATTACCTTTAATCGATTGGGACGAATTAAAAAAAGCGGGACCCAAATGGATATTAGGGTATTCAGATATTAGTACTTTATCTTTTGTATACACAACCATGACGGGGTACGCATCCGCACATGGGGTGAATTTTACTGAATTATCAGCACCTCAATGGGATGAACTTTCTTCTAAATGGATAGATGTGATTTCATGTAAGGTTGGTCATTCAATAACTCAAAGCTCTTCTAACTATTTTCAATCGAGCTGGGAGCAAGTTTATAAAAATCCAGCTACAGGATTCTATTTCGACAATGCAACCGAATGGAAAGTTCTAAACCAAGAGTTTAGTAATCGTATGACAGGTAGGTTGATAGGTGGCTGTTTAAATACATTGCAAATTCTTATAGGTACACCCTTCGATTACGTCCAATCCTTTATTAACGAATATTGTTCTGAAGAGGGAACAATATGGTATTTAGAAAGTGTTGGTATGGATGCAGCAAAAATTTACCGAGCTTTGTGGCAATTAAAGTATAATGGTTGGTTCAATAAATGTAATGGTGTCCTAATCGGGAGAGCAGGACTATATGAAAATCTAGGGGACTTTACATTAGCGGATGCACTACAAGATATCTTTGATGATATGAAAATACCAGTTTTCTATGAAGTAGATATTGGACACGTACCCCCACAATTAATTCTAGTGAATGGAGCAGTTGGTGAAGTAGTTATTGAAGAAGGAAGAGGCACACTAAAAATGCAATTTTGCTAGGCAACCTTCAAATTAAAGATGTACTTTATGTAGCATACAAGTTTAGATACTGCTGACGATAGTGGTAGTTTTACTAAAAAATGGCTGTTAGGAAATAAAAGGGGACCCTGATGAGGCCCCCTTTTATTTTAAGCATGTTCAGGAGAAGAAATGGTTCTTGGATTTTTCCTAATGTATAGGTAAATAAGCAAGGCTGTAATTCCTTCTGCTACTGGGAAGGTCCACCAAATCGCCTGTGAGCCAAGTACCTTAGGTAGTATGATGAGAGTAGGGATAAATAAAATAATACTACGTAGTAACATAATTGATGTGGCAATACGAATTTTTTCAATGGATTGAAAGAATTCTGCGAACACCATGTTGATCCCTAAAAATACATAGCCAATGGCGAAATGCACAAAGCCTTGTGCTGCCATACTGCGAATTTCAAATGAGCTATCTCCGAATAAAGCCATTAATTGTGAAGGGAAAAGAAGAGCTATAAGGGCAGTCGTTAACCCTAAAATAAATGCAGTAGCTAAGGCGATTTTTAGTAAAGCTGTTAATCTTTCTAGCAACCTTGCCCCGTGGTGATAGCTAACTAATGGTTGTAGGGCCATACCAACCCCAAGAAAAATAGTCAGCAAGACAGTATGGATATAATTGACCATTGCATAGGCTGTAACGCCATTTGCACCTAGATAATGTAAAAAGGTAACGTTATACAAAATAACAATAACAGCAACAGAAGCTTCAACAATAAAGCTAGGTAAACCTATAGCAAACATTTTTTTTAGATCTGATAGATTCAAAAAGGAAGTGACAAACTTTAACTCAGCTTGTGGACGGAAAAAATGAAGACATAGCACAGATGTACCTATAATTGTAGCTATTGCTGTTGCTAAAGCACAGCCAGTCACACCATAATCTAGTACGAAGATAAAAACATAATTTAAGAGTATATTCAAAACCGACGTTGTAATTAAGCCCAGCATAGCTAACTTTGGGTTGCCATCATTTCGAATAAAAATACTTAAAAGATTTTCAATTGTGTAAAACACCCCAAAGAGCAAAATAACATGTAAATACTCCTGCACATAAGGATAGGTATCATCACTCGCCCCAAATATATAAGAAATGTCCTTTAAATTTAACGCGAGGAATCCAATAATCGTGATGACAACCACTAGCATTGTAGAGAATGACAGTGTAAATAGTTGGTGAGCACGTTGCTTATTGCCCTCTCCTAAAGAAATCGAGAAAAGGGTAGCCCCTCCCATACCAATCCATAGAGAAATCGAAAGCAAAATGGAGAAAATAGGAACGGCTATATTCACTCCAGCTAAAGCTGTAGGTCCCACGCCATGACTAACGAAAATGCCATCTACCAAAATATTGATGGACATCAAAAGCATCCCGATCATTGCGGGGAATAAGTATGATAAAAATAATGGTTTCAGTGGTCTTGTTTCAATTGGATTAATGGTTGTCATAAGCATGCACCTCCAAAACCATTACTTTTTCCCCTTTATCATCTATTTCACCATTAAATATAAAACCGAATTGTTTATACAATTGGATAGCTACAGCATTATTGTCATAAACACTTAAATATATCTGAAGACAGTTGAACTTTACTGTTAAATATTGAATAAGCTGCTGTAAAAAATGTTTTCCCAAACCTTGTCCTTGGTATTGTTCTGCAATTAGATAGCGATCAAGCCATACGCGTTGACTGTAATCATTATGAGGGAATATGCCATACATAGCGAAGCCTATAGCGGTGTTATCTTTATACAGACCTAAAGGTGTAAAACGTCGATCCATTTCCGCCTCTGCTAAGCATTGGTCTGTAGATTCAATAAAATGTTGCTGATTGTCAGCGATGCGTAATGCTAAAATTTCTTTCTTGTTAAAAGCTGTAATGTCACGAATCTCCGTGAACATAATGTCAAAACCTTTCTATTTTTATTTTGAATAGGTACAATCTAAAGTATATAGTAACTATATAGTCAAGGGAGGAAACTCAAAAAATGATTAATAAAAATGTAAAATATTTTACAACTGGGGAATTTTCTAAATTATGTAAGGTAAATAAACAGACACTTATTTATTATGATCAAATTGGTTTATTATCTCCCATCATGAAGGATAGTAAGGATTATAGGTATTATTCACTTGCTCAATATGATTTTTTCGGTGTTATTGAATTATTAAAGGCAGTGGGGATGTCTTTAAAGGATATTCAGCAGTATATGGCAGAGAAATCACCTGAAAATTTTTTAGAATTGATGCATCAACAAAAAGAGCATGTTGCGAAGAAACGTAGAGAACTAGAAATGATTGAGAATATTATTGATGTCAAAATCAAAACGACAGAGGAAGCACTGCATCTAAATTTTAAGGACATTACGATTGAGTACTTTCCTGAAGATACATTATATTTGAGTAAAAATATCGAGAATTCTACAGAAGAGCAGTTTGTGAAGGCTGTATCTGACTTTATTGAGGAATTGGATCGCTCTCAATTAGATACGGGGTATCCCATTGGAGGGATAACAAGAAGAGAGCAAGTGTTAGCTGGAAATTACGATAACTATAGTTATTTATATATTGAGCAGCCTCATCCAAGAGAAGGACATCCTTATTTTAAGGCGATAGAGGGTGAATTTGTGATTGGTTATCATGTTGGCTCCTCTTCAAAACTTGGTGAGACCTACACACGGTTATTTAATCTCATGCATGAAAAGGGTTATGAGCTAGGCCAATATGTATACGAGGAATACATTTATGATGCCGTAATGAAAAATCGAGAGGACGAGTATGTAACCAAAATTATGATGGAAGTAAAGAAAGTAAAATAATTCATTATGGCGTAATAGAAAAGAATGAATATAGCTGAGTAATTTATCATATATGAAGGTTTAGATGCCAGTAAAATAATAGCATTTTGTCGTTCTGTTTAAAGTTATCCTAATCAGTAAATGATTTCCTGACGATAAATAAAAAGAATGACATCACACGAGCCTTATATGGAGGTTAGAGACAATGTGGGTTGAGCGTTGGCATCATTTAGTAGAGCGATTGAAGCAACAAGAAGCTTATGTACATCCGATTGAATTACGACCAGTTGCAACCGAGCAAGAGTTACAGCAGGTAGAGGAAAGACTTGGTATACAAATCCCTAATGGATTTCGTCAACTATTGCAAAATTGCTCAAAGCAAGTAAGTATTTATTGGTCATTACCTGATGAGGCGATACTTCCTATTGAATTGCTTGATACGCCTTATGGGGAGTTTGGCTGGAGCTTAAACGACTTAGATTTCCCCTACTTTGGAGGGGATGATGAATCAGATGAACAGCAATATTTACAATGTTTTACGGCAGGTAACGGAGATGCCCTTCTCCTTAAGCTTGACGACGAAACCTTTTGGTATTGGAGTCATGAAGAAGATGAGTTTGATCTGCTTGCTGTCAGCTTTCATTCGTACGTTGAGAATATGACAGCTTTAGGCTGTATCGGAGTAGACTGCGGCCAGCATCGTCAATTTTGTAGTGTGAATGGATTGGATGTTGAGTTGGCTAGCTCACAAATATGGCTAACATGGCTAGAACAATTTTTAAGCTCTAATTTACAGCAGGCACAATCTAGCTTAGAATCTTTGCTTCATTATGTTTCCATGCATGGCGCGAAAAAAACAAGCGTGCAGGAAGCATTTTTGCATTTTGATGGAGTGCAGGTGTTTCAGGTGCTTCAACATAAAGTAGAGCAAGCTCTATCTCTCTCAGATCAAAAAGCATGGAGCGAAGTGTTAGTCAGGGTATGTCCGAGTGAGGCCGAAAATTGGGTGAGAGAACTTTGGCAAGTACAGAGTGACATGCCAGATTCGCTGCGTGATTATGTAACAGCACATTGTTTGCCAGTTGATGAAGGTCAATCATACATCCTACAGGATATCAAAAAAGATAGAATTGATGCCTATACAGCCTTACATAGATTACGCCATTTCCATCATCCAAACATCATAGAATGGATGAAGTGCTATGTCACGTTTCCGATTGATGGCTGGGATTCACTTCTAGCAGAGTCACAGCCAAGTGCAGAGACATTATACGAATGGTTAAATGGGAGTGAAGTAGAAAGGCTAACATCCATCCGAGCCATTTGTCAGATGATACAGCGGGGAATCACGCCAACAACCATGATAGATGAAGAAAAATGGCGACCTTTGCTGGCGTATTGGGTTGAACATGAGGTGCTACGGAAAAACAAACAGCTGTTTAGCCAAGCGCTTAATTGTTTGGAAAATTGGATAATAAAATACTATATGCTACAAAGGGGAGAGTAGATTGAACCATTTTACGATATTTGCTTCCAAAAATGATACAGATGATATAAAGGATAAACTATCTGATATATTAGCAAAAAGCTTTACTATTGAAAAAAACGATAACGACTATTTATTAAAATCAAGAAGTTTATTTAATAAATATAGATGTTCCATAAACATTTTAGCTGAAGATACGAACCCGGATTATTTTGCAAAAAATATACCTGGGATGATGGGCTTGTATGATACTATTCCATTTAAAGATGAACAGCTAAAAGAACGTGTAATGATTCAAATATCGGTGCTTAATACAGTCATTGCAATTGAAATGGACAAAGAGATGACAGACGGCCATATGCAGCTATTCATAAAATTATTAGCAAGTATAGGAGGTATTGGTTTCCTATCAGATGGTACTTTGCTGGATCAGAACGGTATGGTTATTGTTTATCCTAATGGAGAATCGGGTCCATCTGATTTTCAACCACATGCTTGTACAAGAAAGATACATGCACAAGAGGTCACATCAGCACAGGGAGAGGCACGAAAAATTAGAACGATAGCCTTTTTAAAAGAGAAGAACATACCTTATGCGGCATCGCTTCCTCAGCTACCACCAGTAGAAAATCTTCAATTTAAAAGCCAAGAGGATATTGCAAGAAGAGCGGTTGCCCTGTTGATTGTTATTCAATTCGCTTGTGATGTAGCACAGAAGGGTGATATTGAGGAGTCTAGAGAGTTCTTTACCAATATGCTACACACATATGAGGTGCATGAATTTTTAACGGAGCATGAAAAATTCTTTCTTGAGGCTCAGCATCCTGGTGCTCAAGAAGCTGTCAATATATCATGGCAATATGAAGCCTATTGGACACTTATTTGGGCATTGGGACTTGTGGAAGAGCTAATTTTCCCTGACGATGTATGTGATTGTGAATATGCGATTCAGGTTGTTTCTCGTTGCGAAACATTTGAACAATTTTATAATCAAACGGTACTGCGTAGTAAGGAAGAAATAGTAGATGAGGCGGATAAAATTTACAGATTACATTGGGCTTGTGTAGATAGTCGCATCAATGGACAAGCAACTCCTTTAGCATTAAATGAAAGTGTTGTGATGGAAAGACGTAGAGGTTTATTTTGGATGATAGGGTATCAAGGCGAAGAATGGGATTCTATATCGATGGGTACTTAAAACAAAACAGTCAATTGAAAGGTAGAAATGGATTTCCGTTGCAGGCTACTTGCTTTCCTGTGGGCGAGCGCCGAATCGCTTCCTTCGCTCCGCTCCGTGCAGGGCTTCGCCTGTCTCGCTATCCCACGGGAGTCAAGTAGCCTTCCACTCCAACCCACTGACTTTTTAGCAAAGGTGTTCAAATAAAGTGAAGGTGTTCACTACTCTTTATGAAGAGGTTTTGTCACGCTTCACTTCTCCACATTGAAAATAAGAGCTCATCCCCTCTAAGAATACAGTTAATGGGCGATTTGATCGCTATGCTACTATGAAAAAAAGTAAAGACACTTTGCAGAATGGTTGATTGGAGTGGAGCCAGCGTCACTCCTAGGGGATTTAGCGTCACAGAGGAGACCCTGGAGCGAACGGAAGTGAGTGAAGCGGCTCCTCGGACGCCCCCTGGAAAGGACGCTGGCGGAACGGAAATCAACCTCTCACCTTGTAAAGTTGCTTTTTCTGCCGTTGACATCATCTTTTTTCAACAGCATGACAAGAGCAAACTAGATCTCTAGTTTGCTCTTGTTTAGTAAGAGAGGTTATTTGATATAGGTTGGTTTATTGACCTTATCTATTAAAAGTATGCCATCGTATTGGTCGCGCGGAACAAAGCTTTCTTGCATGACACCCCAACTATAGGCTAAACGAGGCTCAAACATCCATGAGTTGCCTCGCTCATTTTGACGGTTGCGCAAATCAATGAATGTGTAAGGTTTATTTGTTGTAGACAGAATATCCTCAATAGATCCTTTGACAGGAGGTAAAACAGGCATAGGTTCTCCCATATTATTTGCTGTCTCTCCACTTGTCATGTATAGACCTAATACATAGCTATATTTCTTATACATATCAGGTAAACGTTCTCCCATTAATTTAACTGGGTAAGGGGATCCCATTACATCCGATTGTGCCTTACGAATATGATCGTTATGTGCCCAGACAATAAACTTTTCTGTTGGGTAAACTTCTTCAGCTAACCAAAGTAAGTTCTCCATCATCGCTTGATCTCGCCATTCCATAGTTTGTAAAAAGGATGCTATAATATTTTGTTCAATGTCGATGTTGGACTGAATCGTTAACTCTATATATTCGTCCGCTAGCCGAATACGATCTGTTAGCGTGCGATCCATCAATTTTACAATATGAGGCTCATTTGGATAAGCTGTCTGTAACTCTTTTTCTTTCGTTTCAATTTGTGATTTTACCTGTTTATACACATCCATTATAGTAGCTTTTACTTTCTGATAGCCTTTCAAATCTTTTCCTGAGCTCCATTCGGCAAGTTGCTTCTCCGCTTCACTGAATTGCTGAGCTAGCTTAGGGTTTTGGAGCCAATCTCCGTTCGTAAATGGCCCTTGCTGTTGAATATCAAAGCCAGTAAGTACAAGAGGTTGCTCTGTTGCTTGAGTTGATTTTGCATAGTCAAACAGAGGCAAAGTTTCTTTTGTCCACCAAACCCCGAAAATGGCATCTTTCATTGTCTGTAGAGCTGCTTGCTTGTCAATTTGTCCTTGAGCGTTCATCACATTGCCCATACCACTTTCAAAGGCAAGGACATTATAGCCCATTTCCTGATGTAAAAATTGTATTAAACGTGTTTTCGCGAGATTGAATTGTGCCACACCATGCGAGCTTTCCCCTAAAAAGACAATACGTTTATCGTGTAATAAGGGCTTTAACATCTCTAAATCCTCAAATTTGTTAGCGGGAATTTTTTGTCCATTAAACATTTCAGGCTGGATGGATGACAAGCTGTATGCATGATCATTCGCCCATTTTTTCCAATCAAGTAATGTTTCATTAGAAGTCCTAGCTTGTTTGACTGTAGAATCGTTTTCAATATTAACCTGCTCAGTTGTAGGAACAGCGGCAGAGACACTAGCAACTCCGTTCAATGTCAATAAACTTGCCAGTACAAAACTTAATAAAGCCTTATGCTTCCTAGCTTTCTTCATTCATTATCAGCCCTTTTCTTTATAGTAATACTAATTATAGGGAGCGAAGTTTAAAGTAAAGGGAATATTTGTTTAAATTTAGTTTAAATTTCCTTATATAAAAAGAAAAACACCTCCAATTGATGGAGATGTAGGAATGCTATTTATAGTGATACGTACTTGCCCTTACATGGTTACGTTGAATTTGGTTAAACCACGCACGATCCTTTTCTTCTTGTTTTAATGTACCAACAATGGAGGAAGAGCAACTTACGCAAATTTTAGCTTGTGTAATCTGCCCACATCGTTCGCAAGGGGCTCCTAGATTAGGGAAAATGGAGTTCTTTAATTTCCCTGCTTTTACCCATTTGTAAAGCAATTCGGATGATACGCCTGTTAAAGCGACAACTTCATCGTTTGTTAAGTAGCGATTATTTTTTCTTAATAAAAAATGATGTAACTCTGAAAATATATCTTCTTCTCTCACATCTATTTTCTTTTGAAATAGCAACATAACTAATCATCTCCTCGTCCCATTAATTAATGATTTCATTAATTGTTATAGGTTGTTCATCATATTTATAATTTTCCCAACGATTACGTGCAAGCTTGCGATATTTCGCCGAAACATTTCGATCAGCGATTAAGCGAGAAAATCCTTTTTTGGCTTCAGGAATGTCACCTAGTCGTAGGCTTAATTCAGCATGTAAAAACTGAATTCTCTCTCCACCTTCTTGATTGGAGGCAAAGGATTTACTATAAAAGTCTCTAGCTGCAAAAAGGTAGCGCTTTTCGGATTCTTCGTCATTTTTTAATCGATAGAGCCAAGCAATTTTTAGAGCGAAATTCGCCATTAAAAGAGCTTCCTCCATTGATGCACGGGATACTAAATAGGCGAGCTTAAAACTGATAATGGCATCATCAATTGTACGTTCCTGACAGATATCCATAGGTTTCTGGAGCTCTTTAATGTATAGTTCATCAATGAGTAGCATGAAAGGTCCATATGTCCGTGTCATAGATTTATGATAGGCATAGCCACAATGTGGACACACGGCAACTTCATACAGCAAAGGGTTTAGGCCATCATAAACAGGCATGAAATCCGTTTGTTCTTCGATAATTTTATATCGATTAGGGCGAACTTTATATGTTGTAAACTGCTTTTTGCAAAATTTACAATCTACACTACTTTCATAGTAGTAAATGTTAAATGCCATAAGAATCAACTCCTTTGCGTGCTCTAGAATTTTATTTCTTTTGTTCTATTTATACGTAAGAATTTATCGTTCAATGTATTTAAGTGATTATCTTTTATTTTAACAATTTTGAGTTCTTTGGTATACTCCTTTAGAATTATTAAAATAAAAATATTCATGGATTTATTAGTTAAATATTATTATAAATACGCTTGTAATAGTTTTTATCGGTGTTGCGAATGGAAGTTATATAGTTTGCTGAAAGTTTGTCAAAATACTTTCACATATTTCATGGAAAAGAAATAATAAACTTGATTCTTGTGGTTCTAAATTACTATTTATGTAGGGGGACT
Organism: Lysinibacillus fusiformis; assembly: GCF_016925635.1. Taxonomy (NCBI): domain Bacteria; kingdom Bacillati; phylum Bacillota; class Bacilli; order Caryophanales; family Bacillaceae; genus Lysinibacillus; species Lysinibacillus fusiformis. Next base: position 1,427,220 of record NZ_CP070490.1, on the reverse strand, counting down.
CAAAATGAAATATAACATCGTGTTTTTTGATGTAGACGGCACATTAATTAATTACGAGGATGGCTGTGTGGAAGAAAGTACAAAACAGGCTATTCAGCTATTGCAAGACAAGGGAATCCATCTTGTAGCGGCTACCGGAAGACCCTTATCCATGTGCTCTGAGTTACAAGAGCTGGGGATTGAAACCTTTATTACAGCAAATGGAGCCTATGTGAAACATAAGGATCTTGTCATACATAAAACACCCATTGCTAAAGATATTGTCCAAAATGTACAGGCTTTTGCGCAGGAACAACAGCATAGCCTAACATTTTTTACAGAGCAACTGTCCATGAATAGCATACAAAGTCCAGTAGCTTTAAGAGCGATGCAAGAAACTTTATCTTTACGGGATTTTCCACTTGTAAATGAAACAATTGTAGATGAAGAGGTTTTTCTCATGTGTCTGTATGCAGATGAGCTGGCTGAAAAAAGATATGCTAGCCAATTTTCGAATATATTTTTGCAGCGATGGCATCCTTATATTGTGAATGTATTACAGCAGGATGTTTCGAAGTCATTAGCTATTAAAGCGGTACTGGATTATTTTAATATTAGCCCTGAGAATGCCATTGCCTTTGGCGATGGGGATAATGATATTGACATGTTAGAGTATGTAGGGTTAGGGATTGCCATGGGAAATGGTAGCACAGCTCTAAAAAGTGCTGCCAATTTTGTTACAAAGAAATCTACTGATGGCGGTGTCAATTTTGCTTTACGTCAACTTCAAGTCATTTAGAGTGCTGAGGTTAGACTGTCATGAAACTTATATAGCAGGTCGATTTTAATAAATTTTAGGTGGGATGATTTATGGCACAACACGTGCAGTCTCTAATTGAACATTACGGATACTTTGGGATTATCGTGATTCTAATTGGAGGCATTGTTGGGTTGCCACTTCCTGATGAGGTCTTTTTAACTTATGTAGGCTATAGTGTTTACCGAGAAAGTCTTGAACACATTCCTGCCTTAGTCAGTGCACTGATTGGTGCAGTTGGAGGCATTACTTTAAGCTACTATATCGGTTATCGTTTTGGCTTACCGTTATTGCAGAAATATGGCCCTAAAATTCATATTACAGAGCAAAAAATTGATTTTACGAAAAAGATGTTTACAAAAATTGGACCTACCTTATTATTAATTGGCTATTTTATTCCTGGGGTACGTCATTTGACAGCATATATTGCAGCTATTAATAATTATCCTTATAGGAAGTTTGCGCTTTTTGCCTATACAGGTGCATTTATTTGGACGTTCACATTTATATCATTAGGAAAGATGCTTGGGGAGAAATGGCGATTTGTTGGATACTATTTAACCCATTATAGTATCTATCTCATCCTATTGTTTATTCTAGGAATGCTTATTGCTTACTTTTTATTCAAAAAAAGAAATGGACAAAAATAAAAGTCGGTATACGCTATACCGACTTTTATGTTATGGCAAAATAGCAAATGAGCGCACAGGGAAGCCTGATGCTTTTTCTGGCTTAGGTACGATATTGAAGATGATGGCGCCCTTCGCAGGTAGCTTGTCCAAATTAGTCATTAACTCAATTTGATAGGTGTCTTGTTCAAGCACGAAATATTCGCCATCTAGCTTGCTATTTTTACGAAAATCAGCGGCAGAGTCCGTATCGAATGTTTCATGACCAATTGCGCTTACCTTGCGTTCTTTTAGTAAAAACTGTAAAGCCTCTAAACCCCAGCCAGGGATGTGGTTATGTCCATCTGCATCCTTATTACTGAATGCCTCCTTATCTGGCCAGCGCTTACTCCAATCTGTACGTAATGCTACAAATGTTCCTGCTTCAATTTCTCCATGCTGGGCTTCAAAATCACGAATATCTTCAACACTTAATGAAAAGTCATGGTTGCTAGCAGCCTCTTGTGATTTATCAATGACGACAAGGGGAAGAACGAGTTCTTTTAGTTCTAATTCTTCTAAGTACCGAGTGTCTCGCACAAAATGAATAGGTGGATCGATATGTGTGCCATATTGACCAGGGAACGTAAATTGTTGGGCAAAAAAACCATCCTCATGAGAAAATAATGTTTCAAATTTAGCGTCCTCAAACATAAAAAAATGTGGTGAATTAGGGCCGAATGTATGTGTTAAATCAACCCACTGTTTTGATTTTAATAATTGCAATGCTTGTAAAAGTTCATTAGACATTGATATCCCTGCTTTCTGTTAAAATTAGTGGTAAATAAAAAGGAGTCCCCTTATAGAAGAGGACTCCTGCAAAAACAACGGTAGTTCTTCTTCTCATCTTCAAGGCGGATCATTTTGCCAATTGGAGTTAGCACCATACTGTTGAGCTGGTTGCTGAGACTTCATCGGGCCAATCCCTCCGTCTCTCTTGATAAGAAAAGTGATATAAGAATTTTCAGAAATAACAATACAAATACTTTAGCATAGTTTTTTATAGTTTACAAGTTCACTAGGGATACAAGGTTAAAGTTTTTTCACCAATTTAAGTTTAAGGTTACTCCACAACAATCATGATCAATAAGACGTATTCTAAAACTGTCTGGTGTATAGTTTGCTTCAAATTTCATCGTGATGCCTGTTGATGTGATTAGTCTATCAACCTCTGTTTTATTTGAAAGCTGTGCAGCATTCATTAGATCATGTGCAAATTGTTGGGAGCTATCAATTTTATCCGTAAGTAATTGAGCTTGCTGCATCATCGCCTTTATCCGTGTAGCTGAAATTTTCAATTTATGTGTGTCGACAGGTGGAAAGGGATTAGTGGTCGGCATTGCTAAATGTTGAGGAATAGGTCTTACGGCAAGCTGATGGACGGATGGCGACGTTGGATAATGATAGGGATGAACAAAGTACGGATAAGGATTGTAATACAATGTAATTCCTCCTATCCTATAGCTGATATCTTATCTTATGTAGCCAAATGGCTTTCGGTGTTACTTTCAGTATCAAGTTTGTCCTAAAACATTGAAAAAGGAAGCTATAGTGGGCTTCCTTTTTGTTTAGCCTAGGATATTCAAGACATCATCAATTTTTTTACTATGTGATAAAATGCCATAATTCATCCATGTTAAAAAGTCTACTTCATAGACACATTTACTTTTAACTGCGGCTAGGTTTTTCCAAGTGGGCGTTTTTAAAATAGCACGTTCCTCATTTTCATAAATAGAATGTTGTTTATCAAATGTAATAAACAAGTGATCTGCGTCTAATTGCAGCAATTGATCAAACGTCAGTTGTGCTTTACGTTGATTGTGCGGAATACTCCATACTAGTGGATGTGGCATTAAACCTAAGTCACGATATAAAATGGGCCCCGTATAGCCACATTCAGGACCAGCGTATAGGGTAATGCCAATGGCTGAAATACGGAGAAATGCCACACTTTGCCCATAAACGGATTTGCTAAGAATTCCCTTTGCTTGCTGTACCTTATCCTCATATTGTAGGATCACGTCTTGCATCAAGGGAGTTTTTCCTGTTAAATCAGCAATTTTAAATAAAGTAGATTGCCAGTTCTCACCAGGATGTGAGATATGGCAGACAGGGGCTACTTCACTTAAATGATGAAAGGATTCCCAACGCTCTACACCAGAATCTAGCATAATTAGAGTTGGTTTATAGTGAAGAAGTTGATCCATTTCTCTATTTTGTACATCAATATCTGGCACTTCTTGGAGACCTAAATAGTCTTGTTTTCCCCATTTTGAATGACTGAATTGAGCAATTGGCGTAATCCCAAGGGCGACAAAGAAATCTTCTAAAAATGGTGCAAATACACGTAGATTGCTGCTTTGATTTCTTCGATATTGCCCTGGAGAGATGCCGACCTGTTCTTTAAAACGACGATTGAAATAATACTCATTATTAAATCCGACAGACTGACTAATTTCAAATACTCGATCATTTGTCGTCATTAATAATTGCTTAGCTTTTTCAAGACGAATGTTATTTAAATAGTGAAGAGGGATTTGCCCCGTAATCTCTTTGAAAATGCGCGTATAATTCCATCTTGGTACATCGGCTAATTCGGCCAACTGCTCAACCGTCCACTCTTTTTCAAAATGTTTATGCAAGTGGTTAATGGACTGCTCAACAGATTGGCGATCATTTTTTTGCACCTGCTTGGGTATAGCTTGATGTAAGAGCAATAACATCAGCTCTTGAAAGTGCACATGCTGCTCAAAAATCGTGTGCTCATCCTCCGCTAGGCGGTTTTGATAAATGGCCTCTAGCAGTCTGTGACATTGCGAAACGGGGAGGAGACGTTGCTCTTTAACACGCGTAAAATGGTTAGAAATAGTCTGATTATCACTGAGATGGACAATGTTGAATTGTAATTGATAAAAACATAGGTGCTTGCTTTGGATGTAAATATTAACCGTGTTATTGGGCGGTATCAATATGCACTTTTCTTCACTAAGATGTATAGTGTTATGATCTATTTCTAGCTTTCCACTGCCACTCATTACGATGAAAAGTGTATAGAAATCACTACTAATCAACTGCGTGTTTGATGATTGAATTGCATAAGAGATATTTTGTAACGTATAAACATGTGTTAAGTTACCCATTGGTGATTCACCCCTTTATGTTGAATTTGAAGAAAAACACAAAGAAAGCCCTCTTAAGAGCTTTCTTTTGAACATTATTTTACGAACCATTTCTCTAGATCATCATACTTTAGCAAGTTAGCTGTGATGGCACCTGATTGCCAATATGTTCGATCAGCAATATAGACATGCCCATTTTTTACAGCAGGTAGTGTTTTCCATAGTGTACTATCTAACCATTTAATTGCTTCTTGGTTTTCTTCAGACTCCCAAGAGCCGTTTGAAGGGAAAAGGATGATATGATCCGCATCTAATTCTGGAATAGCCTCTTCAGATAAAATCTCGTGGAACTCTGTCATGTCACGGGCTAATGGATGTGGTGTTAAGCCTGTCTCTGTGTAAATATAGCCAGTATAGCGATTTTTAATGCCAAATAACGCTAATGTATTATCTGCTACATTTAGACGTACAACAGCAACTGTTTCGTCTCCAATAGACTTATCTAAGTCTGCTTTTAAATTGGTTACACGTTGCTCATATTGATCAACCATTTCTTTTGCTTTATCCGGAATATTTAAAACATCCGCTATAGTTTTCACAATTTCACGTGGATCTTGTAGAATATCTTCTTTTAAGCGGTAAGTAGGCGCTATCTTCGAGTATTCTTCATACTTTGCCTTATCCGCTGCACCATCTACAATGATTAAATCAGGCTTAGCTTGTAGTAATGTTTCTATACTACCAGTAATGTCGAACTCAGGAGCATCTAATCCTAAATAGTCTTGTTTACCCCAGGATGGGTGATACCATTGCACTACAGGTTTTACATCCAAGGCAGTTAAATAATCTTCCAAATAGATAGCAGCTACACGCTGTGGGTTTGTAGGGATTTCTACTTTTCCAAACTCATCTTCTACAATTCTTGTATCTTTAGTTGATTGTTCCTCTTTAGCTGTATCCTCTTTTACTTCATTTGAGCCACAGGCACTTAATACGAACATTAGTGCAAATAAAACTACAAATGAAAAATATCGACCTCTACGCATTGCTATTCACTCCTATAAATTTACTAAAACAATAAGAATATCATTTTAATCTAGAATGATAATCATTCTCGTTTGATTCAAGTAAATTATAGGACACAATATATCAACAAACAATACACAATCTCTACTTCTTTTTTATACAAAATGAAATTTGGCTTCCTAATGTTTTTTATTATCGAAGATTAACCATAATAATGTAACAATCGCTGCAAACATAACCATTAAAAATCCATACAGGGGAGTATGTGCTAATGATTGATGGCGAATAATAAAGCCTCCAATATATGATCCTAAAAATATACCAATGTTGAAGGCGGAAATATTTAATGCAGAAGCCATAGAAATAGCTGATGGCACATATTTTTCAGCCAGTAGAACAGCATATAGCTGCAATCCTGGTACATTCATAAACATAAATAATCCCATTACCAATACCATGATTAATCCGATAATAGGTGATTCGAGCGTGAAGCCAATGCCAAGCAAGGCCAAGGCGAGTCCTACAAATATAATAAAGATCGAACGTAGCGGATTATGATTAGCAAAATAACCACCTAATGTATTACCGATCGCAACGCAAATACCATAGACCACTAAAATAATGACTACTGCATGAGGAGAATACCCCATATATTGCTCTAAAATAGGTGAAACATATGTGTAGACAACAAAGGCACCACCGTATCCAATTGCGGTAATGAACAGGATTAAGATCATACGAATATTGCCTAATACTTTGCCGATATCACGAATAGAGATGAGATTGCCTTTTGATAATTGGCTAGGTACTAAAATCGCATTACTAATTAAACCGATGATTCCAATTACAACGATAAAGATGAATGACATACGCCAGTCTGTTACTTGACCAATAAATGTACCAAGTGGAACACCTGTTACAGTAGCCAAAGTTAAGCCTGTAAACATAAAGGCAATAGCACTTGCTCGTCTATTTGGTTCCACTACATCGGCTGCTATAACAGAAGCGATGGACATAAACACACCATGTGCTAATGCTGAAATAATGCGTCCGATTAATAGTAAAGCGAAATTAGGTGCTAAAGCGACTGCTAAATTCCCCACTATAAAAATGGACATGACTAACAATAATACAATTTTTCGACTAAGGCGAGATGTTAAGGCTGTTAATAATGGAGCCCCAACAGTTACCCCTAGTGCATATATAGAAACGGTTAAGCCAGCTGTGCTGAGAGAGATACCAAAATCATCTGTAATTAATGGTAGAAGCCCTACGCTGATAAATTCAGTTGACCCTATACCAAATGCACTGATTGCAAGGGCTAGCAAGGTTAGTTTAGCATTTGGCTTTTTTGATTTTGACATACTACGACTACTCCTTTGATTTTTTTTATTGTGTGTAGTAATATTCATACATACCAAAAAGACATGTAGAGTACTTTTAGTTACTTTTGAATATTACAGGAGGTTTACGATGCAAAAAATTTATAATATTGGTGTTGAAGCTACGCTAGAAGTTATTGGTGGTAAATGGAAACCAGTTATTCTTTGTCATTTAAACCACCATGGTAAAATTCGAACAAATGAATTTCGACGATTGATACCAGGTATTTCACAAAAAATGCTCACTAGTCAATTAAGGGAACTGGAGCAGGCTGGATTAATCAATCGAAAGGTCTTCAATCAAGTACCACCAAAAGTTGAATATTCATTAACACCCTATGGACAAGGGATGGAACCTATTCTGAACATGCTTTGCACTTGGGGCGAAAAGCATGTTGAATTATTACAGGATAAAGGTGAAGATGTACTGTTAAAACAACGTGATGAAGATATCGCTATGCAGCAAACATCATAATGAGGGGAGAAAGAGACTGTCACATATTAGACAGTCTCTTTTCCCTTTTTAGTGCTTATAAAGCAAAGTCAAATTCATCTGGATTTGGTCCAACACGTTGTTCTAGGTTCATCTCATTGATCAAAGCCATTTCTTCGTTAGTTAGGCTAAAGTCGAAGATATCCGCGTTTTGCATCATACGCTCTCTACGTACTGATTTTGGAATCGTGATTACGCCATTTTGTATATCCCAGCGCAAAATAACTTGAGCATTCGATTTTCCATATTTTTCAGCGATTTTCGAAATTGTTGCATCTTCAAGAAGTCCACCTTGCATTAAAGGTGCCCAGGCCTCAAGCTGAATATCATGCATGCCACAAAATGAACGAAGCTCAGCTTGCTGTAAGCGTGGATGGAATTCCACCTGATTCACAACAGGCTTAACACGAGCAAATGAAAGTAAATTTTCTAAGTGCGCAACAGTAAAGTTACATACACCAATTGCTTTGATCTTTCCTTGATCGTATAAGTCCTCTAACGCTTTCCAAGAATCAGCATACTTATCTTTACCAGGCCAATGAATAAGGTAAAGATCTAAATAGTCCAATCCTAGTTTTTCTAGGCTTTCCTCATATGCCGTAATGGTTTTTTCATAGCTTAATCCGTCGTTCCAGACTTTTGATGTTATAAACAAGTCTTCACGCTGCAAGCCAGTAGATGCTAGTGCCTGTTTAATACCTTCCCCTACACCAACTTCATTGCCATAAATAGCAGCAGTATCAATACTACGATAGCCGACCTCAATAGCGTTTTTAACCATTTCAGCAGTAGCATCATTCTCTACTTGAAAAACCCCTAAACCCATACCAGGCATTTGTAGGCCGTTATTTAAAGTGATTGTATCTTGTAAATGAGTAATCATTTTTAGTCCTCCATGTTTTGTGATTGTTTGATTGCTTACTCATTATGCTGCTAACATACCCTCAAAAAAAGTACGTACTTTTTTGTGTCATAGAAACGTAGAGGTAACTTTTGTGAGCTGACAATGATTAGAGGAATAAAAATATTTATTAATGAAGCTATTAAATAAAAATGTAAACACCTGATTGGTCTTAACTACTAGTAAAAAAAATTGAGTGGTCTATAAAAAGTATTTGGACAGAAGTAAACGAATATTTTTCTTGGAGTAATAAAAGGAAATGTATGTTCGATAGAGAATTTAAATAGTAATACTTTAAAAAGGGGATTGGAAGATGAATCGATTAAATTTAATCACATTAGGTGTAAAAGATATGGTGGAGTCTTTAACTTTTTACCGAGAGGGGCTTGGCTTTGAAGTAGTGGTATACGGAGAGGAGACGAATCCCGATGTTATGTTCTTTAATAATGGAGGAACAAAAATATCGTTATTTCCAATTGAACGCTTGGTCAAAGATATCAATGAAGCCAATCCACCAGAAATTAGTCAAGGCTTTGGCGGAATCACTCTTGCCTATAATGGTAAATCAAAAGAAGAAGTGGATCGAGTCTTTGCATTAGCAAAAAAGGCCGGAGCCAAAATTGTTAAAGAGCCCGAAACGGTATTCTGGGGTGGCTATAGTGGCTATTTTCAAGATCCAAATGGCTACTATTGGGAGGTTGCCTATGGCGACATGTGGCAGTTTGATGAGAATGATATGCTGATTATTCAATAACTGTTCAAAAAGATGATATCAACGGCAGAAAAAGCAACTTTGCAAGGTGAGAGGTTGATTTCCGTTCCGCCAGCGTCCTTTCCAGGGGCATCCGATGAGCCGCTTCACTCACTAACGTTCGCTCCAGGGTCTCCTCTGTGACGCTAAAGCCCCTTGGAGTGACGCTGGCTCCACTCCAATCAACCATTATCTGTATACTTTAGAGGGGATAAGCTCTTATTGGGGAAGTGATGCGTGACAACACCTCTTCATAAAGGGTAGTGAACACCTTCACTTTATTTGAAAACCTTTGCTAAAAAGTTAAATATTTATGGGTTGGAGTGGAAGGCTACTTGACTCCCGTGGGATAGCGAGACAGGCGAGCCTTTAAACGGAGCGGAAGCGGCTCGGCGCTCGCCCACAGGAAAGCAAGTAGCCTGCAACGGAAATCCATTTCTACCTTTCAATTGACTGTTTTGTTTTTCAACACTAAGAAAAGAGAGTAAACTAACGTTTCTAGTTTGCTCTCATTTTTATTAACCGTTAACAATAGTGCTCCCTCATTAAATCCACAAAATTTTGAGCGGCTTTGGATAAGTAATGATTCTTTAGCCATACAAGTCCTACGGAAGTGGATAATTCTGCTGATGGGATTTTGTATGCATGAAGTGGTAAATCTTCATATTGCTTTAAAATGGTTTCAGGTACGATAGAGGAGCTAAAGCCAGAAGCAATTAAGTTCATTAACAGTGCCGTATCTGAACATTCTCCGACAATATGGGACTGCAACTGGAAGCGAGAAAATGCTTCTAATATCGAATAATGTACGCCTAACCCTTCTGTGCTTGGTAAAAGGATTGGCCAATTTTGTATTTCAGCTAAAGAAACATCGTGTTCTAACAAGTCGAACTTCTTGGATTGTATAAAGTAAAATGGTTCTGAGTACATATGAAGAACAGAGAAATCATCTAATTCTAAAGGTAAGCGAATGATGGCAAGTTCTACAACACGATCCCTTACTAATTTACAAAGATAAGAAGATTCGTTTTGTTGAATTTTATAGGTCACCTTTGGATAATGTTGTTGAAATTGTTGTAGCAATTGGGGCAGCTCAACAACTGAAAATGTATTAATGCCTAATGTCAATCGTCCATGAAGGCCTAATCCAACATCCTTAACCTCTGCTTCTGCCTCTTTCATTAATTGAGCAACCTGCAATGCATATTTATATAAGGTCTTTCCCGCCTCAGTTACTTCGAAATATTTCCCGCTTCTTTCTACCAATTTTGAACCGAGCTCTTCCTCCATCGTTTTTAAATGCTGGCTTAATGGTGGCTGAGAAATATGTAACCTTTCTGCCGCGGCAGAAATCTTCTTTTCTTCCACAATTGCAATAAAATAGCGTAACTGTCGAATATCCAAATCCTAAACACCCCTTATTATAGGTAAAACCTAAGTAAAATATATTTTTTTAATATTTTTCATATAGTTAAAGCCATGTTAGCATAGTTAGTGAAAAGAAAAAAGGAGAGCTTTTCCTTTTTTATCACTAGAAATTAGACCAATGCACCTAAGCGTGAAGGAGAAAAAATCAATGCAAACTAAAACAGTATTTTCACTTTTATTGGTTTATATGTTTCTTGCGATGCTTGGTGCAGGACTTGTCATACCTATTCTCCCTCAGCTTTTAATCGAATTTGGAGCAAGTGGTAAAGCAGCAGGTTACTTAGTATCTGCTTTCGGTTTAACGCAATTTTTATTCTCTCCTATAGCTGGGAATATTGCTGATAGATATGGTCGTAAGCCAATGATTATCGTTGGCTTATTATTGTTTGCCTTATCCAATCTAATTGGCGCTCTTGCAAGCAATTTTACTATTTTTCTCGTGGCACGGTTTATTGGAGGGATGGGTTCTGCGGCATTAGTTCCGTCTATTATGGCCTATATTGTAGATATTACCTCGGATGAAAAGAGAACGAGAGCCATGTCTTTTTTAGGTGCATCCATGTCTTCGGGATTTATTGTTGGACCAGGGTTAGGAGGGCTTTTAGCAGAATTAGGTATACGTGCGCCATTTTTTACCTCGGCACTTGTTGGTCTTGTAGCTGCGATGAGCTGTCTAGTGATATTGCCCGAATCACAAAAAGCTCGTGTACAAATAGAAGCTACTTTCAAGAAAGAAAACATTTTTATACAGCTTGTTCAATCTATCAAATCACCGTACTTTATTTTGCTATTTATGGTGTTTTCACTGACATTTGGATTAGCTCATTTTGAAACAGCATATCCATTAGTCGTAACACAGAAATATGGATTTACAACTAGACAGATTTCTATTTTATTTATGATTTGTTCCTTAGGGGGAACAGTGACTCAATTATTATTAACAGGCTGGCTTACGAGTAGATTTGGAGAAAAGCGGATTATTAGCAGTATGCTTCTTCTCTCGGCTTCAGCGCTTGTACTCTTGCTTCTATCAGCTAATTTTTTCTATGTAATGGTGATAACCATGCTCTATTTTTCGTTTAATAATATTTTGCGTCCTACCATTAATACACTATTGTCGAAAGAAGCAGGGAATGAACAGGGATTTGTGGCAGGTTTAAATAATGCTTATATGAGCCTCGGTCAAATTTTTGGACCAGTGCTAGCAGGATATTTATTTGATGTCCATATTAATTTACCTTATTTATTTGGTGCGCTCGTGTTAATCGTTAGTAGTGCGATTGCTATGAAACGAATAGGAATGAAGAATGAAGACCGTTTGCAACATAAAAGTTCAATACAATAGCAAAAAGCGGATGATTTAAAATAGGAGCTGAACATTTACATGTTGAAGAAATGGATTATTGCATGCTTAGCAATAGGTTTATGGCTACAAGCATGTGTTCCTAACGATCATAATGATACTGAAGTGGGTGATCAACTACTTCAAGCAGTAGAGCAGGGAGATATGGCTAAGATCAATAAACTAATCACCCAAGAAGATATTGACTTGAATATACAAGATACAAAAGGGCGTACACCACTCATGATTGCAACCTATAACAATGATGTGGCAATGGCTAAGATTCTGATTGATGCTGGAGCGGATGTTAATATTCAGGATGATATGCAGAACAATCCTTTCTTGTATGCAGGTGCAGAAGGCTACATAGATATTTTGAAACTTACAAATAATGTGGGAGCAGACCCAGCACTGACCAATCGTTATGGAGGAACAGCATTGATTCCTGCATCAGAGCATGGCTATGTGGATATAGTTAAATTCCTCTTGGAACAAACAAAAATAGATGTGAATCATGTTAATAATTTAGGTTGGACTGCGCTTATGGAAGCTATTGTTCTAGGTGAAGCTGGGGAAAAGCAGCAAGATACAGTAAAAGTTTTACTTGCCCATGGAGCGGATATGAGGATAGCCGATTTAGAGGGTAGGACGCCATTACAACAGGCTGAGAAAAGAGGTTTGAAAGAAATCACTCAAATTCTAGCGACTGAAAGCTTTAATAGATTATCTGAATCTGAAAAAGTCCAAATAACAAAGCGATTCTTCAATGCAGTGGCACAGGGGAATGTTATGCAAATAACGGAGATTTTAAATAAGGGAATTGACATAAATATTGCCGATGAACAAGGAAGAACGGCTGCGATGCTTGCAACCTATAGAAATTTTCCGGAAATCGTAAAGGTTTTAATTGAACATGGGGCAGACATCAATAGGCAAGATAATATTGAAAATAGTCCTTTTTTATATGCGGGAGCAGAAGGATATTTAGAAATTTTGAAGTTAACGATTGAAGCAGGTGCAGACACTACAATTTTAAATAGATTTGGTGGGACGGCCTTAATTCCTGCGTCAGAACATGGCTATGTGGAGAATGTTCGAGAGATTCTTGAGCATACAGACGTAGATGTGAACCACATCAATAAACCAGGCTGGACTGCATTGTTGGAAGCAATCTACTACGGCGACGGTGGACCAAGATATCAAGAAACAATACAGCTATTAATCGAGCATGGTGCTGATGTAAATATTGCTGATGCAAAGGGAATCACACCACTTCGGCACGCACAGTCTCGTGGCTTTAAAGAAGTGAGTCAGATGCTTATACAGGCAGGAGCAAAATAACAAGTGTGAAAAGCAAAGTGTAGTGAGTCCTGAATGGGCTTCTACACTTTGTTTTGTTTAAATAATGTTCATTTATGTCTAAATTCTGACTTTCAGCTTAAAAAAATTGTGCATATATACCAAATTATCTAATGAGATTTCGGAATGTTTGTACAGCGACAAAATTTGACTAATCTTTAAAATAGAAAATGAAAGCGCTTTATTATCCGCGGATAAAGTACTGAAACATACGTAGGGAAGGGGTGATCAAATCAATTAATAAATGTTATGAGGGAATAGACGGGTTCTAAGATGTTTAAGTGGTAAGGAAAGTGTTCTCCAAATGATTGAAATACTAAGTGCTTTCTCTTAAATACATAAAAAATTGGAGTGAAACCAATGTCAACGATAACTAATGATCAAAAACAAGGACTAGATCCAGAGTTTGAACACACGGCTGTACCAAAAGAATATCGAAAAAGCTTCTCCTCTGTTTCTGCGGTTTGGTATAGCTTTCCTCTAGTATTAACGAGTGCTGTTATTGGTGGTGTTGTGACAGCAATGCTTGGATTTAAAATGGGTGTTGCAGCAATTCTAACGGGTAATCTGTTATTGTGCATTATTGTTGGAGCACTGAGTTATCTGGCTGGGAATACAGGAGAAAACTTTGCTATTTCCGCAAAAAGAACATTTGGTCAACTAGGCTATTTAGCAGTTTCAGGATTACTATCAACCGTTGTAGTTGGGTGGTTTGCATTAATGGTAGGCCTTACTGGCGATACAATGTTTCGTTCATTTGGAGCCAACTTATTATTTATGACGATTTTAGGTGGCGTGCTTTATGTTGGAGCCACTTTTATTGGCATTAAAGCTCTCACAATTTTAGGCTATATTGCAGCACCCATGTATCTCATTCTAGGGATTGTCTCAGTAGTCATTGCCTTTAAAAATGGTTCTTCTGATATTATTCATTTCCAACCAATAGCAGGTGTAGGGGCTTTATCCTTTGGAGCAGCAGTAACAATGGTCTTTGCCACTTTTACTGACTCAGGTACAATGACAGCCGATTTTACACGATGGGCAAAAAACGGGAAACAAGGATTCTTTGCCGCATTTACAGCATTCCCTATTTCAAAATTTCTAGCAGAAGTAATAGGAGCTATTATTGTAGCAACTGGTATTGTGTTACAGCCAGAAGCAACTGGCGGAGACTTTATTATGATCTTAGCTGATGCCGGTCCGTTTCTTTCCATTTTAGCTATACTCTTTGTATTTATAAATTTAGGTGTAGGTTGTACACATTGCTTGTACAACGGTGCTGTAGGATGGTCTCATATGACTGGTGGTAAAATGAGAACACTAACAATTGTCCTTGGTATAATCGGAATTATTGTCGCAATTTCAGGTATATGGAATGCCTTCCAAACGTGGTTAAATCTACTTGGCTTAATTGTACCTCCAATTGCTACTATTATTATTATGGATCAGCTTGTCTTAAAGAGAAAAAATGATGAGACGAAAAAATGGCAGCCTTTATCATTCATCTCTTGGGGCTTAGGAGCGCTTGTTGCATTAACGGTAAATGAATATGCGCCTCAGTTATCTGTTGTCGTAGCAGGTATTGTATCATCAGCTATTTTCTTCTATATCGGTAATATGTTTACGAAATCCACTCCATCAAATCACGCATAATATCAACCTCTAAAACGCAACTTTTACAAGCTATTAAAAGTTGCGTTTTTTATTTCTACTCAATAAATCTACGTTATCAAATTTTCTAAGAAAACAAATAGTATTTACCATATAATAACCATGTATGGCAATTATGTTTTAGTTAAAGATATCATGAAAAATATGGTATTTTAATATAGGTTTAGGTCATCAACGAGGAGGATAAACATTGATTCGTATATTATACATAGAAGATGAAAAAGAAATCGGACAATGGGTAAGTAAGGAATTAACTGAACGAGGTTATGATGTGACATGGCTAGAGTCGGGGGAGGGTCTTGAGCAACACACTAACACAAAAGATATTGCTATATTGGATGTGATGCTACCTGGGTTGGATGGTTTCTCCATAGGTAAAAGAATTAAACGCGAAAATAAAGACCTGCCAATTCTAATGTTATCAGCACGAACGGCTGTTGAAGATAAAATTGAAGGGCTACATTTTGCTGATGATTACTTAACAAAGCCATTTCACCCTGATGAGCTAGTAGCAAGGCTGGAAGTATTATTGAGAAGATATCAAAAAAATGATGATGTACTAGCATTGCAGCATCTTAAAATTTATACGAAAGATATGAGAATTATCAATACGATAAATGAAGAAGAAATTCCTTTGACGGGTAAACAATTTTATTTATTGCAGTATTTTATACGCCACCTAAATCAAATTTTAACGAAGGAGCAACTCTATGAGGGGGTTTGGGGTGAGAGCTATATAGAAGGTGATAAAACACTGATGGTGCATATACGGTACTTAAGAGAAAAGATAGAAATAGATCCTGCAAAGCCCATGATTATTGAAACAATCAGAGGAATTGGCTATAGGGTGAAACTATGAAATTTTTTCGATCATTATTAGCGAAATATATGCTCATTATTTTATTCGCCATATCCATTGTTCAAATTTCCTATCTTGGTGTTGCTATTTTCGTATTAGGCATTACAAAAACAGGGACAGGGGAATTTTCCAGCGGAGTTCTCGTAGAAAGTGATATTGAAAAGCAATGGCATGCTCAGGCTAAAAATATGACCAATGTGACAGATGATACTATTACGCAGCTTTTTCAAAAGTGGCAAGAGCAATTTCCTACTGCTTCTATGTTTTGGGTAAGTGAAGAGGGGAACTTACTGACTACTTTGAATGTAAAGGAGCAGTTGCCAGCAAAGTGGACACCAGCCTATACAACCCAATTTATAAAAGAGCGCTATGGAGGCGATCCATTTACTGTTATAGCCTTCTTAGACGATGATATGTCAAATGGCTTTATTGTACTAGAGATTTCAAGAGTAGCATTTAATCCTCCGCTTATTAAGGTCTACGATAACTATGGTAACTTTTTATTTTTTGGCGTTGTTGCCGTTATTCTATTTTTTATTGTGGTTTCGCTTTTGTTTTTCAAGGGAATTCGCAAAAGACTATTACATCTCCAAGAAGCTATGGAGATACGTGATGTAGATGGTTTACCTATTGAAATTCATGTGAAAAAGAGAGACGAAATTGGTCAACTGGAGCACAGTTTTAATAGAATGGTCAGCGAGCTGCGAGAAAGCAAGCAACGCCAACAAAAAGAAGAGCAACTAAGACGTGAACTGATTGCTAATTTATCACATGATTTACGGACACCTTTAACGAAAGTAAGAGCACAATCCTATTCAATTAGTAAAGAGGCATTATCAGAGGACGGGAAGCAGGCATTAAAGGCTATGGAAACATCCATAGTGAATATTGATGCTTTAATTGAAAATTTGATGTCCTACACATTGCTTATGGCAAGTAAATATAAATTTGAACCGAAAGACATCAATGTGATTCGATTTGTGCGGGAACACCTAACGACATGGTACCCAGTTTTTGAGCGAGAAGGTTTCACCATCGATATTGAACTGCAGGCATTTGAACCAGTTGAATGGCGTGTTGATCCATTATGGTTAGGACGAGTATTTGATAATATTTTCCAAAATATACTACGTCATGCGAATAGCGGGAAATATATAAGCGTGAAAACGGTATCGACGGAGAGTTATACAGCATTTATTATTGAGGATCATGGGCAAGGAATGAAAAATGAATCAAATGCAAAGGGTGCGGGAATTGGCTTATCGATTGTTGATGTCATGATAAGGGGCATGCATCTAGAATGGGACATCCATTCCGATCACTCCGGCACAAAAGTCATCATAAAGAATTCTGCGAAGCTTGAGAAATAAATGCTTCGCAGAATTTTTTATGTTAGAAATATTTTTTAAACAAAATTTAAACTTGGCCCATACCTGTTTTTAAACTTCCCTTTTTATGATAGTTAAAGAGGTGAGGACATTGGAATATATCGTACAAACACAAAACTTATCAAAAAGCTTTGGGAAAGAGCAAGCTGTATCAAATTTGAACTTACAAATACGTAAAGGTGAAATATATGGATTTTTAGGCCCAAATGGGGCAGGTAAAACGACTACAATTCGAATGCTTCTTGGTTTAATGAAGCCATCTTCGGGAACAATTAAAATCTTTCAAAAGAATATTACCAAGGAACGCATCCAAATATTAGCGAAGGTTGGTTCATTAGTAGAAAACCCTTCCTATTATCCGCACTTGACGGCATATGAGAATCTGGAGGCACTAAGAAAAATACTAGGTGTACCGAAATCTCGAATCGATGAAGTTCTGGAAATTGTTCGTTTGAAGGAAGCTGCCAACAAAAAGGTAAAAGGTTTTTCTCTAGGAATGAAGCAACGTCTTGGTATTGCAGCTTCTTTACTACATCATCCTGAATTACTTATTTTAGATGAACCAACGAATGGTCTCGATCCTTCAGGGATTATAGAAATTCGTAATTTAATTAAAAGATTACCAGAGGAATATGGCATGACCATTATTATTTCCAGCCATTTATTATCAGAGATTGATCAAATGGCTACACAAGTAGGAATTGTTTCTAAAGGCAAATTGATTTTTCAAGATTCTATTGAGGCGATGCGCCGATTTGCCCAACCAAAGGTTACCTTTAAAGTGAACAATGGCGAAAAAGGATGGCGTTCCTTATTGGCAAATGGCATTAAGGCAGACTATCAAGATGGTGTGATTTTCTTAGAAGAATGCTCAGATGAAAAGGTTGCCCATATTGTCCAAGTTCTTGTTCAGGAAGGTATATCAGTATTCCGAGTGGAGGAAGAGAAACGTTCATTGGAGGATATATTCCTGCAAATGACGATGGGAGAGCAGGGGATATGATGGGAAAGCTGTTAACTGCTGATTTCTTAAAAATCAAGCGCAAAGGATTATGGCTTCTAACGCTCATCGGTCCTTTAGGCGTGGTTGCTCTGCAAATGGTCAATTATGGAGTAAGAAAGGATTATCTCTTACAGCAAAGTGAGGATGATTGGGGCTATTTCATACTAAACGTGCATTCATTTACACCACTTGCCCTTGTCTTGGGCATTGTCATTCTCACATCATTCATGGCGAGCATTGAAAATGAAACCAATGCTTGGAAGCAGCTCATCGCATTACCTGTTTCCAAATTAATCGTGTATTTGTCGAAATTTACGCTGTTAGCTATCTTACTATTTTTGGCTTCAACGCTATTAATGCTTTTTACGTTGAGCTTTGGGCTGTTTTTAAAATTAGGTGATACCGTACCTTACATGGAGCTAGCTAAATTTAGTTATTTCCCTGCTTTTGCAGCATTGCCTATCTTGGCTCTTCAATTGTGGATTGCGAGTGTAAGTCATAATCAAGGAATCCCTATAACTGTGGGCATTTTCGGGGTGATTTTTGCCTATTCTTCCTATGTTCTACCTGATTGGATGATATGGAAATGGCCATCATTGATGAACCATTGGAATGAGCCGATAATCAATGTCTTATTAGGCGTAGGAATTGGTATTTTACTCTATGTAATCGGCATGATTGATTTTACAAGAAGGGACGTGAAATAATGATTGCTTTACTTCAAGCTGAGTGGTTTAAGTTACGTAAATCAAAAATGGTACCGATTATTTTGGCAGGACCCATGATCGGGCTTTTCATTGGTCTATCAGCTAATTTAGAGGACAACATACAGGGGATTGAAATCAATGAATGGTATATTTCTCTGTTTTCGATGAATTTAACATACGCTCTATTATTTTTACCTCTTATTTCAGGTGTTTTTACCAGTCTCATTTGCAGGTATGAACATCAGTCGGGTGGATGGAAGCAGCTTTTAGCACTGCCTGTAACAAGGGGGAAAGTATTTGTAGCCAAATACGTGTTGGTTATGCTGCTTGTTTTGGCGATGCAGATATTGTATTTAGGCTCTGTCTTTGCTGTTGGGATGGTAAAGGGTTACACAGATCCCTTTCCTATAGAAATTGTTTGGAAAAGCATAGTAGGAGGCTGGGTAGCGACATTACCATTAGTAGCCTTGCAATTATGGATGTCCATTATGTTTAAAAGCTTTGCTGCACCGTTTGCTGTTAATGTTATATTTACGTTACCTTCTATTTTAGCGGTGAATTCTGAACGTGTTGGTCCATATTATCCGTGGGCTCAACCGTTTTCAATGATGTATATAGGTGGCAAAACAGATGATGTGTTTTTTGTGCCGTGGGAGCAATTGTTAACAGTTGTAGGGGGTGGATTCATCCTGTTTTTCCTTGGAGGTTATTACTATTTCCAACGCAAAGCCATTTAACACCTTAAAGGAGAATTGATATGAGAATGTTGATACGAAGCTTACAATTTTTAACTGCATCTGTACTGCTAGTAGCTTTAGCAGGATGTGGAGAAGGTGAGGTTGTAAAAGATGCCTCGCAATATACTAGTAAAATAAAAGAAATCAATATTCCTGACGATGTGAAAATTATTGGATTTGGGGAAGCCACACATGGCAATATCGAATTTCAAACGTTAAAAAAAGATTTGTTTGAGACGATGATTAAAAATGAAAATGTCCATGTCTTTGTCTTAGAAGGAGATTTTGGTGGAGCCCAGCAGATTAATCAATTTATCACAAAGGGTGCTGGAACAGCAGAGGAAGCTATAAAAGCGTTAGACTATGGCATCTACAAAACTGAACAAATGGTAGAGTTTGTGCAATGGATGCATGACTATAATCAGACAGTCGATGAACAAGATAAAATTTATTTTTATGGCAATGATATGCAACGCTATGATTACAGCAAAAAAGGGTTGCTTGATTATTACGCCAAGGTACATGCTGACAATGCGCAGAAATTCACGACTGAGCTAGAGCATATTTCCAATAAAACGATGAGAGATTTATCAAATAGTCAGCTAAAAGAGCTGGATAGAACGATTGATACAATAATTAACGATTTACAATCAAACAAAGCGATATATGAGAAAAAATCATCAAAGGATGACTTCTCCTTTGCTGCACAATACGCACAAATTATGAAACAGCGTACACAATTATTTTTAAATGATGGTAACTACATGAATTTACGGGATCAATATTTAGCTGAAAATTTACGATGGATTGTTGAGTACGAAGCAACACAAGGTCACAATAAAGTATTAATGTCTGCTCATAATGGTCATATTGAGAAAACTTCTGCTTCGATGGCAGGCTATCAATCAATGGGACAATATTTAAACGAGCATTTTAAAGATCAATATTTTGCAATTGGCACAGACTTTGTGAAAAATACATTCCAAGCACAAAATGGGTCTGGTGAACGAAAGGAATACACGATTGAGCATCATAATGCTTTAGTGGATGCCTTTAGTGACATCGATAGCAACATCTTTTATGTGGATTTTGAAGCTGCCAAACAATCGAAGGAGCTGGCGAATATTCTTTCCAAAAAGCAAAGAATGGGCAATATTGGGGATGATTTTCGTCCATGGTATAAGCTGACACAAATGCTGTATACCATTAAAATGACGCCTGAGGAAGCTTATGATGGTCTCATTGTTGTGCAGGAAGCAACACCAACAAAAATAATTGATTGAGTTAAATTTAGCAACCTCCATCAAAAAATCTGTTTCTTTCTCCAGTATGATAAAGATGAGGTGAGTAACATGGAGTATAGTCAGGCAACACAAAGAACTATTGCCTATATCGAGGAGCAATTGATGGAACAAATTTCACTTGAATGTCTTCCTAATACTGCTGGCTATTCGAAGTACCATCTAAGTCGTATTTTTAAGCAAGAAACGGGAGTTACGATTGGTGAATACATTCGTATACGCCGGCTAGCCATGGCTGCGAGTTATTTGATGTACTCTAATGAATCGATATTAAAGATTGCATTTACACTTCAGTTTCAATCACAAGAAGCTTTTACAAGAGCCTTTAAAGAAGTTTATGCTGTACCACCAGGGAAGTACCGAAAATTGATGCAATCACTAAATATGTTGGAGGAGGAAAATTACATGGAAACAGTTGAACAGGTTAAAGGTTGGATGTTGAGTGGAGCGAATCCAGAATTATATAAATTTCATACAGATGACAAGGTGTTTCATTCAGGGAAGCGTTCAGGCGTATTGTATTCCACAACTGCATCAGCAAATCAGGGGCAATTCGGTACGATGATGCAGGGCTTTCAGGCAACTAACTATAAAGGAAAGCGCTTGAAAATGTCATGCTATTTAAAGACGGCAGACGCTACAAAGTGTGGTGCATGGATGCGTATTGACAATGGTACGGGTGATACCATTCAATTTGATAATATGAATCAGCGTTCTGTGACAGGTTCTACTGAATGGAATCACTATTCTATTGTCTTAGACGTACCTGAAGAAGGTGACTCCATTTATTTTGGTGTGTTATTAA
This sequence comes from Lysinibacillus fusiformis, assembly GCF_016925635.1. Lineage (NCBI taxonomy): Bacteria > Bacillati > Bacillota > Bacilli > Caryophanales > Bacillaceae > Lysinibacillus > Lysinibacillus fusiformis. Next base: position 1,405,484 of record NZ_CP070490.1, on the reverse strand, counting down.
TTGGTTCGGGTAAGGTATGGGCAGATGGTTTTCGATTTGAGGAGGTTGACGACAAGGTACCCTCTACAAATATGCTTACACAAGAACATTTATCGAATCATCCAACTAATCTAGACTTTAGTATGGAGTAAATCAGACAGCACTAACTAAATCGTGAGATGACTTTTTTGAATTACGTATTGATTACCTCGAATTTGTTAAAGATAACAAAGAGGAGGTGTGAGACAATGGCACAAGAAATTCTTTGTGAAGTCAATAACTGCACATTTTGGGATTCTGGTAACAAATGCACAGCCGAAAAAATTTATGTTGTCAGCCAAAAGGGACAACATGCTTCCAACAGTGAAGAAACAGACTGTAAAACATTCGAACCTGAAACGCATTAATGTAAAAGGGTAGCCATAAATATGGTTACCCTTTTCATGTTGTTGAAAAAAGATCATGTCACTAGCAGAAAAAGATATTTTAGCAAGATGAAGGGGTTGATTTCCGTTCCGCCAGCGTCCTTTCCAGGGGGCGTCCGATGAGCCGCTTCACTCACTTCCGTTCGCTCCAGGGTCTCCTCTGTGACGCTCAATCCCCTAGGAGTGACGCTGGCTCCACTCCAATCAACCATTCTGCAAAATGTCTTTACTTTTTTCATACTAGCATAGCAATCAAATAGCCCAATAACTGTATTCTTAGGGGTTAGACCCTTTATTTTCAATGTGGAGAAGTGATGCGTGACAACACCTCTTCATAAAGAGTAGTGAAAACCTTCACTTTATTTGAAAACTTTTGTTAAAAAGTTAAATATTTATTGGTTGGAGTGGAGGGCTACTTGACTCCCGTGGGATAGCGAGACAGGCGAAACCCTGCACGGAGCGGTAGCGGAGGAAGCGATTCGGCGCTCGCCCACAGGAAAGCAAGTAGCCTGCAACGGAAATCTGTTTTCACCTTTCATAAAAATTCTATTGATGGTATTGTTTTTCAACACTATGAAAAGGGTAGCCATAAATATGGTTACCCTTTTTCCCTTTCTTTATTAATAAATATCCACCTTTTCTTTGTTAAATAAAAGAGCATGTGCATTTTTTACTTTTTCTTCTACATAATCTAACGAGTATTTACCAACGGAATCCGTTAAATCACCAATTGCGCGAGATAAATTATCGATGATTGGAATAAGTTTGTGCAATTCAATGCAGTCTTTGTCTTTGTGCATCTCATCCATGATTTCATAAGCAAGACGCTGAATTTTTCTTAATCGTAATTTTTCAGCTTGCATTGTATCCCCCTTATAGAAGCATTTAAGATGTCTCATTATATGAGCTACAATAAGATTTCATGAATGCTATTCTTTAGAAGTGATGTTTAGGGCTATGAAGGGCTAGCGCTATTTCCCTTATGCCAGCATCAATTTTGGATTCTTCTACATTCGATACATTTATTTTTAAAATACGTTCATGATAAAATACATCTAAATAATTGCGGCTTATAGGATCCAGCAAAATATTTTGTTGTGCCAAATGTTGAATAAGCTTATTAGTATTCACCTGCCTCGGTAGAACGATATGGCTATGCATACAGATTTCCTTAGAGGATGAATACTCTGCCAGATGAGTTGCTATAGATTGCTGAAGTTGATTCGCTCGGCTTGCATAAGCTTCACTGACTTTCTTTTGATAACGCTCAAACATGCCACTTTTCAAGTAAAGCTCTAATGCAGCCTGAGAAATCATGGAGCTATCAATATCAGTGGTATTTTTATACTGTTGAAAGGTATTAATCAAAACATTTGGTAAAACGGCAAGTCCAATACGTAAGCCAGGAAACATAATTTTAGAAAAGCTTTTTAAATAGATAACATGCTGCTGTGTATCATCTGTATAGAGGGGATCTATTTTCGAATTTTGCTCGAAATCCGCTAAATAATCATCTTCAACAATGTAAACATTATATTGATAAGCAAGTTTACGGATTAGATCCTTTGTCTTTTTGCTATAAGATGTACCTAGAGGATTGTGCAGGCGCGGCATCGTGTAAAAAAACTTTATGTCATGTTTGCTGAAAATGCTTTCTAATTCATGTAAATCAATGCCATCCGTTGTTCTTTTGATGCCGATTGCTGGTATTCCATAGGTTTTTAAATAATCCATATATAAATGGTAACTAGGTTGTTCCACTAAAATGGTTGAGCGACCATTTGGAAATGGCATAATACTTAGCAAAGACAAGGATTGCTGGACGCCAGAAGTAATGAAAATATTATCTTCCTTTGTAAACAGTTGATAACTTGTTAATAATTTTTTTGCTTCCTCTATTAATGAAGGTAGGCCTTTTGGTGTTCCATATCTAAATAAATCTGCTTGGTATGTGTCGATGGCTTTGTTAATACAATGCTGAAAATCTTGGTATGGAAAAGCATGCCAACTGGGTGATGACGTAGCAAAATCTATGTAATTTTTCATTTTCGGTTGGATGGGCAGCTGATGATCGACAACATAGTAGCCACTTTTAGGCGATGCATAGATAAGATGCTGATTCTCCAGTTTTTTTAAAGATGTTAAAATCGTACTCTTACTACAGGAAAATTGTTGTGATAACTGGCGAATAGAAGGAAGTTTTGCACCTGCATGAAGAGAGCCTGTTTGGATTTGAGTCAGGAGCTGAGAATAAATCCATTCATATTTAAGCATATATAACCTCCAGCACATCTGTATCGGTACAGATGTGTTTTTTTCATATCGTCAATGTGTTCTCTTTTTAATACGATAACAATACCGGCCGGAATGATTTGAGAAGGAGCATTATCGTATGTCAGAAAAAAGAAAAGCCTATATAGCAGCGATTTCGTATGCATTTATCATTGGCCTTTCATTCATGTTTGTGAAAGTTACATTAACAGTGGCGAGTCCAATTGATACATTAGCCCATCGCTTTACGTTTGCCTTCATCGGTATTGTTATTTTAATGGTCTTTACGAAAAATAAGCTAACAATAAAAAAATATGATTTACTAAAAATTTTACCGTTAGCCATATTGTATCCCATTGTTTTTTTCACTTTTCAAGTGCTTGGGCTTGCTAGAATTTCCTCTTCTGAAGCTGGAATTATTCAAGCAACGATTCCTATTTTTACATTAGCACTAGCAGGTTTATTGTTAAAGGAAAAAGCTACTCGTGGACAGCTTGTCTTCATTAGTTTATCTGTACTTGGAGTTATCTACATGCTAATTATGAATGGAGCCAATGCGACTACAGGAAATGTCGTCGGCAGTGGATTCATTTTACTTTCAGCCCTTGCTGCGTCGCTTTATAACGTGTTTGCAAGAAGGCTTACAAAGCAATATTCATTACTGACCTTAACGTATGTGATGACACTATGCGGATTTGTCATTTTTAACGGAATGGCTCTTGGAAATCATCTGGTGAATGGTACAATCAATGAATTTTTTCAGCCATTAACACATGTTGATTTTGTCATCGCGATTTTATATTTAGGGCTATTATCTTTGCTCGGTACGTCCTATTTATCCAATTATGCGTTATCTAAATTAGAAGCTTCCCAAATGAGTGTCTTTAGCAATTTTGCTACGCTCATTACAATACTGGCAGGCGTTTTGGTTTTACAGGAAGTCTTTCACCTTTATCACTTTATTGGTGGAATCCTCATCATTATTGGCGTCATAGGAACAAATTATTTTGGGCATAGGAAGGTAGTGCAATGAGAAAATACAGCCTTTTGCTATTAATAAGTTGTATATGGGGCTCTCAATTTTTCTTCGTAGCATTAGTTACGAATGATGTGGGGGCTGTTACTTTATCTTTGTTAAAAGCTTTAATCGGTGCAATCTGCTTAAGTATCATGAGCTTATTTTTGAAAAGAGAAAACTACTTAGCAAATAGTAAATTATATATTGGGATTGCCATTTTTGAAGTAGTGATTCCCTTCGTCCTCATTGCGCAAGGTCAAAAATATGTATCCAGTAGTATTGCGTCTATGCTCATAGCAATGGTCCCCATTATCACATTAATCCTCTTTGTTTTTTTCTTTAACAAAAAAGTTAGTCCGTTTCAAACGGTTAGCATTCTATTAGGCTTTTTGGGGATCATCATTCTTTCTTGGCCAACACAAGGGATGGGTGGTTCAGGCACAGTACTAGGGAATGTGCTGCTACTATTAGCAGCACTGAGCTTTGCATTTTCGTTAATTTTAATGGAGAAGTTAGAGGATGGTTCACCAATCGTTCATATGAGAAATATTTTAGGAATTGCCACCGTGATTTTATTACCAATGGCATTTATCCTTGAACAACCATTACTATTAAGCATAGATGGGATTCAGATCGTTTCCATTGTTATATTAGGCATTTTCCACGCAGGGATTGTGTATATGCTTTATAATCTTTTAATTAAAAGTGAGGGTGCTTTATTTGCCTCTTTTAGTAATTATATTGTTCCCATAGTAGGTGTTCTACTTGGATATTTGATGTTGAAGGAACCGTTATTAATCCAACATTTCATAGGGATATGCATTATTCTTTGTGCTCTTTTGTTGTCGAAAGAGCGGGTTGTTGAAAAGAAACAAGAAGTGGGGAATATCAAAGAAGTGAACGTAGGTTATAAAAAATCACCTCGATAGTGTACGAGGTGATTTTGCCATTTTTTCGGAAATGTAACAATGAAGGCAGCCCCTTTAGCAAGTTCACTTTCTAGGGCGATAGTGCCTCTATGTGTTTGGACAAGGTTATAAACAATTGCCATGCCTACTCCAGTGCCTTCTGAAGAAGTATCTGTTGTTGTTCCACGATAATACTGTTGGAATAGTTTATCCTGCATATCGAGAGTCGTACTGCTCCGCAATTATTAATGCTGATAGCAAATAGTGAATCATCAGATATCACAGTTAAATTAAAGGGATTAAAGATAGAAAAAAATACTAAGGACTCAATGGAGGGGAGAATTGGGGGAGCAGAAAATAGGGTAGAGTTAAAAAATAAGGCAGGAATAATGAATGTGAAATAATAGAAATGTATGACAAGCTCGAAATAATTCAGAGTTTGTCATACAAAATAGTATATTTTAATGTTGCTTTATTTTTATTTTTAAAATCAATTTATGATAAAGTGACAAAATTATATAGGCTATCATAGAAAACAGTCCAATGACAATTAAACTTACAGTGAAAGCATGAATATAATTTAAGAAAGAAGCACTCTCTAAACTTGTTCCTAAATAATAAGAAAATACTATACTAATACCTGCGACTGCTAAGGAATTTGCTAAGTACATAAAGGTTGTAAATAGACCAGCAGCAACCCCCATATGAATCTTTGGAATGTTACCCAATATGGCATTTGCTAAAGGTGTTGTAGCAAAACCAAGTCCAAGACCATAGACGAATAAAAGGATTATTGCATCCGTTCTGAGTAAATTATATTGCTTCATCCATAAGAAAAGGACAAGTAAAAAAGTACACATACTCATACATAATGCACCCATTTTTAAAACAATAAAACCATATTTATTAATAATTTTTGAAGAAACAATGGACGTTAAAAAGAATCCAATTCCTATTGGTAGAAAAACTAAGCTCGTTTCTCCTGTATCATACTTTAGACCATATTGTAAAAAGTAACTAAGGATAAAGAAAAAAGCAAACATACTTAAGTAAATAGATAGCACAGAACAAATGCCAAATACAAAAGGGCGATGCTTAAATAAACTTAGGTCTACGAGAGGTGACTGTTGAAGTTTTTGCTTAAATCGCTCAAGATAAATGAACAAAATAAGTACAACAAATGAAAGCAGTAGACAGCTAAAAATCCAAGTTTGCCATCCTTGTTGTTGGACTTCGGATAAAGGATAAATAAGTAGAAATATACTAACCATTAATAAAATTGAACCCATCCAATCAATATGATTGGATTTCTTATCCGTTGACTCCGGTATAAAAGGGAGCAAAAGGAGTACTAGCATGCCAATTGGAACATTGAAAAAAAATACAGTTCGCCAACCGCCGTTAAATAGATTCCAATGAACTAATAATCCTCCTAATATTAAGCCAAAGGTAAAGGCCACTCCAATGATAGCACCATACAAGCCGAAAGCTAAATATTTCTACCTTTCAATTGACTGTTTTGTTTTTCAACACTAAGGAGCCTTCCACTATTTGACTAGTGGAAGGCTCCTAACTTTAGTATTGAAATTTTACACGAACAGTAGCATCAATTGCAATTTGTCCCTGTTCTATAGGCGTAACTCCCGAGGAAACAGCCATAGAGCGATAAAGTATCGGTGTGTTAGCCTGCTCTTCCACAATTTCTATAGGAAGTGGTTGCAAAGGCAGGTGCATCGTTTCTGCTATTGTTTTCGCCTTCAATTGAGCATTCTGTAGCGCTAAACTTAATGCTTGCTGATAATAAGCACCGGTATGGTCCATTTTGAACTGAATGTTGGCAATTCGATTGGCCCCATTTTCTACAGCTGTATCAATGATTAAGCCCAAATTATTGGTATTCGCCACGTTGACGGAAATCGCATTGACTACTTCATAGCCATTAAAAATTTGTTTGCCATCTTCAAAATTATATAGTGGTGTGATCCTATAACTAGCAGTTTGAATTTGATCTCTTGGAATACCAAGTGCAATGAGTGATTGTATAACTTGATTCATAATCGTCGCATTTTCCTGTTGAGGACCTTGTACATTGTTGCCCTGTGTTTGGACTTCAATTTGTATTTGTGTAGAGCTAGGAGTAGCCATTACCTGTCCATTCCCGGTTACAGTCATAGTACGTGATGGATGATGTGCTTGTTGATTGACCTGTGCATAGTACATCTAATACCACCTTTCATAGGTTATATAATCATGCTATGCAAAAACATTTATGACTTGTTTAGTTTCTTTAAAAATTTGTCATGGAGCTTTGTGAATAAAAGTAAAGTTAAAATAGTTCCGAGCAAGGCCAAAAACATGTCCCATTGTGCATCCCATCGATCTCCTTGCATTCCTAAAAAATCCTTTGCTCCTTTACTACCCTTCGAGATTCTTGTACTTAACCATTCAATGATTTCATAAAAAGCAGCAATTGCGAGCAGAATACTGATTGTAATACCTGTAAGCCAAGCTCCTTTTACAAGTGGTGTTTTCCTGATTAGTATTTCCCTTATTACGATGGCTAGTAAACCTTTTAAAAAATGGCCAAAGCGATCATAGTGATTACGTTGTAAATGAAATTCTTCTTTTATCCAATTAAAAAGAGGGACTTCCGAATAGGTATAATGCCCACCTATAAAAGTAAGGATCGACAATAGAGCAATGATGATATAAGAAAATGTGGTGAAACGGAACTTATGATAGATACAAACAACGACTGTTATTGCCACAATTCCTGGACTAACTTCAGCTAGCCAATCTAAATAGGAGGATGGTTTTATAACAGACCAGATGAAAACAATTAAAACGATAATAAGTAAAATGACGTGTATTTTAAAATGTTGCCTCGTAGTCATAACAACAACTCCCTTTGTTCCACAGTATGGGAGATGGGGAATTTGCTTATTCAATATCGGTTTGTGGACAAAAAGAAAAGCGTCTAGTTGACGCTTTTTTCTAGCCAATTAGATCATTTTTAAAAGCGCCTCTACGCCAGTCATTCCTTCAGTAATACCAAGCTGCTCTGCTTCATATGTTACGGATTCTAATGGAGCTGTTAATAGCTCATCAATCGTTTTTACGCCTACTGCACGACCAGCAATAATTCTACGATCAACTAAGCGACTATTTAATAGGCCTACATCTAAAGCGCCACACATAATGTAGCCTGTATCATTAGAAATGGTTAGTAATGTTGTTTTAGGTAATTGAACAACTACTGCTGTGAAGAAATGCCCTTTAATCATAATAGGTTCAATTGTCACCATTGAAATCACTCCTTTTCTCTATATACATATGGTGATAACTAGCAAGGTGTTCGACATTTTTATGAAAAAAATCATTACTAACCATGTTGCTAGATGTATAAGGATGAAAGTGAATAGGATGGATGATTAGTGGAAGCATGGAAGGCACTTTATTTATAACAAAAAAGGAATCTACTCTGATGAATAGATTCCGTTATTCTTTATCTTGTATAAGAAAGCAAAGCTGTTTGCTTAAAATTGTTTAATGCATTTGTTGCCTCACTTTTAGAACTATACTCAAACATGCGATAAGTATTTTCTTCAAATACTGTAATAACCCACATATATGTCATCCCTTTCGTTGTGTTACATAACATTTTATTTTTTATAAAACTGTTATATATCAATGTTGATTTTATTTTACATCAATAAAGAAAAAAATAAAGTACTATTCAATGATTTTCACATAATGTTCAAAATTATAAATAATGCTTAAAATTTTCTTGAAATAATTAAAAGGAGAAAACAGACAGTCCTATACAAGTATATTTCATTGCAATTCGTAAATAGTAAGTTGACGGAGTTCTGTGATTACGGACTTGGGAGGTGATGCTATGACACGTATTTATGTATTCATTTTTATGGTTTTCTTTTTAATCATCTCGGGATTTTTAGTGCAGGAAGGATACGCAGATAAAGGTCGTCCTTATTATGAGGAGACAGGTGAAGTTGTTTGGGATATCAATACAGAGGATAAAATTGTTGCACTCACCTTTGATGATGGTCCACATCCTAAATACACAGCGGCTGTGCTTGATTTATTAGCAAAATATGATGCAAAAGCCACCTTTTTTATTATTGGAAAAAATGCAGAAAAATATCCAGAGCTTGTTTTACGTTCTTATACAGAAGGCCATGAATTAGCAAATCATACGTATACACATCCATTTAAAATTTCCATCAAAAAATTGCATGAGGAGCTTCAACAGACAAATGACACGATTTATAGTATTACTGGTTTTTCCCCAGTTTTATTCCGTCCCGTTGGTGGAAATTACACGGATGCTATGATTAATGCTGCTGTTAAGGACGGTTACAAGGTTGTGATGTGGTCTTGGCATCAGGATACACAAGATTGGAAAGAGCCAGGTGTAAAGAAGATTGTGCAAAAGGTGATGAAGGGGACAAAGCCTGGAGATGTTATTTTATTTCATGATGGTGGTGGAAACCGTACACAAACAATTAAAGCACTAGAAGAAATAATCCCTGCATTAAAAAAACAAGGCTACACATTTGTTACAATATCCGAGTTGATTGAAAGCAAACAGCAACAAGAGCAAGTTCAATAATGAAAAATGAGCCATCTCAACAAGGTTTGAAATGGCTTCTTTTTCATTTAAATAAAAGGTTTGAGTTAGAAGAAAATAATTGGAGCTAGCGCAATACCTAAAATTGTTCCTAAAGCAATTCCATAGCCAAAACCTTCTCCTCCATACCCTCCAAATCCCCAAAATCCTAAACCGTAACCACTATATCTTCTATCAGGTAGAATCCATACCTGTCTTCTATCTACCCTTGTGATTTCTCCAACATGTACTTTACCAGATGAATCCGAGATTCGAACACGTTTACCATGATATTTACAGCAAAGACTATAAGCATCAGTTGGATTCACACATATCCCCCCTTTCGATGTCATTACAAGCTAATATATGCGATTTAATGCATTTATCACTAGCCGATTGTCTATTCAAGACATATGCTGTGAAGAGGTGATGATATGGCTGTTGTGTCAACAGATAAGTGGTTAAATGAATTTATAAGTGCCAGAAAATCCACTAGAAAGGATGAGCTAACTAGCTTACAATGCTCGATTCTTTGTGATCGTTTAGTCAATCTATTTCGAGATGGGCTTCCCGAAGAAATTCACTATACATTACAGCAACAGGGGCTTTTTTTACCGCATGAGGAAGTCGATGTTGAAAAATTAAAGAAGCACAATGTGTGGGACTGCGTACAGCAGGAGTTTCTATACTTACAGAGGAAATGGAATGGACCATCAATACCTATTTATATTTTTCCGATTACTCAGCAGCAAACGATGACCAATAAAAATGGTGTCGCTTATCCTCATTCGCTTTTTTTATTTGTTGGTGATTTAGAAAAGCAGGAACTTCAAGCTTTACTAGCTCATGAATATAACCATGTTTGCCGTATACACATATTAAGAAAAACTTTAGAGGATATGACTTTATTGGATTCTCTTATTTTAGAAGGATTAGCAGAAGATGCGGTGAAGGAATTATACGGAGAAAAGTGGATAGCTCCTTGGATACAATCCTACTCAGATAAAGAACTTTTAGCTTTATGGGAGACTCATTTTTTACCGAATTTACAACTTCAAGGAATCGAACAACATGGCCCATTTCTATACGGGGGGGACCTCCCACCTTGGATAGGCTACTGTATAGGCTACAAAATTGTGCAGTCATATAAAATAAATCATTCATGCCACCATCCTTTGTTCATTTCAAGCCAAGATTTACTTGTTGGTTCGAATTTTCCGCTACAATAGAGAAAAGGAGTGATTGTTGTGTCCAATGAATTAAAAAATGTATTATTACCAATCGTAGATTCAGCAACAAAGGTGTTAATTGTTGGATCGATGCCAGGAAAACAATCGTTAGAGAAACAGCAATATTATGGCAATCCACGCAATCACTTTTGGCCCATTATTGGTGAGTTATTAGAGACAGCGATTCCAGATGATTATACAGAGAGAATAGCCTTATTAAAAAGCAATGCAATCGGTCTTTGGGACACGATTGCAACTTGTGAGCGTGAAGGAAGCTTAGATGCAGCGATTCGCAATGAAAAGCCTAATGATTTTCAAATTCTTTTTGAACAATATCCTACTATCCAATTAGTGCTTTTTAATGGAGCGAAAGCATTTGAGGTTTTTAAAAAGCATATTGGCTTAGAGCTTTTAGATGGACGAGCCTATAAAAAAATGCCATCAACAAGTCCAATACCAGGAAAAAACATTAAATCCTTCACTGAAAAGCTAGAGGATTGGCGGATTATCCAATCCTATTTATTCTAAACAACAGGGCGAGATTAGCGTGATGAAGTAGCTGCCTTGGGGTGGATAGCATTCCTTGTGCTTTTAAACCATTGATAGAAGAGAATATACACAAGTAGGATTTCAATAGCATCTCCACCGTAGTACATGATCTTAGCACCTAGTTCTGCCTCTGAGGTTGGTACATGATGAGGCGGATTTGCAAAAATAAATTTTGCCAATATGGCATGAGCTGCTAATGCTATTACTAATGTAAGGGATCGAAAGACATAAGAGTATGGATGTGGGGCAGGATCAATATAAATAAAGGCAATGGTGAACAAATAACCCGCTAGAAAAATGTGAAGATGAATGAATACATACAGTAGTATATGTTCATGCATCAAGTTGAAGAGTGATGTTGTATAGAGTAACCATAAGCCACCTACATTTAAAATAGATGCAATAATTGGATGACGAATAAAACAAACATACGGTTTTTTTAATATCCGAGAAAGAGTACGTGCGTTGTCCACTGGTAAGGTTCTTAACAGTAGTGTTATGGGTGCTGCTAATACCATAAGTAATGGGGCAAGCATGCCAAGCAATAAATGCCCTATCATATGTGCGTCAAAATGGATATGACTAAGAGAAGCCAATGGGCCAACTAATGTAATAAGAGCACAGACATTCCCAACAATCCAACAGATAGTACGAAAATGAGGCCATTGTTTTTTATGTTGATTCGAAATAATAACAGCGAGGATATACAATATAAGAGCGATAAAAAATGGCAAAGCGAGTAGTAGCTGAACCATGATGAGAAAGTTTTGAGCATGAGCTTCATGAGCATGCAAGATGCGCCACCTCCTACCATCCTTTTTGATTTGTTTGTAGTAATAAGACAATACCGATAACAATGAAAAGAGCCGCTAGTATGTTCCAAACGATATCATAGGGAAGTATTTCAACGTTGTAACGAATTTGATGCAGGTTCATGAATTTATGTTGTATGATTCCGTCGTAAAGCTGAAATACACCAGCTCCAAGAAAAATACCGCCTAGCCATCTTTTTAGCCAAAATCCATGTTTTCTATGTAGGTCAGCCAATAAAAAAGCAGATCCAATCGTAGCAAAAAAGCTGAATGCATGAAATAAACCATCTGAAACTAACCCAACAGCAGCTGTAGATTTATCATAGAAATGATGCCAATGTAATAATTGGTGAAAAATTACCTCATCTATAAATGCCACAATCCCAAGCCCGAATAAAATCCCTGTCCACATGTTACGCTGCTTATACTGAAAGCGGTTTTCATGCTTATGTTTTTGTTCTTCATACATTTTCGTCATATCCAATCCTATCACCTCAAGCTGAATTTCTTTTAGTCTACCCCTGGTGAGCTCTTAAACAAACATCCCCCAAAAACAGTTGTTTGTCAGGGGGAAGCTATGATTATTGCCAGCTATTATAGTAAGAACCAGCAGGACTGTAAAAGAATTTGAAGTGATGCTTCTCAGCTAAAGCACGGCTTTTTGATTCATCTTCAAAACCAATTGTCATCACCTGTGTACCAAATTTATTGCGTATGTGGACAAGCTTTTGCATCATATCGAGTGACCATTCATCTTTTCCTACCACAGGATAAGAAAAATCCTCCCACATAATAAAGTCAACATAGGGCGCTGTATAATCGGCAAGTGTTTGAAAGCCCCAATTTTGAGCAACAGATAAATCGGGATGACGTTTTTTGATTTGTTGGATAAAAGATAACATGGCTTCATTTTGCCACTTTTGCTCATCTTCAGGTAAATAAGAATTGATATTACCGACCGTATCTAAAAACACGCCATCTAAGCCTTTCTGAACAATTTGCTTCTTGATTTCTGCTAGTAAAATGTCTTGATAGTGCGTAGAAGTCATATCCATTAAATAAGAGTCCCATTCGGCAAAATACATTTTTTCACCCTGTTTGTCTCGATAAAAGTCTTCTTCTTTCAATTGATGATAAAGTGCTGTATTCCATTTGTCTGCCTCCATCGCATTTATATAGCCGTACACTAAAGTACCGCTTTTTTGAGCATTGACGATATACTTCTGTTGCATTTCAATTGGTTCTACAATCACTAAATCTAACTTCATCATGCTCTTGCCAATGGCATCATTGCCTTTATCTAAGTAGTATTTGTAATCTTTCACATCAGCAAGTTTTGCTTGGATACTAGTGGAAGGAGATACTGGATTTTTAGCAAGCAGCATCCACATACCCCCTGCGATAAGCATGGCTAGTAAGGGTAACAATAATTTTTTCATAAGGACTCCTTTTTGAAAAATATCCCTTCCATTATACAGTAATAGGAAATGGATTACCTTCGATAAATGGGCAATGGCTCAACGGTTAATCGCCCTTTTACATATATTGAATAATGTAAAAGGAGGGTTTGTGTGTATAATAATCCATTTAGAGAAGATAATTTTAGAAGACCTGGTTGGGGAGATTATAATGATTTTGAAACAACGTCATTTGGGCCAAGTCATTTCGGACCCCCTCCAGCAGGACAAATGCCAATGAGCACACCGCCAGGTTTTTCGCCACCTATTCCAGCTTGGCGAGTAGGATCAAGTGGTATACGTTCCTGTTTGTTTAGAAATACGTATATTTGGATGAATAGTGGTAGAAGTTTTTGGTTTTTCCCAACAGCTGTAGGAAGGGAAATCATTGCTGGCTTCCGATGGAGTCGAAGATATGGCTGGTATTTCCGTACCATTTCAAGAAATCAAATTCGCTCCTATGAATGTTTTAGATAGACTAGGGAGTTTAATTTTTTAAAAAATGATGTTACAATGACGGTAACGATAAATGAAGGGAAGATGGGTGGCTAATGAATAACTAATCTTAATTTTTGTATAGGAAATTTTATATTTCACGAACAACAAAAATAGGATTAGTCTGCCCATTTTTCATAAGAATTGCTTTATATTAGCAAACAGCTGCTGATATTTAGCTACTCCAAAGATTGTTTTCATAAAGATTTTGGAGCTTATTTGAGTATGATATTGTAGCGACTAATCCTTCCAAATTAATTGGAGGGATTTTTTTGTCCCTCCAACTGGAGAGGATGGATAATATGAAGGAACTTTTAAAATTACAGGATATACGTTATGAAATAAAGGATACATTACTATTTGAACATGTGACAGGCACAGTAAAACAAGGTGAGGTCATCGGCATTATAGGGAGAAATGGTGCTGGGAAATCAACATTATTACAATTGATTCGAGGTGCATTATTGCCTACTAAGGGAGCAATACAGGAGTCACAGGCTTTAAAAATTTCATTTGTTGAACAGGAGCTAGCTCATTTTGACAAACTAGAAATATCCGCAAGAGAGGCTGATCTGCTGGCTAAATGGCAGGTACCCAATGTGTCATTTGCAGCGTTAAGTGGGGGAGAAAAGCTGAAAATGCGTCTTGCAGAAGGTTTTTCTCAGAATGCGCAAATTTTATTACTTGATGAACCCACTAATCATTTAGATGAACAAAGTACAGCATTTCTCATGAAACAAGTACAAAACTATAAGGGGACGATCATCGTGGTATCACATGATCGCTATTTTTTAGATAAGGTTGCTACAAAAATCTGGTCTATTGAGGATAAGCGTCTTATTGAACATGAAGGCAATTATACAAGCTATATGACTGAAAGAGAGCACCGAAGATTAACACAACAACGTGCCTACGAGAAGCAGCAAAAAAACATTGACCGGATTGAGGCTCAAATGTCGGAACTGACGTCTTGGTCACAAAAGGGCCACGCTCAGTCAACAAAACTGGAAGGCTTTAAGGAGTACCATCGTGTGAAAGCAAAACGTTTAGATTCGCAGGTGAAATCTAAGAAAAAGCGATTAGAAGCAGAGCTTGCAAAGACAAGAGTGGAGGCGGTGGAGCCAGAAGCAGAGATTCGTTTTTCTTTAGGCACGAATCAACGAGTTGGCAAGCGCTTACTGGAAATCAAGCACGTATCTTTAAAATTTGGTGAACGCACGTTATTTAACGGTGTTAATATTACTGCTCAATTTGGAGATAAGATAGCCATTACAGGAAAGAATGGCAGTGGAAAAACAAGTTTTTTAAAAGTACTTTTAGGCAAGCTAGAAGCTGAGGGTGAAGTATGGCTATCACCAGCTGCAAACATTGGTTACCTGACACAGGAAGTATTTGATTTACCACTTGATCAGACACCAGAGCAATATTTTTATCAAGACACATTTGAAGAGCGTGGAAAAGTCCGCAACTTAATGAAGAATCTAGGATTTACACAGGCACATTGGACATCCGCCATAGGCAAAATGAGTATGGGAGAGCGCGTAAAGTGTAAGCTGATGGCCTATATTTTAGAGGATAAAAATGTACTTATTTTAGATGAGCCGACAAATCATCTTGACCTACCTTCACGTGAGCAGTTAGAGCACACACTTGCCCAATATAAGGGGACATTGCTTGTCGTCTCCCATGATCGATACTTTCTACAAAAAGTTACGAGTAGTGTTTGGGAGCTTCACAGTCAGCACCTCGAGAAAAAATGGACAGAAGTTACACCTGAAAAAGTGGATGATACAGCGGCACTTCGTTTAAAGCTAGAAACGGAAAGGCAAGAGATTTTAGGCAAACTAAGCTTTCTAACAGCAAAAGATAAGGACTACGCAATGCTTGACCAAAAGTTTAACGAGCTGACGAAGCAGATCAATGAGCTTCGATAATTGAAACGTTTAAGTTAACCTTTTCCAGGGGAAAATATGGAGAGAAATGGGGGTTAACATGATGAAAAAGGCAGTATTTCTCTTTTTATTGTTAAGCATTTGTAGCATAAGTGCTTGTGCTGAACGGGATAAGAATGATCAAGAACATGAGAATGAAACCGATACATCTGTAACACAGTCTAATATGGATGAAAGTGATATTGTTCAAGTACAAACTGAAGCTCTTCAACAAATAAAGGAGCAGATTCATTTTGATGTACCAATAAAAATGCCAACAACGTTACCTATTGCAGAGGGTGCATTTTTAACAGCTACAACAAGGACACAGGGCGACCAGGTTGAAGTTATCTTTTATGAGAGCAAAGAGAATATGCCAATTAATGATATTCGATTAAAGAAGTCAGCGACTGTTATTGGAAGATTGCTTGTCAAGCAATATAAAAGTATGGAAGGTGCAAGTACACAGATAGCATTTGATAATTTTAATCAAAATGGTGGGCAAGAGGTTGAGCTTGGTTACAATATAAAAGGTTATCAAGATGCAGGTGCCGGCTCATTATGGACTGGTTGGAATGAAGGGCGATGGGCAATTGCCACCCATACACGAACTGATAATCCTGATGCAGGTATTAAGCTAGCTAAGCAGGCAGTAAAGTATTTAGAAAGTCACATGCTGCCTATCCCAAGGCAATATGGTATGGCTCAGCTAGATGTCTATCAATCAGGTAATTTAATTGTGTGGCAGGATGAAAAGCTTGTTTACACACTCGATTCAATCAAAGACCCTTTAAAAGCACTAGCCATAGCTACAGCATTTTATCAATAGTCGAAATCCTAGAGTAACGGATGCTCTAGGATTTTTTTGTAGTATTTACTTTACAGTATTCAGAAGTTTTTTGTATTCGCTGAAGCGTTGTTGCCACTCTTCCATTGGGAAATATTGATGTTCAACGCTATTTAATAAATCTGTTAACATATCAAGGCATATATGCCACCCTGCTAAATCCTTCGGTGTATGCTCTGTCAGCTCTTGAAGTGTCTCCACTACTACCAATAATGAACCATCGTCAGTAGAAGATAGTTCAAATCTCACCGTATCTGTTCCCCAATCAAATTCTAGTACTTCTTTCTCAGCATAATCAGTGATGGTTATTTCCTCAAAGGTACCTGTTCCATCATTCATATTAAAATGTATTTTTCCGTTCTTACGTAGCTCAATGATTTCTAAATTACTCATCCATTTTTGTAGGTTTTCATTGTTAGTCATAGCGGCCCAAACGGCATCTATTGAATATAGTAATGGTCGTTTGAATGTAGCAATATGGTAATTTGATTGTTTTTCAATAGTAGCTAGCACAGACATCCTCCTAATGATAAATTGCTTGAAAAAGTCTAGTGATGCCTAGTTCGATTTCATGCTTTTGTAAATGACCATAGCCAATAATCAATCTGTTATTATATTTTCCCTTTTTAATTGTATGATCCTCTACTGGGTAAACCTTTACACCAAATTGCTCTATTTTCACTAATAAGTTTTGTGTAAAATCAATCTTCTCAAATTCTGCAACTAAGTGCATACCTGTAGAATAGCCGAATATCTTTATGTTATGTGAAAAAGTGGATTGTAAACATTGAATCAGAAAATCACGTTGGCTTTTATAGAACTTCTTCATTTTTGTAATATGTCTTTCCATATAGCCCTCCTCTATAAAGCGAGAAAGGATAAGCTGGTCTAAGGAAGGTGTATGTAAGTCCGTAAACCATTTTAATTGGCGGCATTTTTCAGTAAGCTGTGTTGGTAGGATAATGTATCCTATTCTTAATGCGGGAGAGAGAATTTTACTAAAAGAACCGATGTAGAGAACAAGCTCTGGGTCTAGGCCCTGTAAAGAGCTAACAGGTGGCCCTTCGTAGCGAAACTCACTATCATAATCATCTTCAATTAAAAAGCAATGATTCTTTCTAGCATACTCAATTAATTGAATTCTACGTTGAATAGGTAAGGTACTTCCTAAAGGAAATTGATGAGAGGGAGTTAGAAAGACAAGTTTAGGATCTATATTATCTGGTAATAGACTTGTTTTCATCCCAAATTCATCTACTGGTATCGGATAAATGGTAGCACCAGAAGCTTTAAAGATAGTTTGAATATCATTCGTTATAGGATCTTCCATAATAGCAAGATCATTAGGTGACAGCAATAATCTTGAAACAAGCATCATTGCCTGTGTCGCACCAGATGTAATAATAATTTGCTCTGGATGACATTCAACGCCCCTTGTCCTTAATAAGTAGTGGGCAAGAGTATGCCTTAATTCTATGCGTCCCTCTGGAACCCCGTATCCCAATATGGAGGATTCACTATCGTGCCAAAGTTGATGACTTATCTTCGCCCAAGTTTTACGAGGAAACAAGTCGAGTGCTGGAATACCCGAGCGTAAGTTTATAACTTCTTTCCCTACTATTGAATCTCCTGCTTTATTTGTAATAAAAGGTTTGGCCTGTTGTGGTAGCAACGCCCCTTCTGCAACAAATGTACCAGCTCCTCTTCGTGCAATTAAAAATCCTTCGGCTAGTAACTGATCATAAGCTTCTAATATGACATTTCTTGATACTTTTAATTCTACTGAAAGCTCTCGTGTGGATACTAATTTTTCTCCTGCCTGAAGGTGTCCACTTAAAATTTTTTCCCGTATTTGCTGATAGATTTGACGATTTAAAGGAATATCTAATGCTCGATCAATAGGTATCCATAACATTTTACATACCTCCGATTTGAAAGTGGTACCTTTAAAATCACTTTAAAGTGGTTCTACAGTTACCAATTTTATCATGATAAAGTACTTACCAATACCGAAGAGGGGGAATAAATATGAAGAAAACAGAAGAATTAGTGATTCAAGCCTTAAAAGCCGCGGCACGAGACGAGCGCTTGAAATATGCGGTGCAACAATCGACAGAGCTCTACCCATTATTATGGAAAGCCGCAAAAAGGTATGTAACAGGGGAAAAGAGAGAGGATGCCATCACTGCTGCACGTAATTATCTTAATGACAATTATAATATCTCCATTGAATATATTGGGGAAAATACAACCAATTTAAGGGATTGTCAAAGAGCAAAGGATGAGCTTTTACAAGTAATTGAGGACATGGGGATTTTATCTTTGAAGCAAACAGTATCTTTCGATTTATCTCATATAGGTCTTTCTATTAATGCTGAGATTGCTTATAAGCACCTTGAAGAGCTTACACAAAAAGCTCAACAGTATGGAATAACTTTGATGATAAGTATGGAAGAATCCTCAAAGACTAGTGATATTATTACTCTTTACAAAAAAATAGCAACAGATTTTACAAATATCGGAATTACATTACAAGTTCATCTTTATCGTACAAAGGTAGATTTACAAGAACTTATGCAATATCCAGGAAAAATAAGACTTGTTAAAGGGGCTTTTCAAGAGTCTGTCGATATAGCCATGATCAGATCAGAAGAACTGAATAAGCGTTATCTTGAGTATGTTGATCAATTAGTAAATGCGAATCATCCGTTATCAATCGCTACACATGATGAAATGCTTATTCAAGAGCTAGAGCGACGTCAATATCTTGATAACTCAAATGTTGAAGTTGAGATGCTTTATGGTGTACGTCCTACATTACTCAATGAATTAAGACGGAAAGATTATCGTTGTAGAGTATATTTAACGTATGGAAATGAGTGGTACTTATATCTTTGCCACCGAATTGCTGAACACCCTGAAAACCTATATTTAGCAGTAACCGATATTATTAATGAATCCATTGAACGCGTAGTATAGAAGAATGAATAGATGGATCTGGAGTAGCGGGAAAGTTTTTGTGGCAATGAGTATCGTTGGTAGTTCAGTTGTTGCGGGCAAGTTGGTTGTTCAAAGCTTTCCAATTTTCTTAGCGAATGAACTAAGATTTCTTGTGGCTGCAATTATTTTAATTCCTTTGTGGATAAAGATAGAGGGATTTTCAACATTAAACAGAAAAGAGTTAGTAGCGGTTTTTTTACAAGCGTTATTAGGGGTGTTTTTATTTAATATATTAATGCTCCATGGTCTTTCAAAAACGACTGCTATGGAAGCTGGTATTATTACTGGTACTCTGCCAGTCTGCACTGCAATCCTATCCTATTTTATTTTGAAGGAGAAATTAACGAGGAATATGGGTATTAGCATACTTCTTGCCGTAGTGGGAGCTATCTTTATGAACATTGCTAACTATTCTGCTACTAACCATTATTCAACTTCATTATTAGGAAATCTATTCATTTTAGGGGCAGTATTTTGCGAATCTTTATTTATCATCATAGGTAAGTTAATTTCTTATCGTATGAGTGCTCTTACAGTCTCAACTATGGTTAGCTTATTTGGCGTCATATTATTTTTCCCATTGGCTGTAGCTGAAAGCAGATATTTTGAATTTGAAGAAATTTCAGCTGCAGAGTGGGGATTAGTATTGTATTTCGGCATTGTTGTAACCGTCATAGCGTTTCTTTTGATGCAACAGGGTCTTGCAGTAATTTCAGCATCGTGGGCAGGTGTACTTACTAGCTTATTGCCAATTAGTAGTATGATTTTATCTTCTATTCTATTGGATGAAAAAATAACTAATCTTCAGGTCTGTGGTTTTTTCTTAATTATAGCTGCCATCTATTTACTGTCAAAGCAGAAAGGGCTAAGGAACTAGTGATTTATAAGAAGTTAATTATAGGATAATATTGTTAAAAAAGGAGGAGTGAAGATGACACATCAACAAGCATTGGAACAATATATCCAAGCAACAAATACCCATGATTTTAATCAAGTAAAGGCTATTTTGCATCCACAAGCAATTTATTGGTTCTCTGATAAAACTTGCACAACAACAGAGGAGATTGAGGCTTATTTCAAGCATGCATGGAATGTCATTAAAGAAGAGGTTTATTCAGCTACTGATGTAAAATGGTTAACCGTTGATGAAAAGACGGCTACCTGTCTCTATACATATCACTATGAAGGCTATCATAACGAAAAGTTTGTATCAGGTAGCGGTAGAGCGACTAATATTTTTACATTAGTTAACGATCAATGGAAGATAATTCATGAGCATTTGAGTAGTGGTCATTAAATTATTTTCAATGTAACTTGAACAAGCAACAATATAATAATCACTGTTAGTAGTGTTTTGGCTATTTTTAATGGAATGTAGGGGAGCACTAGGAGACCTAATTGGGAGCCTATAATGGAGCCTAGTGCCATAGCAATTGCATAGTGCCATTGAATAAAGCCAGTGTGATAAAACACAATAAATGCACCTGTACAGCTCCCGAAGAGGAGTACTCGAGTGAGCTGTACAGCCTTTATGTAAGTATGATGTGAACGTAGATAGTGTAAGATGCTAAATGTCGAAGAGCCAGGGCCGAAACCACCATCATACATGGCGATGATAAATGGTTGCCAAAAATGAGGTGCTTGATGTTCTAGCGAATCAGAAACTTCCGTCCACGCCTTATTTTTTAAAGTTACGACTAAAGCCAAAAGGAGTAGTACACAGGCCATATAGTTCATAGTTTGCTCAGACAGCGAAACAGCTAAAAGTGAGCCGCAAATCCCCCCAACAATAGCAAGGGCTATATATTTAATGATAGATGTGAGATGTAACTCCTTCTGATAGAGTAGATAAAAAATACTGGATAAAGACGAAATGCCTGTCGAAAATTTGTTTGTGGCAATACTTGTTTGAATCGGGATACCGACAAGCATCATGGCAGGAAGTGTAATGAGTCCACCACCTCCCGCAAGTGTACCGATAAAAGCAGCTACCATTCCGATACATACGAGTGTTAAAGAAATGTTTGCATAGAAAAGTCCAATTAAGCTAAGTAGTACAAATAACAACAGCAGGATCATTTTATTCATAATCTTCTCCCTTTCTTTTATTAGCTTTAGGGTAAATGGTGTTAATGTATAAATCTAATATATAATTTTTGGTGATTTATAAATTTAATTTATATTAATGGGGGATGGCTGAATGAGATTGCTTCAAACGGAGGAAGAGTTGAAGAGCTTAAATAGCATCTGATGACTGGATAATGAGCATTTTATCCACAGTAGAAAACTTGCAACTACCAGATCGGTGGATATGCGCAGGAATTATTCGCTCAAAGGTATGGGATTACCTTCATAATAAGGAGGAAAGAACACCAATTGCTGATATTGATGTGATATATTTTGATAAAGAAAATTTAGCAGAAGCAGTAGAGAAGCAGTATGAGCAAGAACTGAGAAAGGTATCTCCAAACGAGCCTTGGTCCGTGAAAAATCAAGCACGGATGCATGTGCTAAATGGTAGTAATCCGTATAAATCGGCTATTGATGGCATTTCTCATTTTTCTGAAATACCAACAGCGATCGGTGTAAAGTTATCAGATGGGATACTAGAAATTACAGCACCCTATGGTATTCATCTTTTAGGAGCAGGCATTGTTGAGCCAACACCGTTTTACCTAGAAAATAAGGATGCCTATGCGATTTATCGTCAAAGAATTCAGCAAAAACAATGGCATTTATGTTGGCCAGAATTGAAAATTCATCTTCAATAAAAAAAGAAAGAGGGGGAACAATTGCAACAAGATAAAACCTATGTCATTAAACACTATATAAAATCTTTAGATTGGATAGATAATTTACGAGGGTTATCTGAGGCACAATGGCGTATGCCCATTGAACCTGGGAAATGGTCAGTTGCAGAGGTAATTGGACATCTTCCTCCATGGGATAAGTTTGTGCTAAATCACCGAATTCCTTTTCTTCTTACAGATGAGCGTCTGCCGAAAGGGCCAGATGTAGCACATTTGAATACGATGGCTGCTAAGAAAAGTCGTGAACAAGCAATGGAGGAAACATTGAATGAATTTATTTTCACAAGACGTCAATTATTACAGACCATTCAGCGATGGACAGATGAGCAATGGCAACAGTCGTTTAAAATTGGGCAGTCAGAGATGACCGTAGTCGATTATTTTGTAGGATTAATCAATCATGATTTACATCATTTTTCACAGATTCAGAATGTTATACATGTATAGGAGTTAGCATATGGATATCAAATATTTAATTGATTACTTTGCACATGCTTCTGTAAAATTTACAGATGTTTTTATTAAAAAAATGAAGCCTGGTGAAGTGGATGTTGGTAGAACAACAGCGCCAGAAAAATGTGGTTTAGTGGTGCCACTTGCAGGTAGTGCAATCTTTAGCTTTAATGGAACGCCCTATATGATGGAGCTAGGAATGATCGTCCATGCAGGACCCCAAATGCCGATAGAAGTGAGAGCGACTGGTCACAAAGGGTGGGAGTATGCAGTTGTGCATTATCGACTACCTACAGAGGAAATAGCTCTTTTTCCACTAGCTGAGCAACATTTTCTCATCAATACAGGTTTTAACACACAAATTATTAGCCATGTTCAGCAATTAATAGAAAGCCATTCCTATCCCGGTAATATGGCTATATTTAAGTCTAAGACATTATTTATGAATTTGCTGGAAGATATTCTTGTAGCGGCAAAAATGAAGGTTTTGGATAGTGCCAGCGAATTAATGGAGCAGGCATTACAATATATACATGAACATTATGCAGAGCAAATCTCCGTATCAAATATCTCGATGGAATTTGGCATTGAGCGTCGTCGTTTTGCTTATTTATTTGAGCAGCATACGGGCATGAATCCAAGCACTTATATTACGGAATATCGTATACGACGCGCAAAAGACTTGCTAGAATATGATGTAATTCCAGTAGCTGAAGTAGCAGAATGTGTCGGATATGTAGATTGTTTTTATTTTAGTAGAGTATTTAAAAAATGTACAGGTTTGTCTCCTTCAGCCTATCGAAAGATGAAAATAGAGGAATCCAACTATATGTAAAAACTGTTTCTTACAAAAAAGAAGCAGTTTTTTTATTAGTAAAATCGGCAAAAATCCATGTCATTTTCGAAATCGTCCATTCACAATCTTTTTTCACTTTGTTAGGATAGTATCCGTAAATGATAATGAGTATCAATTATATATTGACATATATATGAAAACGATTATCATTATCAATATGAGCTCGTTAGGGGAGAATATCTATGAATAAATATTTTAAAATGTGTGCTCCAGCACTATTAGCATTATCACTGGCTGCATGTGGAACAGATAAAGCAGAGGAGTCTACGTCAACAGCTAATACAGCAGAGACAAGCGCAACAGAATCACAGACAGAGCAAGCTAAAACAACACAGACAATTACGTACTTAGGTGAGCAATATGAGCTACCAGCAGAAGTAAAGAACATTGTCGCTGCAAGTCTTGAATCAATGGAAGATGCTGCAATGCTTGGTATTAAGCCAGTAGGTGTTCTTGAAGTAGGTGGCAAAGTTCCTGCCTATCTAGCAACAGATTTTGAAGGAGCTACACTTGTAGGAAATAAAATGGAGCCAAATGCAGAAGCCATTCTTAATTTGGATCCTGATGTAATCGTGGGTACTTCGAAATTCCCTGAAGAAACGGCCGAAAAACTGAACAAAATTCAAACAATGATTCCATACTCACATATTTCAACAAACTGGAAAGAAAATTTAACATTGCTTGCACAATTAGCTGGTAAAGAAGAGGATGCAAAGAAAATCATCTCTGACTATGAAGCAAAAGTTGCTGATGCACAGGTGAAAACCAAGGAGCAATTAGCAGATAAGCAAGTATTAATCATTCGTGTTCGCGGTGGTGTGATGTACATCTATCCAGCAGGTGTTTATTTAAACCCTGTACTGTATGAAGATTTAGGAGCACCAGTTCCAGAAGTTTTAACAACAGCGAAAGCGCAAGCTGAATTATCACTTGAAACATTAGCACAAGTAAATCCAGATGCGATTTTCCTACAATTTGAGGAATCAGAAAATACGGATTCTCCAAAAGCGTTAGAGGAACTACAAAAGAATCCAATTTTCACTAGCTTAAAGGCAGCACAAAATAATCAAGTTTTCGTCAACACAATTGAGCCATTAGCACAAGGTGGTACTGCTTGGTCTAAGGTGAAATTCTTAGATGCCGCAGCTGAAAAATTACTTAAATAGTATAAACAGGCTGGTAGTAGATTTGGTGGTATCACCGGGCTATTACCGGCCTTTTGTAAGATACCGTATTTTTCATTGCAAGCAGTTGTTTTTAAAAGGGTATACACTTAAGTGTTTGATATTGTGTGCCACGAAATGGATAAAGAAAAAGGTGTGAAAGTTGAAAAAAACAAACATAGTGTCATTTTCAATATTAGCGGTATCTCCTTTCCTTATTGCCCTTGTGGCACTTATTTCTGTTATGTATGGAACAAAAGATATTAGTGCCCTTACAGTGTGGCAGTCGATGACAGCATTTGATCCGTCCAATGTTGATCATCAAATTATACGGACAGGCCGTATTCCAAGAGTTGCCGCAGTATTGCTAGTTGGAGCATTTTTAGCAGTAGCTGGTGCAGTCATGCAGGGGATTACACGAAATTATTTAGCCTCCCCTTCATTAATGGGTGTCAATGATGGCTCTGCATTTGTCATCACATTAGCCATTGTGTTTTTCCCAGGGCTTCCTAATTATCAAATGATTTTATTATCGATGCTAGGCTCGGCATTAGGGGCAGGAATTGTCTTTGGTTTTGGCTCGTTAATCCGCAATGGCTTATCACCAGTAAGGCTAGCCATAATTGGAACCGTCATTGGTACATTTTTAAGTAGTATTGCTACTGCGATTGCGATGTATTTCCAAGTATCGCAAACAGTAAGTGCTTGGTATAACACAAAGGTACATATGGTGGATATGGATATGCTTATCCTTTCGATTCCATTTGGTCTAACTGGATTGATCTTGGCTTTACTATCTGCAAAAGCGATTACCATTACTTCGCTAGGTGAAGATATTGCCATGGGACTTGGACAAAAAACAAAAGCGGTGCGAATTATTAGCATGCTAGCTGTTGTATGTTTGACAGGGACAGCGGTTGCACTTGTAGGAAAAATTGCCTTTGTAGGGTTAGTCATACCACATATTACACGCTTCCTTGTTGGTGTTGATTATCGTTATATTATTCCTTGTGCAGCTGTCATCGGTGCCTTCTTCTTAGCGCTTTGTGATGTCCTGAGTCGCGTTGTCAATTATCCATTTGAAACGCCAATTGGTGTCTTAACCGCATTGGTCGGTGTACCATTCTTCTTATATTTAGTTCGTAAGCACGGAGGTGAAAAACGTGCGTAAAAAAACCTCAAGTGTATTCTTTTTAACCATGTCGATGCTTGTTTTATTGATTTTAGTTGCGAGTTATTTACATATTACAAATGGTGTTTTTGATATGTCTGTAATGGATGTCATCAAAACATTATTGCGGATTGAGTCAAATTCAAAGTTTGATCTTGTTATTTTTGAATTTCGTTTACCTCGGATTGTCATTGCTGGACTTGTGGGCATTGGCTTAGGTATGGCGGGAGTTGTATTACAAGGTATTACACGTAATGGACTAGCAGATCCAGGTATTTTAGGGATTAATGCAGGGGCTGGTGCAGCAGTCGTCATATTCATGTTCTTCTTTCAATTAAAGTTAGTGAGTGCTGATATGAGCAGCTGGCTGTCAATTTTAATGATGCCATTATTCGGTTTTATCGGTGGAACGATTGCAGCTGTCTTGATTTTTTCATTTGCTTTAAAAAATGGTCATCTGGATATGCAGCGATTAATCTTAACAGGTATTGCTATCAATAGTGGATTTGGAGCTTTGTCTTTGTTTCTATCCTTAAAAATGAGTGCACAAGATTTTGAATCAGCGGCCATTTGGATGGCAGGTTCTATTTATAATGCTAATTGGATCTTTGCGCTTACGATGCTTCCTTGGCTCTTGATCTTAGGAATATACGTGCATAGAAAATCGTATTTACTCGATTATTTTCAGCTTGAAGAGGATAGCATCACGAGTTTAGGAATAGCGGTTGAAAAGGAGAAAATGAAGCTGTTATTAGCCAGTGTAGGTCTTGTCAGTGCTTGTGTGTCTGTATCAGGGAGTATTGGCTTCATAGGTTTAATGGCCCCACACATTGCCAAGCAACTTGTTGGTATTCAGCACCGTTATGTTATGCCAGTGAGTGCGTTAATTGGTGCCGGTCTGTTAATTTTAGCTGATTTTATTGGTAAAACCGTTTTTGCACCATCGGAACTGGCTGTAGGAATTGTCGTTTCAATTATTGGGATTCCATATTTCTTGTATTTACTGGTGAAATCTAAGGCATAGGAGGAAATGGTGTGCAAACTGCATTTAGAATGGAAAACTTGGCTTCTGGTTATGAGCAGGTACGTGTCTTTGAAGGGTTAAATTTAGCGATAGAAGAGGGTAAAGTGACTACAATCATTGGCCCGAATGGTTGTGGTAAGTCTACTCTCCTTAAAACAATAGGACGTATTTTAAAAAAACAACAAGGTACGGTTTATTTGCAGGAGCAAAATATGCAAAATTTATCGACGAAAGATATTGCCAAGAAGCTAGCAATATTATCTCAAACACCTGTTGCTCCTGGTCAATTGAAAGTGGAGGAGTTAATTGCGTATGGCCGCTACCCACATCGAAACAATGTCAATCGTTTAACGAATAAGGATGAGGAAATGATTGAATGGGCGTTAACGGTTACCAATACAATGGAATACCGAAATAGGGAGCTTGCACAGCTTTCAGGAGGTCAGCGTCAGCGTGTTTGGCTAGCTATGGCCTTAGCGCAAGAAACAAATATTTTGCTGTTGGATGAACCTACTACTTATTTAGATATGGCACATCAGCTAGAAGTATTGGATATTGTGAAAAGTTTAAATGAGCAGCACAACTGTACAATAGTGATGGTTTTACATGATATTAACCATGCTGCCCGATATTCAGATCATCTTATTGCAATGCGTAAGGGTATTATTATGCAAACTGGCACTCCACAGGAAATTTTAAGTGCTGATGTGATGCGTAAAGTATTTAATATTGATGCACGTATTATGGAAGATCCTGTAACAAATACACCTGTATGCTATGGCTACGACATTTTGAAGGAGGATATTAAATGAATACAGCTAAAGTAGATTACGTTACACAACAAATGACTTCAAAATTGACGAATTATACGTACACAATTAATATCTATGTGCCAGAGGAGGAAGCACCACAAGATGGCTTCCCTGTTTTGTATGTACTTGATGGCTCATCTTATTTTAATCTTGTAAAGGAAGCGGTACGTCTACAAAGTCGTAATGCACCAAAAACAGGTGTCCTTCCGGCTATCGTTGTTGGAATTGGTCATGGCGATGATATGCGTGAAAGAAGATTTTATGATTTTACAGCGCCGGCAGAGACATATACTTATCCAGCACGATTTAAAGGAAAAGGTCATGAAAAGCTTGGAGGAGCAGTAGATTTTAGTGGCTTTATAGAAGAAGAGCTAAAGCCAACGATTGAGGCACAATATCCAGTAAATAAAGCACAACAAGCTTTATTTGGACACTCCTTAGGAGGTTATTTTGCACTTTGGCAACTATTTCATCATCAATCCAGCTTCCAACGCTACCTAGCTATTAGTCCTTCCATTTGGTGGAATGAACATGAACTAGTGCAATGTGCGTCAGTATTTCTGAACGAGCATCAAGATATGAACGAAACATTGTTTATGAGCGCAGGTGAATTTGAAACCTTTATGGTGGATGATGCGCGACAAATGGCGACAGTGTTAGAAAAAATAATGAATGTTGATTTTTATGAGGCTTTAAACGAAAATCATGCTTCGATCGTACCAACTGTTATGAGTAGGGCAATACGTTTTATGCATACATCACAATAATAGGTAAACCGCATTGTCTTTTGATAATGTGGTTTCTTTTTTATTTATTAATAAAATAGTTGAATTGTACGCATAATAAAGGAAATTTGGTCATCTGTCTGGGATAAATGGAGGCGCTGTATGCAAAATAAAATTTTAAAAAACCCAGTATTTCTTATTTCTAGTGGAGCAATTTCTCTCTTAGTTATTATCGGAGCAACGATACCAGAAAAATTTAAGAACGTAGCAAACAGCGTATTTCATATGACAACGGATTATTTTGGCTGGTTTTATTTAATGTCAGTCTTTATTATCGTTATTTTTTTATTTGGCTTGGCCATTAGCAAATATGGTACCATTCGCCTTGGATCGGAAGATGGTCGCCCTGAGTTTAGTTTTCTAACTTGGATTTCCATGCTCTTTTCAGCTGGACTTGGTGTCGGTTTGGTCTTCTGGGGAGTAGCTGAGCCAATGAGTCATTATTTTTCACCACCTTTTAGCTCTACGGAACCTTTAACAACAGATGCTGCAAGACTTGCCATGGGCTATTCATTCTTTCATTGGGGTATAAGCCAATGGTCAGTGTATACTATTATGGGATTGGTCATGGCCTATGTACAATTTAATAAAAAACGAAATTTATTAATCTCTACAGCTTTAGAGCCAGTCACTGGTTCTAATCGTATAGTCAAAAATACGATTGATATTCTGGCAGTTATTGCTACAGTTATGGGTGTAGCCACGTCTATTGGCCTCGGAGTTCTACAAACAAATGGGGGATTGAAATTTGTCTTTGGCTTGCCAAATACATTTGTTATACAAATATCTATTATTGCCATTATGTTTGTAGGCTATATGTTTTCTTCTACGACAGGTCTTCAAAAAGGGATTCGTATTTTAAGTAATGTTAATATGGGCCTTGCTATTGTTCTGTTGCTTTTTGTATTTATAACAGGCCCTACAGTATTCATTCTAGAAACTTTTACATTAGCGGTAGGGGATTATATTTCAAATTTTATTCAGTATAGCCTTCGAATGCAGCCATATGTGGGGGGAACTTGGGTAAAAGATTGGACTATTTTTTATTGGGCTTGGGCTATTGCTTGGTCTCCGTTTGTAGGATCATTTATAGCTCGTGTATCTAGAGGTAGAACGATTCGAGAATTTATTATAGGGGTTTTAATTATCCCACCCCTTATTGCCTGTTTTTGGATTGCAGTCTTTGGTGGTACTGCCATGTGGTTTGATTTACATGAAAATGCACATATAGCTGAAGCGGTTAGTAATGATGTTACAATTGCACTTTTTCAAATGCTTGAACATTTGCCATTATCACTGTTAGCCCCAGTTATAGGCATAATGTTAATTTTTACTTTCTTAATCACTTCTGCTGATTCAGCTACATTTATTATGGCTAGCATGACGTCCAGAGGTTCTTTAAATCCCACAATTTTATCAAAGTTAGTATGGGGTGTTTTAATGGCAGCTATTTCAGGCGTTTTATTGTACACAGGGGGTCTTGAAGCATTACAAACGGCCTCGTTAATCGCTGCATTACCTTTTACAGTAGTTTTACTTTTATTAATGATTTCGTATATTAAGATGATGAAGGAAGAGATTATTCCTCTTAAGAAAAAGGATATCCAACGTTTGAAAATAGCGAGAAAGCATATTGAAAAGGAAGCAAAAATAAAAGACAAACATACTAAGTAGTAGGCCGTATTAGAAATAATACGGTTTCTTTTTGTTTTAATATACATTATTATGAATAAAAAACGATTAGGGGTGCTTTATGATGGAAATTGTGTTAGCAGAGTGCAAGGATGCCCCAGTAATACATCAGTTGATGCTACAGGCGTTTCAAGAATATGAAAAAGCTACTCCACCATCCAGTGCACTAAGTGAAACGGTGTATTCTATTGAGCAGGCAATGGAGCAAAGTGAACAAGCGTTTATTGGCTATATCAATAAACAGCCAGTTGCCATGGTAAGGTTTAAACTCAGTACAAAGGGGATTTATTTTTTTAGACTTTCAGTTATCCCAGAAAGACAAGGACAAGGTTTAGCTAAGGCACTAATTTCTTGGCTTGAACAAAATGCACTATCGAAGGGGATAACAATTAGTCAGTGCAAAGTACGTATGAGTGTTCCGCGTAATATTGAGTTATATCGTTCATTAGATTATGTTGTAACGAAAGAGGAAATGGTGAAGAATTGTAATGGTAACTCTCTAGTAATAGCAACAATGGAAAAGAAACTTTCCAATTAGGAGGAGTTTAATTGAGAAAAAAGCTTGGCTGCTTGCATGCTCATTATTCCAATATAGAATACATAGAGCACGCTTTTCAAAGCGCTGAAGACATAGAGATACTCCATTTTGTAGACCCTGGCTTTATACAGCACGTCTCTAAAGGTAGTGATGGTTTAGCACGTAAAGTTAAGGAGCAAATTGAATGGATAATTAACTGTGATGTGGATGCCATTTTAATAACGTGTACAAATTACATTGCCTTATTAGAAGGAGAAACTTTTTCTAATCCCCTGATCCCTATTATAAAGATTGATGAGCCCTATTTTGAAAGTATATGTAGTAAGCAACAGCCTCAAATAATTCTTTTCTCAAATCCAGCGACTGTTGAAGGAACGATGGCAAGACTTCACCAATATGCTAAGCAACGAGGAATATCAGTAGATGTAGAGGCAAAAATTATTGACCATACATTTGAGCTTATTATACAGGGAAAAAAGGAAGCCTATGATGAGACTATTTTAAGAACTGTACATACTTTATCAGCTGAGCAAAAATTTCTATCTGTAGCCCAGCTATCGATGGTGGATGCAGCACAACGATTTGAAGATCACACGGCGATTAAAATTCTCCATCCATTAAAGTCATTAGTTTCTATTGTAAAGAGTACGATAAAATGATAGTTCCATAATTTACAGAATTATCTGTAACAATATGGTTATAACAAACGTTTCATAAGAAAGGGGGATGTTATGAAACGAGTTGTATTTTTATGTATATTGCTATTATTTTTAGTGGGTTGTACAGATAAAGCAAATGTTACAATGCCAGAGGATCTACCTAATTTTGTACAAGAAAATGATTTTGCATTAGTTGATTGGGAGCATAAGGCAGAGAAATTTGGTGAAAGAGGCATTATTGGTAATGCTGATAAATCGGGTGTCATTGGCGCAGATATGCCAAGTTTAAGCATACAAAAATGGATGTGGCATCTATGGGGAATAGATAAAGTACGAGATACAGAATTAACGGTTATTGGATACCATAGAGACTCTAAAGTCATACAACCGATTTTAGTGGATGGTTGGAGCATAGGACTTGGAGGACCTGTTAATGGAGCAGATGCACATACACCTTCTCATGTGAAAATTCCTCAGTCTGGTGAATGGGCTATTCTACTATATACAAATGAAAAATACTTTGATACGTTGATATACGATATCCAGGAATAATAGTAAACCCTTATTTTGTAAGTATTTAAAATTATAAAATAAGGGTTTTTGATTGTTTGAATATGTATTGGGAAAGGAGGTGTATGTTGTGCGTATGTAAGCTTACATTGTGTATTGCTTTCATATTCTCTGAAATGCACAAGATGCTGAAGTCGCCATTCAGAAAGTATATAAAAATACGAAAAGCTATTGAACATAGATAATTACAGTGCATGGTTGTAGCAAGAAAAATATTAAATTGGTAATATAAAAAGTAAAATGGAGGTCAGCAATATGAGAGATTTACGTTATCCTATTGGACAATTCCAATTTCCTAAAGAAATGAATTCACAACAAGTACTAGAGTGGATTAATGAAATCCGTTTGTTACCAAAACAACTTGCAGAGGCATTAAGTGGTGCAAGCGAGCAAGACTTAGCAAAATCTTACCGTGAAAATGGCTGGACCGTGACACAGCTAGTCCATCATATTGCTGATAGTCATATGAATAGCTATATCCGTTTTAAGCTAGCGTTAACAGAGGATGTACCAACCATTAAGCCATACAATGAGGCAGAATGGGCACAGCTACCAGATTCTGAAATGCCAGTAGCAATTTCATTTAATTTGATTGAAAGCTTACATGAACGTTGGGTTTATTTACTGTCAAGTTTATCGGATGAACAATTACAAAGAGCCTTTAATCATCCTGATTCAGGCCTGACGACTCTTGAGCATGCAATTGGCCTTTATGCATGGCATGGCAAGCATCATTTGGCACACATTCAGAATGCTTTGGTTAAATAAATATGGATGTTTTATGAAAAAACAAGTGATTTCTGCTAATGAGGAAATCACTTGTTTTCATTTTTTATTTAAGTTTATTTTATACGATAGTAATACCAGCACTTGCGTTACCAGCAAGTGTAGCAGCAACTCCTGTAGTAGTCATAGAGAATACCATTAGTAAACGATCACCGGTACTTACAGGTACTGAAACGTTTGCACTACCACTTGCAATCGTACCTACAGCTAATGCTAATAATGGTAAAGCTGGTGCTAAATCAACAAATGCTCCAGTTGGGCTGAAAACGTTGCTTCCTGAAACTGCACGGTAAATTTGTGCTCTGACAGTCGCTGTTCCAGTTAGAGTTAAAGCAGCAGTTGCTGAGATTGTAGCAGAAATAGATGTAATTGTACCTGGACGTGGAACAGTAAATGCTTCTGTAGCAAGACTAGATGTTAAATCGATATTAACGCCAGCAAGAGCAACCCCTGGAACAGATGTACCAAATCCAACAAGACTTACAGTACCAACTAAACCAGTAGCAAGAGACACTAAAGCAACAGGAGTTATTCCTGATGAGAATGGGATAATAGAACCAGTAGCTACTGGTGGAGTAATACATGCAGCGTCAATTGCAACAAAAGGTCCCAGTGCAGTACACTCCCCGTTACCATGACGGTTACCTGAACAGCCACACATTGAGTTATTCAAACACATTTTTACACCCCCTTTCTTCATTATTCTATTCATTTCAGATTAGGGGTTAAGGGCAATTATCTATTTCACCTATAAATTCAATGATTTCTTAACGACAGCTTTTATTTGACACATAAATACATCCACTATGTATGTTTTGGCATAGTGGATGTTTAAGATAATGTTAACTCCATCTTTTAAAGAAATCGAAAAATGAGTTTTTTCCCTTTTTATGTTCTTCCTCAATCGGCTTGTTTACAGGTTCAAGTTGCATGATCTCTTCTTCAAAGGACGGATGAACCTCATAGGTTGCATCAGCATGATACACTTCAACATATTTTTCTGTTTCCAATGAAGGAGAGTGATCTATATCTGCAGGTTCTGCTACTGTTTCCGCAATGATTTGGTTGAGAGGCTCACTAGCTATTGCTTCAATGTCTTGACTAACAGGCTCGCTAGGTTGCTCCAAGATAACTCGTTCTATCGAGTCATTCGTTACAATGGGATTCTCAAGATTGTTATGTTCATTCTCAATTTTCACAACCTCCATAGGATTATTTAATGTTTCAG
The DNA here is from genome assembly GCF_016925635.1 of Lysinibacillus fusiformis. Taxonomy (NCBI): domain Bacteria; kingdom Bacillati; phylum Bacillota; class Bacilli; order Caryophanales; family Bacillaceae; genus Lysinibacillus; species Lysinibacillus fusiformis. The sequence goes on along the minus strand of NZ_CP070490.1, from coordinate 1,371,386 downwards.
TTTTAGTGCTATCTGATTCATTAACTATAGAAGATTGTAAAGTATCATTCTCGATGTTTTCTTCGCTTGAAGCAGGCTGTACGACAGATGGATCATAAACACTTACTGGAACTTCCTTTGCATCCATGGCATTTTTAAAATGGAAGGTGGATTCAACTGTCGTGTTTCTGTATAAACCATTGTATATTTGGCTAGGGTGCGTATTGATCGATTGGAAATATTGCTGATTAAAATGCCGTTCTTCAGGTTTAGTTTCCGGTAGACCATTCTGAGGAGAGGGACCCCCGATATTTACATTTGGTTGGTGGTTTTTGGCTTTACCTGCCACACTTTGTAGTAGTCTATAAGAAGGTTGTGCTGATGTAATTGTAGTTTGATCTGCTGTCTGTGTCATTCTAGGTTGTCTAGGTAAAAGATTAGAATAAGCTTGAGCAGGCATGTCAATGGAGGGAGGTACGGTTTTTGTATCATTTCCTTTAACTGGCAATAATCTATTTAAAATTGATAAAATCTCTTGGTTCATTCCTTCAATGGTTTGATTCAAAGACTCAAGCTGTGTTGAAAGAACCTTAATTTGATCGTCGTATCCTTTTATATATGAATTTTGTTTAGTATCCAATGTCTCGGTAATCCCTTCTAAAAGGGCCATCTGTGTTTTTAGTCCATCAAACTCTTGCTTCATATAAAGGAAATCTTCAATTGACTCCCCCATTTTTAACGAGGTTAACGATTCTCTATAAGATTCAATTTTTTGCTTTAAATTTTCAATTTCTTGAGTGGTATACAATTTTGACTCTTCCATTGTAGTTCACCCCTTTCAGTCCATTATTAGTTTATTAAAAATATTAACTTTCTGTTACAAATATAACGGTTCTTTCAACATTTTGATTCCTATCGTTAATGAAGGAAGTGTATGAAAACGAATCTTGATTGATTTTAATAAATATCCAATGTAACTATTTGTTAGCCCATGCACTTATAGCTGAAAAACATATGCTACAAACGAAAGATAAAAATTTTATGGAGGTGTCAAAAGGATGCAAGAGCATATGCCATCCCAGGCGCAGGAACTAATCTGTATAAATGTTGATAAGGTATACGACTGGATTGTAAAAGAAATGTCGTTTGATATTTCACCTACTGGACCAATTACATTCCCAGGTGTTACAGCAACTACTGACTTAACAGGTGCTATTGTTACTTGTCGAGTAATTCCAGCAACTACAAATCCAATTGTGATTCTGAACCGTGAGAATCGCCAATTCTCTATTGATGGATCAACTGTTTGTCTGCAACATCTAAATGTTCAAAAGAACTTCATTCTAACAATTGTCGTTACTTTACCTAATGGTACTGTTTTCACAAGCAATAATATTCCAGTTTCTCGCTGTGAGCAAGTGACATTATGTGCACCAAAGGGAACAGACGTTGAAATTTTATACACAGATTTAGATTGCTTCGTTTGTACAACTGGAACACTTAGTGTTGGAACAGGTGCTGCAGCAGGTACAATCACGTTCTCTGCGTTGACAATTACTGTTGCTGTTTGTCAAAGTATTCAATCTACATTCCCAGTTACTGTGGAATTTTTAGCAACTTTCTGCGAACCAAGAGCAGACTTACCATTCTCATGTCCAACTGCGGTTCGTCCACAACAATGCCCAGTTATTTTCCCAACTGTTGGTTAATTGTGATAACAAAAAGAAGAAAGTCATACTATGAAGAGAGGGTAATCCTCTCTTTTTTTAATGGAAATAACAAGGAGGTTTAAAGTGGCAGATCGTATTGAAGACAAGATACAGGCACTAAAGGAACAAACAAATGCCTATGTTCATGAAATTAAAAGGTTGGTTGAGGAACTGACAATTCCGAATAGGATTAACCTCATTAGTTATTTTACAACTTCGTTAAATATTTCTTATGATCCTGAGCAAGAGAGCTTATGTTTAGGCTCCTATCATATTCGTAATATTGGTAGTGCAGCCGTTACGAATCCATCTCTGTGCATAACAATACCTAAGGATTCACCGTTTTACTTCTCTGGGAGATATGTTCATGAAAATTTCACCCCCAACTTTAAGACACAGGGGCAGAGTCAGTGGGAGCGATTTAATGACAAATCAAGCAAAGAGGAGTATTGGCTAAGACCAGTTGGAAAATCAACAATCGAACCGAATGAAACCATTTCATTTACCAATTTTCAAATAAAATGGTCCCATAATTTATCATATTCAGGCACGATTATGGGTTTTACATATTGCGATCAGCTCACAGATGGTGTTGTTGTTTTAAATCCAATTAATCTAAATGGAATGGGCCAAACACAGGAGGAAGACAATGGGTGATAATGAAAAACAAGAGTTTGGTAGTGTAATTCAGCAATTAGTGAAGGAACAGCTAAGTCGTCGTAATGAACAAGATAATAGCTTTGCCTTTCTTGAAAAAAGTACATTACAGCTTTTAATTGCCTCCCTTGTTTCAGGTGAAAAGAGCCAAGTTGAACAAATAAAAAATCCACAATTAGAAGGAAAGTGGATGAAGCAGCTAGATGAATTACTAGAGGAAACCAAAGAGCAGTTTGAAGAGGTGGTCGATTTACTAAAAAGATATTCAGGTTAGGGGGTGTGATGATGGACAATGATATTGTGAAAAACAATGATCCAATACAGCTCCAACAAATGATTATTTTTTTACGGGCTGAATTAGCTAAGTATAAAAACGAAGTAAAAAAACTGAGAGATAGTGATTATTACGCTTTAGTACTCCGACTTGAACGAGAGAATGTACAATTAACAAGGCTTAGAAAAGATCTTTCTATGGAGCTATTAAAGTTGAAGAGAGACTTTGACAAGGACTTGCAAGCTTACGATGAAGAAATTCAGAAGAGAGAAGCGCAAAGAAAAAAACAAATTGAATCCATTGAGGCATTATTAAAGGAATTGGCAGAATTGCGAGCTGAAAATAAGTCATTGAAGGACAAAATTCATGCGTCGAATGATGCTTCAATTGATACAAATCATAGGTCAATTATTGAAGGCATAGATAAAAAGTTAAGTGACTATACAGCTACAGCAGATAAACATATGGAGAATATTATAGAGACACTAGAAAAATATCATCGTGAGAAAGTAGAATCGGACAGCCTTCACCAACATTTATTAAGTGAGTTAGAGATGAAAAATTTGGAAATAGAGAGATTGTCAAATGAATTAGATGTATTGAAAAATCAATCTGATGGTAGCGGCACATCAATGAAACAAGGAGTTCATATTGATGAGCAAATAGATTTTAGATTACGCATGCTCGATGAATTAGATCAGAAATTGAATGAACTAGCGTTAGAAATCAATAGAAAGCAGGTTTAGCTGTGAAAATTTGATAATGACTGTTTCAAAAGTATGCCTTTGAAACAGTCATTTTTTCGTTGATTCGATAGGGAAGCTTCTAAGAAGGGTCCAACCGCTCCCATAGTAGAGGAAGGCGCTCCTAAAAAGGCCACAACCGCTCAAGAAATAGAGGAAGGTGCTCTAAGGCAGACCGACCCCGCTCCAAAAGAAGAGGAAGGCGCTCCAAAGCAGGTCGAACTCGCTCCAAAAGAAGAGGAAGGTGCTCCAAAGCAGACTGAACCCGCTCCAAAAGAAGAGGAAGGCGCTCTAAAACAGGTCGAACCCGCTCACAAAGAAGAGGACACCGCTCTAAAACAGGTCGAACCTGCTCACAAAGAAGAGGACACCGCTCTAAAACAGGTCGAACCCGCTCCAAAGGAAGAGGACACCGCTCCAAGGCAGACCGAACCCGCTCCAAAGCAGAACAACCCTGCTCCAGAAGATCTTATCTTGACCCCTATTCCAGCAGCATTACTTTGTCTCTCTATGCAGGGTTACACGTTTCAGGCGAGGGGAGTATTTTTTTAGCTCCAATCTTTCAGGATGATTGCGTTTATTTTTAGTCGTAATATAGTTTTTATCACCTGTTTCAGTGCAGGCTAGTGTTACTTGTACACGCATTCAGGGACCTCCTTTTAAATAGTAATTATTACGATTTAAACATTATATTTCTCACAGGATATTGTCAAGTTTATTTTTACAAGTAATAAAAAGCTTTGCATTTTCAAAAGTTATATGATTTAATTACGAATTGTAAATAGTAATGATTACGATTTGAGGAGTTGTAATAATGACAAAGAGAATTCCTGTTACGGTATTGAGTGGATATTTGGGTTCTGGTAAGACAACAATGATGAATCATGTATTGCAAAACAAAAAGGATTTACGTGTCGCTGTTATTGTGAATGATATGAGTGAAATTAATATTGATGCTGAGCTTATCGCAAATGGTAGTGGTATATCGCGTACAGAAGAGAAGTTTGTGGAGCTTTCCAATGGTTGTATTTGCTGTACATTACGAGAGGATTTATTGCAGGAGGTGGAACGCCTTGCGAAGCTAGGTAATATTGATTATATTTTGATTGAATCGACGGGGATTAGCGAGCCGATTCCAGTTGCACAAACATTTAGTTATTTAGATGAGGAGCTCGGCATTGATTTAACAAAGTTTTGTCAATTAGATACGATGGTCACTGTCGTAGATGCACACCGCTTTTGGCATGATTTTCAGTCAGGAGAAAGCTTATTGGAACGGAAGGAAGCGGTTGGTGAATTAGATGAGCGCGATGTTGCGGACCTGCTCATTGATCAAATTGAATTTTGTGATGTCCTTATTTTAAATAAGTGCGATTTAGTATCAGCAGAGGAACTTGAGCGATTAGAGCGTATTTTACGTGCATTACAGCCTGAGGCGAAGCTAATACGTACAACAAATGGTGTTATCGACCCACTTGAAATTTTAAATACAGGACGCTTTGACTTTGAACGTGTCTCCGAATCAGCTGGTTGGTTAAAGGAGTTGGAGCTTGGTCATGAAAATCATACCCCAGAGACAGAGGAGTACGGGATCTCTTCCTTTACCTATAAACGTAAAAGACCGTTCCATCCGATGCGCTTTGTTGAGTGGTGTGATCACATGCCAGATTCAATAGTGCGAGCGAAGGGGATTGTTTGGAGTGCAAGACATCAGGATGTTGCGCTATTATTATCACAAGCGGGGGCATCTGCAAAAATTGAACCCGTGTCTTATTGGGTAGCAGCTCTACCACAAGCACAGCAGCAGGATGTATTCCAGCAAAGCTCTGAAGTATTGGAAGATTGGGATGAAGAGTACGGAGATCGAATGACACAACTTGTTATTATTGGCATTGATCTAGATCGAGAAAGCATCACTAAACAGTTGGACAGCTGTTTGTTAACAGAGGAAGAGTTTCATGTCCCTTGGGAGCGACTACAAGACCCATTTAACTGGGAATGGCATTAAAGAAGAAAAGAAGATTTCGGTTAAGACTCCGAAATCTTCTTTTGAAATACACGATTATAATTAGTAGCATCTCGTAATGCTTTTTCTTCTATAGGTATTCGGACAGAAAGCATTGTAATATTTAATAATGTAAAACAAAATGCCGTAAAGTAAGCCTGAAACATGAGAGGTAGTAAAAGGATTTCCAAACAAACTACCGCATAATTAGGGTGGCGCATATATTCATATGGCCCTTTACGAACAACTTGTGCATCAGGTAAAATGAGAATTTTTGTATTCCAAAAAGTTCCTAAAGAACGAATACACCAGATCCGTAATGCCTGCACGGCTATAAATAATATAAAAAATAATGGAAATAAGGGCGAGATTCCGTTGTTATTTGTAGTGATTTCCACCATTAAAAACAGAAAAAAGCTAATATGCATGGCAACCATATAAGGATAGTGTGAAGCACCTACTTCATAGGCTCCTTGTGAAAGCATCCATTTTTCATTGCGCTTAGCAATGACAACCTCTGTCAATCTTTGTAGAACGACAAGGGTAAAAATAAGATAGAAGATCATGTTACTCCCTCCAGTTTAATAATACAGCTTCTGCACAAAAACCAGGGCCAAGAGCTACGAGCAAGCCTGTATCCTCCACTTGTCCTTCATGTAACATAAATTGCTCTAATACATATAACACTGTTGGTGATGACATATTGCCATGTTGCCGCAATATTTCCCGAGAAATGTCGGTTTTTTGGGGAGATAAATAAAGTGTATCTTCATATGCCTTTAATACCTTTTTTCCTCCAGGATGCGCAATGAAATGAGTAAGTTGCTCGCTATACAGTCCTTGATCCATTAAAAATTGTTCAATGAAAGGTCCGAGCCAATTGGTAATAATAGAAGGAATACTTTTTTGAAAAATAACATGAAGCCCGTTATTTTTCACATCCCAACCCATCACATTTTCTGAATCTGGCATCCATTTTGACCCTGTAGCTAGAATATCAGGGGTTGGTCTTTTTGTTTCGATAGCTACTTTATCTCCACAAACAAGTATACATGCCGCACCATCTGCAAAAAGGGAAGCACCGATTAAATTGCTTTTAGAAAAATCATTTGGCTGAAAAGTGAGGCTACATAACTCGACACAAACGACAAGCACCTTTGCTTGTGGATGGGCTTTGCAAAAATCATAGGCTCTACTTACACCAGCAGCTCCTCCTGCACAACCAAGTCCCCATAAAGGAATGCGTTTAAGTCGATCTGAAAAAGAAAGCTTGTTCATAACACGTGCATCAATGCTAGGTGTTGAAATTCCTGTACTACTAACAAAAATGATGGCATCAATTTCTTCAGAAGAAATAGGTGTGAACAAAAAGGAATTATTTTTCAAACATGATTGAATGACACTTACACTATATTGTGTAGCTAACTCAATATATAAATTATTACGTTCTTCAAAGGAGTGATTCGTACGATGCCATTCGGGTGGCACACAAAAATGACGTGTGTCGATGCCACCATTTTCAAAAACCTTTAAGTAGCGCTCTAGTTTTGGAATTTTTGCATAGAAAAGCTCTTTCGTTAGTTCCTCTGCGTTTTCTTGCTGTAATGTGTAAGGTGGTTGATATGTGCTAATTGAAATGATTTTAGGCAACTCAACATCTCCTCGCATTTAGTGGTTTTTTCATTGTATGCGTGGATGATTGGAATAAATGCTTATAATATTATAATTGACAATTTCTGAAAATTTAGCTATATTGATAACAACTAAATGGAAAGTAGGTGATGTGACATGATGAATAGATCTGTAATTAGCGAACTGCAATTCGGTTTGTTCAATTTCACACGCCTAAAATATACAAAGTGACGCCGTGCTATAACTCGGGGTATTTGTGTATCTTTTAAACGTGCCTGTGAAACCTTGTAACTGCCGAATTGCAGCTACAAGGTTTTTTTATCGTAGTTTAAAAAATGCTAAATTGCGATATGGCCTCTTGCGGATGACATAGAATTTTTCGCTGAGGCATCATTGATATGCACGTTTAGGAGGAAAATAAATTGAATTTACCAACATTAGGATTTACAACATATTTTGAAGAGCAAGTGATAGAAATGAAAAAGCAGGCTAAATTAAAGAATTGTGTGCCTGCAAGGGTTACTTTAGAGCATAAGCATTCTTATCGCGTGTTAGCTGAAGAGGGAGAATGGCTGGCGACAATTGCTGGTCATTATGCGTATACGTCTTTAGCTCGAGAGGACTATCCAGCAGTTGGTGATTGGGTGCTAGTAGAGAAAATGCCCGGTGAGGAACGAGCAATTATTCATCAGCTATTGCAACGAAAATCGGTATTTTCACGTAAAGTTGCAGGAACGGAAATTCAAGAACAGATTGTCGCATCAAATGTCGATATCGTGTTACTTGTTATGAGCTTGAACGCTGATTTTAATATTCGACGTTTGGAGAGATATTTAGTGGCCGCTTGGGATTCAGGTGCAAAGCCTATTATTGTCCTGACAAAAGCAGATTTGTGCGAGGATGTTTCGAGCTTAGTGCAAGAAGTGGAGTCTGTAGCCTTTGGTGTAGATATTTTTGTAACGAGTGCTCTATCCGGCGAAGGTCTAAAGGAAATTCAGTCGTTATTCACAGAGGGAGTCACTGGAGCATTATTGGGGTCTTCAGGAGCAGGAAAATCCACATTAACAAATGCCTTATGTGGGGAGGTACTGATGAAAGTAGCAGGTATTCGTGAGGACGATGCTAAGGGACGTCATACAACAACCCATCGAGAGCTAGTAGTATTGCCTGCTGGTGGCTGTTTAATCGATACGCCAGGGATGCGTGAGTTTCAATTGTGGGATCAAGGTGATAGTTTAGCTTCAAGCTTTCAAGATATTGAGGAACTAGCAACAGCTTGTCGTTATCGTGATTGTACGCATCAAAAAGAGCCTTATTGTGCTGTCCAGCAAGCTATTGTAGATGGGGACTTAGATCAATATCGTCTACAAAGCTATTTTAAGCTGCAAAGAGAATTGGCTTACATGGAGCGCAAAGCAAATACCCAGGCAAAACTTGAGGAGCAACGCAAGTGGAAGCAAATAGCTAAGGGAATGAAAAAAGGGAAAAAATAAACATTGGGAGCACAGCTATGACAATTCAAAACATCAATCATTTACTGTTTTCAGTATCTAATCTAGAGGAATCCATCACATTTTATGAAAAAGTATTCGATGCCAAGTTGCTAGTAAAGGGGAACAGCACAGCCTATTTTGATGTAAATGGGCTGTGGCTCGCTCTTAATGTTGAGAAGGATATACCGCGCAATGACATCCATCAGTCCTATACGCATATTGCCTTCACAATCGCTGAAGATGACTTTGATAAGATGTATGACAAATTGGTGCAACTAAAGGTCAATATTTTAGCAGGTCGACAAAGAGATGAGAAGGACAAAAAATCGATTTACTTTACGGACCCAGATGGTCATAAATTTGAGTTTCATACAGGAACTTTGCAAGATCGTTTGGATTATTATAAGCAAGAAAAGCCGCATATGGCGTTTTTTGATAATTAATCAAGGAGTGATTCTATGAATAAAGCGTTTATTTTTGATATGGATGGCACATTATTTCAAACTAATCTTATTTTAGAGCCTGCGCTCGATGCAACATTTGATGTGCTGCGGACAAATGGCTTGTGGCAGGGCGAAACACCGATAGAAAAATATCGAGAAATAATGGGGGTTCCTTTACCGGTTGTGTGGGAAACATTATGTCCTATGCATACGCTAGAGATACGAGAAGAGAGCAATGTATTATTCCATGTAAAGCTGGTTGAGCAAATACGTGGACATAAGGGTGCATTGTATCCACATGCTGAGCAAACTCTTGCAACATTGTCAGAGAATTATCCGTTATACATAGCGAGTAATGGACAGGTCGACTATTTACAAGCAATCGTTGAAACCTATCAGTTGAAGCGTTTCATAAAGGGTATCTACAGCATTCAAGCTATTGCAAGTGGGCATAAATCAGACCTGGTCAAAAGAGTTGTAGATGAAAATAAAATTGAGTACGGAGCAGTGGTAGGAGATCGTTCTTCGGATATCCAAGCTGCACAGGATAATCAATTACTATCGATAGGTGTACGCTTTGACTTTGCACAAGACAGGGAATTAGAAAAAGCAGATATAGTAATCGATGATTTAACTGCATTGGTAAATGTTACATTAGATTAACGCACGAAAGTGTATCAAAAAAGGGACGATTTAACGACAATCATTGCATTTCCTCACAAGAAGGCGTAAAATGGTGCCAATCCTATAGACAAAGCATTGAAAAGGAAAAGTAAATTGGATTAACATTTTGTAGAGAGCCTCTGTTGGTGGAAATGAGGTAAATGAACCCTTTTGAAAATGACCTTTGAGCTTCGTACCGAAAGCTTTTTAGCCAGTAGATTACGACGAGATGGGCACTCGTTACAACAGCGGCAGTATCTCTCTTTTTGAATGGAGACGTACTGATAGAGGCAAATAGTGTGAGCTATTTGTAAATATAGGTGGTAACACGGGTATACTCGTCCTAATCAGATTTGATTAGGGCGATTTTTTTTTACCATTTTTTCTGTGAGGGGAGCAATTTAGAATGACGATTGTTATTGGAGGCGCTTGGCCGTATGCAAATGGCTCTTTGCATTTAGGGCATGTTGCCGCATTATTACCAGGTGATATTTTGGCTAGATATTACCGACAAAAGGGTGAGCAGGTTTTATATGTATCAGGTAGTGATTGTAATGGTACACCTATCTCTATTCGTGCCGCGCAAGAGAATACAACGACAGAGGCTATTGCCAATCACTATCATGATGAATTTACTAGATGCTTTCATGATTTAGGATTTACCTATGATTTGTACACAAGAACGGATGCGGAGCACCACCATGAATCCGTTAAGGCCCTTTTTTTACAGCTACTGGCTAATAATTTTTTATACAAAAAGAAAATTGAACAGGCTTACTGTGAGACGGATAAGCAATTCCTACCAGATCGATTTGTCGAGGGGCTCTGTCCAAATTGTGGAGCGAAAGCAAGGGGAGATCAATGTGATAACTGCTCAGAAATTTTAGACCCATTGGATTTAATTGATAAGCGCTGCAAAATTTGCGGGAATGAACCTGTTATTCGGGAAACGGAGCACTTTTATTTTACCTTTAGTCAATTTCAAGGAAGATTGGAGTCTTATTTAGCTCAAGCGAAAGCCGAGAAACGCTGGCGAGACAATGCTTTAGGGTTGACGGAGCGATACTTGGCAGAAGGAGTTCCTGACCGAGCAGTAACAAGAGATTTACCGAATGGCATAGATGTTCCAGTGCCAGGTTTTGAAGGGAAAAAAATATATGTATGGATTGAAGCTGTAGCAGGGTACTTAACAGCAAGTTTAGAATGGGCAAAAGAGCATCAAATAGCCATTGAAGATTTATGGAATGAAGAGACCATTTCATACTATGTACATGGAAAGGATAATATTCCATTCCATACAGTTATTTGGCCAGCCATTTTAATGGGAATTGGATCTAAGGCATTACCTACCCATATTGTATCAAATGAGTATTTAACATTAGAAAAACGCAAATTATCTACTAGTCAGAATTGGGCTGTATGGGTTCCTTATATTTTAAGTCGTTATGATGCGGACTCTATCCGTTACTTCTTAACGATGAATGCGCCGGAAAATCGTGATACTGATTTTTCATGGCGGGAATTTATTTATAGCCATAATGGTGAACTACTCGGAGCCTATGGTAATTTTGTAAACCGTACATTGAAGTTTATTGAAAAATCATTTGCTTGTCGGGTTCCACAAGCTGAGGTGGATAGCGACATTCGAAAACAAACCGTACAATTGTTTAATGAAGCGGGTATTCTTATCGAAGGTGGCCATTTCAAACAGGCGTTAGAGTCCATTTTTGAGTATATTCGCGGAGCTAACCGTTATTTTGATGAACATCAGCCATGGCTACAGGTAAAAGAAAACGTAGAGGCATGTAATCGTACATTAGCAACTTGCGTCTATATCATTGCGAATTTAGGGCAGCTGCTGCATCCCTTCTTACCGTTTTCAGCAAAGAAAGTAAGAAACATGGTAGGTATAAATGAAATGATGTGGCATGAGCAAGTAGAGCTGCCTCAATTAATTCAAGAGGTGACGCCATTGTTTGAACGTCTTGATATTGAACGAATTGATGAGGAATACCAAAAATTAGTTAGGGATAGTCACTAGGATTGAAAAAGCAGTATGACTCATGGGCCATACTGCTTTTATATTTTCATTTAATTCATAACAGGTGTTAATTTTGTCACTACAATGCTATTGATCGCATTAATATAGGCTAGAGCACTTGCCTTAAGAATATCTGTATCCGCTGCTTTTGCAATATACTTTTCGCCTTCGTGTTCAATCGTGATTTTTACTTTACCTAAAGCCTCTTTGCCTCGTGAAACACTATTGATATTATATTCCACTAGTTTTACATCCATATTTGTAATTTCTGCAATCGCTGAATACAGGGCATCGATTGGGCCAGAGCCTACTGCACTAGCTTTAAAGATTTCGCCGCCTTTACGAACCTTAACACTTGCAGAAGGGAAGCTTGTATTGCTGACGACTTGTAGATCATCGAAATCAAAGAATTGTTCACTATAATGTGTAGCATTTTTATTATTGGCATCATGTTTTTCATAATAGCTTTCAACAATAACGTATAAGTCGTGATCATATACTTCTTTCTTCGCATCGGCTAGCTTTAAGAATCCTTCAAAAATACCTTCAAATTCCTCTGTAGAAAGATTAGTAAACCCTAATTTTTCAAGAGCATTTTTCACTGCATGGCGACCAGAGCGAGCTGTTAGTACTAGCTCCATATCATCAAGACCTACATCCTCAGGATGGACGATTTCATAAGCATCACGAGATTTTAACAAACCATCCTGGTGAATACCAGAAGAATGGGCAAATGCATTATCTCCTGTAATGGCTTTATTGACCTGTACATCTAAGCCCATAAAGCTAGAAACAAGACGTGAAGTATTCATAATTTCTTTTGTATTAATACGCGTTTCGGCATTGTATACGGAGCTACGAGTTTTAAGTGCCATGACAACTTCTTCTAATGCAGCATTACCTGCGCGTTCGCCGATACCATTGATTGTACATTCTACCTTATCTGCACCATTTTTAATAGCAGCTAGCGTATTAGCCGTTGCCATTCCAAGATCATTGTGACAATGAACACTTAAAAGAACGCTATCGTCTAAGTTTTTCATACGGTCATTTAATTTAAAAATCATCTCTCCAAATTCCTCTGGTTCTGCAAAGCCTACCGTATCAGGAACGTTAATCATCGTTGCGCCAGCTCTCATAACAGCTTCAATCGTTTTCCAAAGATATTCAAAGTCAGAACGAGATGCATCCTCTGTGGAATATTGAACTTGTGGTAATAATGTTTTAGCGTATTTCACAGCATCCACACCAATTTGTAAAATTTGGTCTTTTGACTTGCTGAATTTTTTCTCCACATGGATATCAGATGTTCCTAGTACCATGTGAATCATCGGGTTTTGAGCGTATTTCACAGCATTATAGACAGCATCGATGTCAGCTTTTACAGCACGTGCTAATGCTGTAATCATAATGTCGTTTGTGTTGCCAACCTTTTCAGCTACAGCTTTGACAGCATCAAAATCACCTTGTGAAGAAGCAGGGAATCCAGCTTCGATAATATCCACACCCAATTTTTTCAGCTGCTGTGCAATTTCTACTTTTTCATAAAGATTTAGCTTTGCTCCAGGCACCTGTTCGCCATCACGTAAAGTTGTATCAAACACCCAAATTTTTCTTCCCATTTTCAAACACTCCTTTTTAGTGATTAGTATCTAAAATTTACACGTAGGCCAATAAGTCATTAAAAAATAAAAAAACCCGTCTCTATGTAAAAATAGAGACGAGTTTATGCTCGCGGTACCACTCTAATTGACCTTCTCTTTATAGAAAAAGTCCCCTTATCGACAGCTATCACTGTCTATCCTGTTAACGGGGGAAACCGACATCCCTTACTAAAAAGTTCAGGGAGTAGCTCATGGACGAGTTCAAAATGTGTGCCTACCGATTTACACCAACCATCGGCTCTCTACAAGTACACAACCACTTTTACTATTTCCAATCTTGGCCTGCAATGTGTTGTTGAAAGCAATATTACTTGGATATTAACTTCCTGTCAATAATATTCTAAAAATTTATTTAATTCTGTCTTAAGTAATATCTATCTTATTAAATATTTGATATTTAGTGAAGTGTAGAAGAAAGCACTAAAAAATGTATTTTCTGTGAGATAATAATGAAGTGAGTTAGCATATGAAAGGTAGGAAAATCATGAAATTTGTCTTTGATTTAGATGGTACTATTTGTTTTAAAGGTAAGCCATTAAGTGAAGAGATCACTAATGCATTGGAGGCATGTAGACGGCTTGGACATGAAGTCATTTTTGCCTCAGCCAGACCGATACGTGATCTACTACCTGTATTACCGGAATCGATGCGAAAATATCCAATGGTAGGTGGGAATGGCGCATTTATTGCTCGTGATGGTGAAACAATTGAGGTAACAGCATTTACTACAGAAGTAGCTGACGCAATTCGCCAGGTTATCACAGCTTTTCAATTACCATACCTAGTAGATAGTCATTGGGATTATGCTTATACAGGTAGTGAGGATCATCCGATTTACCAAAATATAGATCCTTTAAAAGCAGCTAAAAAGGTAGCCTTGCAGGATATTAGAGACATAGTAAAAGTTGTTTTATTTCCTGGTGAGAATGTTGATGCTGTATTATCTGAGCTACAAAAACTTCTTGTTTGTCTATATGAGCATACATCAGAAAATATTGTGGATATAAGCCCTTATGGCATTGACAAGTGGAATGGCTTATCTAAATTGGGTGTTGAGGCAGGGGAGTTTATCGCCTTTGGCAATGATGCAAACGATGCTTCTATGTTTTTGAAAGCTAAGGAAAGTGTTTGTGTAGGAGGGCATCAGGTACGTGAAAAGGCCTCTTTACAAGTTGCGAGTGAGGAAGCTGCTGTTATTGAGATGCTTGAGATGTTAGGCGAAAAGTATAGCGGAAACATAGCAAATAGAAATACATAAAACATGAAAAAACTGCTCATTTTCTAGAGGCTATAAACCTAAAGAAAACGAGCAGTTTTTTATTCTACCTTAAAACGAGAGACTTGCGTGTGAAGCTCTTCTGCCATATTTGAAAGTGTTGCTGCTGAAGCTGCTACTTCTTCGATAGTAGCTAATTGTTCTTCAGAAGCAGATGCAACATTTTGTAAATTAGATGAGGACATTTGGGCAATAGTTGCGATTTCATCAAAGGAAGCATAAATTTGCTCTGCACTGGAGGACATCTCCTCAGACACTGTCGTTGCTTCTTGAATTTGCATGGATACTTGCTCAATAAGCTCCACAATCTTAGAGAAACCTTCTTCTGCTACCTTCACTACTTGCATACCAATTTGAACCTCTTGAGTACCAGTATCCATCACCGTTACAGCACGGTTTGTATCCTGCTGTATTTCAGAAATCAAGGTAGCGATTTGCTCAGCGGATTTTTTTGATTGCTCTGCTAGCTTTTTCACTTCATCTGCAACGACTGCAAAGCCACGTCCGTGATCGCCTGCACGGGCTGCTTCAATTGCTGCATTAAGTGCTAATAAATTTGTTTGTTCTGCAATATCGGTAATAATGCCAATGATATTACCAATTTCAATGGAATGTCCGTCTAAATTTTTAACAACACTTGCTGACTCTAAGACAGCCGTATTGATTGTAGTCATCTGAGATATTACACGATGTAAAGAATCATTCCCTTTCTTAGCCTCTGAATTTGTCTCGATTGCCAGTTCAGAAACAGCCGCAGTAGTAGAAGCTAATTGTTGTATACCTTTGGTCATGTTTTTCATGGCTTCTGAGCTTTCAGTTGCATTTTTCCCTTGAGCCTCTGAGCCACTAGCAACCTCTTGAATAGAAGAAGTGATTTGCTCTGTAGCCTGTATAGTTTGATCTGCACTGGCTGTTAACTCAGCAGCAGAACCACTTACTTGTACAGTGTTTTGGCGTACATTGGTAATTAAATCCTTTAAATTTGCAGCCATTTGATTAAAAGCAAGCGCTAAATCACCCACTTCATCACGATTCTTTATGCGAATTTGTTCAGCTGTTAAGTCACCCTCAGCTATTTTTTTCGCAGCCTTGGCCATGCCGTTAATTGGGCGAGACATTAGACTACCAACCACCATAGCAATTATCAGACTTATGACAACAGCAAAGACCCCAAGTAGCATCATTTGGAGTTTGATATCTTGAATTTGGCTTGATGTAGCAGCCATTTTTCCTTCAACATACTCATTTTGATAATTAGAAAGGTTTTCAACACGCTCGTCGAATTGTTTAATAATTAAGCGTCCTTGAGTGCTGTCCAATTTTTCGTACTTTTCTGTTTCTCCAGCAGCTTTTAAGTCAAACATACGATCTGCAAATTGTTGAACACTTTGCTCACTTTTATTAATAGCTTCAAGTAGCTTAATTGATTTTTCTGAATCCAAAGTAGCCATTAATTCTTCTGATTTTTGTTTAAATTCCTCGCGTGAGGCTTGATTGCTTTGAAAATTTTGTTTGTCTCCAAGTAGTAGGTAACCACGCATGCTGACAATTTCCTGTTTTGCAATCACCCGTAATTCCTGAATACTTATAGATTTAGTAGTTTGTTCCTCCAGTAATGTACGATAGGTCTTATTCACAGAATCAAGCTGTTTTATATTTAAGCCGATTGTTGTAACGAGTACTAAAATAACTATAAAAAAACCGAGTAATAATTTCTTGTAGATAGTAAATCGCATAGTTGAAATATCCTTTCTCAGTAATTAGTAGAAATGTTACAAAATAATGAAATATGTATATATATCATTTATATCAGATTATATGGATTTTACAAAGTATTATGAGTATTTCTACTGTAATTAGTAGTTTGAAAATGGGTATTATTAATATATGAAGTAATAAAAAAAGTAGATTTTATAGCTATAATGCTACTAATAATAGGGATAGTTAATGGTGAATGTTGAATATTAAGTCAATTTTCATAAATTTTGAAACTTTAATAGTAGTCATAACGTAGAAGCAGTAAAGGAAAAAAACAGGGGTGGAGAAAATGTTTAGGCCAATTTTAAAGTTACCTAAAACAAAATCAGAAAAGATATGGGACTATATTGGTGGTAGTATATTTATTTTGTCCATCTTTTATATTATATTGGCCTGGGGGAAGTTGCCTGATGAAATACCTGGTCATTTTAATGGGATGGGTGAGGTTGATCGCTGGGGTTCAAAAATTGAATTATTTATTCTTCCATTCATCGGTTTGTTTTTATGGATTGTAATGGGCCTTCTAGAAAAAGCACCTCATATGCATAATTATCCAGTACGTTTAAATGAAAGTAATGTAAAAGCATTTTATTTGAATAGCAGAAAAATACTAAATGAAGTGAAAAATATCTGTCTCATTTTATTTGCTTTTATATCGGTTCAGATGGTTCGTATTGGTCTTGGTGAGGTAAATTCATTACGCTGGTGGTTCCTACCCATTGTATTGATAGGTGTATTGATCCCAATCATTAAAGGGTTTATAACAAGCTACAAAATAAAATAGTGAGTCTTAAACGCTTAGGATACCCTTAAGCGTTTTATTTTTGTGAAAAAAATTTTTTATGTGTCACAAATGGCTGTTGATTTCAGTTATATAGGCGAGGATGGGAAGAAACAGCTTTGATGGTACGAAATAAAAGATTTCTCTAAGTAACCCGATGACATTCAGGATCTAAATAATATTTTTAAAATTTCTTTTCTAGTGTCACAAACTTCTATTAATTTCAGTTATATAGATTGGAAAGGGGGGAACAACTTTGACTGCACTAAATCAATCAAAAGAGCGGGCTGATATAGATATTCAATCCATTGTGGAGCAAGTTCAATCAGGTGACACACGTGCCTATGCAGAAATCATTCGTTGTTTTCAAAAGCAAATTTATATTTATTGTTACTATATGCTAGGAACCAAAGAGGAGGCGGAGGATGCTTCACAAGATATTTTTATTAAGGGATTAGAAAATATTCATAAATTTTCTTATACGGTTTCCTTGTCAGCATGGCTTTATAAAATTGCCCACCATCATTGTATTGATGTCATAAAAGCCAAAAATAAGGGCTATAAATTTTGGCTAAATCTGAAGCAAGAACAGGTGAAGCAGACGCAAGTTCCGATACCTGAATATGATGAAATGGTACATAGGCTATTGGAAAACTTACATGTAGATGAAAAAAGGATTTTATTACTTCATTCTATTGAGGAGTATAGCTTTGATGAAATTGCTGCCATTATGGATATGAAAGCAGCCACAGTAAGAAAAAAGTATGAACGATTACGTAAAAAATTGATGAAGGAAAATATGTTAGGAGGGGATATTTATGGACACTCGTTCAAAACTGGAGGATAAGGAGTTAGATCAGATAGAAAGGTTTATTCGAGAAACACCTATAGAAGTTGATTTAGTTAATCGTACTATGAACAAATATGAAAATAAACGTAACTCAAAGCAGCCAGAAAGTTTTAGAACCCATAAGAAAATGCGCCAAAGAGTGATGATGATGACAGCCTCTGCAGCAATGATTTTTAGTCTGGTATTTATCACTGGCTTAATTTCACCAACGATGGCAGCAACAATGAAGGAAGTACCAGTACTATCATCAATTTTTAAACTTGCGGGTGATTTAGGTCTTAAAACTGCTGATGAAAAAGGACTTTCAACGAAACTTCATACAAGTGTTACTAAAGATGGTTTTACATTAAGTGTATCTGAAGTAGTGTATGACGGTACACGTGTTTCAATTGCTATTGAACGTCTTCAAACAGAAGGTGAATTTTCAAAAAGAAATTTAATAGAACAAATCAGTGATATCGAATTGTTTATAAATGGTAATTCTGTTGATTCTTTTGCTGCGAATGATTCTAATTCTGTCCATCCTATGATACACAATGGTAAAGATAAAGATTCTGCTATTATTGAGTTTTCGGATTTGAGTAATCAGGGAGGAGCTTCTTTCCCCGAACAATTTAATTTGACGTTATTTACTTCAATAACTGGCATAGAAGATCCTTTGAAAATTGATATTCCTGTGAAAAATAAAGTTGAAGACTATGTGACCTTACAACCTAATGTAAGTAGGAAATACGATAATATACATTTTACTGTTGAACAGATTCAACTGACACCAATAACAACAGGAATAACTACAAGACTCGTTTTAATGGATAACTCAACTTTCACACTACCTTTACTAACGATGGGTATAGATGTTTTTGATGATCAAGGTCGCAAACTTAAATTAATTGGTGGTAATGGTTGGCATGCTACGAATGGAAGCGATAAGATTACGGATTCTCGGTACAACCCGTTTGAATCTGTTCCAAAAACAATAACCCTTAAGCCGTATATATACCTCTTTGATGAAAATGAAATGGGTGCATTTCAAATGGATGAAAATGGTGAACCAAAGATTCAATATATTCCTGAACTAGAGGTTACACTACCTATTAATTCACAAAAATAAACATACTAACATTAGTAGTACAAACCAAGGCCATGGTTTGTGCTACTATTTTTTTATAGTAGAAGTGAAGAAAAGCCGACCAGCCTCTGGGACCATTTGTGAGTCCGTATATTAAACCGGCTAACTTCATGCCCTTATATGAATCAGTTTAGTATGTTGGGTCCAAGAGATCGTGTATAAGAAAGTGGAATCGATAAGGTACTGTGAAGGCTTCTATGATTGGTCAAAAGGAGAAGAATGAGATGAAACATGTTATTGCGTTAGATGTCAGTAAAGGAAAAAGTACTGTTGCGATTTATGATGGTCACCGCCAATGTGAATTCGAAGGTGTGCTACTTCATACACGCGGTGATTTTGAGCGATTACACGAACGAATAGTAGAGATGTCAAAACAAGATGGACAAGCACCAGCTATCGTATTTGAAGCAACAGGTACCTATTCAAAACCTATCGAAGCATTTTTCAAAGATTACGGCTACGCATACTGCCGCATGAATCCACTTGAAGCGAATTTACAGATGGCAACGATGCGTCGTCATAAAACCGATACTAGTGATGCCCATGAACTTGCGAAGACTCATTTTAAAATGGAACGCGAAATAACGTACATACAAGACGATTATTATGAACAGATGCGTGCACTGACTCGTTACTACGATGAAATTGATGAAGAAATCATTTTACTCAAAAGTAGAATGCATGCCATTTTACAGCTGAGTTTTCCAGAATTAGAAAAGCTGATTACACCGAGTTCAGCACTATTTTTAAATATTGTACAACTCTATCCACACCCCGCACTTTTACAAGCCCATTCAAAAACGATGATTAAAAATCGTTTAAAGGCCAATACGCGAAAAAACCTCTCGCTAATGCGTGCGGAGGCTAAAGCTATTACATTATTAGAAGCAGCTGAAAATAGTTACCCCGCGATTAAACCAACAGATATTCGTTGTGATCAAGCACGAGATTACGCAGCTCGCATTGCGGATTTACAAGAGAAGAAAGATACGCTTGTGAAACAGATGGTGGAATTGTCGGAAGGACGAAAAGAATATCTAGTATTTCGATCGATTCCTGGAATTGGCGATTCAACGGCGTGCCGATTAATTGGAGAGATTGGTGACATCCACCGCTTTCAAAATGCGAAACAACTGAACGCTTACGCAGGCATTGATATTATGCGGTACCAGTCTGGGAATATGCAATATCGAGACAGAATTAATAAACGAGGAAACAAACATTTACGAAAGATTTTATATTTTATGGTGTGCGCCATGCTTATGGCTAAAGGAAAACCGAATCATTTTGTGGACTATTACTACAAATTAAAAAAGCAACCTCAGAGGAAGCCTCATAAGGTTGCGATCATCGCCTGCATCAATAAGTTTCTGAAAGTGACATTTCAGTTACTGACGCATGGCATTCTTTACGATTATGAGTCCGCACTACCAGCTCAGAAATCGTAATCACCTACATAGAACTATATCATAATGACCTTTCGAAAAAAATAAAAATCGTCAGGTCTTTTTGGCGTATCTAAAAATGAGTGTGAAGTGATGAGGGATATCCCTCACCACTTCACACTCATAAAAATATAAATTATTCATTAAATAAAGTTGACTAATCGTAAGAAAATGAGGCTGGGACAAAAAGAAAAAATGTTAGACCAAGATATAATTGGTCTAACATTTTTTTGATTTAGGAAGGCATATTTAACTTCTTAAAGTGAAAAAGCTAATATCCATTTTTATTGTTTTTCAATATAATCTAGTTCTGTCCCAGCCTCATCTAGTATTTCAAATTATCTGATTACTACAAAAGTATAAACGCCAAGGACAGATCCATCTGATTTAAAAGCTTTAACTTGAGCTGTACCTACATTTTTACCAATAGCCAGATTCCCTTTAAGTTCGATAGCATTCATTCCGTATAAAAGTAGATGGTGGGTACCCTGCATTTTGAATGGTTGACCAACAAATATTTCATGTGTAGCATCTCGAGGTTGGATACCTATCTCTTCTCCATCCACAGGTACAAAAGTAACTGTAACTTTAAATTCATCTGTTGAGTTAATTGATTCTTCTAAAGCTGGTGCAGGAACCTCGTATGTATTTCCTATTGCATTTGTTTCTAATTCAGGAGCACTAGCATAATCCACCACCGACAATAGTTGTAGCTTAGGCTACAGAAGCTAACTTACCAAAATACTTCTTCAGTTTACTTTTTAATTTTGAATTAAATTCCAACAAGTGATAACATTACAAAAATACCATGTCAAAAATTTTGTGGAAAAAATTATATATTTTACAATAAGTGTTTTATAATGAAATGTTGCAAAGCGAGTAATGCATAAAATACAGTTGATCTTTTTATTGAAAGGAATAATGAAAGCATTAATAAAGTAAACTTTTTTATAACTCGTTTTGATGTAGTTTTTGTTGCCTTTATTTAAAGTAGTTTGTAAAGCTACAAAGATTATTACATTTTATGTATGTTCCAATCGATGAAAAAGATTTTCGTAAGCTTTACAATAAAGAAAATGTATTGTTAACAGAAATAAAGGAGAATAGAAGATGACGGTAACTTTAGTGAGACACGATATCAAATATGCCGAGGCTATGCATGCGTTGTCTTCTATGCCACAGGTTCGTGATGCCCTTGGCTTACCTGCTGGCAAGGTAGAAGACACGATTCATTTTATTAAGCGTGAACGTATAGATGAAGACGAAGGTAAAACCGTTCCTCGTGTGGTTTTAAATGAGGAGGGGCAAGTCATTGGTGTTACATCTCTGATGTTTATAGACCATCATAAAAAGAGCTGTCATATCGGCTCTTGGCTTGGCTATCAATTTTGGGGGAAGGGCTATAATCTTGAAGCAAAAAAGGCTATCTTAGATATTGCGTTTTTTGAGTTGGGCTTATCACGTGTTTTTGCAGGAGCACGAAAGGTTAATATCCGTTCACAAAAAGCCCAAGAAAAGCTATCTTTTGCTCGAGTAGGGGTGGAAAAAGATTATCCTGAGGAGCATTCGTGGTTAGAAGTGAAGGAAAAGCAACCATGTGTGTTAAATGTTTTTGAACGAGAAGATTATGTCCGTTATCGAACATCACTAGAGAAGGTAGAAGGAAACAGAGAGACATTTTTACCTCAGCTTTTATTAGCGGATGAAAGTGAAGTGGCGGTTCGGAAATATTTAGATATGGGTACATTATATAAAATTAATTGTGGAGAAATGCTGGTGGGAGTGGCATTAGTCGTTCCTCAAACCGATACTACAATTGAATTGAAAAATATTGCTATTGTACCAAAGTATCAAGGGAAGGGAATAGGCAAAGAGATATTGCGACAACTTACTGAAAAATGCCAAAAGGATGGGTATCAAACGGTGTTGGTTGGAACGGCGAACTCAAGTATTGATAATATAGCCTTTTATCAAAAAGCAGGCTTTCGCATGGAGGCTATTGAAAAGGATTTCTTCAGTCATTACCCAGAACCAATTTATGAAAATGGTATTCGTGCATTGGATATGATTTTCTTTGCAAAGCAATTATAAGCAACTTCATAAAAAAATACCCGTTCAACAAATGTTGAGCGGGTATTTTTATTTACCGAGCAGTAGAGCCATTAATTTTTCCTTAGAATGAAGGAAATCGTCCAAGGTGTATTGATCTAACACGTTCAAATAGGCTTGCAAAGCTTCATACAGCACACCTTTTAATTGACATTCTGGAGCTATTTTACATAGGTTATTTTCTTTATCGAAACATTCTACAAGATGAAAATCCTCTTCTGTATGACGCACAATTTCACCAATGGTAATGGTTTTTGGATCGATAGCAAGGCGAATACCACCACCGCGTCCACGAATTGTTTCAATGTAACCTAATAACCCAAGCTGGTGTGTCACCTTCATTAAATGGTTTTTCGATATATTATAAGCATCTGAGATCTCTTGAATAGTTGATAATTGACCATCTTCCTTTGCGCCTAAATAGATAAGTGTGCGCAGAGAGTAGTCCGTGTATAAAGTTAAGCGCATCCGAACACCCTACTTTCTATAATTCAAAATAATTATAGCATTTTTACATTGAAGTATAATATCTTCAACCTATTTTTAAAGATGTATTTAAAATGCATCAAATATGTCTATTTTGTTAAAGATGTATTTTAGATATTGCTTTAAGAGAATGAAAGCGTTATATTGTAATCACGAAAGGATGGTAAGCGATATGTTAAAACAAGAAACAATTCAAATCATTAAAGCAACAGTACCTGTATTAGAAGTTCATGGTGTTGCAATCACAAAGACGTTTTATAAAAATATGTTTCAAGCTCATCCAGAACTACTGAATATTTTTAATCACACGAACCAAGAGCAAGGTCGTCAGCAAACAGCACTAGCTAATACTGTTTATGCTGCAGCAGTTCATATTGAAAACTTAGAAGCAATTTTACCAGCAGTAATGCTTATTGCACATAAACACCGTAGTTTAGGAATTCTACCTGAACATTACCCAATCGTTGGGGAAAACTTATTAAAAGCGATTAAAGAAGTACTTGGTGATGCAGCAACTGATGACATTATTGGT
This sequence comes from Lysinibacillus fusiformis, assembly GCF_016925635.1. Taxonomy (NCBI): domain Bacteria; kingdom Bacillati; phylum Bacillota; class Bacilli; order Caryophanales; family Bacillaceae; genus Lysinibacillus; species Lysinibacillus fusiformis. The sequence continues at coordinate 1,347,717 of NZ_CP070490.1, read as the reverse complement.
GCATGGGCCGAGGCATATGGCGTTATCGCAGATATTTTCATTCAAGTAGAAGAAGAGTTATACCAAAAAACTGTGAACAATGGTGGATGGCGTCTATTTAAACCATTAAAAGTGGCGAAAAAAGTTGTGGAAAGTGACTTAGTAACTTCTGTTTATTTTGTAAATGAAGATGGTTCACCTCTACCAACTTATGAACCAGGTCAATACATCTCCATTCGAGTGAAAGTGCCAGGAGAAGAGTATTTAATGAACCGTCAATATACACTTTCACAAGCAAGTGCAGAAGATGGCTATCGTATTTCAGTGAAACGTGAAAGCGATCATACGCCAAATGGTAAAGTGTCGAATTATATTCACGATCACTTACAAGTTGGAGATTTAGTAGATGTAAGTGCTCCAGCTGGATTATTTGTGTTAGAAGAAACGGTTGCACCAATTACATTTGTAAGTGGCGGTATCGGTGTAACACCTTTAAACAGTATGTTGCAATCTTTAAATGATAATGCAGCGAATGAAGTGAACTTTATCCAATGTGCTCGTAATGAGAAGGTTGTAGCGTTCAGTGATGACATTCAAGAGAAAGTAAACGTATTACCGAATGCATCATATACAGCTTTATACTCAGATGAAGACAAGCTTATTACAAAAGAATTACTAGCTGAAAAAGTAGCTGATAATGCAGATGTTTATGTATGTGGCCCTGTAGGCTTTATGGAAGCGGTTATTAAAAATTTACAGGAAATTGGCGTGAAAGATGAAAAAATTCACTATGAATTCTTTGGACCAGCCATGCAATTAGCTAAATAAAAAATGAACTCCCTGCTATGAGTAATAACTCGTAGCAGGGTTTTTTTGTTGAAATAATAAGGAAGCAGATAGACGGGGTTAACGCAATGGGGAGAACATTGTACCCTGGAATTGTAGCACGATAAAAAAGTTTGAAGCTTTCATATTGACAATATACCTATAGGGGTATAATATGAATCTCGTAAGGAAATCCAATCAATCGTTCTGAAAGGGGGCGTAACAGAATGGCATATGGTCCAAACACTGCAAACCGTGTGAAGCGTATGGAAGGTCAAATGCGTGGTATTTTACGCATGATGGAAGAAGGTCAAAGTTGTAAAGATGTGATTACACAGCTATCTGCCGTGCGTTCTGCTGTTGACCGGACGATTGGTGTCATTGTTAGTGAAAATTTACTGGATTGTGTATCGACTGCTGAAGGTAATGCTGAAAAAATGAATGCTGCTATCCAAGAGGCAATGGATTTGGTTGTGAAAAGTCGATAACTTGGATATACCCATAATCGTATAAAAGGAGGACAGATCATATGGAAATATGGATTATTATTGCGCTTATCGCAGCCTTTTTCTTTTGGCGAATGAAGCCAGCGAAGGGCGTTCAATCAATTTCTACAGCCCAATTAAAAGATATGCTGAATGATAAGGATAAGCTATTTATCGATGTACGCACGCCTGCTGAGTATAAAGGTCGGCATATCTCGCAATTTAAAAATGTTCCGCTTGGATCGAGCTTTGAAAAACTACCAAAGGATAAAGAAATCATAGTTATTTGTCAGAGTGGCATGCGAAGTAGTCAGGCTTGTAAGCAACTGAAAAAGCAGGGCTTTGAGCGTGTTTCCAATGTTCGTGGTGGAATGAGTGCATACTAGGAGGAGAAAAAATGAAAGAAATTACAGCCAAAGAAGTGCAGCAAACGATGGAGCAAGGAGGGAAGCTGAATCTTATTGATGTGCGAGAGGTAGATGAAGTAGAGGCTGGTCACATTCCAGGCGTTCTTCATATCCCGCTAGGTTTAGTAGAGTTTCGGCTACATGAATTAAATAAGAGGGAGTCGTATATTGTGGTTTGTCGATCAGGCGGACGAAGTGCTCGGGCTACTCAAATATTAGAAAGTAATGGCTTTAATGTAACTAACATGACTGGTGGTATGTTAGCTTGGGAGGGCAAAGTACAGTTATAGATTATATCTATATTTTTTTGAATAAAATAATACCTGTGTAGGTATATGAAGGATGTGGAAAGTATGAAGGCGGATTTTCAGCTAGATGCCAAGGGTCTTTCTTGCCCAATGCCGATTGTGAAAACAAAAAAAGCGATGACTGATTTAGTAGATGGTCAAATTTTAGAAGTAGCTGCGACAGATAAAGGGTCAAAAGCTGATATTGCAGCATGGGCTGAAACTGTAGGTCATCAGTATATTGGTACTTTAGAAGATAATGGTGTGCTGAAACATTATATTCGTAAATGTACAAATGACCAAATAGAAGAAATGACATTTGAACAAACAATTGATCTAGAGCAAATCACAAGTCGTAAAGGATTAATTCTTGATGTACGTGAGGAAGCGGAATTCGCTTTTGGGCATATTGCGGGAGCAAAATCGATACCAATGGGCGAACTGGAAGCACGACTTCCTGAGCTTGATAAAGAGCAGGAGATATACGTTATTTGCCGTACTGGAAAACGCAGTGACATGGCTGCGCAAAAGCTGGCTACACGTGGTTTTACGAAAGTATTTAACGTCTTACCAGGTATGACATCTTGGGCAGGCGATTTAACAAAAAACATTTAAATTGGAGGAATTTTATTATGTCGAACAAAGTAGCAATCATTGCAAGTAACGGTGGTTTATTTGATGCGTACAAGGTGTTCAATATCGCAACAGCTGCAGCAGCTTCTGAGAAAGAGGTAGCTATCTTCTTTACATTTGAAGGCCTGAATCTAATTCATAAGCAAGGTATGCATGCATTACCAATGCCAGCTGGAGCAGAACATTATGCAGAAGGCTTTACAAAAGCAAACGTGCCAGCTATTCCTCAACTAGTGGAGATGGCACAAGAATTAGGTGTGAAATTTATTGCTTGCCAGATGACGATGGATGTAATGGGTTTAACCACTGAAGATTTCATTGAGGGAATTGAAGTGGGAGGAGCTGTAACATTCCTAGAATTTGCGAAAGACGCAGCACCGTCACTTACATTCTAGTGACCTACCTATAAAAGCGGAGAGGGCACCCCTCTCCGCTATAAAAAACATAAAAATAATACCAATGGGGGTAAAGAGATGTCAATTCGAAAATGGAGCGCATCACAAGTAGCTAAAAAGGTTATTCACAATGAAGAGTTGTTTATTTTAGATGTTCGTAATGCGGATGCATTCGAAGATTGGAAAATTGATGGACATCGTTTTGAGTACTTAAATATACCGTATTTTGAACTGTTAGATGGTATTGAGTTTATTTTACCGAAAATTCCAGCTGATAAAGAAGTATTAGTGGTTTGTGCTAAAGAGGGGTCATCATTGATGATTGCTGAGATGTTATCAACAGCAGGTCGTGATGTTGCTTACTTAGCTGGAGGTATGAAATCTTGGAGTGAGTATCTAGAGCCGATCAAAGTTGGCGATTTAACAGGTGGAGGCGAGCTTTATCAATTTGTTCGTTTAGGAAAGGGCTGTCTGTCTTATATGGTCCTTTCTGAAGGTGAAGCAGCTATTATTGATGCTGTACGTTTTATAGATGTATTTATAAATTTTGCAGAGCATAAAAACGTCCAAATTAAACATGTTTTTGATACACATTTACATGCTGATCACATTTCGGGTGGTAGCCATATCGCAGAGATGACAGGCGCAACTTATTATTTGCCACCTAAAGACGCTGAGGAAGTTGTGTTCCAATATACTCCGTTAGCTGATGGAACAAATGTTCAAATCGGAGCATCAAAAATAGACGTAGGAGCCATTTATTCTCCGGGCCATACAATTGGCTCTACTTCATTTGTTGTTGACAGCAAATATTTATTAACAGGAGATATTTTATTTATCGATTCAATCGGACGTCCTGATTTAGCTGGCCTTGCTGATGATTGGGTTGGGGATTTACGAGAAACGCTTTACAAGCGTTATCGAGAATTGTCTGATGACCTTATTGTCTTACCAGCACATTTTATGATTATTGATGAGCTGAATGAAGATGGAACGGTTGCGAAACGACTAGGGGATTTATTTGTACAAAACCATGGTTTAAATATTCAAAATGAAGGAGAATTTAGACGTGTGGTAACAGATGAATTACCTCCACAACCAAATGCTTATCAAGAAATCCGTCAGGTGAATATGGGGAAAATAACACCTGCGTTAGATGAGCAAACAGAGATGGAAATTGGACCAAATCGCTGTGCTGTACGATAAAGCATGCTAAAGTGCAATGAGTATGCATGTATGCTTGTTGCATGTAAATTTCGTGAATTGAAGGCGCTCATCCTTCATGAAGATATAAAACAAGAAGAATCGGCAAAATCGCTTACAACCTTTGCCGAGTCGAAGGAGATTATGATGAAATCAAGTTTACAACTAGATGCAAAAGGCCTTTCATGTCCAATGCCTATTGTGAAGACAAAAAAAGCAATAGATACCCTAATGCCAGGGGAAGTTTTAGAAGTTCAGGTGACGGATAAAGGAGCTTTAGCGGATATTCCTGCTTGGTCAAAAGCTGGAGGCCATATCATTTTAGATCAATCTGAAGAGGCTGGTGTCATTACATTTTTCATTCAGAAAGCATAGAGCTGATTGAGGGTTGTCTATTACAGTAGAACAACCCTTCTTTCCTTTTGTTGAATACAGCCAGAAAGAAGGAAAAATAAATGGATATTGCATGGATCTTAACCATTTTACTTATTGGTTTTCTCGGTTCATTTGTATCAGGGATGTTAGGTATTGGCGGTGCCATCATCAATTTTCCAATGCTACTATATATACCACCATTACTAGGCTTTGCGGCCTTTTCGGCACATGAAGTGTCAGGGATTAGTGCGATTCAAGTACTTTTTGCTGCTCTTTCTGGTGTTTGGGTCTATCGCAAAGGCGGGTATTTAAATAAATCACTTATTATTTATATGGGGAGTGCCATATTAACGGGAAGCTTTATAGGTAGCTTCGGTTCAAAATTTTTATCAGAGTCTGGCATTAACATTGTCTATGGAATTCTTGCATTGATTGCAGCTGTGATGATGTTCATACCGAAAAAGCAAATTGATGATCAACCGATGCAGGCTGTTACATTTAATAAACCATGGGCGGTCCTATTAGCTTTCATTGTGGGTATCGGTTCCGGGATTGTGGGGGCAGCTGGTGGATTTTTATTAGTACCAATCATGCTTGTTGTCTTAGGCATCCCCACTCGTATGACCATTGCATCAAGCCTTGCTATTACGTTTATCTCCTCAATAGGAGGTACCGTCGGGAAATTGATAACAGGACAAGTTGAATATTATCCAGCCCTCATTCTAATTGTATCTAGTCTAATAGCGGCTCCTCTAGGTGCGAAAGTAGGGGGCAAGTTAAATACAAAATTCCTACAAATTATTTTAGCCGTTCTTATATTAGCAACAGCTATTAAAATTTGGATGGATATATTATAAGGGGGTATGGTAATGAAAATTGAAGTCTTTTCCGATTTTACATGTCCATATTGTTATATTGGTAAGCGAGAGCTTGAACGGGCAATTGACATTGCAGGCTATACAGGACAAGTGGAAATAGAATATAAAGCATTTCAAATAGGCCTGGATACACCGAAATTGAATGCACCATCCTTTTATGAGGCGATGGCTAAAAAATATGATGTTGCGCTAGAAGAAGTGGAAAATATGGTCAAGGGTATAGCTATGAGAGCAACGGAAGTTGGTTTGCAGTATGATTTTGCTAAGATGACAACAGCGCATACAGAAAAGGCTCATCGTTTAGCGAAGTGGACGCAGCAATTTGGTAAAGCAGCCGCTTATACTGAAGCACTAATGGCTGGTTATTTTAAAGATGGTGAAGATTTAAATAACGATGAATTTTTATTAAATGTTATTGTGCAATTGGATTTGGCTAGAGAAGTTGCGGAGGGAATATTAGCTTCAACTGATTTTAGTGAAGAGCTAGACAAGGATCGCTATGATGCACAGCAACTTGGCGTGCGGAGTGTACCGTTCTTTGTATTTGAAAATCGTTACGGTATTAAAGGTGCTGAGCCGAATGAAGTGTTTGTGCGAACTTTGCATCAAACTGCTGAAATAGCTGGTATTCAGCCAACTGTAACGATAAATGGTAATGGAGAATCGGCATGTGCTGATGGCCAATGTAAACTATAAAAACTTTAAAAATGTCGAGTGCATATTTGTACTCGACATTTTTTGATTAGAAATAAATGTATACTACAAGAGGTATTAAGTCTTGTTTTCTGTGTTATAGAACAAAATTAAATGTATAATTTAACCATTTTTATCATCTGAATGGTTCTATTTTATTGTAGTGTGAGAAAAATCACATCCAATAAATTGTTATGTTGCTAAAATATAAGTGAGAATACAAAGGGGGGTATTATAGATGAAACCTATAGTAGCGGGAGTAGCAGGAACAGTACTGTTAGCAGGCGCCATTTTTGTTGGGACGTTTGTCAGTGACAAAATTTCAGTTGATTCAAATGCGAGTGAGAAAGAAGCGACAGTGCAAACGCAATTACCAACAACAGCAGCTGCTCAGTCAGTGGTCTATGCTCCGCCGAGTATTGATGAAGTACCAGATGGTCCAATGAAAGAAGCAATATTATATGGCTATGAACTTGTTAATAACACGCATGTTGCGGCAGATGAGTATGTAGGAAACCAACTATCCTGCACAAGCTGTCATGCAGGTGCTGGCTATGACGAGCAAGCCTCATCATTAGTAGGTGTAATGGCAAATTATCCACAATACATTGGACGCTCAGGTGGTGTGGTTACAATAGAAGAGCGCATTAATGGCTGTATGGTTCGCAGTATGAATGGTAAAAAATTTGAAATGAATAGTGATGAGCTGGAGGCTATGGTAGCGTATTTCGCGTATATTTCTGAAGGCGTTCCAATTGGCGCAAAACGTGAATGGGCAGGCACTAGTGATATGAAAAATGTCCCGATTCCGAATGTTGCCGACGGTGAGGAGCTTTATGCACAGTCATGTATAGCCTGTCATGCGGCTGATGGCGCTGGTACTGGTGCCAATACTGGTCCAGCTTTATGGGGAGATAATTCCTTTAATGATGGAGCGGGTATGGCACGTATGTCAAAAATGGCTGGTTATATTCAAAATAATATGCCAGTAGGTGCAGTTGGGACTTTAACAGATCAAGAAGCTGCTGATTTAGCTGCCTTTATTTTATTGCAAGATCGTCCAGAGTGGGCAAACCATGAAAAAGACTGGCCAAAAGGCGGGCGTCCAAATGACATCATGAATAAAGAAAAACGCGAACAAATTAAAAATGGTACGATTGATTGGGAAAAAGTACTGTCTACAAATTAACGAAAAGGGATGCTGTGTGAATGGCATCCCTTTTCGCTTAATTAAAATTATAAGCTGTAACAATTTTATCTCTGTTCGTTGTGATATCTGTAAAATATTCATATAAGCAAATGCCAAGGAATGATCCACTTACATTAAAGACATTAGAAAAACCGCTATTCTGAAGGGCCATGACAGCATTATAGCTACGTTGACCAGATCGGCAATGTACATACACTGGTTGATCCTTCGGTATCTCATTCATTCTTTCCCGAAGTTCACTTAAAGGTATATTGTGCGCATTGATAAGATGACCACATTCAAATTCATTCTTTTCGCGTACGTCTAGGATGTAGGCATGATTTTCAATGAGTTTTCTTACTTCATCAACTTTTACCTGTTTGAAGTGTCCGTGTAATAGATTTTGAGCTACAAGAGCTGCCAAATTGACAATATCACGAGCAGTGCTAAACATTGGAGAATAGCTTAACTCTAGTTCCTTCAAATCTTCTAAAGTACCGCCCATTGTGATGAGGGTAGCTATAACATCAATCCGTTTATCTGCATTACCTTTACCAATAGCTTGGGCTCCAAGGATTTTACCAGTTGGTGTTTCATAAACAAGCTTGAAGTGAAGTGGATTACTATTTGGCATTAAACCTACTTTGTCAGGAGCTATCAAATAAACACTGTTTGCCTGGAATCCATTTGCTAGGGCTGTTTTTTCGTTCAAACCCGTTGTTGCACATACAAGGTCGAAAATTTGTACACTTGAAGATCCGATGACTCCTTTGTTGTGTTGAGGGATGTTATACATATGATTAGCTGCAGCACGTGCTTGTCGTTGAGCGGGACCAGCTAAAGCGAGGCGCGTCTGTTTATGGGTAAGCTGATGGAAAACTTCAATCGCATCTCCAACGGCGTATATGGAAGAATCAGATGTCACGTAATTAGCATCAACTTGAATACCTCCGAGTTCACCGATTGTTAGCCCGGCCTCTTGAGCTAAGCGGATTTCAGGGCGAACACCAATTGCTAATACAACTGCTTGTGCTTTCAATTGTTTGCCCGAATTCAACGCCACATAATCTGGTGCAACTTTTGCAAGACCGTCATTGACAATGACTTGAACTCCTTTATCAGTCATTTCTTTGTGTAATATTTGAGCCATGTCATAATCAAAAGGGGCCATAATTTGTTGCCCGAATTCAACTAGAGATACATTATAGCCTGCTAGCTTCAAATTTTCCGCTACCTCTACACCAATGAAGCCCCCACCGATCACTGCAATATCTTGTACATTATCTGTTTGTAGATATTGATTTAAACGGTCAATATCCACCACATTTCGAATGGTAAAGACGTGCTTAGAATGAATGCCCTCTAAGTCAGGAACGATAGGACTTGCTCCTGGGGATAGCACTAACGTATCGTAACTTTCCTCATAATCTCTATTCGTTTTTAAATCCTTAATGGTGATGGTTTTTTGCTTTCGATTAATGTGTACAACTTCTTGCTGAACACGAGCCTCGATATTGTATTTTGTTTGAAAGCCTTGAGGTGTCATTAAAATTAATTTGTCGCTATTTTCAACAATCCCGCTTAAATGGAAGGGTAGAGAACAATTAGAGAATGAAACATTCGGCCCTTTTTCGAACATAATAATTTCTGCCTTTTCATCGAGACGGCGAATACGTGCTGCTGTGGAGGCACCACCTGCAACGCCACCAACTACTAAAAATTTTTTACTCAATTGTAAACACTCCTTTTCTTAGTAAATACATAATGGGGTATTTAAAAGCTATTAAATAAGGGTTTTGTTTCAAAATACTAATGAATTATATAGTTTTAATACTACAAATAAATAATATACCCTTATAGGTATTTTATCAAGGTATAGACTTAATAAATTTTCCGAGGTGTTCCTTGTTAAAGAAAGTTGGTGCACAAATTTGCTATACTAGCGGTAGTAGGAAATGGAAATGGCACAGGGGGTGACACTGTTGATCTTTTTGAAGTTTTTAATCCAAATCCTTGTAGTATCGGGTTTGATTTATATTGTGAGTGGACGATTAATTGGCTCAAATATCAATTTTGTGCGAAGAGTGCTTTCAGTCGTTATTAGCGTGACATTAACCTCTTTTGTTTACTGGTATTCTTATCTGCGCCATACAGATTTTTTGTCAGAAACGATGATGCAAACAGTTACAGAGGTAAGCACACTGATTTGGATTGGAAGTATGCTACTCATTTCGATGTTGCTTTATTTGGTATTTGAGCTTTTTGACCCAAGTGGCATTACAAATGGAGATCGCCGTAACGGCCAAAAATCTTTATTATTGCGATTGCGTAGCTATTGGCGACAGCAGAAACGTCTGCGTCAGGTATTAAAAATTGCTGTTACAAACGGTGTCGTACAAACGATTAAATATGCGAGGCAACGGGAAAATGAAAAAGAGCTTGCGATTGCTTTGCGAGCAACACTAGAACAATGTGGTGGGATTTTTATCAAATTTGGCCAGGTGCTCTCCACACGAAAAGAACTTTTTTCACCTATTTTTATTGATGAATTAGAAAGGCTTCAACACCGAGTAAAGCCTTTACCGGAGGAGCAAGTGAAACAAATTTTAGAGAGGTCTCTTCCACAATCCACGGACGAAATATTTAGTCAATTTCAAATGGAGCCCATTGCAGCAGCTTCTATTGGTCAGGTGCATAAAGCGCGGCTTAAAAATTATGAAGAGGTGGTAGTCAAGCTATTGCGTCCAGAGGTAAAGGGAATTATGCGCGATGATCTTGAAATTTTAGAGGAATTTGCTAATTGGCTATCCACAAAATCGACCTGGGCAGAATCATTAGGCTTTCGAGAGCTGGCTGGTGGATTTGCAGATGGACTACGTGAGGAGATTCATTTAGATATTGAAGTACGTAATACGCTACAGGTGAAGAATGCGCTAGCGAAAAGTGATTACAAGGTTCGAATTCCTAAAATATTTACGCCTTACAGTAATGAAAATATCATTGTGATGGAGTATATTCGCGGACAAAGTGTGGCAGATGGGGCATCTGAGTTCAATCGTTTGTCTATTGATCGTAGGTCGTTTGCAAGAACGGTACTGTATTCATTTTTTGAGCAAATGTTATTCTCAGGCATTTTTCATGCAGACCCACATCCAGGGAATATCCATATAGATGAAACAGATGGCACGCCAGTCTTGCTTGACTTTGGGGCAGTAGGACGCTTAGGTGCAACACAGCAAGAAGGCTTGAAGTTATTTTTGATGGGCATTCAGCTGAATGATTCAAGCGTTTTATATGATGGTTTAACATTATTAGTGGAAAATGCTGATCATGCAGAACGTGCAAGAATGGAGCAGGCAATCGATCAAATATTACTGAAAATTTCCTATGTTGACCGTATACCTACTGAAGAATTAATCCATGCGCTATTTACAGTGGTAAGAGATTTTGGACTTGCATTTTACCCAGCGGTGGGATTGGCTCTCCGCTCCTTAGTGACGCTAGATGGCACACTACGGGTAATTGATCCACGTTTTGATATTTTTACAGAGGCAAAGGATTTTTCTGCTACATATATGCGTGCCTCTTTCCTAAAGCCTTTTAAAGAACCGATGGCAACTAAGGAGCGTCTGCAAGAAGAATTATCCATGCTGATACCGACTTTACGTAAAATGCCTAGAAGAGTCGATCAGCTCATTCAGCGGGTTGAAAGTGGAAAAATCATTTTACATCATGATGTTTTTTCGGATGAACATAATGCCCGTTTTATTACACATTTGTTCTCTCGATTTGTATTGCTGCTGGTGGGGATAACCTTTGGTATTATATCTGTCGCTCTCTTAGCTATTTCACAATTTATCCATGATTCTTATGCGGTATATTTGAACACAGCGGCTTATTTAGGTTTATTTTTATGTGCTATTTTGTTAGTGAGATTATCTATACAAGCATTAAGGTCAATGAAGCAGTAGGTAGGGGAATTTTTCCCCTACCTTTTTTATTTGATACCATGAAATATTACAAAACCATTACAAACTATTAGCTGGGTCTAATGTCGAATTAGCTAATAGTCTCCTTGTGTAGAAGAAAATGGTGTTTTGTAGAATAATGTAGTTTAAGTGCGAATGTTACAGAAGTATTTCGAGTTTTACTAATGTATTAAATAGACATGAAATAGTATAAAAGTTATGTAGAAAATGCTAAACTTTAAAAGGCTAAAATAAATATAAGAACATTTGATTAAAATAGAAATCGTTCAAGTGATTACATAGAATATCGAGAGCGAAATTGATAGATGAAGGGAAATGAAGGTAACGTGACTAAGCGTAACAAATGGCGTAAGTCGATGGTGCTAGCATTGGCACTAGCTGGCGGCTTATTATTTAATACAATTCAACCAACAGAAGTACAAGCCGAAGAAACTTCTCAACAAATGATTGAGAAAAAGGCTGAGATAGATGCACAAATTAAAAAATTACAAGAAGAACTAACGAAATTACAACAAGAGATCGATGCAAAAGTAAAGGTATTTAAACAAGTACAAGCTGATATTAAAGAAGTGGATGCTAGTATTGTTGAAACACAAAAACGCATCGAGCAACGTTCAAAAATTTTAAGTGAACGTATGGCTGCATACCAAGCACAAGACAACACTGTAGGTGTTTATTTAAACGTAGTTCTTGAAGCAAAAAGCTTTGCAGATTTAATGGACCGTGTCGTAGCGGTAAAAACATTAATGGATGCTGACCAAGAATTAGTGGATCAACAGGAAGCGGATAAAGCAAGCTTAGAGCAACAAAAAGCTACATTAGATGAAAAACAAAAAGAACTTCAAAAACAATTCCAAGAGCTTCAACAAAAGGAAAGCGAAATGGAAGTGAAGAAAGCTGAAAACGAAGCGAAATCACTTGCATTAAAAGCTGAAATTGCAACGAAACAAGAAGAAGAACGTTTAGAAGAAGAGCGTAAAGCAGCTGAAGAAGAAGCAGCTCGTTTACGTGCTCTTCAAGCAGCTACACCAGTAGTACAAGCAACTCAAAATAATGGTGGTGGCGAACCACAAAAAATTATTGTTGGGTCGGGAGCTGGTACTGTCTCTTCAGGAGATGCCATTTCAACAGCTAAACAATTTTTAGGACGTCCATATGTTTGGGGTGGTAGCAACCCATCAACAGGTTTTGACTGTTCAGGTCTTGTACAGTGGTCTTATAAACAAGCAGGTGTTTCTTTACCACGTACAGCATCACAACAATATTTAGCAACACAACGCGTTTCAGCAAGTGAAGCACGTGTTGGAGATTTAGTATTCTTCAGCTATGGTTCAGGTGTAGCACACGTAGGTATTTATTTAGGTAACAACACGATGATCGATGCTCAAAACAATGGTGTTGTAATTGAATCACTTGATTGGTGGAATCAATACTTAGTAGGCTTTGGTCGTATTCAATAAGCCTCACTATCATATAGACGATTGACATACGGAAAAGGTCATCTTTGTAGAGAAAAAAATACAAAGATGACCTTTTTATGTTGATTTTGAAGATAGATTGCTATCAAATTTTAAAATTTACTTTGATGACACCTGTCTCTTTTAAAGCAATAAAGAATATAATAACAAATGGGCCAACGAGTAAACCGATAATACCAAATAACTGTAGGCCTATGAACATGGCAATTAATGTCGGCAAAGTAGATAAACCGATATGGTCTCCCATTAATTTAGGCTCGACTACTCGACGAATAATCAGTAAAATAGCAGCTAAGATGAATAATTTTACAGCTATAGATGTGTTTCCCATCAAAAGGTGATAGAGCCCCCATGGCGCTAAAATAATGATGGAGCCTAGGAATGGTACAATATCTATTAACCAGATAATAATCGTCATCGTTACCGCATATTTCGGTTGGATTAATAGCAGTCCAATGAGTGTGACGCCTCCAATGATAAAGCTTACAAATAAGTGCGCCTTCATATAGCCAAATGTTGCATCTTTTAAGCGATTTAAAATAATTTTTATCTTTTTTGCCGTATTTGGCTTTAAATATTTATAAGTGATTTGCTTTAACTTAGGCAAATCAAGCATAAATAGGAATAGAGCAATCATATAAACGAGAAGACTGATAAATAGGCTGGGAATCTCTGAAAAGAATGCTGAAACTTTGCTATAATTAAAGAAGCTTAAAAAGAATTCTTCAACTTTCTTAATGAAATCCATTGTGGTTTTTTGAAGCGAAGCACTTACTTCAGGTGGAAAGTCTTCTGTGTATTTAGAAATATTTTCTTGCATATGAAGCCACATATCTGATAGCTTGGAAATATAATAGGGAGCTTGCTTAGACAGTAAAATTATTTGCGTCATGATTTGTGTAATGGAAAGATAGCAAATAATAGATATAACAATAACACTCACTATGTAAATAAAAGCAACTGCTATTTTCCGTGACATTTTCCATTTCCGCTTAAAGAACATGACAATTGGTTCTAAGAAAAATGCACTAATCCCAGCGAATATTAAAGGCATAGACACAGGGATAACAAAATAGGCAGCTATAAGTAGGGATAAAATCACAATCAACCGAAAAATCAATTTCCTAGCATTAAATTTATTCATAAACTCACCTTCTTTGCGAAAAAAATTAAGTTAAGTGTACCATAAATCAAATTTTATTACGTTCTGAAACAATAAAGGTAGGGATAAATTATGGAAAAAGAGATTCTGCAACTTTTTAATAATCTAACAGAGCATGATCGCGATATTCAATATGAATCTTACGAGGAATTATTGAAGATTATGCAGGAACCCGTAGATTGGACATATGCAGTTTGGGAACAGCTAATAAAAGCACTTACATACAAAAATGGATATTCTCGTGCACGTGCTGCACAAATTTTATGCGCTTTAGCTGCAAAAAGTGATCCAGAAGAAAGGGTATTGGAGGATTTCTTAAAGATTTGGGCTGTGACTTATGACGAACAATCCGTCACAGCAAGGCATGCATTACAAGCAATTTGGAAAATTGGGCAAGCAGGACAGGTACAAAGAGATCTGGTTGTGTCATATCTAGCTAAAAGATTTCAAACATGTATAGATGAAAAGCAGCCATCTCTCATTCGACAGGATATTATTATGTCATTTAAAAAGCTATATGATCAAACAAATGACTCGAAATTATTAGACATTGCCCATCGTTTAATTAATGAAGAGCAAGATGCTAAATATAAAAAGAAGTATAAGTCAGCCATCCGTTCAAAGTAGCGAGATGGTGTTTTTTTGGGCAAATTCTTTGATGATCTGTTGACTAGTCAACTATAATAAACGAAAAACTATAAGGGGTTATGGCATGAGCATTTATAATTATCTAGTACGGAAGCCTAATGGTGAAATTTTATCGATGGAAACATATCGTGGAAAAACAATGTTAATTGTTAACACGGCAAATCAATGCCGATTTACATATCAATTTGAAGATTTACAAAAAATGTATGATAAATATGGGAAAGAAAATTTTGTAGTCCTTGGCTTCCCCTGTGATCAATTTGGTCATCAAAATCCTGAAGATGGGGAGGAAACTAAGCATCTTTGCAAGGTGAACTATGGAGTCACATTCCCGATTTTTGAGCTTGTACAGGTAAATGGTGAGGCTACACATCCACTCTTTAATTATTTAAAGCATGAAGCGGATTTTCGCGAATTTGGTAAGGCAAGTATGCAGGAGAAAATGCTTGCTGAAGCAATTGTTCAACTTGCCCCAAGCTTTTTAGATGGTCGTAATATTCGCTGGAACTTTACAAAGTTTCTAGTAGATGCTGGTGGTAAGACTGTCGCGCGCTTTGAGCCAACGGATTCTCAGCTCGATATCGAACAGGCAATTGAAACACTATTATAGTCTATAAATTTTTTTAATAATGTAAAAACTTATAAAATGGTTTTAAATTTTCTCTTATAGTAGAAATATTGCTGTATGTATAAAGTTATCCATGCGCAGCACAACTATTTTTTCTGAAACATATATGATAAACTGCTTTACAAATGAATTATTCTTGCAGAATAAAGGTGCTAGTTAGCATAATCGGGAATCCGGTGAAAAACCGGAGCTGTTTCCGCAACTGTAAGTACAGCCATTATAAAGATTTACCACTGTCTCAAAGAAGATGGGAAGGTTCTTTATAACTCATTCGTTTCATGTAATGAACTGTACAAGCCAGGAGACCGACCTTTATTTGAACGTATAAAAACTTCTCGGAAGCTAGGAGGATATACGGCAAAAACATAGGCTAAGTCGAGTTTGATGGCGATCATTATGTTATTTTTGTCGTTCCTTTGCAAAAGGAGCGGCTTTTTTTATGCCTTTCATGTAAGAATTTTTCATTATAGAAAGTAGGGGGGACAGCAAGTGAAAAAAGATGCACGTTATTCTTGTTATCCATTTATGCGTGAGAAAGCTTCAACGGTCGATTTTGAAATTCGAACGGATAGCCTCACAACACATCTAGGAGTTGCATTAGCTGCAGTAAAAAAAGAGGATATTCAAGTTGTTGCAGAGGATTTAATGCTTATTTTACCTATGGCTTATCATGTCAATGGCTCAGTTCGTGGAAAACTAGCAGTAACTGAAGAGGATTTATCTTGGTTAAGTGAGCGTTATGACTTTTACGTTGGTCATGTGAAGGAAGAGATTCAAAGTTTTGTTTTACCTCAAGGAACTGAGGCCGCTGCTGCTTTACATCTTTGCCGCAGTGAAGCAAAAAAATCATATCGTACCTTACACAAAGTATCAGAAGAACGAGAGGTTCCTGCTATTCTTTTCGATTACCTTGGCTTATTAGCTAATGTATGTTTTGTCATGGCTGTTTTTATGAATCAGCAAGCAGGAATAGCTGAAATACCGTTTATTAGTAAATCATACCCAATGAAAAAGAAAAAGGAGAATAATAATGAAGAAAGTATTTAAATTCCAATGGCTATCAGTGCTCTTACTTGCACTGATATTAGCAGGCTGTGGCACTGCTGAAGATACAAAAAACAAAGATGCTTCACAGGATACACAACACACAGAGAAAACAAGCTATAAAGTGACAGATGACCGTGGTGTTGAAATAGAGTTTAATGAAGTTCCAAAAACAGTTGTATCATTACAACCAAGTAATACTGAAATCTTGTTTGCTCTAGGTGTTGGCGATAAAATTGTAGGGGCAACTGAGTACGATACTTACCCAGAGGAAGCACAAAAAATTGAACGTGTCTCTGATACTATGAATTTTAACAGTGAACGAATTTTAGCGTTAAAGCCAGATGTTGTCATTGCTTATACAATCGGTGATAAGGATGCACTAAAGCCGCTTGAAGATGCAGGAATTAATGTGTTTGTTATTCAATCTGCGACTACTTTCGATGATGTTTATGGAGATATCGAACAAATTGCTGCTGTGATGGATGTTGCTGATCAAGGAAATAAATTAAACGAAGAGATTAAAGCGAAAATTGCTGAAGTACAAACGAAGGTGAAAGACGTAAAGACGCCGAAAAATGTTTATTTAGAGGTTAGCCCTAAGCCAGACATTTATACAGCGGGCTCTAGCACTTTCCAACAAGAAATACTAGAGGCAGCTAATGTTAATAATGTTTTTTCTGAATTGAATAGTTGGGCGCAAGTTTCTGAGGAAGATGTGATTGCGAAAAACCCAGACGTTATTTTAACGACAGTAAACTATACAGAAGATCCAATAGGAGAAATTCTTGCGCGTGATGGTTGGAATACTGTGACAGCTATTCAAAACAAAGCGGTATTATCTCTTGATACAGATATCTCGAATCGACCTGGTCCACGTATTGGTGAAGCTGTAGAATTAGTAGCGAAGGCTGTATATCCAGAGTTATTTAAATAAGAAATGTTTCCATGCTAGCTGTAAGCCTTTCAGCTAGCATTTTTGATGTGGTTTTAATTATTACCTAGCGTGAAAATTGGAATTAATTTAGTTTGTTCTTTAAAATAAAAGTAAGTATGCTCGATTATTTTAGGAGGTGTAGTGATTGGAACAATTAGAGACAAAGGCGATTCCATTTGAGGCGGTCTATAATTTCCGAGACATGGGTGGATATAAGACAAGTGATGGACGTAGGGTAAAGAACGGTTTATTTTACCGCTCAGCCGCTCTTGGGAAAATGACACTGGCGGATAAAGAGCTATTTGAAACGTTAGGGATTAAAACCATTTTTGATTATCGTGATAATAGTGAGGCGTATCATAATCCTAACCCTGTGTTCTCACACGCTCAATATATTCAAATTCCAGCGAAGGGCAATCATTCTTTTGAAATGCCTACAAATGCTGGGGGGAGAGATTTCTATAAAGTAGTGAGCCCTGAAATGTTCCGGGATTTTTATGCACAAATGCCGTTTAATAATCCTTCATTTAAAGAGTTATTGCTAACTATTCAAAACCCTGATAATTTAGGACTTGTTCATCATTGTGCAGTCGGAAAAGACCGAACAGGGATAGGAGGGGCCCTTATATTGCTAGCTTTAGATGTCCCTGAGGAGACGATTATGGAAGACTATTTAGATACGAATATACATTTACGTCCAATGGTAGAAAGAATGGCTCAGGCTATTCAGCATCAGTATAATGACCAAGAGCTACAGCAATTTTATGCATTAATGTCCGCTCGCGAAGACTATTTACAAGCAGCATTGGAAGCTATGGATCGCCGTTATGGTTCAAAGACTGGGTTTTTAGAGCAGGAGTTTGGCCTAACAATTGAAAAACGAGAGCAATTGCAATCCTATTGCTTAATTTAAAATGGCCCCTTTCACACTTAAGTGAAAGGGATTTTTTACGTGGAAGCGCTGTCTTCCTATAAACCTCTTTACAGTCTGAAAATTTGTGATAAGATACAATAGATTTTTAAGAAAATATAGGAGAAGTGAAAGTATTGGCAGACACAATTAAAGAGACAAATAAGTTAAGTCTATTCCATTTAACATGGCCTATCTTCTTAGAAGTATTTCTATTTATGTTGATGGGACTAGCCGATACTTTTATGCTCAGTGCTTTATCAGATAATGCTGTATCAGGAGTAGGTGCAGCCAATCAATATATCCATATAGCTATCTTGATACTGGAAGTAGTGGGCAATGGTGCATCTATTGTTGTTTCACAGTATTTAGGTTCAAGACGCTTTTTTGAAGCAGCGAAGATATCGGCGTTAGCGGTCACAATGAATTTGGTCGTTGGACTTTTAATGAGTATTTTATTTTTCTTCTTTGCGAGACATTTGATGACGATGATGAACTTGCAGGGAGAAGTACTCCACTATGCACAAAGTTACTTAGTCATCATTGGGAGTTTTATTTTCCTACAGGCAATTATTAATGCACTTGCTGCAATTATTCGTGTTCATGGTTGGACAAAACAAACTATGTACGTATCATTTGGCATGAACGTCTTACATGTTGTGCTAAACTACGGTCTTATATTTGGGAATTTAGGTTTACCAGAGCTTGGTGTGAAAGGAGCGGCTATTTCCTCTGTCATTAGCCGCGCTTTAGCTGTACTAGTATTTTTCTGGTTGCTATATCAGGTAATGGAAGTGCGCGTGAAGTTACAATATTATTTTGAGTATTCAAAGGAATATGTAAGGAAAATACTAAACATTGGTTTACCATCTGCATTTGAGCAGGTACTTTATCAGTTTTGTCAGATCATCTTTTTATATTATGCGACTTACTTAGGCGCAGAAACACTAGCAGCACGACAGTATGCTATGAATATTTCGATGTTTACGTATTTATTTGCAATTGCCATTGGTACAGGAACGGCCATTATTATTGGTCGTCATGTAGGTGCAGGAGAGAAAGATGAGGCGTATCATCAGCTATGGAAAAGTGTTCGTGCAGCATTTGTTTTTACGATTATTATGGTCGCGGTCGTTACGATTTTCCGTAAGCCCCTCATGCAAGTTTTTACTGATAATCCAGAGGTCATTAAGATTGGAGCGTCCGTGTTAGCTCTAAGTATTTTGCTAGAGACTGGCCGCACGATGAATATCGTTGTTATTAACTCTTTACGTGCTTCTGGAGATGCCAGATTCCCTGTGAAAATTGGTTTTCTATCGATGGTTTGCATGAGTCTTCCGCTTGGCTATTTATTTGTATTTGTGTTGGATTGGGGCTTGGTTGGAATTTGGCTAGCGATTTCAGCAGATGAATGGGTACGTGCAATTATCGTATACTTTAGATGGAAAAGCCGTAAATGGGAGCGTTATGCTCTCGTTTCACCGAACGACGAGAAGGAGGCATAGAAATGGGCGCATTATCTAAACGTGCTATAGGAGCAGCATTAATGGATCAACATATCACACTTTTTGCTTGTCCTATATGTCAGCAATCAATGCATGTCTATGAGCAGGGGAGATTGGTTTGTTCTTCTAATCATTCTTTTGATATTGCGAAGCAGGGCTATGTCAACATGCTGACACATAACGCTGCTTCTAAATATAGTAAGAGTCTCTTTGAATCCCGCAAGGCTGTTATTGATAGTGGAATTTATGATGCTGTAGAAGCGCGAATCGGTGAGCTTATAACCTCTGCAAAAACGGTGCTAGATACTGGTTGTGGAGAGGGATCACATTTAGCTCGCATTATGAAAGATACAGATCATGGTGTTGGCATTGGTATCGACATAGCAAAGGAGGGTATTTTGGCTGCCGCACGTCATTATCCACAACAAATTTGGTGTGTAGGTGATTTAGCTAAAAGTCCATTTGCTAAAGCAAGCTTTGATGCGATTTTAAATATTTTATCGCCTGCAAATTATGAGGAGTTTAAACGACTTCTTACACCGAATGGCTGTCTTGTAAAGGTTGTACCGCAAAGTGGCTATTTGCAGGAGCTGCGTGCTCAATTATATGCAGATTCAAACAAGGAAACTTACTCCAATGAACAAATTGTGGCTCGTTTTCAAGCTAGCTTTCGGGAGGTAAATGTAGAACGTGTAACTTATACTTTACCGCTTGCAAAAGAACTAGTACCTGCGTTATTAGAGATGACGCCAATGGGCTGGCATAAAAAAGAGGAAACAGCCATTGTCTTAAATGAAATTACGATTGATGTGGATCTGTTAGTAGGGAAGGGTTAAGTTGGTCACCTGCAATTGCAGTATACTGGTCTTTTCGATTACAATGGGAATAAACATTGAATAAGGTAGGAATGTAACAGTGTATAAACTAGCAGCAAATGTTGTCAAAGTAATATTAAAATTAATGGGTTCAAAGGCTCGTGTATATGGAGAAGAAAACTTGCCGAAAGAGGGCGGGTTTATTATCGCTTGTACACATACAGGCTATGTTGATATTTTAAACCTTGGTGTAGCCATGTACCCTCGTGAAATTCACTTTATGGCAAAGAAGCAATTATTTGAAATGAAAGGGCTTGGCTGGCTTGTTAAGCATTTAAATGCTTTTCCAGTAGACCGTGATAATCCTGGGCCGAGCGTGATTAAAATTCCTTCACAGTTATTGAAGGAAGGTAAAATTGTAGGGATTTTCCCCTCTGGTACACGCAGCACAGAAGGAACGGATTTAAAGCAAGGAGCCATTACCATTGCACAATTGGCAAAGGCGCAAATCGTTCCAGCTGCTTACGTTGGTGCGCGTAATGCTGGTGATGTGATGAAGCGTGGCAAAGGCTATTTAATTTATGGTGAGCCATTTTATGTAACAGGTAAGGGCAAAGAAGGTCGTGAGCAGTTTACTCAACACCTTGAGCATGAGCTTGTTGCTCTAACAGAAGAATTACAAAAACGTATTCCCGTAAAATAAAAGCAAATGGCACTCAGAATCAAATTGATTTTGAGTGCTTTGTTGTAGGAGGAAAATAAAATGATTCGAGTACTTTTCGTATGTTTAGGTAATATTTGTCGCTCTCCCATGGCAGAGGCGGTCATGCGTGACTTGGTGAAGAAAGAGCATTTAGAAAAAAAAATTGAAGTGGATTCTGCTGCCACTAGCTCATGGCATATCGGTGAACCTCCTCATCGGGGTACACAGGATAAGCTTAAGGAATACGGTATTTCCACAATAGGCATGAAAGGTCGACAATTACTAAAGGCTGATTTTGAAAAGTTCGCTTATATTATTGGTATGGATGAAAGCAATATTCGCAATATCCGAACGATGCTAGGTAATCCTCACTCACCAAAGGTTTTTCGTTTTTTAGATTTAACAGCGCATGGCAAAGATGTCCCTGACCCTTACTATACAGGTGATTTTCAGGAAACCTATGATTTAGTACAAGAAGGCTGTCAGGCATTACTAGCAAAAATTAAACAAGAGCTGTTGTAAGGTGGCGCTAAAAACGTAAATTTTAACAGCGATTTCTTCAGAAAAATGCTACCTTAAACATTGGTATATCTAGCTTTGTAAGCATCATTGTGTTATTATTTGCAGAGTAAAGATACGATAAGTATTTAATTACCATTTACAGATATGCAACTGTGTATCTATTATTTTTATAAATTATCTTTTGAAAGAGAGTGGAAACAATGGGTCGTAAGTGGAACAATATTAAAGAAAAGAAAGCGTCTAAAGATCAAAGCACAAGCCGTATTAATGCAAAATTTGGGCGAGAAATTTATGTGGCAGCTAAATCAGGCGAACCAGATCCAGAGTCAAACCGTGCACTTAAAGTAGTGCTTGAACGTGCAAAAACATACAGTGTTCCAAAACATATTATAGAAAAAGCCATCGATAAAGCAAAAGGTGGCGGTGATGAAAACTTTGATGAATTACGTTATGAAGGCTTTGGACCAGCTGGCACAATGATTATCGTGGATGCTTTAACAAACAATGTAAATCGTACAGCATCTGATGTACGTGCAGCATTTGGTAAAAATAACGGGAATATGGGTGTTAGTGGATCTGTAGCTTATATGTTCGATTCAACAGCAGTTATCGGCTTAGAAGGTAAAACGGCTGATGAAGTACTAGAGATTTTAATGGAAGCGGATATTGATGCTCGCGATATTCTAGAAGAAGAAGAAGCGGTTATTATTTATGCAGAACCAGATCAATTCTTTGCGACACAAGAAGCATTGAAGGCTGCGGGCGTAGAAGAATTTACAGTAGCAGAGCTTTCTATGCTTCCTCAAACAGAAGTGACTTTAACTGGCGACGATGTAGCGAAGTTTGAAAAACTAATCGATGCATTAGAAGATTTAGAAGATGTACAAAACGTCTTCCACAATGCAGATTTAGGCGAATAAACAGATCAATAACTTGAGTAAACCAGTAGCATTTAAGCTACTGGTTTTTAATTAGGGGAGGAAAGGAAAACGATGCAGACTGCTTTAGCTATTATTTTATTTTTAGTTACGTTATTTTTTGTCATAGTGCAACCACGAAAACTATCAATTGGCTGGTCGGCCTGTATAGGAGCAGCTATAGCACTATTAATAGGAGTAGTAACCTGGCATGATGTGTTAGAGGTAACTGGAATCGTTTGGAATGCAACGCTATCATTTATTGGCATTATTTTAATTTCACTTATCTTAGATGAAATTGGCTTTTTTGAATGGGCGGCTCTACATATGGCACGACTTGCAAAGGGAAGTGGAATTCGCTTATTTGTTTATATTAGTTGCCTTGGAGCTGTTGTATCGGCTTTGTTTGCTAATGATGGGGGTGCTTTAATACTAACGCCGATCGTTTTAGCGATGGTGAGGAAACTGAACTTGACTGAAAAAATGATCTTTCCATTTATTATTGCAAGTGGTTTTATAGCAGACACAACCTCCTTACCTTTTGTTATTAGCAATTTAACGAATATCGTATCAGCTGATTTTTTTGACATCGGCTTTATAGATTATGCAGTTCATATGGTCGTACCGAATTTCTTTTCGTTAGTGGCAAGTATAGTAGTCCTTTACATTGTTTTTCGTTGTTCCATTCCACGACACTATTCTCTTGAGGCAGTTGAGCAACCAAAGCTGGCAATCCGAGATCCCAAATTATTTTCGATCGCTTGGTTTGTCATTGCGATTCTGTTAGTGGGATTCGTAGCTGGTGAGATTTTACATATCCCTGTATCCTTTATTTTATGTGGGGTCGCTGCTATTTTCTTAGGGCTTGCACAGCGTAGTTCTGTTGTAGATACAAAGAGGGTTGTAAAAGGAGCACCATGGAGTATTGTGTTCTTCTCAATTGGCATGTATGTGGTTGTCTATGGCTTGAAAAATGTAGGGATGACAGGATTGCTAGCAAATTTATTAGAGCAAGCTATACAGCAGGGGTTCGTAGTAGCAACGATGACGATGGGTTTTGTTGCTGCCATTTTGTCTGCTGTCATGAACAATTTACCTACTGTTATGATTGATGCATTAGCAATTTCCGAAACAAGTGCAACAGGCATGATGAAAGAGGGACTGATTTATGCCAATGTAATCGGTACGAATTTAGGTCCAAAAATGACACCGATTGGCTCACTGGCAACATTGCTATGGCTGCATATATTAGCCCAGAAAGGCATTAAAATTAGCTGGGGACAGTATTTTAAAATCGGTGTTATTCTTACCATTCCGACACTGTTCGCCACTTTACTTGCGTTAATTATGTGGATTTGCTTCATATCATAGATTGATTGTCGAAATAGTTAAAAAAATAGTACAATATGTACTATTCATGTTGTTGAAAAAAGATGATGTCAACGGCAGAAAAAGCAACTTTGCAAGGTGAGGGGTTGATTTCCGTTCCGCCAACGTCCTTTCCAGGGGGCGTCCGATGAGCCGCTTCACTCACTTCCGTTCGCTCCAGGGTCTCCTCTGTGACGCTAAATCCCCTAGGAGTGACGCTGGCTCCACTCCAATCAACCATGCTGCAAAGTGTCTTTACTTTTTTCATAGCAGCATAGCGATTAAATCGCTCATTAACTGTATTCTTAGAGGGGATGAGCTCTTATTTTCAATGTGAAGAAGTGAAGCGTGACAACACCCCTCTATAAAGAGTAGTAAACACTTTCACTTTATTTGAAAACCTTTGCTAAAAAGTCAGTGGGTTGAAGTGGAAGGCTACTTGACTCCCGTGGGATAGCGAGACAGGCGAAGCCCTGCACGGAGCGGTAGCGGAGGAAGCGATTCGGCGCTCGCCCACAGGAAAGCAAGTAGCCTGCAACGGAAATCCATTTCTACCTTTCAATTGACTGTTTTGTTTTTCAACACTATGAATAGTACAATATGTACTATTAAGATATTAATATATCAGTATATTAAAGGAGGAAAGTATGCGAGCGACAGGCAAATTAAGCAATAGAATAGTGTTAATGTCATTGGTAATGTTAGTGGCTTTGTTAACTTTTTTCATTATAACAACAATTTATACAGCAAAATCATCTGTTAATAAAACAATGGGAACGCAGGCAGTTGCAGTTGCTGAGAATATTGCAAAACATTTAAATGCAGCTGAATATGAGCAACTCTCAAAGGAACCAAAAGAATCTGAGTTATATTGGCGACTTCGGGAAGAGCTCAACGAATTACGTGAAATAAATGGTGTTCTCTATGCCTATACTTTCGCAGTACCACAGGAAGATAAAAAGGTACGGTTTTTAGTGGACGGTATGCCAGTAGATGACCAAGAAAATGCTGGAGCTATAGGAGACGAGTCTTCTTCCACATACTACAAAGATATTGAAAAAGTAAAAAATACAGGAAGTTATTACTCCGATATTTTACATAGTGATTTTGGAGATTATTTATCTGGTACTGTTCCATTAAAGGATGGGGCAGGGAATATCGTTGCCTTTGTTGGGGTTGATATAGAAGCAACAGAGGTAAGCAGTGTTGCGAATGCAGTATTAACGGCCATTTTACCTGCTTTAATTGTTGTCATATTAGCTTTAACAGGTATTGTTATGTTTATCCTGTATCGTTATATAAATGGAGCATTAAAACCTTTAGCCCACTTAGGAATTGCAGCGCAAAGTTTTGCTCAAGGGGATATTGCTAAGGCAACGATAGAAGTAGAGAAAATACAGTTAAAAGGAACAAATGAAATTACTATATTTGCACATTCCTTTAGAGA
This sequence comes from Lysinibacillus fusiformis, assembly GCF_016925635.1. Classification (NCBI taxonomy): domain Bacteria; kingdom Bacillati; phylum Bacillota; class Bacilli; order Caryophanales; family Bacillaceae; genus Lysinibacillus; species Lysinibacillus fusiformis. The sequence continues at coordinate 1,322,295 of NZ_CP070490.1, read as the reverse complement.
ATCACTGCAAAAATTAAAAGAAACATTCCATACGATTCAACAACGCACATTTGCCTTACAAAATGTTGTTCAAAAAATTGATGAGACCTCTCAACATGTGGAAGCATCAAACGCTCAAATTGCTGATCGGATTATCGAAATCGCAGCTGGTAGTGAGCAACAGCAGCAAAACAATCAAGAGGTTGTATTGACTATGGATGAGATGTCGATTGGTATTCAACGACTAGCTGATACAACTTCAGAAATTGCAGAGTCATCATCAGCTATGACAGGGTTGGTTGAAACAAGTGTTAGCCATTCTCAAGAAGTTGTCTCTCAAATTCAGAATGTGGAATCTTCTGTTTTACGTACGGCTAATCATGTCGAGGAAATGGGTGAAAAGTTCCGATCGATTGAAGAGATGGTGTCGATCATTACGAGCATTGCGGATCAAACAAACTTACTTGCTTTAAATGCTGCGATTGAAGCAGCAAGAGCAGGAGAAGCTGGAAAAGGATTTGCAGTCGTAGCGGATGAAGTGCGTAAGCTTGCAGAGATGTCTAAAGCATCAGCTGACGAAATACACATGCATTTAGAAAGCTTTAAGAAGATAACTGATCGAGCGTTACAAGAGATGTCTAGCAGTACGATAGATGTACAAGCAGGCAATAAAGCAGTACAACATATAGGTGTAAGTCTTGAGAAAATATTGCAGTCTGTTCTTGAGGTGAATAATAAAATTCAAGATGATTCTGCTGTGATTGAAGAAATGTCAGCAGGCTCTGAGGAAGTATTAGCTACTACCGAGCAGATGAATGCTATTGCGAAGCATAGTGTACTAGGAACAAAGGAAGTAGCAACTGCCTCCGATTTACAAGTATCTATGGTTTCTGAATTAAATGAAGTTGTAACAATATTAGATCAAACAACGAAAGAGGTTATAGAAACGATTAATACATTTAAATTATGATAATCTTAAAACTATTTTTCTATAAGCGTACGCCTTGTGGAAAAATAGTTTTTAAAATTTTTGACCATTAAAATATTACTAGTGGTTAGCATAAAAGTATTGAAATGAACCAGATTAAGGGAAATTAGAAAATAATTTGTGCTTTACCCATTGTGAAAACTTTCAAACCATAACATAATATAAAGTAATATATTGTTGAACGAAGAAAATAAGGGGGTTAAAGTATGAGGTTTTTACGTTCAATACAAGGGAAATTGATTATTATATCATTAGCACTACTAATTATTCCAAGTTTGATTATTGGTATAGTTAGTTATGGTAAGGCGAAGAAAGGTATGGAGGATATAGGGGAGCAGGTTCTTTACAATAGTGTTGAATCCGCTTTGCAATTAATCGAGCTTGCAAATGAGAGTGTTGAAAAAGGTGACGTTCCTTTAGCAGTTGCACAGGAACGAGTACGTGAAGCGTTTCTTGGTCCGAAAGGTAGTGATGGAAAACGGCCTATTAATTATCCTGGTGATTTAGGGGAATATGGCTATATCTACGTTTTGGATGATAAGGGAACATTAACAACACATCCAACCCGAGAAGGGGATAATCTTTGGAACGATCAAGATAGTAGTGGGAATTACTTTATTCGAGAAGTAACTGAAAAGGCACTTGATGGTGGTGGTTTTACACAATATGAATTTGAACTACCAGGTCAGGATGTCTTAGCAGATAAAATTATTTATTCTGAGAAAGATCCACACTGGGGATGGATTATTGCATCAGGTACATACATGCAGGATTTTAATGCAGAGGCAAATTCTTTATTGTTAGTAATTGGTCTGACATTAGTTGGTGCCATCATTATTGGAACGATTGTTGTCATTCTAGTATCAAGACATCTGGCATTACCAGTTCAGAAATTATCAAAACGCGTGCGTGAAGTAGCGAAGGGAAATTTAACAGTAGATATTGAGCACTTACAGCGTTCAGATGAAATTGGACAGTTAAATGAGGGCTTTAATGAAATGGTAAATCAACTTAAAACGCTCATTTCAGATGTGGAGGAAGCAATTGTAGAAATACAATCGACATCAGCGAATTTAACTGCAGTAGCTGAAGAGACAAATGCCTATGGTGATGAAATCGTCAAAGCAATTAATGAAGTATCCAAAGGTGCAGTCAAGCAAGCATCTGATGCAGAGGATACAAACCGAACAGCTATCGAGTTTGCGCAGCAAATTGAAGGTTTGCATGATAAAAATGAATTAATGTCGGATGCATCACAGCATATGAAAAAATCAAATGAAGAAGGCCTAGTTAATCTAGACAGCTTAAAGGATAAATCACGGGAGTCTTCAAATCTTATTCAGAATATTCAGTCTGTGTTTGGTAGCTTAATTGTCAAGGTGCGTGAAATTGAAGGCATCGTGGGGACAATTACGGAGATTTCAGATCAAACGAATTTACTTGCACTTAACGCCTCTATTGAAGCAGCAAGAGCGGGTGAGCATGGTAAGGGATTCGCAGTTGTTGCGGAAGAAGTACGTAAACTTGCTGATCAAACATCTGTAGCGACTGAGCTAGTACGCACGACGCTAAAGGGCATTGAAAGTGAAACAAACTTAGTCAATGATGAGATGCAGAAAACCCATATCATTGTACGTCAACAAAACGATTCTGTCGTGGTAACAGAATCATCCTTTAAAGAAATTAAATTGGCTGTTGAAAAAATAATAGCCATCATAGGAGATACGACAGAGAGTGTTGAATATTTAAATAGCTCCAAAAATGATATTATGCAATCGATTGAAAGCATTGCGATGATTAGTGAAAAGAATGCTGCTGCGTCTGAAGAGGTAACAGCATCTGTAGATGAGCAACAGCGAGCGATTCAACTCGTTAGCGAATCTTCCAATGATTTAACCGATGAAATATCAGCCTTACAGGAGTCTATTAAACGGTTTATATTGAGATAATCGTTCAGGGTGCTTGGTCAACAAGCATCCTTTTCTTTTTATCATCGTTAATAAAAGGTAAAGGAGGAATGATTTGTGAGAAGATGGTTGATGACAGTTGGTGTTATTCTAGTCGGTATAGGAATCGTTCTTTATATTTGGCTGGGAAAAGAAATAGATCAGGGTGTAGAACCTAATGCCAACGGTTCAGCTGATTATTTGATTATATTGGGGGCAAAAGTAAAGCCAGGTGGGGTGCCATCGCTTTCATTAAAAAGTAGATTAGAGGTGGCTGTTCCATACTTAACAAAATACCCACATGTTAAGGTCATTGTGTCAGGTGGACAAGGCCCTGATGAAGATCGAACAGAGGCATCTGTAATGCAAGACTATTTGGAACAGCATGGCATCGATGCTACAAGAATTATCATAGAGGATCAATCTACATCTACTTATGAAAATTTAGTATTCTCTAAAGAATTATTACCAAAAGAGACAAAGAAAATTACCATCGTTTCTAATGACTTTCATTTGAAACGTGCAAAATATCTTGCTGAAACTTTAAAGTTTGAAGTAGATGTCCTATCAGCAAAAACACCAAAATCAGTAGAAGCGAAATTAAGAATAAGAGAAAGAGCTGCGTTATTAAAAACATATATTGTGGGCTATTAAAACAATAACACCTTTGATTAAGGAACAGCTTCTTTCTCAAAAAAAAATCATCACAACAGAATAGAGATAATTGTTTCTTAATAGATTCCATTTGGCATATAATAGAAATATTACGGGGTATAGGACAGAAAGAGGGGACTTTAATGACAACGTTTAAAGAATATCAATACAGCCGTCCAAATGTGGCATCGATGAAAGAGCAACAATTAGCACTCATTGAGCAATTTAAACAAGCACAGTCGATGGACGAGCAAAGTAATATCATTGAAAAGCACAATGCAATTAGTAATGACTTTGCGACAATGGCTAATTTAGTATACATTCGTGCTTCAATCGATACGAACGATGAATTTTATCAAGCAGAACGTGATTATTTCGATGAAGTAGGTCCTGAGCTAGAAGAAGTCACGACAGAATACTATAAAGCATTAATTGATTCACCGTTCCGTGAACAATTAGAAGAAAAATGGGGCCAACAATTATTTGATCTAGCAACTTATCAAATTAAAGGCTTCTCACCGGCAGTTATTGATCTGATGCAAAAAGAAAACAGACTTGTTTCTGAGTACAATAAGCTTGTTGCTTCTGCACAAATTGACTTTAATGGGGAGACATTAACGCTTGCTCAACTTGGTCCGTTTGCAGAGTCAACTGATCGAGAAACACGTAAGGCAGCAACGGATGCTCGTTTTGGCTTCTTTGCAAAGCATGAAGATGAATTCGATCGTTTATATGACGAACTTGTCAAGGTACGCCATGAAATTGCGATTAAACTTGGCTATAACAACTATGTTGAACTGGGCTATATTCGCATGAATCGTATTGATTACAATGCTGATATGGTTAAAAAATTCCGTGATCAGGTTCGTGATTTAATTGTGCCTGTTGCAACAAAGCTATACGAGCGTCAGGCAAAGCGAATTGGCATTGAAGATTTTAAATTTTATGATGAAGCACTTAACTTCTTATCAGGTAATGCTACACCAAAAGGGAATCCAGAGTGGATTGTAGCAAACGGTAAAAAAATGTATGAGGAGCTCTCACCTGAAACAGGAGAATTCTTCAATTTCATGATTGATCATGACTTAATGGATCTAGTAGCGAAGAAAGGGAAAGAAAGTGGCGGTTATTGTACGTTTATTGAAAACTATCATTCCCCATTCATTTTCTCAAACTTTAATGGTACTTCAGGTGACATCGATGTATTAACACATGAAGCTGGACATGCTTTCCAAGTTTATTCAAGCCGTGACATTGGCATTCCTGAGTATTTATGGCCAACCTACGAATCTTGTGAAATTCACTCGATGAGTATGGAATTCTTCACATGGCCTTGGATGGAGCTGTTCTTTGAAGGTGATACAGAGAAATATAAATTTACACATTTAAGTAGCGGTCTTCTATTCTTACCATATGGTGTGGCAGTAGATGAGTTCCAGCATGTTATTTATGAAAATCCAACAATGACACCTGCTGAACGTAAAGCTGCATGGAAAAAAATTGAGGAAACATATTTACCACACCGTGACTATGATCATAACAGCTACTTAGAGGCTGGGGGCATTTGGCAACGTCAAGCTCACATTTATGCAAGCCCGTTCTACTATATCGATTACACGTTAGCACAAATCTGTGCCTTCCAGTTCTGGAAACGTTCACGTGAAGAATTTGAAGCGGCTTGGAAAGACTATATCCACCTTTGTGGTTTAGGTGGCTCCATGTCCTTTACAAAGCTTGTAAAAGAGGCAGGCTTAATCTCACCATTTGAGGATGGCTGTGTTGAATCGGTTATTGGAGAAATTGAGGCATTCTTAAATTCAATAGATGATTCTTCTCTATAATGGATTACTTAAATTCGTTTCACTTCCACGATAACTATTGTGGAAGTGAGCGAATTTTTTAGTTTGTCAGAGGAGTTCTGTAAAAAAATACTAGGATACTTGCGAAATGGTTAATATATCAGTAGTATTTTCAGTAACTGCAATTAAAGGAAGTGAATGAAAGTGACGAGGAAAGTTTGGTTTCAAGTAGGGGTAGGGATACTACTTACACTACTAATCATTAAATATTTTATAGAAATTCATTGGATTTTTTCACCACTTGTCATCATATTGAAAGCCATTTTTGTGCCTTTACTACTTGGTGGTGTTCTCTATTATGTGACTGAGCCGATTCAGAGGTTTTTAGAAAAACGTAGGTTTCCTAGATGGGGAAGTATATTGACGATTTTGTTCGGACTAATAGCAATGGTAGGCGTTTTTGGCTGGATTATTGGTAACCCGATTGCCGAGCAGGTCAATAAATTAGTGAAGAATGCCCCTATGATTAGTACAAGTATTAGTACGAGCATTCAGCAACTAACAGACTATGTAACGCAAAATAAGGATAACTTCCCCCAGCAATTAAATGATGTTATCAAAAAAATGGCGAATTCGGTACAAGATATTGCAGTAGTGACGAGTAAAGGATTTGTGGCCTTTTTACAATCCATTGTATCTGTGTCGTTATTAGCCATTTTAATCCCATTCTTCTTTATTTTTATGCTGAAGGATCATGAGAAGTTTGCTCCATCCATCTATAAATACTTCAGTGGTGAACGTCAGCAATGGGTAAAGAAAACGTTAAGTGAAATTGATGATGTATTACGTACTTATATTCAGGGCCAACTGCAAATTAGTTTTTTATTAGCACTTATAATGTATGTAGGCTATTTAATTATCGGATTGGACTATTCGTTATTGCTAGTGATTTTTGCATTCTTTATGAATATGATTCCGTTTATTGGGCCTTGGATTGCCTTTGCACCAGCTCTGATTGTGGCCGTTATTCAAGATCCGATTTTAGTGGTTTGGGTATCCGTTGTGACGCTAGTTGCGCAGCAAATAGACAGCAACTTTATTACACCTAATGTCATGGGGAAATCACTTGATATTCATCCGCTTACCGTTATTACAATTATTTTAGCGGCAGGTAATATAGCAGGTTTTATTGGTATTATTATCGCTGTGCCATTTTATGCAGTCTTAAAGGTTATCGTATCCAATATTTATGATCAACGTAATGCGATTAAGAAAAAAGCGACGAAGTCAGTATAGGAGTCGAAACAATGGAACAAGAAATTGTAAAGGTATTTAATGAACAGCATGAGCAAATTGGGACAGCTACGAGAGCAGAAGTGCATGAAAAAGGGCTTTGGCATGAGACTTTCCATTGCTGGCTTGTCAATGAGGACTATATTTATTTTCAAGTACGGAGTTCACAGAAAAAGGATTATCCGGGGTTACTCGATATTACGGCAGCAGGACATCTTTTAGCGATTGAGACAGTAGAGTCAGGTATTCGAGAAGTGAAAGAAGAATTGGGACTCAATATTGATGTCCATGAAGTTGTTAAAATGGGCATGACCTCTTGTAGTATCGTTTCTGAAAATATGATCGACAATGAATTTTGCCATGTCTACATATACCCTTTCAAGCATGATTGGGATTCCTTTGCTTTACAGTATGAGGAAGTATCAGGCGTAGTAAGAGCGAGGCTAAATGAGGCGGAGGCTTTCTTTTTAGGAGAAACGACGACACTGAATATTGAAGGGTATGAATATTTCCCTGATGGTCAACGTGTGAGAATTGTCAGACCAGTCGGTACCGCACAATTTGTTCCTTATCGGGAATTGTATGTAGCACAGGTGATAAAATTCACACGTGAAAAAATATTTAATCAAACCTCATAAGCTTAAATAGGATAAGCTATACTATTAGCTTGTCCTATTTTCTTGCGCAAAAATGATTTAGAAACGACATGATATAATAGGAAAAAATGAGTTATACTGTTAGATAGATTGTAAAGAAAAGGAGCATTTTTTATATGCTAACATTTGAACAAAAACAAGCGATTATTGAATCGTTTTCTGAGCTAACAAAAAAGGAAATTTCTTTAAAGCGCCTAAATTATCACTATATGGATAGTCTTTACGAAAAGACGATTGTAGTTGAAAAATTACACCCAAATGGCAATGGCTTTGTCTTTGTTGGAGATTTATTGCGCTACGAGAACGAGGCTAATGATAAAGGATTAGTAAATATCCGTGATTATGATGAACAACAACTTCGTGAAATTATTGAAGACGCTATGCAATATTTATCTGAAGAAGTAGAAGAGCAGGAGCCGATTGTAGAGATTTGGCATAGCCGAGATGGTAGTCAATTACAGCTAGCTTTTGAGCAACGTTCTTGGAATGTGTATCATGGAGACAATCTTGAAGAGGCATTTGGTACGTATGAGGCTGCGAAGGAATATTTACTCGAAGAAGGCTTTCGTACAAAGAAATAAGAAATACGGGGGATCATGATAGATGAACGGAAAAAAATTAGTGGGAATTGTTATTGTTGTTGTGATTGCGGCATGTTTATTTTCAGTTTATACCATTACTAATTTTTATAAAAACCACGAAGAGCAGCCAAATAGTGAAAATCGTGAAATTAATAAGTCAAAGAGCTTGAATTTAATTTTGCCACAGGCTACAATTATCTCGAATTCAAGATAATTGAGAGGTGACTGTCAGTGCAACATATTTATTATAAAGGAACAGACGAAACGAAACCGACATTATTATTGCTACATGGTACAGGTGGTAATGAAGAAAGTCTTATTGGACTGGCAAAAGAAATAGATGAAACAGCTAATATTTTAAGTGTTCGTGGGAATGTACTTGAGCATGGAATGCCACGATTTTTCCGCCGATTAGCGGAAGGTGTCTTTGATATTGAAGATTTAATCTTTCGTACAAAGGAGCTTCATGAATTTTTACAGACGTCAGCACAGCAATATGGCTTTGATCGCCAACGAATTGTAGCAATAGGTTATTCGAATGGTGCTAATATTGCAGCAAGCTTATTATTCCATTATGACGATGCTTTAGCAGGAGCTATTTTACACCATCCAATGGTACCAAGACGTGGTATCGAATTACCGCAACTTTCTTCAACACCTGTGTTTATCGGTGCGGGCTCGAATGATCCGATGTGTAAAGCACAGGAATCTGAGGATTTAGAAACACTTTTAAGTTCGGCAGGCGCAACGGTAACGACGAAATGGTTTAATTTTGGTCATCAACTAACAATGCCTGAAGTACAAGCAGCAAAAGAATGGTATAACAGCATCTACGCTTAATTGAAAAATCCGCTTCCTTTTATCAAGGAGGCGGATTTTCATTATGTTATTTACTTTTCTTCGAGAATGGTAGCCACCAGTTCCAATCGCCAAATAGCTTCATAAGACTAGGTACAAGCATAAGACGAATAATTGTTGCATCAATAGCAACAGCAATGGCGATACCCACACCAATTTGCTTCACAGGCATCACATCAGTAAAGGCAAATGCACCTGTAATAACAATCATGATAAGCGCTGCCGATGTAATAATACGGCTTGTGGAGGTCAGTCCATCAATTGTTGCGCGCGTATTGTCGGAGCCCTTTAAATATTCCTCTTGGATACGAGAAATTAAAAAGACTTCGTAGTCCATACTTAAGCCAAATACAAGACAAAAAACAATAACTGGAATGATCAGTACAATGGAGCCTGCTTCTATACCAAAATGTCCATATTGGAAAATATAAACGAGTATACCGAATGCAGATGAAAGCCCAATAATGTTCATAATGATCGCCTTTAACGGAATTAAGATAGAACGGAATGCCAACATTAAAATAAAGAATGTGGATACGATAATAATCGCTATAGCCAAAACAATTTTATTAGCAATTTCATCAAAGATTTCTTGGTTGAATTTAGCTGGCCCTCCAAGTGCAAAATCCACGCCTAGGTCTTTGTCCATCCATGTTCGAGCAAATTTTTGAGCTGTAGAGGAAGAACCTGCTGCATCAATTGTGATTGGGACAAATAGCTGGGTATCCTTCGAGAAGGAATTAATAACAGGTTCTAATTGTTCAGCAACCTGTGGAATAGCTAAAGAAGCAGCAAGCTCCTCAGGTGTTTGAATGTTAGCAGCTGTATATATAGTTGAAACATTAGTCACTAACGGGTCCTTTAATAGCTTTTCTTGAATAGAATAAATTAGCTCTCTACCTTCAGTATCCTCCCAGCCATCTTTTCGTTCAGCCAATAAATATAATGTAGAGGATTCACCTAGTCCAAATGTTTCATCTAATTTATCGTATGCTGCACGTGCATCATATTTCGTTGGTAAGGAGTCCACCTGTGGAATCGTTAATTGGATATCCTTTAAAGGAATCATGCCAATGCCAAGTAACAATAATGCTGAAATCACTATAGCTACCGGATGTTTCATGACAAAACCTGCAAAGCCGCGCCAACGATTTGCGCCACCTGGTTTAACACGGATTAAGCGCCATTTATTAAGTCTATCTCCTAACAGCATCATTGTGGCAGGAAGTAATGTTAAGCCAGAAAGAACGGCTAATAGGACGACTATAGTGCCTCCTAGGGCGATATTATGAAAAATTTCTACATCAATGACAATCATCGCACCTAAGCCAATCATGACACAGACTGCGGAGAAAATGATAGAACGTCCTGCTGTTTGTATAGCAGTTTGAATGGCTTGTGCAATAGAAGTATGAGCGCGTTCTTCTCGGTAACGATTGATAAACAGCAACGCAAAATCAATGCTTAAAGCCAGCCCAAGCATTGGGACAATATTTAAGACGAAAATAGATAAATTTACATTCGCACTAAGTAGCGTCATGATACCAAAGGCTGTAACCACTGTTACAACACCAATGATAATTGGTAAAATAGAAGCTACAACTGTACCAAAAGCTAATAAGAGAATCACGATGGCAATGGGCAATCCAATGGCTTCAGCTGATGCTAAATCCTTTTGACTGGCTGTATTTATGTCAGAAGAAATAACAGGCCCTCCGGTAATACTAACACCGTCTTTTTCAATTAATGAACGGAATTCCTCCACAATATCAGGGAGGTTCTCCACGTCATTTTTTAAATGAACCATAGCATAGGCAATGCCATCTTTCTGTAAAGAGGAGTCTTCTAAGGGTGATTGGATTGAATGGATCTCTTTTATGCTATCTAATTTTTTTAACGTGTCTTCAATTTTCTGATCATTAGCTGGATCAAAGACAACCAAAATCGTATCAGATGGTAGATCAAATTTTTCTGCTAGCTCATTGGTAACATAGGTATGATCGGCTTCAACAAAAAAACCATCACCTTGAAGTTTGCCTGGAAGCTGTAAAGCAAAGTACGCCATCGCTAGAAAAATAATAAGCCATATGGCTACGATTGCTTTCGCATGTGCTGTAATAAAAGCTGAAAAAGTTTTCATAGTTGTTTATACATCCCCCTTTTCAATTAGTGTAAAGGATGTGTCACATTTTGTCGTGTGACAAAGTAAAGACTCCCATCCATTTTGTGGACGGGAGTCTTGTTGTTAAAAGAATAATGATAATACAAAATAAATAACAGATGCCATAACGGCTGAAATGGGCATTGTAATAACCCAAGTAGTAACAATCTTACGAGCCATACCCCAGTTTACACCACGTACACGCTGTGCTGAACCAACACCCATAATGGATGAAGAAATAACATGTGTTGTTGATACTGGTAAGTGAATTAATGTAGCGCCAAAAATAACAGTAGCTGATGCTAAATCTGCCGCAACACCATTAACAGGACGGATTTTCATAATCTTACCGCCAACCGTTTTAATGATTTTATAACCACCAATTGAGGTACCTAGACCCATTGCTGTTGCTGCCGCAGCACGTACCCAGAAAGGTATTTCATCCCCAGTATGCAAGCCACCAGCGATTAAAGCCATCGTCATAATTCCCATTGCTTTTTGCGCATCATTTGTACCATGAGTGAACGATTGGATGGCAGCAGTGAAAATTTGCATTGTGCGGAAACCTTTATTTGTTCGATATAAATTTAAATTTTTAAACCATATTTTAAAAAGTGTCATCATAATAAAACCTGCACAAATAGCAAGTAAAGGTGAAAACACTAACGCCATAATGATTTTAGTAAAGCCGCCATAGTTTAACACATTGAAACCAGCTGACGCGATAGCAGCACCAGCAATAGACCCAATCAATGTGTGTGAAGAGCTGGAGGGAATACCGAAATACCATGTCAGTAAATTCCAAATAATAGCGGAAATTAATGCAGCTAAAATAACGACTGAGCCTGTCGTGTCACCTTCAAAAGCATTTAAAGCAAAAGGGTCTACAATATCTTTTGTTAGAGCTTTCGCAACCCCTACAAAGGTGATAGCACCGATAAAGTTCATAGTTGCGGCCATGATGATTGCCGTGCGAGGCGGCAATGCTCTAGTAGAAACCGAAGTTGCGATAGCATTTGCTGTATCATGGAAGCCATTGATAAAGTCAAATGTTAGGGCAAAGATGACGACCAGTACGGTTAATATAATGATTGTGTTCATTGTAAAGTGCCCATCTCCTAATTATGCGTTACGCATGATAATTGTTTCCATAGTATTTGCTACGTTTTGACAATGATCAGCGATATCTTCAAGTTGTTCATAAATATCCTTAAATTTAATGAGGCGGATTGGATCCTTTTCATTTAAAAATAACTTCTTAATAGAAGTACGTTGTACCTCATCACATTCACGTTCATAGTCTTTAATAAGAATTGCGTGCGGACGCATGCCAATTAGATTCTTTTTCTTTAACTCTTCTGTCGCTTTGACTATTTCATCAGCACTTTTTGAAATAAATCCTAAGAAAATGCGCATAGATTCATCAATCTCAGTGAGCGAAAACATTTCAAAGTGCGCAATACAGTGTTCTGTACCATCTAAAACATCATCCATACGAATGGCAAGCTCTAAAATATCCTCACGTTCAATAGGTGTCATGAATGATTTGTTTAACATTACAATCAGTTCATGAATAAGCTTATCACCAGCAGTTTCGTAATTTTTCATTGTAATGCTAATCTCTTTTAGGTCAGCCACACTGTTAATACGAAAATCATTTGCGTAATGTACAGCCTCTCTCATATTTTCAGCAATTTTATGCAATGTAATAAAGAAAGGGTCTTGTTTTTTTGAGTTAAGCATGTGAATCGAATCCTCCTGGATATAAATAAATTAATCGACCTCTAAACTTTACTATCATAACAAAATCTTTAATTTATCTACATAAAAATTTTATATTCGACACGAAAATTTACATTCCTGTAATATACAATTCGTTCACAAAAAATGAGATGGTCAAGCTGTATTTATTTTTATAGGTACAGATAAAACCTTGTTATAATGGGCAATTTTTCTATAAAGGTGGCTTATTAGTACAGATAAAGCCACAAAAAATGATAAATAAAAATAAAAATAGCGAGTTTGAATTGTAAAGGTAATGTAAATTCGTTTGGAGACCAAAAGAGTACCTTCTTATTCTTAAGAATATCTTCATTTTTATCCTCTCTCTTTATTAAGAATTGTTTTCTACAATGAAAATGAATGAGAAAGGAGCGTTTATTAGCAAATGATTCAAGTTGAAAACTTACAGCATACATTTTTAATTGGAAAACGAGGGAAGGAAAAGCAAGTGCCAGTATTGAAAGGTGTGAACTTTGAGGTCAATAAAGGAGAAATTGTTGCCATTGTAGGTAAAAGTGGCTCAGGAAAATCGACTTTATTACAAGTTTTAGCTGGTTTTATGAAAGCTGAACAGGGCTCTATTAAAGTAAATGGAAAGGAAACAGCCCGTCTAACTGAAACAGAAAGTGCTGCCTTCCGTTTACGTCAATTCGGTTTTATTTTTCAAAACTTTCAATTGATGCCTGGTTTAACGGCATTCGAAAATATTGAATTACCTTTAAAGCTACAGGGTTTGCGTAAGGCTATGCGCAAAGAAAAAGTAAAAAAATTAATGGACAAGGTTGGTTTGACAGAAGTAGCAGACCATTATCCAAATGAATTGTCAGGTGGACAGCAACAGCGTGTCAGCATTGCACGAGCCCTTATTACAAATCCTCCCATATTACTTGCAGATGAGCCAACAGGGAGTCTCGATTCAGAAACCGAGCAGGATATCTTACTGCTCATTCAAAGTTTAAATCGTGAATTAGGGCTAACGTTTGTCATTATAACGCACGATGAAGAAGTAGCTACTATCGCACATAAACGCTTCCGCATGTACGATGGAGAACTTGTAAAGGAGGAAGCTTAACATGTTATTTAAGGATCAATTAGGTTTTGTAACACAGCATATCAAGAAAAACAAGCTGCGTGTGTTTATGACGATACTAGCTGCAACGATGGGCTGTGCCTTTCTAATCGTGCTAGCATCCGTTGGTTTTGGCTTACAGGAGTCTTTACGCAATGAAATTCTGTCAAACGAAACCGTTACGAAAATTCAAGTATATGGCGATAAGCAATTAACTGAAGAACAAGTACAAGAAATTAAAAAAATGGAGCATGTAGAAACAGTGCTTGAAACAATTAGTGTCAATGCTTCCGCGCAATCATTTGTTGAGGATCGTGATACAACTTCTAATTTAATATTGTCAAATATGCAGGACTTTGAGCAGGTAAATGGAAAGCTTGCAAAAGGGCACTATCCAACAAAATCCAATGAAATTGTTGTAGGCTATCATTTTGCTCAAACATTATTAAATGAAACAGAACGCAATCTCATTGCGGAAAAGAGTAAAAAGGCTGAAGCAGAGGGCACTTACTATGATGGCAGTGAAGAAGGCTATAAGGAATCATTGATTGGAAAAAATATTGACCTGTCCTTAGTTCCTCACACTGGCACAAATGATGAAACGCAAAAAATGAGCTATACAATTGTTGGCATAATGGAGAAACCTTCTTATGATTGGATGGTTGATAATGCTATTCATATGGATAAGGTACAAAAGGCAGTATTAGCTGAAAATTTATCTACAAGTAATAACATGGCAGAGGATGAGCTATTTTACTCCGAATTTAACATTTATGCGGATACTTTAGAAAATGTAAAGCCGATTTTAGAGAAATTAAAAGATAGAGGTTATAGCGTATATTCAGTAACTGAGCAATTAGATCAAATGAATGTATTTTTCCTTGTATTAAAAATTGGCTTAATCTTTGTAGGTACGATTGCTGTGTTGATTGCTTCCATTGGTATTTTCAATACAATGACAATGGCTGTCACAGAGCGTACTCGTGAAATTGGTGTGTTAAAGGCAATTGGGGCAAGTCCAAAGCTTATTCAACGGCTGTTTTTAATGGAAAGTACATTTATCAGTATTTTTGGTACGCTAATTGCAGTTATTATCTCATATGCCATCAGTTTTGCGGCTAATGCAGCATTACCATTGATTCTTAAGGCGGCAACTGGGGAAGAAGCATTCGCAACAAATGATATTACATTTTCTCTGATTCCATGGCAACTAGTTATTATTGCAGCGGCCATTAGTGTTGGCGTAGCGATGATTTCAGGCTACCGTCCAGCACGTAAAGCAACTAAAATCGATGTTATTCAAGCTTTGCGACAAGAGCTATAATAAAAAGCGGTCCAATTAACATTGGATCGCCTTTTATTTTGATAGAAGTGCATTATAAGTACTCTTTTAACTCATTAGCTAAAAATGGTGTTGCATTGAGTAATTTTAAGAAGGCCTCATAGCTGGCACGTTGCTCTTCATTTGGTTTTTTACCTGTTTGATATGCTCGAATTAAAATATTTTTAGGTGTATTCTCCATATCAATAAACTCTAAAAGCTGTGCCTCGTAGCCAACAAGGGATAAAATTTCAGCTCGAATAGCATCTGTGGCAAGTGCTGCAAAACGCTCTCGAACAAGACCGTGTTGCAACATAATATCTAGAGCAGGCGTATTTAGTTGACGATTTAACTCATGCTGACAGCAAGGAACACTTAGAATGACACTTGCGCCCCATTTCACAGCACGAGCCAAGGCCATATCTGTGGCTACATCGCATGCATGGAGTGTCACCACCATGTCTACAGTGCTTTCATCATTATAATCATTGATATCTCCTACAAGAAATTCTAGCTGGTCATAGCCTAAATCCTGTGCTATTCTCGAGCATTCTTCAATAACCTCTTTTTTTAAATCTAAACCAGTAACACGAATGTCTAAGCCTTTTTCGATTTTTAAATAATGATACAAAGCAAAGGTTAAGTAGGATTTACCTGAACCAAAATCTAAAATCCGCACCTGACGATCCTGTGGTAAGTATGTTAAGGCGTCATCAATAAATTCAATGAAGCGGTTAATTTGTTTAAACTTATCATACTTTTGTTTTTTAACCTTTCCTTCTTCTGTTTGAACCCCTAGTCGAATTAAAAATGGATAGGGTTGGTCATCTGAAAGTAAATGATTTTTTTTACGATTATGGGCTAAATTGACTTGTTTAGGTGAAGTCGTTTTATCTGATTTCCAAAGGACTTTATTCTTTTTGGATAATTGCACATGTACCGTTTCATCTACGAAATCGATATGGGCTTGACGATACTCCTCAAATAAGGCGTCAAGCTTGGAAGGAAAATGAGCCAATAGAATATTTTCATGTTTTAAAATGCGTTCATATTGGTATTCAATTTGTATATGGTACTGATTCTTTAACATTAATGGTTTTAATTTTACACGTTTTACTTCGTTTGATTTCATACGTGGTTGACTGATTGTAGCAGTCACAAGCTGTTGTTGCAAAATTTGCTCAGTGAGCAGAGTTTTCATTTCTTCAAATGTCATACATTTTCGCCTACTTTATTGTGTAATAGATGGCACTAGTTTAACACATTTTATAATAGACAATGTCTACTTTGGCATTCGGAAATAATTTAATAAAAATTCCGAGTATTTATAGGTAGAATTGTATATTCATGGTATCTTAAATATAGTAATTCTTTTTGAATTGGTGATACTAAGTATTAAAAGGAGGAGAAAATATGTCGGATAACATGTATCAATTATTAGCAATTATTATTTATATGGTCGCCATGCTAGCAATTGGCTGGTATGCATTTGTTAAAACATCCAATTTAACAGATTATATGCTTGGCGGTCGTTCTTTGGGTCCAGCAGTTACGGCGCTAAGTGCTGGTGCTGCGGATATGTCTGGCTGGCTCCTAATGGGCTTACCAGGTGCAATATTTTTATCAGGTCTTGTGGAAGCTTGGATTGCGATTGGACTCACAATAGGGGCTTACCTAAACTGGCTACTTGTTGCACCACGTTTACGGGTATACACACAGGTTACGAATGATTCCATTACCATTCCAAGTTATTTGGATAACCGATTACGGGATAATACGAAGCTAATTAGGATTGCTTCTGGTATCATCATACTATTATTTTTCACGTTTTATGTATCGTCAGGGATGGTAGCAGGAGGCAAGTTTTTCGAGAGTTCATTTGGTTATGAATACCATACAGGCTTATTAATTGTGTCAGCTGTAGTTGTGGCATACACTCTTTTTGGCGGATTTTTAGCGGTAAGTTATACAGACTTCTTACAAGGTCTTATTATGTTTTTAGCACTTATTATGGTACCGATATTTGGTTTATTTGTAACAGGTGGCATAGGGGAAACGATTTCATCTATTAAATCCGTAAATCCAGACCTTCTAAATTTATTACCAGCCACTGCTACAGCAGCAGGGATCATTTCTTCAGTTGCTTGGGGGCTAGGTTATTTTGGACAGCCTCATATCATTGTCCGCTTTATGGCGATTAGTTCTGTGAAAGAAACGAAGCAAGCACGACGCATTGGTATTGGCTGGATGATGTTAAGCTTATTTGGAGCTATTGGAACTGCCTTGGTGGGTGTAGCTTATTATCAGCAAAATGCTGGTGAGCTAAAAGATGCTGAAACAGTATTTATTGTACTTGGACAGATTTTATTCCATCCGTTTATAGCAGGTATTATGCTGGCGGCTATTTTAGCAGCTGTTATGAGTACAATTTCATCCCAATTAATCGTAACATCCTCAGCGCTTGTAGAGGATATTTATAAAGCATTATTTAATAAAACAGCAGACGATAAACATTATGTTTTTGTTGGACGTATGGCTGTATTAGTTGTTGCAATTATTGCAGCAATCCTAGCATGGAATCCAGATAGCTCCATCTTAAGCTTGGTTGGCTTTGCATGGGCAGGATTCGGTGCCGCTTTCGGGCCAATTATTTTGCTTTCTTTATATTGGAGAAAGTTAACGAACTATGGAGCACTTAGCGGAATGGTGACAGGGGCTGTAACCGCGTTTATTTGGGGTAAAGTAGATGCTTTATCAAGTGCGTTGTACGAAATTGTTCCGGGCTTCCTTGTTTGTTTAATTGTTGCGGTTGTGGTCAGTATGCTGACATTTAAACCAAATAAAGAAATTGAAGAAGAGTTCACACGCTCAGAAGCATTGCTAAAAGAAGAAAGAAAATAGTAATGTGGTTTAAATGCGCCTTTCCTTGAGGCGCATTTTTTTAGAAAAGTGAATGATGTTCTTCAGATACGAAAAAGGGTATTTTATGGTAAGATGAAGAAAATTTGTCGTAGGGACACCAGGCTTTGGTGGGAGGTTTCTAATGGATAGAATTAAGGAAGTTGATGTATTAATTGAAAAGGCCATACTCGTTGGCGTAAATTTACGAAATGACGAGCATTTTGACTATTCTATGGAAGAGTTACAAAATTTAGCTGAGGCTTTGCATGTAGAAGTGGTGGGGATTGTCACGCAAAATTTGGAACGTGTCACACCTTCCCATTATGTAGGTACAGGTAAAATAGAAGAAATCAAAAATTTTTATGAAGAAGCACAAGCAAATCTTGTTATTTTTAATGATGAATTGTCTCCTTCGCAAATCCGTAATTTAGAGCGTGATTTAGCAACGAAGGTCATTGATCGAACAATGCTTATTTTAGATATTTTTGGAAGACGCGCAAAAACACGTGAAGCACAAATGCAGGTGGAGTTAGCACAGCTTCAATACATGCTACCTCGCTTAGTAGGTTTGCATGCCTCTTTAAGTCGTCAGGGTGGAGGTACTGGAGGTGGCTTTAAAAACCGAGGTGCTGGTGAAACAAAGTTGGAACTGGATCGACGAAAGATTGAAGATCAAATTGCTAAAATTAAAAAGGATCTTGAGCACGTTAAGGAGCAACGAGAAACGCAGCGTAAACAGCGTCGTAAAAATGCACTTCCAGTTGTATCGATTGTCGGCTATACAAATGCAGGTAAATCAACAATTATGAATCAACTGCTCACACAAATAGGACAAGAAGAGCACAAGCAAGTCTTTGAGAAGGATATGCTTTTTGCTACCCTTGAAACTTCTGTTCGTCAGATTGAACTACCTGATAAGAAGACATTTTTACTGACAGACACAGTAGGTTTCGTTAGTAAATTACCTCACCATTTAGTGAAGGCATTTCGCTCTACTTTGGAAGAGGCACGAGATGCTGACCTTTTACTTCATGTGGTGGATGTTTCAAATGCTGAGCATGGATTTATGATGAATGTGACGAATGAAACGCTTAAAGCAGTTGGTGTTGAGGACATTCCAACAATCTATGTATACAATAAGGCAGATATAGCGGATGTTCCTTATCCTGTAGTAAGTGGAGATAATATTTGGATATCAGCAAAGCAGGGGATTGGTTTAGAGGAATTAGTACAGTTAATTCGTCAACACATCTTCTCGCATTATGTAAAGTGTGACATGTTAATACCTTATGACCAAGGGAACGTTGTTTCTTATTTAAATGAACAAGCCTCTGTTTTTAATACTGCCTATGAAGAAGACGGGACATTATTGTCTCTTGAAGTAAAAGTAGCAGACTATGCAAAGTATCAACACTATGTTGTTAATTAAAAAATGGATTTCCCAAAGCATGCCAAAAAAATTTTGGCATGCTTTTTGTGATTAGAGGGAATAGTAGAATCTAGAACAAAGTGAAAGGTGTACCGTAGGTTGTAAATGAAATAGTATAAATTTGTAAACAAAGTAATAAATCTGAATTTTAAATATTTTAGAATAATTCAATGAGTATGTTTTAATTTTTTGAAAAGAAAGTGTGAGAAAACTTAGATATATCAAAGGATTTAATATTTTTGCTAATAATCAATCAGAATTTATAGAAAAATGACAAATTTTCAACATTTTTTAAAACTCTTGCTAAAGTTTATAAAACGCTTTAGTATGATGAAATAAAGTTTTTTTATCCTTATTTTAGGGTAATGATATTTTTAGAGAATAATTTTTAATTGGGAGAGGGTATTGTATGTCTAGTAAAGATGAAGTTGTAAAATCTGTCCCTCAAAATGGCTTTGTTGGACACCCTAAAGGGCTCTTTACTTTGTTTTTCACAGAATTTTGGGAACGTTTCTCGTACTATGGTATGCGAGCAATTCTCATCTTCTTTATGTATTACGAATTACATGAGGGAGGCTTAGGTCTAGACCGCGGAACAGCAAACTCTATTATGGCCATCTATGGCTCACTTGTTTATATGTCTGGTATTATAGGTGGATGGATTGCCGACCGAGTTTTAGGAACACGAAGAACCATTTTTTATGGTGGCGTGTTAATTATGATTGGTCACTTACTGCTAGCATTGCCTGGTGGTGTAAGCATGTTATTTGCTTCAATGGCATTTATCGTCATGGGTACTGGTTTATTAAAACCAAACGTTTCAAGTATTGTTGGAGACATTTATGCTGAAACAGATAGCCGCCGTGATGCAGGTTTTTCTATTTTCTATATGGGTATTAATATGGGAGCATTCATTGCACCATTTATTGTCGGAACAATTGGACAAAAGTATAGCTTCCACCTTGGCTTTGGTTTAGCTGGTCTGGGTATGCTAATTGGTTTAATTGTCTATAAATTAACAGAGAAAAAATATTTAGGCTTAGCGGGCTTACAAGTAAATAACCCATTAAAGCCTGAAGAACGTAAAAAAGTCTTTTTACAATTTGGAATTGCAGCTTTACTTATTATCATTTTAGGTGCTATTGGTATTAAAACAGGTACATTAACAATGAATGTATTCAGTTTTATCATTACGGCCCTAGGTGTATTAATTCCAACTGCATTCTTTATTTATATGTATCGCAGTAAAAAAACAACGAAGGATGAAAAGTCTCGTCTACTTGCTTATATTCCTTTATTTTTATCAGCGGTCATGTTCTGGGCTATCCAAGAACAAGGGGCAACAATTTTAGCGACATATGCAGATGAGCGTACACAGCTAAGTATTGGTGGTATTCAGCTTCAATCTTCATGGTTCCAGTCATTGAACCCATTATTTGTTATCACGATGGCACCATTATTTGCGATGCTATGGCTTAAATGGGGAGACAAGCAACCAACTACACCACGTAAGTTCTCATACGCATTGTTCTTTGCAGGTTTATCATTCTTAGTGATGATGATTCCCGCACACCTATCTGGTGGAGAAACATTAGTGAGTCCTTTATGGTTAGTATTGTCATTCTTCTTAGTGGTTGTTGGGGAGTTATTATTATCACCAGTTGGTCTATCTGCTACAACGAAATTGGCACCACAGGCCTTCGCAGCACAAACGATGTCTTTATGGTTTTTAACAAGTGCGGCAGCACAAGCAATTAATGCTCAATTAGTTAAGGTCTATGAAGTTGTAAGCGAATTCACATACTTTGGCTTCTTAGGTACCTTATCTATTGTAGTCGGAATTATTATATTAGTACTTTCACCGATTATTTCGAAAGCGATGAAAGGTATTAATTAAATGAAAGATGCAAGTACAGTTTTATTAATAGCTGTACTTGCATCTTTTTTTGCTATCTAAATAAAAGTCTATCTAAGAAGTTGAGAGCGAAATATATTATCGTAAGTAGTTATTTTGCTGAATGTGGGTATAAGTTTCTATGTAGATAATTATCATTTTCGTTATAATAATTTTAATAATATGAAAATTTAAGGGGTTGGAAGCCATGAAAGAAGAGTTAGATCATTTGAGGCCAAGATTAATGGAGATTTTTACGTATTTACATGCGAATCCAGAAATCAGCTGGCATGAAGTAGAAACAACCAATTATATAGTGGAGCTATTAACGCAGGAAGGCTTTTCTCCTATACGATTTAAAAACTCCACAGGGTTATATGTGGATGTAGGCAACGGAGATCCGAAAGTAGGATTAAGAACAGATATAGATGCTTTATGGCAAGAAGTTGATGGCCATTTCCGTGCGAATCATTCATGTGGACATGACGGACATATGACGATGGCCATTGGTACGCTATTACTTTTAAAAGAACTACAGCAATCATTTAATGGCACAATCCGTGTTATTTTCCAACCTGCTGAAGAAAAAGGAACGGGAGCGTTATCCGTTTTAGAAGAAGGCGTTATTGATGACTTAGATTATTTATTTGGTGTCCATGTAAGACCTGTTCATGAGCTAGAGGACGGCACTTATTGTGCAGCCCTATACCATGGTGCCTCTCGCTTACTTGAAGGTGAAATTATTGGGGAGGATGCTCATGCTGCAAGGCCACACCTTGGCACTAATGCGATTGAAGTAGGTGCAACAATTATCGAAGATTTGCGAACCATTCATACAGATCCTATGGTTCCTGTATCTGTAAAGATGACGAAATTCCATGCCGGGGGAGATTCAGGCAATATTATTCCAGGTAATGCATCGTTCACGATTGATATACGTGCACAGCAAAACAAGGTAATGGATGATTTAGCACAAGGAGTAAAGCGTGTAATAGATTCCTCTAAATTGTTGCATAAGGTACAGATTGAATTACGTACGGTTGCTAATATCGTAGCTGCTGAAGTTGATACAAGTGCACAATATTTGATGGAGCAGGCAATTATACAGGCTACTGGGTTATCAAATTTAAGAAAGCCAGTTCATACACCTGGTGGAGAGGATTTTCACCATTATGCTGTGAAACGGCCACATTTAAAAACGACCATGCTAGGCTTGGGTTGTGGATTAACTCCCGGGTTGCATCATCCGAAAATGAAATTTAAACAAGCAAGACTTGTCACAGGAGTTGAGATTCTTACAAGAGCAGTTTTATTAGCTTTGGAATCAGGGCATAAAAAGGAGGCGTCAGCGTAATGTTAGAGCAAGTGCGAATTCATAAAGTAATGACACCGAAAGAAATTGCAGAGATCCAAAAATTGAATGCTGAAATATGGGGCAGCCAAGCAATACCTTCCCATCAATTATTAGCTGCTGTACAAAATGGGGGAATCGTATTAGGAGCGTATTTAGACGAAAAGCTAATTGGCTTTAATTATTGCTTTGTTGGTTATCAAGATAGAGAAATGTACTTGCATTCGCACATGATTGGTGTAGAAAAAGCATATCGTGAACAAGGTGTGGCTGAATTATTGAAGCATGCCCAACAAGAATATGCAAAAGAGCATGGTTTTCAACTTGTCCGCTGGTTAATTGAACCGTTAGAAGCACGTTTAGCTAATTTAGCATTTCTAAAATTGAACGCCACTAGCTATCAATATGAAAATGATTACTATGGTCCGCTCCGAGACGATTTTAATGAAGGGCTCCCATCAGATAGGCTAGTTGTTGAATGGTGGATTGAGCGTGATCAAATGGCAGATAGCCTTGATGAATTAGAAGAGCTAGCGCAGGAAATTGTACCTTGGACATTAACCGTCGACGGATTGCCAGTTCTAGATGTAGAAAATACATTTCAGTTGGAACAATCCTTTTACAAGGACGCCTATCTCTTACCGATCCCTCAATCTCTACAGAAGATGAAAGTGGAAAGTCCAAAACTTGCAGAGGACTGGCGTTATAAAATTCGTACAATCTTAACGACATTATTTAATCAAGATTATGCTGTTGTACGCATGAAGAAACATCCAGAATATGTTCATAGCTATCTGTTAGTCAGACGCTCCTTATTAGCCTTATAATAATGCTAGGGAGTGAATATTGTGAGATTAGAAAAGATTACATTAAGGCACTTGAAAATGCCTATGAAAGCACCATTTACAACGAGCTTTGGCACAGTTGATGAAAAGGAATTATTATTAATAGAAGCAAAAGATGAATCAGGGATTACGGGATGGGGAGAAACGGTTGCTTTTGTAGCACCTTGGTATACAGAAGAAACATTAAAGACAACATGGCATATGCTGCAAGATTTTTTGATACCCATCTTGTTACATAAAGAGATCGGGCATCCAGATGAGGTGACTTCCTTATTTGCGCCTATTCGTCGAAACTGCATGGCGAAAGCTTCAATTGAAGGTGCTGTATGGGATATCTACGCCCAACAAACGAAGCAATCACTTGCACAGGCATTAGGCGGTCAAAAACAACGTATTGAAGTGGGAGTCAGCGTGGGAATTCAACCCTCTATCACTCAGTTAATAGCTTTAATAAAAGGTCATATTGAAAAAGGCTATAAAAGAGTGAAAATAAAAATAAAGCCTGGAGAGGATGTCGAGGTAGTACGAGCAATTCGCGCGGAACTGCCAAATTTACCTTTGATGGTAGATGCGAACTCTGCTTATACATTAGACGATATAGAAATACTACAGCAGCTTGATGACTTTGATTTATTAATGATTGAACAACCACTAGCTACTGATGATATTGTCGATCATGCAACATTGCAGAAAAAGTTAAAAACGCCTATTTGTTTAGATGAAAGCATCACATCCTATGAGGATGCCAGACGAGCAATTGAACTTGGAAGCTGTGGTGTCATAAACATTAAGATTGGACGAGTAGGTGGTTTAACGGAAGCGAAACGAATCCATGACCTATGTAAAGCAAACGATATTCCAGTTTGGTGTGGTGGTATGTTAGAGGCAGGAATTGGACGAGCACATAATATTGCCTTAACATCTCTTAGTCACTTTATTTTACCCGGCGATACAGCAGGATCTAGTCATTATTGGTATGAGGACGTAATTGATCCTGAAGTAAAAGTCAAAGATGGCTATATTGAGGTACCCCAGTCAGTCGGTATTGGTTATACGCCTAATATGGCTGTTATTGATAAATTAACGATTAGTAAAGAAATCTATCAATAAAGCATTACTTAGTCAATCATCTGGTATAAAGGAAAAACGAGGAGAGAACTGATTGAAAAAAAGCTTGCAAATCGGTGGTGCCTATGTAGGGATTATCGTTGGAGCAGGATTTGCATCGGGGCAGGAAATTGTCCTCTATTTTACAAGCTATGGCTTTAAAGGAATATATGGTGCACTGTTAGCTATGGTTGGTTTCTCGATTGTTGGAATGTGCATTGCTCAAGTGAGCTCAAGACTTCGCACAGCCTCCCATAAGGATTTGATTTATCAAATTTCAGGGAATACTATTGGCTTTGTATTGGATTTAGTCCTATCCCTCTTTTTATTTGGTGTAGCCGTAATTATGTTTGCTGGTGCTGGTGCAACATTTCAACAAATGTTTGGATTTCCTATCTGGCTAGGGAGTATTTGCATGATCTTGCTTACAATAGCTACAGTTATGATGGATGTGAAAAGTATCATTAATATCATCGCGCTTGCCACTCCCTATCTACTAACCATTGTGTCCATCATCGCTATCTATGCTATAGCTACGATGGACCTTACCTTTGTAGAGCAGGCTGTTATTGCTCAACAGGCTCAAATAAGTGAGAAAAGCTGGTGGGTGACGGCTTTACTATATATGTCATTCAATGTAGGGGTTAGTTTTTCTTTATTAACGGTGATGTGTGGATCTATACGTAATCATAGGGTAGCTGGAATGGGTGGTATAATTGGTGGAATTTTGTTAGGTGGTTTAATTTTACTTGTGAATTTCTCTCTTCTAGCAAAAATGAATATCATTGTTGGACTAGACATTCCGATGTTAGCATTAGCTAATGAAATTCATCCAATTGTTGGGCTATTAATGACTATTTCTCTTTTGGGAATGATTTATAATACGGCGGTAGGGATGCTATATTCCTTCATGGTTAGGTTTTTCGAACCCAATAGAGCAAGCTTTAGGGTTGCAGTCATATTTATAGGTGGTCTCGGATTTCTAGCAAGTCTTGTGGGATTCACAACACTAGTAGCTAAACTGTATGCGGTTATGGGCTATGTAGGTTTAGTATTAATCATATTCATTATTTCAGCATGGTTAAGAGGCATTAAGAAAATTATTTAATAAAAAATGGTAATTGAGAGATAGATTTTATTCTCAATTACCTTTTTATTTGGATAAAAAAATTGTAGAAATAGTGAATTATTTCTGTTGAAAAGATGAGCGATTATGCTGATATTTCGTTAATTAGGCATATTTTTTAGTTAATCTTCAATAAAGCGAGAATAATTCTCATTTGTAGGTTGACTGAGAATAAAATCATGATTATAATGGGAATCGTGAGTAATGATAATCATTTTCACTAAAAAGTGAGTTACACACAAAAATGAAATCTACCGGGGATTACTATGAAAATAAGATATCTTTTAACAGCAACTGTTGTGCTGTCTATTGTGTCGCTATTTATCGGAGTAGTAGATATTAAGCCTAGCGACCTATTAGACTTCCAATCAGAAGAAGCTAGACTATTTTTAATTAGTCGTGTACCTAGACTTGTTGCAATCTTGCTAGCAGGTGCAGGTATGAGTATTGCTGGTTTAATTATGCAAAGCTTAAGTAGGAATAAATTCGTATCACCAACAACAGCTGGTACATTAGATGCCACACGGTTGGGCGTATTGATTTCAATGATGTTCTTTACGAACGTCACATATTTCCAAAAAATTTCCTTCGCTTTCATATTTGCTTTAGCCGGCACATTACTATTCATGCAAATATTAAACCGAATTAAGTTTAAAGATGCGATTTTTATACCGCTTATTGGCTTAATGTTTGGGAATATATTGTCCTCTGTGACAACGTTCTTTGCATACAAGGCAAATATTATCCAGAACATTTCAGCATGGTTACAAGGAGATTTCTCATTAATCATGAAAGGCCGTTATGAACTGTTATACGTAAGTGTACCGATACTCATTTTAGCTTACATTTACGCAAATCGTTTTACAGTAGCTGGGATGGGAGAGGATTTTGCAAAAAACCTTGGTCTATCCTATAAATTTGTGGTCAATTTAGGCTTAGTGTTGGTAGCTCTTATCTCCACGACAGTGGTGCTAACAGTCGGTATCATTCCCTTCCTTGGTTTGATTATTCCGAACATTATTTCACTGTTCAAAGGTGATAATTTGGCGAAAACCTTGCCGCATACAGCCTTACTTGGTATGTCATTCTTATTATTCTGCGATATTTTAGGACGAGTACTGATTTTCCCTTATGAAATACCAATTAGTATGACTGTTGGTGTAATTGGAAGTGCCATCTTCCTATTCATGTTGTTTAGGGGGAGAGCATATGCGTAATCGTACAAAAATGTTCATTTTACTAGGTCTCGCTGTTATAGCAATTGTTCTATATTTGTTTTGGGAATTAAATGGTAATTATCATTATGCTTTTCCACGTCGTGTCATAAAAGTAGTAGCAATGGCATTAACAGGTATAGCTATTGCCTATTCCACAGTAGTTTTCCAAACAATTACACATAATCGTATTTTAACGCCAAGTGTCATGGGTTTAGATGCTTTGTATATGTTAATTCAAACATGCATCTACTTTTTCTTTGGCTCTACATCCATATTAGTTATTAATATCTACTATAATTTTACGCTTGCGATTGGGGCGATGATTCTATTCGCTTTAATTTTTTACCGAGTATTGTTTAAAGAAGGAAAGCGCCCGATTTATTTTTTACTGCTTGTTGGCATGATTGTCGGTACGTTTTTAGGAAGTATTACTACGTTCTTCCAAGTATTAATAGATCCGAATGAGTTTTTAGGCTTACAAAGTAAAATGTTTGCAAGTTTCAATAATGTTAATTCAGATTTAGTTTGGCTAGCAGGCGTTATCATTTTAATAACGTTTTTCTATGGTGCTCGTCATATGAATCAATTAGACGTTATGTCCTTGGGACGAGATACAGCTATAAATTTAGGTGTACCTTACGATAAGTTGGTACAACGTATGTTAATTTTAGCTTCGATCTTGATAGCCGTTTCGACGGCGCTCGTTGGTCCGATCACATTCTTTGGTTTAATCGTTGCAAATTTATCGTATCAGTATTTCAGAACATACAAGCATTCGATCTTAATTACTGGCTCTTGTGTAATGAGTATTGTTGCTTTAGTCGGTGGACAATGGATGGTTGAACGTTTATTTAGTTTCACTACTACACTTAGTGTCATTATTAATTTTGTGGGTGGGGTCTACTTCATCTACTTATTATTAAGAGAAAGTAGGTCAGCAGGATGATACAAGTCAAAGAAATTACCAAGTTTTTTGGAAAAAAACCTGTCGTTCAAGATGTAAGTGTTGATATTGTTTCCGGAAAAATCACATCGTTTATTGGACCGAATGGTGCAGGGAAGTCCACGCTACTTTCAATGGTGAGTCGTTTACTGAATGCAGATACTGGCGAAGTACTACTCGATAAGGCAGATGTACGAAGCTGGAAATCAGATGATTTCGCTAAACGCGTATCGATTTTAAAGCAATCTAACTTTATGAATGTTCGTCTAACAATCCGTGAGCTTGTATCCTTTGGCCGTTTCCCTTACTCAAAAGGGCATTTAAAGCCTGAAGATGAAGAAAAAGTTGACGAAGCTATTCGTTATATGAATTTAGAAGATATGCAACAAAATTATTTAGATGAACTGTCAGGTGGTCAACGTCAGCGTGCTTTTATCGCAATGGTTATTGCACAGGACACTGAATATATCTTACTGGACGAACCATTGAATAATTTAGATATGAAGCATTCTGTACAGATTATGAAGATTTTACGTAAGCTGGTTGATGAGCTAGGCAAAACGGTGGTTATCGTTTTACACGATATTAATTTTGCTTCCGTTTACTCTGACTATATTGTTGCATTAAAAGATGGTCGTGTTGTTAAAAACGGTCCTACAAATGACATTATTAACTCACATGCCTTGAAGGAAATCTATGATATGGATATCCCTGTTCAAGAACAGGATGGCTGTCGAATTTGTGTTTATTTTAATTCGTAAAAATAGTTTCAGATGGATAAACCATCTAACTATCAAATAAATTAATTAAAGGAGAAATTTCACAATGAAGAAATGGAAGTTACTTACGGTATTAATGGCAATGATGTTATTAGTATTGGCTGCTTGCGGTTCAAAAGACGAAGCAAAAGAAGAAGATAAAGGTACTTCAACTGACAAACCAGCTGAGGAACAAAATGAAGAATCATCACTTTACCCACTAACAATTCCAGGTAGCACAGTTGAAGGTCGCGATGGTAATAGTACTACATTTGAAGAAATAACACTTGATAAAATGCCAGAAAAAGTTGTCGTTTTTGATAATGGTTTCCTAGATACTTTAGATGCTTTAGGCGTTAATCCTACTGCAGTAGTACAAGATTCATTACCAGCATACTTAAGCAAGTTTAAAGATAGCACTTATGTAAATGCAGGTACATTATTCGAGCCTGATTATGAAAAATTATCTGAAATTAACCCAGATATTATTTTCATCTCTGGTCGTGCGTCAGCAGCTTATGCTGAATTATCTAAAATTGCTCCTACAGTATACATTGGTGTAGATAATAATAACTTCTTAGAGTCATTCAAAGCTAATACAGAATTAGCAGGTAAAATCTTTGGTAAAGAAAAAGAAGCTGCAGATGCAATGGCTGCCTATGAAGCAAAAGTAGAAGAAGTAAAAGCAAAAGCTACTGCAACAGAAGAAAAAGCATTAATCGTTTTAGGTAGTGAAGGTTCATTATCAGTATTTGGTCCTGGTTCACGTTTCGGTGTGATTCATGATGTGTATGGTGTAAAAGCTGTAGCTGAAGCTAGTGGCTTCAAAATCGAGTCACATGGTGATAATGCAAGCTTTGAATTCGTACGTGAGAAAAACCCAGATATCTTATTCGTTGTTGACCGTGACGCTGTTGTAAATGAAAACGGTGAATCAGGTACAAAAGCTGCAATTGAAAACGAAATCGTAAGTGCAACAAACGCTGTGAAAAACGGTAAAGTATTCTACCTAGATCCAGAAGTTTGGTACCTTTCAGGTGGCGGTTTACAATCAGAAACACAAAAAGCTGAAGATGTGTTAAAGGCGTTTAACTAATATGTTTGTACAAATTAAACGTATTGTTGTGACGGAAGGGAATTCGGATAAGGTTGTGGAACGTTTTGGTGCTAAATCAAACGGTCCTTCATTACTTGAACAACAGCCTGGTTACATTGATAAGCAGGTACTTGTAAAGAAAGTTCGCCGTGGAGATGAAGAAGTGCTAGTGATGGTTCGTTGGGAATCAGAAGAAGCATGGAAAAATTGGGAGAAGAGTCCTGAGCATATTGCCGGCCATAAGGCAAGCGCAGGGAAACCAAAGCCTGATCATATCATTGAAAGCGGACAAGAAGTTTATTATGTAAAAGGTTAATCATCTAAAGGTGTCTCAAGAGATTGAGGCACCTTTTCATATTGTTGAAAAAAGATCATGTCACTAGCAGAAAAAGACCTTTTAGCAAGGTGAGGGGTTGATTTCCGTTCCGCCAGCGTCCTTTCCAGGGGGCGTCCGATGAGCCGCTTCACTCACTTCCGTTCGCTCCAGGGTCTCCTCTGTGACGCTAAATCCCCTAGGAATGACGCTGGCTCCACTCCAATCAACCATTCTGCAAAGTGTCTTTACTTTTTTTCATAGTAGCATAGCGATCAAATCGCCCATTATCTGTATTCTTAGAGGAGATAAGCTTTTATTTTCAATGTGGAGAAGTGATGCGTGACAACACCTCTTCATAAAGAGTAGAGAACACCTTCACTTTATTTGAAAACCTTTGCTAAAAAGGTAACACGTTTGTGGATTGGAGTGGAAGTCTACTTGACTCCCGTGGGATAGCGAGACAGGCAAAACTCTAAACGGAGTGGTAGCGGAGGAAGCGATTCGGCGCTCGCCCATAGGAAAGCAAGTAGCCTGCAACGGAAACCATTTTCACCTTTCACAAAAATTCTATTGATGGTTTTGTTTTTCAACACTATGAAAGGTGTCTCAAGAGAGATTGAGACACCTTTTTTATTACACAAAAAGCAGGTCACAATCATTGTGACCTGCTTAGCTAGGTGTATAGGCTAATGTGTAATAGATGGTTTTCTCCATTTACTAAATGTCGAATCCATATTAAAGGATATGGTGTTCTCGTTAATGGACAACCCAGAGATACTTGTATTACACAGCCCATCCACACTATCTGGATTATTGTTATAATTAGATGCATTTGTTGCCATTACTAGCCCTCTAGCATTAATGATTGTGTACTGTGGTGTTACATACACTATAGGGGAATCTATATTTAATCCAAACGTGAAAGGATTGACTAATGACATACTAGATATGCTTTCGTTTGATATTCTTATAATGCCATACTGCTCAATATAATAATCTCGTTTTTGTTGGAATGTATCCTCAAATCCAGGAATATCACTAATAAAATTTGAAAAAGTTGAAATGTTTTTATACGCAGCTAAGGTTTCTTGATAGGCTTTTAATTCTGATTGAATAATGATTTGTTCAATTCGTCGTTGGTCATTGTTAGGCTGTTTAATTGTAATTTCTTCAGCTGAGACAGAGATATTACATGAAAAAGTAGCCGTAAGTATGAAAACAGTATCATTCAATTTAAGTCACTCCCAGTACAAAAAGATTTCATGTTCATCAATCTATCCTGACTTTAAAAATATGATTTTATTATTAATCTAAGCGTAACATCTGTTAGAACGCCATTTCAATGGTAAGTTTACGCCACTTTAATGGCGGTGCTTGGTTCTCTACCGCCATTTTTTTAGTAATTATTAACAAAAATCTGGCGTGATTTGCATGAATAACGCCATTTTTTGGCGGTCTTTCGCTTTATAAAGGAATTAATGGTATTTAATGTATCATATAATTGTATGACTAGTATTAATTCCCACTAATCTATATAATATCTAGTAATATACTAGATAGGGGAGAGGACTATTGAAGGGTTTAGATGCACACATCAATGAATCATTAGACATCCTTATAGAAAATGAGTTATTACTTGGCTCTGAGCTAAAAACAATGTTAAAAGGCTTTATAGAAGAAAAAACAGCTGTAGGTTTTTCCTTTGGTAAATTGTGTTTTTGGCATTATGAAGCATTTTCAAAAAGCATAAATCAAGATATCTACAAGGTAGCTGCTGCAATTGAACTTCTAATACTATCTTTTGATATTATTGATGATCTGCAGGATAAGGATTCGGACTATAGTTGGAACAAAACTCCTGAATTATCACTAAACGTTGCTTTAGCTATGCTGGTCATGGCATCTAAAACAATAGATGAAACTTCTTTTGAACATAAAAGAGCGGCTATCAAGCTTCTTGAAGAATACGCTTTAAAAAGTATAAACGGGCAACAATTAGACTTACTAAATAATTGCCGTGATGAGGATTCCTATATACAAATGATTACGTTGAAATCTGGTTCATTAACAGCAATGGGTTGTTTGATTGGTGAAGTACTTGCAAGAGGAGAAATATCTCAAGAAATAGAGGAGTATGGAAAATACATAGGCATCATCCAACAAATTAAAAATGATATACAAAGCTTAAAGGCGTGGGGCCCTAAAAATGATTTGCTAAATAAAAGGTATTCTTTGCCTATTATTTATCTTCTATCACAGAAAAATGATGTTTCAAAATCTGTTTCTAGCTATTATAATAATGATATAGTTACAGATTTGGATAATAATGCAACAGAAGACGAGTTGACAAATGGTGGTGCAATACGTTATGCCATTACGATAAAAAACGTCTACAAGTTTAAAGCATTGAATTATCTTGAAAATGTAGCTATAAATGAGTTAGGTAAAGAATACCTACAAAAATTATTGAGATGAGGAGAGATAAGAATGATTAATGTAATCCAATATTTAGAACAAAATCCAAGCCTAGTTGCACTATTAAAGGAACAAAAAGCCTCATTAGTAGGAGTTTCATCTGTAGAACAAAAAGCAATTTTAGAAGCTTTTAGCGGTGAAATGAATGCAGAAAGTGATATTTGGAACTAAAAAAATTGCGTAGTAAGTTGTTTTGGCCCGCTATAATTCTCTATTTAATTATTGGTTTTTATTTAAATTATGTGAATTATAGCGAGCCTTATATACAGATTGGTGTAGAAGAAGAGAATGACAAATGGGTCATTTCTCAACTTTATTATAAAGACTGGGCAGAGGGACAAAATATTTCTGTTGGTGATGCGATTTTAACTGTAGATAATGAACCCATCAATGAATTAAATCAACTGAAGTATAAATCAAAAATTTTATCTGCTAATGAAATAACAATACTGAAGCCCGATGGAGATCTAATCAATATACATATTAAGCATTTGGATATCCCTCAACAATTTATCTATGTTTTAATCATTCCGGCTTGTTATTATTTACTAACATTATTTGTTGCATTTTATTTACATTTCAAACAAAGGAATACTAAGTTAGCTGATTTACTAATTCTTTTTATGTTAACGGTTTCTTTGGCTTATGTAAGCAGTGGTGTCTCTGGTAGGATGGATACGATTGGCATTATCGTAAATCGAAGTAGTATGCTGTTATGTTTAGTCATACTATTACATTTTTTGAGAAATTATTATTCATTTGTGAAAACAAATTGGGTATTTACAAATAATATCAAGCTCTTTTATATACTACCCTTCATAGCTTTTATATTAGGGTGTGTGGGCACTATTTATCCTGCTTCAAATGATATTCTTTCCAATGTTATATTGGCTATTTTCTTTATTCTCCTTGTGATCATCCTTAGTATTTTATTAATAAGCTATTTTAAATACAGCTCACCTCAGTTGAAAATTTTATTAAATAGTATATTAATACCGTTTCTACCATTTCTTTTTTTATATGCACTCCCTAAAATCCTTTTTCACACGTATATACTTTCATCTGAGATAAGCTCATTATTTTTATTGCTTATACCTTTTAGCTTTATTTTTACACAATTAGCAGAAAGATTATTTGATATTGAGTACCATATTACAAGATTACGTTATTATGTTATATTCTCTTTAATCTTTACTGTATGGTTCACAGTGGGACTATATTTTATTGCAGGTCGTTATTTAACAATGACTGTCATGTCGGGGGTAGCTTTCTTTACATTTTCTTCATTAGTTATACTTTTTTACGTTAAAGAGAAGGTCGATTATCGAAAACGGAAAATATTATTTTCAACAAAGGGCGATTATATTCATCAGCTATATACAGCCGTAGATAAAATTGGGAAAACAATTAAAATCGACGAACTTCTAGAGAAGTTTGCTTACGAGGTTTCCATACATCTTGAGTTAGAGGACGTTTTTGTCTTAACATATAACTATGATAAAAATGAATTCATAACAATTGCTGGAGAAAGTATTGCGATTGATCCTGAAATAATGGAAGAAATCCGATTAGGTGAAATAAGAAAAATTGACAAAGTTTATATAGCATTTCTCCATCAGGATGCACATTTTAAAAGAGCATTAGTGCTAGGGCATAATAATACGATTCATTTAAAAGATGAGGAGCTTTTATGGCTTGAATTGCTCTTATTGTATGTGAATAATTTTATTGAGAATACAAAAATGGTGGAAGAACTGTTAGAGGAACTGAAGCATATGAAGCAAGCTGATGATGGTCAGTTACCATGGCTGAACAAGCTTTTATGGCTAAGGTTTGAAGAAGAAAAATACCAGTTAGCTCAAGAGTTACATGACACGAATTTACAGGAGCAACTACATATAGCCCGTGAGGTGGATGTCCTTGTAAATGCAAAAAATACAACAGATATACAGGACAAGCTTGCAAAAATTCATAAGCAAATGGTTGCATCCTTACATGAATTACGTACTTATTGTGAAAACCTAAAACCTCCGTTACTAGATACACTAGGTTTAAATGCTGCATTAGAAAAGTTAATCCGGAAAGTTCAGGAGAGAGCTAACTTCGTGCTAATTTACACAATTGATCGTCTTTATTTAGAGGATGAACGCATGAATTTAATGATTTATCGTTTGTTCCAAGAACTACTTAATAATGCGTTAAAGCATTCCTATGCAGCATCTGTTGAAATTCATTTAAAAGAAATGAACGATGGTTTCGAAATCATTTATAAAGATGATGGTGTAGGATGTAATGTAGAGGACATTATAGTAACAGAATCGATGGGCATTCAAGGCATGCAGGAGCGTGTAAAAGCGTTTAACGGACAATTTGCGATTGACTCAAATATCAATGAAGGGATGTTTATTAGAATAATGGTGAAAGAAGGGAGTGAAACACTTGATTACGATGCTCATAGTGGATGATCACCCTATAGTGTTAGAGGGAACTAAAAATTTATTTCAAGAGAATGAAGATATTATCATCGATACGGAAAGTGATGCAACTTGTGTCATTCAAAGGATAAAGAATAAACCATACGATATCTATCTGATAGATATCAATATGCCATTAGAGAATGGAATTAACCTAGCCCGTAATATTAAGGCTATTCAGTCAAATGCTTCTGTCATTCTTTATACAGGTGATGATATCACAGATTATTATCCACTCATTTTAGAAAGAAAAATAGAAGGCATTTTAGCTAAAACAGCTTCTAAAGAGCAAATTTTAAGAACAGTCAGGGCCATTGCAAACGGTGAAATTGTTTTACCAAAAAATTTCTTAGATTTTCTGGATGATAAATTTAAACTGCAAGGTGCTAAAGATATACATTTAAATGAAAAGGAAAAGAAAATTTTAAGACTCATTGCAGAGGGCCATACAAATAAAGCCATCGCTATTGAATTGAATATTCCTCAGCGAACAACAGAGAGATATTTAACGCAACTCTTTTCTTTGTTAAATGTAGATTCACGAACAGAAGCTGTAAATCTTGCTGAGAGAATGAATTTACTCTAGACAACTTCTATGTTATACTGTTGGTATATTTTTCAATTAATAGGGAGCATTTTGGGAATTGAATATCCTATATATTGCCTTAGTAAAATAAATCCATATTCCTATACTAAATAGCCTATAAAATATTAGAGACACCGCCAAAAAAGTGGCGGTGTTTTTTTATACCCGCCAAATCACGCCAAAAATTTGTCTGAATCACGCCATAAAATTGGCGTAAACCCGAAGTTGAAATAACGGTATAAGTACTGGTACGCTTAAATTAACAGTGGTTAAGTAGATTTGCTATAGTCAGTAATATACAAATCATTTTATTAAAATAAGCAGCCTGACTATCTATGAATAAAGTAGCGTTAGTAGATTGTAGAATGTTACTAGCTAGTCAATATACTTCACCATAAAACTTTATAAAGGTAGGCGTGTATTGTGAAAGTAGAACTTGAAAATTTGTTTTCCATAGATGAAACTAGTCAAGATCAAGTTATTAACGTTTATAATCGTCATGGTATTGCTATTGGTGCGCCTGAAATGAGAAAAAGAAATTTGAAAACAAAATTTAATCCTATTTTTACATTAAATGAGGATGTAACATACGAGCAGGTAACAGCTTTATATGCGTCGTTAGAACGTGAATTTGGAATCGTTTCGATTGGAGAACGTTTTTATTTTGAATTTTCAGATATAGAGTATGAACGAGCACCATTATTTACTTTAAATTCAACAGGTAATTCACCAGAAATGTTCTTAGAGGATAAGGGGACATTATTTTCTTTGAGTACACATTGTAAGTATTGTGGGCTCATGGATAAAGAGCAGCTATCACCGATAGTTATTGATACTACGCAGATGAAAGATCGTTATTTAGTCCATGTAAATGGTTACTGGGTAGCTTCTGAGGAACTAGTATTACTAATGAAAAGAGAAAAACTAGAAGGCTATGAGCTTTTAGAGGTTATCCATCAAGGGCCTATAGAAGATAAACAACCAGCTTATCAAATTATTCCTATACAAATGCTGCCTGAGTGTAGTAAGGATAGAGTTAAATTATACTTTGCAACTGAACAACCACCGTGCAGTTGTGGCTTAAATGGAGTCATTAATGGTCCTGATATTTATCATCATGAAGATTTAGAGAACTTAAAAGGTGATGTTTTTTACTCTGCTGATTGTAGTCATGATGGAAGGTATTTATATAGGAAGACATTGTTTAGCAAAAGATTTAGAGAAACTATTATAAAATATGGTATTTCGCGTGAGGTTAGAGGAGAAAAGGATGCAAACTTTGGTCCAAAAGATTGGCTATTTGATCCCGTGTTAATCAAGTAGTTAAATTTGGAACAGTAAAAGAATAAGGGAGTGTTTAGGATGTTTAGAAGAATACTACCTATAGTAGCCATTTTATTTATTGTTGCATTGGCCGTTTCCAATTACTTTAACAAACCAGAAGCAGAAACGATCACTATTTATCAAGAGGTTAAGGGTGTAAACCTTTCTTAAAATGAAGGCCTATATTTCATTCAGAATAGACCTATTTATGTTATGATGTGAAGACCATAGCATGAATGTTTTTTGAGGTGAAAAAATGAAAAAATGGGCATATCCTTTAGCAATTGTAACGTTAATTGTCTTTATCGTATTAAGAGTCACTTATCAAAGTCAATTGATGAATACATTTGATGCAAAGATGGCAGAGATTCTTTTTGGCAATCGATTTATTGAGATCTTTCATTATATAGGGGAGCCAATATTTGTTGTCGCTGTTGCAGTAGTTTTAATGGTGTATTTAGCTTGGAAGGTAAAAAATTATCGAGGGATGCTATTTGTTGTACTAACTTTTGCAGCAGGCAATGTTCTGAATCAATTATTAAAGAAATGGGTGCAACGTCCAAGACCTGAAATTGAGGATCAACTGACATCCTTTAGCTTTCCATCTGGACATTCGATGACAGGTATTTTGTATTTATTTTCACTTGCTTATATTTTAGCGGAGAATCGTAATAAAAGCCGTAAAATCCTTCTGTGGCTTGGCGCAACGATCTTGATGGTGCTTATTGGTTTATCACGTATTGCAGGAGCTCGACATTTTGCTACAGATGTACTTGCTGGTTGGAGCATCGGCTATACTTGGTTTATCATTTGTGTCATCTGGTACGAACGTCGAAAACGCTTATTTTCATCCAATCATAAATAAAAAGGCAGGCAGTATCTATTTCATATGAATAGATACTGCTTTTTTACGTTTTATTGAGACATTGTAAAGAATGATATTTGCCTCATAAAAAAGAATTGCGTATAGGAAACTTCTACGTTAAGATGAGTACAATAAGAAAAAGAGCAAAGGAAGAAGGGAATGGACGGAAATGTTTTACTGGCACTAGGACTAACTCTTTTTGCCGGACTTGCAACAGGCGTAGGTAGTTTAATAGCATTTTTTACATCAAGAACAAATACAAAATTTTTATCATTAGCATTAGGTTTTTCAGCAGGGGTAATGATCTATGTATCCCTGGTAGAAATTTTTGTTAAAGCGAAAGATGCTTTAACCAATGCATTAGGTACAACAAATGGCTATTGGATGACAATCCTAGGATTTTTCGGTGGGATGTTATTTATTGCCTTGATCGATAAATTTATTCCAAAGGCTACTAATCCTCATGAAGTAAAGCTAGTTGAGGATGTAAATGCCATCAAACCACAGGTCAATGAAGAACATTTAATGAAGATGGGTGTTTTTACAGCTCTCGCGATTGGCATTCATAATTTTCCAGAGGGTATCGCTACATTTATGTCAGCTATTAATGACCCGAATGTGGGGATTGCTATTGCCATTGCAGTAGCTATTCACAATATTCCAGAAGGCATTGCTGTATCTGTTCCTATTTTCTTTGCGACGGGTAATCGAAAGAAAGCCTTTAAATTATCCTTTTTATCAGGATTAGCAGAGCCTGTCGGTGCATTAGTAGCATTTTTGCTCCTTATGCCATTTTTAACCGATGTCATGTTTGGAATTGTTTTTGCTGGGGTTGCAGGAATAATGGTCTTTATTTCATTAGATGAGTTGTTACCAGCAGCACAAAGATACGATGAAACACATTTATCGATGTATGGTCTAGTAGCAGGAATGGCGGTCATGGCCATTAGCTTAGTGCTATTAGCATAAATAAGTAGGGAAAGGGAGTCATCTTTGTAAAAGTGGCTCCCTTGTCTTTTTTCTACATTAAATTGAAAGAATAGCCTTTTTTGATTCCACTAGTTCTTGAACAATATTTAGACAATCCTGAAATGTGGTAAAGGGTCTATATGGAACCTGAAGTTCTTCACAGCGTTGGATAAGATGATCTCTAGCAAGAACGATATCGGCTAGTTTAGCAGCCTCGAAATCAGATAGAGAATCACCAATTACGATTTTATAATGATCTTCATTGGCAACTTTTCGCATAACACTAGGCTTACAGCAGCCGCAACCTTGTGTGCTATATTTAGCGCATTCCTCATCACAGCTATTTGGGTAAATCAGTTGTATTTGCTCACCAGAAAAATCTGCTTTATTACAGTAGATGCCTGAAAATGGACCAAATTTTTCAACTAAAGGCTCGATGAAGAAATCGACTCCGCCACTTACAATATAAAATGGAATATTGTTGTTTTGAGCATAGCGAACAAAATCTCCAAATCCCTCACGTATTACTGCCGAATCCATTAGGTATTGAATGACTTCATCTTTTTGTTGACTAGAAAGTAGATGAAACATAGCTGATAGGCCATCTTTAAATGAAATGGTTTGTTCCATCATCGCTTGTGCAATTTTTTCAGATTCCTTTGGTACAAATTCAGTCATAAGTGAAAAGATATTATCTGTTTCTGTTATCGTGCCATCGAAATCACAGAAAATAATGGGTTTCAAAATAGTCCCTCCTTAGAAAAGCAAGTATAGAAAGTCTAATTCTATACTTCTATAATATTAGTTTTATACGTACTTGCTTTCAAGAAAAAACGCCTACTGTTATAGTAGACGTTTCATACATTCATTGACTTGTACACCATGTTCATCAGCTTTTGTTAAAATAATTTGGTGCTCTGGGAATTGCTTTGTCATTAGCTGAACGAAGTCAGAAGCAATAGCAGAGGGAATAATGGATATTAATGTTGGACCAGCTCCGCTTAAAGCTGTACCGTATGCGCCGTTAGCTTTTGCAGCAATACGAATTTCTTCATATGCAGGAATTAGCTTTGCACGAAACGGTTCATGGAATAAATCAGCCTCCATATAACGTCCAGCACGTTCAAAATCTCTTGCCATTAAAGAAGCCGCTAGCATATTCGCATTTGCTGAAGCATGAACTGCATAGGATCGGTTAAATTGCTCTGGTAAAACCGAACGAGATTCGCTTGTTTTTAATTCAACATCTGGTACATATACCACAAAGGAGGCATCGATATCATTGATATGAAATGTATCAACCATTCCTTTGTCATCCATTGAAGAAATCGTTAAACCTCCCAAGACTGAAGCGGTTGCGTTATCTGGATGTCCTTCAATTTGTGAAGAGAGATTAAGTTTATCTTGAATCGTTAATCCAAGCTTACATACTTGGTTAGCAAGTTCAATACCTGCAACAATAACTGCTGCACTGCTACCAAGACCACGTGCCAACGGAAGTTCACTGGCCATCTCTACACGACAAGCAGGTAGCTGTTGACCATATTGATCTGCAGTTTTTTTAGCAATGACGTATAGTAAGTGTTCTTCAAGCTCAAACTCTTTAGGACCATTATCATCAAGATGGATAATTTCCCATTGTTCTTGTAAAGTAACAGAAAGCTTTAAGTAAAGAGACAAGCCAAGTCCTATTGAATCAAAGCCAGGACCTAAGTTGGCTGTGCTTCCAGGAACTGAGATTTGCCACATTTTACTCATAGTACACCCTCAATATATGCACGAATTTCTTCTTCATCGTTTTTAAGAGATACAACCTCTACAGTGGATACATTCATAGCTGTATCAGGATCTTTCAGTCCATTCCCTGTAAAGATAGTTACAACCTTAGCGCCTTGAGGGATTTTTCCATTTTCAACAGACTTCATAACACCTGCTAAAGAAGCAGCAGAGCCTGGCTCAACGAAAATACCTTCTGTACTTGCGATTAATTTGTAAGCTGCTACAATTTCTTCATCTGTAACAGAATCAATGATACCACCAGATTCATCGCGAGCCGCTTCTGCCAATTTCCAACTAGCAGGATTGCCAATTCGAATGGCAGTTGCCACTGTCTCAGGGTTAGCAATAGGCTCTCCTTTAACGATTGCTGCTGCACCTTCTGCTTCAAAGCCATACATTTTTGGTAAACCACTATTTTTTGCAGCGTGATATTCTTTAAATCCTTTCCAATAGGCAGTGATATTACCTGCATTACCAACAGGAATACACAGATAATCAGGTGCTGAACCTAAGGCATCTACAATTTCAAACGATGCCGTTTTTTGACCTTCGATACGGTATGGATTTACAGAGTTAACAAGTGCAACTGGTGTTGTTTCACTTACTTGGCGAACGATATTGAGAGCATCATCGAAATTACCATCAATTTCAATGATTTTTGCACCATACATTGTAGCTTGTGCAAGCTTACCAAGAGCAACTTTTCCTTTAGGAATAACAACGATTGATTGAATCCCTGCACGAGTTGCATAAGCTGCCGCAGCCGCAGAAGTGTTTCCTGTAGAAGCGCAAATAACGCATTGACTTCCATCCTCAATAGCTTTTGCAACAGCAAACACCATTCCTCGGTCTTTAAATGAGCCAGTTGGGTTTGCACCTTCAATTTTTCCGTAAAGCTCAATGCCTAGTTTCTTAGATAAATTTACTAAATGTATAAGAGGCGTATTGCCTTCGTTTAAAGTTAAAGCAGGTGTATTTTCAGTTACGGGTAAAAATTGTTTATATTCTTCAATAAGGCCTTTCCACATAACGTAACGATCTCCTTTTGTTCTTATAGAAAGAACAGTTGTTTTTGTATAAAAGACATTTTAACGCAAATGGCACTATTATTTCAATAGCATTTCATTAATTGTCGAAACAATTCGGTAATTTGAATAGTACTTGTCACTTTCTTGAAACAACTGTATAGTAATCTTGTAATGTAAAGTCATGTGTAAAGACAGGTGGTTGAGATGACAATAAATACAGCAGCGACAAATAAACCTCAGCAATCCATTTCTAGAAATAAGCTTTTGGGTGTAGCAGGGGTAGGATGGCTCTTCGATGCAATGGACGTTGGTATATTATCCTTTGTCATTGCAGCATTGGCCGCTGAGTGGGGACTATCACCAAGTCAGTCTGGTTGGATTGGTAGTGTAAATTCTATCGGAATGGCTGTAGGGGCTCTCTTTTTTGGTGTTTTTGCTGATAAAGTAGGGCGCAAGCAAATTTTTATGTGGACACTTGTCCTCTTTTCTATTGCAAGCGGTTTATCCGCTTTTACAACAACATTAACTGCATTTTTAATTTTACGCTTTTTAGTAGGGATGGGGCTAGGGGGAGAATTACCTGTAGCTTCAACGCTAGTATCTGAAAGTGTGGCTGCCAAAGAAAGAGGTCGCGTGGTTGTATTACTAGAAAGCTTTTGGGCAGCAGGCTGGTTAATTGCAGCACTCATTTCGTATTTTGTTATTCCTACATGGGGATGGCGAGTAGCCCTTATACTAACGGCACTTCCAGCATTTTATGCTATTTATCTTCGTTGGCATTTACCAGATTCACCTCAATTTACTGTGAAGGAAGAATCAAAAAAACGTAGCATTGGCCAAAATATGAAAGAAGTTTGGTCGAAAAAGTATGCTCGTTCTACATTTATGCTGTGGCTATTATGGTTTACAGTTGTATTTTCGTATTATGGCATGTTTTTATGGTTGCCAAGTGTAATGGTAGGGAAGGGCTTTGATATGATCACAAGCTTTAAATATGTTTTGATCATGACTTTAGCTCAATTGCCAGGATACTTTACAGCAGCTTGGTTTATAGAAAAGTTTGGACGCAAATTTGTCCTTGTTTCCTATCTAATTGGTACTGCAGCAAGTGCTTACATTTTTGGGAATGCAGATACTTTAGCCGTATTGCTCACTTCAGGGATGTTTTTATCATTCTTTAACTTAGGGGCTTGGGGCGCATTATATGCTTACACACCTGAACAATATCCTTCCATTATTCGAGGAACAGGTGCTGGTATGGCAGCAGCCGTTGGACGAATTGGCGGTATTTTTGGTCCGTTGCTCGTTGGGTTTCTGTTGACGGCAGGCTATGATATAGGCTATATCTTTGCCATTTTCTGCGGAGCAATTATTATCGGTGTTGTGGGTGTCATCTTCCTTGGGAAGGAAACGAAGCAGCTTGAATTAGAATAAAATAAAATAGAATGTCCTGGATCAGAAGAAGTGATCCAGGACATTTTTGTCTGAATTCGCTTAAAAAATACATAAAAATGAGTAATTATTAATTTTTATTCGATTATACAGATTTTTTTGTTAAAATGACAAATCAACATAAAATGGTTAAAGCTTAAATTAAATTGTTTTATTAGCAGATTAATGCGATGAAGATTTTTCAGAAAAGTCATTGTATTCAAATTGTAATCGTGATACTGTATTTTTAATCGAATTTTGAGTCAGTAGGAAACAATCTCCCATTCGTGATAAGGTCATTGAAAGAAAGGTTGTTAGGAATGAGTATTCATGAGGATATAAAGAAAAGATTTGTAAGGTTGTCAAAGGGCCAGCGTAAAGTAGCACAATTTGTAATGGATAATCCCACTACAGTTATTGCTAATGGAGCAGCAGAGGTTGGCAGATTGGCTAATGTAAGTGAATCAACAGTGATTCGTTTTTGTTATGCTATGGATTTATCAGGGTATGTAGAGCTGCAAGAGGAAATTAGAGGCTATATTATGTCTCAAGATGTGGGGGCAAATCTACAGCCTGCCTATACTGCTAAGAAGCTAACTAATTCTAGCTTTGGTAAGGTAATGCAACGGGATAGCCAAAATATTCAAGAAACCATTCAATTGATTAACGATCAGCAAATTCAAAAAAGCTCAAAATGGATGCATGAAGCAGACAATATCTATATTCTAGGTACTCGTCACAATGCATCTGTTACTAATTGGCTATCTAATACATTGAAAACACTTCGTTCTAATATTAAACAGCTTCGTTTAGACTCCGAGGATCTAGTGAACCAAATAAATAGCATGAGCGAACATACAACTTTAATTGTGCTATCTTTTGATAAACAGATAATGGATATTAAAACGATTGTTGAAATTGCAAAGGTAAAGAAAGTGAAAATTATTGGGATTACAGGTTCTGCATTTTCGCCTATTCGAGAATATGCCAATGCATTATTTACCCTTGGCACCAAAAATCATTCTTCACTAGAAATTGCGCCAGTCTTGATTTCTTTTTTGCATGCCTTGATAGAGGAAATGATGAGTCAGGACAAAGGGCGCTATGAAAAATATCAGCAATCGTACGAGCAAGTAGAGAGTAATGTACTATTCTTAGATGCTATTAGAGAAAAGCAGGTTTTTTAATGTAACAACGCATAGGTAGTGTGTAATAACACACATGTCTATGCGTATTTTTGTCTATATAAAAAGATGTCCAAATAGTATTTAGACATCTAGGAAAAGTGAATTATAGAATTTTACTCAAGCTATATTCGTTCACATAAGTATCATTTAATTTAATCGCATTTTGTCGAATGCCTTCTTGATGAAATCCTAGCTTTGTAAAGAGATGTAAAGCTACATGGTTATGCTCCATAACAGATAACTCT
Source organism: Lysinibacillus fusiformis (assembly GCF_016925635.1). Classification (NCBI taxonomy): domain Bacteria; kingdom Bacillati; phylum Bacillota; class Bacilli; order Caryophanales; family Bacillaceae; genus Lysinibacillus; species Lysinibacillus fusiformis. Next base: position 1,277,863 of record NZ_CP070490.1, on the reverse strand, counting down.
AAACGAGAAATATCACGTTGTTTAGACCAACTTTCAACAGCCTTCATCAGTGCAGTGCCAATGCCTTTTTGTTGATGCTCTTCTTTCACAGCTAAGCGAACAGAGGCAACGTGTCTAGCTTTCGACTGTTTATATCCATGAATAACTGCATAACCTGCAAAAATCCCATTTAATACACATAGTAGTATTGTACGGTTTTTTAGATGCTTCCAATAGGTTAAATTTTTACGAAGTTGTTGGACAGTGAGATCCAGCTCATTTTGGATATTATACATGAAGTCGGTTTCTTGAAATATCTCCTCTTGCAAATGAATGAATGATCTAGCATCGGACGCTTCAATCCCTCGAATTATGTATGCAGATGAATGCTCCTCATTGTTTGAAGTGTCGTTTTCAGTAGACTTCATTTGAGTACGTGAGAAAGATACACTAGTACCTAGTTTAACATCAATGACATAATAACCTGCATTTGTCCATGATAAATAATGTGAGAGTGGGGGCTTAGTTTTTTTCCACCAGCTTTTATTTAAGTAGGCGGCGTTCGGTAATGCTTGTCCCATAATGTTTTCTAATTCGCTAAAGGATAAAGTAATTTCTTGTTGTAAAGCTACATCAAAATAGTTCGCTAAAGGAATGTACTTTTTTTCTATCTTCTTTGTCATCGTAATCCCCATTTCCTGAATATCCAAAAATATAGACTATCTGATGATAGCATAAAATTATGATGACTTAAATATGAAAACCCAACTAAATATCTATATAATCTAAATGTTTTTAAAAAAAGATGCATTTTTACTATTGAATGTTAAAAATAGGTTGGTAAAAATAGAGAATTTTATAGAAGTAATTAGACCCATTAAAAGTATACATAGCAACACAAGGTAGTTATAATGTATATATCTTATTTGAAAAGTATGTATTTGGAGGGCTTTCATTATTTTTATATATTAAAATTTAGACAGAAATGTTCTGTGTTGATTAAGCAATGTATTTTATACTGAAAGCGGGCATCAGTGGCATTTACACTAAGGCGAAATTGTTCCAAAGTTTCACTTTATCACTTGTCAGGCTATAAGGTATGATAAAATAAAATATAAATGTAAGTGCCATTTTAGGAGGAATTGATTCAATGAGTAAAGTATTAGTTTTTGGACATAAAAACCCAGATACAGACACAATCACGTCTGCTATTGTATATGCCTATTTAAAACAGCAAATTGGTGAACAAGCTGAGGCAGTACGTCTTGGAGATGTTAATAATGAAACTCAGTTTGCATTAGATAAATTTGGCTTTGAAGCGCCTCGTTTAATTTCTTCTGTTGTAGGAGAAGCGGACAAGGTAATCCTTGTTGACCACAATGAATTCCAACAATCAGCTGACGGTATTGAAGAAGTACAAATTACAGAGGTAATTGACCATCACCGTATTGCAAACTTCCAAACAGCAGATCCATTATACTATCGTGCTGAGCCAGTAGGTTGTACAGCTACAATTCTAAACAAAATCTTCAAGGAAAACGGAGTAGCGATACCAGCCAATATTGCTGGCTTAATGTTATCAGCAATTGTTTCTGATACACTACTTTTCAAATCGCCAACTTGCACAGAGCAAGATGTAAAAGCTGGCGAGGAGCTAGCAAAAATTGCTGGTGTGGATACTGCAGAGTATGGCTTAGCAATGCTAAAAGCAGGTGCTGATCTATCTGATAAATCATTAGAAGATTTATTATCGTTAGATGCAAAAGAGTTCCAATTTGGTGAGTACAAATCTGTTGTAGCTCAAGTGAATGCAGTTGATATGAATGATGTGCTTAATCGCCAAGAAGAGTTAGAAATCTTACTAAATAAAAATGTTGCAGAAAACGGCTTAGATCTATTCTTCTTCGTTGTGACTGATATTTTAAATAATGATTCAACTGCAGTTGCAATTGGGCAAGTAGCAGAAGCGGCAGCAAAAGGATTCGGTGCTGAGCTTATCAACAACCGTGTTGTATTACCAGGAGTTGTTTCTCGTAAGAAACAAATTGTACCAGTATTAACGGAAGCTCTAAAATAAGAATAGGAAAGAGGTTGTCTATTAAGACAGCCTCTTTTTTAGTCGAGTTTTAATGGTTGTACGGCAGGGCCTTCAAGCACTTCACCCTTAGCATTAAAGCGGGAACCATGGCAAGGACAATCCCATGTTTCATCAGCTTCATTCCATTTCGTTTTACAGCCTAAATGAGTACAGGTCGGAGCTGAGGCATTCTTCATATAACCCGCTATATATTCCTTTGCCACAAAGCCTCCTACTTTTAGCATTTGCATGAATTGGGCACCGAATTTTGTACGGGATGGTGAATAGAGAGCTAGGGCACCATCCTCAATCTTTGCCCCAGTTAAAAGAGAGGATAAGATATCACCAGCGACAAAGGAATTGGAGATTCCCCATTTACGGTAGCCAGTGGCAATGAGTACGTTAGGTAAGGAGTTTGTAATCCTTCCAACATAAGGGACAATATCCGGTGTTTCTATATCCTGGGCTGACCAGCGATAAAGTGGCTGTTGTTCAAAATGCTCCTTCATTTCATTGGAAATGGCCTCATAATAAGGCTCGGTATGAACGGTTTCCCCAGCGATGTGATTTGCCCCTCCCAATACTAAATAATTTTCCTGATTAATCGTGGCAGTCCGTATCGAACGAGAAGGAAAATCAACTGATAGATATTGACCTTGCATGGTTTCAGAGGTTTTACTGGCAACCATATAGGAACGACTATTGGATAATTTAAAAAGTTTGAGTCCTTTAAATGCTTCAATGGGATAATGTGAACACAAAATAAGCTTATTATATTGAACCGACATATTTTTTTCGGTATGTAAGTTATTTTGTGGTATGTTTAATTGCTGAACACGGGTATTTGTATAAAGTTTTGCTCCCATCTTCTGTGCCTCTTTAGCGAGGAAGTTACTTACCTCAACAGGATTTATTTGAGCTTGTTGTGACATACATAATGCTTTTGTGATAGGGAATGGTAGCTCCGTGTCAGAGGTAAGGTTAGACTTAATATTTAAAACCTTATAGGCATTCCATTCTTTTAATAATTGTGCATAGCCTTCTTTTGTTTGACAGTATAATAGTGAATCCACCGATCGAACGCTGGCTGGTGGGAGTAATTGTCTAGCTTTATCAATGGCTTGTTGATTAAGTTGATAATAAAGCTGTGCCTCTTCTACAGATAGTTTTTCTAAAAGATTTGCATAGACAATGCTATGCTGGGCTGTTAATTTTCCTGTTGAATGCCCTGTCGTACCATGACCAAAATGGGTATTTGCTTCAAGAAGAACTACATCCACACCTGCTTTTGCTAAAGTATAGGCAGTATATAAACCCGTTAAGCCACCACCGATTATACATACATCACATGTTGTTGAGGAAGTAAGAGAAGATAACGAAACTGACTCAGTTGTAGCAAGCCAAAGAGATTGTGTCATAAAGAAACCTCACATAGTTTTTATGTTCAGTATGTAGAAGAACTTGAAAAATTATGCAGTGAGGCATTAAAATTGCCTTGTGATTTCATCTATCGCTACAATGTAGCAAAAGGAGTGAGCAAGAAATGAAAATTGAAATTTGGTCTGACTATGTATGCCCATTTTGTTATATTGGAAAAAAACAATTAGAGAAAGCGATTGAGGATACTGGCTATGTGGGGCAGGTAGAGCTTGTTTATAAAAGCTACCAACTAGATCCAACGACTCCAGTAGATTCGCATAGTACTGTCTATGAATCATTGGCAAAGAAATACGGAATGTCATTAGAGAAGGCAAAGGAAATGACAATGGGTGTAACAGAACGTGCAAAAGAAGTAGGCTTAAACTACGACTTTAGCAATTTGATGGAAGAGAATACGTTAAAAGCACACCGTCTTGTGAAATGGGCTGAACAACAGGGCGATGTTACAGCACTTGTAGAGTCACTTTTACACAGTCATTTTATTGAAGGAAAGCGTATCGGCCAAGAAGATGTTTTATTAGAGATAGCTGAACAAGTAGGGCTACAGCGTGATGAGGTTGCAAAGGTTCTTGCAGAGGATGTTTATAAAAACGAAGTAGAATCGGATATTCAAGAAGGTCTACAGCTTGGTGTTCGAGGAGTACCGTTCTTTGTCTTAAACCGTAAGTATGGTATTTCAGGTGCGCAACCACAGGAGGTATTTGAAGATACACTGCGTAAAGTTGCTGAGGAAGAGGGCCTACAACCAACGCTAAAGATGGCTGGTTCAGGTGATGCGGGTATTTGCACAGACGATAACTGTAAATTTTAGTTTACTAGAGAGGAGTAAAGCTTTAAACTCCTCTTTTTTGGTAGACGAAAGGATTTTAACATAATATTTCAGTCAAAAGTCTGAGGTAAGTAACATTGACATTTTAGATGAAATTTTTTAAGATAAACACATATCTTGAATTCGAGATATTAGATTCTGAACTTTAAGGGAGATTTTATATAATGAACGTTTTAGTAGTAAAAGCGAACAACCGTCCAGACGGTATTTCAACAAAAATGTATGATACTTTCATGGAAAATGTACAAGGTGTCAACGTGACAACTTATGACGTATTCGCAGAAGATATGCCTTATTTTGGACAAGACCTTTTCAATGCATTTGGTAAAGTACAAAATGGTGGAGAGTTAACAGACATCGAATCACGTCTATTAGCTGCAAAACAAAAAACAATGGATGCATTAACTGCAGCTGATTTAGTTGTATTTGCATTCCCACTATGGAACTTAACAATTCCAGCCCCTCTACAAACATTTATTGACTACGTATACCAAGCAGGATTCACATTCAAATATGGTGAAAATGGTCAATTAATTAGCTTAATGACTGACAAAAAAGCGATTATTTTAAATGCTCGTGGTGGCTACTATTCATCACCAGAAGCTCAACCAATGGAAATGTCAGTAAACTATATTAAAAACGTAGTAGGTGGCGTATTCGGTATGGAAATTATCGAAGAAGTGATTATTGAAGGTCACAATGCTTCACCAGATAAAGCACAAGAAATTATTGCAAATGGCCTAGAAGAAGTGAAAAAGGTAGCTCAATCACTTCAAACTGTGAATGCATAAAAAATATTTTTTAATAAAAGTCCTCTCAATTTTGGGAGGACTTTTTTTATTTTGTCAACAGATGTATGGTGTGGTATGGAGGTCGGACATATTGACATTAACTAATTATTTAGAATTTACATTTACTAACATCCTATTTGATAGAGAATTAAAAAATGATAATAATTTATGATTTAGATGGAAAGTGATTATCCATTCTTTTAAAAATACATATAATTAGGACTATTTATTCAGTAAAAATTAGAATGGTTTTAATATAATAGGATTTGTAGGAAAATACTAGATTATTAAGGAGGTTGTTGTATGAATAAGAAATTAATAACTAATTTCTTGGCGGTGTTACTAGTCCTTTTCGCGTTTATACCATTTGGAGTTTCTGCTGAGGCTGCTTCTAATGATGTAACACGCGCAGACTATGTAAAAGAATTAGTAGAAAGCTTAGATGTAGAGATAGGTGACGGCTCTTCTCTTGCCTTTACAGATGTTTCTAAGGATTTAGCACCTTATGTAGAAAAAGCTGTTCAATTAAAACTTATTAAAGGTAAAACAGCAACTACATTTGGTCCAGATGATAAATTAACACGTCAACAAGCATTTGTAATCTCTGCTCGTGGACTAGTTAGTGAAAACGCTTCCCTAACTGTTTTAGAGCAATTTAAGGATGCAGATCAAATTGCAGAGGCATATAAACAAGATTTAGCGAATGCTGTTGCAGCAAATATTTTGCAAGCATTTGAGGATAATACTATTCGCCCTCGTGACTATGTGACACAGGAACAAATGGAGAGTATTGTGGAACGCTTTGTAGCAGAATACAAAGCACCTTCAACTGGTGTATCAGTAGATCTTCAAATTTTAGGAACAACAGATATTCATACCAATTTAGCTAATTACAATTACTATTTAGATGCTCCATCATCTGAGGTTGGTTTGGCTAATACAGCGACATTAATTGAGCAAGCACGCGCTAAAAATCCAAACACATTACTATTCGATAATGGAGATTTAATTCAAGGTACACCACTTGGCTCTTATAAAGCATTAGAAAGTGTATTGAAGCCTGGTGAAGTTCATCCAGCTATTGCAGCACTTAACGCATTGAAATATGATGGTGGAACTTTAGGAAACCATGAATTTAACTATGGTCTAGACTTTTTAGATGAAGTATTAAATGATGCAAAATATCCTGTCGTAAATGCTAATACTTATGATGCAAAGACAAAAGAACGTATGTTTACACCTTATGTCATTCTTGATAAAGAAGTGGTCGATAGCACTGGTAAAAAGCATACACTTAAAGTTGGGGTAACAGGGATTGTACCAACGAAAATTGTTGAATGGGATGCCATTCATTTAGCAGGTAAAGTTGAAATGCAAGAGCCAGTCGAAGCAGTGAAAGAGGTAGTACCAGAAATGCAGAAGGCTGGAGCAGACGTGATTGTCGTTCTGTCACATTCAGGTATCGGTGAAGATACTTATGTGAAGGGTGCTGAAAATGTTGGTTACCAACTAGCAGAAATCGAAGGCATTGATGCTTTAATTACAGGGCACTCTCATTTAACATTCCCTGGTGATTATAAGGATTTGAAAGATGTCGATCAAGAAAAGGGTACAATTCATGGTGTGCCTACTGTTATGGCAGGTAGCTATGGTAGTCATCTTGGTGTAATTGATTTAAAACTGGAACAGCAAGGATTAGAGTGGGTAGTGGTAGATGGTAAAGGTTCATTGCAATCCATCAAGCAAGAAGGTTTACAACCATCCACAACAGTTTTAGAGGCTATTAAAGAGGCACATGATGGCACATTAACGTATATCCGTCAGCCTGTTGGAGAAACAACTGCTCCAATCCACAGTTATTTTTCAATGGTGCAAGATGATCCATCTATTCAAATCGTAACACAAGCTCAAAAATGGTTTATCGAACAAGAGTTAAAGGGCACTGCTGATGAAAAGACACCAATTCTTTCAGCTGGCGCACCTTTCAAAGCAGGCTCTCGTAATAATCCATTAGATTATACAAATATTCCTGTGGGACCACTTGCCATCAAAAATATGGCGGACATTTATCATTACGACAATACTGTTGCAACAATTAAAGTAACAGGTGCTCAAGCGATTGAATGGCTAGAGATGGCTGCAGGTATTTTTGCAACGATTGATCCGACTAAAACAGAAGAACAAAATATTATTGATGCAGAAGCGCGTTCTTATAATTTTGATGTGTTAGATGGCTTAACATATCAAATTGATGTCACATCGCCAGCAAAATATGACCGACGTGGTAATCTTACTGATGAAAAGGCAAATCGTATTAAGAATGTACAGTATAATGGTAAACCGATCGATTTAAAACAAGAATTCATCATCATCACAAACAATTACCGAGTTGGTGGATCATATGGTGCGACATTTAAAAATGCAGATGGCTCAAATATAACTAACTATGCTTATGAAAATCGTCAAGCTGTTGTTGATTATATTATGACGAATAAAACAATTAACCCTGCTGCGGATAATAACTGGTCATTTGTACCGTTCCCAGCCAATACAAAGGTTATTTACTTATCTGCGAAAGATGCGCAAAAGTTCATTCCAGCAGGTAGTGGCATTGAATATTTAGAAGATACAGAAGCTGGATTTGCTAAATATTTAATTAAATAAAGGTATATGAAAGGAGAGTACGATTCAATCGATACTCTCCTTTTTATGTCTGTTGAATGAATGATACCGTGTACCTTGATAGGTTAAAATGCCAAAATCACCTTCTACAAGCTGACCATAATCGTAGCCATTCATCTTTAGTTCATGCCGCTCTCCGTTTAGTTCTTCAAACGTAACATAATAGGACGTAGATGCCCCAGAATTATTAGATCCCCCACGTATATTCGTACGCTTAGTCACAACCTTAGTGGGTACAGTTAAAATTGGGGAACGGTTATTTTTAGACCATGTGATAATGCCGTTCACAATTATAAAGGCTATGCTGCCAAAAACAATAAAGAAGATGATGGTAATAAAAGCGGAACCAAATAAAAAATGATTATCAAACCAAAACAAATAAATACCCCCTTTCCTTTGAGATAGAAACTACACTTAAAGAGGATTTAATTCAAGATCTACTAGTACGTCTATTTCGTCGCTAATTAATACACCACCTGATTCTAAAATCGTATTATAGACTAAATTAAAATCACGGCGATTAATTTGTGCTTTGGCTTGGAAGCCAAAAACTTCTTGTGCCCATGGATTCACACCTTTTCCTGTATATACTGTTGTAAATACGATAGGCCTTGTTATGTTTTTGATGGTTAAATCACCATGAATCGCAAAATTTTTATCATCTAGTTTATCAATATATGTAGAGGTAAATACTATTTTTGGATAGACGTCTGCATCAAAAAAGTCAGGAGACACAAGGTGGACATCACGATCATGATTCTTGGTGGAGACACTAGCCACTATAATGGTAATCGAAATGTTTGCATCCTGCATTTGTTCGATATTGGCTGCAACTATTTCACCGCTGTACGATTCAAATGTACCGTGAATACGAGAAATCATCATATGTCGTACAGAAAAGCCGATCGTTGAATGACTGAAATCAATAGTATATTTTTTCATTTGAAAACCCCCTAAACAGCATTCTACAACGAATGATAAAGTAAACAAATTGCATATTCAATGAGTTTTTCATAATTGTGGAAGTATTTCCCTCTATAAAAGTGTAATCTGTGAACATGAAACAAAATATATTTAAAATGAAATAGGCATATTATTGGAAATATGTGCATTTTATTGTGATACCGTTTAGGCTAAGACATTTTTTTGTTTCTTTGATAGTTAGGTCCATAATTGAAATTTAAAGTTACTTTTTGTAATTAAATATATAAAAGTTAATAGATTATTTTACGTAAATAAGTTACTTCAAATTTACATTTACTGCAATAATCGTTACAATAGTTACATAGAGGTGAAAAATTATGAATGAGACAACTTTGTGTCCTCGTTTAGCTAAAGCAATGGATTTAATCGGAAAACGATGGACGGGGTTAATATTATATCAATTACTAGATGGACCACAGCGCTTTAATGAAATCGAATCTGCATTACCTGTCAGTGGACGTTTATTATCAGAACGTTTAAAGGAGCTTGAAAAAGAGGGGCTTGTTGAACGTAAAGTATATTCTGAAGTGCCAGTGCGTGTTGAGTATTCATTAACAGATAAAGGTCGAGCACTTGAAGGTGCTATCCGCAATATTGAAACATGGGCAAGTAGCTGGCTCTAAGGTGAATGGATTATTTTACTAGGTAATTCAACTAAATAGTGTGCTAAAAACGACACTTGGAATGACTGTCAATTTTCTTTATAATATTCATCATCTCTGCACAGGTCTTACCTGTCTTATAATATGAGATAAAAATACCCTTCATTTTACTTGTCAAATTGGGGTTCTAAATCCATACTGGTGTAGAGTAAGAAGGACGTTAGAAAGGAATTAGCTCTCATGACAAAAGAACAATGGGCGGTGGATTTAGCAAAAAGTATTAATCCTGCCAATATTAAGTTAGATGAATCATTACAACAATACACAATGACAAAATTAGGTGGCAAAGCAGATGTTTTTGTTCTTCCTGAAACAGAAGAAGAGGCAGCATCCGTTATTCGCTATGCATATATAAATAATATTCCTTTATTAATGTTAGGTAACGGCTCTAATATGGTTGTCCGAGATGGCGGTCATAGAGGAATCGTTGTAACATTTTCACGCTTAAATGAGATTCGGATTAATGGTGAGCATGTTTATGCACAAAGTGGTGCACTGATCAAAGATGCATCAAAACTATCAGCGCAAGCTTCTTTAACTGGTTTTGAATTTGCATGTGGTATTCCAGGGTCAATTGGTGGCGCAATGGCTATGAACGCAGGTGCTTATGGCGGCGAGATTAAAGATATTATTGTTTCATCAAAGGTGTTAACAAGAGAAGGAGACATTTTAACATTAGGTAAAGAAGAGCTTGAGCTTGGATACCGTCAAAGCATTATTGCCAAAAAAGGTTATTATGTGTTGTCCTCTGATTTTCAATTAGCAGTAGGCGTGCAGGAGGAAATTGATGCGAAGATTGCTGATTTAACCTTCCAACGCGAATCGAAACAGCCTTTAGAATATCCGTCTGCTGGAAGTGTTTTTAAACGCCCACCAGGTCATTTTGCTGGAAAACTTATTCAAGATAGTGGTTTACAAGGCAAAGGTGTTGGTGATGCAGAAGTCTCTACCAAGCATGCAGGATTTATTGTCAACAAAGGAAATGCTACAGCTTCAGACTATATTGAGACAATCCAAATGGTTCAACGTGTAGTGAAAGAAAAATTTGGCATTGAATTAGAGACGGAAGTCAAAATTGTTGGTGACGATCTATAATAGGATGCCCTTCGCATAAGCCGAGGGGCGTTTTTTTAGGAGTGTGGATAAAATGAAATTTATATCATGGAATGTCAATGGAATACGAGCATGCCTGGGTAAAGGTTTTTTAGCGTTCTTTCATCAAATAGATGCTGATTTCTTTTGTATCCAAGAAACAAAATGTCAAGCTGGACAAGTAGAGCTGTCCCTCGAAGGTTATGAGCAGTATTGGAATTATGCCCAGAAAAAGGGATATTCAGGAACGGCCATCTTCACTAAGCACACACCGTTGTCTGTTAAGTATGGAGTGGGCGATGAAGATTCTCAGGATGAAGGCAGAATCATAACACTGGAATATAAGAATTTCTATTTAGTGAATGTTTATACACCAAATGCACAGCGTGATTTAGCGAGATTACCACTACGTTTACAGTGGGAGGATCGTTTAGCTAGCTATCTACAAGAGCTAAATAGCCAGAAGCCTGTGGTTTATTGTGGTGATCTAAATGTTGCCCACATGGAAATTGATTTAAAAAATGCAAAATCGAATATTGGAAATTCAGGCTTTACATACGAAGAGCGAGCGAAATTCTCGGCGTTATTGGAAAGCGGATTTGTAGATTCTTTTAGATACAAGCATCCCGAGGAAACGGACCACTACACATGGTGGTCCTATATGAATAAAGTGCGTGAACGCAATATCGGGTGGCGTATTGATTACTTTGTTGTATCAAATCAATTGAAGGATCAAATTGAAAGCGCAACAATTCACCCACACATCATGGGCAGTGATCATTGTCCGATTGAATTGCAATTACAAGGCTAGTACTGAAATCGTATTTTCTAAATGAAAATACGATTTTTTGTTTTTGAAAATTAATAAGGGTGATTTTTGAAATTGGGGTTTTTTGAAAAACGAAGAGGCCGCTCTAAAGAGAGGAAGAAGCGCTCCAACCACGAGAGAATCCGCTCCAAAGAGAGGAAGAAGCGCTCCAATCAAGAGAGAATCCGCTCCAAAGAGAGGAAGAAGTGCTCCAATCAAGAGAGAATCCGCTCCAAAGAGAGGAAGAAGCGCTCCAACTAAGTGAGAATTCGCTCCAAAGAAAGGAAGAAGCGCTCCAACCACGAGAGAATTCGCTCCAAAGAAAGGAAGGAGCGCTCCAATCAAGAGAGAATCCGCTCCAAAGAGAGGAAGAAGCGCTCCAATCAAGCGAGCCCCTGCTCCAAAGAGAGGGAGAAGCGCTCCAATCAAGCGAGCCCCCGCTCCAAAATGAGGAAGAAGTGCTCCAACCAAGCAAGTTCCTGCTCCAAAAAGGGACAAAATTAATTAGATTGCAAGAAAATCCGCCCTTATAGAATCGTAATATCTCTATGAACATACGAATTTTTAACATTACTCAGTAGCCTTCATAATTCCTATTGTTTATACTATTCTAATAGCGAATAAATATAAAATTTTGTATTTAAAGACAATTTTATATACATAAAATAAGAAATTTCGCTAAAAATTTGCGTGACGAAACGGGTTTGGGAAGGTAGTACGGGAATATAGTGCAAAGAGGGGGTAAATGGGAATGAGAAAGTTTAAATGGAAAAAGTGGCTCATTGTCATTGCTGGTGTAATAGCTGCTTTGGCTATCGTGGCTTTTATTGGGTTTACATGGTTTATGAATAAATCCAAGCCAGTGATTGATGGTGAGTTGGCTGTTACGATTCTGGATCAGGATGTGACAGTGACGAGAGATGAAAAAGGGGTTCCGCATATTTTGGCCAAGACAGATGCCGATTTGTATCGTGCGCAAGGTTATGTCCAAGCGCAGGATAGACTTTTTCAAATGGACTTGGCGCGAAGACAGGCAAGTGGTCGATTATCTGAAATTATTGGAGAAGCAACCATTAATACAGACAAACACTTCCGTACATTTAGCTTACGAGATGCGGCGGAGAAATCATTAGCTGCCTATGATGAAGAAAGTAAGCAAGTACTTGAATGGTATGCTGAAGGGGTAAATGCTTTTATTGCACAGGCAAAGGAAAACAATACACTAAGTTACGAATTCGCTTTGTTAGGCTATGAGCCAGAGGAGTGGACAGTTGTTGATTCCTTAACAATTGGTAAATATATGGCCTATGATTTGGGTGGAAATTGGAATACATTAGCTTTTCGTCATTGGGCATTACAAAACTTTAATGAAGAAAAGGCAAAAGAATTATTTATTAAATATCCAGAAAACGCTTCGTCGATAATCGAGGCCAATATCCAAAATCCTGTTGCTGTGGCTGGGCAATTCAGTGCGGAAATGCTACCAAACGAATTTAACGGAAGTAATAACTGGGTTGTTTCTGGTGATAAAACGAAATCAGGAATGCCTATTTTGGCAGATGATCCACATTTAGGGTTAAGTACCCCTTCTATTTGGTATCAAATGCATCTGCAATCACCACAACAAAACGTTAGTGGTGTTATCTTTGCAGGGATTCCAGGTATTATTTTAGGCCATAATGATGAAATTGCTTGGGGTGTAACAAATGTGGGTCCGGATGTACAGGATTTATATATTGAAATACCCAATCCGGATAATCCAACACAATTCCGATACGATGGTCAGTGGGAGCAAGCAGAGGTGCGGGATGAGTCGATTAAAGTGAAAGATGGGGAAACAGTAGATTTTGAAGTCGTTGTTACACGTCATGGCCCTATAATGACAGATTTGGCTTTCAAAGATACGGAGCCAACAGCACAATTTTCGATGCAATGGACAGCACTACAACCTACAGCTGAACTGAGAGCAGTGCTTGGTTTTAATAAGGCAAAAACTTGGGATGACTTTGAAAAAGCATTAGAAGACTTTAAGGCACCAGCACAAAATTTTGTTTTTGCATCAAAGGACGGTACGATTGCCTATAAAGCCAATGGTCAAATACCAATTCGTAAGCAAGGTGAAGGTCAATTACCAGTTCCAGGCGATTCGAGTGACTATGGCTGGGAGGGCTTTATCCCATGGGATGAATTACCGACTCTAGTAAATCCAAAAGAAGGTTTTATTGCCACGGCGAATAACCAAGTAATAGGAGAGGACTATCCTTATCACATAACCGATTTCTGGGCACAACCTTATCGTTTCGAGAGAATTAAAGAAGTGCTAGAGGCAAATGATGCGATTACAGTAGAAGATATGATGGCTTTGCAAATGGATCAGCACAATCTTTATGCAAGAGAATTTCTGTCTGATTTATTAACGTCGATAAAAGAGAAAGATCAGGATGGGAAGTACGCCGAGATTATTGCCATGCTAGAGAATTGGGATATGGTGGACGCAAAGGAATCAGGTGCACCACTTGTGTTCCATACATTAATGATTAAGTTACAGGAGGTTTTGTTTAAAGATCAAATGCCTGAAGATATGTATGGCATTATGTATGGGAAGTTTAATATTACAGACCAGCTCTTACGTACGGCATATGCTGGAGAGAAAAGTATTTGGATTGAGGAGCAGGGGGGCATTGATGAAACAGTATACAAGGCATTTGAACTAACAATTGCACAATTAGAAGATCAATTCGGTAAAAATGCCTCAAAATGGCAATGGGGTGATTACCATCAGCTTACTTTTGATCATACATTAGGAAGTGCATCACCTATTCTTGCAGCCTATTTTAACGCTAAAAAGGTTCCAATTGGTGGATCGAAAGTTACCGTACAAGCAGCAGATAATGATTTAGCTGGTAATGTAGATCACGGTGCATCTTGGCGTTTTGTGGTGGATGTAGGTGATTTAAGCTCAGCCTATCATATTGTTGGTCCTGGTCAAAGTGGGCACGTAAAGTCTGATTGGTATCAAGATCAGGTACTGGATTGGGCAAATGGTGATTACCATCAAACATTTATCAAACAGGAAGAGATAAAAGGAAAAACATTACAATTAAAAGCGAAGTAATAAAAGGTTGGCGTACATAATTCAGTACGCTAACTTTTTTTATTTAAGGATATACATCCTAACATTCAAATATTCGTTTGAATATGATGGAATAATATGTTACATTGAATACAATCAAACGAATATTTGAATGAGGTGAGAAAATGCCAAAAGAAATATGTGAGGTGACGCATGTACATGAAGAAGCGGTCACAAAGGTGCAACAACAAATGCCCGATTTATCAGGTGTAGCCAAATTTTTAAAGGCGTTATCCGATGAAACTAGACTTAAAATTGCCTATGCTTTAACGGTGGAAGATGAACTATGTGTTTGTGATGTTGCGACTATTATTGGTTCTTCAGTTGCTACAGCATCACATCATTTACGATATTTAAAAGATAATAATTTAGCGATATCACACCGTAAAGGTAAGCAAATGTATTACTCTTTAGCGGATGAGCATGTATATCAAATTGTAACAATTGCCTACGAACATGCGAAAGAGGGGATTGCGAATGGCAGCGACGCCAATTAAACAAGAATACAGACTACAAAATTTATCCTGTGCTAGTTGTGCTGCAAAGTTTGAGAAAAATGTGAAGTCTATCCCAGAAGTACAGGATGCACAAGTCAATTTTGGTGCTTCTAAAATTACAGTAATCGGTGCTATTAGTGTAGACCAAATTGAAGAAGCAGGTGCCTTTGATGGCATTAAGGTTACGAAATCAGCAGCAAAAGCACTTGAAAATACTACACCCTTTTACCGTAAAAAGGAAAATGTTCTAGCAGGAATATCATTGCTTTTTGTCATTCTAGGCTATCTATTTGCTGGTATGCGTGGGGAATCGAACCCGCTACCGATTGCCATGTTCATTATAGCTATCCTTGTGGGTGGAGTAGGTATTTTTAAAATCGGCTTCCGAAACCTGGCTCGTTTTGAATTTGATATGAAGACGCTTATGACAATCGCCATTATAGGAGCTGCTATTATCGGTGAATGGGAAGAAGCGGCAGTGGTCGTATTTTTATTTGCTGTAAGTGAGGCACTTGAAGCGTATTCAATGGATAAAGCACGTCAATCTATTCGTCAATTAATGGATATAGCACCGCCAACAGCGCTTATCAAAAGAGCCCACGGTGAACACTTCCATGAGCTTGAGCTACCTACTGAAGACATTGAAATAGGAGATATTTTGATTGTAAAGCCTGGGCAAAAGATTGCGATGGATGGCATAGTCATTAGTGGATTGTCTGCGGTTAATCAGGCAGCTATTACAGGTGAGTCGATTCCCGTTAATAAAACTGTAAATGATGAAGTATTTGCTGGGACGTTAAACGAAGAGGGTGCTCTTGAGGTACGTGTGACAAAGCGAGTAGAAGATACTACCATTGCTAAAATAATTCATCTAGTGGAAGAGGCACAAGCAGAAAAAGCACCTTCTCAGCAATTTGTAGATCGCTTTGCAAAATATTACACACCAGCCATTATGATTATTGCTTTTTTAGTAGCTGTTATTCCACCTTTACTAGTAGGCGATTGGCAGCATTGGATTTACCAAGGTCTAGCTGTTTTAGTGGTAGGATGTCCTTGTGCGCTTGTTGTCTCTACACCAGTTGCCATTGTTACAGCCATTGGTAATGCGGCAAGGCAGGGTGTACTGATTAAAGGTGGTGTACATTTAGAGCAGTTAGGACACATTGAAGCTGTTGCCTTTGATAAAACAGGTACATTAACGAAAGGGCAGCCTGCAGTAACAGATATCGTAACAGCTGAGAATTGGTCAGAAGACTATGTGTTGCAACTAGTGTCAGCGGTAGAAAAACAGTCACAGCACCCTTTAGCCAAAGCTATTTTAAATAGACTGCACGATAAAAACTTACCTGAGTTATTGCCAACAGATTTCCAGTCAGTAACAGGCAAAGGTGCCTATGCTACCGTTGATAATCAGATTATTAATGTAGGTAGCATGAAATGGGCTACTACATTAACTTCTGTAGATAAAAATATAGAAAGTCAGGTTAAGAATCTACAAGAACAGGGTAAAACAGTAGTAGCAGCTGTTTCGAATAATCAACTTATTGGACTGATTGCAATTGCTGATCAATTACGTCATGAAAGCAAGGACGTATTGAAAAAATTACATGCCTTAAAAGTAAAACATATGGTGATGTTAACAGGGGATGCAGAGCCTACTGCGCAAGCTATTGCTACTTCATTAAAGATGACAGATGTGCGCGCTGGTTTATTACCAGAAGAAAAATTAATGGCGATTAAGGATTTACGTGCACAATTTGGTGCTGTAGCGATGGTTGGAGATGGTGTAAACGATGCACCAGCATTAGCCACTGCTAACGTAGGAATTGCCATGGGTGGAGCAGGAACAGATGCAGCTCTTGAGACGGCAGATATTGCCTTAATGGGTGATGATTTAACAAAGCTTCCTTACACTATTGGCTTGAGCAGAAAAACATTACGTATCATTAAAGAGAATATTATATTTGCCCTAGTCTTAAAGTTAATTGCATTGCTGCTTGTCATACCAGGATGGTTAACATTATGGATAGCAATTTTTGCGGATATGGGTGCAACACTATTAGTTGTGTTTAATTCATTAAGACTAATTAGAGCAAAAAAGTAGTAAGTAAGGTGTAGAACGATCTGAAAAGGTAGGAAATTAATCTTGCTTTGCCATGATGGATTTTATGCGAATAGATGCTACTTGTGATTCTTGAAAAAGACTTTTTTTAAGGCTATTATAGTTTCAGGAGTAATGTAACAATTAAATATAAATGAGGCGAAAGTTTGAATATGTCAGATCCTATTTTAGTAAATGTTACAGAAGAAATTGTGCGTGGTTTAGTAAGCTTTTTACTACGAGGACCAGAATATCAAACATTTTGTAAATGCGAAATCTGTGAATTCGACACGGTGGCACTTACACTAAATGCATTGCCAAGTAAGTATGTTACATCTATGGAAGCTAGAGATGAGGCATTTAAAGAAATGAATACTCCTGGAAACATTGAGCGCATTAACAAAGAGATTATTCATGCGTTACATGTGGTAAATAAGTATCCTCGACACAAAGTAGAGCCTACTTCTTAATAGAAGAGGCTCTATTTAAGTTGTAAAGGAAGTGTTTTTCTAGGCTATGTATTTTCAGTTAACTTTTAAGCCAAGCTTGTAGTAAACTAGAGAGTAAGAAAAGGAAAGAGAGGGAAAAGGATATGCCAACACCTAGTATGGAGGACCATATCGAACAGATATATTTATTAATTGCCAACAAAGGATATGCGCGAGTGTCTGACATTGCTGAAGCATTATCTGTTCTTCCTTCTTCTGTTACAAAAATGGTTCAAAAATTAGATAAAGATGGTTATTTAGTTTATGAAAAATACCGTGGACTGACATTGACGCCTAAGGGCGAGAAGCTCGGAAAGCGTCTTGTGCAGCGTCATGAATTGCTCGAGCAGTTTTTACGAATGATTGGTGTGGATGAAGAACGTATTTATGATGATGTGGAGGGAATTGAACATCATTTAAGTTGGAATTCAATCGATCGTATTGCAGATCTTGTGCAAGTAATGGAAGAAAATCCAGACATCGTGAAAAAATTAGAGGCATCTAAGACACAGCACAATCTTTAAAATGATGGTGTGAAGGAAAGGGAGACAATATGAACGCATTAAAATCAGGTGAAGTCGTTACATTAACGGTATTAGAGCAACAAGCATCGAAATGGATTTTAACAAATGGAGTTGAAGAACTACCTTTAAATGCTTCAGAGGTAACAGAGCCACTAACAGTAGGTGACCGCCTTGAAGTATTTTTATTTGCAGACCGTCGTGGTGATTTAGCTGCAACAACAGCTATTCCAGCTTTTACACAAGGTGAATACGGCTGGGCACGCGTCTTGAAAGTAGTGGAACGTGAAGGTGCCTTTGTGGATATTGGTACATCTCGTGAAGTATTAGTAAAGGCAGAGGATTTACCTGCATTAAAAGAGGTGTGGCCAGAACCAGGCGATCATTTATTTATGACATTACGCACAGATCGTAACGGTGATTTATTTGGTCGCTTAGCAACAGAGGAAAAAATTTCGGAGCTATATGAAGGTGCATTTGAAGATATGCACAATAAAAACATCCAAGCACGTCCATATCGTTTGTTACCGATTGGCACATTTTTACTAGGTGTAGAAGTTCCTTACCGTATTTTCGTGCATGAATCTGAGCGAAGTGTAGAGCCTCGATTAGGACAAGATGTAGTTGTTCGTATTATCGATGTAAAAGACGATGGTTCGATGAATGGCTCTCTTTTACCAAGAAAACATGAGCGTCTTTCAAATGATGCGCAACAAATATTGAATTATATACAGGATGTGGGTGGTAAAATGCCATTTGGTGATAAATCATCTCCTGAAGAGGTTCAAGAAATGTTTAATATGAGTAAAGGGGCATTTAAACGTGCCTTAGGAACATTAATGAAAGCTGGTAAAGTGAAACAACAGGATGGTTGGACTGAAGAAGTTTAGTGGATGATTAGTTTGACTTGCTAGATTAACATTTCAACAGGAAAATGACGAGAGACATCCTTGAAACCTTCTCGTCTTTTTTTCGTACTAATAATTGTATAGTGGCATAAATTATACTTGCTAATTATGAAGTTTTAGCGAAAGGGGTCTCACGATTTGAAAAAAACATGGATTAAAATACTAACTGCTACAATGTTGGTATTTGGAGTGATGGCACCAGCAACAGGATTTGCATCTGATAATACGCCTCCGAAAGCAATTGATGAAAAATTAGGCGTACCGATCGTCGTGTATGGCGCAAATTTATCTGAGGCTGAAAAAGAATCTGTCAAAAAATCATTAAAAGTAAGTGAAAAACCTGAAATCGAAGAAATTACTGTGTCTGGTGAGGATCTAGTAAAATACATTAAAGATAGTAATTCAAGCTCCCGTATGTACTCTTCTGCAAAAATTACACGCAGAGATGCAGGAGAAGGCCTAGTAATACAAATTGTCACACCATCTAATATTACGCAGGTAACTTCAGAGATGTACGCCAATGCGATGTTAACAGCAGGAATTCAGGATGCATCCGTACAGGTAGCTGCCCCGAAAGCCGTTACAGGGCATTCAGCGTTAGTAGGTATTTACAAGGCATATGAGGTCACTACAGGTGAAACACTGGATATTGATCGTACAGATGTAGCAAACGAAGAATTATCAGTAGCAACATCCATTGCAGAATCTGCAGGAGTAGACGATGCAAAAGTAGCGGAATTACTGACAGAAATTAAAAAACAAATTGCAGAATTAAAGCCAGCAACACGTGAAGATGTTGAAAAAATTGTACAAGAGCAATTAAGTAAGCTTGAAATTAATTTAAGTGAAAAGGACCGTCAATTGCTAGTAGATTTAATGGATAAAATAAGTAAGTTGGACATTGATTTTAGTAAATGGTCTGATCAATTAAATGATATCAGTAACACGATCCAAGAAAAATTTGGCTCACTTATGGAAGATAAAGGTTTCTGGGAGAGTGTGAAAGGTTTCTTTGCTAATTTAAAAGATACTATTTCTTCATGGTTTAACTAAAATTTATAGTTGATAGAAAAGAATCTGTCATGCCTTCTCACTTTGCTAGAGTAGGTGTACAGATTCTTTTTTTGATTCAGCTAGTGATAGATTTTGAAGTGAGATGTTCTCGACACAGGAAGTTAATCGATTTTCTAGTCTGGATATAGCTTCATTGATTGGATAAAAGAAGGGTACACAAATTTTGTGAAAATATAAAAAGCTATGGTACTATGAATAAAAGGAGTGGTGAGAAATGGAATTCCAATTACAACAACTAGCGGAAAATAAGTTTGCATTTTTGAATGAGCAAGAAGGGGAAAAACTAGCAGAAATTACTTGGCAGCAAAATGGCTCAGTAATGGTAATGGATCACACATATGTATCAGATAAGCTCCGTGGTCAAGGTGTGGCCAAACAATTACTCGATCAAGCAGCATCGTATGCACGTGAAAATGGCTATAAGATGGAGGCCGTTTGTTCCTATGTCGTAGCAGCATTTGAAAAATCAGATGCATATAATGATGTAAAACAATAAAAAATAAGGCAATCTGCTTTTAATTAAGCGGATTGCCTTTTAATTACTAGAGCAAATCATTTAAGCAGCTCCTTATAGTAGAATGACGCTATAAATTAGTACTGTTAAGAAGCCAGCCCCGCCAATTAATGAAGCCATATCTACCCAATCATATGCTAAATCGAAATCTTTCATCCTAACCACTCTCCTATTTTTAGTATTAATTCATTAATTCCCTTTACTTGCCTTTTATAATCATAAATAGTTACAAAATTTTGATGAATGCAAAAATTGAAGGTGTGAAAGCTGGATTTTAATAGGAGGTTGAGTGAGATTGTCTGCATTAAAACGAGACGAACTGCATTGAATTGGTAGAATGATTACTAGATAAAAGAGCAAGTATTAGCCTTACATTGATATATATGCTAGAAGGTATAAAAAAATAATGTTTATTCTTTTAAGAATAGGGAAAAACTATACTACAGAGCTAGTTTCTATATTTTTAGGAGGTAATAAACTATGGCAAAACGAAAAGGAACAGGTGTTGTCGTTGCAGGATTAGCAGGATTAGCAGCATCTTATTTCAGTAAAAAAGAGAATCGTGATAAAGCACTAACGATGTTTAATAGTATGAAAACAAAATTTGAGTCGTATCTTACAACAGGTCCTGATATGCACGACAATATTGCTGAACGTGTAGCAACAGAGGTAGCAACAGAGGCTGGTACTTCACCAACTAAAATTGCCTCGAATGAAATGGTAGCTGAAGGTGGAGGACATACTGGTGTCCATTTCTATAATGAAGAAATTCAAGATAAGGAAAAATAATCACAAAACCTTCTCATCTAAGCATGAGAAGGTCTTTTGTGTGGGATAAGAATAAAGCCTGCAAAGAGCAATAATACGATGCCAGTAAATACAAAGCCACTGACAGTACCAAGTGATAGCCAACCCAGTAAAGAAGAGCCTAAAACTACACCAAGAGAGAAAAATGCATAGAAATAACCGTATGCTTTTCCTCGTACTTCAGCAGTTGTAGAGTCAATTAGCAACGAATTTACTGAAGGGAAAAGGAAACCAAATCCTATTCCATAGCAAGCCATCGCTATATAAAGTAAAGAGCTAGAATCTGCTTGGCTAATTAATAATTGACTTATTCCCATTAAACCTATCCCAAAAGATAATGTTTTGAGTGGATTGACCTTATCAAAAATACGATTAGTAGGTAATAGGAAAACAAGGACAGCAATAATACCAAATGTACTCATTAAAGTGCCGCTTAAACGAGAGTCAAAGCCTAAGGAATGTACTTTAAGCGGAAGTAGATAGGCAATGACACCTTGAGAAAACATTAAGAAAAAGGCTCCTGAAAATGCCTTTAATGTTCCTTTGTTATTAAAAAAGACACTAATCGGAATGTAGTTACTCGGTTCAGCCTTCTCTTTTTTTACTTGATTTGCTTTCAATAGAAAGAACGCAAGTATTCCTAACAGAAGCATAAAGCTTGCTGTGATATTGAAAACAAATGGGACACTTGTTCGGCTAGCTAAAATACCACTAAATGCAGGGCCTATAATCGCTGCTATACCAACAAAAGCACCTGAAATAGCACTGCCCTTTCCTCTTTTTTCCTGATCGGTGGCGTTTGCTAGAAATGTAAAGGCAGCAGGAACAATGAAGCCTGCAACAAGACCATGGATAAAACGTACAATTAATAGAGCAATTGGCTCTTCTACTAAATTATAAAATGTTAACGCTAAACCTGTTGTTAGAAGACCTACTATTAATATGATAAAAGGTCCTTTACGATCCGTTAAAAAGCCAGAAATGATATTACCGAACGTATTGGAAAGCGAATACATGCCCACTGCAAGACCAGTTAGAAATGCCGATGCACCTAAAGACTCAGCATAAGTACTCATAACAGGAAGCTGGGTAAAAAGGTCAAAAAACGAAAAGAAAATGATAGCATAGATAAATTTCTTCATAGCTCCTCCGATGAAATAGAACATTATAGTCAATAAGATTGATATAGTCCTATTATAGCATTTTCTAATTGATTATACTTATCACTGATGTTTTGCTTTTACGCAAAAAAAACGTCTAATAAGTATTAACTTATTAGACGCACGAGAATTTTGTAATTAAGCTTTTGCAACTTCTTTTTTCATTGTTTTGTTTTTAGCAAGATTTACATGCCAAGAAAGTGCTTCCTCTAAAAGATGAGGGGTTTGGTGGTTGCCAGTTGCTTCCACTGCACGGTTGTAGTAATCCCATAACTGCTCTTTGTAATCTGGGTGTGCACAGTTTTCAATAATTAAAGGTACACGTTCTTTTGGTGCAAGACCACGTAAGTCAGCAATACCTTGCTCTGTTACGATTACATCAACATCATGCTCAGTATGGTCAACATGAGAAACCATTGGCACGATCGATGAAATTGCTCCACCTTTTGCATATGATTTTGTAACAAAAATACCAAGACGTGCATTACGTGCAAAGTCACCTGAACCACCGATACCGTTCATCATGCGTGTTCCAGATACATGTGTAGAGTTTACGTTACCATAGATATCTAACTCAAGAGCAGTGTTGATTGAGATTAGTCCCAAACGACGGATAAGCTCAGGATGGTTAGAAATTTCTTGTGAACGTAAGCAAATTTTATCAGCGTATTTCTCTAAATTGCCGTATACTTTTTTCTGTAATTCTTCAGTAAGTGTGATTGAAGTTGCAGCGGCGAATTTAACTTTACCTGCATCGATTAAGTTAAATACAGCATCTTGAAGTACTTCAGATGCAACAATTAAATCTTCAAATTCTGAATCTGCAAAGCCATCAAGTACAGCGTTTGCTACAGAACCTACACCAGATTGTAATGGCATTAATTGTTTTGTTAAACGACCTGCTTTAATTTCATCACTGAAGAAGTCTAATAAAATGTTAGCCATTGTTTGTGTTTCTTCATCAGGTGGTACGATTAATGAAGGAGCATCTGGCTCTTCAGAAATAACAATTGCTTTAATTTTAGCTGGATCAACTTTGATACCAATATCACCAATGCGTTGCATAGCATTTGTCATTGGGATTGCTTCACGGTTACCTTGCTCACCTGGTACATAGATATCGTGGATACCGATTAAAGCTTCAGGATGTGAAATATTTAACTCGATAATAATGTTCTCTGCATATTCTGCAAAAATTGGTGAGTTACCTACAGAGTTTGTTGGAATGATTAATCCATCTTCAGTAATTGCAACAGCTTCAAGAATTAAATAGTTAATTGGTCCGATGATTCCTTGGCGTACTAGCTCAGCATTATGAGAAAGATGAGCATCTACATATAAGATATCCCCAGAATTAATTAAATTACGGATACCCGCGTCTCCTTGGAATGGTCCACGTTTACGAATTGCACCAGCTTCTGCTAAGTACTTATCTACTTCTGGTCCTAATGATGCACCTGTATATACATCAATTTTGAATTCTTCATTTTTAGCGCGCTCAACTAATGCCATTGGAACAACTTTTGCATCCCCAGCACGAGTAAAACCACTCATCCCAACTACATCACCATTAGAAATAAGTGCTGCTGCAGCTTCAGCAGTTACAATTTTACTCTCAAGTTCTTTTAAACCTAGGCGTTTTTGAACATTTGCATCCATAAAAAAATCCTCCCCTAAATAATTTTGATGGAAACCGATTACAAAACTAGAAAAAACATTTAAGAATTTTCTGTTTATTCAGTTGTAGTATGACTCCAACCATTTGAATAATACTATCACCAAATTGTCACAAAAACTTTAGAATTAGCATTAAATTGAGTAAAAAAAGGAAAATCGAGCATTAGCATGTTTTTTCGACAGAGAAAACGTTTTATTGTAGAACTGTATAAATTTAGATGTTTTCTACATTAAAAATAGTGTAAAAATAGTTAAACGAGGGGCCAAATGTGGCTAATTTGTGTACAAAAAAGAACAGCGAACAATTGATTAAATTGTTCGCTGTTCTTTACAAATTAGAAACCTAAAGAACGACGGAAATAGCTTGCATAGCGTTGGCTAACAGGGATGCGTGTACCATCTTTCATAATTAATAAAAACGTGGAGTGTGAATCTGGTTGAATTTCATCGATGTAGTCAATGTTAACGATATAAGAGCGGTGACAACGAATAAATGAGTCAGGTGCTAAAAATAGCTCTAAATCACTTAGGTTTAAACGGTGATAACCTTCACGAGTCATTGTTTTAACAAATGTTTTACGGAGTTGAGTTTCTAAATAAATAACTTGATCATGTTTGATTGGGTACCAGCAATCATCAATTTTGATTGTAATGTAGTTTGTTAAGAATGCTGATGGTTTTTGCGGGAAGATAGCAGTAATAGCTCCTTTTGTTTCGCCTTCCTCCATTAAAGGAATACTCATGCCATAATAAGCGACACCGAAGACATCGGGTTCAATATAAGAGCTGATTTTTTGACCATAGCTTAATGCTTTGTGTGCGGCTGAGCCTTCTTTAATAGGGTCACCAGGTTTAATTTTTAAATCAACTTTCTTGCTTGGCTGGTAATACAAATATTCATTTGTATCAGAGATAGCAATGGACGTATTCTCAGGGAAGAACTCCTTAATGATCTCCATAATCTCTTCTATTTGTTTTGGATCCACTTTAAACACCTCGTCTAAACTTTTAAAAATAGTATTATCATCTATTTTACTACATATTCATATAAATTATATAGAGAAGATTTAGGAATAAAATAGAAAAATGTCGAATGATCCATTAGAATGATGTAAGATGTTTTGTATAATTTGTAAATAAATTTATAAAATGACTAATTTATTTTGATATGTATATGGTAAAATTTAATTGTTAGGAATAAGTTTACGAGGTTTCTACTATGAATATGTGATAAATTAGAACTAGAGTAGCAAGTAAAATGTGGTTGAAAGGAAATCGCAGAATATGGTAAAATTCACTGTATAGTCTATTTTTTTTAGATCTGGTGTTTTAGTAGGGTTATTTTTGATTTATTTGTTAATAAAATTTGTGAAATAGGACTCAGTTCTTATATTGAATAAGTAAATACTATTTTCTTATTTTTAATTCGTCGGGATTGGTGTCAAATATTGTCATGCAATTCGTGCACTCTGAGGAAAGATGGGGAAGATTATGCAACTACATCAACATTCTATGTCAGAAACGATATCCAAAAGATACTTCCAAGAAATCGATAATATTAATCAATATATCGGTGTCGAAGAATTTTTTAATATTGAGTCGAAATTAATTTTTGAAATTTACCATTTAGAATCTGCAAAAGCGAAAAAATCTTTGCATGAGTTAATTGATATTCTCTCAATTCGTTTTGGCAAACAGGTCATTAAAATCGTTCGAAGTTATTTTTCTGTTTTGTCATCAATTGTTGCTCGTAAATTGCTGGACAATCAAGTACCTTCGAAAAAAGCATTTGCTTTCAATATTGCGTGTAACGATATGATAGAAAATCAGATGAAAGACGCAGAGTTTTTACAATTTGCCGATGATTTAATTGATTTCTTTGTTTACTTTATTGCAGATCGCAAACAACCGACTTTCCGACATCAAACTGTTAACAAAGTGATAATGTATATAAATGACGAGCTTGAAAATGATTTAACTGTGGAAAGTATCGCGAATAACTTTCATATAAGTACTAGTCACTTATCACGTATTTTTAGAGAACATGTAGGTATTACATTGGTTGAGTATTTAAATGTTAGACGTGTAGAAGAATCACAATACTACTTACGACATACAAACAAAAGTATTACTTCTATCTCAGATCAATTCCATTTTTGTAATCAAAGTTATTTTACTCGTATTTTCAAAAAATATACGGGAGTAACGCCAAAACATTTCAGAGACGAACTTCATCATGAATTTTATCGTTTTGAAATGGCAGAGACTGAATTACAAAATGTCTAGATTTTGAGCATAGAGAATGAGAAGGTGCGAACATATTAGCGTTGCTAAAGCTCGCATCTTTTTTTGATGAATCGTCTGAGGAAACAGCTTAAGGAATGAGTAGCACTTGCTATTTGATAAAGAGAGACCCTATAAGGTATACTTCACAGTAGTTGATAAATAATAGTAGGTGGAAAAATGAAAAATTTGAAGCTATTTTCAATGCTTGGTCTTGCCGTTTTTGTTCTTAGTGGCTGTCAAGCTGTGCAAAACAAAGAAGGTTTTTTCTATAGTATCTTTGTAAAACCTATGGAATTTTTATTGGAGTTTTTCGGGAATGATATCTTTTCAGGAAGCTATGGTTTAGCAATCATTGCGATTACGGTTCTAATTCGTTTAGTCTTAATGCCGATTATGTTAAAAAACTATCGTCAGCAGCAATTAATGAAAACGAAGATGGATGCTTTTAAACCTGAAATGGAAGCCGTTCAGAAAAAAATGAAGGAAGCTAAGACAAAAGAAGAGCAAACGCAATATCAACAAGAAATGATGGCTCTATATCAAAAGCATGGTATTAATCCTCTTAATATGGGTTGTTTACCGATGTTAATTCAAATGCCGATTATTATGGGTCTGTATTTCTCAATCTTGTATTCTGCAGATGTGAAATCCCATGAGTTTTTATGGTTTAGCTTAGGGTCACCTGATATTGTAATGACTATTGTGGCAGGGATTGTTTACCTAGTCCAGGCTCGTGTATCTTTATGGACTGTACCTGAGCAACAAAAAGCTCAGATGAAAATGTTTATTTATATTTCACCAATTATGATTGTCTTTATCTCCATGTCTTCTATGGCAGCACTACCTTTGTATTGGTCTGTCAGTGGTGCATTGTTGATTATTCAAACATATATTGGGCGTAAATATTATTCGGAACATCCCGAGAAAGCAAAAAAATAAATTCATCGATGTCGAGGCGCCTTTGTTGCCTCGATTTTTTTAGGAGGACAGCAAGATGAACAGAAAATGGCTATCATCTATTCTTGTCGCAATTTTTAGTATTGCGGCACTCGTGTTTATTATTTTAGGGAAATTTAATTTTGCCGTACTTGCAATGACGGTCATGTTTGCCTTATCAAATGGGTTTAGAGCGAAAAGCTTTAAAGAGCAAGGCTATGTAAAAGAAGCGAAGTGGATGCAGTATATGGCGATTTTTTTCGCAATTGCGTCTATAGTCGTATTTGCCATCGTTCTAACAGATTAATTGAATATTTAGGTAGGAAATTTACACCTGAAAATGTGAACAGTGCTAAAATAAGAGTATAACTAGTAATACAATAAAATAGGTATTTTCAAGGTGAAAAGCTATAAGAACATCATCCTTTTAGATACCTGATATTTTAAAAGGGGTATAAATAGTGAAAAACAATCGTCTTCCGCTTATCGTTGGTGCTTTCATATCTATCGCGTTAATCGTCGCAATTTTTGTCGTCTACAACTATAAGAATAATCAAGCAAATAGTGCAGCTGATGAGCAACCAAAAACAACAGAAACAAACAAAACAACTGAACAAGATACTACAGCAACAGAGAAACCAGACAATACAGAAACACCCGCAAAGCCAGAGCCACAACCAGACGAAAATGGCTATCTTCCAAATCAAACATTACCTATCGAACCAACTTATATCAATGGTATTCTGCTAGCCAATAAAATTTATCCGCTTCCTTCTACCTTTGCACCTGAAGAAAATCCAGAAGCAAGAGAAGCGTTAAATCAAATGTTAGCGGCTGCCAAGCAGCAAGGATTTGATTTAGTTGCATTTAGTGGTTACCGTTCTTTTGAATATCAAACAACACTTTATGATAACTATGTTAAACGTGATGGGCAGGCGGCAGCAGATCGATACAGTGCTCGTCCTGGCTATTCGGAACACCAGACAGGCTTAGCGTTTGATATAGGAGAGCGTGGAAAAGAAGACGTGTGGCTGACAGAAGAGTTTGGCGAAACCCCAGCAGGGCAATGGCTATTTGCGCACGCACAAGAGTATGGTTTTATTTTGCGTTTCCCTCAAAACAAAGAAGAGATAACAGGTTATATGTATGAGTCTTGGCATTATCGTTATGTGGGCAAAGAGGTTGCAAAAGACATTACAAAGAAAAATATTACGTTAGAAGAATATCTAGGCGTGAAATAATAAAAGGAAGAGAAGCGGTTCTTCTATGAACAGGCTCTCTTCCTTTTTATTTTTATAAAATGGGTGTTAATAAACGGGAAATAGATTCTTTAAATTTAATTAGTGTTGAACGGTTTTTATACATTTCCCAGGTTAATTCCGTACAATCAAAAATATCCTTTTCAAACAGCTCTGCCAGTTGGTGCGATATATTGGCATCATATATGAAGGCATTGACTTCAAAATTTAGACTGAAACTTCGTACATCGATATTCGCTGTTCCAACAGTGGATGCCTCGTCATCAATAATAATAGCTTTCGCGTGAATAAAGCCCTTTTCATAAATGTAGACTTTGGCCCCTGCACGTAATAATTGACCCACATAAGAATAAGTTGCCCAATAAACAAACATGTGATCAGGCTTGTTAGGAATCATAATACGTACATCAATGCCAGACAAGGTTGCAATTTTAATGGCGTCTAAGAAACTAATATCTGGGATGAAATAAGGTGTTTGAATATAAATATATTTTTTAGCCATATTAATCAGCTTTAAGTAACCGATCTTTATTTGCTCCCAGTCTGAATCTGGTCCACTTGAAACAATCTGCAAACCAACATCACCCTTCTGCGGAATGGCAGGGAAATAGCGATCGGAGTACCCCATTTTTTGTTGAGCACTAGCTTGGTTCCAATCGAGTAAAAAGCGTGTTTGTAATGGATGTACAGCACTACCTTCAATACGTAAGTGTGTATCCCTCCAATAACCAAACTTTTTTTGTAATCCTAAATATTCGTCACCGACGTTAAATCCACCTATATAGCCAATTCGGCCGTCAATGACAACGATTTTTCGGTGATTTCTAAAATTTAAACGAGGATTAAGAAGTGGCAGAATGGATGGGAAGAAAACTTCTACTTCACCACCAGCATGCAGCAATTCTTTAAAATGGCGCCTTTTTACATTACGTGAGCCCATTTCATCATAGAGAAGACGTACCTTAACGCCTTGCTTTGCTTTTTTTATCAATGCATTGACGATACGTGTACCTAAGTCATCAAGTCGGAAAATATAATACTGAATGTGAATATGATCTTTAGCTGCTTCAATGTCTTTAAGGAGTTGTTCAAACTTATCGGCGCCATCATCAAAAATATCCAGATGGTTGTCCTGCGTTAAAACCGCATTGTTTGTTCTGAGGTGCATATAAATCATCTCTTGATAATTTTCTGCATTGGCAATGCGAAACTCAAATGTCTCATCACGAATAGCATCCATCTGATAGTTGATGAGATTATCAATCCCAATATCCTTGCGTCCTTCCCAACGGAATAAATGCTTTCTTCGTAATTGTCTTCCAAGTAATAAGTACAAAATAAATCCAGCTAATGGCAGGAAAAATAATACGAGAATCCATGCCCATGTAGAGGTAGCATCTTTACGTTCTAAGAAAATGATGGTCAAGGCTAATAAAATATTAAAAAACAAAGTTAAAGGAACTAAATATTCTATATCTGTAAAAATGCTCATTCCTACACCTGCCTTTACTATTGTTAACAACATACTTAGTATAGCCTACTTCAAATGAGGAAAGAAGATATGAAATGGCTAGATAGCATGGAAAAGGATTATCCCTTAGACATATCAGAGATAATCCGATGGTTTAATTAGTAATTTCTCATTGAAATAAAATATCAGAGAAGAAGCTTTTCTCGGCTAACGAAAATTGCCCCAACACATAAGGCCCTATATTAAATGTTTGATAATTGGGAAGTTAGGGTTCACAGGAAATTTATTTTCTGTGAACGCAGTTGAAAGTAACATCTCTCCGATTTTCGCTTATGCCTCCTGAAAGCAATAAAGTGCAACATGTTATATATTTTCATGACGCAATGATTTACTGGATGCCTTATATATATAAATCAGACTTATAGAAAGGAGGGCTATCGCTGCCGAAATATAATAACCGAGACTTGCTTGTACGGTAAATAACCATGTGAAAAATAATGGGCCAAGAATACGTCCCAAGTTATCCATTGAATAGGACAGCCCTGCAGCAGTTCCGTATTGTCCTCCAGATTCTTTAGAGGAAAGTGATACTACGCATGTTCTTGCGATTGCATTACCTGCTGTAAAGACACAAAGGGCAAGCCCAGCGATAAAAAGATTAGCTGTCAGTGTGAATAAAAGCATGCCGATAGCAGTTACAATTTGTGCACTGATTAACCATGTCGTCTCACTACCATTTTTTATGCGTCGAACGACCCCGCCTTGAATGGCTGCATCAACAAAGCCACTAAACATGAATAAGTAACCAATTTGTAATGGTGTAATGTGAATTTTTTCGATTTGAAATAGTTGGAATGTAGCCTCAACGCCCGCTAGCATAAATGTTACTAAAAATGAAAACATAAATAGATAGCGCACACGGTATTGTAGCATGGTTCCAGCACCTTTTGGCACGATAGCACGTTTATTTGAATCTTTTCGTTTTTCAGGTTCTTTTAGGACGAAACTTGCATAAATAAATAATAGTGCAATTAATGAGGCGGATGCAATAAATGGTAATTGCAAGCTATAATGACCTAACATCCCACCGATTGCTGGACCAAAAATAAAACCAAGACCAATGGACATGCCCATAAAGCCCATATATTTATTGCGATCCTCTTCACTGGACATATCAGCAATAAATCCTGTTACTGCAGTATATAATGCTCCAGAAAATAAACCACCAATTATACGTGAAACATACAATATAGCTAGATTATCTATAAATAATGAAAAAATAACAAAACTAAGGCTAAAGCCAACTAGACCTGTTAGGATCAGTTGTTTACGCCCTACCTTATCTGATAGCATACCCCAAAATGGTGCTGTGAAAAAACTTGCAAGTGAATATACGGTCAGTAAACCACCTACGTGGAGATCATTCCAGTTTTGCTGCACAATTACCTCTGGTAAGACGGGAATAATAATGCCGAACCCTAGATAAACGAGAAATTGAACAGACATCAATAATAAAATAGCCTTTTTCATACAGTTCCCTGCTTTCATACATATTTCAATATGTATATTCTAACCTTCTTGTTCTTGCGATTACAAGGATAGGGAAGGAGAAGCTTGGATTAAGAGGAATTATTCAGTAAAGAAATAAAGCGTTTTAAGATTTTTTAAACCTATGTTCTGATCAGTGAATAATATGTAGCCATTTTGGGTAATTTAAATATGTTTGGTGGTAAAGTTAGATGGGTGTGAAAAATTTACAATGTAACAAAATTGAAAAATTTTAAAGGTAAGTTAAATGGTATGATAAATTTGTCAGACATCATACGCGTAGAAAAATGAAACTTTTTCGTAAATAAAACGTTATATAAAATCGAGGAAAGATTGAGGTGGAATGTATGACAAAAGAAGTAGATTTGAAAAAGATTGTTTCGAATTTATCTAAGTTGGGTGTAACAGCCACTGTAACAAAGTCTCGACTAGAACTTTTAAAAGTGCTCACACCACCAACGCAAACTCCGCAAGTTCAAGCTTAACTCGTTTCCAATAGAAAAAGGGAAGTCTCGCACATAGAGACTTCCTTTTTTCTATATTTATTCATCTTCATCATGTGTTGTAAACATATACGTTCGATAATGGAATCGCATACTAAAGACCAGTCCAATGGCTAAGGCATTTCCCATCAGAGAACTTCCTCCGTAGCTAATGAACGGAAGTGGAATACCTGTGATAGGTAATAATTGAATAGTCATTCCTATATTTTCGAAAACGTGGAAAGTAATCATGGCGATAATCCCAGCACAAACATAGGTCGAGAAGGGATCTTTCAATAAGAGTGTTGTCTTTGTTAGATGATAAATTAATAAGAAGAAAATACAAATAACAATACTAGCGCCAATAAAGCCCCATTCTTCACCTATTACGGTAAAAATGAAATCGGTGTGGTTCTCAGCTACATATACCTCTCGATTTCGGAAACCCTTACCAAAAATTTCACCTGATCCAATCGCATTTAAAGAAGTAATTAAGTGATAGCCATCACTAGATGAATAGGAATAGGGATCTAGCCATGAATAAATACGCGCAAATTGATACGCCTTAAAACCAAATGTTTTCTCTAGGAAATCTTGCATATAGAGTGCCATCCACAGTAGTGCGCCACCTGCTACCATGCCACCTAAAAATGTCGGTAGAATTATTTTCCAAGAAATTCCTGCTACGATAATAAGAGCAGCAGTAATGGCAAAGAATACAAGAGCTGAACCTAGGTCAGGCTGCTTCAAAATGATAGCCAAAGGTACAATTAAAGTGATTGCGATTTTACCTAGTAGCAAAAAGTCTGTTTTAATAGACCTTAATGAATAAACTTCATGGTGCTTACTAATTAATCGTGCTAGTGCTAAAATGTAAAAAGTTTTCATAAACTCAGAAGGCTGAATATTCCCAATCGGCGTATGATACCAGCTTTTAGCACCATTTACAGGTGCACCGATTTGACCTTCTCCTTCAGGCATAAAAATAAGCAGTACCAGTAAGGCAATCCCTGCTCCATACATATACCATGACATTTTTTTATATTGATCTGGCTCAAAAAACATGACGATACCAATAATTACTGCACCAATCACATACCATTGCATTTGCTTTGGTACGTAGTTAATGCCATACTGACCTGATGTTTGGGCAGATGCAATAGCTAACAAACTAATGACTAGAAAAGTGAAGAGAATAAAAGCAAGGGTCCAGTCAAAACGATTTGCGAAATTTCGTTTATTTTCCATAAAAGCCACCTAAATTAAAATAGTATCTCAATATGAGTAAATGTGATGCGATTCTTCCTATTTCGTTTATAATTGGTCAAAGAAGAAAGCAAATTATCATCCAACAGTGGTGTAAGAATAGCTCATATCTATTGATAAGCTTGCAATTTGCTTTGAATATTGTCAATGGAATTTTAAGCAAATACTTGAACTCATTGAGTAATCTAAAATTTATATGCAAATGCATGTTTAACATTCCTAATTATAACGCAAAAAACACTTTTATGCCTGCGTATATAGTAGTGACGACAATTAACATAAAATGTTTCAAAAAATTCATGTTTAGACTTATAATGTAGTGAAGAGTGGGGTGATGGTTGTGGCTAAAAAATTAAAGTCAGCTGATGATTTTATGTATCATATTTATGTTCATATGAATGATGTCGATAAATTTGTCATTTTTAGCGGGTTAAAATTCTCGCAATTTGTGGCTGCACTTGAACCACTGCATCACTTACTGTTATTAAAACATTCCTATGAAGACGGTTCTTTTAATATGCATACACAATTTGAATATGTATTGGAAGAAGATGTTCCTCGTTTTGTGAAAAAATCAGCTGAATCAAAAGAATTATGCTGGATTGATTTTATGGACGAGAAGAGGCTAGATCATCTAACACCGATGGAACAAGGAGAATTGCTTTACATAAGTCATAAAAAAGAACCGATTACGTCAGCATTTTTTAACAAATTACAAAATAGATTCGTCTATTATTCTTCAGATTTAGAGAAAATGACGAAAGTTTATTTTCGTCATTTAAGTGATTCGGATTTATTGGTTGCCAATGTATTTAATAGTTTAATTCGTGAAAAGGAACGGAGCACTGGTTTTTGGCGTCGAAAAGTAAAATCGAGTATTCCTGCTGTATCTCCAGATTTTTTACGTTCTTACCGATCCTTTGCGAAAGATGGAGCATTACTATCTTTGTATCGGATTGAAAAACCAAAGGCAGCGTATGGAATAGAAGTTCGTAATTTGTCTGAATATTCTTTTCCCGATGAAGTTTGGGATGACTTAAGTACGATTTTAAAAACGGAGCACGATGAATTGATATATATTATTTAATCTTCATTGCAGCACAGTCTAAGAGCATTCACCTCTCTAAAATGAAGATAGGCCGTTGGTAGATATTACGCATATTGAATTGTTTCTGTACAATTCAATGACAGGAAGTAATGATGTCAAGGCATAATTGATGAAATGTACACGCAAAATCTCACCGTCAAAAATACGGTGAGATTTTTATGTCATTTGTCAAGACGTTTCATGATAAACTAATAGTACTCAAGAAGTATGTGGAGGGCACAAAAATGAAAAAAAGAATCGGTTTATTATACGGCGGAAAGTCAGCGGAGCACGAAGTGTCATTATCAACAGCACGTGCAGTCACTGGAGCTTTGAATTTCGAGGAGTATGAAGTATATCCGATTTTCATTACATCTGACGGGGAATGGCGACGTGGAGAGCGTTTAGAAAAACCTGTAAGTGCAATAGAAGAATTACAATTTGGTGATAATACAACAATTTTAGAAAATAATATTACTGATTTTTTGATCGATGACAATGGCAATGAGGTACAGTTCGATGTCATTTTCCCATTGTTACATGGTACTAATGGCGAGGATGGAACGGTGCAAGGTTTACTTGAGGTTCTGAATTTACCGTATGTAGGAAATGGTGTATTAGCATCCTCTGCTGGTATGGATAAAGTGGTAATGAAGCAATTATTTGAAATTGCAGGGTTACCACAAGTGCCCTATACGTATTTTATTCGTAGTGAGTGGAAGAATGAGCAACAGGTAATCATTGAACGTTGTGAAAGCAATTTGAGTTGGCCAATGTTTGTGAAGCCTGCAAACTTAGGATCGAGTGTTGGGATTAGCAAAGCAACAGATCGTGAAGAATTATTCAAAGCAATTGAAGTTGCTTTGCAATATGACCGTAAAATTGTTGTTGAGCAAGGAATTGTCGCTCGTGAAGTTGAATTAGCAGTGTTAGGCAATGACTACCCTGAAGTTTCAGTGCCAGGTGAAATTAAACCAGTTACTGAATTTTATGATTATGATTCTAAATATAAGGACGGCTCTACAGCACTTATTATTCCAGCTGAGCTTCCAGTAGAAACTGTTGAGAGCTTAAAGGAACTGGCAAAGCGCGCATTTAAGGCTATAGATGGCAGCGGCTTAGTTCGTGCGGACTTTTTTGTAACAGCTGAAAATAACGTTTACATTAATGAAGTGAACACAATGCCAGGTTTCACGCCTGTAAGTATGTATCCATTATTATGGCAGCATACAAATGTGAGTTATCCAGAGCTGATCGACCGTTTAATTACCTTAGCAATAGAACGCTATGAAGAAAAACAACAGCTTCACTATAAAAAAGACTGAGTGGGATTATTGTGAAAAAAACATTAAAACAATTAGCTGCATGGTTAAATGAGGATATGGCGGCTTTTGGTGACACGGTTGTGTCAGGAATTTCTATTGATACAAGAACAATTCAACAAGGGGACCTATTTGTACCATTTCGTGGTGAGCATACAAATGGACACAAGTTTGTGATTCAAGCATTTGAGAAAGGTGCGGGAGCTTCTCTTTGGCAAAAAGATGAGCCCAATCCACCAGAAGGTTACCCTTTATTATTTGTGGATGATCCAGAATTAGCTTTGCAAGAAATGGCTAGAGCCTATCGTAATGAACATAAAGCAAAATTTATTGGCATTACAGGTTCAAATGGTAAGACATCAACAAAGGATATTTTAGCGGGGACACTTGCTCCATTCTTTAAGGTACAAAAAACGATTGGGAACTTTAATAATCAATTAGGCCTGCCGATTACAATCTTACAGCTTGATGAAGATACGGATGTGGCCGTCCTTGAGATGGGCATGAGTGGATTCGGCGAAATTGAATTTTTAACTAAGCTTGCTCGTCCTCATATGACAGTTATCACAAATATTGGTGAGGCCCATATGCAGGATCTAGGGTCACGTGCAGGTATAGCAAAAGCGAAGTTTGAAATTATTCAAGGAATGCAACCAGATGGTCTATTATTCTATGATGGCGATGAACCTCTGCTTCAGGAATTAGTGGCAAAGGAACAGCACTTACAGGCAGTGCCGTTTGGATTAGAGTCAGATAATCTTTTATACGTAGAAAATATTCACGCTAATGCGGATGGTAGTCACTTCACTACACACGGTATGATAGAGGGTGACTTCTTTATTTCAGTGCTTGGCAAGCATCAAGTGAAAAATACACTTGTGG
Source organism: Lysinibacillus fusiformis (assembly GCF_016925635.1). Classification (NCBI taxonomy): domain Bacteria; kingdom Bacillati; phylum Bacillota; class Bacilli; order Caryophanales; family Bacillaceae; genus Lysinibacillus; species Lysinibacillus fusiformis. The sequence goes on along the minus strand of NZ_CP070490.1, from coordinate 1,241,100 downwards.
CCATGTTAATTTCTCATAAGCTAGGTTTAAACAATGAACAAATTCGTACATCCTTAGAGCATGTGGTATTAACAGATATGAGGATGCAACAAGTGCAAGGAACGAATGGTGCATTGTTTATCAACGATGCCTATAATGCAGCACCAACCTCGGTAAAAGCTGCCATTCAATTTATGGCTTCCTCTACAATTCGTCCTGAAAAATGGCTTGTGTTAGGAGACATGCTGGAGCTTGGACCAAATGAGCAAAGTTTCCACGAAGGGCTAGCAGAATATATAAATGAGCATGAAATCGATTATATCTGCTTATTTGGCCCTCGGATGGCATATCTTTATCAAGTATTAAAAGAGCGCTTTGAGGAAGAACGTTTATTGTATGCGGAAGATGATTATACGGCGATTATTGACAAGCTAAAACAAGCGAATGACGCATCTATTGTTTTACTTAAAGGCTCCCGTGGTATGAAATTAGAGACGATCTTAAAGGCATTTACGTCATAGTATCAATGAAATCGGTGGGATATACGCTCACCGATTTATTCATGTAGAGTTATCTTTGTTAAATGAGGTGAGGACGTTGTCAGTAGGTGTACTATGTATTCACGGTTTTTCAGGTGGACCTTATGAGGTAGAGCCATTCACAACATACTTGCGTGCACATACAGATTGGGTCATTGCAGAGCCGACATTGTCTGGGCATGGAGAAGAATTGCATATGAGTGGTTTTAAGGCAAAGCATTGGTTAATGGATGCAGAGTTAGCCTTCCGATCATTAGTAAAAAAAGTTGATGAGGTAATCGTTGTCGGTTTTTCAATGGGAGGAATCATAGCACTATACTTAGCTAAACGCTATAAAGTAAAAAAACTTGTATTACTGAGTGCTGCTGCAAAGTATGTGAGCCCTAAGCAGCTAGTCAATGATTTCAAAATGTTAGCTACTGAAGCATATCACCATAATTTGACTAATAACGAACTCTATTTACGATACCATCATAAGTTTAACAATGTGCCTCTTGCATCAACGGTAGAATTTATGAAGCTGGTAAGGATGGTGGCGCCGTATTATCAACATATTCGAATTCCTGTATACATCGTGCAAGGTAAGTTGGATGGGATAGTGCCCTATCACACGGCACAATTTCTTTTTGATGAATTAGCCTCAAAAGACAAAGTTTTGTATTTTTCTGATAATGGCAAGCATCATATATGTTTTGAGGAAGATTGCTCTGAATGGTTTCCACAGGTTTTAATGTTTTTGAAGAACGAATAAAGTAGTCAGATTATTACGACTCATGCGTTATCGTTGCATAGGATTTAAAGCCATGTTAGACTAGTGTAAGCAATGGATACATTTTGTGCGAAGACTCTTCATATTTGGTTGAAGAGTACTTTTTTTTGAACACAACGGTTTTATTCTAAAGTTAATAATTACGACAGAATCGAACCGCTCGGTAAAGACCGGGCTTTCCTTTTCATATAAGAGAGCTCTATATGAACTATCATGTAGAGAAAATTTTTAAGTAACGGAAACGTTCCACTACACAGGCTCGAATTTGCCGACAACTTCATCTGAAAATGTAACCATTTGTCAACTTAAAAGGAAAAAAGGAGATTGAGAAGTTTGACAAATTTTTCAGAATTAAATATTAGCGAATCTACATTACGCTCAGTAAAGCGTATGGGATTTGAAGAAGCAACACCAATCCAAGAAGGTACTATTCGTTTTGCGATTGAAGGCCGTGATGTATTAGGTCAAGCACAAACAGGTACTGGTAAAACTGCCGCTTTCGGGATTCCACTAATCGAAAAAATCGATCCAAAAAACCCTAATATTCAAGCGTTAGTCATTGCTCCAACTCGTGAGTTAGCGATTCAAGTTTCAGAAGAGCTATATAAAATTGGCTATGACAAACGCGTAAAATTATTATCAGTATACGGTGGTCAAGAAATTGGCCGTCAAATTCGTGCACTGAAAAATAGACCTCAAATCATTGTTGGTACGCCAGGTCGTATTATTGATCATATTAATCGTCGTACGTTAAAATTAGAAGATGTTCAAACATTAGTATTGGATGAAGCAGATGAAATGTTAAACATGGGCTTTATCGATGATATTAATTCAATCTTAGAAAACGTGCCTTCTGAGCGTCAAACATTACTGTTCTCAGCAACGATGCCACCAGCAATCCGTAAAATTGCAGAAACATTTATGCGTGATCCAGAAATCGTGAAAATTAAAGCAAAAGAATTAACAGTTGATAATATTGATCAATATTTTGTTAAGTCTGCTGAACGTGAAAAATTCGATGTTTTATCTCGTTTATTAAATGTTCACCAACCAGAGCTAGCTATTATTTTTGGTCGTACAAAACGTCGTGTAGATGAGCTTGCACAGGCCCTATCTATTCGTGGCTATTTAGCTGAAGGTATTCATGGTGATTTAAGCCAAGCGAAGCGTATCTCAGTATTACGCCAGTTTAAAGAAAATAAAATCGATATCCTTGTTGCGACAGATGTAGCCGCTCGTGGACTTGATATTTCTGGTGTGACACACGTTTATAACTTTGATATTCCTCAAGATCCTGAATCTTACGTTCACCGTATTGGACGTACAGGTCGTGCAGGTAAATCAGGTCTTGCCGTAACATTTGTAACACCACGTGAAATGGGTTACTTACGTATTGTAGAAGAAACTACGAAAAAACGTATGACACCTCTTCGCCCACCAACAACTGATGAAGCATTAGAAGGTCAACAACGTTTAGCTGTGGAAACACTGGAAGGTCTTATTGCTAATAACAATTTAGGTGATTACCGCACATTTGCAGCAGAATTACTAGAGAATCATGATGCAGTGGATGTTGTTGCAGCTGCTCTACGTTCATTAACGAGAGAGCCAGACGATACACCAGTAACAATCACAGAAGAACGTCCATTACCAATGCGTCGTGAACGTTCTAGCAATAACCGTGGTGGCGGTGATCGTGGCCGTGGTAACCGTAGCTTTGGCGGCGGACGTCGTGACAATGCTCGCAGTGGAGAACGTCGCAGTAGCAGTAGCCGTCGCGAAGGTGGACGCCGTGAAGGCGGACGTCGTGAAGGCGGACAAGGTCGTACTCGCTCTCCAAGACGTAACGAGGGATAATTTTTCAACCGAAATACACTTAATCTTTATAGTAAACCTTACAGTCATGGTGGCTGTAAGGTTTTTTTTCGGCTATAGTTGAAACAAAAAGGTGAATGAATCCGTATACACCTAATGAAGAAAGAGGGGGAACGACAATGAGAGCACAACCGATTCATCAAATTTCTCGTAAAGGGCTAACTGTGTGGCGTTTTTATGGGGTTATACAAACTTTGGTGCTATTAATTGTAGCGGGGCTGGTAAGCTATGGTACTTATTATTTTGAATGGCCGTCATTTATTTTCTTCATAGCTGGTGCAGTTGTAGTACTAAGTGCGATACTGTCTATTTTTATATTCCCGAAAATAAGATGGGAAAGATGGCGTTATGAGGTACGTGAGCATGAAATCGAAGTACAACATGGTCTATTTGTAGTGAAACGCACATTAATACCAATGGTGCGTGTTCAGCATGTTGATACGACACAAGGGCCGATATTAAAAAAATACGATTTAGGTAATATTTCTATTTCAACAGCAGCAACTGTACATACCATTCCTGCACTTGTTATGGACGAAGCAGACGTACTGCGTGCTCGTATCTCTGATTTAGCAAGGGTGGCGGAAGATGATGTCTAAGGAAATTAATCGTTTACACCCAGTGTCTGCAATTATAACGAGTGTAAAAGCATTGAAAAGTATGATATTACCAATTGCCATTATTATCATAAGTAACGGCTTTAATTTTTCTTTAAATTTTCGTAGTGAGCATTTTTTTGAGACTATTTTACTTTTCGGTGTATGGGGAGTTGCAGCACTTCTTGCACTCATTGGGGGAATCATAAAATGGCGGACATTTGTATACTGGTTTGAAGATGGGGAGTTGCGTGTAACATATGGATTATTTGTTAAAAAGAAACGTTATATCCCTTTTGAGCGTATTCAAAGTTTAAATTACAATGAAGGTGTTTTTCATCGTATTTTTGGTTTAGTGAAAGTTCAGGTGGAGACGGCTGGTAGTAAGGGCGGAAAACCTGAGGTTGAGCTGACAGCCATTCGCAAAGCAGCGGCAGATGTTATTGAATTAGAAATGCGTCATGCTAAAAGTGAAGCGGTTCAACAACAAGATCAAGCACAAGTAATAGAGGAAGCCGTATCAACCCCAATGATTTACCATATGTCTATGCGTGATTTGCTGGTATTGGCAACAACATCCGGGGGAATTGGTGTCGTGCTATCAGGTCTTGTAGCTGTTGCTTCACAATTTTCCGATATTATTCCTTATGAAACGGTATTTCATGAGTTAGCTGATTTTGTGAAAATCGGAGCATTTTTAGTGGCGTTAACGGTGATGGTGGTTTTAATTGTGGCTTGGATTGTATCGGTGATCATCACACTCATTAATTATTATGACTATACAGTCCGCATTGAAGAAGACAAACTGATTATCACAAAGGGTCTATTAGAGAAAAAGCGTATTACTTTGCCGTTGAATCGAATTCAGGCAATTCGTATTGTGGAAAATCCATTGCGTCAGTTAACAGGCTTTGCTACAGTGGTCGTGGAAAGTGCTGGAGGCAACGGCGAAGATGGAAATGATAAAAAAATTACGCTATTTCCACTCATTAAGAAGCCAGATTGTATGCAAACATTAGAACAGCTTTTCCCAGATATGAATTGGCATCCTACATTTATTCGCTCACCAAAAAGGGCAAGACCATTTTTCTATCGAATTGATTTTATCTGGCTAGTTCCGATTATTGGTGCATGTAGTTATTTCTTTTACCCATACGGGCTATTGTCATTGCTGTTAATTCCATTAAAGATTTTGCTTGGTATTTGGCAGCATAAAACTGCAGGCTATCAAATTGATGGGAAGCAACTGGCCATGCAGTATCGAGTTTTTAGTCGAATTACATTAATCATGGAGAAAAAACGCATTCAATCTATTGAAAGTACACAATCGTACTTTCAAAAAAGAAAGAATGTTATGTCTATAAAAGCAACCGTCATGTCAGGAGCAACTGGCACTACGGGAAGTGTATCCAGTTTAGAGCAGCGAGATGCAGAAACAATCTTAACGTGGTATGAACATTCATGAACTAAAAAGCTAATCCTTTCAATTTTATGGAAGTATTAGCTTTTTTAACTATAAAAAAATAGGAATGCTGTTTATAATATAGTAAATAGAACAGAAGGGGTGGAGACATTGTTTAAATATGACATTAATGAAAGCGCTTATTTAAAGCTTCTGGATTTAAGTGATGTAGATGAGTTATTTGCTTTAACCGACCGTTCGAGGGATACATTACGTGAATGGTTGCCATTTGTAGATGATGTCAAAACAGTAGAAGATACGGAGCAGTTCGTAAAAAAGGCTATGCAACAATATGCTGATCACAATGGCATACAAGCAGGGATTTACTATGATGGAAAGCTTGCTGGTGTAATTGGTTACCATCAAATCAACTGGCAACATAAGTGGACAAGTATTGGCTACTGGCTAGGAAATGAATTTGTGGGTAAGGGGCTCGTAACCAATTCAATGAAAGCGTTAATTGATTATGCTTTTAATTATTTAAAGTTAAATCGCATCGAAGTGCGTGTCGCAGTAGGAAATATTCGCAGTCGTACAATTCCAAAAGTATTGGGTTTCCATGAAGAAGGGCGTTTAAGGGATGCTGAGTGGCTTTATGATCATCATGTAGATCAGGTTGTTTATGGTTTAACAGCAGCTGAATGGAAAAAAATTAAGATGTCAAATGAAGCTACAGTAGTTTTATAATGGATGTCGTTCTAAGGAAGGAGGAGCTGCTCTATAGGTGAGCAGCTCCTCTTTTAATTTTTAAAATTTTATAGTTTACCCGCCATCTTTTGTTTACGCCAACTTACAATTCTTTTTGGATGTAAATAGACAAGTCCAAGGATGAACCCGGTTACTAAACCGCCTAAATGGGCAAAGACATTCACATTTGGCTGAAGAAAAGTCATGATGACACTGATGACGATGATTGGTAAAATGAGCTTACGAAGCATTGGCATTGTACGACGAGTATAGTAAACTAATGCCCCAAATGCACCAAAAATGCCAAAAATAGCCCCACTTGCACCAAGACTCGCATAACTACTATCATAGAATATATAGGTTGCCATGTTGCCTACAATACCTGATACTAAATAAATTGTAATAAAGCGTGCTTTACCTGCGATTTTTTCTAACTCTGGTCCAAAGAGATATAAGGAAAACATATTAAAAAACATATGCAAAAAACCTGCATGTAAAAACATGGCAGAAAATACACGCCACCATTCACCACTTTGAATAAGGAAATTTGCTTGAATTCCGTAATTCCACAAAAGTGTTCCTATGCCGGGTATGAGAGACAATACATAAAGAATTAGATTTATGGCTATTAACGTTGAAACAATAGGGTAATACTTTGTATATTGGTTAAAATTTTCCGTTCTACTAAACATGGCTCCACCTCAATTTACAATTATTATACATGCCTTGTTGGAAATAGGTAAAGGAGAAGGTCACATGATTAAGGGAATTGGTCTCGATATTGTAGAAATGGATCGTATTGAAAAGGCTATGAAACGAACAGATAAATTTAAAGACCGCATTTTAACGGCAAGAGAAAGAAAAATATTTGACGGTTATTCAGAAACTCGTAAAATAGAATTTTTAGCTGGGCGATTTGCTGCTAAAGAAGCATTTTCAAAAGCTCTGGGAACTGGGCTTGGGGAACAATGTAAGCTGCATGATATGGAAGTATTAAGAGGAGAGGCTGGTAATCCTGTTTTATATTTTAAGGATGAACTTGTCAATGGATTTGTTAGTATTACGCACTCTAAGCACTATGCAGCCGCACAAGTGATCTTATTAGAATAGTACTTAACTTGTCTAAAAGGGTTGCATGTAAATTTAAATATATTGCTCTTTCTTCAAATGACATAACTGACAAATACGGTTCATATATTGTCGTAGTGGATTTGAAAGAAGAAAGGGTGAAAGCGTGGGCAACCGTATAGTTAAATGGCTCGTCTTACTTTGTACGATATTACTTCTGTCGGCATGTGGTGCAGCCTCACAGGAAAAAGTGTTGAAGAAAGTGAATGGTAAATGGGCAGAGACGAATGGCTATGAATTAAATGCAACGATGGAAATTAAATCTGGTGGGGAACCAAGAAATTATGATGTAACAGTATGGCACACAAAACCTGATTTCTATCGAGTAGAAGTAGTCGAAAGTGGGAAAGATGTTTCTCAAATGATTGTACGTAATGCTGATGGCGTTTTTGTCGTAACACCGACATTAAACAAAATGTATAAATTCCAAAGTGATTGGCCAAAGAAAAATAGCCAAGCCTACTTAATTGGAGCACTAGCAGAAGATTTAGCAGAAGATAAAAATCTTGTCATGAAAGAAGAAGAAAAAGCATATATATTTGAAGCGGCTACTAGAAATAGCTATAAGAACAGTATGCCACATCAAGTTATAACAGTAGATAAGAAAACTTTATTGCCAACCTCAGTAGTTATTATGAATGATGTGAAAGAAGAGCAAATTAAAATCACATTTAAGAAAATTAAACTAGGTGTGCAACATGCTGCAAAAGAGTATGCAGTTGAGCAATTCACTGATAAAGATAACACGAAAGGTGAACAAGCTACACCTTCTGACAAAGAGGGGCAAGAAGAAAATGAGGACAAGGAAGCAGTTGGTGCAGAAGTTGAATATCAAGAATTCCAAACACATTATCCTGTCGTAAATTGGGCACAATTAGCTAATGAAAAAGTTGTGCAGGAAAGTGGAATGGAACGTGTTATCTTAACATTCGATGGTGAAAAGGCATTTACCGTTATGCAGCAACCAGTAATGAAGGAAAACTCAATGTTACCTGTATCGTCACCTGGAGATCCAGTTGATTTAGGCTTTACGATTGGTGCTATTACAGATACATCAATTAGTTGGGAAAAAGATGGTGTTGAATTCTTTGTAGCTTCAAGTAAATTAACGCGTGAAGAAATGATTGAAGTTGCTACATCTATGACGATAAGTAGTATGAAGTAACTTTTCTGGCTACAGCTTTCTGGAATACGGAGGCTGTAGCTTATTGATAATATAAATGAACCTATAAAGTATAGGCTCAGGCAAAGGCTAAAACTTTGTGTGTACAAGCTAAATCGACATACTAAAACATACATGTATGTCCTACATAATGTTTTAATTAAAAATAAAGAGGGTATTCTTATGGAGACACAGCAGTATTTTCGACCAACCAAAGCAATAATAGACTTACAAGCAATCCAACAAAATGTTAAAAATTTAAAAGAATTTTTACGACCACATGTTCAAATTATCGCTGTAGTAAAAGCAAATGCATATGGTCATGGAGATGTAGCCGTTGCACGGGCAGCTCTTGAAGCTGGTGCCACAGTACTTGCAGTGGCAACGCCCGATGAAGCATTACATATTCGAGCACATTTTGAAGAACCAGACATATTAATATTAGGTGCATCTCCAGTTTCGTTTGCTCCTTATGCAGCGCAGCAACGTATTATACTTACGGCGTTTGCCAGTGATTGGATTCAGCAAGCTGCTTCTCTTTTAGTGGATGAAGCACTTCCATTACGACTTCATATAAAAATAGATAGCGGAATGGGTAGAATAGGTATTCGCTCAGAGCAAGAATTATTAGAACTGTACCAAACATTACAGTCTGCAAAAAATGTTGAGTTGGATGGAATATTTACACACTTTGCTACAGCTGATGAAGAGGATACGATGCATTTTGATCAGCAAGTTCAATTTTTTGAGAAATGTTTATCCGTAATACCTCATAAGCCAAGACTTGTTCATGCATCCAATACAGCAGCCTCATTAGTAAAGGATCCACATTTACAATATGATGCTGTTAGATTTGGGATTTCTATGTATGGATTAGCACCTTCTCCATATGTGGAAAGCATTTTACCTTTTCCATTATTACCAGTATTCTCGCTAGAAAGTGAACTTGTTCATGTGAAGCAAATAAAATCAGGTGATTCAGTTGGCTATGGAGCTACGTATGTTGCCCCCACAGATATGTGGATAGGAACGATTCCGATTGGCTATGCGGATGGTGTAATTCGCAAATTAGGTGGACAAGAGGTTTTAATTGATGGACAAAGAATGCCGATTGTTGGACGAATTTGTATGGACCAATGTATGGTTGCCCTACCAAAAGCATATGATATAGGTGTGAAGGTAACACTCATTGGTCAACAAGAAAAGAATAGGATTTCCATCAATGAGTGGGCAACAAAGCTCGAAACAATTAATTATGAAATACCATGCATTATCACAACAAGAGTTCCTAGAATATATCTTTAGTTGTCTTTCATTAGAATTAGTCAAATTTCAATGTAATGTCATGAGCAATGTTCCAAGTTGAATTTGGTAAATAAATTAGCACTGGAGAACTTATTTCTTTTCCAAAACGTTGTAAAGGCTCATATTTAGAAACGCATTGCAATAATAAATATTCAGCATATACCTTCGACAACCAACATATTTCAATGTAATGTCATGAGCAATGTTCCAAGTTGAATTTGGTAAATAAATTAGCACTGGAGAACTTATTTCTTTTCCAAAACGTTGTAAAGGCTCATATTTAGAAACGCATTGCAATAATAAATATTCAGCATATACCTTCGACAACCAACATATTTTTACAATTTGTACTTCAAATTGTCAGATATTTTGTCATTTCATGTCTTTTCAACAATATCTTTCAATGATAGAATGAGAAGTAATGAAAAGTGTATGGTTCCGTTGGAGGTGCTTGCTGTGTACGAGAAAAAGTTAAGAGAAGCTACAATTGCTGTTCAAGACAGACTATTTCTACAAACAAAGGAAGTAATTGAAGGTGAATCTTTTGTGCGTATTTTGGCGCGCAAAAATTTAATGCAGGAGCAACCAAATCAAATACGGGAAGCTATGATTAAAGGATATGTTGAAATGTCTCATATTAATTTAATGATTGCGAGCGAATGCTTGCATGCAGAGTATGAAGCACAACATATGGTGGAGCGTCTCGTTAGCGGGGGATGACACTTTGAATGTAAAACGTGGTGACGTTTTTTTTGCAGACTTATCACCGGTAATAGGTTCTGAACAAGGAGGCACTAGGCCGGTGCTGATTATTCAAAATGATATTGGCAATCGATTTAGTCCGACTGTCATCATCGCAGCTATCACTGCACAGATTCAAAAGGCAAAGCTACCGACACACGTTGAAATCAATGCTGAAAAGTATGGTTTTGAACGTGATTCGGTTATTTTGCTAGAACAAGTGCGGACAATAGATAAGTCAAGATTGACAGATCGTATTACGCAACTTGATCATGCTGTGATGGAAAAAGTTGATGGAGCGCTGATGATTAGTTTAGGTCTGGTAAAATTTTGATATACATATATGTATAGAAGCATCGAGATATTATAATCTCGATGCTTTTTTTGTCTTATATCCTTGAAACGTCTTTACCATAATTTGAATTTACTATATATCTTGTGCAATAAATTATTTTCGCAATGAAGGCTGAACTGTCAGAGGTAATTATGCCAAGGTGTAATTGATAAAAGTTACAAAAAGCTTTAAGATATACTCAAGATTTTTAATAAAAATAGATTTTTGAAAAAATTCTTAAAAGGTATATGAATATTTACATAGAATATTCCATTAATAGAGGCGAATAATTTATTTTAAATTATGACAAGCAGGTCGAACAAAAGTGTAAGAGTATAACTCCAAAGGAAATGGAGGGACAGCAGTGACACATAAGTCTTCGGTTGAAATTATTACAGAATGGGATATTGTTGCAGCTAGACAACTGGGGCGCAATGAAGCAAAAGCACTTGGATTTGGCACTGTTGATCAAGCCCGCATCACCACGGCAATTAGTGAATTAGCACGAAATATATATTTATATGCAAGTATAGGAGTCATTGAAATTGAAAGGATTGAGACAGATTCCGAAAAGAAAATAGTTGTTGTTGCAACAGATCAAGGGCCTGGTATTAAAGATGTTCGTAAAGTAATGGAGGATGGTTATTCCACCTCTGGGGGGTTAGGGGCTGGTTTGCCAGGTGTTAAACGATTGATGGACAGCTTAGATATTCAATCTGTAAGTGGAGTGGGAACAACAATAAGAGCGGAAAAATGGTTGCGTTAGGACGTGAAGAAACTGAAACAATTAGAAGCTCAGTATAAAAAAATATTAGCAGATTACATGGTCAACCAAACTGAAAGAAATTTATATATCGCTCAAAATTTCACACGTCAGTTAATTCAAAAAAATATCTCTCCTGAGGATGTTGTTAGCATTCATAAAAATGCTGTTGAACAAATATTCCCTCATCAGATGAATGAATCACAGCCTGCCTATGATTTTCTGATTGAAGTAATGGTGCATTATGGGATGGCACATAGAGAGCATCAAAGTTTACTTCAAAAGCAAGCTGAATATGAGATGGAAATGAAAATAGCGACAAACATTCAAAAAACTTTGTTGAAAACTTATGTGCCGGATATGCAACATATTGATATAGGTATGATTTCAGTTCCTATTCGAAAAATGAACGGCGATTATGTACATTTTTTTCATGATGGAGAAGAATATTTAAGTGTGGCTGTGACTGATGTTGTCGGAAAAGGAGTTCCTGCTGCTCTATGTATGTCGATGGTGAAATATGGACTTGAAACATTGGTATATGCATATAAAGATCCTTCATATGTTTTAGAAGTCATCAATAGGGTAATAGAAAAAGGTGTAGATGACAGTATGTTTGTTTCGATGTTTTATGGATGCTTAGATGTAGAGCAAAACATCTTTTCATATGCCTCGGCTGGCCATGAACCAGCTTTACATTATAGTGCAAAGGCTGATCAGTTCTTTACCTTAGAGGCTAAAGGTTTACTACTGGGTGTATTGCCTGAAACAAAATATACCTTTCATGAAATTGTTTTAGAAGAAAATGATTTAATTATTATGATGACCGATGGTGTGACAGAATTTAGAGTGCAGGATGACTTAAATTCGCGAGAGGTAATCACAACTTTAATAAAAGAAAATAGACATTTAACCGCCCAACAATTGTGCCAGCTTCTTTATAAGGAAATAGAGAGAGTGCAAAATTTTAAACTATCTGATGATTTTACTGTAGTTATTTTAAAAAAATAGGTTTAACTTTTAATTGAACAGGGTAGAGAAAATAGTCTAACAAATATGGTGGAGGTGTGCTATATGGACGTAACGATACATTTTAAAGAAATTGATCATAAATTATTTGGCTTTGTTGAGGGTGAAATCGATACTTTCACTGCTTCAGGATTACGAGAGGAATTAGAAGCGGTAAAGATTACAGAAGGATTAGAAATTGAACTGGATTTATCAAAGGTAAATTACATGGATAGTACAGGTCTTGGGATTTTTGTCGCCTTCTATAAAAGAGCATTACGTGAAAATGGTAAAGTAAAGCTTGTTGGTTTATCGAATAGGTTACAAAGATTATTTGAAATTACTGGTCTTAGTGATTTGATGGATATCGAAACTGATAAAAAGGTGGAATTAAGATAATGAAGGAATTTGACTATATTGAAATTAGAGTTCCTGCTAAACCGCAATTTGTCAGTGTCATTCGATTAACTGTCTCGGGCTTAGCGAGTAGGATTGGCTTTAATTATGATGATATTGAAGATTTAAAAATTGCAGCAAGTGAGGCTGTAACAAATGTTGTTCACCATGCTTATAAAGACGAAGAAGAAGGTGAAATTGTCATCGGGTGTGCGCTGTATGACAATAAAATGGAAATGATGATTGCAGATTACGGCAATAGTTTTAATTTTGAAGAGATTAAGTCTAAGATTGGGCCGTATCATCCTGAAGAAAGTATTGCAGGGCTAAGAGAAGGTGGTTTGGGACTTTATTTAATGGAAACTTTGATGGATGAGGTGATGATTAATAACGATGGTGGCGTAACTGTCTTCATGACAAAGTATGTCACTAGGGAGCAGGTGGAGAAAAATGTCGAAAGAATCACTACATAAATCTTCATCCAAAGAAGATGTACTAAAGTGGATTGAATTGTACCAGTCAACGGAGGATGATGAAGCACAAACCAATTTAGTGATTCATTATCGATATCTAGTTGAATCTATAGCTCGTAAATATTCGAATGGTAAATCTTATTATGATGATATTGTTCAAGTAGGGATGCTGGGATTGTTAGGTGCAATAAGACGTTTTGATCCGAATGTTGGTCGTAGTTTTGAAGCATTTGCCGTGCCAACAATTGTTGGGGAAATCAAACGTTTTTTACGTGATAAAACATGGGATGTTCATGTGCCTAGACGAATAAAGGAACTTGGGCCGAGAATTAAATCAACGGTGGAGGCGCTGACAATTGAATTGCAGCGTTCTCCATCCATTAAAGATATTGCTGAACGATTAGAAGTAGCAGAGGAAGAGGTACTAGAAGCTATGGAAATGAGCCGTAGTTATCAAGCGCTTTCTATGGACCATTCGATAGAGTCAGACTCAGATGGTAGTACAGTCACGTTATTCGATATTTTGGGCAGAGAAGACGATGGCTATGAAATAACCAATAAACGAATGATTGTTTCAGATGCATTGGTCGTGTTGAATGAGAGGGAAAAACAAATTATTCAGCTTACATATCTAGAGCAACTTAGTCAAAAAGAAGCTGGAGAACGATTAGGGATTTCTCAAATGCATGTATCTAGGATACAAAGGAAAGCAATAAAGAAATTACAAGAGGCTATTCTAGCAAGTGGCAGTGTTTCGCTCTAAACTTTCGTGGGTGTTTACCTTTAAAATGAATGAACATAGTCTACTCATATTCGTCTGAGTAGACTATTTTTTTGCATTTTTAGTAAAGTGTAATGGTAAAATGAAAAGAAAAAGGTAGTGATGATGTGGAGCAAAAGCAAATGTTACAGCTCATTGCAAAAGACGTAGCAGTCAAACCAGGGCAAGTAGATGCTGTTATCAAATTATTAGAAGAGGGAAATACGGTACCATTTATTGCGCGCTATCGAAAAGAGGTTACAGGATCACTCGATGAGGTACAAATTAAAGCTGTAGAAGATCGTTATCACTACATACAGCAACTTGAACAACGAAAAGAAGAAGTTATACGGTTAATCCAAGAGCAAGAAAAGCTTACACCAGAATTAGAGCAGGCTATTCTTTCTGCAACAATCTTGCAACGTGTTGAGGATTTATATAGACCTTATAAGCAAAAAAGACGTACAAAGGCGACGATTGCAAAAGAGAAAGGATTAGAACCTCTTGCAGATCTTCTATTAGCATTTAGTAAAGATTCATTAGAGCAATTAGCAATTGGTTTTGTGGACAATGAACAGGTTGCTAATACGGAAGAAGCGCTAATGGGAGCTCGAGATATTTTAGCAGAACGTTTTGCTGACGATGCCTCTATCCGTGAAAAAATTCGTGCTTATTCATGGAAGGATGGCATCCTTGTAACGTCTGTGAAAAATACAGAAATCGATGAAAAAAATGTTTTTGAAATGTATTACGAATATGAAGAGCCTGTTAGTCGCATTGTGCCGCATCGTATTTTAGCGATAAATCGAGGGGAAAAAGAAGAAATTTTAAAGGTGTCGATTCATGTTCCAGTGGACCGAGTATTAATGATTATGTGGAAAGAATGGATACCTGCAACTGGTTCATCCCCTGCTATTGCAGAAGTTAAACTAGCAATCGAGGATTCATACAAGCGTTTGATTCAGCCTTCAATTGAAAGGGAATTACGAAACGAGCTTACAGAAAAAGCGGAGACACAGGCTATTCATATTTTCTCTGAAAATTTACGTAACCTATTACTACAGCCACCTATGAAAGGTAAATATGTATTGGGGGTTGACCCAGCTTACCGTACAGGTTGTAAGCTAGCGGTTGTAGATGAAACGGGAAAAATGCTTGAGGTTACAGCTATTTACCCACATCCACCTAAACCAGATGTGGCCAAATCGAAAGCTACTGTGAAAGGAATTTTGGCAAAGTATCCAATAAGTATAATTGCTATTGGGAATGGTACAGCATCCCGTGAGACAGAACAATTTATCGCGGATGTATTAAACGAGCTTACTACTGACACAGCTTACGTGATTGTCAACGAAGCGGGGGCGTCTGTTTATTCAGCGTCTGATATTGCACGTGCAGAATTTCCTGATTTACAGGTTGAGCAACGTAGTGCTGTCTCCATTGCACGTCGCTTACAGGATCCTTTATCAGAGTTAGTGAAAATTGAACCAAAAGCGGTGGGAGTAGGTCAATATCAGCATGATGTTTCTCAAAAAAAGTTAAATGAATCGCTAACTTTTATAGTAGAAACGGCTGTTAACCAAGTTGGTGTTGACGTAAACACTGCTTCTTCATCACTCTTACAATACGTTTCTGGTTTATCAAAAACTGTCGCAGAGAATATCGTGAAGATGCGAGAGGAAAATGGTCAATTTACTACGCGTGCGCAATTAAAGAAGATTCCAAGGTTAGGTGCTAAAACGTATGAACAAGCTATTGGTTTCTTGCGTGTCCCTGAAGCAAAAAATCCGTTTGATGCTACAGGTATTCATCCTGAGAGCTATAGCCTTGCTGAGCAAATATTAGCAGAGGCACAGATAGATAAGAAAGAGTTAGGGACTCAGAGTGCAGAGGAAGCTATTGCAGCCCTAAATATCCAAAAGTTAAGTGATGTGCTTGGGGTAGGAGTTGTGACAATTCAAGATATCGTGGATACTTTAATGAAACCAAATCGTGACCCACGTGATGCTTTCCCACAACCATTGCTTAAAACGGATGTATTAAAAATGGAAGATTTAAAAGTAGGTATGGAATTGCAGGGCACAGTAAGAAATGTAGTCGATTTCGGTGCATTTGTTGATATTGGCGTGAAGCAAGATGGACTTGTGCATATTTCTAAACTACAAAATAAACGTATTAAACATCCATTAGAAGTTGTGGCGCTTGGGGATATTGTAACCGTCTGGGTAGAGCAAATAGATGTAACGAAAGGACGTATCTCTTTAACGATGCTTCCACCTAAAAATCAAACATTAGATTGAGTAATAAATTTTTACCACACTGTCTATACTACGCAGTGTGGTATTCTTGTTGTTAGAGGTGATTACTTTGGACAATCTAGAATTACAAGAGCTTGTTCGTCGCTTATCTTTGGAAAGCTTTCAGAAACCTTTTCTGCATCAAGCCTACTTTAATGCAAGATTACGCTCAACAGGAGGACGATATCTTTTACAATCTCATAATATTGAGGTTAATCCTAAAGCCTATGAATTATACGGTTTGGAAGAGATTCATGGTATTGTTCTCCACGAATTATGCCATTATCATCTACATATTGAAGGTAAAGGGTATCAGCATCGAGATAAAGATTTTCGAGAATTGTTAAGGAAAGTAGATGCCCCCCGATTTTGCTCAGTTTTACAATCCCCTAAAACTACAGTTGAAAAACACCGACGACGCTATACATATACTTGTGTCAATTGCCACCAATTATATGTACGGAAAATTAAAATGAATGTTGAAAAGTATTGCTGTAGTAAGTGTTTGGGGAAATTAAAATTAGTGGAATAAAAAAACTTTAAAAAATAGTTGACGTTTTATTGAGTTGTCCCTATAATAGTAAAAGTCGACAAGATAACGGCGACAACATACCATAAATTATTCCGAAGTAGCTCAGTTGGTAGTAGCACCTGACTGTTAATCAGGTTGTCGCAGGTTCGAGTCCTGCCTTCGGAGCCATGGCCCCTTGGTCAAGTGGTTAAGACACCGCCCTTTCACGGCGGTAACACGGGTTCGAATCCCGTAGGGGTCATTTTTTCATAATTTAATGTAAATAACATTTTGGTCCCGTGGTGTAGCGGTTAACATGCCTGCCTGTCACGCAGGAGATCGCCGGTTCGATCCCGGTCGGGACCGCCACTTATTGGGGTATAGCCAAGCGGTAAGGCAACGGATTTTGATTCCGTCATGCCTAGGTTCGAATCCTAGTACCCCAGCCATTCATTTCTTAATCCGAGCCATTAGCTCAGTTGGTAGAGCATCTGACTTTTAATCAGAGGGTCGAAGGTTCGAGTCCTTCATGGCTCATCTCTTTAAGAAAAAGAGTTGACTTTTCGAATTATCATAGTATAATGAGAAAGTTACTAATCGAATGCGGTCGTGGCGGAACGGCAGACGCGCTAGGTTGAGGGCCTAGTGGGGGCAACCCCGTGGAGGTTCAAGTCCTCTCGGCCGCACCAAGTCAATTAATTTCATAAGCGCCCGTAGCTCAATTGGATAGAGCGTCTGACTACGGATCAGAAGGTTGTGGGTTCGACTCCTGCCGGGCGCGCCATTTTTAAAAAAATATATGCGGGTGTAGTTTAATGGTAAAACCTCAGCCTTCCAAGCTGATGTCGTGAGTTCGATTCTCATCACCCGCTCCAAAAAAAGTGTTGACAACCGATTGGTTGGTATGATAGACTAAAGTAGTTGTCTGAACGGACAACGGCATGAACCTTGAAAACTGAACAAGCAAAACGTAATCAATAAAGTTTTAAGTAACTAGCTTCGGCGAGTGAAAGAAACAAAAATTTTGGACATCAAAATTGATGCCAGCAAAACAATTTGAGCTAATCAAATTTCTTTTATGGAGAGTTTGATCCTGGCTCAGGACGAACGCTGGCGGCGTGCCTAATACATGCAAGTCGAGCGAACAGAGAAGGAGCTTGCTCCTTCGACGTTAGCGGCGGACGGGTGAGTAACACGTGGGCAACCTACCCTATAGTTTGGGATAACTCCGGGAAACCGGGGCTAATACCGAATAACTTGTTTCACCTCATGGTGAAACACTGAAAGACGGTTTCGGCTGTCGCTATAGGATGGGCCCGCGGCGCATTAGCTAGTTGGTGAGGTAACGGCTCACCAAGGCGACGATGCGTAGCCGACCTGAGAGGGTGATCGGCCACACTGGGACTGAGACACGGCCCAGACTCCTACGGGAGGCAGCAGTAGGGAATCTTCCACAATGGGCGAAAGCCTGATGGAGCAACGCCGCGTGAGTGAAGAAGGATTTCGGTTCGTAAAACTCTGTTGTAAGGGAAGAACAAGTACAGTAGTAACTGGCTGTACCTTGACGGTACCTTATTAGAAAGCCACGGCTAACTACGTGCCAGCAGCCGCGGTAATACGTAGGTGGCAAGCGTTGTCCGGAATTATTGGGCGTAAAGCGCGCGCAGGTGGTTTCTTAAGTCTGATGTGAAAGCCCACGGCTCAACCGTGGAGGGTCATTGGAAACTGGGAGACTTGAGTGCAGAAGAGGATAGTGGAATTCCAAGTGTAGCGGTGAAATGCGTAGAGATTTGGAGGAACACCAGTGGCGAAGGCGACTATCTGGTCTGTAACTGACACTGAGGCGCGAAAGCGTGGGGAGCAAACAGGATTAGATACCCTGGTAGTCCACGCCGTAAACGATGAGTGCTAAGTGTTAGGGGGTTTCCGCCCCTTAGTGCTGCAGCTAACGCATTAAGCACTCCGCCTGGGGAGTACGGTCGCAAGACTGAAACTCAAAGGAATTGACGGGGGCCCGCACAAGCGGTGGAGCATGTGGTTTAATTCGAAGCAACGCGAAGAACCTTACCAGGTCTTGACATCCCGTTGACCACTGTAGAGATATAGTTTCCCCTTCGGGGGCAACGGTGACAGGTGGTGCATGGTTGTCGTCAGCTCGTGTCGTGAGATGTTGGGTTAAGTCCCGCAACGAGCGCAACCCTTGATCTTAGTTGCCATCATTTAGTTGGGCACTCTAAGGTGACTGCCGGTGACAAACCGGAGGAAGGTGGGGATGACGTCAAATCATCATGCCCCTTATGACCTGGGCTACACACGTGCTACAATGGACGATACAAACGGTTGCCAACTCGCGAGAGGGAGCTAATCCGATAAAGTCGTTCTCAGTTCGGATTGTAGGCTGCAACTCGCCTACATGAAGCCGGAATCGCTAGTAATCGCGGATCAGCATGCCGCGGTGAATACGTTCCCGGGCCTTGTACACACCGCCCGTCACACCACGAGAGTTTGTAACACCCGAAGTCGGTGAGGTAACCTTTTGGAGCCAGCCGCCGAAGGTGGGATAGATGATTGGGGTGAAGTCGTAACAAGGTAGCCGTATCGGAAGGTGCGGCTGGATCACCTCCTTTCTAAGGATTATTTCGGAATACAAACCTTGGGTTTGTAAGATTACGTTTTGCGTTCAGTTTTGAAGGTTCATTCTTCTGAATGAAACACTTCAAAACTTGTTCTTTGAAAACTGGATAAAACGACATTGAAATTGTAACAAACACATTTTTTTTAAGTTTTTTTATAGGCTTAATAACTTGGTTAAGTTATTAAGGGCGCACGGCGAATGCCTTGGCACTAGGAGCCGAAGAAGGACGGCACTAACACCGATATGCTTCGGGGAGCTGTAAGTGAGCTTTGATCCGGAGATTTCCGAATGGGGGAACCCACTACGTTTAATCGCGTAGTATCTTGACGTGAATACATAGCGTCTTGAAGGCAGACCCAGGGAACTGAAACATCTAAGTACCTGGAGGAAGAGAAAGAAAAATCGATTCCCTGAGTAGCGGCGAGCGAAACGGGAAGAGCCCAAACCAAGAGGCTTGCCTCTTGGGGTTGTAGGACACTCAATACGGAGTTACAAAAGAGCGAGTTAGATGAAGCGACTTGGAAAGGTCCGCCAGAGCAGGTAAAAGCCCTGTAGTCGAAAGTTCGTTCTCTCCTGAGTGGATCCTGAGTACGGCGGAACACGTGAAATTCCGTCGGAATCCGGGAGGACCATCTCCCAAGGCTAAATACTACCTAGTGACCGATAGTGAACCAGTACCGTGAGGGAAAGGTGAAAAGCACCCCGGAAGGGGAGTGAAAGAGATCCTGAAACCGTGTGCCTACAAGTAGTTAGAGCCCGTTAATGGGTGATAGCGTGCCTTTTGTAGAATGAACCGGCGAGTTACGATTACGTGCGAGGTTAAGCTTTAGAAGGCGGAGCCGCAGCGAAAGCGAGTCTGAATAGGGCGAATTAGTACGTGGTCGTAGACCCGAAACCAGGTGATCTACCCATGTCCAGGGTGAAGGTGAGGTAACACTTACTGGAGGCCCGAACCCACGCACGTTGAAAAGTGCGGGGATGAGGTGTGGGTAGCGGAGAAATTCCAATCGAACTTGGAGATAGCTGGTTCTCTCCGAAATAGCTTTAGGGCTAGCCTCGTGATGAGAATACTGGAGGTAGAGCACTGTTTGGACTAGGGGGCCATCCCGGTTTACCGAATTCAGACAAACTCCGAATGCCAGATATTTATACACGGGAGTCAGACTGCGAGTGATAAGATCCGTAGTCAAAAGGGAAACAGCCCAGACCACCAGCTAAGGTCCCAAAGTAATCGTTAAGTGGAAAAGGATGTGGCGTTGCACAGACAACCAGGATGTTGGCTTAGAAGCAGCCATCATTTAAAGAGTGCGTAATAGCTCACTGGTCGAGTGACGCTGCGCCGAAAATGTATCGGGGCTAAACGATTCACCGAAGCTGTGGATTGACATCTACGATGTCAGTGGTAGGAGAGCGTTCTAAGTGCGTTGAAGTCAGATCGGAAGGACTGGTGGAGCGCTTAGAAGTGAGAATGCCGGTATGAGTAGCGAAAGACGGGTGAGAATCCCGTCCACCGTATGACTAAGGTTTCCTGAGGAAGGCTCGTCCGCTCAGGGTTAGTCGGGACCTAAGCCGAGGCCGATAGGCGTAGGCGATGGACAACAGGTTGATATTCCTGTACCACCTCCTCACCGTTTGAGAAATGGGGGGACGCAGTAGGATAGGGTAAGCGCGCTGTTGGATATGCGCGTCCAAGCAGTAAGGCGTGTGTGTAGGCAAATCCGCACACTGTAACGTTGAGCTGTGATGGCGAGTCCGTATGGACGAAGTTCCTGATTTCACACTGCCAAGAAAAGCCTCTATCGAGGTGAGAGGTGCCCGTACCGCAAACCGACACAGGTAGTCGAGGAGAGAATCCTAAGGTGTGCGAGAGAACTCTCGTTAAGGAACTCGGCAAAATGACCCCGTAACTTCGGGAGAAGGGGTGCTCTTGAGCGTGCAAGCGCATGAGAGCCGCAGTGAATAGGCCCAGGCGACTGTTTAGCAAAAACACAGGTCTCTGCAAAACCGTAAGGTGACGTATAGGGGCTGACGCCTGCCCGGTGCTGGAAGGTTAAGAGGAGTGGTTAGCGCAAGCGAAGCTGCGAATTGAAGCCCCAGTAAACGGCGGCCGTAACTATAACGGTCCTAAGGTAGCGAAATTCCTTGTCGGGTAAGTTCCGACCCGCACGAAAGGCGTAACGATCTGGGCACTGTCTCAACGAGAGACTCGGTGAAATTATAGTACCTGTGAAGATGCAGGTTACCCGCGACAGGACGGAAAGACCCCGTGGAGCTTTACTGTAGCCTGATATTGAATTTTGGTACAACTTGTACAGGATAGGTAGGAGCCAGAGATCTCGGAGCGCCAGCTTCGAAGGAGGCGTCGGTGGGATACTACCCTGGTTGTATTGAAATTCTAACCCATGCCCCTTAGCGGGGCAGGAGACAGTGTCAGGCGGACAGTTTGACTGGGGCGGTCGCCTCCTAAAAGGTAACGGAGGCGCCCAAAGGTTCCCTCAGAATGGTTGGAAATCATTCGTAGAGTGTAAAGGCACAAGGGAGCTTGACTGCGAGACCTACAAGTCGAGCAGGGTCGAAAGACGGGCTTAGTGATCCGGTGGTTCCGCATGGAAGGGCCATCGCTCAACGGATAAAAGCTACCCCGGGGATAACAGGCTTATCTCCCCCAAGAGTCCACATCGACGGGGAGGTTTGGCACCTCGATGTCGGCTCATCGCATCCTGGGGCTGTAGTCGGTCCCAAGGGTTGGGCTGTTCGCCCATTAAAGCGGTACGCGAGCTGGGTTCAGAACGTCGTGAGACAGTTCGGTCCCTATCCGTCGTGGGCGTAGGAAATTTGAGAGGAGCTGTCCTTAGTACGAGAGGACCGGGATGGACACACCGCTGGTGTACCAGTTGTCTTGCCAAAGGCATCGCTGGGTAGCTATGTGTGGACGGGATAAGTGCTGAAAGCATCTAAGCATGAAGCCCCCCTCAAGATGAGATTTCCCATTACGCAAGTAAGTAAGATCCCTCAAAGACGATGAGGTAGATAGGTTCGAGGTGGAAGTGTGGTGACACATGGAGCTGACGAATACTAATCGATCGAGGACTTAACCAAAACGTTTGAAACATTCAATGCACGTTTATCCAGTTTTGAAAGAACAATTCTTTCAACAAAAAGAGAGCTTCAAGACACAGTAATACGCCGTGTATTGGAGGTCGAACATAGTCTAGTGATGATGGCAAAGAGGTCACACCCGTTCCCATACCGAACACGGAAGTTAAGCTCTTTAGCGCCGATGGTAGTTGGGGGCTTCCCCCTGTGAGAGTAGGACGTCGCTAGGCAACAAAAACAGTCAGCTGAGTGCTGACTGTTTTTTTATTTAACACTTAATTCTTCTTTTTGTATTTATCACTGTATGTTATCCAAAAATCGGCGTTTTCAATGCCTACTTTACGTGGATCAAAAATTGGATCAAGTCCTGCCTTCTTTTGACGATCATAATCACGCAATACTTTGATAGCAGGTCTAGATAATAAAACGATCACAATAAAGTTTAAATAGCTCATACTGCCAAATCCAATATCTCCTAACCCCCACATAAGGCTCACAGATTGAACGCTTCCGATATAAACGACTATTAAAAAAATTACTTTTAAAACGAATTTTAATATAGGATATTGCAATTTCTTATCTAGATATACAATTGTCGTTTCTGCTATATAATAATATGCCATTAAAGTTGTAAAGGCGAAAAGGAAAATAGCAATGGCAACAAAACTACTTCCAAGATTATGAAATACAGTAGATACAGCGGCTTGCGTATAAGCAGTACCTGCAACAATGCCTGGAACGTTTTCTACTAGCGGTGCTGTTGCTCCTGGAGGTGTTACATTATACATACCTGTAATTAAAATCATTAGAGCCGTAGCTGTGCAGACGATAATCGTATCAATATAAATTGAGAAGGCTTGGACTAAACCTTGTTTTGCTGGATGGGATACTTCAGCGGCAGCTGAACTGAATGTTGCTTCGCCTGCACCAGCTACATTTGAAAACACTGAACGTCTTACACCCCAGGCAATGGCCGCACCAACAATACCTCCGAATATTTCATTTGTACCAAAAGCGCTTGTAACGATTAATTTAAGCATTCCAGGAATTTCACTTAGATTAGCTCCTAAAATAATGATGGTTAATAGAACGTAAGCAACCGCCATGATAGGGACAACTTTATCTGCTACTCGTGCAATCCGCTTAATGCCACCAAAAATAATTAATGCTAAAAGTACAACAATAATGATACCTGTTATAAATGGTGGTAAATGAAATGCTGTATTAAATGAAGCTGCTATTGTATTTGCTTGTATTCCTGGTACTAAAATTCCATACGAAATACAAATTACGATTGCTACAAAGACAGCAAATCCTTTTAATTTTAATCCCTTTTCAATATAATAAGGCGATCCACCACGATATTGATTATCTGCTCTTTCCTTATATACTTGTGCTAATGTTGATTCGATGAATGCACTTGCTCCACCTAGGAATGCCATAACACCCATCCAAAATACTGCACCGGGTCCTCCAGCAGCAATAGCAGTTGCTACCCCAGCGATATTACCGACCCCAACACGCCCAGACAACGCCATACAAAAAGCTTGAAAAGATGAGATGCCCTCGTTCGTTTCGCCTCGTTGACGCAATAATCGAATCATCTCAGGAATATAACGAAATTGAACAGCTTTTGTAATAACAGTGAAGTATAAGCCTACACCTAATGCTAAATAAACGAGTGCATTTCCCCAAATATAATCAACTAAAGTATTCACGATGGCTTCCATTTATTCTCCCCCTTAAATAATCATTTCACAGCCCACACCATTCCTTAAAGAACTGTTTATCGCTCTATCGTTCTATAGAAAACCTCCTTTCAACTTTTACTCCTTACTAATGGATAATGCATTATTTGTGCCAATAATTGAGCAGCATGCTTTTTTCGATAATGAAGCTAATGGAATAAGGCTTAAATAAAATAAAAAATCTTTCTCTCAATAGTGGGAGAAAGATTTTTTATAGAAATGTTTTATTTAAAAACTTTATACACTTTTATCATTTTTGTCTAAAATTCTGACAATGTTAACTCATCGTATGTGACAAAGACTGTGCCCAAATTTTCTTCATTTTTTGACGACCTACTAAAACTTCCGGATGGAATTGAATATGGGCATGGGCCCTTGTTGTTTCTACATTTTTAATAGCTTGTTGAATGTCTAGTTGCGTAACGCTAGCACCTAACTTAGATGCAATCGATAGGGCAGCAACTTTTCCTTGTGCTAATGCTACTTTTGCTCCTTCAATTCCTGTAATATTGCCCGCAACATGTAAGCCCGCTAAGTTTGTCTCCATTTGTTCATTATGTAGTGGGACGAATCCACCTAATTGTTCAATATAATGGAATGGACAACCTGCTAAAGAGGCCAATTCTGCTAATGGATATAATCCTCCGGCGATACAAACAAAATCCACATCAATGCGTTTCTCACTGCCTGGAACGATAGAACCATCAACATTTACTGTTGCTAGGACGACACCTTCTACTTGCTCTTTACCAACGATTTCAATAACAGCTTTTCGCAACATAATCGGAATTCCCCACATTTTCACCCCATCTTTCGGATAGAACGTAATCCCTAATTTCTTTAGGAATTCATTTTTCATAAACTTACTACCAATCTTTATAAGTAGGGAAGGGGCCATATGAGAAACATGTAATAAAGAATTCATTACATCTAATGGGTCACTACTATCAATTGTTAATAAATTAGCTGCAGGTAATGTGATAGCTGCAACTTGCACGTCGGCGATTTGTAACTCCATAGCAATTGCAGAAGAAAGCACATTCACACCAATAATTATGCCGCGCTCGCCAGGCTTTACTCGATGCACATTTGTCATGACTTGCGCAGCCCCTACAGACATTACACCAGGCAACGTCCATCCTGGAATAGGGAACGGTGATTCGGCGGCTCCTGTAGCTAACAGCAACTGTTTTGTATGGAAAACACCTTTATTCGTATGGACTACCCAATCTTGATCCATTTTTTCTAAATCAGACACTGATGTTTGTAGTGAAAACTCGACATTCAATTCTTTAGCACGAGCTAACAAACGTTCAGATTCTGCTATGCCATTCCACCATTTATTTGGTGTTTCCTCGTAAAGTTGCCCAAGTAAACGTCCGCCTGCATATAAGTACTCATCAATAACGACAACGCCGATATTTTTTTCAGCTAAGGTGATAGCGGCAGAAAGACCAGCAGGGCCGGCACCGATGATTATCACTTTATTTTCCATGATGTTTCCTCCAATCACGTACCGTTGTTGGAAGTACTTTGCCACTCTTTACAACCATACCTTCAGCGACGGGCGTAATACATGCACGCTCCCCATCTAAGCCGTTGATATTGACACGACATTCAAAGCAATGACCAATATTACAGTAGATACCACGAGGGTGACTAGTTTCTTCGTGTACGCGCAATGTGCGG
This sequence comes from Lysinibacillus fusiformis, assembly GCF_016925635.1. Taxonomy (NCBI): domain Bacteria; kingdom Bacillati; phylum Bacillota; class Bacilli; order Caryophanales; family Bacillaceae; genus Lysinibacillus; species Lysinibacillus fusiformis. Next base: position 1,215,147 of record NZ_CP070490.1, on the reverse strand, counting down.
ATACCTTGGGCAAGTAAGGCAGCTGCTAAAGATTCGCCTTTATATGCTTCATATAATTGATCATCAAAAGTAAAAGATACTTTTTCCTTGTGTGGCAAATCTCCCAAAATAGGATGGCTCATAATACGTTCTGTCATTATTTAACCTCCCCTAAATCCGCAAAACGCACCGGGCGAATGGGAGCTTGGTATTTTAATGATATGTCATTATTGCTTCTTGGCTGGTGGATATGTGCGATTTGGTCTACCATTGTGCGACAAGTGCGACCACCACAATAGCCCATACCTGCACGCGTACGTAATTTTAGTTCTCGTGCAGAACAATTATATTCAGATGCTGTTTTGACCAGTTCATCGAAGCTCACTTCTTCACAACGACATACGATCATCGTTTTATTTTGCATAGCCTACACCCCTAATACGAAATTTTTATTTACGTATATAGTTACTGCAAAAACTATGCCAGAAAATTTCTTATAGGAGTTTCATAAGCAACAAGCATTTGTTTAAAGTATCGAACACTGAGTGTATAAAAAAGTGGACAGTTTATAAAAATTAGACATCTATGTTTAGCCTTTTTAATCGGTTGTATAAAGTGGCTCGCGTAATGCCTAAATTTTTGGCGCAAATCTTTTTATTGCCATTCACGGAAGCAAGCTGTTGCAAAATAATTTCACGCTCATAATGTTCAAGCTGTTCATTTAATTGAGTGCCATTGCTTTGTGGCAAATCCTTTGGTATTTCCAGTAGTTCTGCTTTAGGAACGGCCGCTAAAATATCAGTTGGTAAATCTTCTAGGTGAATGGCTCCCTCGTTTGAAAATACAACTAGCCGTTCTATAACATTACTAAGTTCACGTACATTTCCTGGCCATTGATAGTGCAATAAAATATTGGCAATCTCAGGGGGAATCCCTTGAATAGGGCGGTTATATTTAATCGATTTTTCATATAAGAAATAGTTACTAATTTCTAAAATATCTGATGCTCGCTCTCGTAATGGAGGAACAGTGAAATTCACAACATTTAAGCGGTAATATAAATCTTCTCTAAATTTCCCTTCTGCAACTAATTGTTTTAAGTCCCTATTCGTAGCAGCAACTAAATTAAAATCAACATCCATTTCCTTAGTACCACCGACAGCATAAAATGTTTTCTCTTGTAGCAGTCGCAAAATTTTTACTTGCATGTCTAAAGGCATTTCACCAATTTCATCTAGAAACAGGGTGCCGCCACGGGCTAGCTCAACTTTTCCTTTTTTCCCTTTTTGATGGGCACCAGAAAAGGCACCTTTTTCATAGCCAAAAATCTCACTTTCAAATAAGCCACTAGGAATGGCCCCACAGTTGATTGCGACAAAGGGTGCTTCAGGTTTTTCACGAATGGCATGGACTGCACGAGCGAAAAGCTCTTTGCCGACCCCACTTTCACCGTAAATTAAAATATTTGCCTCTGTTTCCGCGACTTTTTTGACCTTTTCAAGCACGCTTTTAAGCTGCGGACTATTACCACGAATCAATGTAAAAGGATCATATGCTAAGCCATTTGTATTCATCTGTTTTTCTAAATTTAGCAATTTTTCCGATGTAAGATGGAGTTCCTCGTTTAATTTTTTTACATGCGTAATATCTGTCTCTGCCACCACTGCGCCAATCGTTTTATCATTTAACATAACAGGATTTGAATTAATCATCACGACAAGATCTTCACGAGGGAAATGTTGTTGCTGATAAACTGATTTCCCATGCTGCAATGTATGTAATATTTCAAGTTGATCTTCCTTAAAGAATTTAGTGATGGGCTGTCCAATAATATGATTGCCAGATACAGAAAAAATACTTTCTGCACCCTTGGTCCAATAAATGACGTTTTGATTACCATCAATGACAGTACATGACTCATTAATCGTTTCTAAAATAGTGTTTAAGTATGCGTTGATACACTCTAATTCATAGGCAAGATCATGCATTAAAGATTCTTTCCATAAATAACCTATATATTCTTTTGCTTCGTCGCGCACAAGTAAATACTCATATTCCTCTAAATAATCAAGTGCTGTTTTGAGCGGACAATCCATGCGAACAATTTGACAGGCTATATAGTTAATATCACTTTTTCTTTTGCCTCTTTTCACGGCATAAGGCTTGTCATTTTCAATAACAAAATACTGTATCTTATCATTATTCATTTTAGTAACGACTTCTTCTATAGGGATAAAAGCAAAATTCCGTTTTAGCATTTTATTCATAATTAAATGGTATGGATGCAATGTAAGTCCCCCTTCGTAACCGTATGTCAAATTTTTTAGAATATTAAAATTTATTTTGACATATAGTGGCTTCTTAATCAAACAAATTCCAGATGTTTAGATTGGCATAGTTTTTGCACAATGTTAAGTGTTAGTAAAAAAGGAGGGAGAACCTTGGGGACATCTCATCATGATATCGTTATTATTGGCGGAGGTATTATTGGAGCGGCAATTGCTTACTATTGTGCCAAGGCAGGACTTGAAATAACTGTACTCGAAAAAAATGAATTAGCGAGTGGTACATCTTCTCGTTGTGATGGCAATATTTTAGCCATCGATAAGGACCCAGGCTTTGATAGCCAAATGTCATTAGTAAGCCAACAATTAGTACATGAATTAGATAAAGACTTAGAAATTAAATTTGAATACCGTAACCCAGGAAGTATTCTTGTTTGTGAAAGTGATGTAGAAATGGAAGCTGCACAGCAATGGGTGACACGGCAAAAACAGGCGGGGTTAGATTTTAAGATGTTAGACCGCGCAGATTTAAAAAATGAATCAAAGTTTTTTGCTGATGATTTATATGGTGGACTTGAGTGTAAAACCGACTCAACAGTGAATCCGTATATGCTTACGTTTTCCATGTTTCATTCAGCAGAAAAATTTGGAGCAAAAATAAGAAAACATACCGAGGTCAGAGAGATTAAGAAGCAGTCAGATGGCACCTTTTTAATCGATACAAATGTGGAGATGATGACGGCTAATAAAGTAATTAATGCTTGTGGTATTTGGGCTCCAAGCATTGGACAGATGTTAGGCATCGATATCCCAATACAGCCGCGTAAAGGACACCTTATTGTTGCGTCACGTCAAGAGCCAGTAGGTCTTCGCAAAGTGATGGAATTTGGCTATTTAATCTCCAAATTCGGTGGACAGCGTATGGTGGATGCAGATATTGAAAAATACGGCGTTGCATTAGTTTTTGAACCGACCGAAGCACAAAATTTTTTAATCGGGAGTAGTCGTCAATTTGTTGGGTTTGATACAAAAGTAAATCATGATGTTGTCAAAATGATTGCTAGGCGTGCTATGCGCTTTTATCCGAAAATCGCCGATATGTCAATTATTCGTACATATTGTGGCTTAAGACCATGGACGGAAGATCATTTACCAATTATTTGTGAAGTAGAGCAAGTACCAGGCTTCTATATAGCGGCAGGCCATGAAGGGGACGGTATAAGCTTAGCTGCCGTTACAGGAAAACTCGTACAAGAATTGTTGCAATATAAAGATACGTGTATTCCAAAGGAGCCAGTTAATATGAATCGATTTCAGAAGGGAGTACTTCACACATGAAATTCCAAAAGCTATTTACCACAATTGATACTCATACAGGGGGCAATCCAACTCGGTCCCTTATTAGTGGTATGCCGAAATTACAAGGGGAAACGATGTCAGACAAAATGCTATATATGCAAAAACATTATGACTGGATACGCAAGTTTTTGATGAATGAACCTCGTGGCCATAGTGTTATGTCAGGCGCTATTATTACAGACCCTTGCCATCCAGATGCTGATCTTGGCGTTATTTATATCGAAACAGGTGGCTACTTGCCGATGTGTGGACATGACACGATTGGTGTTTGTACAGCACTCGTCGAAGCACAATTAATAGACATCCAAACACCATATACAAATATTACATTAGACACGCCAGCAGGTTTAATCAATGTACAAATTAAAGTAGAAGAAGGAATTGCCAAAGAAGTGACATTTAAAAATGTACCTTCATTCCTATTAAAGAAAGTTGGTATTGAAGATCCGGAGCTAGGGATTGTTGAATGCGAAATTGCCTACGGAGGCAATTTTTACGGTATTGTCGATGCTCGTAAAATAGGTCTCGATTTAACAGTAGAAAATGCGACAGCAATCATTAATACAGGTATTCGTCTCCGAAATGCTGTCAATGCCAAAGAAAAGATTGTACATCCTGAGTTTTCGTTTATTGAGGGGCTAACACATATGGAGTTTTATACGGATGCTACCAATGAATTAGCACATTTAAAAAATACAGTAGTTGTACCGCCAGGAGGAATAGACCGTTCACCATGTGGTACAGGTACGTCAGCTAAAATTGCTACGCTGTATACGAAAAATGAGCTGGCAATCAATGAACCATTTGTTTATGAAAGTATCGTAGGAACACTATTTACAGCACGTGTACTAGAGGAAGTAACTGTAGGTGATGGAATAGCTGTTATCCCAGAAGTAACAGGGTCTGCATGGGTAATGGGCATGCATAAATTCTTTTATAATGAGCAAGACCCATTAAAAGAAGGCTATTTAATGATTCCACCGATGGATCACTAAAGGAGGATATAGATGAACTATAACAAATCTTTTCAAACAATTGATACACAAGTAGTAGGAGAGGCCTTTCGTATAGTGGTGCAATCACCTATTGCCATTTATCAACAACAAATAGCAGAAGCGGCCACTGCATTAAATACACATTTTGAAAATACGAAAAACCTTTTACTAAATGAGCCACGAGGACATCGTGGTATGCATGGCTGCGTAATATTGCCATCAGCGGTCGCTTCATTCCGGTTATTATTTTTCCAACATGCAGCATCTACAGATTTTAAGTATGAGGCACTTGTAGCAACGACAACTGTATTACTAGAATGTGGCACGATTGAATTATCAAACAACAACGTTTATTCGATTGAAACGGTAAAAGGCATTCACCAAGTATATGTAAAACTTTCGGATACAAAAGATGAAGTACTGTCAGTTAATTTGACAGTGAAGCCAGCGCGTATAGCCGGTGAGCGAGTTGTAGTGGATGATGAACGACGCTATATGGTGATGGAAAAACCGCACCATATAAAGGCACTTGTACTAGATGAATTAGCTCATATTAGCACTTGGGGAATAACTGAAAGTGCCAAATATCATGATGCAGATGGTGTTATCGTGTATGAAAAATTAGACAGTATGGTACGTTCAGTAACATTTGAGCGAGATGGCTATATTTTACGTTCACCAAGTGTTGATAGCACATTAGCATTAACGGCAATATTAGGTGATCAAGCTGTTCAAATAAATAGTAGTATTTTCGGCAGCAGTATCGAGTTGATACGAACAGATGAAGTTGGCTACGAAATTGCATTAAAAGGATATATCACAGGAATCCATCAATTTGTAGTAGACAGCGAAGATCCATTACAACAAGGATTCATCATTGTGTAATAACTAAAACAGAGGAGGAAAGAATGATGAAAAAATTAGAAGGTGTATTTCCAGTATTAGTAACGCCGATGTTAAATCAAACAGACATTGATTGGGATGGTTTCCGTCAAAATATTGAACATTTTATTGAAGCAGGAGTAACAGGGATTGCAATTAACGGTAGTACAGGGGAATTTGTAAGTTTATCAAAAGAAGAACGCTTTAAAGCGGTAGAAGTAGCAGTAGATCAAATTAAAGGTCGTATTACGTTAATCGTAGGGACAGCTGCAGAAACGACAGCGGATGCTGTTGCCTATACGCAACAAGCTGAACAGGCTGGAGCAGATGCTGCTTTACTCATTAACTCCTATTATGCTCATCCGAAAGATGAAGAAATATATTTACACTTTAAAACAGTAGCGGAGTCGGTAAGCTTCCCAATTATGATTTATAATAATCCATTCACTTCGGGTGTGGATATTGGTTTAGAGACGATATTAAAAGTAGGCAGAGAAGTACCAAACATCACACATGTTAAAGAATCGAGTGGTAGCATCGGCAAAGCACGTGATATTGTACGTCAAGGACAAGACGATATTAAAGTATTTTGTGGATCAGAAGATTTAGCAATCGAATCATTCCTTGTTGGTGCTGTCGGTTGGATTTCTGTATCAGGGAACATCGTGCCTGAACTCGTAACTGAACTATACAACAATGTACAAGAGGGTAATCTAGAGAAGGCATGGTCCATTTACGATCGTCTTTTACCATTGTGTGCGTTTTTAGAAGGCTCAGGCAAATATGTACAAATTACTAAACGTGCAATGGAGCTAAAAGGTTGGGCAGGTGGACCATGTCGTTTACCGCGCCTGCCACTAACGGCAGAAGAAGATGCACAATTAAAAGCTATTTTGGCAGACTTAGATGTGTTGGTTACTGAACTTCATTAACAAAAGGGGTGTCGAATATGGAGGCTTTATTAACGCTGAAACCAAAAGTACTAGAATTTTTACATTCACCGGTTGGATTATACATTAACGGTGAATACGTGGCATCTCAATCAGGTAAGAGCTTTGACGTATTAAATCCAGCAAATGAAGAGGTCATTGCAACAGTAAGTGAGGCGCAAGCTGAAGACATCAACATCGCAGTATTAGCAGCACAAAAAGCATTTGACGGTGAGTGGTCTTTAATGGAGGCAGCTGAACGTTCACGGATTATATATAAATTTGCGGATTTATTAGAAGAACACCGTGAGGAATTAGCGCAGTTAGAATCATTAGATAATGGGAAGCCTTACGAAATAGCATTAGCTGATGATGTAGATGGTACTGTGCAACATTTCCGTTATTATGCAGGTTGGGCAACAAAAATAACAGGGCAAACAGTCCAAGTATCTAAAAATTATTTAAACTATACGGTTCATGAGCCAGTAGGGGTTGTTGGACAAATTATTCCGTGGAATTTCCCGCTTGCCATGGCTGCATGGAAATTAGGCGCTGCATTAGCAGTTGGTTGTACCGTCGTTATTAAACCAGCAGCGGAAACATCGTTGTCATTATTATATGTAGGGAAATTAATGAAACAAGCCGGTTTGCCGGATGGTGTTGTGAACATTGTTCCTGGTACAGGAGAGGCAGGAGAGGCAATTGTCACACATAAAGGTGTCGCAAAGGTTGCATTTACTGGCTCAACTAAAACGGGCATTCATGTTATGAAAAAAGCCGCAGATGATGTGAAGAGTGTTACGTTAGAACTCGGTGGTAAATCGCCAGCTATCGTGTTAGCAGATGCTGATATAGAAACTGCAATAGAAGGTACATTTGCAGGGACAATGTATAATCATGGACAAAACTGTAGTGCTTGTACCCGCGTATTTGTGCATAGTAGTCTGTACAATCAATTCGTGGAGAAGCTTGCTGAAAAGGCACAAGAAGTAAAACTAGGACCTGGATTAGATCCACAGACAGAAATGGGACCACTCGTGTCGCAAAAACAATTCAATACAGTTCTTGGTTTTATCGAAAAAGGAAAGGCAGAAGGCGCACGACTTGTAGCAGGTGGTGGGCGTGCATTTAACAAAGGTTACTTCGTACAACCTACTGTATTTGCAGATGTACAAGATGATATGACAATTGCTCAAGAAGAAATTTTTGGGCCAGTTATGTCCATCTTTTCGTTTGAAACAATAGAAGAAGTTATTGCACGTGCAAATGATAGTAAGTATGGACTGGCTGCAAGTATTTGGACGGAAAATGTGAAAAAAGCGCATTATATCTCTAGTAAACTACAAGCAGGAACAGTATGGATCAATGACTTTGGTTTAGAATGGGAAACAATGCCGTTTGGTGGCTATAAACAATCAGGTATTGGACGAGAAATGGGTGGCGAATACGGCCTGTCCAACTATACAGAAATAAAAAGTGTTTTTGTTAATATGAAGCAAAATTGATTGAGTAACCCCCTTAAATTCATATATAGAAAAGGAGCTACCTACAATGAGATAGCTCCTTTTCAAATGCTTAACTAAACTGAATCTCCTTGCGTCGTGAAGAAGATGGGATATTCATTTCCTCACGATATTTAGTAATCGTACGACGTGAAATTTCGATACCATGACTGGCTTTGAAATAATTAGAGATTTTTTGATCAGAGCAAGGTTTATTTTTATTTTCGTTTTTAATATAATCTGCTAACAGCGATTTTACCGTAATTTGTGACACGCTATCGCCATTCGTTGTTTGTAATTTTGAAGTAAATAAATCACGAAGCTCATATGTGCCATAAGGTGTTTGTACGTATTTATTTGTTGTGACACGACTAACTGTTGATTCATGTACACCTATTTGCTCTGCAACTTCTCGTAATGTAAGAGGCTGTATCGCAGCAAAACCATGTGTAAAAAAAGCTTCTTGCTTGTCAATTAGCGCCGTCATAATTTTGATAATCGTATGGCGCCGTTGTTCGATACTACTAACGAGCCATTGATAATCGGATAAGTGCTTTTTAAAATAACCCTTTTCAGAAGAATTGCTCGTAATATACGGAACATAGTCAGGGTGAAGTTTGAGTTTAGGCAAGTAATAGTCATTTAAAGAAAACGTAATAGCATCATCCTGCACTTGTACAATAATGTCTGGCGTATTGTGTTGGATGGCTTCTTGATGGAACAGTGAGCTTAGCTTTGGCTGTAAAGTTAGAATAAATTGATAAATGGCTTGCATATCACAAAGCGAGATATTCAAATCATGAGCGATTTGTTTCCATTTTTTATTTGCAAACGCTTCTAAATGATTGGCAATCACTTCATCAGTATGTTTTGGACTATCATGACGATAAATTGTTTGTAACAGCAAACATTCTTGTAAACTGCGTGCACCAACACCAAGAGGGCCAATGGTTTGTAATAAGTGAATACCTCTATGAATTTCTTGGTCCTGATAAATAGGTGCAATTGGTAGCTCATAGTAACCGTTGTCATCCAAATGATAAATAATATGTTTAAGTAATTTAATATCTGTGTCTTTAGAGAAAGTTAACTTCACTTGTTCAAATAAATCATCGCGAATATTTTGTTCATATTTAGATAAAGTATCTACCATGTTTGTTTGACGAGTTACAGCTTTTGACGTGGGCACACGTTCTGGGAATGTTGGCTCAATCAATGCTATTAATGGATTCATCAGCTCTTGTTCACGGATAAACTGCTCTAGTTCCTGTGTAGAATACTGTAGCAATTCAATGGCTTGGCGAAGTTGTACGGTCATCACTAAATTCAAATCTTGTGTTTGTTTCATTGATAGATGCATAATAAAACCTCGATTCTCTATTTAATTGCCATAAAACTATAGAAAATGATGTTCGTAATGAAAATATAATCGTGTCAGTTGTATTTTCCTCATCAGCGGTGACTAAAATTTTTGACATATAGGATGTCATCTGCAAGGAATTATCTATAATTGCTGTTAGTAAAAGAAGTAGCCAATGTGTCAAAAAAATAAACATTGTGACACCAAGTGTATAAAATTTAGAAATTTTCTCCGCACAGTATGAATTGATTATAAAATAATAAGCTCCTTTGGAGAGTGCGTAATGATTTCAATGCCATCTTTTGTGATAACGACATCATCTTCTATTCGAACACCACCTAAATCGGCTATATAAATACCAGGTTCCACTGTAAGTACCATATTCTCTTCTAGCATATCTTCACAAACAGTAGACATAAAAATATTTTCATGGATATCTAAGCCGATACCGTGCCCAGAACCGTGACCATAAAGTTCGCCATAACCTTTGTCTTTAATGTAATCGCGGCTATAGCTATCTGCTTCTTTCCCTGTAATACCAGCCTTCATATGCGTGAGTGCATGTTGCAACGAGTCGTAAACGATTTGATAGATTTCTTTTAATTTTTCTGGTGGCTCACCAACAGCGATTGTTCGCGTCATATCTGAACGATAACCTTGATAATAAGCACCGAAGTCTAGTGTCAGCATATCGCCTTGTTCTACGATTTTGTAAGTTGCAACACCATGTGGTAGGGCGGAGCGCTTACCAGAAGCAATAATCATATCGAATGCAGCCCCAGCAGCCCCATTTTTACGCATATGTGCTTCTAATTCATTGGCAATGTCAACCTCTGAAACGCCAGGTTTAATAAATTTTAAAATATGTTGGAATGCCTCGTCTGAAATCCACGCGGCTTTTTTTATCAGTTCAATTTCCTCTGGCGTTTTAATCATCCGCAAATCTTCCACAATATTAGATAGCGGTTTTAATGTTGCCGTTAGTTTACTAGCCATCAATTGATACGTATAGTAACTCACATGCTGTTGTTCAAATCCAACCGTTTGGATAGATTCTGCGTCTAAAATCGCTTGAATCGTGTCATATAAATGTGCGCGATCTATTTGGCGTACATCAAAAGCACCGCTTTGTTTCGTTGCCTGTTCGGTATAACGAAAATCAACAAGTAAAATTGCTTGTGTTGGTGTAATTACTACTGTACCAGCACTCCCCGTAAACCCAGTTAAATAACGACGGTTTTGGTCGTTTGTTATAATAAGCGCCTCTGTTTCTTGTTTCTGTAATGCAACTCGTACTTTTTGTAATTGTGACATGTTCTAATTCCCCCTTTTAAGAATATATTGCAATTTCTATGCCAGTTTTATAAGCCTAAAAAAGTATCGGCATGATAATTGCATATAAATTAGTCAGTACGGTATCTATCGTGCAATAAAATCAAAGGGGTTTTGAGTATGGCTAAAAAGACGATATGGCTCGTTGTATTGTTAGGTCTTATGCTCGTTGTATTAGTTGGCTGCTATGGTAAAGAAGACAATTCAGCCGGTAGCTCAACTGGGGGAAAAAGTACGGACAATGAAGCTACTGATGGGGGACAGTCTGCTATTGCACAGGAACTTAATTTAGTTGCGGGCGGTGATTTAACGACGATGAGTTCTTTAGGAAGTGTAGATGCACTAGCTGTTACGGCGATGAATTCAGTATTTGAGGGATTATATCGCATTGGACCAGAAAACACGCCAGTGCCAGGTATGGCAGCGTCATATGAAGTCTCAGAAGATGGGACGGTGTATACGTTCAAATTACGTGAAGATGCAGTTTGGAGCAATGGCACTCCGGTTACGGCGCATGACTTTGTCTACGCTTGGAAAAGAGCCATTAATCCTGAAACACAAGCAATTTATTCTTATTTAATGCTCGATATTAAAAATGCTACAAATGTGCAAACCGAAGGAGATCCGCTGTTTGGTAAAGTAGATGAAATTGGTATAAAAGCGCTAAATGATTTTACGCTTGAGGTGCAATTGAACGCACCAATTCCATATTTTTTAAGCTTAACAACTTACGCGCCATTCTTCCCGTTAAATGAAGAATTTACAGAGGCACAAGGTGATCAATACGCGTTAGAAGCAGCAAATATGATTTATAATGGTCCATTTATTATGGAGTCTTGGCAACATGGACAAGGATGGACTTTTGTGAAGAATGAAAACTATTGGGACAAAGAGGCTGTTAAGTTAACGAAAATAACGCAAAAAATTGTAAAAGATACAGCTACAGCAGTCAATTTATATGAGGCAGGGGAAATTGATACGACTGAGTTATCAAGTGAGTATGTAGCGCAATACAAAGATAGCCCCGAATATTCAACATTTTTAAAACCAAATACGTATTTTATTCGTATGAATCATGAAAATAAGTTTTTAGCGAATAAGAACATTCGTAAAGCGATTGATATGGCTTGGGATAAACAAGGTTTTGCGGATGTCATTTTACAGGATGGTTCTATTCCGGCTTACTATTTAGTTCCTCAAGGTTTATCAACGGATGAGAATGGCGCTGATTTCCGCGAAGCGAATGGCGATATGAATAAGACGGATATTGAAGCGGCGAAAAAGGCATGGGCTACTGGTTTACAAGAACTTGGAGTTGATAAAGTAAATCTCGATTTTTTAACATATGACCGAGCAGAATCAAAAAAGGCTGCTGAATTTATTAAAAATCAATTAGAAACGAATCTTGCTGGCTTAGAGCTAACGATTAATATGCAGCCGAATAAACAAAAACTAGCATTAGAAGGCGCTGTTGATTACGATTTAGACTATGGTGGCTGGGGTCCAGACTATCAAGATCCGATGACATATATTGATTTATTTGAATCAACAGCCTACTATAATCAATCCCACTATAAAAATACAGAAGTGGATGCGTTAATTAAGCAAGCAAAAACGACTGCTGATATTGCGGAGCGCTGGCAATTAATGCAACAAGCTGAAAAACGGATGATGGAAGATGTTGCATTTGCTCCAACATTCCAAAAAGGTGTAAGTCGTTTGAAGAAGCCATATGTGAAAAATTTATATGAACATCCATTCTCAGCGGATATTAGCTATAAATGGGTTGAAATCGAAAAGTAATAAAACATGGCATTAGGGATAAGGGAAAGAGGCTGGGACAGAATTCGATTATATTGAAAAACAATAAAAATTGATAATAGCTTTTTCACTTTAAGAAGTTAAATATGCCTTCCTAAATCAAAAAAATGTTAGACCAATTATATCTTGGTCTAACATTTTTTCTTTTTGTCCCAGCCTCTTTTTTTCTATCACGTTGATGTCCGCTGCGGCGGTGCTTTCCGCGGGCACACCGTAAGCCGCAACCCCTCGCTAGCGCGTGGGCTTGTTGCGTCTTACATTGTGTGCTGTTCCCGCCTCCGCTACCATCAACTAGTGGTATCTTCTGAATTTTTAGTTAATGGAAAAGAAAAGAATAGCTAAAGCTTCATTTCTCACGATGATATTCGCTACGGCGGATGCTTGTAGTGAAGGGTTGCTCGACTACTAAGGGAAAGCGTGAGACTTAGGACACCGAAGGTAGCATAGCAGAGGAGGCTTAAGCCATGACCGCAAACGAGCAACCCGTAACGGAAATCAATAGGCCATGGCATGCCCCTCTATGAATAGGTAGTGGTAAGGCATACTGATGTTAGTGATGAGTCAATACAACATAACAGATAAAAGAGTAGTGATAAGACAACCGAGCGTTCCTGCTACTAGAAGAGGATACGTAAAGGAATATGTAGGCGCTTGGATAAATTCCAGATTATCATCTAATTCAAAGGCGTACGCTCCATTTTTTGAAACACGAGCAAAAAAACGTTTAAAGCTATAACCAATGCCGTTGAAAAACCCACCTTGCACAACAAATAACGAGCCACCAATGATTGTACAAGCAAGAGAAAGAAGAAACGTGTAGTTAATCATTGTTAGTAGTGAGACAGCTTGTTTTGATAATAATGTATAAAACAAGGAACATAAAAAAATACAAACTGTTATTATCATTACTTTAATTAACCTCATAGCAAAATACCTTTAGCGTTTGTTTGGTGATATTGCATTAGTTCATCCTCCGTAAGCATGACAAAATGACCTGGACGGACTTCTATAAACTTTTCATTTGCTCGATCATTGGCGTTGTATTTCATTTCATTAAAAATAATCCTTTGTCGTTCACGCTCTAATTTAGGGTCAGGCAGAGGAATAGCTGATAACAAAGATTTTGTATAAGGATGGATAGGGTGGTCATAAAGTTCCTGACTTTCCGCTAACTCAACAATTTTACCCCGATGCATGACCCCGATACGATTACTTATATATTTCACCATCGATAAATCGTGTGCAATAAATAAATACGTTAATCCTCGTTCCTTCTGTAGCTTTTTCAGTAAATTAACGATTTGCGCTTGAATGGACACGTCCAATGCAGAAATTGGTTCATCGGCAATAATTAATTCCGGCTCTACAGCCAGTGCACGAGCAATACCAATGCGCTGACGTTGTCCACCACTTAGTTCATGTGGATAACGATTCGCATATTCCTTTGTTAAGCCTACAATATTTAAAAGCTCATAAATATTTGATTTCCATTCACTTTTCGGTACGCCATGAATAGCAAGACCTTCAGCGATGATGTCTGCTATTTTCATACGTGGATTAAGTGAAGAATAGGGGTCTTGGAAAATCATTTGGACTTTGCGATTGAAGGCAAGCTTCTCTTGTTTTGTCTTCACATCATGAATAGATTGCCCATCAATTTGGATGGTGCCATCTGTTATTGTATTGAGTCCGATTATAGAGCGGCCTGTAGTGGATTTGCCACAGCCTGATTCACCAACTAAACCAAAAATTTCCCCTTTATAAATATCAAAAGTAATACCATCAATCGCTTTGTTAATCGTATTTTTTCCTAATTTAAAATATTGCTTTACTTTCTTTAAGGATAAATACGGATTGTTAGTATCGAATACTGGTGTTTCTGCACGTTCCTTGTGCTGTTCCTGCGCTAGCTGTTGATGAATCGGTATCATAGTAGGTGCTTGCTTATGCAGTAGCCAAGTTGCTGCATAATGAGTATCGCTAACCTTAAACATAGGTGGTTCCTCTAGAAAATCGATTTTGAGTGCTTGTTTATTGCGAGCCGCAAAGGCATCTCCTACAGGTGGTTGTAAGAGGTTAGGCGGTATCCCCGGAATGGCATATAACGATTCTGAATCGATATCTGGATTTGGCATCGCAGCGAGTAGTCCCTGTGTATAAGGATGTTGACAGTGGTAAAAAATCTCATCTACTAAGCCAATTTCAACAATTTTACCTGCATACATTACGGCAACACGATCAGCCATTTTTGCGACAACCCCTAAATCATGGGTAATGAAAATAATCGATAGATTCATCTTTTTTTGGATGTTTTTAAGCAATTCTAATATTTGGGCTTGGATTGAAACATCCAATGCCGTAGTCGGTTCATCTGCAATAATAATGCGCGGTTCGCACGCGAGTGCCATTGCAATGACAATTCTTTGACGCATGCCACCTGAAAATTGATGTGGGTATTGCTTATAGCGTTTATCTGCTTCTTTAATACCAACAAGCTGTAATAATTCAATGACACGCTCTGTTATGTGCTTGCCACGTAAAGACGTATGTTTTTTAATGCTTTCTGCAATTTGACTGCCAATCGTCATCGTAGGGTTTAACGCTGTCATAGGATCTTGGAAAACCATTGAGATTTCAGCCCCGCGAAGCCTACGCATTTGCTGTTCACTGTAATCTAAAATATTTTTATGTTGATAAAAGATTTGGCCATTTTTAATCATTGTTGTTTCACTAGGATTTAAGCGTAATAGGCTTTTTGAAGTAACCGATTTTCCAGAGCCTGATTCGCCAACGATTGCTAATGTTTCACCTTCATATAAGTCAAACGAAACATTGCGTACAGCTTGTACTTCGCCACTATAAGTGTTGAAGGAAACACTAAGATTTTTGACTTCTAAAATTGTTTTCATCGTGAACACCTCCTTATTTACGTACTTTTGGATCGAATGCATCGCGCAGTCCATCTCCAAGTAAATTGAAGCTAATCATAATTAAGCTAATAATTATAGAAGAAACAATCATGCCATGTGGGTAAATGCGCAATAGTTTATATGAGTCATTGACAATTGTTCCTAAGGAAGCAGTAGGTGGTTGTAGACCTAATCCGATAAAACTTAGTAGGGCTTCTGTGAAAATGGCGCCAGGTATAGTAAAAGTAGTAGCGACAATAATCGATCCAAGAGTGTTAGGAATCAAATGCTTCCAAATTAATCGTTGGTTACTAGCTCCAAGTGTTCTGGAGGCAAGTACATATTCATATGATTTTAGCTTTAATATTTGTGCACGAACGATACGGGCCATACTAATCCAGCCAACGATAACCATTGCGAGTGTAATGGAAAGGATGCCGGGCTTCAAAATAAGAATAAGAAGAATATTGACAATTAATCCTGGAATACCAACTAACACTTCAATAATACGTTGCATTACATTGTCAGTGCGGCCGCCATAAAAGGCTGAAATAGCACCGTAAGCAACGCCGATAATTAAATCAATCGTAGCTGCGAGAAAGGCAATATAAAGTGAAATACGAGTGCCTTGCCAAATACGTGTCCATAAATCTCGTCCTAATTCATCTGTACCGAACCAAAAATATTCGGTAATACCTTTTTTTTCGTATTGATCCACACCACGCCCGTCGACGCCGTTCAAACCTAAGAATGGCAGATGTTCGAGAACGGGAACTTTTGGCGGTAAATTGGTGCGCGCAATGTTTTGTTCGTCATAGCCGTGACTATTCATAAATGGTCCGAAAATAGCTAATAAAATAACGAAAATAATAATACATAAGCCAACAATGGCTGCTTTATTTTTACGTAAACCACGCCAAGCATCTTGCCAAAATGATTGCTCAGGTCGAAGTACAATATCAGAGACGATATCTGCTTGAGAGGCAAGTTCAAACAAATCGGCAGGATAATGCTTTGTTTCTTCAGTGATTTTTGCTGTCATAAATTATTCGCCTCCCGCTACACGAATACGAGGATCAATGAACCCGTATAGAATATCAATAATTAAAATGACACTGACAAATAAAACGGCGTAAAAAATCGTTGTGCCCATAATCAGTTGATAATCATTTGTAATAATTGAATTAACAAATTGTTCCCCTAAACCAGGGATACTAAAAATTTTCTCAATAACAAGTGAACCAGTAATCGTATTCACAGTTAAAGGTCCGATAATTGTAATGATTGGAATAAGCGCATTGCGAATGCCATGCTTTGTAATAATATAAGCATTCGATAATCCTTTTGATTGAGCGGTTAAAATATATTCTTGGTTAAGTACCTCTAACATTTCAATGCGTGTAAAGCGGGCAATGGTTGCTACAACGCCAACTGCTAAAGCGATGGTTGGTAAAATCGAGTATTCAAAACCGTTCCAAAAAGCAATCGGGAGCCAGCCGAGTTTAACACCAACCCAATATTGTAAAAAACCCGCAAATACAAATGATGGAATAGATATACCGAGTACGGCTAAGACGGTTGCACCGTAATCGATTATGGTGTTATGTTTTAATGCTGCAACGATACCTAACAGTAAGCCGATAATAGTTCCGACAAATACGGCTTGGAATCCGAGGATAGCCGAGGCGCCAATGCGTTCTTGAATAATTTTAGTAACCGGACGATTATCAAAAACAAAAGAAACACCTAAATCCCCTTGAATAAGATTCGACAGGTAAATCCCAAACTGTACAGGTACTGGCTTATCTAGGCCGTATTTTTTGTACAGTAATTCTTTTTGTGTTTCGGGTAACCGTTCATCGTTGAATGGAGAACCAGGTAGAGCTTTCATAAGAAAAAATGAAAGCAAGATGATTATAAATAACGTGATCATCATATAGCCGATTCGGGTGAAAATGTAGCGAATCATGGAAAGGACCTCCTACTAAATTTAGTGTGTTGAATCTATTATTTTATTTGCAAGATTAGTGCCAAAAAAAAAGGAGCAAACTCGAAAAATCGAATTTACTCCATTTGTGTTAAGCCTATTATAAAATTTGTAATTCTCGTGGAAAGGTAGTAAGCACTTCAGCTTCACCAAGTTCATTTATATAAACATTGTCCTCAATACGAACGCCACCATAATTCGGTATATAAATACCAGGTTCAATTGTAAAGACCATCCCTATTGTGATTAAATCATTGTTTGCTGCATGGACAGAAGGTTCTTCATGGACTTCAATGCCAAGTCCGTGACCGACACGGTTGTTAAAATAGTCACCATAGCCTTTGTTTTCAATAACTGCTCTTGCGGTTAAGTCAACTTGTTTTAATGGAATATTTGCTTTTGCTGCCTTGATACCGGCAAGTGTGGAAGCGAGTACAGTGTCATAAATTTCTCGTTGTTTATCTGTCGCTTCACCAACGATAAATGTTCTTGTGATGTCAGAGCAATAGCCATCTTTAACGACGCCCATGTCAATTAGCACAAAGTCCCCGTTCTCGATTTTTCGCATACTAGGATGGCCATGTGGTAGGGCAGCATTTTCACCAGACAAAATAATCGAGGCGAAGGACTGACCATCTGCTCCAAATTTGCGCATTAAATATTCTAGCTCAGCAACAAGCTCTAATTCTGTCATACCAATATGAATTTTTTTAATGCCCTCCGACATAACCTGCTCAATAATATGAATGGCTACTTTCAGCTGATTGATTTCATCGCGCGTTTTATGTAAGCGTTGTGTATTAACTAGCTGTTGAATATCTGTCACTTGGACATTTAATGCACCTATTAGCTCTAAATAGCGTGCCAGTGTGAGTGTCTTAGCTTCCACACCAGCAGTCTGTCCAAGATTTCCGATTGTATTTTTGACAACTTCAAATGGTATTTGCTCATCAGTTATTGGTACGATGCGTTGAAGATGAGCAACTTGTTCAGCTGCTGCTAAATCTAAAGCGGGAACATATAATATTTCTTCATTTGTTTTCGTATTGAAAACAAGAGCCATAAAGCGTTCATGTGGATTCGATAAAAAGCCAGTGTAATAAAAAATATTGGCAGGCGATGTTATAAAAGCAATATCCACCTCAAGCTTTGATTTAAATATCGCTCTACGAGTTTTATAAATAGTAGACATATATTTCCTCCTCATCTATTTTTGTAAGTAATAATAGCATATAAACGAAAAAATAAAATATTATTGTAGAATAGGTCGAATTCTATAAAAAAAGTATTGCATTGTAGATTTTTCTATGTTATATTTATAAATGTCTTAAAGAGGTCCCGTGGTGTAGCGGTTAACATGCCTGCCTGTCACGCAGGAGATCGCCGGTTCGATCCCGGTCGGGACCGCCATTTAAATTGATATTACAGTCCTTATGATTTTACATCATAGGGGCTTTTTTGTTTGATCGGATATTTATCCAATTCATCATGTAGAAGCTTATTAGCAAAATTGAGTAGAAATTACATGACAAGTGACTAACTCCTAAAGGATCAACATCTCCTAGTAGAAACAAAGGGGCTAAAAGTATAACATTCTGTATCGTCTCTAAGACCAACCTCCCTTTATTTTTTCACAAATAACATCTATTTCCCTAAAAACATATCAACCGTATCTAGAAAACAGCTAAATCCTTGTGAAATAATCGATAATATTGCCATGAACCTACCAAATTTCATCTATTTAACATTATCTAAAAATAGTAAAAATTACCGATAAATGATAGCGTTTCTATAAGGTAAAATTAGATGTGTTTCTAATAGAAAGATTATGGGTAAAAATGTAGAAGTAATCGGATTGGCTACGGAGGTGTTAATATGAGCAAAGATTATTCTTTTAAAAGTCTTTATTTACCTTTGCTTATTGGTTCCATGATAATGATGGTAGGCTGTGGAGATCCTATTATAGAGATTGAAGAATCAAATGCGTATCACTGGCAAAAAAATATGAACGAAGTAGAATTCGAGAAATTAAAAAATGATATGTCATATATTGAGGTAGTCGAAGCAGCAGGAGGCGCAGGAAAAAAGATTAAAAATAATGAATATCGTTGGAATGATGAGATCTTAATGACACAGGCCTATATAGTGAAGTTTAAGGATGATAAACTGATTGGCAAAGAAATCATAGCAGTAAAAGGTCATTCCAACAGATAAATAGTTGACACGTCTTCGTAAAAGAAGGCGTGTTTTTGTTTTCATTCTAATTAGCTAGCTATGTCATAGAATTGGGCTTCTGAACGACTACAAACTAAGTAAGACATAAATGATATTGGATGCTTTGAACATTATCGCTAGTTTAGGTAAACTAGAGATAATGTAGTGATGAGAGGAAAAATGAGAATGTATGAAATAATCATGAATTCAGTTGATGATACAGAACGTTTTGCCATGGCACTTGCCAATTTACTAGAAGCTCAAGATACGATTACATTAGAAGGGGATTTGGGTGCAGGCAAAACAACATTTACGAAGGCCTTAGCAAAGGGCCTTGGTGTGAAAAGAACAGTCAACAGTCCAACATTTACGATTGTTAAACAGTATGAAGGACGATTACCCTTCAATCATTTAGATGTTTATCGTCTGGCTGAAAGTGACGAGGACCTAGGTTGGGATGAATTATTTTATGGAGATGCGGTATCAGTAGTAGAGTGGGCACATTTAATTGAACAGGATTTGCCACAGCATCGATTAGCAATAGAGATTTACCGAATCGGAGACAATGAACGACGCTTTGTGTTAATACCTAGTGGGGAACGCTATGAGGCACTATGTGAGGAGCTAATGAAATGATTTGGTTAGGAATAGAAACAGCGAATACGCCACTTTCCATTGCCATTGTGAGGGATGGAAAAGTGGTAGCCGAGATGGTACAAAATATAAAATTAACGCATTCTGCAGGAGCGATGCCAGCTATTGAAGAGATACTAGCAAGAGTAGGCTTACAGGCAAGTGACTTGGATGCGATTGCAGTGTCTGAAGGGCCGGGTTCGTATACAGGTGTCCGTATAGGTGTAACATTAGCGAAAACCCTAGCATGGACATTACAGATACCTTTAGTTGGTGTCGCTAGTTTAAAGGCATTAGCTGCAAATGCCGCCCTTTATAATGGATTAATCTGTCCAATTTTTGATGCAAGAAGAGGCAATGTCTATACGGCTGTTTATCAAGGAGTGACATTAGAGACTCTTGTGGAGGATCATCATGCACATATCGCTGATTTATTAGAGCGTTTAAAGGCACTAGATGCACCTATTTTATTTATAGGAACAGATGTTGATATATTTTGGGATAACATTGTGGAGGTGCTTGGTGATAACGCAGTACGTGCACCGTTTAGTTTTGACTTGCCACGTGCAACGGAAGTTATTCGTGTAGCGACTAAAGTGGAGTTACCGATTGTTGAAGCTACTCATCACTTTGTCCCACAATATAAACGAATTGCAGAGGCTGAGGCTAATTGGCTGAAAGAACAGAAGGAGAAGGAACATGAGTAGGAATGTAACTTATCGTAAAATGGTTTCTGATGATGTACCAGCAGTTTATGAAATTGAAGTAGCTTCATTTCCTATACCCTGGACGCTGGATTCCTTTTACTATGAAGTGCATGAAAATCAGTATGCTCATTATGTGTTGGCTGTGGATGTAAATGGCAGTATTATTGGTTTTTGTGGGATGTGGATGGTAATAGATGCAGCCCAAATTACGAATGTAGCTGTTATGGAGGCAGCACGTGGTCGAGGTATCGGCGAGGGATTAATGCGTGAGGCGATGCAAATAGCTCGTTTACATGGAATGGAGGTTATGACATTGGAGGTACGTGTAACGAACACCGTTGCACAAAATCTTTATCGCAAGCTTCAATTCCAAGATGGTGGCATACGGAAAGGCTATTATACTGATAACGGGGAGGATGCCCTTGTCATGTGGGTGAATTTATAATGAATAATGGAATGATATTAGCAATAGAATCGAGCTGTGATGAAACAGCTGCAGCGATTATTCGAAATGGTCATGAAATTGTGTCGAATGTTGTTGCTTCTCAAATAGAGAGTCATAAGCGTTTTGGTGGCGTTGTCCCTGAAATTGCATCACGTCATCATGTAGAACAAATTACGATGGTGATTGAAGAAGCATTAGATCAAGCAAACTTAAAGCCAGCAGATTTAGATGCTGTAGCTGTTACAGAGGGTCCAGGTCTTGTGGGAGCATTGTTGATTGGCATTAATGCGGCGAAGGCTTTTGCATTTGCGAACAACTTACCAATTGTTGGCGTACATCATATTGCAGGACATATTTATGCCAATGCGCTTGTTCAGCCAATGGAGTTCCCCCTATTAGCACTTGTAGTATCAGGTGGTCATACAGAGCTTGTGTATATGAAGGAACATGGCTCTTTTGAGGTCATTGGTGAAACACGAGATGATGCAGCTGGTGAAGCTTATGACAAAGTGGCGCGTGTTTTAAACTTACCTTATCCTGGTGGACCACACATTGATCGGCTTGCTCATGAGGAAGGTGAGGCTGTACCTTTTCCGAGAGTATGGTTGGAAGAGGATTCATATGATTTTAGCTTTAGTGGTTTAAAATCAGCCGTCATCAATTATAAACATAATATGGATCAACGAGGTGAAGCTATTTCACCAGCGGCTGTTGCCAAGGGCTTTCAGGAAAGTGTTGTCGAAGTGCTGACAGCTAAAACATTGCGTGCAGCTCGCGAGTATCAGGTGAAACAGGTTATTGCAGCTGGTGGTGTAGCAGCGAATAAAGGTTTGCGAACTTCTTTGGAGACCGTATTTGCAGAGGAAGGTATCCCGTTTTTTGTCCCACCCCTTAAATTGTGTACTGATAATGCGGCAATGATTGGCGCAGCAGCAATGCCGATGTTTGAGGCTGGCATTCGAGGAAACTTAATGATGAATGGACGCCCAGGAATGGAGTTAAAATCCTGGATATAGTTTAGGAAAGAGGTATCTATATTTTTAGATATCTCTTTTTAATTGTCGAATAATTGTTGATAAATAAGAACTGTGGTAAGAGAATGTAAGTATCAAACAACACAATTGACAAATTTTTCAGAAAATTATCCACAGGTAAAGGAGCGAACTAAATAGCGAACACGCGTACTTATGCACAAAATGTTGATAACTTGTGCATAACTTGTGATTATTCAATATGTAGTAGCGTGTTTTATACGATACAATGTGGATAAAATAATTTTTAATTGTGGACAGTGTGGAAAACTCTGTTGATATGTTGGTATTACTAGATTTATAGTGTGAATAAAACTGTGGGCATTTTTTGTCGAAAAATAGCACTTGACCAATATATATGAAAAATGAAGACAAGTAAAGAAAAAGCCATGTGACGGGTCACATGGCTTACATCAATTACATATTAATACTTTCAAGTTCTTCATTTAACTCAAGCCATTCTAATTCTAATAGCTCATGCTGTTCTTTAGCAGTTGCTAATTCGTCTTGAAGATTTGAAATTTTTTCATGGTCTGTGAAAATGGCAGAGTCGCACAGAGCTTCCTCTAAGCTTGCAACAATAGCTGTCGTTTCTTGCATCTTGCTTTCTAAATCTTCGATCATACGTCTAATTTGACGTTCACGTTTTTTCGCTTCTTTATCAATTTTAGATGTAGACGCTTTATCAGGTTGCTCTTGCTGTACTTGTGTTTGGGAGGTAGCATTCATTTGTGCTAGCTCCAATAGTTCCTGCTTTTTCTCTACATAATAATCATAGTCACCTAAATATTCAAATGACCCGGTTCCAGATAACTCCACCACTTTCGTGGCGATACGATTAATGAAGTAGCGGTCATGTGAAACAAATAGAAGCGTACCAGGATAATCAATCAAAGCATTTTCTAAAACCTCTTTGCTATCTAAATCTAAATGGTTAGTAGGCTCATCGAGAATTAAAAAATTAGCCTTTTGCATCATTAATTTTGCAAGTGCAAGGCGTGCTTTCTCACCGCCCGATAAAGAGGATACTGCTTTATCCACATCTTCACCACTAAAAAGAAAACGTCCCAATACGGTGCGAATATCTTTTTCGTTCATAAGTGGCCATTCATCCCATAACTCTTTCAAGACACTCTTATTGCTTGATAGCTTTGCTTGCTCTTGATCATAATAGCCGATTTGTACATTCGTCCCATAACGAATACCACCTACAAGAGGCGCTAAATCTTTCACAATCGTTTTTAATAATGTCGATTTACCAACTCCGTTTGGTCCAACAAGGGCTATACGATCCTCGCGAAAAGAGCGAAGGTTAATCCCACTAGAAATGGTACGATCATTATAACCAATTGTTAAATCATCGACGGATAAAACATCATTTCCACTTTGGCGTTCAATCGTGAAACCAAAACTAGCGGATTTCTCATCACCATCTGGCGATTCCATCCACTCTGTTCGTTCAAGCATTTTGCGTCGACTTTGTGCCATTTTTGTTGTAGAGGCACGTGCAATATTTTTTTGGATAAAATCCTCTAGCTTGGCCTTTTCATCTTGCTGACGCTCATAGAGCTTGACATCACGCTCATAATTTTTAGCTTTTTCATCTAAATAAGCACTATAATTACCTGGATATTTTGTGACACGATGACGGGATACTTCGTAGACAATAGAAACAACTTGATCTAAGAAGTAGCGGTCATGGGAAACAATTAAAATAGCGCCTTCATAGCTCTTTAAATAGGATTCCAACCAAGAAAGTGTTTCGATATCTAAATGGTTAGTAGGCTCATCGAGAATTAAAAGGTCTGGTTTACTAAGTAAGAGCTTAGCAAGTGCTAAACGTGTGCGCTGGCCACCAGATAAGGAACTGATGGGTTTGTCATAGTCTTCGGAATAAAATTGCATACCATGAAGGACTGACCGTATGTCTGATTCATATTGATAGCCACCTGCATCTTTAAACGTATGCTGTAATTGATCGTATTCCGACATAACTTTCGCATACATAGTAGGATTTTCATAAACAGTAGGATCAGCCATTTGTTGTTCAAGTGAGCGTAGCAGCTGTTCTTGGGCTAGAAGAGATTCGAAAATAGTCATCATTTCATTCCAAATTGTTAGCGTAGAGTTTAATCCTGCATGTTGCTCTAAATAGCCTATTTGAATATCCTTTGGGATAATGATATCACCTGAATCATAGGACATTTGACCAGCAATTATTTTTAATAAAGTAGATTTACCTGCACCGTTTCGTCCTACTAAGGCAACGCGGTCACGGTGTTGAACTTCTAATTTAACACCACTTAAAATTTCATCTGCAAGAAAGGATTTAGTTAGTTGATTGACCTGTAAAACAATCATTCTTGACACCTCAATTCTACCTTAGTGTAATGGATGAACGATTTGCATGCAATGTCCGTGCTTTACTTATTCCTAGCAGTCATGTAAGATTGAAACGATTTCTTTTTAGTTAGCTGCGTAAAAGGCGCCATTAACTAAAGAGAAATACAGCAGGGGATTGCAAAAATGTTGTATATTGTTAAGGATGAATGTATTAAAATTAGTAGTTATAGACAGTAAAATTGATGGAGGTACATCATAAGGAGGAAAAAGTTTGAAACAAGAATTAAAAATTCCACAAGCCACTACAAAAAGACTTCCTCTTTACTATCGATTTATTCAAAACTTTGCACAAGAAGGTATGGAACGTATTTCGTCGAAGGAACTGAGTGAAGCGATGAAAATAGATTCTGCAACTATTCGCCGTGATTTTTCTTATTTTGGTGCACTTGGAAAAAAAGGATATGGCTACGATGTGCAGCATCTATTACAATTTTTTAGCCAGACGCTCGATCAACATGAAACGACAAAAGTAGCGTTAATTGGTGTGGGGAATTTAGGCAGTGCATTATTAAAATATAATTTTCAAAAAAACCATAATACACATATTGTGGTAGCATTCGATTCCAAAGCACCGAAGGATGGCAAAATGATTAGCAACATCCCAGTTTTTCATCCAGATTTATTGGAAGAAAAATATGCAGAATACGGTGCAGAGCTTGCTATTTTAACCGTTTCACCACGCTCCGCTCAAAAAATGGCGGACCGCTTAGCTGCCATGAATGCAAAGGGAATTTTAAACTTTACGCCAGAGCGTTTAACGGTACCTGATAGAATGCAGCTCCTAACCATTGATTTATCGGTAGAGTTGCAAGCGCTTATTTATTTAATACGTAATCAGGAAGAGTGAAAACAATACATATTTTCCAGTGTAATTCACCGTTTCTGTCAAATAGATAATTTAAATAAAATGCGGTCAAATCAGTGAGAGTGACGAAAAACTTTCACATATAATTAGTTAGCAAAATGGCGAAATATGCGTTAAAATGATGGATATAAAGAGGAGGTGGCTGTAATGGGTGGTATTGGTCCTATGAGCCTCATTATTATCGGAGTTGTCGCGTTACTAATTTTTGGTCCTAAAAAGTTACCAGAGCTAGGTAAGGCATTTGGTTCAACACTACGTGAATTCAAAAATGCTACTAAAGGTTTAGCCGACGAAGATGATGATGATAAGAAAAAGAAAGAACTAGATAAGTAAGTTAGGATGTTTGAGGAATGAACCCAAAAGATCTAACTGTTATTGAGCATATAGAAGAATTAAGAAAACGGCTGTTCATTGTTGCCGTTTTCTTTGTTCTAGCTATGGCCGGCGCATTTTTTGTCGCAAAGCCGCTTGTTAAATACCTTCAAATGACTGGAGCCGAATATAATATAGAGCTCCATGCATTTGACGTAGTCACACCACTTGCAATTTATATACAAGTTGTTTTTATAATTGCATTTATTCTTTCATCACCAGTGTTGATGTATCAATTATGGTCGTTTATTAGCCCTGGATTAAGGGAAGTAGAGCGTAAAGCTACTCTAAGCTATATTCCGTATTCATTTTTATTGTTTCTTGCAGGGTTATCTTTTTCGTACTTTTTACTATTCCCGTATGTCATTAAATTCATGATGAATTTATCGAATGATTTGGAGATACAGCAAACCATTGGTATACATCAGTATTTTACATTCTTGTTTAAGCTTACAATACCTTTTGGTTTCCTTTTCCAATTGCCAATTGTTGTTTTATTCTTTTCACGAATTGGCATATTAAGTCCGGATTTACTCATTCGAATTCGTAAATATTCGTACTTTGGTTTATTTGTATGTGCAGCGATTATTGCACCGCCTGAGTTGGCTTCGCATTTAATGGTTTCAGTGCCACTGTTTATTTTGTATGAAATTAGTATCATGATTTCACGAATTGGCTATAAGAAATATCTTAAATCAGAAGAAATTCGATTAAAAGAAGAACAAGAAGCGGAGCAAAAGCGTCAAATTGAAGAGGCGCTTGAGCAGCAACGACGACAAATAGAAGAATTGAATCAACAGTAATAGATAAAGCTCGGTGCCCCTAAATGGGACACCGAGCTTTTGTGTTATTTTTGCAACTTACAATAGCTTTACAAAAATTTATTGCATTTTTTCTAGTTCTTGAAGAAACTTTTGCAATGGTTCCGCATAGAATTGTACAAGTGTCACAAAACCATTAAGCATGACGTGTGCAATAATAGACGTCCAAATACGCTTTGTTTTGTGATATAAAAAGGCGAAAATTAAACCACAAATGGTATAAAGCAAGATATGTGAGAAGTCGAAGTGGATAATCGCAAAGAATATGGCGCTAACAATAGCTGCCACCCAGAAATTTGTTGTTTGGACAAGCGAGCCAAATATCACTCTGCGGAAGACGAATTCTTCTAAAATTGGCCCGAATACAACAATTGCTAATATGGCAATGGGAGCGCCTTTAGCTATCGCGACTATATCAGCAGTATTTTGTGAGCCTCCTTCAATACCGAAAACAGCCATCTCAATAGCCGCACCAATCATTTGTCCAAAGAACACTAGGAAGAAGCCGATGATTCCCCACACAATTGTAAGTGGTATTGTTTCTTTTTTTCCTTGATAAATGTTCCAAAAGGCTTTATCTCGAGATGTGAGGATTAGGCTTAAAATGAGCGCTATAGCAAAGCTTAAGGCAATATACCAACCTTGAGTAATGGGAGCAGCTTGTTCAGAAGCTAAACCAGTTATCTTCATCATGAGCTTATGGAACGGTAAGAGCAACCATCTGCTCGAGATTTGCATCAAGATATAAATCAGCAAAACATACAGGGCTGTTTTTTTATGTTTCGTTACTTTTTGAGAATTAGTCACAGTCAAAATCCTTTCCATTCATATGCTTCCTTTCTATTGTAGAGGAATATGGAAAGAAAACAAAATTTTTCGAAGTTCTGACTTGCAAAAAAAAGAGTGATTGATTATCATAATAATTGTGTTAGCACTCATTGATATAGAGTGCTAATAAATATCAACAATTATTTAATTATTAGGAGGTTGTTTCACTTGTTAAGACCACTAGGAGATCGTATTGTAATTGAACTAATCGAGGTAGAAGAAAAATCTGCATTCGGTATTGTACTACCTGACTCTGCAAAAGAAAAACCACAAGAAGGTAAAGTAGTAGCAGTTGGGACAGGTCGTGTATTAGAGAACGGGCAACGTGTAGAGCTTGACGTTAAAGTTGACGACCGCATTATTTTCTCTAAATACGCTGGCACAGAAGTTAAATTTGAAGGTAATGAATACCTAATTTTACGCGAAAGCGATATTCTTGCAATTATTGAATAAGAACATTAAACGCACCTTATGTAAGGTGGATGCTTATTGTTTGCTTAACAAATGTGACAATAAGATGAAATTGATATAAATATATTGAAGAAGCTTAACGAATATTCCATTTCAGGAGGGTAAATTCTCATGGCAAAAGATATTAAATTCTCAGAAGACGCTCGTTCATTAATGTTACAAGGTGTAGATAAATTAGCAAATACAGTAAAAGTAACATTAGGACCAAAAGGACGTAATGTTGTTTTAGAAAAAAAATTCGGTTCACCACTTATTACAAATGATGGTGTGACAATTGCAAAAGAAATCGAACTAGAAAACCCATACGAAAACATGGGAGCAAAATTAGTAGCGGAAGTGGCTTCTAAGACTAACGAAATCGCTGGTGACGGTACAACTACAGCAACAGTTTTAGCACAAGCAATTATTCGTGAAGGCTTGAAAAACGTTACAGCTGGCGCAAATCCTGTAGGTATCCGCAAAGGTATTGATAAAGCAGTTGCTGCAGCACTTACGGAATTACACGCTATTTCTCGCCCAGTAAGCAATAAAGAAGAAATTGCACAAGTTGCTGCTATTTCTGCTGCTGATGATGAAGTTGGACAACTGATCGCTGAAGCAATGGAACGTGTTGGTAACGATGGTGTTATTACAATCGAAGAATCAAAAGGCTTCACAACAGAGCTAGATGTGGTAGAAGGTATGCAGTTTGATCGCGGCTATGCTTCTCATTACATGGTAACTGACACAGATAAAATGGAAGCGGTTCTTGATAATCCATACATTTTAATTACTGATAAAAAAATTACAAACATTCAAGAAGTATTACCATTATTAGAACAAGTGGTACAACAAGGTCGTCCACTTCTAATGATTGCTGAAGATGTAGAAGGTGAAGCACTTGCAACACTTGTTGTGAACAAGCTTCGTGGTACTTTCAATGCGGTAGCAGTAAAAGCACCAGGCTTCGGTGATCGTCGTAAAGCAATGCTTGAAGATATTGCTATCCTGACAGGTGGACAAGTGATTACAGAAGAATTAGGCTTAGACCTAAAATCAGCTGATATTTCTGCACTTGGTCGTGCCGCAAAAGTTGTTGTAACAAAAGACAACACAACAATCGTTGAAGGTGTAGGCGGAGCAGACGCAATCGAATCACGCATTGGTCAAATCCGTGCACAACTTGCTGAAACTACTTCAGAATTCGATAAAGAAAAATTACAAGAACGCCTTGCAAAATTAGCAGGTGGTGTAGCAGTTATCAAAGTTGGTGCTGCAACAGAAACAGAGCTTAAAGAGCGTAAACTTCGTATTGAGGATGCTTTAAACTCAACTCGTGCGGCTGTTGAAGAAGGTATTGTATCAGGTGGTGGTACGGCTCTTCTAAACGTCTATGCAGCAGTGGAGAAAGCAGCTGATTCAGTAGAAGGCGACGTAGCTACAGGTGTGAAAATTGTTCTACGTGCTTTAGAAGAACCAGTTCGTCAAATTGCTAATAACGCTGGTCTTGAAGGCTCAATTATCGTAGATCGCCTAAAACGTGAAGAAATTGGCATTGGTTTCAATGCGGCAACTGGCGAATGGGTAAACATGATGGAAGCAGGCGTAGTAGACCCAGCAAAAGTAACTCGCTCAGCTCTACAAAACGCAGCATCAGTTGCAGCGCTATTCTTAACAACAGAAGCGGTTGTAGCAGATATCCCTGAAGCAGCACCAGCTATGCCAGATATGGGTGGCATGGGCGGTATGCCAGGAATGATGTAAGATTTAGCTTAAACTAAAAGCACAATCTTTTAAGTAAACATGACCACTTTCCATCATTTTATGGGAAGTGGTTTTGTTGTTGAAAAAAATCATGTCACGAGCAGAAAAAGACCTTTTGGCAAGGCAGGGGGGTTGATTTCCGTTCCACCAGCGTCCTTTCTAGGAGGTGTCCGGTGAGCCGCTTTACTCACGAAAGGTCTCATCTGTGACGCTGGCTCCTCAAATTGTTTCATTTCATTTCCGTAAGCAATCTCATCACAGATTGTTGTCCTTATGGTTGCTCCACCTTTGTCTAATAAAAATGCGTTTTTTCATTTTACATCTCCTATTTTTAGAAATTCCTAAATTTTCTCTTCTATATAATAATTGGAATTTATAACTAGCTGTTTTTATTTCCAAGGGAAAAATAATTTTAGTCAACTAAAGCGCCATTACTGGATTATTCATCTATTAAATGTATGAATAATCTATAATTAAAAATTTTCCTGTTGTTTTTCAATGGATTATCACTTACAATACAAAATGAAAATGATAATCGTTATCATTAACTAATAGTTTAATAGATAGAGGTGAAATCTTGGATAAACAGGAAGCTAACAGAATAGGAATGGGCAATATTTATTATGTTATTATCTTGCTTTTAATAGCCTCCATTTTAATATCTGCCGTTTTTTCTGTATCAATAGGACAAGTCAGCATTCCTTTCAAGCAATCGATGGATATTTTGCTACATACTATATCCAATGGGAAGCTTGGCACGCTTGATAGTGTGGAAAGTGAATCTTACTTGAATATTATTTTACAGGTCAGAATGCCGCGTGTGGTTTTTGCCTTATTGATTGGTGTCGGACTTGCATTGTGTGGAGCTGTCATGCAGGCAGTTGTACAAAACCCGCTTGCTGATCCATACATACTTGGTATTTCTTCAGGTGCGTCATTGGGTGCAACGTTTGCTATCCTAGTTGGTTTTGGGAGCAGTGCATTATTAGCACAATTTGGGGTAGCCTTTGGTGCATTTGCTGGGGCAATGCTTACCTCGATGGCAGTGCTTATCCTATCCAGCATTGGCGGCAAAGCAACTTCAGTAAAACTTGTTTTATCAGGGGTTGTTATCGGTGCATTATGTAGTTCGTTTTCAAGCCTTATCATCTTCTTTGCCAATAATGCTGAGGGCATTAAAACTGTTACATTTTGGTCTATGGGAAGTTTAGCCTCAGCTAGCTGGGACAAAACACCGATTTTAACAGTCGTAATTGTGCTGGGAGCTGCATTATTCCTTTTCCAACATCGTGTGCTAAATACAATGCTACTTGGGGATGAATCAGCTATCACATTAGGGATCAATTTAAGTGCTTATCGTAAATTGTATATGATTCTTACCTCGCTAATTACAGGAACGATGGTCGCTTATGCAGGTATGATCGGTTTTGTTGGTTTAATAATTCCACATATCACGAGAGGAATTTTCGGTGCAGACCATAAACGATTAATGTTAGGAACATTGCTCTTAGGAGGACTTTTCATGATTTGGGCAGATATTCTGTCTCGAACATTAATCCAAAATGTAGAATTACCGATTGGAATTATTACTTCTGTCATTGGGTCACCATTATTTATCTATATGATTGTAAAAAAAGGTTACAACTTCGGAGGGTAGAACAATGGAATTAGTAGCAAAGGAAATAGAAGTAAAAATCGGCAAAAAGGAAATCGTAAAAAACATATCCATTCATGTGAATAAGCAACAATTTGTGGGCTTAATCGGACCAAACGGATGCGGAAAGTCAACTTTGTTGAAAAGTATTTATAAAAGCCTCGTGCCACAAAAAGGGATGGTCTTCTTAGATGATTTAGATGTTTTAAAAAGTCCTGAAAAAAAGATTTCTCAGCACTTAGGTGTAGTTGGACAATTCAATGAAATGCACTTTGATTTAACGGTACAACAAATGGTGATGTTAGGCAGAACACCTCATAAAAAAATGCTAGAGTCAGATAACCAAAAGGATTTTGACATCGTAGAAGAGGCATTGACAAGAACGAACTTACAATCTTATAGAGGACGTAGTTTTCTTTCATTATCTGGTGGCGAAAAGCAAAGGGTTATTTTAGCTAGAACGATTGCTCAACAGCCTAAATTTATGATTTTGGATGAACCAACAAATCATTTAGATATTCGCTATCAAATTGAAATACTATCCTGTGTAAGAAGTTTAAACATCGGTGTTTTAGCGGCACTTCATGATCTAGAAATGGCTGCACATTACTGTGATTATCTTTATGCGGTAAAAGATGGTGAAATCTATGCACATGGCACACCGCAAGAAGTTTTAACACCAGAAACAATAGAAGCTTTATATCATATTAAATGTCAAACATTTACTAATCCAGTGACGAATGGATTAGGATTTGCATATGGACTGTAGGAGGAAAACCATGAAGAAAAAATTATTATTAGGAATTGGTTTAGCTGCTTTATTAACATTAACAGCTTGCGGTAACACATCAAAAGATACATCTGAGGCAACAACACAAACGAAAGAGCATTATCCACTGACAGTTGAGAACTTTTCAAAAGCTGAGGGTGGGTCAACATGGGAAAAGAAAGATCAAGTATTTGATAAAGCACCTGAAAGAATTATGGCAAATACACGTCCAGCAGCTGAATTATTATTACATCTAGGATTAGGCGATAAAATCGTTGGTGTTGGGGCAAACTTTGGTGCAGTTGATAAATCTGTAGAAGAAGAATATGCTAAGCTAAATATTTTAAGTGATGAATATGTTGGGAAAGAGGTTACATTAGGGACTGATCCTGATTTAGTATTTGGTCGTGGTGGCTTATTTGATAATGCTGAATGGGGAGTAGGAACAGTAGACTCTCTTAATGAAATGGGTGTAAAAACATATGTTTTAGAATCATCTGTAACAGGTGGCACATATGATTCTATTTACAAAGATATCGAAAATATCGGAGAAATTTTTAATGTTCAAGACAAAGCAGACAGCTTTATTAAAGAATTAAAAGGCCGACAACAAGATATTTCTTCAAAATTAGAAAGTATTAAAGAAGAAAAAACATTTGCATATCTGCACACGAATGATCCAAAAGAGCTTTTTGTTTATCCAGCACACGATGAATCATTCTTTAATGATGCATTCAAAATGGTTAAATTAGATAATATTTTCAAAGATGAAACAGGCGATGTAAGTGTTGAAACATTGATTGCTGCAGATCCAGATGTATTAATTCTTCCTAACTGGGACGGTTCTGATTTGACAAAAGTACGTGAAGAAATTTATGCGAACCCTAAACTTTCAAGCATGAAGGCTATTAAAAATAAACAAATGTATATTGTAGACTACAATTACATGTTCGGCTATGGCTATAACACAATTGATGGAATGGAAGCCCTAGCGAAAGAAATGTATCCAGACTTATTTAAATAATACAGATAACGCTGTTCTAGTGGGTCGAATAAACGACACGCTAGCGCAGCGTTTTCTATTAATAATGAAAGGAGGCGAAATTATTCGATTTCTCCTCCTTTCATAGTGTTGAAAAACAATCAATAGAATTTTTGTAAAAAGTGAAAATGAATTTCCGTTGCAGGCTACTTGCTTTCCTGTGGGCGAGCGCCGAATCGCTTCCTCCGCTACCGCTCCGTTTAGAGTTTTGCCTGTCTCGCTATCCCACGGGAGTCACGTAGCCTTCCACTCCAACCCATTAACTTTTTAGCAAAGGCGTTCACTACTCATTTTTTGAGGGGGTAGTAACGAATCACTTATCCTCCTTTGTTATAGCTGCAAAAGCTGCTCTTTATTTAACATGGTGATTATTACATTAGAACATGCATGGTTCCAGCAGATGGACACAGGGTGTTGCTGATCGAGATATAGTAACTCAGTAAAAAGATCTTTCCTTGTTCTTTTAATGTCGATTGTATCAAGCAAATGAGGTGATGTAATCGACATTAAGCCTGTTTTAAAAAGGGCTTCTTTTAATGTCCAAAACTCATAAAAAACATGTAGAGGCTGATGAGAGACCAATTGAAGCTCCGTCTCGGAAAGCGCATACGTCATCATATCTTCACTCACAGGTTTTATTTCTTCCACATCAATGCCCACTCGTCCGTTAGTAGCGACTGCCAACACAATCCAATTACCAGAATGAGAAAGATTAAAATCGCCCTGCCAATGAGGATGTCCTGCAATATATGGGCGGCCATTTTCATCATAAGCTAGGTGTAGCATGACTTCATCGATATAGGGAAGGAGTGCCCACCTAATGAGGGTGCTACTTAGCAAGGCTCTTTGACGATCCTGCCAATGCTTGTATTGCTTAACTTTTCCTTGAACATCAGAAGGGAGTGCTTTGAGAAAAGTATCCCATTCTAATGGCGTTAACTGTGCTCCAAGAGGCAGTGCAAATAGTTGTATATTTTGTTCTATCATCTTATATTGACTTGTTTTGGTTCTGGGAAGTAGCCTGTATCGATGCCGTATTGAATCATTCTGTCAATAAAGGCTGTAGTTGGTACTGCACATTCAATCTTTGTATGGGCTAAAAATTCTATCGTCTTTTTGCAATTGAAGATAAATGGGGAGTCACTTGCTCCATCACCTTCAAGTTGAGCAATGGCTAATGATAAATATTCCTGTACATCTTTTGAATGATCGCCATTTAATAGCCAATCTGTATACTCTTGTGTTGATACAATTGTTAAGTCATAACCAATTTCCTTAAGCATATCGATTAATTCTAAATAAGTAAGCGATACAGGGTTACATAAATGGAAGACATGGCCGTTGGATGCTGGCTGATTTGCCAGAGAAACGAGTGCCTGACTAGCATAATTGATTGGTGTAAAATCAACATGCCATTGTGCAGTAGGTGTTTTACCTAAATAAAGCATCGATTTAATCATACGGTAAAAGGCATTGTCATCGATATTACGTTGGAATTTACCTGTTTCAGAATGACAGCTTAAATTCCCTACACGATAAATGGAAACAGGGATTTTATCATGCATAGCATTTCGAACAAGATTCTCTGCTTCTAGCTTACTTTGAGTATAAACATTATCAAGTTTTACATCGTAATTGAAGTTACCCTTTGCTTCATCTGGCCCCCATTGAAGGGCGGCTAACTCCTCTGGAATACCAATTGTCGATACATAATGGAAATGTACACCTGGTTTCTGTTTGGCTATTTCAAGCAAATAGCGAGTTCCATTTACATTGACATTATTAAAATGATCAGCGGCACCGAAATGACGCACATCTGCACCACAATGTATGATGGCATTGATTTCTTTCAGAATGATTTGTTCATCTTCATCCGATAAATGTAGTCGTTGCTTGCCTAAATCACCTTGGATAACTGTGACACGGTCTTTCAACTGCTGAGCAATCGTATTGCCAAAATAAAATTGCATACTTTCTATTAGCTTGGCTTCAATCATAGTTTGGGCACTTGGTCGAATAAGGCAATAAATATGCGCATTTGTTGTTGCTAATAGCTCATGTAATACATGGCTACCTAAATAACCTGTAGCCCCTGTTAATAATACAGATGTCATTGGCAAAGGCTTCACGTTTTGGGAGACTTGTAGCGGACTAGGCTCCATTAAGTCCTTGAAGACAATGTTAGTTGGCCGTTCTTGAACTTCAATAGCTTCCGGTTGATAATGACGAATATAATGATCAAGTTCTGCAATCGTTTGATATTGGAAGAAATCCTGAATCTTTAAGAATGGGATATGTTTTTTCACTTGTACAAGAATCTCGAGCACTTTTAGTGAATGCCCTCCAATATGGAAGAAGTTATCGTGAATGCCTATTGGCTCAATACCGAGTACATATTCCCATGCGTTAGCAAGCATACGTTGTGTATCATTTTCTGGAGCAATATATGTATTGCTGCGTGATAATGTTAATTCCAATGAAGCCAAGTGTTTTCGATCAATTTTCCCTGTAGGGGATAATGGCATTTCTTGCAATTCAATAAATTGCTCAGGCACCATATAATCTGGTAAAAGATTTGCCAAATAGTCTCTTAATAGATTTTCTTCAAGCTGCATACCACTTGTTACCGTATAGTAGGCAAATAAATGGTTATTTCCATCAGCCATTTTCTTCGCAATGACTACGGCTTCCTGAATGCTCGTATGATTGCTTAACACTGTTTCAATTTCTCCAAGTTCAATACGGAAGCCTCTTACTTTAATTTGAGAATCTTTGCGTCCAACAAATTCAATGACACCAGTTGGCAATAGTCGAACTAAATCACCTGTTCGATACATTTTTTGATCAGGCTTTAAGAGATGGGGTACAAAGACATCTGCTGTTTTTTCAGGCTGATGTAAATAGCCTGCTGCTAAACCAGCTCCTGCAATACATAATTCCCCGATTACATTAACGGGACAAAGCTGTTCATCCGCACTGACAACATACATTTCATAATTGGCGATAGGTCTGCCGATAGGGATGCTGGATTGCATGTCTGTTATCTGACTTTTCACCTTAAAATAAGAGGACAATACTGTGCATTCAGTTGGTCCATATACGTTAATAATTTCTGAAGAAAGTCCAAATTTCTCTTGCCATTTTTGAACAACGGCAGGCAATAGGGCTTCACCACCAACAGATAAATAATTTAGTGTCGAGAGTATTTCTCGATAGCTTACTGGTAAATGTGTAGCCAGCTGTGTAAAGAAGGCATTTGGAACAGTGGCAGTCGTTACTTGCTCACGGTCGATCATATCAGCAAATGCTTCAATCGATAGACGTTCTATACTTGTTAGCATATGAAGTCTTGCTCCTGAAAAGAAAGCAGTAAAAGTTTCTGTTACAGAAGGATCAAAACTATAAGAAATAAACTGAGAATAAACATCTTCTTTAGTTGAATGGTAGATTCTTTGATTATCTGTTATCAAATTTATAACAGCTTCATGCTTAAGCATAACGCCTTTTGGCTTACCTGTTGAACCAGATGTATAAATGATATAGGCTAAGTCAGATGGAAGTAATTCACAGTGAATGTTCGCTTGTGAATAGCCTTGCTCGGTTTGGTTGATTGTTAATACTGTACGTGTTTGGGAATCATTATGTATGAAATCATTCAGTAGTGCTGTATGTTCGTTTTTCGTTATGATAAATGGAGCACCTGTATCGTTTAATAGGTACTGACAACGTTCTTTTGGATAGCTAGGATCAATGGGAACATAAACTCCACCAGCTTTTAGGATACCTAACAGACTAATGACTGTTTCTTTACTACGTTCCATTAAAATCGCTACATAGTTTCCTTTTTGTAGACCATTGGCAACTAACATATGAGCAACTTGGTTGGATTGTTCATTTAGCTGACTGTAGGTTAGCTTGCCACCCTCATAGGATAATGCAATTCGTTCAGCAAACTGTTGTGCCGCCTGATAAAATACGTCAGGGATTGTGGTGTTTTTATCGTAGTCAGCCATTGTTTGGTTTAACGTTTGATATGCGAGT
The DNA here is from genome assembly GCF_016925635.1 of Lysinibacillus fusiformis. Classification (NCBI taxonomy): domain Bacteria; kingdom Bacillati; phylum Bacillota; class Bacilli; order Caryophanales; family Bacillaceae; genus Lysinibacillus; species Lysinibacillus fusiformis. The sequence continues at coordinate 1,177,768 of NZ_CP070490.1, read as the reverse complement.
AAGTCTTCTTCGTTCAACAATTGTGTTCTATTGGATGGTAGCGTTTGTTGCTCCAAAGAATGCATTTTATTCTGTGATGGGTGTACATCAAATTCTCGTTTATTATTCAATCATGACAACTCCTATTTTAGAAAAGGGCCGACACTTATGAAGGAGCGATTATCGTCATTAGGTCCACAGCAGTGAATCAATCTGTGAGAGACTAACGGACATACATCTCCTTATAAGGGCAGCCCTTTCATTTTTTATTTCACTACAAAGGTATTAACAACATTCATTAATTCATCAGATAACTCGGATAATACTTGAGCTTCTTCAGAAACTCGTTGAACCGTATTCAATTGAGAGGCAGAAGTTGCTGCTACTGCTCTTGTATTGTCTTTTGAATTGACTGAGAAATCTTCCATATCTTTAACAGCAGACGTTACTTCTTCCATGCCAGCTGCCATTTCTTCAATCGTTGCAGAAAGCTCTTGAATTTGCCCTGTCACATGGTGAATGGAAGTTAAAATCTGGCTAAATGATTTTTCCGAATCATTAATCATGACAATGCCATGATCTACTTCTTCTACAGCGTGAACCATGATATTTACAGATTCGTTTGTATCATGCTGGATATGAGAAATAAGTGTGGAAATCTCTCTTGCGGATGCCTCAGATTGTTCAGCAAGTTTACGTACTTCATCAGCAACCACTGCGAAGCCACTACCAGCTTCTCCAGCACGTGCAGCTTCGATAGCCGCATTCAATGCAAGTAAATTGGTTTGGGAAGCAATACCTGTAATAATCCCTACGATTTCTTCAATTTTATTAGAATGTTCGCCAAGTAATTTAACAGAAGCTGCAGATTGATTAACAGCTTTACTAATAGCATTCATTTGTGTGACAGATTTATTTGTCGATTCATTGCCTCTTTCAGCTTCCTCTGATGCTAAAATAGAGGATTCTGAAATTTGATTGGACGTCATGGCAATACGTTGGATACCAATATTCATTTCTTCAATGGTAATCGTACTTTCTTTTGCCTTTTGTACTTGTAGATCAGCGCCACTTGCAATTTCTTGCATGGAAGAAGCTACATTATTGTATGAATCGGAGGCTTCCTGCATATTGACAGATAAAACATTGGCCGTGTTTGAAACACGTGCAGAAACATTCGTTGTACTTTTAATAACATTTTTTAAGTTTTCAATCATTGAATTAAAGTTTTGTGTGAGCATTCCTACTTCGTCCGTTGAAGTAACTGGTAATGGTTCAAGCTCTAAATTACCTTCTGCAACTTTTTTAGATTGTAAGGAAAGTTGTTGAATTGGTGTTAATTTTTTTCTTAAAAGCGTGTAAACTGCAATGGATGAACCTATTAAGAAAATAACAGTTACTAATAATGTCCATAGGGCTTCAGACATTGCTTTTCCTGTTACCATTGATACGTCATAGTCAATGGCATAAGCGGCCAGCATATCACCATTTTCATCCAAGATTGGTGTAAGGCCTGTTTTATAGCTACCGTATTCATCGCTATAAATATCTGTTGCTGTTGCTTTTTTTGTCTCAAAAACTTCTTTAATTCTTGCTAGGAAATCAGGAGATAAACCCATAGCAATCATATCTTGGTTATACTCAGCCCCTAGATCAAGTATACTAGATGAGAGAACAGGTGCATTAATATTTTCCCCGTTAACTGTAATTAAAAATAGATTGGTAATGCTATCGGAATTATCATTGATCGCATCCATTTCACTTGTTAATCGTAGAGCGTCAGGGTTACTATTTGTAGGATTCTCTAAAATTGATTTCAGTGTGGTAGTATCAATGGTTTTGGCTAGGATCATGCCTTTATCAGAGAGAGATTGATCCATGTCTGTTAAATTACTGTTTCTTACTATATAATAAGAAAGACCTAAAGTAACTAATCCAAATAATAATAAAATACTTACTACTATTGCAGTTAATTTCTTACTAATGGACATTTGCTGCTTCTTGCGTTTTTTCATGCTTTTCCTCCTAATATGATCTAACAAATATTTCAAGCTAAGGACTATAAATGGATAATTTAGTCAATGTACTACACATTGAAGATGTTGATGTTATTCGTAGAAGTCCAGATGCATTTTAAATATTTTTAAATACAAAATAATCTATTTATCCCCTATCATTTAACTACTATACTGCCAAAAAAATTGATTCACAACCCAGAAAACTTACTATTTAAAGTCATGATTTCTATGAATAAACAAAGAAATCTAGTTTTTTAGTCTATATATTTTTTAGGTTAGGTTAAATTTTTACAAAAAGCTTAACGGTTACTAGTATAAAAAAGAAGTATGCTCAGAACTAACTTAATTTCAATTGATTAAAAATTTGGTTGAAATGCTAATTTCCAATTCCTTGTTAGGGCTTTTTACTTATTTTGTCATGTCTTATATGTAAAGGAATTGGATGATTTTTATTATGGGAATAAAATGGAAAAAAGGTTATTTCTTTATTCTTGAATAAAGAAATAACCTTTTTCTAGTTGTTGCTATGGTCGGGGATTACCAAAAATTCCTGGTAAAATATTCGGCAGTCCTGGTATTAGTGGTGGTGGGAAACCAGGATATTGACCACCTGGACGTGGCGGATAAGGTTGCGGCGGATACGGCTGTGGTGGATATGGACGTGGCGGATAAGGTTGCGGTGGGTAGGGCTGTGGTGGGTATGGACGTGGTGGATAAGGTTGCGGTGGATACGGCGGTGGATAAGGTGGTGGGTATGGTGGCGGATAGGAACTACCAGGCGGTGTTCCTGTACCTGCAGCAGTGATTTGACTAACATCCACAGTCACTATTTGACCGTTATCTAGCTGGATTTCAGCTGTTCTTCCTCCAGTGCCAAATGTTCGAATCAATGTACCTGAATAAGTACCAGTAGGGAGTGTCACCCATATTTTCATACCTGGCCGAAATTGACTGTTAAAATCATCGGGGGCTAATCTAGGATAAACCAATGAAACACACCTTTCTTCATTTTTTCTAACATATGCCTATTGCGATTTTTGTCATAGGCTATAGGCTATGGATGCTTAAGTTCGAATTTGTTATAAAATATAACAAATTTCATTATAATAAGAGAAAAAGCTAAAAGGATGTTTAGCATATGGCAATTATTAAGATAAAAAAAATAAACATACAAAATTTACGAAATGTACGACAGGGTGAACTTGTACTCGCAGTAAATTTTGAGACATTTCTACAAGCGAATGTTGTTGGCCTATATGGGCAAAATGGCTCTGGAAAGACAACCATTGTAGATGCATTCAGTTTATTGAAGACACTTCTATCAGGATGGCTTGCTGAAGTGAAGTTACCTTCACAAGAGAAGCGACTCCTATTGGCAGGAGAGCAAACAGCTAGTATGGATGTTGAATTTTTAGTTGAGAATCAATTCGGTACATTTTTTGTGAATTACTATGTGGAACTACAGGAGGATCAGCATCGACTATATACTACGCTGGAGCGCCTTACCTATCGAGAAAATACGAAAGGGAAGCGATCAAAGACTTTAGTTGCTGTGACAGAGAAGGATGTGCAAATCCGTCAATCGAAACTGAATGATTTGAGTGAACAGGTACGTATCCAATTACTGGTTATTCAACAGTTAGCAAGAAAACAGTATATGTCATTTCTATTCCACAAAGATGTAAAGCCATTATTACAGGAACGACTTTCTGAGCAAGAAATGCAGCTGCTACAAAATATTGCCGTTGATTTTAGCAGAGATTTACATGTTGTTAGTAATCAAAACATTGCACCATTATTTGAAGAACGGATCATGCCGTTTAGTATTCATTTAGAGAAAACGAGAGGCCTTATTCCTTATGATTTAAATGGACCAGCTTTATTACCAGAGGATGCATTCTATGCATTATGTGAAGTAATTGAGCAAAGTAATCAAGTGCTCTCGGCAATTATTCCTGGTCTGACAATTAAAATTAATATCATCACAAAACAAACGATGGATAATGGAGAGCAGGGAATTCGTTTTGAGTTTTTGTCGCAGCGTGGGGAGCGGGAATTACCGCTACGAACAGAGTCAGAGGGAATCTTAAAGATCATTTCTATTCTTAGTGTATTAATTGCTGTATACAATAATCCAAATGCATGCGTGGTTATTGATGAATTAGATTCAGGTGTATTTGAATATTTGTTGGGTGAGTTGTTAACAGTGATAGATGAGGATGGAAAAGGACAACTTATTTTTACATCCCATAATCTACGTGTGTTAGAGGTGCTAGCTATTAAAAATTTATGGTTTACGACAACAAATGAATATCACCGCTATATGCAGCTAAAAGGTATTAAAGAAGTGAATAATGCTAGAGATGTTTATTTACGTGCTATCCAACTTGGTGGACAGGACGAAGAGATATATAAGGAAACCAAAACATTTAAAATCAAGCGTGCTTTTCGTAAAGCGGGTGTTCAACATGACTAAAAAAGTGCTATTAATCATTGTGGAAGGGCAGACGGAGCAAATTATTTTAGAGGATTATTTAGATGCTCATTTTGCGAACTCGACAATACGCTTTGATGTACAACGTGAGGATATTTTAACAAAGTGGGATGCGCACAAACGGATCCCAAATATTAAAAACAGTGTTGTACGAGTGATTCAGAGCTATCTTGAAAAATATAAATTTTTAGCCAATGATTTAACTGCTGTTGTTCATATTACAGATACAGATGGATGCTTTATTGCACCAGAATGCGTCAAGGTAGATGAGAGTATCGAACAAAACCTATTTTATACAGAGGATGCTATTTTAGTGAAGTCGGATAAACGTAAAGAGCAAATTGAACAACGCAATGATATGAAGGCAAAGAATGCCCAAATTTTAATCGCTAACGACCACTTTAGCATTAACCGTATGAAAGTACCTTATCAATTATTTTATTTTTCTACGAATTTAGAGCATGTCTTATGGAATGAGCGCAATGAAATCCCTACAGAAAAACTACAAAAAGCAGATGAATTTATGGACAATCTATCAGGCACGATTGGGGAATATTTAAGCGCCTATCTACCGGTTAGTTCAGCGTTACCTTATAGGGAGAAAATCAAGAAAAGTTGGTCCTTTTTAATGGAGGACTGTCATTCATTGCAGCGAGGCACGAATGTACCGCTATTATTTGAAATGATTAAAACGGATGTACAGTAAAAACAGGTGACGAATTGAGTCACCTATTTTTATCTAGTGTACATTAGTGCATTTGCTCATAGCTTCGAATATGAGTTAATATGGCTGGATCTTTAATTTTTGTATCTTCACATAGTAATAAGAGCTTGGACATGATTTCAGCCGTACGTGGATCATCGTCCACCATCGGTAAGAAAATCCGTCCACGATGCTGAGATGGGACAGCAATAATCGGGATCATGGAACCGCCTATTTGATGCACCACACCACTTCCTAAATGTAAGGAGTAACTGGCTAGCTTACCTTCAATGAGGGCATGTTGCTTTTTCACTTCCACATTGTGTAGCTTCAGTAATTTAGCTAATTCTTCTACGATAATACTACGCATTTCAACAGTAGAATGACTTGCCTCAGGGTCTACACCACCAACATGGGCAACACTGACAACGAGATCAATATCTCGCATAACCTCAGAGAATATCGCTGCTGGAATATCATCTAAAACGATATCTTTGCCTGTTAGTCGATCATAGAAGTAAACACCTTCGATTGCAGGTGCTTCAATTTCTGCTGGCGTAAACCAATCTGCCTGTGCATACAAAGATGCCACAATATTTTCCTTATAATATACTTTACGTGGTCCTGTTTCATAGCTGATTTGCCAACCGCGTGTTTTCAACAAGGCTACTGTTTGTGAAGGATTTACTTGATGTCCTGCATAACGCAATGATTGTTTCTGTCCTTTTTCATCAGCGTTGATGAGATATAACTCACGGAATACTTGCTTAAATGGCTGTTGTATTTTGTGCTCAAACATATAGGATTGCCACTGTCTCCATTGACCACTTTCTAGAAGCTGATAAGGATGAGCAATCTTTATAGAGGACGTAGGAGCAAGATTCACAATGTCAGCCGATAGAAGCTGTAAACCTTCTGGTGTAAGCATTCCAACGTGCACATCACTGATAAAGACTAACCTTTGTAAAAGTGGAGCTAGAATCGGATGGGCTAATAAATGAATGAGCTCCTCGACCGAAAATACTGTTTCTAATTCCATTGCTTGCTCAAGCGCTGGGCGTGCTCTTTTATATTGTTCCTGTAAGTCTTTTCGGGCTTCCTGCAAAGTTACAATATCAGCATGCTTTTTTAATGCAGCAGGAACGTTCTTTAGACGTTTACCATCCTTTTCAACAATAATAGCTACAGAGGCATCATCTTCTATTTGTAGATGGGCCGTAATTTGCTCAATCTGTTGTGCTTTAAATAAATGTTTCATATCGTTAAAGGCTGATAATTCCATACGCCATGTGAAGCGAGTGGCTTCTCCATCACCTGCATTGCGCGCTAAATTTTCTAATGCAATACTTGCTGCTCGAGCCTCACTTGCGCGGCGTTGAGCACCAAATTGCTTACTTTCTTTTAAAAACTGTTGAATAAATTGATAGCGTGTTAGGGCGTCTTTGTCATCCGATTTCATTAAAGGAATAAGACCAAGTGCGCGCAGTTTATCTTTATTGCGTTTATCTTGAATTTCTTGCATTAACGGTTTTGGACTGAGTTTACCGATGGCTGTATCCGCATAAAGCTGTGCCCGACGATGGTTGGCTCCCTCAGAAGCATATTTTGCAGCATCATAGACAAGCTTGAATTTCTTAGCTCCAAGCGTTTGATAGGCGCTTTGGAACCAAGCTAAGTCGAATGCACCATCACGGAAATCCTCAGCCGTTATGCTAGAGAAAAGGGCAATTTGATCTTTGGCAAAGTCGGATAAAGAATCTGTTGTGTGAGCGATAAAATACCAGGCTGATTCTTTTAGCCCATCCCAGCCAATTACTTCACTCACAAGGTCTATCCAATGCTGATTATACATCATTGCTTCAATTAAACGTTCTTTAGAAATGTCTGTTTTCTGCCATGCTTCTTTTAATTGCTGCGCTGTTTCTTCTTTCTTAGGGTAACAGCTAGTTAGCAATCGGGAGAATACATCCTTTTTCGTTTCTGCCTGCCAAATATACCCTCGTGCAAGCTTTTCTCCGTCAAGTGCCTGTAGAATTTGTAAGAAATAATCAATACCCTCAAAATAAGAAATGCTACTAGCAAGCTTGGTTACAGCAGTAGGTGTATCTCCACGTTTTAGCTCTATAGCTAAAATACGATCAATTGCTTGTTCACGAATAGCAAAGAAATCTGTTAAATCTTCAAATGACTGTTGATAGCGTTCTAGTAATTTAGTTGGCTCGTTAAATATTTCTGAAGCGAGCGTATTGGTAAATATGGCTTCAAATAAGTGATCTTGCGTAAATAAGCCAACCTTCATGGCGTCTAAATATTGGAATAAAGATAAATTGTAGACGTTTGGGCTATAGCTTTCATTTTTCATACGCTTTGTTAGCTCTTCATTGATAGCTAGCATTTTGACATATTCCCCATAGGTTGAGTAATCAGACCCGCATCGATCCACGAATGTCTCCACAACATCTAAATCGATAATGGTAGATGTGGAACGATAGTAATAATAACCTTTTTCTCGAACATCAAGTTGCCACTGATCCACAGGGATTTGATCGAATAGCTGTAACATAATGCCTATTGCCTGTTCAAAGCGATTAAATTTAGGTGCATGCTTTTCTAGTAATGAAAGTGCTTCCTGATGCAGCACTGTCTCACCTGAGATTATGTCGGTATCTTGAGATAGCACTGAGAAAATCTGTTGAATTGTATGGTCATATTTCAAGGAATTAAATTGAGCAACACGTGCTTTCATTTCTTTGTATTGGAAAAAAGGTTGAATTAGCGTTTGGGCTGCTTCGGAAAGATCATGGGCAGCAGGGTATTCTGATAGATTGTGATAAAAGTTAAAATAGGCTAAGTCCTCATTACTAAATAATGATGTCTTCATCCATTGAACAATTTCTTCAGGGATAGGATAAGCATCAAGACTAGCAAGTCGTTGATTATCCGATTTAGTTGCTATAACACTATATCTTTGCCCTAATGTAGTGGTAATGTGCGTGTCATTCCATTGGTATGTTTCATACTCTAGTTCAGCGTGTTTATCTAAAACTTGAATAAGTTGTTCAAGCTTAGATAATAATTTTTCAATATCATATTGAAAGAATTTTTCAAAAGGTGTAGGTGTCTGTACATAAAGTGGAGCAAGCTGTTGCCAAGGCTCTTCACCATTCATTTGAATGGCTCCATCAGAAATACAGCCGTATTGAATAGGGGGATGTGGGGTATATAAACCAAAGCCATTGCTCTCGTTATACTCTGGGACATCCCTTGTAATTAATTGTTCTAACAAAACTTGCTCGTTTTTAGTTACTTTGGGTAATAAGGAACATAAAGCTGTAATTTGCTCGCTCGCTAAGCTGTATTCCTTAGAGGCTTCTAATAGTAATTCAAGCCCTCCAAGTCTCTTTAGCTGCTTACTATCTTTTATCAGCCTTTCAGCACTTTGTAATAGATGATTCTGTGGCTGAACTTTTAAGAGTGAAATAGCCTCTTTGCGAAGTGCACCTGATTTATTAGCTAAAAGATCTTCAATTTTTGTTATTTCTTCTTCGGTTGGTGTTAGAGCATGTATTTTCTTTAACGCAAGAGAACGATTGATGGAACTGCGATCCCGTAAAGAATTAAATAAAAATTCGCGTTGACCTTGTGTGACGGGGTCAAGACAATAAATATTCAGTAGGCCGATTCTACTTGATGGTGAGTAAGAATCTGCATGCTCAATAATTCGTTGGAATAATGCCTCGTCCTGTACATGATGGGCTAAAATAATTTGTGTTGAAATTAAATCTTCTAATGACAAATGGACATAGACAAAGGATAGAGGTTTGCCTGTAATGATAAGCCCGTCTTTCGTAATTTCATTCTTTGCCCACTCAAGCTGTTCAAATAATAGGTATTCAATGCCTTGTAGCTGTGTGTTTTCTTGCATGAAGTTTTGAAGGGTTTGATCCCATTCATTGTCTCTTGCATACTCACTATTAATATGGTGATTGGCATAGAGGAAATTGCCCCATGCAAAGGCAAACAACTCGATATCTTTTGTTGATAAGATTAAATCCTTCACAAATGGCGCTGTAAAGGAGATTTTCGATAAGTTTTTTAAAAAGGCAAGCGTTGTAAGTTGGATATGTTTGTCACGCTTTAAGAGTGTTGTTACAAGGTCATTTAATTGCGTATAGTCCTTTGTAGCAGTCGCCCATAATGCGACATAGCTATCAATTGTACGCTCACTCTTTAACAGTTGCCCAACAAAGTTGTCCTCTTCGATGGCCTGAATGGCTAGCGTAAGAACTTCCTCTGTTATTTTTTGATTTTCGAAGCTATTATAGCCAAGTCCCATCCAAGTATCGACTGCTCGAACTACAGAGGAGAAGCGTGTTAGTTGATGTTCCTGAATAAGTTTCATCATTTTGAGCTGTGCATCAAGATTGCCATGGTCAATGTTTTCTACTATTGCTTGTCGTAGACCTTCTTGCCGTGCAGCTGCTATTAATAGTTTTCCAAGGGAATCATGCATACGGTGATTATTTGATTTGAAAATACCACGAATGAATGGATGACCGAAAAAGCTACTATGATGCTCATCAAATAAAATACTCTCTACTGCCTCTTCAATTGAAGGGTTTTGTATAGATAGTTCTTCAGCGAGCAACTGTTCAAAGACATTAAAGCCCATTACTTTTACATTTTCATTCTTCAAGACATAGGAGCTATAGTTTGGATAGGTACCATGCTCATATTGACGATGATTTGCTAATAACTCCTGCAAAGTAATTTCCTCAAATGTCAGCATTTCTTCTATTAATTGTAAGCATTGAAAAAGGTGATCTTGCACTGGTTGAGATGAACGAAATGATCGACGTAAAACGCCAGTTTGGAACATTGTAGCATCAAAACGTAATGCTAATTTCTTAATCTTGAGTGCACGCTCTTGTGAGGAAAATAGTGCAAGCACTTCAAATAATGGTCCGCTCAATAGCTCTTCAAGTGATGAATACTGCTGAGTAGCTATAAGCTGTTCAATGTCATAGTCTCTATTGTCCATGTATTTTAATAATGCAGTTGCTAAGGGCTGTAAAGCTATAGGTGCAGAATCCACTATACTTTGAAAATGTGTTTTTTGTTCATGTGAAAGTGTCATAAAAATCCCTCCTTACCAAATTCGTCCTGCAAGCATAGTTAGTTTAATAAATGTAAAAACATCGTCTTCCTGTATGTTTAATGGTGTAGTAAGAGAATCTAAAGATTCTTCATTGTGAAGGATTAAGAACAGCTCGTCCTGAAAGGCTTGAAGCATTGTGGAGATAGCCTGATCAACTGACTGTAAAGCATCCTTTTTCTTTTCTCCAAAATGTACTTTGCCATACTGGGCAGCGTCTTCTAATTGCTGATCCGTTAAATATAGATGAAGTGGTGTATCTACCATTTTTTCATTAAATTGTTGTACCTGCTGTGTTACAAGCTGAACAAGTAAATCTTGTAACGTTGTGACAGGCTCTTCAATAGAAAATGGAATTTTTTCAAGCTTACGAGATTTCTTACCGATCACTTTTTGCTGGTAAAATAAACGCAATCTAACACCTCCTTACAATAATTTCATTATACAAGAGTGAGAACCGGGAAAAGAATAAGGCATATGACGCTAGTTGTGTAAAATATTTTGGGAAAAGTGTAACAAAAAGTAGCCTGTTGCAACTGTTTTGTAGGGTAGAAAGTGGGTAAAGCTTTGCTAAAGATTATGTAAAAAGTAGAACATTTGTACGATTTGTGCTATCGAGATAAGTACCATTTTGCGCTTACTTATACAAATAACGGTGAAGAAGCGGAATATATTACTCTGATAACTTTATAGACATACATAGAAAACAAAAATTAGGCTTCACTTAAAAGAAACAATCCTACCATTAAATAGGCTCGCTTTGAAGTGACATTGAAATATATGAATAATAGCAAAGCATTCAGGGGCTTAACAGATATTTAAACCTCATGAACGAACAATCATCATACATCCACTATTGAAATAATTGCTGTAAAGAAGGTGACAAAATAATCAGTCCTAAAATCCATTCAGCGATGGATTTTTGTGGAGGTGTTGAGAGACATCTTTTCATCTCTGATTTCATAAGCTTTATAGGTATGATTTTATCAAGCTAGAAGGAGGCAAAATCATTCAAATACATGTTGTACGGGCTGGCGAGTCTTTATGGGGTATTGCGCAGGCGTATGGGGCTACGGTTCAAAGTATTATAGATGCCAATCAAATTCCAGAGCCAAATCGTTTAGTTGTGGGGCAAGCTCTTGTAATCCCAATTGTCGGAAGCTTTTATTATGTACAGCCAGGTGATAGTTTATGGTCAATCGGTCAACGCTTCGGTATTAATTATCTAACACTTGCACAAGTAAATGGCATTAATCCCAATCAACCATTAGCTGTTGGGATGAGATTGTATATTCCACAACCGCCAAAAACAAGAGCAGAAACATTGGCTTATTTAGAGCCGAGAGGAACATCTGTTAGTGAGGCACTCTTGAATCAAGCGAGGGAAGCGGGTCCCTATTTAACATATTTAGCTTTATTTAGTTATGAGGCAAGACGTGATGGTACCTTACAGAGACCACCAAGTCAAGGTGTGACACAAATTGCAAATGATACAGGAGCATCAATTGCGATGGTTATTTCTAATTTAGAGAATTTTAGTTTTAGTGGTGAATTAGCGAGAGATATTTTTCAAAGTACGGCTGTTCAAGATTTATTATTTGATAATATTCTTGCGGAAGCAAAGCAACTTGGTGACGTCAAAGATATCCACTTTGATTTTGAAAATTTGCCAGCAGATCAACGACAAGCCTATAACAACTTTTTAAGAAGAGCTGTAGAAAAATTCCATGCTCAAGGATATACAGTGTCTACGGCATTAGCTCCTAAAACAAGTGATAGTGAACGAGGTCCATGGACAGCGGCACATGATTATAGAGCACATGGGGAAATCGTGGACTTTGTTTTACTCATGACCTATGAATGGGGATATTCAGCAGGCCCACCAATGGCCGTTTCACCTCTCCCAGAGGTAGAGGCAGTTGTAAAATATGCGGTGAGTGAAATACCTGCAAGCAAAATTATGTTGGGGCAAAATTTATATGGCTATGATTGGACATTACCTTTTGTTCAGGGGGGACCGTATGCAGAAGCACTTAGTCCACAGCGAGCCATTGAAATTGCTAAGCGTTATAATGCAGCGATTCAGTATGATTGGAGAGCCCAAGCACCATTTTTTGAATACTATGATGAGCAAGGTAGGGCGCATATGGTGTGGTTTGAAGATGCTAGATCTATTCAAGCTAAATTTAATCTCATTAAACAATATAACCTTCGTGGTATAGGTTATTGGAAATTAGGACTACCATTCCCTCAAAATTGGGTGTTAATTGGTGCCAATTTTGATGTGGTAAAGAAATGAGAAAATGAAGAAAAGTGGATGGATTACCCAATATGTTTCTTCAAAGAGGAAATTATCTGTAAAATTCATATCTAAATATGGATAAATATATTATAATTATGGTAAATAGTATTTTAGGAGGGATATTTTGGGTAAATTTAAGAAGTTAGGTATTATTTTAACGACTACGGCATTTTCTGTTGGGGTTCTAGCACCCGTTTCACAAGCTTCTGCAAATGTGAAAGAACCTTCAGAGCGTATTGAAATACAGTTAGCTGCTACAGAGACAAAAGTGACAAAGGGTATGCTAATTAACAAATTACGTGCACTATTCCCTGAAGAGTTCAAATTTGTAGCTGACAATGAGTTTAATTCTGGAGGCGGTCATTTCTTTAGAGATGATAAAACTGTCCGTTATGATTTAAACTTCCATAAAACGGTGAATGGTAAAGATGTTTATGGTGGTTTTACATTTAAAGGCGAAGATTTAGATTTAGAACATTTCTATTATCAACCAGCTAATATCGCTGAAGCAGTATATCCAGCAAAATATTCGGAGATTGAAGCCAAAAAAATTGCAGAAGATTTCCTGAAAAAATTTGCGAATTTAGAGAACTATAAACTCCGTGAAGATGGCTTCGGTTATTACAATGATATCAATCGTCCATTATCACAGCCAATTACCTACTCATTTGTTTATTCACCAACTTATAATGGTGTCCTTATTGGCGATCAAAGTATTACTATTGATGTTCTTGCTAATGGCCAAATAACAGGAATGTACCGCAATACAGATTCTATTAGTAAAGCAACCTTTGATAGCTCAAGCCAGAAAAAAAATGAGGAAGAAATTGCTGCACAAGTACGTGATAACCTAGCAGTTGAACTTCGTTATGCTGTTGACTATTCTAACGATCAACGTAATGTGAAGCTTGTCTATATGCCAGCGACAGGGTTTAATGGTGTACATGCTTTAACAGGTCAATGGCAAACAACGAATGGTTTCTCTGCACAAGTTCCAAAGACGAAAAGTGCTCAGAAAATATCTTCACAGCAGTTACCGCCAAGAAAAAGTGGTATGACAGTAGCAGAAGTTGAGGAATTCGCTAAAAATTTCTTAAAGGTTGATGAAGACAAGGCAACACTCTCTATTGATATGGTTGATGAACGAGAAAATGAAAGTGGCGAGACGGTTTATACAGTAAATTACATGTATATGTACAATAATGGTGGTTCCGGTACCTCTTTCGAAATTAATAAGGCAACAGGCGAAATCGTGCAGTACCATGATTTAAGGAGAGATTTTACAAACACGGACAAAACAAATACTATTTCTAAGGATGCTGCATTGGCAAAGGCGGTTGAATACTTAAAGCAATGGGCTCCATCCTATTTACATGAGTATTCGATGCCAATCGATGATGCTGTACATGATGACTATAGTAAAGATTATTACTTCTCCTTCCCACGTATCGTAAATGGGATTGCGGTTGTTGGAGATGAAATATACGTAGGTATTGGCTCTGATGGGTCATTACGTTCATTGAATGTTAATAAACAAAAGATTAATAATTGGCCATCTATCAGCCAGGTAATCTCAGCTGATAAAGCTAAAGAAGCTTATAGTAAGGCACTTACATTACAGCTACAATATGCAAAACAAGATACTGAAGGTAAACAACATTATGATCTAATCTATGCTCCAACTTACAATGGTAGTTTAGATAATCAGATTGATGCAATTACCGGTGAATGGTTGTATCAGGTAGATGGCTCCAAAGAGAAGCCATCCATTTCACATCCAACTGCAGCTAATGAATTAAATTATCTTTTAAATCAAAATGTATTAGAGGTAAAAGATATAGCAAACTTTAATGCTGATGCTGCTGTAACAAAGGGAGAAGCATTAAAGATTCTACTAAAATCTTTAACATATGGCTATTTTGGTAGCGGCGAAGGAGAAAAGCAATCCTTCAGCAATATCGATAAAAACCATCCATTATATGGAGTGGTTGAACAAGCTGTTAGAATGGGAATTTTACAGCCAGCAAACCAATTCGCTTTGGATGAAACATTAACTCGCCAAGAGCTAGCAGTTTGGGCTGTTAAAGTAATGCAATTGGAGAATGTTGCAAAGTATAAGGATATTTACAAATTAAACTTTGCGGATGCAGCGTCTATTGATCCAGCGTATACAGGCTATATAGCAATAGCAAATGGGATGGGTCTAATTGATACACAGCAAAATAACTTTAATGCTACTAAGAGTGTGTCATATGCCGATTTGGCTGTGTCAACAGTTCGATTAGCAAAAGCAATTCAAGAAAATAAAGTGGATCGTAACTTCTATTATTAAGTTGCATTCCACGAAAAGGGTATCTCCTCATTGTAGGAGATGCCCTTTTTTTAGGTTAGTTTGTAGAAGAATAGGGAAGTAATATGTAAGAAAGGAGTGAATCAATTGAAATTGAAATTTATCTTAGCGATTCCTTTAATGACTATTATTCTTTACGGCTGTAATAAGGATGAGGTAAAGGATGTGCCAGCAAATGCACCAGCAGATCAAAATGCTACTCAACAAACTGGTGATACACCAACTGACCAAGTGACCTTCAATTTTATAGAGTTTTCATTAGACGTTGATTACTCTGCAACGGAGTCTTATGAGGTAGAATATGAGGATAAAAAAACAGGCATAGAGGCAAAGTTACAGGATGATCGAAAAAATGAAAAACTACAGGGTGATGAAGCGTATACTAAATTAGAGCCGTTATTTAAGCAGTTGAATTTTGATTCTACAACACCTAATGATGAAGTGATTGATCAAGTAATCAACGTATTCAATATTGAAGATAACTATCAATCCGTTGAAGTGGATGTCGAATTTGTAGACAGCAATGAAAAGGAATTTAAACGAATTAAATAATAGAAATAAGCCAGCTAGCTGATTGAATCAGTTAGCTAGCTGGCTTATGTTGTTGAAAAAAGAGGATGTCGACGGCAGAAAAAGCAACTTGGCAAGGTGAGGGGTTGATTTCCGTTCCGCCAGCGTCCTTTCCAGGGGGCGTCCGATGAGCCGCTTCACTCACTTACGTTCGCTCCAGGGTCTCCTCTGTGACGCTAAATCCCCTAGGAGTGATGCTGGCTCCACTCCAATCAACCATTCTGCAAAGTGTCTTTACTTTTTTCATACTAGCATAGCAATCAAATAGCCCATTATCTGTATTCTTAGAGGGGATAAGCTCTTATTGGAGAAGTGATGCGTGACAACACCCCTCCATAAAGAGTAGAGAACACCTTCACTTTATTTGAAAACCTTTGCTAAAAAGGTAACACTTTTGTGGATTGGAGTGGAAGGCTACTTGACTCCCGTGGGATAGCGAGACAGGCAAGACTCTAAACGGAGCGGTAGCGGAGGAAGCGATTCGGCGCTCGCTCACAGGAAAGCAAGTAGCCTGCAACGGAAATTCATTTTCACCTTTCATAAAAATTCTATGGATTGTTTTGTTTTTCAACACTATGAGCCAGCTAGCTGATTTAATCAGTTAGCTGGCTTTTTATTCATTTACATTCACGTACCCAATGTCGATGTTTAGCAAGGGCATGTACGAAAGATTTTGGATCGCTTGCAACCCCATTTTTATTAGCAATATGCTGTAAAAACGAAACATTTTTCGTATAACCTATTGTTTTGCAGTGCTGATAGGCTTGTTCAATAAACCGTTCTGCTTTTGCTTGTTGATAGGAATCTTGAAAGGCTCCTGTAACATAAACGCCATCATAAAGAACTGAGGAGGTTGTAGCAAATGTTTCGTGAATTTCATAGCCACTTACTATGCCTTGCTTAGTACTTACTAGCTCAACTACTATATTTTCACTTAAAAATGTAGCAATAAGTTCGTTTAAATTTTCACTACTATTTTCTGTAACCACTACAGCTACTTTATTAGATTGGACACTTTCCTTTGCATTGATTACTTGGCTAACAGCTGGAGAAGTTTGGTGAATATGCGGTACTTCCACTTCTATCGGGGGAACTATACCAATTCGTTCAGCAATAGCTGAAGCAAGTGAGTAACTGACATGAGCGAACATGTCTACAACTAGTTTACGAATCGCTTTATTTTTTACCTTGCCAAGTTCAAAGCTAAAGGCATCGATAATATGCATTTTCTCAATATCTGTCATACTAAGCCAGAATAATCGTGCTTGTGAAAAATGGTCGTTAAAGCTCTCACTACGTGCACGTACTTTATGCCCTTCGATTTTTTCTTCATAATGCTTATAGCCACCATCTGCTTCAGAAACAGGGTGTGGTGTATTATTGGCTAAGGAATTTTTATGGTAGCTAACTTGTCCCACATTAATGGTTTGTCGGCCATAGCCATCTCGTTGGTTATTATGGAATGGACAGATCGGTTTATTAATAGGAAGTTCATGGGAATTTGGTCCTCCCAGTCTTATTAACTGCGTATCTGTGTAGGAGAATAAGCGACCTTGTAATAATGGATCATTTGAAAAATCAATTCCAGGTACAACGTGACCAACATGAAATGCAACTTGTTCCGTTTCTGCAAAGAAGTTATCCGTGTTTTTGTTCAATGTCATTTTCCCAAGAAGGCGTACAGGAACCTCTTCTTCGGGCCATATTTTAGTGGCATCGAGAATATCAAAGCTAAATTTAAATTCATCTTCAACAGGAATAAGTTGAACACCAAGTTCCCACTCTGGGAAATACCCACGTTCAATCGATTCCCATAAATCTCTGCGATGAAAATCAGGGTCTTTTCCAGCGATGATTTGTGCTTCATCCCAAACTAAAGATTTTACCCCAAGTACAGGTTTCCAATGAAATTTAACAAAGTGGGCTTTTCCTTCGGCGTTGACAAAGCGATAAGTATTCACACCAAAACCCTCCATCATTCGATAGCTTCGTGGGATCGATCTATCTGACATATGCCACATGACCATATGAGCAGACTCCTGATTATTTGCAATGAAATCCCAAAATGTATCATGGGCACTTTGTGCTTGGGGAATTTCGTTATTTGGTTCAGGCTTTACGGCGTGTATAAAATCGGGGAATTTAATAGCATCTTGAATAAAAAATACAGGAATATTATTTCCTACTAAATCATAATTACCCTCTTGTGTATAAAACTTGGTAGCAAAGCCGCGTGCGTCACGGACGGTATCTGCAGATCCTTTTGACCCTGCAACGGTAGAGAAGCGAACAAATACAGGGGTTTTAGTTCCTTTCCCATTTAAAAATTGAGCCTTTGTAATATCACTTGCACATTCATATGTTTCAAAAATTCCATGAGCTGCTGAGCCACGTGCGTGTACTACTCGTTCAGGAATTCGTTCATGGTCAAAGTGGGTCATTTTTTCACGAAAATGAAAATCCTCTAGTAAAGTGGGTCCTCGCTCACCTGCTTTTAGTGAATGTTCATCTTCCGATATCTTTAATCCTTGATTGGTCGTGAGAGGTTGATCTTTATCACTTACTCGGAATGCTTCTAGCTGTTGGTGTTTTTGATTTACATCTTTTTTCATTTAGAATCCTCCTTTATAAGTTACAACTACCTTCTACCCGAACAAGAAGATGACAAACATGATGAAACAAAATGATTGCTGTTTAAAATTGTATATGTTATTATTATCTCGAATTAAAGATAATTAAATTCGAAGTAAAAAGAGGGAGTCGTATGAAGGAAAATAATCGTAACTTAAAAGCATTTACGGTCTTGTTCCGAGCATATCAAACGATTCAAGATGCAACTAAAAGAGATTTACTTCAATACGATTTAAATCAAACCGAATTTTCGGTTCTTGAATTTTTGTACCATCGTGGAGAGCAACCTATTCAAATGATTGGTAAAAAAATATTAATTGCAAGCAGTAGTATTACTTATGTGATTGATAAGCTCGAGCAAAAAGGCTATGTATATCGTAAGGCGTGTCCAAGAGATCGACGTGTTACGTACGTATTACTAACGCTTGAGGGACAGGCTTTGATGGAAGAAATTTTTCCTAAGCATGAACAAAAAATAAATGAGATATTTGAAGTATTGGAATCTCAGGAGCTGGACAACATGATTTTATCACTTAAAAAAGTTGGCAAGAACGCCACTGACCAATAAAAAATTTTTACACATATATCTCGATATCGAGATAAATAGGAGGAGCATTCTATGAATCATTTAAAAGGTGTACACCATGTTACGGCAATCACAAGTAGTGCTGAAGAAAACTATAAATTCTTCACCTATGTATTAGGAATGCGCTTAGTGAAGAAAACAGTTAATCAGGATGATATTCAAACATATCATTTATTCTTTGCAGACGATAAAGGTAGTGCAGGTACAGATATGACGTTCTTTGATTTCCCTAACATCCCAAAAGGTGTACATGGTACAAATGAAATTTCAAAGACTTCTTTCCGTGTACCAACGGATGCTGCTTTAGATTATTGGGTAAAGCGCTTCGATCGTTTAAATGTGAAACATACTGGTATGAAAGAACAGTTTGGTAAGAAAACTCTATCTTTCGTAGATTTTGATGATCAGCACTATCAGCTTATTTCTGATGAGCATAATACAGGTGTGGCAGCAGGTACGCCTTGGCAGGATGGACCCATCCCACTTGAAAATGCTATTACAGGTTTAGGGCCAGTATTTGTCCGTGTAGCTAATTTTAAATACTTTAAAGATGTGTTAGAAAAGGTAATGCTCTTTACAGAGATTGCAGAAGAAGGAGACTTTCATTTATTTGAAGTAGGTGAGGGAGGAAATGGTGCCCAGATTATTGTCGAACATAACACGGTGTTACCCGTTGCTCGTCAAGGTTTTGGTACTGTTCACCATGCAGCCTTTCGTGTAGAGGATCGTGCGGTATTAGATGAATGGACTGCACGTTTCGAAAGCTTTGGTTTCCACACTTCTGGCTATGTAAATCGTCATTTCTTTGAATCATTGTATGCACGTGTAGCTCCGCAGATTTTATTTGAATTGGCTACAGATGGTCCAGGGTTTATGGGTGATGAGCCATATGAAACATTAGGAGAAAAACTGTCATTACCACCGTTTTTAGAACCAAAACGTGAACAGATTGAAGGTCTTGTTCGCCCGATTGACACTGTAAGAAGTTCTATTATGTTCGATAAAGAATATGAGTAACACAATTTCATCCAGTTGGGAAAGAAAAGCCTCACTGGATGAATACATAACTGTATTGGGGGATAAAAAAATGGAATTTTCCAAGCTGATAGATAAGCGTCGCTCTGCTAATAATTTTATCAAGGACGTTAAGATGACTGAGGATGACATACGTCCTATTTTGGAGGATGTCAAGCTTGCCCCATCAGCATTTAACTTACAGCATGCCAATTATATCGTTGTGCTGGATGAGGATATGAAAGAAAAGGTGAGAGAGGCGGCATTTGGTCAATATAAAGTGCATTCAGCTTCAGGAGTAATTCTTGTATTAGGTGACAAGGAAGCTTATAAGAATACTGCTGAACTAAGTCAAGGCATGGTGGATTTAGGTATAATTACAGCTGGCGAACTAGAAGATATTGTAGTAGAGAATACAAAATTTTATGAAGACCGCGGTGAAGCATTTATGAAGGATGAAGCCATTCGGAATGCATCTTTGTCTGCTATGTTATTCATGCTAGCTGCGAAAAATCGTGGCTGGGATACTTGTCCAATGATTGGCTTTGATAATCAAAAAATGCGTGAGCTTTTCAATGTGCCAGAAACACATGAAATTGCTCTAATGATTACTATTGGGAAAGAAAAAGAAAGCAGTCGTCGATTACGTGGATATCGTAAGCCAGTTGAAGAATTTGCCATTTATTATTAAAATGGTATAAAATACAATAGCTATACAAATACTATGAATAATGTACATTTAGGAGGAAACATCGTGAAAGTAGTAGCAATCGTAGGTAGTATCCGTAAAGAATCTTATAATATGCAATTAGCTCAATTTATTCAAAAACGTTATACAGAAAAGTTAGACCTTGAAGTTTTAAGCTTAAAGGACCTACCAATGTATAATCAAGATATCGAAAATGAGGCTCCACAAGCAGTTCTTGATTTTAAAGCAAAAGTAAAAGCTGCAGACGCTGTACTTTGGGTTACACCAGAATATAATGGTACTGTTCCAGGGGTTATGGTCAATGCTATTGATTGGCTATCTCGTGTAGATAAAGTAATGATTGGCAAACCATCTATCATCATGGGTGCATCAATGGGGAACTTAGGTACTGTAAAAGCACAATTACATTTACGTGATATTTTGTTCTCTCCTGGCATCAACTCACCATTACTAAGCGGCAATGACGTTTATATTGGTGCTGTTCACACTAAATTTGATGCAGAAGGCAATTTAACTGATGAAGGTACAGTGAAATTCCTTGACGTAGTCATTGATAACTTCTTAAACTGGGCAAAAAAATACATTTAATTAAAATCTGACCCATAAGTATACAATATACTTATGGGCATTTTTTGTTTGGAAAGATGCTCCTTCTGCATGAAATCTTCACACTTTCACGTTATACTTTTAAGAAATTCTAAAATGGTGGTTACGGATGAGAAAATTATCACTAAAGCTTGGCATCATCTTTTTCATCACATTGTTTTGTATCGAAACATTTATGATGTTTTTTTTGCATGTTTCCTTGACCAATTCTAGAGTGGAAGAGGAATTAGCCAGTTTGCAAGCGAGAGGAAACTCACATCGTACTATATTAGAACAGAACTTCAATAATGAAACACTAGCACATGTCGTTCTTATGGAATCGGAAGCAAGTACAGATGTAGTGGTAACTGACCATGAAGGAACAATCCTTGCCTCCTCACACCCACATCTAGAAATCAGTGATCTATTTCGTAAGTTAGAGGGGAATATACCTTATGAGGGAAGAGTTTTACATGACAATTGGCAAAAGGTTCAAGCTATTGCTACGATAAGCCCTATTCAAAATCAGCAAGTAACGATTGGCTATGTATTTATGTTTCAAAATACCGATTCCATCCATGCATTAATGAAACGTCTCAATAAGCATTTTCTCATAGTGGGTATTGTATCTGGTCTTGTCAGCATTGCAGTCATTATTGTTCTATCTCGGAAGCTCGCTAAACCACTTATTCAGATGAAAGAGGCTACATTGAAAATGAGTAAGGGTGATTTTACAGTCGCTCTTTCTACGAATGGAAAAGATGAACTTGGAGATTTATCGAATGCGATACAGCTACTATCGAATGATTTAAATCATTTAAGGCAAGAGCGTAAGGAGTTCTTATCGAGTATTGCACACGAGCTTCGCACACCGCTAACCTTTATTAAAGGCTATACAGACATTCTTGCGAAACGGGATTTAACAGAGCAGGATCGTCAAAAGTATTTAGCTATTATAATAGAAGAAACCAATAGACTTTCTCGGTTAATCAAAGACTTATTTGATTTAGCAAAAATGGATGAAAACTCATTTGTAATTGAAAAACATTGCTTACATTTAGATTCGTTTTTTACAAGCATTGAAGAAAAATTAAGCCCTGCTTTTCAAGATAAAGGTATCTATTTTTTTGTACGTTGTGATAATGGCTTAACACTATGTGCCGATGAAGCAAGACTGGAGCAAATCCTGATTAATCTATTAAATAACGCATTAATCTATTGTGCGCCCGGAGATACGACTACCGTCACTGTAAAAAAACACAATGAAGTTTTAAGCATCATTGTTGAAGATACAGGTAAAGGAATACCAAAGAAGGATTTACCATATATTTTTGATCGGTTTTATCGTGTGGAAAAATCCCGTAGTCGTGCTTTAGGTGGTTCTGGACTAGGGCTTGCTATTGTCAAGGAACTTGTACAAGCGCATGGTGGAGAAATAAAGGTTAGTAGTGAAATAAATAAAGGGACTACTTTTGAATTATCATTTAAAGGGGTAGAAATGAATGAAAACAATTTTATGCATTGATGATGAGCCAAGAATGTTAGATTTATTAACCCTTTATTTAGAACCACTATTTCTTTGTAGAGCCATGTCTTCCATTCAAGAGGCATTGGATTTTTTAGAAGAAGAGCATGTGGATTTAGTTCTTTTGGATATTATGATGCCAGAGATGGATGGATGGCAGGTTTGTCAGGAAATTAGGAAATTTTGGGATGTCCCGATCATTATGCTTACTGCAAAAGGAGAACACGCTGATATTGTAAAAGGCTTAAACCTTGGTGCTGATGACTACATATTAAAGCCTTTTGATGAGGAAGAGTTGTTAGCACGAATACATGCTGTATTAAGAAGATCGAAATCAGAAGAAAAAGTAATTAACTTTGAAGGGCTTTGTTTAGATAGAGAGTCCTTTGAAGTATATTTTCAACATAAGGCAATTCCATTAACACCAAAGGAATTTGCCATGCTTGCCCTATTTTTAGATCATCAAAATAGAGCATTTTCTAGAGAACACCTTATCCATACAGTTTGGGGATATAATGTGACGATTGAAGATCGTACCATTGATTCACATGTGCGTAATTTAAGAGAAAAATTAAGAAAAAGTGGTTTCCCTGCAGATGATTACTTGCAAACTGTTTGGGGCATCGGCTATAAATGGCATAAGTCTGCAAATAGAAAGCCAATGGAGCGAGCTAAAAATAACCTCTACCAGAGTTGAAGGTAGAGGTTATTTCTATTATTTTGGGCTAAGCTCTTCTTCTGTTACCCATTTATGATTTTTTACAGCTTCACCACTTGTAGTGGAAGTATAATCAACCATATATACAGTTGTTTGCACAGCCTCATCAATACGGACAGTCGCATTTTCCATACCTTCCATATGTGCTGCATCCGTTTTTACTTCTGTTCCAGGAGCCAGTGGTGCTTCTTGTGGGTCAATCAATTCTTCATGAATCACCCACTTATGCTTTTCTATACGCTTTCCACCAGATGTGGGCTCATAGGAAATAACATAGGCAGTCGTATTATAGGCACCTACTATTGTTGCTACGGCTCCTTTCATACCGTCCATATGTCCATCTGTAATAATAGCTGTACTCCCCACAGGAAATTTCGGGTTTTCAGCTTTTTTTAAGGTTGCCGGTATTTCGCCAGAACTTGAATGGTTCATCGTAGAATGATCGATTTCTTCAGAAGTATCCACAGAAGTGGATGCAGGCTTTGTTTGATCCTCTGTACAAGCCGATAAACTAATTAGAGCGACTACTGATAATAGTCCGATTGACCATCTTCTATTGAATGTCATGTGATATCCTCCTCACTATTTGCCCTTACTGTAGCAAATAAATGTGCAGAAATGATGGACATGACCTATGAATAAATTTTCCTCTAGTCTGACACGAAAGAAGTGAAGCGATATGTTATTGAATGGGCATGATTCTCAATGTTTTTTGTAATCTATACGCGAAGATACCAGCAAAAATGGCTAAAATAATATCTTTTGGTAGTGGAGGTATCATCCAAAGCCAAGCTAGCTTATAAGAAAAATTCTCTGGCGCACTTGCCCAAAGCTTGTATGCAAAAAACATCCAATTTGTTCCTATCAAATAATTTATAGCCGTTGCTACCAAAGCAGCTACGATAAAGCTTTTCTTTGTCCCGCTTCGTTCCACGATCCATCCTGCAACAAATGCCGCTAAAATAAATGTAATAATAAACCCAAAGGTAGGACTTAAAATTTGACCAATTCCACCACCAAAGCGAGCAAAGACAGGTGCTCCTGCCAATCCCACACACATATAAATTGTACAGGCGAGCGCACCTTTTCTACTACCAAGAATAAGCCCTGCTAAAATCGCAAAAAAGGTTTGAAGCGTAATGGGTACACCACCAACTACCATAAAGGGTGCAAAGGAAGTGATATTAGCACCCACCATCATTAGCGTTGAAAATAATCCAATATAGGTAATGTCGACAGTTCTTAATTTATGATGACTATGTTGTGTAACAGTTGCCATGATTTCACCTCGTTTTAAAAGTTATTACAGCTAGTGTAAAAAACGAAAGCATTTGTGTCAACCTAATTATTAAAATTAGTTAACTCAAATGTTAGATGCATTTCCATGTAGACTAACTATCTATAAAAATGTATGATAGAATCGTCACAATTTTATAACTTCAAATACTATTGGTGTGATATTTTTGAATGTCACTTAAAAGGGAAGTCGGTGGAAGTCCGATGCTGTCCCGCAACTGTAACGAGGAATCCTATAATATTATTTGCCACTGTGTAAGAATGGGAAGGCAATTATAGGATGTTGAATCGAAGCCAGGAGACCTGCCAGTTAGTAATACCTGTAATGCCCACGAGGATGCAAGCAATTACGGACAATAGCTGGATATTTTCTGACTTTGTTTAATCTAGGGTATTTCTATGTGTATTTTCGCATGGAATACCTTTTTTTATTGCTTCATTCATCAATATTCAGTAGGAGTTTAAAACAGATGAATAAAAAATTTATGTTATTTTCCTTCGTACTTTTCATGGTATTAATTGTTTCAATGACATTTGCTGTAATGGTTGGCTCTGTTTCAGTTACACCATTATATGTATGGAAAGTTATTCTTTCTAAAATTCCTTTTATACAAAATGCTATCGAACAAGATTGGAGTCGCTCACAGGAAATCATCATTTGGCAAATAAGAGCACCTCGTGTTTTGCTAGCTGCTATTGTTGGAGCGGGGTTAGCCATTGCGGGGGCAGCGATTCAGGCGCTTGTACGAAATTCTATTGCTGATCCGTATATTCTAGGGATTTCTTCAGGGGCAGCTGTCGGAGCTACTTCTGTAATTATTTTAGGAGCCTTTTCATTTTTAGGGATTTACGCTCTGTCAGTATCCGCATTTCTTGGATCATTACTTGCCATTGCACTTGTTTTTTTCTTATCACGTGTTGGTGGACGTGTCTCTATTTTCCGCTTGCTATTGGCAGGTATGGCTGTGTCCTTTATCTTAACGGCTATCTCTAACTTTATTTTAATGATGTCAAAGCAAGAAGGGGCTTTAAAGGCTGTTATGTTTTGGATGCTAGGTAGTTTAGCTGGAGCTAAATGGAATAATATTGTGATTCCAGCTTTCGTATTCTTCGTTGTATTTGGGCTACTGTGGCTACACTATCGCAATTTAAATTTATTATTACTGGGGGAAGAGGCGGCAGTGACATTAGGCGTGAATCTTCAACAATTTCGTATCCAGCTAATATTACTCGTTTCTCTGTTAACAGGTGTGCTTGTCGCAGTTAGTGGTTCTATTGGATTTGTGGGATTAATTATTCCCCATATTGTGCGATTAATTGTGGGCTCAAACTATAAATATGTAATACCTATTAGTGCTTTAATAGGTGGAATATTCTTAGTATGGGCAGATGCCTTTGCTCGAATCATCATCGCTCCTCAGGAAATGCCAATTGGTATTATTACAGCTTTTTGTGGAGGACCATTTTTCATTTGGCTACTCCGTCGTAACAACTATTCTTTCGGTGAAGGAGATTAATTTCCATGACATTAGAAGCGAAACAAGTATCATTCTCCATTTACGATCAGCGTATACTACATGATGTAAGTATTCAAATAAAAGAAAAGCAATTTGTTGGATTAATTGGCCCTAATGGAAGCGGAAAATCAACATTGTTAAAAAATATGTATCGTCTCCTAAAACCTGAAAGCGGTACGGTATTATTAAATGAGCAGGATATTTTAAAGCAAACAAGTAAAGCAATTGCGAAAAATTTGGCCGTTGTTAGCCAAGAAACACCCGTTTTATTTGATTTCACTGTGCATGATTTAGTCAGTATGGGGAGAACGCCACATAAAAAGCTATTAGAGCTTGATCAAGAGCAAGATTTCCAAATTGTTAAAGATGCTCTTAGACAAACGGGTATATCTCATTTAGAGAAACGAAGCTTTAGCTCTCTTTCAGGAGGCGAGAAAAAGCGCGTAATGGTTGCACGAGCACTCGCTCAACAAGCACAGGTACTAATATTAGATGAGCCGACGAATCATTTAGATATTCAACATCAACTTCAACTCATGGATTTAATTCAGACCTTACACTTAACCGTAGTGGCAGCTTTGCATGACTTGAATATCGCTGCTATGTACTGCGATCAAATTTACGTTTTACAGCAAGGGCGGATCGTTTGTCATGGTACACCAGAGGAAGTGCTGACGCCAGCGTTGTTGCAAGATGTATTTGGTGTTTTTGCCGATATTCAAACACATTCACTGACAGGTAAGCCTTATCTCACATATGTCCCTGACCAATTTGCGAAG
The DNA here is from genome assembly GCF_016925635.1 of Lysinibacillus fusiformis. Taxonomy (NCBI): domain Bacteria; kingdom Bacillati; phylum Bacillota; class Bacilli; order Caryophanales; family Bacillaceae; genus Lysinibacillus; species Lysinibacillus fusiformis. Next base: position 1,150,837 of record NZ_CP070490.1, on the reverse strand, counting down.
AAGGTCAGCCAAGTTTAGGAAAGCAAGATCTTCTATTTAAATACACATAACATCCTTTATAGGGAGTGACTGTATGCAAATAGCCTTTACGAAAATGCATGGTATTGGCAACAGCTATATCTATCTTGATCTTTTTCAATATGATTACAAGGAAGATATCTTTTTTGAATTGGCTCAGAAAATGGCCAATGTTCATACAGGTATTGGCTCAGATGGATTAATTATTATCCAACCATCCAAAATTGCTGACTGTTGTATGCGTATTTTTAATAAAGATGGCTCTGAGGGGACAAATTGCGGTAATGGTCTTCGCTGTGTTGCTAAGTATATCTTTGACCGTCATATTATGCGAAAAGAGCTAATTACGATTGAAACGAAATCCGGAATTATGCTGGCACAGGTAGTGGTTCAAAACAATAGTGTGATAGAAGTGATTGTCGATATGGGCAAACCTCTCTTATTGCGCAAAGACATTCCGATGCTAGGAAACCCAAATGAACATGTCATTAATGAGGTATTTTTGTTACCCCAACATTCTCTTTTGGTAACAGCGTTGTTTTTGGGGAATCCAAATGCCGTCATTTTTGTGAATGCTATAGAACAGGCACCACTAAAAACATTAGGGGGGATTATAGCAAATGATGTGAGATTTCCTCATCATAGCAATGTTGAATTCGTAGAGGTCGTTCATGCGAAAGCATTAAAATGCCGAGTTTGGGAGCGAGGTTCAGGTATAACAGAGGCATGTGGGACAGGTGCTTGTGCAGCGGTAGTGGCTGCTATATTAAATGGTTTTTGTCAGAAGGAAGAAGAGATAGTAGTCCAACTTAGTGGCGGTGACTTAGTCATACGATGGGCCGAAAATGACCATATCTGGATGCGTGGTCCAGCAGAGTTTATTGCGGATGGAATCTACGAATTTTTATCTTAATTACGTCAATACTTCTTCGCCATACCATATTAAATAAAATGAATACAGGAAGCCTCCGATTTAAGAGTGGCGTCCTGTATTGTAGAGCCATTAAGATACTGCTTTTAAGCCTGCTACACCTATGGTAATTGCTATGATACTGATAATACGTGATAGATTTTTAGATTCACCAAAGAAAATGATATTTACGAGTACAGCTCCAACAGTACCAATTCCTACCCAAACAACATAGGCAATACTTAACTGCAAATAGTTGAAGGATGCATATAAAAGGGCAAAGGACACACCAAAACCACCAATATATAAAATTAAGTTTTGTAATGTTTTCTGCTGACTATAGAAGCGTAAGCCAATCACACCTATAATTTCAGACAATGCAGCTAAGATAATAAGTACCCAACCCATTATACATTCTCTCCTTTCGTTTGCACCTGCACTTTAGAAGAATTATCCGCTAATTTTAGACCGATCACACCTAATATTAAAATAAACATAAACAGTCCTTTAATGGCATTAAACTCTCCTTCGAAAATGAAAATATCCATTAATGTAGTACCGATTGCACCTGCTCCGGCGAAAATAGCATAGACTGTTCCAGTAGGTAAGCTCTCACAAGCCTTCGATAAGAAGTGAAAATCTATAGCAATGATTGTCACAATAATTATCCAGTGCCACCATGAGCTTGCAACATTAAAGCCAAATACCCAAAGCAATTCAAATAAACTTGTTAATACAACGTACATCCATTCTTTTTTCATCATTAAAATCCTTTCATGGGATAAGATTAAATGACTGACGTTCAGTCATTTTTAAAATAAAAGAGAACGTCACTTTTATGGGTGACGTAGGCCAAGTGCATGATATAGGAAATCGATAAGCTCAAGCTTGAGCAATTTCATTGTTTCATCCTTGCTATCATCAAATAAATAAATTTGTTCGGCAGCAGATTCAATTAGACCAATCATCAGTTTAGCTGAACGAGTTGGATCAATAGAATCACGTATCATTCCTTGTTGCTGGCCAGATAATAAGAAATGACTCATCCAGTCATAATAGGGAGCATAGATACTTTCCCATTCTTTTAAATGCTCTGTTTGTGCAATACCCGCATAAATAAGTGCAACGATATCGCCATATTCTTTCGTTATTAAGAAAACCATTTCCACAACCTCTTCAAGTTGCTGTTCAAAAGGCTTATGACTTGAAATACCTTCGTCTAAGGTAGCTATAATTCTTTCTACCATATTTTTTGCAATAGCAGGCATAACAGAAAGGCGTGATGGGAAATAAAGATAAAATGTTCCTTGAGCGATCCCAGCAGCTTTAACGATATCTGAAACCTTTGTTTTTTCTATTCCTTTTTCACGAAAAACCTCAATGGCAGCTTGAATAATTTTTTCTTCCTTTGACATGCAATCCCTCACTTTTGCCTTACTTATTTAGTATGTTACAGAATAAGAAAACCAATGTCAACAAAAAATGACTGATAATCAGTCATTTTTTTGTTCAATGTTCGTTTGAAACGCCATTAGACCATCAGACACAATTATGTGGAGCAGGAGTATATTTTCTATATTTCGGGGAATTTTATGATTGAAAGGATTGATGATCATGAAAGAAATTAAGTTTGCACAATTAGACCCGCAGCAACTCGAAAAAATTAATGAGCTTGAAAAAAAGATTGGTGTGACATTAGTTGCCTATGATGCTTCCTCCACACCATCACATGGTTCTGGCGCTTTTGAGGCAAATAATAGCACTACTCAAAATCATCCATCATAATAAAGTGAGAAATGCCTTGCAGTAATGTAAGGTATTTTCATTTTATAGACGTACTAAAAGGAGTGATTGAATTGAAAGAATTCTATGCGGATTTACATATTCATATTGGACGTACTTCTAGTGGACGAGCAGTGAAAATTACTGGCAGTAAAACGTTAACATTAGCACGAATTTTAGAGACGGCTAGTGCGAGAAAAGGATTAGATATTATTGGAATCATTGATTGTCACTCCCCAGACGTAATCGAAGAAATGATGGAGATGATTGCACATGGTGAACTGCAAGAACTAAAAGAAGGTGGTCTACGTTTTCAAGAAACAACTTTGATTCCAGGATCGGAAATTGAAATTTATGATCAACATTGTCATGGTCCTATTCATGTGCTTGCTTACTTTCCTACACTAAAGCTTATGAAGCAGTTCTCAGACTGGATGTCACAACATATGAAAAACATCCATTTAAGTTCACAGCGTATTTATTGTGACGGCCAGACCTTGCAGCAAAAGGTGCATGAATTGGAAGGGATTTTTATCCCTGCACATGTATTTACACCATTTAAAAGCTTGTTTGGCAAAGGGGTCCGTCGTAGTTTAACTGAAGTCTTCGATCCACACCTGATCGATGGCATTGAACTAGGTTTAAGCTCTGATACAAATATGGTAAGTCATATCAAAGAGTTACAAGCATATACATTCGTTAGCAATTCTGATGCTCATTCGCTTGGAAAACTGGCAAGAGAGTATCAGAAGTTACGATTAGCAGAAGCGAATTTTGTGGAATTAAAAATGGCCCTACATGAGCAACAAGGGCGAGCGGTAATAGCCAATTATGGCCTAAATCCTTTGCTTGGCAAATATCATCAAACAGTTTGTGCAAAATGTAGTGAACAGCTAAGTAAAGAAGCTACGGTTTGTACAGTCTGTGGAAGTACTCAAATCATCAAGGGAGTAGCTACACGTATACAGGAGTTATCTGAAGATATCCCCAATGAGCGAAATAGACCACCTTACATTCATCAGGTACCACTTGATTTCATTCCAGGTGTTGGACCAAAAATGATGGAACGTTTAATCGAAGCATTTGGTACAGAAATGAATATTTTGCATCGTGTAACAGTCGACCAACTTGAAGAAATTGTGCCACGTAAAATAGCCCAATTAATCGATTTAGCGAGAACGGGTCAATTAGCCATCGAGGTTGGTGGTGGTGGAATTTATGGAAAGATACAGGTTGACTAGATAAAAAATGAAAAGTTTCAAAAAGATTGTTGTAATTTAACCTATTTTTAACGCTCCTCTAGTAAAATAGTGAAAACAATGACTATTTTATAAGTGGAGGAGAGAGTAAATGCGATTATCAAAGAAATTTCGTTTTTTAGCCTCAAGTATATTGGCTTTGCAATTAGCTATACCTGTAGCAGCTAATGCAGAAGAAATACAAGGTGACCACATAGCACCAAGTTGGGTTGTACAGACCGATTATGTTGCACTTGGTGATTCATTAGCGCATGGGATGAATGAAGTAGGTGTAATTGGATTAGGTTATACCGATTTTATTGCACAGGCTTTACAGCAAGATGGTTTCCTTACTTCTTTTAATAAGGGCTTTGCTATGTCAGGCTACACAACTAAAAATGTTTTAGCAGATCTACAAAATGATGTAGCAAAAACAGTGACTGGTTTTGGTTATACAAAGGAACAAGCAAAGTTACGAGCTTCTATTAAAGAAGCTGAAATCATCACATTAACAGCTGGGGCAAATGATTTACTGCCAATATTAAAAGAATCTCAAGCAACGGGCATTGACACTGTGGCTATCATAAAAGCTTCTAAAGAAGCTGTATCAAACATTGCTACTATTCTATCTGAAATCAAAAAGATTAATCCACAAGCTGAAGTATATGTGATGGGCTATTATAATTCCTTCCCATACTATAGTGAGAGCTTACAAAATCAATTTAAACTGTTATTAGCTACATTGAATTCAACAATCAAAACAACGACTGAAAAAGCGGGCGCTATTTTTGTTCCTACATATGATGTTGTTGCAAAGGATGTTGCTAACTATCTACCAAACCCTGAAAATATTCATTTAAGTGAAGCTGGTTATTTAGCGGTAGCAAATGAAGCATTTTTACCAATCATTAAAACAAGCTCTTTATGGGATGTAACGCAGGCTATTGGAGTAGAAATAAAAGATCGTACCACTGTAGAGGTTAGTTGGCAAGAAGCGACAGATAATGTAGGCGTGGCAAATTACAATGTCTATGTGAGTGGAAAATTAACTTCAACATTAAGTGCTGATACTACTACAATTACGCTCGAAGATTTAACAGAAAATACAGCCTACAATGTATCCATCAAAGCAATCGATGCTGCTGGTAATGAAAGTGTTCAAAATCCTACAGTTACTTTCACTACGAAAGGAACAGTGAGTTTTACAGATACACAGAATCATTGGGCAAAAGACTATATTCAAAAAGCAGCAGATACGGGTATAATGAATGGCTATACAGATGGGACATTTAGACCTGAGAGTAGTGTTACACGTGCCCAAGCTGCAGCTATTCTTGTAAGAAGTTTAGGCTTAACTACAGAAGAAAAAGCACCATTTACTGATATTACAAATTATGATGCAGCAACACAGTCAGAAATTGCGGCTGCATATGTACATGGTCTTATCAAGGGAACGGATGGAAAATTTAAACCTGGACAGCCTGTGACACGTGCTCAATTAGCTTTAATGATTCATCGCGCCTATGAGCAGCAATTTAATCAGCCGTATATTGCAAAAGGTGATGTGCCATTTGCAGATGTAGCTTCATATAATGCAGAAACAAAACGTGCAATCACAATGCTGTATGAGTTAGGAATCGTGACAGGGGATGGAGAGAAGTTCTTACCAGAGGCTGTCACAACAAGAGGTCAAGCAGCTAAAATATTTACAAACCTTAGTCAGCACCTCATTCAATAATAATTAAAAGGTAGGGGGAGTGTCACCTCTACCTTTTGACGTTTTCGTAAAAAACGAAGTATAGTCTAACTATGCTGTTGAACGTCCATCGATAAAGGAGAATGGGATGCTGTCATTTATATTATCTGCTAAAAGATTAGTAAAAGGTTTGTGGAGGTCCTTTAAACGTCCACAGTTCATATCATTATTTACTACACTATTTTTAATCATTCTATCAGGAACTCTATTCTACAAGGGGACAGAAGGGTGGCACTGGTTGGATGCCATGTATTTTGCTGTAGTGAGCTTGATTCCAACAGGTGTAGAAACAGGGCTATACCCAACAACAGCTTATTCTAAAGTATTTACAATGATCTATTTAATTGTTGGTACAGGAGTCATGTTTATCATGTTATTAATGCTGGGCCGCTCTATCGTAGATTTTTCTCTTAATGAGGAAGAAAAAGAAGAGGTTAAAAAACGTTTGAAAAAGTAAAATAGCAGTACAATGAATCTTTTGGACGATTCATTGTACTGCTATTTTTTTATGATAGTTTGGCAATAATGCCTTCTTCGTCATCTAAAACAAGCTCAATTCCTGTCGAGAATGGATCACCATGCAAAACATCCTTGATCCAAACACGTAAGGCACCAATCATGGCTGCTGTATTAAGCACTTCTATTTGACCATTAACTTCAACCTCTGCACCAAAGCCTGCGTCATCTTCGTAAGTCAATTCTACCAGAACATCCTCTGGGCGAATGTTTTGATAATAGGCCTGAGATAAACAAATAGCATTAATAATATCTTGTTCGTTGATTATTTGTGCCATTGTGCTTCCTCTTTGCGCTTTTTATCTTTAAACATATTCATTATTTTTACAACAAGCATTACAATAACCGCAATTGCTGCCACGTTAATAAGTAAACCTAAAATATTCCCCAATATCCCCATACCACCAAATAGACTACCGAATAATAAACCAGCAAGTCCACCAAGCATTAATCCTTTCATCAGACCGCCTGAGAAAAAGCCACCTTTTTTAGTAGTATCTGCTTTATTAGTAGATGTTGAGTTGTTTTTATTTGTTGTTGCATTGTTTTGATCTTTAGAAGTATCCTTCGATTTTTGGATATTCGAGCTATTATTGTTGTTAGAGAAGCCTTTTTTACCCGATTTATACGATTTTGCTTCTGCCGTTGGCGTATCAGTAATAAATAATGTTGCACCAACAGTTGAAAATATCAGTGTCGCTGCAAAAAGAGCGGCAAGAATTTTTTTCATTACATACATTCCTCCAATATAATTTTGAATTTAATCATAAACTAGTTCTTATATAGTAATATTACATGAACTATATTAAAAAATAAAACAAACGCTTTCAATAATTGAGCTATATCAAAAAATATGAACAAATAGTGGCAGATGTAATGATTGTGGAAATTATGCAATAGAAAGGAGTGAAACGATGCTACTAACTTTATCAATCTTCATCACCATTTTTATCATTTTGTACTTAACAGAAAAAAGGCGCTTCCTCAACGCGGTAGCTCTTGGTCTGATAGGTATATATATTGTCAGAGCGCTTATTATTCATTATCCTTTATTGCTGCCAAATAATCAGGGAATTATTTCTGAAATGGGGATATTTATTATATTAGGAAGCTTTCCAAGCATTATGTTTATTTTATCGATAGCCATGTTTTTCAATAGTAAAGTATTATTAGAAAAGGAAGGGCGTAAATTTCGTAATTTAATGTTAGCCATATTGGGGCTAAGTTTTGTTATTATGATGATATGGTATGTATTTGTCATTTTTATTCAAATTGAAAATGTATTTTGGCATATTCTTTTCTTCTATGCGTTTTTGATTTTTGGCTATACAATGTTCTTATATACTAGTGTCCTTGCCTATGCGACATTGTATCATTTTACACCTATACGTTATGAACCAAATTACATCATTGCATTAGGCTCAGGGTTAATTGGCGATAGAGTACCTCCGCTTTTAGCAAGTCGCTTAGATGAAGCAGTAAAGCAATATATAAAGTATGCGAAGAAGCCTTTTATCATTGTCTCTGGCGGTCAAGGAAATGATGAAAACGTATCAGAAGCATTTGCAATGAAACAATACTTAATAGAAGTTCATCATATTCCGACTGACAAGATTCTAATGGAAGATCGTTCAGCCAATACAGAACAAAATATGATCTTTTCAAAGAAAATGATGGACCACCATTCTCCTGGAGAGAAGTATCGTTCCATTTTTGTTACGAATAATTTTCATGTGTTTCGCGCAAGTATTTATGCTAGGAAAGCAGCATTAGATGCCGAGGGCGTTGGCTCAAAGACAGCTTTTTACTATGTTCCCAATGCATTTACGCGAGAATTTATAGGTTTATTAGCAATGTATAAATGGACCCATATCACAGTATTTTTAATTATTACGCTATTCGTAGGCTTACTATTGAGAGCATATGTGTAACCAAACTTCAACTGTCTTCCATATAATAGTGGCAAGGCAGTTTTTTTACATAGTGTGCAAGGGAGGAAAATAATGTACGAGCAAATTTTAGCCAAGCGAAATAAAGAACGAATAGATTCCCTACAAAATCTTACACAAACAAAAGATCCATGGTTTGCTCAAAATATAAAATTACTTACATTCGCTGAAATTAACCTAACAGCCTTGCAGAAAATTCTGTATCAAGTAGTGCGGGGGCTATTAAAAGAACAGCAACAGCGCCATTTGCAGATTGTCCATACAGCACAATCTCAATCCATACAGGAGAATGTATTAACGCTGTTAGCAGAATATGATGATGTCTTACGCGATGCCATACCCCAGCCTATCTATATACTTATCTGGCAAATTTCTTCGCTAGAAAAGTTAAAAAACAGTATAGAAGTAGTAGATGATGTGCTTGATATTGTTGAGTGGTACTTTCGCCATCAAGATGAACAAATCGCTATTTTAGATGAAGAGGATTTAGATCATGAGGTCATTATTGATTTGTATAAAGAGGCGGTTGAAGAGCAGGATGGGGATGCTCAATATCAACTGGGAGAATATTATAATTCTAGAGAGGGTAAACATTTTCAACCAGAAAAATCATTGAAATGGTTTGAGCTAGCAGCAGCTCAAGGAAATGCAGATGCTCAATATGTGATGGGGAATTTTTGCTTTGGGGGCATAGGTATGGAGGAGAATTATTCTCTTGCCTTTTCATACTATGAAAAAGCGGCTTTACAGGGACATGCGGATGCTGCCAATAATTTAGCGGATATGTACTTTAATGGCGAGGGCGTACCAACGAATTATACATTAGCAAAAAAATGGTTTGACTATGCTGCAAAAAAGAATGTGGCAGAGGCAATGTTTACGTTAGGCATTATTTATGAGCAGGGGTTAGGCGTTGAGATAGATGTGGAAGCAGCTTTTAATGCCTATAAAAAATCAGCTGAGGCAGGGTATGTCGAAGCACAATATCGACTTGGTGGAATTTATTTAGAGGGGCGCTTAGGCCAAGCGAAAGATGTCAATCGTGGACTATTTTGGTATGAAAGAGCTGCGGAACAATATCATGTAGATGCCTTTTATGATTTAGGCTATATATGGAGTAATGGTCTAACAGGAATACGCAATATTGAAAAAGGTATTCATTGGTTTAAGCAGGCTGCCCTTCAAGGGGATGTGGATGCCAAGTTACAATTAGGACATATTTTCAATAAAGATAAAGGAATAGATAGAAATCTGAAAGAAGCTATCAAATGGTATGGACTCGCAGCAGATGCTGGCTCCGAAGAAGCGGCTAAAATATTACAGGAACTTAAAGGTTTGTAAATTTAGTGTTAAAAAGTATAGGTTTTTAGAATGATTTATACAGCAGTAACGAATGGGTCTTTTAGTCTTGTAATGACTACTGTTTATGGGTATGTAGATAGATGTTAGTTGAGGGTAAAAAATATTAATATAGTGAAAATTAAAGATAACCAATAAAAAAATAGAATAAATATAAAACAAGTAAGCATAATAAACAAAAAAATGGTTAAAAAAGCTACCGAATAGTATTGTGGTAGCTTTTTTATTGTTTAGTACGGTTTATTTAACAACAAGGACTTTTTATACATTTTATGTAAAATAATGGTATTAATAAGATTGACAGCCATTTATAAAATGATTAATGTATATGAGTGATTTTGAAAAGAAGCATACGTAAATAAATTTACTGCTAGTCATGTAGTGACTATATCTGTTTGTTGAGAACAAATGACCTTATGAGGATTGAACAAATGGGTACTCGACACACTTTTGGAGGCAGTGTGTCATTTGAAATTGTACGAACCGATGTAACCATTAAATCTGGCCAAAGTTATTTTATCGGTATTTTTTCATGTATTCATCAATATGTTAAAAGGGATTTGATGTTTCTCAGCCTGATGAAAGTAAACGGAATGAAAGAGGGAAGATGTGTGATTTTTCAAAAACAGAGAAAGACGAAGGTATTGGATTTACAGCAATACACAGTGAAAATGGATTTGTCTTCTCGCCAATCAATGGCGAAGCAAATTGATATGCTGAACTTAACGAAGAAAGACTTACAATATTTAAAAGCTTTCCAGCCATATGTTATGGACAATGTAGATCACATCGTAAACCGTTTTTACAACATGATAGGAACAGAGCATCATTTGGTAGATATTATTAGTCATCATAGTTCTGTAGAAAAGCTTAAAGTAACATTACGGCAACATATTATTGAAATGTTTAACGGAACCATTGATGAGTTGTATTACCAAAGGCGTGTAAAGATTGCAAAGGTGCATGTCCACATTGGGCTTAGAACACAGTGGTATATCTGTGCATTCCAAGATTTATCGATATCATTTATTGATTTAGTCGAAAAAAATATAGAGTTTCCACAAGATCAATTTAATACGATCAGAGCTATATCGAAAATTTGTAATTTTGAGCAACAACTTGTTTTAGAAGCTTTTGAAAACACGGTGGAACAGCTGAAGGAAAAAATGGTGCATGAAAAAGATGCGATTGAACGACAGATTGTAGATTCTTCGGAAGCTCTTGCAACAATCTCGCAGGAAACAAATAATTCATTTTGCTGCTTAAGCAAACAATCTGACGAAATTAAACAATTGGCCAAAAAATCACTCGAAGTGTCTACATTGGCTGAAAATCAAGCACTTGAGGGTCGCGAACGTTTAAAAAATCAATCACAAAATATGCTCAATATTATTCATTCTCTTCATGATATAGAAGAAAATATTGAACAATTATCAGGTATGTCTAGGGAAATGGAAACAATCATGAGTGTTGTGACCAATATTGCGAATCAAACGAATCTGTTGGCTTTGAATGCTGCAATTGAAGCAGCACGCGCTGGGGAAGCAGGGAAGGGCTTTAGTGTAGTGGCTGACGAAGTGCGTAAATTATCGATTCAAACAAAAGAATCAGTTACAGCGGTTGCTTTGTTATTGAAAAAAACGGGTGAACGAACCGAGAAATTAGAGCATTCTTTGACAAATATTCAAGATGAAGTAGCAGCTGGTGAGGAAAATATGTTACAAACTGAAGGTCAATTTACGAGTATATTGGGAGCCATGACAGAAGCAAAAGATCAAAATGATTGTATGGCAACGAAAATACAAGCAATTGTAGGCATATTAAGTGAATTAGGCACTTCATTTACTGAGGTAACGAATTCAGCAGAAAAATTAGCGAACTTTGCGCAAAATTTAAAAGGATAGACTACTAACATTTACATCTATTTGTATTTTTAGAAGTATTAAACACTATAGTACCTATTAAAATGTTTGTTGTGTAAATATTGCAATAGAGGATGGGTCTTTTAGAGATTCAGAAAGCAAGAGGCTGGGACATAACTAGCTTCAATTAGTGAGAAATCCTAATTTGAATTCATTCAAATTAGGATTTCTCTATTTTTTATGTTGTCTCCATACCTAATGGCTGTGAATTTTCTTAAATTCACAGCCATTAATGCCAGACCTATTTCATTTTTAACCTTCGATTTTCCTCGAACAGAAAATCGAGTGAAACGCAAATTAGCTTTCAAGAATCCAAAAACTGGTTCCACGTCAATTTTGCGTTGACGATAAATGGTACTCGTTTTTTCTTCTGAAAGCTTTGTTCTTACATATTCTTTTTGCTGTTCCCACTTCTCATTCACTATTAACTTACGATTATTTCCTTCTTTTGCTTTTGTACATAATGAACGGAATGGGCATTCGGAACAGTCTTCACATTCGTATACCTTAAACTCGCGCGTGAAATCATATTGATCCGTTTTCGTGGTACGATATTTAAATACAAGCTGTTGTTGGTTCGGGCATGTGTATTGATCATTTTCTTCATCATAATCCCAGTATGCTGTATTGAATTCGTTTTGTTTATACTTTTTCTTTTGTTCTTTTAAATACAAGTTATACGTAATTAAGGCTTCTCGTTTACGATTCGAAAGGATATCATCATAATTTTGTTCGCTACCATATCCAGCATCTGCGACAACGTGTTTTGGTAGTTCAAAATAATGTTGTTCGATTTCATCTAAAAACGGGATTAAGGTACGTGTATCCGTTGGGTTCGAATAGATACTATAGGCAAGCACATATTGACCTTCTGTTGCGACTTGGATGTTATAACCTGCTTTCAATTGACCATTTTTCATATAGTCATCCTTCATTCGCATAAATGTGGCATCTGAGTCCGTCTTGGAATAACTATTTCGCATGCCAAAGATTTCAAAGTCTTTTTGATATTTTAGTTTACGTACAATATAGTCGATTAATTGTTTGCGTGCTTGCTTTGGGAATTTCCGTTCGGCTCTTAAAGCTTTTCGCGCAGCTACATCCGATGAATCCTCTATTTTTTGATCATACGCGGAAATCACTTCGTCTACTTTTTCTACCATCTGGGCGAGCTCTTCTACTGCTAATTCTTCTACATTTTCTCGTTCAATTTCTGGTATGATTTCTTTCTCGAGTAGCTCATCGTATAACTGGTTTGATTTTTCAATTAATCCGTTATGATATTTCTCGATGGATTTTTTCCACACGAAAGTAAATTTGTTCGCATTGGCTTCGATCTTTGTTCCATCAATAAAAATAGCTTCCTGATCAATTAATTCTTCTTGGACCAACTGGCAACGGAATTGGACAAAACATTGGCGGATCAACTCTTTCATTTCTGGTTGAACACGAAAACGGTTGATCGTGCGGTAGCTTGGTTCATACCCTTGAGCTAGCCACATCATCCGAAGACTATCTTTTAATAGGGCTTCAATTTTACGCCCTGAGAAGACAGATTGTGTATAAGCACATAAGATAATTTTAAGCATCATGCGTGGATGGTAGGCGGGACAGCCTTCATTTCGAAGGAATGGTTCAAACGCTTCAGGCGAGATACTTTCAACTAGATGGTGGACATGGAAGGCAATATCATTTTTTTGTAATGTTACTTCTAAATCTAAAGGCAAAACTAATTGATTCATGTTATAATTTTTAAACATAAGGATCCTTCTTTCTGTATAATTTTGTTGTGGTGACTTAATTTTATCAGAAGTGATCCTTATTTTTTTATGAAAAAATTTAAAGCCTGTGAAATTTTACTGATCGTAAAATTTCACAGGCTTTTTAATTTAGAGGTGGGTTTTGTCCCTGCCTCTATATGTTGTTGAAAAAAGAGGATGTCAACGGCAGAAAAGGCAACTTTGCAGGGTGAGGGGTTGATTTCCGTTCCGCCAGCGTCCTTTCCAGGGGGCGTCCGATGAGCCGCTTCACTCACTTACGTTCGCTCCAGGGTCTCCTCTGTGACGCTAAATCCCCTAGGAGTGACGCTGGCTCCAATCCAATCAAACATGCTGCAAAGTGTCTTTACTTTTTTTCATAGTAGCATAGCGATCAAATCGCCCATTATCTGTATTCTTAGCGGGGATAAGCTCTTATTTTCAGTGTGGAGAAGTGATGCGTGACAACACCTCTTCATAAAGAGTAGTGAGCACCTTCACTTTATTTGAAAACCTTTGCTAAAAAGTTAGTGGGTTGAAGTGGAAGGCTACTTGACTCCCGTGGGATAGCGAGACAGGCGAAGCCCTGCACGGAGCGGTAGCGGAGGAAGCGATTCGGCGCTCGCCCACAGGAAAGCAAGTAGCCTGCAACGGAAATCCATTTCTACCTTTCAATTGACTGTTTTGTTTTTCAACACTAAGGAGAGCTATTTCACTGATGAAATAGCTCTATTTTTGCTAAATTTGTAAAGGGTTTAACGTAATTTTCAATGAAAAAAAGATTATACTGTAGAAAGAACTAAAAATAGGGGCGGTTACTATGAAAACAGTTGTTGTTTTAGGCGGCGGAATTACAGGACTATGTACAATGCATTATTTACAACGTCAAGTGAAGGAGAATAATTTAGATGTTCGTCTAGTGCTTGTAGAAAAAAATACATATTTAGGAGGCAAATTATATTCAGCACATGAACAAGGTTTCATCATGGAAACAGGTGCTGATTCTATTGTAGCCCGTCATCAAGGCGTTATGGAACTCGTACAGGAGCTTGATTTTGAAGCGGAGCTAGTTTACAACGAAACAGGTATTTCTTATATTTATACGAATAATGAGTTACACGCTATACCAACAGATTCAACATTTGGTATACCGATGAGTTTGGCATCCTTAGAAGAAAGTACACTTATTTCAGAGCAAGGAAAAAAAGAAGCGTTAAAGGATTTGACATTACCAAACTACGGCTTCACAAAGGAAAGTTCAATAGGAGAATTTTTAACTTACTATTTAGGGGAGGAACTTGTGGAAAATCAAATTGCACCAGTACTTGCAGGTGTTTATTCAGGCGATTTACATCAGCTTTCCATTGGCTCTACTTTACCGTATTTAATTGATTATAAGAATAATTACGGAAGTATTATTAAAGGTTTTGATGCGAATCGTGAGCAATTTGTTAAAGCAGCGAACAAAAAATTTATATCCTTTAAAAATGGTTTATCTTCTTTAATTGATCGACTTGAACAAACATTATCAGATGTAGAAATCATCAAGGGCGTTACTACTCTAAATGTTCAAAAACAAGATAAAAACTACACAATTACCTTAGCTAATGGTGAAAATATTGAGTCAGATTATGTCGTTTTAGCATTACCGAATGATGCTGTTCAAAATCTACTACAGGATGAATCTTTAAACCGCTATTTTGACCAATTTACGACAGCGTCAGCCATTACCATCTATTTAGGCTTTGATGTGCCAGACTCTAGATTGCCAGCAGATGGAACGGGCTATATTGTTTCGCATAATTCGGATGTTACTTGTAATGCAGCAACCTGGACGAGTCGTAAATGGAAGCATACATCGAAAGAACATAAATTACTTGTACGACTCTTTTATAAGAGCATCAATCCAGCCTATGAGCAATTACGTGCCATGACGGATGAAGAATTGGCAGCTGTAGCTTTAGAAGACGTGAGGAAAAGCCTAGGAATTGAGGAACAGCCAACAGTTGTGAATGTAACAAAATGGATTGATCAAATGCCTAAATATGATCTAGCTCATCGTGAAGCGTTACAAGGATTACTACAGGAATTACATGAAAAGTATCCACATTTATCGATTGCTGGGTGCTCATATTTTGGCGTAGGTATCGGCGCTTGCATTCAAAACGGGAAAAAAATTGGTGAAGAGCTTGCGAAGGAACTTGCCAATTTCTAAGGTTTTAAGTGGAAAAAAACTTTGTTATGTGAAATAGTCTTGACTCATTCGTCAGTAAACGATATGATTCTTTTAATTATTTAAAAAATTCATACTTAATTCTTATCAAGAGAAGCAGAGGGACTGGCCCATTGAAGCTTCAGCAACCAACTTTATTGTCAGGTGCTAAATCCAGAAGACCATTGAGTCGAAGATGAGAAGGAACAACAATGATGAATCGTTAAAGCCTTCTTTTTTTATGAAAGAAGGCTTTTTATTATATAGAGACATAGGAAGAGAGGCTAGTTTTATGGGATTGCTTGAAAGGTTAAAAACGCATGTATTGACAGCAGACGGTGCAATAGGCACAGTGCTATATGGCTATGGATTGGAGTATTGCCATGAGGAAATGAATGTTCAGAGACCTGAGTTAATTGAAAAGATTCATAGAGAATATATTGCAGCTGGTGCTGACATCATTCAAACGAATACGTACGGTGCAAATGCCATTAAATTAGCTCGCTATGGATTAGAATCACGGGTCCAACAATTTAATGAAGCGGCTATTACCATTGCAAAACGAGCAGCGGCAGATGGCGGTCAATTTGTCTTAGGAACAATTGGTGGTATTCGAGGAATTCGTAAAAGTGATGCAACATTAGATGAAATATTAGCGACAGTTGAAGAGCAAGCAAATGTTTTACTTGCAGGAAATCCTGACGGCCTTTTACTCGAAACCTATTATGATTTTGAAGAATTAACTGCAACCTTAAAGATGCTACGTGCAAAAACAAATTTACCGATTATTGCACAAGTATCTATGCATGAGCCTGGTGTTTTACAAAATGGAATGTCTTTAAATAATGCCCTGCATGAGCTAGAAACACTCGGTGCAGATATCGTGGGTGTCAATTGTCGACTAGGTCCACATCATACGATTCAAGCATTTGAAGGTGTAGAACTTCCTAACAAGGCATTTATGTCTGCCTATCCGAATGCCTCACTTCTTGACTTAGAAGATGGACGTGTCGTTTATGAATCAGAATCGGATTATTTTGGTCGAGCGGCTGTCGAATTACGTGATCAAGGCGTACGCTTAATAGGGGGCTGCTGTGGTACGACACCGAAACATATTGCAGCAGCAAAGAAGTATTTAGAAGAGTTATCACCGGTTCAGGAGAAGCATGCGAAACCTGAAAAGATTGAGATTGTTCGTGAAGCAGAGCCACCAAAGTATGAGCCTCTTCATGAAAAAGTAAAACGTGAACGCTCTGTCATAGTAGAATTGGATACACCTAGACATTTAGAGATTGATGGGTTCCTTGAAGGAGCAAAGCAACTGTATGATGCAGGTGCAGATGTAGTCATGATGGCAGACAATTCACTGGCCTCTCCACGTATTAGCAATATTGCAATGGGAGCATTGTTAAAGAGTACACACGGTGTACGCCCACTAACACATATTACATGTCGAGACCGTAATTTAATTGGTCTACAATCGCATTTAATGGGATTAAATGCTTTAGGTATTCATGACGTGTTGGCCGTTACGGGTGATCCAACAAAAGTTGGAGATTTCCCAGGTGCGACAAGTGTTTATGATGTATCTTCAATGGAGTTAATCCAATTAATTAAGCAGTTAAATGAAGGGGTTTCTTTCTCAGGCAAGCCACTTCGTAAAAAAGCAAATTTTTCAGTTGCTGCTGCATTTAATCCAAATGTCCGTGTGTTAGATCGTGCTGTGACACGCTTAGAGAAGAAAATTGAGCATGGAGCAGACTACTTCATTTCTCAACCAGTGTATACGAAAGAAAAAATTGTAGAAATTTATGAGGCAACAAAGCATTTACAAGCACCAATTTACATCGGCATTATGCCTGTTACGAGTTATAAAAGTGCTGAGTTTTTACATCATGAAGTGCCAGGTATCAAATTATCTGAGGATGCCTTAGCAAGAATGAAGGCATGTGGGGAAGATAAGGAACGGGCAACATTGGAGGGAATTGCTATTGCCAAAGAATTAGTAGAAGTGGCTGCGCAATATTTCAATGGTATTTACCTTATTACACCGTTTTTACGTTATGATGTGACCCTAGAGTTGATGAAATATATAGAGCAATTGGATGAACAGAAAAAAGGAGTAAGTATACATGGCTAAGCACTCGATTGAAGAGCAACTAGAGAAACGTATTTTAATTCTTGATGGCGCAATGGGAACAATGCTACAAAACGAAAATTTATCAGCAGAGGATTTTGGTGGCGAGGAGCTTGATGGCTGTAATGAAAATCTTGTCCTTACTAGACCTGATGTCATTGAGAAAATTCATCACAAATACTTAGAGGCAGGCGCAGATATTATTTGTACAAATACATTTGGTGGGACGCCTCTCGTGTTAAATGAATATGATCTTGGCGCAAAAGCCGAAGAAATTAATAAGCGTGCAGTGGAAATTGCTCGCCAAGCAGTGGATAGTTATTCGACATCGGATTGGCCACGTTTTATCGCAGGGGCTATGGGACCAACAACAAAAACGTTATCAGTTACAGGTGGTATTACATTTGATGAGCTAGAGGAAAATTTCTTTGTACAGGCAAAGGCATTAATTGAGGCAGGAGCCGACGTTCTGTTATTAGAAACAAGTCAGGATATGCTCAATGTCAAAGCAGGCACCCTAGGCGTAAAGCGTGCTTTTGAGGAAACTGGAAAAGAACTACCAGTCATGATTTCCGGAACAATAGAACCAATGGGTACGACACTTGCAGGGCAAACAATTGATGCCTTTTATATTTCAATCGAGCATATTAAACCATTATCAGTTGGCCTAAACTGTGCGACAGGACCAGAGTTTATGACAGATCATATTCGTTCATTAGCAGAGCTTTCAACAGGCTATATTAGCTGTTACCCGAATGCAGGCTTACCAGATGAAGAAGGATGTTATCATGAATCACCAGAATCGCTATCGCAAAAATTAAAAGGTTTTGCAGATAAGGGTTGGCTTAATATTGTAGGTGGATGTTGTGGAACGACTCCAGCTCATATTGCAGCCATTCGCGAGGTTTTAAAAGATGAACAACCTCGTCAATTACCTGAAAAAACACATGGTCATGCGGTATCGGGAATCGAACCCTTATTGTATGACGATTCTATGCGTCCGTTATTTATCGGGGAGAGAACAAATGTTATCGGCTCTCGTAAATTTAAGAATTTGATCATTGATGGAAAGTTTGAGGAGGCAGCAGAGATTGCACGTGCACAAGTAAAAAATGGTGCTCATGTAATCGATATTTGTTTAGCCAACCCTGATCGTGATGAATTAGCCGATATGCGTGGATTTATGCAGGAGGTTGTAAAAAAGGTTAAGGTGCCTCTTGTGATTGACTCGACTGATGAAAAAGTTATTGAGGAAGCGTTAAAGTTTTCTCAAGGGAAAGCCATCATTAACTCTATTAATCTTGAGGATGGTGAAGAACGATTTGATGCAGTAATGCCACTCGTGAAGAAGTACGGAGCCTCATTGGTAGTTGGAACCATTGATGAGATAGGAATGGCCGTTGATCGTCATCGCAAGCTTGAAATTGCTGAACGTTCCTATAAACTATTAACTGAGAAATGGGGACTTGCACCGGAGGATATCATTTTTGACCCGTTGATGTTCCCTGTAGGAACTGGGGATGAACAGTATATTGGTTCAGCCCTTGAAACGATTGAAGGTATTCGTCTTATCAAAGAAAAATTGCCGCAGACATTGACGGTACTTGGCGTAAGTAATATCTCATTTGGTTTACCACCAGTTGGCCGTGAAGTATTGAATGCTGTCTATCTCTA
The DNA here is from genome assembly GCF_016925635.1 of Lysinibacillus fusiformis. NCBI lineage: Bacteria > Bacillati > Bacillota > Bacilli > Caryophanales > Bacillaceae > Lysinibacillus > Lysinibacillus fusiformis. The sequence goes on along the minus strand of NZ_CP070490.1, from coordinate 1,131,607 downwards.
TCATTGCACACAGGCAGGCTTAGATTATGCCATTGTGAATACAGAGAAACTGGAGCGTTATGCATCCATTCCTGAAGAGGAAATTAAACTTGCAAATGACTTGCTATTTAATACAAATGATGAAACATTAGCTGTGTTTACAGATTTTTATCGTGATAAAAAGAAGGAAAAAACGGAAGCGGATATTCCGAAAACGGTTGAAGGTCGTTTAGCTTACTATATATTAGAAGGTACCAAAGAAGGCCTAATAGAGGATTTAGATGCTGCACGAGAAATCTTTGAGGCACCGCTGGATATTATTAATGGCCCTTTAATGGAGGGCATGGCTGAGGTAGGTCGATTATTTAATGATAACCAGCTCATTGTAGCGGAGGTTTTACAATCAGCAGGTGTAATGAAGGCCGCTGTTGCTCATTTAGAGCAATTCATGGAGAAGGATGAAGAGAGCGCTGGAAAAGGGAAAATGGTACTTGCTACCGTAAAAGGTGATGTCCACGATATTGGGAAAAACCTTGTTGATATTATATTAAGTAATAATGGCTATAAGGTTGTCGATTTGGGCATTAAAGTAACGCCTGCCCAATTGATTGAAGCGATTCGTAAGGAAAAACCAGACTTTATTGGGCTGTCAGGTTTACTAGTGAAATCAGCGCAACAGATGGTCATTACTGCTCAGGATTTTAAAGAGGCGGGGATTGATGTACCTATTTTAGTTGGTGGAGCTGCACTTTCTCGACGTTTTACTGAAACAAAAATTGCAGATGAATATGGCGGTCCTGTTATTTATTCAAAGGATGCCATGCAAGGCTTAGAGCAAGCTAATTTATTAATGGGTGAGGGGACACGTGCAAATTTCTTAGCAGAAATTGAAGAATCCCGTCAAAAACGTTTAGAGGCCGATGAAAAAAGAGCTGCTCGTCCCGCAAAAGAGGTAACAATAAAGCCTGTACGAACAGTAAAAGGAGCGCCAGTATTTTTACCAGCCGATTTACGACGTCATGTAAAAAAAGACTACTCCGTATCGCATTTATATCCTTATGTTAATATGCGTACATTACTGGGACACCATTTAGGCTTGAAAGGGCAAGTTCAGCAATTGCTTGAAGCGGGCGATTCAAGAGCGACAGAGCTAAAGGATTTAGTAGATGATTATTTAAAAAGTGATCTATTAAAGCCATCAGGTTTGTATCAATTTTTCCCTGCTCAAGCAGATGGTGATGATGTCGTTGTGTATGATCCGGCTGATAGTCAGATAGAAATTGAGCGTTTTACCTTCCCTCGTCAGCAGGTTGAACCATTTTTATGTCTTGCAGATTTCTTAAAAACAGTAGAGAGCGGTGAAATGGACTATATTGCGCTCATGGTAGTAACAGCAGGTCAGGGAGTTATGGCTAAAGCTCGCCAGTTAAAAGAGGATGGTAAATTCCTTGAAAGCCATGCCTTACAATCGACTGCATTAGAATTAGCAGAGGGCTTTGCTGAACGTATGCATCAGGAAATTCGTGACCAATGGGGCTTCCCTGATGCAACAGATTTCACTATGAGAGATCGTTTTGCAGCAAAATATCAGGGACAACGTTTTTCATTCGGTTATCCTGCATGTCCTAACTTGGAGGATCAAGAAAAACTATTCGGCTTATTAAAACCCGAGGATATTGGCGTTCATCTTACAGAAGGCTTTATGATGGAGCCAGAAGCATCTGTATCTGCAATCGTTTTTGCTCATCCTGATGCTCGCTACTTCAATGTTTAAGGCATAAAATAGGAGGAGATAGATAGTCAATGCAATGACTGTCTATCTCTATTTCATTGCGGATGATGACAATTTGGTTAAGGGAAGTGAGCAGGATGATTCGATTCATGGAAGAAAAAGATATACCTGAGGTTTTGGACATCTATAATGATATTATTTTAACAAGCAAGGCGGTCTACCGATATGATATACAAACTTTAGATGAAAAAGTACAATGGTTTAAGGAGCAACGAGTATTAGATAATCCTTTGCTTGTATTTGAGGAAAATGGGCTTGTCGCTGGCTTTGCTACCTATAGTCAATTCCGTCCTTATCCAGGTTATCAATATACAATGGAGCATTCCGTCTATGTGCATAAAGAGCATTATCAAAAGGGGATTGCTACAAAGCTTATGCACAAGCTGATAGTGATTGCTGAAGAAAATGGTGTGAAAACGCTTGTCGCTGGCATTGATGGAGAAAACATTGGTAGTATTAAAGCACATGAAAAATTAGGTTTTGAATATGCGGGGACAATCAAAAATGCAGGCTATAAGTTTGAGCAATGGCTAGACCTTGTGTTCTACCAACTGCATTTGACTGGAACGAAATCATAAAAGGATATGACAAATGTCATATCCTTTTTGTGATGTTTGCGTCTGTTGCTGACTTGTACTCTTGTTTTATGATGAGGTCATAAGAAAAAAAGAAACGAGGGAGTAAAAGATGGCAACTATTAAAGAAAAAACAAAAAAGTTACGCCAAGATGTAGCGCCATTTGCTAAATCAGATACGCGTAAAAGTGTTTTTCAGATTATAAATACAATTGTTCCGTTAATTGCATTATGGGTGGCTGGTTACTTGTTAGTGGATGTATCACCTTGGCTAACAGTCGGCTTAAGTGCCATTTCAGCAGGTTTTGTCGTACGAACTTTTATTATTTTTCACGATTGTACACACGGGTCATTTTTCAAAAGTAAAAAGGCAAACGACTGGGTTGGATTTTTTACTGGGGTGCTAACATCATTCCCCTATGAAAAATGGAAACGTGAGCATACAATTCACCATGCAACAAGCTCAAACTTAGACAAGCGTGGTATTGGTGATATTGATATGATGACAGTGGAAGAATATATGCAAGCCTCAAAAGGTCAACGTCTATGGTATCGCTTTTATCGTAATCCATTTGTTATGTTTGGTTTAGGGCCACTTTATATGGTACTTGTTTTAAATCGTTTTAATCGTAAGGATGCTAAGAAGAAGGAACGTTTAAACACAATTTTAACGAATATCGTCATGGTCGGAATTTGTGCAGCTTTAATTTTCTTCATGGGCTGGCAAGCGTTTTTATTAGTGCAAGGCGTTACTTTATTTATTGCTGGTTCTTTAGGAATTTGGTTATTTTACATTCAGCACACATATGAAGATTCTTACTTTGAACATGATTCTGAGTGGGATTATGTTAAAGCCGCAGTAGAAGGTAGCTCATATTATAAATTGCCAAAAATTTTACAATGGGTAACAGGGAATATTGGTTTCCATCATGTTCACCATTTAGCCCCTCGTGTACCTAACTATAATCTTGAAAAGGCACACAATGAAACACCGCCATTACACATGGCAACTACGATTACTTTACGTACAAGTTTAGAATCACTACGTTACAAGTTATATGATGAAGAACAAGGTAAATTTGTTACGTTTAAAGAGGTAAATGAAATTATAAAACGCAAAGCAAGAGGCAGTATTGCCGCTTAGTTGATAACAGCCATCTCTGCAAGGGAGATGGCTGTTTTATGTAAAGAGAAGAGTCTTAGTCAAAGCGTGTACAGGCATAAATTTAATTTTCTTGTTATAATAAGGGAAAAGTAGGAAAGAGCGTGAGATTATGTTGAGGAAATGGCATAGTATTATTCCGAATAGTCCTATGCTCAGTGTATATTTGTGGATTATTTTTTGTTTCCTACCGTTTTTCTTCATTTTTAGGAAATCATCTTATATTGAAATCTCGATAGGGATTACGTTTTTAATGCTTTATTTTATTTTCTATCGATTTTCCATGAATTCGAAAAGCGGTTTAGTTTATATGTGGATCAGCTTTGAAATGGTCATCAATATTATCATGACCATCTTATATGGCTATGTGTATCTATCCATTTTCACAGCATTTTTTATTGGCAATATCCGAAGACCCGTCGGCTTTTATATTATGTATGGTCTACATATTGGGTTTACAGTTATTTCTACCGGAGCTGGCTTCTTTGTGGAGCTTCACCTATTTTTATCGCAGCTACCTTTCGTTGTGTTAACCATTTTAGCTGTTGTCCTTTTACCGTTAACGATTTATTCCAAAAATAAACGTGAAAATTTAGAGGGGCAGTTGGAAACGGCTAATGAACGGATTGCTGAGTTAATTGTTTTTGAGGAACGACAACGGATAGCTCGAGATTTACATGATACATTAGGGCAAAAATTGTCCATGATTGGTTTGAAGAGTGATCTAGCTTCTAGGTTGATTGAACGAGATCCTCAGCAGGCTTTGATTGAAATTAAGGATATACGCCAGACGGCTAGTATTGCTTTAAAAGAGGTTCGGGAATTAGTGTCAGATATGCGCACGGCAAAATTTGAAGATGAGTTAATGCGTATTTCACAAATACTAAAGGCGGCTGAAATGGAGTTTGTCTTTGAGGGTGATAAAAACGCATTGCAAGTTCCCCCACTTGTAGAAAATGTTTTATCTATGTGCTTAAAAGAGGCGGTTAATAATGTTGTTAAACATAGTGGGGCATCAAAATGCGAAATTGCTTTCCATCAAAATTTTAAAGAAGTTTACTTAGTAGTGCGAGATAACGGACAAGGCATTACGAAAAAACAAGCATGGAGAACTGGTAACGGATTGAAAGGAATGCGGGAACGTTTAGAGTTTATTAATGGGTCCTTTAAAATTGAAAGTGTTGAGGGCACTACATTAACGGTAACTATCCCAGTAGCTATTACGCATCAGAATGTCAAAGACAATCTGAAGAACATATAGAAAAGAGGATTGTGACATGATACGAATTGTGATTGCTGAAGATCAGGGGATGCTATTAGGCGCGCTTCGCTCTTTACTTAGTATGGAGGAGGATATGGAGGTCGTTGGCTTAGCAAAAAATGGTGAGGAAGCATTGATGCTTGTGGAAGAGCATCGACCTGATATTTGTATTATGGATATTGAAATGCCAGTTAAAACTGGACTAGACGCTGCAGAAGAAATACATAGCACTGGCTCAGATTGTAAAGTTATTATTTTAACTACATTTGCTAGACCAGGTTATTTCGAGCGTGCTAGAAAAGCGAGTGTAAGAGGCTATTTATTAAAGGATAGCCCTATAGAGGAGTTAGTAAGTGCAATCCGTACAATAATGGATGGTAAACGTATTTATGCGCCAGAGCTCGTTGATTTTGTCTATGAAGATGATAGTGAGAACCCTTTGACGGAGCGAGAGAGTCAGGTACTGACACTTGTGGCAGAGGGCAAGACGACAAAGGAAATTGCTGCAGAGCTGTTTTTGTCTGCTGGAACGGTTCGTAACTATATTTCAACGATTTTAGAAAAATTAAATGTTGGCAATCGAATTGAGGCCATTGCGCGCTTTAAGGAAAAAGGATGGAATAAATAAAATGAGAACCTTATCGCATCATAAGCGACAAGGTTCTTTTTAATTTTACTTTTTGCTTTTTGTTAAACGTCCCAGAACGAATGCACCTGCTGCTACTGCAAGAACTGTATTCGTTTTTTTCGTAAATACTTGTTTTGTGACAAGGTTAAGATTTTGAGGACGCTCAGCTAAACGGCGCATGAAATAGCCGTACCAATCTTCGCCGAATGGCACGTACACACAGAAGTTATAGCCTTCTTTTGCAAGTTCTTTTTGCATATCAGTACGGAAACCATATAGCATTTGGAATTCGAATTTGTCTAGTGGGATATTATGATCAGCTACAAAGCGTTTTACGTGCGCAATAATATTGTGATCATGTGTTGCGATTGACGTAAATTTGCCGTTTAGTAGGTGATATTCAATTAACTCAATAAAGTTTAAATCAATATCTAATTTATCTTGATAGGCCACTTCTACTGGCTCTTTATAAGCACCTTTTACAATACGTAAACGGTAGTCCTTGAATTTTTCAATATCGTCTTTTGCACGGTAGAAGTATGACTGGATGACTGTACCAACATTATTAAATGTTTTAGATAATTCCTCCACCATATCAAAGGATGTTTGTAGACGGCCATAGTCTTCCATATCAAAGTTAACAAAGATATCATATAAAGCGGCTTTTTCTACAATTTCATACAGATTGTCATAACAAAAATCAACATCAATATCTAAACCTAATTGAGATGGCTTTAAAGAAACATGTGCAGCTACACCGTTTTCATGAATAGCTTCAATCACAGCAAGGATTTTTTCTTTAGCAGCAGTTGCTTCTTCTTTACTTGAAACAAATTCACCTAGGTTATCTACTGTACAAGAAATATTATGTGCATTTAGTTCTTTGATGCTTGCAATTGTTTCTTCGATATTTGTACCAGCTACTACACTTTGTGCTCCTAATTTTAGGCCATATTTCTTTGCAGCACTATTTAATAGTTGGTTCTCAGATAAATGGATGAAAAAATCGCGTAATAACATGGTCATTCTCCTAACTGCATTTTCTTTTTAGTATAACATAAATTATTTAAACTATATTCATTTCAGCCTAACAATTATTTCATTTCAAGTAATTGCATACGTTCATTAAATAGCGCAGGATAGCTTAAAAAACCAATCATAATACTGGATAATGTTGCAGTTGTTAAGAGAGCAAAGATGATTAAAAGTTGAAATTGGACCGCATGAATAGGGTCAGCTCCCCCGATAATCTGACCACTCATCATACCTGGTAGCTGTACTAAGCCGATTGTTTTTTGACTCTCAATAGTAGGAATCATACTAGCTTTTATGGCATTAATCAATTGGCGATGAATCGCTTGTTTTGGAGTGCCACCTAGCGATAAAATTAGTTCCATTTGATCTTTCTGACTAGTAATTTCAGCTATAAAACGATTTAAGAATAAAATGGATAGCACCATGGAATTACCGATTAACATCCCGCTAATCGGGATGATATACTGAGCAGTTGCTGGAACAATTTTAAAGCCTAGCAAGACACCTTGTGTAACCATTTCTATCACAATAAGCGTCAGTGCTATTTTCCAAGTGATTCCTTTTATACCTGTTCCTTTTTTCCTTGCATTGAAGGTAGCAACGATAATCATTAGCGCTACCATGAGAAAAATATAGATGTAACTATTTGCGTCAAAGACAAATTTTAATATATAGCCGACTGCAAGCAATTGAAAGATGGAGCGCAATGTTGCAATGAGCGTATCTTTTTCAAGCTCTAACTTTAATATTTTGGATAAGAGTAAAGGAATACAAACAAAAATTAATGTCAGTGATAAAGCTGTATAGGTCATTTGTTTACCCCCTGTACAAACTCTGCAACACGTGGATTCGTTGGTGCACTGAGCAAAGTACTTTTACCAGTTTCAATTAACTCCCCATTCATCATAACCCATGTATAGTGACCAATCGTTAATGCTTGTTGCAAATTATGCGTAATCCAAATCATGGTGACATTGTATTTTTTGTTAATGGTGACAATCAATTTTTCTATGTCCTGTACGGATTGACGATCCAGGGCAGATGTTATTTCGTCTAATAATAAAATAGAGGATTGATTGATAAGCGTCCGTGCAATAGATACCTTTTGACGTTGTCCGCCTGATAGTTCATTTGTAGATTGATGTAAGAAGCTTTCGTTTAACCCAACGTCTTCTAAATATTGAACAGCCTCCTGTTGCGAAAGTTTTTGTCCTTGCAGTGTACGGGGAAGGGCGAGATTCTCTAACACTGTACCTGCTAGCATAGGAGCTGCTTGTAAAGCAATGCCAACATGTCTTCTTAAAGCTGTAGGCTCATATGTAGAAATAGGCTGATTATTAACGAGTATATGCCCATTTGTTGGTGAAAGAAGGCCATTACATAATTTAAGTAACGTTGTTTTACCAGCACCAGAAGGGCCAACGAGAGTGGTGATTTGCCCTTTTGGAAATGACCCAGTAATTGACTTTAAGATCATTTTATCATTTACTGAAAAATGAACTTGTTGAAAGTGAATGGCAGGCTCATATAACGTATTCATCTATTGAAACTCCTTTGTTATAGTCAGTAAAATAACTGTAGCATGACATGACTGGAAGCTGCAGTTGAAATAGAAGAAAGAAGGGGATTTGGGAATGGAAATATTGTATTTCGATACATTAACGTATGCACAAGGTGATATGTATGTAGTGGCTTCAGACAAAGGCCTTGTTTATATAGGCACCCCCAATGCATCATTCGATGAAGTGCAAGATTGGGCTAAAAAACCCTTTAAAGGATATTGCTTTGAAGAGAGTTCAGAAAAATTGCAACCATATAAAGATCAGCTAACAGCTTATTTTAAGAAGGAACTTACTGAGTTTGACCTGCCAATCCATGTGAAAGGAACAACATTTCAATTAGCAGTTTGGGATGCTTTAAAGGAATTACCCTATGGGACAACAACGTCCTATGGAAATATCGCACAACGCATTGGTAATCCGAAAGCAGTTAGAGCTGTAGGGACTGCTATTGGAGCAAACCCAATACTAGCGATTATTCCATGTCATCGCGTCATTGGTAAAAATGGTCAATTAACAGGCTTCAGAAGTGGACTAGCTATGAAGCAGTTTTTACTTGAATTAGAGAAGGAATAGATCGATTGAAGCGAAATAATTTAATTATAAAAGGTAATCGGTTGCTAAATTAAAGGGAAAGAGCGGCTCTAACAAAGGAAAGAGCGCTTTTGGTAAGGAAAAGAGCGGTTCAAACAAAGGAAAGAGCGCTTTTGATAAGGAAAAGAGCGGTTCAAACAAAGGAAAGAGCGCTTTTGGTAAGGGAAAGAGCGGTTCAAACAAAGGAAAGAGCACTTTTGCTAAAAAATTGATCGCTTTTAGTAAAATAAAGAGCACTTTTTCTATAGATTCGATCACTTCAAACAAAGAAACTTGCCTCCTCCGTAAATGAACAAGGTAGGAGTTCACCAAAAAGAAATCTGCCCCACTATCCAAAGATAAAGGAGCAGATTTTTCTATTTGCTATACATGTTGTTCTTCTTGAACATTATTCTGTGTTTTACCGAAATGTGTTAAACGATGAGCAAAGGTTTCTCCTCGTACAGCAGAGCTTTTGAAAATATCTTGGTATTCATAGGCAGGCGTTCCGTGTTCCATTACATCTAACCCAGCAATTTCTTCTTCAGCCGTTACGCGTAGTGGAATAAATGCTTTGATGATCAATAAGCCAACTGCTACTGATACACTAACCCAAGCAATAGTTGCAATAACACCGATTGCTTGAATACCAAATAGACCAATACCACCGCCGTAGAATAAGCCTTGACCTCCAACATCAAATAGACCAACTGCCAGTGTTCCCCAAATACCACAAATACCATGAACAGCAATCGCTCCAACAGGATCATCAACTTTTAGTTTCCACTCTAGGAAGCGTACTCCTTCGACAAGTAGGGGTGCAGCAATTAAGCCAATGATAAGCGAGCCAAAAATGCTGACATTTGCTGCACCAGCAGTAATCCCTACAAGCCCTGCTAATGCGCCATTTAATGTAAGAGAGCCATCGATATGTCCGTAACGGAATTTTGTATAGAAGGCAGTAGCCACTACACCAGCTGCTGCTGCAAAAAATGTATTGGCAATAACACTAGGAACTAGCTCTGGATCGGCAGCTAACGTAGAAGCACCATTGAAGCCGAACCAACCAAACCAAAGTAAAAATACGCCTAAGGCTCCTAATGGAATACTGTGTCCTGTAATAACATTTACTCGACCATTTTCATATTTACCAAGTCGCGGTCCAACCATGACAGCTGCGACAAATGCTGCCACAGCACCTGTTAAGTGAACAACTGTCGAGCCAGCAAAGTCAACAAAACCTAAATCTGTTAACCAACCTTGCCCACTCCAAACCCAGTGGCCTACTACAGGATAAACAACTAAAGACATAAGTATAATGATTCCGACATAAGCGAAAATATTAGTACGTTCTGCTACAGCACCAGATAAAATAGTTGCTCCTGTTGCAGCAAACATTGTTTGGAAGATAAAGAAGGAAAGATCATCCACCCCTTTTAAAGCAAAGCCGCTAGTGCCGAAAATGCCACCTACTGTGTCGCCAAACATAATGGCGTAGCCACATAAAAAATAGACGATGCCACCTAGGGAAATGGTAAGGAAATTTTTCATGATGATATTGACTGCATTTTTCGAGCGGGTAAAACCTGCCTCGACCATGGCAAAACCTGCGTGCATAAAGAATACTAAAATAGTGCCAAGCATCACCCAAATTAAATTAACAGATAATAGTACTTCATCCATCTATATCGCCCCCTTTATTCTACTGCAATCGATCCGACTTCTTTTGTTCGGATACGAATTGCTTGTTCTACTGGATAAATGAAAATCTTCCCGTCCCCAACTTTACCAGTTGCTGCTTCACGCAATAAAATCTCTACGATGGCATCAACTTTTCTGTCGTCCACAATCATTTCTAATTTTAATTTAGGTAAAAATTCGATTTCATACGTATTGCCGCGGAAGAGTCCCGTTCTACCTAGCTGACGTCCACAACCAGCAATTTCAGAAACGCTTAACCCTGCAATACCTTCCTGTGCAAGTCCATCCCGAACTGCTCCAAAAACTTCAGGTCGAATGATTGCTTCAATTTTTTTCATGTGTACCAGCTCCTTGCGTGAATTTAATTTACATGTTAAAACGGTATTAAAAACAGTGCAATTGTTTTTTTAGAATATATGTAAGGTTACTTAACACGTAATATTTCTATACTCGAAATATTTTAGAAAAAAGGTTTTTATAAAGGGAATGAAAGCGGTACTAAAATTTGTGTCTAAAATGTGTACAGTTCTAAATTTTCTGACTATTTATGTTAGAAAACCTAACATCTATAAGAGTGAATGTAATACGCAAGAATTTGGGTATATAGTGTATACTAGGACTAATTATCAAAGCGGAAGAAGGGGTTTCTTTTGAGATCAAACTATGCAGATGATAGCTTAGCGCTACACACAGACTTATATCAAATCAATATGGCAGAATCCTACTGGGCGGATGGCATACATAATAAAAAAGCAGTTTTTGAATTGTATTTTAGAAAATTACCTTTTGGTAATGGCTATGCCATATTTGCTGGGTTAGAGCGAATGCTTGATTATCTACGTGACTTTCATTTTAGTGAATCGGATATTGCGTATTTACGTGATGAAGTAGGTTATAAAGAGGATTTTATCGAGTATTTAAAAAACATTCGATTCACAGGGGATATGTATTCCATGGTAGAAGGGGAGTTAGTTTTCGCTAATGAACCAATTGTCCGAATTGAAGCTCCGTTAGTGGAGGCACAGCTAATTGAAACAGCATTACTTAATATTGTTAACTATCAAACATTAATTGCCACAAAGGCTAGCCGTATAAAGCAAATTATCAAAAATGAAGTGGCGATGGAATTTGGGACAAGGCGTGCACAAGAGATGGATGCTGCTATTTGGGGAACGCGTGCAGCGTTTATTGGAGGTTTTGCTTCCACAAGTAATGTTCGAGCAGGTAAACTTTTTAAGATTCCTGTCTCTGGTACACATGCCCATGCGTTAGTACAAGCTTATAAAAATGATTATGATGCATTCCATGCTTATGCAAAACGTCATCGTGATTGTGTTTTTTTAGTAGATACTTACAATACATTGAAATCAGGTGTGCCAACTGCTATTAAAGTAGCTAAAGAGCTAGGAGACAAAATTAACTTTATTGGTATACGTTTAGATAGCGGTGATATCGCGTTTTTATCAAAAGAAGCTCGTCGTATGTTGGATGCTGCAGGCTTCCATGATGCCAAAATCATTGTCTCGAATGATTTAGATGAATACACAATCTTAAATTTAAAATCTCAAGGAGCAAAAGTAGATGTTTGGGGAATTGGTACAAAGCTTATTACAGCTTACGACCAGCCTGCATTAGGTGCTGTTTATAAAATGGTGGCTATCGAAAATAGCGAAGGGCAACTTGAAGATACAATCAAAATTTCGGCTAATGCGGAAAAGGTATCAACGCCGGGATTAAAGAATGTCTATCGTATTATCGATAAAAAGAATGGAAAGGCAGAGGGAGATTACATCACAATGCACGATGAAAATCCTCAAGCTGAGGAACGTATTAAAATGTTCCATCCAATTCATACGTTTGTCTCAAAGTTTGTCACGAATTTTGAAGCAAAAAATTTACATCAGCATGTTATTAAAAACGGAGCTATAAATTATCAAAATCCTACATTAGAGGAAATGCGTGATTATGCTACGGAAAATTTAGAATTGTTATGGGATGAATATAAGCGTGCGATGAATCCAGAAGAGTATCCGGTCGATCTCAGTCAAAAATGCTGGGATAATAAGATGCGTAATATTGAAGAAGTGCACGCGATGGTTAAACGAATGTAAAAAAGGAGTGACAGGGGCAATGACTTTACAACAACAAATTATTGAGGAATTACGTGTATTACCTAATATTGATGTACAGGAAGAAATACGTAAATCCATTGATTTTTTAAAGGAATATGCAAAACGCTATAGCTTTGTAAAAGGATTTGTTCTTGGTATTTCTGGTGGTCAAGATTCAACATTGACAGGAAAACTAGCGCAGTTGGCGATTGATGAATTAAATGCAGAAGAGGGAGAAATGAAGTATTCATTTTTCGCTGTACGTTTACCATATGGCGTACAAGCTGATGAACAAGATTGTCAGGATGCCATTGATTATATAAAGCCAACAAAAGTTTTTACGGTAAATATAAAAGATGCTGTTGATGCTAGTGTGAAAGCTCTAACAAATGCTGGTGTTGAGCTGAATGACTTCGTGAAAGGGAATGAAAAAGCTCGTGAGCGTATGAAGGTCCAATATTCAATTGCTGCAATGAATGGAGCGGTTGTGTTAGGAACGGATCATGCTGCGGAAGCTATTACAGGCTTTTATACGAAGTTTGGAGATGGTGGAGCAGACTTAATGCCAATCTTTCGTTTAAATAAACGACAAGGAAAACAATTGTTGGCAGAACTTAAGTGTCCTGAGCATCTTTATAAAAAGGTGCCGACAGCAGATTTAGAAGAAGACCGTCCCTCATTACCAGACGAAGTGGCGCTAGGTGTGTCGTATGATCAAATTGATGATTATTTAGAGGGTAAAGAAATTCCTGAAGAACCTCGCCGAATATTAGAAGGATATTATTTGCGTTCCCAACATAAACGGCATATGCCGATTACAATATTTGATGATTTTTGGAAGTAAGATGAGCGAAAAGAGTTATAAAGAAAGTGGATTCCGCTTTTGAAAATAGCTCTTTTCACTCTTTTTTTATGCATTTTGGTTCTATGTTGTTAATTGTCAGCATATAATGTCGATATAATTACCTATAAGGATAATAAAATGTAGGGGAGGGTAACTTTTTATGAGGACTTCTAGAGTGAGTGCAACGACAAGTAGTGTTTTTCGGCAGGAACAACAGTATTTACATGCGGGTGATCTCAGCCATAATTTTAGTCAAAATCCACAAAAGCAATTTAAAAATAGATTACAAAAAAATAAAGAGAAGACGCATAGTTCAACGATTGCTTCAGCAAATTCACAACCACATCAACAGATCGCACCTAGCCATGTAGATAGTGCTAGTGATTTGCAAATTCGTCGTGAATTAAATGAAACGGCATTAAAGCTAAGTCGTTTAAACAAACAAAAGAAGCGACTCAATAGTTACCGTTCTTCCATATAAGCCAAACTCTCCACATCCGTGTGGGGAGTTTTTATTTTTGAGGAGGAAGTAAATGAAAGCACTAAATTCAAAATATTTGAAGTGAAGATGTTCATTTAATGTTCAAGAAAATTTTTCCAATATTTCACTGCGATTTTTAACTAATTTCACAACTAATCTGTAATGTAGGATATGGCAACAGAAAAACGAAATTTGGAGGAAAACGTTGTGAAAAAATTATGGTTACCTGCACTAATATTATTATTTGTACTTGCAGCATGTGGCAGCGAAAAAGCCCAGGTAGAAGAAAATGAAGTTGGGCAAGAAGCGATGCAAAATGAATCAGAAACCGTGAAAAATTCTGTACAAGTTGCTTCGCTAGTAGATACACGATTACAAGAGCCGAAGGAAGATACAATTTGTGAAATGTGTAACATGAAGGTTTATATGAAAGATCATGAGATGGGCGTATTTTCAGCACAAGCAATAAAAGAAGATGGAACCATCGCTTTTTATGATGATATTGGCTGTTTATTAAATGCAGAGGTTGCAAATGAAGAAAAAAACGAAAAATTTGTGCGTGATTTTGTGACGAAAGATTGGGCAAAGATTGAAGATGCAACCATTGTAAAAACAGAGCTGAAATCTCCGATGAATTGGGGCTATATTTATTTCGTGGACAAGGCTGAAGCAGATAAATATATGCAAGAAAATCCGAAAGCTTATGTGGAGGAACTACAAAAAATTAAAGAGGACGCATTGGAGAGACGGAAGAAAATGATGCAAAAAAAGGCTGAGGAAGAAAATGATGCATCTGGATCCATGCATTCGAATGAGATGAATCAAGAAGGACACAGTCATTAAATCATGAGGCTGGGACATAACTAGCTTCAATTAGTGAGAAATCCTAATTTTAATTCATTCAAATTAGGATTTCTCTATTTTTTATGTTGTCTCCATACCTAATGGCTGTGAATTTTCTTAAATTCACAGCCATTAATGCCAGACCTATTTCATTTTTAACCTTCGATTTTCCTCGAACAGAAAATCGAGTGAAACGCAAATTAGCTTTCAAGAATCCAAAAACTGGTTCCACGTCAATTTTGCGTTGACGATAAATGGTACTCGTTTTTTCTTCTGAAAGCTTTGTTCTTACATATTCTTTTTGCTGTTCCCACTTCTCATTCACTATTAACTTACGATTATTTCCTTCTTTTGCTTTTGTACATAATGAACGGAATGGGCATTCGGAACAGTCTTCACATTCGTATACCTTAAACTCGCGCGTGAAATCATATTGATCCGTTTTCGTGGTACGATATTTAAATACAAGCTGTTGTTGGTTCGGGCATGTGTATTGATCATTTTCTTCATCATAATCCCAGTATGCTGTATTGAATTCGTTTTGTTTATACTTTTTCTTTTGTTCTTTTAAATACAAGTTATACGTAATTAAGGCTTCTCGTTTACGATTCGAAAGGATATCATCATAATTTTGTTCGCTACCATATCCAGCATCTGCGACAACGTGTTTTGGTAGTTCAAAATAATGTTGTTCGATTTCATCTAAAAACGGGATTAAGGTACGTGTATCCGTTGGGTTCGAATAGATACTATAGGCAAGCACATATTGACCTTCTGTTGCGACTTGGATGTTATAACCTGCTTTCAATTGACCATTTTTCATATAGTCATCCTTCATTCGCATAAATGTGGCATCTGAGTCCGTCTTGGAATAACTATTTCGCATGCCAAAGATTTCAAAGTCTTTTTGATATTTTAGTTTACGTACAATATAGTCGATTAATTGTTTGCGTGCTTGCTTTGGGAATTTCCGTTCGGCTCTTAAAGCTTTTCGCGCAGCTACATCCGATGAATCCTCTATTTTTTGATCATACGCGGAAATCACTTCGTCTACTTTTTCTACCATCTGGGCGAGCTCTTCTACTGCTAATTCTTCTACATTTTCTCGTTCAATTTCTGGTATGATTTCTTTCTCGAGTAGCTCATCGTATAACTGGTTTGATTTTTCAATTAATCCGTTATGATATTTCTCGATGGATTTTTTCCACACGAAAGTAAATTTGTTCGCATTGGCTTCGATCTTTGTTCCATCAATAAAAATAGCTTCCTGATCAATTAATTCTTCTTGGACCAACTGGCAACGGAATTGGACGAAACATTGGCGGATCAACTCTTTCATTTCTGGTTGAACACGAAAACGGTTGATCGTGCGGTAGCTTGGTTCATACCCTTGAGCTAGCCACATCATCCGAAGACTATCTTTTAATAGGGCTTCAATTTTACGCCCTGAGAAGACAGATTGTGTATAAGCACATAAGATAATTTTAAGCATCATGCGTGGATGGTAGGCGGGACAGCCTTCATTTCGAAGGAATGGTTCAAACGCTTCAGGCGAGATACTTTCAACTAAATGGTGGACATGGAAGGCAATATCATTTTTTTGTAATGTTACTTCTAAATCTAAAGGCAAAACTAATTGATTCATGTTATAATTTTTAAACATAAGGATCCTTCTTTCTGTATAATTTTGTTGTGGTGACTTAATTTTATCAGAAGTGATCCTTATTTTTTTATGAAAAAATTTAAAGCCTGTGAAATTTTACTGATCGTAAAATTTCACAGGCTTTTTAATTTAGAGGTGGGTTTTGTCCCAGCCTCTTTCATGCTGAATGAGGAGGTAAAGAGTGATGAAACAAATAGGCTTACTCTTTTTGTTTTTTCTATTTACAAGTCAAACGGCATATGCGGAATTTGATATTCAATTTGCTATTGATCAAGCAAAAGCTGGAGATAGTATTCATATTCCTGCTGGTCGTTACCAAGGGAATTTTATCGTGAGGAAACCGATCAAACTGTACGGACATAAAGGGACTGAGCTTTATTCTCAAAATGATGAACCTGCATTGAAAATTGACCATGCAACGAATGTTTGGATAGAAAATATAAGGATAACAGCAAAAAATAAAGGAATTGTTGCAAATGAGACGGAGAATTTAGAGCTGAGAGCGATCGAACTAAAAGATGTCCAAACTGGTATACATATTCAACGTTCAAGGCATATTCGAATTTTAGAAAATAGGATCATTGGTAATGAGTCACACTTTGCTGAAAAAGGAAATGGAATTGCGGTTTTTAAAAGTGAGGATGTCGCGATCGAACAAAATACGATTGAACAAGTGCAGGATGGTATATAGGTTGAAGAAGTGAAGCGAATTGATGTGCAACGAAACAAAGTAACAAAAAGTCGTTATGGAACACATTTTATGTATTCAAGTGGTGTGAAGGTGCTGTTCAATACGTATTTACATAATGTCACAGGTCTTATGGTCATGATGACTACTGATTTAGAAATAAGTAGTAATAAAGTGAGTACTCATAATGGTTTCAATAGTTATGGAGTTTTGATGTATGACACACAGGAGGCGATGATAAGAAAAAACAGCTTTCAACATAATCGTGTGGGAGTAGCTTTGCAGAAAAGTTCCATCATTCAAATACAAGAAAATCGCTTTCAAATGAATCAAACGGCATTAGAAGGTACAAAAGTCGATGAGCGTTCAACCATTATGGATAATCAGTTTACAGGAAATATATTAACGGCAAGGTCAGACAGTCAAGGTTTACGTCTAAAGCATAATTTTTATGATGATTATACAGGGCTAGATGTTGCAGGTGATGGTTTTGGCGATGTTCCCTACGTGGCTGTATCAAGTTTTGGACAATGGATGGTGAGACAGCCAGTTTATCAATTTTTTGTGGCATCACCAAGCGTTGTTATCCTGACGTCACTAGATCAACAGATTAATAAAACAGAACGAAACCTACTGGTAGATAATGAACCGAAATTAATGAGTAATATGAAAGAGACAGAACTTTCGTTAAATAGCGTACAATTGCTTATCGGTTTAGTGGTATCTATGTGTAGTTTATGGCTTTGGAAAAGGGGGATACGAGTATGACTAGATGGATAATGATGCTAATTTTATGTGGAGTTATTTTAGTAGGTTGTGGTGAAAAAACATATCCTCCACGGGAAATTATTAGTGAAACAGATGTTTGTAAAGTTTGTAATATGAGCATTGTTCATAATGAATATGCTGGACAAATTGTATTGAAAAATGGAGACTATGAGATTTTTGATGATGTTGGCTGTCTGCTAGACTACCTTGAGCTAAATGGCGAGAATGAAGTTGGGGCAGCCTATATTAAAAATAAAGCAGATAATGAATGGATTGACGTTTATAAAGCGATTTATGTGTACAACAAAAATTATTGGACGCCGATGAACTATGGCGTTATTGCATTTGCTACAAAAGATGAAGCACAGGTATGGATGAATGATGAAGGAGCGGGTCAACTATTAGCCTATCATGATTTGCTGACATTAAATTGGGGGATTCATGAGTGATGTTTGTAAAAATAGAGCTGAAGCAAATTTTAAGAAGTAGATGGATGCAGCTAGTAGCTTTTCTTTTTACGTTTGTTTTCGTTGCCATTATCGTCATTCAACAAATGGCTTTACCAGATATGGAGGGCTTTACGCGTCAAACGGCATCGTTTTTAAATGTGTTATTGTTTCTGTTGCCATTATTTATCTTAACCATTGGCAGTATGAGTATAGCTGGTGATATAGAATCTGGTTGGTTTTCATTATTAAAAACATATCCAATGAGAAGTATGCAATTTATTATAGGCAAATATGTGGCTACAGTACTTGCGTTTTTATTAGTGGTACTAGTGGCTTTGGGTGTTGTGTTAACAGTAGGTAGTTTACTAGTTGGCGTACGGTTACCGATTGTTTTAGTTATCCTTACGCTATTATGTATCTTTATCTTTGTGTCTTTAGGAATCGTGCTAGGGGCATTTGCCAAAACAAGATTATTTGCACTTGCATTATCCCTTGTTGTTTGGTCCTTTCTTTTATTGCTCATTTCTTATGCCTTAATGGCTCTAGGTGCAGTGGTCTCCGGTCATGTTTTACAAAAGCTTACCATCATAACGATACATATAAATCCAGTAGAATGGCAGCGCTTTGGTTATTTTATATTCAGCAATCAAGCTAGTGTGCTTGGCCCTGCCTTTTATGGTGTAACGAAGTTCTACTTATCACCATATGGTCATGCAGTGTATGGAATCGTCACGATACTTTGGATTGCACTACCGCTAATACTTGCTTCGAAGTTATTAAAGGAGGGTCATCAGCGATGATTCTGTTAGAAGGAAAAAATGTAGCCAATGTTTATGAAAATGATAGAGGATTAAAAGATGCCTCCTTTGCGCTGCATGCTGGTCGAATTCTCGCATTGGTTGGAGGAAACGGGGCTGGAAAGAGTACCTTGATTCGTTTATTAACTGGTCAAGAGCAGCCGCAGTCCGGTGAAATGATATGGCATATACCACAAATAATCCGTTACATGCCTGATGATATAAATTTTCCAACTATGCTAACTGCCGCTGAAATATTAGAGCTGTTGGCATCTTTAAAACAAGTAGATAAATATCAACAAGAGAGTGTGTTGAAGCGTGTTTCCTTGTGGGATGTTCGGAAGCAAAGAGCGAAACACTTTTCCAAAGGGATGCTACAGCGACTAAACCTAGCTCAAAGCCTACTTGGTAGCGGTTCTTTACTAATATTAGATGAGCCAACCAATGGCCTAGATCCATTTTGGATAGCACAGTTGAAAAATATGATGTTGGAGGAAAAGGAAAAAGGGAATACGATTATATTCTCTACTCATTTGCTGTCTTTTGCTGAAGAAATAGCGGATGATGTGTTAGTTTTACATGAAGGAAAAATTATTATTTCTGGGGCGATAACTGAAATTTTTTCACAAGAAAATTCTACATCTTTAGAAGAAATATGGTTAAAAAGGTTGAAATTGTAACATTCTAATGGATAATGACGTTATATAATAAGGATTGGGCTTGTTTGGATGTTGTCAAACAAGCCTTTTTATGAGTGCTAGTAGGAAGTAGAAGTTTCAGATAATTGTTTTACAAGACAGATTTCGCTATGCTTAGAATAAGTTTGCTTGCAATTCACGCAATTGCTGGATGGAATGGGAGGCTTTTCGATAAATGAATGCTCAAATACAGAACGTTTTAGAAAATATAGAAAAAGTAATGATTGGTAAAAGAGAAGTTGCTGAGCTCAGTATTGTCGCATTATTAGCAAGGGGACATGTATTGTTAGAGGATGTACCTGGAGTAGGAAAGACAATGATGGTGCGAGCACTTGCA
Source organism: Lysinibacillus fusiformis (assembly GCF_016925635.1). Lineage (NCBI taxonomy): Bacteria > Bacillati > Bacillota > Bacilli > Caryophanales > Bacillaceae > Lysinibacillus > Lysinibacillus fusiformis. Next base: position 1,111,663 of record NZ_CP070490.1, on the reverse strand, counting down.
AAATCTTTTGATGCACAATTTAAGCGTATTCAATTTACACCGGATTTATTGCCTTCAGATGTAGTTGGTATTTCAATTTATAATCCAAAGACTATGGAGTTTGAATTTCGTCCTGGGCCAATCATGGGGGATGTTGTATTAGCCGATGAAATAAACCGAACGTCGCCAAAAACTCAATCAGCCCTGTTAGAGGGAATGGAGGAGGCCTCTGTTACAATTGATGGAAAAACGCTGATAATTAATCAGCCATTTTTTGTTATGGCCACACAAAATCCGATTGAACATGAAGGTACCTATCCTTTACCTGAAGCACAGCTAGATCGATTTCTCTTAAAGATAAAAATGGGTTATCCATCTAGGGGGCAGGAAGTTGAAATTTTGCGAAGAGCTGAGAATGGTAAAGCCATTGAAAAAATCGAAGCAGTGTTATCTGTGGCGCAATTAATTGAATTACAGGAACTTGTTCAAGGTGTGTATGTAGAAGATTCTGTTAAAAATTATATGGTGGAGCTTGCTGCCCAAACAAGGGAAAATAATTATGTCTATTTAGGTGTGAGTCCGCGAGCAACAATAGCGCTAATGAAAGCTTCTCAAGCTTACGCATTTTTGAAAGGTCGAAGCTATGTAACACCTGATGATGTTCAATATCTAGTGCCATTTGTCTTTAGCCATCGCTTAGTTTTAAAACCAGATGCACGCTATGATAACGTGACACCGGACGAAATTATCCAGCGTATCATTGCCAAAACACCAGTTCCAACAAAGAGGTTTGCAGAACAATGAGGCGATGGAAAGCTTTTGTAGAAAAAAGTAAGCATTTCCTATTAATCGCTTTCTTGATGATCGTAACATTTTGTTATGCAATGTTCCAAGGTGGTTTTGTCAGCTGGTTTGTATTTTTTACAGTTAGTCCATTTTTAGTGTACGCATTCCTGTTCTTTATCATTAGAGAAGATATTTTACTAATAGAACGTAAGATTGACCCGATGCATATAGAACGGGGTCAATCGGCGAAGGTGTTTATTACGATAGAACGAAAAACACGTTTCCCATTTGCCTATATCATAATGGAGGAACTTGTAGATAGTGAAGGATTAGTGCAAGCTAAAATACAAAATGCGAATGCTATTAAGTTCGTTGGATTTAAAAAAAACTTTAGCTGGCATTATGAATTAGAGAATATGCCACGTGGAGAACATCGCTACCTGGGAGTTACAATTGTTTTTTATGATTTCTTTGGCTGGGCAAAAAAGATTGTTGTAGCAGAAAAGGAACAAACTATTTTGGTCTATCCAAGAATACAAGAGATGAAATACGCTGCGCTTCAAACAAAATATGATGTTGGCCCTATGATGTCACCTTATTCTATTGTGAAGGACACGTCTATGGCTGTTGGTTTAAGAGAGTATGTTCCAGGAGATCGTTTTTCATGGATTCATTGGAAATCGTTTGCACGAACACAAACCTTACAGTCTAAGGAATTTGAGGATCGACAATCATCTGAATTAATGTTAGTACTGGACGCTACAAATTCCTTAATGTTTGAAGAAAAAGTGGAGTTAGCAGCATCAATGTTACAGATGATCGTTCAGGAACGTGGAGATTTATCATTTATTTCCGCTGGAGAAATGACGAAAGTATTCCCTGTTATACAGGGTGACAAGCAGTTGGATCAGGTTATGTATCATTTAGCTGCTATAAAACCTACAGAAAATGTGAAATTTCGATTCCATGACCAACAAGCCTTTAAGCAAGTTGCCACACTACTTTATGTGACAAGTAATGTTTCGGATGAATTACTACATATGCTTGCAAATATAGTGAAAAGCTGTATTTGTTTTGTAGTGGCAAAGCAGCCACCTGAGCAATCTGAACATACGATGCGGTATAAACATATTCAAGTTATCTATGTAAATCCAGCAGATTTCTATCATTTATTCACGGAGGTGATGAAACCGTGAAGCAATCATTGGGAGAATTTTTAGAATTAGCCATCGCTTATGTTATTGTATTTTTCATTTTGCGTGAATGGCTTATCCCTATTATGCAATTAACGAGTACTGGTGGGATGCATCTTTTCTTAGTCTTTATCGGCATGTCTCTTGCGCTAAGTTTATTCCGCGTACATCCTTTGTTATCGGGATTAGTGAAGTTTGGTTATATTACCTGGTTTATCGTTTTTATCTATAGCCCTAGTCCTGTATTATCTGGTGATACTTTGCCTTTCTTATTGGCTGAATGGAAAGGAAATATGGCGACTATCTTGACGGGTGACTTTGGACAGGTTTCGGATTCTTTTAGAACAGTCTTATTTCTTGTGTTGATTTGGATGTTGGTTTATTTAATTCACCATTGGGTTTCGGTACGGAAAAATATATTCTATTTTTTTGCTATGACCGTTTTCTTTATTGCCACTTTGGACACATTTAGTGATTATGATGGTAAAGCGGCAATTGTGAAAGTCGTTGTTCTAGGATTAATCATGACAGGCGTACTATTTGTCAAACGTTTATGGCTTCAAGTGGAAACGACAAGTACGGTTATAGAGAAATGGAAAATTGTTATTCCGATGCTTGTATCCGTATTGCTTGTAAGTTCTGTAGCGTTCTTTTTACCGAAGACTGGACCAACATGGGCTGATCCTGTGCCGTTTATCCAAGGAGTTACTGGACAAGATGGAAGTGGGAATGGTCAAAAATCAGTTGGTTATAGCCAAGATGATAGTCAGCTAGGTGGCCCATTCCAAGGAGATAATACATTAATTTTCACTGCCTCTTCTCGTGATCGTCACTATTGGCGCATTGAAACAAAAGATACGTATACATCAAAAGGCTGGATTGTTTCAGAGGGGAACTTTGGGAAAAACGTTTATGAGTCAAACACACCGATTCTGACATCTTTACAAGTAGGACCACCTGAAAATGAACATCAGATTCAATTAGACATTGCTGTTCCTATGCCATTTTTAATTCAAACATATGGTATGATTTCCGTTTCTGCTCAAGATTCCACTCTATTTATTCAAGACGAGCAAACTGAAAGAATGAACATAGAGCAACAGGTAGGGGAATCAAAATCATTATCAAACTATTCGTTGTCTTATAGCGAACCAGTTTATAGTATGGAGCAACTCCAATTGTCATACCCTGCAACACTTGAAACAATGGACTCTTCTTTTGATCGATTTTTGCAGTTACCAAACCAACTTCCCCAACGTGTAAGGGACTTAGCTTCTGAAATAACACAAAAGAAAGATACGGTTTATGAACAAATTAAGGCTGTAGAAAGTTATTTTAGAACAAATGGTTTTAAGTACGATAAAACGGAAGCTGCAATTCCTGCTGAAAATCAAGATTACGTCGATCAATTTTTGTTCGATACAAAAGTAGGGTATTGTGATAATTTCTCCACTTCAATGGTGGTACTCTTACGTTCAGTAGGGATTCCAGCGCGGTGGGTGAAAGGTTTTGCACCTGGAACTGCAGGGCCAATGTCAGATGGATTACGCGAATATCGCATCACAAATGACAATGCACACTCTTGGGTAGAAGCATTTATACCTGGAACGGGATGGATGGAGTTTGAACCGACAATCGGTTTTTCGGGGAATGTGAACATTGATTATGATATCCCATTAGATACGTCTGATGAGGAAGAAGTGTTGCAGCCAGAACAAAAGCCTGAGCAACCACAACCGCAAGAACAGGTAACTGAAAAGGAACAGCTGAAATCAGCCTTTAGCTTTGATGCAATGTGGGTATGGCTGAAAAAGTTTACTTATGTTTGGGTGATAATTCTTGTATTATTAATAATCACGAGTATTTCTTTATTCTTACAGCGTAAAACATGGATTCCAAAGATGCATGTACGAGCATACCGTAAAAAAGTAGCGGATTGGTCAAATTTCGATTCTTCTTACCTTGTTTTACTGAAGCAATTATCTCGTATTGGTTTGCGCAGAAAAGATGGAGAAACGCTAAGTGCATTCGCAGAGCGTGTAGATGCAGCATTAGAAACAGATGAAATGCAGAAGTTGACGGTAGTCTATGAGCAACATATTTATGGGAAAGACAAAGAAGATGTTGATTTTGTCAAGCTGAAAGAAAGTTGGGAATATTTAATCAATCGCACTATCAGTTGATTTTAGCGTAGACAAAGAGTAAAATGAAAAAAATTAAATGCAAGGATTGCTTTCATATAAGTTCGATAATAGGGTTCGGATGTTTCTACGAAATCACCTCAAATGATTTCTCTATGAAGGCGGATGTTTTCGCTAGGTGAAAAGTATAGTAAATCACTTTACTTTGCTACGCATTCGCCTTTATCAATATTCTAGAGCTTATGAACGCGTAGAAAGTTTTTTTACTTTCTTCGCGTTTTTCTTTGAACAAATGAAAATATCCTTTAAAAATAATAGAAGAGGTGGAAATTTTGACAGCTAGCCCTTTAATAAAAGAGCAAGAAAAAATCGTTGTACTGGACTTCGGTAGCCAATTTAACCAATTAATCACACGTCGTATTCGTGAATTTGGTGTTTTCAGTGAATTACATCCACATACGGTGACTGCAGAAGAAATTAAAGATATGAACGCAACAGGTATTATTTTTTCAGGTGGTCCAAACTCTGTTTATGATGAAAATGCTTTCCATGTGGATCCAGCTATTTTCGAATTAGGTTTACCGATTTTAGGTATTTGCTATGGTATGCAATTAATGGCACATACAAACGGCGGTAAAGTTGAAGGTGCTGAAACACGCGAATATGGTAAAGCTGAAGTTCAAGTAACAACGCCAAATAAATTATTTGGTGAGTTACCTACAGAACAAATCGTTTGGATGAGTCATGGTGACCATGTAACAGAAGTTCCAGCTGGATTTGAAGTCATCGCAACTAGCGCATCTTGTCCGATTGCTGCAATGGCAAACGTTGAACGTAAGCTATATGCCGTACAATTCCATCCAGAAGTACGTCACTCTGTATATGGTAATGATCTATTACGTCAATTCGTATTCGACATCTGTGGAGCGAAAGGCGATTGGTCAATGGCAAACTTCATTGAGCTTGAAATTGCAAAAATTCGTGAAATGGTTGGTGATAAAAAAGTATTATGTGCTCTTTCTGGTGGTGTAGACTCATCGGTTGTAGCAGTGTTAATCCATAAAGCAATCGGCGATCAATTAACTTGTATGTTCGTAGACCACAACTTAAACCGTAAAGGTGAAGTTGAACAAGTAATGAAAACATTCACAGAAGACTTTGACATGAATCTTATTAAAATCGATGCACGTAAACGCTTCATGGACAAACTTGCTGGCGTTTCTGATCCAGAGAAAAAACGTAAAATTATTGGTAATGAATTCATTTATGTATTTGATGAAGAAGCATCTAAGCTTGAAGGTATGGATTTCTTAGCACAAGGAACTCTTTACACAGATATTATTGAATCTGGTACTTCAACTGCACAAACAATCAAATCACACCATAACGTTGGTGGTCTTCCAGAAGATATGCAATTCCAACTAATCGAGCCACTGAAAACTTTATTTAAAGATGAAGTACGTGCACTAGGCTTAGAGCTTGGACTTGACGAAAAAATCGTTTGGCGTCAACCATTCCCGGGTCCTGGATTAGGTATCCGTGTGCTTGGTGAAGTAACAGAAGAAAAATTAGAAATCGTTCGCGAATCGGATTTCATTCTACGTGAAGAAATCGCAAAAGCTGGCCTTGATCGTGACATTTGGCAATACTTCACGGTATTACCTGATATCCGTTCAGTTGGTGTAATGGGCGATGCACGTACGTATGACTATGCAATTGGTATCCGTGCCGTTACATCTATCGACGGTATGACTTCTGACTGGGCACGTATCCCTTGGGATGTACTAGAGAAAATCTCTGTCCGCCTAGTAAACGAAGTAAAACACGTGAACCGCGTGCTGTATGATATTACATCTAAGCCACCAGCAACGATTGAGTGGGAATAGTAGCAATAGCCCTAAAAGCCCTGAGAGGTTTTTAGGGCTTTTTTTGATTTAATTCTTGCTGAATTTATGGCCAAATGAAGTATCTCAACATGCAAAAATTGCTGGTAAAGTGTTGTGTGTAGTAAACTAAATGAATGCAAAAGAAATTATACTATTTAGATTAGGGGGGATTTAAATGGAGAAAAATATACCAATGATTCATACATTAGCTGTTGGGATGCCAAAAGAATTGGTTGATAGTAAAGGGCGTTCAATGATTACAGGGATTGAAAAGCAACGAGTGCAAGAAGTTTATTTGTCCTCTCAAGGCTTTGAAGGGGATGATGTGGCAGATAAAAAACATCATGGTGGCCCTGACCGAGCAGTTTGTTTATATCCTGCGGAGCATTACATACAATGGGAACAGGAACTTGGAAAAACGTTACCCACTGCTGCATTTGGGGAAAACTTAACCGTAACGAATATGTTAGAAGCAGATGTTTGTATTGGTGATATTTATAAAATTGGTGATGTTGTCATCCAAATTACACAAGGACGTATTCCGTGTAGTACGATTGATAGATATACAGAGGCCAACATATTACTCAAACGTTTAATCGAAACGGGCTATACAGGCTTCCTTGCGCGTGTACTAGAAGAAGGAACAATTTGTGCAGATTCATCAATTGAGCTTGTAGAAAAGCATCCTGCACGTATATCAGTTTTGTATTGCAATGAAGTGTATTTTAAAAACAAAGATGCGATCGCTATGAAACAAATACAAGCAGTAGATGCACTAGCGGAAGATTGGAAAGAGAAATTAGAAAAAAGAATTCAACTCTTGCAAAGTAAAGTGATGAGCTAAGGCATAAATTCAAAGGAAGGATCCTCTAGAAATCTAGGGGGTTTTTTGCTTTATACTGGTTGGTGGAATGTTCAGTACATCGTTTATTTAGTAGCGATTTTAGTAGAACATGAACATTAAATAAGAATTTTACACGAACTTTCGTATTTCTTTTTAGAAAAATGTTCGGAAATAGGGTTGAAATCTAAAAAATGAAATGATATATTACGAATGTAAATTAAATACGTCGTCGTATAATGTCGGGGATAAGGCCCGTGAGTTTCTACCAAGTTACCGTAAATAACTTGACTACGATTTAGGTTTATACAAAAATGTATAAACACTAATTTGTTTCACACACTATTTGTGATGAAACATATCGTAGACATGCGACTAGTAGAGTAGTCAGCGTGTCTTTTTTGTTTTCGATATTGAAGACGACCACACGGAGGATTTTTTGATAATGAAAAAATATTTCATGTTCGATGAATTAGGAACTAATTATCGCCGCGAAATCATAGGTGGTATTACAACCTTCCTTGCAATGGCATATATTCTAGCTGTTAACCCAGGTATTCTAGAAAATGCAGGGATGGATAAAGGTGCTGTTTTCGTAGCAACAGCATTAGCAGCAGCAGTCGGTTCTTTGATTATGGGGATTTTCGCTAAGTTCCCGATTTCACTTGCTCCTGGGATGGGGTTAAATGCATTCTTTGCATTTACTGTAGTCGGAGCATACGGTATTCCATGGCAAACTGGTTTAACAGGTGTATTCTTCTCGGGGATTATCTTTATTATTTTATCTTTAACAGGTATCCGTGAAACCGTTATTAACGCTATTCCGGTACAACTTAAATATGCTGTTTCGGCAGGTATTGGTTTATTTATCACATTCGTTGGTTTACAAGGTGCAGGGATTATTGTTGATAGCCCAGCGACATTAGTCACTTTAGGAAGTTTCACAGGCGCTACATTATTAGCAGTATTCGGAATTATACTTTCAGTTATTCTTATCATTAAATTACGCAGTGTTGGTATTTTCTTAGGGATGGTGATTACTGCAGTTATTGGGATGATCACAGGTATCATCGATCCTCCAACAGCGGTTGTTTCAGCTATCCCAAGTGTAGATTCTACATTCATGGTAGCATTAGAACCACTTGGTGACTTCGGTACATTATTTAACGTGAAGTTTTTAGTAGTAGTGTTAACATTCTTGTTTGTTGATTTCTTTGATACAGCTGGTACTTTAATGGCTGTAGCAACGCAGGCAGGCTTAGTAAAAGATAATAAATTACCACGTGCAGGACGTGCTTTAATGGCAGATGCACTAGCAACGACAATCGGTTCTTTATTTGGTACATCTACAACAACTGCTTATGTAGAGTCAACTTCTGGTGTTGCAGCAGGGGCTCGCTCAGGATTCTCTGCAGTCGTAACAGCAGTACTATTCTTAGTTGCTCTATTCTTCTCACCATTATTAGCGGTTGTAACGCCAGCAGTTACTGCTCCGGCTTTAGTAATCGTAGGGGTACTGATGGTATCGTCATTACGTTTAATTGATTGGGATAAATTCGAAATAGCAGTACCTGCATTCTTTACCGTACTAATGATGCCACTCGGTTATTCAATTGCTACTGGTATTGCAATCGGCTTCGTATTCTACCCAATTACAATGTTATTAGCAGGTCGAAAAAAAGAAATTCACCCGATGATGTATGGTTTATTCTTTGTCTTCCTTGCATACTTCATTTGGGTACGGTAGTTAAACAGACACTTCAATTGTTAGGTAAGGTACTAACAATTGAAGTGTTTTTTTGTTGGTTAAGGAAATCGAAAAAAGTGTAAATCCTAAACAAAAGAAGTTATTATTTTTATACATTATATAGAAGAAACTCGATTTTTAATAATGTGAATAGTTTTACTTTAATGAAACACTTGCAAACTTAAATTTATGATGATATATTTAAACACGTTGTTACGAAACAAACGAACAACTTAAAAAATATTAACATAAACGGTTGACAGTAAGTTAACATTATGTTAAATTATAAAAAGTTACTTAGTATAACTACTAAATGAACCTTGAAAACTGAACAAGCAAAACGTAATCAATAAAGTTTTAAGTAGCTAGCTTCGGCGAGTGAACGAAACGAAAATTTTGGACATCAAAATTGATGCCAGCAAAACAATTTGAGCTAATCAAATTTCTTTTATGGAGAGTTTGATCCTGGCTCAGGACGAACGCTGGCGGCGTGCCTAATACATGCAAGTCGAGCGAACAGAGAAGGAGCTTGCTCCTTCGACGTTAGCGGCGGACGGGTGAGTAACACGTGGGCAACCTACTCTATAGTTTGGGATAACTCCGGGAAACCGGGGCTAATACCGAATAATGTGTTTCACCTCATGGTGAAACACTGAAAGACGGTTTCGGCTGTCGCTATAGGATGGGCCCGCGGCGCATTAGCTAGTTGGTGAGGTAACGGCTCACCAAGGCGACGATGCGTAGCCGACCTGAGAGGGTGATCGGCCACACTGGGACTGAGACACGGCCCAGACTCCTACGGGAGGCAGCAGTAGGGAATCTTCCACAATGGGCGAAAGCCTGATGGAGCAACGCCGCGTGAGTGAAGAAGGATTTCGGTTCGTAAAACTCTGTTGTAAGGGAAGAACAAGTACAGTAGTAACTGGCTGTACCTTGACGGTACCTTATTAGAAAGCCACGGCTAACTACGTGCCAGCAGCCGCGGTAATACGTAGGTGGCAAGCGTTGTCCGGAATTATTGGGCGTAAAGCGCGCGCAGGTGGTTTCTTAAGTCTGATGTGAAAGCCCACGGCTCAACCGTGGAGGGTCATTGGAAACTGGGAGACTTGAGTGCAGAAGAGGATAGTGGAATTCCAAGTGTAGCGGTGAAATGCGTAGAGATTTGGAGGAACACCAGTGGCGAAGGCGACTATCTGGTCTGTAACTGACACTGAGGCGCGAAAGCGTGGGGAGCAAACAGGATTAGATACCCTGGTAGTCCACGCCGTAAACGATGAGTGCTAAGTGTTAGGGGGTTTCCGCCCCTTAGTGCTGCAGCTAACGCATTAAGCACTCCGCCTGGGGAGTACGGTCGCAAGACTGAAACTCAAAGGAATTGACGGGGGCCCGCACAAGCGGTGGAGCATGTGGTTTAATTCGAAGCAACGCGAAGAACCTTACCAGGTCTTGACATCCCGTTGACCACTGTAGAGATATGGTTTCCCCTTCGGGGGCAACGGTGACAGGTGGTGCATGGTTGTCGTCAGCTCGTGTCGTGAGATGTTGGGTTAAGTCCCGCAACGAGCGCAACCCTTGATCTTAGTTGCCATCATTTAGTTGGGCACTCTAAGGTGACTGCCGGTGACAAACCGGAGGAAGGTGGGGATGACGTCAAATCATCATGCCCCTTATGACCTGGGCTACACACGTGCTACAATGGACGATACAAACGGTTGCCAACTCGCGAGAGGGAGCTAATCCGATAAAGTCGTTCTCAGTTCGGATTGTAGGCTGCAACTCGCCTACATGAAGCCGGAATCGCTAGTAATCGCGGATCAGCATGCCGCGGTGAATACGTTCCCGGGCCTTGTACACACCGCCCGTCACACCACGAGAGTTTGTAACACCCGAAGTCGGTGAGGTAACCTTTTGGAGCCAGCCGCCGAAGGTGGGATAGATGATTGGGGTGAAGTCGTAACAAGGTAGCCGTATCGGAAGGTGCGGCTGGATCACCTCCTTTCTAAGGATTATTTCGGAATACAAACCTTGGGTTTGTAAGATTACGTTTTGCGTTCAGTTTTGAAGGTTCATTCTTCTGAATGAAACACTTCAAAACTTGTTCTTTGAAAACTGGATAAAACGACATTGAAATTGTAACAAACACATTTATTTTTTAAGTTTTTTTTATAGGCTTAATAACTTGGTTAAGTTATTAAGGGCGCACGGCGAATGCCTTGGCACTAGGAGCCGAAGAAGGACGGCACTAACACCGATATGCTTCGGGGAGCTGTAAGTGAGCTTTGATCCGGAGATTTCCGAATGGGGGAACCCACTACGTTTAATCGCGTAGTATCTTGACGTGAATACATAGCGTCTTGAAGGCAGACCCAGGGAACTGAAACATCTAAGTACCTGGAGGAAGAGAAAGAAAAATCGATTCCCTGAGTAGCGGCGAGCGAAACGGGAAGAGCCCAAACCAAGAGGCTTGCCTCTTGGGGTTGTAGGACACTCAATACGGAGTTACAAAAGAGCGAGTTAGATGAAGCGACTTGGAAAGGTCCGCCAGAGCAGGTAAAAGCCCTGTAGTCGAAAGTTCGTTCCCTCCTGAGTGGATCCTGAGTACGGCGGAACACGTGAAATTCCGTCGGAATCCGGGAGGACCATCTCCCAAGGCTAAATACTACCTAGTGACCGATAGTGAACCAGTACCGTGAGGGAAAGGTGAAAAGCACCCCGGAAGGGGAGTGAAAGAGATCCTGAAACCGTGTGCCTACAAGTAGTTAGAGCCCGTTAATGGGTGATAGCGTGCCTTTTGTAGAATGAACCGGCGAGTTACGATTACGTGCGAGGTTAAGCTTTAGAAGGCGGAGCCGCAGCGAAAGCGAGTCTGAATAGGGCGAAGTAGTACGTGGTCGTAGACCCGAAACCAGGTGATCTACCCATGTCCAGGGTGAAGGTGAGGTAACACTTACTGGAGGCCCGAACCCACGCACGTTGAAAAGTGCGGGGATGAGGTGTGGGTAGCGGAGAAATTCCAATCGAACTTGGAGATAGCTGGTTCTCTCCGAAATAGCTTTAGGGCTAGCCTCGTGATGAGAATACTGGAGGTAGAGCACTGTTTGGACTAGGGGGCCATCCCGGTTTACCGAATTCAGACAAACTCCGAATGCCAGATATTTATACACGGGAGTCAGACTGCGAGTGATAAGATCCGTAGTCAAAAGGGAAACAGCCCAGACCACCAGCTAAGGTCCCAAAGTAATCGTTAAGTGGAAAAGGATGTGGCGTTGCACAGACAACCAGGATGTTGGCTTAGAAGCAGCCATCATTTAAAGAGTGCGTAATAGCTCACTGGTCGAGTGACGCTGCGCCGAAAATGTATCGGGGCTAAACGATTCACCGAAGCTGTGGATTGACATCTACGATGTCAGTGGTAGGAGAGCGTTCTAAGTGCGTTGAAGTCAGACCGGAAGGACTGGTGGAGCGCTTAGAAGTGAGAATGCCGGTATGAGTAGCGAAAGACGGGTGAGAATCCCGTCCACCGTATGACTAAGGTTTCCTGAGGAAGGCTCGTCCGCTCAGGGTTAGTCGGGACCTAAGCCGAGGCCGATAGGCGTAGGCGATGGACAACAGGTTGATATTCCTGTACCACCTCCTCACCGTTTGAGAAATGGGGGGACGCAGTAGGATAGGGTAAGCGCGCTGTTGGATATGCGCGTCCAAGCAGTAAGGCGTGTGTGTAGGCAAATCCGCACACTGTAACGTTGAGCTGTGATGGCGAGTCCGTATGGACGAAGTTCCTGATTTCACACTGCCAAGAAAAGCCTCTATCGAGGTGAGAGGTGCCCGTACCGCAAACCGACACAGGTAGTCGAGGAGAGAATCCTAAGGTGTGCGAGAGAACTCTCGTTAAGGAACTCGGCAAAATGACCCCGTAACTTCGGGAGAAGGGGTGCTCTTGAGCGTGCAAGCGCATGAGAGCCGCAGTGAATAGGCCCAGGCGACTGTTTAGCAAAAACACAGGTCTCTGCAAAACCGTAAGGTGACGTATAGGGGCTGACGCCTGCCCGGTGCTGGAAGGTTAAGAGGAGTGGTTAGCGCAAGCGAAGCTGCGAATTGAAGCCCCAGTAAACGGCGGCCGTAACTATAACGGTCCTAAGGTAGCGAAATTCCTTGTCGGGTAAGTTCCGACCCGCACGAAAGGCGTAACGATCTGGGCACTGTCTCAACGAGAGACTCGGTGAAATTATAGTACCTGTGAAGATGCAGGTTACCCGCGACAGGACGGAAAGACCCCGTGGAGCTTTACTGTAGCCTGATATTGAATTTTGGTACAACTTGTACAGGATAGGTAGGAGCCAGAGATCTCGGAGCGCCAGCTTCGAAGGAGGCGTCGGTGGGATACTACCCTGGTTGTATTGAAATTCTAACCCATGCCCCTTAGCGGGGCAGGAGACAGTGTCAGGCGGACAGTTTGACTGGGGCGGTCGCCTCCTAAAAGGTAACGGAGGCGCCCAAAGGTTCCCTCAGAATGGTTGGAAATCATTCGTAGAGTGTAAAGGCACAAGGGAGCTTGACTGCGAGACCTACAAGTCGAGCAGGGTCGAAAGACGGGCTTAGTGATCCGGTGGTTCCGCATGGAAGGGCCATCGCTCAACGGATAAAAGCTACCCCGGGGATAACAGGCTTATCTCCCCCAAGAGTCCACATCGACGGGGAGGTTTGGCACCTCGATGTCGGCTCATCGCATCCTGGGGCTGTAGTCGGTCCCAAGGGTTGGGCTGTTCGCCCATTAAAGCGGTACGCGAGCTGGGTTCAGAACGTCGTGAGACAGTTCGGTCCCTATCCGTCGTGGGCGTAGGAAATTTGAGAGGAGCTGTCCTTAGTACGAGAGGACCGGGATGGACACACCGCTGGTGTACCAGTTGTCTTGCCAAAGGCATCGCTGGGTAGCTATGTGTGGACGGGATAAGTGCTGAAAGCATCTAAGCATGAAGCCCCCCTCAAGATGAGATTTCCCATTACGCAAGTAAGTAAGATCCCTCAAAGACGATGAGGTAGATAGGTTCGAGGTGGAAGTGTGGTGACACATGGAGCTGACGAATACTAATCGATCGAGGACTTAACCAAAACGTTTGAAACATTCAATGCACGTTTATCCAGTTTTGAAAGAACAATTCTTTCAACAAAAAGAGAGCTTCAAGACACAGTAATACGCCGTGTATTGGAGGTCGAACATAGTCTAGTGATGATGGCAAAGAGGTCACACCCGTTCCCATACCGAACACGGAAGTTAAGCTCTTTAGCGCCGATGGTAGTTGGGGGCTTCCCCCTGTGAGAGTAGGACGTCGCTAGGCACTTTAAAAAAGCCATGGATTTATTCCATGGCTTTTTTTATTTTGTGAACTATTCATAAAATGATATAATAGACTAAATACTTCCATACAATTTATGGGCAAATTCATTAAACTAGATACATATTGGGTTTAATAATGGAGGAATCACAATGAGGCAGAACATTTTTTCTGCAATTTCGATCTTGAGTCTACTACTCACATTCTTTATGTTTGGTTATGATTCAACGAAATGGTATGGAAACTTTTTTACATTTCTCTATCATGTAAATATGTTTATGCCGTTTATCTTAGGTGGTTTAGGCATCGTCAGTGCCCTATTAGGCATCAAAGGGTATCGTATGGTTCTTGTTGTCCTTCATTTATTCCTACAGCTATTATTTTTTTGTATCTATTTAAAGGCTTTTTATGGTTCATGAGCCTTAATCAAAACTGCGGAGAGAAATCTGCAGTTTTTTCTATTTATTTAAGTTCTTACATACGTCTGTAAGCAACAAAAGGTATAATAAATTAAAAATTAGTTGTGATTTAAAATGTACTGTGGAAAGGAAGAAAAAGTTGGGAAAAAAGCAAATTTGGTATGAGGTACAAGAAAACGAGTCAATCGAGGATTGTTTGGCAAGAATGCGGAAAGACGGCTTTATGGCCATAGGACGAAAAGAAGAGCCTCTTTTTCATATAGTAGATGGCGAACCAGCTTATTTACGGCAGAAAATCCAGTTTAAAGCTATACCTGCTCAAGATATCGAATGAATTTGACTAAAAACCGAACGTTTTTTTTTACATAATAAAAAATGTTCGCATTTTTGCATTGACGATAAGACAATCCCTTGTTAAAATGTGAGAAGGAAAAACAAATAGATCCCACATATATGCTAGAGAATTGGCTCTAGTGTCTCTACCCGGCACCGTAAATGCTGGACTATGCGGGAAAGCACTTTTGGCATATGATGAGAAGGTCGCTGTACAGCTATGTACATGGAGATGTTCTTGTCCTAATAGTCCTCAAGTAAACTGCTTTCACGTGTAATGGTAGAGAGTAGTTTATTTGGGGATTTTCTTTGTAAATAGATAAGAATTGCAGTAGCTATTCAAAATAGTTGCTTGCACAATAAATAATTGATCATTTTTCTATCGTTTAAAAGGAGCGACAATTTATGAATCCGAAAATCGGTGTCATTATGGGTAGTTCAAGTGACTGGGAAACAATGAAACATGCATGTGATATTTTAGATGAATTACAAGTACCGTACGAAAAGAAAGTTGTTTCTGCACATCGTACACCTGATTTAATGTTTGAATATGCAGCGACAGCTCGCGAACGAGGCATTCAAGTAATTATTGCTGGAGCAGGTGGGGCTGCACATTTACCAGGAATGGTGGCAGCTAAAACAACATTACCTGTCATCGGTGTACCAGTTCAATCACGCGCACTTAATGGACTTGATTCACTATTATCCATCGTTCAAATGCCTGGTGGCGTACCTGTAGCAACTGTAGCAATTGGCAAAGCAGGAGCGACAAATGCAGGGTTACTTGCAGCTCAAATTTTGTCAACAACAGATACAGAACTTGCAAATAAATTAGATGCTAGACGAGAAGCAACAAAGCAGCAAGTATTAGAAAGCACAGGTGACTTAGTGTGACGAAGATTATTTATCCTGGACAAACGATAGGTATTATAGGTGGAGGACAACTTGGTCGAATGATGGCGCTTGCTGCAAAGGAGTCTGGTTTTAAAGTGGCTGTTCTTGAGCCAGCAATGGACTCGCCGTGTGGACAGGTAGCTGATATTCGTATTGTAGCTCCATATGATGATGAAGCTGCTTTAGAAGAACTTGCAGAAGTAAGTGATGTTATCACATATGAATTTGAAAATATAGATTATGAAGGCTTAAAGCGTTTATCACAAATGGCTTATGTTCCTCAAGGAGCGGAGTTGGTACGTATTACACAAAACCGTATAACAGAGAAAGAAGCTATTGTGAAAGCTGGTTGCCCAGTAGCACCATATATTGTTGCAAAAACTTATGAAGAATTAGTAGCCAATATTGATTCGATTGGTTATCCTTGTATAGTCAAAACAGCAAGAGGTGGTTATGATGGCAAGGGACAGCAACTTTTAAAATCAACTGAAGATTTACCTTTAGCGAAAGAATTATTCAAGCATTCTCAATGTATTGCAGAAGGATTTGTTCCTTTCGTAAAGGAAGTATCGGTCATTGTTCAAAGAAATGGTCATGGTGAATCGTATTGTCAGCCAGTTGGTGAGAACATTCATGTTCATCATATTCTACACGAGACAATTGTGCCTGCTCGCATAACTGAAAGCACAGCTCAAGCTGCTGAACGAGAAGCTTTAAAAATTGCAGATTACTTACATTTAATAGGAACGCTAGCGGTAGAAATGTTTGTGTTAGAAGATGGTGGCATTGTTATTAATGAATTAGCGCCAAGACCTCATAATTCTGGTCACTATTCAATTGAAGCATGTAATGTTTCACAATTCCATCAGCATATTCGTGCTGTTTGTGGATGGCCATTACGTAAGCCACAACTATGGGCACCATCCATTATGGTCAATGTATTAGGGCAGCATGTCGTGCCACTCAGTAACTCAATTGCTAAATATCCTGAATGGTCTATACATCTTTATGGGAAAGCTGAAGCTAAGGTCAACCGTAAAATGGGCCATGTAACGATTATGACAAAAGACTTAGAAGCAACACTACAACAAATCGAGAGTTCTGGCATTTGGTCAGAATAGAAGGAGATACGCGATGATTGAACGTTACACAAGACCCGAAATGGGCGCAATTTGGACAGAACAAAATAAATACCAAGCATGGCTAGAGGTTGAAATTTTAGCTTGTGAGGCATGGGCAGAGTTAGGTGATATTCCAAAAGAGGATGTTGCTAAAATTCGTGAAAATGCTTCATTTGATGTGAATCGTATATTAGAAATTGAACAAGAAACTCGTCATGACGTTGTAGCCTTTACCCGTGCTGTTTCTGAAACACTTGGTGAAGAGCGTAAATGGGTGCATTATGGTTTAACTTCTACAGACGTAGTAGATACAGCCCTTTCTTATTTAATCAAACAAGCAAATGATATTTTACGTAAAGATATCGTAAATTTCATTGATATTATTGCTGCTAAGGCAAAAGAACATAAACATACAGTTATGATGGGACGCACACATGGTGTTCATGCAGAACCAACAACTTTCGGTTTGAAACTTGGTTTATGGTATGAGGAAATGAAGCGTAACCTTGAACGTTTTGAAGCAGCTGCCAAAGTAATTGAAACAGGGAAAATGTCTGGAGCTGTTGGAACATATGCCAATATCGATCCTCGTGTTGAGCAATATGTTTGCGATAAATTAGGCCTTGCAGCATCACCGATTTCAACACAAACTTTACAGCGTGACCGCCATGCGCAGTATTTAGGTGCATTAGCTTTAATCGCTAGCTCAATTGAAAAATTTGCAACAGAAATTCGCGGGTTACAGAAATCTGAAACACGTGAAGTGGAAGAAGCTTTTGCAAAAGGTCAAAAAGGATCATCAGCAATGCCACATAAACGTAATCCAATCGGTTCGGAAAACATGGTTGGTATGTCTCGTTTAATGCGTGGATATATGGTGACAGCTTATGAAAATGTGGCTTTATGGCATGAACGTGATATTTCGCATTCATCTGCAGAGCGCGTTATTTTACCGGATGCAACAATTACTCTTAACTATATGTTAAATCGCTTCGGTAATATTGTGAAAAACTTAACAGTATTCCCTGAGAACATGAAACGTAATATGGATCGTACATTTGGTCTTATTTATTCTCAACGCATCTTACTAGCATTGATTGACAAAGGATTAGTACGTGAGGAAGCTTATGATACAGTACAACCTTTAGCAATGCAGGCTTGGGACGAGCAAGTTCAGTTCCGTGCATTAGTTGATGCAAGTGAAAAAATCACATCTTATTTAACGAAAGAAGAGTTGGATGATTGTTTTGATTACAACTACCACTTACAGCACGTTGATATGATTTTTGAACGACTAGGACTTAACTAATATTTATTTAGCCATCTTAAAATAAATGTTAGAGCCACCAGTAAAAGTTTCAGAGTTGAATCGTAGAAATACGGTTCAATTCTGAACATGATTACAAGCGTATCTCATAATATCAGGGGGAAAACGAAATGACTAAAGGTCAACTTTTGTATGAAGGTAAAGCAAAAAAATTGTTCACAACAGAGGAGCCAAATGTGCTACTTGTTGAGTACAAGGATAGTGCAACAGCATTTAATGGTGAAAAGAAAGAGGAAATTGAAGGTAAGGGCATTTTAAATAATCGCATTACTTCATTAATTTTCGAAAAATTACAAGCTAACGCAATTGCGTCACATTTCGTAAAACAATTATCAGATACACAACAACTTGTAAAAAAAGTAGAAATTATTCCGATTGAGGTTGTTGTTCGTAATATCGCTGCTGGAAGTTTAGCAAAACGTCTGGGTCTTGAAGAGGGGACACCTTTAAAACGACCAATCGTTGAATTTTATTATAAAGACGATGAATTAGGCGATCCACTTATTACGACAGAGCATATCGATGTTCTTGAACTTGCCACACCTACTGAAGTAACAGCTATTTATGATGGTGCACTAGCCGTTAACAAAGTGCTACAGCCAATCTTTGCAGATGTCAATGTGACATTGATTGATTTTAAATTAGAGTTTGGTCGTGATTTGGATGGTCATGTATTACTGGCAGATGAAATTTCACCAGATACATGCCGACTTTGGGATGCAACAACAAAGCAAAAGTTAGACAAAGATGTTTTTCGTCGAGACCTTGGTAATTTAACTGAAGTTTATACTATTATACTTTCTAGACTCGGAGGCAAATAACAATGAAAAAAGTAAAAATCTATGTAACATTACGTGAGAGCATTCTTGATCCTCAAGGCTCTGCAGTACAAGGTTCTTTAGCTAAAATGGGCTACGGTGAAGTAGAAGATTTACGTATCGGTAAATATCTTGAACTATCAATTAATGATACAGAACGTGACATTGATACGCTAGTAAAAGAAATGTGTGAAAAGGTTTTAACGAACGTTGTAATTGAAGACTACCGTTACGAAGTCGAGGAGGCTAATTAATCATGAAATTCGCAGTACTCGTATTCCCTGGGTCAAACTGTGATATCGATATGTATCATGCGATTAAAGACGAGCTAGGTGAAGAAGTAGAATATGTATGGCATACAGCAACAGATCTAAGTGGTTTTGATGGCGTATTAGTACCTGGAGGATTCTCCTATGGAGATTATCTTCGTTGTGGTGCAATGGCTAATCAATCTAACATTATGGCAGAAGTTAAGAAAGCAGCAGATGCTGGTAAACCTGTATTAGGTGTATGTAATGGCTTCCAAATCCTAACGGAAGCAGGTTTATTGCCAGGAGCTTTATTGCGCAATAAAAACTTAAAATTTATGTGCCGTACAGTGCAGCTTAAAGTTGAAAACAACAATACATCATTCACAAATCAATATGAGCAAGGTCAAATCATCAATATTCCAATCGCACATGGTGAAGGGAATTACTACTGTGATGAGGAAACTTTACAATCACTAAAAGATAATAATCAAATCGTATTCACATACTCAGGTGACAATCCAAACGGTTCTTTAGAAGATATCGCAGGGATTATAAACGAGCGCGGCAATGTATTAGGGATGATGCCACACCCAGAGCGAGCTGTTGATGCACTGGTGGGCGGCGCAGACGGTCTAGCAGTATTTAAATCAATCGTGAAGCAGTGGAGGGAAAATCATGTCAACAACTAAGTTTGAGCCAACAGCACAGCAAATTAAAGATGAAAAGCTATACGCTGGAATGGGGATGTCAGACGAAGAATTTGCAATGGTAGAAGGTATTTTAGGACGTCTACCTAACTGGACAGAGACAGGTCTTTTCTCAGTAATGTGGTCTGAGCACTGCTCTTACAAAAATTCAAAGCCAGTACTACGTAAATTCCCTACAAAAGGGCCTCAAGTTTTACAAGGACCAGGTGAAGGTGCAGGTATTGTTGATATTGGTGACGAACAAGCAGTAGTGTTTAAAATGGAATCACATAACCATCCATCTGCAATAGAACCTTATCAAGGAGCTGCAACTGGTGTGGGTGGTATTATCCGTGATGTTTTCTCAATGGGTGCACGTCCAATCGCCATGTTAAACTCATTACGCTTTGGTGAATTAAAATCAGCGCGTGGTAAATATCTATTTGAAGAAGTAGTTGCTGGTATTGCAGGGTATGGTAACTGTATCGGAATTCCTACAGTAGGTGGCGAAATTCAATTCGATCCTTGCTATGAAGGTAATCCACTTGTGAATGCTATGTGTGTCGGTTTAATCGACCATAAAGATATTCAACGTGGTATTGCGGCAGGTGTCGGTAATACAGTGATGTACGTTGGTGCGAAAACAGGGCGTGACGGAATTCATGGTGCAACATTTGCCTCTGAGGAATTAACAGAGGAGTCAGAAAACCAACGTCCAGCAGTACAAGTAGGGGACCCATTCATGGAGAAACTTTTACTTGAAGCATGTTTAGAAGTTGTAAAATCTGATGCTTTAGTTGGTATTCAAGATATGGGTGCAGCTGGTCTTACTTCTTCTTCGGCAGAAATGGCTTCAAAGGCTGGTTCTGGTGTAGAAATGAACCTAGACTTAGTGCCTCAGCGTGAGACAGGTATGACAGCGTACGAAATGATGCTATCTGAGTCTCAAGAACGTATGCTATTAGTGGTGAAAAAAGGTCGCGAAGATGAAATTAAAGCGATTTTCGATAAATATGATTTAGATGCTGTAGCAATCGGTCGAGTGACAGATGACAAAATGCTTCGTCTTTTACACAAAGGACAAGTAGTTGCAGAGGTATCTGCAGACGCGTTAGCAGAAGATGCACCTGTTTATCATAAACCATCTGCAGAGCCTGCATACTATGCTCAGTTCCAAGCAATCGAAAACACTGAACCTGTTGTGACAGATTACAAAGAAACATTAAATGCTTTATTAAAAGCACCGACGATTGCTTCTAAAGAGTGGGTATATGATCAATACGATTATCAAGTACGTACATCAACAGTTGTTAAACCAGGCTCTGATGCTGCCGTTATTCGAGTACGTGGCACAAATAAAGGGTTAGCAATGACAACAGACTGTAACTCTCGTTATATCTATTTAGATCCAGAAGTGGGTGGTGCTATCGCGGTAGCCGAAGCAGCTCGTAATATCGTGGCAACTGGTGGTACGCCACTTGCGATTACAGACTGCTTAAACTTTGGTAATCCAGAGAAACCAGAAATCTTCTGGCAAATTGAAAAATCTGCTGATGGTATTTCGGCAGCTTGTACGGCATTAAATGCTCCAGTAATCGGAGGTAACGTTTCTCTTTACAATGAACGTTCAGGCGAAGCGGTGTATCCAACACCGACAATTGGTATGGTTGGTCTTATTGAAGACTTAGCACATGTAACGACACAGGATGTAAAAGCTGCAGGAGATATTATCTTTGTTATTGGTGAGACAAAAACAGAATTTGGTGGTTCAGAGCTTCAAAAACTATTAAATAATGGTGTTATTTCAGGGAAAGCACCAACTATCGACTTAGAAGTTGAAGCGACACGTCAGCAAGCTTTATTAAAGGCGATTAAAGCAGGTCTTGTTCAATCTGCTCATGATGTAGCAGAGGGTGGTCTAGCTGTCGCGATTGCTGAAACAACATTTGGCGCAAACGGTCTTGGTGTGGATGTAACATTAACAGGCTCTGCAACAACTGCGTTATTCAGTGAGAGTCAATCTCGTTTTGTTGTCACTGTTAAAGAAGAAAATGCTGCAGCATTTGTAGAAATCATCAAAGATGCTCAAAAAATTGGTGTCGTAACAAACGATGCACTTGTGAAAATCAACGGGGACAAAGGTGTGCTTGTAGAAGGTACAGTGGAGGAATTCCGTTCTAATTGGAAAGGAGCAATCCCATGCTTGCTGAACTCAGAGGCTTAAACGAAGAATGTGGGGTGTTTGGTATTTGGGGTAACCCAAATCCAGCACACCTTAGCTATTACGGGCTTCATGCTCTTCAACACCGTGGACAAGAAGGTGCTGGAATTGTCGTTTCAGACGGACAGCATCTTCGCGCGGTGAAAGGCGAAGGACTAGTTAATGATGTTTTCAACGAAGATAAATTAAAAGCAGTGAACGGCAAAGCAGCTATTGCGCATGTTCGTTACACGACTGCTGGTGGTGGCGGTATCGAAAACGTACAGCCATTATTATTCCACTCCTCAACTGGTAGCCTTTCAATTGCCCATAACGGTAACTTAGTCAATGCGACACATTTAAAACAATATTTAGAGCGACAAGGTAGTATTTTCCATTCAAGCTCTGATACAGAAGTGTTGGCGCATCTTATTAAGAAAAGCTCGCATTCACCATTCCGTGCGAAGGTGAAAAATGCCCTATCTCTTTTAAAGGGTGCGTATTCTTTCTTAATTATGACAAAGGATGAAATGCTTGTTGCACGTGATCCACATGGTTTACGTCCATTATCTCTTGGAAAGCTAGGAGATGGCTGGGTGGTAGCTTCTGAAACTTGTGCATTTGATTTAATTGGTGCAGAATTCGTTCGTTCGGTAGAACCAGGCGAACTAATCATTATTAACGATGAGGGTGTAAAATCGGATCGTTTTGCTGACATGGAAAAACGTTCGATGTGTGCGATGGAGTATGTTTATTTAGCTCGTCCTGATTCGGATATTGATGGTATTAACGTTCATATGGCACGAAAACGTATGGGTAAACAGCTTGCTCGTGAATGTGCGCATATTGAGGCAGATGTTGTAACGGGTGTTCCCGATTCAAGTATTTCCGCAGCGATTGGTTTTGCAGAAGAAAGTGGAATTCCTTATGAATTAGGTCTTATTAAAAACCGTTATGTTGGGCGTACATTTATTCAGCCGACACAAGAGTTACGTGAACGTGGTGTAAAAATGAAACTTTCACCGGTTGTTCAAGTCGTAAAAGGAAAAAAAGTAGTAATGGTGGATGATTCCATTGTTCGTGGTACAACATCTCGTCGCATTGTCAAAATGTTAAAAGATGCTGGCGCAGCGGAAGTTCACGTTGTGATTTCTTCACCGCCAATGACAGATCCTTGTTATTATGGCATTGATACATCTACGCATGAAGAACTGATTGCTTCTAGTCATAATGTAGATGAAATTCGTGAAGTAATTGGTGCAGATTCTCTGACTTTCCTTTCTGTTGAGGGGATGGTAGAGACTATTGCACGACCGTATGAAGATGAAAACCGAGGACTATGCCTAGCATGCTTTACAGGCAAATATCCAACAGAGATTTTCCCGGATACTATCTTGCCGCATGAAAAAGAATTATTACGTTAAGAAAAACATCGCAACAAATTAGTGTTCTCTAGTAGGTTTTACAGTCATTTCTATCTAGGAAACTTAGGCGACTTGGATGATAAGGAGGAACTCTGCGTGTCAAAGGCATATGAACAAGCAGGTGTAAATATTGAAGCGGGCTATGAAGCCGTAAAACGAATGAAGTCTCATGTTGAACGTACAAACCGTCTAGGTGTAATGGGGACGTTTGGTGGCTTTGGTGGCATGTTTGACTTGTCAGAACTGAATCTTAAAGAACCTGTTCTAATTTCTGGAACAGATGGTGTTGGAACAAAACTAAAACTGGCTTTCATGGTGGACAAGCACGATACAATCGGTGTGGACTGTGTAGCAATGTGTGTAAATGATATTGTTGCACAAGGAGCAGAACCACTTTACTTTTTAGATTACGTAGCGCTTGGAAAAGCAGAGCCTGCAAAAATCGAACAAATTGTCAAAGGCGTTGCAGATGGCTGTGTGCAATCTGGTGCGGCACTAATAGGTGGCGAAACTGCAGAAATGCCTGGTCTTTATGAAGAAGATGAATATGATTTAGCTGGTTTTGCAGTTGGCGCCTGTGAAAAATCTGCCATTGTGACAGGTGAAAAAATCGTAGAAGGCGATGTACTTATTGGGATTGCTTCAAGTGGTGTACATTCAAACGGTTATTCTTTAGTGCGTAAAATTGTCTTTGCAGATCATCAATATGCGGTGGATGCGATTGTAGAAGGCTATGAAGATCTAGGACCAATCGGTGAGGCGCTTCTAGTGCCAACAAAGCTATATGCTAAACCTGTACTAGCAGCTTTAAAGGCAGCAGATGTACATGGTTGTGCACATGTTACAGGTGGAGGTTTCTATGAAAATCTACCACGCATGATGCCAGAAGGACTAGCAACGGAAATCGACTTAGGTTCTTGGCCTGTATTACGTATCTTTGAATTCTTAAAAGATAAAGGGCAGCTAGAAGATAAAGATTTATATAATGTGTTTAACATGGGTATTGGCTTTGTAATCGCTGTGCCAACAACTGAAGCTGATAAAGTAATCGCTGCAGTAGAAGCAAATGGTGAAAAGGCTTATACAATCGGACGTGTTATTAAAGGCGACGGGGTAGTATTTAATGGCTCACATGATGGGAGTTTAGTGTAATGACTGCACCAACAAAAATCGCCGTGTTCGCGTCAGGCAGCGGTAGTAATTTTCAAGCCATTCAAGAGGCCATTGAACGTGGTGAATTACATGCGAAGGTCGAACTTGTGGTCACAGATAAGCCTGGAGAATTTGTAGTAACACGTGCTGAAAACTTTGGGATTCCAGTATTAGCATTAAATCCAAAAGAGTTTACCTCGAAGGCAGCTTATGAAACAGCTATTATCGATGCTTTACATGAGTGCGATGTGAAATGGATTGTGCTTGCAGGTTATATGCGCTTAATCAGTGACGTATTATTAGCAGCCTTTCCACAACGAATTGTGAATATTCACCCCTCCTTATTGCCGGCTTTTCCTGGAAAGGACGCTATTGGACAGGCCATCAATCATGGTGTGAAAATCACAGGTGTAACAGTGCATTTTGTTGATGAAGGAATGGATACTGGACCAATTATCGCTCAGGCAGCGGTACCTGTTATTGAAGGAAATCGTGAAGCAACAGAAGCTGAAATTCACAAGCAAGAGCATCTATTATATACGAAGGCTTTACAGCAATTATTACAGTAACTGAAGAAGGAGTTAGGTCGAGAACCATACTCAACAAGTAAGACCTAACTCTATGAATCTATTGAAGCAAGTCAGTTCGTGGACAGCACGATAAAAATTAGGAGGATATTGTTGTGACAAAACGTGCATTAATCAGTGTTTCCAATAAAGATGGTATTTTAGAATTTGCAAAGGAATTAGTAGCATTAGGTTATGAAATTTTATCAACTGGCGGTACAAAAAAAATGTTACAGGACAATGCAGTAGCTGTAACAGCGGTAGATGAAGTAACGAAGTTTCCTGAAATTTTAGATGGTCGTGTAAAAACATTAAATCCAATGATTCACGGTGGTCTATTAGGAAAATTTGACGATGCGTCTCATCAAGCTCAGATGAATGAGCATGGAATTGAGCCAATTGAGATTGTTTGTGTTAATCTATATCCATTTGTTGAAACAATTTCAAAGCCTAATGTAACTTGGGATGATGCAATTGAAAACATTGATATCGGTGGTCCAACAATGTTACGTTCTGCTGCAAAAAACCATCAATATGTAACAGTAATCGTGGACAGCAATGACTATGCAACAGTATTAGAAGAACTAAAAGTAGACGGCGCAACAACGATTGAAACACGTCGTAAACTAGCTGCGAAAGTTTTCCGTCACACAGCCGCTTATGATTCTTATATCTCAAACTACCTGACTGAAGAAGAGTTCCCAGAGAGCTTAACAATGACATATGAATTAAAGCAAAATTTACGCTATGGCGAAAACCCTCATCAAAAAGCGGCTTTCTACCAAAAGCGTCTTGGCTCTGACTTTTCATTAGCCTATGCTACACAATTACATGGTAAGGAGTTATCTTACAACAATATTCAAGATGGTAATGCAGCATTGCAAATTGTGAAAGAATTTGAAATGCCAGCTGCTGTAGCAGTGAAACATATGAATCCATGTGGTGTTGGCACAGGTGTCACATTAGAGGCAGCTTTCGATAAAGCATATGAAGCTGATCCAACATCAATTTTTGGCGGTATTATCGCATTAAATATGGAAGTGGATGCAGCAACTGCAGAGAAGCTAAGCCATATTTTCCTAGAGATTATTATTGCTCCTGCTTTCTCACAAGAAGCATTAGATATTTTAACGAAAAAGAAAAATATCCGCTTACTAACAATTCCTTTCGAGCAAGCGAAACAAGATTCATTCAATGTAGTATCAGTTGAGGGAGGCCTTCTTGTACAAGAGCCAGATCGCTATGGCTTTGGCAATGCGGATATTAAAGTAGTGACAGATCGTGAACCAACAGAACAAGAATGGGAAGCATTACAACTTGGTTGGTCTGTTGTCAAACATGTGAAATCAAATGCGATTGTTGTAACAGATTCTCAAATGACACTTGGCGTTGGCGCAGGTCAAATGAATCGCGTAGGTGCTGCTAAAATCGCCTTTGAACAAGCTGGAGAAAAAGCAAAAGGTGCTGCATTAGCATCAGATGCATTTTTCCCAATGAGTGATACTGTGGAAGCTGCAGCAGCTGCAGGAATTACAGCAATTATTCAACCAGGTGGTTCGATTAAAGATCAAGATTCCATTGATAAAGCTAATGAATACGGCATTGCTATGGTATTCACAGGCGTACGTCATTTTAAACATTAATTGTTGAAGCATATAGGAAACATAACAGACCGAGATGTTGGTTCATCTCGGTCTTACTTACAAAGAGGAGGATTCTCTAAAATGAATGTATTAGTAATCGGAAGCGGCGGTCGTGAGCATGCAATCGCTAAACAATTTAGCATCTCTCCATCAGTTAACAACGTATTTGTAGCGCCAGGAAATGATGGGATGCGAGGCGAAGTAGAAGTTGTTGCTATTGATACAATGGATTTCGCAGGTCTCGCTCAATTTGCTAAGGAAAATGATATTGCATTAACATTTGTTGGCCCAGAACAGCCGCTTGCTGAAGGCATTGTCGATTTCTTTACAGCTAGAGGTTTACGTATTTTCGGCCCTACAAAGGCTGCTGCTCAAATAGAAAGCAGTAAATCCTATGCGAAAGAAATTATGAATAAATACAATATTCCTACAGCAGCACATGAAACGTTTACTGAAGCAGAAAAAGCCATAGCCTATATTAAAGAACAAGGGGCGCCTATTGTAATTAAAGCAGATGGTTTAGCGGCTGGTAAGGGCGTTGTTGTGGCAATGACAGAGGAAGAAGCAATTGAAGCTGTAGAGGATATGATTGGGAATCAACGCTTTGGTGAATCTTCTTCACGTGTTGTCATCGAGGAATTTTTAGACGGTGAAGAATTCTCCTTCATGTCCTTTGTACATAAAGGACAAATTTATCCAATGGTTATTGCACAAGACCATAAACGAGCTTATGACGGAGATAAAGGACCAAACACAGGAGGTATGGGTGCTTATTCTCCAGTACCACAAATCTCACAAGAGGTAGTCGATATTGCTTTTCAAACGATTGTAGAACCTACTGTTAAAGGGATGGAGGCAGATGGTGCTTCCTTTACAGGGATTTTATATGCAGGGTTAATTTTAACGAAAAAAGGCCCTCAAGTTATAGAATTTAATGCTCGTTTCGGTGATCCAGAAACGCAAGTCGTATTGCCACGTATGGTTTCAGATTTTGGTGCATTTATGATGGCATTAATGGATGAACAGCCTTTTGATTTACAATGGTCAGAAGAAGTAATGCTTGGTGTAGTCATTGCAGCAGAGGGTTACCCAGGAGACGTTGAAAAGGGTAAGGTATTACCGAATTTAGAGACACTTTCCACATCACATGCAGTTTTCCATGCAGGTACAAAATTAGTAGACGGCCAATTCGTTGGTAACGGTGGGCGTGTACTGTTAGTTGGTGCAAAAGCAGCTACTTTACAAGAAGCACAGGAAAAGGTTTATGAAGGTATTGCAACGGAAACATGGGATCACTTTTTCTTCCGTAAAGATATTGGCTGGCGTACATTGAAGTAATTTTTATTTTCACTAAATATTTTTTATCGTCTTTTGAAACCTCTTGTTGTTTCAAAACGTAAGAGGTAAGAGCCGTCTCAATAATAGATTGGGACGGCTCCTTTGACTAAGAAGGATTCTGAGCTTTATTCGTTGAAGAATCGCTACTATTTGAGGAATTTTGAGTTGAAGTGCTGGTGTCAGATTGTTTTGAAGCAGTAGCTTGTGAACCTGAAGAATTGCCAGCTATAGCAGAGGAAAAATCCTTCATGAGCTTATCGATTTGTTCAGAAGACATAGAATTTTGCCCGCTGAACATACTTTGCATAGAGGTGTTCATGGCATTTTGCATATTGGAGCTTAAAATTGCTTTTGTTGGACAATATTTAAAGAGTCCCTCAGCCATTTTCATGGCACCTAATGCAATCATTAATCGACCTTTTGTACAATTAGGATTTCTAGAAACTTTAGCGATACCATATGCGGTCAAACTCGTCCCCATGGCAAAACGACAAAATGCATTCTTTTCGCTTAAATTTGCTTGCTGCATCATCATACTTCCTCCTTTAGTCATTGTGGAAAAAATAAGCGAGGTGCACTTTGCTTTATGAAAGTGCTGTGTTACGATTGAAACAAGATGATTGCATAAAGCATAATTTTTATGAAAATATGCGATTATGCAGTAGTAGTATGTGATTTCAAGTTGGATTTACACAATGAAAAATTACGTAATTTAGGAAGGAGCGAATAGCATGGATCCAGTATGGAAAATAACAAAAATACGTCAGCAATTAGCAGTAATCGATGGGAAAAAGGCACCAGATATCGTGCTGAAGAATGCACGTTATTTGCATAGTATGTTAAAACAATTTGTAGTAGGAAACATTTGGATTTTGGGAGATCGCATTGTCTATGCTGGTGACAGAATGCCTCCTTTATTAGAAGGAACAGAAGTGGTGGATTGTACAGGAAAAACAATTGTTCCAGGCTATGTTGAACCTCATGTACATCCATTCCAGCTTTATCATCCACAATCATTTGCAGATTTTTGTGGTCAGCTTGGGACAACGACTTTTATTTCGGATAATTTAAGTTTTGTTTTAAATTTAGAAAATAAGAAAGCGTTTTCAATTTTAGAGAGTTTGAAAAAGCTACCATTTTCTTTTTATTGGTGGACTCGCTTTGATTCACAAACTGAATTGGAGCAAGAGGAAGAGGTTTTCTCTAATACCTCTATATTAGAGTGGTTAGAGCGAAGTGATGTCTTGCTTGGTGGAGAGTTGACAGGCTGGCCTAAGCTGTTGCATGGTGACGATCAAATGCTTTATCGTATGCAAATGGCTAAGGGACTGGGTAAAAAAATTGAAGGCCATTTCCCAGGAGCTTCAGAAAGAACGTTGGCACGCATGAAACTGCTTGGTGCTGATGGGGATCATGAGGCAATGACAGTGGAAGAGGTAGAGCGTCGCATTATGCAGGGCTATGCTGTAACTTTACGTCATTCTTCCATTCGACCCGATTTACCACATCTACTAAAAGGAATAGTAGAAAAAGAACTTCCGATCTTTGATCATTTAATGATGACAACAGACGGTTCGACACCTTCATTCCATGAGGATGGTGTGATGGATAAATGTATTCAAGTAGCTTTAGATGCAGGGGTATCTCCTATCGATGCTTATCAAATGGCTTCCTATAATGTGGCACGTTATTATAACATGTCCAATTTACATGGTTTTATCGCGACAGGACGTTTTGCTTCATTGAATATTTTACAAGATGAATATCACCCTGTTCCAGAAAGTGTTTTATCAAAGGGTGTCTGGTTGAAGCGTGATGGGAATCGTGTGCATAGATTAGCGACAATTGATTATTCTGCTATTCCAGCATTAGATTTAGATTTTTCATTAGATTCTCAAGATTTTCAGTTTTCTATGCCGTTTGGAATTCAATTAGTTAATGATGTGATTACAAAGCCTTATAACTCTTTAATTACGAAAGAAGGGCAGTTGGCGAATCATGATGAGTGTTATTTAATGCTAATTAACCGAAAAGGTAACTGGCATGTAAATACAATGATTAAAGGATTTGCAACAGATGTTCAAGGCTTTGCATCCTCTTATTCCAACACAGGTGATATATTGTTAATTGGAAAAAATAAAGAAGATATGATCAAAGCC
Organism: Lysinibacillus fusiformis; assembly: GCF_016925635.1. Lineage (NCBI taxonomy): Bacteria > Bacillati > Bacillota > Bacilli > Caryophanales > Bacillaceae > Lysinibacillus > Lysinibacillus fusiformis. Next base: position 1,081,426 of record NZ_CP070490.1, on the reverse strand, counting down.
TTCGAAGAAATGAAGGCAATGAATGGTGGTATTGTTCTTGTTGAAAAAGGTGAAGTGATAGCGGATATCCCATTAACAATTGGTGGACTTTTATATGATGGAGATATACTCACATTAACGGAGAAAGAAAAGGCTTTAAAACAAGCTTTAGCAGATCGAGGCTATCAATTAGGAGATGCGATTTATACACTATTATTTTTACAATCTACTCATTTACCATATATTCGTATAACACCACAAGGGATTTTCGATGTGATGAAGAATAAGTTATTATTACCTGCTGTTATGCGCTAATTGATGAAAGTGTTTCAGTTGTTTAAACAGTTACAGATATGTGTAATTGTTCAAAGGAGAGATATGCTTGTGTTCAAATCGAAAAAATTATGGATTGCTATAGCATTTAGTGCTTTGGTAATCGGGGGATGTTCAAAAGATACACCAAAAGTCAAAGAAGATGATGATCCCATTATAGAGGAAGAAACAGTAGTGGAGGAGCCTGTGCAACGACCAGCATTCGTCGCACCACTTACTGGGGAGGCTGTACAAGAAGAAATTACACAGCGACCTATTATCGTAACAATTAATAATCATCCAGCAGCACGTCCACAATCAGGATTAGCTGCTGCGGATATCGTTTATGAAATGCTTGCAGAAGGTAATGTAACACGCTTTTTAGCAGTATATCAAAGTGAACTGCCTGAAAATATTGGGCCCGTTCGTAGTGCACGCTCTTATTTTATCGATATGGCAAAGGGATTTGATGCCTTTTATGTAGCGCATGGTTATAGCCCAGAGGCGAAAACGATGCTTGATCATCGTATCGTCGACAATATCAATGGTATGGCTTATGATGGTATACTTTTTAAACGCTCTAACGACCGCGTTGCACCACACAATTCCTATATTACATCAGAAAACATTCTAAAAGGTGCTGAAATGGTAGGCGCTTCAATGAATTACAGTGAAAAAGTGCTTCAGGCTTTTTATGAACCTGATGAACGTGGTAAAATAGGTATTGAAACAAATCAAGTTGATATTTACTACGGAAATAATGAAGATTTCCATAACGCGTATGTGTATGATCATCAAAATAATCACTATGAACGACAATCGGCTGGCGTGGACACAAAAGATATGTTAACAGGCGAGACAGTGTCATTGGCAAATGTTCTATTTTTTGAAATGGATCACCGAACAATTGATGATATTGGTCGCCAAGCAATTGATTTAACGTCTGGTGGAAATGCGTATGTATTTCAAAATGGCTATTTGAGGGAAGTCAAATGGGCAAATGTTAATGGAATACCAATGGCTGTAGAGCAATCAGGGGAGCCTGTAAAGCTTGTACCAGGAAAGTCGTGGGTTCATTTCGTACCATCTTCACCAGGGTTACAAGCAATGGTGAAAACGCAGCCTTAAAGGGAGGAAAATTGCATGCAAATCGAAAAAATTCGGGGGCATCAAACAGATCAATTATTTAAAGCAGTGTTAGAGTTAAAGGACATCGAAGAATGCTATAAGTTTTTTGATGATTTATGTACGATTAGTGAAATTCAATCGTTGGCACAACGCTTTGAGGTCGCACATTTATTACGTTTAAAGAAAACCTACGAATCCATTAAAAAGGAAACAGGGGCAAGTACAGCAACGATTTCACGCGTGCGTCGCTGCTTTGATTATGGGAATGATACATATGATGAAATGTTAGGTCGTTTGTATCCTGATGAAAAACCGTTTCAAGCACCAAAAGAATAGTCAGACAAAAGGCTGAGTAGAAGTTCTACTCGGTCTTTTTCATTTTTTTGTCGTGAATCATAAGCTATACTTGTAAACGAATAGATAGAAAATGATAGGTGGTAAAATAGATGGATTATTTAGAATGGAGACATGTGTTCAAGCTAGATCCAGCGAAGGACATTTCAGATGAAGCACTGGAAAAAATTTGCGAGTCTGGGACAGACGTTATTTTAGTTGGGGGAACAGATAATGTAACGTTGGATGGCGTATTAGATTTACTTGTTCGCGTACGTCGCTTTGAGGTACCGATAGCACTTGAAATTTCTACGATTGATGCGGTAACGCCAGGGTATGACTATTATTTCATTCCTACTGTATTAAATAGTGATGATCCAAAATGGATTAAAAATTTACATCATGAGGCTATTAAGGAATACGGCGATATTATGGTATGGGATGAATTGGTAGCGGAAGGATATTGTATTTTAAATCCTGATTGTAAAGTAGCCCATGTAACGGGTGCGAAAACAGATTTAACGATTGATGATGTGGTAGCTTATGCACGCATGGCAGAAAATTTCTTTAAGCTTCCTGTCTTTTATTTAGAGTACAGCGGAATGTATGGCAATCTGGAGGTAGTCAGTGCTGTGAAAAACGAACTGAAGCATACCAAACTCTTTTACGGTGGGGGCATAACATCTGCAAAGCAAGCAGAGGAAATGGCACAGATTGCAGATACGGTAGTAGTTGGAAATATTATTTATGAAGATTTAAAAGCTGCACTTGCGACTGTTAAGGCTGTTAAAAATACGTTATAATTTTAGAACAAATGTTTGTAAGGCGGTGCAAAATGGAACAGTTAACAAAAAATTTACTAGCAGGTATGAATCCCGAACAGGAAAGTGCGGTTAAAACAACTGAAGGACCATTACTCATTATGGCAGGTGCAGGGTCAGGGAAAACACGAGTTTTAACACATCGTATTGCTTACCTAGTTATCGAAAAGGAAGTATATCCTTCCAAGATTTTAGCGATTACATTCACAAATAAAGCAGCCCGAGAAATGCGTGATCGTATTGATGGCATTCTTGGTAATGGTACTAGCGATAGTATGTGGGTATCGACTTTCCACTCCATGTGTGTAAGAATTTTACGTCGTAATATCGATCAATTAGGCATTTCTCGTAATTTCTCTATTTTAGATTCGACTGATCAGCTTTCAGTCATTAAAAATGTGATGAAGGAAGAAAATATTGACCCAAAACGTTTTGAGCCACGAGCAATTTTAAATGCTATTAGTGCAGCAAAAAACGAGTGTATAACAGCGGATGAATACGCTGGACAAATAAACGATAAAAATCCTTATGAACAAACAGTTGCACGTGTCTATAAAGGCTACGAGAAAAGATTACGCCGCAACCAATCCCTCGATTTTGACGATTTGATTATGACGACGATTACGTTGTTTAAGCGTGTACCTGAAGTGCTTGAATATTATCAAAACAAATTTCAATATATTCATGTAGATGAATATCAGGATACCAATAAATCTCAGTATTTACTTGTGCAATTACTGGCAAAGAAATTTAAAAATATTTGTGTTGTAGGGGATTCAGATCAGTCTATTTATCGTTGGCGTGGTGCAGACATTGGGAATATCCTATCCTTTGAGAAGGATTATCCAGCTGCAAAGGTGATTATGCTTGAGCAAAATTATCGTTCAACTCAACGCATCCTACAGGCAGCCAATGACGTCATTCAAAATAATACAACACGATACCCAAAAGAATTGCGCACAGAAAATTCAGAGGGTGAAAAGATTGCACTATATAAAGCTTATAACGAGCAAGAAGAAGCGCAATTTGTTGTACAAACGATTCACCAGTTAATTGAAAAAGAAAATCGTTCATTTGATGACTTTGCTATTTTATATCGCACAAATGCTCAATCTCGTGTAATGGAGGAAGTACTAGTTAAATCCAATATGGCCTATCAAATAGTAGGCGGAACAAAGTTCTATGATCGAAAAGAGATAAAGGACTTACTAGCATACTTACGACTGATTGCCAATAATGACGATGATTTATCACTAGCACGTATTATTAATGAGCCAAAGCGCAGTATTGGCGCAACATCCTTTGAAAAAATGGCACGTTATGCGATAGATCAGGATCGTTCGATTTTTGACGCGATGAATGATCTTGTCTTCATGGGGCTATCAGGGAAAGCGGCAAATTCAGCTGAGCAATTTTATGCGATGATTAAAGGCTTTACACAAATGCAGGAATATTTATCTGTCACGGAAATTGTGGAGCAAGTTATTGATAAATCCGGTTATCGAGCAATGTTACAAAACGAAAAAACAATTGAAGCAGAAAGTCGTTTAGAAAATATTGAAGAGTTTTTATCTGTCACAAAGGCTTTTGAGGAGCGCAGTGATGATAAAAGCTTAATTGCCTTTTTAACAGATTTAGCTCTTATTGCTGATATTGATGCACTCGATAAAGAAGATACATCCAAAGGTAATATTATTTTAATGACGATGCATGCCGCTAAGGGCTTAGAGTTCCCAGTTGTCTTTATTATCGGCATGGAGGAAAACATCTTCCCACATTCTCGCTCACTAGACGATCAAGATGAAATGGAAGAGGAACGTCGCCTTATGTATGTTGGCGTGACCCGCGCTGAGGAACGTCTATACTTAACATGTGCACAAAGCCGAACGATTTTTGGTCGTTCAAGCTTTAATAATGCGTCACGATTTTTAGGTGAAATTTCTCAAGATATTACAGAGTCTATTTCTAAGGCAGGAACAAAATCAACAATACCATTTGCTACTAACAATCGTTCAACAGGTGGCCATCAAAAGCGTACACTTGGTGCTACTCAGCAAACACAACCTGCTACAGCACGTTTACAAGCAACGGGTGGAGATCAATTTGGGTGGAAGGCTGGAGATAAGGCGATTCATAAAAAATGGGGAACAGGTATGGTTGTTAGTGTAAAAGGTGAAGGTGATAGTACAGAGCTCGATATCGCATTCCCACAACCAATTGGTATTAAGCGATTACTTGCTCAATTTGCACCGATTGAAAAAGCGTAAGCGGAGGAACATAAATGAACGAAATAGAACAGCGTATAGCGGAGTTAAATAAATTATTGCATGAATATGGTTATGCCTATTATGTGTTAGATAAACCTGTCGTAGCTGATAGTGTCTATGACCAGTTATTACAGGAACTAATTGCATTAGAAGAAGCGAACCCATCACTCATATACCCTGATTCTCCTACGCAGCGTGTTGGTGGAGCAGTGGTAGAGGGCTTTAAAAAAGTGACACATGATTACCCAATGCTTAGTCTTTCAAATGCTTTTAATGAAGCAGATTTACAAGAATTCGATCGTAAAGTTCGTCAGGCAATCGGAGATCAATTTTCATATGTATGTGAGCTGAAAATAGATGGTTTGGCTATTTCATTGAAGTATAAAAATGGCGTGTTTGTACAAGGGGCAACAAGAGGAGACGGTGTGGTAGGAGAAGATATTACTGCCAATTTAAAGACTATCCGAGCGATCCCACTACGTTTAAAAGAGCCTATTACAATCGAAGTACGCGGTGAGGCGTACATGCCGAAAAAATCATTTGAAAAATTAAATACGCAACGTGCTGACAATGGGGAAGAATTATTTGCTAATCCACGGAATGCCGCTGCTGGCTCATTGCGTCAATTAGATCCTAAAATTGCAGCAAGTCGCCAACTATCAACTTTTATCTATGCCATTGGTGGAGATGGTGAGATTTATGGGATGGATGGACATGCAGAAATGCTCGATTATTTAGAGGGGCTAGGCTTCCCTTCTAACAAAGAGCGCCAACGTTGCACAACCATTGAAGAAGTAATGGCCTTTATAGAACATTGGACAGAAAATCGTCCAAATTTAGCGTACGAAATTGATGGCATCGTGATTAAGGTGGATCGTTATGCGCAGCAAGACGAGCTAGGCTATACAGCAAAAAGTCCCCGTTGGGCGATTGCTTATAAGTTTCCTGCAGAGGAAGTTGTGACAACGTTGCTTGATATTGATTTAACAGTAGGACGTACAGGTGTTGTTACTCCTACGGCTATTTTAACGCCAGTACAAGTTGCAGGGACGACGGTTCAACGTGCTTCTTTACACAATGAGGATTTAATCCGAGATAAGGATATTCGTCTTGGAGATACAGTTATTATTCGAAAAGCTGGAGATATTATCCCTCAAGTTGTAGGTGTGCTAATAGAGCAACGTCCTGAGGATTCAGTACCTTTTGTCATGCCAAAAAATTGCCCTGTTTGTGATAGTGAATTGATACGTATTGAAGGCGAAGTGGCCCTGCGCTGTGTAAACCCTGCTTGCTTTGCTCAAATTGCAGAGAGCATAAAATATTTTGTTTCTCGAAACGCAATGAATATTGATGGTCTTGGAGACAAAGTAGTGGAGCAATTATTGCGTGCAGATTTAATACATGATGTTTCGGATCTCTATCATTTAACGGTTGAGCAACTCGTGGAATTGGAACGCATGGGCGAGAAATCTGCAACGAATTTAGTTAATGCCATTCAAGCCTCGAAAGAAAATTCGATGGAGCGTTTATTAATTGGCTTAGGAATTCGACATGTGGGTGAAAAAGCAGCCAAAATCGTATCCGAGGAATTCGGTTCGATGGAAGCGGTGATGGCAGCAACGGAAGATCAGCTTGTGGCGATTTATGAGATTGGAGATAAAATGGCCTCATCGTTAGTGGAGTATTTCTCCAATGAAGATGCACGAGCAGTCATTGAGCGTCTTGCTGAGGTAGGCGTGAATATGACATATAAAGGTAAAAAGGTAGAAGTGGCGATAGGTGATAGTCCTTTTGCAGGTAAAACAATTGTCTTAACTGGTAAACTTGAGCAATTGACACGCAACGAAGCAAAAGCGAAAATAGAAGAGTTAGGTGGTACAGTCACGGGTAGTGTCAGCAAAAAAACGGATCTTGTGATCGCAGGTGCGGATGCGGGGTCTAAGCTAACAAAGGCTGAGCAATTAGGTATCGACGTTTGGACTGAAGATAACTTAATTGAACAACTTAACCTCATCTAATAAGTGCATGATGTCCTCCTCTTTTGAATAGGAAGCGATGTGGAATGCACAACAGTTACATCAAGGCGTCGAGTAGTTTCGTCGACCTAAAATTGACTATTAGTAAAGGAGCACTAAATAATGAAGTCTTTTCGACTCATTCCAGCAATCGTAGCTGCTGCAATGCTAGTCGGCTGTGTGCCTTCTGACAAGAAGGAGACAGAGCTTACACAGGAAACGCAACAGAAAGAAAAAGCTGAAACAACAATTATCCCAAGCATACAAATTGATGAATCCTATTATAAGACGCTTATCCCTTATAAAGAGAGTGCAAGTAGAGGTCTAGTGGTATCTAACATTTATACGAAATACGATATGAAGGAAGTTGAATCGGGTTTAATGCGTCTATCTCAAAATGAGTTCGACACAGAAAACTACTACTTCCAAGAAGGTCAATATTTAGCTGAAAGTACAGTAAGCTCTTGGCTTGCTCGTAGTTCACAAACAGAAGATGGATTAAATCCACCGACAACAGACACAATGACACCAGAGGAACGAGCAACAAAGGCTCCAGTTTATTTATCCCATATTGTAGAGCAAAACTACTTAACAAAAACGAAGGATAATAAAGTGAAACTAGGTGGGATTTCAATCGGTCTTTCCTTAAATTCTATTTATTATTATCAAAAAGAACAGTATGGCGAATATTACGAGGAACCAATTTCAGAGGCTACTCTTATTGAGCAAGGCAAAAAAATGGCTGCTGAAATCGTTTCTCGTTTACGTTCACGTGAAGAGTTAAAAGATGTACCGATTGTTGTTGGTTTGTTTAAGCAGCAAGCCCGCAATCAAATTATTCCAGGAGCATATTTTAGCTATGGTGTAGCAAAAGCTGGACAGAACAACATTGCCGATTGGGAAGGAATAGATGAAAATTATGTCTTATTCCCAACAGACGATTCACAGGATATATACCGAGATGTCAACAATAACTTCAAGAATTTCAAACAAGATGTTGATAAATATTTTTCCAACTATACAAGTGTGATCGGTACTGGTTTCTATCGCAATAAACAAATACAAAATCTTTCGATTGAAATACCAATCCAATTTTTCGGCAAAGCAGAAATAATCGGATTTACGCAATATTTGACGGGTATTTTAATCAATCAATTTGATAATATTCATGTGGAAGTGAGCGTTACTTCAGTGAATGGTCCTGAGGCATTAATCATCAAAAAGGCCAATGATAAGGACCCTTACGTGCATGTCTATGATTAATATAGTCAGCCTTTGTGCTGACTATATTTTTTATTAGATGGATAGAAATAGAGGAACACAATAGGGAGATAGAGACAACACTTTGTTATAGTAGTGAAAGTTTCTATATTTTTAGTGAAAGTTGTGATTTTTAAAATGAAAAATGTTATGATTATTGGCATGGTTAACTTTATTCAACCCTATTGTTATCAATAAAAACAATGAATTGAACAAGTATTCGGAGGTGTGAAAAATGGCTAAATTAACAAAAGAAGAAGTAAAGCACGTGGCAAATTTAGCACGTCTTGCAATTACAGAAGAAGAAGCAGAGAAATTTGCTGAACAGCTTGGAAAAATTACAGACTTTGCGGAGCAGTTAAATGAACTGGATACAACAAATGTTGAACCAACAACGCACGTTTTACCATTAGTGAATGTAATGCGTGAAGATGTAGCAGTAAAAGGTTTAGACCGCGAAGTAATGATGTTAAACGTAAAAGAACAAGAAGATGGTCAAGTAAAAGTACCAGCTATCATGTAATACTAAAACATAGGAGGATTCCTCATGACGTTATTTGAACGTTCAGCTAAGGAGTTACAAGCGGAAATTAAAGCGGGTAACTTATCAATCGCTGACTTAACGAAAGAAGCATACGAGCGTATTGCAAAGCTTGATGGCGATGTACAAGCATTCCTTGCTTCAAACGAAGAAAAAGCAACTGCACAAGCTGCTGAAATGGATAAAGTACCATTTGAAAAGCGTGGACCATTATTCGGTCTACCAATCGGTGTGAAAGACAACATCGTAACAGAAGGCTTAGAAACAACTTGTGCCTCTAAAATTCTGGAAGGCTTTATGCCAATCTACGACGCAACTGTTGTCAATAAGCTACGTGAAGCTGGCATGATTACAGTTGGTAAATTAAACATGGACGAGTTTGCAATGGGTTCTTCGAACGAAAACTCATACTATCAAACAACAAAAAATCCATGGAACTTAAACCACGTACCAGGAGGATCTTCAGGTGCATCTGCAGCAGCAGTAGCAGCAGGTGAAGTACCATTCTCTCTTGGCTCAGATACAGGTGGTTCAATCCGTCAACCTGCAGCTTACTGTGGTGTTGTAGGGATGAAACCTACATATGGTCGTGTATCTCGTTTTGGTCTTGTTGCATTTGCATCTTCTCTAGATCAAATTGGACCAATTACACGCAATGTTGAAGATAATGCGCTATTACTAGAAGCTATTGCTGGATTAGATCCAAATGATTCGACTTCTGCAAATGTTGAGGTGCCAAATTACGCTGCAGCTCTTACTGGTGATGTAAAGGGCTTACGTATCGCTGTACCAAAAGAATTCCTTGGTGAAGGTGTTGGCGAAGCAGCTCGTCAATCAGTGCTTGCAGCATTAGAGGTATTAAAAGGCTTAGGCGCTACTGTAGAAGAAGTATCACTTCCTCATTCAAAATATGCACTTGCTGCGTACTATATCCTATCATCATCTGAAGCGTCTTCTAACTTATCTCGTTTTGATGGTATCCGTTACGGTTTCCGCGCAGAAAACGTGACAAATTTAATAGACCTTTATAAAGAAACACGTGCACAAGGCTTTGGTGATGAAGTAAAACGCCGTATCATGCTTGGAACATACTCACTAAGCGCAGGTACGTATGATGCGTACTACAAAAAGGCACAACAAGCACGTACACTGATTAAAGCGGACTACGATAAAGTATTTGAAGACTTTGATGTCATCATTGGACCAACAGCTCCAACACCTGCATTCAAAATTGGTGAAAATGTTGATGACCCAATGACGATGTATGCTAACGATATTTTAACAATCCCGATGAACTTAGCGGGCGTTCCAGCGATTTCAATTCCTTGTGGCTTTGAAAACGATCTACCACTAGGTTTACAAATTATTGGTAAATACTTCGATGAAGCAACAATTTACCGTGTAGCTCATGCTTTTGAACAAGCAACTGAGTTCCATAAACAAGTTCCTCAAATGTGGGAGGGAAAATAACATGAACTTTGAAACAGTCATTGGTTTAGAAGTACACGTTGAGTTGAAAACAAACTCAAAAATCTTCTCACCAGCACCAGCTCACTTTGGTGCTGAACCAAATACAAATACAACAGTAATCGATTTAGGCTATCCTGGTGTCCTACCAGTCCTAAACAAAAATGTAGTAGATTTCGCTATGCGTGCAGCGCTTGCACTCAATATGGAAATCGAACAAGAAACAAAATTTGACCGTAAAAACTACTTCTATCCAGATAATCCGAAAGCTTATCAAATTTCACAATTCGATAAACCAATCGGTAAAAATGGCTGGATTGATATTGAAGTAGACGGCTATACAAAACGTATCGGGATTACACGTCTTCATATGGAAGAAGATGCTGGGAAGCTTTCACATGCTGGTGACCACTCATTAGTCGACTTTAACCGTCAAGGTACACCGCTTGTTGAAATCGTTTCTGAGCCAGACATTCGTACACCAAACGAAGCATATGCCTACCTAGAAAAATTAAAATCAATTATTCAATATACAGACGTATCTGATTGTAAGATGGAAGAAGGCTCACTACGTTGTGATGCCAACATTTCTATTCGTCCTTATGGTCAAGAAGAATTTGGTACAAAAACAGAGCTTAAAAACCTGAACTCCTTTAACTATGTTCGTCGTGGTTTAGAGCATGAAGAATTACGTCAAGCAGATGTATTATTATCTGGTGGTGTGATTGAGCAAGAAACACGTCGTTTTGATGAAAAAACAGGTAAAACAATTTTAATGCGTGTTAAAGAGGGAACAGATGATTACCGTTACTTCCCAGAGCCAGACTTAGTTCGTCTTTCAATTGATGATGCATGGTTAGAGCGTGTGAAATCTGAAATTCCTGAGCTTCCAGATGCTCGTAAAAAGCGTTATGTTGAAGAATTAGGCTTAACACCATATGATGCTGGAGTTCTTGTTATTTCTAAAGAAATCTCAGACTTCTTTGAGGCAATGATAGTGAAAGGTGCAGATGCAAAGCTTTCTGCTAACTGGTTAATGGGTGATGTTTCTGCTTACTTAAACGCAGAGCAAAAAGATCTTAAAGATACTGCATTAACACCAGAAAACCTTTCTGAAATGGTGAAATTAATCACGGACGGTACAATTTCTTCTAAGATCGGTAAAAAAGTATTTGCTGAGTTAGTAGAAAATGGCGGCTCTGCACAGGATATCGTGAAAGCGAAAGGCTTAGTTCAAATTTCTGATGAAGGTGCATTACTAGCAATCGTAACAGAAGTTTTAGATAACAATGCACAATCTATCGAAGACTTCAAAAATGGTAAGGACCGTGCTATTGGCTTCTTAGTTGGTCAAATTATGAAGGCAACAAAAGGTCAAGCCAACCCACCAATGGTTAATAAATTATTACAACAAGAAATTGCCAAACGATAATACTCGTTGTAACATAATAGCCGAGAGAGCTTCATTGCTCCCTCGGCTATTAATTTTCAAAAATGTAACAAATTTGCATTTTGCGAAACTTAATAGTTGTTTAAAAAGAGTATTCATAGCAAAATATAGAATAGACAATAATAAGGGGGACGAGCCAATGAAAACAGAACAACAATATTTTAACGAAGCTATATCAATACAACAATATATGGAGAACATGACGACATTGAAAGAAGAAAGCTTTCGTATTTATGATGGCTTTGAAGTACCAACAACTGATGGCTTTATCGAGTTATTAAAGGATAAGCAACCTAAGATTTTAACGATTACAGAAGATTGGTGCGGCGACGCAATGTTAAACAATCCGATTATTCGTCGTATTGCTGAAGCGGCAGGATTAGACATGCGTACCGTTTTCCGCGATACAGATACAGAGCTAATTGATCGTTATTTAACAAATGGCGGTCGTGCAATCCCAATTTATCTATTGTTAGATGATGCTGGTGAGGTTGTTGGAAAATGGGGACCCCGTGCACCTGAATTACAAGAGTTAGTCGTAACGAAACGAGCAAGCTTACCAGATAAAGAAGATCCAACATTTGAAGAGGCGCAAAAGGCTCTTTATGCAGAAATTCGTGAGGAAAATATCTCGAATCAAACATATTGGACATATGTTTATGAGGATTTTAAAAAGCAGGTAACAGAAGCATTACAAAAATAACAAGAGCATTGCAACATTTCAACGTATAAATCGTTGAATGAAGTAGAATCTTATGAAGCAGGAAGGTATGTTATGAAACGAGCAAGAATCATTTATAATCCTACATCTGGACGCGAAGTGTTTAAGAAACATCTACCAGAGGTGTTGGAAAAACTAGAGGTAGCAGGCTATGAGACATCCTGTCACGCAACAACATGTGAAGGCGATGCAACGCTTGCAGCAAAAAATGCGGTAGAACGCGGTTTTGATATCATCATCGCAGTTGGTGGAGATGGCACATTAAATGAAGTTGTTTCAGGTGTAAGTCCATTTGAAAACCGTCCAAAAGTTGGTCTAATTCCGATGGGCACTACAAATGATTTTGCCCGTGCCGTGCATATCCCTCGAAATATTGAAGAGGCTGTAGACATTATTATTCAAGGCGACACATTACCAGTGGATGTAGGTCTCTTAAATGGCGAACGCTATTTCATCAATATTGCTGCTGGCGGACGTATTACAGAACTAACTTACGAAGTACCAAGCAAAATGAAAACAATGCTTGGTCAGTTAGCCTATTATGTGAAGGCGGTTGAGATGATTCCATCCATCAAAGCCTCACATATGCGTATTGAATATGATGGCGAAGTATTTGATGGCGACGCTATGATGTTCCTATGTGGTTTAACGAATTCAGTAGGAGGCTTTGAAAAACTAGCACCAGATGCAAGTATTAATGATGGTTACTTTACTTTAATCGTACTAAAAAAAGTAAGCCTGCCTGAGTTTATTCAACTAGCTGCTATGGCATTAAGAGGCGAACATTTAAATGATGATCGTGTCATCTATAAAAAAGCTAGCGTTGTCAAAGTCACTACAGAAAATGAAGTCCACCTTAACCTAGATGGCGAATATGGCGGAGACGCTCCCGCTACATTTGAAAACCTGAAGCGTCACATCGAAATCTTTGTTCCACTCGCAGATATTCGAGAAGAAGACCGTATTTAATGGTTAATGAACCCAAAAAGCTCATTCGATTTTATTGAGGATGAGCTTTATTTTGTATTTCTATTTGATTGGTTGCTTGAAGTTGGTGTACTTCACTCGAAAGGATGTCTAGAACACTCCAAAAGGTGAGGACTCCTCTAGGGAAGTCGATTGAAGCGCTCATAAAAGTGAGGAAGCCGCTCAAGAAGTTGATTGAAGCGCTCATAAAAGTGAGGAAGCCGCTCAAGAAGTTGATTGAAGCGCTCATAAAAGTGAGGAAGCCGCTCAAGAAGTCGATTGAAGCGCTCATAAAAGTGAGGAAGCCGCTCCAAAAGAAGTGAAAAGTGATCAAAAAGATAAGGAAGCCGCTCCAAATGAAGTGAAAAGTGATCAAAAAGATAAGGAAGCCGCTCCAAATGAAGTGAAAAGTGATCAAAAAGATAAGGAAGCCGCTCCAAAGGAAGTGAAGAGTGATCAAAAAGATAAGGAAGCCGCTTCAAATGATGTGAAAAGTGATCAAAAAGATGAGGAAGCCGCTCCAAATGAAGTGAAAAGTGATCAAAAAGGTAAGGAAGCCGCTCCAAATGATGTGAAAAGTGATCAAAAAGGTAAGGAAGCCGCTTCAAAAGAAGTGAAAAGTGATCAAAAAGATGAGGGAGCCGCTCCAAAGGAAGTGAAAAGTGATCAAAAAGATGAGGAAGTCGCTCCAAAAGAAGTGAAAAGTGATCAAAAAGATAAGGAAGCCGCTCCATAAGAAGTGAAAAGCGCTCCAAGGTAAGGATACCGCTCCAAAAGAAGCGAAAAGCGCTCCAAAAGGTAAGGACCCCGCTCAAAATCCTCTTAACAAAATTTCCAGCACTAGAATAAAACTGGCTAAATCCCATAAAAGAAGCTTTAGAAGTAAGATTGTGAATGAAATTAGAAAAATGTTTGGCAAATGTGCGTATATTACTTGAACAAAATTTGAAACCTTAATAATAGACTGAAATTTCGGTCCGTTATTAAGGTTTTTTTCGTTGGAATAGTGGAAAATGGGGGTATGGATAAGGGAAAGGAAGTGTTGCCTTTGTATAAGTCACAAGAAAAGAAGCTTATATGGCTAAGTTTTGGTGTTGCAATCATTATGCTACTTTCTATTCTTGGAAGAATATTCGGAAGTTAAGGGGGGCAATGAGATGATTAATGAATCAGCGGTCTATTGGAGCCGAGCATTAACGGAGTTAACATTATCGTTCCATATTATTTATGCAACGATTGGTGTGGGCGTCCCGTTAATGATTATGATTGCTCAATGGACTGGGTATAAAAAGAATGATGAGCATTATATCTTAATGGCAAGACGTTGGGCCCGCGGTTTTGTCATTACTGTAGCAGTTGGTGTTGTAACTGGGACCGCGATTGGCTTACAACTTTCATTATTGTGGCCAAACTTTATGCAACTTGCTGGTCAAACGATTGCGTTACCGCTTTTTATGGAAACGTTTGCATTTTTCTTTGAGGCCATATTCTTAGGCATCTATTTATATACATGGGACCGCTTTGATAGTCAGAAAAAGCATATGCTACTGTTAATCCCTGTTGCTGTGGGAGCATCGATGTCAGCAGTATTCATTACAATCGTCAATGCTTTTATGAACGCACCAAGAGGATTTGATATTGTAGACGGAGAACTTGTTAATATTCAACCTTTTCTTGCAATGTTTAACCCCGCTATGCCAACAAAGGTTGCACATGTACTTGTGACAGCGTATATGACATCGGCATTTGTGCTAGCAGCTATTGCAGGATATAGAATGCTAAAAGGCTCGAAGCATGTATACCATAAAAAATCATTACTTTTACTAATGAAAATTGGCTTGATCTTCTCCATTGCAGCAGCTGTGATTGGAGATTTTTCAGGAAAATACTTAGCTGAATATCAACCCGAAAAACTAGCCGCAGCAGAATGGCATTTTGAAACAGAGGGTAAGGCATCACTTGTATTATTTGGTGTCTTAGATGGAGAAGAAGTTAAATATGCCATCAAAATTCCGTATGCTTTAAGTATTCTTGCACATTTTAATCCTAATGCAGAGGTAATTGGCTTAGATCAATTTGAGGAACAGGATCTACCGCCACTCTATATTCACTATCTCTTTGATATCATGGTTTCCATTGGTATGTTTATGGTACTAGTTTCATTACTTTATGTTGTAGGGAAAGCACGGGGCTGGCAGTTTATTCATTCACGATGGTATAGATGGATTATCGTAGCGGGAGGACCACTATCAATTATCGCGATTGAGGCAGGTTGGTGGCTTGCCGAAGTGGGACGTCAACCATGGATACTTTATGGCCTAATGCGCACACCTGAGGGAGCTACGACGAGTGACCATGTGGATTTAATGCTGCTTTTATTCGCAGGAGTCTATGCAGTATTAGCAGTGGGAAGTATTGTCGTATTGGTAAGAATGTTTAAAAAGAACCCAATCGAACGCGAGATTGAAGATCGCCACACTGAAAAAGGCGGTGACATCCTATGACGTTAGAGATTTTAGGTATTTCAGTATTATGGATATTCCTATTCGGCTATGTCATTGTCGCATCGATTGATTTCGGTGCTGGTTTCTTTAATGCATACAGCCTACTTATTGGAAAAAATCATATTTTAACAAATATTATTAAACGTTATTTATCGCCTGTCTGGGAAGTTACCAATGTCTTTTTAGTGTTCTTCTTTGTAGGAATCGTAGGATTTTTCCCGCAAACTGCTTTTTATTACGGAACGATTTTACTTGTGCCAGTCAGTATTTCGCTTGTGCTATTGGCAATTCGTGGCTCCTACTATGCCTTTGAATCGTATGGTACACGGGGACATATCGGATATACGCTGACATATGGTGTAGCAGGTTTATTAATTCCCGCTTCTTTATCGGTTGTCTTTGCTATTGCAGGAGGAGGCTATGTTGATCTAATTAATGGGCAACCTGTGCTAAACTACTGGACTTTATATACAAGTCCATTTGCTTGGAGCATTGTGGTGCTGAGTATCGCCGCTGTATTGTATATTTCAGCCGTATTTTTAACATGGTACGCACATAAAGCAAATGACATCGAAGCAACGAAACTGATGCGAAAATATGCACTTGTGTGGGCAGCACCGCTAATGATCAGTGCACTTGGCATTATGTATGAAATGAAATCCATCAACCCAGAGAGCTATAGTCATATGGTAAATTTATGGTGGATGTTTGCGATTTCAGCTGTCTTATTTATTGTCACAGTTGTACTCATTGCCATGCGTAAAAAGTACGGACTTGCAGTTGGGCTTCTGATTGCTCAATTTGCTGTAGCCTTCTTTGCTTATGGAATTGCTCAATATCCGTACTTACTGTATCCGTATTTAACAATTTACGATAGCTTTACAAGCACACAAATGGCGATTGCTTTAGTTATCGCATTTATTTTAGGGCTATGTCTCCTTCTTCCTTCACTTTATTTATTGATGAAACTATTCTTGTTCAATAAAAATTATGTGACAGGAAAAGAAGACAATCACGCATAGGAGGAAAGCAGATATGCAAAGTTTTTTAATTTTTTATGCACCTTTTATTGTCGTCATTCTAGGGATCTTGTGTGCATTTTGGTGGGCACCAAGGGATTATCATATTACAAAAGAGCAGGAAAAGAGTCGCGAATAGCGACTCTTTTTTCAAGTTAATTAGCAGAGACACGTAACCACTATGTCTTGTTCTTTTTTCATTCGCCAACACATGCTACAATAAGGAGATTGAAATGGAGGATGTACGAATGTCAGCACCCGTGAAAAAAAATGAACGACTTTCAGTTTATATAGAAGATTTAACGCATGATGGCAATGGTGTCGCAAAGGTTGGTGGTTATCCACTATTCATACAAGGCGCACTGCCAAACGAAACGGCCGAAATCCATGTGGTAAAAACCTTAAAAAACTACGGCTTTGCAAAGGTAATAGATATTATCAAGCCATCTCCAGACCGTGTTGAAGCACCTTGTGATTACTTCAAGCAGTGTGGTGGCTGTCAATTACAGCATTTATCCTATGAGGGACAGCTCAAATGGAAAGAAAATATGGTGCGCAATGTGATGCAGCGCATTGGTAAAATTAATGCACCTGTCCACCCAGTAAAAGGTATGAAAGAACCTTGGCATTACCGTAATAAAGCGCAAATTCCTTTCTCTGAAAATGAAGCAGGACAAGCGATTGCAGGCTTTTATAAAACAAAAACGCATAGCATTGTGGATATGGATCGCTGCTTGATTCAAACAGGGGAAGCAGATGCTATCCTTGCAGGCTTAAAAAAGGAATTAGCAGCGCTAGGTATTCGCTCTTACAATGAGCATACACATGAAGGCATGTTGCGTCATGTCGTTATCCGTAAAGCACGAGCAACAGGCGAAGTCATGGTTGTTCTTGTAACGAAAAAGAAAAAGTTCCCACAAAAAGAGGCAGCTATTGCAGTAATTCAAAAGCTAGTGCCAAACGTTACATCGATTATGCAAAATGTGAACAGTGAGAAAACCAATGTTATTTTTGGTGATGACACAATCAACCTTTGGGGTAAAGACGTTATAATTGATACAATTGGTGACGTACGTTTTGAAATCTCTGCTCGTTCCTTCTACCAAGTCAACCCAGAGCAAACAGAGGTCCTCTACAAGCAAGCATTGGATTATGCTGACTTGCAGGGAGATGAACGTGTCATTGATGCGTATTGTGGAATTGGTACGATCTCTTTATTCCTAGCACAAAAAGCCAAGGCTGTCATGGGCGTGGAAATTGTCCCACAAGCAATTGAAGATGCCAAACGCAACGCACAGCTTAATGGTTTTACAAATACTTATTTTGAGGCAGGCCCAGCAGAGGAAGTTATCCCAAGATGGTATAAAGAAGGCAAGGAAGCAGACGTACTAGTAGTTGATCCACCGCGCAAAGGCTGCGATGAAGCACTGCTAACTACTATTCTAGAACAACGCCCAAAACGAGTGGTCTATGTATCCTGTAATCCAGCCACACTAGCACGCGATCTTCGCATTTTAGAGGACGGCGGCTATCAAACACAGGAAATCCAGCCAGTAGATATGTTCCCGCATTCGACGCATGTGGAGATTGTTACGGAACTAACTCTAAAGGAGCGATCATAATGGACGTAGCAAAAAAATGGCTCTCTATCCCGAAAGATATCAGAGAAATGCTCGTGAAAAACGTATTTTGTGGCAATTGTGGTGTAACGACAATTGTGAAGTACACGATACAAGAGGGAGAATATGCCCCTGTATTGAAGGGGAAATGCAAGACTTGTGGTAGGGATGTTGCTCGGGTGATTAATTAGTAAATGATAGAACTCTGAAAGGATGGAGTGAATATTCCATCCTTTTTGTGTAAGCATAGAAGGGTTTTGGTTGAATCTTATGCTTGAATAGAAGAGATTACTTTTGATTTATATGTGATGAAAATTATACACCTCATAATTGGCATCAGAACAGTATAATAGGCAGTTCAAGAACATGTGTTTTATATCAAAGGGTTATAATTCGATTGCTTTATGATAAATTAACCGTTATCTTGCATTGCTTTTTTATGTTTTTGGAATAAAGTGTCCACCATTCGGGGTTCAGTTCAAAAATCTATACCATCTGCTTTTTTCGTTTGATGATTTGTCAAATTAAGTGCAACAATTCCGGATTAATAATTTTGTAGACCCATCAGAGTGGGATAAAACAAAAGGAATTGCCGAGAAAATAGTTATTAAAAGATTATCTTTATATGGAGGAAATAATATTGGCAAAAAAACATGAACAAATTATTAATGCAAAATTGAAAGATGCTATTAAAAAGATTATTGAAGGAGAAAATAACTGTTACTATGATTTAGATGGGACACATAAAGAAAAAGCGATAAAATCACATTCTGTTTGGAATAATGGAATATTAAAGCCTTTAGCTGATAATAATAATAAATTATTTTGGACTGATTCAAAAAAAGATTTACGATATTTGGTGACGAAGAGGATCTATAAGTCAAAATGAATCGTATTTATTTTAGGATTATTAAAAAGAGATGAAAAATTTTATAAAAACATATTAGAATACATAGATTTAGAAAATCAAAAATATAAAGAATCAAAAAATAATAATTTTGAATTATTAGTACAAAACTTAGTTGTAAATGTATCAGAAAATAGAGTTATGTCTCCATCCCTATATCATAAAATCAAATTAAATAATGATATTGAAAAGTTTGAATAACAATTTAAGGGCAGTGTTGCTTTATCAGCTACAGAGCAAAAAAAATATCAAAATTTGCTTACAAATCATGGTTGTAAATTATTATAAATAGAAATGGAACCATATTTACATCATAAATTAAGAAGAATTAGACAGTGAGTATAATATGAAATTAAACAACCAGAAAGAATAAAAAAGATGAACAAAACAGACATCATAGAGAAGAGAGAGAATATTAAATAGAGTGAATTCTACTTCATCTCATTAATCAAATGTCCACCCTCAGCACCCACCACATTGTGAGGCTTTTGAGTGGTTGGAGTTAGTTTAATAATAAAGAATGATAAAAGAACGGATTTCCAGTAGTGGAAATCGTTCTTTTTCGTTATATAAGGATTAAAGATATTTTCGAAGAAATTATATTATATAATGAGGCATTTGTTAAAAATATTTTATGGAGGCGGACTATGAAGGCTGAAATTGTTATAACCGTAGTTATAATTTTAGGAATGGTATTCTTAATAGATAAAATATACGGAAAAATTAATATAGAAAATTATTCTTCTATTTGGGAGTATTTCTCTAAAGCCCTTCTCTATGGGTTTATTGCTAGCGTTACATTATTCTATGAAAAGAATCG
Source organism: Lysinibacillus fusiformis (assembly GCF_016925635.1). Lineage (NCBI taxonomy): Bacteria > Bacillati > Bacillota > Bacilli > Caryophanales > Bacillaceae > Lysinibacillus > Lysinibacillus fusiformis. Next base: position 1,061,297 of record NZ_CP070490.1, on the reverse strand, counting down.
ATAAGAGATGTTAATGCACTAGAATGGGCCATTATTGCAGTTTCAGTAATAGAAGGAACAGGGAACTATATTAATTATGTAAAAGAATCAAAAAGGGCGAAAAGAGGAAGAAAGACTTGAGGTAATCAAACTTAGCTACATAATGAAATAATTCTTCAAATTAATATAGTCACGGATCCAAAAGGGATTGATGTTCTTTTTGTAAGTGAAAGTAGAAGGTAAAGTAAGTTGGTATTTCACTAAAGTAGAGCAGAGTCTTTTTTATTTTAACCTACTAGCACCAATGTGTTGCCACATACACTTCACACATTGTGAAGCTGTTGCATGGTTGAAGTTAGCTGAATAATCCTTAATTAAGCTTGCTTTTCAACGTATGCTTTATTAGGAAGTGTCTTCGGTACATCTAATTTAATATTGTATAAAACATATAAAGCAGACGGTTTAGAAGTGTGATAATGCACCTCTAATTTACTGTTATATTATGAATGATTGTAGGTGTTAGCTCCGTTATTGGTTGTTTAGGGTTAAGTTTTCGTAGAATATGTATTTTTAATTCGGCAACATCTAAATTTATATTATATTCCTCAAATTGAAGTTGATAATCATTATCATTTATATTACCATACAAATATGATGTGGATTGAAGGAGTCGAGATATATGTTGGAAGATGTGGATTCAACTAATCATTTTACAAAAGAAATGATCGATATGGCTGTACAATTATGGACACGCTCATCCATTTCATTAATAGATGTTCGTTACAAAATGCTTCATCCAGACAAGCCGATCCAAAGTTACAGGATGCCGACTAGTATGTTGGTATATACCTGTGGTGGAACGGCTAATATAAAACTGGATCACACATTATATCAATCGGAACGCTTTGGTATTTTTCATGGAGGGAAAGGAACGGAATTATCGATTCATCCTACTAGCAGAAGTCTTGAGACATACATGGTGCTGTATAGAGCAGAAACTCCTCCATTTTACAAAAGACAAATTTATCGTTTGTTAGAACATATTAATCCGTTTATACAAACGTATGGATTCTCACCAGGGAATCCCATTTTTTTTAAGGAGAAGTTTTTGAATATGAAAGACCATTGGGATCAGGAATCTGTGTTAAATCAATTTTATTCAAAGATTGTTCTGTATCAGATTGTCTATGAGATTTACAATGAGTTGGAGAAGGGAGATATTCTTTATTTCCAGCCCGATTATGTGGCTTTAGCCAAGCAATATCTGGAGCAACACTATAGCGAACCTGTGTCTATTCAACAGCTTATTGAAATGCTACCCATTAGTAGGAGCCAGTTAATTAGGCTTTTTAAAAAACGCGAGCATAAAAGCCTTCAGGAGTACTTGAATGAGATAAGGCTGGATTCAGCAAAGCGGCATTTGCAATACACAAATGCTACTATTCAAGAAATCGCAGCTGGGTGTGGATTTGTGGACGGATTAAATTTAATCCGCATGTTTAAAAAATATAATCATATGACGCCAAGTGAGTATCGGATAAAAATGATAACTGAAATGGACATTAATGATATTGATAATGATTATCACCCTCATTACAATGAGAGAGTACTAGATAAATTAGTCAAATCTAAGGGAAATGAGGAATTATTAATGTTCGGAAAGATAAGAAATAAGGAAATAATATTGGCGGCAGCCATGAGTTTGATGTTGTTGTTATCGGGGTGTTCATCGACTGCGCCTGTCAATAATGGAGCGACGACGAGCCCGTCAGAGACGCAAACACAGACAACATCAAATGCTGATACCAAGGAGACGTCGCAAACGAGAATTGTACACACGCTCAAAGGAGATGTAGAAGTGCCTGTTAACCCACAGCGGGTCGTTGTCTTGTATTTGATGGGCGATCTGCTTGCTCTAGGAATAAAGCCTGTTGGTATCTCCACTCTGGTGGGAGAAGGTGATGCGGCTATCGCTAGCGAATTGGATGGTATCACCACTTTGGGAGATGGGCAACCGAGCCCAGAAGCGGTGCTTGCCCTTGATCCGGATCTCATTATTGTTACAACAGATGAAATTTACGACAATCTTAATAAAATCGCCCCCACTCTTTATATACCATATGATTTACCTGTAGAAGAACGCATGGAAATCTTGGGGAAAGCATTTGGTAAAGAAGACCAGGCCAAAGAACTTTTGGACAATTTTTATAATAAGGTGGAACTAAGCAAGCAGAAGTTGCAGCAAGCTGGTATTTTGGACAAAACCGTCACAATTATGGAAAGCAACAAAGGTTCTATGGCTGTAATGGTGGGGATGGGTTACGGACGTGGGTCACAGATTATTTATCAATATTTAGGAATGAAAGCACCTGAAATTGTGCAACAGAAAATAGAAACCTCCAAAAATGATGCTACTAGCATGGATGTTTCCTACGAAGTATTGACTCAGTATGCTGGTGATTATGTCTTTCGCTCTGCCTTTGAAGGAATGGAAGATTTATCAGACAACCGCATTTGGAATAACATTCCGGCAGTGAAGGAGGACAGACTTATCGATATGAGCTTTGGGTTGTTCTTCTACAATGATATCTTTTCGCTAGATAAGCAGCTTGACTTTGTCGTGGATAGCTTGCTGAATACTGTGAAATAAGAGGAACCCCAATGAATGTAATAACGTAGAAAATTAATCTGATAACGGTATCCTTAAAATCAAAAAAAATTCTGCCTACAGTTTAATTACAGAATAGATGAGATAAAATTGACCATGGATAGATTGTGAAGCTGTCACGTGCTTGAAGTGGGTATAATAAAAGTAGATGAGATAGAGAAAATCTATACCATCTACTTTTTTGTTTTTTAAAATACCATTTAGGACTGATTTTCGTTAAAATTAACATTGTTGATTTTTACATTAGCTAATGAAATAAATGTAACATTTGACTTTATAATTTTTAACTGAGAGCATAGAGTTTTATCCATAGTGAGAGGATTTGGAATTAACATGATAGATAATTTTTGGCGTGATTTACCAAGACCATTTTTTGTGCTTGCACCGATGGAAGATGTGACAGATGTTGTTTTTCGTCACGTTGTAAGTGAGGCTGGTCGACCAGATGTGTTTTTTACTGAGTTTACAAATTCGGATAGCTACTGTCATCCAGAGGGAAAGAAAAGTGTGCGTGGCCGTTTGCTCTTTACAGAAGATGAGCAGCCAATGGTGGCACATATTTGGGGAGATAATCCCGAGTATTTCCGTGAAATGAGTATTGGTGTGGCAGAGCTGGGGTTTAAAGGAATTGATATTAATATGGGTTGCCCTGTACCGAATGTAGCATCAAGAGGGAAGGGGAGTGGCCTTATTCTCCGTCCAGATGTCGCGGCAGAATTGATTCAAGCAGCAAAAGCGGGCGGACTGCCTGTCAGCGTGAAAACGCGACTTGGCTACAAGGATGTAAATGAGTGGGAGGGTTGGCTAACACATATTTTAAAGCAGGATATTGCGAACCTTTCGATCCATCTGAGAACAAGAAAGGAAATGAGCCTAGTAGATGCGCATTGGGAGCTTATTCCGGAAATCAAAAAATTACGTGACCGTATTGCACCCAATACGCTACTAACAATCAATGGAGATATTCCTGACCGTCAAACGGGACTGCAGCTAGCTGAACAATACGGTATTGATGGGGTGATGATTGGGCGAGGTATTTTTAAAAATCCTTTTGCTTTTGAAAAAGAGCCAAAAGAGCATAGTAGTAAAGAGTATCTTGATCTTTTAAGACTGCAGCTGGATCTTCAAGATCAATATGCGGAAGAACTACCACGTTCCATCACAGGGCTTCATCGCTTCTTCAAAATTTATGTCAAAGGATTCCGTGGAGCAGGCGAATTAAGAAGTCAATTGATGAACACAAAATCAACGGATGAAGTGCGTGCCTTACTGGATAACTTTGAATCAAACAATATTGATTAACATCACATATATTGCCATACACTTTGTATGATGGAGTTAAATTAATGATTTTTGCAAAATATATTTAAAAGAAGTTACTGGATATAAACTCTAGTAGGAGACATAAGGAATAGGAGTATAGATTTGGGGATAAAATTTCCTTTTCTTTACTCCTTTTTTTAACTAAAAAAATATTAGAAATTGAAAGTCTGGAACAATTTGCTTTTTTAAAAAACTGAATATTAAGAAAAATAATGGATATATGGTCGAACTTCAAGAAAACTTTTATCATAATAAGAATAAATTTGGGTTTACAAGAAATTATTATATTAATAAGAATAAATAGGTTTATATGGAAAGTGTTGTGTTATATTAGAGTGGTTAGACTCACAAGAAAATATATGGTGCTATTAAATCGAAGTATTAAAAAAGGAGGAGCAAAATTGCAAGCAAGTTTAGAATGGATCGATATAGATAAAATACTTCCAAATCCGTTGAATCCAAGAAAAGATCATTCAATTAAGTCTAATGAAATGCAAGACATAATAAATTCAAAGGGTTGGGAAGAGGGAATTACTTGTTATAAAAACAGAGAATATTACATAATACTATCAGGTCATAGAAGATGGTATGCTGCAAAAACTATGGGGGCATTACAACTCCCAATATTTATTGTAGAGCCACCAAAAAATGAGGCTGAAGAGTTAGATCGATTGGGTTCTGTACAAGGAGGACAAGTAGATTGGAGTCCTTATGAGTGGGCAAAGTTTACGTATGATACATGGAAAAACCTGAATGAAATTTCATATTCGGAATTATCGAAAAAGCTGGGGGTTACACAAGGGCTAATTACTGCCCGTATAAGAGTATATCAATATTATCCTAGGATCGAAGTGGAGGATAAGCTTGAGAATGGAATGTATTCAATCACTATGTTGTATTATATCAATTTATGGATAAACAAGTTGAATAAATACAATAAAACCGTGGTAGAGTCTTTGGGAGAAGATTTCATTAGAAAACAGCTTCTTAAAAAATATGAAAATAAATGTTTTAATAGTCAAATAGTAAATGATAAATCATTGGTTAACTCCAATAACTCTCAAGAAATAATAAACTTCCTCACAGACATAACAAAAAAATTATCAGATTGTCAATTGGATATTATTTCTAAAAATCAAGCAAAAAATAATGATTTCTTACAAAATAATTTAATAGTAAATACTACAACAAATGATATAAAAAAATAAAGTGTCGTACAAAGAATGAGGCAGATAAATTAATTGGTGAATTACAAAAATTATTGGATACAGTCAGTAATAAAGGTGATCTAATAATTAAATATATTAAATAGTGGGGGACATATGGAAAGAATAAAATTAATTTGGACAAATATAAATGAGGTATTTCCCAATCCTTTGAATCCTCGAAAAAATTACTCAACAAAATCTGAAGAAATGCAGAGAATAATTAAAGATAAGGGTTGGGAAACTGGAATTACATGTTACAAAAAAGAATCAAAATATGTTATTCTTTCTGGACATCGGCGATGGTTTGCAGCTCAACAATTAGGAATAAGAGAAATTCCTGTTTTGGTTGTACATGCACCAAAATCTGATGCTGAAGAACTTGATCGATTAGGTTCTGCTCAAGCTGGAAAAGTTGATTGGAGTGTTTATGAGTGGGCGAAGTACACTTATGAAATGTGGATTGTATGGGATAAATGTTCATATAAAGAGTTGTCTCACAAGATGAACATTAGTGAATCTCAAATTGCAAGTAGAATTAAAGTTTTTCAATATTATCCACATAGTGAAATAGAAGAAAATTTAGCCAATGGTACATATACATTATCTGCTTTATATACTTTAATTATATGGCTAGATAAACTTCAAAAAGAAAAAAGCAATTTAGTTATGCAATATAAGATTGAAATGATTAGAAAAACAATGTTGCGTAAAATTGAAATGAAGTTGGTTAGTGTTAATGATTTAAGAAATGAATCGTTTATAGAACTAACAAGTTATGAACAAATGTCTAATTTTCTTCTTGATCCACAAAAGAAGCTATCAGAGGTACTATTTGAAATTAATGGGGAAGAAAGTAAATATAGAAACAAGAGTAGGGTGAAAACACATATTATGAAGTTAAATAATAAACAAATTCTAATAAATAATATGGATTTTGAAAATGTCGAAGAAGCAAAAACACTTTTAATTAGTTTAAATGAGCTTAAAGACGAAATATTAAACAAACAAGAAGAATTAAAGAGAAATTTCCTTTCGTAGAGAACTAAGGTATGATAAATCTCTTAACTTTAATAAAGATAAAATAAGGAGAAAATTATGTATACTTAGATGATTCAGGGGTAATTAATTCTTCTGGTGGTCACTTTTATGTATGAGTGGGGTTTCTCTATTAAATCTGGTTATAGAAAATTGACAAATTTACTTGATTCTATTTTTGCTAAAATTACAACCAACAGTTAGAAAGTTATCCAAAATTAAAAAAGGCAAAAGCAATATGGCCACTTATGAGCAAAGAAAAAAAGTATTTAAATAATTTCCAGTTGGGCTGATCTTAGGATTTTTTACATTGTTGAAAATAAATCACTTCTTAATGACTCACATAGAATTTTTAATAAAGATTGGTGCAGTAGACATAGGGAACAAACTGAGAATTACTTTATAGATAAAGTAATAAGTAGATTGGCTGATACTATTCCAAATGATTCAAATAAAAACGTCATTATAACAATAGACGGACAACCCAAAAGAGACAATGAATCTGATATCTGATTACATGAACATCTTTCACTAAGAGTTAATTAGCCAAAATGGAGGAAAGATAATTATTGGAGTAATATTCATATAAAATACAATCAGCAACTAAACCAGTCTTTATTACAAGTAGCAGATTTTATTGCCAGTTTTATAAATGAATTCTACACCTATATGAAGTATACAAAAATTAGACATTCGAGCAAATTAATACCATATTATGAGTTGTGGGATATCCTCCAGCCTAAAATATACCATAGAATAATCGAGTTAAAAAACACTTCAAAATTGTATTGCCTTAGTTAACCCATCCGACGAAGAAATTTGTCATTTATAATGTTTAGTTTGGCAATCAATGCAGCTATTTTACCCTTTTCATTAACTGTTGGTATTTTGGCTACAGATGCTGGTAGTAGTGGGGACCCTGTTTTCATGAAAGGCTTATTATTTATACAAGCCTACCATTAGTTATACTTCTGAAAGGTATTTCCTGGTATTTTAGAAAGTTGAATAAAACGTCCAATTCTTTATAGAGTTGGGCTTTTTTGTTTGCAACGAATAGAGGATTTAGAGAAACATCAGAGAATTGTATATAAGTACCATTATATGTAATGACGTACTTATAGGAGTTGTATGAAGATGATTGTGACAACTAGACCGTTAAAAATTAAATATAAAAAATCAGTAAATACTTTTCAGGAGTTTATGCAAATTAATCACAACAAACATTCCCTTACGAAGGAAGTTGTTTTTCTACGATATATTGGTATACCTAATTCTGTAGAACTTTATAAAGAAGATATTCTAAAAATGGAGGAGTATTTCTCCAAGCAAAACGTATTTTATTTACGACTACATAAGCTTGAGATCATCCGCAATAAGGAAGATGTAGATAGATTGTCGGAAAGTTGGAGAATGTGGCAGACTGCTGCTGACAACACGCAATTACTGTATAAGGTACCTTTATGTAGTAAATTAGCGAGTGATCAACTTGAATGGACAAAAAAGCTAAGCTTTAAACAGATGATTCAACTATTTAAAGAAAATCAGACTTATCCTAATGAAACGTTGTTAAAAAATTTTGCAGTTAAATTTTTGTATTGGATGGATTATTATTTACCACAAATTTTTTCTGAGGAAAATCAAACGTCCCAAAAAATTGTTTTTATAGGTGACATCACGCAGCATGAATTATTGTTTTTATATTTCTTATCGACACTGGGGTGCGATATTTGTTACATGAATCCTAAAGGAGATATGGCCAATTTGTACCCTATTATAGAAACGTCATCTACCTTACATATGTGTCGTCATTTCTATGAAAAAGAAATAACATTGCCTACTAAAAGTACTGCAAGACAATTGAACATTCCGGCTCAAAATACGAATACGACAGAAGAGTGGAGCTATGAGCAATTAGCTTCCTTAGCCACATCTGTTGTGATGATTAAGACATTCGGAGAGGATGACAAGGTTTTATGCTTTGGCTCTGGTGTCGTTCTCCATCAAGCGGGGTATATATTGACGAACTTGCATGTTGTGGGTGGTGGAAAATACTATTCTGTGCTATATGAAAATGATACCAACGAGTATATTACCCATCAATTTGTGAAATATCATGATATGCATGATTTGGCTATTTTAAAGGTAGACAGAATTAGCCATCCTTTACCTGTTAAAATGGATGGACAATTAGTTCGAGGGCAAAAAATTGTGGCGATTGGCAGTCCTTTAGGATTGTTTAATTCGGTTTCTGATGGGATTGTTTCCGGCTTTCGTGATATACGACAAATGTCTATGATTCAATTTACGGCTGCTATTTCAAACGGCAGTTCGGGTGGTGCTTTATTGGATATGCATGGTCGATTGGTCGGATTGATTACAGCAGGCTTCGATGATGGTCAAAACCTAAATTTGGCTGTACCTGCCTATTTAATTTATCAGTTTGCTCAAAACTTTATAGAAATAGCGACTTAAATTTCCACTATTCAACCATTGCTTTTTCATTCGAAATCTTATAGAATGTAGAACGGTATAAATGAACGATATAAAAATCCTTTAATACGGTCCAGAGAGGCTGAAAAGGGCTATGTGATATTTTTAAGCTAATATCTTTGCTTTGTCATGCCCTTTTGTCCTCTGTGACGAAAGGGCTTTATTTTGTTCCATAACCCTCTTTTAAAGGAAGTCCCGTGAGGCTTCAAAAGAGAATGGACATGACAGCTATAATCCATTCACTAAAAGAGATCGACAACTAGAAAATTGGAGGCTAAAAAGAATGGATTATCGTAAAAAAACCGTGGTCGCTTCAGTGGCTGGGTTAACGCTAGAAGGAATGGACATTATGTTTATTTCTTTTGCTATGACAATGATTATTGCAGAATTTAATATTGACCTTGCAACAGGTGGATTGATTTCATCCATCACGAATATTGGGATGCTACTGGGTGGTATTGTTTTCGGAGTGTTAGCAGATAAATATGGTCGAGTAAAAGTGTTTACGTATACGATTATTTTATTTGCTATCGGAACGGCCTTAACAGGAGTAGCAACAAGTATTGAACAAGTTTATGTGTATAGATTTATTGCTGGCTTAGGTGCAGGTGGGGAATACGGTATTGGTATGGCGCTTGTGGCAGAGGCTTGGCCAAAAAATAAACAAGGCAGAGCATCCTCCTACGTCAGTGTAGGTGCACAATATGGAGTAATTTTAGCAGCTTTGTTAAGTGCTATTATTTTACCAACATTAGGATGGCGAGCATTATTCTTTGTAGGATTACTACCAGTCATTTTCGCCTTTATCGTACGTAAAAATATTGATGAATCACCAGAATGGTTAGCAGCGCAGAAAAAACAAAAAAATAAGCAAGAGAACGGGAAATTGACACAGTTATTTGCTTCACCACGTATCACCATGACAACACTCTCTCTGATTCTAATGGCTACTGTTCAAATTGCAGGCTATAATGGTCTGATGATTTGGCTACCATCGATGCTACAGAAATCGCAGGGTTTATCGGTCTCAAGCTCAGCATTGTGGACAATTAGTACCGCAGTCGGCATGATCATTGGAATGCTGACGTTTGGTAGATTTATGGATCGTTTTGGTGCAAAGCGAACATTCGGTATCTTTTTATTAGCCTCTGCATGTGCTGTATTCCTTTACTCATTTGCAACAGGTGCAGTAGCGATATTAGTAGGTGGTGCGGTTGTAGGATTCTTCTCTAATGGCATGTTTGCAGGATATGGTGCATTAATTAGTAGCTTCTATCCGGTACAAATTCGCAGTACTGCAACAAACACCATTTTTAACTTTGGTCGAGCTATAGGTGGGTTTTCACCAATCTTTGTCGGCTATATTTTACAAAGCTACGATATGACTGTCGTTATGATTTACTTAGCAGCACTGTATTGTATTTCCTTTATCATCATGCTAACGCTTAAGAGCTCAGGTAAGGAATTGCAAACAGCATAATTTTTTAGAGCACGAAAGAACGAATGCCATTTCTTCAAATGGGATTCGTTCTTTTCTTATTAGTATTTAATTATAATAAACCCTTTGAACGTTTCTCAGCGATTTCAACAAGGCGTTTTGTAATCTCTCCTCCAACGGAACCATTTGCGCGAGAAGATGCTTCTGGCCCAAGCTGAACGCCAAACTCTTGTGCAATTTCATATTTCATTTGATTGACAGCTTCATGTACACCCGGTACTAGAAGTTTATTTGAACTGCGGTTATTATTAGCCATTGTTCTCACCTCCTTGACCTTAGAATGGTTGTGATTAAACTTTTCATACATTTAAAAAGTAGGAAATGCACACGCTAATTGCTAACAACAACAACTTGTGGAAAGCTAGTAATAATCAGCAAACTCTCTGTTATAATTAAGCCTGGCTCTTTACTATATAAGGTTAATTAAAGGAGGAATAACATAATGACGAATAACGATATCTTAATTCGTTTACGCTATGCGTTCGATATAAAAAATGTAGATATGGTAGAAATTTTCAAACTAGGTGGCATGGATTATACAAAGGAAGAAGTATTAAATATGCTGATTAAGATTAATGATGAGGAAGAAGCGCCGGAAGAATACATCAAATGTAATAACAAAATGTTAGAGGCTTTTTTAAATGGATTAATTACTTTTAAACGTGGGCCTCAGAAACCAAGGGAAGGACAGACAGAGGGGCCGCTACCTGTGTCTGGTAAAGAAAGCCCAAATAATATGCTATTAAAGAAAGTGAAAATTGCTTTAGCTTTAACAACTGAGGAGATGCTTGAGCTTTTATACGATGGCGGCATAAAAGTTACAAAAGGTGAATTAGGTGCTATTTTAAGAAATCCAAGTCATCGTAATTATAAAGAGTGCGGCGATTCATTCGTACGAAATTTTTTAAGAGGCTTAACATATAAATATAGAGCGTAACGCACGAAGATATCAATCATAAAGTGCCATTTTTTTCTTTGAAACTCGTTGACATTTTGTGACGAAATTGTGTACAATAAAATTATCACAAAATGTTCACAAAAAAGATGAAAAATGTTCACAAACAAAGGGGTGCTTGTATGATTTATTTTGACATCTTATTAGTAGCTATTGCATGTATTACAATGCCTTTTATTGTTGCAGTTATGTTAGATATTTTTTATGCGGAGCGAAAAAAAGTACGCTTTTCATTACGTCGTACTTCAGTATGGTATATCGCTATGTTTGCATTATCCTTTATACCATCCGTATTACTTGTCACACAAAACGTATAATTTATTCAAACACTTAGGGGTAAGTGAAATGAAAATAGACAGTTACAACGCTAATTGAGGTTGTAGCTGTTTTTATTTTGTTCAATAAGATGAATAAAAACTTCTTAATGATGTATTTTCAAACACACAAATAATTGTTATTGATGGATAAGATAGTATAAAATATGTATATTTTAAATGGCGAGCATTGACTACTTTTACCTATTGTGTTAATTTTGGTATGGAAATATAGGCAAATTTACTGAAAAGTAGAGACGCAAAGCTACAGGTCTAAGGCAACAAATGCTATGACGGCTGGGTTGCAAAAGAGTGCTAGTTGTATCATTCCAATTCTAGTTTTTGTTCTTTTATGCCTATTTCTTTTGAAATAGGCTATTTTTTTTTGTAAGAAAAATTCAAAGGGGGAAAAGGGGTAATGAAGTTGTTAAAAAACACATCATTAAAAAACAAGCTTTTACTAACAGTCTCTATCGTTGTTTTACTGCTTATCGCCATTATTACAACGCAAAGTATTAGTGAATTGAATAATCGGATGAATGTGGATTTGGAGCAGGAATTAAAAAGTGTTGGCTTATTAACAGCTATGAATTTAGACAGTGATGAAGTGAAAGACTTGCTGTCCGAAAAAGGGGAAACAAACGCAAAGTTTACAAAAATCCAAAAGCAACTTGATATGATTCAAGAACAGCAAGGTATTATGAGCTGGAGTTATATTTGGGATGTAAAGGATGAAGGTGGTGTCAACCCCATTGGCTATACCTCTAATCTAAATGAAGTATACGAAGCTGGTGAAATTTTTACTGAATTAGCGGATGAACATGTAGAAACAGCAAAATTAGCTATTGAAAATAATAGTACAGAGGTAACAGATATTTTCGAGGATCCTTTTGGCTCTTGGAGAACTGTTTTTAGTCCCATTAAAGATGATAGTGGACAACTGATTGCCCTATTAGGGATTGATTACTCCGCTGATTATATCAATACGATTATTAAAACAAGTGTAATCAAACAAATTGTCATTGCCATTATCGGTATTTTAATTTTATTAGTTTTAGTTTACATAATTATAGATCGACTTTTAAAACCACTGAAAAAAGTGGTGAATGTTGCCAACCAAGTGGCAAATGGTGAATTAATAGATGTTGATTTAGAGACATCAAAGGATGAAATTGGAAAATTATCTGAATCCATTCGGACAATGGTGGCTAATTTGCAACATATTATTTTAAACATACGAAATACATCCAATCATGTGTCTTCAGCAGCTAATCAGCTCACTGTACATGCTGGTGAAACCTATAGCAGCTCCACAAATATTGCATTAGATATGAATCAAATTACGCAAAATGCTGAGGCTTCGATGACCATGACCGAGGAAACAGCCGCTGCTATGGAGGAAACAGCAACAGGTATTCAGCAAATTGCTGATTCTGCAAACACTGCTGCGGAATCGTCTATCTCAGCATCACAGGCTTCTGAACGAGGCAATGAAGTTGTACAACAGGTTATTGCACAAATGGAATTAATTAATGATTCTGTTGAACAAATAGGGACAACCATTAATGGACTACATGTTAATACTAAAAAAATAAGTGAAATTGTTAGCTTAATTACTGCTATTGCCGATCAAACAAATCTATTAGCATTAAATGCTGCCATTGAAGCTGCACGAGCAGGTGAACATGGTAAAGGCTTTGCCGTTGTTGCGGATGAGGTGAGACGCTTAGCTGAACAATCCTCTCAATCAGCAACAGAAATTTACAATCTAATTAGTTCTATTCAATCTGATTCAAACGCTTCTATTACGGTCATGGAGAAGGGCAAAGAGGATGTTAAGGTAGGGATGGCATTTACGACTGAAGTAGGAGAAATCTTTAAAGAAATTCTTACTTCCTCAGAAGAAGTGGCTAGCCAAATACGTGAAATTTCTGCAGCCTCACAACAAATTTCCGCATCCTCAGAGGAAGTGGCGGCATCTGTGAATAATATTAAACAATCTGCAGAGCAGTCAGCGGAATTCTCTTCGAATGTATCGAAATCTACACAAGAGCAATTATCTACCATGCAGGAAGTAAAGGATGCCTCTTCGTCACTGGGCAAAACAGCAGAAGAACTGCAAGGTCTTGTGGCAAAATTCAAATTGGAGAATGATCATAATGGACATTAATTTTACAGGAAAAAATGTTTTAATTACAGGCTCTAGTAAAGGAATCGGCAAAGCCATTGCATTAGGATTTGCGCAACATGGAGCGAATATTTTAATCAATTATATAGGGAATGAGCAAGAGGCAGAAGCGGTTCGTAAAGAAGCAGAAAAGCTTGGTGTAAAAGCTTTAACATTCTATGCCGATGTTTCTAATTCACAGGAAGTAAAAGCGATGTATCAATTTATGGACGAGCAGTTTGGGGATATTGATATTCTTGTGAATAATGCAGGCTTTGCACAGGGTTCAAGCATTACAGATTTAACGGACGAGCAGTGGGATCGCATGATTAAAGTTCATTTATATGGTTGCTTCTACAATTGTCGTGAAGCAGCAAAAAGAATGAAAGAACGTAATAGAGGAAAAATCATAAATATTTCATCTGATATTGGTAGCTTAGGTTGTGAGGAATTCACGCATTATTCAGCTGCGAAGGGTGCTATCAATGCTTTTACCAAGTCTTTAGCAAGAGAATTAGCACCTTCGATACTTGTCAATGCTGTTGCTCCTAGTGGAACATTTACGGACATTTTAAAAGAGTTTGGCGATAACTATGTGGAGGAAGAATCAGCAAAATATCCATTAAAACGTTTAGCGCAACCAGAAGAGATTGCGAAAAGTGTGTTATTTTTAGCCTCTCATCATGCTGACTTCTATACAGGTCAAGTTTTAATGCCTAATGGTGGAGTCGTGATGAACGGATAATGGAAAACTAAGGAGTAAACAATGTTAAATATTATTATCTTTTGCTTATACTTATTATTTATCTATTACATTGGCTATAAAGGCTATAAGCGTGTCAACACTGCTGAGGATTTAATTGTTGCTGGCTGGAGCATGCCTTTATCCGTTGTAACGGGTAGTTTAGTCGCTGCCCTACTAGCTGCCCCATTCTTTTTTGCAGCAGTAGGTTCAGGTTATACAAGCGGTGGCTTTGAAGGATCGGCAACAATGGGTGGTTTAGGGACTTGTATGATTCTTGGAGCACTCATTTGGACAAAACCATTACGACGTTTAAAGGGCTGGACATTAGCAGATTACTACGGTTTACGCTATGGCAGCAAAAAGCTAGGAGCCTATACAGGAGTCGTTATGGCAATTGCTTTTGGTGTTTTTAATGCAGCGGCGTTAACAGTTGGTGGTACCTATATTATTCAGCAATTGTTGCAAATTGATTTTATTCCTGCGGCACTTCTATTTGTATCACTAACGGCTATTTATTCGGTTATAGGAGGTTTATGGGCTGTAGCCTATACTGAAATCGTGCAAGGTGCGCTTGCAGTAGCCGGTATTTTGGGTATTACCATTTTTATTTTGTTTTACTATCCAGACGTTACATTTAATCCTGAGTGGTGGAATATCGGTACATTATTTGAGAAGGCAGGAGCAGAGTTTTGGACTTTATATCTTGTACTAGCACTTGGAGATATCCCTGCAGTTGATCTTGGGCAGAGGGTAGCTGCTGCGAAAAGTCCACGAGTGGCACAGCGCAGTATGATAATTGCAGGTATTATTGTCATTGCAATTAGCTGGATTCCAGGGATGCTAGGGGAAGCCTTCAAGTCTATTTATCCTGAGAGCTCTAACCCAGAAACATTGATGCTTACCTTTGCACAAGGTTATTTTCCGCCCTTATTAGCAGCTATTTTCTTAACAGCCATGGCAGCCATGGGGATGTCTACAGTAGCTGCATGTTATGTAGCAACTTCGGGGATTGTGACAAAGAATATCTATTTAGATTTTATTAATCGTAACCCTGATCCTAAGAAGCTATTAAGATTTTCACGATCTATTATTCTAGCTAGTGCTTTATTAGGTTTAGTGCTAGCTGTAAGCTTCCAAAAAGTCATTGATTTAGCTTATTTAGCATGGGATATTATTTTCGTGACAATATTCTGGCCAATCGTTTTAGGACCATTTTGGAAACGTGTGAGTACACCGGCAGTTTGGGCAAGTATTTCTGTTGGCTTAGTTTATTACATTGTGACATCACTAACATTCGTACCTAGTCTGACAATCCAATCACAAGGCTTCATAGGTCTATTAAATGAATTATGGCAGGCTCCTGTATTTTCAGGTGTTGTGATAACGGGTATCACGATTGTCGTGGTGAGCTTACTAGTACCACCATCTGAGCATGTTCTTGAGATGCACAAAATAGAAAAAGATAAAACATTAGACGACGTAAGTAGTAAAGAAGAGTTAATGGGTCGTTAAAAATGAAAGCACGGGTTCATTGAAAAGTTCAATGGATTCGTGTTTTTTATTAGAATGAAAAGCTAGAATCAAGAATATTATTGCTAGTACATCAACTGAATTTTTCTAGTGAGTATCTTGATAAAGGCGGGATTTGGATGAAAAATATTTTCTTCATTTTATTAGGGATTGTCTATCTTTTTCTAGCAAATGCCATTGGATTGGTCATTATTAAGCAGCTATTTTTTTTAATTGGGCTAGCTTTAGTCGGTATAGGTAGTATTCGTTATTTAAAAGAGCGTTATATTGCTGCACAAACTTTGGCCGCCATGACAGAAGCTAGTGAGGAGGAAATAATGGCTATTCCTCATACACAATGTACACTTTCAGGTGATGCGTTGAATGCCTTATTGTTAAATGAACAGACAAACACGCTTATTTTCGCACGAAGAGAAGCTTTAGACGAAGAACTGAAAATAATAGAGATTCCGTTTAACAAAATATATGAAGTGGCTATCATGGAAGATGAGGTGTTTATGGTTAGAACAAAGAATCACCTAATGAGTGGGTCCTTACTTGCAGAAGCGGATGAAGTAGAAGAAGAAGAGGTAGAAGAAGATACAATCTCACAGCTATCGTTAAAGCTAGTAGTAGATCATTTATCAGAGCCTATTCAAGAATATATGTTTATGGATAATAGTGAAGAGCCCATCTCGAAAGAGGAAGATGACTATAAAGAAGCCCTGGAGCTTTGTGAGAAATGGTTTCAAAAGATAAGTGTCATTATTAAACGTCATGAATTGGAACGCGTTCCGATAAGTCATTGGCAATAATAGAAAAGGCTATCTCAAAATAGAGAAATTTGAGATAGCCTTTGTTGTGTAGTTGATTAAATTTTAAATTGCTGTAGCTGCGTATTTAATTCCTCGGCCATGCCAGCAAGCTGATTTGCACTTCTAGCGATTTCATCCATTGTAGCGGCCGTTTCCTCTACAGTCGCTGTTGTTTGCTCAACACCAGCAGCAGATTCTTGCGAAATAGAGGCCATATCATCAATAGAAGCATTAATGGTTTCAGAATTTTGAGCAAGCTGATTTAAATTCGTTGAAATGGTTGTAATATTATCAATCATATCCTCAACAGCATCAGAAATTTTTTCAAATGTTTCATTTGTTTGATCGAGCTGGGTTGTTCCTCTTTTTACTTCCTCATAGCCAGTTTGGAGGGCAGATGTAACATTGCCCGTCTCACCTTGAATACGATGGACAATTGTTGCAATATCCGTGACAGAGAACTGTACTTGTTCAGCAAGCTTTCGGACTTCATCTGCTACAACAGCAAAGCCCTTGCCATGCTCACCTGCTCGTGCTGCTTCAATTGCTGCATTTAATGCAAGTAAATTTGTTTGGTTTGAAATATCATCGATAACAGACACAAGCTTGGAAATTTCAGCAGATTGCTCATTTAAATTTTCCACCTTTTTCACAGAGTCTAATACAATTTCATTTATTGTAGCCATTTGTTTGGTAGATTGCACCATTAAGATTTTTCCAGAAACTGTTAAATTTTGAACATGACTAGAATGTTTGCTTAACTCAATGCCCTCTTGTGTAGTTTCATGAATGCTACGCTTGAATGCTGTCATTGTCTCTGCCAAATCACCTGTTGTGGAGGCTTGTGTTTCTGTACCTGATGCAAGCTCTTGCATCGTTACTGTAATTTGCTCAGTACCTGCTTGTACTTCATTCGATGATTGAGCAAGCTCTTCACTACTAGCTGCTACTGTTTCAGAAACCGTATAGATAGAGCGGATTGTTTGTTTTAATTTTTCGTTCATGTCATTAGCTGCTACCATTAACGTTCCGATTTCATCTCTTGTTTTTACAGGTAGTGGCTCTAGTTGTAAATTTCCATTTGCTAATTCTTTCATTCGATTGGCTACGACTGTAACAGGTTTAGATATGGTACTAGCTGTGATAATGGCAATTAGAATACCAGCTATTGTTAGAATCAAACTAAAAGCGATACCAATTGTTCGATTCTCTGAGCTAGTTGATACAACATCATTACCAACAGCTGTAATGGCTTCAGCACGATCATCTGCCAGTTTTTCATAACCATAACGCACTTTCGTTACGAGTTGATGTGTATCCATTAAATTTTCTAAAGCTAATTCCTTATTGCCTTTTTGATAGATATCAAATACCTCCGTATTAACAAGGGTACTCCAATCACGGGCTATTTCTACTAGTTTTTCGCGTTCATCTGATTTTTCATATTTGTCTAGAATAGCATTGTTTTCCTCAGCCATTTTGCGATACTCATCAAACGATTCTTTGTATTTTTCGTCACCTGTCAACACATAATTTAACGCTGCAGATAGACGGACACTCATGGACAGTGCTAAATTTTTACTTGCATTTAAAACTACTAAATCTTCTTTTACTAAATCTTTTGCTTGTCTTTCCATACTTGTATTGGAATTGTAAGTGTAGGTTGTAAAGCTAACTACTAAAACTAACAAAAGAATAAATGCACTTAAAATTCGAGCTTTAAGTGTTTTAAACTTGATAATGCCCTTCATTTTCCCATCCCTTTACTATCTCATTGAGAAATTTTTTCAATCACAAATACTATTTTATAACTATTTATGCATATTAATAAGCCTTTCGATAGAAATATTTAAAAATAGTTTTTTAGTACAATGATATAATTGTTTTCCTTTTATTAATAGTTAAATATATATAGATGTTTAATAACAAATTCATGTATTTATGTAGAATTTCCTATGTGGAAAGAAAATGCACCTGAAGCAACATGCTTCAAGTGCCATAAGTAAAAGATTATCTACTGTTTTTGTTTTTTTGCTTGCCGCTCCCATTGGAGTAAGGAAGGATAAGGATCGAAAGCCCATTCGGTTCTTCCGTTAAATTTATAAATCCCATAATGAAGGTGTGGAGGGAATTTACCAGATGTACCTTCTTTTCCGTATCCAGAGCTTCCCACATAGCCAAGAACAGTACCAGGTTTTACAATTGTACCGACTTCAATTTCCTTATGATAGCTACCGAGGTGGGCATAATAGTGGTAGGAATTATGATTGTCGCGAATACCAATACGCCAGCCACCAAATTGATTCCATCCTTTTACCTCGACAATTCCATAAGAGGTTGATAACACTGGCGTTCCATAGCTTGCAAAAATATCAGTTCCCTCATGAATTCGGCGACCACCCCAACCTCGATTGGCGCCCCATGTGCCCTTGTAACTGTAATCAGAGCGAATATTTAGTGGGAAAGTATGTGCGTCAAGTTCAATTGTTTTAAAATGTCTGTACAATGTGGAGATGGTAAATATTTGATTGACTGCTTCTTCGCTTCCATAATATTCCCATAATGCTAATTTAAAATCTTCATCAGTCGTTCCAAATTTCCCTAAATAACTAGCCATCGAAAAAATGACATCCTCATCATCCTTTGGACTAGCGAGCCCATCGTGATTACCATCAAGGCCCATTCCTCCGAAATAGCTAATTGTCTCAGGAGAAGTGTCTTCCTTTACAGGATTTAAAGCGCCTGACCAGTATTCATCAGAAAATTGGATAGCCAAATAGCCTTCTCGTTTAGGGATGTCTTTACGGACAGATTGTAAATTTCTTTCATACTGATCGATAGCAGCCAAAAAGTGCCAAGGAATGAGTAATTCATCGAATTGTACATAATAGGACATGCGCTGCTGTAAAATTTCTTCTTCTGTTAGATCCTCCTTTGCCAAAGAGGCAGTAGGGTACAGCATTATCCCTAAAAATAAAAATGTGAAAAGAAATGTAAAATGGCGATGCAATGATGGACCTCCTTTCTAACGTTAGAATAACCGAAATTTTTATCTTCATTCAGTAAGGTTCTATGTATTAAAACAGTTGATATATCCGCAATCTTTTTGCCAAAAAAAATAGAAATAATAAGAAGAAACTTCATCAAAGAAAAAGTAATGGTATCATCATGCCATTAACTTCATACTATGTTATAAATCAAGCCCTGAATGGAGGGAAGGCTATTAACATTTTAGATAAAGTGAAAAACTATCGCGAAGAAGAAAACAGGCTGAAGTGGGAAGGAACATTTGCAGATTATTTAAACATCATTAGGGAAAGACCTGAAGTTGCTCAAACAGCCCATTCACGCGTCTACAATATGATAAAAAGTTCTGGTGTAGAGGAACGCGATGGGCAAAAAATGTACAAATTTTTCGGACAAGAAATTTTTGGGCTTGAAACAGCAATTGAAAGACTGGTGGAGGAATATTTCCATCCAGCAGCGCGCAGGTTAGATGTTAGAAAACGTATTTTATTATTAATGGGACCAGTTAGTGGTGGTAAATCAACAATCGTTACCTTACTGAAACGTGGATTAGAACAATATTCGCGAACAGATGAGGGTGCAGTTTACGCAATTAAGGGATGTCCAATGCATGAAGATCCACTCCATTTAATTCCACATCATTTGCGTAATGAGTTTTTTGAGGAATATGGTATTAGAATTGAAGGAAGTTTATCGCCTTTAAATACAATGCGTCTTGAAAAGGAATACGATGGGCGCATTGAAAATGTGATGATTGAACGTATTACGTTTTCAGAAGACAAACGTGTTGGTATTGGGACATTTACACCATCAGATCCTAAATCGCAGGATATCGCTGATTTAACAGGAAGTATTGATTTTTCCACAATAGGTGAATTTGGTTCAGAGTCTGATCCTCGTGCTTACCGCTTTGATGGGGAACTGAATAAGGCCAATAGAGGAATGATGGAATTCCAGGAGATGCTGAAGCTTGATGAAAAATTCTTATGGAATTTATTATCTTTAACACAGGAAGGGAATTTTAAAGCGGGAAGGTTCGCTTTAATTAGTGCAGATGAGTTAATTGTTGCCCATACAAACGAAACTGAATATCGATCATTTATTTCGAATAAAAAGAACGAGGCATTACATTCTCGAATTATCGTTATGCCCATTCCCTACAACCTAAAAGTTAGCCAGGAAGAGCATATTTATGAAAAGATGATAAATGAGAGTGATATGGCCCATGTCCATATTGCACCGCATGCTTTAAAGGCCGCAGCAATCTTTTCGGTTCTCACTCGATTGGAAGTACCGAAAAAACAAGGTGTGGATCTGATTAAAAAAATGCGCTTGTACGACGGAGAAAATGTGGAGGGATTTAATTCCGTTGACTTAGAGGAGCTGAAAAAAGAGTTCCCAAATGAAGGCATGAACGGTATTGATCCACGCTATATTATTAACCGTATTTCTTCTGCTATTATTCGCAAAGAGATACCATCAATAAATGCATTGGATGTTTTACGAGCATTGAAGGATGGATTGGATCAGCATGCGTCGATTTCTCAAGAGGATCGTGAAAAATACATGAATTACATTGCGGTTGCTCGTAAGGAATATGATGAAATTGCTAAAAATGAAGTACAGAAGGCTTTTGTGTACTCATATGAAGAATCGGCAAAAACATTGATGAACAACTACCTTGATAATGTAGAGGCATTTTGTAATAAAAATAAAATTTACGATCCTCTGACTGGGGAAGAAATGAACCCAGACGAAAAATTAATGCGCTCGATTGAGGAGCAAATTGGCATTTCAGAAAATGCTAAAAAGGCATTCCGTGAAGAGATTCTCATTCGAATTTCTGCCTATGCACGAAAAGGTAAACGTTTTGACTATAATTCTCATGAAAGATTGCGAGAAGCTATTCAAAAGAAATTATTTGCAGATTTAAAAGATATTGTGAAAATTACAACTTCTTCTAAAATGCCAGATAAATCGCAACTGAAGAAAATTAATGAGGTCGTTGCAAGGCTTGTTGATGAACATGGCTATAATACAACATCGGCAAATGAGTTGCTACAATATGTAGGAAGTTTACTCAATCGATAGCTTGATGTTGATTGTTCCAAGTCAGTTAGGAGTGTCCCATTTTTAGGGCACTCCTTTTACTATCAGGATGAGAGATTTAACTTGATTTAGCAGAAAATATCCACCTCTATAGGTGGTGAGATAAAAGCCCCAGCGGATGTCATAGATATTGAAGCGGAGCTTTTCGAGCAAGCTCGAAAAAAATCTGGACGCAATTACGCTGAGGCGTGATTAATAGGTGCACAATTGATTTTATGAAAAAAGTTCAAAAATTTGGCTCACAAGCATAGTATAGAAAAAGCGAATTTGATAGATGGGTGAGGATAAAAATGACTGAACACGAAAATAAACGCTTTGTCATTTCTCAGGAAAATTGGTCCCTCCATCGTAAAGGGCACCAGGACCAGGAACGCCATATGGAAAAAGTAAAAGATGCGATTAAAAATAATTTACCAGATTTAGTTAGTGAAGAAAGTATTGTGATGTCCAATGGTCGCGAGGTTATTAAAATACCAATTCGGTCACTTGATGAATATAAAATTCGATATAACTATGATAATTCTAAGCATGTTGGGCAAGGACAAGGGGATAGTAGTGTCGGGGATGTAGTAGCCCGGGATGGCAGTAAAGCCAATCAGGCTCAAGGCCAAGGAAAAGAAGCAGGTGACAAGCCTGGCCAAGATTACTATGAAGCGGAAGTCAGTATTGAGGAAATCCAAAATGTCTTATTCCATGAACTTGAGTTACCTAATTTACAGCAAAAAGAAAAGGCAGATATTAAAACAGAAAAAATAGAGTTTAATGATATTCGAAAAAAAGGGCTAATGGGTAATGTTGATAAAAAGCGAACGATTTTAAATGCATTAAAGCGCAATGCAATGCATGGGAAAGCGGAAATTACGCCTATCCACAATGACGATTTACGTTTTAAAACGTGGGATGAAGTGGAGAAACCAGAATCCAAAGCCGTAGTACTTGCCATGATGGATACAAGTGGCTCGATGGGAGCTTTTGAGAAATATTGTGCACGAAGCTTCTTCTTTTGGATGACGAAGTTTTTACGATCAAAATATGAAACCGTAGAGATTGAATTTATTGCCCATCATACAGAGGCAAAGGTTGTCACTGAAGAGGAATTTTTTACAAAGGGAGAGAGTGGGGGAACTATTTGTTCTTCAGCTTATAAAAAGGCATTGGAGTTAATTCAGGATAAATATCATCCGTCTCGCTACAATATCTACCCTGTCCATTTCTCAGATGGTGAAAATATTTCGATGGATAATGAAAAGTGCTTGAAACTGGTAGGAGAGTTAATGGATGTATCCAGCATGTTTGGCTATGGTGAGGTGAATCAACATAACCGTTTCTCAACGCTTATGTATACGTATAAAAAAATTGATGATCCTAAATTCAGATACCATATTTTGAGAAAAAAAGGCGATGTATATGATGCCTTAAAGAGCTTTTTCAAAAAAAATGAAGAATAACATGGATGTTTGCACAGTACGACGTTCAAAGGAGGGGGCGTAAAATGGACACAAAAGAGCTTCAACGAGCAATAGATGAAATTACCGAAATTGCCTCAAGCTTTGGCTTAGATTTCTATCCAATGCGTTATGAAATTTGTCCAGCAGATATTATTTATACATTTGGCGCCTATGGTATGCCTACGCGTTTTTCCCATTGGAGCTTCGGGAAACAATTTCATAAAATGAAGCTTCAATATGATTTAGGACTTAGCCAGATTTATGAGCTTGTGATCAATTCAAATCCTTGCTATGCGTTTTTACTCGATACCAATACATTAACCCAAAATAAACTGATTATTGCCCATGTTTTAGCACACTGTGATTTCTTTAAAAATAATGTGCGTTTTTCCAATACAAGAAGAGATATGGTAGAGAGTATGACCGCAACTGCCGAGCGAATAGCTGATTATGAAAGAGAATATGGCAAGGATGAGGTTGAGCAGTTTTTAGATGCAGTTTTAGCTATTCAGGAACATATTGATCCATCTATTTTACGACCGAAGCTATCCTGGAGTGAGGACGATGACCTTGAAGAGGAAAAATCTCCAACGAAATCACCATACGATGATTTGTGGAGTATAGAAGAAAAAGAAAAAGTTTATAAACCAATTAGACGAAGATTAAAGCAATTTCCGCCAAAGCCAGAAAAAGATTTGTTGCTATTCTTGGAGGAGTATAGCCGTGAATTGGAGGACTGGCAACGAGATATTTTAACAATGATGCGAGAGGAAATGCTTTATTTTTGGCCTCAATTAGAAACAAAAATAATGAATGAGGGCTGGGCGTCCTTCTGGCATCAACGCATCATGCGGGAGTTAAAACTAACCACTGCTGAGACAATTGAATATGCCAAATTAAATGCAGGGGTTGTGCAGCCATCCAAAACATCGATTAATCCATATTACCTTGGAATAAAAATTTTCGAGGATATTGAAAATCGCTATAATAATCCTACAGAGGAAATGAAGCGGCTAGGTGTACAGCCAAATACGGGGCGTGAAAAGATCTTTGAGGTAAGAGAAATAGAATCGGATATTTCCTTTATTCGAAACTATTTATCAAAGGATTTAGCGAAGCGTGAAGATTTGTATTTGTTCCAAAAGAAAGGTAATGAGTATCGTATAACGGATAAGGATCATGAGATGGTTCGAGATCAGCTTGTATCCATGCGTGTAAACGGGGGCTTCCCATATATTGTAGTGAAAAATGGTGATTATTTGCGTAATGGTGAGCTCTATTTAGTACATGGTTACGAAGGGATGGAGTTAGATCCTCGCTATTTAGAAAATGTATTGCCTTATATTTATCAGCTATGGGGACGGCCCGTTCATTTAGAAACCTATGTGGATAAAAAGCCGATGCTTTATTCATATGACGGCACTAAAAACTATAAACGCAATGTATGACAAAAAAACTTCTATCTGTTGACGGTATCATCAAACAGATAGAAGTTTTTTTCATAGTGTTGAAAAAACGGGAGTTAAGTAGTCTTCCACTCCAAACCACAATGTAGCAAAGGTTTTCAAATAAAGTGAAGCTGTTCCTACTCATTTTATGGAGGGGTATTGTCATTCATCACTTCTCCACATTAAAAATAAGAGCCTATCCTTTCACTAATTATACAAATAATGAGCTATGTTGATCGCTATGGCAAGTATGAAAGATAAGGAAAGGACACTTTTGCAGAACGGGAAACAATCCATCGCCTTGCCAAAAGGTCTTTTTCTGCTAGTGACATGATCTTTTTTCAACCAATCTCTTAGTGTTGAAAAACAAAACTGTCAATTGAAAGGTAGAAATGGATTTCCGTTGCAGGCTACTTGCTTTCCTGTGGGCGAGCGCCGAATCGCTTCCTCCGCTACCGCTCCGTGCAGGGCTTCGCCTGTCTCGCTATCCCACGGGAGTCAAGTAGCCTTCCACTTCAACCCACTGACTTTTTAGCAAAGATTTTCAAATAAAGGGAAGGTGTTCACTACTCTTTATGAAGAGGTGTTGTCACTACACATTGAAAATAAGAGCCTATCTAATTATACAAATCATGTGCTATTTTGATCGCTACGGCTAGTATGAAAGATAAGAAAAAGACACTTTTGCACATGGTTGATTGGAGTGGAGCCAGCGTTACTCCTAGGGGATTTAGCGTCACAGATGAGACCCTGGAGCGAACGCTAGTGAGTGAAGCGGCTCCTAAGACGCCCCCTGGAAAGGACGCTGGCGGAACGGAAATCAACCCCTCACCTTGCCAAGTTGCTTTTTCTGCCGTTGACATCATCTTTTTTCAACAACATGATCTACTCATTTTCTTCAGTTAATACATCAGTTTCTTCATTACTTTCACTATGATTAGAGGATGAATGTATATCACTTTCAATGACTAGGCTATCCCGTACTTTTATGCCTTGTTGGCCACCAGCCTCATCATTATGATTACCAGCAATACCGCTTCTTCCATTACCGTCAGCAAATTGCGAATTGACATTTCGTGTATGACTACCGTTACTAGCATTTTGTCCACCTTGGTTAGCATTTGTGCCTACATCATGATTGATTTGACCTCCACCTTCCGCTCGTTGCTCAAAGTGGAAATCGGTGTTTCCTATATTGAATGTAAAATTGATCGTTATATGATTTTTCCCTTGCTTGTTAGAGGATTCCTGCTCAGGTTCGTCAGGTCCATAAAATTTTTTAGAATTAAAACCAGACATCGTTTCTCCTCCCTTCGTTTCATCTTACTATTAAGATATTAGCGCTTCATGAACCCACTTGTACGTGTAGCCATGTTACCTAGAGAAAAGGTAGGACTGCCCAGATGAAAGCTCAACGATTTTTGCTATCTATCCAATAAATTTGTTAGAATGAATGAGATTTGATTATTTAGTGAATGGGAACGGAGAAGCAACATTGAGAACATTTAAAAAGGTTTATATAGAAATAACGAGTGTTTGTAATTTAGCCTGTAGTTTTTGCCCACCTACAGCTCGTGCAAAGGGGCTTATAAAAGTCGAACAATTTAATAAAATATTAGATGAAATTCGTCCACATACAAAATATATTTATTTGCATGTAAAAGGAGAGCCATTACTACATCCAAGAATCGATCAGCTATTAGATGCTGCCCATGCAAAAGGGTTTAAAGTCAATATTACAACGAATGGTACGCTAATAAAAAAGAATCGTGAGAAAATATTAGGAAAACCAGCATTACGTCAAATTAATTTCTCGTTGCATAGCTTTGATGGGCATGAGGGCTCTGAAAACCGTGAAAAATATTTAGGGGATATCTTGAACTTTGTGCGAGAATCAAGGGAGTACAATACGATTATTTCCTATCGTTTATGGAATCTACAACAGGATCATGTTTCGGATGTTGCAGCACGTCGTAACCGTGAGACTTTAGAAATATTAGAAAATGAGTATAATCTTGATTACCGCATAGAAGAAAAAGTAGAGCCTGGGAAAGGAGTAAAAATTGCCCCTCATGTTTATTTAAATCAGGATCATGAATTTAGATGGCCAAGTCTCCTAGAGCCAGAGGATGAAGGGAAGGGTTTCTGTCATGCTCTGCGTAGCCAAGCGGCTATACTTGTGGATGGAACCGTTGTGCCTTGTTGCTTGGATGGGGAAGGTGTCATTAATTTAGGGAATGTACACGAAAAACCCTTCTCAGAAATTGTTGAAGGGGAACGTGCCAATAAGATTGTAGAGGGCTTTTCACGAAGAGAAGCTGTTGAAGAACTATGTAGAAAATGTGGCTATCGTCAAAAGTTTGGTATGTAGCTACTAAAAGTTAATTTTAATAAAGAAACAGCTCCAATTGTCATTGACCGTTGGAGCTGTTTTTCTTCGATTGAGAATCAATTGTATCTAAAAAATCCTTCGTAATACGAACTACATATTTTACCTCGTCTAAATTTCGTTCTCTTAGTAATGAGCGATGAATGTCTAGCATGAGGTTTTTTTCCTCAATATCAGTAACGCCAGATAGTTTTTGAAAATTAAATAGCTCCTCAGGGGTAATGTCTAATGCCTTCATGATTGTTTCCAAAGTACTTAAGGTAATATTAGATTGTCCATGTTCAATATTAGAAACTCTTCCTTTACTGAAACCTAACTTCCCTGTCCGTTCAGCCACTTCTTCCTGGCTAAGTCCTTTGGATAATCGAATAATCCGAAGTTGTTCACCTACTAGCTTTAAAAAATCTGACATATGATTCACCTCTATGTTAAAAGCTAGTGAAAAACAAGGGAAATGACTATACTATTATAGTGGTATAATGGAGAAAAAGTTACATTAAAATGGTACAATTATTAGAGTAATACTTTTCATCAGACAAATGACCTAAATAAAAAGCTAGGTATAATGCGTTAATGAAGATTGTATTAAGGGTATTAATTGGGACAGAGGATTGGAGGGTTCATACATGGTGAAGCAGTTTTTTTTAGAAGAAATAGCAAAAATACAAATTGGTCATTTGATTGTGAATGATCAATGTTTTACTAGGGAAGATACTCCTTTTATCACCGAAGAAATGCTAATGCAATTATTGAGAGACGATGATTTTAGTCAAGTGCCAAAGGTTGATCACACAGTTGATTCATTTAATTTGTCAATCGTGCCTGCTAAAAGCATTCTTCTAAATAAATTTAATTTACAGGAAACCTTGATTTATCAATGTAAAAAAGCTGTGTGTATCGGTCATGATATCATTGCCATTATTCCGAATGAATCCATTGTTGTCAGTGATTATTTATTTCACTTTTTTAAATGGTTTCAAATAAATAAAGAGAGACGTAATATCTTTCGTTTAAGAATTGCATTACCTCCTCTTGATATTCAGCATAGAGCAGCTCAATTATTAAATGCTGTTCAACATTTATTAATGAATAAAGATTCTTTAGTCGCAGCGATAGAGGACCTTCCACAGTATTTCAATAATATTTCAAACCAAGTAAATCAGCATTCAAAAAACTTACATCATAGCTTTGAACAGCTCCAACATGTATATGCTGATATGTTACATAAAGTTTTTAATGGAGATCTTCTAAATGATTCCTTTCAAAGGTTGAGCAATTAACATAAGTCGGTGCAAAATGGATTGGACAATCCTTGCACCGACTTATTAAATTTCAATAATAATCGGTAAAATCATTGGCTTTCGTTTGGTTTGGGTAAATAAATATTGTCCAACAGCTCTTTTAATTTCTCGGCGTAGGACATGTATTTGCTGTCTGCTTTCTTCTTGAAGCTCATTTACGATTTCTTTGGTAAGCACATTGGCCTTAGTTAAAAGTGCCTCGAAATCTTTAGCATAAACAAAACCACGTGAAATGGTATCAGGTTCTGAAATAAAAGAACCATCTGCTTTATTGAGTGTTAATACAATAACAAGCATTCCATCTTCTGAAAGTTGCTTGCGATCACGGAGGACAATTCCCTCTACTTCACCTATGCCAATCCCATCAACATACGTATCACCAGCTGGAATTTTACGCGTTTGCCTTGCCTTCGCATTTTCAATGTCCACGACATCTCCATTTTTCATAATAAAGGTATGTCCCTTTTGAACACCAATAGATTCCGCTAATAAACGATGTTGATGTAACATGCGATACTCACCATGAATAGGGATGAAAAATTTAGGCTTCATAAACGTCAGCATCAGCTTCAAGTCTTCTTGATGACCATGTCCTGAAACATGCATACCTGTATGACTGGAAGAACCATAAATCACCTTAGCACCAAGCTGAAACAAATTGTCTACAATACGAGAAACGCCCTTTTCATTACCTGGAATCGGAGAAGCGGCAAGAATGACTGTATCATCTGGCAGAACTTTTACCTCACGATGGTTGCCATTTGCTAATCGTGCAAGTGCTGCTAGAGGCTCGCCTTGGCTACCTGTGCAGAGGACCACTACTTCTTCTGGGGGGAGGTATTTAACTTCTCGTGCATCAATTAACAGATCTTCTGGCACAAATAAATAACCTCGTTCAATCGCGACATCCACAACATTGACCATGCTGCGCCCAACTAAAGCTAACTTCCTATTGGTGGCAATTGTTGCATGTACGATTTGTTGGATACGATTAACATTTGAAGCAAAGGTAGAGATGATTACTTTCCGTTCAGCATGTAAAAAGGCTTCCTCAATATGATGCCCTACCAGTTGCTCAGAAGGTGTCAAACCTGGTCTTTCTGCATTTGTACTTTCCGAGATCAGAACTAGCACACCCTTTGAACCGATTTCCGCCATTTTATGAATATCAGCAAACTGGTTATTAACGGGCGTTAGATCAAATTTAAAGTCTCCCGTATGGACAACATTTCCTTCAGGAGTAGCTAAAACGATTCCTAAACAATCGGGTATACTATGATTGGTTCTGAAGAAATTAATATCAATTTGTCCTAAATGTAGAGCTGAGTCAGCGTGAATTTCAATTAAATCCGTTTCTCTCAAAAGCTTATGTTCCTTTAGCTTTAATTCAATAAGTCCGAGAGTGAATCGAGTAGCATACACAGGGACATTTAATTTTTTTAGTAAATAAGGAATCCCACCAATGTGATCCTCATGCCCATGTGTGACAATTAATGCCTTAATTTTTTCCTTATGATCAAGTAAATACGTAATATCAGGAATGATAAGATCAATACCAAGCAGGGTTTCATCTGGAAATTTTGCTCCGCAATCAATAATAATTATGTCATCTGCATATTGTACTACATACATATTTTTTCCAATTTCATTGATGCCACCTAGGGCGAAAATGGATAATAACTGTTTACTTGTGGACAACGTATTCCCTCCTATAGTTTTAAATAAAGCTATCAAATAATTGCTTTTGCCATAGGTAGTATAGCTTTTAGCATTTCATCCTATACGAAATTTGCAATGCTTAATCTTACTACTATGAGATGTAGCATTATGAAAACGTTTTAAGAGAATGGGGAGGATTGAAATTTAAAGCTCCGATGGCGGATTATATGTGGCGGGAAGAGCAATACTATTTAACGAAGCTTGCGCAGACTAGAGGATAAGATAATGAAAACAAGCGGCTATCTAATTTGTATAGATAGCCTTTTTAGTTAGGGATGAATCACTACTTCTGTACCGATTGGCACAATACTGGCAAGCTCTTCAACATCTCGATTATGCATACGGATACAACCATGTGACACAGCATGCCCAATAGAGCTAGGATCATTTGTGCCATGAATTCCGTAATGTTCTTTAGAAAGACTCATCCACATCGTGCCAAAAGGACCGCCAGGGTTTGGCGCTTTATTAATGATAATAAAACTACCTACGGGTGTTTCGTGAAGCATGCGTCCAACTGCAATAGGGTATTGTTTTTGAAGGATATTGTTTCTATATAAACGTAGCCAGCGATTATTGGTAGAGATCTCGATACGGTAAGGAATTGTCTCGGGGTCGGGCAAGCCAGGGATGACGATTTGTTGACCAATGACAAGATGATCAGGCTGAATTCCTGGGTTTGCAGCGATAATGGATGCTAAAGGTGTACGGTAATCTTGAGAAATTTGAGCAAGGGTTTCACCAGCTTTGACTGTATGAATCAATCATTACTCCCTCCAATGCAAATGTTTATTGTTCTACTATATGCTTCATATGTTTTATGTAATTTTAGGAATGCAAGGTTTTTCAGTTTCTGGACAGAATAAGCGGTGACATTGCAGGATTAAGGGGCATAAAGATGAAGGAATTTAAAATTACGTATTTTTTTGATGAGATACATTATGTACGAAGATTCATTTATCTTGATTCAGCAGAAAACGTCCATCTATAGGCGGTGAGATGATCGAGCAAGCTCGAAAAAAATCTGGACGCAATTACGCTAAGGCGTAATTGATATTGAATCGCAACAAGAGGCAGAAAAATTAGTGAAAAGTGAACGCGATCAAGATATTTCCTTTACCGATAGTAGGGGTATATACCATGAACTGCACACAAAACATGTACGAGTTATTCAAATAGCTGAGTATCACCGTATTGATAAAAGCGCACAAGGGAAAGACACATAATCTGTCCAGCTTTACACACATTATAGGAAAAGGAGTGTGACAGAATGGATATCGAAAAAATACCACATGAAAAGAAAATGTTCATGAATTTAAATAGCAAGGACAAGCCTGACATGGTTGAATCAGATACAATTAGTCTTTTCGATTTGCATGAGGATATGCAAACTGTAGATGCCATTCCTATAGAGGAGCTCAATAAGCGAGTAAAAAGAGAAGGCGATGAATTGATTGAAATGCAGCCAGATGAATTATAGGAGGTAGAAATACAATGAATCATGAAAAAGAAGTCCAATTTACATCTGCAGGCACGAATATTAATGAAGTGAAGCAAAAAAATGCAGACGCAGGATTATCCTATAATGAAGTGAAGGCATTGTTAGCAAAAAGTGGTGGGCATGGAACATCCATTTATAGTGACACAGATACTGAAGAAGTAAAACAAGACATACACAAGCATCAACAATAAGCGTTTGGGAGGAGCAAGGTATTGAGTGCTCTTCCTTTTTTACTTTACAATGGGAAAAGAAAAGGAGTTGTAGGAGCATGTCAACTGGAGAAATGAAATGTCCATTATGTGGGGGAGAAAATCATTGTGGCGTGGCAAAAGGCGAAAAAGAGTGCTGGTGTATGACAGTTAGCATTCCAGAACATCTGTTAAATGCAGTGCAGGGAGAGCTAAAAATATGCATTTGTTCTACATGTATAGATACATATAAGAAAGAGCAAGTATAATTTTTTACGATGATGATGGCTGGTAAAAATTGAGCAATTGGTACAATTGTCTATCGCACAACAACCTAGCAGGCATACATTACTCTGAAAGGAGTGTGTCTAATGGCTAAACCAATTGAACTCAGTAATGTGACTAAGGCATATCTAGAGGAATATCAGCGAATCCTCAAAAAAATGATGCAGGGTATGACCTATGTTACCATTACTTGTAGTATCTCAGAAAACTTTATTAAACAAATCCTCCCTCATCAAGTTGCAGCAATCCAAATGTCTGAAAATGTTTTACGCTATACAACGAATATCCCTGTACAAAATCTCGCATTAGAAATCATTCGAACACATACAGAAATGGTTGAGAGTCTTGAAGCGATACAAAATCGATGTTGTGTCGTGCAAAATTCAGAGTATGAATTATACGAGTATATGTGTGCTTATAAAGAAATTACAGAAGCTATGTTCAATGCAATGTGTGCACCGCCAGTCTCCAACAGCATTAATATCAATTATCTGCGGGAAATGATTGTCCATCATCAGGGTGGTATACGACTGGCACAAAATGTGCTTAGATTCTGCATTTGTCAAGAATTAATACCAATCCTACGATGCATGATTCAAACGTTTTGTGAGCAACTAGAAGCCATGGAAAAGCTACTAGATAGCTTACAAAATTGCGATTGCGAGTGCTAGCACTAACGATAAGTTTATATGGGAAGAAGGCGCTAGGATCAAACGTGATTTTAGCGCTTTTTCTGCGTAAAGACAGTGTTTAACTAGGAAAATAAGAAATTGTCAATAAAGTGGACGAAAAAATAATAAAGTGTAAAGAATTAAATGAGAATCTATTTTTGTCTTTCTATTGTTGGTAAAATATATATGTTTTATTAGTTGAAGGTAATGAAGAGAGATCTATTATTGGCTTTAAAATATTGGTAATTTTATTTTACTTTAATTTAATACAACTAGGAGTGGGAGCAATGTTCAAAAGGAAGAAGATTAATCAAAGTTATGATTATTTCTCAGCTACAAAAAATTCAGACATCGAAACAAATGAACGCTTTAAAGAAAAATTAGATTTCCTTGCTTTATCTAGAATTAGAAGAGAATCTGTTGGGTTTTTACGTAAAATTTACGAGAATAATCGACAGTATATACTCGATAATTTTTATGCTCGTCTACTGGAAATTCCAGAGTTTAATCATGTCATCAATACACATTCAACAGTAGAGCGCTTGAAAGGGTTGTTTGATTCACATTTTATTAGCTTATTTGATGATGAATTAGATTTAGATTATGTCTTTAAGCGACGTAAAATTGCCTATGTTCATGCTCGAATAGGGGTACTACCGAACTGGATGATTTCTGCCTATACACTGATTAACCAATTAATCATTCCGCTTATTGTTAAAGAACTATCACGTGATGAAGAAAAAATGTTGGATGTTTTATTGTCCTATGATAGTTTAGTAACAATTGATCAACAAATCATTTTAGAGACCTATATTGAAATTCAAGCAGGATCTGTTGTGAATGGGTTAGGTGAAATTATTACTTATAATACACAGTTAGATACCATTAAGGAACTGATTGAATTTCAAGAGATTCAGCAACAGGAGATTGTCGCAGCAGATCAATTAATGCATGAGTTAGACGAGAGTATTGAAGAAATTGCCACATCAGTTGGTGATATCTCAGAGCAAACAAAGCATGCCTTTAAAAAATTAAATCAGGATTTGGAATCATTGCAACAAGTATCATCTATTTTACAGACAACCGATGAAGGCCATAAATCAATGCAGGAAGATATTAAGCGTTTAGTTGAACGTGTAAATAGTGTAGCGAAGTTGATGGAATTAATTAAGAAAATTGCAGATCAAACAAATTTATTGGCCTTAAATGCATCGATTGAGGCGGCTCGTGCTGGAGAAGCAGGGAAAGGCTTTGCGGTTGTTGCGGAGGAAGTTCGTAAACTTGCTGATGATACAAGTACATCTGTTAAATCTATACATACAGATATACAGGAGCTACTTCATATTACCCATAATATTAGTTCATTGACGACTCAATTTTCACAAGATTTACATCAAGGTGTTACAGATACCTTATATATTTCACAGACGCTAGCAGAGCTAAATAAAAATTTACAGCAGCAAGGTGCCCGCTTTGAGGAAATAGCCACAACGACAAAGGTACAAGCACAATCTGCTACAACTATTTCAGAACGTAACCATACAATTACGGAGAGCATGCAAAAAAGTAAGGTAATCGTTTTTGATATGGGCTCTGCCATTTATAAGTTAAGTAAAATGATTGATGGATATCGATCCACGACGATTTCTAAAAACTTTATTATTAGCCAAGAGGATATTATTGAATTAGCCATTACTGACCATCTATTGTGGAGATGGAAAATCTATAATTTGCTATTAGGTTTTGAAACGATGACGGAGCAGGATGTAGGGTCTCCAAAAGAATCTCGCCTTGGCGAATGGTATTACGGCACAGGAAAAAAACTGTTAGGTAATGAGCGTGTCTACGCAGAGTTAGAACAGCCATTTATTCACGTTCATGATATTGCAAAAAAAGCAGTCCGTGAATACAATGTAGGCAATAAAACGGGCGCTGAAAAATACCTGAAAGAAATTACGGATGAATCGTATGTTGTTATTGAAAAATTAAAAGCGCTAAAGGAAATTTTATTGAGCGAGAAGAAGCAATATATTCATTAGAAAATTGAGAGCAAGCTAGTCTATAGAACTAGCTTGCTCTCATATTGTTGAAAAAAGATCATGTCACTAGCAGAAAAAGACCTTTTAGCAAGGTGAGGGGTTGATTTCCGTTCCGCCAGCGTCCTTTCCAGGGGGCGTCCGATGAGCCGCTTCACTCACTTCCGTTCGCTCCAGGGTCTCCTCTGTGACGCTAAATCCCCTAGGAGTGACGCTGGCTCCACTCCAATCAACCATTCTGCAAATTTTCAAAGTAGCTTAGCAATTAAATAGCCTATTATTTGTATTCTTAGAGAGAGGATAGGCTCTTATTTTCAATGTGGAGAAGTGATGCGTGACAACACCTCTTCATAAAGAGTAGTGAGCACCTTCCCTTTATTTGAAAACCTTTGCTAAAAAGTCAGTGGGTTGAAGTGGAAGGCTACTTGACTCCCGTGGGATAGCGAGACAGGCGAAGCCCTGCACGGAGCGGTAGCGGAGGAAGCGATTCGGCGCTCGCCCACAGGAAAGCAAGCAGCCTGCAACGGAAATCCATTTCTACCTTTCAATTGACTGTTTTGTTTTTCAACACTAACAGAGCAAGCTAGTATGTAGACTAGCTTGCTCTCTTATAGATGAATAGGTGGGACACACATAAATGTCACTGTTCGGTTTTTGCTATCATAAAGACACCATTCACGGTGATTGATAACAGAGCCTACATTAACGCCATATTGTTTGTCCTGTAATACAATAGGCTGCCCGTAGCGAATACGAATCGGTAACTTTTTTTGCTGATGATAAAGGCCTGATTCGTGACTATGCCCGAAGAAAAATAATGGTTTTTGAAAGGGTGGGAATGTTGGCTGCCAGCTTACATTCCACTTAAATTGATGTCCGTGCATAAGCGTGGCGCCATCAATCTCCATTGTCTCAGGTAAAGCTTTAAAACGTTCGATGCCAGTAACCTGCGTAATGCGTTCTTCTTGATTGCCTCGTATTGAGGGGAAGGTTAGTAGTTTTTCAAATTCACTTTCTATTATGGCCGCCTTTTGCAAAGGTAAGCCAGATAGGGTTTGTGCCTTTTTCTTACTGACAGTGCATTCATATAAATCACCTAACCCGATGATTTTTGCTTCTTCTGCTGTTTGTTGAATATGAGCTAGAACAGCTTGAGTGTCTTCTATATTAGAATGTAAATCTCCTAAAAGTGCATAAAGCATTTAAACCCGGCCTTTCCTTAAAATGATCGTACAAGTATCATACACCCAATAGAAATTGCTAGAAAAGTAAAATGTCTAAGAATATTTCGTTACTTCAATTACATATTTTGATTGTGTGGAAAAATTGCCAAGAAATTCATTGCTTGTTAAAATATAATCATAATTTTCTGAATTTTAAGAAGTTTAATAGTTTCCCATTCGTGTCTTTTCCGTAATAAAAAATGAATGTATGGAGGGCTTATAATGACGATGTTTATGACAGAGATTCTAGAAAACTATGCAGGGCAGCAACCAAATGCAATTGCAACATTGTATGATGGAAAAACGTTAAGCTATCATGATTTTTATCAACGTGTAGAAAGATTTGCGGCTTACTTGCAGGAACAAGATTTTGAAAAAGATGATGTGATTGCCTTATATACGCTTAATTCAGATTTATTTTTAATCGCTTATTTAGGTGTCCAATTAGCTGGATTTATTGTGATGCCTATTAACACTAAATTAGCTGCTCCTGAGGTTGATTTTATTTTTAATCATTCACAAGCAAAAGGCTTAATTTTTGATGAAAGATTAACACAGGCATTAGAGGACGTTTCTTATTCATTCCAACATACGATTGGATTTCAAGAAATGAAAAACATAATAGAATACGACAAACGTGAAAGAAAAATTGTGCAATTGGAGGCTCATGACACAGCTGTGGTCATGTATACATCTGGTACAACAGGTAAACCCAAAGGCGTTATGCTCACACATCAAAATATCGTGGCTACCGCAGAGATATGGTCGTCTTCTATGAATATGTCTAGCAAGGATAAGATGTTTATTTGTACGCCATTGTTTCATTGTGCAGGTCTTCATGTTTTTGCTATGCCTATGTTTTATCAAGGGGGAACAGTAGTCATTGAAGAAGCATTCTCACCAACTAAAACGTTAGCTCAAATTGCAGCTACTGAGTCAACCATTTTCTTTGGTGTTCCATCTATGTATACCATCATTTTAAATACTCCTGAATTCAAGGAACATAGCTTTAAACATTTACGTTTATTATGTTACGGGGCTGCCCCAATGCCTTATGAGCTCGTAAAGCAAGTGAAAGAAGCATTTCCAAATGTAAAGGTTCAAAATCTTTATGGTCAAACTGAAAATTCACCTGCAGCTACCTCTTTATTAGATACGGATGCATTGACGAAAATTGGCTCAGTTGGAAAACCATTAGCACAGACAGATGTACGTGTAGTTGATAGCGAAGGAAAGACCGTACCAGCTGGCGAGGTGGGCGAAATTTGCGTAAGAGGACCACAAGTAATGAAGGGCTATTTGCGCAATCCAGAGGAAACAGCAAGAGCGATTAGAGATGGCTGGCTGTACTCAGGCGATTTAGGACGTTTTGATGAGGAAGGCTATTTATATATTGTAGATCGGAAAAAAGATATGATCATCCGTGGTGGAGAGAATATTTACCCAATCGAAGTAGAAGAAGTTCTATATCAAATGTCAGAAATTTTAGAAGCAGCAGTGGTTGGATTGCCACATGAAGTATATGGAGAAGTACCAAAAGCATTTGTGGTGTTGAAGGAAGGCAAGTCTCTCGATGAAAATTCGATATTATCCTATTGTCAAACACGACTTGCCAAATATAAAGTACCGTATGAAATAGAATTTTTAGCAGAATTGCCACGCAATGCCTCTGGTAAGGTACTAAAGCATACATTACGGCCGAAAGTGACAACGATTTGAGTCGGTTCAATTATTTCTCAGCATAAATGTTATCCAAATTTTTAAGTTTACTTGAAAAGAAAGAGTCTTGTGTACTTGCCGCTCGCTTTCGGTACAAAAAATAGGTGCTGAATCAAGATAAAATAGGAACGGCTATGAAAGTATCGTATAATAGAGTCTACGACAAATTGAATAAAGAGAATGGCGAAGGGTTTGCTCTTCGCCTTAGAATAGGAGCGGAATTTGTCTTGTGGACGGGGTATAAACGCCTTTTACTTATTGGCATTTTGATTATTATGTTACTTTCAGGCTGTCAGCCATTTTCACAGCAAGATGCTGAACAAAAAAATCAATTAACAGTTTTAACAGTAGAATTTAATAGCGGGGCACCTATTCCAAATCTCTTCCTCACGGTGACAGACGTACAAACAGGTGATGTAGTGGAAGAAGCAATTGGTTCAGAAGAGGGAGAGGCTGTATTTTCGAAGCTAAAGGCAGGGCGAGAATATGCAATTGCAGCAACGACACTTGAAAATAGTTCGACAAACAATAATGGGTATACGACAATCGAGAATTTCACATATGATACAACAAAGCCATACTATCGTTTGCAAACACACTTTTTAAGAGACGAACAGGAGTTAGATGTCCCTGTTGTCATGCAAAACCCTGAGCTTCCACATGGCTGTGAAATTACATCACTCACAGCCGTATTAAATTATTTTGGAATGGATGTGTCAAAACTTGAAATGACTGACAAGTATTTACCAAAGCAAGAAATACGCACAGCAGGCAATCAACGTTTTGGACCAAACCCAAATGAAGCTTTTGCAGGTAATCCTCGTGATAAAGCGCGTGGTATGTATGTTTTTGCTGCCCCAATTGTCAAAGCGGCTGAGGCAGTCATTACAGATAAACAAGCTGACTTACATGTCAAAAATATGAGTAACGCCTCACAAGATGATATTTTACAGCTTGTTCGTGAAGGCATTCCTGTTGTGACATGGGTGACGCTAGATTTATCGAAGCCTAAACGAAATGCAGAAAGAGGCTGGATTTATAAAGGTGAAGCAACTCCACATGATGCTTTTATGAACTTACATGCAGTCGTCTTGACGGGGCATTTAGGTGATAAAGTAGTCGTAATGGATCCTTTAAAAGGGTATGTTACTTACAATGTCGATCAATTTTTCAAAAGTTATCAGGAACTAGGCAAACAGGCTGTAGCTGTTCATAAATAAATAAGCTACAAATCGTTAGTATGTTACACTAATAAAAAAGTAAAAGTGAGTTGAGTAGAATGGCCATTGAGCACGTTTTTTTACCGGTTTTACTTGGAGATGAAATGAATGCTTATGGTATGGCCAGAGCATTTTACGAGGCCTATGGTGTGAAGCCGCTTGCACTAAACCATACGAACATGGAAAAAATTCAACAAAGTGATTTATGGACTTTTCGTGAGATACCGCGACTTCATATCGAAGAAAGGTTTGTGACCGCGTTAAAAGCCATTGCGGAGGAGTTCCAAGACAAAAAATTACTGCTATTAGCTTGTGA
The DNA here is from genome assembly GCF_016925635.1 of Lysinibacillus fusiformis. Taxonomy (NCBI): domain Bacteria; kingdom Bacillati; phylum Bacillota; class Bacilli; order Caryophanales; family Bacillaceae; genus Lysinibacillus; species Lysinibacillus fusiformis. The sequence continues at coordinate 1,021,991 of NZ_CP070490.1, read as the reverse complement.
TGAATTTTATGTCAAAAAAATCGTAGAACATAAAGAGGAGTTAGCAGAGGATTTTCTAGTTCCTTATGTAGACGCCACACTTGCCCATCAACTTTTAACTCGTGAAAGTATGTATGAACTATGCGCACAATTTGGTTTTCAATACCCTGCAACACATGTATGCACGGTGAATGATTATGAAGACTACGACATGCCATTTGATTATCCAGTTGTCATTAAGCCAATGAATATGACAAAATATGCTACATGTATTTTTCCTGGTAAGAAAAAAGTATATATTGCATATGATAAGGATGAAAAGGACAGTATACTACGTGCTATCTATAAAGAATCAGCTTATCGAGATGATCTGATGATTCAACAATATATTCCTGGAGAAGATGCTAATATGCGTGTTGTGAATGCGTATATTGGACAAGATGGGAAGGCAAAACTTCTTGCGGTGGGTAACCCCATTTTAGAAGAGCATTCTCCAGAAGGCATTGGGCGTTATGTAGCAATCATGACAACCTATCATCAAGAATTAATAGATAAAGTGAAGTCATTCCTTGAAGCGATACAATTTCAAGGCTTTGCCACATTTGATATGAAATATGATGAACGTGATGGTCAATATAAATTGTTGAGTATTGAATTACATAATGAACTTTCCAATTATTATGTGACGGCCAGTGGCTATAATTTAATGCAGTATGTCGCGAACGATTTTGTTCGTGGAAGTAAACAATCACTAACATATGTGAAGAACAAGCATCTTTGGACCATTGTGCCAAATGGTGTGCTGTTCAAATATGTACAAAATGAACAACTAGTCATTGAAGCGAAAAGTTTAATACGTCAAGGTATGGCTACAGATTCTATTTTTAATTATAAGGATATGAATGCAAAACGTTGGTTGAATGTCACGCTTGATAATTTAAGCTTTTATCGCAGCTATAAGAAATATTTTAATAATAAAGGTCTGTCTAACACATGAAAAAACAAACTTTAGGAATAATTGGTGGCGTTGGTCCACTTGCAACAATGTTTATTGGAGAAATGATTGTAAGACGTACGAAAGCACAAAAAGATCAGGAGCATTTACATACCATCATTGATAATGATACAAATATTCCTGACCGTACGGCTTTTATTTTAGATAATACAAAGGATAATCCAGTTCCAGTTATTATTGAGGATGCAAAAAAACTAGCTTCGGTAGGAGCAGACATAATTGCTATCCCATGTAATACGGCGCATACGTTTTATCATGAAATTGAAGAAGGTTCTCCTATACCTGTATTGCATATGATTCGCGAAACTGCGAAGCGTGCTGCTGATTTAGGAGCGAAGCGTGTTGGTATTTTAGCAACAACAGGCACCTTAACATCACGGATGTATCAGGAAGCGCTTGAGGAGTTTGGTATTACACCCGTTGTTCCAGACAATGAAATGAGATCATATGTGATGACAATCATTTATGATTACGTCAAGGCTGGGAAGGATGTTACGTTAGAAGACTGGCAACCAATAGAAGAGGCGATGTTAGCATTAAATTGTGATCGTATTGTATTAGGGTGTACAGAGCTTTCTATTGTGAATAGAGATTTGAAGCTAAGTGACATTTATATTGATTCATTAATCGTTTTAGCTGAATGTGCCATTTTGGCTTGTGGTTATGAATTAGTCGATTAGTCGTTGAATGAATTGAAAAGAATCTGCTTGCTTTTCACGGGTAAGCTACAATTCTTGAAAGAGTTGTGGACAGGCTTACTTTTCCGTGTTGAGTGAAGCAGATTTTTTATGAAAGGAAGCAATGTTTTCTTGAAACGATTAGATAATTGCTTTCGTACATATAAAGTAGGAACCTACGGAGTGTGTTAAACTAGTGTCAAGTAGATAGAAGGTGGGAAATAACATGTCAGTCATTAATTTATTAAAAGAAGAAATACAAGCAAAATGGAACTTTGAAACACCCATGAAAATTCAAGATGAAATGATACCAGCTATGCTTGAGGGCAAAGATATTGTAGCAGAATCTCCAACAGGATCAGGTAAAACGTTAGCATATGTCTTACCATTATTAAATAAAGTGAATGGGGCAAAAAAGCAAACACAAGGACTGATCGTAGCTCCCTCGCAAGAGCTTGCTATGCAAATCGTAGAAGTCATTCGTGAGTGGACAGCTGGCACAGATATTACGGTTCAGCAGCTGATTGGTGGTGCCAATTCTGCCCGCCAAATTGAAAAGTTGAAGAAAAAGCCTACGATTGTTGTTGGAACACCTGGTCGTTTAAACGAATTAGCACGAGCAGGAAAATTAAAGCTAAAAGAAGTCGAAACGGTTATTTTAGATGAATGTGATCAATTACTAAGTCGTGAATACCGTGTTGTTATCAAATCCTTTATAGAAGGTTCTGCCTATGGCCGACAAGTTGTTGTTGTTTCGGCTACTATTACAGAGGAAATTGAATTAGTGGCAAGTCGTATGATGTTTGAGCCTCTACGTTTTAAAATTAAGCCTGAGGATATGTTAAAGGTGGGTAAAGTTGTTCATTCTTTCTTGAAAGTAGAAGAACGCGATAAAACTGATTTCCTACGCCGACTTTCCCATACAGAGGGCTTAAGAGCGTTGGCTTTTGTTAATAATATTGATCAATTATTAATGAAGGAAACAAAACTACAATACCGCTCAGCACCGATTGTCACACTCCATTCGGATATGAAGAAAGAAGAACGTAAAAAAGCGTTAGATGCATTCCGTAAAGGAGACGCACGTATTTTAATTGCGACAGATATTGCAGCTCGTGGTTTAGATATTGCTGGTTTAACACATGTTATTCATGTTGATGTCCCACGAACAATTGAGCAGTATTTGCATCGTTCTGGTCGTACTGGACGTGCGGGAGCAGATGGTGAAGTATTAACGTTATTATCTTATCGTGATGAAAAAACCTATAAAAAGTGGACAAGGGAAATTCCAGGCAAGCCTGTGCAAAAAATATGGCATGATGGCGAGCTAATTGAAGGCAATTCTAAAACAATTGGACAGAAGCGAGGGAAATAGTATGACATTTGAAGAGAAATTACAGGCATATGCAGAGCTTGCAGTAAAAGTGGGTGTTAACATCCAACCAGGTCAGTACTTATTAGTCAATACATCTGTGGATGCTTTAGATTTTGCCCGTTTAGTTGTAAAAGAGGCTTATAAGGCTGGTGCAGGCCGTGTTCATGTAAACTTTTCCGATGATGAATTGGATCGTGCTTATTTTGAGCATGCTTCCGAGGAGGAATTTAATCGCTTCCCTGAATGGGTTGTAAAAATGCGTGATGAACTTATTGAACGTAAAGGGGCTCTACTATGGATTGATGCAGCAGACCCTGATAAGCTAACAGGAATTCCTGCAGACAGACTCGCAACACATCAAAAAGTATCAGGGGCAGCATTGAAAAACTATCGCAATGCAGTCATGAAGGATTTAATTGCTTGGTCCATTGTAGCCGTTCCTTCAGCTAAATGGGCGGCAAAGGTATTCACTCAATTAACAGAAGAGCAGCAGGTGCCTGCATTATGGGAAGCTATCTTTAAAACGGTGCATATCGGGGAAGGCAATGCAGTTGACAATTGGCGTCAGCATGTAGCTAATTTAGAATCGCGTGCAGAACTTTTAAATAATAAAAAGTATGCAAAACTTCACTATACGGCTCCTGGTACAGATTTAACAATCGCTTTAGCACCACAGCATAAATGGCTAACTGGTGGTAGTAAAACACCAGAAGATAATGTCTTTGTGGCCAATATGCCAACAGAAGAAGTTTATACACTTCCAATGAAACAAGGTGTAAACGGTTATGTTAGTAATACTAAGCCATTAGTTTATCAGGGCAATATCATCGATGGCTTTAAATTAACATTTGAAGAGGGCAAAATTATTAAGGCAGAGGCTGAAGTAGGGCATGATTTATTGCAAGAGCTTATTCAAGTAGATGAAGGCTCAAGCTATTTAGGCGAAGTGGCACTTGTCCCTCATGAATCACCAATTTCAGCGTCGGAGATTTTATATTTCAATACGCTATTTGATGAAAATGCTTCAAACCATTTAGCTATTGGTGAGGCATATCCGACTTGCTTAGAAGGCGGTAGAGACCTAGAAAACGGCCAACTTGAGGCATTGGGTGCCAATATTTCTGTGACACATGAAGACTTCATGATTGGCAGTGGTGAAATGGACATTGATGGTATTTTACCGGATGGTACGGTTGAGCCCATTTTCCGTAAGGGTAGCTGGGCTTTTTAATCTTTAGACGAGAAGAAACGGAGGAGAGCAGATGAAGCGATTTTGGAGCTTGTTAGGTATAACGATATTATCCATGACATATTGGACTTCATCTGCTTTTGCTCAAACGGAAAACTATGTGGCGATTGGAGATTCCTTAGCTGCTGGTCAAACACCCTACCAAGAAATTGATGCAGGGTATAGTGATTTGATTGCCATGAAATTAAGCTCGATCGGTCAATTATCATTTTATACAAAAGAACTTGCTTTTCCTGGCTTTACTACGGCAGATGTATTAGAACGAATCCAATCTGAGGAAGCACAAAATTTATTAGCAAATGCGACACTTATTACGGTTTCGGCAGGGGCCAATGATTTATTACGTCTTGTCCAAGTGAACCCAAATGCAGGGACCTTAGCTTTTTCACAGCTTCAGGCAGATTACGCTTTAAATTTGGCAAGAAAAAATATGATATCGATTTTGGATGAATTAGAAGAACGTGCGCCTAAAGCAAAGATCTATGTCATGGGCTATTATTTTGCTTATCCAACAGTTCATCCGACGCAAAAAGAAGGAACCAATGCTCAGCTAGTTAGATTAAATACGATTTTACAACAACAAGCAGAACAAGCTGGAGCGGCTTATATAAATGTCTATGACGCCTTTGGATTGAATGCGACCAACTACTTACCAAATAGTGCTGATGTCCATCCTAATATCGAAGGCTATCGTCAAATGGCTAACTCATTTTTACGGGTTTATAGTGGTAGTGATGCTTTAAACATCTCTTCATTAGAATTACCAGAGCCAAATCCCATATCATTTGAGGAAATCCTAAAGCAACAATCGTCAGTGAAACCTCAGAAGCAAAAAGTGGCACAACATCAAACTTCTCTTACGACTTACGTTATTCAGGGATTCCCAGGATATAAGGCATTTATCAAATACATCTAAATAACCGATATCTAAGGCATCTTACCTAATAAGATGCTTTTTTCTATGAAAACCAATTTTGGCTAGAACTACTAAACCGTTAGAAAGCACTAGATAGGGAATAGTCATGCTAAAATATAGAGAAGACTAGGAGGTACAAGAATGAAAATATTTCATACAGCAGATTGGCATTTAGGAAAGCTTGTTCAAGGTGTCTATATGACAGAAGATCAACATGATATTCTTCAACAATTTATACAAGCGATAGATGAGGAAAAACCAGATGTAATTATCATCGCAGGTGATTTATATGACCGTTCGATGCCTCCTATTGAGGCAGTTAATTTATTAAATGATGTATTAGCGAAAATAGTATTAGAGAAGAAGATTCCTGTTTTAGCAGTGGCGGGAAATCACGATAGTGCAGGACGTTTAAATTTTGGCAGCCGTTTAATGAGGGATAGTGGTTTATATATCAAGGGCCAATTTACAAAAAATCATGCACCTATTGTTTTGAATGATCAACATGGAGAAGTACATTTCCATCTAGTACCCTATGCAGAGCCAGCTGCCATTCGCAACATCTTTGAAGAAGAATCAATCCGTTCTCATCAAGACGCCATGCAAAAAATTATTGAGCATATCACGGAAGACATGGACACAAGTAAGCGACATGTTTTTGTTGGACATGCCTTTGTGACGAAGTATGGTGAGGAAGAAGCCAATACAAGTGATTCCGAGCGACCACTTTCCATTGGAGGTTCAGATTGTGTAAATGCAGCTTTATTTAAACCTTTCCACTATACGGCACTTGGGCACTTACATAAGGCACATTTTGTCTTAAACGAAACCATTCGCTATGCAGGCTCTCCATTAAAATATTCGTTATCTGAACATTTACATGAGAAAGGCTTTTTAATTATCGATTTAGATGAGCAAGGTAATAGCACAGTTAGTAAAAGAAAACTTGTGCCAAGAAGAGATTTACGAGTAGTAGAAGGTCAGTTGGAGGACTTATTAAGGCAAACACCAAGTGAGGACTATGTATTTGTTAGATTGACGGATACAATATCTGTGACTTCACCGATGGAACGCATTCGTAGTGTGTTTCCGCACGCTATGCATGTGGAACGTAAGGTACTAAGGCAAGATGCGCCACGTGAACTACAAGTGGTGGAAGCTGAAAAACTAGAGGATATTGACTTATTTCGTTCATTTTTCACCGATATTATCGGCATTCAGCCAGATGAAGATACGGAACGTCTTTTCACAGAGATGCTACAGGAATTATTAGATGAGGAGCGAGAGACAGTAAAATGAAGCCATTAAAGTTAACAATTACTGCATTTGGTCCATATAAAGACACGGAAGTAATTGATTTTCAAGAACTAGGAGAACATCGATTGTTTGCTATTTCTGGTAAAACTGGTGCTGGGAAAACAACCATTTTCGATGCTATTTGCTATGCTCTTTACGGATCAGGCAGTGGGGAGGATCGTCAGGATACAGCATTACTGAGAAGCGGCTTTGCTCATGATGATGTCTATACAGCTGTAGAACTCATCTTTGAAATGCATGGAAAAGTCTATCAAATCGTAAGACAGCCAGGTCATATTAAAGAAAAAAATAAAACGGTTACTGGGAAGAAAATAGAGCTAGCTGAAGTAAAAGAGGGAAAGCTTGATTATAGTATTGTAGAAAAGCAGCAAACCCTTGAAGTCGATAAGAAATTACATGAAATTATAGGTCTCACAAAAGATCAATTTAGCCAAATTGTGATGTTACCTCAAGGTGAATTTCGTAAACTATTAACCTCTGATTCTACAAATAAAGAAGTAATTCTACGGAAAATCTTTAAAACAGATCGTTTCGGCGTCATGGCAAAAAAGCTTGATGCCAAACGTAAAGAGGCAGAAAGTGACCTTGAGCGTGCCAAACAATTAAAAGAACATTTACTTGGTCAAATTGTCGGCGCTTTACCACAACGTTCTTCCACTTTATTCACATTGATTGCTGATAATACAGGGAATTTACATCAACTGACGCAGGCACTTGATGAGGAGTTTAGCTTCTATAAGAAATGTATAGAAAATGAACAGCTACAATACGATGAAGCTTATAGCCTTCATCAAAAAGAGCAAGAATATTATCGCTTAGCTAAAACGCTTAATGAACAATTCGATGAGCAAGCTAATCGACAGCAACGACTACAGATGCTGTTACAAGAGCAGGATAGATACCAAGCAAAGGAGCAGGAGATTGCTTTAGCAGAACAAGCAGAGCGACTTGTGCAGCTAGAACAACAAGGCAGGGATTTACGTGCTGAACTGAACGTAAAAGAACAAGCTTTTCAACAAGCGAAAGTTAAACAACAGCAGGCAGAAGAACAGTTGCAAGGTGCACAAGAAGAATATGCAGTAGAAGAGGCTAAAGAGCCTGAACGTCAGCAAATCTTACAGCAGGAAATGCAGTTACAGGCGTTATTGCCGAAATTTGAAGCGTATGAAAATAATGTACAACAGCTGCAAATAGCGGAGCAATATGCTGAAACAGCGAAACGAGCAGTAACTGATAACCTTATGCTTTTGGAAAAAGAACAAGAGCAATTGAAGCATTTTTCTCAAACGGTGGAGGGCTATGAAAAACAGGGTGAGCCATATGAAGGCTACTTAGAACAGTTACCGAAACTACGGGAACAGGTAGCTTTAGTCAAGCAGGTTGAGAAATATAAAAATACAGTAGAGTTAGCAAAGCAGGATGTAGCCGCTTCAGCTATTCTCTATCAAGAAAGCAAAGAGGCACTTCAGCTATTGCAGCAACGGTGGTTGACGAGTCAGGCTAGTATTTTAGCCAAAAAGCTGAAGGAAGGGGACCCTTGTCCTGTCTGTGGTAGTATGACTCATCAGAAAGCACACAATGAGCAACTGGAAGTTATCGAGCTTGCTGAAGTAGAAACATTAAGAGCGAAGGCATCTTCAGACGAGCGTAAGTATCTAGAACAAGAGGCATTTTTGGCATCTGCACAACAACTTCTTCAAGATGCATGTCAACAACTTGAGGCACAGCATATTAAACAAGAAGACCGAGCACAGATCACCGCTACTTTACATGAAGTGGAGAAAGAAATTGCTACCTTAAAAATTATCTATAACCAATTAGCTGATTTGCGATTAAAAATAAAACATCAGCATGATCGAATAGAACAGCTACGAAACAAGCAGAGCAAACTAGAGCAATATTTAGCGGAGCAGATGAAAGAATGGACAAGATTACAAGCGGTTGTAGAAGAACAGCTGAAGCAGATGCCAGCTAACTTACCAACTATACAGCAATTAAAGCAACAACTTACTGATGTCAGCAAACAGAAAGAAAATCTGCAAAAAAGATGGCAAGCGAGTCAAGAAAATTTGCATGTGGCAAAGGAAGCGGCTAGCAATGCAAAATTAACTGTAGAAATTGCCAAACAGTCTTTTGAGGAATTACAGCTCAAAATGAATGAAAAGCTTCAGCAATTTTCAGCAAATATGCAGAAAATAGGTTTCAATAGCTACGAGGAATATGCTACTGCCAAACGGAGTGCCATGCAATTAGATGCCCTTCGAAAAACATGCAGCGACTATGCTTTACAAGTACACACTTTGCGAATCCAAATTACCGAAGGGGCTACATATCTTCAAGGGAAAGAGAAGCAAGATTTAGTGTTGATGGAAGCAAGGGTAGAACAGCATCGTATTTCCTATGAGGAAGCATTTAAACGTTTGCAACAGATGAATGGTTTTGCACAAGCATGCCAGGGCTTTATTGAAAAGGTAGAAGAAATAGCGAGAGAGCTTCATTTACTTGAACAGGAAGCAGGGCGAGTAAAGGAACTCTATGGATTATTAAATGGACAAAACGCGAAAAAGCTATCCTTTGAGCGTTATATACAAATTAATTATTTAGATCAAATTACAGAAGCTGCCAATATACGGCTGTATCATTTATCAAACGGTCAATTTGAGCTCAGACGCTCAGATAGATTGGAAAAGCATGCAAAGCAGAGTGGACTTGGTCTTGATGTTTATGATGCCTATACGGATCAATTACGAGATGTTAAAACATTATCAGGAGGCGAAAAATTTAATGCTTCGCTAAGTCTTGCTTTGGGAATGGCAGATGTGATTCAAAGCTTCCAAGGTAATATCCATATTGAAACGATGTTTATTGATGAGGGCTTTGGTTCACTCGATGAGGAATCACTAAATAAGGCAATTGATACATTAATTGATTTACAGGATTCTGGTCGTATGATTGGCGTTATTTCTCATGTACCTGAATTGAAATCTGCGATGCCAGCAGTTTTACATGTAGAAAAAACATTGAATGGACATAGTCAAACACATTTTGAAGTGAAATAAAACGAAGGCGTATTTCCGAAAAAAAAGGAATACGCCTTGGTTTTATTTTTTTCGAGGTGTGGCTGTAGGCGTTGTTCCCTTTTTTGCAGCCATTACTTTTCTGACGATAGGAATAACAATCGGTGCTAACTTTACGGCGGTTTTCACAACGTTTGATACTTTCATCCAAAAACAGCTCCTTTTACAATTACTACTACCTGTTTCTCTTAAAAATAAAACATTAACGGATAACGCGAACAGCCTGAATAATATTCCAGATCACAATACCAAGTGAGACGAGGGCATAGATGGCGAATGAAGCAAACCAAATAATCATCACTGTATTATTACTGGAGGTTGGATCTAAACTAAATGTGGAAAAAACAAAGACAATAAAGAACAGGATGCCAAAAACAAAAGGAATTAAATGAGAGACAAGTGCACGAATCGAATGTTTTTTTACATCACTATCTTTTGTCACAATGTACACAATTAATGGAACGATGAAAGGGGCGAAGAAAATACTAAGATAACTAAAGGCAGCTAAAATTTTTTGATTCTCCATAGTTGTACCTCCTTTTTTAATATTTACGCATGAATAATAGCAAAGTTTCAAAAAAATAATGTATGGAAGAGGTTGTAATCCTCCTATCCTTTGCGTACAATGAAAATGTTCAAATAAATTCAGATGTAACGACCACAAGGGGAGCTGATGATGTCAGCTGAGACTGGGCACGTAATGCCTTGACTCTTCGAACCTGTAAGTTAACGCTTGCGTAGGGATGTGGATAGAAACCGACACTTGTACGATGTGAGGCTCTGTCCTGGCATCGTTTTTTCATTCTTGGGGGAAAATGGTGTCAGAAAGAGACATATCAGTGCATTTCTATTCCTGCTCTTGTATCCTACATCGGAACAAAGGAGAGAATATGTATGGACAAAAAAAGACTGTTAATGCTAGTGGAGATTGCGATATTTGCAGCGATTGGGCTAGTACTTGATCAGGTATCCTTTAAAGTATGGGCACAAGGTGGCTCAGTTAGTCTTGTCATGGTACCTATTATGTTAATCGCGTTTCGTTGGGGCCTAGTAGCTGGGCTAACAACGGGACTACTTGTGGGTGTTATGCAAACAATGTTTGGTTCCTATATCGTGCACTGGCTACAAGGATTACTAGATTATGGTGTTGCTTTTACAGTTGTAGGATTAGCGGCAGTTGTACGTGGACCAGTGTTGGACGCTGCTAAACATATGAACAAAACAAAAATGGCACTTTATATTATAATAGGTACCGTTTTCGCAGGCTTCTTACGATACGCGGCACATACAATTGCTGGTGCTGTATTTTTTGCAGAATATGCTGGCGATCAAAATGCTTGGATCTATTCCATCATCTATAACGGTACATATATGCTACCAGCAACTATATTAACGGCAATCGTTGGTGTTCTTTTATTCACAGCCGCTCCACAATTAATGCAAAGAAAAGCTTAATGCAAGTCCCTTCACATGAGTGGGGGGACTTTTTTATTGTGAATAGCTCTTTTAGCACTTTGCAAAGTAGGAAAGCATACAATATTTAAAGCGTTTATCGTTATACGCATAAAAAGTTATGTTATATTAAAGAATAGATATTAGATGAAAGGGACGTTATACATGATTGTAAAAACACAAGAAGAGATTGAAGCTTTTAAAAAAATAGGACGCATTTGTGCTGAAATTCGCGAAGCGATGAAAGCTGCAACAAAACCAGGTGTTACAACACTTGAACTAGACGAAATTGCTGGCCGCATGTTTGCGGAGGCAGGCGCTATTTCTGGACCGAAGGGAGAATATGATTTCCCTGGATATACATGTATTAGTGTCAATGAAGAAGTGGCGCATGGTATTCCAGGAAAGCGTGTTATTCAAGAAGGCGATATTGTGAATATTGATGTTTCTGGCTCCTTAAACGGCTACTTTGCTGACACAGGTATCTCATTTGTTGTTGGTGAAGGCTATGAAGACAAAGAAAAGCTATGCCGTGTTGCCAAAAGTGCCTTTGATCGAGCAATGACAAAGGTAAAGGCTGGATCTAAATTAAATCAAATTGGTAAAGCAGTTGAACGTGAGGCGAGTGCTAATGACTTAACTGTTATTATGAATTTAACAGGTCATGGCTTAGGTAAATCTTTACATGATGAGCCAAATCATATTTTAAACTATTATGATGCATGGGATTCTACCATTATGAAAGAAGGTATGGTGCTTGCGGTTGAGCCATTTATCTCAGCAAAAGCAGAGCATATTGTAGAAGCTGGTGATGGCTGGACATTCGTGACACCTGATAAATCACTTGTAGCTCAAATCGAACATTCAGTCATTGTGACAAAGGATAAACCAATTATCCTAACGTCATTAGACGAAGAATAGGATATAATGAAAAATCCTGCTAACCAATTTATTTTTGGTAGGCAGGATTTTTTTTAATAAATAAAATGCCAACAAAGAGAACACCACATAAAAATAAGGCGGCTGTAGTGACAAGTAGCTCATCAAAACCATTATGTATGGCGATTCCAATATAAGCCCAAATAAAAACACTTGGATACATAACATCAAAGTGATGGAAACGGATATGTAGCGCAATGGCTCCTCCTAATGTTAGTAAAATCACTGCCCAAAGAGGCGTACTAAGACCAAAGCCGTTCCAACCATAAGCCGTTAATGTAAAGCTTGTATTTGTGATAAAAATAAATGTCATCCATGCTAAATAAATGGAGAAAGGAATACGACCAGACAAGGCTTTGTCCTGAAGAGGGTACGTATTATACAGCATAAATAAATACAAGACTAAGAGTAATGTAATGCCAAGAGAAACAATAAATAACTCATGATGCCAGACGTATACCGTCAATGCTTGTAATATATTTATGCAACTAAAGAGCGCAGACTGTTTCAAAGTTGTCTTTTTGATGTTCATAACTAACCAATAACCGAGTAATAAATAAATGATAATCCAAATTACATGACTTATACTAACCGGTGCAAATACTACAGAAAAACGATTAGCGATTTCTAGCGAAGATTGACCGTTGATGTTCACGAAAAAGGATGAAAAGGTTAGGATGATTGAGACAAGATAAGAGATTGTCATCATGATAAACCGAGGCATGTTTTCCTCTCCCTTCGTGTTAGATTGTATAGGGAAAAGACAAATAAGTATAGTACTGTCACTTTTTTTATTATAACGGAAATTCCTAACAATGTATCGTGTTGTTTTACTAATAATATCTACAATTTACCATGCCTGATAGGCATCCATATATTTCTTTAGTACAATAAGAATATCCAAATAAAAGGAGTGAAGTTTCATGGCACAAAATTTGAAAAATCTAGACCTATCCATTGAACTAGACAAAAAGATGTATAAAAAGAAATTAAAAGTACTCCAATATGAAATGTTAAACGCGCAACAGTTTTTATTAAAAAATAAAATTGGCTTAATCTTGGTATTTGAAGGAATGGATGCGGCTGGTAAAGGTGGCGCTATTAAACGATTGATCGAACGCGTCGATCCACGCGGTTATGTTGTACACCCTATATCTGCTCCTCAAGCACATGAATTACGCTACAACTATTTACAACGATTTTGGAGAAAATTGCCTCAACATGGACAAATCGCTATTTTTGATCGCTCATGGTATGGTCGCGTATTAGTAGAACGCATCGAAGGATTTGCAACGAAGGATGAATGGTCTCGTGCTTATGAAGAAATTAATAATTTTGAGAAGATCTTAACTGCAGGAGATTACATAATTATTAAGTTCTGGCTTCATGTTTCAGATGAGGAGCAATTAAAACGCTTTAAAGAACGTGAACAAAACCCTTATAAATCTTGGAAGCTAACAGCTGAAGATTGGCGCAATCGTGATAAATCGCCGCAGTATATTGAAGCAGCAAATGCAATGTTTGAAAAGACCGATAAAAAAGATGCTCCATGGATCTTAGTCGCTGGAGATGACAAAAAGTATGCACGTGTTCAGGTGCTTCAAGAAACAATTGCACACATTGAACGAGAAGCTCAAAGACGTGGTCTTCATTTAACAAATGTGTTAGACAATGCACAACTAGAGGATGCTGAATCATCCAGTTTGGAAATAGTAAACGAGAAAAAGAAAGAACAAAAAACTAAATAATTGAATTGTGCTGCTATGACAATAAGACATGAGCTGTTTTGGTTGTAGCAGCATCTTTTTTTACATACAATAAAATATAAATAGGGTTTTCAATCAATGGATTGTAGCCAATGTAACAAAAAGGAATGTATTGATATTTATTGGAAGGCTAGTGTGGAGAATGGTGCTTAAAATTTGGAATCTATTAAGAAAAAAGGGTGGGAATGTGGTAACGATAAAGGGGGAAAAATGCTACATCCGCACATTCCAAGAAAAAGATGCACGAAGTTTAATGGGTCTCGTAAGCCGAAATAAATACTTTTGGTCTATATATGAGCCACTGCAAAGACCTGAATACTATACAGTTGACGCTCAATACAAAAAAATTCAAGAAAGTCTCTATTTAATGGAGTCAAAGCGAGAATTTACGTTTGGTATTTTTGAGCATGGTACAAACAATCTAATAGGACATATTGCACTTTATGCTGTAAAACGCTTACCGTACTCGAGTGCATTTGTTGGCTATGCGATGGATGAAATTTACGTAGGGAAGGGCATTGTCACAGAAGCTGTGAATATGGTGGTTCGATTCGCATTTGAGCAAATTGGTCTACATCGTGTAGAGGCATATGTATCGACACAAAATAGCGCCTCCATGCGTGTCTTAGCGAAGGCTGGATTTCAACAGGAAGGTCTGCTAAGAAAGCTGCTGTATATCAATGGTCACTGGATAGATCATTATATGTATGCACGTTTAGAGGATGAATAGAATAACAAGTGCCTATCTCTCGTAGTGAGGGGTAGGCACTTGTTCATTTATTACTGTACATCAAAAAGTCATTTTATTGTTTGTTACCGTCTTCAATTATATCTAGATGACCTGTATTCGGATCAATAATTAAACCATGGACAGGCACGTCTTTTACCATTAAAGGGTGATTACGAATTGTATCGACACTTTTCTTAACACTTGTTGCTACATCACCGAAACCTCGTAAAAAATCCTTTAAATCGAAACCAGAATATTCCAACATTTTGATGGTTTCTGGATCAATGCCTCGCTTCACCATTTCGCTTAGCATGGCATCAGGATCAACCGCGCTCATACCACAGTCATAATGTCCCACGACATACACTTCATCGGCTTGTAGGCCGTAGACAGCAACTAATAAACTACGCATAACTGCACCGAAAGGATGGCTCACTAACGCACCAGCACTTTTCACTATTTTTACATCGCCATTACGCAAATTCATCGCTTTTGGTAAAAGCTCTACAAGACGAGTATCCATACAAGATAAAACAACAATACGTTTATCAGGATATTTCGTAGTGATGAATGGTTCATATTTTTTTTCTTGTACAAACTCTTTGTTAAATTCTAGAATATCTTGTAACATTGTCATGAATATTGCTCCCTTCCTTACAAAAAATATTGTAGAGCAAAATTTTCAATATGCAAACAATAAAGACTTTATTCAGATAATTTTTACAATAAAGGAGCAGTTTCTTACGCTTTAGTAGATTAAATAACTTGTAAGCTATAAAAAAACAGCTACCTATATAGTAGCTGTTTTTTACACATTAAAATTTTTCGTTTGGCTTTGGATCTACAGTTACTGAAGACTTGCTATCTAAACCAACTTGTAGGTAGTGGATGAAGAATCCCGTTGAAATTAATAAAACTGCTGAAAAGCCAAGAACAGTTGTAATGAACATTATTAGAGCTCCTCTCTACTTAAATGATCTACTAAATTTCCCTAAAACAATTATACAATAGGTTACTAGGAAAATCTAAGGATAATTTATGACAACCTTAACATACTTAGCCTAGAATACTATTAGTAGGAATGGATTATTTAGAATGCCCAATTTCCATTGCGGAATATTGGGTCTATTTGATCATCCTGTGTTATTCCATCTATATTCATATTGCTCGAGCCGATCATAAAGTCTACATGTGTCAAACTTTGGTTAAGTCCATGCGCACTTAGCTCCTCAGTAGTCATTTCTTTACCACCCTCAATGCAAAAGGCATAGGCACTACCAATGGCTAAATGATTGGATGCATTTTCATCAAACAATGTATTGTAAAATAATAAGTTCGATTGTGAAATAGGTGATTTATGTGGTACTAATGCTATTTCCCCAAGGTAATGAGCACCCTCATCCGTTTCAATAAGGGAAGCTAAAATTTCTTGGCCTTGCTCCGCCTTGACGTCAATGATCCGACCATCTTTAAATGTTAATGTGAAATTGTCTATAATATTGCCGCCATAGCTTAAAGGCTTAGTGCTTGTTACATAACCATTAACACCTGTTCTTAAAGGTGCTGTAAAAATTTCTTCAGTTGGCATATTGGCCATAAATGTTTGGCCCTGTGTGCTAATACTACTACCGCCTGCCCACACATGATGTGGAGGCAGCTCAATTGTTAGATCCGTGCCTGGAGCAGTATAGTGTAGTGACTTAAATTGCTTTGCATTTAAATAATCAGCTTTGCTATGTAATTCCTGATCATGGGCATGCCAAGCTTCAACAGAGTTTTCAACGTCAATACGTGTTGCTGCAAAGATAGCTTCCCATAATGCATCTATTTGTTGTTCTTCTGGTAAGTGAGGAAATACTTTCGCTGCCCAAGCCTTAGAAGGTGCAGCAATGACTGACCAGCTAAATTTATCTGCCTGTAGCCACTGATAATAGTTTGCAAGTGCTTGACCAGATGCTTTTTGGAATGTCATGATTCTATCACGTTCAATTCCTTTTAATAAATCTGGATTTTGAGAACTAATGCTTAAGAAAGCAGCACCGTGTTCAGCTAACCATTCACGTTCCTGCACTTTCCAAGGTGGGAAGAAATCAAATGAGTCTTTTGGTGCTCCCTCATAGCGAGCACGTACAATTTCATCATCGGATATATCGACAAAAACTTGTTTTGCACCATTTTTATAGGCTATTTTAGTAATTATTTGTGCGAGTTTTAGATTATCAGTCGAACAGCTTATATAAAGATACTGATCTTTTTGGATATTTACTCCTACTTTCACCGCTAACTCTGCATATTTTAGTAATTTTGTGTCCAACGATAATAACAAAATCATATCCCCTTTCAATTTAAGACAGTTAAGTGTAATATTCTTAATTCAATATAATCAAAAATGGTCGAAATGTGAATAAAAAGCATTAATTACATCGAAAAATATATGAAATACATTTATACTAGGATTATATATTTAAAATATGGAAAAAAAGACGAAATAACATTAGATAGTAGATTTGGAGGTTCTAGAATGGATAAGTCGTCGATTATAGGGTTAATACTTGCTTTTGTAGCATTATTAACAGGGATGGTAATGAAGGGTGTTAGTTTATCTGCATTTTATAACCCTGCAGCTATCCTAATTATCATTTTTGGTACTATGTCCGCAGTAACAATTGCCTTTCCGATGCAGGAGTTAAAGCGTGTACCAAAGCTATTTAAAATTCTTTTTAAAGAAACAAAATTAGCGAATGATATAGAGATTATTAAAATGTTTTCACAATGGGCTGACTTAGCTCGTCGTGAAGGGTTATTAGCGCTTGAAAGTAAAGCCTCAGAAATTGAAGACCCATTTTTGAAAAATGGTCTTACATTAGCAATTGATGGTCAAAATGCTGACTACATACGTGATGTTCTAACGGAAGAAGTAGAAGCGATGGAAGAACGTCATACTAGTGGAGCAGCTATTTTTACACAAGCAGGTACATATGCACCTACTTTAGGGGTTCTTGGTGCAGTAGTAGGGTTAATCGCCGCATTGGCTGATATGAACGATATCGAAAAGCTAGGACATGCTATTTCAGCTGCCTTCATGGCTACATTACTCGGTATCTTTACAGGGTATGTTTTATGGCATCCATTTGCGAACAAGCTAAAGCGTAAGTCTGCTTTAGAGGTAAAACAAAAGAGAATGATGATTGAGGGTATCCTTTCAGTATTAGAAGGGGAGGCTCCTCGTGTAATTGAACAGAAACTTTCATCATACTTAACGATGGAAGAACGTCGTCAAATTTCTGGTGAAAGCGGGGCGGGTGGCCTTGGCAAAGAAAGCTAAGAAAAAAAAGCATGATGAACATATTGATGAATCTTGGTTAGTTCCATACGCAGATATTTTAACTTTACTGCTAGCCGTGTTTATTATTTTGTTTGCCTCAAGTTCAGTCGACCAAGAAAAGCTAGAAAGAATGTCGGCAGTTTTTAATCAAGTATTTGATGGTGGAACTAGTTTTCTAGAGCAACCTGCACCAGTGCCTACTCCGAATGCGGATAGCGACCAAACGCCACAGCAAAACTCTGCCTATTTAAAGGATCAACAGGAGTTAGCTGAAATAAAAGATAGTGTGGATAATTTTATTGCAGTCAATGAAATGGAAGATCAATTCGCCACAGAAATGACCGATGAAGGGCTGCTTGTGACAATCCGTGATAGTATTTTATTTGATCCAGGGCAAGCAACAGTTAAACCTGAGTATGTCCCTATTGCCAAAGAGCTATCAACTATGCTGGAATCTGATCCAGCTCGAAATATTGTCATTACAGGTCATACAGATAATGTACCAGCAGGTCCGAATTTTACATCGAATTTTCAGTTATCTGTAATGCGTGCAACGAAATTTTTAGAACTGCTTATTGAAAGTAATGACAAATTAGATCCTACGCGCTTTAGTGCAAAAGGAAACGGCGAGTATCGTGCGATCGCACCGAATGACACAGCGGAAGGACGTGCGAAGAATCGTCGTGTAGAAGTATTAATTCAACCATTAGTTACTGAGGATGGTTCAGAAACTTAGAGTA
The DNA here is from genome assembly GCF_016925635.1 of Lysinibacillus fusiformis. Taxonomy (NCBI): domain Bacteria; kingdom Bacillati; phylum Bacillota; class Bacilli; order Caryophanales; family Bacillaceae; genus Lysinibacillus; species Lysinibacillus fusiformis. The sequence goes on along the minus strand of NZ_CP070490.1, from coordinate 1,003,434 downwards.
CACAGTAATAAAAAAGCTATTAGCAGCAGACAAATGTCTTTCGCTAATAGCTTTTCATTTTACCTATTTACGTAAAGATCCTAACTCAGCAACAATCGCTTGCATTTCACTTGGACTAAAAGTTTCTCTTTTCATAACCATTTCATATAGATACACTAAATCTTCATAATTGGCTTCATCGAAGTTTTCTGATTTCATGGCATCGACATTCACCATACGAAGCTTGTCCTTCATTTGATCGACCATATACACAACGTTTTCTTTAGATGGAACAGATAAATCCATTTTTTACCCTACCTTTCATAATCCTCGCACATATCATTTCATTGAATAAAAAAAATGTCAACTCCGTATTTGGGCATTGCTTTAAAAATAGACTGTTATTGGGTAGAATAAGTGCAGTAGACTGTTTATTTATGAAATAATAGGGAATATGCAACTATACAAGCAGGGGGTTTTAATATGGGTCAAAGTAAATTATTCGCATCTATTGTAGCAGGAGCAGCAGTAGGAGCAGCATTAAGTATGTTAGATCGTGCAACACGTGAAAAAACAATTGCCTCAACAAAAAAGATGAAGGAAGCCATCTCATACTATGCAGCAAATCGAGAAGAATTGCAGGTTTTGGTTGAGGAAAAAGTATTAGCGGCAAAGGTGCTTTGTGAAAGCGTGTCAGATAATGTCAACACAATTGCCGAAAAGGTGGATGAATTTAAGGATTTACCTTCCACGATACAAGGAATGATTGAAGATACGAAATCAGCCTTTACTTTACCTGATAAGGAGTAAAGGTCGTTTTAGGAGGAATTGTATGGAAAAGAATAAAGCAACATTGCATAACGCTTTTGGGTTTGTAAAATCGTTTGTCTCTCCAGAGGAGGGAGCGATTGATATTATGACATCCAAGGGCTTTATCCAAGATTTAATAGGTCGGCTCAAGCGAGTTGAAATATCTGCGCTTGCTGCACAATTGGCTTATTTCTTTTTACTATCGTTCTTCCCCTTACTTATTTTCTTAGTGACACTACTACCATATCTTAACTTAGAAACGACACAGGTCTATGCATTTTTAGTGAATGTATTACCTGATGAAGTGTATAAGCTTATTGAAAATACACTGAATGAGATTTTAACGAATAGAAACAGTAGTTTATTGTCCATTGGGGTTCTTGGTACAATTTGGTCTGCATCTAAAGGCATTAATGCACTCATTCGTTCTTTAAATAAAGCCTACGATACAGAGGGGAGAGCAGGTATATTAGATAGGGGCTTATCATTAGTTTTTACAATCGCCCTCGTCATTGTTATTGCTGTTGCTCTCTTATTACCCGTCTTCGGACAGCAAATTGGACATTTCCTATTCTCAATCGTCGGAATAGAGGAGCAATTTGAATCGGTCTGGCATAGATTAAGATGGTCGATACCGCCATTACTGATTTTTGTTGTTTTAATGGGCATCTATTGGTTTGTGCCAAATACCAGTCCACGTTTGAAAGTAATGGGCGTATGGCCAGGGGCGATGTTTGCTACACTTGCTTGGTTAGCAGTCACATATGGTTTCTCTTTTTATATTAATAATTTTGCAAATTATTCTGCTACATATGGTAGTATTGGTGGCGTCATTATTTTAATGCTCTGGCTATACTTTACGGGAATCATTTTAATCTTTGGTGGCGTATTAAACGCTACCATGCAGAAAAGAGCACTTCAAAAGGAAATTCGTCGATAAGGAAATAATAAGCATTAACAAAAGCCTCGCTAAACTCATAAAGAGTAGCGAGGCTATTTTAAATGCACCCATTGTTCAATGGGTGTTTACACAACGACTGAAACAATATTGAAGCCCCAGCGGATGTCACAGATTTTTTCGAGCAAGCTCTAAAAAAATTAGGACGCAATTACGCTGAGGCATGATTGATGTTAAACATTTTTATTGAGCATACGTAAACCATTTAGAATAACTAGTATTGTACTCCCTTCATGCCCGATTACGCCTAAAGGTAAGTCGACTACTTGTAAAAAGTTAGAGGCAATTAATAACATAATGACCCCAATAGAGAAGAAAATATTTTGTTTCACAATACGTTGCATTTTACGTGATAAACGAACAGCATAGGCGATTTTCGATAAGTCATTTTTCATCAGCACAACATCGGCTGTTTCTAGCGCAACGTCTGTTCCTTCACCCATAGCAATGCCAGTAGTTGCCGTAGCCAATGCAGGGGCATCATTAATACCATCGCCTACCATGCCAACGAATTGATGCTGTGTAAGTAGGCGTTTCATTTCAGTAACCTTCGTTTCAGGCAGACATTCTGCGACATATTCAGTAACGCCAGCTTCCTTCGCAATAACTTTGGCCGTTTTTTCGTTGTCACCTGTAAGCATCACTACTTGAATATCAAGCTCTTTTAATAATGTTACAGCTTTCTTAGCCTCGTTGCGTACAGTATCTTTCAGCGCTGTTAATGCAACAATCCCATGTTGATCCCGAATGAAAATAACTGTTTTGCCCTCGGCTGCAAGTTTTGTAGCCGCATTGTTGGCAAAATCACTAGCAAGCTGTGCACCAACAAACTCTGGTTTACCTACTTGATAAGCTTCATTATGAATCGTTCCTTTTATCCCCCAGCCAGGAATATCTTCAATCGTTGCTTGTGGCAATGCGTGGATTCCCTCAGCCTTAGCATACGAGGTAATAGCCTGGGCAAGGGGGTGATTGGATTGAGATTCGATTCCTGCAAGAATTGCTAAAGCCATATCACGCTCTACGCCATCTCGGACAATAAAATCTGTAACAACTGGTTTGCCTTGAGTTAAAGTACCTGTTTTATCGACAGCCAAGGCACGTAATACACTAAGATGCTCTAAATGTAAACCACCTTTAAACAGCACACCATTTTTTGCACCATTTGATATAGTAGCGAGTGTGGCAGGCATAATGGATGCTACGAGTGCACAAGGAGAAGCAACCACTAATAACACCATTGCTCGGTAAAATGTTGTTGTCCAGTCCCAGCCAAGCAAGAAGTGGGGAAGAAACATCATAATGGCAACACCTAGTAAAACAAATTTTACATAGGTCCCTTCAAACTTTTCGATGAATTGTTGAGAGGGAGATTTTTCACTTTGAGCACTTTGGACGAGCTGTATAATTTTTTGGAAAAGTGTTTCTGAATTCGCCTTTGTCATTTCCATTGTAATTGCACCATTTAAGTTTACTGTGCCCGCAAATACTTCGTCCCCTTCGCTTTTTGAGATAGGCAGTGGCTCTCCACTTATAGCTGATTCATCAATGGACGACTGGCCTTTGAAAATAATACCATCTGCTGGAATACGTTCACCTGGTTTAATCAATAAATGATCACCGATTTGTAATGTGGACACTGACACCTTCATAGGCTCAAATCCACCACGCACTAACCAAGCTTCTTCTGGCTGTAAATTCATAAGGGCTGATATTTCGCGATGACTTTTATTCATCGCATATGTTTCTAGTGCACCACTTACCGCAAAAATAAATATAAGGATAGCGCCCTCTGTCCAATAGCCTATTGCTGCTGAACCAATCGCCGCTAATACCATCAACAGCTCAACATTTAGCTTTCGTTCTTCTATCGTTTCTTCAATACCTTCTTTTGCTTTCGCGAAACCACCCACACAAAAGGCAATTAAATACAGTAGAACAGAAGCCGTTGTTTGTCCACCAGTGTCTAAACGCCATGCAAGTAAGATGAAAATACCGGCCATCAATGCAGCGATTAATTCTGCATGTTCTTTTATTTTCTCAATTAAATTTATATTTTCTCGATTAAAGTATTCCATTCATATCCCTCCTGATAATGAAAATCAATATCAAAACCTTTATTAAATAACATTTTATAGAGATGTTCAATTGAAAATGGATTTCATTTACCATCTATTTTATTTAGAATTATTATAACAAAGGAATTTGTAAAAATAAAGTAGGAAGTTTGAAGGAGATTGAAATAATTTGAAAAAGACTTTTAAATAGAAAAAGGCACAGTCTATTCACTAGGAATATTCTGTGCCTTACAAAATTGTGCAATAAAAAGGGTTACTGCTACCTATTATTTAATTAGAAAACTCTTTCCGCATGCAAAGCAAGCTTTTCTAATGATGATTTATCCACATCTGCATGTAGTGAGTTACCATGTGAGTCCATTGTTACAACTGCTGTAAAGTTTTCAACATTTAAGTGCCACATAGCTTCAGGAATACCAAATTCCATTAAATCAACACCATCAACGCCTTTAATGCAGTCTGCATAGTACTGAGCTGCTCCACCAATTGCATTCAAGTAAACGCCACCATGTTCATTAAGCGCTTTTAATGTTTTTGGTCCCATTCCACCTTTACCAATGACAGCACGGATACCGAATTTTTTCATGATATCTCCTTGATAAGGCTCCTCACGAATAGAAGTAGTTGGACCAGCCGCTTTTACTGTCCAATTGTCTTCTTCATCCTTAGCCATTACAGGTCCACAGTGATAAATAACTTGTCCATTTAAATCAACTGGTGCATCGTGGCTCATTAAATGGTGGTGGATGGCGTCACGGCCAGTATACATACGACCAGTAATAGAAACGACATCACCAACTTTTAGTGAACGAATTTGTTCTTCAGTAATTGGCGCAGTAAGCTCGACTACATCTGTAGTTGTATCTTCTGTTGTAGCAGCTACTTCATTTTCTTTGAAGGTAATTTTTTCACCTTCTTGGTAGTGCCAATTCATAATTTCGCCAGTTTGAGGATCGATGTCCACAGCCATACGACGGTAAGCCCAACAATTATAGGCTACTGATACATAGAAAGAAGCAGGGATACGGTGCATTACGCCGATTTTACATCCTAGTAATGTTGCTTCACCACCGAAGCCCATTGTACCGATACCAAATGTGTTAGCTGTTTTAACTACATATTCTTCTAATTTTGCAAGATCAGCATTTGGATTTGTATCTTCAACATGACGGAATAATTGCTCTTTTGCTAAATCATAGCCAGAAGAACGGTCTCCACCAATACCTACACCAATGAAACCAGCAGAACAGCCTTGACCTTGAGCTTGGTATACAGAATGTAAAATACATTTACGAATACCATCTAAGTCACGACCTGCACGACCAAGACCTTCTAATTCACATGGTAAACTGTACTGAATGTTTTTGTTTTCACAGCCGCCACCTTTTAGAATTAACTTAATTGTAATGTAATCTTTTTCCCATTGCTCAAATTTCATTACTGGCAATCCATCTCCAAGGTTGTTCCCACTGTTTGCACCAGATAATGAATCCACCGCATTTGGACGTAATTTAGCATCTGCAGTTGTATCATTGATTGCTTTTTTGATTGCAGCTTTAATTTCTAATTGGTTTACGCCAACAGGAGTATAGATTTTGAAAGTTGGTAATCCTGTATCCTGGCAAATTGGTGACACGTTATCTTCTGCCATAATAATATTATTCGCGATTGTGTCTAAGCTCATTGCTGCACGTGTACCAGCATTCTCAGCTTCTTTTGCTTTTTTAATAGCACGACGTACATCCTTAGGTAAATTCGTAGATGTTTCAGTAATTAAATCGTAAAGACTTTTCTCCAAAGTTTGTAGATTCATTGGTATTGCCCCCCATAGAAAAATTGATTATTTCCACGTTACATTATACTCTTTTCAACTAATGAAAAAAAGAGTCCTTATTTGGTAGGTGAGTATTGATTTCATAGAACATTTGTTCTAAAATGAGGATAAATCCATAATTAGGAGGAACTTGTATGGCTGCTAAAACATTACTTGAAATACCAGAAGCGTTTGAACAATATAGACCGTTAATAGAAGGAACAGTGAAGCCTGTTGTATTGGTTGATACGGAGATAAGAAAAACATCTTTGTTTCAAAGTAAGTTTGCAGGAGATCCTTATTTTCCGTTGGCGATGGAATATCCAAAAAACACGAAGGGACAACCGTTAAAGCTATTAGCTCAAATTAACTTTGCAGAGGTACCAAAGCACCTACCCCATTTCCCAGAAGAGGGAATACTGCAGTTTTATATTGATGGTTATGACGATGTTTTAGGAATGGATTTTGATAATGGGCAAAATCAAGAAGGCTTTCGTGTAATTTTCCATGAACAAATTACGCAAGATGAAGCACAGCTTATTCAAGACTTTTCATTTGTAGAAATAGATGATGAGGAACTATATTTTCCCGTGGAGCGTGAAATGGCATTATCCTTTAAAGCAGATGTTGAACCGATGTCGATTGATGATTTTAGGAGCAATGACATGTACGCAAGTATCTTAACAGCTTTGAAGAATGACGAGGCATTAGAAGACGGCTTCTATGATGCTATGACTGGTGATGGTCATAAAATAGGGGGGTATCCATTCTTTACGCAAGAAGATCCACGAGCATATGGTGATTATACAGATTCAATCATTATGCTGTTACAGATAGATAGTATTGGTGACAATATTCTTTGGGGCGATTGTGGTGTAGGCAATTTCTTTATCACAGAGGAAGAGTTAATCAATAAAGATTTTAGCAAGGTACTTTATAATTGGGATTGCCATTAAAAAACAAGCGAGCACACGATGCTCGCTTGTTTTTTATTCATTATTGTTCACGAGCATGAAACTGCTCCATTTTGTCCTCTAAATCATCCATCATTTGGATTAAGCGATCAATATCTTCTAACTCAGCTGTTTCAGGGTCAAGGGCATCTAATACTTCTAAAAACATCTCAAGACGCTCTTTTAAATAGGTTACTTGCTGCTCTTTATCAGTGATTGGCTTTGACATTCGTACACCTCATTTCATCCCTTTCATCGTAGCTGATTTGAGCTTAAATTTCAATGTTTAGGTAAACACCTAGGACTAAAAGATTAATTTCAAAAAAACAATAGACAGAATATTTACAATATTGAAGATGTATGTTAAAGTTGTTTTAAGATAAAGTAAAGGAGCTGATCGAAAAAAAGTCATTTGCAACGCTAACTCGAAAAGGAGGGAGTTTAAACAAGTACTCGGTAATACTCAAAAGCCGAAATTCGTGTTTATACAATTAAATGAGGATAAGTATTAGTTAGGCCTTAGCGTAAAATCACATGTGGTGAGCGCTAAGGCTTTTTGGTATGCTGTTCTTTGGAAGAATGACTTGATGTTGGAGGAAAAAATGACGTACTTCTCAGATTACAGCAAAAAAAGATTTACCATTTTAGTATTAATTGTATCCATATCAGGCTTTTCACAAGGAATGCTATTACCGCTTATTTCGATAATATTTGAACGAGATGGGGTATCCTCTGCATTGAATGGCTTGAATGCAACTGGCTTATACATAGGAACATTACTAATTTCACCATTTATTGAGCAGCCCTTACGCAGGTGGGGCTATAAACCGATTATTTTAATTGGTGGAGCACTAGTTTTTGCGTCTTTACTTGCATTTCCTTTATGGAAAAGTGTGACCTTTTGGTTTGTCCTTCGTTTATTAATTGGTGTTGGCGATCATGCCCTGCATTATGCAACACAAACATGGATTACAAGTACAGCAGATCATAAAAGCTTAGGGAAGGGAATGGCCATCTATGGCTTGTCATTTAGCATAGGTTTTGCCGTTGGACCACTGATGGTGAAGCTAATTGAAATTGCTGAAGCCCTACCGTTTATCGTATCTTCGATTATGTGCCTATTTGCATGGTCCTTTGTATTTTTCTTACGAAATGAAAAGCCTGAGCGTTTAACAGGTGACTTAAATGCCAGAGGATGGCAACGGTATAAAATGGCTATCTTATTTGGGTGGATTGCCTTTTTAGGTCCTTTCGTTTACGGGTTTTTGGAATCTTCGTTAAATGCCTTATTCCCTGTTTATGCATTACGCAAAGGTTTTGAAGTCGGCATGATTCCTATCATTTTATCTGTGTTTACATTTGGTGGTATTTTAACGCAAGTGCCGCTTGGTGCACTAGGAGATAAAGTAGGGAGAAGGAATATTTTGATGATTGGGTCATTTGGTGGCGCAATTATGTTCGCGATTGCAAGCTTTTTAGAGCATTCACAATTCGCTGTGGCTGTCGCCTTTTTCTTAACGGGTACGCTAGTTGGCTCGATGTTTTCTTTAGGGATTACATTTATGGCTGATTTGACACCAAAGGAGCTACTGCCTACAGGGAATTTACTTTGTGGAATTGCTTTAAGTATTGGTAGTTTAACAGGGCCATTTTTAGGTGGGGTTTATTTAGAATATGTAAAAAATTATAGCTTCCTTTTACTAGTGGCAATGCTTTTGCTAGCTGTTGCAATAGTTTTACTTATATTTGGACGCCAAAAGCATCAACAAACAACGATGGCAAAATAAAAAGAGCGGGGCTCATCTCCCGCTCAAAAAACAAAAAACGCCCAGCAAATCCGTGCTGTTATGGCGTTTTTTGGCGTAACAAGGATGTTCCGTCCAAGTTACATAGGTTTGGCACCTAGAAAGTTATTATACAGGCTTGTTCTAATGAAATCAATAAAAAAGAAAATGGGGAATTTTGGACATTATTCATCCTTCTATTTATAATGAAAGAACACTTGCTTAAAAAGGAGGTTTTATTATGACCGAAATAAAAAAGCTATCTATCCACCGTGCCTTAACAGAATTAAAGATGCTGAATCTACGAATTGAAGCAGCCACAAATGAGGTTAGCGCAGTCGTAGCTAATCGAAAAAGCAATCGTAAAATTAATGGTGTAGACATTCATGAATATGAAAAGCAAATGCAAGCATCCTATGATAAAGTAGTAGGCTTAATGAGCTATCGAAATAAAATAAAAGCGCTAGTTGTGCAGTCCAACGCAAACACGAAGGTGATGGTGGGCAAGGAGGAAATGACTGTAGCTGAGGCAATTGAGCGGAAACAATCCATTCAATACGAAAAGAATTTGCTAGAAATTATACAGCATCAGCACCGCTCAGCAATCAATACCGTTGCCAAAGAAAATGATGCATTACCTGGAAAACTGGAAACCTATTTAATTAACATATTGGGCAATAAAGATAAACAATCGCCAGAGGAAGTCAAATTACATACCGAAACATTTATGAAAAGAAATGAGTTTGAAATCATTGACCCCCTAAATGCCAAACAGCAAATAGAGAGATTGAGCAATCGGATTGAAGAATTTGAAACAGAGGTTGACGCTGTCTTATCAGAATCGAACGCTACAACCTTTATTGAAGTGCAAGTTTAACAAGATTTGCATGGCCTAGCGAAAATGGAAAACGAAAAGTCGCTCGCGCTTCAAGGCATGTGTGCGAGTTAAAACGTAAAACATGCCTTACACAAATGGTAACTTTCAACTAAACTGATTTGAAAGCTCAAAGGTGAAAGAAGAAAGTACAAAGCTTACGTGTCAAAGTTCTTTTGATAAAAGCTGAAAGTTTAACATTTAAAAATCATTTAAATCCTGGGATATCGGTTAAGGTATCGACTTTTCTGGACCATCCATCATCCACCAGGCAGCTTGTGCTGTGCATTAGAAAAAAACGTTTCCTGTTATATGGAAACGTTTTTTTTATTTGAAAACTAGTTACTTAAGAAAAAAGTAAATTATAATCTATGTAAATCATCTAATTATTTTACATAAAAAAAATAATAAGTAATATATGGTTTGATATACCATAAATGACAATCAAATCAGAATAAACTAGTACTAATAAAGCAAAAAGGAGGTGGATAATGATGTCAGAAGAATTTTTTGAAATGAATCAGGTTGATATTGAAATAGACTTATCTCAGCAAATGAAAGATTTATATGATGAGGAAAAAATGAGCTTTGTAGGCTCAAAAGAAGAAATGTGGGAGAAATATATCAAACATCCTTCGAAATGTAATAGCCCTTGTAAGAAAAAGTTCTCTACATGTTTTATAAAAGAGGCACCTGTGAATTTACTTGCTGTTTCTAAATATGGATTCAATGCATCAGCTGATTTTTCAAGACTTCATTGTATAGTGAAGCCGTGTACTACTTATGCAACAATAAATATTCCAGGTTGTCCTCCAGAAAAAGTGAAAACTAAATTAAATGCAGTTCATATTTGTGGACAATTAGGTTATTGGTTTAATTTTAAGGAAGTTTTTATAGATGGTTGTAAGAAAAAACTTGACTTTAGAACTGCAGCTGGTCAAGGTTCAACATCTGTAGATCAGGTATTGTGCTATTTACCTGAATGTGAATCAGATTGCACGATAGACCTTTGTCATTCAAAAATTTCAGTTCATTTAAGTGATTTTATTAGATGTGAAGATAAAGTGTATTTAGTTTATCATATCGAATTTACTCTCCCACCATGCCGTAAATATAAATGTCATGATTGAGAAGTTAGAATATGACAAAGAGAATGTAATAATTGTTTTTTATAAATATAAATAGCTATAATAAATTATAAATGAATTGACTAAGGGGGACCTAAAGTTCAGTCCCTCTTTTTTTATGCACTTCAATTAACTTAAAAAGGTGCAGTCCGCAGTTTGCAGAACAGCACCTTTTAGTCGTTATTTCATTTCTGTCTATCGGTTTTAAGAATAATGGAACAGACGTATCCACCTGCATTGTTCGAATCCTCTTTTTAGTTTTAAACCATCAAATGAAATTGTATTCCTAGTCCTGAAATCCCCATTTCACTAAATTGCTCTAATTGGGTCGGAATTTTGGATAGTATAGTAGGATATAAGGAACCTATTGCAATGATTCCAATCTAAAGATAAATAATTCTTTAATACTTGTTTGCTTTGTCATAAGCAACCTCCTTAATAGTTATTAAATTATGTATCTTTGTTCATTTTGTTATATTAATAATATAACAGATGTTGATAGAGTTCAATAATACCCATCTATTTGATTTACTTCCAAATTTGTTAAACACACAAAAAACAGATAACTGTAATTAGTTATCTGTTTATAGTCGCCAATAATTTTATGATTTCTTCTGATAATCTGATTTAAGAACCATGGAGCAAACACATTCCACCTGCGCAGTCTGTGCGAACATATCGACTGGCTGAATATACTCAACATCATAAAGCTTCGCTAACTGTTGTAAGTCCTTTGCCAAAGTGGATGGGTTACAAGAGGTATAAACAAACCGCTTAGGTTTTAGTTTAAGGACTGTTCGAATAAATTCAGGTGCTAGTCCTGTACGTGGTGGATCTACCGTAATCACATCTGGAGTAAATCCTTCCTTGCGCCATTTTGCTAGGACACTTTCCGCTGTACCAACTGCATATTTCGTATGCTTGAAGCCATGGTTGCGAGCATTTTTACGAGCATCCTGAATGCTTTCAGGAATGACATCCATTCCACGAACTTCTTTCGCTTGATCCGCTAACCATAGTCCAATTGTGCCAACGCCACAGTATGCATCAACTACTGTTTCTTTTCCTGTTAAAGCAGCAGCCTTTTTAATTTCATCATAAAGATGAACTGTTTGTGTTGGATTTAGTTGGAAGAAGGCGCGTGCTGATAAATCAAAAGCCAATTCGCCAAGCTCTTCATGAATTGTTTCTTTGCCATCAAGTACAATGGTTTCATCACCGAAGATTAATGATGTTTTTTCACGGTTAATATTTTGTGCAATGGATACAATACTTGGATCGATTTTTTTAATACGTGTAATCAATTCAGCTAAATGAGGGATTTCTTTTCGTGTTGTGACAAGAACGACTTGTGTCTCACCTGTACGAATCCCTGTACGTACAACAATCGTACGCACTAAACCATCTAGCGTACGACCATCGTAAATAGTGATATTTAGCTTTTGTAAAATTTTCCGAGTGGCTACGGTAATTTTAGAAGTAATGGGGTGCTGAACAAGACAATCATTAATGTTTAACAGCTTATTGCTTCCTTCAGCGAATAAACCTGCGTAAACACGCTTGCCTTCTTTACGCACTTGGAATTGACTTTTATTACGGTAATGCCAAGGGTCATCCATACCAAGTGTTTTTCGCACTTCAATCGTTTCAACTAAAGGTTTGGCATAACGCTCTAATGCTTGCATAACAATGTCACGCTTTTCTATTAGCTGTTTGTCATATGTCATATGCTGAAGCTGGCAGCCGCCACAGTCATCGTACACTGGACAAGGTGCTTCCTGACGATGCTTTGAAGCTTTACGAATGGCTAAAATCTCTGCTTCAGCAAAATTACGCTGTGTTTTCGTTATTTGAGCTGTGATTTCTTCTCCAGGAATAGCTCCCTTTACAAATACCACATTACGTTTATAAAATCCTACACCTTCACCATTAATGCCTAGCCTTTTTATTGTGAGTGGGAATTTTTGTCCCACGGTCATTGTTGTTTGCTGTGTCAAACATTCCACGTCCCTGCTCTATAATGTCATCTCCCCATTATAACGAAGGAGCAGGCGATTGCAAAGCAACAGGGAAATCTTCATATTCTAATACTAAATCGTCAAGCGATAAGAAGGTATAACCCTGTTTTTTAGCTTCTGCAATAAACATTGGTAAAGCTTCTGCATTATCCTGTGCCACTGTATGCATTAAAATAACGGCACCTGGATGCAATTGTTCCATAAGTGCATTATAAGCATAATCTGCACCACGACGCTCATCCTTCATCCAATCCTTGAAGGCCACAGACCAGAAAATATGACGATAGCCTTCAGCATTGCCCACCTCTAACACTTTTGCATTAAAAATACCTTCAGGTGGACGAGCATATGTGGTACGATCGATGCCTGTCAGTTCACGTAACTTGCCATCAAACTTTCTCCATTCGGCACGTATGCCATCCTGTGAGAGTCGTGCCATATTAGGGTGACCATATGAGTGATTCCCAATGATATGACCATCCTTCACCATGCGTTTCACTAAATCGCTGGCACTGTCTAAGTAATGGCCTGTTAAAAAGAAAGTTGCAGGTACATTTTCTTTTTTCAATGTATCCAAAATACTTTCAGTAAAGCCGTTTTCATAGCCATTATCAAATGTTAAATAAGCAATTTTTTTATCTGCCTTCCCTTTATAAATCGCACCATATTTGTCGAGTAACTGATCGAGCTGTGCCCCTGCCTCTGCCTGTTCACCGTTTTTAGCTCGCTTAAAGCCCCAATGATGCTCATCAGAACCAGCAGCAAAATATGGATTAAAGCTAATTCCTGCGGCAATAATAAAAGTAGCAATTACCGCACCTACTATATGTTGTTTCCACATAAAAACGCATCCTTTCTTTTTCATTAGAATGCGTAATTACTAAAAAAATTATCCAACTTAATTTTTTCTAATCTTGAGCCTTTAACAAATTTTCAAGTGCTTGCTTTAAATAAGGGTATTTAAATATAAAATGTTGTTGTTCTAAAAGGGTTGGCAGCACATGTTGTCCTTCTAGTACAAGTGTGCTTTGTTCGCCGAGAGCACAACGCATCGCAAAGCTAGGAACAGGTAGCCAATGACGTCTGTCCATGACTTCTGCAATCGTTTGACCAAATTCCTTCATTCTCATCGGGTGCGGCGCTGTTATATTAAATGGACCGTGAATATTTTCATTTGTAATAGCGAAATAAATCGCACGTGCTACATCTTCAATATGTACCCATGAAAGCCACTGCTCTCCAGAACCAATCGTTCCACCTACATGCATTTGATAGGGCAATAGCATGGGTGGAAGTGCACCACTATCTCTCCCTAAGATGACACCAAAGCGTGCAAGAGCCACACGTATACCTAACGCTTCTGCTCGTTTCGCATGTCGTTCCCAATCATGAACAGTAGTGCCCAAAAAATCAGTTGCATAATCCGTAAAATCTTCATTATAGATGGCTTGAGTGGAAGTAGGATATATACCAACTGCACTAGCATTGACAAGTACTTTTGGCTTTATCGTGAGCATGTCCATTATGCGTACTAATTCCAATGTTGCATTCATTCGGCTCCAATAGATAGCTTTCTTTTGTTTTTTTGTCCAACGACCATTATTTAATGAAACACCTGCTAAATTCACAAAGGCATCCACATCTTCAAATATTGCCAAAGGTTGCTCGTGCTGCTGCAGCCATTGTACATAGTGAACGCCATTTTCTAGTTTTGACTCATGACGTGTTAAGACAAAAAGGTCATGTCCATTGTTCTGCAATAGCTTTATAAGTGCCTTTCCAACAAAGCCAGTGCCACCTGCAATAACGATTTTCATAACAAGCACCTCTTTTCTAATCGAATAAAAACGCTTCCTAATAAGTTTATCATGTAACAAGAAAGTAAACATCTTTAGGCATTAATTGCAGAGCATGAGAATTACTCGCGGAAGGGAAGTGAATACTCGCGAATGAAGGCAAAATACTCGCGCTAAATATCAGAAACCCCATAAAGAAATGCTATAATGACAATAGTGAGGTGTTTGCTATGCGTATGATTACGAAAATTGCACGTCAAAAAAACAATCCTGAACGCTATAATATCTATTTAAATGAAGAATATGCTTTTCCGGTTGATGAAGCCATTCTCATTCAGTTCGGTTTAACAAAGGGGAAGGTGCTCGATGAATTCGAAATCCAGGAGATTGCCTATGAAGATGAGATACGTAAGGCATTTAATAAGGGATTAAACTTTCTCTCTTATCAAATGCGAAGTGAGCATGAGGTAAAGAAAAAACTACTCACATTAGAATTTGGAGAAGCTGTGGTGTTAGAGGCAATCCAAAAGTTAAAATCCTATGGCTTTATTAATGATGAAAACTATTCGAAGGCATTACTTGATACTAAGAAAGCTACGATGAAAAAAGGACCAAGAGCCATTAGACAAGACTTGATTAAAAAGGGCATTGAGAAAAACTTGCAGGATGAGGTGCTTGCTACATATAGTTTTGAGGAACAATTAAAACTGGCAATGCAGTTAGCGGAGAAAATTATTCGCTCAGAGAATAAGAAAACGCCAACCCAAATAAAGACCAAAATCCAGGATTTTCTTTTAAGAAAAGGGTATGCATTTTCGATCGTGGAAGAGGTGCTTAGCCAAGTGGAGATAGCGCAGGATGATGACAACTGGCAGCAATTGTTAGATACTCAAGGCGAAAAAGTTTGGAAAAAGTACGTATCGAAGTATACTGGTTATGAGCTAAAAATGAAGGTTAAACAGGCGCTCTATCAAAAGGGTTTTCCTATAGAAGTAATAGATTGTTTTATTGAAGAGAAGGAGAATGAAGAATGAATGAAAAAAATTATGCAGCTATGTCTGAGCATGAACTGCGAGAGGAAATTGCTTTTCTAAAAGAGAAAGCTCGAAAGGCAGAACAGCTAGGAATTATCAATGAGTTTGCTGTTTATGAGCGCAAAGCTTTAATGGCTGCGGCTTATTTGGTGGATCTGAATACGATCGTTTCAGGAGAAATGTATCGTATTGATGGTTCAGATAATGAGTTTTTCCAAGTAGATTATTTAAAGGGACGTTTTGCTTGGGGACACCGTTTAGGCGGGGACAAGTACCAAGAGGCATTACCAGTATCTATCCTTTCCCCTGTAAAGGTGGGCAAATAAATGGATGAGAAAATTGAAAAATTAACAGCAGAGTTATTAGCAAAGAATCCACAGATGTCTGTTGGACGGGCACGGGTTTGGGTGGAATTGCTATGGAGTGACTTTGAATCAACTGCCGCAAAAGCAGGGTATGATTATCGTGGAGCAGCGTATACAGAAAATCTTGTTCGTCAATTAATTGCTAGCTACGGTGATAAATTACACGCATTTGCAGGACGTAATCCGAAGTATATACATTTACTAGATGCTAGTGATGATATGGCACAATAATAAAACCCTGACCAGTCTTGGTCAGGGTTTACTGCTTAATTACTTGCGCCAATTTGTAGTTTTCTCTGAAGCTTATCTTCTGTAAAGATCCAGCCTGTGTAAGACGTAACGATGTCATTATCATCATTTAAATGTGCAACAGCCACGAAAGGATAGCGATTGTCACTGCGGTAACGCAAATCGATTAGCCTTACTTCTATTAGGCCGTTTTCAAGCTCTGAAATCTCCCATCGGTACATTGGAGAGAAGGACACAAATGCAGCTAAGTTAGGATCTTTCATTGCGGCATCTATAAGCGCAGTTTTAGGTAAAGGCTTAATTTCGAATTTATCGTAAATATTAACAGTCCTTCCATATGCACGCCCAACGTAATAATGTGTTTTAGATTTGGCTGCGATACGCCAGTGGAAGAAGCGCATAGTAGGCGCTACAATGACATATTCTTCATCTTGAATAGTATGATGCACTGCATTTTTTACCGCTTTTTGAACGGCAAATCGTAAAATATAGTAAATCACGATAACCATATACATGATACTAAATGTCCATACTGGATTTGTACCGAATGCCCATAACACAATACCAACACAATGTAATGAAAAGATAATGGGATCGAAGGTATTAATGACACCTAACGCAACCCATTTTCTAGAGAATGGTCGAATTGCTTGCGTACCATACGCATTAAAAATATCAACAAAGACATGAAGACCAACAGCTAAAAATGTCCAAAGCCATAAATGAAACACATTTACGTCTTGCAAAATAAGTGATAAAACAATTGTAATTAAAATAGGCCAAATAGCTACAGCTGGTAGTGAATGTGTAATTCCTCTGTGATGTCGAATATAGATGGCGTTATTACGTAGTTTTAACACAGTGTCGACATCTGGAGCTTGTGAGCCAATAATTGTACCTGCCATTACTGCTGTAAAAGTCATTGAATGATCGGCTACTACAGGGTCGGCTAATGCAAGACCGCCAAGGGCTATACCCATAACGAAATGTGTACCTGAATCCAAAAATATCCACTCCTAGTATGCATTAAAATCGAGTACAATGTGCATACAACTTTATTTCAAAAATAATAAAAGGTATATTGAAATATTCTGACATTCGTGTGAAAGAGACGGTTTTTGTCGAGTATACACGAATATTCTTTTCTTCATTGTATACCCTTTTCATCATAAATTAAATCGTAAAAACAACGGAGGTCACTGTGAATTACCCATATGTAACAGAATTTCGACAATCTTTAGTCGACTGGTTTAACACGGAGAAACGTGATTTGCCGTGGAGACACACAACAGACCCTTATAAGATTTGGGTATCGGAAGTGATGCTGCAACAGACACGTGTCGACACAGTTATTCCTTATTACAATCGTTTTATGGAAAGTTTTCCAACATTAGATTTGCTGGCGGAAGCACCACAAGAATACTTATTAAAGCATTGGGAAGGTCTTGGCTATTATTCCCGTGCTCGCAATTTACAAGCAGGTGCTCGTGAGGTTTTAGAAAATTACGGCGGTATAGTACCTGACAATCGCCATGAAATATCTAAATTAAAAGGTGTTGGTCCCTATACTGCAGGCGCTATATTAAGTATTGCCTATAATAAGCCTGAACATGCAGTTGACGGTAATGTTATGCGAGTTCTCAGTAGGGTGCTTGATATACATGATGATATAGCTCTTCCAAAAACGAAGAAGATTTTTGAAGTGGCGGTTGAGGAACTAATTGATCCTCATCATGCTTCATCGTTTAATCAAGGCTTAATGGAGCTGGGTGCACTTATTTGTACACCTACCTCTCCAAAATGTTTATTATGCCCAGTCAGAGAGTATTGCACGGCTTTTAATGAGGGAGAACCAGAAAAATTACCTGTCAAATCAAAAAAAACAAAAATGAAGCATCTCACATATGATGTACTCGTATATGAAAATGACAATGGACAATTTTTAATGCAACAACGTCCTGAGGAAGGCCTGCTAGCTAATCTATGGCAATTTCCCATGATGGAAACGAGCCAAATTTCAGCAGAAAACTATACAAAGGAATGTACAGAAAATGTACAGGCCAAACAGGAGCTGCTTACATTTAAACATGTTTTTTCACATTTAACTTGGCATATAAATAGCTATTATATAAAATGCGAATCCGCTGAACTGGGTGATTGGCTAAGTCGTGAGCAAATAGAACTTTTGCCGATGCCTGTTCCGATGCTAAAAATTTGGGAAGAAGTAAAAAAGCAAACAGCAGGAAAATAAAACCTTCTTAAAATAATCAATTCATGAGCATAAAAGTCGTCATCTCCGTACACAATAACTAGCGTGGAGGTGAATGAAGGATGAAAAAACAAAACAACCAAAATTTCCAACCGAATAAAAACATGCAACGTCAAAGTGAAGAGTTTGGTTATGAGACGGACGTAAATGAAGTGCAAAAGCAAAATGCGAAAGCAGAGCAAAAGAAAGCTCCAGCTTCAGGTCGTTTCTCTAAAACTAACCAAGATTTAGGTGAGTAACACTTTGTAACTGCATAATTGCATTTACCTCTAAGGGGCTGTCTTAAATCCGAAAAGATGAAAAAGACAGCCCCTTTCAAATTGTTCAGTTAAGTAAATCGTCAGCTGTAAAGGAAATCCTCTAGAAGTGGAATATTTGCGGAATTAACTAAAAAATCCCATCAAAGCTGACATTATAATAAAATTCGCTTATAATTGACTAAATTTTATACAAATTCAAAATAGCGTAGTGAAATTTGTGGTTTTCTAACTACACCTTTCGCGTACACATTGCTATAATATACTAGAGACTGCTAGATTTAGGTAGCATAGACGAAAAGGTGGGCTAACAAAATGGCATTACCGGTAGAAGGAGAAACGATACAAATACATAGTTATAAGCACAATGGCCGTATCCACCGTGTTTGGCAAGAAACGATGGTTTTAAAAGGAACGAAAAATATCGTAATCGGTGCGAATGAACGGACACTTGTGACAGAATCCGATGGTCGTACATGGCTAACGAGAGAGCCCTCTATTTGCTACTTCCATGCGGAACACTGGTTTAACATCATCTGTATGCTACGTGAAGACGGTGTGTATTATTATTGCAATCTAAGCTCACCATTTGTTTTCGATAATAATGCCATTAAATATATCGACTATGATTTAGATATTAAAGTTTTTCCTGACATGTCTTATACCCTTTTAGACGAGGATGAATATGAGCTCCATCGTAAGGAAATGTCTTATCCTGATGTCATAGATAAGATTTTAAAGCGCAATGTCGATAAATTAATAAGCTGGATTCAACAAAAAAGAGGACCATTTGCACCCGATTTCATCGATGTCTGGACAAATCGTTACAAGTTCCAGCTTGATATGCAGTCAGATGATCGTTAATGACACCTATTAGTTTAACTAATAGGTGTTTTTTTATTGGAGGGGATCAGAGAGCTGTAAAGGCAAATGTAAAATAGTTCGCTATAAAGTCATCATAACTGTATTCTAATCGAAATATTGCTATAATACTTAGGGCATTCATCATCGAATGCCTGTTTCTTTTTGTAAGGATGTGATGATAAATTGGGAAGCATAAAGCGATATATGCGCTTTGTAAAACCATATACATGGGAAATTATTTTAACGATTATCATTGGTATAGTAAAATTTGCTATTCCTCTATTTATTCCACTGCTCATTAAGATTGTATTGGACGACATTATTGCAGCAGATGACTTAACAGATGTAGAAAAAACAAAAGAGCTATTTTATTGGCTGGGTGGAACTATTATTGTGTTCTTTATTATCCGTCCACCTATTGAGTACTATCGACAATATTATGCACAACACGTTAGTAACAAGGTGCTGTTCGATATTCGTAAGGAGATTTATGCGCATTTACAGCGCCTAAGCTTAAGATACTATGCCAATACACGTGCAGGTGATGTTATTTCAAGGGTTATTAATGATGTTGAGCAAACGAAGACCTTTGTTATGACGGGCTTAATGAATGTGTGGTTGGATCTTGCGACGATAGTAATTGCAATTGCCATTATGCTAACAATGGATGTGAAGCTAACACTAGTAGCGTTAATCGCATTTCCATTTTATGCATTCAGTGTGAAGTACTTTTTTGGCAAATTGAGGGATTTAACACGGAAACGTTCTCAAGCACTTGCAGGTGTACAAAGTTATTTACACGAACGTGTAGCTGGTATGAGCATTATTAAAAGCTTTACTTTAGAAAAGCATGAACAAAAATTGTTCGATTCAGCAAACGGCGAGTTTTTAGAAAAAGCACTTGATCAAACAAAGTGGAATGCAAAATCATTTGCTGTCGTAAATACAATCACGGATGTTGCACCATTGTTAGTGATAGCTTATGCGGGCTATCAAGTAATAAATGGGTCACTTTCAGTTGGAACAATGGTTGCTTTTATAGCTTATATTGAACGTCTGTATGGTCCACTTCGTCGTCTTGTTAGTTCTTCCACCACTTTAACACAGTCTATCGCTTCAATGGATCGAATGTTTGATTTAATAGACGAGCCTTATGAAGTGAAAGATAAGGACTACGCTCGTGAACTCCCACGCGCAAATGGAGCGGTTCGCTTTCACAATGTAGCCTTCCAATACGAAGAAACTGGTTCTCCTATTTTAAATGCTATCGATTTAACGATTAATCCCGGGGAGACTGTTGCCTTTGTAGGGATGAGTGGTGGTGGTAAGTCCACGATTATCAGTTTAATTCCTCGCTTTTACGATACAACAAGTGGGAAAGTGACCATTGATGGATATGATGTACGAGACGTCACTTTACATTCGTTACGATCGCAAATTGGTATTGTCCTGCAAGATAATATACTTTTTAGTGATTCTGTCAAAGAGAATATCTTAATGGGGAGACCAGATGCAACAGATGAACAGGTCATCGAAGCAGCGAAAGCAGCAAATGCCCATGACTTTATTATGAGTCTGCCTAATGGTTATGACACAAAGGTTGGAGAACGAGGAGTAAAGCTATCCGGCGGACAAAAACAACGGGTTGCCATTGCACGTGTGTTTTTAAAAAATCCACCGATTTTAATCCTTGATGAGGCTACTTCTGCGTTAGACTTAGAAAGTGAAGCACTGATACAAGAATCATTAGACAAACTTGCTCATGAACGAACGACTATTATTATTGCGCATCGTCTTTCTACAATTACCCATGCTGACAAAATTTTTGTCATCGATCATGGACAATTAATCGAAAGTGGAACACATGAGCAGTTAATGGACAGCCAAGGAACATATTGTAATTTATTCCAGGTGCAGCATTTGGATTGAAAATTAACGTAAATTCCACGATTTATAAATTTTTTTAAAAAAAGTCTTTCATTTTTTTGAAAATGGAAGGCTATTTTTTTTTGATAAATGTAAAAAATTATCTCTTTATAAGATTTAATTATTATCGAAGACGATTATTGTAGAAATTCTATGTAATTTGCAGAATATTAATGATTGAAAGAGTCGGGATTTTTAGTTAGAATTATCTGAAAATAAGGAATTTAACGAAAGTTATAGTATTCTATTAATATTATTATACATTTAAGTAAAATATAGGTAGGGTGGGGCGTTACACATGAGGAAAAAACTACTAGAAATAAAAGGTTTGAAAACGACCTTTTTCACAGATAATGGGCAAATTCCTGCTGTAGACGATATCGATTTTTCTGTCCATGAAGGAGAAATTTTAGGGATTGTAGGAGAATCGGGAAGTGGTAAAAGTGTTACGTCGCTGTCCATCATGGGATTAATTCCATCACCACCAGGAAAAATAACAGGTGGAGAAATTTTGCTAGATGGCAGAAATATTGCTAAATGTACGGATAAACAAATGCAAAAAATACGTGGTAAAGACATTGCAATGATTTTTCAGGAGCCAATGACTTCGCTAAACCCTCTGTTTACGATTGGTGACCAGTTAAAAGAGGCGATATTAATCCATAATCCAAAATGGTCGAAAAAGGAAGCGTTTGCAAGAGCGGTTGAAATCATGAAGCTTGTGGGTCTACCACGTGCTGAGGAATTGCTAAAGGATTACCCACATCAGCTATCTGGTGGTATGCGTCAACGTGTGATGATTGCTATGGCACTTGTCTGTGATCCTCAGGTATTAATTGCGGACGAGCCTACAACTGCATTGGATGTTACGATACAAGCCCAAATTTTACAGCTTATGAAAGACTTGAATAAACGCTTGAATACAGCTGTGTTGTTAATTACACATGATCTGGGTGTTGTCGCAGAAACTTGTGAGCGAGTGATTGTTATGTATGCAGGACAAATAGTGGAAGAGGCACCGATTCATGAAATTTTCACTAATCCTAAACATCCCTATACGCAAGGACTCATTCAATCAGTACCTGATATGCGTTATAAAAAGGATAATCTATACTCCATTCCTGGGAGTGTACCGAAACCAGGAAGTATTCAGGTTGGCTGTCGTTTTGCAGCACGCTGTGAGTATGCGATGGAACGTTGTTTACAGGAAACACCACCTTTATTTGAGGCAGCTGAGAATCATAAATCGAGATGTTTTTTACTAGAGAAGCAGGAGGTGGAGCAACGTGTCGAAAGCGCTATTAAAGGTTGAGGGGTTAAAAAAGTATTTTCCGATTCGAAAGGGAGTCCTTAATTCGCATACGGGAGATGTAAAGGCAGTAGATGATGTTTCATTTGAAGTATTTGAAGGAGAAACATTAGGGATTGTTGGCGAATCAGGCTGTGGTAAATCGACAACGGGTCGCTTGTTAATGCGCTTACTAGAGCCAACTGGAGGTAAGATAGAATTCGCAGGTAAAATGATTTCAGAATTATCCAACAATGAAATGAGGAAAGCACGTAGAGATATTCAAATGATTTTTCAGGATCCCTATGCCTCGCTGAATCCACGCCATAACATCGGCAAAATATTAGAGGAGCCTCTTATTGTTCATGGGATAGGTAATGCCAAGGAGCGCAAACAGAAAGTGTTGGAGCTACTTGAGATTGTTGGATTGAATGAATATCATATCAAGCGTTATCCGCACCAATTTAGTGGAGGGCAAAGGCAGCGTATCGGCATTGCTAGAGCCTTAATGACCAATCCACGCTTAATTATTGCGGACGAGCCAGTATCTGCGCTCGATGTGTCCATCCAGGCACAGGTTTTGAATTTATTGCAAAAGCTGCAAAAAGATTTAAAGCTGACTTATATTTTTATTTCCCATGATTTAGGGGTAGTTCGCCATATCAGTAATCGTGTTGGCGTTATGTATTTAGGTAAATTAGTAGAGTTGACAGCGAGTGAGGACTTATATGCTGAACCGCTTCATCCATATACACAGGCACTTTTATCTTCGGTTCCTGTTCCAGATCCTACGTTTGAACGGGAACAGATTATTATTACAGGAGATATTCCAAGTGCATCAAACCCGCCAAGCGGTTGTACGTTCCATACGAGATGTCCATTTAAAAAGGAACAGTGCTCACAGGTAGTACCTAAAATGCAAGAAGTGAAACCGGGTCATTATGTTGCTTGCCATCTTTATGAGGCACTCCAACATTAAATGATATAAAAACTCATAGGGGGAAATTCGATGAAGAAAAAGAAGTTTTGGACTTTAGGTGTAATGCTACTCCTTATTCTCTCGACAATCTTAGCGGCTTGTGGCGGCTCAGATACTAAGGATACGGGTAGTAAAGATACTTCAACTGGTGGCGATACAGCTGGCAGTGGAGAACCAAAAATTTTAGTGTATGGTCGTGGTGGAGATTCTGTAGCACTAGACCCTGCTGTTGTTACAGACGGTGAATCCTTCACGGTAACAGCTAATATTTATGAAACATTAGTAAACTTTGGTGAACGAGATGTAACGATTCAACCAGGCTTAGCAAAATCATGGGAGGCATCAGAGGATGGTTTAACGTATACTTTCCAGCTAGAAGAAGGTGTGAAATTCCATGACGGCACAGATTTCAATGCTGAGGCTGTTGTTAAGAATATTGAACGTTGGAAATCAGGTGCGGATAAACACCCTTATTTTAGTTCACAATTTGTCGTTGGTGACAAGCAAGTAATTGAATCAGTAACTGCAGAGGGTGACTACACAGTTGTCTTTAAATTAAGCCAACCACAAGCACCATTCCTGAAAAATTTAGCAATGTCTCCATTCGCGATTGCTTCTCCAACTGCATTTGAAGCAGATGAAGAAGGTTTATCTGCAAATCCTGTAGGAACAGGTCCATTCAAGTTTGTAAGCTGGGTACGTAATGATTCAATCACAATTGAAAAAAATCCAGATTACTATATTGATGGCTATCCTAAATTAGATAAAGTGATTTATCGTTCTATTCCAGAAAACTCTGCACGTTTAAATGATTTATTAGCAGGCAATATTGATGTAGCTGATGGCTTAAGCCCATCTGATAAAGCAACAATTGAAGGCGATGCTAATTTACAGTTAATCGAGCGTCCATCTATGAACGTTGGTTATCTTGGTTTAACAGTTACTCGTCCTCCTTTTGATAATGTAAAAGTGCGTCAAGCAGTTAACTATGCAATTGATAAACAAGCATTAGTGGATGCATTTTATGAGGGGCTAGCTGAGCCAGCGAAAAACCCAATGCCACCAGTAATTTCTGGTTACAACGATGACGTTACAGGCTACACGTATGATCCTGAAAAGGCGAAAGCATTACTTGCTGAAGCAGGCTATGATGGTAAGGAAATTGAGCTTTGGGCAATGCCAGTACCACGTCCATACATGCCAGACGGTCAAAAAGTGGCAGAAGCGATTCAAAAGAATTTAGAAGATGTGGGCATTAAATCTAAAATTGTGTCATTTGAATGGGCTACGTATTTAGAGAAAGCACAAAATGGTGAAGCAGATGCGTTCCTACTTGGCTGGACAGGCGACAATGGAGATGCGGATAACTTCCTATACACATTATTAGACGCCGATAATATTGGCTCTAATAACTATACATTCTATGATAATCCTAAATTACACGAAATTTTTGTTAAAGCTCAAACTGAAATTGATGAGGACAAGCGTAATGAACTTTATAAGCAAGCTCAAGTAATTATTTCTGAGGATGCTCCATGGGTTCCACTTGCTCACTCAACACCAATTTTAGCTGCTAACGTGAAAGTGACGAATTATATTGCGCATCCTACTGGCTCTGACCGTTTAGATGCAGTAGATATTCAATAGTAAATCTCATCATTTTTAATTGAACAAAGAAATGTGAAGAATCTGCTTGCTTTTCTGCGGGTAAGCCGTGGAAATCTCGCAGATTCTTTTCAAGTAACGATAATGATTATTTCCTGTATGAAAGAACTCAACTAAACATTCAAAACCGTTTAGTGAAGGCTCAACCTTTCAACAGTATATAAAGACTTCAAAGTAGATTATGAAAATCATAGAGAGGTGATGAAAATGCTTCACTATATGGGGAGACGTTTACTTCAACTAATCCCAGTTTTGCTTGGAATGACTTTTATCGTCTTTATGTTGATACGAGCAATTCCTGGAAATCCAGCACAAGTTATTTTAGGACAACAGGCGACAAAAGAGGCGGTCGAGGCGTTAAACGCAAGTTTAGGATTAGATAAGCCGTGGTATACACAATATTTTAGTTACTTAGCAGGTATTTTTCAGGGAGATTTAGGGGTTTCCCTACGTACGAAACTACCTGTATCAGAAGAAATTTTTCCATACTTAGCAGCAACGGCCGAACTTGCACTATTTGCGATGATTATTGCGATCGTTATTGGTGTGAATGCCGGGATTATTTCTGCATGGTTCCAAAATTCTTGGTTTGATTATACAGCGATGATTATAGCATTAATCGGTGTTTCTGTACCTGTGTTCTGGCTTGGCTTAATGGAGCAGTGGACATTTAGTAGTAAGCTTGGTTGGCTGCCTACCTCTGGTCGAGAAGATGTGCGAAATCCAATAACCGCCATAACCCATTTTTATTTACTAGATACGCTCATTCAAGGTCGCTTTGATCAATTCGTCGAAGTCATAAAGCGATTAATATTACCAGGAGTAGCACTTGCAACGATTCCGATGGCTATCATCGCAAGAATCACAAGGTCTTCAATGCTGGAAGTTATGCGCTCAGATTATGTACGAACTGCAAGGGCAAAAGGCCAAAAAATGTTTATTGTTGTTTATAAGCATGCATTAAAGAATGCGGTTATTCCTGTGTTAACGGTAATTGGTCTACAAACAGGATTACTGCTAGGTGGAGCCATTTTAACAGAGACGATTTTTAGTTGGCCAGGAATTGGTCGTTATATTTATGATGCGATTGGCTTCAGGGATTATCCCGTTATTCAATCAGGTATTCTAATCGTTGCATTTATTTTCATCATGATTAACTTAATCGTGGATTTACTGTACACAGTAGTCGATCCACGTATTAAATACAAATAGAAGGGAGTTGCAATGATGACTGGAGCAATCGATATAAAAAAAGAAGCAGCACCAGTTCGAGAAAAGGCAGTAGGTCCATGGCTCGAAGGTTGGCGTAGCTTTAAGAAGAGCAAAGTTTCCCTCGTAGGAGCAGGAATTGTTATATTTTTTATTTTACTGGCTGTCATTGGTCCATACATTGCACCACAGGGCATCAATGAACAAAATTTAACAAAGCGTTTACTGGCACCATCCGCTGATCATTGGTTTGGAACGGATGATTTTGGACGGGATATCTTTTCGAGAATCATTCATGGTGCAAGGATTTCGTTATGGGTAGGCTTTTTCTCAGTTATTTTATCCGTCATAATTGGCAGTTTACTTGGCATCATTGCAGGCTATTATGGAAAATGGATTGATACGATTATTTCGCGTATTTTTGATATTATGCTAGCTTTCCCTAGTATGCTACTAGCGATTGCAGTAGTGTCAGTGTTGGGTCCATCTTTACAAAATGCATTAATCGCCATTGCCATTATTAACGTACCGAATTTTGGGCGCTTAATCCGCTCTAAAGTTTTAAGCGTCAAGGAAGAGGAATATATTGTAGCAGCAAAAGCA
This sequence comes from Lysinibacillus fusiformis, assembly GCF_016925635.1. Classification (NCBI taxonomy): domain Bacteria; kingdom Bacillati; phylum Bacillota; class Bacilli; order Caryophanales; family Bacillaceae; genus Lysinibacillus; species Lysinibacillus fusiformis. Next base: position 976,536 of record NZ_CP070490.1, on the reverse strand, counting down.
ATTGGCATGCGTGATGCACGAATTCTTTTTTCTCATATTTTGCCAAATTCCATAACTCCAATAATTGTGCAGGGGACACTAGCGATTGCGACAGCTATTATTGAAGCTGCGGCATTAGGTTTCCTAGGATTAGGAGCACAAGCACCAGCACCAGAATGGGGAAAAATGCTGGCGGATGCACGGAAGTTTTTATTAAATGCTCCGTGGACGATGATTTTCCCTGGTCTAGCTATTATGTTAACCGTTCTAGGCTTTAATCTAATGGGTGATGGACTACGCGATGCACTTGATCCAAAAATGAAAAGTTAGTAAATAGGAACAATAGCCTTCTACAAGTTAGAAGGTTTTTTCAGCTGTTTTGGCGAAACGTACAAATGGATATAAAAGGAACATTTTTAACGCAAAAACGTTCTAAGATATATAGAATGTATGAACGGCTTTCCAAAATAAGTAAAACACCTTTTCGGAATGTATGAACGGCTTTCCAAAATAAGTAAAACACCTTTTCGGAGCCATTAATTGAATTTTTTGTCACGTTATTTTAGACTTAATTTAAGTAGAAATCTTTTAGCTTAGTAGATTATTGCTTACCATAAAATCTTTCGTTTGAAATACATATTTGAGGAGGGTGTTAGAGTTGGGGATTAATTTACAAAAAGGACAAAGAGTTGATTTAACAAAAGGTAACGCAGGTTTAAATAAAATTAAAGTAGGTTTAGGGTGGGACCCTGTAAGTCAAGAGAAAAGTGGCGGCTTTTTAGGAGGTTTATTTTCCAGTAGAAATAGTGGCAGTGGCAGAAGTATCGACTGTGATGCTTCGGTATTAATGTTACAGGATGATAAGGTTGTAGCGGGTGACGATGTTGTTTATTTCGGGAAATTAACAAGTAGCTGTGGTTCTGTTCGACACTCAGGTGATAATTTAACAGGTGATGGCGATGGTGATGATGAGGTAATTACAATTGAGCTATCATCTGTACCTACGCAATATAACAAGCTTGTGTTTGTTGTAAACATTTATGATGCGGCAGGTCGCAATCAACACTTCGGCATGATTCATAATGCATATATTCGTGTGTATGATGACAGGACAGGAAGTGAACTAATTCGCTATAATTTAACTGATAATTATTCGAATTTAACGACTTTAGTATGTGGAGAAATTTACCGTCATAGTAATGAATGGAAGTTTGCTGCGGTTGGTACGGGAACAAATGACATAAAGCTTGGCGACGTTGTTCGAAGATATCAATAAATAATTGACTAAATAGGAGGAATAAAAATTATGGGCATTTCACTACAAAAAGGTCAAAAGGTAGATTTAACAAAAACAAATCCAGGATTAACAAATGTTGTGGTAGGTTTAGGCTGGGATACAAATAAATATGATGGTGGTCATGATTTTGACTTAGACTCATCTGTATTTTTACTTGCTGATACAGGCAAAGTAGCAGATCAAAATGATTTTATTTTTTATAACAATACTACAGGTGGTAATGGCTCAGTTGAGCATTCAGGCGATAATTTAACGGGTGTAGGCGAAGGTGACGATGAAGTGGTGAAAGTGGCATTAACTCAAGTACCTGCACATGTTCAGCGACTAGCCTTCACTGTAACAATCCATGATGCAGAGTCTCGCAGTCAGAACTTTGGCATGGTGTCTAATGCCTATATTCGTATTATGAATGCTGCTTCCAACGAAGAAATTATTCGCTATGATTTAGGTGAGGATTTCAGTATTGAAACAGCTATTGTTGTAGGGGAATTATACCGTCATAACGGGGAATGGAAATTTAATGCGATTGGCGCTGGCTACCAAGGTGGTTTAGCTGCTCTATGTAATGATTATGGCTTAAGTGTAAACTAAAATTTCATCTTTGAACAGAAAGGGAGATTTTGAATGGCTATACAATTAAGTAAAGGGCAACGTATCGATTTAACCAAGCAAGATCCAGGCTTAAATAGCATTGGCATTGGGTTAGGCTGGGATGTAAAGCAATTTGATGGTGGACAAGACTTTGACCTGGATGCATCTGTATTTTTACTAGATGCTTCAGGAAAATGTCGTAATGAACAGGACTTTATCTTCTATAATAATTTAGCGAGCCCAGACCAATCTGTTGTCCATACGGGTGATAATCGTACAGGTGCAGGAGATGGGGATGATGAAAAAATTCTTGTCAACTTAAAGCAAGTATCACCTCAAATTGAAAAAATTGTCGTGACGGTAACGATTTACGATGCAGAGGGGCGTCATCAAAACTTTGGACAAGTCTTAAATGCCTATGTTCGATTGACGAACGAAGAGTCGGGATCAGAGGTATTGCGTTACGATTTAGGAGAAGACTTCAGTATTGAAACAGCCGTAGTATTTTGTGAACTGTACCGTCATAATGGTGAGTGGAAATTTGCTGCAGTAGGCTCAGGTTACCAGGGTGGTCTAGCTGCATTAATCAATGCATATGGACTACAGTAACTAGTAGGATATAGGTACATGACGGAGGATTTTGTGTGGATGTAATAAACGAGATATTAAATACATATGCACAGTTTTTTAACTGGCAGATGTGGGGACAGTTTTAACAGATCCAGTATCATGGGGCCTTATTTTTTCGTTGATTATTATGGAGGGCCTATTGTCTGCAGACAATGCGCTAGTTTTAGCGGTGCTTGTTAAGCATTTACCGCAACGTCAGCGAAGAAAAGCATTAATGTATGGGATGTTTGGGGCTTATTTTTTCCGATTTCTCTTCATCGGTATTGGTGTATATCTCGTAAAATTCTCTATTGTTAAAGTAATTGGAGCGACTTATTTAATGTGGTTAGTCATACTGCACTTTAAAAATAAAAGCACTGATGAAGGAGAAGCACACGAGTTTAAAAAGACGGGTTGGATGGTTCGTGTCTTTGGTACTTTTTGGGCGACTGTTATTTCAGTTGAATTAATGGATATTGCCTTTTCAGTAGACTCTATTTTGGCGGCATTTGCGATCTCAGATCAAGTATGGGTTCTATTATTAGGAGGCATTTTAGGCATTATCATGATGCGTACCATCGCTGGTGTATTCCTATCATTAATCGAACGAGTACCAGAGCTTGAAACGACTGCCTATATTTTAATAGCCATTATTGCACTGAAAATGTTTGCTAGTATTTTTGGCTACCATCTTTCACATGAAATCTTCTTTATTATTTTAATTGCTGCATTCTTATTAACATTTGTTGTTCACAAGTTGAATAAGAAAACAGCAGTGTAAACAAGGCACTGTATTGGTCTGTGTGGAACAGGCTGATACAGTGCTTTTTTCACAAAAGGCATAGTTATTGGGGAGAGGATTAGATGCAACACTTTGCAACAGAAGCAGATACGATATTTTATAAGAAGCCACAGCCATTTACTAAGTGGGAATCGCCAGATATTTTGTCGTATGCCCTAGGTGCGACTTTGTATATGCCCGCTTCCATGCCTACGATTGTGAGTTTGATCCGGTCACAAAAATATAAGGAACTCACATCACTCGTCATTGATTTGGAGGATGCAGTAGGAGATTCAGAGTTAGTAGATTGTGAAGCTAAGTTGATCGAGGATATTAGTGAATTATATGCACTCTATCAGCAAAAACAGCTATTGCTTCAGGAGCTCCCATTACTTTTTATTCGAGTACGACATGTTGAGCAATTTCAAAAGTTAACGACTGCTTTAGGGAAAAAGCAGGAAATATTAACAGGCTATGTCTTTCCGAAGTTTACTGCAGAACAGGGTGCACGGTATTTTGAGTTGCTTGAACAAACCATTTTAGAAAATGATTTGATTTTATATGGTATGCCGATTTTAGAGAGTCGTGAGGTACTATATAAGGAATCTCGTATGGAAGCATTATTAGGCATTAAAGAAGTTCTACATCATTACAGAGCCCGTGTATTAAATGTACGAATTGGTGCCACGGATTTCTGTGGTATTTACGGAATTCGTCGCCGTATGGACTCCACCATTTATGATATTAGTGTGATTCGAGATTGTATCGCAGATATTGTCAATGTCTTAGGTCGTGAGGAAGATGGGTTTATTATATCGGGGCCTGTGTGGGAGTATTTTAATAATCAGCGTGTATTAAAGCCCACATTAAGAGTGACGCCATTTAGTGAGAAAGGTGCTCTCGATGCAAGGAAAGCGTTGTTAGATGATTGTTTAGATGGATTAATGAAAGAAGTTTTAATGGATAAACAAAATGGCATAGTGGGAAAAACAATTATTCATCCGAGCCATATTCGTGTTGTGCATGCCCTCTATGCCATTTCGTATGAGGAATATCTAGATGCGCTAAGTATTATAGAAAATAATGATGGACGTAAAGGTGTTATGAAAAGTCACTATGCCAATAAGATGAATGAAATCAAGCCACATATGAGATGGGCACAGCGAATATTAAAACAGGCTCATGTCTATGGTGTTTATCATGAATCTGTCGATTTTGCCTCACTTTTATTACAGTCTGAAATAGGTGGTAGTGTGTATGCAACAACAAATGAGTAAATTAAGCATTTTACCGAATTATTCAATTGATATTGAAATGACCTACAATCCGCATAATTTTGCGCTAACCGATCTGTTTAGAATGGCAGCTCGGATTAATAAAAAGAGACAATTTTTGTTTGTAAGTACGGTTCTAGGCAAACATTTGGCTGTGCGTCCGCAAATCCCCTTACTGACAGGAACTCTTTTAGCTATGCTGTATCAGCAGCAACTTACTGGACAAAAAGAGATGGCTTTGTCAGCTGTCGTAAAAGCTTTAAAAGACAGAGCAAATTTGGATGAAGTACAAAAATCCGTAGAAGGAACCATAGAGTTAACGGAAGAGACATTGTTTATTGGGTTTGCTGAGACGGCTACAGCACTTGGTCATGCAGTATTTAATGCCTTCCATTCGAATGCTATGTATATCCACACAACAAGGGAAGTGCTTCCTGACTTTGAACCGTTTATTACGTTCGAGGAGGAACATTCACATGCGACAAGCCATAGAATTTATACGGAGGAGCCAGAATTTTTACTGCAAGCTAAGCGCATTGTGTTAATAGATGATGAAATTACTACTGGAAATACGGTCATTAATATTATTGAGACATTAAGACAGAAGTTTCCTTTAGTGAAACAATATGCGGTACTATCTATTTTAGATTGGCGTTCTGAGCAGCAGCAATCAATCTTTAAGCAATTAGAAGTACAATGGGATATCTCTATCGAATTCATCTCCATTATGTGCGGGAATTTTAGCTGTTCAGGTATTCCAAGCTTAACAAGCATGCAGCCAAATTTACGAACACAGGCTACAGAGGACATGGCACTATGGCCAATTCAAGTGCCTGTTGATCGAAAATTCTATCGATCTGTCGCTGAGAATGGTTTAGTAAATAATCAGCCTTATCTAGTAGCGACAGGGAGGTTTTTGCTCACGTCAAACCAGCATGTTGCACAAAAGAAATCGTTACAAGCTATCGCTAAGCAATTACAAGAGCTAAGAACAAATGGTCCAGCGCTTGTTATTGGCACGGGTGAGTTCATGTATGTTCCTATGCAAATTGCCTCTTATTTAGGAAATGATGTTTATTTTCAATCAACTACTCGAAGTCCAATCTATTGTACAGACGATTTAGGATATACGATTACCGAAAAAATAGCCTTTGAGAGTCCAGAGAATAACGGGGTTACTAATTATTTATATAATCTACAAAGCCTGTCCTACACGGAACTTTTCTTCATTGTGGAACGTATAGCAAGTAAAGAGGTAGTTGCTCGTGTGGTAAAGGCATTACAAGAAGCCACTAACGCAAAAGTATATGTGATTAGTATGGATGAATTGGAGGTAGAACGATGATATCGACTTTGCAGCCAGATAAAATGGGGAGTTATGCACCAGAGGACGTTATTTTTTTATTGCGTGATATTGGAAGTGCATTTCTTGAAATGGATAATGAAAAACGTGAACAGCTCATTCAATCAGGCATCCATTATTCTGAAATGCTGCCAGTGGAGAAACAACCATCCAATACCTACATGAATCTTTTTTATAAAGCGCTAGATGCTCATGCAGAAAGAATAGCAATCGCCGTTGGAGTGGTAGCAGAACAAATCATTGAGACTAGAGGGTTAGAAAATTTAATTCTTGTGAGTTTAGCTCGTGCAGGTACACCTATTGGCATTTTAATCAAACGGTATATATCCATGCATTATCGTGTGAATGTCCCACATTACTCCATTTCTATACTGCGTGGTCGCGGGTTTGATGAAACGGCGATTCGTTATATTTTGACTCAGCACCCTCTAGGATGTCTTCAATTTATTGATGGTTGGACAGGAAAAGGGGCAATTACCAATGAATTAATCCAATCCTGCCAAAAGTTTAATTTACAATATCAAAAACAGTTAAGTGCTGATTTAGCTGTTTTGGCTGATCCGGGACATTGTGCTGCTATTTATGGAACTCGTGAGGATTTTTTAATACCATCTGCTTGTTTAAATTCGACTGTATCTGGATTGGTGAGTAGAACGGTGTTAAATTTGCAGTTTATGGATGCGAACGACTTTCATGGTGCAAAATACTATAAAGAATTAGAGGCCGTAGATGTCTCAAAGCTGTACATAGAACGTATCGTCACATGTTTTGAACAAGTGCAAAGTACAATTGTGCAACAAATTCAAGAGCAAGACACCTCTCCGATTACTTGGGAGGGTATGAAATCCGTGCAAACAATTCAACGAGATTTTGGTATTGATAATATTCATTTCATTAAGCCAGGTGTTGGTGAAACAACAAGAGTTTTGCTGCGAAGGATACCTTGGAAGATTTTAATTAATCCACAGTACATGCATGAATTGAAACATATTTTATTACTAGCGCAGGAAAAAAATGTATTGGTTGAAGAATATTCAAATATGTCCTATGCATGTTGTGGTTTAATCAAAGAATTATAGAGGAGAATATGATGATACTATTTACATCTGATTTAGATCGAACACTTATTTATTCTAAACGCATGATGGAGATGTTTCCGCCCGCTACAGAGACAATGGTCGTTGAACACAAGGCTGAAAAAGCAATGAGTATGATGACACAGGCAACAGCACCCGTATTGCAACAGGTACACCAACAAACATTATTTGTACCTGTTACGACAAGAGCATTGCATCAATATAAGAGAATCCATTTTATTCATGATTTATGCCCTGCTTTTGCAATTACAAGCAATGGGGGTACAATAGTAGAAAAGGGTCAGCCATATGAAAAATGGACGCAAACATTATCTAGACGTATTGAAGATTCTTCGATCCCTCGTAAGGATATGCTAAAGCTATTTGATAGGGTTAAATCTGATACATGGCTACAACGCTCTTTGTATATAGATGATCTTTTTTACGTACATCATGTGGATATTGAAATTTTACCGTCCGATGAATTACAAGCAATGATTCAAGAGTTCGATGTTCATGGTTGGTATGTGCTTCTACAAGGTAAAAAATTATATTTTATGCCTAAGGTACTGACAAAGGAAGCGGCCATAGAATATATAAAAGAGTTCTGTACATATGATGTGCATATCGCAGCAGGTGATTCTATTATGGATTATGGAATGCTTGCAATGGCTGATTTAGCTTATACACCAAATCATGGAGATTTAAAGGATAAACAGCCAAAAGTTTTACAAAATACAACTTACTCGCCTCACAATGGTGAAGCATTTACAAAAGACCTATTGGAAACGGTTTTACAAATGGCTTCACAACAAACGGTCGTATAGATGTTCAAATATTTTTCGTTGTCATTAGGTAGAGGCGTTCAATGACAAATGAATGCTTCAGCATAGGCTGAGGATGATTTTTAGGAGGTGCGTTTGTATGCAAACAATCACAATTAAATCAGTGTTGGAGCGTCATCCTGATGATTGGCTACAGGCGTTTCAAGATTCACCAAAGGATCGTGCATTTTATGAAATAACAGAGCAACAAGTGAGCTTTAGTAGAATTGCTGTTCGTGTATTAGGCGTACCAATCGAAGAAGATGATTATTTCAATTCATTATTTACATTGTCACAAAACGCTAACATCCATATTTTAAGTGAGGAATTAAATAAACATATTGAACCAAAAGACTTTCAAGCAATACAAACGATCCTTTCGCAGCATCAACAAACACCACAAGGACTATCTATTAATCGTTTAGTGGCAATGATGTATGGCTATCAATTAATTCCTAAGCATGATGACAGTGTAATGAATCGCCATTTACAGTTAGCAACCATTAAAGTAGTAGAGCTCTTTCAAAAACAGCAATCGTTAGGTTTACTAGCAAATGACTTTCGCCGTTTTTTAATTGATATGGTGAAATGGCTAAAAAACCATTGGATTCTATGGACAAAATCCATGAAACCAACAGATGATTTTCCTAAAGTTGTTTGGTACGGGGAAGCAACTCTTAGTCAGCGCTATTTTTTATTACTATTAATGGAGCTTGGCTGTGATGTATTGATTTTTCATCCAGCTAAAATAGATGAATTGGCAGAGATTGATCCTAATGATACATTCTCCATCACTTATGCATATACCAATCAAACAACTTTACAGCCATTCCCTGATAAGTTGCGTGACCGGCAGGCAACGGTCGGATATCGTTCTAGTCAGCATTTTGAACAATTAATGCATGATCAGCAATCAGGTGTTTATAAGCCTTGGCAGTTTAAAGATTTTATGCCGCGTTCCTTAACATTACGGATGACATATGATGATATTTTTATTTATGCAAAAGAGAAAGCTTTGGTTCGACCACAGTTTGAAGTGGTTGGGGATGAGATTGCCATTCCAGTCATATTTGCAAAAATTAGTGGGGTTTCGAGCCAACGTGAAGAATACTGGCATTATATGCATCAGTTATTAGCAAATCCGCAAACTGTTTTTGTCCAGAAATTCCCTTATGCAGCAACGAGCAGAGCCAATTTCCACTTTCACTATAAGCATTGCCTAGTGAATGGAGAGCTGTCAGTAGAGCGTATTATGCAAAGTGATTGGTGGCAATATGGTGAGTTAACATTGGAGCTACAGCGTGCGATTGCCCACACGATAAAAACTTCCTGTGAGCAGCCCATGCTGAAACAACAACCAAATGAGACCTTATATGATTTACAGTTATTTTTATTTAAACAAATGACGATGATTCCACAGGAGATTCTACGATTACTACAAAGCTTTGATTATTCCCAAGAGGTACCGAAGCTGGTATTATACCAAGCACCTCAACAACCAGCATTATCACGTGAGGATATGGCGTTATTGGCCTTTTTAAATCGATTTGGTATGGATATTGTTTTTTACAATCCGACAGGTCAACTAGATTTAGAAAAGCATTTGCAAGAGGATAGTTATGATGTACACCGATTAGAACATATGCTATTTGACTTGCACTATGAAGAACCAAAGCAGCAAAAAAAAGCACCCGACAAAATCATAAAAAAACTCTTTAATCGTTTTTTCTGATGATAGGAAGGAGGCGACACGAATGTCAAATAACTCGTTGACGCTGGAGCAGCTGACACTGGAAACAGCAGAAGCCGTCAAAGAACAGCTACGGGACCATGCAGAGGTACAGCAAATTGCCAATCAAATCAATATAAAAAATCAGGTAGATCTATTGGCATTGGGAAAAGAGCCAGCAACAAAATTAGCTACATTTGCCGATCAAATTTTAGCTATCATCACCCAGTCAACAACTTTCGAATCAAATGAATTATTTAAGCAGCTTGAAGCACTTATGCAGACATTCGACAAACAAGATTTTGCTGAACAAAAGGGCTTTTTTAAAAAGCTATTTGCACGTAAGACTAAAAATGATGGCGATCTATTTACGAAATACAATGGACTGGGTAGAGATATTGAGAAAATCCATTATCAATTTGTGCTGATGGAAGAGGAATTAGCAAAGGATAATCGAGTACTTGCACGCTTATATCAAGAAGACCTAATGTACTACCTTGAACTAGAAAAGTATATCGTAGCAACTGATATGAAACTACATGAGGTCCAAACAACATTGATTCCGATGTATGAAAAACAGAGCGACGCAGGTAATCAGCTGGCGAAAATGGAGCTAAATCGTTTGCAAGCAATTGCAGAGTTCCTCCAGCAAAAAATAGATGAGTTAGATAAATCGCGTATGGTGGCGATTATAACAGCCCCTCAAATCGAGATGCTACGAAATGGCAATCGTGAATTGATTGAACAGATTAATGGTGCTTTTGTTAAGACCATCCCTGTTTTTAAAATGGGGTTAATAAATGCAGTGAATGACAGGCGTCAACAATTACAAAGTCAATCTGCATCAGCGTTTGAAAACCGTATGAAGCAATTTGGAGGAGCCAGCAATGAAGCAGTGCAACTAAGTACTGCCATGGCTCAACAATCAAGCACAATTCAGACTCTTGAAGAAATGTGGGATACTATTGTTTCAGGTATTGCCAATTATCAGCAATTACGTGATGAGCAAACGGTCAAACGCCAGCAAGCTGAGCAACAACTGTTAACATTGCGTCATTAGCTTCTATTCCTCTAAGTAGATCACTACTTGGAGGTTTTTTTGTATAGAAAAAGCAACAGAGTGATCTTCATTCAATGGGTGTTCAAAAGCCCCCCTGAATCAAGGTAATCTGTTGCCATAAAATGCTAGCTAAATGAATTCTTCTTCAAATTCTACATTGATTTCATGTCCATGATAGCTTTGGTAGGACACGATGAGTGTATCTAGATGTTCTAGGTTTTCCTCATAATCTAAAATACGCGATAAAATATAGAGTAGGTGATAGCTAGAAAACTCCGTATCGCCCTCTTCACGAGCAAAGTTGACTTGTTTAATGAAAATTTCCATTAATTCATTACGTTGGACATAGTCGATGCTTTTACTCCACTCGGAATGCTCAGGTTTTAATTTCCCTGTATATTTTAACAGCAATTGTTCGTGGTACGTTAGCAAGGAATCCAGTCTCTCCTGAATCATTAAGTGAAATTGTGTAGGGAGCTGAGCTAATTCGTTTTCGTGATTATGCAAACGCTGTAGCAATTCCAAGCTTTTCTTGGAAGTTAAAATCATTTGTCGATAGACTACTAGTTTGCGTGCTTTCACATATTTTTTATTTTTAAAGTAATTACGCTCTTCCTTATATAAATCATACAGCGTATCCACTCGTAACATACGGTTCTTAAACTTACTTAATGCTGTCTTTGTGGATGTATGCTCAGAAGCTTGACGTACAGCCAGTCGTGTCCAACGAATAATATCATCTTGTAAAATATAAATTTTGCGAAATAGTTTTATCTCATATTTTGGTGGTAAGAACACAAGGTTAACAACAAATGCTGCTAATACCCCAACTAATATCGTAACAAAGCGTATCAAACCAAACGTTAAAAAGTCATCCCCTTGAAATTCCATAATAGCTACGACTGATACCAACGCTAGCGAAAGTGATTTTTCAAGTTTAAACTTCAACATTAAACCAATAGCTATTATGACGGCTATACCAATGGCAACAACATGATGACCAAAAAGTAAGCCGAAAATGACGGCAATTGTCGCACCTATAATATTCGCTTGTACTTGCTCTACAATGGTTTGATAAGAACGATAAATAGAAGGCTGAATAGCAAAAATGGCTGCAATTCCAGCAAAAACAGGTGAAGGCAGTTTTAACAACTCTGCTATAAATAATGCAAATACGATAGCTACACCAGTTTTAAATACACGGGCACCTAATTTCATAAAGATGTCCTTTCTGTCTAATATTTTTTAGCTTCTTTACATTATAGAAGGAAGTGCTCATAAAATACATAGATTTGCACGGATGAATAATAAAAAGGCGACTTCTACTAGCAAGTCGCCTTTTTATTGTCATGATTACAATTGTGAAAACGCAGTATCTACTGCTTTAATTGTTTCCTGAATGTCTGCTTCTGTATGCTCAGTTGTTAAGAACCATGCTTCATATTTAGAAGGAGCTAGATTAATGCCTTGTTCAAGCATAAGTTTAAAGAAGCGTCCGAATATTTCACCGTCAGAGTTTTCAGCTTGCTCATAGTTTTCTACTTTCACGTCTGTAAAGTAAATAGTCAGCGCCCCTTTGAGACGATTTAACGTGATGGTTACGTCATGTTTTTTAGCAGCAGCTAAAATGCCTTCTTCTAAAATTCCACCCAGTCTATCCATTTCCTCGTAAATGCCTGGTGTTTGTAGCACTTCTAGGCAGGCAATACCCGCTTGCATAGATGCGGGATTTCCAGCCATCGTACCTGCTTGGTAGGCTGGACCGAGTGGGGCAACAGTATCCATAATCTCTTTACGTCCGCCATATGCACCGATTGGTAAACCACCACCAATAACTTTACCAAGTGCAGTTAAATCAGGTGTGAGGCCAAGTAAATTTTGAGCGCCACCATAGTGGAAGCGGAAGGCCGTGATGACTTCATCGTAAATCGTTAAGGCCCCTTTTTCTTTTGCAGTAGCGTGTACTAATTCAAGGAAGCCAGGATGCGGTTCAACAATACCAAAGTTTCCTACAATTGGCTCGATTAAAATAGCTGCAATCTCTTCGCCCCATTTATTCATGGCTTCTGTAAAGGCTTCAGGATTATTAAAAGGTACAGTAATAACTTCTTCAGCAGTCGAAGTTGTCACACCTGCTGAGTCTGGTGTTCCTAATGTTGCTGGACCTGATCCTGCAGCTACTAATACTAAATCGAAGTGACCGTGGTAGCAACCAGCAAATTTCATGATTTTTGTACGCCCTGTATAGGCACGTGCCACACGAATCGTTGTCATAACAGCCTCTGTACCAGAGTTGTTAAAACGCACTTTATCCATTGAAGGAATGGCTTCCTTTAACATTTTTGCGAAAGTAACTTCATATTCAGTCGGCGTCCCAAATAATGTACCATTTTCAGCTGCATGCGTTATGGCCTTTGCAATATGAGGATGGCCATGACCAGTAACAATTGGTCCATATGCTGCTAGATAGTCGATATAACGATTGCCGTCTACATCCCAAAAATAAGCGCCTTTTCCTCGAGCCATAGCTACAGGAGAACCGCCACCTACTGCTTTATATGAACGAGAAGGGCTGTTTACACCACCAACAATATGCTGTAATGCCTCTGCATGTATTGCTTCAGATTTTGCATGATTCATAGAATTGCCTCCTAACTTTTTATACGTAATCTATTGTAGACCTATCGCTGTAAGAAATCCAAAGAAATTAAGAGATATGACTTGATTTGTTACTTAGAGTAAAATAGAACCTACAGAGGAGGAGATTGTATGACTTTACTAGAAGGACAAAAGGCGCCGGATTTTTCTCTAATGAATGAAAAGGGCGAGATGGTGCATTTAGCTGATTTTAAAGGAAAGAATGTTATTTTATACTTTTATCCAAAGGATATGACACCAGGCTGCACGACAGAGGCATGTGATTTTCGCGATAAATTTGAGGACTTCAGTCATTTAAATGCTGTTGTTCTTGGTGTTAGCCCAGATAATGCAAACAAACATACAAAATTTATTGATAAGCATGGTTTACCATTTTCATTATTAGTTGATGAGGATCATGCAATTGCTGAAGCATATGATGTATGGGTTTTAAAGAAAATGTATGGACGTGAATATATGGGCATAGAGCGTTCAACGTTTTTAATTGATACGGAGGGTAAGCTTGTAAAAGCTTGGCGTAAAGTTCGAGTAAAAAATCATATTGAAGAAGTTTACACATATTTAGCAGAACAGGAGGCAGCACAATGAGAATCTATTTTACATTTGAACCTAGACCAGATTTAAGAGAGCCATTATTAGCAGAATTTCCACAGGTTGAATTTATCTTCGAAAAGGGCTTATCAAATGAAGAGCTTCAACAAGCGGATGTATTAGTTACATATGGTGAAGATTTAACAGAAGAAAGTATTCAATATGCGACCAAGTTAAAATGGATTTTCGTTGCATCGGCGGGTATAGAAAAAATGCCAGCTCAGGCTATTATCGAACGTGGGATTCTAGTCTCAAATGTTCGTGGCATTCATAAAACACCTATGGCTGAGTCGATGCTCGCCCATATTTTAGCGATTAAACGAGCTTTGCCTTGGGTGTATGAGCAGCAAAAGAAAGGTGAATGGTCGAAAAAAGCGCAGCAAACGGAATTACGAGATAGTACGGCACTTATTTTGGGACCAGGTGCCATTGGTTCGGAAGTTGGGCGTTTATTGCAAGCTTTTGGCGTGAAGACGATTGGCTGTAACCGCTCGGGAAAAGAAGCGGCTTATATGGATACGATGATTAGCTTTGCCCATTTAAAAGAAGCGCTACCTAATGCGGATATTGTTATTTCTGTGCTACCAAAAACAAAAGAAACGACCCATTTATTAAAAGAAGCGCATTTTGCCGCAATGAAAAATAGTGCGATTTTCATGAATTTTGGTCGAGGTAATTTAGTTGATGAAAAGGTGCTCATTCAAGCGATTGAAACAAAGCAAATAGGACACGCAGTTTTAGATGTATTTGAAGAGGAACCTCTGTCATCTGACAATCCATTATGGACATTACCAAATGTCATAGTATCACCTCATGTATCAAGTCATTCTTCTCGTTATGTTGAGCGCAGCTTAGAAATTTTCAAGCCAAGCCTAATAAAATGGCTAAAGGGTGACACTGATTTAGAAAATGTTATGGATTTATCAAGAGGATATTAAGGAATAACCATTGATTTATTGAGAATAAGCAATGTGTGATTGTTGACGAAGTAGTACGAATTGGATACACTATTTATAACAATTATAAATTAATAATACTTATGGAAGAGGTGCATGACGATGTCTGCAACGCATTTACAAGATGCACTGGACACGTTGAAAACAACTGGTGTACGTATTACTCCTCAGCGTCATGCTATTTTGGAATATCTAATTCAATCAATGGCACATCCTACTGCCGATGAAATTTATAAAGCACTTGAGGGCAAGTTCCCTAATATGAGTGTAGCGACTGTTTATAACAACCTGCGTGTATTTCGTG
This sequence comes from Lysinibacillus fusiformis, assembly GCF_016925635.1. Classification (NCBI taxonomy): domain Bacteria; kingdom Bacillati; phylum Bacillota; class Bacilli; order Caryophanales; family Bacillaceae; genus Lysinibacillus; species Lysinibacillus fusiformis. The sequence goes on along the minus strand of NZ_CP070490.1, from coordinate 961,444 downwards.
AAGTAGGTCTTGTGAAAGAGCTAACTTACGGGGATGCTTCAAGTCGCTTTGATTTCGTGACAAACGATCATTACCATATGATTTGTGAATGCTGTGGTAAGATCGTCGATTTCCATTATCCTGGACTCGACGAAATAGAGCATTTTGCATCACAGGTAACAGGCTTTGATGTGCATTCGCATCGTTTAGAGATATACGGCACTTGTCCATCATGTAAAGCAGCTACTGCAAAAGTACAATAAAAATCCTAGCTCTTAAAAAAGGGCTAGGATTTTTTTGTTTTACTATTATAGGATTGATCAAACTCTTTACCTTCTAGAGTAGGATCAAGTGTTAATGGCTCATTGCAGTACATGCACATATCTACTCGGCCTAAAACCTTTGTATGTTTATGGCAATTAGGACACTCAACTTGAACAGCTCTTGTTGATAGTAATCCGATCCAAGCATATACAACTGTACTACCGATAATACAAAGAACACCTAAAGACATGAAAATTAAAACTAATATCGGGCTATTTTTAAAGAAAATGCCTCCGTACATGACAATAAAACCAAAAAAGATTAGTGCTAATGCGAATGAACGTATTTTATTAATTTTACTTTTATAAGGTTTCATATTTCATCTTGCCTCCCAATCTAAAATCTACTATAACATATAAGGGCAAAGTATTTTAGCTTTGAACTGAATGAAAGAAGGAATACTTTTAGAGTATGTCGAATTTTTAACGGAACAAAAGAACCTATATGAATAAAGGGGGGCTGAACATGGAGCAAGTACTGCGTCCAATATATCAAGAACGTGCGAGTCAGTCGAATACATTAGGCGTAATTTTAGTGGAAAAGCGTGAAGAACAAAGTAACGTTACAGATACATTTGATACAGTTTTACTCATTATCGTAAAAGAAGCAGAGCAACCAGTCTTTTCAAAACATTACTTATATGAAGGAAATAAAATCGCTCTACATACTGTTACGGAGAAATTAATTCGCAAATGGTTACTCATCGGTTCAAATAGGAAGGTCGTCGATTGGATATTCTTCGGTAGAGTACTATTTGATCGGAATGAGTTTCTGCATAAATTAAAAATAGAATTGCAGGAATTTCCGTATAGCGGCCGTAAAATTAAAACAGGTATTCAATTTTCAAAGTTAATTCGGCGCTATTTGGAAGGGAAAGAATACTTCGATAAAGGAAGTTACTTAGATGCTTATAATCACGTTGTTGATTCTCTACATCATCTAGGCCGTTTATCTATTATCGATAGTGGCCTGTATCCTGAAGTAACTGTTTGGGCACAAGTGAAAAAAATTGAGCCGGCTATCTATAAGCTGTATGAAGAGCTAGTGACAAGTAATGAACCAATAGAAAAGCGCTTAGAATTGTTGTTTTTAGCAAGTGAGTTTTTAATTCACTCTCGTACACGAGATGGAGCACAGCATATATTAGAAGTTATGCAAACAAAAGAAATGTGGACCATTCAAGAACTGCATGACCATCATGAGCTCGTAAATTACTCAGTAGATCTAGAAGTGTTTGTTGAGTATTTAGTGGATAAAGGCTATATTCAAATAGAACCAATTGCTGCGAAAAATGATAGAATATTTCACCGTCATTACAAGGTAAATAAAGATGCTCTAGAAATGGGGTAATGACTGTAGTATGCTTGTAATCGAGGTATTTAAAAATACCTCGATATTTTTTTAGAAAAGTAGTTGACGGATGGTATTTTAGTATTGTATTATATTAATTGTCGCTAAGACATAACGAACAACTCAGAAAGAAACACAAAAAACTTTTTAAAAAAGTTGTTGACATGTTTTGAATGAGATGTTAATATAAAGGAGTCGCTGAAAAACGACTTAAACAATGAACCTTGAAAACTGAACAAGCAAAACGTAATCAATAAAGTTTTAAGTAGCTAGCTTCGGTTAGTGAACGAAACAAAAAATTTGGACATCAAAATTGATGCCAGCAAAACAATTTGAGCTAATCAAATTTCTTTTATGGAGAGTTTGATCCTGGCTCAGGACGAACGCTGGCGGCGTGCCTAATACATGCAAGTCGAGCGAACAGAGAAGGAGCTTGCTCCTTCGACGTTAGCGGCGGACGGGTGAGTAACACGTGGGCAACCTACCCTATAGTTTGGGATAACTCCGGGAAACCGGGGCTAATACCGAATAATTTGTTTCACCTCATGGTGAAACACTGAAAGACGGTTTCGGCTGTCGCTATAGGATGGGCCCGCGGCGCATTAGCTAGTTGGTGAGGTAACGGCTCACCAAGGCGACGATGCGTAGCCGACCTGAGAGGGTGATCGGCCACACTGGGACTGAGACACGGCCCAGACTCCTACGGGAGGCAGCAGTAGGGAATCTTCCACAATGGGCGAAAGCCTGATGGAGCAACGCCGCGTGAGTGAAGAAGGATTTCGGTTCGTAAAACTCTGTTGTAAGGGAAGAACAAGTACAGTAGTAACTGGCTGTACCTTGACGGTACCTTATTAGAAAGCCACGGCTAACTACGTGCCAGCAGCCGCGGTAATACGTAGGTGGCAAGCGTTGTCCGGAATTATTGGGCGTAAAGCGCGCGCAGGTGGTTTCTTAAGTCTGATGTGAAAGCCCACGGCTCAACCGTGGAGGGTCATTGGAAACTGGGAGACTTGAGTGCAGAAGAGGATAGTGGAATTCCAAGTGTAGCGGTGAAATGCGTAGAGATTTGGAGGAACACCAGTGGCGAAGGCGACTATCTGGTCTGTAACTGACACTGAGGCGCGAAAGCGTGGGGAGCAAACAGGATTAGATACCCTGGTAGTCCACGCCGTAAACGATGAGTGCTAAGTGTTAGGGGGTTTCCGCCCCTTAGTGCTGCAGCTAACGCATTAAGCACTCCGCCTGGGGAGTACGGTCGCAAGACTGAAACTCAAAGGAATTGACGGGGGCCCGCACAAGCGGTGGAGCATGTGGTTTAATTCGAAGCAACGCGAAGAACCTTACCAGGTCTTGACATCCCGTTGACCACTGTAGAGATATGGTTTCCCCTTCGGGGGCAACGGTGACAGGTGGTGCATGGTTGTCGTCAGCTCGTGTCGTGAGATGTTGGGTTAAGTCCCGCAACGAGCGCAACCCTTGATCTTAGTTGCCATCATTTAGTTGGGCACTCTAAGGTGACTGCCGGTGACAAACCGGAGGAAGGTGGGGATGACGTCAAATCATCATGCCCCTTATGACCTGGGCTACACACGTGCTACAATGGACGATACAAACGGTTGCCAACTCGCGAGAGGGAGCTAATCCGATAAAGTCGTTCTCAGTTCGGATTGTAGGCTGCAACTCGCCTACATGAAGCCGGAATCGCTAGTAATCGCGGATCAGCATGCCGCGGTGAATACGTTCCCGGGCCTTGTACACACCGCCCGTCACACCACGAGAGTTTGTAACACCCGAAGTCGGTGAGGTAACCTTTTGGAGCCAGCCGCCGAAGGTGGGATAGATGATTGGGGTGAAGTCGTAACAAGGTAGCCGTATCGGAAGGTGCGGCTGGATCACCTCCTTTCTAAGGATTATTTCGGAATACAAACCTTGGGTTTGTAAGATTACGTTTTGCGTTCAGTTTTGAAGGTTCATTCTTTCTGAATGAAACACTTCAAAACTTGTTCTTTGAAAACTGGATAAAACGACATTGAAATTGTAACAAACACATTTATTTTTTAAGTTTTTTATAGGCTTAATAACATTAAAAGGTTTCAAGACACAAGCAGTTCTAGGAAGCAATCGAGTGAAGGAAGGAGCGTACTTAAGTACGTGACTGATTGAATGAGTGAAGCTGACAACGAAATGCGATGTGTATTGAAAGCTGTTAGGTTAAGTTATTAAGGGCGCACGGCGAATGCCTTGGCACTAGGAGCCGAAGAAGGACGGCACTAACACCGATATGCTTCGGGGAGCTGTAAGTGAGCTTTGATCCGGAGATTTCCGAATGGGGGAACCCACTACGTTTAATCGCGTAGTATCTTGACGTGAATACATAGCGTCTTGAAGGCAGACCCAGGGAACTGAAACATCTAAGTACCTGGAGGAAGAGAAAGAAAAATCGATTCCCTGAGTAGCGGCGAGCGAAACGGGAAGAGCCCAAACCAAGAGGCTTGCCTCTTGGGGTTGTAGGACACTCAATACGGAGTTACAAAAGAGCGAGTTAGATGAAGCGACTTGGAAAGGTCCGCCAGAGCAGGTAAAAGCCCTGTAGTCGAAAGTTCGTTCTCTCCTGAGTGGATCCTGAGTACGGCGGAACACGTGAAATTCCGTCGGAATCCGGGAGGACCATCTCCCAAGGCTAAATACTACCTAGTGACCGATAGTGAACCAGTACCGTGAGGGAAAGGTGAAAAGCACCCCGGAAGGGGAGTGAAAGAGATCCTGAAACCGTGTGCCTACAAGTAGTTAGAGCCCGTTAATGGGTGATAGCGTGCCTTTTGTAGAATGAACCGGCGAGTTACGATTACGTGCGAGGTTAAGCTTTAGAAGGCGGAGCCGCAGCGAAAGCGAGTCTGAATAGGGCGAAATAGTACGTGGTCGTAGACCCGAAACCAGGTGATCTACCCATGTCCAGGGTGAAGGTGAGGTAACACTTACTGGAGGCCCGAACCCACGCACGTTGAAAAGTGCGGGGATGAGGTGTGGGTAGCGGAGAAATTCCAATCGAACTTGGAGATAGCTGGTTCTCTCCGAAATAGCTTTAGGGCTAGCCTCGTGATGAGAATACTGGAGGTAGAGCACTGTTTGGACTAGGGGGCCATCCCGGTTTACCGAATTCAGACAAACTCCGAATGCCAGATATTTATACACGGGAGTCAGACTGCGAGTGATAAGATCCGTAGTCAAAAGGGAAACAGCCCAGACCACCAGCTAAGGTCCCAAAGTAATCGTTAAGTGGAAAAGGATGTGGCGTTGCACAGACAACCAGGATGTTGGCTTAGAAGCAGCCATCATTTAAAGAGTGCGTAATAGCTCACTGGTCGAGTGACGCTGCGCCGAAAATGTATCGGGGCTAAACGATTCACCGAAGCTGTGGATTGACATCTACGATGTCAGTGGTAGGAGAGCGTTCTAAGTGCGTTGAAGTCAGACCGGAAGGACTGGTGGAGCGCTTAGAAGTGAGAATGCCGGTATGAGTAGCGAAAGACGGGTGAGAATCCCGTCCACCGTATGACTAAGGTTTCCTGAGGAAGGCTCGTCCGCTCAGGGTTAGTCGGGACCTAAGCCGAGGCCGATAGGCGTAGGCGATGGACAACAGGTTGATATTCCTGTACCACCTCCTCACCGTTTGAGAAATGGGGGGACGCAGTAGGATAGGGTAAGCGCGCTGTTGGATATGCGCGTCCAAGCAGTAAGGCGTGTGTGTAGGCAAATCCGCACACTGTAACGTTGAGCTGTGATGGCGAGTCCGTATGGACGAAGTTCCTGATTTCACACTGCCAAGAAAAGCCTCTATCGAGGTGAGAGGTGCCCGTACCGCAAACCGACACAGGTAGTCGAGGAGAGAATCCTAAGGTGTGCGAGAGAACTCTCGTTAAGGAACTCGGCAAAATGACCCCGTAACTTCGGGAGAAGGGGTGCTCTTGAGCGTGCAAGCGCATGAGAGCCGCAGTGAATAGGCCCAGGCGACTGTTTAGCAAAAACACAGGTCTCTGCAAAACCGTAAGGTGACGTATAGGGGCTGACGCCTGCCCGGTGCTGGAAGGTTAAGAGGAGTGGTTAGCGCAAGCGAAGCTGCGAATTGAAGCCCCAGTAAACGGCGGCCGTAACTATAACGGTCCTAAGGTAGCGAAATTCCTTGTCGGGTAAGTTCCGACCCGCACGAAAGGCGTAACGATCTGGGCACTGTCTCAACGAGAGACTCGGTGAAATTATAGTACCTGTGAAGATGCAGGTTACCCGCGACAGGACGGAAAGACCCCGTGGAGCTTTACTGTAGCCTGATATTGAATTTTGGTACAACTTGTACAGGATAGGTAGGAGCCAGAGATCTCGGAGCGCCAGCTTCGAAGGAGGCGTCGGTGGGATACTACCCTGGTTGTATTGAAATTCTAACCCATGCCCCTTAGCGGGGCAGGAGACAGTGTCAGGCGGACAGTTTGACTGGGGCGGTCGCCTCCTAAAAGGTAACGGAGGCGCCCAAAGGTTCCCTCAGAATGGTTGGAAATCATTCGTAGAGTGTAAAGGCACAAGGGAGCTTGACTGCGAGACCTACAAGTCGAGCAGGGTCGAAAGACGGGCTTAGTGATCCGGTGGTTCCGCATGGAAGGGCCATCGCTCAACGGATAAAAGCTACCCCGGGGATAACAGGCTTATCTCCCCCAAGAGTCCACATCGACGGGGAGGTTTGGCACCTCGATGTCGGCTCATCGCATCCTGGGGCTGTAGTCGGTCCCAAGGGTTGGGCTGTTCGCCCATTAAAGCGGTACGCGAGCTGGGTTCAGAACGTCGTGAGACAGTTCGGTCCCTATCCGTCGTGGGCGTAGGAAATTTGAGAGGAGCTGTCCTTAGTACGAGAGGACCGGGATGGACACACCGCTGGTGTACCAGTTGTCTTGCCAAAGGCATCGCTGGGTAGCTATGTGTGGACGGGATAAGTGCTGAAAGCATCTAAGCATGAAGCCCCCCTCAAGATGAGATTTCCCATTACGCAAGTAAGTAAGATCCCTCAAAGACGATGAGGTAGATAGGTTCGAGGTGGAAGTGTGGTGACACATGGAGCTGACGAATACTAATCGATCGAGGACTTAACCAAAACGTTTGAAACATTCAATGCACGTTTATCCAGTTTTGAAAGAATAAAATATTATAATATACTTGTAATTTTTATAAGATATGTTATAATAAGTATTGTCTTTCAAATAGTCTAGTGATGATGGCAAAGAGGTCACACCCGTTCCCATACCGAACACGGAAGTTAAGCTCTTTAGCGCCGATGGTAGTTGGGGGCTTCCCCCTGTGAGAGTAGGACGTCGCTAGGCTATATACTAAAATTATTCCGAAGTAGCTCAGTTGGTAGTAGCACCTGACTGTTAATCAGGTTGTCGCAGGTTCGAGTCCTGCCTTCGGAGCCATTCTTGGAGAGTTGTCCGAGTGGCCGAAGGAGCACGATTGGAAATCGTGTAGGCGGTTAACACTGTCTCAAGGGTTCAAATCCCTTACTCTCCGCCAGCACTTTGATTTGTTCCAATAGTTGGCCCCTTGGTCAAGTGGTTAAGACACCGCCCTTTCACGGCGGTAACACGGGTTCGAATCCCGTAGGGGTCACCATTTAAATACCCAGATGGAGGATTAGCTCAGCTGGGAGAGCATCTGCCTTACAAGCAGAGGGTCGGCGGTTCGAGCCCGTCATCCTCCACCATTATTTTTTACAATAGTATATATCATTATCGCGGGGTGGAGCAGTGGTAGCTCGTCGGGCTCATAACCCGAAGGTCGTTGGTTCAAATCCGGCCCCCGCAACCAAATGGTCCCGTGGTGTAGCGGTTAACATGCCTGCCTGTCACGCAGGAGATCGCCGGTTCGATCCCGGTCGGGACCGCCATTTATTTTAATAACATGGGTCAGTAGCTCAGTTGGTAGAGCATTAGATTGAAGCTCTAAGTGTCGGCGGTTCGATTCCGTCCTGACCCATCATGTTTTTTTGCCGGTGTAGCTCAGTTGGTAGAGCAACTGACTTGTAATCAGTAGGTCGTGGGTTCGACTCCTATCGCCGGCACCATGTATTCCCGGAGGGGTAGCGAAGTGGCTAAACGCGGCGGACTGTAAATCCGCTCCTTAGGGTTCGGCGGTTCGAATCCGTCCCCCTCCACCAGTTTTAATCTAATAGGGGCATAGTTTAACGGTAGAATAGAGGTCTCCAAAACCTTTGATGTGGGTTCGATTCCTACTGCCCCTGCCAATTTAATTTTATGGCGGTTGTGGCGAAGTGGTTAACGCACCTGATTGTGGTTCAGGCATTCGTGGGTTCGATTCCCATCAGTCGCCCCATTTAATTTTAAATTAGAATAATACCAAATAGTAATTATGGCGGTTGTGGCGAAGTGGTTAACGCACCTGATTGTGGTTCAGGCATTCGTGGGTTCGATTCCCATCAGTCGCCCCATTTTTATCTAATTATCTTTTGGGGTATAGCCAAGCGGTAAGGCAACGGATTTTGATTCCGTCATGCCCTGGTTCGAATCCAGGTACCCCAGCCATTTTTTTGCGGAAGTAGTTCAGTGGTAGAACACCACCTTGCCAAGGTGGGGGTCGCGAGTTCGAACCTCGTCTTCCGCTCCAAGTATGATGGCGGCATAGCCAAGTGGTAAGGCACAGGTCTGCAACACCTTTATCACCGGTTCAAATCCGGTTGCCGCCTCCATATTTTAACTGCTAATCGGTTTATCCGATTTTTTTTATCTCCATTATGCCGGTGTGGCGGAATTGGCAGACGCGCACGACTCAAAATCGTGTTCCTTTGGAGTGTCGGTTCGACCCCGACCACCGGTATCATCAAATTAATAAAAATTAAGAAAGCTCATAAATCTTGATATAACAGGGTTTATGAGCTTTTTATATTAGGGGAATTGCAACAGGTTTAGAAAGAGAAGGATTCTTTTTGAAGAAAAGGTCAACGAGAATAAAAAAAGTATAGAAAATTCATTGGAAGAGAATAGTATGAGTTTTAACGTAGAAGTTACTCATGGGTTTGAATCTCCAAAGGAATCATTAGAAACATAATTAAAACAAGAATGTTTATATTAGCATTCTTGTTTTTTTATGTGATAAAACATTGTGTGTCAGAACGTTCGCTATGATAGACTAAGCAGTTATGTTTATGTAAAACAGGTAAATTTGTTTTACAAATTTTACAGGGCTTTGGAGGGTAATAAATATCTTTACAATATTTTTCTATAAAGGTTGTGCCATTTTAGACGCCTGAAAAGAATAGGTTTATCCTATAGATTTTAGGTAAAAGACAAAGACATCTGTTTCAACATCAATAATTTTTTGAACTTTGGTGGAGAGAGAATATTTTCTTTTATACATTGATTTTTAGATTTCTATTTTTAAGATCTTTCATGGACCAATAAAACCCTACGAGTTGCATCTTCTAGTTGATTGAGAGTTAACAATCAACTAGAAGGTGCAGTTTTTATATATGTGTTGAGTGATGGACTTGATGTGGATGTAATCGATAGCACAAGAGTTGACATTTTACTCCACTACATTTATATAATCATAAACGTAATGGAGTAAGTAGAAAAAATACGGTTATGTGGAAGAAAGAAGATGATAAGAGTAAAGAGACTGTTAGAGCTTATGACTGTGTATAGTAGTAATACAGGAACAGTATTAAAGGATTGTTCACAATGTAAAAGAGGAGGAAGTGGTAAAAGGGATGCGTGTAAAAAAATCAAAGTATCTTCTTTCCTATAAAGAAGAGGATGAATATCTAATTATTAATATTTATACGAATCAAATTTACGCACTAGATAAATTTAGTTCATTTATTTGGGAAGAGTTTGATAAAACACCAATAGTCTCTGATATTTCCAAATTAATAGCTAAAAGGACAAATGAAGATATTTTAATTATTCAAAAGGATTTAGATGGATTTTTAAATTCGTTGTCAAAAGGAGGTTTAATTAAATTTGTATAATATTTTATATTTATACAAAGAATTAATATTTTTAGATTTCCAAATACGGAGAAAAGGTTTTAATGAAGTCTTTAGACGCTATATAAAAAAATATACTATAGAGGGTTCTAAAGAGATTTTTACTGAGGAGAATTCTGAAGAGATTTTGGAGTGGTTTATTCTTTTAGACCAAGTTTGCTGTTGGTATCCTAGGAAAGCAGATTGTATACACAAAACGTTAATTGGTTATAAGATACTTCAATCTAAGTATGGTATACCAGTAAACATGGTAATAGGGATAAAAAAATTTCCCTTAGAGGCACATGCCTGGATTCAATATCAGGGCCACAATCTATTTGAAGAAATGGAAAATCTTGATTCGTTGAAAGTGATTATAGATTCAAACTCGTATATGAAGGGAGTTGAACTTAGGTGAATTGGTATGTGTTTGAATTTATGGATAATTCGGAGGGGGAAGTGGATAAAAATGGACATCTTAAGATCAACAGTAAATCAAAAGTAAATTATTTCAACACATCCTCACAGAACTTTGTTTTGAAAGCAGCATATGCTCAAAATACGACCCCATATGTGTTTTTTGAAAATAATGATGTGTTAATAGTGGGAGACATTGTGATATACAATATTTTGAATCATGGTGTATATGAAAATGTTGATTGGACTGAGCAAGAATTACTCACTAATTTAATTTCCCTTTATAACACATTTGGTTTGGATTTTGTGAAGCGTTTAGATGGCGAGTTTTCATTTGTTCTATTTGATAAAAAGAATTTAACATTAATGGCCTGTAGAGATACCTTGGGGGTAAAAAGGCTCTTTTATTTAAAAACCGATACAAAATTAGTAGTTGCGAGCGATATCTTTCTATTGAAAAGTTATCTAAATACACCTGAGTTGAACGGTGTTTACTTTCAAGAATATCTAAATGCAAAAGGAATTGTTGATTCCTATTTAACGCCATATAAAGAGATCTTGCGTTTACCGAGTGGGAATATGTTTGTTTATGAAAATAAGGAAATTAACCTAATAAACTATGTGAATTATGATGAATTATTTTCTGATAAATGGATGATGAAGGAGACAACTATAAATCGGGAAGCGTTAATTGAAGAATTCGAAAGTATTTTGAACAAAGCAGTTTTGAGGAGAGTACGGAAAAGCGAGCGAAATACGGTGTTATTAAGCGGTGGCTTAGACTCAACTACTATTTTTAATGTGTCAAAACGATTGGGGCATAGATACGGAGAAATTAATTCGGTAAGCGTTGTTTTTGATGAATTAAAGGAATGCGATGAAAGTGCATATATAACGGAATTATTAGAACAATATAATTCTAAAGGTACTTTTCTAAATTATGATTCAGTATTGATGTATGAAGATCTTCGGAATAATATATTACGTTTTGACGAACCGTATGCTACTGCTCCTACATGTGAATTTATTTCTCCCTTAATAGAGTCAAGTGTGAACAATAATACATATAGTATCCTAACAGGTTATGGTGGTGACCAACTTTTAACGAATCCGCCGTATTTATTAAGAGATTACGTTAGAGAAGGAAAAATAAAGGATATGTTCGGCGATTTAACTAAATATTGTATGTATACAAATATGTCTGCTTTTAAAGGATTACGTGAGTACATCATTCAACCACATCCTTTTAGTAGAACAACTAAAAATAAACGGAATCATGCTAGAAATTTATTGCATCAAATGTTAAATGCAAAAGCCAATCATTATATGGATAGGGCGATAGGTGGCTTTTATGGTGCGGATATAAAACATCCTTTTTTAGATAGGGAGTTAATTTCTTTTATGATTAAAATCCCTAGTCATATTCTCTTTGATCCTTTCTACACGAAAAAAATTTTAAGAGACTCTCAGAAAAATAAGTTACCTGACAGTATTCGACTGCGTATAAATAAAACATCACACATTGCTCATACATTAAAGAGTATAAGGAAAAATTGGAATTCAATTTATTCTAATGTAAAGTCACCTTTAGTTGTCTCAAAGTTAGGTCTTTGTTCCGAAGAGTTTTGGGAAGAAAATTTATATAAGTGGAGAAATGGTTTGTTGATAGATGAGGCTTTTTTATTGCTGTTCTCCATTGAAGTATGGATTATGCAAGAAGTGTAATGAATCAATATTAATAAGGAGGCTGTTAGTGTAGGTGTATTGTGCTATTTCTAAGGGTTGCAGGAGGAAATAATTATGTTAATGACATATAGCAAACCAATGCTTTTAGATAGTGGAAATAGTTCGGAAATCATTAAAGGTCAATGTGGCTGGGGTAAAGAATTGCCATTTTTTGATGAAACAGGTGCTGTAAAAGGTAGTTATAGAAGACGTAAATATAGAACCGAACCATGTTATGGTCCTGGAGTTGTAAATATATGTTACGTTTGTAAGACTGAAACGGTTAGTTGTTCTGCAGAAAAAGATGACTGCTAACTTATAAATAGGTTAATACCAAAACTATTTTATTTATTTCGATGTTAACTGTAATTAATGTTCTACTTTTTTATTACATAAAAGTTGTAACAGGAATGTATAGTCAAGAACAGGTTTTGGTGAAGAGTCTACGATGAATCGTTATGGTTCTATAGCAGAAAATAAATACAAAAACTAAATTTGCCCTATAGTAATAGCACAATACTCCTACAAAATGTGAAATGAACGTTTTCATATTTTTCTAACTGATAAAAAAAGTATGACACTAATTTTCGGGATTGTATTTTTGATTTTCTTTTTTTACAATTTGACAAAATTAAGAAACTGCATTGATTTTCAGCGGAGATTTATACAGATTGAGCAAATAGATTTCCTGGAAAAGGGAAGAACATATTTGATTTCGGATGAAAATAACATTTTTGATAACTTATATGTTTTGAATGCTTTTTATCGTAGAATTTCAAAAAAGAGAGAAGTTATTTTGATAAAAGTGTTATTTGAAAACGATAACGAGATAAAAGTCGAACATTTGATGAAATTAAATCAATTGCAAATTGAAGAAATTCCAGTATTACTATATATGGGTGAAAAATATTATTGGGAAGATATAATGAATTTTTCTTCATAAGGTAAATCTCTTTGAAACAATATAAAATTTTGTGTGTATTTTACTATTAAAATCCTTGTATATTAAAGGATTTTAATAGTGGCTTGAAAGAAAAGGAGTTGACTGAATATCATTATTGTTTATCTGGTTGTAGCAATTATTTTTCTAAAAAACGGATTCAATAAAGTTTTTAAAATTTATCATTATTACGTGGCGATAAATGAAAAAATAACAATATCTCCGATATTCGTAAGCATTTTAGTGAGTTTAGATGTGCTTGTAGGTATCTCCTTATTAATTCAATTTGTGAATGTTTACATATGTATGACCGCTGTAATGTTGCAATTGTTCAATCTTTTTTTACTGTTTAAACCTTCTAAAGGAGGAAAGACACGTAACTGTGGTTGTTTTGAAAACATACCTATCAATATAAATATAAAAAATTTAGGATACAATTATGTGAAATTCACATTAACTTTCTTAATTTTTTTAGGAGAGATACTATGATTTATATTTTTTGTTATGGTTCTGCTTTAGTATTGATACTTTCTGGGATTTCTAAATTAATCTCACATTCAAATACAAAGCAGTTTTTTTTAAAGTATATTCCTATCAATGATATTTTAATTACATTTTTGGCATTGTTATTCCCATTATTTGAAATTGTAATAGGTGTCAGTTTGTTTATTTATGCTCACCCTATACTTTATATTAGTGCCTTATCTTTAATCTTACTCTTTATAATTATTAATTCGTATGCACTTATTAATAAGATAGAAGAGGACTGTAAATGTTTCGGCAATTTAATTCCAACTAAGACAGGACTGGGTGGCTTAATACAAAGTCTATGCATGTTTTTCAGTATAGTGCCACTACTCTATTTTGATAAAGGTAATATGAATATACTTGACTTTGGCAATATATTTTATCTCGTACCTGTTCTTTTATGGTTCATCACTTTAATAATTATTAGAAGAAACGTAGAGGTGGTGTAACGATGGACATGGAAATTTATTATGCTTTCGTCATCATTTCTTGTGTATTAATGCTTAGCATTTTGATTTCATTAAGAACTAGACGAGTGCTAAATGTAGAAAAATGGGGACCGATGGAAAAAAACGTTTTTCCGTTGATTCCATTGAAGAATAAACAATTTGAATCTGTTAAAGTTCAAGATATTATGAATGAGATTAATGTGCAGACTTTAGTATTTATTGATAGTCAGTGTTCTGCTTGTAAAGCAACATTAAAAAAACTCAATTTTTTAATTCCTGTTAAAAAAGAAAAGTATATTTTTATAGCAACGGATACGATAGAAAATCGGGATAACCTGAGCTATTTAGAGGATGAATATATTTATTTTATAGAAGAAGAAATTCTTTCTAATCAGTTAAAAATAGATGTCTTTCCAATGTATCTAGTTTTGAATACTAATAATTTTGTAGTAGAGAAGAAAGGAATCGCAAGTTTAGAAAATCTTTTGGATGTGAATGACTATGAAGTTGAATGAATTAAAATTCCATGAGAAAGATCGACCTGTTAGAGACTTTTTCTATTCACAGTATTTTTATTTGAAAAATATTTGGAGAGAACAAAAGAGCATATTTCTTTTTTTAACTATTTTAAGCATAATAACTTCTATTATGTTACCTTTAGAAATTTTGCTACAGAAAAGGTTGATAGATCAACTAACGGTGGTGCAGAAAATTCCTAATGAATTGGGGTTTGTGTTAGTTCTCCTTGTAGCAATAACGTTTCTTAGTCTATTTGGACAACTATCTGGAAAAATTCAAGATTATCTATTTCGAAAAATTTCTTTAAGAGTGAATTATTTATTTAAAGCGATGTTAAACAAAAAAGTAACTAGCGTTTCTTTAGAAAACTTTGAGTCTAGCTTTTTTTACAATCAAGTGAATCTGGCAGCCAAAGCATTGGAAGGAAATGGGTTAGGTACAACATATTCTTTTTTGCAGATCATTACAAGTGTATTTTCGTTATTTTCAGTTTTTGCGATTTTAATGGCTATTCATTGGACATTACCTTTAACTGTGCTTTTATCAACAATTCCCGGGGTTGTCATTGTTTTTTTTAGCAAACTTAAAAATTATAAAGTTGAAAAAAACGTTGTATTTAAAGAAAGAGAGCTTTCTTATACAGAATCCCTTTTTTTTGACAAAAGCTATTTAAAGGAAATTAAAGTGTATACATTGAGTGATTATTTACTGGAAAAATGGAAAAAACTTTATTTTTATACGATGAACAAGAGACTTGAAGTGACAAAGTGGGAACTGAAAAATAGTGCAGTGATGATACTATTTGTAGGAGTTATCAATACAGGTGTATCTGTATTCTTTGTTTATCAACTAGTAGAGAACGCTTTAACAATAGGGAGTTATGTGGCGTTAACTGCAGCTATAATTACTTTGCAGGGCATTTTTGCTCAAATTGGTGCACATATAGCTTCTATTTTTGAAGCAGCTATTTATAATAATGCATTAATCAAGTTGTTGAAAATAGAACATTTTGATGACGAAAAGAGAGAAGAAATTAATTCTATTGAAACGATTGATATTAAAAATGGCACTTTCAACTATCCTTATTCTGATATTTCAGCTTTTTCAAAATTGAACTTTTCAATACGAAGAGGAGAAAAAATTTCGATTGTAGGTGGAAACGGTTCAGGGAAAACAACACTCGCCCATTGTTTAGTAGGATTATTCAATTTGACAGAAGGAACGATTTTAGTAAATGGAGAAAATATGACCGACATTGATAAATCTAGTTTACATAAACAAGTTGCTGTTGTTTTTCAAACATTCCCTAAATATATGTATTCCTTAAGAGAAAATATTGGTTTTGGCAATGTAGATGACATGGAGAATGACCAGAAAATATGGGATGTCATAAGAAAAGTAGGATTGGGACATAAATTATCAATCCATAATGTTGACTTAGATACTTATTTATCTAAAGAAATGGATGGCGGAATTGATCTATCTGGGGGAGAATGGCAAAAAATAGCTTTAGGACGAGCGCTAATGAAGGATGTTAGTTTGATTTTGTTGGATGAACCTACAGCGTCATTAGATCCTCATTCAGAATTAAAAACACTTGAATTATTTGATAGCATGACAGATGATAAAACAACGATTACGATTACACATAGAATCGGACCCACGAAATTATCAGATAAGATTATCGTAATGGATAAGGGGAAAATTGAAGAAATTGGTACTTTTGATGAATTAATAAATAATAAAGGATTATTTTATCGTATGCATCAAGCCCAATCCAAATGGTATGAGCGAAAGGAGCATTTTCATGAAACCGTTGAAACTACATGAGACACAAAATATGAAAGAAACCCCATTAGTAGTGATGAAAAATGTGTCAAAGGAATTTCAGTCAAAGGATTTTATTGTACAAGCACTAGATACAATCAATTGTGAAATTTACCAAAACGAAATCGTAGCAATAATGGGTACGAGTGGTTCAGGGAAAAGTACATTACTTAATATTTTAGCTGCTTTAGACAAACCTACACATGGGGAATTAATGTTTCAAGGTGTACCAATGATTGAGCAATTTCAAGAACCGATAGCATCGGAATTTAGAAAACGAAATATAGGTTTTATATTTCAAAATTTTAACTTATTAGATGAATTGACGGTATCAGATAATGTGGCTCTGCCTTTAATTTTGCTAGATGAGGACTCTAAAAAAATTGCGCAAAAGGTGAAAGATGTTTTAACAAAAATGTCAATTAGTGATTTAGCTGTGAAGAAACCACATGAATTATCTGGTGGGCAAAAACAACGAGTGGCTATAGCACGAGCGATTATTGCCAATCCGCTATTATTACTGGCAGATGAGCCAACAGGGGCCTTAGATGTGAATACAACTAATGATATTTTAACAACACTTGTTCAATTGAAAAATCTAACAAATCAAACAATTATATTGGTAACACATGATCCACATGTATCGACTTATGCTGATCGTGTACTATTCTTTCATAAAGGGAAATTAGTAGATAGTTATATCAATCAAGTAAATAGCGATAATTTATCGATGATTTTTGACAAATTTAAAAACATACAGAGGAGTTATCTCAATGTATGATTTAAAGAATATTGCTTGGAAACTTTGTAGAGCTGCTAAAATACAAGTAATCATTGCCATACAAGTTGTAGCACTCGCTGTTTGTTTAATTGCAACAATGTTGATCTATGTTGAAAATGCACGAACAGAAATGGAAGACAATATTCGTAACTTGTATGGGGATGTGGATATTTCTGCTGGTTATAACCTTTCATCTAGTCAAGAGTCTAGTCAATGGATTACGAAAGAAAGTTTTAATCAGATTAAAACTTTAGAAGAAGTCGAGCTTGTGGAACCGATTTTACTACAATTTACATCTATTGATAAGATTGAAGGAGCCTATACATTAGGTGTTACAAATGGGCATTTAACAAAAGGATTTTACCATTTGAACGACATACCGAAAGATAATGAAGTTATTATTTCACATTCGTTATCAAAAACATTAAATAAGTCTGTTACAGATTCAATTATGGTAAATGGTAAGCCGTTTCTTATAAAAGGAGTGCTATCTCCTAATGAATATGGAGAAGATGCGCCTATTCTCTATATGGACATTGATTCTTTGAAAATTGTAAGTAGTATTCCATCGGATGTAAAAGGCTTGTTTGTCATGATTAAAACAACGGATGTGTGGCAGACAGCTACTGTATTACATCAATTTTTCCCAAATATACGTGTAGATATAACGAAAGAAACGGACTGGGTACAAGCAAATTTAAATTCCTTACTCGTTTTCATCATGATGTTAGTGTTTAGTATTATCATTATTAGTGGTCTATTATTGAAGTCCACTTTTTCATTATTATTTAGTCGTTTACAAGCCCAATTTTTCGTTTTAAGAACAATGGGAGCAACGACAGGGCAACTAAAAAAGATTGTCAACTATCAATCGACTATCATATTACTAATAGGTGTGGGGACAGGCACAATCAGTAGCCTTTTGTTGCTAAAATTCGTTGTCCCATCTTTGGTTGAGATGGTTGGCTTACCACAAGCCCATTTTAACATTCCTGTTGTTTATTTTTCAGCAATTTTACTTGCTATTTATTTCTTACTCTACATGTTTGTGTTTGTTCAAGTAGCGAGGGTAACTAAAATATTACCTTTAGCAATGAAAAGAAATTATGAGTTTAAATCATATCATTGGACGAAATGGAAGACCGTACTTACTTTTATAGTAGGTGTGATGTCATTACTTATTCTTGCACAAGGTATTTTGCAAAATGATGCAATTCAATCAATTATTCTCATTTTTACTGGAAGTGTATGTATCATAGGTTGTCTATTCTTTTTATTCCCATATATGATAGTATACACATTGAAAAAATATTCTTCCTGGATTCATCGCTATTTAGGAAACAAAGCGCACTATGTAAAAATTCAATTCATCCCTAATTTAAGTAACTATGTTCCTGTTGTTTGTATATTAGCGATTTTGATTATGATTATTACGTTTAATGGTACATTTTTGAAATCTATTGTACAATCCGAGGAAACAACGATTGAAAAAACCTATCCGTATGAAGTAGCGATTGATAATCCTTATTTTGAAAATATTTCTTATAATGATATAGAGTTATTGCGAAAAAAAATTTCAATAAAAGAAATACAATTAGATAGTAAGGGTAGTTCTTTTCTCACTAATAATGGTGTTAATCTGAATTATTTTGCCAAAGATTTTGGTGGAGCAGATAGAGTTGAAATTACAGATGATGTAGCTGATAAGTATGATTTAAAAATAGGCGATGTTTTAGAAGGCGATTACTTAGATAGACGGTCAAATGAAAAAGTCATTCGTTTAAGAATTACTGGAATTGTTCCAACTGAAAACAAATATAAACAACTTTTTGTTGATTGGAATTCCCCTTTGATTAAAGATGTTGTAACAATTGATAAAATCCATTTAACTTTAGGTAATGGCACAACATTAGACGATCTCCAACAGACGATTCATGATTGGCCAACGTTAAAAATTGTGGAGCGAGCTGTTCTTTTAGAGCAAGCCTCGGAATGGTTTTATCAACGATGGGCAATGTTCATGCTCATTTTGACTGCTTTAGTAGTAGCGAGTTGTACTGGTCTAGTGCAAACGATTTTTCATATAATCTTTAAAAGAAGAGACCAATACAATACACAACGTTTAATCGGGCTTGCCCCAAAAGAATTAAAACAGGTTATTTGGTCTGAAGTTCTCTTTATTGTCACTATCGGTTTACTACTTGGATTAACAAGTGGCATGTTTTTAACAAAGTTAATCATGCAAATTGACGCAGATGGGCCAATAGAATGGGATTTCTTATTTATATTTAGTTCAAGTATAGGTACAGCGATGATTATTTTAGTATGTTGTCGACTATATATTGCTCGATTTGTAAAACGGAGTGTTATATAGAAATGTTCGTGTCAGATAACAGAATAATGTATATCTTAGTACATTCAGATTACACGCTTATGCAAGAGCTTTTAAAAAATATGTTCACTATGTATAGACCGTCTTGGGTAGTTGATACCATTAACTTGTTGAGTGAGGTTGTCATAAGGATAAATGCCAATAAAAAATATGATGTTGTGTTAATTGACACATCTTATAAGCATTTTGTTCACTATATACCATATTTAAAAAACCTCGAAACAATGAAATGCCAAATTGTTTTTATGACAGATGAAAATATTGGAGAGATTCATTACTACACAAATAATATCTTGAATTGTAAGGTAATAAATAAAAATATGACGATAGAACAACTAGTTCATATCATTGAAGGAGACTCAATAGAAATAGTTGATACAAGACGATTGGGCGGATTGAATATGTTAGAAATGAATGTGCTCATGGAATTGGCAAAGGGTCACTCCATTGACTTTCTTTGTAACTCTCAAAAATTTACAAATACAGAGATAGAGCAATCGATTAGACATATTAATGCATATTTTGGAACATCTCATTATTTAGAAGCAGTTTATAAAGCATATACAGAAAAACTTATTTAAGGGAACGTTAAGTGGCACTTTACGCTTACGTTCTTTTTTTGAACGTCTATGTAAAAGAGAAGATTGAAAATAGGCGATTATCTTTAAAAATATACTTTTTAGGATATTTTTAACTATTTTGATGTTACATGTTTTATACTAGTGATCAAGGAGGTGATGAGATGGAATTTACTGCAAAAGAGGAAATGCTAGTAGATTTTTTTGAACATAGAAGACCGTTAACACAGTTAGATAAAATTAAATTAGTGTATGGATTTCGTGTTGTTACAAGCGAGTTAAAAAAATTTTTGATTATTTACGGTATAGCTATAGCGTTCGGTTTATTTTGGAGAATGTTACTGGTTCAAATTGGATTTCTATTGGTGCGTCAAGTAGCATATGGTGCGCATTGTTCATCATTTAAAACGTGTCTTATTGTTAGTTGTATTTCATTTCCGTTCATCACATGGCTAGCTGTAGCATTGCCTATCACTTCACTCGTTGTTTGGGGGGCGTTTTTGCTAGGAGCTGTCATCTTGTTGTTTATTGGTCCAGTGAGTTCTAAAAAAACAAAAGTACAGGGTGAAGCTCATCGAACATTTTTGTTTAAAAAACTGTATAGCAGACTTATTGTGTTGGGGGGACTACTCGTTATTTTTCCAACATCCATAAGTGTATTTTTCGTAGCAGGATTTTTGAAGGGGATTGTTTTAGTGGTTATTGCAAAAATAGGAGGATCTCATTAATGAAATTTATTATCGACAATATTATTGATTATTTATATAATTTATTCGTTAAGTTGGCTGACTTTAGCTCTGTTTATATGTGTTGGGGAGCTTTAGGAGAAGAGGAGTTGCCACAAGAATTAAATTTCAATAAATTTGAAAAAAATACATAAATATTCTAAGATAGATATTGATTATATGTTATTTTGGAAGGATCATGTTATTCGTATGTGGAGTATATCCTATTTAACTTTGATTATTTATCAATTTTTGATATTAAGTATTTTACCGTTATATTTTAGCAAAATTGCAATAACAAAAAAAATGATATTGAAGATTTCTTTATTAATAGTTTCGCCATCAGTAGTGTTGTTTGCTTTTATAGGTGTCTATGCTATGGCGTACATCCTATTAGTGGAAAGTTTCTTCGTCTACCAGCAAACAAAGCGTTGGCGGAATGTGGCCCATGTGCTGTTTACGATTGTTTTAGTTGTTTTGGCAGATCATATTTCTTCGCTTGTCGTGTATCATTTATCGAATGGCATGGATGCTATCATCACTTCTCCATTGGTACAACTCATTTTTTCGATGAGTATCCTATTTATATTGGTGCTTGTCTACATAAAGTTATTCGATTATTTTGTTAGATGGTATGTGTTTAAGCAATACATTATACCTGCAATGATTCCCTTGATGCTTATGACGATTGTCTTTATGTATACTGATATTGTGTTGATGGATGGTACATCGTTTATCAAAAGTGTCCAACATAATTTGTTCTTTTTTGTGATTTATTTGATGATCTTTATCATTATTATTGGTTTCTTTGTTTACTTAGCTATTAAGAACATACATATTAAACAAAAGGAAATGGAATTAGAAGAATTTAATTCATATGTGTCTTCGCTTGAAGAAATTAATAGAGATATGCGTCAATTTAAACATGATTATATGAATATTTTAACATCAATGCGTCATTTTATAGATTCTAAAAGTTACTCAGAACTAGAAACCTATTTTTATCGACATATTTTAAAAACTGAAAAGAAAGAGCAAGCGCATGAAATATCCTTTTCGATGCTTAACTGTTTAAATATAGCTAGTTTAAAAGGACTTTTAACAACAAAACTTATTCAAGCGCAAACGTTTCACGTTCCAATGTACATTGAGATTGTCGAAAAAATCGATAGAATAGCATTGGATGAGATTCAATTAAATCGTATGTGCGGCATACTATTGGACAATGCGCTTGAAGCCAGTAAACATGCTACAGAGCCTTGGATTCGATTAGCATTTATTCGAATGGAAAAAGCTGTGTTAATTGCATGTATGAATACATTTTCATCCAATAAAAGTTATGAGTTAAAAGTGCATGAAATTTTCAAAGAAGGCTTCTCGACAAAAGGAGAGGAGCGAGGCTTGGGCTTATCTATATTACGTCAAATGGTAGATGCATCTCCAAAACTTCGTTTAAATACAAAAATAAATGGCAATTTATTTATACAAGAGTTGTTTATTGAGGAGGAGGGGGTGTAAATATGAAAGTGATTATTTGTGAAGATAATGTTGTACAATTAGAGCATATCAAAAAAACCATTAAAAACTATGCTATGATGGAAGGGAACGGGATTGAAATTGTACTTACAACTACAAACCCTAATGAAGTCATTACATATGAAAAAGCAGATTGTTATTTTTTGGATATTGATTTGAACCATGAGGTGACAGGGCTTATGTTAGGGGATATGATTCGCCAACGTGACCCATTGTGCAGTATTATATTTGTCACAACCCATGCAGAAATGACCTATTTAACGTTTATGTATAAAATTGCTGCGTTAGATTTTATTATTAAGGATCACACAGGTATGTTACAGCAAAAAATATTAACAACACTAAAAGTTGCATATGAAAAGTATATACAAATTGGCCAACAACAATCACCTTCACAGATTCAAATAAGAGCAAATGGTTATACAAGGAATATTGCTATTCAGGATATATACTTTTTTGCGGCATCCCCAAAATTACATAAAATTATATTACATTTAGAAAATGAGCATATTGAGTTTTATGGTCGCTTAAAGGATTTTAAGGAAGCACATACATCGATGTATCAATGTCATAAGGCTTTTATTGTGAATAAACAAAACATTGAATTTGTAGATCATAAGGAACGAGTTGTATATTTCAAAAATGGTGAAACTTGCTTTGCCTCTGCACGACTTATAAAGGGGTTAAAATAGTTAGACATCCACCTAGTAAAAAAACTTATGCTTACTTTTTCATCGATATAACAAGGATTGTGAGTTTATTTTGTATGACTGAACTCGCAATCCTTTTGCTTTAGACGTTCCTTATAAATGTGTGAAACAACCTTTGTTAAATGTGCTATATACTCTGTTGCTTCAATCTATACTACTACGGATAAGAAATGTTTAAAGATACTATTCTAATCACCATTAAACACTGTATTATAATAATGAAATAGTTCTATTATTCTTCCCATATCCAAATTGGCTGCTGAAGAACGATGGAAGTAAAATGAGGGTTGATTCTTTTAGAATTCACTGTCATCTCGTTGCTAAGAACAATCACTGTTAACTTCTCGTCATTGAGCCGTGCTATGACGGAAACGACTTAGATAGGAGATGACTTATTTGAATAGACCCTCCATTCGGAAAGTCCGGAAAGTATTGTGAAATTGGATTATCTAGGTTTAAAAGTCCTTTTTCTTCTAGTTGCATGATCGCTACAGCAGTGAATGTTTCTGAGTGTGGTTGCGCTATTAGGTAAATCAGTGTCTGCCAAACCGTAACCTTTTGTAAATAAAATTTTACCTTTCTTTGCAATAAGAACGATACCTTGAAATTTTTTATTTTTTAAGTATTGATCGATTTTTTCAGCCATACTTCCAATAGATTACTATGATTATTACGTCCAAAATTACTATAGACACTATGACAATAACAAGGGTAGAAATAAAGAAATTCTTGAAAATTTTTCGTGTATATAACTTTTGATTTATGTAATCTGTTAAACAAAACTTATTATAAGTTTTACAAAATATATAATTGTTATTAAAAATATCAACTCATTTATAGTAGGAGAAATTTTGTTAGCAAAAAAGATTTTAGCAAGTAAAGATAAATAAGATTCAAAAAAGAAGCCACTCTATGGGATAAAAATGCCTTTATAGAGCGGCTTTTTATATGACTCTAAATTTTTACGATTAGTTCATGCTCTGTTCATTTAACAATTTTAAGCTAGGAGTAATCAAAGAAATGGAGGGGTTAGTGATGAATCTTGCCTGGAAAGAAATGAAGAAGAATAAAGTACGGTTTTTAATCTTGGGCTCCATTATCTTCCTAGTTAGTTTTTTAACGTTTATTATCTCGGGTTTAGCAAATGGTCTGTCACAGGATAATGCAGCTTTAATTAAGGATTTACCGAAGGGACAATTTTATATGGCTGAGGATGCGGATGGCACGTTTAATCTTTCAAGAATCGATAGCGACCTGCAACAGAAAGTCATAAGTAAAGAAAAAGAGGCAGTAGCTTTTTCGATCCAGATGGGCTTTTTAAATGATCAGGATGATAAACAACAAAGTGTAGCCTTTGTGACATCAACGGAATCTACACTTTTTAGCAATGTGCATCAAGACGAGGTGCTTTTGGATAGCTCACTACAAGATAAAGGAATACAAGTTGGAGATATATTAACGAATAATCAATACAGTGGAAAGTTCATTGTAAAAGGTTTTGTAGAGCAAAAAAAATATAGCCATGCTCCTGTTGCTTATGTTAGTGAAGAGGCTTATCAGGAGATGTATCGGGTAGCTGATAAACAATTAATTTTTGTACCAAATAGTGAGCCAAATGATATTAAGGGATTGCAAGCATATAGCAATAAAGAGTTTCTCAATACTATCCCTAGTTATAATGCGGAACAATTATCTTTAAATATGATTATATGGTTCTTAGTTGTCATTAGTGGGATGTTGTTTGCTATTTTCTTCTATATGATGAATGTGCAAAAAATTGGCTTGTATGGCATTTTAAAAGCGATTGGATTAAAAACAAGTAAGCTATTTAAAATGATCTGGACACAGATGGCTATTATTACAATCTTTTCACTTGTGGTATCTGTCAGTCTTAGCCAGCTATTTAATATAGTTGCTCCTAAGGGGATGCCATTCACTTTAACAATAGGCACTACAACACAGTTATCCGTTGTATTCCTCCTCATAGGCTTTATTGGTGCGACCTTGTCAGGAATGCAAATTAAAAAAATTGAACCGTTACAGGCTATACAGCAAGGGGAGGCTTAATCATGACGTTATTTACAATTGATGAAGTACGAAAAACGTTTAAGAATGGTGAAGTCGAGGAGGAGATCTTAAAGGGCATCAATCTTTCTTTACAGGAAGGAGAGATTACAGCATTGGTAGGTGCATCTGGCTCGGGGAAAAGTACATTATTAACGATAGCTGCAGGACTACAACCAGCAACAGATGGGCAAGTGCTATTTGAAGAACAAAATCTAACAACGATGAGCGCTGAACAAGTACGAAAATTACGTGCAAGTAAATTCGGCTTTGTCTTTCAGTTTGCACATCTCGTCCCATTTTTGACAGTTGAGGAACAATTACTATTAATGCTAGATGTTGCTGAATCTCCATTAAAAAAGAATGAACAAAAACATAAAGTCAATCGTCTATTGCAATTAGTTGGAATGGCTCATCGTAAAACCGCTTATCCTTCTTCTTTGTCAGGTGGAGAGAAGCAACGCGTAGCAATCGCACGTGCTATTATTCATCAACCGAAAGTATTGTTTGCTGATGAACCAACGGCTAGTTTAGATTCCCAGCGCTCCAAGGAAATTATGTTGCTGCTAAAAGAATTAACCAAAACATTAAATATTACAACATTAATGGTGACACACGATGAGGAAATGCTTGCTTACACTGATCGTATTATTAAAATGAGCGATGGTGTCGTGTTACCTAATACTATGTACTAATAGGAATGACCACAATCATATAATAAATGGTTGTGGTATTTTTGTTTGAAGAGTAAGAGATAGCTTAGAAGGGTAATGAATGGAGGAAGGAGGGAAAACATGAAAAAACCATTGAAACTAGTATTTTTGATCCTAATGACGGTTGCCATATTACCTAAGGAAGCACAAGCGGCAAACTTTATAGATTTAGCAGATGAAACATTATCAACAGAGATAGATTATTTAGTGGAGCAGGATATTATGAAGGGCTATTCAAATAAACTATTCAAACCAAATGAAAATGTTACGAAGGCACAGGTAGCTGTTATATTAACTCGTGCCGTAGGATTAAATACAATCAATATAGAAAATCCAAAATTTCAGGATGTAACAACCACATATAAGTATTATAAAGAAATTGCAGCGGTACAAAATGCGGGGATCTTTGAAGAGGGCCATATATTTAATCCAGATGCAATCATGACAAGAGGACAAATGGCCATTGTGCTACAAAGAGCCTTCCAGCTTAAGGGCTCCGCGCCTGATTACTTTACAGATGTAACAGAACAAACACCAGGATATAAAGAAATTTTAACCCTAGCTTATAATCATTTAGTAAGGGGCTATGAGGACGGTACATTTAAACCAGATGAACCTGTTACACGTGCTCACTTTTCAGCATTTTTAGCACGTGCTATGACGCTATCTAAACCAGATTTGCTAAAAGATCCTACTTTTATTTATACGTATGCCTATTATTCTTTAAATGATCATCAACGTTATACGTTAAATTATCAATACGATCACCATGACGGTAAAAATGATGTATGGGTGGTGGAAAATTTAAGTACAGAACAAACCTTTCCTAATGAACTGATATACGGCGATGATCGTATATACGGTCAAGCCATTGCTCGTGATGGTAACACACATTATGATTTATATTTGGAGCTACCGCTTAGAATAGGTGTTATATTACATGAGGATGATGCAGGAGTTACGTCAGGTGTACGAGTGACAGTCAAAACGACTAATGGTATTGTTCAAGCTGGAGAAGTGCAATATTCAGGTGTCGTCATTCTAGAAGAAAAATCCATCATTAATGGTACAGTGAAAACCTATTGTTTTGTGGATGGAATAGGTTTAGTGAAAGAGTTACACAATGACATTGTCGTGTTTGAACTGCTTAATCGAACAATGAAAAAGTAGAAAGCAAGCCTGCTTTTCGAAGTGGGCTTGCTTTGTTTTTAGTCGTGTAATGTAATATGAAAAAAACGCTGAAGGGCTAGCAACCATTCCTTCTCAGTTTGTGTTGTGTAGGTTGTTAACGAAGAACCTTCATAGATTCTAAATTCATTGTTCATCATAGTATGACGACCACGAGTGGTGCGAATCATAGCAATTTTATTTTTTTGCTTGGAGAGTCGTGGTGCAAATTTTGCATCATTGGCATCGTCGTGAAAACTATATAGCAAACGCCAACTATGTTTAGTTTGTTCCAACAGCATCCAACCATTCGCTTCATCATAATCTATTTTATATAACTCTTTACCTTCACGATGTTGATAGCCAGCAATCAATGGCACTGGTTTACAGGGCGCTAAGGCACCGACACCTACATCTGAGATATAGAATTGACCACCATCGTTCACTAGCAATAGTTGATGCATGGGGATTTCCTCTGGAGGAGTATTTTCCGTTATGTTGCGCCAAAACTGGGCATAACGATTGGTGACAGAATAGCCAAGCTCCCGCAAAAGCCAGCTGAATAAGATATTTAGTTCAAAACAATTGCCACCACGTTTATCAATAATTATTTTTTGAAATAAATCAGGAATAGCGAAGGAGATACCACGGTTCAAGGCAACATCTAAATTTTCATAGGGAATGGTTAATAGATGTTTAGTTTGTAGTTGTCCAAGTAACTGGATAGATGGCTCTAACGTTCCTTGAAATTTAATATGCTGTAAATAGTGCTGAATCTGTTCATTCATAAAATCGCCTCACTTCCTTATTAATAACATAACCGAAATAGTCTTGGATTACACGCATAAACTGAAGGAGGAAATGATAGAAAAATTGCTAAATAACTAGTAAGATTAATATATTAGCTACTATATAGTGAAATATTTTACATATTAGTTAATAATATTAATGGTAAGGGTAGGTATCGTATAAAGAATGAAATGGATAGAAGTGAATACATATGAGGAAATGAGTGAAGTGGCAGCTAACATTTTCTCGAAGCAAATACAGGAGAAACCTGATAGTGTTTTAGGTTTAGCAACTGGTGGATCACCTGTTGGTATGTATAAGGAATTAGTGACACGACATCAGGCTGGCCGTTTATCTTTTAAGGAAGTACAAACTTTTAACTTGGATGAGTATGTAGGTCTTGAGCAAACAAGTCCAGCAAGCTATTGGACATTTATGCATGAGAATTTATTTAATTTTGTAGATATACAGCCAGAAAATATTCATTTACCAAATGGGAAGGCAACCAATTTAGCTGATGAATGTGCTGCATATGATGAACGCATTGAAGAAGCGGGAGGCATTGATTTACAACTTCTTGGCATTGGTGTTAATGGCCACATCGGTTTTAATGAGCCAGGCACATCGTTTGATTCTAAGACGAATATTGTGAAGTTAACAGAGTCCACAAGAACAGAAAATGCAATTTACTTTGATGATCCGTCTGAAGTGCCAACACATGCGATTACAATGGGCATTCACTCCATAATGAAGGCAAAGGAAATCATCCTCATTGCCTTTGGTGAAAAAAAGATCCCAGCGATTGAAAAATTGAAAAGTGGTCTTATTACAGAAGAATTCCCAGCAAGCCAATTATTAAACCATCCGAATGTTACCATAATTTATGGTGGTACGAATTAGAAAAAATAAGCAAAGACTTCTTAGGCTTGAAGTCTTTGCTTGTTTGTTTTTCCTGATAGAATAACCCCCGCAACAACGGCTAGCCCACCTATAAGCTGAAATGAATGCAATTTTTCATCAAGAAAAAGGACGGCAAAAATGGAGGCGAAAACAGGAATGAAATTTAAATAAATACTTGCCTTGTTTGCTCCAAGCTGGATAACACCACTGTTCCAGCAGAGAAAAGCAACGATGGAAGCGAAAATACCAACATATAAAATAGCAGCAATGGTTGACCATTCCCAATGAATTACAGTTGCGCTAGACAGTGTTTCATAGAGAGAAAATGGGAATAACACAATAGCCCCAAGTCCAATCGTTACTAGAAAGGTAGATTGCCCTGGTAAACGAGTGGCATACTGTTTAATGAGCAATGAATACACGCTCCAACAAAATACCGCTGCGATCACAATTAAGTCTCCTTTGTTGAAAGTAAAATCGACCATCCTTGTAAAAGAGCCTCCCATTATAATAAAGGCAACTCCACACAGAGATAAAACGGTCCCTATTAACTGAAATTTTGATAGTTTTTCCTTCAAAAAAATAAAAGAAAGTATGTAAATCATTATAGGCGTAGAAGAGTTCATCAACGATGCATTAATGGACGTTGTGTAATGTAATCCAATGTAAACAAGCGTGTTAAATGCTGCAACACCTGTTAACGATAAGATAATGACAATCAGCCAATGTTTTTTCAGTATCCGCCATTCACGCTTTAATTGGCGAAATGCTATGGGAAAAAAGATAATAAATGCGACACACCAGCGTAAAAAAGGCAAGTGTTAGGGGAGGGATATCTCCGCTAACGGCACGTCCAATAACAAAATTACCACCCCATAAAAGAGTTGCGAGTACTAATAATATATATGGTGGTATTTTCATGAAGCCATAACCCCTTTATTAATTGAATAGTAAAGTTAATTATAGGCAATCAGCGTAGCAATAATCAATGCCTCTGAAGTTTTGCTATGCTAAAATAAGGAAAACAAGAGGAGGAATAACTGTGAAAAGTACCGTACCATGTTTACAAAAGGGAGATTTAGTCGGTGTTGTTGCACTTTCAAGTCTTGTAGAGCCTGAAAAACTAGGAGAAGCAATAGCCTTTTTAGACGAATTGGGACTTCGTTATATTGTGGGTGATACAATTCATGCAAAACATGAATATTTGGCAGGTAGTGATGAAATCAGACTAGCTGATTTTCATGACATGGTGAAAAACCCAGAAGTGAAAGCAATCTTTTGTGTAAAGGGAGGCTATGGCTCTGCCAGAATAGCTGAAAAAATTGATTATGCCTTAATAGAGGAGAATCCTAAAATTTTCTGGGGCTTTTCTGATGTTACATATTTACATTGTGCCATTAATGAATATGCCAATATGGTGACATTTCATGGACCAATGCTTATGTCAGCTAATAAGATGGATGATTTATCGAAGAAAATGTTTTTACAACTATTTTCCCCTATGGAAATTCAGTATACAGAGGCAATTTCTCCGTTAACAACGATTGCTGGAGGTATTGCACGTGGTGAAATGATTGGAGGGAATCTCTATCGTCTTGTCAGCACACTAGGAACCAAATTTGAAGTGCAAACTGAGGGCAGGATTTTATTAATAGAGGATGTAAATGAAACGATTCCGGTTATTGATTCGATGCTTCAGCATTTAAAACAAGCAAGGAAGTTCGAGCAATTAGCAGGAGTCATCATTGGTTCATTTACACAGACAGGAACTGATGAAGCAGCACTTCATTCATTAATGAAGGAGTATTTTGCAGATTTAGGGATTCCAGTCGTGGCTGGTTTTAAGATCGGACATGAAACAACGAATATTGCGATCCCATTAGGAACAGAGGCTATTTTAGACGCACAGGAAAAGGTGTTGAAGATATTACCAGGCGTGCATGAATGATAGGGAGGAGAGGGAACTATGGATATTGAAAAAGCACTGTATGAAGCTGCGGTTGCACTAGCAGTAAAAAGATATCCCTCCGGATGGGGAGGAGCTGCAGCTTTATATACCGAAGATGGTCGGATTTTAACAAGTGTTGCACCAGAGGTCATTAATGCAGCTACTGAATTATGTATGGAAACGGGTGCCATTCTAGAGGCACACAAATTTAATACAAAGGTTACGCATTCGATTTGTGTTGCTAGGAAAGACGAAACATCTAAATTTGTAGTGCTAACACCCTGTGGAGTCTGTCAGGAAAGACTTTTCTATTGGGGAGAGAATGTAAAGGCAGCGATTACGAATGCAGATGGTGAATTGATATTTAAATCATTAAAGGAAATTCAACCATATCATTGGTATAAGGCATATGAACAATAAAGCAAAAGACATTACAAAAAATGTAATGTCTTTTTTTAGTGTTGAAAAACAAAACAGTCAATTGAAAGGTAGAAATGGATTTCCGTTGCAGGCTACTTGCTTTCCTGTGGGCGAGCGCCGAGCCGCTTCCTCTGCTACCACTCCGTTTAGAGGCTCGCCTGTCTCGCTATCCCACGGGAGTCAAGTAGCCTTCCACTTCAACCTACAAAAGTGTTACCTTTTTAGCAAAGGTTTTCAAATAAAGTGAAGGTGTTCACTCCTCTTTATGGAGGGGTTGTCAATACACATTGAAATAAGAGCCTATCCTCTCTCTAATCATATAAATAATGGGCTATTTTGTTCAGGAGAATACACTTTTGCAGAATGGTTGATTGGAGTGGAGCCAGTGTCACTCCTAGGGGATTTTAGCGTCACAGGTGAGACCCTGGAGCGAACGCAGTGAGTGAAGCGGCTCATCGGACGCCCCCTGGAAAGGACGCTGGCGGAACGGAAATCAACCTCTCACCTTGCCAAAAGTGCTTTTTCTGCTAGTGACATGATTTTTTTTAGCTTAGTTAATAAGGCTCGGCATCGTGTCCTTTATTCATAGCATCTTGTGGGGCTTGATCACCATTGATATTGCCAAGTGGTTTGGATGCAGAGGAGCCTTTTCTAACGTTGTGCAAACCTTCCTTGAGTAAGCGACCATATTCTTCATCGGCTTCTTCTGCCAAAGCAATCATGGCGTTTTGAATGTCCTCATGACAGACCGATAGATCATTTATTAAATTTTCAAGAAGTTCATCGCGCTCCCACTGTTCAAAGTTACGATAAGTCTCACCGGCCTGTTTGGTATTACTTTGACGATCAATCGATTCGCGAACAAGATTTCCTTCAATGTATGGTGTGTATTCTTTACCCGCTTGTGTTGCTTCCTTTAATCCATTAAGCATGGACGGCTCATAATTAATATGTGGATTTTGGCCAGGTGCCAAATCACGCTTGTACATCATTTGCCCACCATGTTGATTGGTCGCTACACGTTTTTTAGGTGCGTTAATTGGAAGCTGTAAGTAGTTGGCTCCTACACGATGGCGTTGTGTATCAGAATAAGAGAAAGTACGACCTTGCAACATTTTATCATCAGAGAAATCTAAGCCATCAACAAGTACCCCTGTGCCGAAAGTAGACTGTTCCACCTCAGCAAAATAATCTTCAGGGTTTTTGTTTAACACCATTTTGCCGACTGGATACCATGGGAATTGATCGTTTGGCCAAAGCTTTGTGTCATCCAATGGATCAAAATCAAGCTCAGGGTGTGGGCCATCCTCCATAATTTGAACATGTAGCTCCCATTCAGGGAAGTCTCCACGTTCGATAGCATCATATAAATCTTGTGTAGCATGATTGAAATTTTTCTGTTGGATTTCTTCTGCTTCTTTTTGTGTTAAATTTTTAATGCCTTGTAGTGGTTCCCAATGATATTTGACAAGGACTGCCTTGCCTTCACTATTCACCCACTTGTACGTATTAACCCCAGAGCCCTGCATCATACGATAATTAGCTGGAATCCCCCAAGGAGAGTACACGAATGTTACCATATGGAAGGTTTCTGGTGAGCTAGCGCAAAAATCAAAGAAACGTTCAACGTTTTGAATATTAGTAATGGGGTCAGGCTTAAAAGCATGAATCATATCTGGAAATTTCAGTGCATCCCGGATAAAGAAGATTTTTAAATTATTACCTACTAAATCCCAGTTGCCATCCTCTGTATAAAACTTTACTGCAAAACCACGGGGATCACGTAATGTTTCTGGAGAGTGACCACCATGGATAACAGTTGAAAAGCGCACAAAGACAGGCGTTTTCTTCCCTTTATCCTGAAAGACTTTTGCGCGTGTATATTTAGAAATGGGTGCATTGCCAACAACACCATAGGATTCAAAATACCCATGTGCCCCAGCACCACGAGCATGCACAACCCGTTCTGGAACTCTTTCTCTGTCAAAGTGGCTCATCTTCTCTAGAAAATCATAATTTTCAAGTGTTGCAGGACCTCGATTACCAACTGTTCTTAAATTTTGATTGTTCGTAATTGGATGTCCCTGTCGATTGGTCAATGTCATATCTTGCTCATGTGTTGAATCATTTTGCTGTGTCATAGTATGACCCCTTTCCTATAGATACTTCCATTTTGTCCTTGAATGGGGCAAACTAGTCATCCAAATTATTCTTTGAGCTAATAAAAAAGCTCTCCATACATAAATGTAGGAGAGCCTTGGATGGCGTTTTCAAATGGAATCAAGTTGTTTTGAGTATGGCCATTGCTTATAGTTGGTCATGAGTCATCGGTCATACAGTAACAGGTAACTTGTCATTGGTTTTTAACTAATTAGCCGAAAAGCTAGATTTGAAAACAGCACATCCAACTCGGTTTGGAGTCTCACCGCCCCGAGGCTAGAAATAACGGGAATCGTCAAAGTTAATTTGAATACTGTAATTTTTTGAATTGATAAGATTGGATAGTTTATGTGCATCTTTTTCAAGCTTCGTTGCTCGTTCTCGATATTCATCCGGCTCATACAAAGCGATTTCATATAACATTGTATTTTCGCCATAGCCAAATCTTACACTCTCTTTTTCTCGCATACTGAAATCTTTACACAAATCAGCCTCAGCACGGAGTTGTGTCGCTAGTTCGATGGCTTCTACTAGTGCTAGCTTTTGACCTTTAAAATCTACTGTGTTTTGGATGTTTGCTTCATAGACTAGGCGGTCTAATGTACGTGTATCTAGACGAACTTGTGCTAAGTCAGCTTCAATAAGGGGGAGGGCTCGATTACTTGTTTTAGGAGCTTGTCCCTTTTCAACTGTTACAAAA
Organism: Lysinibacillus fusiformis; assembly: GCF_016925635.1. Taxonomy (NCBI): domain Bacteria; kingdom Bacillati; phylum Bacillota; class Bacilli; order Caryophanales; family Bacillaceae; genus Lysinibacillus; species Lysinibacillus fusiformis. The sequence goes on along the minus strand of NZ_CP070490.1, from coordinate 927,780 downwards.
GCACTGCGATGTAGTTCACTTACTAGCTCTTGAGTTTTCTTTCCTAAAATACTTTTTAGTTTAACAGCTTCTGCAAGATTAATCACGAAAACACGTCCTTTTTATAGTGTTATAGATGGCTCATCATTCGAAATGAGGGCGATTTGATAATGTCCGCTATGAATTTGATTAAACATTTTCCCTGCTGATGCAAGTAGTTCTTTAGATGCGTCATTTGTTAAAGATGGTCGGAGATAAAATAGATGTAACGCCCCTGTTGTTTCCTCTGTGACAGCTGTGCGTTTAGAATCAACAAAAGGTGAGCCAAATGCTCCTACCTCATCACGACTGTAGAGAATATTAGCTAATGTATTAAAGCGCCCATTCAAACCATCATAACCAATTTCGTCATGACCAAGATCAATTTCTACAAATTCTTTGATTTGAGCGATATCATAAAGTCCAATAGGCATTTCATATTGGAGTGAAAAGAAATTATTTAAATCAACACCTGAATGAATTGGCGTTAAGTAGTTTTGCTTACTAATTCGACGCATTAGGCTTTCTGCTGCGTGACGATAACGGTTTGGATCAGCACCAAGCTTTTTCCAGAGCTGTCGCCATTCTGCAATACCCTCACGCTGTGTTACAGGAAGTTCCTGCATTTCAAGAAAGAGATTTTCCTGATACAATTGCATACGCCCTTTAATCATTTGAGGAGATTCCGCTACGGCAATTTTGGTATAATGAATAATGCCGATTTTTAGCTCGGGATGTTGTGTTAATAGAGATTGGTTAATGGAAATTTCCAATGAACATCACCTACTTTATCTATTTCTATTATTGTACCATGTAAGGAGTTGGAAATAAAATGAACATACACGACCTACAACATGATTTTGTGGCATATGCGATGTCCATTGGTGTTGATAAAATAGGTTTTACAACAGCAGCTCCCTTTACAGAATTAAAAAACAGATTGCGTCGACAGCAGGAGCTCGGCTATCAGTCTGGATTTGAAGAAAGTGATATTCAAAAACGTACAGAACCCCTTCAACTACTAGATGAAGCAGAGAGTATTGTAGCAATAGCGGTTGCTTACCCTTCACGTATGCAAAATGCACCAATTGGTAAAAAGGGTGCGCGACGTGGAATTTTCTGCCGTGCTTCATGGGGTGTTGATTATCATACAGCATTACGCGAGCGTTTAAAGTTATTATCTGCTTGGCTTGAGGAACATGTCGAAGGTGTACGTATTGAATCAATGGTAGATACAGGAGCACTTGTAGATCGAGCGGTAGCAGAACGTGCAGGCATTGGTTGGAGCGGCAAAAATTGCTCGATTATCACGCCTGAATTTGGTTCCTATGTGTATTTGGGAGAGCTCATTACAAATATTCCATTTGCGCCAGATAAGCCAATGGAGGATGAATGCGGAGATTGTCGCCTATGCTTGGATGTTTGTCCAACGGGAGCCTTAATCCAAGGTGGACAATTGAATGCACAGCGCTGTATTGCTTTTCTGACTCAAACGAAGGGAACATTGCCAGATGAGTTTCGTAGTCATATCGGTAATCGACTTTATGGCTGTGATACATGTCAGACCGTATGTCCTAAAAATAAAGGGAAAATTAATTGGATGCATGAAGAATTTATGCCAGATCCAGAGCTAGCCAAGCCATTACTGACACCGCTTTTAACGATTTCCAATCGAGAATTTAAGGCGAAGTATGGTCACGTCTCAGGCTCATGGCGTGGGAAAAAGCCTATCCAACGTAACGCCATCTTGGCACTTGCTCATTTTAAAGAGGAAGCCGCCATACCAGATCTGATTGCTTTACTTCATAAAGATGACCGCCCTGTCATTCGAGGAACAGCTGCATGGGCTTTGGGCAAGATAGGCGGAGAAACGGCCCAATCAGCTTTACATGAAGCGGAAGCTATCGAGCAGGACGAAGAAGTACTGAGTGAAATTCATAAAGGGTTGCAGTTTTTCAAGTAAGATTGGATCTAGGGACAATTGGTTAACTACAGTTCAATGTAGGGATGAAATCAGTTGATTGGAGTCCCTACGATTGGGAGAAGAGCCGCTCCAAAAGAAGAATACCCCGCTCAATCTGTGAGAGAAGCCGCTCCAAAAGAAGAGGGATCCGCTCAAACTGGGGGGAGAGTCGCTTCAAAAGAAGAGAACTCCGCTCAACGTGTGAGAAGAACCGCTCTAAAAGAAGCGAATCCCGCTCAACGTGTGAGAAGAGCCGCTCTAAAAGAAGAGAACTCCGCTCAACGTGTGAGAAGAGCCGCTCCAAAAGAAGAGTACCCCGCTCAATCTGTGAGAGAAGCCGCTCTAAAAGAGGAGGGATCCGCTCAAACTGGGGGGAGAGTCGCTCCAAAAGAAGAGGGATCCGCTCAAACTGGGGGAGAGTCGCTCCAAAAGAAGAGAAGCTCGCTCAACGTGTGAGAAGAGCCGCTCTAAAAGAAGAGGGATCCGCTCACACCGTGAGGAGAACCGCTCAAACAGAAGAGAACCCCGCTCAACCCGTGAGAAGAGCCACTCTAAAAGGAGAGAAGTTGATCCAAAAGAGTCCGACTTCGTTAAACTCTTAAAAGAGCCAACTTAAAGAAAAATTTAATAAGGAAGTGTGTCGTTATGCCATTGCATATCGTTTTATATCAACCAGAAATACCAGCCAATACAGGAAATATTGCTCGTACCTGTGCAGGTACTAATACATCGCTCCATTTAATTCGTCCACTAGGTTTTTCAACGGATGATAAAATGCTGAAACGGGCGGGCTTAGATTATTGGCATAGTGTGAATATTGTTTATCATGATTCACTTGATGATTTTATAGAGTACTCTAAAAATGGAGATGTTTATTTAATCGAAACGTATAGTGACGAGCCGTTTTCGACACATGATTTTAGCGATCAAGACCGAGATATTTATTTTATGTTTGGGAAAGAAACAACTGGTTTGCCGAAGGACTTTGCTTACGAACGCCGAGATATGTGCTTGCGTATTCCGCAAAGTGATCATGTGCGATCACTCAATTTGTCCAATACGGCTGCGATTGTTATTTATGAGGCATTACGTCAGCAAGGATATCCAGGTTTACATTAAAAAGCAGTTCTCCACATGTGAGAACTGCTTTTTTCATACTAAAACTTTAATAGCACGACATTTCCAGCTGGGTCCTCTGTTTGGAACCCTCCATCGATTTCCGTAACGGGTGACCCCATTACACGAAGGTTTTCTTTCATTGTTGCTGCTTGTTTTTCATTATCTAAGCGCAACGAGAACGTTTTTAAGCCGACATGGTTTTGTCCAAGCTTTGGCGCATTTTCTGAGTGCCAAGTGTTTAAACCAATATGATGATGATAACGGCCTGTAGAAATAAATAATGCTTGGGACCCGTAGCGTGTGACAATATCATAACCTAATCCCTTTGTATAAAATTGCTCAGCTTCAGCTAAGTTGGAGACCGATAAATGAATATGGCCCATCACTGTACCAACAGGAAGTCCATTCCAGTTTCCATGTCCATCTTCTAAAATAGAACGAATATTGAGTGGTTCTGTCACCATATGCACATGATCGTTATGCCATGTCCATTCACTTTCAGGACGATCTGTATAAATCTCGATACCATTGTGATCAGGATCATTTAAATAGAGTGCTTCGCTTACAGCATGGTCAGAAGCCCCAAGGTACACGCCTTTTTCGTGGAAATGAGTAATGATGTTAGCTAAGTCATGGCGAGTTGGTAATAATAAGGCGAAGTGATAAAGACCTGTCGTCATGCTAAGCTTTTCTTCCACTGTTTCAGGCTGAACAATGGTTAATAGAGCTGTTTCTCCATCGGCAGTTAATGTGGCTTTATGTGATTCTTGTTGTAAAATTTTAAAGCCGATGATTTCTTGATAAAAGGTTAAGGAGCGCTGTAGATCACTTACTTTTATTTCAACATTCGTTACATATGTGTTAGGTTTTTCATGAAAATGCATATAGGATTCCTCCGAATAGTTATTTTTTTTCATTAAGTTACTTTATGTAAGTTAGTTTATTTTAAAAATAAAGGAAAGTCAAGTATTTCTATTGTTCCACAAAAAAAGAAAATCACTAAGCTTTTCTAAATGCTTAGTGATTTTCTTGAGATATTATTTGTCAGCTTTGTAGTCGCCTTCGTATCCAGCAGTGAAAATAGCTGTTAAGAAAGCAACTGTTACACCAATGATTAATAATAATTTCATGGAAGTAACCCTCCTCATGTTATAAAGAAATCTCTTTTTAGTATAGCCTATCTACTTTAAAAATGAAACGACATAGCAGAATAAAATATGTCAGAAATGGTTCAAACAGATTAATATCGGGAAAACTATTAATGAGGTGATCATTATGGAAAAAAAGGTGCCAAATATTGAAAATGGGACAATGGTGAGAGATATGAAGGAATTAAAAGATTTGGGCAAACAGATGGAGCATTTACGTGATGGTCTAGAGCTTGCAGAGGATGAGCGCATCGCTGATCCAATTCAATTGGAAGATGTTGAACAAAAGAAAAAGTAGTATATAAAACAGCCGCTTTATTTTTCTTAAATCCAATTTTTTGTATAATGGTACTAGGAAAAGAAAGGGGTTGTGCTTTTTGAATTTACAATCAACGAAAACATTATCAAATGGTATAGAAATGCCTCGTTTTGGCTTAGGTGTTTACAAAATGACAGAACGTGAGGAAACATTACAGGCTATTGATAAAGCACTTCAATACGGTTATCGAGCTATTGATACAGCATCCTTATATGGGAATGAGGTAGAAGTAGGAGAAGCAATTCGTCATTCAGGCATTCATCGTGAAGATATTTTTGTTACAACAAAAGTATGGAATAATGACCAAGGATATGATGCAACATTACGTGCTTTTGAGGTTTCGCTAAAGAATTTAAATATGGATTACCTAGACTTATATTTAACTCATTGGGCTGTCCCAGAAACATTTGAAGAAACATATCGAGCTATTGAGCGCCTTTACGATGAAAAATTAATTCGCGCAACAGGTGTATCGAATCATCATGAGCATCATTTAGAAAAAATATTGGCAAAGTCAAATATCGCGCCAATGGTCAATCAAGTGGAGATGCATCCATATTTACAGCAGCAGCCATTAAGCGCATTTTGCAGTGAACATCAAATTGCTGTTACGGCATGGTCACCACTAGGACGCGGAGGTGTACTTGCGGATCCTACCATTATTGAAATCGGGCAAGAAATCGATAAAACCCCTGCTCAGGTAGTGCTACGTTGGCATTTACAAAATGATACACTCGTTATTCCAAAATCAGTGACACCGAGCCGAATTGAGGAAAATGCAAAGATTTTTGACTTTGAATTAACACAAGAACAAATGGAGAAAATGGCAACATTAAATCGTAACCAACGTTTTGGGCAAGATCCAGATCATTTCAAATTCGATTTTTAGAAAATGAGTAAATCCCGCTCTCAGATAGAGAGGCGGGATTTCATATTGTTGAAAAAAGATCGTGTCACTAGCAGAAAAAGAACTTTTGGCAAGGTGAGGGGTTGATTTCCGTTCCGCCAACGTCCTTTCCAGGGGGCGTCCGATGAGCCGCTTCACTCACTGCGTTCGCTCCAGGGTCTCCTCTGTGACGCTAAATCCCCTAGGAGTGACGCTGGCTCCACTCCAATCAACCATGTGCAACCTTATCTTTCATACTAGCCGAAGCAACCAAAATAGCTCATCATTTGTATAATTAGAGATAGGATTGACTCTTATTTTCAATGTGTAGTGATAACACCCCTCCATAAAGAGTAGTGAACACCTTCATTATATTTGAAAACCTTTGCTAAAAAGTTAACATTTTGTAGGTTGAAGTGGGAGGCTACTTGACTCCCGTGGGATAGCGAGACAGGCGAGCCCCTGCACGGAGCGGTAGCGGAGGAAGCGGCTCGGCGCTCGCCCACAGGAAAGCAAGTAGCCTGCAATGGAAACCATTTTCACCTTTCACCAAAACTCTATTGATGGTTTTGTTTTTCAACACTATGAAATCCCGCTCTCCAACAGAGAGGCGGGATCTTTTTTCTTATTGCTCGTCCTTGACGATAATACGTTTATTTAAAAATGGATGTTCAAATTCTAATTGAATGGCATGCAGTTCGTAGTCATCACTTGCTGTTTCTCGTGCACCATACATAGTATCCCCAATAATTGGATGGCCGATATAGGCTAAATGCACACGAATTTGATGTGTTCGCCCAGTCTCAAGTATAAGATGAACAACACAGGAATTTTTGTAGCGGGCCACCACTTCATAGTGTGTTACAGCATGCTGTCCAGTTTTAGATACAACACGTCTTGTGGCATGATGGCGGTCTTTGCCAATTGGTTCAGCAATCGTTCCAGAAGCTGTTCGTAAATTACCTTGCACCTCTGCTGCATACGTACGAATAATGGTTTTTTCCTCAATCATTCGATCAAAAATGGACTTTGCTAAAGGGTGCTTTGCAACTAGTAATAAGCCTTGTGTCCCTTTATCGAGACGATGAACATGCTCAGCATAAATACCACCTTGTTCTTTGATATGTGCCATGACATGGTTCATACATGTATGTGTATCACGAGCATCATTAGGATGTGTTGCCATACCTTTTGGCTTCGATACGATTAAACAATGGTCATCCTCATAGACTACATCAATAGCACATACAGGTGTTGGTTTGTAGCTAGATGTTGGAATAGGAAACGTAAATTTGATAATTGTTCCAGTTTGTAAAGGTGTTTTCCATTGAATCAGCTCATCATTTGCCAATGTGATGGCTTTGGCCATACGCAATTCATGAACGAGCTTTTTACCAAGTTGCCACTGATTACGTAGCAATTCTTCCACACTTAAGTTATCTTCAGCGATTTCATAATGAAACATAGATCTTCCTCCGTAGAAAAAACCGTATTCCAAAGGTAGAACACGGTCTTCCGATTATTTTGCAGCTTTAGAAGCTTTTATTAAATAAAAGCTTGCCCCTGCGATTAAAATAAATGCAGTTAATGCTAAAAACGGAATCGTAATAAAGCCTAGCCAGTTAATATATTGTCCTGTACAGGAAACTGCGCCACAGGAAGGGGCATTTTCAGCTAAATAGCTAAGCTTTTGAATTCCGTAATGGTAAAGTGAAATACTGCCGCCAATGACAGAAAATACAGCTGTTGTGACAGCAATACGTGCATTTTTTTGTATAAATGCTACTGTCGTCATAATAACAATTGGATACATAAAAATACGTTGAATCCAACATAATTTACAAGGTTCATAGTGACGAATTTCAGAAAAATATAAAGAACCTAACGTTGCTATAGCAGAAACAATCCAAATAAATAATAAGCCATTTTCCTCTTTTTTAGACATATCCAATCTTCCCTTCATAAAACCATGTCCTTGTTCGATTATAGTGGTTCTAGTTTTATATGTAAATCAACTTACACAAAATAAGGTATGTGATGAAATTCAGTCTAAAGTATGAACGGCGGAAGCAGACGCTTTCAATAGCTTAATGGTATCATTAACAATAGTAATGCTAAAGAAGAGGTGTTTTCGTGAGGGAGAATGAGCATTCCAATATCAGTATTTTAAAAGAAATTGCTGAACTATTAAATGAAGAAACTGAAATTGTCACAATGCTAAAAGGTGCACTCATCAAATTTTTAAATGGCACCAACTTTGAAACAGGCTGGATTTTTTTTATTGATGCAAAGGGGCGCTCAGAGCTTGTTGTCCATGAAAATTTACCAGAGGCATTAGAATATAACAATTGTCATTATTTAAAAAAGGGTGGCTGTTGGTGTGTATCACGTTATCGCAATGAAGAGCTAAAAAAAGCCTCCAATATTATCGAGTGTCAGCGTATTGAAAGTGCCATAGCCGCAAATGTTGGGGATCATGAAGGAATTACACATCATGCGACAGTACCTCTACAATCAGGACAAGAACGTTTTGGGGTATTAAATGTCGCATCTAAGGATACAGTGCGCTTTTCAGAGGAGGAGCTAGCTTTATTAGAATCCGTTGCCTTTCAGATGGGGTCGGCTATTAAGCGAATTTTACTGACAAAGCAGGAGCAGGAAATGGCACTTGTGAAGGAGCGTAATCGTCTAGCTCGTGATTTACACGATTCAGTCAATCAACTACTCTTCTCGGTCACGTTAACAGCAAGAGCTGGCATTGAGATGACGGATGATTGTGAAGTAAAAGAAACATTTAAAGAGATTCAGCATTTAACACAAGATGCACTAACAGAGATGCGTGCGCTAATTTGGCAACTGCGACCTAAAGGGTTAGAAAATGGTTTACTTGAGGCCATGAAAGTATATGCTGAAATGCTTGGCTTGAAACTACATGTTACGGTTTCAGGTGTATTGCAATTTCCCTCACGTATTGAAGAAACATTATTTCGAGTAGCGCAAGAGGCTTTAAATAATGTACGTCGCCATGCAGGTGTATTAGAGGCAGCATTGTATATTACTGTTACATCAACAGATATATTGTTGGTTATTCGTGATGAGGGACGAGGCTTTGTTATTGATAACAATACAAAGTTGCTGTCGATGGGCTTACAATCTATCAAGGATCGTGCAAAATCAGTGGGTGGAACTGCTGACTGGGTAAGTGAAATTGGCAAAGGTACGGAGCTGCTAATCCGCTTGCCGTATTAAGGGGGAGAGGACATGATACGTGTATTAATTGCAGACGATCATCACGTAGTGCGAAGAGGACTACTGTTTTTCTTAAAGACACAAAAGGATATTGAAGTTGTTGGAGAGGCGAAAAATGGGCATGAAGCCGTAGCATTAGCGGAAAGCATCCAACCAGATATTATCTTAATGGATTTAGTCATGCCTGAAATGGATGGCATTCAGGCAACTAAACGCATCAAAGCAAAGTTTCCGCAAATAGAAATTTTAATGCTTACTAGCTTTTCTGATCGAGATCATGTGGTCCCAGCAATGGAGGCAGGAGCGGCGGGCTATCAGTTAAAAGATATCGAGCCAGATGAATTGGTCTTATCCATTCGTCGTATTATGCGTGGGGAAAACACTTTGCATCCTGAAGCAACGACAACGCTTGAAATGGATCGCCAAGAGTCACAGAACGCACCCCATTTATTAAATCCGCTGACACCTCGTGAGCAGGATGTGCTAGCAGAGCTCACCAAGGGCAAGAGTAATCGGGAAATTGCATCCTCACTCTTTGTCACAGAAAAAACGGTGAAAACCCATATTTCAAATATTTTTACAAAGCTACAAGTACAGGACCGTACCCAGGCAGCGCTATATGCTGTTAAGCACGGGCTAACTGAGGGTAGCGGTATGTAAATAAACGGCGAGCTTCTACTCACATAGTAGCACTCGCCGTTTTTTTACATTATTTTTGTTGAGCAAATAATTTTTTGGATATCTCTAATAATGTAGAGCTTGGTGTTAGTGCTAGATCTTCCTCTAGTTTTTGTTTATATGTTTGGAAAATTTTATGCGCCTGTTCATGAAACCCTGCCTGTATTAACGTATATAAATAGTACTCAAGTTTTTGTTCATTGTATGGATCATATTCTAATAATGCATGTAAAAATTCCATCGCTCTTTCAGTATCTGAAAAGATCGTTGTTTGAAATCCCTTTTCTAATAACTCTATGTATGATTTCATTAATTTATCCTTATAGGCAGTTGACCATTCATAATCATCAAAAACAAAAAGGCCATTCTTATAAATAGAAAGACATTGATTAATCAAAGAAATAGAGGGGAATTCCAGTCGTGAAAAATCTTCATGAAGTTTTTGAAAATCGTATAAATCACACACAATATTTGGCCTTTCAAAGATATAGTATTTATTTGAAAAGACAATACAGTTTTCATAGCCAATTGTATTTAAAGTTTTCCTTAAATAGGAAAGAGCCGTATGAAGATTGGATTTGGCCCGCACATAATCTAAATCTGGCCATAGAATTTCAATTAAATAATCTCGATGAATTGGTATATTTGGGTGCAAAATAAAATAAGCAAACAATTCCTTCGTTTTTTCAGTTTTAAATGCCACTAAACTATTGTTACTATAGACGGCAAATTGATCAAAGCACTGTACATTTAATAAAGTTTGTGTAGCTTGTTGAAGCATTTGCTGTATAGAAAATTCATGCTCAATACGGGCTATTGTTTTTTCTAAACGGGCATGACTGATAGGCTTTAATACATAGTCAAGACTACCAATCTCATAGGCTTGTAATGCAAATTCATGATAGGAGGTAATAAAAATAACACTGACTTGTGGACGCTCTGTTTTAATAATATCAGCTACTTCAAGTCCTGATAATTCTTGAAGTTTTACCTCTAAAAAGATAGCCTCAAACTCCATAGTCGGCAACTCATTCAGAAATACTTCTACACTTGTAAAGGTTTGAATCACCTGTATTTGTTGAAAGGCATGTAGTTTACTTTGAAAATAGTGTAAAGCTAAAGGTTCATTGTCTATTAAAACGGCTCGAATCACATCAAACTCTCCTTTTTACAATTAAATTAAAAACATTAAACTCTAGTTCATTTTGGGTGAAAAGGCTTTCTATATATAGTGAAGGGCAAGAAAAGTGGATATCACTCAACTTTTCTATTAAAAATTTGATACTAGAAAAAAGCAATTTGTGTTGTAGTACTTCCACAGGTGAGAGTCCATGAATCCTGATGTGTGTTGTTACATCATGTCAAATCCATTCAAAGAAAGTTTCGCCGTTCAATATATAGAAGATAAAAGTTTTGTATGTTGTGTTAAGAGAATTGAAATAATTGTTTAGGCGTTTAAATCAAACTATTCTTATACAAAAATAAAACAACATAGTATTTGGAATGAAAGTTGAATAGGGGCATAAGCCTTGTTTTTTCTTATATTGCTAAAATAGTATAATTGTTGTAACAATAATTAGGCGTTATTATAGTACATTTGTCTTAAAAAATACTCAAAAAGTACTTAAAAAATACTTAAAAAGATAGGATATTAATTAAAATAGAAGTGTATATAGGAATAATGGGATAGCATGAAAGGAGATTTTACCATGAAATTAGAGCGTCTTCTAACAATGACGATGATTTTAATCAACCGTAAAAAGGTGAAGGCTCAGGAATTAGCAGAGCTGTTTAATGTTTCCGTTCGTACAATTTATCGAGATATTGAAACACTGAGCTGTGCAGGTGTACCTGTTATTAGTCAACAAGGTGTAAATGGTGGCATCAGTTTAATCGATGGCTATCGTGTTGATAAGCAAGTGTTGACGAAGGACGAGCTGACGTCACTTTCTATTGCGATTAAAAGTGCTTTGACTACTTATGAAGATGCCCACGCTGAAGCTGTGCTTGAGAAAATAACGAGTATTGCTGATGATCATGTAAAACAATCAATGGATCACTTATTTGTCGATCTTAGTCCATGGGGCCCAAACGTTCTTTTTAAAGAGCATATTACGACACTAAAGAAAGCAATAGAGCGTAAGCATTGTATAAGCTTTCATTACTCTACTACGTATGGGGAGCAAACAAGTCGAATAGTTGAACCACATACAATTGTGCAAAAAGGTAAGATATGGTATTTATATGGCTATTGTACATTAAGAAAGGATTTTCGTTTATTTAAGCTTGCGAGAATGAAAAACTTACTACAAGTTGATTCTACCTTTGAGCGGAAGGAAGTGAATTTAAGTGAACTTCCTTGGGGGAAAGAATGGCATCGACCACAAAACGTAGTCGATTTAGTCATTTTTTTTGATAAAGACATCACGACATTAGTGGAGGAATCCTTTGGTGCAGAACATATAGACCATGACTATTCTATGATTAATATAGCTATACCCGAAGATGAATGGCTTTATGGCTTCTTGCTCAGCTTTGGGCATCGCATTAAAATCATTGAACCTCTTTATATAAGAGATATTATTCAAAAACGCGCACAAGAAATTGTTCAATTATATAAAAATCTAGACAATTGATGACAGACAGTTGTCAGGTTTCCTTTGGTATAGTAAGGACAAATAAAGCGAAAGGTGGAATGACGATGCAAAGCTATTGTCAAAGCTGTGGTATGCCTTTAGTAGACGAGGCGTTATTGGGCACTGAAAAGGAAGGGAACAAAAGTCAGGATTATTGTACATATTGTTATGAGGGAGGCGAGTTTAAACAACCTCATTTAACAGTGGAAGAAATGATTGAAAATTGTGTACCACATCTTAAGGAAGATGGTATGTCTGAAAACGAGGCACGTAATATGCTGACTTCCTTTTTGCCAAGTTTAAAGCGATGGAGAAAAAATGAGTGGAAAGAACCAAAAGTGGTTGAATTGAACGCATTTAATATCGTAGGCATTTCAACTCAAACAAGTAATGCAAATGAAATAACAGAACAAGCTAAAATTCCGCAATTATGGGATCACTTTTATCAGCAAAATATTGCGGGCAAAATAGCAGAGCGAAAAAATGGTAATGTCTATGGTTTGTATTCGGACTATGAAACGGATGTGAATGGTAATTACAACATTACACTTGGTGTAGAGGTAAATAATGATAACATTCCAGCTGATTTAGTAGTGAAAATGATTCCAGCGGCTAAGTATTTAGTTTTTACATCTGATAAAGGAACAATGCCAGACGTTGTCATTCAAACTTGGCAAGAAATTTGGGCGTGGTTTGCAAATTCTAAAGTTGAACGAACATACACAGGCGACTTTGAACTTTATGATGAACGATGCGCTAACCCACACGAATCACAAGTAGATATTTATATAGCTATTAAATAAAAATAAGTCTCTTACCAATCAATTGGTAGGAGACTTATCGTCGTTTTGTGGAGGGATTATATGTGGCTCAATATGCACGAGAACCTGACAAAAGCGATTTTCACGCATAATGGTATGCTCAATTTCTTCTGTAATGCGATGACTTTCAAAGACATTTAAATAAGGATCCACTGTGACAGTAACGTCGATGAAATACATATTGCCATGTGCACGTCCTTTAAAGTCTAAAAGCTCCATCACTCCGTCTACGTTCTGGATTAAGAACGATAATGTTTCAACTTCATCAATATCAAATGCATCTGTAAGGCTTTGAACAGCTTCCCAAAAGATTTCTACTGCTGTTTTAATAATTAAAAAGGCAACAATGAGAGCTGTAAGTGAATCAATGATTGGGAAGCCGAAAATGGCTCCAAAAATTCCAATAGCTGTACCGATACTGACAAGTGCATCAGAGCGATTGTCAAAGGCGGCTGCTTTAACAGCGGCACTTTTAATTTTTTTAGACAGTGCTAAATTATAACGATAAACCACATACATGACAGCGGCACTACCGATTGCTACATATGCAGTTAACAGAGAAGGTGTTGTACCAGTAGGTGCCCATAAGCTTTTTAAAGAACTAACTAATACTTGAAGACCAACAACGAGCATAATGAACGATGCTACTAAAGAAGCAACAGTCTCAGCACGTAAATGTCCGTATTGGTGGTTGGAATCAGGTGGTCTTTGGGCAATACGTAATCCAATCAATACGGCGATGGATGCAATGATATCAGTGGTGTTGTTTAAACCATCTGCTTTCAACGCCTCAGATGTACCAATGTAGCCTATTGTAAGCTTGGCAGAGCTGAGGATTAGATATGTACCAATGGATAGCCATGCACCTTTTTCCCCTTGACGTAAATTTGTATAGAGCTCCATTTTGTTTCCTCCTCGCAAAACTTTCGGACATTAGAAAACGACCCCCTTTTAAAAGGGAGTCGTTTTCATCTATTTATTACGGTAGTTGCTCCCACCTATATAAGGTGTGAAGGAAAGACCATATTTATAGCTTGAATTATACAAGCGTGCTTTTTAAAGTACCACGACCAGACAATTCAATTTTAATCAATGACTGCGTCATATTCATTTGATAAATCACTGTAAGGTAATTTCAGAACTTCTAAGTATAAAATATGGTGACCATCTAATTCTTTTGCGATAAATTCAAAACCTTGCTCTTGAATACTGTCTCCTTCGACCGCATCAAAACGCTTCGTCATGAACCAACCACCGATAGTATCAATATCATCATCTTCTATGTCAGTACCTAGCATATCATTCACATTTTCAAGAAGCATCTTAGCATCTAAAATAAAATGATTTTCTGCAATTTCTTGTACTTCCGGGATTTCGTCTTCATCAAATTCATCTTGAATATCGCCGACAATCTCCTCAATAATGTCTTCAATCGTCACTAAACCAGATGTTCCGCCATATTCATCCATTAAAATGGCCATATGAATACGTTCACGTTGAATTTTTAGTAATAAATCGTTAATTTGCGTCGTTTCCATCACTCGAATAATAGGTTGCATATAATCAATGACTGGCTTATCACCATTTTTGGAATCTTTAATGTAAGCGGTTAATAAATGCTTCATGTTGACTAAGCCGATAATATGATCTTTATCTCCATCCAGAATTGGATAACGAGTATATTGCTCAACACCCATTAAATCAAAAACTTCTTTAATCGTAAGCTCTTTTTCAATGCCGACGATTTCAGTTCGAGGAACCATAATTTCTTTTGCAAGACGATCTGAGAACTCGAAAATACTGTTAACATATTCATATTCTGAGTTATTAATTTCCCCACCTTTTAAACTATCCGATAAAATCATACGCAACTCTTCTTCTGTATGAGCCACTTCTGATTCTGACATCATTTTTAAGCCAAAAAGACCTGTTAAACCGCGAGCAGATCCGTTTAATAACTTAATGATCGGATACGTAATATTGTGGAATAAAATTAATGCGCCAGAAAAGTTTAATGTGACAAATTCTGCTTTTTGGATGGCTAATGTTTTTGGCGCCAATTCCCCAATAACAACATGCATAAACGTAACGATTGAGAATGCAAGTATAAATGAAAGGATAGATGTTATACTACCATTCAAATTTAGAAATTCAAACACTGGGTGCAAAATGATTTCAAATGTAGGTTCACCTAACCAACCTAAACCAAGTGCAGTGATGGTAATACCTAGCTGACATGCAGATAAGTACTCATCTAAATCTGAAACAACACGTTTTGCATTTTTCGCTTTCTTATGCCCTTCTGCGAGCAATTGATCAATGCGGGTAGTTCTCACTTTAACAATTGCAAATTCTGTTGCAACGAAAAATCCTGTCATTATAATTAGTAGGGCGAATGCCGCCAACCTAATGGTTATCTCCAATATGTCTCCGTCCAAATAATTCCTTTGTTCCCGCCCAAATGAGGGAAGTAAACAAAGTGTACACCTCCTATGATTTAAAAAATTGTTGGATGTTTCAATAATAAGTTATTTAAAAGAAAAACACAAATATTGACAACAACTTTTTCGCTTGTTTTTCACGTACCTTTTTGAAAAAAAGTAGCTAGATTCAAATATCAAAAGATTGTATTTACTATTGCTATATGCTAACTTTAAAAAGAGCAAAGATAGTTTGTTTAGGGAAAGAAGCATTTTGCATCTCATATAATACGACACGTCAAAAATCTCAAGAGTGCTTTAGCTTGCGGATTTTTTTAAATGAATTATTTTTTATAGCTAAAGGGGGAGTCTCAATATTCATTTGAGACTCCCCCTTTCTAAACGTTTACCATCACTACTATTCTTGTTGGAAGCGTAATTTTAAGCACGCTTTCTCAACATCATGAACGGTTTCCTTTAAAGGTATATCACCTGTAAACGGTGCGATAGAGACAGGTGCTTTTTCTGTAATACCTTGCTGTGTTAGAACATAGTTCTTATTGTTGTACGCCAAATAGAACGTTTTGATTGATTTCTTGCCGAAGGAGCTAGCAGAAGAATCAAACAAGCCCTTTAATTGACTGCAATACTCATTGTAAAAGTCGCTTTTATAGCCAGAAAGTTCCTCGAATTTTTTACTATTAACAGCCCCCGCCTCATCCGCTAGTTCGAATATTTTAGCGGAAAATTCTGAAAACAACTCTTTTACTTTTACACGAATTAACGCTTTTGAATTATAGCTATTTAAGTCATCCGAAAGTGTGACTTTACTCATTGAAATGGCCCCCTGCATAAAAAACATTTACTATATAAGCTGATATCATAAATGTATAAGAAAAATATACAAATTTCAACATGATTCAACATAATTAGCTTAAAGGACGTGCTATTTATAGTAAATATAGGTATTTTTGTGCGGGATTAGGGCGAAAAAGTGACTACAAATTTTAATCGTATACATGGAAAAGCATAAGCTCATGTATCATTTTTTTAACATCCTCTTCGTCTGATGGAATGGCTCCTATCCACTGAATCGTACCATCCTTTAAATATTCCGCTTGGTATCGTTCTCGTTGATAAAAAAATGAAATGGCCCACCCTGGTAGTTGAGTGTTTTCAAATAGTGGTTTAAAACTAAAATGCTGAATCATCATCAAACCTCGTTTCTATAGTATGTAGTTCATATTATTTAAGTAGAACGATAATTTTGCAACTATTCACTTCTCGATAGAAGTGAATAGGGTGTGATTGAAATTCTAAAGGGGTATTTCTTTCGTTGAAAATCCTTGCTCTGCTATAATGAGTGCAGAAGGCGACAAAATACGCCAATTGTGAATACAATTGAAATGAGAGGATACTAATGGATAATTTTATAGTGACATTACTTTTTATGGCTATAATTGGAGCTGCAATTGGGGGCGTAACAAATCACTTAGCCATTAAAATGCTTTTTCGTCCACATAATGCAATATACATTAAAAACTGGCGTCTCCCATTTACACCAGGTCTTATCCCGAAACGACGTGATGAATTAGCGAAACAGCTTGGTCTTACAGTAGTAAATTATTTGCTAACTCCTGAAACATTTAAAAAGAAATTTTTCTCAAAGGATATTCAGGACAAAGTAGAACACTTTGTGCAAACAAAAGTTGAAGAAACAATCTTTACAAACGACAAAACAATTCAGGATTGGCTAAACTTAGCGGGATTTTCACATATGCCTGCTACCATTGAGCAGAAGGTTGAAGCGATTGTTGAGGGACAATTTTCGTCAGTAAAGAATACACTATCAACAAAATCAATTCGTACGCTGTTATCTGATGATATTCAAAATACGATTGATGCTAAAATTCCAGTAGCGGTTCAGCATATTTTAGAAAAAGGCGAGGATTATTTTTTATCCCCTGAAGGCGAAATGACGATTAAGGCGATGATTGATGACTTTTTATCATCAAAAGGGTCTCTTGGTGGCATGATTAATATGTTCTTAGGTGATTCCTCCTCACTTGTTGGGAAAGTTCAACGTGAGCTTGTGAAATTTTTACAAGCACCAGGAACGACAACATTACTAACTAAAATATTTACACAGGAATGGGAAAAATTCAAAGATCGACCAGCTATGGACTTTTTGCAAGATGTTCAATTTGAACCCATTTTATCGAAATTACAAGTGTACGTGAAAGAGCAATTAGCCATCTCAGAACGTTTAAATCAGCCGATTTCTTATTATTGGCCTGAAGGAAATGAGTGGGCGAAGTATACCGTGATCCCACAAGTGATAGAAAAAGCTTTTGTGAAGGCAGAGGAAAAACTTGAGGATGTACTAAAACGTTTAAATTTACAAGAGGTCGTTCGAGAGCAGGTGGACTCATTCCCAGTAGAGAAATTAGAGGAGCTTGTATTAGGTATTTCAAAACGTGAGTTTAAAATGATTACCGTATTAGGTGCGGTGCTTGGTGGATTAATTGGGATTGTGCAAGGCTTGATAGTTTACTTTATTTAAAAGGAGATTGTATGAATGATTAATATTTATAATGACATTAATGCGCTAGAGGCAACTTTCCGTAAGATTCCAGAATTTGAAGCATTAAAAGCTGCTGTTGAAGTTGTTAAACATGATGAAGAGGCATTAAATGTCTTTAAAAACTTCCGTAAAATCCAAATCGAGTTACAGAAAAAGCAATTAGCTGGTGAGGATATTTTGGAAGATGAGCTTGTCTATGCACAAAAAGCGGCACAGCTTGCACAGCAAAATGAAAAAATTTCAACGATGCTTGAAGCGGAAATGAAGCTTAGTAAAGTAATTGAAGAAGTAAATCGTATTTTAATAAAACCTATCCAAGGTTTATATGAAGGAATTCAATGATTGCAATATAAAAGGAATAATTTTTCTAGGAATTGCACATATAACAAGTAAGAGGAAAACGTGTATCCGCTATTGGTCGGTACACGTTTTTACTTTATGTACCAATTAGAGAGTATTGGAGGTTATGATTATGCATGTCATCATTGAATGGACCTATAAAACACCAAAAGGAGCAACAACGGTTTTACGTTCAGCTGAAATGCCTGCAGCTCAAGCACTATTACTTGCAGAGGATATGGAAAGAACGGGAAGGGTAAAATCGCTACATTGCGTTGATCGACAAGATACAAATTGGTCACTTAAAGAGCTAAAAGCATATTTAAAGGAAATTGATACAGAGCCACATAATATTACGGTCTATTTTGATGGAGGTTTTGATCGTGGGACAAGGCAAGCAGGATTAGGCTGCGCTATTTATTATGAACAAAATGGTAAACCTTTACGTTTAAGAAGAAATGCGTTTTCGTCTGAATTGAAATCAAATAACGAGGCAGAGTATGCAGCGCTTTATTTAGGCTTAGTAGAGCTTGAACTGTTAAATGTCCATCATTTACCTGTTCGTATTATAGGAGATTCACAGGTGGTCATCAATCAGCTAAATGGAGAATGGCCTGCATTGGAAAAGGAATTAGCAAGCTGGGCAGATAAAATTGTTGCAAAATTAGAGCAGCTTCACATCCAAGCAGAATACCAGCTTGTTTCACGTAAGGATAATTCAGAAGCGGACCGCCTTGCTACACAAGCATTAAATGGCATAGATATTACAGGCTTGAGCGAGATTGTAAAAGATTAATAATGAGAGGTGGCAGTAGATACTGCCACCTCTTCATGTTGTTGAAAAAAGATGATGTTAACGGTAGAAAAAGCAACTTTGCAAGGTGAGGGGTTGATTTCCGTTCCGCCAGCATCCTTTCCAGGGGGCGTCCGAGGAGCCGCTTCACTCACTTCCGTTCGCTCCAGGGTCTCCTCTGTGACGCTAAATCCCCTAGGAGTGACGCTGGCTCCACTCCAATCAACCATTCTGCAAAGTGTCTTTACTTTTTTTCATAGTAGCATAGCAATCAAATCGCCCATTAACTGTATTCTTAGAGGGGATAGGCTCTTATTTTCAATGTGGCGAAGTGATGCGTGACAACCTTCACTTTATTTGAAAACCTTTGCTAAAAAGTCAGTGGGTTGAAGTGGAGGGCTACTTGACTCCCGTGGGATAGCGAGACAGGCGAAGCCCTGCATGGAGCGGTAGCGGAGGAAGCGATTCGGCGCTCGCCCACAGGAAAGCAAGTAGCCTGCATTTCTACCTTTCAATTGACAGTTTTGTTTTTCAACACTAAGGAGAGGTGACAGTAGATACTGCCACCTCTTTCTCATTAATTCCTTATTTACACTGAAACTTTTTCCATTTTAAAGCTACTACTCCTATGAATCCAAACAATAAGGAGAGATTTTATGAACATGAAAAAAATAGCACCTGCAGCTATGACTGCATTATTATTTGGAAGTGCCCTTGTACCGGTAGCTTCAGCAAATGAGCAGCATTCTACAGGAGCAGAGGTACCGCAAATACAAATTGATCCTGTACACATTTTCAATGATACTCGTGGTACTGTGGAAGATGTTCGTGTTGGGGAAAACATTACATACTACACAGTAAAAGAAGGCGAGCAAACAAATGTATTAGAAATTAATAAGGATACACTTGTGTTTGACAATACTGGTAAGAAAGTGGAGCTTCAAAAAGGTGATAAAGTATTAGCTTATACATTTGCTAACAAACCTCAAAAATATATTTATCCACCACAATTCAACCCTGAGGTTGTCATTGTTGAATCAGAGGAAGTTGGCTTTGTAGAAGTTGATTATTTCTTTGAAGATTTAACAAATACGTATGATATTTTAAAATTAAATATCGGTAAAGATACAGAGCTATTGGATGTAAAAGGTGAAAAGGTAGAGGCTAAAGATTTAGCAGAGAAGCACCTTGTTGTTTTCTATACAGCCTCTACTAAAAGTATTCCAGCACAAACAACACCATCTAAAGTGATTGTACTGGACGATTATCCCGCAACTATGGTGAATCCAGTAAATGAAGAAATTGATAATATTATCGCATCAGATTCTTACGAAGTAGCTGGTACAAAAATGGTGCCATTACGCGTGATCGCTGAAAAACTTGGCTTCAAAGTGGACTCTACAGGTAAAGGGGCTATTCTTTCAAAGGGCAATATGTCTTACACAATTACTCGCGGAGAAAAAACATTTGGCTATAATAAGGCATTACGTACACTAACAGTTGCACCGACCTTGAAAGATACAAAGACATATGTACCTATTGAATTTGTGGATGAATATTTAAAATAATTGAGAAAATAGTATGCCAACAATGCTTGGCATACTATTTTTATTTGAAGTTATTCAGCCATTGCTAGCGTGTAATGGCTTTTTGAGGAAATATAGGTTGGATACTTTTTCGCAAATTGCTGAAGACATTGTTTAAAGGATACTGTATTCATAAAGCTTTTGGCCAATGTCATTTCATCTGAATACAATAAAAATTGCTGGAAGTGCTGTTGAATAAATACCCTTGTTTTTTCATAATGCTTGTTGATAGAGATAGCACCATAGATTTCCTGTTGGTCAACAATGTAAATAAAATCACAAAGTACTTTATGTGTGCCGTATTTAAGTTTTACCGTGACGTATAATGTTTTTTCGTCACATCGCTCTAAATCAAAATGGTGGAATGCTACTTCTACTTGATGTATAAAGCTCGAAACAGAGGTATAGTTGCCATTTTTTAAAATAAACATTCTCGACACCACCTTTTCTGAAAATTATAATGACAAAAAAATAGTTTGTCTACATTTAAACTGAATATTCTGTCATTTCTGAGATTCTAATTGTTATTTTGCTTAAAGTCATAGAAATTTGTTAAACTTAAATCTGCAATATATAAAAGAAGAGAGCGAAACGAAATGAAAATTATTCACATAGATCAAAAATATCCTGAAGATTGGATTCGCGTATTAAATCATATTGCGAATTTATTTTTTGAGGATTCCAAGTTGAAGGTTGAACCAAAGGGAGCAGACATGTCCGCTTCATTTGACTTTCAGACTGGAGATGATTTTTCCATTTCTACAAAAGCAGTCTTAATTGTAGATGGTCAGCAATATACAAATGAATATCGTATTCAATATGAAACACCAGCAACAGGTCGTGAGCTAAATATTCGTATAAAACGTGCATTGTCACACGTATTTTTAGATGTTCTTGAACAACATACTGGGGTGCATCAACAATGGGGGATTTTAACAGGTGTACGCCCGACAAAGCTATATCATAAATTTAGAAAAGAAGGTAAAAGTGAGCAGGAAATTGCTGATCTATTAATTCGAGATTTCCGCTTATCAAAGGACAAAGTGGCACTATTAAAGGAAATTGTGGACCGACAACTAGTAACCATTCCTGATCTTGATGCGATTGGACAAGAGATCAGTGTTTATATCGGTATTCCATTCTGTCCTACCAAATGTGCATATTGCACTTTCCCAGCCTATGCGATTGGTAGCAATCGTAAGCAAGGGCGTGTTACAACTTTTTTAGATGGCTTGCATATTGAACTACGTGAAATGGGCAAATGGCTGAAGGACAATCAAATGAAAATCACCTCCATTTATTGGGGTGGTGGTACACCAACTTCAATTGAGGCCGATGAAATGGACGCCTTATATCAAACAATGTATGAATCATTCCCTAACCCTGAAACCATTCGAGAGGTTACAGTTGAAGCAGGAAGACCGGATACAATCACACCTGAAAAATTAGAAGTACTTAAAAAGTGGGGAATTGATCGTATTAGTGTAAATCCACAATCTTATACAGATGAAACATTAAAAGCCATTGGTCGTCATCATACGGTTCAGGAAACCATTGATAAGTTTTGGCTTGCAAGAGAATCAGGTATGAACAATATCAATATGGATCTCATTATTGGGCTACCGAATGAAGGAATCGAGGAATTCCAACATTCATTAGAGGAATCGGCAAAGATGCAGCCAGAGTCATTAACTGTTCATACACTATCATTTAAACGTGCGTCAGAGATGACACGCAATAAGGATAAATACAAAGTAGCCGATCGTGATACGGTTGCTGAAATGATGGAAATGGCACAGATTTGGACAAAAGAAAATGACTATGTTCCATACTATTTATATCGCCAAAAAAATATATTAGGTAATTTAGAAAATGTCGGCTATAGTAAAGCGGGAGAAGAAAGTATTTATAATATCGTTATTATGGAAGAGGTGCAGACAATCTTAGGAATTGGCTGTGGGGCATCTTCAAAATTTGTGCATCCCGAAACAGGAAGAATTACACAATTCCATAATCCGAAAGATCCTGCCGCCTATATCATGACCTTTGAAGAGGCTATTGGGAAAAAAATCGAGTTTTTAAATGAATTGTATAACGAGTAAGATGAAGGCAATCTGATTTGTTCAGATTGCCTTCATTGTTTGTAGTGATCGTAATGTACAGGCCATTTTTAGCAGAACGGCATCCTCAAAATATTGCGGATCATAGCCTGTTAATTCTCTTATTTTATTTAAACGATAAGTAAGTGTATGACGATGAATATTCAATTGTTGTGCACAAAGCTTTAGCTGTAAATTACAGTCAAAAAATGATTGTAATGTTTCTAATTGTTTAGCGTCCAAATTTTTGAGTATGCGACGGTAGAATGCTTGTACTTCCTCCGATTCACGAGGTTTAAAAAGGGAAAATAACTCGACATCTTCAAAAAAAGTCAATTCATTATGGATTGCAGAAAATTTTAGAGCTGTTCTGGCGCCCTGATAGCTATAGGGAAGCTGGGATAAATGCTGTACCACGGGCCCTACACCAATTTGAAGGGAGGGTAGTTTCTGTTTCTGCTTGCGAAGTGCTTTTATAATGGGACGGCAATTTTGCTCCTCACAATTTGTTAGCAGGATATAGTATTCCTGTAATTGGCTATGACCTGCAAGAATAGGCTGCTTGTAAAATAAATCCTCAAAAAAGAACGGAATCGTATTTTCTACGTAAGATGCTTCACTTAAGCTTACTAAAATCACTTGAAAGGGTGCCGCTAGGGCAAAGGGTAATTTTTGAATTCGTTCATTTAAGGTTCCTTCTAGCTTACTCCCATGAACGAGTGCTTCAAATATGTAATCGTTATTCTTTCGTTGCCATTCGCTTTTAGATTCAACAATCGCTTGATGGGTCATCATCTCTGTTGTGAGTTGCACGAGATTAGCAATTTCAAGCATCTCCTCCGACTCTCCTGTTATACCAATAACACCTACTACCTCATCCTGATACATAATAGGCATATTAATGCCTGGTTTTGTATTCGGAAACAGCGCTATATTCTCTTCGTTAATAATTAAAGTCTTTTTTGTTTGTGCTACATAAAGCGCACCTTCATGAATATTTTCCACCCTCATTTTATCTCCGGAAGCTAAAATGACTCCACTTGGGCTAATGACATTAATATTGTGCCGCAAACGCAGCATCGTTTGATGGACAATTTCTTCTGCTAACTTTTTTGTCAACATGTTTATACACCCCGCATAAAAAGCATCCTGTTATATGACAGCTAAATTGTACACCTATTATAATGTTTTCTGAATTTATTGTCATTATAATAAATTGTAAGCGCTTAACATGGGGATATGAAAATTTACGTAAATATCAATGGACGACATAAGTGGAGGTAGAACATGAAAGTCATAATTAGTCCAGATTCCTACAAGGGTACTCTGTCAGCAGTTGAAGTAGCAAAAGCAATGCAGAAAGGAATTCTGGATGCAAATCAATCGATTGAAACCATTATATTACCAGTTGCAGATGGTGGAGAAGGCACACTGCAATCACTTATCGCCTCTACAAATGGTCAATATTTTTCCGTAACTGTGCTTGATCCATTGGGAAGAGCTATCCAGGCCCAATATGGTGTATTGGGTGATCAAGTAACATGTGTGATAGAAATGGCTCAAGCATCCGGGATAATGTTGTTACAAGAAAATGAGAAAAACCCTGAACTTGCTACATCTTATGGCACAGGACAATTAATTAAAGCCGCACTCGATCAAGGCTTTAGAAAATTTATTATTGGCATTGGCGGAAGTGCTACAAATGATGCGGGTATTGGCATGTTACAAGCATTAGGTGTGCGTTTAATAACAGCGGAGGGGTTAGAGCTTGAGGCTGGTGTTTCTAACCTCATGAAATTAGATGCTATAGATAGTAGTCTGTTAGATGCTAGATTAGCAGAGGCAACATTTACGATAGCTTGTGATGTTGATAATCCGCTCATTGGTGAACAAGGGGCAACCGCTATTTTTGGTCCGCAAAAAGGTGTTCAAAAACATCAGATTGCCGAATTTGATCGCTGTTTAAAGCATTTTGCAGATATTGTTGAAACCGAATTTTCTATTCGATTACATGACTTTAAAGGTGCAGGAGCCGCTGGGGGAATGGGCGGCGCATTAATCGCATTTTTAAAAGGAACCTTTCATGCTGGAATTGATATTGTGCTGGATGCTGTACAGCTACAGGCTCATTTAGCAGAAGCACAGTTAGTGATAACGGGTGAGGGAAAATCCGATCTCCAAACATTACATGGTAAGGCACCATTGGGTGTAGCGAAGGCTGCTAAGCAAGCGAATGTAGAGGCAATGCTGTTATCTGGAGGAATCGATGAAAAAGCGAATGCAGCATTGCAAACGTATTTTACTATTGTTGAGTCATTGGTAGATGAGGAGATTAATGTACAACAGGCAATGCAAGAACCTGCTCACTATATTCGCTTAAAAACAAAAAGAATGATTGAGCGTTACATACAAAAGGGGGATGACTAGATGTTGTTCATCATTATTTTAATAGGGGTATTATTTGTTGTTTTGGGAACGGCTAAGTTGAAGCTTCATCCGTTTTTAGCTTTATTAATTAGTGCTTTCTTTGTTGGGATTGCTTCAGGTATGCCATTATTGACCGTTGTGGAAAGCATTAATACTGGATTTGGAGGCTTGATGACAAGTATTGGTTTAGTCATTATCGCTGGTACCATCATAGGTTTAATATTAGAAAAATCAGGTGCTGCTTATCGTATGGCAGAAGTAGTGTTACGCATTGTAGGACCTAAACGTCCGCAATTAGCGATGTCTTTAATCGGTTATATCGTTTCCATACCAGTATTTTGTGATTCAGGCTTTATTATTTTATCTAGCTTACAAAAATCATTGGCAAAGCGAGCAAATGTCACGATTGCATCCATGGCAGTAGCTTTAGCAACGGGCTTATTTGCGACGCATGTATTAGTACCACCAACTCCAGGGCCTATTGCAGCAGCAGGAAATATTGGCGCAGCGGATTATTTAGGAACAGTCATTGTTATTGGTTTACTAGTAGCGATACCAGCGACATTTGTAGGTTATCTCTGGTCAGTGAAAGTAGCGACGAAAATTCGAGTACCTGAAGATGAGGTAGAGGCATTAGATTATGAGGAAGTCATTAAATCCTTTGGTAAAATGCCCTCAACATTTAAAGCGTTTTTACCAATCGTTCTGCCGATTGTGTTAATCGGTCTTGGTTCTATAGCAGCATTAGTTGGTGATACGGAATCCACTTTCAATACAATCTTTAAATTTTTAGGTTCTCCAACAGTAGCTTTATTTTTAGGTGTAGCATCTGCATTTTTATTATTGCCGGAAATTAGTGAAACGACATTAACAGGTTGGATTGGCGAAAGCTTAAAAGAAGCGGCACCTATTTTACTTATTACAGGGGCTGGTGGTTCGTTTGGTACTGTTATTAAAAACGCTGGTGTTGGAGAAATGCTTCAGGAAATGGATTTAGGTATGTTTGCCTCAGGTACGTTATTCCTTCTCGTGCCGTTTATAGTAGCAGCAGCATTGAAAACAGCCCAAGGTTCTTCCACAACAGCTCTTGTGATTACATCTACTTTAGTAGCCCCTATGCTTGTGACACTTGGAATTGAGGGAGCGGTACCATTAGCATTAGTGGTGATGGCAATAGGTGCAGGAGCAATGACCGTTAGCCATGTGAATGATAGCTTCTTCTGGGTGATTACGCAGTATAGTGGTATGGAAGTGACACAAGCCTATAAAGCGCAAACAGTGGCCACATTATTACAGGGTCTTGTGACTATTATTATTACGATGATTTTATGGTGGATATTTGTTTAAAGTAAAAGGAGAGCAGCCCATGGGTAGCTCTCTTTTTGTATAATAGGAAAATAGAAAGGAAGTTAGTAGATGAAAAAAATAATAGTATTACTCCTTTGTATTTTTTTATTAGTTGGCTGTACCGAGGTAGTCAAGACAGAGAAAATTCCTGTAACAGCTGGTCATGAAATGCAGGTTCATTTTATTGATGTGGGTCAGGGGG
Source organism: Lysinibacillus fusiformis (assembly GCF_016925635.1). Lineage (NCBI taxonomy): Bacteria > Bacillati > Bacillota > Bacilli > Caryophanales > Bacillaceae > Lysinibacillus > Lysinibacillus fusiformis. The sequence continues at coordinate 901,146 of NZ_CP070490.1, read as the reverse complement.
ATTCTATACTGATTGAATCACCGAATGGTAAAACAATGCTTGTAGATGGAGGAGTGAAGGGCGCAGGACAACAGATTGTTTCTTATTTAAAAGAACTTGGGATAAATAAGCTCGATATAGTAGTGGCGACACACCCAGATGCTGATCATATCGGTGGCCTTATTCCTGTATTAGATACCATGCCGATTGAGCAATTTTATGATTCAGGAAAAGTACATACATCGCAAACCTTTGAAGAAATGCTAACACGCATTGATGAAAAAAATATTCCTTATCATGTACCGAAAACTGGTGATGAGATTGAATTTGATAAGGAAGTGAATGTGAAAGTATTAAATGCGAATGAACAGGCTACAGATAATAATGATGCCTCCATTGTCTTAAAAATGACTTATGGCAATGTCTCCTTTTTATTGACGGGAGATGCTGGAATAGCATTAGAAAAGGACATGCTGCAGTATGATGTGACAGCAACGGTTTTAAAAGCAGGACACCACGGCTCTAACACAAGCAGCTCAGAGGAGTTCGTTCGGGCTGTAAAACCAGAAGTCACGATATTAAGTTATGGAGAAGATAATAAATATGGTCATCCACATACAGAAGTAGTAGATCGTTTGCAGGCTATTGGTAGTAAAATCTATGCCACAGCGGATTTAGGAACGATTACGGTATCCACAGATGGGGTAAACTATGCGGTGAATGGGAAGGAAACTTCTAAAGTAGAAACTGGCAAAAAACCATCTAAAGTAGAAGCACCGCCAATAGCTATTGAGATCGTTAGCAAGGATCTAATCACTGAAATTGTAGGTATTAAAAATAGTGGACAACAAGCGGTATCTTTAAAAGATTGGCAGCTTATTTCAATTGAAGGACATCAAGTTTTTAATTTCCCTAATCTTTCTTTACAGCCAGGGAAAACAATATATATTACTAGTGGAACCAATGCGCGAGAAGGGCAAAATTATTTGAAATGGACAACTAAACAGATTTGGTTAAATGATGGAGATGCTGCGCAATTACGCAATGAGAAAGGGGAACTTGTCAGTGAGCTCGAGTAAATACACATTAGACCGTATTGAAGATGGCTATGCGGTTTTCTTAAAGTTTCCAGAGGAAGAGGAACAACTCATTATTTCACAGTCAGCCATGAACAAGCCAGTGCGAGTAGGTGAACGTGTTCTAATAGAAGAAAAAGATGGCATTTACTATATTGAAATTTTACAAGATGAAACACAACAAAAAAGAGCAGACATTCAAAGTTTAATGAACTGTTTGCGTAATAAACATAATTAATAGATGACAAGCTGTGAAGATTTGACGCACAGCTTGTTTTTAGATAGAGGAATTGTACATAATTTGTTATCCTAAATATTTTGAAAATATGCTAAAATAGTAGTATTAATCGGGAGCTAGGAGCGGACAAAATGTCGATAAATACAATTATTTTTGATTTAGATGATACACTACTATGGGATAAAAAATCGGTCAAAACAGCATTTGAAAAAACATGTGACTATGCAGCAACAGTACATAATGTGAATCCTGCTGAGTTAGAGGAAGCTGTTCGCCGAGAGGCACGTGCTTTGTATGAAGGGTATGAAACATATGATTATACGGTTTTAATTGGTATCAATCCATTTGAAGGGCTTTGGGGAACGTTTGACGACTCGACAGATTCCTTCCAAAGAATGAAAGAAATTGTTCCTAGTTATCGTGCAGCGGCTTGGACAAAAGGGTTAGCTGCTCTTGGTATTGAGGATACAGCGTTTGGAGCAGAGCTAGGAGAGCGCTTTGTAGCCGAGCGTAAAGTAGCGCCATTTTTATACGAAGATACTTTTGCGGTGTTAGATGAATTAAAAGGAAAATATCAGCTTGTATTGCTAACAAATGGCGCACCAAGTTTGCAAAATTTAAAGCTAGAAATTACACCAGAAATTGCACCATATTTTGATCATATTATTATTTCAGGAGACTTTGGTAAAGGTAAGCCGGACGCATCTATTTTTGAGTATGTGATGGAGAAAGCAGGCATTACAGCTGACGAGGCAATTATGGTTGGTGACAATCTTAATACTGATATTTTAGGTTCATCTCGTGTCGGAATGCGCAATGTATGGATTAATCGTGAAAACAATATCGCCAATGGGGCTGTGACACCTACCTATGAGGTAGACGCTTTGACAGCATTGTTGGAGCTTATAAATAAGCTATAATATAAAAATGTACTGATCCCTCATGGAGTCAGTACATTTTTTTGTTAAAAATAGACATTCAGTCCAAGATATAAACATGTAAAAGCTATAGCTATACAAAGCTGGACAAGAGCGCTAGCTATTAAGTAACCCTGAGGTTCACCAGCCTTTTTACGATAATAGATTTGCATAAAGGAGTAGAGTGAGAAAAGGCCATAAATAATTATTGCATGAATTGTATGGTGTACAAGATAGATACCAAATGAAATACCTCCAAACAACACGAGCATGATGGCATTGGCAATAGCATGCTCAACTGTCGCAGCGAAAAAGCGACGTTCTGTATGAGGCATTCTTTTTTTAGCAATCCATAGGATGAAATGCATAAGTAGGATGAAACTGTTCCCAATAATAAGTTTCGTCGACCGCTTCTCATCATAAAAATAGCGTAGTGAGTCAAATGACTCTTCAATCAGAAAGGCTTGCTTTGTTTCGACATTGAAGAAAATCTTATTATTAAGTACCTTCCATTTCTCTTGTGTACGGTCATTATAGAGAACCAAAATATCATAGATAGTACCACTTTTCCACTGACTAGCGGATATTGTTACAGGAGAAGCGTTGTCCCAATTTTGTTGTAGCTGTGTGATAGCCTTTGAATGAGCATAGCATTGCTGAGGAACATACAGGCAAGAATCCTGTGCTATAAAGGTTTCCTTGTTCCTATTCTCCTTTAAATAGATTCGTTGGATTGCTTTGGAGGAATCCATTGTTGTAGGAGAATTAGTAGGACTTTGAATAAAAGATAATAGTAATATAGAAAGAACTACTATAAATAGCAATGACACAGAAGGGATTTTCCATCTATTTTTAGTCGTTTGTTTACTAATTACTGAGGGCTCTGTCATATTGCGTAATAATTTTTTTTGCTGCTGATCCGATAACATTAAATCATCTAAGTGTTGCCATGTCTTCTTATCATTCTTCATCCATCTCACCTCCTAACTGTTTTTTTAATGCGATGAGTGCTCGTTTTAATGTGTTTTTTACTTTCCCCTCATTCCAGCCAAGAATAGTGCAGGTTTCCTCGATGGAAAGCCCCTCTATTTTGCGCAGAATGATCACATCACGATAGGTGATTTTTAGTTTACGAATAGCAAGATATAGCATCTTGGCATCTTCTTGTTGCATCAGCCATTGATGAGGAGAAGGTGACGCTTGTTCTTCATGCTGTTGTAAAAAAGGGACAAATTGAATAATCCTTTTTCGACGATAATGATCATAGGCAAGGTTCCGTGCAGTGCACCGCAACCAAGCGAGATCGGCTCCTTCTTTTATTGTTTGGTGATGTTTCAAATAACGGACAAAGGTTTCCTGTGTATAATCCTCCGCTAATTTTTCATCATTTAGTAAGTAATATAAGTATTTAAAAATGGTGTGATTATGTAAGTAAAATATTTCTTCTATTTTCAAGCTGTACACCTCCTTTTCTTTAAAGACGAAGAACCCTTAGAAAAGTATCATTTTACCAAAATAAAAAGCAGAGAGTAGAGACTCCCTGCTTCTTGTTATTATTCATTATAGGTTAATGGCCTTTACCTCATCAATGTTTTCAAGCTGTGCCACAAAAACTAAATCTTCTTCTGTTACAACATTGTCAACCGTTAGCATCATAACCGCTGTACCACCAACCTGTGCACGACCAACCTGCATTGTCGCGATATTGATTTCTTTTTCTGCAAGCTTTGTTGCTACACGGCCAATTGCACCTGGTTTGTCCGTATTTTTAATGTAAAGAAGGTGGCCTTGTGGAATGACGTCAACAACATAGTCCTCTACTTTTACAATACGTGCACCTAAACCGTTTAATAGTGTACCCGCCACAGTATGCGTTTCGTTAGCAGTAATAATTTCAATCGTAATTAAGCTTGTAAAGCCTTTTGCTGTTGTTGTTTTGTGCTCATTAATTTTCATACCGATACGTTCAGATAAGTAACGAGCATTAACATCATTGACATGATTACCGTGATTTTTAGACAGTAAACCTTTTAACGCATTTGAAGTTAATGGACGAACATCATAGTTTGCTACTTCGCCAGCATAAGATAGGTTGATTTCTTTGACCGGCTCTGTTGTTACTTGTGATAGGAATGAACCAAGCTTTTCCGCTAATTCAAAGAAAGGCTCAACTTGTGCAAGAAGCTCTTTTGGTATAGATGGCATGTTCACTGGATTTGTTACAGTACCTGTTTTGTAAAATTTAATGATGTCATTTGATACGTCAACCGCTACAGATTCTTGTGCCTCGATTGTAGATGCTCCTAAGTGAGGCGTTGCGATCACCTGTGGCAAAGTCAGTAGCTTATGATCTGTTGCTGGTTCAGAAACAAATACATCAAGAGCTGCTCCAGCTACTTTTCCTGCTACAATTGCATCATATAAATCGTCTTCATTGATGATACCGCCACGTGCACAGTTAATAATACGTACGCCATCTTTCATCATCGCAAATTTATCTTTATTAATAAGATTGCGAGTTTCAGGTAGAAGTGGTGTATGAACTGTAATGAAATCTGCAGCTGCACAAATTTCTTCAACTGTCGCTTTTGTGACACCTAATTCTTTTGCACGCTCATCTGTTAGGAAAGGATCGTAAGCCATAACGTTCATACGTTGACCTTTTGCACGATAAGCTACTTCAACACCGATTCGACCAAAACCTACAACACCTAAAGTTTTATTTTTTAGCTCCACGCCAACATAAGATTTGCGATCCCATTTTCCATTCTTTAATGTATTAAAAGCTTGTGGAATATGACGAGCAAGTGAAGTCATCATCGCAATTGTATGCTCGGCAGCTGAGTTTGTATTACCATCTGGTGCGTTGACCACGATAATGCCATGTTCAGTAGCAGCAGCTAGGTCAATATTATCGACACCAACACCAGCACGACCAATTAATTTTAAGCTTTTAGCTGCTTCAATCACTTCACGTGTTACCGTTGTTTGAGAACGAACAAGTAATACATCTACATCTGCGATTTTAGCGATTAATTCTTCTGGTGCTAGTCCTGTGTCTACAATAATGTTTAAATCTAAATCTTGTTCCTGGCGTAATGGGAAAATACCATCCTCACTTAGTGGATCAGCGATAAATACGTTAATAGTTCTTGTTTTTGTTGCAATAGTCATTATAATTAGCTCCTTTTTCCTCATTATTGGTAGGTTGTGGCTTTATCTACGACAGTCTGAAATTTGTAAAATTCGAACATCTTACAGCATGCAAACAATCTCCTTTCTAAATCGAAAACAATATAAAAAGCCTTCCACGCCTTACAAACACAGTTATTGTGTTGTAAGGGGCGAAAGGCTGAATAAACATTGGTTCGCGGTACCACCCTTAATCACTGCTGGAAAATTTATTCTGGCAGTCTTAGCTATATGCGTAACGTGCATGGGACGGATAAGCTTACTTTAAAGTTGTTCGGCCTATCTATTCAGGAGTGGAACTATTATCGTAGAAATCACTGATTTGCACCAACCATCAGCTCTCTTTGGATTTTCTTGCGACTAGTGTGTCTCCGTCGTTATATTTTGTGTGATTAAATTTGTTAACATCATAATCCCTATTGTTCACCTTTGTCAACGATATTTCTTAAAAACTTTAAAAATAGTGACTTCAAAAGTCTGAAAAATAACTAAAAACGAACGTTTTATATGTTTTATCATTTAATTGTTCGTCTTTTTGGAGGATACAATGAAAGCGCTAACGATATTTGAAAAGTCCGATAGTATCAGGTTTCTGTGCAGTTTTAGAATAAAAAAATATATGGGAATTAAATGGAATAAAATAGAGGATTTATGCTAATTGCCGATGGTTTTGTTCCAAGAAAGCGAACGTTTTTGTTTGTCACATTTTAGACAAAAATATGAATAGTAGAAGGTAAACAGACTGTGAGAGAAGAATGTTAGTTAAGGATGATTGATTTGGGGGTGTAAGAATGAAGTATGATGTTGCAATAGTTGGTGCTGGACTTGCAGGATTAGTCGCAGCTTGTGAATTAATCGATGTAAAGAAAAAGGTTCTTTTAGTAGATCAAGAGCCTGAAAATTCAATTGGGGGACAGGCATATTGGTCTTTCGGTGGAATATTTTTAGTAAATTCTCCAGAGCAAAGAAGGCTTGGGATTAAAGATAGTAAGGAGCTTGCATGGCAAGATTGGCAAGGAACTGCAGGCTTTGATCGTTTAGATGATGAGGATTCTTGGGCATATAAATGGGCAAGAGCCTATGTCGATTTTGCTGCAGGGGAAAAATACGACTGGTTAAAGTCAAAGGGGATAAAGTTTTTCCCCGTTGTTGGATGGGCAGAGCGGGGAGGTTCGTTAGCAGGAGGTCATGGCAATTCAGTACCTAGGTTTCACATTGTCTGGGGAACAGGACCTGGCATTGTAAAGCCATTTGTAGATAAAGTAAAACAGGCGATGAAAGAAGGGTTTATTGACTTCAAGCCAAGACATCGTGTGGATGAATTTGTGCAGCAAGAAGGAAAGATTACAGGAATTAGCGGAACTATACTAGCTGAAACCTTTATTAACCGAGGTGAAAAAAGTTCGAGATTAGGGATTGGGGAATTTTCCTACGAAGCGAAAGCTGTGATTGTGGCAAGTGGTGGCATTGGGGCCAATTTTGATTTAGTGAGAAAAAATTGGCCTGCTCGATTAGGGACACCCCCAAAAAATATGGTATGTGGTGTGCCGGCTTATGTTGATGGGAGAATGCTAGAGATCACGGAACATGCTGGGGGACGTATTGTAAATCGTGATCGCATGTGGCATTACACAGAGGGATTAAGAAATTGGGACCCGATATGGCCCAACCACGGAATTCGGATATTGCCAGGTCCTTCCTCCCTGTGGTTTGATGCAGAGGGGAATCGATTTCATGCACCCAATTTTCCAGGGTTCGATACGCTCAGTACGTTAGAGGCGATTCAAAAAACAGGTTACGACTATTCCTGGTTTATTTTAACGGAAAAAATTATTGAGAAAGAATTTGCTTTATCTGGCTCAGAGCAAAACCCAGATTTAACAAACAAAAGCATTGGCGATGTGCTAAAACGCATTTTGCCAGGTCCACCTGCTCCTATCCAAGCTTTTAAAAATCATGGAGAGGATTTTGTGATTGCACATGATTTAAAAGAACTCGTAGATGGAATGAATAAGCTTGCTGGGAATGACTTACTTGATTTCATGAAAATTAAAGAGCAAATCTTGGCAAGAGATCGTGAAATGGATAATAAGTTTACGAAGGATTTACAAGTAAACGCCATTCATGGGGCAAGAAATTATATTGGGGATAAATTGGTACGCGTTGCCAAGCCCCATAAAATTTTAGATACTAAAAATTGGCCTTTAATTGCCGTTCGCTTAAACATTCTAACAAGGAAAACTTTAGGTGGCTTACAAACAAATTTAAATGGCGCTGTATTGGGCATGGACGGTCAGCCAATACCTGGTTTATTTGCCGCTGGTGAAGTTAGTGGTTTCGGTGGCGGTGGTGTCCATGGCTACCGCGCTTTAGAAGGGACATTTGTCGGTGGCTGTTTATTTAGTGGACGACAGGTAGGGCGTTATTTAGCACAAGAATAGAGTGTATTTCTTTATACGAGTAAGAGCATCGTCTTGATGAACGATGCTCTTTTTGAATGGGTTGATCATGCTGAGGTAGGATCACTATGCTGAAGTTTTTGAGCGGCAATCGCTCTGAAATGAGCACTTAGTTCACGATATGGAGCGGAAATCCACTAGAAATGAGCGCTTAGGTCCTATTTTGGAGCGGAAATCCATCAGCAATGATCACTTAGCTCAAATTATTGAATGGATTAGAAATCTCATTTGCTCAAACTACAGAGAAACCAACTTCTAACAATGCATTATCTCTCCAAGTATTAACAACTTGATTGTTGGACCTCTGCAATCTTAGCAATTTGCTCTTCAACTTGTTCCTTTGTCCAACCGTTTTCCTCCACGAAGAAGTTGCGTTCGGCACGACGACAATCATCTGAACAGCTACGCATGTAAAATGCCTCATGTTTTTCTTCACACAGCATTAATTTATGACACTCTGGGTTTGCACAGTTTGTATATCGTTCAGAAGGTTCCCCTGTGAAATAATCCTTCCCAACAATGACATGCTCCACCTGATTAATCGGTACACTTCGACGACGGTCAAAAACAAACATTTGACCATCCCATAATTGGCCTTTTACTTCAGGATCTTTCGCATATGTAGCAATACCGCCATGTAATTGACCTATGCTCTTACCATAGCCCTCACGTTTTAGCCAACCAGAGAATTTTTCGCAACGAATACCACCTGTACAATAAGTTAAGATTTTTTTATCTGCAAAATCTTCTTTATGTGCCTCCATCCAAGCAGGGAGGTCACGGAATGTTTCGATATCAGGTCGTACAGCACCTCTGAAATGACCGAGATCATATTCATAGTCATTACGGGCATCGATAATCACTGTGTTATCTTCTTGCATTTGTTCCATAAATTCTTTAGGTGTTAAATAATCACCTGTGATTTCTAACGGATTGATATCCTGTTCTAAACCTAGGTGAACAATTTCCTGACGAGGACGTACATGCATTTTTCTAAAGGTATGCCCTTCAACCTCATCAATTTTCCACATAATATCATTAAAACGAGCATCAGCCTTCATATGGTTCATGTAAGCATCTGTTTGCTCAATGGTACCTGATACGGTTCCGTTAATACCTTCGTAGCCTACTAAAATGCGACCAAGAAGCCCAATTTCTTTACACAATGCTAAATGTTCTTCTGCAAAAGCTTCAGGGTCTTCAATCGTAATATATTTATAATAAAGTAATACACGATAGTCTTTTTGTGTCAAAATACGTTACCACCTTTATGTCGATATTCGTCCTTTAATATAGCATAACAAGAGCAATTTTGCTTAGCGTAGAAGGAGTTTTCAAGAAAAACACGAATTATACATAGTGAATGACTATTCATAATTGGGGGTTATAGAGATGGAATTTTCAACGATTACTTTAGAGAAGTTAGAACGTCGTGCAACGTTAACGTTGAATCGTCCACAGGCGATGAATGCTATGGATGATGTCATGATGCGTGAACTTGCAGAATGCTTTGAGGCTCTACAACAGGAACGAGATATTCAGGTGCTTGTTATTCGGGGAGAAGGAAAGGTCTTTTCTGCGGGTGGCGATATAAAAGCAATGCTAGATGAAAGCAAACCGCTGAATATTGATGAGGCAATGGTTTATCTGACACGTATCGTGAAGGCATATTATCAGCTACCAATGATTGTGATTGCAGCAGTTCATGGTGCATCAGCAGGTTTAGGATTTAGTCTAACACTAGGGGCAGATATTGTTGTAGCCTGTGAAAATAGTAAACTTGCTATGAATTTCATTGGAATAGGACTCATTCCAGATGGTGGCGGTCATTTCTTCATGAAGGAACGTGTAGGAACGGTTAAAGCGAAACAAATGATATGGGAAGGGAAGGTATTAACAGCAAATGAAGCATTAGATGTAGGGTTAATTGACTATATTGCACCAGAGGGCACTGTATTTGCAATGGCAGATCAGCTTGTTGGGAAAATGCTTGCATCCCCTATCTCTTCCATGATTACGACGAAAAAAATTCTGCATGCACAAAATATGCCACAGCTAGAAAATATCTTAGCATTAGAGGCTGAGGGCCAGTCTGCAATGCGTAAAACAACAGATCATGTTGAGGGCATTCATGCATTTGTAGAGAAAAGAATGCCTGTCTTTGTAGGGAAATAAAAATAATAAAAGGCGCGTAGCAAACAATTGACTACGTGCCTTTTATTAGCCACTAAACATGGAATAAAATTAATTTACCCGAAGCGTTTACTAGACGATGCGTTTTATCGGCAACACCTTTTTCCTCAATTTGTTGTTGTCCATTTAGTTTAGCAGCCTCATCATTTTCAAAAGTCCAAGTTTCATCAAACAATGTTTCCCCTGTTTTTTCAAAAGCTGTAAAACGATAATTCTCCATACAGACCCCACCCTTTTACTTGAATATATTTCTATTATACATAGAAGATTTATAAACTTCACGGTAAAACTAGTGAATTTTTTGATAAATTACGAAAATTGTGGAAAAAGTAAGGCAATGTTGTTTTTTTCCGTAATAGCATTTTTCATCAAACAGGAATTATGATAAAATAGAACAAATATTCGGTTTCGATTAGTCAACATATTATTACTTTGGTTTGCACGAAAGAGAGAATTATCTACTATTTGAGGTGATTGGATGTCAGCAATTCGTTTTTTCCATATGGCAGATTTACATTTAGATAGTCCATTTAAGGGCTTATTTGGCCTACCCGAACACATTTTAAAGAAAATTCGGTCAAGCACTTTTGAAGCATTCGATAAAATTATCCATAAAGCGATTCAGGAAAAACCTGACTTTTTACTAATTGTTGGAGATATTTATGATGGTGAAAATCGTAGCTTGCAAGCACAACGAAGATTTCAAGATGCAATGGAAAAACTTTTTCAACACAATATCCCTGTGATTGTGAGCTACGGAAATCATGATCATTTAAATGGCACTTGGACACGTTTTGCTTTACCAAGTAATGTCTATGAATTACCAGCTGAGACGAGTGTGGTTCAATTAAAAATACGTGGTCAGCAAGTGAATATATATGGTTTTAGTTATCCTGAACGTCATTTGAAGGAGTCCGTTATTGAAAGCTATCCAACTGCTCAGGATCAGCAAGCCATTCATATTGGTATGCTACATGGCAGTGAGGCAGGCAATACGACACATGATGTGTATGCCCCTTTTACAAAACAGCAGTTACTTGAAAAGAACTATCATTATTGGGCGTTAGGCCATATTCATAAACGACAGCTTTTACATCAAAACCCAGCCATTGTTTATCCAGGCAATATTCAAAGTCGACATCGCAAAGAACAAGGAATGAAAGGTTTTTATGATGTGACGTTATCCAAAACATCAACTGAACTTGGTTTTATCTCTACTTCTGCTGTCGTTTATAGCACGATAGAGGTGGACTGTTCGAGTGTGGTGCATGCCAATGAATTACTGAAGAGATGTGCAGAAGCGATTACAGCCAATAGGAAGAAGTATGGCGCATCGGTAGTAGAGCTTCATTTGCAACATATTGATGAGCAAACGGAAGCTTTATTTGAGCATGCAACAGTAGATGCTTGGTTAGAGACTATTCGAGAGGCTGAGGAAGGCATTGAGCCAATGTGTTGGGTACAAAAAATGGTGTTGCAAAAGGCAGCAAGATTTTATGAGCATACAGCAACAACTCAATCCGTTGTGAGCTTAATGGAGCAGTGGGACAGTAATGAATGGAAGGATATTCTAAAAGATTTGTACCAATATGCCGGTGGTGCTAGGCTGATAGAGCCACTAAGTGAAAAGGATATTGAGAACTTAACGCATCGTGCACAAACATTATTAGCAGAAGAAATTCAAAGGGCGTGATTACATGCTGACAATACAGAAAATCCAAATATATGGCTTTGGTAAGCATGAAAATATCTCCATCTCCTTAAGTGATGGCGTCACTATTTTTTATGGATTAAATGAAGCAGGAAAAACGACGATTCAGCAGTTTATACTACAAATGCTTTTTGGTTTTCCTACAAGGCAGCAGACACAGCGCAAATATGAGCCGAAAGTTTCGACGAAATATGGGGGTCAGCTGACACTTTTGCACCCGATTTATGGCCAATGCACAATTGAACGTGTGAAAGGAAAGGCTGCTGGTGATGTTACTGTCTATTTTGAGGATGGTACAACGGGGCATGAGGAGTTGTTAGTAAAGCTTTTATATGGTTATTCTAGGGCTTCCTTCGAATCCATCTTTTCTTTTTCATTGCATGAGCTACAAGGTATTGAAAAAATGTCTGAGGAGGAGCTAACCCATTTGCTACTTGCCTCAGGTACAACAGGTATTCAGCATTTATCCACCCTTGAAAAGAAAATGGATAAAGAGGCTAGCGAGTTATTTAAAAAGACAGGTAAAGTGCCATTGATTAATCAAAAGATTGAACAATTAAAGCAGCTTGAACGAACAATTAAACAGGAACAAGGGAAGATTCAAACATTTGAGGACAAATTACAGCAATTACAACTACTTGAGCAAAAGTTAGAGCAGCTATATGGTACGCAAAAAATGCAACAGCAACAGTGGCAGCAGTTAACTATTCAAAAGCAGGCACTACCTCTTCTTAAGCAGCAACAGACTTTACAGCAGACATTGACCAATTATCAACATGTTCAGTTTCCAGCAGAGGGTATCAGACGCTATGAACAATTAAAGGATCGTCTGTTACATGAAAGTCAACAGCTGATGCAATTAAAGGAGCAGTATCAAACATTGCAGGATAAAGTACTTGCAACAGTGGATGAGCAAACGGTCAATGAAATGGCTAGCCTTATGCAAAAAGAGGCAACATGGCATCAACTGATGGTGAAAGAGCAAAATTTACATGATGATCTCTTTTTGCTTGAGCAAGAAATCGAAGCACAATTTCGTTTATTAGGTGTAAAAGAGAAAGAGGCACAAGATATACTTCTGCAAGAAACAGTTTCACTCCAACAAGAACAACAATTTCAGCTTCAATTAGGTAAGTTAGAGGAGGCAGAGGAGGAGTTAAAGTTTCATCTACGTTCTCTTGAGCAGGTTCATCTAGAATTAGATGCAATTGCTAAACAGAAGCAGCGGATCATGCAGGAGTCATTAACAAGTGAAGAAGAACATATTTTAGCACAGTGGCCCCAACAAAAACGAAAGCTTGAGCAATTACGTACTGCCAAATCGCAACGTAGTAAGCAGAAGCAACCTCATTACTTTATCTGGCTTGTACTGCTGCTTGGTTTCATGTCGTTTGCCTATGGTGTATTTGAAAAAAATCTAGTTGTAATGATCATCGGAGCAGTTTTATCATTGCTAACCCTTTTGTTTATTCGATATGGTAATCGAGCAGATGAGCCTACTAGTAAAGAGCACAGTTTCCTCCTACGGGAGTTAGAGCAAGAGGAAATGACAGTACAAGAAATTCTTTTAAAGAAGCATAGATACGAAGATCGTTGGTTACATGTCAATGAACAGCAAAAAGAGAAGGAGCAGCAATACACTTCTCTTGAATATAAAATTCAACAAGCGGAGGTAGAGAGTGAAGAAGCCACTCAGACACTCCAGCATTTTTTAAAGCGTTATCGCTTACAGGGAACGATAGCCCGCACGTTAATGCCCGAATTATTTATGCGTATCCGTGGTGTACAAGAACTAGCAGCTAAAAGAAACAGTACCCTAAGTCTTTTGCAAGAAGCTCAGGTAGAAAAGAATAGCATTTATGAGCAAATACAACGGGTTTTAGATGGAGCCTATGATGAACATGAAGTCTATATATATTTACGTACAGCCTATCTTGAAGCACAGCAGCATCAACAGCAAGCACAGCATGCAAAAGATCAGCTAGCTAGCCTCCAAATAAAAATGGAAGGTGGACAATCAAGAATTGATTGTTATTCAGCAGAAATGTCCGAGCTATTTAAGGAAGCGCAAATTCAAAACGAGCAGGCATATTATGAAATGCATGAGCAATCTGAGCAGAGAAGAAAAATTGTGACAGAGTTGCAAACTGTTCAGGCTCAATTATCTTCACTCAATCTTCAACAGCAAGCGAGTCTGATTGAGGACACAGTTAACGAGGACATACTTGCTTTAGAACAAGGGCAGCATTCATTGCAACTAGCAATTGACCAATGTCTGGAACAACGCGCTTCTTTGCTTATGGAAAAGGAACAGCTATTAAATGATGAAAAGTATGGCCAAGTGCTTCAACAGTTTGAGCAGGAGAAAACAGAATTACAGCAGCTAGTTGAGCAATGGGCAACTAAAAAAGCTGTAGCGACAGCTATTCATGAAACTTTATTTCGTCTTCGTGAAGAGAAATTACCGCATGTGCTTGCAGAGGTGAATGCCATATTTCGTTTACTTACAGGCGGAAGCTATGACAAACTTTCGATTCATGAGGAAGGTTATTTTGTAGCACAAGATGCTGCAGGAATACGTTATCAAATGGTGGAATTGTCACAGGCTACCAAAGAGCAAGCATATATTGCATTGCGAATGGCCCTTGCAAAAACCCTAGTGAACACGGCTCCATTTCCAATGATTATGGACGATCCTTTTGTCCATTTTGATCGAAACCGCACAGACAAAATGGTACAATTAATGAAAGAAGTAGGATATGAACGTCAAATTTTATATTTTACTTGCCATGACACAATGCTCAAACATTGGCAGCGAGAGCAAATTGTCGATATAGGAGCATTAGCAAATGAAAGGGGAGTGACGTCAACATGAAAGGGATAACGACGCTCCAAGTTGGAGAAGCAGTTGATCAATTTTTATTAATAAAACAAGCGACAAAAGGTGTTACAACCGTTGGAAAGCCATTTATGTCGCTATTATTACAAGATAAGAGTGGAGATATTGAGGCAAAGCTATGGGACACAAATGAGGACCATGAAAAGCTGTATCATGCGGAAGCTATTGTGCGTGTAGGTGGAGAGATTCATGACTATAGAGGGAAGAATCAATTGCGTATCAAATCGATTCGTGTTGCCAAGCCAGAGGAAGGAATTGCTATCCATGATTTAGTGCCGTCCTCTGCAACACCGAAAGAACAACTATATGAAGAATTAAACCAATTTTTCTTTGATATTAAAAACCCTAATATTTCTAGAATTACAAGAGCAGCTATTAAAAGGCATCAAGAGGCCATTTTAGTTTTTCCAGCAGCGACTAAAAATCATCATGACTATGCGTCAGGTTTATTAGATCATATGGTATCCATGCTCAAACTAGGTAAAGCTATTGCTGATTTATACCCAACACTTAATCGTGACCTATTATATGCAGGAATTATCTTACACGATATAGGCAAGGTTGTAGAATTATCAGGACCAGTTGCCACAACGTATACAGTGGAGGGCAATTTGTTAGGCCATATTACAATTATGGTCAATGAAATTGCTAAGATTGCTAGTGAGCTTGAAATTGAAGGTGAGGAAGTCATGCTGCTACAGCATATGGTATTGTCTCACCATGGGAAAGAAGAGTGGGGAAGCCCAAAAAAACCTATGCTTCAAGAAGCGGAAATCTTGCATTATATAGATAACATCGATGCGAAGATGAATATGTTAACAAGAGCATTAGGAAAAACAGCACCGGGTGAATTTACAGAGCGACTCTTCCCACTGGATAATCGTTCATTCTATAAGCCTACTATTTAATAGTAATATAATTCAGACCATAAACTGTTGCTACTTACTAGCTATTCACTTTTAATTTCTCTAAGTCTAAATATTCATATGTGTAATATTGGTGGCTAACTATTGTACCAATATTAGTATTTCTTTTAGAATAGAGAGAGAAATTATAGGAATGGGGAAAAGCAATGGATACAGAGGGACTTTTTTCGCGGAAAATTAAGTTTTGGAAAAGTTTGATTTTCAAAATGATACTAGCTATTGGTATAAGTTTGTTTATAAGCTCCCATATTTCAGAGTTTGTGAGTCGTCAATTCGAAAAGGTAGTGCAATTAAATGGTAGTGCGGGTGTTGTCATTAATACATTTATTTCGTTGTTTATTGGCACAGTAATTATTTCATTATGCACAAGGTATATCGTCTTAAGGCGTGTAAAGCGTGTGTTAAATGCTATGACACAGGCTGCTGATGGCGATTTAACTGTACGAATTGATGATCATTTGAAAGATGAAATTGGTCAATTATCGACTGAATTTAATCATATGTTGGAGCAAATTGGCACGGTCATTGAAAAGACGAATAAAGCATCTACAGATGTATCGACTTTTACAAAGGAATTTACAATGATTACAGAGCAAAGTAGTCAAACAGTTGAAACCATTTCTACTGCAATTGGGGAGATTGCCTCCAGTGCAGAAGGACAATTGGGGCAAATGGATTTATTATCTGAATCAGCACATTTAATTACTAAAGATATGGATCATGCATCTTCTGCTGTACAGGCAGTTGCATCTATAGCGAATGAAACAAACCAAAAAGCGGATTTAGGCTTACAGTTAATTGAGCAAACGATGGATAAAATGAATACAATTAATGAATCTGTCTATCAGTCAACAGCAGTTGTGAATGCTTTAGGTGAAAAATCAAAGGAAATTAGTACGATTGTAGCGCTGATTACAAGTATTACAGATCAAACAAACCTTCTTGCATTGAATGCCTCTATTGAAGCGGCACGTGCTGGAGAGGCTGGAAAAGGATTTGCGGTTGTAGCGGATGAGGTAAGAAAGCTAGCGGAGGAATCTGGAAGGGCTGCAGACAATATTCGAACATTAGTAGATGATATCTTAAAGCAAACCTCCAGTGCTGTTTATGCTATTAATAGTGGAACACAGTTTGTGGAGGAAGGGCGTGAGGCTGTTGAACAGACAGGCGATGCCTTTAAAAATATTGTCGTATATTTGCAACAGATTAGTCATCGTACAAAGGAAGTAACGGATATTGTATTGCGTGTCAATGACAAGGCAAGCCAAACAGACGATGCTGTAAAAGAAATTGTAGGTATTGCGAATGGTACGTCTTCAGGCATACAGCACATAGCTTTATCAATCGAGCAACAAAGCGCCTCTAATGAGGAAATCGCAAGCGCGGCAAATGTACTTCAAACAATGTCAAATGACTTACAAGCTGAAATTAGTCAGTTTAAAGTAAAATAGAGAAGAAAAAAGAAGCATCTGAAATGTCAGATGCTTCTTTTCATGTTGTTGCAAAAAGATGATGTCAACGGCAGAAAAAGCAACTTTGCAAGGTGAGAGGTTGATTTCCGTTCCGCCAGCGTCCTTTCCAGGGGGCGTCCGATGAGCCGCTTCACTCACTTGCGTTCGCTCCAGGGTTTCCTCTGTGACGCTAAATCCCCTAGGAGTGACGCTGGCTCCACTCCAATCAACCATTCTGCAAAAGTGGCTTTTCCTTATCTTTCATACTAGCTAGCCGTAGTAATCAAATTAGCCTATTATTTGTATGATTAGAGAAAGGATAGACTCTTAATTTCATTGCGAAGAAGTGATGAGTGTCAAAAGCCCTCCATAAAATGGGTAGTGAAGACCTTCACTTTATTTGAAAACTTTGCTAAAAAGTTAACATTTTGTAGGTTGGAGTGGAGGGCTACTTGACTCCCGTGGGATAGCGAGACAGACGAGCCACTAAACGGAGCGGGAGCGGAGGAAGCGGCTCGGCGCTCGCCCACAGGAAAGCAAGTAGCCTGCAACGGAAACCATTTTCACCTTTCACAAAAATTCTATTGATGGTTTTGTTTTTCAACACTAAGAAAAGAAGCATCTAAAATGTCAGATGCTTCTTTTTGTTATAGATATTAACACTAGTCTCTAATTTATTTAGATTCCTTGTCAGTATCTTCTGCTTTGTCTTCAGAATCTTCTTTTGCAGCATTTTCTTCAGCTTTTTTAGCTGCTTCTTCAGCTGCTTTTGCTTGTTCTTCACTTGTTGTTGTGAAGAATTCTAGTGAATCTTTTAAATCTTTATCAGATGTTTTAACATCTGCATCTTTTGCCATTTTTGCAATGATGTCTTTTAGAATTGTTTGAGCTTCACCAGTTTGATTCAGTTTATTTAACATAGTTGAACGAATGTTTTCTTCTTCATCTTTAAATGAACCAACACCCTTAACATCACGCTTGTCCGTAATTTCAATTACGTGATAACCAAAGCTAGATTTTACTGGCTCACTTAATGTATTTAATTCAAGAGCATAAGCAGCATCGTTAAACTCGTCTACCATTGAACCTACAGAGAACCATCCAAGCTCTCCACCTTTTTGAGCAGAGCCAGTATCAGTTGAGTACTCTTTTGCTACGTCCTCAAACTTAGCGCCACCCTTGATTTTTTCAATCACTTCTTTAGCTGTTTTTTCATCTGCTACTAAAATATGACGACCATTTAGTTCTGTTTTCATTTGCTCGTAGTATTTTTTCACATCTTCTTCTTTAATAGCTTGATCTTTTAAAGCTTTTTCTTGAAGAAGTTGGACACGTAAAGAATCTTTAAAGCCTTGTTCTGTTAAGCCACTTTCAGCAAGTGCTTGTGTAAAGCCATCACCAAATTGTGATGCAGTTGTGTCATAAGCTTCTTTGATTTCTTTATCTGTTACTTCATATTTGTCAGCTAAAACTTTTTCAGTCACCATTTGCTGCATTACATATGAGCCTGTTAAAGCTTTTGCCTTTTCATTAAAATCAGCTACTGAAATATCGCCCACTTTAGAAGTAACGATTGCTTTGCTGTCTCCGCCGCTACAAGCACCAAGCGCTAATACAGACGCAGCTAAAGTTAAAGATAAAACTGTCTTTTTCATAGTGGATATTCTCTCCTAACATGGTTTCGTCCATTTTTTACTATAACATAAACGATTTAAAAACAAAATGGTTCCCCCTTGAGTATTGCCTATATTTCAAATTTTGAAGCGCATAGGATATAGAAAAGAAAGGGGGTGAAGTTATGGGCAACGGAGGATACGGTGGCGGTGGCTACGGCTCAGGCTTTGCTTTATTAGTTGTGTTATTTATTTTATTAATTATCGTTGGTGCAGCGTTCCTATACTAATTAATAAAACAGTGAAAAGCTAAGAGCTTTAACTCTTAGCTTTTCTTAACAATGTTAGACATTCGCGCCGCATGCCTGAGATTCTAGCCAATCTGATTGGCTAGAAAAAGTTGTTGCATGGGGGGCTCGACTTATCTTCGAGCGTGCGGACGGGCGCGGATGTCATAAATTTTTTAAAAAAAGCCTAGAAAAATTTAGAAACCATTACGCCGAGGCGTAATGGATTTTTCTGTTATACTGCATATAAAATTTCAATGTAGAATGAGACAAGTAGGATCGTAATAAGTATATTTATAGTTCGGAATATTTTTGGTTGGTTTTCTTCGGGAATTTCACGTCGCATGCATAGAGCATATGTCATGCGGTTAATTTGAAATAAATAGAATACCGAGAATAGAACTACAATCATTAATAGCAAGTCTATTCCTCCCCTCTTTCAATAGTAATAGCATAACAAAGAACGCCAATAAAAAACAAGTACAAGCATTTAGTGAACAGTTGGTGGAACTAAAATTTCATAGCCTTTAGGTGTTTCTTCTATTTGCGAATTTCTAGGTGAATTCAATAGATACTTCACGTAAAGGATATCAATCAGACATAGACTACAATGATAGGCTAACAGCAATGTCCCATAATGTGTATAGGCTGGTAAAAGCCATGTTCCAACTATAATACTAGTGTTTACAACGATAAAAGGCGTAAGTAATGCTAAGATGTAACGATTTTTAGATAAAGGCTCTCGAATTCGCATGTGTAAAACAGGAATTATATAAAATTGACTACGTACGCGTAATTTTAAATGTTGGCGTAAATCGTATAGCGCCAAAAAGTGCAAAAATTTGTGAATAGGATAGAGTGTTAACACAGCTATTACAAAGAGCCAGAATAAACGATCTGTATAATGCTCTTCATTGAATAAATTAAACGTTACATACGAAACAGAAAAGACCACTAAAAAAGTAATGACACTCATTATAATAATACGCGTAGTACCGTAATGATGTTCTAAATTTAAAATTTTCCAGCAATGCATGGTTATTATCAACTCCGAAATAGGAAGTGTCCTATTTAATGTAAATTGAATTATGTTAGAATGCAAGAAAAAGGAGGTACTTCAGAAATATTTCTGAAATACCTCCTTTCACATGACTTATTCCTGAATGAACAGTAGTATAACTCATTATGTTCAACTTATAAATAATTGCAGGAAAAATTATGTGCAGTTTGAAGCTTCGTCTTATCCTTTTACAGGTGTGCGTTCTTCTAGCGTGTCAAAGGAATCGCGGAAATGTTGGAAGGAGCGTTCGAAAATGTCGATGAAATCCTCACCATAGATATTGCGAATAACAGCCATTACATCTAAAAAATCAGGGAAACGGCCATATAAATCTTTTAATGCTAGTGATCCTTCCAGTACGGAATGATACGTATTATGGTAGTTTTTATTCATCTCTATAATGAGTTCTGTGCCAGCTTCGGTAAGCTCAACATACGTATTACGTTTATCGTCATCACGTTTGGAAAACTTAAGAAAGCCACGCTCTTCTAGTTTTTTGGAGAAATTAAATGCTGTAGAAACATGCATCACGCCAAATTTTGCAACATCAGAAATGGAAGCCCCTTTTAAATGGTATGAAATCCATAAAATATGGTGTTCATTAATATTTAAATCATAAGGTTTAATCCATTGTTGCCAATCCTTTTCAACCGCTTTCCACAGCGCTTTTGATAACTGCGCGATTCTCTGACTATAAAGCATCGCTTCTTTTTGTGTATATAATTCCTCTGACAAAGCCATCACCTACTGCTTTCTTTCACATTTTTAAAAATATTATAGCAGTAAAGGAAAAAAGTTTAAAGTTAGAAAAATTAAAAAATTGAAAAGTGGCTAAAAAATAATATTATAGCAATAGTTTTTACTAAAAAAATAGATTATTCACCTATTACCAAGGACTTTAGTCGCTAACTTTTTCTTGCGGTTTTTTCTTGTTTTCTGTTATTTGTGCAATGTTTTTCTCGATTTCGCTTATCGAATTCTGTAAAGCATCTAATTCTTGTTGTAAATTATTTTTTGTAGGTTCAATTTCTTCCGTAAAAGTCGTTATTGTTTGCTTTAAATCATTTATTATTTGCGGGATATTATTTTTAACTTCATTTGTTAATGTATTAACAGATTGTTTAACAGTCCCTACTTGTTGTTTTACATCAAGGAGCATACCTTTTGTTTGGTCAACATTTTGTTTGACAGAAGCACGTAGCTGTTGTCCAGATTGCGGTGTTGAGAAAAGTACAGCGATTGTTCCACCGATAATGCCTGTTGTTAGTCCAAGTAAAAATGGTTTTGCTTTCATATTGGATACCTCATTTCTAGTCATGTTTATCTACTATTAAACCATGAAATGCACAAATACAAAAAGAAAAAAGAAACTAAACGAGTGATTTGACCGTCACAGTTTAGTTTCTTTTGATTATTTAAAGTGTTTATTTATGAAATTTGAGAAATAGCTGTATTGAATTTAGAGCGCTTCACTAATTTTGCAATAATTGGATAAATAACAGCAAACGCAACAACGTTAAATGCGACAGCTGGAAGGACAACGCCAATAAATAGCATCGCAAATGTTGCACCAACATTTGCATTGAACACAAAAAGCGCTACTGCCAAAAAGACAGTTCCTGAAAGAATCGTTCCCAAGCCAACTAAGACAGCAGATACGGCGAAATGACCTGCCAGTTTTTTGAGAATGAGTAAAGCAGCTAAAAATACAAAACCAGTAACAGCTTTATCAATAATATTTGGAACTAGACCTGCTGGGAATGTTGTAAATAAACCTGAAAGCACTCCTGTTGAAAGAGAAAGTAGGAACGTTTCTTTCACAGTTGGGAACAATAAAATGCCAATAAACATCATGGTTAACATAAAATCAGGCTTCATCCCATTCACCATTCCTGGTGTAACCACATAAAGTGCAGCACCGACACCTACTAACAGTGCCATTAATACTAAATTCTTTGTATTCATTTGAATCTCTCCTCGACTATGCTAATCTATTTGTCTCCTAGCGTGTCCTCTTGACCGCTAGCGAAACTTATTTGTGATTGTACGCTAAATTTTTAAAATTTGCAATACAGCATTCTGAACATTCCAATGTTAATATATTACAAATGGCTTATAGATTGGCTTTAATATTTTTTGCTACTTCTGCCAACTGCTCTGGTGTGTACTTTTGTGTTTGCCAAATTAGGCCTAGCCCTTCTTTTTCATCGTAACGCGGAATAAAATGTAAGTGGTAGTGGAAAACCGTTTGTCCAGCGGCAGCACCGTTGTTATTAATTGTATTTAAACCTATTGGCTGAAACGCTGCTTTAATAGCATTCGCGATTTTTGGTGCAACAGCATATAGATTACGTGCCACTTCCTCTGGCATCTCGAATAGATCTTGGCAGTGATGCTTTGGAATTAATAGTGTGTGTCCTTTTGCAACAGGTGAAATGTCTGTGAATGCATAGACATGATCGTCTTCATAAACTTTTGTACTTGGAATGGATCCGTCAATAATTTTGCAAAATAGGCAATCGCTCATAAGAATTTCCCCCTTAACGTATATGTAAGTACATTCTATCATACTCAAACCTGTATCATTTGCTAATTTTTGATAAAATATAAAACAAGAAGAGGAGTGAGGATATGTCAGTATTAGAGGTACAGCATGTGACAGGTGGTTATACAAGAAAACCTGTTATTAAAGATCTATCTTTTACGATTGGAAAAGGTGAATTAGTTGGCTTAATCGGCTTAAATGGAGCAGGTAAAAGTACAACGATTAAACATATTATAGGAACGATGTTGCCAAAGGAAGGGGACATTCGTTTAAATGGTGTGACATTAAAGGAAGATACGGACAAGTATCGTACAGCTTTTTCTTATATTCCTGAGACCCCTGTATTATACGATGAGCTAACATTAAGAGAGCATTTAGAATTAACAGCAATGGCTTACGGTATAGACAAAGCAACACTCGATGCTCGTTCTGAGGTGCTGTTAAAAGAGTTTCGAATGGAGAAAAGATTAAATTGGTTCCCTTCACACTTTTCAAAGGGAATGCGTCAAAAAGTCATGATTATGTGTGCCTTTTTAGTGAATCCAAGTCTATATATTATTGATGAGCCTTTTGTGGGATTAGATCCACTAGGTATTCAATCGTTATTAGACCAAATGGATGAAAAGAAAAAAGAAGGCGCTTCTATATTAATGTCTACACATATTCTATCGACAGCTGAAAAGCATTGTGATCGCATTATTTTATTACATGAAGGAAGAGTGCGAGCACAAGGAACAATGGCTGATTTACGTCAATCATTTGCTATGCCGTATGCGACATTAGATGACCTTTATATTGCTATGACAAAGGAGCGGGACCATGAAGAACTTGCGTGATGTATGGTCCTCTCGCTTCATGCATTATATAGGAGAAGTACAAAAATATATGCAATTTATATTTACAGGGCATATTGCCATTGTACTTGTATTTCTAATAGGAGCAGGGGGCTATCAATATAGCGAATGGCTGAAAGTTGTTCAACCAGACTTTCCAGCAGAAATCGTGGTAGCTGTTATCATAGGGATTTTATTGGCCTTTAGCCGTCCGACTACACTGTTGAGAGAGCCAGATCAAGTATACTTATTACCTTTAGAATCAAAAATGTCTCTGTATTTCAGCAAGGCGCTGGCTTGGACGTTTTGGTCTCAGGTGTGGATTGTAGCGATTGTCTATATTGTTAGTATCCCGTTATTAAAAGCTGTGACGGAATTAACAACGGTGGAAATATGGACGATTTTTTTACTTACCATTGTATTGAAATATCTAAGTGTTCGAGGAGAATTCAGCTATCGTTATAGTGAACGAGGACAAATGGTTTGGGTGGATAGATTTATTCGAGCTGTTATATTTGCTGCTGCTCTATATATGGGGCTTCATGCGCAGCTGCTATTAGCAGTAGTCGCTACAGTTATTAGCATTATTTATATTATTGTTTTTAGAAAAAAATCAGTTGGCGAACCTGTGCCGTATGAGCATTTTGTCAAGCTCGAACAGAATCGTATGATGAGCTTCTATCGTTTTGCAAATTATTTTACAGATGTACCTCATCTACATGGAAGCATTCGGCGTCGAGGCTTGATGGACTGGCTCTATCGGTTTGTACCGTATGGTAAGGAGAATACTCAAAAGTATTTGGTGTTCCGTACCTTTATCCGGACAGATGACCATTTCTATTTATGGCTTCGTCTTACGGCCATTTCTGCCGTCATCGCAGCTTTTGTAGACATTCCTGTCGTTACATGGATTGTAGCAGGCGCACTAAGCTTTGCCACAACAATTCAGTTAAAACAAGCGCTGCTATCTAGTGGTGAATTTCGAATGGACATGCTCTATCCGTTACCAGATCATGCTCGTCAACTAGCTGTAAAGCAAATTGTACGTTTAGCAATGATTACCCAAGCAATTATTGTTGGTTTATGTGCCATTACACAGCCCATGTTTTATATTGCCGTTATCCTAGTTTTAGTGATTAGTGAATTAACAGCGAAAATGTCCAAATGAAGAGGCTATAGCTGACAAATTGAAAAGCTCATTTTCCAATGCTCGCATTCGGAAAATGAGCTTTTTTATTATCTATCTACTCTGTATCTTCTTTCGGTATAGCACTGTAAGTAGTGACATAGGAAGCTGCTGAAAAGATATTTTGCTGACGTACGGCTGTTGAATCGTCTGTTTTTGCATGGGCTGATTCAAACGCTTTGGAGCTCTTCCATGCTTCAAAAGAATGTGGTCCATTCCATTGCGTCATAACAATATAAGTCTCACTCTTGATTGGACGTAATAAACGGAATGCCACAAAGCCTGGCTCATTTTCAATTGCGCGTGAACGCTCTAAAAAGCGGTGCTCGAAAACTGGACGCCCTTCATCTGTTACAGGAATATTGTTGAAAACAAAGAAGCCACGTTCCTCTATATCATTTACTGAATCTAGCACTTCAAATTTACGGGGCGTCGCAAATACTGTTTTTCCTTCTGTTTCATGTATCAATACAGAATTACCTTCCCCATGAATTAAAATCATATGGTCATTAGGATACTTATTTTTTACTTGCTCTAAAAAATCGCCAGTACCAGAAGTTAAATAAATATACATGAATTTATCCTCCTTATGAATCTTACTAATATAGCGTGATTATACCCTTTCTAGCGGAAGTCTAACGCTCCGTTCAAAAAGAATATGTCGAGAAAGAACAATTTTATGACATTTCACTAGGAAAACTATACAATTTCAGAGGAAGCGTTTACTATTGGAAACGGATATCAATAATAAAGGAATAAACAAGCGATTTTTTTATAGTAACAATTTAACGAGGGGAAGGAACTATTCATGACAACTTTTAATGATACACTTCTACGTGCTGCACGTGGAGAAAGGACCGCACATACACCTGTTTGGTATATGCGTCAGGCAGGACGATCTCAGCCAGAATATCGTGCCATTAAAGAAAAGTATTCCTTAGAGGAAATTACACATCAACCTGAACTATGTGCGTATGTCACTCGTCTGCCTGTAGAAAATTATAATGTTGATGCAGCTATTTTATATAAAGATATAGTCACACCTCTCCCTGGAATTGGGATAGATGTAAAAATCAAAGCAGGCGTTGGTCCTGTTATTTCAAATCCAATTCGTTCAGTAGCTGATGTAGAAAAATTAGGTGAATTTAATGCCAAAGAGCATACACCATTTGTATTAGAGACGATCAAGTTACTTGCCGAAGAGCAATTGAATGTTCCTTTAATCGGTTTTGCTGGGGCACCATTTACACTTGCAAGCTACATGATTGAAGGTGGTCCTTCAAGAAACTATAATAAAACAAAATCATTTATGGTTTCAGAACCTCAAGCTTGGTTTGCTTTAATGGATAAACTAGCTGACATGATTATTGCAGATGTAACAGCTCAAATTAAAGCTGGCGCAAAAGCCATCCAAGTGTTTGACTCATGGGTTGGGGCTTTAAATGTCGAGGATTACCGCGTATTTATTAAACCAATTATGACGCGTATTTTTGCAGAGTTGCAAAAAGAAAATGTACCATTAATTCAATTTGGTGTCGGTGCTAGCCATTTAGCAAAAGAATGGAATGATTTACCGATCGATGTTGTAGGCTTAGACTGGCGTTTACCTATTAAAGACGCACGTGCGAATGGCATTACAAAACCTGTACAGGGTAACTTAGATCCATCCCTATTACTGGCGGACTGGTCAATTATTGAAAAAAGAACAAAAGATATTATCGATCAAGGTCTAGAAATGCCAGGTCATATCTTTAATCTAGGACATGGTGTTTTCCCAGAGGTTGACCCTGATGTCTTAAAACGTCTTACAACGCTTATTCATGAATATAGTGCTCAACAAATTCAAGCTCGTTCTTAATAGAAGTCAATGAAGTGTAAATAATATGTCCTTTTCTATATAGGAAGTTTTAATTTCCATGTAGAAAAGGAGCTGTCCAATAATAAAGATTGGGCAGCTTCTTTTTATCACATAATGTATGAAAACATAAAACAATTTTAGAGGTGAAAAGGGTAATGAAAGAAGTTAAAGGCTTATTAGTAATGGCATACGGAACACCTTATAAAGAAGAAGATATTGAACCTTACTATACGCATATTCGTCATGGACGTAAACCTTCTGCAGAGCATTTAGAAGATTTACGTAGTCGCTATGAAGCAATCGGTGGTTTGTCCCCATTAGCTGCGGCAACTCAAGCACAAGCTGAAGCATTATGTGCGCGTTTGAACGAAGTACAGGATGCTGTAGAATATAAATTGTTTATTGGTTTAAAACATATTCATCCATTTATTGAAGATGCAGTAGAGCAAATGCTGGCAGAGGGCATAAAAGAAGCAGTTTCTATTGTTTTAGCTCCTCATTTCTCTACATTCTCTATTAAGTCTTATAATGGTCGTGCTGAAGAGGCAGCAGGAGGTCGCTTAAAGATTACTTCTGTGGAATCTTGGTATGACGAGCCGAAATTCATTGAGTACTGGACACAACAAGTGAATGAGACATTCAATGCAATGTCAGAAGAAGAACGTGAGACAGCTTGTCTAATTGTGTCAGCTCATTCATTGCCTGAAAAAATTAAAAACTTAGGTGATCCATATGAAGATCAACTAATTGAAACAGCACGTCTTATTCAAGCTGCGACAGGTTTAAAAAATGTAAAGGTTGGCTGGCAATCAGCAGGTCAAACACCAGAGCCTTGGATTGGTCCAGATGTTCAAGATTTAACACGTGAGCTATTTGAAGAAAAGGGCTTCCGTTCATTTGTTTATACACCAGTAGGTTTTGTAACAGAGCATTTAGAAGTGTTGTATGACAATGATTTTGAATGTAAAGTAGTTTGTGATGAACTTGGCGCAAAATACTACCGTCCAGCGATGCCAAACACACATCCATTATTTATTGATGCGATGGTAGATGCAATTCATAAAAAATTAAGCTAAGCGAAAAGAAAGTGATGATGTTGGTGACTCAGAAAAGACGAAAGGTAGTTGTCGTAGGCGGTGGCATTACAGGCCTTACAGCTGCGTTCTATATGCAAAAAGAAGCAAGCGAAAAAGAATTGCCATTAGATATCGTACTTGTCGAGTCGTCATTACGTCTTGGCGGAAAAATTCAAACTCTAAGAAAAGATGGCTTTATTATTGAGCGTGGGCCAGAATCTTTTTTTGATCGTGAAAACTATGTCAATGCTTTAGCAAAGGATCTTGGGATCGAACAGAAACTATTAACAAGCAATGCAGGGCCAAATTATGTTGCTGTTGGTAGTCAGTTATATCCAATACCTAGTCATCTCCTATCAGGAGAGACACCCCATATCTCCTCCTTCATAACATCAGGCTTGTTTTCACTTAGCGGTAAAGTTCGTGCGGCTGGGGACTTTTTCATTCCTCGTTCAGCACAGGATGACGATCAACCGCTAGGCGCGTTTTTTAGAAGAAGATTTGGTGCTGAGATTGTGGAAAATCTAGTAGAACCATTACTAGCGGGTACATTTGCAGGAGATATTGAGCAATTAAGTATGAGCTCAACCTTCCCACAGTTGTATAGTTTAGAACAAAAATATCGTAGTTTGCTGATTGGTATGAAGAAGTCAGGAACAAATTTCTTAAGCAATCATCAGATAGCTGAAAATAAGGGAATCTTTCAAACCTTTAGCAATGGCCTTGAAACACTCATTGAAAGTATAGAAGAATCACTACTTCCTGGGACAGTTATGAAGGGTGTCAAAGTAGAGGAAATAGAGCATGGCAAGGATGGTTCAGTTCAAGTGATGCTCAATAATTTCTCGCATATCAAAGCGGATGCTGTTATTATTGCTACCCCTTTTAATATGGCTGAAAAAATGTTTAGTAAGAAAAGTCTGTTACATGAATTGGGAACTATGAAGGCTGCAACTATTGCAACCGTTACAATGGCCTTTAAAAAGGAACAGCTCGGTGATTTAGATGCACTGTCTTTTTATGTCTCGAGAAATAGTGATTTTTCGATTACTTCTTGTACTTGGATGAATCGAAAATGGCCAGGTACCTCACCAGACGATTATGTATTATTACGTAGTTATATTGGTCGAGTGGGCGACGAAGCGATAGTGGCGTTATCGGATACGGAGATTGAAAAAACCGTGCTACAGGATTTAAAGAAAACGATTGGTATTGATGGGGAACCTATCACAACAGTTGTAACACGTTGGAAAAATGCGATGCCACAATATACAGTTGGACATGAAGCGAAAGTTCAACGTATCAAGCAGGAATTACAAGAACATTTTCCAACTATCAAACTTGCAGGAAGCTCGTTTGAAGGAATATCGATTCCAGAGTGTGTGCAGCAAGGTAAACATGTTGCGGATGAAGTATTAATGGAAATATTTAAGTAATGGAAAGCAAATAGTACAAACATTTATTATCAATGTTTGTACTATTTTTTGTATATTTCTACTAAAAACTGTATTAGCTATCAATGTCCTCGCTCTAAGAAATTCGATGACATGACCAAACGATACCACCAGAGTTAGCGCCGCCTAGTGTAAGACCGATTGTCAGGCCATTGGCTTCATAGAATAGATCAATAGTATCTCCAGCGTTTAGTTGTACCTCACCTGCCAAAGTCACAGTGCCATTTCCAAGAATTGCACGCAATGTTAATACAAGTGCAACGTTTACATTTAATACAGGGAATAATCCGCTAATTAAATTTGTTGATGTATTTCTTCGGATTGCAAATGAAGGATTTACTCCTACTCCTAAAGCAACAGTAATGGCCGCAGTAGTAGAATAGTTGATAGTTGCTTCAAAGGAATATCTACCCGTAGTTGGTACAGTGAATACGCCAGTTGTCGGATTAAAAGCAGGAGTAGTAAAGTAAGGCGATGCTATACTCCAGTTAGTGATAGACGTAGACGCACTAACAGCTAAAGTGTTTTTAAATGCTGAGAATCCTTCGGTAAAAGCTGGTCCAGTCGCCCCGGTTACGCCAGTAGAGCCAGCAACCCCAGTCGGTCCAGTAGCGCCGGTAGCCCCAGTAGTGCCAGTAGAACCGGCAACCCCAGTAGCCCCGGTAGCCCCGGTTACGCCAGTTGCGCCAGTAGAACCAACAACCCCAGTCGGTCCTGTAACGCCGGTAGCCCCAGTAGTGCCAGTAGAACCAGTAGAACCAGTAGCCCCAGCGATCCCAGTAGGTCCAGTTGCGCCGGTAGTCCCAGTAGTGCCAGTAGAACCGGCAACCCCAGTCGGTCCAGTAACGCCGGTAGCCCCAGTAATCCCAGTAGGTCCAGTAACCCCAGTAACGCCGGTAGGTCCGATAACCCCAGTAGAGCCAGTAGCCCCAGTAGGTCCGATATCTCCAGCAGAGCCAGTAACGCCGGTAGGTCCGATATCTCCAGTAGAGCCAGTAACCCCAGTAGAGCCAGTAACCCCAGTAGAACCAGTAGCCCCAGTAGGTCCGATATCTCCAGTAGAGCCAGTAACGCCAGTAGGTCCGATATCTCCAGTAGAGCCAGTAGCCCCAGTAGGTCCGATATCTCCAGTAGAGCCAGTAACCCCAGTTGGTCCAGTAACGCCGGTAGAGCCAGTAACTCCAGTAATCCCAGTAACGCCGGTAGAGCCAGTAACGCCGGTAGAGCCAGTAACGCCGGTAGAGCCAGTAACGCCAGTAGGTCCGGTAACCCCAGTAGGTCCAGTAGAGCCAGTAGCCCCGGTAAAGCCAGTAGAGCCAGTAGAGCCAGTAGAGCCAGTAGAGCCAGTAGCCCCGGTAAAGCCAGTAGAGCCAGTAGAGCCAGTAGAGCCAGTAGAGCCAGTAGAGCCAGTAGGCCCGGTAACCCCAGTAGAGCCAGTAACGCCGGTAGAGCCAGTAACCCCAGTAGGTCCGGTTACCCCAGTTGATCCAGTAACGCCGGTAGGTCCAATATCCCCAGTAGAGCCAGTAACGCCGGTAGAGCCAGTAGCCCCAGTAGGTCCGATATCCCCAGTAAAGCCAGTAAAGCCAGTAAAGCCAGTAGGCCCGGTAACCCCAGTAGCCCCAGTAGAGCCAGTAACGCCAGTAGGTCCGATATCTCCAGTAGAGCCAGTAACCCCAGTAGAGCCAGTAACCCCAGTAGGCCCGGTAACCCCAGTAGAGCCAGTAACGCCGGTAGAGCCAGTAACCCCAGTAGGTCCGGTAACCCCAGTAGGTCCGGTAACCCCAGTAGAGCCAGTAACGCCGGTAGAGCCAGTAGCTCCAGTAGGTCCGATATCCCCAGTAAAGCCAGTAACGCCAGTAGGCCCGGTAACCCCAGTAGCCCCAGTAGAGCCAGTAACCCCAGTAGGTCCGGTAACCCCAGTAGAGCCAGTAGCCCCGGTAAAGCCAGTAGAGCCAGTAACCCCAGTAGGCCCGGTAACCCCGGTAACCCCGGTAACCCCGGTAACCCCAGTAGAGCCAGTAACGCCGGTAGGTCCGATATCTCCAGTAGAGCCAGTAACACCAGTAGGCCCGATATCTCCAGTAGAGCCAGTAGAGCCAGTAGAGCCAGTAGAGCCAGTAACCCCAGTAGGTCCGATATCTCCAGTAGAGCCAGTAACCCCGGTAGGTCCG
The DNA here is from genome assembly GCF_016925635.1 of Lysinibacillus fusiformis. Taxonomy (NCBI): domain Bacteria; kingdom Bacillati; phylum Bacillota; class Bacilli; order Caryophanales; family Bacillaceae; genus Lysinibacillus; species Lysinibacillus fusiformis. The sequence goes on along the minus strand of NZ_CP070490.1, from coordinate 870,019 downwards.
ATATCTCCAGTAGAGCCAGTAACTCCGGTAGGTCCGGTAACCCCAGTAGAGCCAGTAATGCCGGTAGAGCCAGTAACCCCAGTAGGTCCGGTAACCCCAGTAGGTCCAGTAGAGCCAGTAGCCCCGGTAAAGCCAGTAACGCCGGTATCCCCAGTAGGCCCGGTAACCCCAGTAGAGCCAGTAACGCCGGTAGGTCCGATATCTCCAGTAGAGCCAGTAACGCCGGTAGGTCCGATATCTCCAGTAGAGCCAGTAACGCCGGTAGGTCCGATATCTCCAGTAGAGCCAGTAACGCCGGTAGGTCCGATATCTCCAGTAGAGCCAGTAACGCCGGTAGGTCCGATAACCCCAGTGGAGCCAGTAACGCCGGTAGAGCCAGTAGGTCCAGTAACCCCAGTAGGTCCAGTAACCCCAGTAGAGCCAGTAACTCCAGTAACTCCGGTAAGTCCGATATCCCCAGTGGAGCCAGTGACCCCAGTAGCCCCAGTAGCCCCAGTAGCCCCAGTAGCCCCAGTAGCCCCAGTAGCCCCAGTAGCCCCAGTAGCCCCAGTAGCCCCAGTAGCCCCAGTAGCCCCAGTAGCCCCAGTAGCCCCAGTAGCCCCAGTAGCCCCAGTAGCCCCAGTAGCCCCAGTAGCCCCAGTAGCCCCAGTAGCCCCAGTAGAGCCAGTAGCCCCAGTAGAGCCAGTAGCCCCAGTAGAGCCAGTAGCCCCAGTAACGCCAGTAGAGCCAGTAATGCCAGTCAGTCCGGTAACCCCAGTAACCCCAGTAGCCCCAGTAACGCCAGTAGCCCCAGTAATGCCAGTCAGTCCGGTAACCCCAGTAGAGCCAGTAACCCCAGTAGGCCCGGTAACCCCAGTAGAGCCAGTAGCCCCGGTAGAGCCAGTAACGCCAGTAACGCCGGTAGCCCCAGTAGAGCCAGTCACACCAGTACTACCTGTTGGACCAGTTATCCCACCAGTCGGTCCTGTAGGCTTTACTGGCCAAATTGGACAACTTGGAATAGGGCCAGTTTTACAACAACAAGGAAATGAATGACACTTACTGCAAACTCTATCTATAAAATTTCCAAAATGCATAATCTCACCTCCTCTCTCAAATATCGTATTCTGAATAATGATAGGGGAGGTAGACACATAACTATTAATTACTTGTAAATCGAGAGTTATTTATAGATTCGTTGCAACTGTTTTTAAGATAATTGGATGTTTATCATATGAATATGAGCTAAAACTTTTTAGTTGGTTATTGAAATTTTTTAAGAGTCATTTTGATTGATTGTTAAAATACGCTTGAAATATTCTTTATTGTGTAGAATTTTTGGATCATTTGGAATGAACGAGCCAGCTAATTCATTATGTGCATTGGCTAGTTCATATTGTTGTAAGCGGTCGTAAAGCACACAGAGCTGTAGGTGAGGGAGCCATGTAGAAAAGCTTTTGTTTTGAAAAGGAGCGTTTGATTTTTGTTTAATAACAAGTGCTTGCTCGTACCAAAAAATTGCTTCGTAATTCTTGTATTGCTCCATGAAATGATAGCCTAGGCGACAGCAGGCTTCGGGGCGGGGAACATCGTATTCAAAGCTTCGTAAAATAGCATTGAAGTTGTTTTCTTTATCATTTAAATGGGAATAGCAATCTGCTAATTTTAAGCAGGCACGAATATTATCTTCTACCCAGCCTAATTTGGAGGTTAAAAATAATTCATAATAGTAAATAGCTTCCTCAAATTGACCATGATCTACTAATTCATTAGCAAAATAAAATGTATCACGTGGTGATAGTGTTTCTCCTGCTTCAATCAGTTGTCTATAAATCGTAATATTTCGGGCGTGATCGTGGGTTAACGGTAAATGGCTAACGGCGACATCACTATCAAACAACACGCCACCGACTTCTAAATATTCATGAACTGCACCAATCCATTGAAATTGTTTTTCTCTTCTGACTAGACGATATCTTCTTATTAAGGCGTCTGCATTACCCTCATGATCGAAACTTAAATGATAATTCATTGAAACAGCATCTACATTAGAGGTTAGAGATGCTTTGAGTGCCTTTAATTTTTGTCGATCTTCCTCTAGAAAAACATCATCTGCATCTAGCCAGAGGATGTATTCCTTTGTTGCTTGTTGAAAGGAATAGTTTCGTGCTGCTGCAAAGTGATGTATCCATTTAAAATCAAAAACTCTGTCTGTATACTGTGCAACCACTTGTTTTGTACTATCTGTTGATCCAGTATCGACAATATTAATTTCATCTACTAGATCTTTGACGGATTCAAGACATCGACCAATAACATCTTCTTCATTTTTTACAATCATACATAAGCTAATGGAAATCATACTATATTCCTCCTTACCATTATCTTTGTAATATATGTAAGGACGGAAATATTGGTTGGATGATTGAACTGATAGAGGGATTGTGAGCCTGAAATGTGAAATGTATTTTCATGGTTTGTCATAAATTTACCTTCCAAGTTTCACCCGAATTTCACAATTGTGAAGTATAGTAAAGGGGCAGAGGTGATAAAGTTGAAAAAATGGGCATTCTTCATTTTTTCGTTACTACAAATTCTATGGTTAGCGGGTTGCGCTGAAAAGTCATATGAACCCATTGAAAGGGAACGAAGTTTTATAGCTTCATTAAACATACAAGAACCATCATTAGATTTTATTGATGAGGATGGCAATGTACTTGCAACATGGTTATTTGATAAAGCTTATTCAGGGGCCATCCTATTAGGAGATGACCAAGTTTTATTATATGGACACCAATTAAATAACATAGACGTCTATACAATATCAACTGGAGAAAAGCTCTATTCAAAAAAAGTAGAGATTGGTACGACCAATGTATACTACGATGACAACATCAAGCAATTTTTTATCACGAATAGTAAAACCAATACAGTGACAAGCTTTGATCAAGAAGGCAATCAGTTAGCCACACAACAGCTTGGCAATTATCCGATGTCAATGGCATCTTATAGGGATAAACTGTATGTTATTAATTTTAAAGATACAAAATTATCTGTGTTAAATATGAAGGATTTGACTATTGAGCAAGAGTGGCCGATTCAAAAATCTGCACATGGAATAGCTGTCCTAGAAGAAACACATGAACTATGGATAGGCGGTCATGGAGAAGGAAGTAAGCCAAATAGTTCAGTTAAAAAATATGATTTGACTACAGGCCAACTGCATGGAGAGATTGACATGCCTTTGATGCCAGTAGGGTTAAAAAAGACCAAAGATGCCGTTCTTGTTGTAAGTCATGGTCACAACGAGTTATATGTGGCTGATTTTGATGGTCATATCAAATGGCAGCAAGAGGTTGGAGCAAATCCCTTTGTAGTGAATCAGTTTAAAGATTATATTGTTGTCGCTGGCTATGACGATCACACATTGTACTTTATAAAGGATGGCCAGAAGGAAAAAACAGTTGATGTAGGGAAAGGTGCTTTTCAGCTGTTAGTAAGGGAGGAACAATGATGACAACTGTATTAATAGTTGACGATGAGCAGGATATGCGTAATTTAATTGAAATGATGCTCAATAACTCTGATATAGAGACATTTACTGCCGCTAGTGGAACTGAGGCTTACGATGTAATAGTACGTGAAAATATAGATTTAGTATTACTTGATGTAATGATGCCACATGAGGATGGTTTTGTTGTTTGTCAAAGCATTCGTGCTATGTCCAATGTACCGATTATTTTTCTGACTGCACGTGATGCGAATGAGGATAAGGTGAAAGGTCTTACACTTGGTGGGGATGATTATATTGTTAAACCATTTACACATGATGAACTGGTAGCTAGAATTTATGCTGTATTAAGAAGAAGTGGTGCGAATATTACAGAGCTACAGCAGAAGTACGTGATTTTTGGCTCTATTAAAATAGATGAAATAGCACGAAAAGTATCTGTTGATGGAAAGAGTATTCCACTTACTTTAAAGGAATTTGAGCTATTGCACTTATTTATGAAAAATCCAGGTAATGCCTATTCCAGAGAGCAATTACTAGAACGGATTTGGGATATTGATTATGTAGGTGGTACGCGCACGGTTGATACACATATTAAAACGTTGCGAATAAAGCTTGGAAAGGATGCGGCTGCACATATTCAAACCGTTTGGGGAGTGGGCTACCGCTTTGATCCTGGCGAATGAAAAAGATTGCCACTCGCATTTGGTTGTTAATTTTCGCTTTTTTAATTATTACCGTTGTCTTTATGTATGTTCTCACAAATTTTTTGTATCAACGTTTATATGTACAAGATACAGAAGATACAATGGTCGAAGTCGGTTTGAAGCTACAGACAATGTATGACAATGGAAAGGTAACGGATGAATTTATCGCAGATATCGAACAATTTAATGATTATTCAAATTTGAATATATTTGCGGTAAGGAATCCACGTGAATTAAGTGCCTGTGTTCCATTTGATATAGATTATGAGACATTGATTGGTCCTGAGGAAAGACAGAAATTATTAGCAGGAAAATATGTGCAAAAAATTGGGTACGAGCCTCGTTTTGATCGACAACTTATTTCGGTGGTTGTACCACTTGTTGATCAAAATCGATTAGAAGGTATTATTTATATTTATTTCCCATTGGCCAAAATCAGTGAATTGGCAAATAGTGGCGTTATTTTATTGTTTATTAGTGCCTTCATATTTTTAGTAGTCGCTAGCTATTTAATTTATAAAGGGATTCGACATATTATGCGACCATTAAGCGATTTACAGCGTGCAGTGGAACAGATGTCCTATGGGAATTATGAGACACGTGTGCCTGTCAATTCACGAGATGAAATCGGTAAACTATCTAGTACCTTTAATAAAATGGCAGAGGCAATTCAGCAAGAGGATGAAGCACAAAAAACGTTCTTGGCAACAGTCTCGCATGAATTACGAACACCGATAAGCTATGTAAAGGGCTATAGCGAAGCCATGCAAAACGGCATCATTACAGAAGGCCAAAAAGAAGAAACCATTCAGCTAATCGTCCGTGAGGCCAACCGCATGGAACGCTTAACAAACGAATTACTTCAACTGGCAAGAACAGAAAATGAACAAACCGATATTGATTTATATCCAATTCCGTTAGGTGAAACATTACGAGAGGTTCAAAAAATATTAACACATCAAGCAAATAAAAAGAACATAACTTTATATTTAGATGTAGATGATGCACTAATTATTGAAGCGGATGAAGTGAAGCTAAAACAAATTTTTATTAACATTATTGAAAATGCGATTAATTACTCGCATGAAAATTCTAAAGTGGAAATTGTTGCGGCTGAAAAGGCTGGTAGTGCCCAAATTACTATTAGGGATTATGGAATCGGTATTCCAGCAGAGGATATATCACATGTTACAGAGCGATTTTATCGTGTTAACAAAGCACGAAGTCGAGCGGACGGTGGTAGTGGACTAGGCTTATCTATTGTTGAACAGTTACTAAAACAGTTACAAGGTACGTTAGAAATTGAAAGTGTTGTTGAAAAAGGCACAGCCGTGAAGATACGGTTGCCATTAATGGAGGATTAAAAGATGAAAAAGTGGTTATTTGCGCTAATTGCAGTCCCTACATTATTAGTAGGGTGTGGAGAAAAAAAAGAGGCTTTACCAGAACCAGAAGTACCTCAAATCCCCGAAGTTGAGATTTTAACACCAAAAGAAGTAGCACTCAATGAAACAATTGAATTGGCAGCACATGTTGAACAAGGTGGAGAAAATGTCGATGATGCTGTTGTAGAATTTGAAGTTTGGGAATCAGGGAAACGTGATGAAGGACAAATGATTGATGGGAAATTAGAGCAAGACGGTGTTTATAAAGCAACGACTACATTTGATCATGACGGTGTTTACTTTATGTATGCACATACAACAGCAAACGGTGTTCATAATATGCCAAAGCAACAAATTATTGCTGGAAATCCAGATATGACAAAGGTTGTACCAGAAGATGAAAAAGCCAATAACAGCATGGATAATAATATGATGGATCATAATTCTGAAACATCAGATGATACGGATCATGGTGACGAAAAAAAAGATGAAAAAAATCATCATTAAAGGCTTGCAATTTTTTTGAAATAGGAATATGATAATGACCAGATGACCGAAATGGTTTTCTGGTCATTTTTATTGAAGTGTACAATAGATGTACATAACCTAACAAGAAAGGATGTTACTAATGGATCGTAGGCAGGAAATTCTTGAAGCAGCTGCAAAATCTTTTACGTTGTTTGGCTACAAGGCAACAACGATGGAGCAAGTGGCGAAAATTGCCAATGTCGGTAAAGGTACGATTTATACATTCTTTGCAAATAAAGAAATTTTATTTCAAGAGATCGCTATGTCACTTGTACGAGAGATGAAAGCGGAAGCGGATGCAGTGTTGGATGCATCAGCAAGCTTTATGGATAATGCGCATAATGCTTTAATGAAAATGCTACAGTTCCGAGAAAAACATCTTTTATTTGCAAAGCTAATCGAGGAAGAAAAAGAATTACGAACACCAGCAGTTAAACAAGTGCTATTACGCATTGAGACTGAAATCTTATCGTATGTCGCAGAGTTAATACAACGACGTATTAATAAAGGTGAAATTAGAGAATGTGATGCGGAACTTGTTAGTTACTTATTGCTGAAGGCATATCTAGCTTTTGTTGTCGATTGGCATGAGTTACACGGTGATGTGATCCCTGAAGATAAGATTCTCAATCTTTTTAAGGAAACGATCTTTCGAGGTTTGATTCTAACTTGATTCGATAAAATACAGCTGTAGAAGTATCGAATCAAGTGTTCTTTTTGCAATATTGTCGAGGTTGACTATTTTTTTTGAATGAAAATGACCAAATGACGTTTTCGGTCAAATAGTTTAGGAGTGAGGATATTATATGATTAAAGCTGAGTGGCTGAAGATCTTTAAAACAAGAAAAATGCTGGTTTCCATCATTGCTGTATTATTTATTCCAGTAATGTATGCGGGTATGTTTTTATGGGCGTTTTGGGATCCTTATGCGGGGCTTCCTAATCTACCAGTAGCCGTTGTCAATGAAGATACTGGTGCTGAGATGGATGGCGTTAAATTAGACTTGGGGGATACCTTAGTCGATAAATTGATAGATAGCGAACAATTTAACTTTATAGAAGTTTCAAAGGATGAAGCTGAAAAAGGCTTAAATAGTCGTGATTATTATATGATTTTAGAAATTCCAACAAATTTCTCTGAACATGCAACAACACTATTAGATGACAAACCATCAAAATTAGTGATGAACTACATTCCAAACGAGGGATTAAACTTCCTTGGTGCTCAAATTGGTGAGACGGCAATGGATCGTGTACGTGCTGAAGTAAATTCACAAGTATCAGCGACTTATGCTGAAAAATTATTTGATTCGATTGCAACACTTGGAGATGGCTTTACAGAGGCAGCAGATGGCTCAAATAAGCTAGATGAGGGTGCGCAAAAAGTAGCGAATGGTGCAAAAGATTTAAAAGGATATCTGGAGCAGCTAGCATCAAGCACAGTTGAATTATCAAATGGTACAGATAAATTAACAAAAGGTGCTGGGGATGCAGCAAAAGGCGCAAATGACTTATCTAGTGGTTTAGTCAAAATACAAGATGGCACTGTTCAATTACAACAAGGTGCACAGCAAGCTGCAAATGGTGCAACGAGTCTTGAACAAGGGTTATCACAATATACACAAGGTGTGGCAAAAGTTGGTGCTGGTTTAAATACTTTAAACGACAAACAACAGCAAATTAGTGCAGGTGCAGCATCTATTGCTGAGAACGCTGGTGCATTGAATGGTGCAGCAACCCAATTAACAGCAGGATCTGCAAAAGTGGAGGCAGGCATTACAGCCCTATCCAACCAATTACAAACAATGATGGCTTCAATGCCTGAAGAACAAGCAGCAGCATTAAAACAAACATTAGCGGAACTACAGGCAGGTAGTGCTAGTGTGCATAACGGTTTAACATCTTTATCAGCTGGTACAGAAAAATTACAAGCTGGTGCCAATCAAGTAAGCTCTGGTGCAACTCAAATTGCAGCAGGTCAGGCAGAAGTATTAGCTGGTGCGAATGCATTAACAGCTAAAAGCAATGCTTTATTGGAAGGTGCAAAAGGTCTACAAGCAGGTAATGCCACATTAGCTGCAAAATTAGGTGAACTACATGCGGGTGTGAATACAGCTGTAACAGGCTCAAAAACATTAGCATCTGGATTAAATGAATTAGCGAATGGTACAACAACATTAAATCAAGGTACTTCTACACTTGCTTCAAAATCTGGTGAGCTAGCACAAGGATCTGCAACACTTGCGGATGGTTCTACGGAGCTTGCAGATGGTACAGCTACTTTATCTGGTAAACTAGGTGAGGCGAGTGAAAAAGCAAATGAAGTCAAAGCAAATCAAGACACGTATGATATGGTAGGTAGTCCAGTTGAAGTTGAAAAAGAGTCAGTAAACCATGTTCCTAACTATGGTACAGGTTTTGCACCGTACTTTATTTCTTTAGGCTTATTCGTAGGTGCATTATTAATTTCGATTGTGTTCCCACTTGTTGAACCTGCTATTCGCCCTAAAAACGGAGCATCTTGGTTTACAAGTAAAGTGACTGTACTAGCAGTCGTAGGTTTAGTGCAAACATTACTAACAGTAGTCATTGTAAAATGGGGTCTAGGACTTGAAGTGAATAATATGGGCTACTTTATCTTAACAGCATTATTAACAAGCTATGTATTTTTAGCCTTAATTCAAATGCTTGTTTCGATCTTTGGTGACCCTGGACGTTTCATGGCAATTGTTGTGTTAATTTTACAATTAACAACAAGTGCAGGTACGTTCCCATTAGAATTAATTCCTTCACCATTACAAATATTTAACAAGCTATTACCGATGACATATACAGTTCAAGCATTTAAATCAAGTATTTCTACTGGCGATACGTCATTCTTAATGCAAAACTATGGTGTTCTAGCTGGTTTCTTAGTAGCATTCTTAGCTATCACATTTGGTTATTTCATGCTACTGCACAATAAACGTTACTCTAAAGTAGCTGAAGAAAACTAATCATGAAGCACTCACCCAACGTACGGTGAGTGCTTTTTTTGTTCATAGGGGTTATGTAATAATTCTTCAACCTCAAATGACATAAATAAAACAAAACCATCAATAAAATTTTTGTGAAAGATGAAAATGGATTTCCGTTGCAGGCTACTTGCTTTCCTGTGGGCGAGAAGCTTCCTCGCTACCGCTTCGTGCAGTAGTCCGCCTATACTCACTAAATTAGATTTTTAAGTTCAATATTTTGAGTGCAGTTCACTCATATGAAGCTCTTGGAAAGGACACTGGTAGAACGGCAATCCCCCCCTTAGTGATATCGTCCTTTTTCAATAACAAAAAAACAACAGCTGATATGAGCGTATCAGCTGTTGTTTTTTGTAAGTGTAAGAGATTTAATTAAGGGTTCATCAAAATATGATGAAGGGTGTCATAATTGCTACGTGTGGGGCACGTATATGACTATATCAGAATAGGCAAATGCTTATAGGTGGTTACATTTTTCACAAGTGTTGCTGTAGCATTCGCTTTGCTCTTCCATTTTTTCACCGCACTCAGTACATTGCTTTGCAGGTAAATTCTTGAAAAATTCAACTACGTTTTCTAACATTGTGGACTCCTCCTTTAAGTTCATCTGTACTATTACTGTTTTGATATTTCCTAGTGTATTATAACAGATGCTTTTCGTCAACACAAAATGCCTAATTTACGGTAAAATAAATATGGATATTTTGTGAAGGAGGAAACGTGAACTATGATTTTCGTTGATAATAAAGGGATCCATGATCCACGCATTAACCTTGCTATTGAGGAGTATTTGTTAAAAACAATGGACGTTGAGAAAGAGCCAGTGCTCCTTTTCTACATTAATCAACCGTCCATCATCATCGGTAAAAACCAAAATACGATTGAAGAAATCAATACAGACTATGTAGAGGATAATGGCATTATTGTTGTGCGCCGTCTGTCAGGTGGTGGTGCTGTTTACCATGATTTAGGGAATCTTAACTTCAGCTTTATTACAAATGATGATGGCGATAGCTTTATGAACTATAAAAAGTTCACACAACCAGTAGTTGACGCTCTAGCAAAAATGGGTGTGAATGCAGAACTATCAGGACGAAATGATATACTAGCAGAAGGTCGTAAAGTTTCTGGGAACGCCCAATTCTCTACAAAAGGGCGTATGTTCAGTCATGGTACATTGATGTTTGATACAGAAATAGATGCAGTGGTCTCTGCCCTAAAGGTCAAAAAGGATAAGATTGAATCAAAAGGTATTAAATCGATTCGCTCACGAGTAGCAAACATTTCAGAGTTTTTAACAGAGCAAATGACGATTGAGGAATTCCGTCTTGAAATTTTGAAATCCATTTTCGATGGAGAAGAAAATATTCGTTATTATGAGTTAACTGAGGAAGATTGGGCAAATATCCACAAACTATCAGAAGAGCGCTATCAAACATGGGAGTGGAATTTTGGGAAATCACCACGCTTTAATATTCAAAAAACACATCGATTCCCAACAGGAGGCATTGATATTCGCCTAGAAGTAAATCATGGTGTGATGGAAGAAGCGCATATTTTTGGAGATTTCTTTGGTGTAGGTGATATGGCTGATATAGAACAGCGCTTAGTTGGGACAAACTATGACAGAGCGGCTATTGCTAAGGCATTAGCAGACATTGATATTCCTACATATTTTGGTGGAATTTCAACTGAGGACTTTTTACAATTAATTTATTAAGGAAAATACGGTTTCGTGTAATGATTTAGCCTAAAGGTTCGCTGACAATTATGTCGTCGAACCTTTTTTTGATACAATATAGAAAGAAAGGAGTGTTGATATGGAAAAGCATCGAATATTCATAGTTGAAGATGATGTCAAGATTGCATCATTACTAGCGGAAACGCTTAGAAAATATCAATACGAAGTTGCAACAATTCAAGAATTTGATCATCTCATAGAAGAATTTACAGCATTTAATCCACATATGGTGCTGCTTGATATAAATTTACCTGCTTACGATGGCTATTATTGGTGTCGCCAGCTACGTCAGCATACAACATGCCCGATTATTTTCATTTCTGCTCGCTCAGGAGAAATGGACCAAATCTTTGCACTTGAAAATGGTGGCGACGATTTCATTACAAAGCCTTTTAACTACGAAATTGTGTTGGCTAAAATCCGTAGTCATCTACGCCGTACATATGGTGAATATGCAGCAAGGCAAGAAGAGCGGACAATCAAGCAAGGACAGCTTGTACTTCATTTAGAAAGAATGGAGCTACATAAAAATGATTTAGAAATTCCACTTCAGAAAAAAGAATGTATCATTTTAGAGCTGCTGATGGGCAATGCACCGAAAGTAGTGTCACGTGAGCAATTGTTAGAGGAACTTTGGGACGATCAGGCATTTGTCGATGAGAACACATTGAATGTGAATATGACCAGAGTTCGAAAAAAGTTAGCGGATTATCATATATCGTCCACAATCGAAACGGTACGTGGTGCAGGCTATCGATTCATATTAAGTGCAGGTGAGCTATAGTGGGCTGGAAGCTTTTTTTACGTGATTATGCATCATTTATTGTGTTTCAGCTCATATTAGTTGGCTTTATCATGATTATCTATGCGCTAGACGGTTTTCGAAATATTGATACAGCTATTTATTCCTTTTGTATTAGCCTTGTACTATTAGCCTCATTTTTACTTGTCCGCTATTTAATGCGACAACGCTACTTGCTGAAGATAACCCAGCTTCCAACAGCAATGGAGGATGTGCTACAAAAAAATGCAAAAACGCCAGAAGCTGTGCAAACCGAGAAATATATGCATGAGTTGTATCGACTTTATCAACATGAGCTGCATGCGTTATATGCAAGTCAAAAAAGACATGATCAGTTTATGAACCAGTGGGTCCATCAAATGAAAACACCTATTTCGGTAATTGAATTATTATTACAGGATGACCGTCCACTTGATAAAAAGAATGTCCAGGAGGAAATTGATCGCTTGCGTAGGGGTTTGGACATGGTACTAGTCAATGCACGATTAGAAAATTTTGAGGATGACATGCAAGTAGAGCGAGTTGCGCTAAAAGCCATAGTAACTGCAACTGTTAATGAAAATAAACGTTTATTTATTACGAAAAGAGTTTTCCCTGAAATTCATATTGAGGATGACCTTATTGTTGCCAGTGATTCGAAATGGCTTCGCTTCATTCTAGGGCAGTTTATCACCAATGCGGTGAAATACACGTTTGAAGCCAATAAAAAAATTGTTATTTCTGCCATTGAAAAGGATGACTATGTACAGCTAGCTATTTGTGATGAGGGTATTGGGATTCCAGCTTCCGATCTTTCACGTGTTACGAAAGCCTTTTTTACTGGCGAAAATGGGCGGAAAACAGGGGAATCTACTGGGATGGGCCTTTATTTAGCCAAAGAAATCTGTGAAAAGCTAGGGCATGAGCTGGCTATTACATCAGAGGTAGAAAAAGGAACGATTGTGACAGTAACATTTACAAATTAGGGGGCATTCGGATGGTAGAAGTATGTATAGAAGATTGGAAATTAACGATTGATAAGGAGAAAACAAAAGCTCTTTATATGACGCATCTGCAAACGGGAGATCCATTAGCCTATCAAAATTTCCTCATGGCAAATGAAAAGCTAGACGAAGAGCTTCTGCATTTTTCAACTAGCCTTGGGTTAAACTTACAGCAACCAACATTATTGAATGCCTTTCCTGTCGACGGTCAACAGATCATGTACAGCGGGTATTATACTGTATGTGGGGAGATTATAGAGGGAGAAACGGATGCGTGGGATGTGATTGTTGGGGAGCATTGCTTTAGTTTAGTAGAGGAAGAGTCACTGCTGGCTTTAACAGAGCCTCATTTTCACATCGGTTTTGAGGTCGTATTACCGTGGCTTTTACCCCAATCCTTAGAATTAATGAAGAAATAAGGTGAATGAAGTATGCCTATTTTACAAATTAAAGATGTAACAAAAGTGTACGAAGGCAAAGTCACACATCGTGCATTAAATCAGTTGAGCTTTGACGTGGAAGAAGGCGAGTTTTTAGCTGTTATGGGCCCCTCAGGAAGCGGTAAAACGACATTACTGAATATTATTTCGACCATCGATGAACCAACTAGTGGAGAAATTATACTAGATGGAATGAATCCACATAAATTGAATGCAACAGAGCTTGCTTACTTTAGAAGAAGACAGCTCGGTTTTGTGTTTCAGGATTTCAATCTTTTGCATATGCTGACGGTCGAGGAAAATATCGTGTTGCCTTTAACATTAGATCAGCAGCCGCTAGAGGTAATGGAGGAGCGTCTAGCAAGTATTGTAGAAAAGCTAGACTTAACTTCTTTCCTTCATAAACGTCCAAATGAAATATCTGGAGGACAGGCACAAAGAACGGCAATTGGTCGAGCACTTATTCATAATCCAAGTCTCATTTTAGCGGACGAGCCGACAGGTAATTTAGATTCGAATTCTTCACGTGATGTGCTTGAACTATTAACAAAAGTGAATCAGGATAAACAAACGACCATTGTGATGGTCACGCATGATCCGATTGCAGCGAGTTATTGTGATCGAGTGTTATTCATTAAAGATGGTGAATTTTTCAATGAAATTTATCGAGATGACCGTCGTCAGATGTTTTTCCAACGTATATTAAATGTTTTAAGCTTACTAGGAGGAGGGCAAGTAGGTGACCTTTCGACAATTCGCTTACCGTAATGTCGTGCGGAACAGCCGGATATATGGTGCCTTTTTCATGGCGAGCTTTTTTTCTGTGGCTGTATTTTTTATCTATTCCATGCTGATGTTTCATCCTGATATTGAACGTGGGATATTAGGAGAAATGTCTCTCATTGGGATGGTGGGGGCTGAAATTGTTCTGGTCCTCTTCACATTATTCTTTTTATATTATTCCATGAGTGCCTTTTTAGAGGCCAGATCACATGAATTTGCCATTTTATTGCACTTGGGAATGGAAAAGCGTCAGATGAATAGACTTGTTTTTTTAGAGACGATGATTATTGGCTCTGGCTCCATTATAGTAGGGATTGTCTTTGGTTTCTCGTTTTCAAAATTCTTTTTTATGATTGTACGAGAAATTTTACATTTAGATGATTTACCACTATATGTATCATGGGAGCCATTTTTACTGACGATTGGTGTTTTCACAAGTGCGTTTTTCGTTATTTCTTTTATTAGTGTGTACTTTACACGAGAGAGAAAATTACGAGATCTCATTAAAGGCAGTGATTATTTAAATAGCTTAACAACTTACTCCAAAATACGAGCTGTCTATGGTATTGCTCTAATAGTAACGACGTATATTCTAGCATTTGTTGTCGGACATACATCATTAATTGGGCTAACGCTGTTAATACCATTTTCAGCAACATTTGGCACCTATTATTTTTTCAGTGATTCCGTCCCTTGCTTTTTAGATTTAGCGCGTGGGAAACGAAAGTATCATTGGCAACGCTACCGTCTCCTCTCACTAGCTGAACAAACTCATATTATGATGGACAACGTGAAAATGTTTTTCGTTGTGACGATGGTATCCACACTTGCATTTTTATCTGTGGGTGTTTTAGCGACGATGTCCTCTTATACAACTCAATATGATCGATTAAATCCACTCGGACTGGTTTATAAGGGGGATGTCGATAATCCATATGAACGGGAGCATATCAATTCTTTAAGGCTGCAATTAGAGGAGAAAGGTTTATCTTATCAGCTATCCCGTTTTATTGTTGTGAAGCAAACCTCTTCCTTCACTCGAAACGAAGTGGAGGTTTTTCGGGAGTCCGATATGAACGTCTTGCTGTCTTCCTATAGTTATCCATTATTGAATCTGGGAGCAGGTGAGGCAGTATTCATTCCTTATTCGGAGGATTCCCTAAAAAAATTAAAAAATCGAATTGTGCATACTGTTTTGGAAGAAAACAATATATCGCTCACCATTGATAGTGTCTATCCCAAAATAGTGTTTCCGGGTTCGATAGTAAGTGTCAATTCGATTGTCATTAGTGATGAAGACTTCGCAAAGCTTATTCATCCGATTTCCGATCAAGACATAATTCAACCAAGCTATCATCTATTTACATTTGTTATTCCTCAATGGATGGAAACAAAAGATATTGGTAAGGATATCGATCATCTAGAATCCAATTTATATTTTATTAAGAAGGATAAATTTAGCCCTTTTTACTTTGAAAATGCAGGATTAAATTATTCTTATATACTAGCTACCTACTCATTATTTACATTAGTGGGTGTCTTAGTTGCCACTGTATTTTTACTTGCGGCTGGAAGCTTTATCTATTTTAAACTGCATACATCCCTCGAACGTGAAAAGCGTAAATTTGATGTATTAAAGCGTATGGGGTTAACGGATACCGAGCTAAAAAAGCTAGTTAATCGCCATTTATTTCCCCAATTCTTTTTACCTTGGGGTGTTGCGATGATGCATAGTGCCTTTGCTTTTCTAATGGTTCAAGGTATTTTGAAAGATTTTGCAAATATTTCGATTGTAAAAGAAGTATTCTTTGCTTTTGGCTTTTTTGTATTAATACAAGTAGTTTATTTTTATTTAATTCGTTGGCGCTATATCTCTCATATTCGTTCATGATGTATTTGTTTAAAAGAGAAAAAAATGAATTATTTGACGTAATTTATGACATGAGATAAAAAGACTCATTGTTTTTTAGATATATTTCTTATATAATATTACTGAATAGCGATTCATTTTATACGATAAGGGGATGGTGTAATTGAATTTAGTTTCACGTGTTCGTCAACAGGCAACAGAACAACCTGAAAAAGTGGCGTATCATTTTATGGGGAAAGATACGACTTACGGGGAATTTGAGCATACTGTTGGCCGCTTTGCAAAGGGATTACAAGATTTAGGCGTTGAAAAAGGGGATCATGTGGCGTTTTTACTCGGCAATACGCCACACTATTTAATTGCCTTATATGCAACAATGCGCTTAGGGGCAACAGCAATACCTGTTAATCCAATCTATACACCGGATGAAATTTCTTACATTTTGCATAATGGAGATGTAAAAGCGGTTATTGCTCTGGATATGTTGCTTCCTTTGGTTGAAAAAGGTGTACAAGCATTTCCACAAGTAAAAACATTTATAGTTTGTGAAACAACACCAGATATAGCGGAAAAAGTGGGAGCTTTATCAACACAAGCACAAGAAAAAACACATTTATTTACACAGGTTATCGCCAATGCTTCTCAATCTTTACAACCTGTTGAAGTAGCAGATGATGATAATGCTATTATTTTATATACGTCAGGAACTACAGGTAGTCCAAAGGGGGCTATGCTGACACATGGCAATGTGTACTCAAATGCACGGGATGTTGCCCATTATCTAGGAATTAAAGCAGAGGACCGTGTCATTGCAACATTACCTGTGTTCCATGTTTTTGCCTTAACGGTAGTGGTTAATGCACCTTTATTAAGTGGAGCAACGGTTTTACTTGCACCACGCTTTAGCCCTAGCGAAATTTTTGCTTTAGCACGAGAGCAAAAAGCAACGGTATTTGCTGGTGTTCCTACCATGTATAATTTCTTATATCAATTACCTGAAGGCAATCCAGAAGATTTCTCGACAATTCGTTTAGCGATTTCAGGTGGTGCCTCCTTGCCTGTTGCACTATTACATAATTTCGAGCAGAAATTTAATGTGCGTGTGTCAGAGGGATACGGCTTATCCGAAGCTTCACCCGTTACATGTTTTAACCCATTAGATCGTGAGCGTAAAGCTGGCTCTATCGGAACATCCATTAGCAATGTCGAGAACAAAGTTGTCGATGTCAATGGTCAGGAAGTGCCTGTTGGCGAAGTTGGAGAGCTGATTGTACATGGTCCAAATGTGATGAAGGGTTACTATAAAATGCCTGAAGAAACGGCGATGGCGATTCGCGACGGCTGGCTCTTTACAGGAGATTTAGCAAAGGTAGATGAAGAAGGGTATTTTTACATTGTCGATCGCAAAAAGGATATGATTATTGTAGGGGGCTTTAATGTTTATCCTCGTGAGGTGGAGGAAGTGCTGTTTGCCCATAATAATATTGTGGAGGCAGCAGTGGTAGGCTTCCCAGACCCGAACTTAGGAGAAGCGGTTCATGCCTATGTAGTGTTAAAAGAAGTAGCGGCTACTACGACAGATGATCTTTTATCCTATTGTGCTAAGCATATGGTGAAATACAAGGTACCGAAAGTAATTGAGATACTGGATGAACTACCAAAAAACACAACAGGAAAAATATTAAGACGTTCATTAAAAGAAAAAGTTTAAACGAGAAAAGCTACTATTGAAAAATGGTAGCTCTTTTTTTGTACATTATTCGTATAATAGTAAAATCAGTTGAGAGTAGATGTCTGTAAGTGATAAAATCAAACTTGTGAAATCTTCTACATACTTTTCAAGGGCTTGTCATATAGTGAGGAAGTAATGTAAAAAGACGTACAAAACTGGAACCCTTTGAGGTGAAGCCACGTCAAAGCTTTTAGGTAAAAATACTATTGAAAGAGAGCATACAAAAACATGTTAGAGCTCATTAAGGAGTTAATCAGTTTTATTGTGCATATCGATGTGCATTTAGAAGAAATTATTCGTGATTTTGGCAATTGGAGTTATCTTATTTTATTTGCGATTGTTTTTGTAGAAACAGGCGTTGTTATTTTCCCATTCTTACCTGGTGATTCCTTGTTATTTGCAAGTGGAACATTAGCCGCTGCAATGGGCGCGTTTGATATGTGGATTTTAATCCCTGTATTTTTAGCAGCAGCTATTTTGGGAGATACGATGAACTATCATATTGGACATAAGGTAGGGACATCTATCCCACCAAAGAGCCTCCTCGGTAGAGTTGTAAAAAAAGAGCGGATGGAAGCAGCAGAAAAATTCTTTAATACACATGGTGGGAAAACGATCGTTATTGCACGTTTCATGCCATTTATTCGTACATTTATCCCGTTTGTGGCGGGTGCAAGTAAAATGAAATATAGTTATTTCTTATTCTTCAATATTTTTGGTGCCATTTTATGGGTATTCAGTTGTACATTATTAGGTTACTTCTTTGGAAATATTCCAATTATTAAAGATAACTTCTCAGTTGTACTTATTTTGATTATCTTTATATCAGTTGTGCCTGCAGTGATCGGAGCAATCAAAGCCAAAGTCGGTAAATAATAAGGACAGTCCTAAAGTGATGAATTATCACGGGACTGTCTTTTCTTTTAAATTGTCTAAAAAAGCCAATGCGACCATGCTAAGTTAGCTTGAAGTATAAGCATCAGGTCGTAAAAAATGTTATACTATAAATTACTAGAAAATGGAGAAATGGGGGCAACGAAATGGAAGTATTCATTGGCAGACAGCCTATATTTAATCTGCATGAGCAGGTCGTTGCATATGAATTGTTATATCGTAGCAAAAACGTAAATGCCTTTCCAATGGTTGATTCAGATGCAGCAACGATTGACGTACTTGTGAACTCATTTCTTTCAATTGGTTTTGAAGAGGTAACGAAAGGTAAACCTGGTTTTGTTAATTTTACTGAAAACCTACTGATGAGCTCTATACATGAATTTTTAAATCCCTCACAGGTAGTGATTGAAATATTAGAGGATGTTCCACTTACCTCTCAGTTAGTGGAGCGTGTGATTGAGCTAAAAAAACATGGGTTTCAAATTGCTTTGGATGATTTTATGATGGATGATCAAGTGGAAGTTTATGATGAATTATTCGAACAAATTGATTATATTAAGGTAGATTTTTTAGCCTCTTCCATCGTAAAAAGAATGGAAATTGAAAATAAAGTAAAGGAGAAATTTCCACATATTCAATTGCTTGCTGAAAAGGTAGAGACGCGTCACCAATTTGAAGTCGCTAAATCCTCTGGCTATGTGTTATTTCAAGGTTATTTTTTTGAACAACCGCAAATAATACGAGCAACAGACATTCCAGCGAATGCGATTCAATATATTCACATTATCTCCTTACTGAAAGAGGAAGAACCGAATATTCAATTATTAGCGGAAAATATTGAACGTGATATTTCATTGACATACAAATTATTGCAAATGATTAATAACTCATCTAAACGCTCTAAATCGAAAGTGCGCTCCATCAAACAAGCGATTGTATTACTAGGCGTATCGAATTTACGAAAATGGATTTATTTATTGGCCATGCGTGAAATTGATATCGATGCCGATTCCGATCTTTTTAAAGAAGTGATGTGTACATCTTTATTCCGAGCTAAGGTTTGTGAGAAACTAGCTAAGCTATCTTATAAAAAGAATTTCTCAGAATATTTTTTAGTCGGCATGTTTTCACTTATCGATACATTACTTCAAAGACCGATGAATGTTATTTTACAGCAACTACCATTCTCAGAGGATATTACGAATACCATTTTAGGCTTTGAAACAGAAATGTCCCCTTATTTGGAGTTTAGTATTGCGTTAAGCAAATTAGATTGGCCGCGATTAGAAGAGCTAGCTGTACAGTTGAATATTCAGTTAGTTGATATTGATCTTTTATATTATGAAGCCATCGAATGGGCAGAAAAATCATTTTAAACCAAATCAGCAAAAGCTATCTTATTGATTACAGTAAGATAGCTTATTTTATATCTTCCTCAATATAGTATCCCTTCATCAAGATGAAGTTCTCAAGGCTAAAAGTATTTGCTATAATCATCTCGTCTTTAAAAAATTCTGATAGTTGAAGTGGGCGTGGGGAAATGAAACATGATGTGAGAGATAGCATTGTGGAGTATGTGTATGTCATTGTAGGAGCGGCAATAATTGCTGTTGGTTTTAATGTCTTTTTATTACCAAATCAAGTCGCTTCAGGTGGGGTAAGTGGGATTAGTACGATTTTACATGGTTTATTTGGTTGGAATCCGGGAATTGTTCAATATGCATTTAACATTCCGCTTTTTATTGCTGGTGTGTTATTTCTGGGCAAAAAATTTGGGATAAAATCCTTTATTGGGACAATTACGTTACCGTTTATTGTCTTGTTAACAAATAGCTGGGAGCCTTGGACTGATAATCCTTTATTGGGTGCTCTTTTTGGCGGAATTGTTGTTGGCCTGGGGATAGGACTGGTCTTTAAGGGGAATGCTTCAACTGGTGGCACTGATTTACTAGCGCAAATCATTACGAAATATACAGGATTGTCGCTTGGAACAAGTGTGCTGTTAATAGATGGCGTTATCGCAATTAGTGCAGCAATTGTTTTCGACTTAGAAAAAGGTTTGTATGCTCTCATTGGACTTTATGTTACCACAAAAACGATTGATATTATTCAGCTAGGTTTTAGTCAATCTAAAATGGTCTATATCATTACATTGAAACAAGATGAGGTAAGGGAAGCCATATATGCTGAAATCAATCGTGGTGTAACGAAGTTACCAGCAATCGGTGGGTATACAGGAGAAGCACGACCAGTTCTGATGGTTGTTGTTTATCAAACAGAATTCACAAAGCTGAAACAACTCATTAAAAGCGTTGACCCATCAGCGTTTGTTATCGTTTCTGATGCTTATGAGGTATTAGGAGAAGGTTTCAAACGTGCATAAATTTGGTATAATGGCGGCGTAAGGTATTTATTATGAGGAGGGGTACTAATGAAAAAAGCAATGTTAACATTAGTGTTCGGATCAGCAATCTTCTTAGCTGCATGTGGTGGCGGAGATAAAACTGCAACTAATAATGAAAGTGCTACAGAGCCAGATGGCGAAGCGATTGCAATGAAATCTTGTGTTACTTGTCATGGTGGCGAGCTACAAGGTGCAAATGGTCCAGCATTAAATGATGTAGGTTCTCGTTTATCTGAATCAGAAATTTTAGATATTATTAATAATGGTAAAAACGGCATGCCTGCAGGATTAGTAAAAGGTGCAGATGCTGAGGCAGTTGCTAAGTGGTTAGCGGCTCAAAAATAATAGCTTTTAAAAAACTAGCGGGCTGGAGAGCCGCTAGTTTTTTTAGTGAAAGTAAACATTGTATTGAGAGTAAATACATTTCTTTTACACATAGACATGCTAAAATAAGGAGAACCTTATCCATTGATTGGAGGCTTTTTCATTGGTCGTAGTATTAACAAGAGATGTTATGGAGAAATTTAAGTTAGAGTTATTAGCTGGTGAAGAAGGAATAGGCAGGACAATTGTGACAAGTGATATTTCAAGACCAGGTCTTGAAATGGCAGGTTACTTTACCCATTATCCGGCAAATCGTGTACAATTGCTCGGCAAGACGGAACTTTCCTTTTTTGAAATGCTACCAGCAGATGTCAAGCTTGAGCGTATGCGTTTACTTTGTTCACAAGACACGCCTGCTATTATTATTTCTAGAGATTTAGAAGTACCAGAGGAGCTTATTCAGGCCTCAAACGAAAAGCATGTACCTGTGTTCAAAACACATATGACCACAACCAAATTTTCGAGTAGATTGACGAACTACTTAGAGGGACGCTTAGCTCCAATGACAGCAGCGCATGGTGTGCTTGTCGATGTGTATGGTATCGGTGTGCTTATTATTGGTAAAAGCGGTGTAGGTAAAAGTGAAACAGCACTTGAGCTTGTAAAAAAGGGTCATCGTTTAGTAGCTGATGATTGTGTTGAAATTCGTCAAGAATCAGAAAACCTATTAATTGGGAGCCCTCCTCCTCTTTTAGAGCATCTATTGGAAATACGAGGAATCGGCATTATTGACATCATGACACTCTTTGGTGCAAGTGCAGTACGTCCCTATAAACGGATTACCCTCATCATTGAACTAGAAATATGGGATCCACAAAAAGTTTATGATCGATTAGGCTTAGAAGAAGAAAAAATGAAGATAATTGATACGGAACTAACAAAATTAACAATTCCGGTAAGACCAGGACGCAATGTCTCCGTTATTATCGAAGTGGCAGCAATGAATTATCGTTTAAAGAAAATGGGCGTCAATGCAGCAGAGGAATTTTCAAGACGTTTAGATGAAGTGATTACATCTAATGATGTGTTAGATGATTAAAAAGTTACAAACAACATTGTTCATGACATATTGAGAGGAGTAGAAGATGGATTTATTACTATTACAGATTGACCCGATCGCCTTTCATTTAGGCCCCATTCCAGTTCGTTGGTACGGATTGCTAATCGTGTCGGGAATCATTTTAGCCTATATTGTTGGACAAAGAGAGACTGTTAAGCGAGGTTTGCCTGAAGATTTTCTTGCAGATTTATTATTATGGGCAGTTCCTATATCCATCATCTGTGCACGTATTTACTATGTGTCAATGCGATGGGATTACTATAGCGAAAATCCAGGCAAAATCATTGAGATATGGAATGGTGGTATTGCCATTCATGGAGCACTCATCGGGGCATTTGTCACAGCTTACATATTTACTCGTATAAAAAATGTAAGCTTTTTACGAGTAGCAGATATTGCAGCACCTAGTATTTTAATCGGGCAGATTATTGGGCGATGGGGCAACTTTATGAACCAAGAGGCTTATGGTGGTGAGGTATCGAAAGCATTTTTAGAAAACCTAATGCTACCAGATTGGATTATTAATCAAATGTATATCGAAGAATTAGGTTCTTATGTACATCCCACTTTCTTATATGAATCGGTTTGGAACCTGATTGGGCTTATCATTTTATTAGCTTTGCGTAAAGTGAACTTACATCGTGGTGAAATTTTCTTTAGCTATTTAATATGGTATTCTATCGGTCGCTTCTATATCGAAGGGATGCGTACAGATAGCCTCTACTTAGTTGGAGATTTACGTTCAGCACAGGTTGTCTCCATTATTGGTATTGTAGTTGGTTTAGGTGCAATTATTTATCGTAGAATAAAAGTGAAACCAGCCGTGAAATACTTGGATAATAAATAAGGGGTTGTAAAAGATGGCTGTAAAGGCACTACTATTTGATTTTGATGGAACTTTACTGAATACAAATGATTTAATCATTCAAACATTTATGCATGTATTAAATGAGCGATTTCCCGGGCAATATTCGCCAAAAGATTGCCTGAAATTCATTGGTCCATCATTGAAACAGACATTTAATGACATTGCACCAGGTGAAGAAGAAGCTTTGATAGAAATGTATCGCGCTTGGAATATTGAGCACCATGATGAACTAGTCAGCCAATACCCTGATGTTGTGTCAACACTAGAGCAATTAAAAGCTCAAGGTATACGATTGGCTATTGTTTCGACGAAACGTAATGAGACCATTGATCGTGGACTTGCTATTCTTGGGGCAACGCATCTATTTGATGTGCGTATTGGTACAGATGATGTGAACAATGTGAAGCCTGATCCAGAGCCAGTATTACTTGCTTTGGAACGATTAGGAATAGAAAAAGAATATGCCATTATGATTGGTGATAATTCGCATGATATTCAAGCAGGACATCGTGCTGGTGTAAGAGCAGCTGGTGTTGCTTGGGCAATTAAAGGTGAGGCGTACTTACAGCAGTATCAACCAGAATATATGTTACAGCATATGTCAGATTTATTTGATATTGTGAAAGAGGGGTAGGGTAGATGGCGCGTAAAACAGAACGTTACCGTGTCGAAGGAGCCAATTCACTTTGGAATATATATGATACGGTGTCCTTTTGGAAGGTGATGAAGTGTTTCATTGTCATTCAGATTGGACGCTTCACACCATTTTTACGTGTGAAAAACTGGCTTTATCGTACATTTTTAAACATGACAATTGGTAAGCAAACGTCATTAGCCTTAATGGTCATGCCAGATACCATGTTTCCAGAACGAATTTTCATTGGAAACAATACCGTAATTGGATTTAATACAACCATTTTAGCGCATGAATATTTAATAGAGGAATATCGCTTAGGTGATGTTCATATTGGAAATGAAGTAATGATAGGGGCAAATTCAACCATTTTACCAGGTGTAACAATTGGAGATGGTGCCATTGTTTCAGCTGCCACTCTTGTACATAAGGATGTACCAGCAGGTTGTTTAGCAGGGGGCAATCCGATGCGAATAATTTATACTGCTGAACAAATGACAGAGCGCAAACGCAATGAGACTGTAGAGTGGTGTACACCAAAAAAATAATAGAAACTCACGCAGTATGGGTATAAACTTCGTGAGTTTTTAATGTTGAAAAACAAAACAGTCAATTAAAAGGTAGAAATGGATTTCCGTTGCAGGCTACTTGCTTTCCTGTGGGCGAGCGCCGAATCGCTTCCTCCGCTACCGCTCCGTGCAGGGCTTCGCCTGTCTCGCTATCCCACGGGAGTCAAGTAGCCTTCCACTTCAACCCATAAAATGTTACCTTTTTAGCAAAGGTTTTCAAATAAAGGGAAGGTCTTCACTACTCATTTTATGGAGGGGTGTTGTCATTCATCACTTCTCTACATTGAAAATAAAAGCCTATCCTTTTTCTAATCATACAAATCATGGGCTATTTTGATCGATACCGCTAGTATGAAAAATAAGGAAAAGACACTTTTGCAGAATGGTTGATTGGAGTGGAGTCAGCGTCACTCCTAGGGGATTTAGCGTCACAGAGGAGACCCTGGAGCGAACGGAAGTGAGTGAAGCGGCTCATCGGACGCCCCCTGGAAAGGACGCTGGCGGAACGGAAATCAACCTCTCACCTTGCAAAGTTGCTTTTTCTGCCGTTGACATCATCTTTTTGCAACAACATGAACTCACGTAGTATAGGTATATACTTCGTGAGTTTTTTGCATAAAAAAGCTACTCCAAAAGTCATTAGTTTTTGGAGTAGCTTTTACTGTTTATGCAAGAGCTGCATCATAGTCTGACTTGAATTCACAAGTGTCGTGATCACCTAAGCAAGTAGTTTCAACAAAGGTTGATTTAATTGCAGTCCCATCAATGTCTTCAGTTGTGTGAAGTGTTACTTTGTCACCAGGATAAAACTCGCCTTTACAAATACTAACGATCATTTGCTCACTAAGTTGTACGAATGGACATGCCATAATAAATCCCTCCAATGTGTAGTGTATATGGTTCTTTTTGTTATTAATGCTATTCTATATTAAGTTTTTACAAATGTAAAAAGAAAAATAGAATGAGAGTAATAATCAATCAAAATATTGATAGTAAAGTATTCTTGATGATAATGAGATTGATAATCATTTTAAGTGAGAGATGAAAAATAATTATTCTAAGATAATTTATCAATTTCTATATTGAGAATAGTCTATTGATAAATCTTTATTTTTACCAATGATTTGTTAAGAGAGAATCATTATCAATTTTTCAGCGAATACTCTAAGTGATTAATAATTGATTTGTCACATTTTAGACACATTCTCTTTCTCAGTAAAATATTTTGTCAAATTATAAGAGAAATGAGTCATGCTTTTTATGTAATTCTTTTCTACTTAATGTGTATAATTAACAGAATAATAAGTATTTAAAGATTTTGATAATTAATAAGGATAGCGTTGACTGTTTAATTGAAATAAGTTAAAATTCTTTCATAATCTAATTCTCTAATTCTCTAATACTCTAGTGAATTAAAGTAAAATGTAAGGAAGTGTCCATATGTCGTCAATAAAAATGTTTGAAAAACCACTTGGAATGCGCGATACATTTCCGCAAATCTATGAGAAAGTTGAAGCTGTTAGACATGCTGGCAGAGACTTTTTATATAAAAGGGGTTATGAGTTTATTAAAACGCCTGCTGTGGAGTATTTCGATACAGTGGGAAAGGCTTCGGCTATTGCTGATGCTCATTTATTTAAGCTAGTGGATAGCCAAGGAAACACGTTAGTGCTACGACCTGATATGACTACACCGATTGCTCGAGTAGCTACATCAAAATTATTGAAAGAAATGATTCCTCTACGTCTTGCCTATTTCGCGAGCGTTTTTCGAGCTCAGGAAGCAGAGGGTGGAAGACCAGCAGAGTTTGATCAAATGGGGATTGAATTAATAGGTGATCAATCCGTATTTGCCGATGCAGAAGTTATTGTAACGGCAATGGAGCTATTAAAGCATTTTAAATTAGAAGAGTTTAAAATCACGATTGGACATGCTGGCATACTAAATTGCATTTTACAAGATTACACAGAGAGTATCGAACAGCAAACAATTCTTAGAACATTGCTTGTCCAACGAAATTATGTAGGGTTTGAAGAAGCGGTGGAGTCTTTTGACCTGCCAAAAGCAAAATCTGATGCCCTCTTACAATTTATTGAAGAAGCCATGAATGTTAAAGATATCCGAGATATTGAAAAATATGTCCGTAAAAATGATGCATTAGAATACATGCAACAGCTTGCTCAACTATTGGAAATGGCTGACTTAGCTGATTATGTAGCATTTGATTTCACACTTTCGAGTCATATGAGTTATTACACAGGCATGCTTTTTGAAGTATTTGCTGTAGGAAGTGGCTTTTTATTAGGAAATGGAGGCCGTTATGATGGCCTGTTAGAGGTATTTGGTTCGAAAGTTGGTGCTACAGGGTTTAGTATTCGAGTAGATCGTTTATTAGAAACTTTAAATGGGCAAACAGAGAAACGACAGGAAGCAACCGTTGTACTTTTTGAGGAAGAACAATTTGAGGCGGCTTTACTAAAGGTTAAAACATTACGAGCAACAGGAAAATTAGCTACTTTACAGTTACGTAGTAGTCTAGTCGATGAAGCGGCCTTTTTAGCATACTTTACAGAAGTGGTGGTAGTTGGACAGGAGGAAGTTGGCGGTGAATGAATTGACGATTGCAATGCCCAAAGGACGAATCTTTGAAGAGGCATATCAAATGTTGTTAGAGGCAGGCTTTAATTTACCTGAAGAAGTAGAGATGTCACGTAAATTAATGATTGAAATACCCGAGGAAAAAATTCGCTTTATTTTATCAAAGCCAATGGATGTTCCTGTCTATGTTGAACATGGTGTAGCTGATATTGGTATTGCTGGGAAGGATGTTTTGTTAGAGCAACAGCGAGAGGTGCATGAATTACTTGATTTGAAAATTAGTAATTGCTATATCGCTTCTGCAGGCTTACCAAACACTTCAATGAATGAGATTGCACCTAGAATTGCTACGAAATATCCGAATATTGCAATGAAGTACTACAAAGGCATTGGAGAGCAAGTGGAAATAATCGAGCTTAACGGTTCTATTGAATTAGCACCAATGATTGGCTTAGCTGATCGAATTGTCGATATTGTTTCTACGGGTCGTACATTAAAAGAAAATGGCTTAGTAGAATATGAATTTATTACCGCTGTCTCTTCTCGACTAATTGCAAACCCAGTAAGTTATCGTATGAAAGGTGAGCGTATTATTGACCTCGTGAAGCGATTAAAGAAATGTGTGAATGAGCAGAAAAAGTAATCATTTTTAGCTACATAGACTAAAGGGGATTCATCCTATGAAAATAACAAAACTTGAAAAAGGCATTTCCTTAAAAAGACCACTTGAAGGGGGAAATGAGGAACAGATAAAAGTTGTGCGACAGGTGCTATCAGATGTTAAGGCACAGGGTGATGCAGCATTACGTACCTATACTGAGAGATGGGATGGCTATGTACCTGAGAGCTTCCGTGTCTCTGAAGAAGAAATACAGGAAGCAGTAAATGCACTTGATCAACAACTCTATAAGGACTTAGCAGAAGCTGCGGAAAATATCCGTTTTTATCATGAACAACAAATACGTTCAGGTTATCGATTAGAACTGGGAGATGGTTCTTGGCTAGGTCAACGGGTGACAGCCTTAGATGCAGTAGGACTATATGTTCCGGGTGGCACAGCAGCCTACCCTTCATCTGTATTGATGAATGTGATACCAGCACAAGTTGCAGGGGTGAAACGTATTGTTATTACTTCCCCTGCAGGGCAGAATGGGAAGCTACCAGCAGGTGTCCTTGTGGCGGCTCACCTTTTAGGGATTGATGAAATTTATAAAGTTGGTGGAGCACAAGCCATTGCAGCTCTTGCCTATGGCACAGAAACAATTTCCCCAGTTGATAAAATTACAGGTCCAGGAAATATTTTTGTGGCACTTGCCAAACGTGAGGTATTTGGAGAAGTAGCGATTGATATGATTGCGGGACCAAGTGAAATTGCTGTGCTGGCTGATGATTCAGCCTATCCTGATGAGATTGCTGCAGATCTATTATCACAAGCAGAGCATGATCCGCTAGCCTGCGCCATCCTTGTCACAACCTCAGAGTCATTAGCCAAAAAAGTAGCTGAGGAAGTAGAGAAGCAATTGCTGAACCTACCACGTCAAGAAGTAGCTCGTGCTTCCATAGAAAATTTTGGGGTAATTTATGTAGCTGAAACGTTGTCAGATGCAGTGGAGGCCATTAATTCATTGGCACCTGAGCATTTAGAAATTGTGACAGAAAATGCAGAGGGGCTAGCTGAGCAAATAAGACATGCTGGCGGTATTTTTATAGGTCGGTATAGTTCTGAGCCAGTTGGTGATTATTTTGCAGGGACGAATCATGTGCTACCAACCAATAGTACGGCTCGTTTTGCAAGTGGCTTAAATGTCGATGATTTTGTGAAAAAATCAAGTATTGTTTACTATAGTGAAAAAACATGGAAAGACAATGCACCAAAAATTGCACGTCTAGCGCGTATGGAAGGCTTAGAGGGCCATGCCCGTGCAGTGGAATCACGTGGATGGGAGAAGGAATAGGACGATGACAGAAAAGAAACGATATGCAAAGATAGAGCGCACGACAAATGAAACGCAAATTTCAGTAGCAATTGATTTAGATGGCGAGGGTAACGCAGATATTCAAACAGGCGTGGGGTTTATGGACCATATGCTGGACTTATTTATCAAGCATGGATTATTTAATGGCACAATACATGCAAATGGTGATACCTATATTGATGATCACCATACAACAGAGGATCTTGGTATTGTCTTAGGACAAGCTGTTCGAGAAGCACTTGGTGATAAGAAAGGCATAAAACGCTATGGTAACGCCTTTGTACCGATGGATGACGCACTCGCTCAGGTGGTTGTAGATTGCTCGAATCGCCCTCATCTAGAGTACCGTGTGCCAACATTAAAAGAAAAAGTAGGAACGTTTGATACAGAATTAGTACATGAATTTTTATGGAAATTTGCCCTTGAGGCACGAATGAATGTTCACGTAATTGTACCCTATGGACAAAATACACATCACATTATTGAGGCGATTTTCAAAGCATTAGCACGTGCGATTGATGCTGCAGTGGAAATCGACCCACGTGTGAAAGGTGTACCATCGACTAAGGGGCTGTTAACGTGAAAATAGGTGTCATTGATTATGGTATGGGCAATTTATTTAGTGTGGAACAGGCATTAAAACGTCTAGGCTGTGAAGTTATTGTAACGGCTGATGAGAAGGTGTTAGATACAACAGATGCCCTATTGTTACCAGGGGTCGGCGCATTCCCTGATGCCAGAAAGCGTTTAGCAGAAACAAAATTAGATCAATATTTACACAAGGCACAAAGTGAAAACCGTCCTCTTTTGGGAATTTGTCTAGGCATGCAATTATTGTTTGAGCAAAGTGATGAAGTAACCTCAACAGAAGGGCTAGGTTTTTTCAAGGGGTGCATTAAACGCTTTAGTGGTATCCAGGATGGCCAAGCATATCGAGTGCCACATATGGGTTGGAATGAGCTGATTGTGACAAATCGTCCTGCCTGGTTAAATAATGAAGTATCAGCGAAGCATGTCTATTTTGTTCACTCATTTTATGCAACAGATATAGAAGAATCAGAGCTTGTTGCCTATGCGGATTACTACGGCATTAAAGTACCTGGTATTGTGACAAATGGTTCAGTGACTGGCATGCAATTCCACCCTGAAAAATCAGGAGAATTAGGTGTTTATTTATTAGAGCAATGGCTGAAAGGTGTGAAGGCATGCTAACAAAACGTATTATCCCATGTCTTGATGTGAAAGAAGGTCGTGTTGTAAAAGGTATACAATTTGTCTCTATCCGAGATGCAGGAGATCCAGTGGAGCTTGCGAAGTTCTATGATGAACAAGGAGCAGATGAGCTTGTATTTTTAGATATTTCTGCTTCGCATGAAGGTCGAGAAACGATGGTAGACGTTGTTCGTCAAACAGCAGCTACGCTTGCCATCCCCTTTACTGTTGGCGGAGGCATTCGTACATTGGATGATATGAAGCGTATATTACGTGCAGGTGCTGATAAAGTATCCGTGAACACGTCTGCGTTGGAGCGGCCCGCTCTTATTCAGGAAGGCTCTGATTTTTTTGGTGCACAATGTATCGTTGTTGCAATAGATGCTCGCTATAGTGAAGAAGATGGCACATGGATGGTTTATACACATGGTGGACGCAACAAGACAACTTGGTCAGCCATTGAGTGGGCAAAAGAGGCTGTACGGTTAGGAGCTGGTGAGATTTTATTAACAAGTATGAATCAAGATGGAGAAAAATCTGGCTTTGATTTAGCCTTAACTAAAGCAGTACGTGCTGCTGTGACAGTCCCTGTGATTGCTAGTGGTGGAGCGGGACATGCCGAACATTTTTACGAAGTATTAGCACATGAGGTAGATGCAGATGCTGCACTAGCAGCCTCCATCTTCCATTACAAAGAAACAAGTGTAGCGCAAGTAAAAGAATACTTACGTGAAAAAGGAGTGGCAGTAAGATGATAGAGAACATTCAATTTGATGAGAGAGGTCTTGTTACAGCTGTAGTACAAGATGCCAATACAAAAGAGGTATTAACAGTAGCTTATATGAATAAAGAGTCATTAGCTAAAACAATTGAATCAGGGGAAACTTGGTTTTATTCTCGTTCCCGTCAAGAGCTTTGGCATAAGGGCGCAACAAGTGGTCATACACAAAAAGTAGTGTCAATCAAGACAGATTGTGATCAAGATGCGTTAGTAGTGGAGGTTCTACCGATGGGGCCAGCATGTCATAATGGTACAATTTCTTGCTTCACTGAGGTTATGCAGCAAAAAGAGAAGGTCGGCTCTGTGGACATCGTTTCTAAACTTGCTCGTGTCATTGAAAAGCGAGAGCAAGAAATGCCAGAAGGAGCTTATACTACATATTTATTTGATAAGGGCATCGATAAAATCTGTAAAAAGGTTGGAGAAGAAGCAACAGAGGTAGTCATTGGTGCTAAAAACCGAGATGCAGAGGAAGTAAAATGGGAGGCAGCTGATTTAATTTATCATCTCCTAGTACTATTACAAGAACAAAAAGTAAGCATTTATGATGTTCTACATGTGTTGGAAAAACGTCACGAGGAGAAATAACAGCATATTATTGATTGTGTGGTATAATAGGAATTACTGTGTAAAGGAACGTAAAATACGTTCCTTATTTCTTGTTTCGGAGGAAATATATTGGAAAAGAAACGTCAAAATGAGACTCAATCGAATATAGTGTCGTTCATTCCAACAGGCGACTATTATTATAAGAAATCAATTCAAGCAATGAACAGTGGACAAATGAATAAAGCCTATAAATATTTACAGCGTGCGGTAGATTTAAGTCCCGACGATCCAATGATTATCTTGCAGTTAGCCATAGTAGAGTTAGAAGGTCAACGTTTTGAGGAAGCGTATGATCTGCTTCGTCATGCCTATCAACTTGATCCAGATAATCCAGAAATCATATTTTATATGGCAGAAGTATCAGGATGTGTGGGCATCATGCATGATGCTAAACGCTTTGCAGAAGAATATTTAAAGCTAGAACCTGAGGGTGCTTATGCTGATGAAGCAGCAGAAATATTAGAGTTTGTCGCTTTTGAGCAAGATGATTTTGAAGAGCTTGAAGGATCTGGTGAGGATTTATATCGTCAGGAACAAGCTCGTCGTTGTATGGAAAAGGGAGATTTTCCAGAAGCTATTACTATTTTAGAAGATTTAATTGAAGATCGACCAGCATTTTGGTCAGCCTATAATAATCTAGCACTCGCTTATTTTTATGTTGGAGAAGAAGAGCAAGCTAAGGCGCTCTTGCATACGGTGCTACGTGAAAATAAGGGCAATCTACATGCATTATGCAATTTAACGGTGATTGCGTATTATGAAAAAAATGAAGAGGATTTACAAGAACTGTTAAATGTCCTTGTTAAAATTCAACCCTATACATGGGAGCATCGTTATAAACTTGGTGCGACATTAGCCTTAATCGGACAGTATGAATTAGCCTATAAATGGTTGCGCAGTATGCAAAAGAGAGGCTATTTAGGAGATGCAGGATTTTACTTTTGGTTGTCACATGCTGCCTATTTCTCAGGTCATGAGGAAATTTCAAAAAGTGCGTGGGATCAGCTTCTAGAGCTAGACCCAGACAAAGAGGGCTTCGAACCTTGGCGCCAACAAGAAAATGAATTTGGACTTGATGCGTTGGAGCATGACCGTGATTTTATTGTTGAAAAATTAGAGAGCACGTATACAAGTGAGCGCATTTTTGGTTTGTTTTTACTGAAAGGTACAGCGCATAAGCAAGAAATTATCGCCCATCCGAAATGGATTGATATCGAACAATTAGGCTCTTTTGAGAAATTGTTTTTGGCTTATGCTCTAGGACATGAATTTGATAAGAAAAACAAAGTAGAAGCAAGCTTTTTACGGGCAGTACAGGTCTCAGAAATTTTATTAGAACAGTATGGAAAGCTATCATCATTAATTGTCCCGATGTTTCAAATGTGGTTTGTGCTATGTGAACAAGCTTTAGTAGAAAATTATCGTTTTACAAATCCAACAGCAATTGCAGGAGCAAATGATTATTTATTCAGATCTTCACAAATGCTCAAAGTGACAAAAAAGGAAATTGCACAGCAATATGGAGTATCGGTATCTACTTTATCGAAGTATATTGACGAAATCTTAACGTTTTTGCCAAACAGTCATAATTAATGTGTGAGCAACATAGTTGAATAACTTTATACTTTCACATACGATGAACATACTAACGCTATCACCAATTTTTCCTTAGCGTCATTGATCTTCTTCTATAGATGACGTTACACTTATTGGTTGAATGAAGATAAAAAGTATTCTGTTTAGGGGGAAGTATTTATGTCGGAAGAAAAAATTTATGATGTAGTAATTATTGGTGCAGGTCCTGCTGGGATGACTGCTGCTGTCTATACATCTCGTGCGAATTTGTCAACATTAATGATTGAACGTGGTATCCCTGGTGGACAAATGGCAAACACAGAAGAAGTAGAAAACTACCCAGGTTTTGAGACAATTTTAGGACCAGAGCTTTCTACAAAAATGTTTGAGCATGCTAAAAAATTTGGTGCTGAATATGCCTATGGTGATGTAACGGAAATCATCGATGGAGAAGAATATAAAACAATTAAATCAGGTGCAAAAGAATATAAAACACGTGCCATTATTATTACAACTGGTGCTGAGTATAAAAAAATGGGCGTGCCTGGTGAAAAAGAACTTGGTGGCCGTGGTGTCAGCTACTGTGCAGTATGTGACGGTGCATTCTTTAAACAAAAAAATCTAGTTGTCGTGGGTGGCGGAGATTCAGCTGTTGAAGAGGGTGTCTATTTAACTCGCTTTGCTGATAAGGTGACAATTGTCCACCGTCGTGATAAATTACGTGCACAAAAAATTCTACAGGATCGTGCCTTTGCCAATGAAAAAATTGATTTCATTTGGAATACAACTGTAAAAGAAATCAATGAAGCAAATGGTAAAGTTGGCAGTGTAACGCTACAATCAACTGTCGATGGTACGGAATCTGAATTTGCAACAGATGGTGTCTTTGTCTATATTGGTATGTTACCTTTAACTAAACCATTTGAGTCATTAGGCATCTTAAATGATGCTGGTTATATTTTGACAAACGACACGATGGAAACAAAAATCCCAGGTATCTTTGCAGCTGGAGATGTTCGTGAAAAATCACTTCGTCAAATTGTAACAGCAACTGGTGACGGTAGTATTGCCGCGCAAGCTGTTCAACATTATGTAGAAGAGTTATTAGAGAAAATTAATGCCTAACATGGCTATTTTAAGGTAAAAAATACAATTTTAATGTGGTTTTAATATTGCTGTAACTTGTATGACATATAAAAGGTGTATCATTAAAAATGTAATTAGCAATCCCCCTTTTATTTTGTTTAGTAGGTTGTTTCCGCCTCCATTAGGTGGGAGCAACCTACTTTTTTATGTGTAAAAAACCAAATAATCCTATCAGGAAAAACGTAAATTTCGCCTAAGATGAAATGGTTATCTTTGAATAAAACTAAATTGTTAATTGTCTGCGTACAAGAGTTGTAAATGAGGACAAATCTTACAAGGTCTTGTTATAATGAAGAGTAGAATGCAAAAGTGATTAGAGGTGTGCCTATGCAAAGAATTGCAAATTTAATTGCCGTAAAAGACGGTAAAGTATTATTACTTCAGAAACCAAGACGAGGCTGGTATGTAGCGCCAGGAGGGAAAATGGAGAGCGGCGAGTCAATCTTTGAGGCTGCTTTACGTGAGTTTCAAGAAGAAACAAATGTCACACCTTTACATGTTCATTTAAAGGGTGTTTATACGATGGTCATTAAAGAAAACAATGATGTAGTGGATGAATGGATGCTCTATACATTTGTTGCAAAGGATGTAGAAGGTATACCATTCAAAGAAACAAGAGAAGGCAAGCTTGCATGGCACCCAGTAGAGGATTTAGCACATTTGCCAATGGCTGAAGGAGATCGAACTAATTTACAATTTGCTGTTTCGCAATCAGGCATTCAGTATGGCACGTTTGACTATACAACGAATTTTGAATTACTTCATCAGAAAATACAAATTTCAAAAGAACAATAAAGGAGTTGCATGACAGTGGTGGTTGAAGGCCAACAAAGTACACATGAATTGGTTATTATTACAGGAATGTCTGGGGCTGGGAAAACTGTAGCTATTCAAAGCTTTGAGGATTTAGGGTATTACTGTATTGATAATTTACCACCTGCGTTACTTACAACTTTTTTAACTTTACTGAGAGATTCTGGTAAAAACAGTACCCGAATTGCGGCAGTAATGGATATGCGCGGAGGCGACTTTTTTGATGCTCTAATTGGCGCATTGGACCATATACTAAAAGAAGGCGATATTGTTGCTCGTATTTTATTTTTAGATGCAGATGATGCCACATTAGTCAGACGTTATAAAGAAACAAGACGTGCCCATCCATTAGCAGTGAACGGTTTACCTCTAGATGGAATTAAACAGGAACGAGTACTTTTATCTGAAGTAAAGGGCCGTGCTAATTTTGTTTATAACACATCTAATATGAAACCAAAGCAATTGCGTGAAAAAATTGTCAAAGAATTTGCGAGTGAGGCAGATACTATTTTTACCGTTAACATTATGTCCTTTGGCTTTAAACATGGTATGCCGATTGATGCGGACTTAGTGTTTGATGTTCGTTTTCTTAAAAACCCATATTATGTGGAGGAGCTACGTCCAAAAACGGGTCTTCAAACAGAGGTATCTTCTTATGTTTTAGCTTTGGAAGACACGCAAATCCTCATACAAAAACTAACGGATTTATTAGACTTTATGATTCCTCTCTATCGACAAGAGGGCAAATCACAGCTTGTTATTGCTTTTGGTTGTACTGGGGGCCAGCATCGCTCCGTGACATTAGCAGAATTTTTTGGGGCATATTTTGCGGGCAAGGAAAATACGGTTATTACGCATCGTGATATTAATCGTAGAAAGGAATGAGTGAATGGGGAAAAAGCAAACAAAGCTTGTGGTAATTGGTGGTGGCACAGGGCTCTCCACGTTACTTCGCGGGC
This sequence comes from Lysinibacillus fusiformis, assembly GCF_016925635.1. NCBI lineage: Bacteria > Bacillati > Bacillota > Bacilli > Caryophanales > Bacillaceae > Lysinibacillus > Lysinibacillus fusiformis. The sequence goes on along the minus strand of NZ_CP070490.1, from coordinate 834,062 downwards.
TGAAGCACCACCCATTTGATATTACTGCTATTGTGACAGTAGCAGATGATGGCGGTTCTTCAGGGCGTTTACGTGATGATTATGATATTCCACCACCTGGGGATGTACGCAATGTAATTGCAGCATTATCAGATATTGAGCCCCTTGTAGAGCAAATGTTTCAATATCGTTTTTCAGCATCTGAAGATTTACGAGGTCATTCCTTAGGGAATTTAATGCTTACGGCACTCACTGATATTACTGGAGATTTCAGTCATGCTATTAGTGAGATGGGAAAGGTTTTAAAAGTTCATGGTCGAGTAATACCAGCTGCTAATAAAAAAATCGCCTTACATGCTGTGCTTGAGGACGGTTCAATTATTGAGGGCGAATCAAAAATCCCGACAGCGACAAAACGCATTAATCGCGTTTTTTTAGTACCTGAAAATGTGCAACCGTTACCAGAAGCTATTCGTGCTATACTTCGTGCCGACTATATTTTAATAGGACCAGGAAGCTTGTATACAAGCATTATTCCGAATTTGCTTGTTAAGGAGATAGGAGAAGCAGTTGTTAAGGCTAAAGGAAGAAAAATATATGTTTGTAATTTAATGACACAAAAGGGTGAAACCATTTCTTATACAGCAGGCGATCATGTAACAGCTATACATAAGCATGTTGGCCATGACTTTATCGATTCCATTTTAGTAAATGATGAAGAACTCCCTAACCCTGTTAAAGAACTGTATAAAGAAGAAAGAGCGGAACCAGTGACATTTGACGTAGCAAAGCTTGAAAGCATGGGATTAGAAGTTATTAAACGAGACATTGCTACAATTCGTCCAGATGGCACAGTTCGGCATAATGCTGCGAATGTTGCAGAATGGCTGGTAGATTATGCTGATATTTACCATCAAAAAGTAAGAGGACCAATAATAGAAACATAATGGCTTTATTGTATATGGTAAGATGAACATATACATAGAAATCAGGATTGAAAGGGGGGCGTGATATGTCTTTTGCTTCTGAAACAAAAAAAGAGTTAACACAAATAGAAGCGGACAATCATTGTATGAAAGCAGAAGTTTCTGCCCTAATTCGTATGAATGGTTCATTATCCTTTGCAAATAAACAACTAAGCTTAGACGTGCAAACTGAAAACGCTGCAATTGCCAGAAGACTATATACGATTATGAAAAAATTGTATCCGTACAATGTGGAATTACTGGTTCGTAAGAAAATGCGACTGAAAAAAAATAATGTGTATATATGCCGTGTAAGAGAAGGTGCGCGTGAGCTGTTAATTGATTTAGAAATCATCTCAGACGACTTTCAATTTAACCATACGATCTCAAGAAAGCTCATTCAAAAGAGTGGCCAAAAAAGAGCTTATTTAAGAGGTGCATTTTTAGCAGGAGGTTCTGTCAATAATCCAGAAACATCAGCTTATCATTTAGAGGTGTATTCTTTATATAAAGAGCATGGTGAAGCATTAATGGATTTGATGAATGAATTTGAACTCAATGCCAAAACAATCGAACGTAAAAAAGGTTTTGTGACTTACTTAAAGGAAGCAGAAAAAATTTCGGATTTCCTTAATATTGTTGGTGCACATCAGGCTATGATGAAATTTGAAGATGTTCGCATATTGCGAGACATGCGCAATAGTGTCAACCGTATTGTAAACTGTGAAACAGCCAACCTAAATAAAACCATTGGTGCAGCATTACGGCAGGTGGAGAATATTCGATTTATTGAAAATTCAATTGGTCTAGATCAACTACCAGAGAAGCTTCGTGAAATAGCACGTCTCCGTGTAGAATACCAAGATGTGACATTAAAAGAGCTTGGTGAAATGGTATCTAGTGGAACGGTTAGTAAATCAGGTGTCAACCATCGATTGAGAAAAATTGATGAGATTGCTGATGCATTAAGGCGCGGTGAAAAAATAGGTGGTTAAGTTATCATACTTTTCAGGTATGAATGTCATGCTAATCGCTTATTGTTCTTTTGCTAGTAAGTGAGGTAAGATAAAACTAATAGATGAACGGTAGTGAAGGGGAGTTTTGAGAATGATTGAGAGAAGAGTCCAGGTTAAATTAAAATTAGGACTACAAGCTAGACAAGCAGCACTATTTGTGCAGGAAGCAAATCGTTTTAGTGCTGATATCTTTCTAGAAAAAGATGAGAAAAAAGTAAATGCCAAATCCATTATGGGTGTCATGAGCTTAGCTGTTGCTAAAGGTACTGAAGTTACTTTAAGTAGTGAAGGTAACGATGCTGAGCAAGCGGTTACAGCATTGGCAACAATTATTGAAAATGAAGATTAACATTCATTGAACACAAAAGGCATCACAGAGCAAATCTGTGATGCCTTTTATTTTTTATTTATTATCGCTACGATGCATAATGTGGTCAATTAAGCCATATTCTTTTGCACGTTCAGCAGTCATGAAGTTATCACGATCTGTGTCTCTTGCAATGACTTCAAGTGGTTGACCTGTGCGTTCAGATAAAATGCCATTTAGTTTTTCACGTAAGAATAAAATACGTTTAGCAGCAATTTCAATTTCTGTCGCTTGACCTTGTGCACCACCTAGTGGTTGGTGAATCATTACTTCAGCATTTGGTAGAGCAAAACGTTTACCAGGTTCACCAGCTGCAAGTAGGAAAGCACCCATTGATGCAGCCATCCCAATACAAATTGTTTGTACCTGTGGTTTAATAATTTGCATTGTGTCATAAATAGCCATACCAGCCGTAATGGATCCGCCAGGTGAGTTAATGTAAAGTGAGATATCTTTATCTGGATCTTCTGCTTGTAGGAAAAGAAGCTGAGCGACAATGGAGTTAGCAACATTGTCATCAATGGCACTTCCTAAAAGGATAATACGGTCTTTAAGTAGACGTGAATAAATGTCATATGCACGCTCACCACGACTTGTTTGTTCAATAACTGTAGGAATTAAATTCATGTTAAATCCTCCTTAAAAAGCTAAATTCGAATACCTTTACTGAAAATTTCCTTTGTATTTCAGCTGTATCCTTATCATACACATTATAGTCAGGGAAGGTCAAATATTAACCCTGCTAAAGTGAAATTAAAAAAAATAAATTGTTTTTGCATTCTATGGTTGAATTATATGGGATGGGCTTGTATAATAATTAAGGTTATAAGTTTAAAGTACAGGACACTATTTTGCAGGTATGCTTCAAATGAGGGTTATCTACATCATGCTTTTCGTAAGCCTAGAGTGAGTACTTTTTTTTTGTGTCTTTTGCCCTCGTGGTGTAATGGATAACACGTAAGATTCCGGTTCTTGCACTGGGGGTTCGATTCCCTCCGAGGGCGCCATTTTACTGATGAATTGATATACTGTAATAGCTCATCTCCTAATAAGTAGTTTAGCAGCCTGCTTACTGGAGATCGAGAGGAAGAATAAAGTGAATACTGTCCTAGTTGGCATTATTCCCCTATTTATTCCTTTCAAACCTTCAAAAAAGCAATAACTCCAAATTATTTTTTAGTGAACATACTGTACGTGAGACTAGCAATAGTCGAAAAAAAAGAATCCTATCTGAGGGGATTCTTTTTTTTGCCTAAATTTATCGAAATTTGGCATGGTTCTCATTGTATATATATTAGTTTTAGGTTTAATTTCTTGTGATTTATACATGTTTTTTCAAATTATATGAATTAATTATAAATTTATATGAAAAAATATTTAGTTTTATGCGAAAAGTTGTTGTCTAAATACTATATTGTTAATATAATTGACCTAATAGTCTAACATTTCCGAATTGCGAAAAATAATACGTATTTTGGAAAATTATCGAACTAGGGGGAAATACAATGAAAAAAACAGGTTGGATGTTACTGATGATTATCGCAGCATTAACATTAGCACTTGCAGGATGTGGTACAAAAGATGATGCTTCTTCTGGTAGTACACCTTCAGAAGACGGCGGAGATGGCAAGAAAGTATACAAAGTTGGTACTGAGGCCACTTTTGCACCATTTGAATCTGTTGACGATTCAGGGAAAATTGTAGGGATTGATGTCGATATTTTACAAGCTATTGCAGATGAAATGGACTTTGAAGTTGAGTGGAATAATATTGGGTGGGAACCAGTTTTCCAAACAATTAAAAATGGTGAAACAAATATCGGAGCTTCAGGAATCACAATTACTGAAGAGCGTAAAGAATCATTTGATTTCACTGAACCATACTATGAGTCTCAATTATTAATTGTTGTGAAAGAAGATTCAAAAATCAAATCTCTTGATGAATTAAAAGATAAAAAAGTATCAGTACAAATTAATGCTACTGGTCATATGGCGGCGAAAAAGCTACAAGGGGAAGCAAGTACAAATATTATGGCATTTGAAAGTCAGCCAATCGCGATTCAAGAGATGCTAAATGGTAATGTTGATGCAGCTATCGGAGATAATGCGGTAGTTTATGAATATATGAAAGCTCATCCAGATCAAAAACTAAAAGTAATTGAAGATGACGCATTCGACAAAGAATACTATGGCTTTATGGTTCAAAAAGGGAATAAAGAATTGTTAGATAAATTAAATGAAGGTCTTAAAAAGATTAAAGAAAACGGTAAATTAAAAGAAATTACGGGCACTGATTTTGAGTAACAAATGAATGACATGATGCTACTAACATAGTAATTTTGCTAGCGGCTCATTTATTATTCGTAATTTAAAGGGGAATGGGGTTTTCGGATGGACATCTTTGACTTACGCTGGGACATTGTCTGGAACTACCGAGATATGTTTATACGAGGTATTGGCGTAACACTTATTTTGACACTTAGTGGTTATTTTGGCGGTATTCTATTAGGGCTATTTTTAGGTCTTGGAAAATTATCGAGTAAAAAATGGATTTATTGGCCATCTAAACTATATATCGATTTATTCCGTGGAACACCGATGCTTGTACAAATCTTGTTAATTCACTTAGCAGTTATTCCAACAATTTTTGGTCATTCTTTAGGTTATATGGTATCGGGGATTACAGCGCTTATTTTAAACTGTGCTGCTTACAATGCAGAAATTTTCCGTGCAGGGATTCAAAGTATTGCAAAAGGGCAAATGGAGGCTGCACGCTCTCTTGGGTTAACACATAACCAAGCGATGCGTAAGGTCATTTTACCTCAAGCATTTAGACGTATGATCCCACCATTAGGGAATGAATTCATCGCATTATTAAAAGATTCTTCACTCGTAACAGTTATTGCCGCACCAGATATTTTATATGCTAGTAAGGTAGTAGCTGGTGCAAGCTTCCGCTTCTGGGAACCGTATATCGTTGCAGCATTATTGTATTTAGTTTTAACATATGGTGTAACGAAAGTTGTAGCATTTATCGAGAAACGATTTAGCAATAGTTATGTCCCTCGTAAAGCTAAGGTAGAAGGGCGGGAAGCAAGATGATAAAAATTGAAAACCTACACAAGTACTTTGGTAAGCTTGAAGTATTAAAAGGAATCGATTACGAAATTCAAGAAAAACAAGTTGTCTGTGTCATTGGGCCATCTGGATCAGGAAAAAGTACATTTCTACGATGCATTAATATGTTAGAAGAAGTAACAGATGGTGCTATTTATATTGAAAATGTAAAGATTAATGATCCTAAAACGAATATCAATGAAATACGTGCAGAAGTGGGCATGGTGTTTCAACAATTTAACTTATTCCCGCATATGACTGTTATCGATAATGTCACGATGGCACCTATGCAAATTCGTAAAATGAGTCGTGCAAACGCAGAAGAACTAGGACATGAGCTATTAAAAAAAGTTGGACTCGATAGCAAGGCCTATAATTATCCTGAGCAGCTATCGGGTGGTCAACAGCAGCGTGTGGCAATTGCTCGTGCCTTAGCTATGAAGCCAAAAGCTATTTTATTTGACGAGCCAACTTCAGCACTTGACCCTGAAATGGTAAAAGAGGTGCTAGATGTTATGAAAAATCTAGCGGCTGAAGGGATGACAATGGTGGTTGTGACGCATGAAATGGGCTTTGCTCGTGAAGTAGGCGATCGAGTAGTCTTTATGGATGGAGGCTATATCGTAGAAGAAGGTTCTCCAGAGGAACTATTCGGCAATCCACAAAGCGACCGAACAAAGGCGTTTTTAGGAAAAGTATTATAAAGCTGAAAAAGCGAACGACATGCTCGTTCGCTTTTTTGTGCTAAAAAAAGCAGTCCATGATGAGTATTCACCATGGACTGTTCTTATTTAATGAAGGGGATTAGATGTTGTGTCGTATGCATTTAGCATCGTTTGCATATCCTGTTGGGAGTACTGAGGCACCTGATAATAGCCGTGTTTATTTTGATAAATGGATAATTCGTATCCCATTTCAATGCAGTTAGGAATACTATCTGCAACAACGCGACGAACAACAGGGTTTGTTGTCTCCAACGCAGCGGTTGTCATACATTTTGCTGCGCCTTTTTGAGCACCAAGTAAGAATCCAGAAATGGCTTCATCATTTATTTCATTAGCATTTTGCATTGGCTTTTTCGGTTGACCAGGATTTAAGCCATATTTGAAGTCATTTCCTGTTTCCATTTGGTAACGTCCTGTTGGAACAGATGGATCGTGCCCTGTTTTAAAGGACTCTACGATTGTATTGTACATACCTAGAGTGAAATTATATTGACGATCCAAAATGTTGAGTAGTTCAGGGTCTTTTACATGGGGACGCAAAATAATGGCTTGGTTCATACCTGCAATAATTTCGCCAATTGTTTCATGCATGTCCATCATTTCATGGCCACCATGATTTAGGCTATGCTGTTGGTTGAAATTTGTTTGATTGGATGATTCGTTGTAAAACGATTGTGACAAAAAAAACGCCTCCTCAATAATTTTTTGTTGCAGTATTTAGTATGTCGAGTCAATTCAATTTCATACGGTATAAATGTAAAGGTAAAAATGTAGACTAATGATAGAAGGAAAAGCAAGTCAAGGAGGCTTAAATTTGAAAAAGTTGCTTGGACCAATTGGAATAATTGTCATTATTCTTGTTGTAATTGCCTTATTATTCATACCTAAATATAATAGCCTGGTGACAGCCGAGGAAAATGTTGATTCTAAATGGGCACAAGTTGAAAATCAGCTCCAACGTCGCTATGATTTGATTCCCAATCTGGTGGAATCTGTGAAAGGCTATACCAATCATGAGCAAGAGGTGATAACGAGTATTACGGAGGCGCGTGCCCAAATGGGGAGTGCAAGCTCACCAGAGGAGCAAGCTGTCGCCAATGATGCATTAACGGGCGCTCTTAGTCGTTTACTAGTCGTTGTGGAAAATTATCCAAACTTAAAAGCAGATGCAAACTTCCGTCAGTTAATGGATGAGCTAGCAGGTACTGAAAATCGCCTGGCGGTAGCACGTGAGGATTACAATAATGAGGTGCAGCAATTCAATAAACATGTTAAACGTTTTCCTGGTAATTTGATGGCAGGGATGTTTGGCTTCGAACAAAAAGAATACTTTAAAGCCGCAGCAGGAGCTGACAAAGCACCATCTATCGACTTTAGTCAATCAGGTACACATTAATGAAACGTTGCATTGTACAGATGGTCATCGTTTGTTCGGTGCTTCTTTTTTTCACGAATATAACGAAAGCAGCTATGCCATCACCCATGAAAAATACGTATATACATGACTTTGCCAATGTAATTTCAGCGAATGTCAAAGAAGAGTTAAATCATTATTCAGAGCAATTGGATCAAGGTACGGGTGCTGAAATCATGGTAGTCACAGTTAATAGTCTTCATGGACAAGAGCCAAAGATGTATGCAACAAAATTGATTCGGTCATGGGGCATAGGTGATAAGGAGAAAAATAACGGTGTCTTGATTTTAGCTACTTTTGGTCAAGGGGAAGGGAATAACGACGTTGTAATCGCTGTGGGCCAAGGCTTAGAAGGAGCATTACCAGATGGTAAATTAGGACGCATTTTAGATAATGCCTTTTATCCTTCGGCAAGTACGGGTAATTTAGATCAAGCTTTCCAAGCGACCTATACTGAAGTTTTTCGAGCTGTTGCCCAAGAGTATAATTGGAGCGGTGAATTACCAGCACATACAACCGAAGGGGAAGACATGCCCACTTGGTTAATTATCTTAATCATTATCGTTGTCATTATTATTTATTCGTTCTTTTCGAAAGGCGGCGGAGGTCCTCGCAGTGGAGGCTATAGAGGCTATCCAGGTGGCTTTGGTGGAGGACGTTCAAGTAGAGGTGGCTTTGGCGGCTTTGGTGGAGGATCTTCCGCCGGCGGAGGAGCAAGCCGGAAATTTTAATAGGGGTAGTGGCGAACTAATTTGTTTAGTTCGCTTTCATTATGAATCAATTAAATTCTCTCAATTATTGACAATAATGCTAGAATTGTTATAATTTAAATGTATCGACAATCGATATAACGTAAACTGATATAGGGAGGAATCATTTTTGAAGAAAAGATTTTTATCCGCATCGTTAGCGATTATTTTAACAACCTCTGTCGTTATACCTGCAACAATGCAAGAAGTTCGTGCTGCCAACGAAACAACTAGCACCGTGATAGCACAAGAAGAACGTTTGACAGCGCAGGAATTTTTGAATTTAGCTGTAACAACTTTAACATTCCAGCACGGCTCAGATTCAATGCGTCAACAAATTATTGATAAATGGGTAAAGGCTGGGGAATTCACAGATTTAAGTTTGACGATTAAACATGATGAAGCGGCTCGAATTTTAGTAAGAGCGTTAAATAAAGAAGAAAAGGAGGCTTCACTTGCTGAGTATTTAGAGAAAGCCAATAAAATTGGTTTATTTAATGGCTTATCATTAAGTAGTGAAGCAATATCAAAACAAGATGCAGTAAAAATTTTAAACAATGCAAAACAAGAAAAAAATGGTTCCAATCATGAAGGTGTAAAGGAAATTTCAGTTGAAGACTTTATGAAGAATCCTGGGAACTTTGGTTATGAACTTTCACCTGATGGCAATTACATTACTTTTTCCTCTGCTTGGGAGAACAGATCCAATGTTTTCGTGAAAAAGATGAATGATGATAGTGAGCCCGTTCGTGTTTCTAATTCAAAAGATCGTGATGTTGCAGGATTTTTCTGGAAAGATAATAATTTACTATATTTAAAGGATAAAGGTGGAGATGAAAACTTCCATATTTATTCTACAACATTTAATGGCGCTGAGGAAAAAGATTTAACACCATATCCAAACGTCACAGTTGGCATATTAAGTGGTCTGCAAGGTGTTAAAGATGAAATACTTATCATGATGAATAAGGAAGATGCAACAGTTTTTGATGTCTATAAACTGAATGTAAAGACTGGTGAAACAACTCATGTTGCAAAAAATCCTGGTAATATTACGAGCTGGCTAGCAGATCGCAATGGAAATGTGCGAATTGCCGTAGCTTCAGATGGTGTGGAAGGAACGATTCTTTATAGAGATTCGGAAAAGGATGAATTCAAGCCATTTATTGAAATGGAAGCTGGCGATGAAGTAATGCCACTAGCATTTTCTAAAGACAATCAATACATTTATGCTACATCAAATAAAGGTAGAGACAAAGTAGAAGTGGTGAAATACGACTTAAAAGGTAATGAAGAAGTCATTATGTCTAATGATCAAGTAGATGTTTCAGGTGTCTTATATAGTGCTGAACACGATAAATTGCTATATGGTGCATATATAACAGATAAACCACATTATCAATTCTTTGACGAGAACTTTGAAAAGCTTTTCCGTAAAATTCAAAGCAAGCTGAATGTGCATGAAAGTGAGCTTGGTATCAATGATTACAATAAAGAAATGACAAAATTTATTGTAAGTGTTTCAAGTGATACTGTCTATGGAAAATATTATTACTACGATTCAACAACAGATGAACTAACAGAATTGGCCACTTTAAGTCCTTGGTTAAATCCGAATGAACTTGCTGAAATGCATCCAATTTCTTATAAGAGCCGAGATGGTTTAACAATTAATGGCTATTTAACTTTACCGAAAAATAAAGAAGTGAAAGATCTCCCTCTTATTGTCAATCCACATGGTGGGCCATGGGCACGTGATATGTGGGGCTTCAATCCAGAAGTACAATTGTTAGCTAATCGTGGCTATGCAGTGCTACAGGTGAATTTCCGTTCATCAACTGGCTATGGTAAAGAGTTCCTTCAAGCTGGAAATAAGCAATGGGGTCTGAAAATTCAAGATGACATCACTGATGGTGTCCAATGGGCAATTGACCAAGGCATTGCAGACCCTGATCGCATCGGTATTTATGGTGCATCATTTGGAGGTTATGCAACATTAGCTGGTATTACGTATACGCCTGATTTATATGCTGCAGCAGTTGATTATGTAGGGGTATCTAACATATTCACATTATTAAATACCATCCCACCTTACTGGGAAACTATGCGTAACATGTTTTATGAGCGTGTAGGTCACCCAGAGAAGGACAAAGAATTATTAACAGCTGTTTCACCTGTTTTCCATGCAGATAAAATCAAAACACCATTATTTGTCGCTCAAGGTGCAAATGACCCACGTGTAAACAAAGCAGAATCCGATCAAATTGTGGAAGCCTTACATGCTAGAGGTGTGGATGTAGAATACATGCTAAAAGATAATGAAGGACATGGCTTCGCTAACGAAGAAAATAGAATTGAATTCTATAATGCCATGGTGAAATTTTTCGATAGTCATTTAAAATAATCTGAAACGAAAGGCATTGATGTGTAGCTTGCTCACAATCAATGCCTTTTTAATTACATAAGGTGAATAGAGTTTGTCTAGCGTTTCTTACGATCAAATGGAGAAATATACAGAGCCAGTTCCTCAATACCATTATAAATTTATTGTTCATCCACTTGAGAAATACTGAAACGAATAAGATTATGCTTTTTAAATTCTGGTAAAAACATTCTAGAGGCGTCATCCATCAAAATATAAATCGTCAATGAATAGTAGCCATAACTTCATTGTACTTTCGTTTATAATAAAGATGGGAGGTGCTATCTATGAAGATTAAATTTTTTAGTCGGGCAAATTGTCCTTTATGTGTAGAAGGATTACAGACATTAAAGCTTGTTCAGGAAGATGTTCCCTTTGAAATTGATGTGATTGATATTGAGCAAGATGATCGCATACATGAAAAATATATGCTAATGATTCCTGTAGTTGAAAAGGATGGTGTTGTAATCCAGTATGGTAATTTAGATTATGCCACCTTGATGGAGCAATTAGGCAGTTAATTTACTGAATGTATAAAAGGTTATTAACGGAAAAAATGACTCTATTGTTAGCTGTAATTCACACAATTCACAAATTGTTCAATGAAAGCGTTTTGAATTTGAACAGTTTGTGAAGACCTTCACATTAGACTTTCTTTTCATAAAAAACGGAGTAGAATAGGTATCAAGTAAGAAGTTGTTATAAAACAGTTTAGCGAATGTATCACAAATTTTAGTGGTTGTTATATTACAAAAATGAATGATGTGAAGGGAGATTTTACAATGTGGGTTATTACAGTATTTGAGAAAAAGGATGTTCGTATTTTTGAATTTACAAATAAAAGTGAAGCAACAAAAGCTTTAGAAGGTTTTAAAAAGAACGCGATTTTATCTTTCACTAAATAAGTACAACAAAGTCTCGTAGCCATGTTGATGGCTATGAGGCTTTTTTTAATATAAACAATTCAACTACTTGCACTTTAAAACAATGCATATTATAATAAAAGTATAAGTGGGACACAAAATAATTGAGTGGGATAAAAATAAACCCACAACTATTAATTAAGGGAGTAGATAGATATGTTAACTGTTCCAGAGGCACAGCAAAGGCTACTTCCTGAAATGTATCCGCTTCTGCAATCAAGATATCGAATTTTGCAAGCCGTTCAACTTATGCAACCAATCGGACGACGTGCGCTAGCCGATTCACTGAAAATGACAGAAAGAGAAATACGTAAAGAAACTGATATTTTACGTGAGCAAGGGTTATTAGATGCGCAAAAGTCGGGTATGGTATGTACAGATGATGGTGAAATAGTCATTGAAAAATTAAGAGTCATCGTTTACGAATGGTCTGGTTTAACACAGCTTGCAAAAGTGCTCGAAAACCATTTTGGCATCCAGCGTGTAGTCGTAGTTCCTGGTGATTACAATGAGGATCATACAATCCTGACCATGCTAGGCAAAGAAGCGGCATTGCAATTTATGTCGACTGCTTTTGATGAGCAAGTAGTAGCTGTCACTGGTGGAAAATCTGTTGCCTCTCTTGCACAATTTTTACATCCTCTAGACGGACAAAAGGATATCACTTTTGTAGCTGCACGCGGAGGGATTGGACATGAAATGCAAATGCAGGCCAATACACTTGTTGCAACATTTGCCATGCAGATGGAGGCACAGTACCGTACTTTATTTTTACCAGAGCATTTAAGTGAGCAAGCTTATCAAGCGATGTTAACAGAGCCGATGGTAACAGAAATGATGGCATTCTACGATCAAGCAGATTGCGTCATTCACGGGATTGGCTCCGCAGAGGAAATGGCGATTCGTCGTAATTCATCTCCAGAGGATTTGCGAATTCTTGAGGAGAAAGGCGCTGTAAGTGAAGCATTTGGCTATTATTTTAATGCTAATGGTGAAATTGTTCATCGTATACGTACGATTGGTATTCAACTTGAGCAGGTACAAAATAGTCAGCAAGTCATTGCAGTTGCAGCAGGAAAACAAAAGGTCAATGCAATGCTTTCTTATTTTAAAGTAGCACCTAAGCAAACCATATTTGTAACAGATGAAGCAGCAGCCAAAGCAATTGCTGCCCAATTATCTTCTATAGAAAATAAGCATCTTGAATGATGGTAAAGTATCAAACATGTCACTCGATCTCAGAAAGTGCTAGAACACTTTTTGAATGAGCATAAAGTAAATTTTGATGTCTCTATTCATAGAGACAGACAATACACATTATTGGAGGAATTAACAATGGCATTAAAATTAGCGATTAATGGATTTGGACGTATTGGACGTTTAGTATTTCGTGAGGCAATGAAGCATGATGAAATTGAAGTAGTAGCCGTAAACGACTTAACAGATGCTGGTCAGCTTGCGCACTTATTGAAATATGATTCAGTACACGGTATCTATGATGCTGAAGTCAATGCAGATGAAGATTCTTTCGTAGTAAATGGCCAACGTGTAAAAGTATATGCTGAAAAAGATCCTGCACAATTACCATGGGGCGAATTAGGCGTAGACGTAGTGCTTGAATGTACTGGTCGATTCCGTTCAATGGAAGAAGTAGGCAAGCATATTGAAGCAGGCGCGAAAAAAGCCATTCTATCGGCACCAGCAAAAGGGGCAATGCCTACATTTGTTATGGGTGTAAACCATGAGGATTATAACCCAGCAACTGATGATGTCATCTCCAATGCTTCTTGTACAACAAACTGTCTTGCACCAGTAGCTAAAGTGCTTGATGAGAAATTTGGCATTGAACGCGGTATGATGACAACAATTCACTCTTATACAAATGACCAACGAATTCTAGACTTCCCACACGCTGATCCACGTCGTGCACGTGCTGGGGCGGTTTCTATGATTCCAACAACAACGGGTGCAGCAGTAGCAGTTTCAAAAGTATTACCACAATTAAAAGGTAAGCTAGATGGCTTCTCTATGCGTGTGCCAACACCTAACGTATCATGTGTTGACTTAGTTGTGGAGCTAAAAGCAGATGTATCGAAAGAAACGATTAATGCAGCATTAAAAGAAGCTTCTGAAAATGAATTAAAAGGCATTTTAGATTACAATGAGCTACCATTAGTATCAATCGATTATAACGGTAACCATCATTCTTCTACTGTAGATGGTCTTTCAACAATGGTATTAGAAAACAAAATGGTGAAGGTTTTAGCTTGGTATGATAACGAAATTGGTTACTCTACTCGCTTAATGGACCTAGCTTTATACATTGCTGAACAAGGATTAAACCATAAATAAGTATCATATTTCGACATTTTGAGTAAAAAGTGTGACATATTACTGCTTTTTATGCACAAAAAGTATAGCCTTTATAATATCGAATAGATATAATATACAAGGGTATTGGGAGTAAGGGATAACCCTTACTCCTTTTTATCTAGATTTAGCAGAAAACGCCCACCTCCATAGGTGGTGAGATGAATACACAAATTGCTCTCTTTGATTCAGCGGGTGTCCAAACACAAACTGAATCAAGATAAAAGCCCCAGCAGATGTCACAGATTTTGAAGAGGAGCTTTTAGAGCAAGCTCGAAAAAAATCTGGACGCAATTACGCTAAGGCGTAATTGATACATGGTGATTGCAAGACATAGAAGGTAACTTTTGCTACTATAAAAACAAGTATTAGGGTTCATTATCAAAAGTTGGAGAATCATAATCACACTAGATAGTGACCCTGAAAAAGTACCAAAATGACTTTTCAATTTAGTAAGCATGGTGTAGAGCCAAGATGGGTAAAACACAAGGGTGTAAGACTAAAATAAATTTTGAAGGGAGTTTCTTCATGTTAAATAAGAAAACAATGAAAGATATCGATGTAAAGGGTCAACGCGTTTTTGTACGTGTAGATTTTAATGTGCCAATGGCAGATGGTTCTATTACGGATGAGACACGTATTCGTGCAGCTATTCCTACAATTGAGTATTTAGTAGAGCAGGGTGCTAAAGTTATTCTAGCTTCTCACTTAGGTCGTCCAAAGGGTGAAGTAAAGGAAGACATGCGTTTAACAGCTGTTGGCATTCGCTTAGCTGAATTAATGGGCAAGCCTGTTACGAAGCTTGATGAATCCATTGGGCAAGCGGTGGAAGAAGCCGTTGCAAACATGCAAGATGGAGATATTCTATTGCTTGAAAATGTACGCTTCCATGCTGGTGAAGAGAAAAATGACCCGACATTAGCACAGCAATTTGCTCAGCTAGCAGATATTTATGTCAATGATGCTTTTGGTGCAGCCCACCGAGCACATGCTTCTACAGAAGGAATTGCTAAGCATATTCCAGCTGTATCTGGATTCCTAATGCAAAAGGAATTAGATGTACTAGGTAAAGCCTTGTCTAACCCTGAGCATCCATTTACAGCCATTATTGGTGGTGCCAAAGTAAAAGATAAAATTGGTGTTATTGAAAGCCTGTTAGAGAAAGTAGATCACCTAATTATCGGTGGAGGTTTATCCTTTACATTTATTAAGGCACAAGGCCATGATATCGGTAAATCATTGTTAGAAGAAGATAAAATTGAGCTAGCAAAGTCCTTTATTGAAAAGGCAAAAGTAAAAGGCGTGCAATTACATATGCCAGTCGATGCTGTTGTGGCAAATGAATTTTCACAGGATGCTGAAACACAAATCGTCGATGTAGAGGCTATTCCAGCTGATTGGATGGGCCTAGATATTGGTCCAAAAACAGCTGCAAACTATGCAGAAGTTATTAAAAACTCTAAATTAATCATTTGGAATGGGCCAATGGGTGTCTTTGAAATGGACAAATTTGCAAACGGCACAAAAACAGTTGCTGATGCAATGGCAACAACTGCAGGCTACACGGTAATCGGTGGCGGTGATTCGGCAGCGGCAGTTGAAAAATTTGAAGTAGCAGATAAGATGGATCATATTTCTACAGGTGGCGGTGCTTCCTTAGAATTAATGGAAGGCAAAGAGCTTCCAGGGATTGTAGCACTAAACGATAAATAAGCTAATCGGAGGCAAAATGATGCGTAAACCAATTATTGCAGGTAACTGGAAAATGTTTAAAACATTTGAAGAAGCTATTCAATTTGTAGATGCTGTACAGGAAAAACTTCCTTCCAATGACAAAGTAGATGCTGTTATTTGCGCACCAGCTCTTTACCTACCTACACTTGTGCAAGTTGCTAGTGAATCAGAGCTGGCGATTGGTGCACAAACAATGCACTATGAAAATGAAGGTGCTTTTACTGGTGAAATTAGTCCAGCACAGCTAGCAAGTGTAGATGTTGACTATGTCATTTTAGGGCACTCAGAACGTCGCGAATACTACAATGAGACAGACGAAGCGATTAATAAAAAGGTAGCAGCAGCACTTGCACATACTATCGTACCTATTATTTGCTGTGGTGAAACGCTAGAGGAACGTGAAGCTGGCACAACAGAGCAAAAAGTTGCTGGTCAAATTAAAGCGGCACTTGCTGGGTTTGAAGCACAGCAAGTAGAGCATATGGTCATTGCATATGAACCGATTTGGGCGATTGGTACTGGTAAAACTGCTACGGCAGACGATGCAAACCAAGTATGTGGAGCGATTCGAGCAGTAATCGAAGAGCTCTATAACGCTGAAACTGCGAATGCTGTACGCATTCAATATGGCGGTAGTGTGAAGCCTGATAACATTCAGGAGCTTTTATCGAAAGAACATATTGATGGTGCTTTAGTTGGTGGAGCAAGCTTACAACCAGAATCTTATTTAACATTATTGGAGGCGGCAGCAAATGCCTAAAAAGCCAGTAGCATTAATTATTTTAGATGGCTTTGCATTTCGAGATGAAACATTCGGGAATGCAGTAGCACAGGCGAATAAGCCAAATTTCGATCGATATTGGAGCCAATTCCCTCATGCGACATTAACAGCAGCGGGAGAAGCCGTTGGATTACCTGAAGGACAGATGGGAAATTCAGAGGTGGGGCACTTAAACATCGGTGCTGGACGTATTGTTTACCAAAGCTTAACACGCTTAAATAAATCCATTCGCGATGGAGATTTCTTTACGAATCAAGCCTTTTTAGATGCAGTAGTACATGTTAAAGCTCATCAGTCAAAGCTACATGTTATGGGCTTATTGTCAGACGGTGGTGTTCATAGTCATTATGAGCATATGTTTGCGCTATTAAAACTAGCTAAACAGCAGGGATTAGATGAAGTTTATATACATGGCTTCTTAGATGGTCGTGATGTTGGACCAACAACGGCATTAGACTTTATCGAAGAAACAGAAAAGCAAATGGCTGAAATAGGCATAGGGCAATTTGCTTCGATTCATGGACGTTACTATGCAATGGATCGTGATAAACGTTGGGATCGTGTTGCGCTCACTTATAATGTACTTGTGGATGGTGTTGGTCAAACAGCAGAAAGTGCCAAAAGTGGTGTAGCAGCATCCTATGAGCGTGAAGTGACAGATGAATTCGTCATTCCATTTAGCATTCAAGAGCATGGTGAGCCAATAGCAACAATTGGCGATCATGATGCAGTGATTTTCTTTAACTTCCGTCCTGATCGTGCGATTCAGCTATCAAAAGTGTTTACAAATGAATCATTCGATGGTTTTGCAATATCTGCAAAGCATCCAAAGAATTTAAAATTTGTGTCCTTCACACATTATAGTGATGAAGTCAACGCACAGGTTGCTTATGAAAATGACAACTTGAAAAATACAATTGGTGAAGTATTAGCGACGAATGGGAAAACACAGTTGCGCATTGCGGAAACTGAAAAATATCCACATGTTACATTCTTTATGAGTGGTGGACGTGAGGAAAAATTCCCAGGTGAAGAACGAATTTTAATTGCTTCTCCAAAGGTGGCGACATACGATTTAAAACCTGAAATGTCTGCTTATGAGGTGACAGAAGCCTTACTTGCAGAAATTGAGGCTGAAAAATTTGATGGCATTATTCTTAACTTTGCCAACCCTGATATGGTTGGTCATAGTGGAATGCTGGAGCCAACAATTAAAGCCATTGAAGCAGTAGATGAATGCTTAGGGAAAGTAGTAGATGCGCTCCTTGCAAAAGGTGGTGCAGCTATTATTACAGCTGACCATGGCAACTCTGATGAAGTGTTAACTTTAGCAGGTGAGCCAATGACAGCTCATACAACAAATCCTGTTCCAGTAATTGTGACAAAACCAAATATAATGTTAAGAAATGGTGGTATTTTAGCCGATTTAGCGCCAACCATGTTAGAATTATTACAGGTGTCACAGCCTACTGAAATGACAGGACAATCATTAATTGAAAAAGAGGAGAATTAATTATGCCATTTATTACACAAGTTTATGCGCGCGAAGTTTTAGACTCACGTGGGAACCCAACAGTAGAGGTTGAAGTATTTACAGAATCAGGCGCATTTGGCCGCGCAATCGTACCATCAGGTGCATCAACAGGTGAATACGAAGCGGTAGAATTACGCGATGGTGACAAATCTCGTTACCTAGGCAAAGGTGTATTAAAAGCAGTTGAAAATGTAAACACAATTATTGCGGAAGAATTAGAAGGTAACTATTCTGTTCTTGATCAAGTTGTCATTGACAAAGCTTTAATCGAGCTAGATGGCACAGAAAACAAAGGCAAGCTAGGTGCCAACGCAATTCTAGGTGTATCCATGGCAGTCGCACATGCTGCGGCAGATTATTTAGATGTACCTCTTTATCAATATCTTGGTGGGTTCAACTCTAAACAATTACCAGTACCAATGATGAACATCCTAAATGGTGGAGCTCACGCAGATAACAATGTAGACATTCAGGAATTCATGGTTATGCCTGTTGGTGCAGAATCTTTCCGTCATGCAGTACGCATCGGTGCTGAAATTTTCCATAGCCTAAAGGCTGTTCTAAAAGCAAAAGGCTACAACACAGCAGTAGGTGATGAAGGTGGTTTCGCACCAAACCTTGGCTCTAACGAAGAAGCGATTACAGTGATCTTAGAAGCGATTGAAAAAGCGGGCTACAAACCAGGTGAAGAAGTAAAACTTGCAATGGACGTAGCATCCTCTGAACTATTCAATAAAGAAGATGGCAAATACCACTTAGATGGTGAAGGCGTTGTAAAAACTTCTGAAGAAATGGTTGATTGGTACGAAGAGTTAACAAACAAATATCCAATCATTTCAATTGAAGATGGCTTAGACGAAAATGATTGGGCTGGACACAAGCTATTAACAGACCGTATCGGCAGTCGCGTACAATTAGTAGGTGATGACCTATTTGTAACAAATACGAAAAAATTATCAGCTGGTATTGAGCAAGGCGTAGGAAATGCAATCCTGATCAAAGTAAACCAAATCGGTACGTTAACTGAAACATTTGAAGCAATTGAAATGGCGAAACGTGCAGGCTACACAGCGGTTATTTCTCATCGTTCTGGTGAATCAGAAGATGCAACAATTGCTGATATCGCTGTTGCAACAAATGCTGGTCAAATTAAAACAGGTGCTCCATCACGTACAGACCGTGTAGCTAAATACAACCAACTTCTTCGCATTGAAGATCAACTTGGTTCAACAGCAGAGTATCTTGGTTTAAATTCATTCTATAATATAAAATAAGCATTTGATTTAAGAAAAAATGCTTTGAACTTAGTAATACACAACCTTTTTATACAATTTGAACTATGTTGTACATTTAGGTGAATTTAGCAATACGTATGTATTGTTTCAACCTCTGATTTATAAGTGTGATAAACACTTGTAGATTGGGGGTTTTTTATTTGCTTATCAAAGATTGATTAAAAGAATTTACATGCTAATTACAGATTAAAATTATTCAATTAGAACAACAGAAACTTATAACTACAATATAACTCACTTCATTCAATATCTGGACGAGTTTCATGAGGTGAATGAAATTGAAGACGTTTCTACAGTTCATGTAAAAAAATATATTCAACATCAATTAAATCTTGGTAAAAAGGCGACTTACATTAACACTGTAATTAAATCGTTGAGGTCGTTTTACACGTATTTGGTGGCGGAAGAATATGTCACATTAAACATCATGGCACGCACCGAATCGTTGTGTGATGAAAGGTATGCACATTACGCACACCCTTGGTGAAAAGGATACGAATAGTAATTAGAAGGTTCGTAACATTATTCAGACCCTTGGAGGGAGTCGCAAAACAGGACCGCCTTGTAAAAACGTTATGTACCTAGCAAAATGCTAGATACCTCAGCAGTGTTTACGCATGGAGGTACTCTCCTCTATAGAGAGCACCTATGATGGACTTACCTATATTAACGCATACAAAATTGTATCAGTTGTATTTAATCAACGAACGCAATTTTGCGTTGGTTAACATGCTGTATACAATGTATATACCATTATCTAAGAACAGTGTTTGTACTATAGTTTTTCATTGAACCTTGTTTCAAAATTCTGTTATTATTATCCTAATTACATAATATAAACCAATACATAATTGCATAATGATATAAATTACAAGGAGGAGTTAATAACATGAAGAGAAAAACAAAATCTGCAATTGTTATCATTGCAGTATTGGTCATTTTTGGAGGGATTTTTGGTTACATTAAATCCACCGAACAAATGGAAAAACCTGTTGCCAAAAAAGAAAGAGCCACTATAACTGTTGACGGAGTAGCGCTTGAAGATAAAAAAGTTACAAAAGAAGAATTGCTTTATCCTGATAATTTAATGGAAATGAAAGTAAATGAAACCATCCATAGCATGTCTCACCAAAAAGTGAAAGCTGCTTCTCAATGGGGGCGTGAGCGAATAACACAAGAAAAAGTTGACCGATTGTTAACTGTAGTTAAAATGAACGATTATAAATATAAAGATCTTTACATTTCAATATTGGAAAGATGGTCGAAAGGTGATTTTTCAAACGCCGTTGACGACCATAACAAAATTTGGGAAATGCAAGGTGGCGATGACACAACAAATTCAGGAAGAGCAACTCGTTTATTATCGCCCGAGGAAGAAGAACAGTATATTGAACAATTTTACACAGATGAAAAATAGGTGAGTCTTTGAATTGTATGTAAATTTTTCTGTTTGTTATCATTAATTTTTATTACACAAAATCCACCAATTACTAAGATACAAAAAAATTATCGGTGGAGGGTTTTATTTATGAATGAAGAAAGACCGCTAACAGACAAAGAACTTTATCATTTAATTATCACTTTGAACGCAAAAGCCTATGGATTGAAGAACGTGTACAAAAAGAGTTTGGCGATTCAACTATTCATGCGAGGTCATAATTTGGACCATACAATGCGGAACAAGCGAAATCCGATATTTCAAGTTTTTGTGTTCACTAAGACTCCCAAATTTATTGTAGACTTCATAGAATTGACCATAATAAATCAAGGTTCATGCTCAAGTGCTCCATCACGTACAGACCGTGTAGTAAAATACAACCAATTTCTTCGCATTGAAGATCAACTTGGTTCCACAGCTGAGTACCTTGGTTTACAATCGTTCTACAACCTTAAATAATAGACAAAAAATACCTCAAAGTATGTATACCCTAAGCAGTCTAGTATAATAAAGAAAAATAGAGGGGGATAGAGATATGGGGATTATTCAATCATTAGAAGAGACGTTGCCGATTTTTCATGAAGTCTTTAAGAAGGAAATAGCAATGACTATTAATTGTGCAGAGGAAAGAAAAGTCCTGTTTGTATTAGAGGGGACAAGAGTCAAAACGAATTTACAAGTAGGGACTATTCTTGAGGATACACCTGATTTTCATAGTGTCACAAAAGGACAAATTTTAAAGCGTAGCATTCCAAAAGAGTATTTTGGGATTGCAATGAATAGTGAGCTTTATCCTGTGCGTGAAAATGGTAAAGTTGTAGCCGTATTAAGCCTAATTTTTCCAGTTGATGCGCAAGAAAAAGTGGAAGGTTTTATGGGCAGTTTGCAAGCTATTATTCAAGAACTACAAATAAAAGTACATACGATTGCTGCACATTCTGAAGAATTGTCTGCAACGAGTGAAACTATTACAGAAAAATCTCGACATGCTTTAGAAAATTCTTCTCGTTCTAATGAAGTAACAGATTTTATTAAAACGATTTCGAGACAGACTAATTTATTGGGCTTAAATGCCTCGATTGAAGCGGCACGAGCAGGCCAATACGGTGCAGGTTTCAACATCGTAGCGCAAGAGGTAAGGAAGCTTTCTAGTGAGACAGCTACAGCAACAGAACAAATTGAAACCTCTCTTAAAACGATTACGAGTAATATTCAAGCACTTATGGAAAGCATGGAGCAAATCGAAGCAGCCTCAAATGATCAGGCAGAGCAGGTTCAACAATTTAGTGAAGCCATTGAAAAACTAAATGATATAAGCAAGCAAATGGCGGTTTACATAAAAGGTCTCTTACGATAATAAGAAAGGACAGTCTAGTAATGCTAGACTGTCCTCATATTGTTGAAAAACAAAACCATCAATAGAATTTTTGTGAAAGGTGAAAATGGTTTCCGTTGCAGGCTACTTGCTTTCCTGTGGGCGAGCGCCGAGCCGCTTCCTCCGCTATCGCTCCGTGCAGGGGCTCGCCTGTCTCGCTATCCCACGGGAGTCAAGTAGCCTTCCACTTCAACCTACAAAAGTGTTACCTTTTTAGCAAAGGTTTTCAAATAAAGTAAAGGTGTTCACTACTCTTTATGGAGGGGTGTTAGCACGCATCACTTCTCCACATTGAAAATAAAAATCCTATCCCCCCTAAGAATACAGATATTGGGCTATTTGATTGCTATGCTAGTATGAAAAAAAGTAAAGACACTTTGCAGAATGGTTGATTGGAGTGGAGCCAGCGTCACTCCTAGGGGATTTAGCGTCACAGAGGAGACCCTGGAGCGAACGTAAGTGAGTGTGAAGCGGCTCATCGGACGCCCCCTGGAAAGGACGCTGGTGGAACGGAAATCAACCTCTCACCTTGCAAAGTTGCTTTTTCTGCCGTTGACATCATCTTTTTTCAACAGCATGAGGACAGTCTAGTAATGCTAGACTGTCCTGATTATTTTTTATGGCTGTGACCAATGTTGATCTAGTTCTTGATCGAGATAGACCCAGCCCTTCCAAGCAATATGAATCGTATCCATTATAAAATAAGGATCATATTCATGATCTGAAAAATCAACATAGGCAACATTCGCGTCCTGTAATACTTGCTCCATTTTATCGTAGTACTTTTGACGACGCTCCTCAGGATAGCCATTATAATCATACCAATAGCCATTAACCGGAATGGACACGAATAGTGGCTTGGCACCTGCATCCTTTAAAACATCTATTACTAGTTGGAAATCCTCATATTCAGGAGAGTTTGTATAATCCTCTTTTTTCCGTATATCTTTAAACTTTGAAAATTTAGCATTTACAAGTCGCTGATAGGCGCGATCTTCAATCATATAGTCATTGGATACACGTTTCTCACCATATGCCTCTGCATGCTGCAATTGTTGTTCAAAGCTTTGATTGGCAATGAGCTTGTCATTACTTTTTAATGCATGACCTTTACGTGGGAAAAGGGAATAATATAAATCCTTCTTTTCTAGCAATTCCTTGTGGAAACGACCTGCGACCATGGCCATACGTCCAGTAATTGGCTTTTCCTTGCCGTTAGACATTTGATATTGAAACATGGTCTTTAAGAGACGGTCCCGTTTGACGGTATCAAATTCTAGCAGACGCTCCATTGCTCGTTTACGAAGAGCGGCATCCATCTCCTGATTAAAAGCTAAATCATAGGCATGTAACATGGAGTAATTCGGTGAAAAGTGAAATTCACCCATGCCCTTCTCTGTAAACCACTGCGGGGAGATGATAAAGACCACTTTTTTATCCTTTAAATTCTTTTCTTGTGCTGCAAAATTCAGGAAGTGGGTAATGGACTGCATGCCCCCACGTCCAATCATAAATGTCGAATACGGAGCGTTAATTGCTCGCGTATAATTATATGGATGGAACGGGTCAAAACGGTTTAATTCCGAGGAGCCATATAGAGGCATGGAACTAGGCTCCTGCAACATTCGCTCCTGTAAATATGTGCCTTGAAATACAAGTGGAGACATGTTAGTTTTGGCTTGCTCCACATCCTCATTGGATATCCAGGCTTTAATCCAAGCATTAGGAAAGAAGACAAAGCCAGTAAAAAGAGCGAATGCAATAAATAAAGAAAGAAAGCCTTTTTTGATCATTGTCTTTCAGCTAATTTCCCTGCTATTCGATTAGGCGTATTCCATTCTTCACGATTGAAATCAGTAATAGGTACTGAAATATTAAAACGATTTTCAATTTCAACTAATAAATTAATTGTTCCAAACGAATCTAGTAAACCTTCTTCAAATAAATCAATATCTGGGTTTTCTACAATAATTTCATCTTCACATAACTCGACTAGCATTTCTAAAACTTGTTGTTGATCCATTAATAATTCTCCTTTAGTGAACAGGCTCTTACAGCCCTTTGTTTAAAATAATGTGCCAGAAAAAATATAGAAGCCAAAGCATATGGCATGAAACGTAATGATTACGCCAATAGCATGCGTCCATTTATTTTTTGGCCAACGCTTATGCTTTTTATTCCAGCGTTCAAATTTATCAAAGCTGATAATCAATAGGGCATGATAGAGTCCATAGACCACAAAGTGCCATTCGAGACCATGCCAAATACCCATTAAAAAGAATAGTAAAAAGAAGCCTATATACGAAATAGCAAATTTATTTTTCAACCACTTTTTCTTTGTCATCCAAAGGACAAAGCGCATATAGACGTAATCCCTAAACCAAAACGAAAGGCTCATATGCCAACGATTCCAAAAATCTTTAATATTGCGGCTGGCGAATGGGCGGTTAAAGTTAATCGGTGTTTGGATACCCATTATTCGGCTCACCCCAACAGCAAATGCACTATAGCCAGCAAAATCAAAGAATAAATAAAAGCTATACATATACATATACGCTAGTTGCCCCTGAAAAGGTGTCAAATAGTTATACGTATGATTAGGCAAATAAATAAGCGTGTAGTTATAAATTAAATAAGCCAAAATAAATTTATATAAAAAGCCGACAAAAATATAGTTAATTCCACTCAACAGCAGCTTTTGGTAATCCTCCGAGGAAGGCACGGTATGAAAATCCTTCGTAAAACGACGCCAACGATCAATAGGTCCCGATGAAACGGTAGGAAAGAATAATAAAAAATAGACTAGCTCTACTACAGAAATTTTCTCTTTCATCAAGCCGTCACGGGTTTCTAAAATCATTTGCACCGCTTTAAACGTAATGTAGGACACACCAAGGAAGCCAAATAAATGATGTAACCCGAGAATCGGCAGAACCTTCACAAGGACAAGCGGTAATATAGATAAAAACACAGCTATTATAAAAATAGTGCCGCTATTTTGCTGAAATCGGTAACGCTGATAAGCCACAATAAGGACTACCTGAAAGACCGTAAATAGTACAAGCGAAATGGTCCCATTCCATGAATGTCCGAAGATCAGTGCTAAGACAATTACCGAGACAAAAAGATTATAGCGTTTCGAAGATTTGCCTCGTAACCCTAATAGGATGGTAGGTAGTAATAAAAGTCCGATGATCACAAAAAATGCTATATTTCCATAAGGCGTCATACTGTTTCCATAACCGCCAATCCTTTACGATCAACCTTACCATTTGGGTTTAATGGTAAAGCATCCATATATTTAAACGTTTTCGGTATCATATAGGCAGGTAAGTACGCCGATAAAAGTGCCTTCAATTGCTTTGTCGTTTTGAAGGCCGCGTCTGTTAATGGCTCACGTAAAACAATATGGGCACTAAGAGAAATGATTTCCTTCTCTTTATAAATAGGTACAACGACACAGCTTGAAACTGGTGGCAGGTTACTAATTTGTTTTTCAATTTCTTCGATTTCTAAACGATAGCCATGTAATTTCACTTGGAAATCCTTACGACCTGAAAAGAACAAATAACCATCCTGCTCATAGCCGATATCACCAGTTTGATAGATGCGATTGCCATCAATGATTGGGAAAACTTTCGCTGTTAATTCAGGCGCTCCCAAATACCCAGCACTAACGGTTGGCCCTGAAATCATAATTTCTCCATCTCCTGCTACAGATACGTTTGGCTCTGTTATAGGGGCAATCGGTAATTGTTCAAAGCGTGCTACTAGCTCTGTCGTCACCTTTACATAGGATACAGCGACGGTTGTTTCCGTAGGGCCATATAAATTATAAATTGTTGCCTGTGGAAAACGGAGCATCAACTCGTTACATACCGCTATCGGTAAAACCTCTCCGCAAAATAAAAAAGTATCCAATGCAGGCATGAGTTTTTGATCCCATTCTTTGTTCATCAAACACATCTTGGCAAAGGAAGGTGTAGAAGTCCATACCCGAGTATTTGACGTCGCTAATGAATCAAACAATGCTTTTGGATTAGCAATTTCTTGCTGTGTAATCGCATAAAGCGTGTGTCCACCAACAAGAGCTGGGTAGAGATCCATAACAGATAAATCAAAGGAATAGGGTGCTTGATTTAAAAATACGCCGTCTTCCTGTAAAGGGAAGTGCTCCTGCATCCACATAACAAAGTGTGTTAGATTACTAGCTGTTATTTGTACCCCTTTTGGTTGACCAGTTGAACCAGAAGTGTAAATAATATAATGAATATCCTCATCTTGAACCCATGTTGCAGATGATAGGATTACGTCCTTTGAGGAGGTATCCAGAATATCATGCACTGCCATAACTGGAATGTTCATCTGCATGTGTAATAGCTCTGTTGTCAATACTAAACCTGCTCCAGAAGCTTCTGTAATGAGCTGTAATCTTTCAGATGGTGTTGATGAATCAACAGGTACATATGGATGGCCGGCCTTTACAGCTCCTATAAAGGCAACAATTTGTAGGGGGGACATATGTCCATAAATGACAATAGGTTGCTGTCTCCGCAAGTTAAGCTTTATCAAATAATCGGCAATACGATCCGATAAATGCCAAAGCTCACTATAAGTTAAGGAGGCATTGTGTGTCTGATAAGCAGTTTTTTGTGGCTGCTGGATGGCCACACGTTCAATAGCTGCCAAAATACTTAACATATTTTAATCTCCTTTATTTAAAATTCCGTATATATAAATGGTCCAGCGTTCATATCATGGAAGCCATGTATAAGAAACAACAGTACCAAAACAATCAAATAAAATAGCGTGAAGCCAATGAAGCGTAAATACTCATTATTTTTGATGGATTGCATTTGTCCACCTCCAATGAAAAAAAGTATAGGATTAAACTTTCAAAAAATAGTAATTTACTAGTTAAAAATCCTTACCTTATGTTTTTAACACTGATTTGACGGAATGTGGAGAAAAATGTTGCTGAATTAAGATGAATTCAGTAAATCATAAGATTAATTTAAGGTAAATTTAAGGTTCTGGGGGAATGTGTAGGTTTTACAAACTATTGGCTGGTTATCTTATGTAAAAAAAGCACGAACATAAGGGAATAATCTCAACTTATGTTCGTGCTATTCATTTTATTTCACTTCATTAATCACTTTTTTAGATACATAAAATTCAGAGCCATTGTAGACATTGATTGTATCAAATGTATGCGTCTTTGCCGTGTTTGTGGAAGTTTGTTCATATATCATGGTGTTTTTATTGACCGGAATTTTCACTGTAATATCTGCTTTTTGTGCAATAAATGTTGGGTTTTCTTTATCCGATAAATCGATTTTTGTTGTAAACCCTTTTTCCATAAATGCCTTTGTCGCTGGCACATATAAATCATTCGTTAATGTGTTTAAGTCGAAGCCCATAAAGCCTGCCATTGTATGGGCTAAATCAGTGTTTTCTACTAGCCCTGTCAATTTAGAAGGACCAAATGAATATAAAAATACATCTTCACCCGTATGACCACCTGTTGTATAACCAATGTTCGCACGATTAGCTAGCATTTTTACCATTGCATTGCCCAAGTCTTTAGCTGACTGTAATGTTTTGAGCTCGTCCTCAGTTAATGAATCTAAGCCATAAAGGGCAGCAACCTCAACTAAGTTAGAGCGATCTTCTTTTAGTTGACTTAATGCTCCCTCAACAGTCATTGAAGCCTTTTTTAACGGATCAATGTAAGCAGAGACTGGAATGCTTGAATAGGTACTAGTTGTGTTAGCGTTCCCCATCGTAATGCCGCTATTTCCATGGTCAGTTACTGCAATGACTAACGTATTACCATCTTCCTTCGCAAAATCAACCGCTTCTTTCACTGCATCATCAAACGATAAAATATCACTAATGATACCAATTGTATCATTGGCATGTGCTGCCCAGTCAACCTTGCTACCTTCTACAAAGAGGAAGAAGCCGTCCTCATCCTTTTTCAGCGTATTGATCGCCTTATTCGTCATTTCTGCAAGTGTAGGCTCAGACGCTCTTGTTTTAGCGCGGTCTAAATCATAAGCAAGTGCACTTGGTGCAAAGCTTCCCCAAATTTTTGAGGATTGACTATTGAATAGTTCATCACGCGTTTTAACGAGATCATAATTTTTTTCATTCAGAACCTTGATTAAATCCTCACCATCTTGACGAGCATTTTTCGTTGTGCCTGGTGATAAGGATTCTAGACCACCACCTAAGACAACATCAATATTTTGATAAACCTGCTGCTCTGCAATATCCCCATATTGACTTCTATTATTGACATGCGCAGAAAAACCAGTTGGTGTAGCATGTTGAATTTCAGAAGTAGAAATTAATCCAGTCGCCTTACCTTGCTGCTTAGCTCCTTCTAGCACATTGGCTACAGGTCGGAAGGCATCTTCCTTAGCAATTTGCGCTAATCCAGGGGAGTTAATCACAGATGGGAGCACACCTATATATTTATCGTTCGATTTATGGCCAGTTGCTAATGCCGTAGCAGCAGGCGCAGAATCGGTAATGGCTGATTCAGCAGAATACGTGCGCATAGCACCCGATAAAATTTCATCCATTGCGAGGCTTTCACCTTTATACCAACGAGAAAGGGTTACAGCATTATTACTGCTACCATCCATCACAAGCATAATGACATTTGTCGGTTTTTTTACTTCGGCTGCGTGTACCTCTTGTTGTGGGATACTAACTGCGGATAAAGTCACTGCACTTGCTAAAAACAATGAAGTCCATTTTTTTGCGTATTTCATGATTTTCCTCCTTTAGATGAATTCAACTGTAAGTGTAAAGGAAGGGTGTAAAGCTAGCGTTAAAGGTTTGTTAATGAAGTATGGTAATTCTGTAAATAATGAGGAAGAAAAGAATCTATGTAGAGGTTCACACAGATTCTTTTGGAGAGCGTTACAAATTTTCCTGATGTTGTGCACCGTCTATCGTTTCATAATATAAAGTGCCTGCTTCGATGTACAGATTGAGGACTTCATCTTCGAGTAAGACTTCTTCGGAGCCGTCCTGGACATCAATTTTTGTTAAATAACCAGCATTGTCATAGTCGCTGCAATAAATGGATTCTTGATAAGTAGCTAAATAATAGCACGCCGTTTCTGTAATATGATGGTTTTCATTGGTGTCAAAATTATAAGAATAGACCATATTATCGTTGATACTATTATAATAAATCACATCATCTACAGTATTGGCATACCACATATCATGCATAAAATCATAATCATTATTTGTAGCAGCAAAATAGTTTTCATTTGCCCATAAATGATCTTGGCTTAGTTTTTCATCATTGACTAAAAAGTATTCATAGGAAATCGCATAAGGCTCCGCTGAATCCACATCATTCCATGTTGTATCAAGGTGATACCAGTTGCCATCGATACTGACTAAATTCCAAGCATGCAGCTGATCCTCGCTATAGCCATAAACATATTTCGCTTCTACATTCGAAGCCAATAGTAGGCGATAAGCTAGTAGGGCATAGGCCTGACATACCGCAGTTTCCTCATCTATTAGCTCAAAAACCGTTTGTCCCTCAGTAGAGCCTTGTTCTGTATAAGTGGCCAACTGTACGACAGTATCATTAATAATTTTAGCGCGCTCAAAATCTGTCATTTCCTTCGTAATATACTGGTCAGCAAAAGCATCTACATATTGATCGACCTTTTTCTCCTTCTTGGCATCTGTTAAGTAATCAATCGACAACTCCACCAAATAGCCATCATCTGTTTCCCAAGCAGTCCATTCATAAGTAAGAAAATAACCAGCTGTATAGGGGTCAACAAAGGTCAGGAGGCTATTTAAGTCATTCAACTGCACTTCAAAATCTTCGAAAGCTAGCTTCCCTGTATAAGGGACTTCAAAGTGCTGTTCAAACTTTGCTACTTGTTTTTCTACTTTTTTAGTGAATTGTAGTAAGGCAGGATCATCCTTAAATAATGAGGTAGAGAAAAGATCATTAGGTGAAAAAGAAGCAGATAACGCTTTACTTTCTGGCTTCTTTATATCATTCTCTGTTTCTTCTGCTAAGGTCGTAGTTGTTACATCATCCTCATCAAGAAGTATGTCAATGGCCTTTGAGCATGCCGTAAGAAAGGGAATCATGCAGCATAGTACAAGCAGCGCTGTTATTTTTTTATTCATTTTCCCATCCTCCAAAAAAATTCATTTTTGCCATTATAATTTAATTTATAGGGAGTGACATCCACAAATAGTAGCATAAGTCGACAAGGAGAGAGGCATGAAGCGGAAAAAATCCCGCAAAACATAAAGCTAAGTTTGTCATGGCAACCTTTTTTTGTTATAATGTAGTCTGTTGTGATGTTTCAAAGTTCGGGAGGTGCAGTGAATGCATACAGTAGTATTAGTTTCATTAGTTATCGTATCATTAGCGTTAATCGTTGTGGTATTACTTCAATCTAGTAAAAGTGCAGGCTTATCAGGTGCCATCTCGGGTGGAGCTGAGCAACTATTTGGAAAGCAAAAAGCGCGTGGTATGGATTTAATCCTTCACCGTGCAACAATTGTGTTAGCTATAGTGTTCTTTATTTTAGCAATCGCTATTACAAAAATCTAATAGTTGAAGATATATCGCCTAACCGAATTGGTTGGGCGTTTTCTTTTATCATTGTTAAATGGTAAATCCTCTCTCTGTAGTAAAAAATGAATTGTAACGCAATATCCAAATGTCAATCGCTGGACATCATCGAGATGACTATAATGGGTATAGTATGTATAAGTGTTTTAGAATGAAGGAGTGCTTACAGTGAACAAAACATTATCACAGCCATTTTTCTTTCAAGCAGGATCACGTGCTGTTTTATTATTACACGGCTTCACAGGAAGCTCTGCAGACGTACGAATGCTTGGTAGATTTTTAGAGAAAAAAGGGTATACTACATTAGCACCTCACTATAAAGGTCACGGTGTGGAACCAGAAGAACTAATCACAACAGGACCAGCAGACTGGTGGCAGGATGTCGTTGCCGCCTACAAACAGTTACAGGATGCTGGCTATCAGGAAATTGCCGTTGCTGGCCTTTCATTAGGCGGTGTCATGGCGTTAAACATTGCATTAAATAATCCTGTTAAAGGAATTGTCACAATGTGCGCCCCCATGACAATGCGTACAACCGACGTTATGTTTGAGGGTGTCTTGAAATATGCAAGGGACTATAAAAAGTTCCAAGGGAAACAGGAAGAACAAATTGAAGCTGAAGTTGCGCTCATTGCTGAAAATGGCATGCCATCTCTACAGCAGTTGCGAGAATTTATAGCCCGTACTCGTCAAGAAATTGACATGATTTATGCGCCTATTTTTGTCGTACAAGCTACAAATGATGAAGTAATAGAGACAGAATCTGCCAACATTATATATAATCAAACTGAGTCACTTGAAAAGCACATCAAGTGGTATGAAAACTCAAAACATGTTATTACATTAGATCAAGAAAAAGATCAATTACATGAAGATATTTATCGCTTTTTAGAAAGCCTAAATTGGGCACAATAAATAATAAATAGGATTTTCTCATGAAGGAGGGAATATGTATGAAAGACCAAAAAGATACACTACAAAGTCGTTTACTCGATTTTTTTAGCAAAGAGGATTATAAACCACTAACTGTCGGTGAAATCGAGGATGAATTTGGCTTTGAGGATGCGGAGGAGTTCAAGGAGCTTGTGAAAACACTTGTCCGCATGGAAGGGCAAGGGTTAGTTGTACGTTCTCGCTCCAATCGCTATGGCTTACCGGAGCGTATGAATTTGCTAAGAGGTAAATTTATCGGACATGCGAAGGGCTTCGGCTTCGTGACACCTGATGTCGAGGGCATGGATGATGTGTTCATTCCACCTCACGAAATTAATGGCGCTATTAATGGAGACATCGTGCTGATTCGTGTTTTAAAGGAATCATTCGGTGACCGACGTGAGGGTACGGTTACAAAGGTCGTCGAGCGTGGTCAAACAAGCTTTGTCGGCACATTCCAGGCTAACCGTGGCTTTGGCTTTGTTGTCTTAGATGATAAAAAGCTACCAATGGATATCTTTATTGCCAAAGGAGATACATTAGGCGCTGTTGATGGACATAAGGTTGTTGTTGAGGTAGCAACATGGCCAGAGGATTTAAAATCTGCTACAGGCTATATTACGAAAATTTTAGGGCATAAAAATGACCCTGGTGTGGACATTTTATCTATTTTATATAAGCATGACATTCCACCTGAATTCCCGGATGAAGTCATTGCTGCTGCCCAGCGTGTGCCAGATGAAATTACTGAGGCCGATTTAGTAGGCCGTCGTGATTTACGTCATGAAACGATTGTGACGATCGATGGTGCAGATGCAAAGGATTTGGATGATGCCGTAACCGTAACGAAAAATGTAGATGGTACTTATAAGCTTGGCGTACATATTGCAGACGTAAGTTATTATGTAACGCAAGGCTCAGTCATTGACATTGAAGCTTATGATCGTGCGACAAGTGTTTATTTAACAGACCGTGTAATCCCAATGATTCCACATCGTTTATCGAACGGCATTTGTTCATTAAATCCTCAGGTTGACCGTTTAACACTATCTTGTGAAATGATTATTGATGCGAATGGCAATGTCATTGCACATGAAATTTTCCAAAGTGTCATTAAAACGACTGAGCGTATGACATATAAGGACGTTTACATGATTTTAGAGGAGCAGGATGAGGCACTAATCGAACGCTACGAGCCACTTGTTCCAATGTTTAAAAATATGGCTGAGCTATCTGGTATTTTACGTCGTAAACGTGAAACACGAGGGGCGATTGACTTTGACTTTAAAGAATCCAAGGTGATCGTGAACGAAGAAGGATGGCCAGTTGATATTGAATTACGTGAACGGACAGTAGCGGAGAAATTAATTGAAGATTTCATGCTAGCTGCCAATGAAACAATAGCTGAGCATTTCCACTGGATGAATGTACCGTTCCTATACCGTATTCACGAAGATCCAAAGCCTGAAAAGCTTCAACGCTTCTTTGAATTTGTCACAAACTTTGGTATTTTAATTAAAGGTACTGGTAATACGGTTCATCCTAAGGCATTACAGGATGTATTAAAGGCCATTGAGGGTATGCCAGAGGAGCCTGTTATCTCAACAATGCTCTTACGCTCGATGCAGCAGGCGAAGTACTATCCTGAAAGCATTGGTCACTTTGGTTTATCAACTGATTTCTATACACACTTCACATCACCAATTCGTCGTTATCCAGACTTAATCGTACACCGTTTAATTCGTACGTATTTAATTAATAAGGATACATCTAGAGAAACAATTGCACAGTGGAGTATGGCAATGGATGAAATTGCCGATCACACATCTGAGCGTGAACGCCGTGCTGTTGATGCAGAACGTGATACAGATGCTTTGAAAAAAGCACAATATATGTCCGACAAAATTGGCGAAGAATTCGAAGGAATTGTTTCATCGATTACAAACTTCGGTATTTTTGTGGAGCTACCAAACACAATCGAAGGACTTGTCCATATTAGCAATATGACAGATGATTATTACCGTTTTGATGATCGTCAAATGATTATGATTGGGGAACGAACGAATCGCCAATTCCGTATTGGTGATGAAGTAACCGTTCGTGTGGCCAATGTCATTATTGAGGAGTCATCCATTGACTTTGAAATCGTTGGAATGGTAACTTCATATGGACGAACACGCAAAGCAGCACCTACTGTTATTCATGCACGTAAAAATTACAGCGATAACAAAGGTGAACGCAGTCGCCGAAGCACACGCAGTGATGAGGAACGAGGCAGCCGTGGGGGCAATCGCAGAGGCGGTCGCCAAGAGGAAGACCGAGGAAGTCGTAGCGCCAAGCAAGGTGAACGTCGTGAAAGCGACCGTGACCCACGTGGTCGCCGCAAAGATGACTCAAGCCCAGGTCCTAAAAAACGCGTGAAGCAAAAGCAAAAGTTCTATGAGGGCATTGCCAAAAAAGGCAAAAAGAAAAAATCAAAACGTAAATAAGCCTAAGCGAAAGTATCCATTGAAAGGGTGCTTTCGCTTAAGCTCAACCTTTTAAGTAGAGGGTGAAAAATATGGCAAAAGGTACTGGTAAAGTATTAGCACAAAACAAAAAAGCAGGCCATGACTACTTCATCGAAGAAACAATCGAAGCAGGCATGGTACTAACAGGCACAGAAATCAAATCCATCCGTGCAGGCAAGGCCCAACTAAAGGACTCCTATGTCCGAATCACCAATGGCGAAGCATGGATTAGCAACATGCATGTTAGCCACTTCGATCAAGGCAACCGTTTCAATCACGACCCACTGCGCGCCCGCAAACTGCTGCTCCACAAAAAGCAAATCGGCGAGCTAGTCGGTGCCGTAAAGCGTGACGGCTACACAATCGTCCCATTGAAAATGTACATCAAAGACGGCTATGCCAAGCTTTTAATCGGCGTCGGCAAAGGGAAAAAAGACTACGATAAACGCAACGACATGCGCAAAAAAGAAGCCAAACGCGAAATGGAACGTACCTTCAAATCCAAAAATCAATATTAATAGATTTGGAGAAAGCTCACTGCTGGACTGCGGTGAGCTTTTTTCGGTTGTTGGGTGGCAGTGGTGCTGGGCGTGGCGGGTAGAATGGCGAAAGTGACGGATAAAGATTGAAATGTGGTGGATAGCAAAGCAAAAGTGATGGATAGAAAGCTCAATCTAACGGATACCCTAAGTATCTAAGCCAATTTTTTCTACGATAGCGGGATGCTTGAACTATCAATAGTTTTGTTTTATAATATGTATTACTGATTGCCAGATTTCATGGAAGCGTACTTTTAAGCTCCCACCGTACTAGAAGCAATTCTAGCTCTTTGTTTGAACGAGGCCCAACCGCTTCGCTTTATATTCAAGGGGACGTTACGGATTCGACAGGGATGGTTCAAGCTTTAGTCGCGCGTCGGAGGGCTCGGCTCCGTCATCAACGACAGTTATATAATAACTGGCAAACAACAAAACTTAGCTTTCGCAGCGTAAGCTCGTAAGCGCTCTGCCTCTCTATCGCCCATGTAGAGAACGTGGGGCCCAACTTTAGTGGGATACGGTCGATGGTACCACCTGAGTCATCGGCAAGAGATTTCCAGGTTAGCGTACAGGACGCCTGTTTGTCGGCATAATGTTACGTGAATCGTAAATAGGCAAACTACACGCGTAGAAGCTGAAGTATTGGAGTTTCTGGACGCGGGTTCGACTCCCGCCGTCTCCATTTAAAGATTTCATTGAGATTCATTGAACGTCAAAACCCTTGACTTATACGGGTTTTGGCGTTTTTTCTATATCATATGATTTCGTTCAATTATAATTAACCGTAGTTAAGGTCGTAGTTAAAACCGTAGTAAGATTTTAAGCTAATTATTCAGGTAGTTATCGAATTTTCGAATAGTCTCTGATTTAGCTTCTTGGGTTAGGTGAGTATATATATCCATTGTTGTTTTAATATCGGAATGACCTAAACGGTCTTGAACTTCTTTAATATTCGCACCCGCTTCGAATAGGAGGGAGCAGTGTGTATGACGTAGCCCATGTGTAGTAATTGGCTTTAGGTTATATTTTTTTAGTATATCAACTAGCCATTTGCGAGTTTTAGTAGGCTGTAAGAATTCATTTTCTTTATTACTAAACACGAGCTGCTCTTCATTTAGTGTATTAAACCCTAAAATTAGGTAATCCTTTTGTTGTTGCTTTTTCCATAAAGCTAACGTACGCATCGTTTCTTTCTCCATTTTAATTGTTCGAATAGAACCCGTTTTCGTCGTTTTCAGATATAGCTTATTATCTTTTCCCCTCGATATAGCTTTATTGATTCGTATTTCATCGTTTTTAAAGTCTATATCCTTCCAGTTAAGGGCTAAAGCTTCGCCTTTACGCATTCCTGAATAAGCTAGAAGTCTAAAAAGGACATATACTTTCGGTTTATTTTCCTTTTTTAAGTAATCAAGGAACTTATTTAATTGTTCACGCGTATAAAAATTTTCATCTACTTCTTTCACTAATTCAAGCGGTTCTTTTTTTATCTTCGGCATATCAACTAGCTTAAATGGGTTGATTTGCATATAGCCACGCTTAATAGCAAAATCAACTACTTTTGCGGCGTAGGATTTTATAATTCGATACTTTTTAAGTTTATTTGCCCATTTATCTACATGTTCTTGACATACCTCAACATTTAACTTATCAATTTTATATAAACCTAAATGAGGTAATATATGGTTGCGGAATATACCTTCTGTTTTAACGAATGTACTTTCTTCTACAATTTTCTCATATTGCCTTATCCACAAGTCGTAAATATCTTGGTAGGTTTCAGCTTGTACTTTCCGAAACGTACCTTTAGAAATTTCAAGCTTTATTCGTGCTAGTGCTAGTTCAGCTTCTTTCTTCCTTTTAAAGCCGCTTCGAGTGGTACGCTTTTCTTTTCCTGTTAGAGGGTCAACTCCAACATAAATTTGGAACTTATAACGCTTTTCTCCGTTCGCCAAGGTATAACTTTCAATCGACGTTGTGCGCTTTTTAGTCATTAATATTTCCTCCCATATCAATTTATAAGGTATAGAGGGAGTGAACCTCTAACGTTAAAGCTAAAGGTTCAGTCTCTCAAATTCGTATTAGAAACTATGTTTTTTTAAGAAAGTATCAATCTCATTACGTGATACACGTTTTATCCCATCTACTTGAGCCACTTTTAATCCCATTTCACGAAATTTTACAAAGGTATTGTGAGAGACCCCAGCGTATTTAGAGGCTTCGGCTAACGTCATCCATTCCTTAGAGGTTAAAGAAGCTTGGTATTTTTCGATTGCGCTCATAATAGCAGCGTTTAGAATTTCATTTATTTTACTTTCAAATTGATATAGCTCCTCGATATTTAGCGACATACTTTCTCCTCCATATAGAATAATCGCTATTTGGTATTAAATTCCAAATAAGCATATTACGCTCTTGTATATAATTACAACCCTAAATTAGGTTTTGATTTTTTAAAAAATATGATAATAACCTTTTTCTACACTCGTACAAAGGTACAGTGAACTTTCATCACCGCTAGCGAATTTTTATGTTTTAAAGGTTAGTTTTCATTTTTATTTCGTATACGTATGAAGGTAACGGAAGTAATATAATTTAGATATTCATGAGAAAATCTATATTCATCTATCTTTTTTAAAGCTCCTTCAAGCCTGTTTAAATATTCTTTTATCTCTTTATAAGTACCTCTTATAACCTCTGGTTTCTCTAGATTTTTGCTCTTTAAAAGTAAGTTTTTATCGAAAGAGCGTTCATCTGCTTTAAATTCACGTAAATTTTTTATTAGATAATTTTTTAATTTCGCATATTTTCCGACCATACTAAGACTATAAATCTTTTCTATATCAACATGTCCATGTCCCCATATGCCTTGAAATACACCGTTTCTTAATTCGTCTATCGGTATATCAGGTATCGTCATCAGCACATGGAAATGGACTGTACCACGTTCTTGGAAGGAACGCACACCTAGATATTTAAAATCAGAATATCTTTCACGCATACGTTTTATCCAATTATCGAAATCTTGACTAGCTTCATCTAGCGACACATCTTCCTTCGCATAAGTCAGAGTCACATATTTATCGCCTAGCTTAAAGTTCATATCCATTAAATCACTGAAAGTTTCCTTTTCCTTCATAGTAAGCTTCCGACCTTTAGGTACTTGAGTTTCCTTTTTCTTACTTATCTTTTCTTTAGCTCCATTATTTTTCAAGATAGCGATTTTAGTCATTTTCGCAACGTCTGAAAGACTAGCGTCCATTTTTATCTTTTTAATTTCCGCCTGTAGTTCATCATCAGTTTTCTTAGAGCGTTCTCTTTTCTTAATTCTAGCCCCATACTTCTTTGCTATGATGTATTCATCACCTATCAGCTTCAGTACGCAATCATAGTAATCCATATTTTACCATCCTTTCGGTCCATAGTACCCCCGTTTTTTGGGGGTTCGAAATAAATAAACCAAGGAAGGAGAAATGTACTCCATATGTTCTAGTAGATACAAAAAATTAAATGTTTCTATGTGGTTATTTCACACGCAAGAAGTGGATTTGGTTTTTATCTAGCTATAAAATAAAACAGCCCCTTTGGCTGATTCGAGGTGTTAAAGTTACATCATTCGCCAGTAGGGGATAGGTTCTCATCAGATTATAGAGGGGAGAAGCGGAAATAAACAACGGACGGAGCGAAGCGAAGTCCTCCGAGCATAGCGAGGAGTGAGATTAGCTTATCTCTTGATTATTTATTTATGGAAAGCGCCCCAACGAGGGCATGGATAACCCATAAATATTAAGAAGTAGAAGCTTCAGCTTCGCTGAAGTGCTATTTTTTCACTTTCTTTAAACTAAGTCCTTTTCAATTTTCTGTGTCTCTGTTTCTTTATATCCATTTATATGCTTTAGCTTTTTCCTGTTCATTCAAATTTCAGTAGAGTATTCAGATGTAAATTTCATTCTACTTCTTAATATCCACCTATATTTTATCTAAAGCGTTAAAGTACTAAAGTACACAAGAGGGCGTGTGGGGCTTTATCACCTTAAAGCGACATATAGTTTCATATTTCCACATAGATTTAGAACGAGGTGTGGTAAATACAGGAATTCTAATCAGCACGATCACACATAAAATGCCCATAAAAATCTTTAACTATTAAGTGTCGTTTTCTATCTTTTTTCTTTCAAAGGAACACAGTAATTTAAAGATAAACTCATTCCCTAGTTTCAAATGGTTAAAGGCTTTTTAAACAAGGAATTTGCCATTTTATATCTTTCCCAGCTAAACTACCATAATTATTACGTCAAAAGCCCCTTGGGTGATTTCTGGAAGTTTAGCAACCAGTTATCACCTAAGGGGCTTATAGCCATCGTAGATTTGTTTATTTTTCATTAACTAATTTAACAAGACCTTTTTTAATAATCACAAAACCTCTTTCTTCCCATGCCTTCACAAATTTTTCAGTACAAGTTATCTCCACGCCGCTCTCTTCATTTTTCATCACATATCCTTCTCGTTCGTTAGATAGTTCATCATAAGCGTTCTTCATATTTTCACTTCTTTCTACCGTATTTTATAAGACCTTCTTCTCTGCTTCGCAGAGAAGGCTTCGCTATTAAATAAATTACTTAGTTATTCGAGCTTCCGAGAGAACTATATACTTATTATTAAAATAAACCTCCATCTACTTCTAATAGTTTTCATCCACCTCTAACAAGTTAGCGAGATTAGAACGAGCTTCATATACTTGCTCTTCCAAACCTTCGCCTACTCCTAGAATCATTTTTATAAATTGCTCACTTATATATTTTTCCTTATCAGTGTAATTGGTCGAATTAGTTTCTACTTCTCTTGCGTTATCAGAGATAGATTTTGTAACCTCATTACTCGGAAATTCACCATTTTCAAACGCTACGTTTAGTTCATGGAATGCCCATAGAGCATTACTATAATAATTTTCTCCAATATCTTCTGGCACATTTGGAGAGCTACCTAATTTATAGGCTAAAAATAATACTATGATAATTCCAATAGCCCATATAACCTTACTTTTCCATATAGGCTTCCTCTTTACAGGTACTTCACTAAATTTTAGCTCACTCATAACATTTCCCTCCTAATTTATATATATACAATTTTCTTTATTAGAGACTTATATAAGGTTTTTGGTACGCTTAAGCGTACCACTATATTTTTAAGTATATGGTAAGTTTTCCTTAATAGTCAATATAATTCGATTGTAGGGAGAGCTATGACAAGAAGAGTCAAAGTGAAAATTCATGAACTAGCCAATCAAAGAGGAATTTCATTAAGGGAATTATCTCGGTTAACTGATATACGCCATGCTGCTTTAAGTGAATTAGCTAATCAAAAAAGACAAAATATTAACTTTAGCCATATTGAGAAAATCGCCGATACTTTACAGCTTAGTGATATTAGAGAAATTATTGATATTATTGAAGTTAGTGACAAGTAAAGTCATCTAAGGAGTATAAAGGGAAACTTTTATTGTTTTATTCATTTTAATAATCACTTAGATTAAGTAATTATACTTCTCTAAGTTTCAATCAATGGTATAAATAGATATTTCCATTTTGGTTTCCTTTGCACTCTATCATTTTACAAGGGTATAATTTGGGGAGCACTTTGCGATTTGCTGGATGCATAGGTTGATGATTATCATATAGTCCTAAACACATTAGTTTTTTGTTGCATCCAGTAATAAGATTTACAAATCTTTCATTTCGGCTCATAGGGGCAACATAATTTTTTCCCCATGCTAAAATTACAACACTTGTATTGTTATCCATCACAGCTTTTGTAATATATCCAAAGTTAGTTTCGTCAAATTTACGGAAACCTTTGTTTAAATCTTTAGAGTTAGAACTACAATCTGCGAATAAGTTAACGACTTCAATAGATCCAAAATTATTATCGTATCTTATTAGAGCCTCTACACATTTTTCAATTGACAGACTATGAAAGATTGGGTTAGGGTCAGGATTGCGAGGATTATACATAATAATCGTTGCTTTATTCCTAATAGTCCCCCATGTACGTATTTGCGAGTATCGACGATTTCTTTTAAGGTCAAATTCATTAGAAGTAACATAACTATTCTTTTTTATACTCATAATTTACCACCTTTATTGAAGTATTTGGTTATTAAGTGAATACTTCTACAAAAATGAGCACTTTCCTCTATTTACGAATATTTGTAATAAAGAGTCTAAAAATTTTGCTGTTAAAGCATTTTTTTTTTTTTTTTTCAACCTTTGTTAATTTATTTGTTTTCAATGATCTAATTAAGGAGAGAACAGTTTTCTCTAATGTTCTTTTATGATAAAAATTTCCAAAGAGAGTGAAGGGATTTTAATGAGCCACGATTTACTAGCTTCAATATCAAGTGCTTCAATTGCTAACATTTTAACAGATCAATCAACATTATTTACTTCAGAAACAATAAATAACCTCTCTATTTATGCTAGTAGAGAAGGGAAAACTTCATGGCCTTTTGCGGATGGAGTAATTGTAATTGAAGAAGAGGCAACCGTAAAATATAAGATGGCAGTTGAATTTAAAAGAGTTAATGAAGGAATTCACGGAATTTTAACTGCATTAGGCCAATCACAAGCGTATTTAAAAAAAGGTTATAATGGAACAATCATAATAATTCCAGAAGTGTATAATACTCATGAAGCACCTGGTGAGTATTTAAAAAGTGTTCTTGATTTAGTTGGTGAAGATTTACCAATAATGATTTTTACTTATAAAATAAATGGAGAAAATGATTTAGAAGTTAACTGTATCCGCAATATTGATCTTTCTACGACGGCTATCGATTCTGACGATACTACCAATCAAACTAATACAATTAGTACACAGTGGGCACACTTACGAGAGGGAAGCACAGAGCCAGATACTTTTTATAGATATTTACAAATGGCAAAAAGAATAGATTTAACAGAGTTAAATGAACCTACAATTGAATTCCCTATTGAACTCTTAAACGCATTGCCGAATGATGTAGATCCTCTGAAATACTTATCAAATGCACCTGGGGATACTTATCATGATTTTGTTTGGAGGCACTTTTGGTTTACATATATCATTAACGAAAGAACATTGCCTTTATTTACTTTAGAAGGGGACTTATACAAGGTATGTGATGCTAGTTCTTCTTTATTAAAAAATGATGGTTTACCTAAGTATTTTTTGGTGGGTAAAAGTAACTCTCCAAAAAATAAAATTATAGGAAAATTAAATGCTGGTACCATTAACGAGGAACAAGCTTGGGTAGAATATGCCCAGAAAATAAAAGACAGAGCACATAGCTTTAGAGAAGATATAGATTCTTCACTCTATCATATAGGTATGATTGATGAAGATGGAAAGCCTACAAGTATAGGTTACAAATTTGTAGATGCTTGTGAAAGAAATAGAAATGATAGTATAAATGGTACTCCGCTAGCTATTTTTGAAACAGCAATAATCCAGCACGGGGAATTAGGTGCATTTATTCATTACATAAGCTTAGCCTCACAAAAGATTTTTAAAGACACTCCATTAAAGTATAGTGTGATAGAAGGAAATGAATTTAAGTCATTTAATTCGAATAATTATTTAAAAGAAGTAGAAGAAATATTAGCTAATGATATAAAAGTTATTAGAAAAGTTTCTTTACGTGGAGGAGTGGGGAGAAAACCTTTCCAAGCAGAATTAGCAGTTTTAGGTTTTTTAGGTTTCTTTAAAAAAGGTAGAAATAGATTTAAACCTGTTGTTGGATTAGATATCGATTGGGAGAAAGTATATACAGCTTTAAACCGAGAAATTTAATAAGTAAAGCCTAAAATATCTTCATTTTAGGCTTTAGCTGTATAAATATTTTTTGAGAAATTTTACTCTTTCTCTAATGATAGGGAGTTTTTTATTTGTTCAAAGAAAGGTTTTGCCATTAATGGTGGAACAGCATTACCTACTTGAATACATTGTTGTTGTCTTGTTCCAAAGAAAACATGTGTGTCTGGGAAGGTTTGAATTCTAGCAGCTTCTCTAACAGTCAAAGTTCTATTTAATGTAGGGTGTATAGGAAATGCATTGTGGCCGGGAACCAATGTATTAGATGGTAATTCACGGTGCAATCTTTTGTAAATATGACTATAATTTTTTACTTTACCTGTTTTAGAATCAACTCGAGTAGCTTGCAATAGATGTTCAGGTAAATCTTCAATATTTAGTTTAGATCCTTCTTTTACATAAGCCATTCTTTCTGAGACAATGTCTTTATGTTTTAAAGGCACATGGTTAGGAATATCTGTCTCAGTAAAATTAACTAAATCCATTATTGCTTGACCTACAGTTTTATATGGATGACTAAGTAAAGAAGGATTTTCTGAATGTGTTGGTTCAGGGAAAATAATATCTTGTCCTAAACGATTTCCTATCATTAACATACGATATCTTTTTTGTGGAACGCCATAGTCAGCTGCACAAAAAACTTTATACTCAATTTTGTC
The DNA here is from genome assembly GCF_016925635.1 of Lysinibacillus fusiformis. Classification (NCBI taxonomy): domain Bacteria; kingdom Bacillati; phylum Bacillota; class Bacilli; order Caryophanales; family Bacillaceae; genus Lysinibacillus; species Lysinibacillus fusiformis. Next base: position 790,735 of record NZ_CP070490.1, on the reverse strand, counting down.
ATACCCTAAAGACTTAAATTCTTTAATCACTTCTTCAACGAATAAACCCTTATCTAAAGATAGGAATCCTTTAACATTTTCCATAAAGAAATATTTAGGTTTTAATTCTCTAACTACACGAATAAATTCATAAACTAATTTATTTCTGTCATCTTCTTTAGGATTATACCCTTGTGTATTAATAAATCTCCTTTTACCAAAGACTGAAAATCCTTGACAGGGTGGACCTCCTACAACTAAGTCTATCTCGGAATTTTTGGTTAATTCAACCATTTTTTCTTTTGTCAAATTTCTAATATCATCGTCAAATACAGGGATATCAGGAAAATTCTCGAGGTGTGTTCTAACAGCAGCTTTATCAATCTCTACAGAGAAAAGTACATTATAGTCTGTCTGTAATAAACCTTGTAATAGACCTCCTGCACCCGAGAATAGATCAACAGCATTTAAACGCAATTACACTTCCTCCTTTAACAGTTTCTTCTTGATGTGTTCAGCTAAAATTCTTGAAAATAAAGGCGGAACAGCATTACCTACTTGATGCCCTTGTTGACGACGATTACCTTTAAATATCATCCAATCAGGAAACGTTTGAATTCTAGCAGCTTCTCGAACAGTTAAACTTCGATTTAAAATAGGATGTATAGGAAAGGCATCGTTCCCAGGTACCATAGTAAGCGCTGGTTTAAATCGCGATAATCTTTTATAAGTATTACCGAAATTCTTTCTGTATAGCTCTGGAGGTAAATCATTTTCTGGTAGACGTCCACCTTCTGGAATTAATTTATATCTTTCGATAATTTTTTCGGTATGTTTTAAAGGTACATGATTAAAGTCTTTATCTTCTTTAATTTCTACCAAATCTTGAATAGCATACCAACAATTTTCCCAAGAAAAAGTTCCATCTTCACCATTTTCAGAATGGGTAGGTAAAGGGAAATTAACTTCATGCCCTAGTCTATTTCCAATAATAAAGACCCTTTCCCTTAATTGAGGGACCCCGTAATCTGCCATATTTAATAATTTTAATTTATAATCGTACCCAGTTTTATCTAATTCTTTATAAACCCCTTTTATAAAGTCTCCTTTATCCATTGTTAGTAAACCTTTAACGTTTTCAATTACAAAATATTTAGGTTTTAACTGATTCAGGATTCTAATATACTCAAGAATTAATTTATTTCTTTCATCTTCTGCTGTTCGCCTTTCAAAATTTGAAGAAACTCGTTTTCCAATAGTAGAAAATCCTTGACAAGGTGGTCCACCAATTAAAACGTCGATTTCTTCTCCTTCAATTAAGTTAAACAATTCAAAGCCTGTCAATTGATTAATATCATCTGAGAAGAATGGGATTTCAGGAAAATTAAATTCATGAGTTTTGGCTACAATAGGATTACTATCTACTGCTAGTTTAATTTCAAAACCAGCTTCTTGAAAACCAAGGTGTAGCCCCCCAGCTCCACAAAATAAGTCTACTACTTTCATAAAATCTCCTTCTAAGAAAACATTTGTTCTTATTTTATAACATTTTACATGTAAATACAAAAGATAAAAGCAGTAATCTAAAATTGACTACTGCCAGTTAAAGTATAGGTATTTATATAAATTTTATCATATCGTCTCACTAAATTCATTAATTCGGATTAAATACATTTAGTATGAGATATTTGCTTTGTCAAATCCAGTTTCTTAATATCTGTTTTCAGTTATTTATGAACTCGTAGTCAAAACCGTAGTCAAAGAGTATTGAAAATATCAAAAATCTTCTATAAATTATGGTGCGACGGTATTCATTTAAGAAGAGGGTTCGACTCCCGCCGTCTCCATACATAAAGGTGAGCAAGATTGTCGCGGTAAATAATGATAAAGGTATAATAATATAAAAATGGATGGATACAGATAATACATTTGGCTATGAATTATTTACTAAGCTTTTACCGAAATTAAGGTTAAGCAATACACCAATATAGGAAAAAGGTTTACATCAACAAAATAAGGTATACTATATTTGTTGAATAGATATCTTTAAAGGCAGGAAAAGTAGGTGAACCAAAGTGGGGAAATATCAATTGGATACTAAAGGTAAGGTGGCTGTGGCAAAGTATCATGAAAAAAACAAGCCGGCCAAATTTGATAAAAAGCAGCAACTTGAGAAAATACGTGCAGAGTATTTGAAAAAGAAGCAAGAACAAACAGATCAATAATTTGAATGAAAACATAGGAAGACTAAAATTTTCCTATGTTTTCTTTTCAAATTGATGATAAAGACATTGAAACGACATAGACATATAAATGGGAGTCACCATCTACAATTGAGGACAAAAAATTACATGATTTGAATGCATTTTTCTGTTTTGATAATAATCTTAAATCCTACCGTATGATATTACATCTTAGCCCCAACGACGATTGAGTGGGAGTAGTCATAAAGCGAGATAACCATCCGTTTATCTCTTTAAACTGATATCCAACGTTTTTGGTTAAATGTGAAAGAATTCATGTGAATATATGCATATCAAATTCTTCAAAGGCTCTATTTTGGGTATTAATTTATAAAATTGTTTTTACATCTGAATGTCTCAGTCTCTTAGTATTTTTTTATTTGCATCTGCTTTCAATAATAGAGACTAATGTCTTTAGAGGAAACTAAGGTTTTTCTGATGAAAAATTATCTTTATTTGTAGCATTCCTAAAATCAGAGCGCAATTAAGTAAGTTACACATAAATGAATGAAAACGATAAATTAAATAGTTAATTCGAAGTATGTTAGCTTCGTTATTTCATTAGGCTGTTTGGATAAATGAGTTCGGTATTGCACCGGACTCGTTTTTAATTTTGCCTTGATCCGTTTCATATTATAGTAGTTTATATATTTTTCTAATTCTATTTTAAAATGCTCTATACTTTCAAATTCCCTCATGTAAAGGAATTCGGATTTCATAATGTCAAAGAAATTCACCATGACAGAGTTGGCGTAACAATTTCCTTTACGAGGCATATATGGAACAACCCCTCTTGATTCTAAGTCAGGACAGTATTTATTCATTTGATAATGCCAGTCCTGATCGGTATGCATAAGTAACTGGTGGTTCTCAGATAAACGTTCGAGTGCTTTGTCCAACATGTCTGAAACAAGTGAATAGGTTGGTCTAGAGTAAACTCTAATGTTTAATTTGTATACGGCTGAATAATAGCTTCAACTACATTGTATTCCATATTGCTTAATCCATTTAAGGATTGCTTTATTATTAGTCCCCATAGATTTAGCTATAGCATAGGAGCTTTCCGTTCCATTCCTTTTAAGTAGCGCTCAACAGCTTGTAATTTATTTTCGGCAGTTCAATATTTTACCGATTCTATCCAATCGTATTGAAAACTTCAAAATATTTTCTGTATTCCTTCTTTGGGAAGTATTACAAGTAAAGTATTGTTTGGTATTGTAGAATAGAGGTGAGCACAGTATTTGGTATATTATGTACATTTAAAAATGCTAAATTGTATTCAACATGAAAATTATTAAATGTATAAGGTGGTGGTTTGAATGAAGGATAGAATCCCCAAACCTATTATCAACACGATTTTATTGTTACTTTTTCTTGTTGCTTTATGGTTCTTAGGTAATGTTAGCCAACTATTTGCTAGTAAAGAAAATACCGAAAGTGAAATTGGTTATATAGTAATGCATGAAGGAATAGTCTATTTTATTCAAGGAAAGGACGTTCAACAATCAGATATAGAGAGTTTCTCTAGCGAAAATCTCCTGTTCTCAAATAAATTTGAATCAGTTTCAATTTTAATTAATGAATCGAAACTTTCTATGAAAGGAATTAAAAGTGGAGATGAAGTGAGGATTTGGTATTCTGAAATTTTGGAGTCAAATCCAGCAAAAATCAAAGTTATTCGTATAGAAAAACTGTGACCAAAATTATTTTTTACTAAATATAACTTAATTACCATTTATGAATAATAACTTTAATTTATTTCCTTTATTTATTAGAATGTTAGTTAACAACAGTCTAGGAGGAATGAAAATGAAAAAAATTACTTTAAAGTTTTTCTTTATGTTTATCTTTTTATTAGTTCCTATGAATGTCTTTGCGGAGGATCAACTTAGAAGTTTTACATTTGATTCAAATGATTCTTCGCATCCTTATGATATGGTAAATTCGAAAGGTGAAATTATTAAATATGAGGACTTCAAAAATAATAATTTGCAATTAATTAATGAAACACCAAGTTTTCAAGGCACTGGAATAATTTCACCTGTTCAGATTGATAGCTTAATATTTCATAGTAAATCATTTATTGATTTAACTCCGTCACCTGTTATTATTGAAGACAACTTATCTAAAAATACAAATGAAATAACTCCATATATAGTAATAGGCGAGGACGGTAGAACAATTGTAGAAAATACACAAATAGCACCATTTAGTTCAATTACGTATATTGAATTAAATTGGGCGGATGGTACAAGTGGCACCTGTACAGGTACTTTAATTGGTAGGAACAGGGTTCTAACAAATGCACATTGTGTAATCGATGCTGGAACACAAAGGGGTATATCTAGTGCTACAGTTTATCCAGGCGTAAGTGATAGCACGGGATGGTTTGGCTCTTATAATGTTAGGGATTATTTTGTCCCTTCTCATTGGATTTCAACTGGTTCAACCTCAGAAGATTTTGCTGTACTTGTTTTAGATGCAAATAATAATAGACATGCAGGAGATGTTGCAGGATTTCTTGGAATAAGACAAGTAAATAATCTTCTTAACGAAAATGTTGGTATTTTTGGGTATCCAGGAGATTTAATAAGAGCAGGTGGTGTGGTTTCTCAATTTGGTATGAGAGGAAATGTTACAAGAGAAGATACGTCTTTAGCCTTTTATACAATTGATACTGCACCTGGGCAGTCGGGATCGGCATTATTAAATGCAAACAACCAAGTTGTTGGTGTTCATAGAGGTTCATATATTGTTAATGGGAACACTATGAATGGTGGACCAAAGATGAATTCAAATATGTTCAATTTTGTATCTCAAGCTTTGCAGTAACAAGAACAAGAACTTAGTCAATTTACAAGAAACTGTCTAAAATGAGGGCTTTTAACTAACCATGAATAAAAAGTAAAAGGCAGAAATGCAAATAAAGTTGTTTCAGCAATTCCGTAAATTTATACTTAGATTAAAACTAAATTCTATATAATCTTTATAATAACTAACTGAGACAAAATTCTAAAGATCAGACACACATATAAAAGTGAGTGTCTGATCTTTTTATGTAGAAATTGAAATTAGGGTGTCAATACATATTAGACAATTAGCATTTTCAGCAACTTAACTCTCATATTGGGATAAAACTGATACCGCAGACTAAAATGAAGGAGTATTATACGCTCCGTATTTTTCTATCCATCATTTAAAAATATAGTATAGTTATTGTAAAAACCGAAATGATCGAGGGGACTGGAATAGATGAACTTACTAGAAGTTGGAGTAAAAATAAAGCAGATGCGGAAGAAAAATAAAATGTCTCAGGATGATTTAGCTTCGCAGATTAATTTAACGAAAAGCCATATTTCAAAAATAGAAAATGGCAAAGCGACACCGAGTCTGGTGACATTGTCCAAGATTGCGGAAATATTTGATGTGCCAATGGCTTGGTTTGTTATCCAGGATCAGTTTGATGGCATTTCGATTGTTTCGAAAAAAGAACGCAATGAGACTGTTGAAACGAATGAACTTGGCTATCAATATGAGTTGTTAGCGAATAAGAGTTATATGAGCAATATCAATCCTTCTATTGTTACTGTACATAATGGAGCGGAAAATTTAGCCCCTTATACACACGATAATGATGAATTTATTTATGTCATTTCGGGTAGTATCGTCTTGAAATACGATCATAAATTTTACAATTTAGAAGAGGGGGACTCTGCGTATTTTTCTGGGAAAAAGGAGCATATCTTTATTAACAATTCTGCGGAAAACTCAAAGGTATTAACGATTTATGTTGAGGATTAAATCTTTCTTTTAAACGTAATTATTATCGAAAATGCAAATTTCTTGTTTACAATACTATTCAGACAATTTACAATTGGTGTAATGTTATTCAACTAAGTTGAATTATATTACACTTTTTTATTTTTGGGGGTATAGGGATGACTTCACGAATTAAAGGATTTTATTTACTTTCAGTAGAAGAGCGAATTAAGTTAATCGCTGAAAAATCAAATTTAACCAACGAGGAAGTTGAAGCTTTAAAAAGTGGAATTTCATTAGAGCTTGCAGACGCAATGGTTGAAAATGTTATTGGACATATTTCAGTGCCTCTAGGGGTAGCAGCCAACTTTAAGGTTAATGGCAAAGAGGTATTTATTCCGATGGCTACGGAAGAGCCGTCAGTAATCGCTGCGGCTAGTAATGCGGCACGTGCAGCATATGAGTTAGGGGGTATTTTTACTTCCAGCTCGGGAACAGTTATGCGTGGACAGATTCAGGTATTAAATATTGAGGACCCTCATGCAGCGAGGGCGAAAATTTTTGAACATAAAGATGAGATCATCGAGCATTGTAATGAAAAAGATCCAACGTTAGTCAAGTTAGGCGGTGGAGTGAAGGATATAGAAGTACACTTAATCGACACAGCAAAAGAAACAATGGTTGTCGTCCATTTAATCGTAGATACGAAGGATGCAATGGGGGCAAACGCTGTCAATACAATGGCAGAATCTGTGTCACCATTAATCGAACGGATTACAAATGGACGAGTTGTGCTACGGATTATTTCAAATTTAGCAGATAAGCGTATCGTCCGTGCGCGTGGTGAATTCTCAACAGATATGCTTGGCGGTATAGAAATTGCCAAAAATATTGTAAGTGCTTACGAATTTGCGGATGCTGACCCGTATCGGGCTGCCACACATAATAAAGGGGTTATGAATGGTATCACAGCCGCAGTATTGGCATCGGGTAACGATACACGCGCTGTTGAGGCTGGTGCACATGCCTATGCTGCTCGTTCTGGTAGATATCGTTCTTTAACAACGTGGGAGCTAAATAAAGCAGGCAATCTTGTTGGTACGTTGGAATTGCCATTAGCTGTTGGTATTGTGGGAGGGGCTACGAAGACTCATCCAGTTGCAAAAGCAGCGCTAAAAATAATGGATGTGCAATCTGCAGAGGAGCTAGCCAGCTACATTGCCGCAGTTGGATTAGTAGAAAATCTAGCAAGCTTACGCGCACTTTCAGCAGAGGGTATTCAATCTGGTCATATGCGTTTGCATGCGAAAAACTTGGCTGTAATGGCTGGGGCAACAGGCGATATTATTGATCGTGTTGTGCAGCAGGCGGTAGAAGAGAAGGATTTCCGTTATGATCGTGTTTTAGAGATTACAAACTCTCTGCGAGGTGAATAAAACATGGCGAATACTCCATACAATGAGCAAAAAAATGTAGAGGAAAAAAAGTTTATTGAAATTTTAGGTGACACAGTTTCTGGTAATCAGTTAATTCTTTCAATTATTTTAAGCGTTGCCGCAAGCTTTTTAGGCTATCAGTTTGGCCAGTGGGTTTTTCCGAAGTTTGCAGACCCTCAAATGATTAACTCGTATTCATTGTTAACAGGCATTGCAGGTATTCTGATTGTTGTTGCTATCAATACGATTCTTTTTAAACCAAAACGTATTTTAGTAGAAGATGAAGCATCCAGTCATTCTTTAAAGGAAGCATTTGAAGATTTACAAATTGATATAGACGAGGAAATACGCTTAATCGAGGAAGATCCGGTGACAAAAAAAGAGCTCGAGGATTTTGGTATTCTTTCTAGCTTACAAGGCTTGAAAGGAGCGGATAAAAAATGAGTATTTATTTAATAGCTCTTTTATTTGCCCTTCTAGGCGCAGCTATCTTTACTGTCATTGGGCTTATTTCAGGTACAGATGAAACAGCGATTATGGTACCAATTACGCTATTAGTTATTTTGCTGGGAGCGCCTCCTGAAGGGGTATTCGCCTTTTTCATGGCGGGCGTGTTAGCTAAGCACTTAACACATGCTGTACCAACTGCGTTATTAGGTATTCCTGGGGATACAACAGCTGTACCTTTAATTGATCATGCCAATACATTACGCCGTTTAGGTATGCCACACGTGGCGCTACGTAAAATGATTTCCGGCGGCGTTATCGGTGCATTTATCGCCCTACCAACCGCAGTACTTTTAGGTCAGTTTTTAGGCCAATTTGCCGATTTTTTTAAATCTTCATCAGGCATCATTTTTACACTTGCCGCAATTTTAATCGCATTCTTTTCAAAAGGAAAATGGGCAAGTATTTTAATTATTATCCCATTTGCGTTTTTCATTAAAGCTTTAGATAGCGTTAGCTTTGCGATGCTGGATAAACATTTAAGCATTACATTCTTTTTAGGAATTGCCATTGGACCAATGTTTTGTAATATTTTAATGGCGGCATCTTCGGTTGCTAAAAATGATCTAGCACGTAGTAAGCCAAATCAATATAATCTTGCTCCTGAAACGAAATCATGGAAAGGCTATTTTCCAAATCCATTTAAAATTTTATCGAAAAGGCAGACCATTTTTACGAGTATTACAACGTTTCTTTCCTCCCTCACATTTGTCTTCAGTCCTGTCGGGATGACGTCATTGATGGGGGAAATTGTAGGCTCTCGCACAAAAGGTGCCTATAAAAAATCAACAACGAGTCTTACTGTAATGAATGGTGTAACGGAATCGACTTATATTGCTGAAGCGATTATTCCATTAATTGCATTCGGTATTCCGTTAAGTCCAGTTGCACTTGGACCGGCATCACCTTTATTTAATGCACCACCGATTTTTACAGTAGATCCAGTAAACAACTTACACACGCTAATGTCTTCATGGGATTTTTTCATTTTTGGGTTAATCGGTATTAGTGTAGCTGCTTTAATTGCTTATCCATTTGCGATGAATTATGCACGTAAAGCGTCTGTATTAGTATTGAAATATATTAGCCAGGAAGCAATCGTAGCGATGTTCATCGGTTTAGCATTCTTGCTTGCCTATAACGAGGCGCAATTGCTAGGAGTAGTGTTAACATTTACAGTCGCAACTGTTGGTGGTTTATTAAATCGAATTTTAGGTGTAGGAGCCGGTGTGCAATTCATGGTATTCTACGCATCAAGTTGGATTATGCTACAACTGTTCGGCATTTAATTAAAGGAAGTGTATCTTGATGAACTTACCAAAAGCAGTGGAAATAAGAGAAGTAGGTCCGCGTGACGGCTTACAAAATGAGAAAATTTTTATTCCAACTGATTTGAAGGTGCAATGGATTAACTTAATAAGTGAAACAGGTGTCCGCCATATCGAGGTATCCTCTTTTGTTAGTCCAAAGTGGATACCGGCTTTAGCCGATCATCATGAAGTATTCGAGCAAATCACACGTCATGAAAAAATAACGTATGCAGCTCTTGTGCCCAATTTGAAAGGGATAGAAGGGGCCATCCAACAAAAGGTTGATGAAATTGCTTTATTTATTTCTGCTTCTGAGGAACATAATCAAAGTAATGTAAACGCTTCAATCAGCCAATCTTTGCAAAACTTAAAAGCTGTAGCTGAAGTAGCAAATCGTGAAGGTATATCGTTAAGAGGCTATATTTCAACTGTATTTGGCAGTCCGTTTGGTGACGAAGTAAAGCTTCAAACAGTGAAGGAAATCATTGATGCCTATCTAGAAATGGGCGTTTCTGAAATTTCACTTGGTGATACAATTGGTGTAGCAGACCCTGTACAAGTAAAGGCTATTTTATCAGAGCTGCTCACTCGATACGACCATGATTTGTTTGCCCTTCATTTTCATGATACGTATGGCCGTGCTTTAGCGAATATTTTTGCAGCACTTGAACTCGGGATTACAAAATACGACAGTGCTATTGGTGGTTTGGGGGGGTGCCCCTATGCCCCTGGTGCAAGCGGCAATGTGTCAACGAATGATTTAGTAAATTTCCTACATCGTTTAGGCGTGCAAACGAATATTGATGAAGAAAAATTGTTTACCGCAACACAATTTTTACAGCAGGCAATAAATAGACAGCTTGATAGTAAAGTGTATAAAGTACAAAGTAATAAGTAAAAGAATGGGATCTATACCCCTATAGTTAGAGTCAAAATCAGAACTGCACCACCAATTGTTAGACACACTCTACCAATTGATGATGCAGTTTTTTCTATGGGGAAATTTCCTGCTGAGAAAAAATAGAGGCTGTTTTAAGCTATTTGAAATCATAAATAAATTACACACAACGGTGTAACAAGCTACGTCCTTAATTGGAATTCTTCATCTAGTCAGAAATAATTTGACTGTCCTTGACATATCTTGAAACAAAAATCAAAATGAGAATGATTATCATAAATAATTTCAATTGTAATATGCATGGGAAGGAGCAATCTAATGGACTGGGTAGATAGTAGTCGTTACGTGGTTTTATTATGAATATAGGTGAACAAATTCAATTGTGGAATCAAGTTGACATTCGTGTACTCGACATTCGGATAAAACGAATAGGGCGCGGCGATGTGATTTGTGATTATGTAACACCAGCAAGCATGTTTATGTTTGTGGCAAATGGCCATGCTGAACTGTGGACAAACGATGAAGTATGGCTATCCGAACGGTTTCATTTAATACATATCGGCAAGGGGCAGCGGATAACGGTTCAATCCACTGACTTTCTTGACACCTACATGATTTTATACAATGCTTCTTTACCCGCTTCAGCATTGCGGGAGTTTCATATGATGATGCAAACAGACAATCCATTTATGCAAAGCTGGGCAGTGTCACCATCCGAACCGCTCGTTATGCTGGAGATGCTAGAAACAATGCTTACCGACTGGCAACAAATAGACAATGGGCAGATAGACAAAGAGAAAAACATGAAGGATGTCCATGAATTGAGAAAACTGAAGGCCAAGGGGGAATTCATCCGTTTCGTACATGCAACGTTACAGGAGCGGCTGGAGCATGCTCACGCCCCATCTCTAACCGAACAAGTTGTCCGCTATATCGCAAAAAATTATCGTGGTATGATTTCTATGGAGCAGTTGGCCCAGCAAATGAATTACACTCCACAGTACGTTTCGAGGAAATTCAAAGAGCAGATGGGATGCAGTCCACTTGATTATACGATTCGATTACGCATAGACTTGGCGCGAAAATTGCTGTGTGATACCGAAGCGACGCTACAGGAAGTAGCTGCTTATGTTGGTTATCCAGACACGGTCTATTTTAACCGTATGTTTAAGAAACAAACAGGCATAACTCCAGGAGAATATCGCAAGCAATATCAGTATATAGGTTCGAAAGATACAATGAATAGGTCAAATCTGTCCATTGTTGCACCACATCCAGCAATGTATCATTTAAATGGTAATGATATTCATTATCAATTGATGTTGGATGGAGGAAATGATATGGAAATTAAAAAGAAAAATCTATTAGCGATGGCACTATTGTGTCTGACTATGGTCGCATCAGGATGTGGAACATCATCAGAAGGGGCTAACGGAAATAGTGGTGCAACAAAATCGAATCAAGTAAAGTCAGAGGCACCTGCCAACATCCAAATGCGAACAATTAAGACGGCACTCGGAGATGTAGAAGTGCCTATACAACCACAACGTATAGCAGCACCTGCTTATTTAGGAACCGTGTTGGCACTTGATGTCCAACCAGTTGCATCTGATTTTTTATTGATGGAAAGCCCGTATTTAGAAGGGATGCTTGATGGTGTAACGGATGTAGGAGATTCTCTAGAAGCACTGGTTGAATTGAAACCAGATTTAATCATTACAAATATTAATAAAGAAGAAACAGTGGACAAATATTCACTCATCGCGCCAACCGTGGCTATGCCTTATAATAGCTTTGAAACGATTCAGGAGGAAATGCGTTATTTCGGTGATTTATTAGATAAAAAGGATGTAGCTGAACAATGGATTACCGATTTTGAGAGTCGCACTGGTAAATTACGTGATGAAGTTCAAGCCGCACTTGGTGAGGGAGAGACCGTTTCCATCATGCAGGAGTATGATGGAAAGGTATTCTTATTCGGATCAAAGTCTGGACGCGGCGGTCGAATTATGTATGAAATATTAGGTGCGAATCCACCCTCAACGGTTCCAGAACATATGCTAGCTGAATCATTTTACGAGTTTTCGCTAGAAATGCTTCCTGAATATACTGGAGATTATTTGGTTTTAACAACAAAATCAACGTTGGAGGAACTACAGGCTGATCCGATTTGGGGTAACTTGCCTGCGATTCGAGATGGAAAAGTATACTTGTGGACGGAAAGTGAGTCATGGTTTAGAGACCCAATTGCAGTAGAAGGACAAATAGACAATTTAGCTAAATGGATTATTGAAACTGCCAAAACAAAATAAAAGTGTAGCTAAAGAGCATCTATGATAAATAAATATCAAACATGATAGAAAAGAGACATTTCGATCTTGGAAATGTCTCTTTTATAATGTCAATTTAGAAAATATTGTAGATACCCCTATAGTTCAAATGACAAATCATATCTATAAGGCTCCAGGTTGTAGAAGAGTTCAATGTCACAATATGTGGGTATCGAACAGGAAATTATTCTTTGGAGGAACCTACTAAACACGATCAATATACTTCAAACACTTTGCTAGTAGCTGGGTACGATTTGTTACTTGAAACTTTCTATATAGGTTTTGAAGATGTTTTTTAATCGTATTTTCACTGACGAATAATTGCTGGGCGATTTCTCCATTTTTCAAGCCCTTGAAAACAAAGTTTAAAACTTCTCTTTCTCGTTCCGTCATTTTAAATAGGATGGAGGGCTGTGAATAGTGATGAAGGGAATACATGTTTTCGATATTTCTTTTCAAATACACTAATTTTAAAATATCTTTTTCATTAAATAACTTTTCTCCTGTTTTCCTTAAAAAGCCAATAACCGCTACGAGCTTATTGTCTACCCTCAAATACATCGCCATTTCATCTTCATAGCGATTTTCTTTTAAAAAAACTTCTTTATAGTGGGTTTGTTTTTGCAGACACATAACTTCATTCCTATTCATTAGCTGAATGGAATGCTGTGTACCTATATTTTGAGGGTGTAATGGATCAAATTTTTGATATATTTGTAAATAATCATTAATCGTATGACCCTCTATATTTAAAAGCACAGGAGCATTTAATTCATTATTCAATATTTCCCAAAATAACATATGGTGATAGCCGAGATGCTGACTTAATGTATGCAATAGTTCATGTTTAAAACTCTCATTACTTTGTTTCACATTTATATTCGAAATATGATAGCTCGCTTTAAGAATGTTTTCTAAATCATTTTCCAAAAACATGAAAACACCTCGTTTCTCTATTATGCATTTATATTCTACTTAAAACAGAATTATCCTTTCGGGTAATATCTTAATTTTAGAATATTCAGTACATTGTAATTGCAAGATTACTACTATACGAGGTGATGATATGAATTTACAAGAGTATGCATCATATGACGGTATTGGGTTGGCAGAGTTAGTAAAATCAAAGGAAGTAACACCACAGGAGTTAAAGGAGCTAGCGTTAGAAGGAATAAAAAAAGTAAATCCATCCATTAATGCGGTCGTTAGTGTGTTAGAAGAGCAGGCTGACAAAGCAATTGAGAAGGTTGATGAAAATGCTCCGTTTTCAGGTGTTCCATTTTTAATTAAAGAGCTTGTGTTACATGCAGAGGGTGTTCTGCATAGTATGGGGAGTCGTATAGGGGAAAATACGATTATTCCGGTCGACAGTGAATTAATGGCGCGTTTTAGAAAGGCTGGCTTGATTTTAGCAGGTACTACGACAACACCTGAGTTTGGCTATAATGCAGCTACTGAAGCGGTTATTTATGGTGCAACGCGCAATCCATGGAATTTAAATCATAGTCCAGGTGGTTCGAGTGGTGGATCAGCAGCTGCTGTTGCGAGTGGTATTGTGCCAATCGCTCATGCCAATGATGGCGGTGGTTCTATTCGTATTCCCGCTTCCTGTAGTGGGCTAGTTGGATTGAAACCTACACGAGGAAGAGTTCCAGCTGGTCCATTCAATAGCGAGCCTTTAAATGGTATTGCCATTGAGTTCGCTGTGACTCGTACAATTCGTGATACAGCGGTGCTACTGGATCAAGTAGCAGGTCCTGATTTAGGGAGCTATTCCAAATTAGAAGTAACACATGCACCGTATGGACAACTTATCCTAGAAAAAGTGCGCCCTCTAAAAATTGCTTGGACAACTGAAGCAAATTCTGGGGCATTTGTCGATCCAGAATGCATTGAAGCTGTTCATAAAACAGTACAAGTTTTAAAGGACCTAGGACACGAAGTAGTAGAAGCGCGTCCGAAATATGAACAAGCATCATTTACAAAGGCGACGGTTGATATTTGGACAGCAAATATTTATCAAATGATTAAGGGTGCCGCAGCGGGGACTGGTAAAACAGTTTCTCCGGACAATATTGAAGCAGCCATTTGGAAATGCTATGAGTATGGTGGACAGTTAAAGGCGGCTGATTTATTGGAAGCTATTCATACAAATGCAGTCGTTTCACGTCAAGTTGCAAGCTTCTTTGAAGACTATGACATTTTATTGAGTCCAACAATTGGCACGCTTCCTGCTAAAATTGGTGAATTAAATGCGAACAATCCTAACATCTCAGCTGTTGAATGGACGGAGCAAATTTTCACGTATGCACCGTTTACAAATTTATTTAATGCTACAGGTCAGCCTTCCTTATCATTGCCTTTAGCAGAAAGTAAATCAGGCCTACCAATTGGTCTACAAATGACAGGTAAATTTGCAGATGAATTGACGTTATTACAGCTAGGTAGACAGCTAGAGGAAGCAATGCCTTGGAAAGACCGTAAACCAGTAGTACATGTCAGTGAACAGCCTCAACCAGCAGTATAATATAGCATGAACGTACTTAGTATAGACTAGGTGCGTTTTCTTTCTGTCGTAATTTTGAAGCTTCCTCAAAAGCAGGTCTTCATCCTGACCTTAAACTCATATACATAAAATAAAAGCTAATAGGAGTAGTGATTATTGGACAAACAACAACATAAGTACAGATGGATTGTGTTTGTTGCTGTATTGTTTACCTATTTGTTAATGGCAAGTCAGCGAACTGCTCCAGGGTTAATTACAGATCAATTAATGAAGGATTTTGGGGTAACGGCATCGACAATCGGGTTATTGACGAGTATTCAATTTTTTGTGTACACGAGTTTGCAAATTCCGATGGGGATTTTAGCTGATCGATTTGGGCCAAACTTTTTCCTCATCATTGGTGCCACCCTTACAGGAATAGGGACCATTCTTTACAGTCTAGGTACACATGAAGTTGTCCTATTCTTTTCTAGAATGCTTACTGGCGTAGGAGATGCGACCATATGGGTGAATATGGTGCTTATTTTGGCACAATGGTTTCATAAAAAGGAGTTTGTTCGATTAATTGGCTTTGCAGGCATGACTGGGAGCTTAGGCTTCTTATTGGCGACAGTTCCTTTTGCTACATTGATCCTTTTATTAGGTTGGCGAATCACCTTTTTTTCAACGGGATTATTATTATGTTTATGTGGTGTACTTCTTTATTTTGTGCTGATAAAAAACACAAAACGTATCTTTTCAAAGGAACCCATAAGCATAACTGAAGAAATACAACGTGAAAAAAGCTCCATATTATTACGAAGAATATTTTCAAGCAGGCAAGCATGGGCTTTATTTTTTTGCCATTTTGGCGTTGTTGGAGGTTATGTTGGTTTTATCAGTTCGTGGGCAGTACCATATGGGATCAATATGTATGAGATGTCCCGTTCAGAGGCTAGTCAGCTGATTATGATTGGATTAGTCGGGGCGCTTATAGGAGCTCCTTTAATGAGTTGGATTGCCGGCTGGCTAGGAACGATTAAAAAACCATATATTGTTGTTCATATTACAGTTTTATTGAGCTGGTTTTCATTTCTTTTATTGAAAGGACATCCTCCATTTTTCATGCTCATCGTCCTATTCTTTCTCATTGGCTTTGGCTATGGCGCAAGTGCCTTAACCTTTGCGGCAGTTCGTCAAACTTTCCCTCTAACTGAATCCGGCATTGTTTCTGGGTTTGCCAATACAGGTGGCTTTCTAAGTGCTGCATTGTTGCCCATTATTTTTGGCTATATTTTAGATTACTTTCAAGCTGCCACAGGTAATGTAAGTGATGGGTACTACTACGGCTTCATTTCGCCTGTTATATTTTCTATAATTGGCTTGATTGGTGTGATAATGTTTAAGGAAAAGCTTTTGAAAGTAATGGATTAAGCCATGTTAAATAATGGGAGAACAAAGGAAATACCTGCAATTGAGGTATTCCCTTTACAATGATGAACTAACTATCCCATATATACACTAGCACAAGTATCTGGAGCGGGTTCATAGAAGCAATGATTTTTAAATTGCCCTGTAAACGGCTGGCCGTACCATGTTGGGGGACATGGGGCATATGGATTGAAGTACCAAAGTGCGTATTTTGCTGGATGATCTCGCCAGAAATCTAAGTTCTGTTTCGCTAATCTTTTTTCCGTTTCTCTCGCTCGTTGGTAAAACATATTGCCTTTTTGAACGGCTTCGAAAGAATAATTTCCACCTTGAACCTGGTAAATAACCTGCTCAATCGTTCTAACATCGTTGAAGTCTAAACAAGATGCTACTGCACGATTCACAATGACATTGCCCACGTAAAGCATGCCTTGTTTTCCTTCACCCTCAGCTTCCGCTCTCATCATCCTTGCCATTAAAGCAACGTCTGCATCACGGTATTTTACTCTTGGCATTTTTACACCTCCACCCTATAGTATGAAAAAGATCAAGGCTAGTTTCGCTTTATCTTGAAATTCATTGTTTCTGCATAGCACTCCATAAAAAACGCCAACTGTACTGTGTAAAACAGCAAGATGGCGTTTTTTCATTAAAAATTCTTTTTGAAGTATGGTGTTTTTTTCAGTACAACACATACTGGGATGGCGATAACTAAGCCTACGATGTTTTGAATGACGTCTCCTGGAATGGATGCCATCGGGGCAATCCAGCTGTTGAACATAATGGCTTGCCCAACATAGTAAACAGCAATCATCACGGGCATTGATACTACTGCTCCTAAAATATTCAGCCCAAGATTATCACCTTTATGTCCTTTTGACCAAGCAATTTTACCGACAATGAAGCCTTGTAATGCGCGTGAAATAATAGTCGTGGGTGCCCAAATTAACCAGCCACCTACGATATCGAATAAGCCCATTCCAATGGCTCCAGCAAGTGCACCTTTTTTAGGTCCGAATAAAATAGCAGAAATAAACAGCATGGATGTTCCTAAGTGGATAAGTCCACCTTGCCCGATCGGTAGCTTAAGATTGATAAACATTGTAGCAACAAAAACAAGTGCTGCTAAAATGGCTGTAATGACTAAATCAAATGTTTTGGTGCGTGATTTTGTATAGGATGTTGGCCTTTGTATATTTTGCATTTGTCTCTTCCTCACTATGATGAATATTTTGATGATTTTTACTTTAGCAAAGGACTGACTGTTGTAAAAGTGTCAATTTTATAAAAAAATTAAGGGTCAGTTCGAGGTTATTTTCGCATTTATCTAATTATGATACGATGAGGAGAGTAAAAGCAGGATGAGTTAGGTGGAATGAATGATGAAAAAAGTTGCGGTAATTCAAGATATGTCGTCCTTTGGAAAGTGCTCGTTAACGGCTGCGATGCCTGTGCTGTCTGTGATGGGTGTACAGGCTGTGCCACTACCTACAGCTATTTTAACGGCACAAACGGGGTATTCGAGCTTTTATTGCGAAGATTTAACATCAAAGATGGACTCTTTTATAGATGAGTGGAGCAAGCTTGGAGCTACCTTTGATGGTATTCACACAGGCTTTGTTACAGGTAAGGAGCAAATCGATAATATATTTCGCTTTTTAGACGTGTTTCACTCAAAGAAGACGACATTGCTTGTTGATCCAGTGATGGGTGATCATGGTGAAGTCTATAAAATGTTTACGGGTGAATTGCTTGATCGTATGAGAGCGTTAGTAAAGTGTGCGGATATTATTACGCCAAATGTTACGGAATGTTGCTTG
Source organism: Lysinibacillus fusiformis (assembly GCF_016925635.1). Taxonomy (NCBI): domain Bacteria; kingdom Bacillati; phylum Bacillota; class Bacilli; order Caryophanales; family Bacillaceae; genus Lysinibacillus; species Lysinibacillus fusiformis. Next base: position 772,537 of record NZ_CP070490.1, on the reverse strand, counting down.
CTTACAGGTTTATCCTATGAGAGGCTACAGAGCTATCAAAATGAATTAGATTATATTCATGCCCTTGAAGAGGCAGGTCAGCAGCTACAGCAAACAACTGGATCAAACGTCATTATTACGGGTTTGAATCCACCAGCAGCAGATGCGGACAAGCGTTATGTAGGGAATATGTTTGTCGATTCTGAGCGGTCTTTTCATAGTATCCGCAACTATAATGGTGAGAGCTATTCAGGTACAGGCGACCTGTTCGCATCCATCATGATGGGCGGCATGATGCGTGGACAAGATTTAATGGAGTCAATGAAACTAGCGGAAACATTTTTAGCCGCTGCAATTGAAGCTACTTCGAAGGAGCAAGTACCCCGTGAGGCAGGCGTGCATTTTGAAAAGTTTTTACGCATGCTGATGTAAAAGAGTAATAAAAAATTCGTAAATGTCAGTTTTATAGTGACCTTTACGGATTTTTTTGTTGTAGAAAAATTAAATAATATAGGATGATCTTAGTAGATAAGTTGGTTATTTTTATAAAATAACTAGTAATATTTGTATGAATTTATGGTATTATGATGGGAATAAATTTCTTGATAGAAGATACCTAAGCAATACAAGCTTACCAATCAGAGTTGCTAGAAATATGAAGTTTAGAGGAGGATTCCCCAAAAATGAATAAATGTAATATCAATACAATCCTGTACGGTCCACCAGGAACAGGGAAAACGTATAATACAGTGAACTACGCGGTTAGTATTATTGAGAATAAAGACTTTATGGCGATTTGTGCAGAAGCGTATCAAGACGTTTTTGAACGTTATCTTGCGTATAAAAAGCAAGGTCAGATTCGATTCGTTACTTTTCATCAATCATATGGATATGAAGAGTTTATTGAGGGAATCAAGCCTGTTTTAAACGATGAAGCAGAAGAGAGCATTCAATACAAAATTGAATCAGGGGTGTTTAAAGAATTTTGTGAGCAAGCGCAGCAATTAAAATTAACTGCTCATAATCAGGTGATGGAAGGAAATAAAAAAGTTTGGAAGATTTCTCTAGGAGGAAGTGGGAATAATTGGCTGAAAGAGGAATGCTTTAAGGACAATCAAATTCGTATAGGCTGGGATGAGGAAGGTACTGACTTTATTGAGGATGGGGACTATCCTTCAGATACCTTGTACTATTTCTATGAGGGAATGAGTGTTGGAGATATTGTCTTTTCTTTAGGTGATCAAAAGCATATTGATGCAATTGGCATTGTCACGGGAGAGCCAGAATGGTTAGAGGCTGAGGAAGATTTTAAAAGGAGTCGAGAAGTAGAATGGATAGCCACGGATATCTATGAAAATATTTATGAGCTAAATGGCAAAACGAACTTAGTGCAGCAAACCATTTATGAGCTTTGGAGACTATCGATTAATGATGTAAATAATTTAATTTTAAAATACTCGCAAAATGATCAAATCGATGTGGAAGAAAACACTAATAATTATGTCTTTATTATCGATGAAATTAATCGAGGCAATATATCGAAGATTTTTGGTGAACTTATTACATTAATTGAGCCGACAAAACGAATTGGGGCGCAAGAAGAAATGCATGTAAAGCTTCCCTATTCTAAAAAGGATTTCGGGGTACCTCAAAATGTCTATTTACTGGGAACTATGAATACAGCCGATCGTTCGATTGCCCTGATGGATACAGCACTTAGAAGACGCTTTGACTTTATTGAAATGCTGCCAAATTTGAATGCAGTAGCTGATATAAAAGTAGGAAATATCCATATTCAACGTCTAATGGAAGTCATGAACGCTCGTATTGAAGCGCTATATGATCGTGAACATACTATTGGTCATGCATATTTTATGAGCTTAAAAGAAGACAATTCATTAGAAAATCTAGCTACTATTTTTAAGAATGCGATTATTCCGCTTCTCCAAGAATATTTTTATGAAGATTATAGTAAGATTCAGTTAGTGTTAGGAGATCATTTAAAACCACAGCAATATCGATTTATTTTGGATGAGAAATTAAGTATAAAAGGATTATTTGGTCGAGACATTGATATAGACCTCCCAGAAACAAAATACCATCTTCAAGCAAGTGCATTCGAGGAACCATCAAGCTATATCGGGATATATGGAAGGGTCGAGAATGAAGAGGTTAATTGAAATGAAGGAATACGATATCCTGACATGCAATAAAGCTTATAAAGATGAGTATATATACTTAGATAAGGATTCTTTCGAGCAGCTTGAAAATATGATTTTGCACTGCAATGAAATGGAAGATGTTGAGGCATACGATTTTTTCTCTGTTTCCACAAAGCGACATGTTGGAAAGGTCATTCGTGCAAAAAATTATGTTGGTATTGTGCAATTGAAGAATGGTACACAAATTCAAATTTTGCCAAAAATATATGGGAAAACAGCCATTGACCCTAAAAAAACATTTGTGAAAATGCTTAAATCGCTACAAGAATTTCCTAGCAAAACATTTAATGAGACTAGCCTTCGGACAGATCGTATGACATTATTGGAAATTTTCATTCGATTGTACATTCAAGAAGTGCAAAAACTGATTAAAAAGGGGCTTAAATCATCCTATTATGCGATGGAAGATAACTTAAATGTATACAAAGGTAAAATGGTATTTTCACAGCAATTAAAATATAACCTTGTTCATAGAGAACGTTTCTATACACGCTACGATGAGTTTGGGATGAATCGGGCCGAAAACCGCTTAATCAAGGCTACATTACTTAAATTGCTAAAACAATCAACAAGTAATGACAATATAAACGAAATTCGTAAACTGCTCGTACACTTTGAACTGATTGAGCAATCAAAAAACTACAGCAAAGACTTTTCAAAGGTAAAGATTGATCGTAACTCAAAAGATTATGAAACGATTATGCAATGGTCTAACATTTTTTTAAATGATGAAAGCTTTACAACTTTTTCGGGAAATTCATTTAGAAAAGCATTATTATTCCCAATGGAAAAAGTTTTTGAGTCTTATATTGGCTTTCATCTGAAAAAGCTACTAAGTAATTCAGCATGGCAGGTGCAATTACAGGATAAAGGCTATCATTTATTTCAAGGAAAATTTGCATTACGACCAGATATAGTGTTAACTAATGGCGCTGGCAAAATTGTTTTAGATACAAAATGGAAAATGCTAAGTAATACGCCACACAATAACTATGGAATTACACAGGCAGATATGTATCAAATGTATGCTTACGCTAAAAAATATCACGCTAAAGAAATTTGGCTTATCTATCCATTGAATACTGAGGTTGAACAAATGAAAGAAATCTACTTCAACACAAATGAAGGTGACCAAAGTACCGAAGTGAAGGTATTCTTCGTCGACTGCCACCATGTAGAGGACAGTTTGGAGAACCTAGTAAAGAAGTTTACTCTAGCGACGCAATAGTAAACATATGAGTAGACATCCTATCAGGAGGAAATCTATGGGAGTTATAGTTGAAAATAAACGTAATCTATATGCAATAGGGGTAATAAGTTTACTATTGTCAGCCATTTTAACGTCTATTAGCCAAGTGTATTACTCGAACCGTGTACAAGCGGTGCATCCATTTCTTTTCACAGGCATTAGTTTTTTTCTCACGACTGTCTTCTTTCAATTAATCACAAGTAAGCAAAAGGTAGAGCCCTGCTGGAAAGAGGCTCGATCATCTTTATGGAAGTTAAACGGTGCTTCCATATTAGCCTTTATGGGGTTTTACTTTGCATTAAAATATATTGAACCTGCGATAGTGAGCTCTCTTGAAATGGGACTAGGCCCATTGTTTGCATTGCTACTTGCAATACAGCAGAAAAAACGAGTGATAAATGCACAGTGGGGTATTGCAATTGGCATATTTGCAGCTAGTTTATTACTAATTGGTGCTATTTTTACAGGGAAATCGGCTGTACAAACATGGGACCAATCAAGTATTTTAGGAGTCGGGGCAAGCATATTGTGTGGACTTGGTGCAGTATTATGTACAGTCTATTCTAAGCGGCTCAGTCAATTAGGATGGACAAGCTCAATGATTTTAGCAAAAAGATTTTATGGTATCATTTTGCTATCATTTATCGCTACATATGATGTCATGTTTACTTATTTACTTGAAAACATTGGTTGGATTTTACTGATGACAGTCATCGGTGTTTTGATTCCAATGTATTTATTACAGAAGGGTATTCAATATTGTGAAGTATTTCTAGTCATGATGTCACTGTGTTTTATTCCTGTATGTACCTTCTTTTTTCAGCTTTTTGATACAAGGTTACAATGGTCAAATATTACGTTAATGGGCGTCTTATTACTGTTATTGTTTGGAATTTTAAGTGTTGTTGTAGAGCAAAGAGATCGTAGCGTTTCCTAATGAAATTTTTCCATGACAAAGTTGCTATACTGAAAAATCCAGAGCCAGTTTTGATGGACATAAAATCAAATTGGCTCTATTTGACTTCATTAATTGTACCTTTCAATATAATTTTAACCCTTTCATAATATTAAAATGATGTCTCTCATGAATAGCCAACAACTGAATAGCTTGAATTAGATTAGGATAATGCGCAATGGGATCTGGAAAGATAATGTGTCCGGCAACATCCTCGTCTATATCTTTTACTAATTTTTGCAAAGCAAGTGTCTCGTTGATAAGTAATTGCTCGATATCATAACTATTTAAGGCAAAGCGTAGTTTCTTAGATGGAACTAAAATAGCTGGTGCTCGCATTCCTTGTCCTTTTTTAGATTGATATTCTTCATAAATATCATGTATTTCAGTAGCGAAGGGCTTGTTTCTTCGCATTTTGGCAAAAGGTGTGAGGAAGAAAGAATATTTGGTTGCTGTATGTAACATTTTGAGAATCAAATAGAGGTGATAAAAGTGTTCACCAATGGACCATTTTCCTTCATGTCCTTGCTGCCATAGTTCCTCTTGTGGAAGCGTATGAATAGCTGGTAGATAGTGTGCTCGTTGCTCCTCTAACGTAAGAAAATGTTTCACCATACTAGTAGATTTCATAGATTTTCAACTCCTTTATTTCCATTTTAAGGATTGTTATAGGAAAAGTACATTAAATGCTAATCGTTATGGCCGATAAATAGGAAAAGTACGATGGGAGGGAAAGGCATGGAAATTAGACAATTAACAGCAGCTGATGCTGAGGTATATAGAGATTTAAGGTTAGAGGGATTGCAAACAAATCCTGAAGCTTTTGGCTCTAGCTTCGAGGAAGAAAAGGATTTGTCACTTGAGTCGTTTGCAAGTAGGCTCGAAGGACAAGGAACATTTACATTTGGTGCATTTGACCAGGAGGAATTACTCGGTGTGGCAACATTGGTGCAAGCAAATAAAATGAAGCTAAAGCATAAAGCGAGCATTTTTGCCGTTTATGTTTCACCAAAAAAGCGAGGATTGGGCATTGGAAAACAACTAATGGTAGAGGTCATCAATCAAGCAAAATCACTAGTAGACGTCGAACAAATTAATTTAACAGTTGTGTCTTCCAATGAATCAGCAAAGGGATTATACACATCGTTAGGCTTTCACGTTTTTGGAACAGAGCGAAACGCCTTAAAAATAGGACAGCAATATTTTGATGAGGATTATATGGTGCTGTATTTCTAAAAAAGTTAAAAAGCCTTTGAAGTTTCTATCTTCAAAGGCTTCAATTTATTATGATGAGTATCAATGGAACAATGAAAATAAAGCAATGAATAAAAGAATCCCCGTAATATAAAGAATAAGTAAAGAGCTAACAATGCCCACTTTTTTTATAAGTAACCATATACTTAGCAAGATAATAATGACCGATAATGGGAGTGCTAGCCAAAATCCAAGAATCCCCAAGTATTCAATCGTAATGGGGAATGAATGGTGAAAGTAATTGTAGGGAATATCTAGCATGAGAAAAATGGTCAAAATCAGTTCCATAAAATCCCCCCATCTACATATTTGTTCTTACATATATGGTATGCAGATAAACAGGTAAGTCACACGGCAGTACTTTTAAAAAGAGTGCTGCCGTCATTTCGGATTAAAGCTCTTACAAATAAATACCTCAGTGCCTGTTGCCTCAAGAGTCTCAGGACATACTACAGCGGTGGCTGGTATTCGTGCATTCTGCGGACTACAAGCATTACTCTATAGGTCTGAAGGTACGCTCAATAAAAATATATAAATATAAACACATACATAAGAGTAATATGCCTAAGCTTATAACAAATAAGCCCATTTCTGACCAACTACCAATGATCAACGACAGAAGAACAATGATTTCGAAGAAAATAAGTGTTAGCTTTGATGCTTTTCTTTTATCTTTTATAACAAGTATACTTATTCCAAATACTAACATATTAGCGAAAAAGCCTATTTCTATTGGAAGTAGAATATCCATCCCTTATTCAAATCCTTTCAATAAATAAGTTTTTGCTAAATACCTAAGGTTTCAAATATCAACAGCACTTACTGTTTATTATACTGAAAATGGTAATGAGTAGTACAATGAACTAAAAACAAGAAAAATACTCCTCTTAAAAGGAAATTGTTGATGTTTACCTTTTAAAGGGAGTAATTAAATTGCCATTGTTAACACAAATTATTTCAACTGAATAAAACCATTCCCTACCTGATTAATGGAGAAATGATCCAATGAAAGAGCATGAGTTAACAAGTAGTCAAATACATACATTGGAATCAAATGGGGTTCACAATGTTTGATTATTTTTATGATAAGTGCAGCCGCACCGGCAACAAACGGAGCTGCCATAGAGGTTCCTGTCAATTCTACATAATCACTGTTTAAATGCGTTGATAATATATTTTCACCAGGCCCTACAAAATCTAAGTTAACATTCGTATTAGAAAATTTTGAAGGCGTATCTGTTTCAGATATAGAGCCGACTTGAATTACTTCCTTGTAAAAACCAGGGTATGATATTTCGATAGTTGCGCTTTCTCCATCGCCCTCATTTCCCGCTGCTGCAACTAATACTATACCTTTTGAACGGGCATATTTTATGGCTTTATGCAATTCTTCATTTGGTTCTGGGCTGCCAAGTGACATATTAATAATGTTTACTTTTTCTCCATTAGGTCCAGTCCAATTAACTGCATACATAATCGCCTTAATCAAACTTTCAAAGCTTCCTCTTCCTTTGTGATTTATTACTTTTAATATAAGAAGTTTACTTTTTGGCGCAATACCTGTGATTCCCTTGCCATTATCAACAGCAGCTAGAATTCCAGCTACATGTGTACCATGTCCAAGATAATCTTTAAATATTGAAGGATTACCTTCATCATCATCTGTGAAATTATAGCCATCAATAATATTGTCCTTTAAACTCGGGTGGTCAACCTGAACACCACTATCTAATACAGCAATAACAGATCCTGAACCTTGATCTGTTTCTTGCCAAAATTCCCTTGCTCGAATCTTATCTAAATTATCAGGAACTGCATTTAAAACTTTAAACAACTTGACCACTTTTACCCGCTCTAAAATGATTTCATATTTCATTTTGTCATCTCCTTTTAAATAATAAAGTGTTAGAAGGAAGATGATAATAAATAAAAAGGAGAAATTCGCTCAATATTAAACAAAAATCTACCCCTGAAATGTTAGTAAAAGTCTAACATTTTCGGAGGTAGATTAAATTTAATATTTCTCTTATAAAATTGAGTATTCTGTTACTATTATTAAGCAATATTAAAGAATAAATCTTTAGCTTTTTGGACCAATTTTCCCACCTTTTACTAACCAATTCCAATACCTTTCGAAAAACTTCGACTTTGTTTGAAATGCATAAGGTAGTCCAATAAACAACCAAAAAAGAGAAGCATACACCAATAAAAATATAAGTAATCCTATCCATATACCTTTTATCTGAAAACTAATAAAAATGCTAGAAAACATAATAAGTAAATGTATTATAATTATTCTCTTATAGGCTAACAAGAATCTCCCCTCCTATTTTAATTATAACATTATTGGTGGGGAGATATTAACTTTATAACTTGTTATTTCTATTTAGCAAAACCCTAATGATTTACAACCTGGTCCACATGTGATCTTATTTTCGCTAAGGCACACTAATCCAAAAACAGCTGCACAAATAAATGGACACGCTACAGTACCGATTGGAGCACAAGCTACCATACAAGCTGCTGTACCAGCTAAGGTACATCCTAAACCTTGGATAGTGTCACAAACAGTAGTACAGATAGTACAATTTGACCACATTAGATTAAGTTCATTATTTTGTGTAGAAGAACGTAATTCATTGACATCATATAATGGGTTTGTGTGCCATTCATAATCGAAATACTCTCCATTAATCTTAATAGTTACAATTGGGAATAAATTTACTCCAACAGATTGTGTAACTTCGATAACACTTGAATGACCATGGAAATGCGAAACAGCTTTAAATTCTGCGTTTTCGACAGTAAAAGTAATTACTGTCTGAAGTTCTTCCATAACTAAAGTAAGAACTTGTACAGGGGTAGTTCCTTTAGTAAATTCTCCGCCTAATGATTGTGTTATTAAAGCTCGAAGATCAGTATACTTAGCTTTAATAGCAGGGTAATGATTTAGTGAGTTGTTGATAAGCGTCTGCACACTTTCATTTGCCAATGCTTTTTCAACTAAATTGTTAACCTCATTTTTCGATAACTCTTTAATTCCTGATTTAGTTTGTTTTTCAGTCATTGTTTTCTCTCCCTTTTAAAGTATTTGAAGCAACATTTAGTATGATGTGCTTCATTACTATGTAAAGTGAAATACAACTGGAGATTTAAACTGCATTTTTAAATTTTTTTCAGGAAATATAAATTAAACCTATAAAACGAAATTATATGCTTTTGAATGGTTTGTTACGTTATGAATAAGGAGGCTAATAGCTCGAATCTATGGAATTTGATAAAACGATTAAAGTAGTACATTTAGAATATAGGTAATATGCATTATAATTAATAGTTATTTTAATTAAATAGAATAGAATGATTAAGAGAGAAATAAAAAGTACAATTTTTTCTTTATATTGTTCTGAAAAATAATTTAGGACCTATTCGCGCATTTATTTTTAACCAATACTAAAACATCTCAAAAACTACGCCTTTTTGGCAATTATAATGAAGGCTCATAAGCACCAAATACAAAAAAGCAAGACCCGAGAATCCAATTATATACTTTTCATCTATTTAGCCTAAAAAATACTATGGATTATTATAAGAAGATATAGTATAGCTATTCTTTGTAGACTATCATAAAATTCCTATCATTCTGACTTTTAAAGATAAACTTTGCTTCTTTTAAGGTTTATTAAATCCATAAAAAGCCATTAGATAAATCCCGATAAACACTACTAATATAAACGAATTAAGGACAACTAAAATCATACGAGTGGGTCCCTTTATCCCTAAAATAGCAAATATTAGTCCTGAAATTCCTAAAATAAATGGAATTGTTATGCCAATTCCCAGAATATATTGAGGAGCCAATCCAATAAGAAATGTTAAAAACAAGAAAATTATTGATAAATACGTAAAAATTTTTCTTTGCAAATAGCACCGCCCCTTTGTATGTAAATGAAGGTTTGACTTTATTACAATTATACCACACGTGTTATTTACAGTTTTCATCACATCGAATAAACCATTCCTTGCCTGAAATCAACTTTGCCTTTTTTTATTTATAATAGTCAGTACTTAAAGATTATGAAAAAACCTTATTATCGACATTACATAATAATATAAAAGTTGCTCCATAAATGTTGATTTCTTGTTATTCGACTGTATAAAAAGTGGTATGGTATGAGATGCGGTAGTAGAATTACTTTTAATTATCCTCAATTCCATTTTGCTAATAATATTTCTAATAGCATTTTTAATAGGAACGTTTGGATTTAAAGAAGCTTAAATCACTTATTAAAAATTAAAACCTATCAAATAAAATTAGGTAGTTCTTAACCTAAATTATTTGATGGGTTTATTTTGTTAATAGATCATATTTCATTAGCATGAATCTGACAATATTCCCTCAATAAATTAGAAGAAATACTAGTATTTTGTATAAGATTTATTAGTAAATCGCGTTCTTTTGGGGACAGACTGTCACTCGCTAAACAATTTGTATAAAATGATTGAACTTCTCTTGCTTTACAGTAACAGGCCATTAATTTTTCAATTTCCATGTGGATTACCCTCCTTTCTTGTAATTAAGAGATTTTATAACTTCAGATAACTCCATGATGACAGCTTCTAATTTATCTATTTTCCTTTCAAAGCGAATGAACAGATAGACTGTTATGGCAATAGGGAATCCAAAGTTTCCTATTAGGCTAATCCAAATTGGAACATTTTCTGGTGTCATAATGTAAATCACCCTCCCTCTTACTCCAAATTAGTAATATAAGGTGATACTCGGATTCGAACCGAGGATCCAGGTTTTGCAGACCCTTGCCTTACCGCTTGGCTATATCACCAAAATTGTAACTGTACTATGTAAAGAGGATTCTTCTGTAATAAAAACAACCTGCCTATAAAAAAATATTATTTTGTCATGGTTTCATTTCTTATGTTGTAATCCTCTTTATAGAAAAAAGGAGGTCTCTAAGATGAAGTATGATATAACGGTATATTCAAGCGATGGATGTCAATATTGTGTTAGGTTGAAGGAGTGGTTAGAGGAAAATAATATTACTTATATTAATAAGGATATTAATGAAGAGCACGTATTAATGGAGTTTAAGCAATTTAATAGTAGCGCTATCCCATTTACTTTATTAGTCGCTGATAATAAAGTAGAGAGAATTATTGGTTATCAGCCAGAAAAAATAAAAGCTATATTAGAAATTTAACTAAGTTGGATTAAATCACCTTTTTTGTATAAAAGGTGATTTTTTTATCTTTTTTAAGAACACTTGTTCTTATTTTGGTTTATAATATAGATACAACATTCACTTTATATAGAAAGAAGGCGGATAATAGGAGGGATTATTAAATGAAGAATGATAAACAAAAAATAGAGGAATTTTTCTATAGAAATAATGAGCAGGTTAACAATCCAATTATTAAAAGCTTTTTGTCGGATTCCCAAAATCTTTATTTGGTGCAAAAAGCGATCTTATATCCAACTGATTTGAATAAGAAACTCGTTGATGAATCTTTTCAATCGCACTATATAAATGTTAGGAAGATCAAATATGTAAGTAATTTAATTTATTTCTTTAGTTTAGATTTTGATAAAAAAAGAAGAAGGCTGCAAAATCGGTCTTTATTAATATTAGATAAGGGATTATCAGAGGAGGGGGAGACGACCCTAAAAGAACTAATAGAAGATACACGCAATGAAAATGGTCTAGATCATTTAATTGGTGGAGGATTATTGGACAATATAGAAGATGTACAGCTCTTAAAGTCCTTGCAAAAACTAACGGTAAAACAGCTTCAAATTTTAGAGATGATTTATGTAAAAGAGCTTTCTATAAAAGAGATAGCTCAACTATTACAAACAACTCCCCAGAATATATCCAATCATCATAGAAAGGCTTTAAATAAACTCAATCATTCACTCGGAAAAAGGGAGGAATAAACTATGGGAAATTTAGAAAATCAACATACTGAAGAGACGCTAACAATAATCGAGAATTTCATCCCAAAAATTAAACATTGTTTACACAATACAGACTATCATGAAAGGGAAGACCTAGAGCAAGAAATTAAATTAAAAATTATAGAAAAGCTTGCAACAGTAAAATTTCAAGACGCGCCTAGTTTTTGGGACTTTTTCTTGTGAAAGCTACCAGGCGATTTTCTATTCTGGTGTTCGAGTAGTCACCAGATTACATATACTGTTGTTGCCAGAGTTCATTCCTACATGCATGATGGAATAACTTACGCGGCTTATCTGAAGATAGGATTGTCACTACGAACATTGGGAAAGTAAAAAAAGATGCACATAGTAAAAAGTACTATGTACATCTTTTTATCGATTAAGCTTTTAGAAAATCTGGTTTAGCAAAGCTTGGGTTTGGATATGTGTAGAAGCCTTCACCTGTTGCGCGACCAAGTTTGCCTTTGTCGATATACTCTGTTTTTAAGAGGTTGGCTAATTTTTTCATGTTTTCATCGCCAGTGGCAGTTGCTTTCGCTTCGACAATATTATAGGCAGTGTTAATGCCAACGATGTCTAGAATAGCAAATGGTCCAAGTGGAGCGCCTGTACCAATCATCCATGTTTTATCGATTGTTTCTGGATCAGCCACTTCTTTTACAAGTAAGGATTCAGCTGCATCTAAAAACGGCACTAGTAATGAGTTTAAAATATAGCCAGGTTGCTCTTTGTGCAATGGTAGTGGTACCATGCCGATGGCGCGTGCAAATTCAACAACTTCATCAAATACTTTCATATCTGTATCGGGGTGTTTCATTATTTCAGCAGTATTGTTTTTCCAGATTGTATTAGCAAAGTGAAGAGCTAAAAATTTCTCAGGACGGCCAGTTGCTTCAGCAAATTGGCTTGGTAATAAAGTAGACGAGTTTGTTGCAAAAATTGTTTTTGCTGGTGCTACTTTTCCAAGATTCGTGTAAAAATCTGTTTTGATGCTCACAACCTCAGGAATTGCTTCTATAACAAGATCAGCATTGGCAACGGCTTGAGCCAAGTCACTATTAAATGAAAGACGTGCATAGGCTGCATCCACTTCTTCTTGAGTTGCACCTAAGTCTTGTTGATAAAATGGTTTTAATTTTATAATACGATCTTGCGCATTTTTTAGAGCCTCGTCATTAATGTCGTAAACGGTTACATTAAAACCTTTGAAAGCAGATTGATAAGCAATTTGACTCCCTAATACACCACTACCTGCAACTGTAATGTTTTGATAATTCATCGAAATTCCTCCTTTGGAATTGTTACATTAATATAATAGTGTGGATATGTAGATAATCCTTCGTTACAATTCCATACTACTTCTACCCTTGAATAAAAATCAAATGAAAGCCTCTGATATTATATAAATATAAAGTTTTTTGCGCGAAGTTCCTTTTCAAGTATGTACCCACTATTAAAGAAATATAACGTAAAAAAGAACAGCTTTTAAGCTGCCCTCATTTTAGAGGTAATTCACCGTGGTAAACATGCCCCCAATACCAGGCGCGCCGTTATTTGTTACGTGATGTGGCATATGACAATGGATGGGCCAGATACCAGGGTTATTAGCTGTAAAGCATATATCCCAAGTTTCACCAGAGGCCACAAGAATGGTGTTCTTGGCAATTTGCTTGTGACTAGCGATAGGAAAACCGTCTGCCCCAACAACATGAAATTGGTGACCATGTAAATGGATGGGGTGGTGATGCATTTGAATATTGCCAAAACGAATGTTTACAGTATCACCGAAATGTACGGCTAATGGTTTTGTAAAAGGATAGCATTTGCCATTGATCGTAAAGAAATTAAATTCCGGTTTGATAAAATTTAACGGATACGTACCTTTTGTAAGCTTCCCCCAAGGCAATTGGTCGACGGCCCATTCTTGTAATAGGCATAGATAATCCTTATGCTGATGAGTATTTTGTAAGTTTGGATCTTCAACGATCAAGCCACCTAATAGACCAGCATTATCTTGCACAGCAACATTTACATGGGAATGATACATATACGTTCCTGGAGGATTTTTAATCGTAAAATGATAATCGAAATAATGTCCAGGTTCAATAAAGGGTGATGGTTCAATTGGGGGGACACCGTCCATTGTGTTCGGTACGATTAAGCCATGCCAATGCACACTAGTTTTTTCAGGCAGTCGATTAATGACACGAATACATACACGATCACCAGGGTAAACACGAATGGTTGGTCCAGGAGTGGAACCATTGTAGCCCCAAGCCTGAATGAATATCCCATCGACAAGCTCCCATGTTATTTCTTCCGCAATTAAAGTGAAAAACTTCGAACCATCTACCTGCATACGATAAGGCAAATCTTTTATACCAGGGGTGATAACCATTTGAAACCTCCTGTAAGCTTGATTTCCATTAATGTATGTCTATAGTGATGGGATTTAGGACCACATTCGTCTTTATATCTAATTAAATATGTAATGTGGCTTGTCGTTTGTTCATCTGCTCAAGTAGCTTCAAATTCAAGAATAGAAGTAAGATTCTCACGCATACTTTAATGCTAGTAAGTGAAGAATAAAATAGGAAAGGGGTGTCTCAAGTGCAGAGATATCCCTTTGTTATTCAACAAGTATATGGAAAATATAGCTTAGAAAATAACCTAAAAAGAGATACATAAAAAATGCTTTAAATGAGACTTTTTGTAGCTGATGTAAAATGAATTCAGAAATACTAGCTGTAGCAATCAATCCTATCGAAATGCCCATTAAGATCCCTTGTGCTTTGTCTGGTAAAGCCCAATATTGACCAAACCAGATGAAAATACTAAAGAAAATAGAAAAGATAAAGAAATAAATGAAAAGTCTCCATAGCCTTTCGCCCTGAGAGATGAGTGCGGTAGATAGAGCAAAGCCCTCTGGAACATGGTGAAGAATAATGGAGGCAGTGAGAGAAATACTTAATGCAGCATTTCCAAGTAAATTTCCGACAGTGAGACTAATGGGTATTGTATGGATAATCATAGCAAGGGTTAATAGAGAGACCGAGGGATTTTGTGTATGAGAAGCATGAAATAAGGTGTCTAGTAGTTGAAAGATGAAATAGCCAATAAAAATACCCAGTATAATACCGAATGGTTGATAGATTTGAAATGAAGATGGGATGATATCTAGCACAAGTAAGCCTACTAAAAAACCCCCACATAATAATGATAATCCTTGTGTTGTATGCTGAAATAGCTTAGAGAAAATCCAGGCAATCGCGCCCCCAATGCTCACACTGAAAAATAGAAAACCGCCAAGTATCATTGCACTCACCTGTAAAATTCCTCCGCCCTATCATCAACTTAATGTCTTTTTCAAAATATATGCTAAGTAGAAATGAATATGCTTGCAGTCGATTTGGCAGCGTAAAAACATGATGTGCAGACCGCAGATTAGACAAGGAAAGAATAGAGTCAGAATCTATGCTAGTTGTAATGATACTTTACAGAGGGAGATGATGATATGAAGGCTGTAACATATCAGGGAATTGCAAGTAAAGCTTATTTAGTGAAGTGGAAGATAACTGTATAAAGGTGATTCTAAAACCTTAAAGGGAGCGATTATGCTCTTTTTTTGTGGAAATATAGGGAACGGTATAAATTGACTGAATATTGGTTTAATTCTATGCTTTTTAATAGAAAGGCCAGATTCATCGATTTAGCTCATATAAGGAGGAATGGTTGAATGAAATGGGATGCAAGTTATGATGTAGTGGTAGTAGGCTCTGGTGCAGCGGGATTGACAGCAGGTTTAACAGCAAAGTTACAAGGAATGAAATCATTAGTGATTGAAAAAACAGATCGCTATGGTGGTGCTTCTGCTATTTCAGGCGGTGCCTTATGGATTCCTAATAATCATGTCATTAAAGGTGCAGGTGTCCCAGATACACATGAACTTGCACGCCAATATCTAGATTCAACAATCGGTGATCGTGTGCCAGAAGCGTTAAAGGAAGCTTATATTACGAGAGGACCTGAAATGTTACGCTTTTTATACAATAAAACAAAGCATATGCGGTTCCAGTATGCAAAAGGCTACTCGGATTATTATCCAGAAAAAACAGGTGGCTTGTCACAAGGACGCTCCATTGAACCACTTATTTTCGATTTAACGAAAATGGGTTCTTTAGCAAATTCTATGCGTCGAGCAACTCTATCAACAAAAGGATTCACGATGAATAGCTACGAGTTTCATAAGGTGAACATGATTACTCGGACGTTAAAAGGAAAAACAACTGCCCTGAAATTAGGAGCGCGTTTAGTAAAGTCAAAGGTGACTAAGAGTGACCCAGTCGCATTAGGAGAAGCTTTAGTTGCTCGTTTACGACTCTCTCTTGCAGAAGCAAATGGTGAGCTTTGGCTATCAACTGCCTTTAAAGATTTCATTATGGACAAGGAGCGAGTGAATGGAATTATTGTGGAACGAGATGGGCAAGAGCTGAAAATTGAGGCAAAGAAAGGTGTTGTTCTTTCTTCAGGTGGTTTTTCACATAATCAGACCCTCCGAGAAAAATATTTACCAAGTCCAACGAAAGCTGCATGGACTTCTTCACCAGAAGGGCAAACAGGTGACATCATTGAACCTGGTGTAAAAATTGGTGCTACGTTGGATTTAATGGATAAAGTGTGGGGAGCACCTTCTGTTATTGATCCACAAGGACATCCATTCTTCCTTGTGGCAGATCGCGGTGTACCAAATATGATGGTGGTGGATAGTACAGGACTGCGTTTTGTCAATGAAGCGGCACCATATCATGAATTTGTGGATACGATGTATAAGCATCAAGAGGCAACCAAACAGGCGGTTCCTTCCTGGATACTGATTGATGCCTCTGCTAAAAACCGTTATATTTTTACAGGACTGTTCCCTGGACAAGCCTTCCCTAAAAGTTGGTTTGAGCATGGAGTCGCAAAAAGTGCGGAAACGATTGAAGAGCTTGCTAGACAAATGGATGTGCCAGCGGAGAGTCTAGTAGCGACGGTGAATCGTTTTAATGACTTTGCGAGGAACGGACATGATGATGATTTTTATCGAGGAGATAGTGCCTATGATAATTACTACGGGGACCCGACACTACCAAATCCAAATTTAGCAGAAATCAAGAAAGCGCCATTCTATGCATTGCGTCTTTATCCTGGAGATATTGGCACAAAAGGAGGCCTCGTAGTGGACGAATATGCTCGTGTGATAAAGGAGGATGGTCAACCCATTGAAGGATTGTATGCTTCAGGCAATTGTTCAGCGTCTATCATGGGAGAGACGTATCCTGGCCCAGGCGCAACCATTGGACCTGGTATGACATTAAGCTATGTAGCGACAGCACATATGGCCAATGCAGTGACAAAAGGTGAGGTATCACTTGTAAACGTATAAATGAGACATAACCCTTCCTTTCTAATGAGGAGGGGTTTTTACGTTGGTGTAATGTTCTAATACTTTCTTGCTAGGAATATAGTGGCTACTAAATGTATGGATGATAACGGAAAAAGGAGCGATTTAGTACATTGCTAGCTTATAAACTCATCACGACTATCGAAGAGTTAGAGCCCTATAGAAGTACTTGGTCAGGGATACTTGAAAAAGAGCACAATAATAATCCTTTTATTGAGTACGAATGGATTTCAACTTGGTGGGCAACGCTTGGGGTTCAGGAAAATGTAGAGATTTACATAGTGGAACATCAGGGTGTGGCAGTGGCTTTTTTTCCGTTAGTGCATTGTATACGATTTGGTACAATCCATTATTTTAGCTTTTTAGGACAAGGTTTTGCGACCTATATGGAAGTGATCGCTGACAAGGAGTGGCTGGAACATTCCATTACGTTTCTATTGAAGGAGTTTTCGCGAAAATATAAGCGTTATTTAATCGTGTTACATGGTTTAGTAGAAAGTAAGAAAACCTCTCAAGAATTAGAGAAGTATGCGATCGAATATCAGATGCCCCATTCGATTTTTCGGACTGTCACATCCTATATCGATTTTCAATCCATTACAATAGATACATTTCTACAGAAGCATCGCAAGAAATTCAAAAGCCTTAAACGACGTGAAAACAAATTAAAGTCACTTGGTCATGTCGTCTTTCAGGAAGTAAATCCCAATTATCTACAAGACATGTTTACGTTGTTCACAAGAAGATGGCAAAAGAAAATTGATAAAAGTGGCTTTACAGAAAAGCAAACACGTCTATTTTATGAGCGGCTAGCTAAAACCAACAGCAAGGTGCTTCGGGTAGAAGTCGATAGCTTACAATTTGAAAGGCAGTGGATTGCTTTTACAATTGACCTATGCTGTAGAGAGCGTAATTTTTGCCAGGCAATGGGCCATGAGCCTGATTTTAACCTATTTGGCCCAGGGCGCCTTATTGAAAAGGAAAACATGCTAAAAGCACATCAATCTGGCTATCGTTATTATGACTTAGGAAGTGGCTATGAGCCATATAAGTTTGAATGGTATACACATATTGATTTCACTAGAAAATTTGTCATGAGTACAAAAGGAATTAAAGAGCGTAATATTCGATTATGGATGGTCATACGTGATCGGCTAAAAGGGCTATTAACGAATAATCATCAGCTAGTGAAACTGAAGCGAGACAGATTAGGAGAACTGCGTTATTTTTTGAAGCATGCAAATACAAAAGACTGGCTAAGAGCTGTTACGAAAATGTTCCAACGAATACTATCGGTTCATATTTTAGATGTTTATATTGCAGAGCAAAAACAAGATAGCGAAAAAGTGAGATTTCAAGAATTACCAATGAAGGATATCATGACGATGAAAGAGCGAGCGAACAATGTTGCAGACCTCTATAAGGGGTATCGACCCTTTGCAGATGGCGATCAAGTCATATACAAGAGACACGATAAAACGGCAACGGAAGAAACGGTTGACTATTCCTATGAGCTGTCAGATAATATGTCGTTTATAAAAGAATATGACAGCCAGCGACTAGTTGAGATTGTTACTGAAGTGCAACGTGAAGGGAGGGCAGTTTGTACAATAGCCCCATGGTATGATAGAAGCAGACGGCGAAAGCTCGTACAGGCAGGTTTCCATAAAGTAGCCAAAATCAACATAATAAAGATTTTCAAATGGCAAAAAATATATCATGTCTAAACAACAACACCCTCAGCTTTTTTTCGCTGAGGGTGTTCCATTAAAAATGGATACCAGGTTTATCGATTAGCTTACAGCCTGTACCATACTTAGCTTTTAAAGCACCTTTGAAAAGAGTATGCTCCAGCTCTGGGAATGTCTGTTTCCAAAGTTCAAAAACATTATGGCTAGATGCTTTGCCGTCCTTTGTTAGTCGTGCAATATGGAAGCCATATTCATCATTACAACGAGCCAATGGGCGGTTTTCGCGTACCGTAATAATTCGACCACTCATCGTCATTTCATATAACCCTTCATAGCCAGCAATCGCACGGCTTTCTTCTTGACCTTCAACTAAAGGTTTTTCTTCGATTGGCGCTACTTTTTCTTCTGTCATGTCTTCCTGTTCAGAAGATTGAGTTTCTTCAGCACTGTTTCTTGCTGGTAGTTGTTCAACAATCACAAAATCTTTCTTGGAAGCTTTATCGCTCATTGTCGCCATAACGTTCATGATAGAGCCTACATAACGTAATGGTTTCTCTCTTTCTTCTTCAAAAACAAAAATATTATATTCGGTTTTATTAATCTTTTTCATAATAATATTGCCTGTTGTAATAGTAAAACCGATGAACTTGTTCTTTTTAAGTGCCTGCATTGCTTCTTGCTTTGTTAAAATCATTTTGAAAATCTCCTAAAGAATTATTTATTCTATTCTACCATAAAAATTATGACATTGTTTTTCGTAAAATAATGGTTGATTTTGTACAATGCAGGGAAATATCCCTATTTTCTCAAATTTAATAATGGTACTATTAAGAATGTTTGAGGAATAAAACTCCTTTAAAAAGGGAGTCGTTCATAAATAGATACAATTTTAGTAGGGAGTGTTGATAGGTTGATCAATGTGCTTGGGGGCATCGGTTTATTTTTACTTGGAATGACGATGCTAACGAACGGTTTAAAGGAATTGGCAGGGGATGCCTTAAAAAAATGGCTCAATCGTTTTACAGGTGGAACCATTAGCTCGGTCTTATCGGGTACATTCATGACAATGATTGTACAATCCTCCACGGCCACAACCCTGATTACGATTGGTTTTGTCAGTGCGGGACTCCTCACGTTTGTCCAATCGATTGGTGTCATTATTGGTGCGAATATCGGGAGTACAAGTACTGGCTGGATTATTTCATTAATCGGCTTCAAAATAAATATGCAGACAATGTCACTGCCTTTTATTGCACTTGGTGTATTTGTACAATTGCTCGCACCACGAGATTACAAAGCAATTGGAGGGCTAGTTACTGGTTTTGGTTTATTATTTTTAGGCATTGATGTTCTTCAGGGAGGAATGGCAGCTGTACAAGATAAAATCCCATTCGATGCATTTAGTGCAAATACTATTAGTGGAAAACTAATTTTAATTGTTTTGGGTCTTATCATGACCGTTATTATGCAGGCTTCTAGTGCTGCAATAGCAGCCACTTTAACAGCCTTATATGCAGGTGCCATTGATTTTGAACAGGCTGCTTATTTAGTCATTGGTCAAAATATTGGGACGACTGCTACAGCATTATTTGCAGCGATTGGTGCATCAACAGCTGCTAAGCGAACAGCTGTGACCCATGTAATGTTCAATGTAGTCACTGCTATACTAGTGACATTTGGTGCAACGTTTATGTTTGCTCTTACAGAACTCGTCACAAAATCCATCAATGGTAGCTTTGATGAAACACTGGGCATTGCTGTTTTCCATACATTATTTAGTGTGATTGGCGCGATACTTTTTGTACCATTTGTCCGTCCTTTTGCAAAGGCCATTGAAAAAATGATTCCTGAAAAAGGCAATCATTTAACACGTAATTTAGATAGTAGTGTTGCCAAATTACCTGGGGTTGCTGTGGAGGTATCCTTTAATACATTACAAGATATTACCAAGGAAATGACGACTGTACTTGTTTCTCTTATTCAAGGGAAAAAACGCACAGCTGAAACAGACAGTAGATTGGCTCAAATGGATGAGGCGATTGAAAAAACACGTTTATTTATGGATGCTATCCAATCTTCCTCACAAAAGGAACGTTATAAACATATAGCCCTTTTACATGCTTTAGACCACCTCTATCGTTTGTCAAAGGCATTACGCGAACAACATCCTAATGCCTTTCAGTTACAGGAGACATTAACTCAAAAGTGGCTAGAGGTATTGGAAAAAGTACTACTAATCATCGATGAGGATGAACGCCTACCTGAGATAGCAACCTTGCTTGAGGTTACTTCCTCTGAAATGGCTGCCGTGCGACGCGATAAACGAAACGCATATTTTGAGCATACTGTTGAGAATGTGGTAGAGTTAGAGACAGCCGTATCGAAAGTGGAGGCTTTGCTGTGGATTGATCGTCTTGTCTATCACTATTGGCGTACAACGGCTCGCCTTGCTGAGTACCAGACTGTGACCAAAAAAGGTCGCCATAATGAGACAGAAAAAAATACAGTAACAGTTGAATAAAAGGAATGCTCGCCTTACGTTTGTAAGCGAGCATTTTTCTTAGCTACACAAATAAAGGAGGATCTAGAATGGTTCAGCATAAATTCACAATGGACTTAACTTGGTCTGAGGGAAGAAATGGTACAGGAAACATTAAAGCAAGTAATCTGCAAACACAAATTTCTATTCCTCGGGAAATGAATGGGCCTGGCATTGGTACAAATCCAGATGAAATGCTTTTAGGTGCAGCCGCAACTTGTTATTTAATTACATTAGCTGCTCTACTCGAAAGGTCAGAAATAGATGTGGCGGAATTATCTATGGAGGCACACGGATTTGTCAGTGTAGAAAATGGCGTTTTTACATATGAAAAAATTGTGCATAGGCCGATTATTACTGTGCAAGAGCTAACAGAACAACTTGAAAAAAGAATGATACGCTTAGCACAAAAGGCGGAACAAACTTGTATGATTAGTAAAGCATTAAAAGGAAATGTTGTGATTGAATGTGATGTTCAAATTTTGGAAGCAAGCATATAATAAGACAACAGGAGTTATTCAGCAAGTGTCGCTGATATAACTCTTTTTTTCATAAAATAAGCACTTTTTCTAAAATAGTTCTAGAAATGTTCAAAATGAATATATAGAGTTAAGTGCTAAAAAAATGCAAAGGATGATGTATTGCACGTTCAGACAGCTCAGAATCTCACATTCTATGGTCAGTACGGCAAAAGAATATTTGATATTGTTGGGGCATTATTTTTACTTTTTATGACGATTCCTCTAATGCTAGCAGTATTCCTCATTTTACTCATAACAACAGGTCGCCCCATTTTCTTCAAACAAATACGAACTGGCCACGATCATCACCGCTTTGTGATTTGGAAGCTCCGAACAATGTGTATCCAGGCAGTCCCGGTAAATATGCCTTCTCTTTGTGCCAACGGTATACCTGATGATTATTATTTTAAAACAGAGCAAGATACACGCATCACAAAAGTAGGCGCTATCCTTCGAAAGCTCAGTATTGATGAAATTCCACAACTTTTAAATGTGTTAAAGGGTGATATGAGCATTGTAGGTCCACGTCCTGAGGTTCCAGCGATCACGAATGCATATAATTCCTTACAGGTTCGGCGTTTGGAGGTAAAGCCAGGCTTAACAGGTCTAGCTCAAATTAACGGTAGGTCGAATATTTCACATGGACAAAAAATATCATATGACATTGAATACGTTGACCATTATTCCTTTTGGTTGGATGTCCAAATTTTGTTGAAGACAATTTATGTTGTAGTTGCACGCACAGGTGCTTACTAAAAAATAAGGAGTGGCAATACTGAAAATCGTTCAGCTTATTACACGAATGGATAAAGTTGGAGGTGCGCAAAAGCATGTGGAGGCACTTGCTATCCATTTAAAACAGGATGGGCATGATGTCACAGTAGTGACGGGCTCCTATCAACCATCACTATGGCACTTACAAGAGCATAAAATTCCTGTTATCAGTATACCTGCTCTTCAACGGGCTATTCATATAGCGAAAGATTTTCAAACATTTTGGCAATTAAGAGCCGTTTTCAAACGTCTACAACCAGACGTTATAGCCACCCATTCATCCAAGGCTGGTGTGATTGGTCGAGTAGTTGGTAGTTTATTACGAATTCCAACTATTTTTACGGCACACAGTTGGAGCTTTACAGAAGGTGTTCCTCAAAAGAAAAAGCTGTTCTATCACCGGATGGAAAAATCAATTCAGCCATTCACGACAAAAATTATTACGGTGTCTGAATATGATCGGGAACTGGCACTACTGAAGAAGGTTGCTCCTGCTCATAAATTACTGACCATTCATAATGGCATTGAATCAATAGAGAGAAATGAAACAACTGAAAAGATATGCATGGAGCAGCCAGTCATTGTCATGGTTGCTCGTTTTGAAGTGCCTAAAAGACAGGATATTTTACTAAAGACTTTAGCGGAACTGACAGAGATCCCTTGGCACCTTCAATTGATTGGGGATGGTTCCCTGCGCCCAGTTCTAGAATACTTCGTTGAACAGAATGGTTTATCAGATCGTGTAACATTTTTAGGCAATCAATTAGACGTTCATTCTTATCTTGAGAAATGCCACTTGTTTGTTCTGTTATCAGATTGGGAAGGCTTGCCGATTTCGATTATTGAAGCGATGCGTGTAGGTCTTCCTATTATTGCAACTAATGTAGGTGGTGTGAAAGAGCTCATTGTTGATCATGACAATGGATTTTTAGTGGAGCGAGAGGATAACGAATTATTGAAGAAGAGACTGCATCAACTGTTAATGGATACCACTTTAAGAGAGCAAATGGGGACTGCAAGTGAACACCGTTATTTACAGTATTTCACCTTTATCCCTATGTATCAAAAAACATTAACGGTTTATCAACAGGCTGTTTCAGAACTAGTGAAGAAAGGGGATTAAATTGCAATTAATTCGCATTAGAACTGATGATGAGCTTATGTGGTACAAGGAAATTTGGGATGCCATTTTAGAAGAAGAGGACAATGATAATCCATTTATAGAATTTGCTTGGTTTTATAATTGGTGGCAAATTGTAGGACGGAAAGAGCGTGTAGAGCTTTATGCCATTGAACATGAGGGGACGATTATGGCTTTTTTCCCCTTTACAGTGTCAATTCGGTGGGGGATTAGAGTGTATGCTTTTGCAGGAGAAAACATCGCCAATTATACAGGGATTGTGACTAAAAAGGAATGGTTACAGCAAGTAACAACCTTTGTATTCGATGAGCTTATTAAAAAGCATCGGCATATTATTTTTTCCTTGCATGGTTTATTAGAAAGTAAACAGTCTACTAAGACCCTAGAGCAATACTTTGTAGAAAGACAATTACGTACAAGTATTTTCCGTGTTGTGACACCTTATCTCGCTTTTTCAGAAATAGATTTTCAGCACCATTTCAATCAACGCCGCAAAATGCATGGCGTTGATCGACGGGAACGAAAACTAAGAAATTTAGGCTCCTTAGCAAGACGTGTGCCTTCACAAGACGAGCTTTGGCAAATGTTTCGGTTATTTGATCGACGATGGGCAAAAAAGCTGGATACAAGTGGCTTTACAAAGGGGAGGAAAAGAGATTTTTTTGAGCGTTTAACGATGCTTAAAGGTGAGGCATTACAGGTGGAGGTCGATGCACTTGTCTTTGAAAACCAGTGGATTGCTTTCACCTATGGACTTTGCTGTCGAGGCCGCTATGTAACGTATGCACTTGCACATGAACCAACATTTAATTTATTTGGTGCTGGACGGATAGTCAATCAGAAAACCATTCAGCGAACGTTTGCTGCTAACTATCGCTTATTTGATATGAGCATAGGCTACGAGCCATATAAATTTGACTGGCGCTCGGACATTGATTTTACAAGACAGATGCTTGCTAGCAGCGGTACGAAACGTACAAATCTACTGGCAGGTTTTTTATCGTTAAAGCAACGACTCAAGGAATATGTGAAAGGGAACCAAAGAGTCGTAGAGTGGAAGCGTAACACACTAGGTCATTTACGTTATTTAGTAAAGTATGGAAAGGTAAAAGATTGGCTAGAATATGGACAACAATTCGTAGAAAAAATTATTCGTTTGAAACAAGTGGAGCTGTATGAATTATCCCCATCAGAGGACATATCACCACAGCAGCCTGTCGGAAACTTATTTGAAGAAATGTCGATTCAGGAAGCGATGCAGCTTGATCAGGAAGAAGTCATGGCCCTCTTTTATAAGGGCTATACAATCTATAAAGACTCCTTTGCGGAAACGAATAAGCCAGCGTTTGCATTACATGCCACAAATTGGCGTGTAGATTCAATGCAAATTGTAGAAGCATTACCAAAGCAAACCTATTTTTTAGCCTATGATGTTTTCAAACAAATCGATATTATTACAGCTTTCTTCAGAAAAATAAATCCATCACAAACACTGTGGGTAACGGTAAGTTTTTGGCAATGGCGCAAGCGGAAGCGCTTAGTACAGCTAGGCTATAAACCTATTTCTCGAATGAAACATTATAAAATCGCTCGTTTTGAGCGACACCGTGTAGAAAAATATACAGAGAGTGGGGGCGATGTACATTCTGTCCATTAAAAGTAAGCGATGGAATATCGCAATGCATCATTTTTATTTTCTCGAAAAGCCAGCCAATGTTCGAAAGTCTATGAAAGTTGTAGGCTATACGCATTCACTAGTGCCTAGTCGGAAGCTTGTGAAAAGCGAAACGATTCACATTGATTTGCAAGAACACGAGCTTTCATTGTATTTAGCGCTTTCTGAAGGAAATCGCAAAATCCTACGACGTGCCCAAAAGGAATCTTATCAAGTCATTTTATATAAAGAGCCATCCATAGAAAACTTGCGAGCCTTTCAGCAATTTTACAATCAATTTGCAAAAAGAAAAAAGATTGAAGCAATTGGTAAGTCGCAAATGGAAACCATCCTGCTCCTCAATGAACAGGGCGCATTATTATTATCTGAGATCCAGAGTGTTTGCGGACAAACACTTTGTTATCGACTAGATATTGTGCATGAAAAAAAAGCGATGTCCTTTTACGAGGCAACATGTCATGCATCTGCTATGCCTGCTCCATTAAAACGACCGATCCGTTATGCAAATCGTTTTTTAATTTGGCATAACCTGCTACACCTAAAGGAGCACGGTTTTGTTTTATATGATATGGGCGAGTTAACGGACAATCGAAATGTACGAGCCTTTAAATTGAGCTTTGGTGGCCAGGTTGTTCATGTTTACTCAGGCTACATTATCCAATCAAAAATACGTGCACTATTACTAGGTGTGCAAAAATGGAGGAAGTAGCAACATGAATGGTGGGGGTCTCGTTATTTCATTAGATTTTGAGCTGAATTGGGGTGTCCATGATGTATTTCGTTATGGACAATACAATAAAAACCTATATGGTGTACGTAAAGCCTTGCCCAGGATACTAGCGCTATTTGAGCAATATGATATCCATGCAACTTGGGCAACCGTCGGATTATTGTTTGCTGAATCAAAGGCAGAAATGGCTCATTATTTACGAGGTATCCCTGTGAAATATGAAAACATGCGCTTTGCAGCACATACACAGCTTGCAAAGGTGGGCGAAAATGAACAAGAGGACCTCCTGCATTTTGGTAAATCTTTAATTGAGGAAATTAAACGTACACCACATCAGGAAATAGGAAGTCATACATTTTCTCATTTTTATTGCTTGGAAAAGGGCCAAACAGAAGCTGCCTTTTGCGCAGATTTACACGCAACCAAAACAATCAGTGAAGGTTATACTACGCCTATGAAGTCCATTGTTTTTCCTCGTAATCAAGTAAACAAAGACTATTTAACAGCTTGTCTAGAAGCGGGCTATGTTTGCTATAGAGGTACAGAAAATCATGCATTATATGACGCTCAAAAGTTTACGAAAAAGGGAAGACTTTTAGGTGCAAAGAAGTGGCTAGATAGCTATTGGAATATAACTGGCCATCATATAGCCACACTGGAAGAAATGCAAGAGGAGCAACTGATTAATATTCGATCAAGTGCTTTTTTAAGGCCATATTGTAGTCCATTGCGTGCATTCGAAAGTTTAAAAGTAAAGCGAATAAAGGAAGGCATGCTCAAGGCTGCACAGGCACAAGCTTTTTATCATTTATGGTGGCACCCTCATAATTTTGGTAAGCATATTGAAAAAAATTTGGCGATGCTAGAAGAACTATTACGTTATTTTGAAGAATTGCGTAGCCAACATGATTTTCAAAGCTATTCCATGTATGAGGTAGCAGAACTTTGCGAAAACCTTTCGAAACAGCAGAAGTAGTCGATTCAAGAGGTTCTAATAAAGAGGCGAGATGTTGAAATGGTGGAGTTTCCTGCTTGATAAAGGGTGATTTCTGGTCAAAGAGCTGAGCTAAGTGCTCGTAAAAGAGTAGAAGCTGCTCATAAAGAGTGTTGAAGTGATCACAGAAGGGTGGAAGCCGCTCGTAAAGAGTGTTGGAGTGATCAAAGCAAGGTGAAACTCGCTCATAAAGAGTGTCGAAGTGATCAAAGCAGGTTGAATGCCGCTCATAAAGAGTGTTGAAGTGATCAAAGCAGGTTGAACCCCGCTCATAAAGAGTTTCGAAGTGATCACAGCAAGGTGGATCACGCTCATAAAGAGTGTTGAAGTGATCAAAGTAGGTTGGATCCCGCTTATAAAGAGTGTCAAAGTGATCAAAGTAGGTTGAACCCCGCTCATAAAGAGTGTCAAAGTGATCAAAGCAAGGTGAAACTCGCTCATAAAGAGTGTCGAAGTGATCAAAGCAGGGTGGAAGCTGCTCATAAAGAGTGTCAAAGTGATCAAAGCAAGGTGAAACTCGCTCATAAAGAGTGTCGAAGTGATCAAAGCAAGGTGAACTCCGCTCATAAAGGGTTTCAAAGTGATCACAGAAGCGAGGATGCCGTTCATAAAGAGTGTCAAAGTAATCAAAGCAGGTAAAAACCCGCTCAAAAAGGGAGTCAAAGTGATCAAAGCAAGGTGAAACTCGCTCATAAAGAGTGTCGAAGTGATCAAAGCAAGGTGAACTCCGCTCATAAAGGGTTTCAAAGTGATCACAGAAGCGAGGATGCCGTTCATAAAGAGTGTCAAAGTAATCAAAGCAGGTAAAAACCCGCTCAAAAAGGGAGTCAAAGTGATCAAAGCAGTTTGAAATCCGCTCATAAAGAGTGTCGAAGTGATCAAAGCAGGTTGAATCCCGCTCATAAAGAGTGTCAAAGTGATCAAAGCAAGGTGAACCCCGCTCATATAAGGTGTCAAAGTGATCAAAGCAGGGTGAACACCACTCCAAAAGTGGAGAAAAGCCACGATCTCCTAACAAAAGATATATGTAATTTCTGAGCAAACTGATTTCAAGTTTGCTTTTTTTGTTGGATCAAAAGAAAATTTCCAAGAAAAGAGGAAAAAAGAAAAACTTTGACGAAAATCATTGTACGAATGGTACTATTACTATAGAGAAAATATGTTAGGACATTTATAGGGGAGCAACAATTGATTTAGGTCAATTTAACTTGAATGAAAAGAAGGTGGTAGATGAATATGTTTATACAGTCAGAATGCCAATGGAAGCAGGAAAATGGATCAGCGATGCATCAGTGGATAAAGCAGCAGACAAATCCGAACCCAAATGGGGTGGATATTGTTGTATATGGCGCTCTTTTATCGTATGCCAATGGTGCGTCGTCAAAAGCGCAATACCCAACAGCCTTTCGTAAGGCTTGGCCAGGTTTTCAATCGTATAATTTAGATGAGCAGGTGAATTTACGCGCGCTTTCGGTTGTGGATTTAGGGGACGTGGCGATTCTAGAACAAGATAGAATGCTTTCGGAGTCTGCCATCGAGGCTGCTGCGGAAAATTTAAGTATAGCTTTTCAAAGAAGCTTTACTTGTTTGATTGGTGGAGATCATACTATTACCGCGCACTCCATAAAAGGGATAAAAAACGCCTTCCCACAGGATCGCATTGGCATTATTCAGATTGATACGCATTTAGATGCAAGGAACCAAGAGGAGATTGGTTTAGCGCAAGATTCTCCAATTCATCAGTTAATTGCCGCAGGGGTTGTAGAGGGGAGACATGTCTATAATGTTGGCTTGCATGGATTTTTCAATTCACCAGAAATGATCCATTATGCTAAAGAACAAGGCATTCATATGATTACGTTAAAGCAAATGCGACGAGATGGTATTCAGCTCACAATACGTGAAATGTTGCGTCAGCTTATGTATGAAGTAGATCGCATTTATGTGTCAGTGGATTTAGATGCACTTGATATTGTATTTGCATGTGATGTTCCTGCAGCTTCACCTGGTGGTTTAACGGCTTATGAATTGTTTGATATCCTTAAGCTTATTGGTGAAAATGAGGGTGTTCGTCATATTGATTTTGTTTATGCTGATCCTAAAGAAGGGATACTGCGTCCAGAAACCGTTAAGATTGGTGTGACGGCATTTTTACAATGGTTAACTGGCATTCAACTAGATCATCGCAATCGTATCTCGAAAAAAGGGAAGGTTACGTTGTAGAGTAAGTGTATTTCCGAGTATTAACAATGCTGATTATTGAAAGTTTGCTATAATGTTTAAGTAGACAACACTAAATAGATACAAACTTTGTATTGTAATAGAGAGGAAATTATTCATGACAACAAAACCAAAATTATTGATTGTTGACGGTATGGCACTGTTATTCCGTTCTTTTTTCGCTTCGGCTGCTATGGGGCATTTTATTCGCTTGGCAGATGGAACACCAACGAATGGAGCCCAAGGATTTGTGCGACATGTTCTAACAGCACAATCAATCATGAAGCCTACACATATGGCTGTTTGCTGGGATATGGGAGCACATACATTCCGCAATGATTTATTTGATGGTTATAAAGCAAATCGCCCAGCCCCACCAGAGGAAATGCTGCCACAATTTGATATGGCGAAAAATTTATCACAGCAAATTGGCTGGCAAAATTTCGGAGTGAAGGGCATGGAGGCAGATGATTTAATTGGCTCCATGATTACGAAATGGCAGGACGAGGCAGACATTACGGTCATTAGTGGTGATAAGGATTTACTTCAGCTTTTAAGACCATCTACAGAAATTGCGTTTATGAAAAAGGGCTATACAGAATACGATATATATACACACGCTCGCTTTAAAGAAGAATATTGTATTGAACCTTCACAGTTTGCACAGGTGAAAGCCTTTATGGGTGATTCAAGTGATGGCTACCCAGGTGTGAAAGGGATTGGCCCTAAACAAGCGTTAACGCTTATTCAAACATATGGCTCGATCGACAAAATACTAGAGTCGCTTGGTGAATTAAAGCCAGGTCAACGAACAAAAATCAAAGATAATTTAGATATGTTGCAGCTATCACATGAGCTTGCAACAATTCAAACCAATGTACCAATTGACGCCGATTTTACGAGCCTTGTGTTACCAAACTATGAACCACATATTATTAAAGAAATAGAAGAGCGTGGCTACACGCTAATTGCCAAGCACGCCCGATCTTTGTATACCCTTATTTAGCTGATCATCGCAGAGTATAGCAATATGCTCTGCTTTTTTTATTGAAATTTTTTGTAACCTTTTTTCACTTTCAAACGAATTATAAGTGACCATACATGGAGGAGGGGAAAGCTTGTTTGATTCGCCTAATTTAGAATCAAAAATAGTAGAAATTTATAATTTGCATTATTTGGATGTGTATCGGTTTTTGATTTATTTTATGGGTAATCAAAATGATGCAGAGGATTTAACACAAGAAGTATTTATTCGAGTTTTGAAAAGCTTACCGAAATTTAATAGTAACTATCCTTTAAAGACTTGGATTTTATCAATAGCAAAACATGTAGCAATCGATCATTATCGAAAAAGGAGGTTTACGGCCCTGTTTAAAGAGGGATTTTTTAAACAGTTATCATCGAGTGACAAGAAACCTGATGAAGAATTTGAAATAACAGAAACGAAAAGATTAATTCATGGGGCTATTGCAACATTAAAGCCTGATTTCCGAGCAGTTGTCATTCTCCGAGGTATCAATGAATTTTCAGTAAGTGAAACAGCAGCCGTTTTACAATGTAGTATGGCGAAAGTCAAAGTGGATTACCATCGAGCCTTGAAAATTCTGAAAAAGAAACTGAATATTGAAATAGAGGGGGCTTTGACAAATGCGAAGTGAGCAGGAATTAATGGATGAGCTAAAAGAAATGTACCCTCAGTATCCATCAAAAGAGTTCAAAAGCTCAACAGAAAAGTTGCTTCGAATGAAAGCGAGGGACTTAGAGAAAAAAAGAAAAATTATCAGATTTACGACAATTATTTCAAGCGGAGTTTTCGTATCTATTTTCATTTTTTGTTTGCTAATTCTTGAAAGAGAAGGGATCAACCATACATTTGGACAATCTGCACAAACATTATCAAAGCCTTTAGTTTACATTTATCATACACATAATCGGGAATCTTATTTCCCTGAGCTTGACGCACAAAAGGAAAAGATGACGGCAGTGAGTGAGACGAAAAATGTTACGCTTGTTGGGAAAAGATTAAGTAAAGCATTAAATGATATGCAAATTAATGCCATTCATGATAATACAGATATCTTTGGCGTCTTAGAAAAATATAATAAGCATTACCCAGAAGCCTATACATTTTCCGGTTACTATTTAAAAAAAGCGTTAGAAGAGAATGAAAGTATTCAGATGGTGTTTGACATTCACCGAGATTCCAGTAGTAGAAGTGATTCAACAATCGAAATAAATGGTAAATCATATGCAAAAATTCAATTTATTGTTTCGGAAATCAGTATCCATTATGAGCAGAATAAGCAATTTGCTGTACAGCTTCATGAACAATTAGAGCAGCGATATCCGGGTCTATCGAGAGGAGTTATCGAAAAGGGAGAGAGGACCGCCAATACCTATAATCAAGATATACATGAAAATTCTTTGTTGTTAAATATTGGAGGTGTAGAAAATAGTCTAGAGGAAACCTATCGAACGGCTGATATTCTTGCAGAGGTGATTAATGACACATTAAAAAAGAGCAAATAATTAGTTAGTGGTTATTTGCTCTCGTGAGGTGCCAATTTAACAAAGGATAATACCTTCTCGTTGTCCTTATAGAGAGCCTGACGAATTTGGCTATCACGATGTGGCCCCCCATTATCATGGAATATTAACCATAGCTCATCATTTTTTATCTCATAGCCAATAAGTGGTACCCAATGATAGGAAAAGGTTGATTTCTTATCTCGCCACTGGAGGCTAAAATAGCGGTCAAAACGCATAGCAACTGGGCGACCTGCATCAATTTCCTGTAGAGCTTCCTTTAATGAACAAGTTCGAATATCCCAGGTTGGTAGCAGTCGACGAAGGTTACGAATCAGTCTCCATTTAAATAAGCCAATTTTTGTGCCACCAAGCAGTTTATACAGCTCATTAATGGAAGGCGTTGACTCGTTTAAAAAGTTTAAGATGACGTGAATCGTAGTAGGTCCACAGGCAGAATTGCGATAGCTTGGTGCAATGGAAACCTCATATTGTGAGGTTCCTCGTAGTGGCAAATGTTGACGCATAATAGGCTCCTTTCAAAAAGAGCTGCATTTCACGAAGAAATGCAGCTCTTTATTCATTATTGCTGAGCAGATAAAAATTCTGTTACTTGCTGTGGTGTTTTGGCATTTGCACTATGTAAGTGTGCAAGTTTTTCACCGTTTTGGAAAATCAATAAGCTTGGAATTCCCATAACATCGTACTTATCAGCGATTTCTGGAAGCTCGTCACGGTTTAGCTCATACCAGTCATATTGGTTGTACTCTTCAATGATTGGATCGATGAACATATTCATACGTGTGCAATCTGGGCACCAGCCAGCATAAAATTTTACTAAAACCTTTTGGTCGCCAGCGATTAGTTCATTAAATTGTTCTGCAGTAGTAATAGTTTTCATTAAGTATTCACTCTCCTTGCTATCCATTCTACACATTTTTCTTGCAATTCGAAAGTTTTCTGTTTGGCCGTTTCGATCGCTACTTCTTGTCCGCTTTTAGCTCGCTAAAAACAAAAAAAGATGTATATTGCAAAAATAATTCTTGAAAAAAGATTGCTAAATTAGACAAAATAATCTACACTAAAAACAGAAAAGTAGTTTTATCTTCATTCATTATGAAGTGTCGTTGGAACGAAGATAAACCTTAGTCGTGCTTGGTTGAGTGGAGAGAATCTCATTCAACAAAAGGACAAAAAATTCACTAAGGTACACTTGATATTTTTTTGGCCAAAAAATGAATGGCTATTCATTCAATGGGAGAATAAGGGGGAATTGCTTGTGACTTACAACATTAAAAAAGCAGCTGTTCTAGGTTCTGGGGTGATGGGCTCTGGAATTGCAGCACATTTAGCAAATATCGGTATACCAACATTACTATTGGATATTGCACCAAAGGAACTGACGCAAGAGGAGGAGGCAAAGGGTCTTTCTTTAGCGCATCCAGCTGTAAGAAATCGTATTGTAAACGGAGCTTTGCAAAAGTTATTAAAGCAAAAGCCAGCACCACTTACTTCTAAGAAAAATTTATCGCTACTAACGGTTGGCAACTTTGAAGACGATCTAGGAAAACTAAAAGATGTAGATTGGATTATTGAAGTTGTTGTAGAAAATTTACCAATTAAACAAAGTCTTTACGAAAAAATTGATGCTGTTCGTACACCAGGAACAATCATTAGTTCAAATACATCTGGTATTAGCATTAATGCGATGGCAGAGGGACGTTCAGATGATTTCCAAAAGCATTTTCTGGGCACACACTTTTTCAACCCACCTCGTTATTTAAAATTATTAGAAGTGATTCCTGCCAATACAACTGCACCTGAAGTAGTTAGCTTCATGAAAACGTTTGGGGAAGATGTGCTTGGTAAAGGTGTTGTACTTGCAAAGGATACACCAAACTTTATTGCCAACCGCA
This sequence comes from Lysinibacillus fusiformis, assembly GCF_016925635.1. Classification (NCBI taxonomy): domain Bacteria; kingdom Bacillati; phylum Bacillota; class Bacilli; order Caryophanales; family Bacillaceae; genus Lysinibacillus; species Lysinibacillus fusiformis. Next base: position 738,737 of record NZ_CP070490.1, on the reverse strand, counting down.
TCGGAACATATGGTTTACTTATCACCTTACAGGAGATGTTAAAAGGTGGTTACTCTGTTGGTGAAGTAGATTCTGTAACAGGTCCGCTTATTGGTCGTCCAAAATCTGCAACTTTCCGTACGCTAGATGTAGTGGGGTTAGATACATTCATTCATGTAGCGAAAAATGTTTACGATCAAACAACAGGTGAGGAGCAGCAAGTATTTGCAGTACCTGAATTTTTACAAAAAATGGTCACAAACGGTTGGCTAGGTGCTAAATCGGGTCAAGGTTTCTTCTTAAAGCAAGGAAAAGAGATACATGAAATCGATCCAACAACCTTAACGTATAGTCCAGCGAAAAAATTAAAAACACCTTCTATTGAAATGGCGAAACAAACTCGTGGATTGGCCAATAAAGTTAAGGCATTAACCTATGCGAAGGATCGTACAGGTGAGCTATTATGGGGAATTTTTGCACCTACATTACTTTATTCTGCACAGTTACATGGTGAGATTGCAGATGATATCGTAGCCATCGATAATGCGATGAAATGGGGCTTCGGCTGGCAACAAGGACCGTTTGAAATTTGGGATGCTATAGGCGTAAAAGATTCCGTAGCAAAAATGGAGTCTGAAGGTCGAGAGGTACCTGCATTTATCAAAGAGATGTTAGGAAATGGCTTTGAGACATTCTATACAGAATTAGATGGCGACTTAGCTTATTATAATGGTTCACAATATGTCAAAGTACCAGTCAATGAAAAAGAGATTAATTTAAAACGTTATAAGAAAAAGCATGGTGTGATTAAATCAAACACAGGTGCTAGTTTAATAGATTTAGGGGATGGAATTGCATTACTTGAGTTCCATTCGCAATCCAATGCAATCGGTCTAGATATTATCCAAATGATTAACTTTGCGGTAGATGAGGTAGAGGCTAACTATAAGGGCTTAGTCATCGGTAATCAGGGGAAAAACTTCTGTGTCGGCGCAAATCTAGGAATGATTTTAGTAGAAGCACAGGATGATAATATTTTTGAACTAGATTTCGTCATTAAAGCATTCCAAGATGCTATGCAAAAAATTAAATATTCACGTAAGCCTGTTGTAGCAGCACCGTTTGCCATGACATTAGGTGGAGGGGCAGAGGTTTGCTTACCGGCTGCACATATTCAAGCAACGATGGAAACGTATATGGGCTTAGTGGAAGTTGGCGTTGGTTTAATTCCAGGCGGCGGCGGAAATAAAGCGCTCTATCAAAAATTCCTAAAGGGCTTACCAAATGGCGTAGAGGTAGACTATCAACATATTGCTAATAAAGTATTTGAAACAATTGCGATGGCGAAGGTTTCAACATCTGGTGAGGAAGCACGTGAAAATAATTTCCTAAACTTTGCGGATGGTATTTCAGTTAATCCAGATCATCAATTATATGATGCGAAGCAGGCGGCATTAGCGCTTTACGAAGCAGGCTATCAACCACCTGTACCAACAAAAGTGCCAGTGGTCGGTGCATCAGGCTATGGAACATTACTCATCGGTGCGCAAGGGATGTTTGAGTCAGGCTTTATTAGCGAACATGATTTAAAAATTGCTAAAAAATTAGCCTATGTTATTGCAGGTGGTAAGGTTCCGTATGGCACTTTAGTCGATGAACAATATTTATTGAACTTAGAGCGTGAGGCATTCCTTAGCCTTGTTGCTAATCCGCTTTCACAGCAAAGAATGCAACACATGCTGTTAAAAGGTAAACCACTTCGTAACTAATTGACGAAATAGATCAATCTTGCACATGAAACAAAGGGGGATTAATACGATGCGTGAAGCCGTTATTGTAGCAGGAGCACGAACTCCAATTGGAAAAGCAAAAAAAGGTTCTTTAGCAACAGTAAGACCAGATGATTTTGGTGCTGTCGTAGTCAAAGAAACATTGAAAAGAGCAGGCTATGAAGGGCCGATTGATGATTTAATTTTAGGCTGTGCGATGCCAGAAGCAGAGCAAGGGATGAATGTGGCACGTAGTATTGGTGCACTTGCTGGATTACCAGATACAACGCCTGCCCTGACGATTAATAGATTTTGTTCATCAGGTTTACAGGCGATTGCCTATGCAGCAGAGCGAATCATGCTAGGACACTCAAAGGCCATTCTTGCTGGTGGTGTAGAATCCATGAGTATGGTGCCGATGGTGGGGAATACACCACGTTTAAATCCGACTTTAGCGGAAACGGCTCCACAATACTATATGGGCATGGGGCATACAGCTGAGGAAGTAGCTCGTCAATACAATGTTAGTCGTGAAGATCAAGATGCTTTTGCTGTTCGCTCACACGCGCTTGCTGAAAAGGCGATTAAAGAAGGTAAATTCAATGATGAAATTGTACCAATCGAAGTGGAACAGCATTACGTAGACGATAACAATAAACCACAAGTAAAAAAATTCACATTTAGTATGGATGAAGGTGTACGTCCAGGTACATCAGTTGAAGGTTTAGCAAAACTGCGTCCAGCTTTCCATGTAAAAGGCAGTGTAACAGCTGGTAATGCCTCCCAAACTTCTGATGGTGCAGCAGCCGTACTAGTAATGGATCGTGAAGAAGCTGACAAGCAGGGACTGACACCAATGGCAAAATTCCTAGGCTTTGCAGTTGGTGGTGTACCTCCTGAAGTAATGGGCATCGGCCCTATCGTGGCAGTGCCAAAAGCATTGGAAATTGCAGGTTTATCCATCGATGATATTGATTTATGGGAAATCAATGAAGCATTTGCTTCACAGTCACTAGAGGTTGTACGTCATTTAGGCATCGACCAAGATAAAGTCAATGTCAATGGTGGAGCGATTGCATTAGGTCATCCACTAGGCGCAACGGGAGCTATTTTAACATTAAAGCTGATTCATGAATTAAAGCGTCAAGGTAAAAAATATGGCGTCGTGACAATGTGTATTGGTGGCGGTATGGGCGCTGCTGGCGTATTTGAAATTTTATAATTTTAGCTAGATCAGCTTGAGGTGTACTGTTTACGGTTGCCTCCGAACATTGTATACATCAAGCTTTTCTATACATGATCATTAGGGGAATCAACTAACAAAACGATATATTGGGAGGAATTTATCATGACTGAAAAAACAACTGATTTCATTAAAGGCGGCGGATTTCTTATTGAAGATGTGGAATTAGATCGTGTATTTACACCGGAAGATTTCACTGACGAGCATAAAATGATTGCTAAAACAACAGAGGAATATGTGGCAAATGAAGTCTTACCAGTAGTTGAAAATTTAGAGCACCATGAATTTGAGCATTCAGTGCGTCTCCTAAAAAGTGCAGGCGAATTAGGCTTACTTGGAGCAGATGTGCCTGAAGAATACGAAGGGCTTGGATTAGACAAAGTTTCTTCAGCTTTAATCGCTGAAAAAATGTCTGTTGCAGGTGGTTTCTCTATCACACATGGTGCCCATGTTGGTATTGGGTCATTACCAATTGTTCTATTCGGTAATGAAGATCAAAAGAAAAAATATTTACCTAAGCTTGCTTCAGGTGAATTAATTGCTGCTTATGCATTAACAGAGCCAGGCTCAGGTTCTGATGCTTTAGGTGCAAAAACGACTGCGAAATTAAATGAAGCTGGTACACATTATATTTTAAATGGTGAAAAGCAATGGATTACGAATGCAGGCTTTGCTGATGTATTTGTTGTCTACGCAAAAATTGATGGCGATAAATTCTCTGCATTTATCGTAGAACGAGCATACACTGGTGTTTCAGTAGGCCCAGAAGAGAAGAAAATGGGGATTAAATCATCATCTACTCGTACATTAGTATTAGAAGATGCGGAAGTACCTGTAGAAAATCTATTAGGTGAAATTGGTCGTGGTCATGTCATTGCGTTCAATATTTTAAACATTGGTCGTTATAAACTTGGCGTGGGCACAATTGGTGGATCTAAACGTGCATTGGAGTTAGCTATTCAGTATACAAACCAACGTCAGCAATTTAAAACAAAGCTTTCTGATTTCAATCTGACAAAAGAGAAATTATCAACAATGGCTTCTCAATTGTATGCTTCAGAATCATTAAACTATCGTACTGTTGGTTTATTTGAAGATCGCTTAAGCCAATTAAGTCTAGAAGAGCAAAAGCAAGGAAAAGTGATTGCAGGTGCGATTGCTGAATATGCTATTGAATGCTCGATTGCCAAAGTATTCGGTTCAGAAACATTAGACTATATTGCAGATGAAGCAGTACAACTTCATGGCGGTTATGGCTTTATGGCTGAGTATGAGGTAGAGCGTATTTACCGTGATTCTCGTATTAATCGAATTTTTGAAGGCACAAACGAAATTAACCGCATGATAGTACCTGGTACATTTATGAAAAAGGCACTAAAAGGTGAGCTTCCTCTATTACAAGTTGCTCAAAGTTTACAGCAAGAGCTGCTCATGCTAATGCCAGAAGATATCGGTACAGAGCCGCTAGCGCAAGAAAAATATTTAGTGAAAAATGCGAAGAAGATTGCGGTATTAGCTGCAGGCTTAGCAGCACAACGCTTTGGCGCAAAACTTGATCAAGAGCAAGAAGTATTGGTGAACATTGCCAATATCGCTAACCAATTATTTGCGATGGAATCAGCTGTCTTACGTACAGAAAAGGCAATTGCTCGTGACGGCGCTGAAAAAGCTCATCAAAAATTGCTATACACACAAATCTTCTGCCAAGAAGCATTCGCAGAAATCGAAAAAGAAGCAAAAGATACAATTCTTGCTTCAGCAGATGGCGATGCAGCCCGTATGACATTATCTGCACTGCGTAAGCTAACGCGCAATAATCCATACAATTTAATTGCGAAGAAGCGTGAGGCTTCAGTTAAACTAATTGATGCTGAAAAATATATTGTTTAATAGCGCACACCTAGCCTAGCTATCTGCAAAAGATAGCTAGGTTTTTTATATGAGATGGATAGAAGTGCAAAATTGGTGGATAGAATCGTAAAAGAGACGGATAAAAATGTGAAACTGATGGATAAACTTACAAAAAAGAGTGAAGTTCACCATTGAAAACAACTATGATGGTATACTACAGAAAAAGACAGAAGAGGAGCATTGTAATGACGATTCAATTTTTCCATTATCCGAAATGTACAACATGTAAAAAGGCACAGAAGTGGTTAAATGAGCATGAGGTTTCCTATGAAGAGGTACATATCGCAGAGCAACCGCCAACTAAGGAAGAATTAACAGCTATTTGGCAAGCTAGTGGACAGCCTTTGAAGAAGTTTTTTAATACCTCTGGTATGAAATATCGTGAGCTGGGCTTAAAAGACAAGTTAGCGGAAATGACTGAGGATGAACAGCTTGAGCTACTTGCTTCCGACGGTATGTTAATTAAACGTCCCATCGTCACAGATGGAAAAAAAGTTACTTTAGGTTTTAAAGAAGCAGATTTTGAGCAAGCTTGGAAATAACGTATTTAACCTTGTATTTATAGGAGAAGTATGGCAAACTGAAAGTGAATATATTACATATTTATGGAGGGGTTTTTTGCATGAGCACACCTAAAGACTTACGATACTCTGAAGAACATGAATGGGTAAAAGTAGAAGATGGAAAAGTACGTATTGGTATTACTCACTTCGCACAATCTGAATTAGGAGATATCGTATTCGTTGAGCTTCCACAAGTTGGCGACGAAATCAAAACAGATGATCCATTCGGTAGCGTAGAATCAGTAAAAACTGTTTCTGAATTATACGCACCAATCTCAGGTACTGTAGTTGAAGTAAATGCAGATTTAGAAGATAGCCCAGAATTCGTTAATGAATCACCATATGAAAAAGCATGGATGATCGTTGTTGAGCCTGCTGATGCATCAGAAATTGAGAAACTAATGACAGCAGAGCAATACGAAGAAATGATCGCTGAATAAGACAAGCCATAATCAAAAAACGTCGGAAACTACCGGCGTTTTTTGTTATATAATGACTTATAAGTGGGATCTCTAAATGGAGGTGGCGTAATGTTCGAGGGAAAATGCTTGATAGTAGAAGGACGCTCAGATAAGCTACAAATTGAGCCTATTTTAAATGAGAATGTTACAATACTATGTACGAACGGCACAATTGGTGTGCATCAATTAGAAGAACTACTTGATCCCTACGAGGGCTGTGAGCTATTTACTTTTTTTGATGCAGATACTTCTGGTGATAAGCTACGTGCATTAATGGACAGACATTATCCAGAAGCTGAGCACCTTCGTACAATGCCAACGTACAAGGAAGTAGAGACAACACCAAGAAAAGTGTTAGCAATGATTTTACTGCGTGCACATTTCTCAATCCATAATGAATATATTTTGTAAGGTTGCGTGAGTAAATGGAAGAATGGTCAACAGAGCAGTGGGCAGCGGCCCAACAGTCGGGAGAGACAGCTGCATTTTATTTATATACACCAATGTGTGGAACGTGCGCAGTGGCATCCAAAATGATGTCCATTATTGAACAATTACTGCCACAGCTACAAATTGGCAAAGCGAATATCAATTTTTTGGAACACATAGCCTATGAGCATCAAATTGAAAGTGTTCCATGTCTACTCATCAGTGATGGCGAAAAAGTGACAGAAAAGATTTATGCTTTTCAATCCGTACCATTTTTATATGAATTGTTAAAAAAATCAATTGACTGAACTTTACTAGCGTGGTAAAGTATCAAATATATTACTAAAACATTAAATATATCGAACTCTTATGAAGAGTGGCGGAGGGAAGTGCCCTATGAAGCCCGGCAACCATCACAATGTGAAAAGGTGCCAAATCACCCAAAGATTTTTCTTTGAAAGATGAGAGAACGGTTTAACGTATAATACGTGACCCCTTCTACTTGTCTGTGAGTGAAGGGGTTTTCTATATGAGAAAAGGAGTATTCGCTATGATCCAGCTTCAAAATATTACAAAGAAATACAAAACAGCAAATGGCGAATTAACGGCAGTCAAAGACGTCAACCTTACCATCAATAAAGGTGAAATTTTTGGCATTATCGGCTATAGTGGCGCTGGTAAAAGTACCATGATTCGTTTATTAAACGGTTTAGAGAAACCGACAACAGGAACAGTAACGGTGAACAATCAAGAATTTTCATCGATAAAAGGGCAAAAGCTTCGAGCAGCTAGACAAAAGGTAAGTATGATTTTCCAGCATTTCAATTTACTTTGGTCGAGAACAGTGGCTGAAAATATTGCTTTCCCTTTAGAAATCGCTGGTTTTCCAAAGGCTCAACGTGAAGCACGTGTAAAGGAATTAATTGCACTTGTAGGCCTAGAAGGACGTGATAAGGCATATCCATCCCAGCTTTCCGGTGGACAAAAGCAACGTGTAGGGATTGCCCGTGCATTAGCGAATAATCCAGAAGTTTTACTATGTGATGAGGCGACATCGGCACTCGATCCTGAAACGACGGATGCCATTCTCGATTTACTCGTTGATATAAATGAACGCTTAGGCTTAACAATCGTCCTGATTACACATGAAATGCATGTCATCCGCAAAATTTGTCATCGTGTAGCGGTGATGGAGGCAGGCGAAATTGTGGAACGTGGTGAGGTATTACAAGTCTTCCAAGCACCACAAGCGGCCATTACCAAAAAGTTTGTATCTCAAATTACAGACACAAAGGAAACACAGGATACGGTGGCACAAATCAAAACAAACTATCCAACTGGACAACTTGTCAAACTGATTTTTGTTGGTGAAAAAACAGAACAGCCTGTTATCTCACATCTTGTGAAACAATTTGATGTAGAAGTAAGTATTGTTCATGGTAATATTTCACAAACAAAAAATGGTGCATACGGTACACTGATTGTGCAAATTGATGGCTCGAAGACAAACGTGGCTGAAGCCCTTCGTTATTTAAATACAGTCGAAGTACAAACGGAGGTGATTGCAAATGCTAACTAATCTCTTTCCGAATGTAGACTGGGAAAATATGTGGCAAGCTACGTATGAAACATTGTATATGACAGCTATTTCTACGGTTGTGACATTTATTCTTGGGTTAGCCATTGGTATCGTTCTATTTTTAACTAGCCCCAATCAGTTATGGGCAAATAAAATCGTTAGCTTTTTAACAGGATCACTCGTTAATATTTTCCGTTCCATTCCATTTATCGTATTAATTATTTTATTAATTCCATTTACGAAGTTTTTACTTGGTACAATTCGAGGAGCTAATGCGGCGTTACCAGCATTAATTATCGGTGCAGCACCATTTTATGCTCGTATGGTATTAATTGCGTTACGCGAAATTGATAAAGGTGTTATAGAAGCAGCCCGTTCAATGGGGGCAAAAACTTCTACAATTATTTGGAAAGTATTGATCCCTGAATCATTACCAGCTTTAATTTCTGGTATCACTGTAACGGCTGTTGCCCTTGTAGGTTATACTGCGATGGCTGGAATTATCGGTGCAGGTGGTCTTGGTAACCTAGCGTTCCTAGACGGCTTCCAACGAAATCGCCAAGATGTGACATTAATGGCAACTATTTTGATCTTAGTAGTCGTATTTATTATTCAATGGATTGGTGATTTATTTACTGAGAGAATTGATAAACGCTAGAAAGAAAATTGAGGTTATTCCGGTTCTTACCGCTAACATATTTTAAACAAATAAAAGGGAGTGTCATAAATGAAGAAGTTATTAGCAGGATTATTTTTATCAATACTTGTACTAGCATTAGCAGCTTGCGGTACAGATAAAAAAGAAGATGAAAAATCAGCATCTGGCGATCAAACAGATAGTAAAGAAAACGTAACATTAAAAGTAGGTGCTTCTAATACACCGCACGCAGTTATTTTAGAAAAAGCAAAACCGATTTTAGCTAAAGAAGGCGTCGACCTTGAAATTGAAACGTATACAGATTATGTTCTACCAAACCAAGATTTAGAGTCAAAAGAAATTGATGCAAACTATTTCCAGCACATTCCTTACTTAGAACTACAAATCAAAGACAATGGCTATGATTTTGTCAATGCTGGTGGTGTTCATATTGAACCAATCGGTATTTACTCAAAAAAATATAAAACGTTAGAAGACCTACCTGAGGGCGCAACAATTTTACTTTCTAACTCAGTATCTGACCATGGTCGTATGCTGTCATTATTAGAAGCTAAAGGCTTAATTAAATTAAAAGAAGGCATTGATAAAACAGCAGCAGAATTAAAAGATATTGATGAAAATCCTAAAAACTTTAAATTCGATGCAAATACTGCACCAGAAATGCTTGTACAAATGTACGAAAATGATGAAGGCGATGCAGTACTGATCAACTCTAACTTTGCCATCGATAACGGTCTAAACCCAATCGAAGATGCGATTTCTCTTGAAGATAAAGAATCTCCATATGTTAACATCATCGCAGTACGTGCAGGTGATGAAACAAAACCTGAAATTAAAAAATTATTAGAAGTATTAACATCTAAAGAAATCCAAGACTTCATTTTAGAAGAGTGGAAAGGTGCAGTAGTACCAGTTAAATAATCATCGAGACTGTAGACAAACTCAATGAATTTTGAGTTTGCCTGCAGTCTTTTTCTTTTACAATGAAATAAAATAAAGCCGTTGATTGCCACTACGGGCGGATGCTTTCCGCGGGCGGGGTCGAGCTGCTTCCCTCGCTTCCCTCAGTCCAGGATCTCGATTTTCCCGCAGGAGTCGCCACCCCCATAGCCGTGTCCTTAGTGATTTCCTTTATTCGTTGGTTCATATTTCTCTTATCAAGGTATAGATAAGTACACTTGATAAAGGAGGTCCAGCAAAATGAAACCAGAAAATATTCAATTACTTGCGCCACTTTTTCAGATACTTGGGAAAAATGAAGTAAAAGAGGTGGGTAGATTATCGGGTTTTATTCAACGCGAGCGTTCGTTTAGTGCGGCACAATTTTTACACTTTCTGTTTTTGAAAAAGAGTGAGATTATCAGTGATTCGCTTGAAACGCTTTGTACGGACTTGGCGGAGCAGGATATATTTATGACGAAATCGGCTCTTAATAAACGCTTTGATGAACGGGCTGTTACTTTTTTGGAAACCATTTTTGGACGATTATTCAAAACGCAGCTTCAACTCGCCTTCCCCAAGCTAACGGGATACACATTTACTCGAATACGTATTTTAGATAGCACAACGATCAAATTGCCAGATGCCTATCAGGGAAATTTTCAGGGTGTCCATTGTTCGTCTGTTAAAGTGCAAGTGGAGTTTGATTATTTAACCCAACAGCTACTTTATTTTGATTTAATGAACGGACGTGATGCCGATAATCCAGCAGGAATGACGCGATTACCTTTGATTCAGGAGAGAGAACTGGTTCTACAGGATTTAGGCTATTTTCAATTCGATTTTTTTAAAAAGGTGCACGCAAAAGGTGCTTTCTATATCACAAAAACGAAAAAAGATACGCAATTGTTTGTCGAAGTAAGTCATCCACCTCGTCATCCAAATGGGAAATTGATTGAAAGTCGCCGTTACAAACAAATTCATTTAGAAGAAATCGCATTAGATATGGTACGTGGCGAATACAAAGAGTGGTCCCAATTATTTGTAGGACGACACGAAAAAATGCCTGCACGTTGTATTCTCTATCGCCTCTCAGAGGAACAGAAAAAAGAGCTACACAAGCGGGAAAAAAGAAGACGTCAAAAGAAACAAGGGCAAGTCCATAAAAATGAAGTAGAACAAATACCTGGAGTGGTCATCTATTTAACAAATGTACCAGAGGATATGCCAGCAAGTGAAATTCATGAACTTTACCGATTACGCTGGCAAATCGAGCTCTTATTTAAAACATGGAAATCAGATTTAGAAGTCGATAAGGTGAAGAAGGTGAAGATTGAACGATGGTTATGTCATTTCTATCTTCAAAGTATTGTGCTTTTATTGACTGAAATGATCATGGGAATGATGAGAAATGATCTATGGGTGACAAGAAAACGGAGGATTAGTGAAAGAAAGACGGTCCGGTTGATTGCAAAACAAATAAATCGACTTTTAAAAAGTATGTGGCATTCGAAAAAACAGCTATATGTCTATTTCGATACGCTCACCCGAAACGTTTCGTCATTTTGCCTAAAGTGTAAAAAACGCAAAACTTCTTAAAAGTCGATGTAAACCCAATATTTGGATGGATAATTTGTATAGTTTATTTAGTGAGGCCATTTTTCCCTCACTCCTTGTGTAATACCCATTTTAAACAGAAGATAAACACACGAAAATCTGGCGTAGGATGTCTGATGTTTTCTTAAGGACACGGCTATGGTCGCCACCCTTCGTTCCAATCAACTTCTACATAAAGAACTCCTTATTCATATGTTGATAAAAAGTAAAATTTCGAGGTGATCAACCATGATGACGAAGAATCAAACCAATGACCGTGACCAATTAGAAAAGTTAACGATTGATCATTTAGTTCCTACAGATCATTTAGGGCGAAAACTAGAGACTGCTATTGATTTTTCATTTATCTATCCTTTAATAGAAAACCTTTACTGCTAACGGTCTTTCTAGTATTGATCCTGTTGTTCTCTTTAAAGGACGTTTATTCAGTATGATTTTGGTATTCAGTCCATGCGTCAAACTATCAAAGAAATTGAAAGTAACGCATTATTTCTATTTATAGAGAAAGGATAGGCTCTTATTTTAAATGTGAAGTAGTGAAACCATCAATGAAATGGGTAGTGAACACCTTCATTTTATTTGTGCAATCTTTGCCAAAAAGAAAACACTTTTGTGGGTGGGCATGGAAGGCTATTTGACTCCTGTAGGATAGAAAGACTCAGCACAGAGCGTTAGCAGCAAGTAAGTAACCTGCAAAGGAAAGCCTTTTCACCTTTCATAAAAATTCTATTGATTGTTTTGTTTTTCAACACTACGAAGGTATGTGAGTCATATTACTCACATACCTTCATGTTGTTGAAAAAAGATGATGTCAACGCCAGAAAAAGCAACTTTGCAAGGTGAGGGGTTGATTTCCGTTCCGCCAGCGTCCTTTCCAGGGGGCGTCCGATGAGCCGCTTCACTCACTTACGTTCGCTCCAGGGTCTCCTCTGTAACGCTAAATCCCCTAGGAGTGACGCTGGCTCCACTCCAATCAACCATTCTGCAAAGTGTCTTTACTTTTTTTCATAATCAAATCGCCTATTATCTGTATTCTTAGAGGGGATAAGCTCTTATTTTCAGTGTGGAGAAGTGATGCGTGACAACACCTCTTCATAAAGAGTAGTGAGCACCTTCACTTTATTTGAAAACCTTTGCTAAAAAATTAGTGGGTTGAAGTGGAAGGCTACTTGACTCCCGTGGGATAGCGAGACAGGCGAAACCCTGCACGGAGCGGTAGCGGAGGAAGCGATTCGACGCTCGCCCACAGGAAAGCAAGTAGCCTGCAACGGAAATCCATTTCTACCTTTCAATTGACTGTTTTGTTTTTCAACACTAAAAAGGTATGTGAGTCATATGACTCACATACCTTTTTATGTAATCCCTTAAGTATTGGTGATACTTAAGGGATTTTTTGCATTTATTTATTATTTAGCCTGAACTAGTAGGTATGAATTTATTGATAAATATAATGTGAATTATTGCACTAATATTGTCGAATTATAAGAAAAATAGGCGTTTTATAATGTATTTTCGAAATGTTTAGAAATTGTTTAGTTTCAATTAGTACTATATAAACGTTAGCAAATTGTTGAAGGTTTTTAATTAATCGTTTTTCACAGAAAAATCATGAGGAAGTCGATAGCAATGAAAGGAGTTTGATTAAAAAGATAATGAGAAATACTCAATTACTTTGTAGAACGCTTACTATCAATAAATCATTGCTCAAAAATCTTTAAAATCCGTTGGAAGTTGAAAATTGTTTTAGATAGAGGAGTCATTTTTTATGAAAATAAAAACGCAATCACGAAGCTCAGCTTTATCGAATAAAATCAAAACAAAAACTGCGACTATAGGGGTTATTGGACTTGGTTATGTGGGGCTGCCATTTGCTGTTGAGATTGTACAAAGTGGTTTTCATGTTATAGGGTTTGATAAAAATCAAGATAAAATCAGACAGATACAGGAGGGTGATAGTTATATAGCTGATTTACCTAAAGAAAATTTACAGCGAATCATAAAAAGTAGTCGATTTGAAGCAACTAATGATTTTTCCAAACTTTCGCAAGTTGACGTAATAGTGATTTGTGTGCCTACACCTACAGCAGTAGATGGAACGCCTAATATGTCATTTATAAAAGAGGCAACGCATGACATCGGAAGAAATATTAAGACCAATGCGCTCATTATTTTAGAAAGCACAACTTACCCTGGGACAACAGAAGAATTTGTTCAGCCCATTTTACAAAAAAATGGCTTTGTCATCGGTCATGATTTGTTTTTAGCGTATTCACCAGAACGTATAGATCCAGGAAATAGCAAGTTTTCCGTTTCGAATACACCGAAAGTGGTTGGGGGAATAACAGCAGCATGTCTAGAAGTATCAAAGGTCTTTTATGAAACAGTCATTCATACCAGTATATATACTGTGTCGAGTCCGAGAGTAGCTGAAATGGAGAAATTGCTGGAAAATACGTTTCGACAAATTAATATTGCCCTTGTCAATGAGTTAAGTCAGATTTGTTATAAAATGGATATTGATGTTTGGGAGGTGATTCAAGCAGCTTCTACAAAGCCCTACGGATTTATGCCATTTACACCTGGACCTGGAGTAGGGGGGCATTGTATACCAGTAGATCCTAAATATTTATTATGGGCTGGGCAACAGCATGGCATCTCTGCAACATTAATTGAGGCAGCAGACAAAGTCAATGATTCAATGCCTAGCTTTGTTGTGAATAGATTAGAAAATTACTTAAGTAGACAAAATAAAGAACTAAGTAAGGCAACGATTGTTATCATTGGTGTTACGTATAAGCCTAATATAAATGATCCACGTGAATCTCCAGCACTTCGTGTTATCCAGCAGTTATTAGATAGTCAGTGTGAACTAAAGATTATCGATCCGTTTATTCAAACATTCTCTGTACAACAATCCCTTTTAAATACAGTTCCATTAACAGGAGAAATAGTCCAACATGCAGATGCAGTGTTAATTTTAACGAATCATTCAGAAATTGATTATTCTTTAATTGATCAACAGGCTTCCTTAATTTTTGATACACGTAATACCAATTTTGTGTTTGAAAATAAAAATTATCACAAGTTATAAGGGGAATTCATTGGAAATGAAACTACTTAAAATCTGTAGTCTGCTTATGTTATTACTTCTAACGGGATGTCACCCCGCTACCAAAGAAACGATTCATCCAGTAGATTCTTCTATTAAAATCAAAAAATCTAATGGTACAATGAGTGATTTAATTAGTCATGCCAACATTGTCGTGTCGAAAGTTGCCTTAACATTTAATGGCTTCGCAGATAACGAAACAATGGAGCAATTACTAACAAAGTTAGATGAATCGGATATGAAAGCGACTTTTTTCTTGGAGGGGATGCGTGTTGCTCAGGAGCCAGAGCTTGTGAAAGATATCTTAAAGAGAGGTCATGAGGTACAAAACGGTACATTGACGTTTCCAAATGTAGCAACTTTAGATTATGACCAGACGTATGAAGAAATTTTTTTAACTAATCAAATTTTTGAAGAGCATTTAGGCTATACTCCGAAATATGTTCGCAGTCGCTCAGGTGATGTTACCGAAAACATGCGTTTAGTAGCAGCCACACTAAACATGAAGGCAGTTATTGGATTATCTATTAATCCACTTGATAGAAAAATGCAAAGTGCTCAAGAACTAATTGACTATATCAGCCAATATATTGATAGGGGCTCTATCATTCATCTCAACACATACATTAATCCTGCCATTATTGATACCATCCCCTTATTAGCGCAATTGGCTAAAGAACATGAGTACACGATTACTACGTTAAGCGATGTGTTAGACGAACGTTATTTAACAAAGTCAGTAGAAGAAATAAAAGGGTATGACGCTGTTAGCCCCAATTTAAATTATGAGCATGCCAAGCCCAATATATATTATCGAAAAGAGACGTCCAAAAAGGAAATAGCCATTACTTTTGATGATTGGGCACATGAAAAGCGCGTAAAAGAAGTACTGGACGTTTTACGGAAATATAATATCAAAAGTACATTTTTCTTAATTGGTAGCGGAGTCGAGAAGAATCCACAGTTAGCAAAAATGATTGTAGAGGAAGGTCACGAGGTAGCAAGTCACTCCTATTACCATTTAGATGTGACGAAGATGACACCTGAAGAATTGCAGGATGATTTAGTGAAGGCTCACAGGGCTCTGACCTATGCATTACAAGAGCCACCACTTTTATATTTCAGACCAGCACAAGGCATAATGGATGAGCGAACGGCCAAAATTATTACTGCCGCTGGAATTAAAACCATTGCCATGTACGATATTGCTTCTTTTGATTGGAATTTAGATTACAAGGCGCAGGACATTTATGAAAGAGTGATCGAAAGGGCTGCACCAGGGAAAGTCATTGTCATGCATATTTTAGATGGGACGAATACGGTAGAAGCATTACCTCTAATTATTGAAAAACTACAACAAGATGGCTATAGCTTTAGTAAAATGTCGACTTGGATTGAGGAAGATATAAGTAGGGATGTGACTGAGTGATGAAAAAAGAGATTTTAATGACACCACGCTCTGACCGTCGAATTCTATCAAATATTCCCGATCCTGAAAATGTACGAAACCTAGTGGATCGACGTGGTGCATCCTACCAGAAAGAGGAGATTGATCCTACAGATGTGAACGAAGTTTATCGTCTCCAACGAATGAGTTTACGCTATGAAACAAATTTTGAGGTTCAGCTTAAAAGACCTAGACGTCCAGTGAGTTCTAATAAATATTATGCGGAGGATATTTCGGTAACGGGTATCCTTGTTTACTCCCATCAGCCCCAGCATTTATTGATCGATGAAATACTAACTATGGGATTCACAATACCAGGTGGGGCAATGCCAGAGGGCTATGAGTCCAAAGTCAAGTTAAAGGCTAGGGTTATACGTTGCTTTACTAAAGAAGTAGATGAACAAACCCGCTATTATGTTGCATGTGAATTTTTGCATCCTTTAAATGAGTATATGATAAAAAATCGGTGGGGCGTTTCTATTTTTGTAGCCAGCTTATTTTTCTTGATTGTGTCACTATGTGTCATATTAATGAGAGCCGAAAGTTTGATTTATTTCAGGTTTAATAAATTTTTATATCTTTATAGTATTATTGCCGCAACGTTTCTGTTAAGCAGATATGTATTTGGTATGCTTTACAAAAATATACCAATCAATCCGAAGTTTGAACCAGGTGTATCCATTATAATTCCTGTGTTTAACGAAGAGGAATGGATTCATCGCACGGTATCTAGTTGTATTAATCAATATTATCCAGTGGATAAGTTAGAAGTAATCGTCGTGGATGATTGTTCAACAGATCGTACAGAAGAAAAGGCAAAGGATATGATTAATCTTATACATGGTGAGGGTGAACGTTTTAGGACAAATGATCGCTTAAAGTTTTATAAGCTACCACAGAACGGAGGAAAGCGAGAAGCCTTAGTTGCAGGGGTTCATCAAGCCAAGCATGAATTGGTTGTGTTTGTGGATTCAGATAGTTTTTTAGAGCCACATGCCATTCGCAATTTAGTTCAGCCTTTCCAAGATCCCAAAATGGGCGGTGTGGCTGGTCGAACGGAGGTTGAAAATAAATTTACCAATTCTCTTACAAAATTACAAACAGTCCGTTATTATATTGCCTTCCGTATTATGAAAGCAGCCGAATCATGGTTTGATACGGTTACTTGTTTATCAGGGCCATTAGCATGTTATCGGAAAGAGCTTATTCTAAAAAATGAGACAGCCTGGCTTAATCAAAAGTTTCTCGGTCAGCCAGCCACATTTGGGGATGACCGCAGCATGACCAACTATATTTTGAAAACACATCGAACAGGCTATCAGGATAATGCCATTTGTTCTACGATTGTGCCCTCTGATACGAAAGTTTTTTTAGCACAACAAATGAGATGGAAACGTTCTTGGTTAAGAGAATCATTACGCGCATTTATATTTATGTGGAAAAAAGAACCTTTTATGTTTCTTTTCTTTATCATTGGTTTAATTGTGCCAATCGCTGCCCCGATTATTGTTGTGTATAACTTAATTTATGTACCACTAGTATATGGCATTTTTCCAACAACATTTTTACTAGGCTTACTATTAATGGCAATGTTAATGAGTTTGGCACATTTATTCTTTAGAAAGAGCACACTATGGGGGTTTGGTTTTATTTTTGTTCTCTATTATGAATTTATTTTGCTTTGGCAGATGCCAGCAGCCTGGGTAACTTTTTGGAAATCTACATGGGGAACAAGAGAAACCCCTCAAGACGTTCTAGCGAAAGAAAAGAAAATGGAAAAGCAAAAAGTACGAAAATCCCGGTTTTCGATGTTGAAAAATAGAAAAATGGGTGAGAAGGAATGAAAGGAAAAAGTATAGAACTCCAGCCAGCTAAAAAAAATCGTCGGAAAATCATTCGTTCGATCGTACAATTAATCATTGTGTTCTTATTAGCTGTGATTTTAATAAAAGCTATATTTTTGACAGAGAGGCGAACGGCTGAAGCGGTACCATTAAACAATAAAGAGGGATTTATTGCCCTTTCTTATTTTGGGCTGAGTAGAAATGATTCTCCCAAATATGTGTCTAAAAAGAATTTGGATGAACAATTAACATTGCTGAAAAAACAAGGTTATCAAACGATTACACAAAAGGATATTTTAGATTTTTATCAAAAAGACAAACCATTGCCTAAAAAAGCATTGTATTTATCCTTTGAGGATGGTCGCACAGATTCTAGTATTTTTGCTCAAAATATTATGGAAAAATTAAATTATAAGGCGACGATGTTTACGTATGCTAATAAAATGGCTACGAGGGATAGTAAATTCTTAAAGCCTAAAGATTTAAAGCTGATGAAAAGAAGTGGGTATTGGGAATTAGGATCTAATGGCTATAGGCTAACCTATATTAATGTTTTTAATGATAAAGGACAATCACTTGGTGTTATCGATGAAAATGATGTACCCAATAAAACAACGATAGAATACTACAACCACTATTTAATGGACTTTATTCGCAATCCATATATGATTCCAAGTGAAACACGGCAAGAGATGGAAGAACGCATTAAGAAGGATTATAAGCTGATGGAGGATATCTATCAACAGGAGTTTGGTGAAGTGCCAAAAGCCTATGCGATTATGCATGCTAACTCTCTTTATAACAATATGGACCCGTTAGTACAGAAAATCAATGACAAGGAAATTAAAGACAAGTTTCGTCTGCATTTTAATTTAGAGTTGGGTGCTTATAATGATCGAGAAGCAGATCTTTATAACTTAAATCGTTTACAAGTTTCGCCGTATTGGTCAACCAATCATGTCATGATGAAAATTTTTCAAACTAGTAAACAAAACATTGAATTTAAGATAGGAGATCCTCAAATAGCTCAAAATTGGCATGTGGTAAATGGGGCGGCAGAATTTGAAAATAATGAAATTACGTTAACCTCTCCCCCATCTAGTGAAGGTAGAATTCTCTTAAAGGATGCATTAGCCGAAAACTTTCAAGCAAATTTTACATTCAAAGGAAACGTTGTAGGTCAGCAAGCTTTCTATACCAATTATGATGCAACAACAAACAGCTATTTGAGAATTGCATTAGTAGATAATGAGATTGTGGTAAGTGAAAAATTACCAGAGGCAGGGATTGTTGAGAAGGAACGATTTCAGTTAAATGAAGTAAAATGGAATGAAGAGGAATATGCCTTTAACAAGGCGACCGTTTACACCTATCATGATACTCAAAAAGGTTCTCGTATTAATGACAAAGAATACCCAAGAAACTTAACGAAAAAGAGAGTATTTAATATTACAGTCCATCAGGATAAAATAGAAATAAATGTAGATAATGTATTATCCGAAACCGTTCAAATAAATCCAGCATTACAAGGGGCACAGATTGGATTTGGTGCGCTGTACAGTAAAAAGGATACTTCACATGAACAGTATGCCGATGATATTTACGACACATTCATAGAGGATATTTTGATTACAGATAGTAAAAAGCAAATCATTTATACAAACCAATATACGAATTTTGAGAAGGTAAGGAATAAAGCCATGGTTATGTTAAATGATGTGGTGGATTTCTTTATTGAAACCTTCTAAACTGAGGTGAAATTTAATTCAAGTGAAGAATTTTGTATTGTTTATCTGTATAGCGCTCCTATTTATTACGGCTTGTAGTCCTAGTAAGGAGCCAGCAGCTGTAGCAAAAGTTGATACAAAGAATAAGGAGAAGCTCCGATTGTCTATCTGGTTACCCGAATGGCAAAATAAATTGGCTATGGAGGATGTGAAAAATTCTCAGCAAGGGTTACAAGATCTAAGGGTTTTCGGTGCTTATTTTAATAGTAAAGACGAATTGCTTTTAACAGAAAATGCAATTGATATGCTGCAACAAACACAGCAGCAATTTACCAATTCACATCATGTGATCCTAACGTTTATTAATGATTATGTAACAGATAACGCTCCATCTGTTCAAAAGGATAGTAAGCTTTTGCACAGATTGGTATATGATTCTGCTGCTAGAAAAAAGCATATCAGCCATATTTTAGAGGTAGCAGAACAGTACCAATTGGCTGGTATTGAGATTGATTATGAAAAGGTAGCGCAAGAAGACCTAAAAAAATATATCCTCTTTTTAAAAGAGCTGTACCAAGCGCTTTCTAAAAAGGATATGACATTGCATGTTGTGCTAGAGCCAAGTTTTCCATTTGATGTAAAATTACCAAATGGACCGACCTATACTGTAATGGCCTATAATGTTCATGGCTATCATAGTGGGCCAGGTGCGAAAGCCACTTTTACTTTTCTTAATGATTTAGTGAAAAAGATCAAAAAGTCAAATCAAGATTTAGCCATTGCCTTTGCTACGGGTGGTTTCGATTGGGGAGCAGAAGGTAAAACAGTTGCTTTAACGGAGCTGGAGGCTGAGCAAATATTAGCTGAAACACAAGCAGAAAAGAAACGTGATAAGACAAGTGGAGCCGTTTATTTTACGTATATAGATGATAGTAATACCAGCCATGAGGTTTGGTATGCTGATCAAGTAACGCTTGAAAAATGGGTGAATTATGTACAGAGGAGAAACTATCATGACGTGGTGTTATGGCGTGCAGGAGGCTTAGGCGCAAAAACATTACAATGGATTGGTGAGCATTCAACTAAATAATGTGAAGTCAAAAAAATCGCCCAAAAGGCGATTTTTTATTGGAATTGAGAAAGACGAGAAAAGAAGTTTTTCACAAAGTCTAAGAAAATGATTTCTGAAGGGGCAATTTCTCGATTTACTGGTGAAATAATACCAACAGTTCTAGGGATTGTAGGAGATTCAATAGGAACCTTTATGGTAAAGCGAGCCGCTGAATCATATAGAGAGCTTTCTGGTAATAGACTAACACCTATGCCAGCAGCAACTAAGCCCTTCAATGCATCCAAATCTTCCCCCTCTGAAATGACATTTGGTAAAAAGCCTGCAGCTCGACAAGCATCCATCGCTACCTTGTGCAAAATATAGCCATCTGGAAATAACACAAAGAGATCATTTCGCAACTCTGCAAGCTGTATGCTTTCTCTTTTAGCTAATGGATGATTGGCTGGTAGGAGTGCAGCAATATTTTCAGTAAACAGAATTGTTGATTGAATGGATTCGTCCTTTGGGGGGAGGGGTCCTAAAAAGGCTAGGTTCAACTCCCGATTTTTGACTGCATCAATCAAAAATCGATAAGATCCTTGACGTAGTTGAAATTGTAAATCAGGGTATTCGCGTTTAAAGGCTGAAATAACGGTTGGTAGAACATAGCTAGCTAAACTTGTTGGAAAGCCGATTTTAATAGAGCCTTTCGCAGGATTAAGATATTCTTCCACTTGCTTTGCTGCAAAATCAATGGCCTTTAATGCCGTAATGGTATGCTCAAGAAATGTCTTCCCTATTGGGGTTAATTTAACATTTCGTCCCACTCGCTCAAATAACGGGGTGCCTAACTCATCTTCAAGATTTGCGATTTGCCGACTAATGGCAGATTGGGCTACATGAAGATGCTCAGCAGCCTCTGAAATATGCTCACGTTCAGCAACCTCTACAAAATAGCGTAATTGACGTAACTCCACTAACAATTCACCTCTATTAATCTAAAAATAAGATTGATTATACCTTAATTATATATTATTGAAGATGAAAAATGACTGTTAATGTCAAAATAAAAATTATAAGCTGTTAGATATTTGAGAGTTTATTTTTGTACGATAGGGATGAGGTGGGTTTCATGATAAGAAAAGGATTAAGCTGGTTATTTATTTTAGTAGCAATTGCCATGTTAGCATACTTAATTTTTAACGATCAAGATACAAGTCATACTAAATTACAGGCGACGGATGGTTTATTAGATTTATCAGAAATAACAAAAGAGGAAGAGATTGTAGCATTGTCTGGAGAATGGCGGTTTATAGGCAATAAATTTCTTGAACCTGCTAATTTTCCTGATCACGCTCCGATTGAAAAGGTTCCCGGACCATGGCAGAATGATGCAGAGTACGGTACTTATCAACTTAAAATTAAGCTACCATCTCATTTCAAAAAAATAGGTATTCGGGTACGAAATATTTGGTCATCTCATCAACTTTATATTAATAATGAGATCGCTGCATCCTATGGTACACTTACTACTGCTCGAGAAGCATCAGTACCAAGTAATCCTGTTTATGAAGTGTATTTTTCACCTTCTTCGGAATCATTAACCATAACAATACAAGTGGCAGATTTTTATAATGCTAGGCATGGCATTATATTTCCTATAGATATTGGTGAAGCGGATGCTCTTGCAAAAGATGTAATTCAAGATGTGTACTTAGAAAAAACAACCATCATCATGTTATTGATATTTTCAATCTTTCATTTTAGTTTGTATTTATTAAGAATAAGAGATAAAGCGTTTTTTTATAGTGCAATCTATTTTTTTACATTAGCAATTCTAGTATGTACAAGGGGTGAACGAACTCTTTATAGAGAGTTTCCTTCTATAGCATTTGAGTGGTATTTTCGTCTGCAAGATTTTATAACGTATTTGAATGCAGTGATGTTATTCCTGTTCTTCGTCTATACTGTAACAGCCATGATGAAGCGTAGGACAGCTATGTTATTTGTGTCACCTCTTATATTATATGGAGTTGGAACGCTCCTTTTACCAGCAAGATCCTTATCAAATCTCCAATATCTATTTTTCACCTATATAAATTTTTTAGCATTATTAATAATTGGAAGATTATTGTATTTGATGATGACGAAAAGTGCTCATGTACCAAAAAATGAACTAGCCATATTAAGTGCAACGATAATATCTCTATTTATTTTTAGCGTTAGTGGAACATTTGATCAGCTTTTTTTCTCAGGACGAAATGTTTTTAATCGCATTGGCCTGCTATTTTTTGTAGTAAATATGAATGTTTTCTTGGCTATGCGACTAATTAATCGAACAAGAGACGCTGAATTATATAACCAACGTCTGGAAAAGGCAACAATTGGTAAGGAATCGTTCTTAGAGGTAACAACAAATGAATTAGAACAACCCCTTTATCATGCATTAAATATCACAAAATCCTTGTCAAATCAATCTATGACGGGTGAGCAACAATTACTAGAACAACAACTAGAACGTTTATTATATTTAGTAAATGACTTGAAGGATTTTACCCGGATAAGATTCCAAGATTTACAAATAACTGTCCATCCAGTCAATATTCAAATGATTATTCTGCATGTATTAACCATGCACGAAAAAAAATAAAGAACAAAAATATTTGTGTATACAAGCACATTAATCCAAAATTATTAGTACAAGCTGATGAGCAGCGAGTAGGACAAATCTTATACAGGGTGCTTGAAACAGCTATTTCTCATGCTGTGAATGGGGATGTCATTTTAACGGTTTTACATCTTAATACAGACGTAAGAATTTCGGTTGAAGGAACTGGGGCAGAGCCTATAAAGCAAATTGCAGCAGATGAAACGGGTCAGTCCATTGGGAAAGCCATCATTGAACAGATGAAAGGCGCATATTCAATAGATTTATTACAAAATGGCATTCGTTTCAACATCACTTTGCCATTTGGGGGTTATGAGGAAGTGCTAAAAGATAATGAAATGAATGTCATATGGAACAAACAGACACCGTTCAATGAAAACTTGCCGAAGTTACTCATAGTTGAGGATGATGTCATACATGCAGAAGTGTTACAAACTCTTCTACAAAATCAATATTTTATAGAGGTTGTGCATTGCCCAGAAGAAGCACTTACTATTATTCAGCAAAAAAAACCTGATTTTTTATTGATAGATGAAGTGATGCCTGGAATGGGAGGTATTGCTCTAACGAAACATATAAGACAGTATTTTAGTTATATAGATTTACCGATTATTATGTTAGTAGCCAATGAATATCCAACCAATATTTCACTTGTCTTAGAATCAGGAGCAAATGATTATATCCGTAAACCAGCTACAAAAGAAATGTTAATTACACGTTTATCTGCCATTGCATTAACTAAAGAGGCTATGGGCAAAGCAATACAACACGAAATGGCTTTTCTACAGGCACAAATTAATCCACATTTTTTATACAATGCACTCAGCAGTATTATTTCGTTTTGTTATACAGATGGTGAGCGTGCAGGACATTTATTAACGATGCTATCTACCTACCTACGTTCTATATTAGAATCAGGTAAGGATGAACAACGCGCAACATTAGAGAAAGAGCTTGAAATCATACGTGCTTATGTAGAGATCGAACAAGCTCGCTTTGGCAATAAGCTAACTGTTATATTAACAATAGAAGAGACATTAGATGCATCAACGGTAGAAATTCCAAGTCTACTGATTCAGCCGTTAGTCGAAAATGCCATTCGTCACGGGATTTTTGAAAAGGATGGAAATGGAACAGTTACTATTGAAATAAAAAGGCAGCAAAATCATCTTAGCATTCGAGTGATGGATGATGGCGTTGGTATGACTGAGGAACAGGTAAAAGCTTTAAACCATGGTGAAACTATATTTTCAAATGGCATCGGCCTCATGAATGTTTTACGTCGAGTAAAAGAAATACCGCATGCTACTCTTTCGATTACTTCAAAGAAAGATGAAGGGACAACAATGGTATTTATACAACCTTTAAAGGAGCTTCCATATGTGGAGAATTATTATGGTAGAGGATGAACAGCCGATTTTAGATTTGCACAAACTATTACTTGAAAAAGAGGGGATTTTTAAGGTTATTGCTTCCTTTACATCTCCTATAGAAGCGACAACTCAAATTTTGACCATTAAAGGTGAATATGATGCGATTATTTTAGATATTGAAATGCCTAAGATGAATGGATTAGAGCTTGCGGCTCATTTAGTAGAAGAAGGCATAGATGTTCCAATTATTTTTTCAACAGCATATGCAAAATACGCTGTTGATGCGTTTCGAGTGCAAGCATTAGATTATGTATTAAAGCCAATGACTCCGAGTATTGTACTTCAAATAAATGAAAGACTGACGAAATATTATGGACGTCAAACGAAGCAAAATGCTACGAAGTTGGAAGTTAGATTGAAAGGTGAAGTTGGAGCAAGGTTAAATGACAAAGCTATTAAATGGCGAACAAAGGTCACAGAGGAACTTTTTTATTATCTATTAGTCAATGAAGGAAATGTAGTATCAAAATATCGTATTTTAGATGATATTTGGCCCAATTTAGAAGAGAAAAGGGCGTTAGCCAATCTTTATAGTACAATCTACCGTCTGCGTCAGCTTTTTATCGAGCTAAGTTTACCCATTCAGATAGAACGTGTAAATGATGGCTATGAGCTGAAGACGAATGATGCAATTATTGTTACTTCCACTTCAGATGCGGATGCTTTTTTACTGGAATCAAAAGGATATTTATGGGCATATCATCTAGGCTGATTGAGAAAAGGTAGAAATGTTGGATACCATCAACGTTTCTACCTTTTAATTTATACACGCTTTCCTTTCAAGATATGGTTCATTTCTTTATAGCAAAATTTCTTTCTTACAATATGGGCTTTAATTGATTCCATTTTAATGAAATAGGTTATAGTATAGATATGGTTGTTTATGCTAATTTGTCACAAAACCGCTACAATTAGCACTTTTCATGAGGTTTTCACTATGTAGCTAGATGAAATCGATTCTCAATTATAGATATTTCATTGAAAATGAAGAAAGTCTATTCTCATTGTTTAGGTGAAGTAGTAATAATCTGAAAATGCTTACAAAGTCTTTATTTTACAAGATTTTATTTGAGGAATGTGAAAGTAATTGAAATGGTTTGCATAGAGAACGATTTTCAGTTAAGATTAGAATGATGATAATTAAGGAATGGTTGACCCATTCACTGAACACTATGGAGGTATTTTCATGTCAACTTTAGTTATTAAAGATCTTCACGTTGCTATCGACGGAAAAGAGATTTTAAAAGGCGTAAATCTTACAATTAATACAAACGAAATTCACGCAATCATGGGACCAAACGGAACTGGTAAATCAACACTAGCTTCTGCTATTATGGGTCATCCTAAGTATGAAGTAACTTCAGGAACTGTTGAGCTTGATGGCGAAGATGTGCTTGAAATGGAAGTGGATGAGCGTGCTCAAGCTGGTTTATTCCTAGCAATGCAATATCCTTCTGAAATTGCTGGTGTAACAAATGCTGATTTCTTACGTTCAGCAATTAATGCGCGTCGTGAAGAAGGCGATGAAATTTCATTAATGAAATTTATCCGTGAATTAGATAAAAACATGGAATTCCTTGAAATGAATGAAGATATGGCTCAACGTTATTTAAATGAAGGTTTCTCTGGTGGTGAGAAAAAACGTAATGAGATTCTTCAATTAATGATGATCAAACCAACAATTGCGATCTTAGATGAAATTGACTCTGGTCTTGATATCGATGCATTGAAAGTTGTATCAAAAGGCATCAATGCAATGCGCGGTGAAGGCTTTGGCTGCTTAATGATTACACACTATCAACGCCTATTAAACTACATTACACCAGACCATGTACACGTAATGATGCAAGGACGTGTTGTGAAATCAGGTGGTGCAGAGCTTGCACAACGCTTAGAAGCAGAAGGTTATGACTGGATTAAAAAAGAATTAGGAATCGAAGAAGAAACAGAAGAACAAGAAGCATAAGAAGGAGGACGAACTAGCATGACAGTGGAACTTAACTTGCCTGTAACAGTACAGGACGTGCGCTCGTTCTCAGAAGCAAATGGTGAACCAACTTGGTTTACAGAACTTCGCGCGGCAGCACTAGACAAAGTAACTGGTTTAGATTTGCCAAAACCAGATAGAACGAATATTACTAAATGGGATTTCGTGAACTTCCCAGCATTGGCAGTTCATAGTGAGGCATTCTCTTCATTGGATGCTCTACCTGAAGAAGCAAAAGGTTTAATTGACCTTGAAGCACAAGAAAACCTATATATTCAACGTAATAATACACCAGCGTACATTAAGACATCACAAGAATTGGCTGATAAAGGTGTTATTTTTACTGATATTTTTACAGCTGTTCGTGAACATGGCGAACTTGTTCAAAAATACTTTATGACAGAAGCTGTTAAAGTAGATGAGCATAAGTTAACAGCACTTCATACAGCACTTGTTAATGGTGGGGTGTTTGTATACGTACCAAAAAACGTAATTATTGAGCAACCACTTCAAGTTGTTTTCCTAAATGACAATGCGGAAGCTTCATTATATAACCACGTTTTAGTAGTAGCAGAAGCCAATTCAGCTGTAACATATGTGGAAACATATGTTTCAACAATTGAACAGGCAAAAGGACAAGCGAATATTATTGCGGAAGTTGTTGTTCAAGATAATGCACAGGTGACATATGGTGCAGTAGATGTCCTTGCAAAAGGCTTTACGACTTATGTAAATCGTCGTGCACGTTTAGCACGTGACGCGAAAGTTGACTGGGCTCTTGGTCTAATGAATGATTCAGACACAATCTCAGAAAACATTACGCATCTAATTGGTGACGGTTCTCATGCAGATACAAAAACAGTCGTAGTTGGTCGTGGAGAACAAAAACTTAACTTCACTACTGAGGTTCGTCACTGGGGTAAAAACTCTAACGGGCATATCTTAAAGCATGGTGTAATGAAAGATGCAGCTCAGTCAATCTTCAACGGTATTGGCTACATCGAGCACGGTGCAACAAAAGCAGATGCACAACAAGAATCACGTGTATTAATGCTGTCAGAAAAAGCTCGTGGGGATGCAAACCCAATTTTATTAATTGATGAAGATGATGTAACAGCAGGACACGCAGCATCTGTTGGTCGAGTAGATCCTCTACAGCTTTACTATTTAATGAGCCGTGGTATCTCGAAAGCAGAAGCAGAGCGCCTTGTTATCCATGGATTCCTTGCGCCAGTTGTTACGCAATTACCAATCGAAGGCGTTCAAAAGCAACTGACGGAGGTTATTGAAAGGAAAGTTCGCTAATGATGAATAAAGACATTAAAAGCTATTTCCCAATTTTAAATCAGGATGTAAATGGTCATAGACTTGTATATCTTGATAGTGCAGCGACGTCACAGAAACCTGTTCAAGTGATTGAAGCCATTAAAGCTTATTATGAATTTGATAATTCCAATGTTCACCGTGGGGTGCATACACTAGGAAACCGTGCAACAGATAAATATGAAGGTGCTCGTGAAAAGGTTCGTAAGTTTATTAATGCACAATCAACACAGGAAATTATTTTTACGCGTGGTACAACAACGGCTTTAAATACAGTTGCGTCAAGTTATGGACGTGCAAATGTTGTCGAGGGTGATGAAATTGTCATTACTCATATGGAGCATCACTCCAATATTATTCCCTGGCAACAATTAGCCAAAGAAAAAAATGCAACTTTAAAATACATTGAGCTTGAAGCAGACGGCACTCTTAGCTTAGAGAAAGTACGTGCGACTGTCACACCTAAAACAAAAATTGTTTCGGTGTCAATGGCATCAAACGTACTTGGAACAATAAATCCAATTAAAGAAATTGCTCAAATTGCACATGCTAATGGTGCTGTCATGGTAGCCGATGGTGCACAAGCCGCGCCACATATGAAAATTGATGTGCAAGATTTGGATGTAGATTTCTTAGGTTTCTCAGGGCATAAAATGTGCGGACCAACTGGAATAGGTGTACTATATGGTAAAAAGGAACACCTTGAAAAGATGGAGCCAATTGAGTTTGGTGGCGAAATGATTGATTTCGTTGGGCTTCATGAGTCAACGTGGAAGGAATTACCGTGGAAATTTGAAGGTGGAACGCCTATTATTGCAGGTGCAATAGGTTTAGGAGCCGCTATTGATTTCTTAACTGATATTGGGTTAGATAACATTGCAGAGCATGAGCATAAGCTTGCAGGCTACGCAATGGATCAGCTTGAGACAATTGACGGTTTGAAAATTTTCGGCCCACGTGACCCGATGAAGCGTTGTGGATTAGTGACATTTAATTTAGATGATGTACATCCACATGATGTGGCAACGGTGCTTGATATGAACGGTATTGCTGTTCGTGCAGGACATCATTGCGCACAGCCACTAATGAAATGTCTTCAGCAAGTAGCGACAGCGCGTGCAAGCTTCTATCTGTACAATACAGAGGAGGATATTGACCGTTTAGTTGCAGGGTTACGTTCTGCGAAGGAGTATTTTGGCGATGTCTTTTAATAATTTAGATCAACTATATCGTTCAGTCATTATGGATCACTACAAAAATCCTCGTAATAAAGGCTCTTTAGAAGAGGATGCTGTAACGATTGATATGAACAATCCTACATGTGGCGATCGTATTCATTTAACATTAAAAGTGACTGACGGTGTTGTAGAGGATGCGAAATTTGACGGTGAAGGCTGTTCTATTTCTATGTCCTCTGCATCCATGATGACACAGCTCATCAAAGGAAAAAAAGTAGAGGAAGCTATTGAGCTTTCTGATATTTTTTCTAAAATGATGATGGGTGAGGAGTACAGCGATAAATATGACCTTGAGGATGTTGAAGCACTGCAAGGTGTTTCACAATTCCCGGCACGAATTAAGTGTGCGACATTGGCTTGGAAAGCAATGGAAAAAGGTGTGAAATAAATCTTGCTTCCTTGTTGCATGAGTGAAAGCTACTAAGTTTTCACTCAAGGCAAGGGATGAATACCTCGAAAAATACATCTCAACGAACGGAGGAGAAAAGATGGCTAAAAAAATGCCTGATATCGGCGATTACAAATACGGTTTCCATGACAAGGACGTATCAATTTTCCGTTCAAAACGTGGTTTAACAGAAGAAATCGTCCGTGAAATTTCAAATATGAAAAAAGAGCCAGAGTGGATGCTGGAGTACCGCTTAAAAGCTCTTGAAACATTTTATACAAAACCGATGCCACAATGGGGTGGCGATCTTGGTGATTTAGATTTTGATGAAATTACGTACTATGTAAAACCATCAGAAGCTACACAAAAGTCATGGGATGAAGTACCAGATGAAATCAAAGCAACTTTTGATAAATTAGGTATCCCAGAAGCAGAACAAAAATATCTTGCAGGTGTATCCGCACAGTATGAGTCTGAGGTAGTTTATCACAACATGAAAAAAGACCTTGAAGATCTTGGTATTGTGTTCAAAGATACTGACTCTGCTTTACGTGAAAACGAAGATATTTTCAAACAATATTGGGGCAAAGTGATTCCTTACACGGACAATAAATTTGCTGCATTAAACTCGGCTGTATGGTCAGGTGGATCATTTATTTATGTACCGCCAGGCGTTAAAGTAGAAACACCATTACAAGCTTACTTCCGTATTAACTCTGAAAATATGGGTCAATTCGAACGTACACTTATTATTGTAGATGAAGGCGCTCACGTACACTATGTTGAAGGTTGTACAGCTCCTGTTTATACAACAAACTCTTTACACTCAGCGGTTGTAGAAATCATTGTACGTAAAGATGCATATTGCCGTTATACAACGATTCAAAACTGGGCGAACAATGTTTACAATCTTGTAACGAAACGTACAGTTGTAGAAGAAAACGGTACAATGGAATGGATTGATGGTAACATCGGTTCTAAATTAACAATGAAATACCCAGCATGTATCCTAAAAGGTGAAGGTGCTCGTGGTATGACATTATCGATTGCATTAGCAGGTAAAGGACAACACCAACATGCTGGCGCAAAAATGATCCATATGGCACCAAACACATCTTCAACAATCGTTTCTAAATCGATTGCTAAACAAGGTGGTAAGGTAACGTATATGGGACAAGTTCGTTTCGGTCCTAAAGCAAGTGGTGCACGTGCAAACATTGAATGTGATACGCTGATCATGGATAACCAATCGACTTCTGATACAATTCCTTACAACGAAATCTTAAATGATAATGTATCTTTAGAGCACGAAGCAAAAGTTTCAAAAGTATCTGAAGAACAATTATTCTATTTAATGTCTCGCGGAATTTCTGAAGAAGAGGCGACAGAAATGATCGTAATGGGCTTCATCGAGCCATTTACAAAAGAACTACCAATGGAATACGCAGTAGAAATGAACCGTCTGATTAAGTTCGAGATGGAAGGTTCTATCGGTTAATTTACTAGCAACCCCTAGTCACAACAAAACTTGTGACTAGGGGCTTTTTTGTGTTTTTACGTTGCGAATGAAAATGGATATTTATAATATATCGAAATAGTACTGGATTTTTGAAAGAATACATACTAAAATGATAATGAGAATCAATATCAATTGAAGGGGCTGATAAAACTATTAAGATGTCCAGTACTTCAATATGCAAGATGACATAGCTAATTGTCATAACAATAATCATTCAAAGGAGAATATGTAAATGAAAAAGAAGTTTCTATTTATTAGTTTTATAGCATTATTTATGCTCATTCTTGCCGCATGTGGAGAGAAGAAGGCAGTAGAAGAGGAATCGTCCACTGATGCACCAAAAGAAGAAGCGACACAAACAAAAGAAGAAACTACAAATGAAAATGGCACGAGAACGATTGAATATCTTGGTGAAAGCTATGAAGTGCCAGGAAAGGTTGAAAGAATTGTTGTAACAGGTGCTATGGAAGCGATGGAGGATATGGTTGTGCTGGATGTTCATCCAGTAGGAGCTATTGCTGTTGGTGGCAAGTTCCCTGAGCTATATGCTTCTGTAACAGACAAAGCAGAATCAATTGGTGAAAAAATCAAACCAAACTTTGAAAAAATATTAGAATTAGATCCTGATGTCATTTTAGGTTCATCTAAATTCCCAGAAGAGGTACAAAGTAAATTAGAAAAAATTGCTCCTACCATTTTAGTATCACATATTTCGACGAACTGGGAATATAATTTGAATTTATTAGCTGAACTAACTGGTAAGCAAGCAGACGCAGAGAAGATATTGTCTACATATAAGGCTGATATTGAAGCTGCTAAAGCCACGTTAACTGAGAAACTACAAGATCAAAAAGTGGCGGCTATTCGTATTCGTGGAGGACAAGCATATGTTTATCCAAAAGAAGTATTTTTAAATGCTGTTCTTTATGGAGAGCTTGGTTTATCAGTACCTGATGAAGTTGCTAAAGCTAAATCGCAAGAGGCCATTTCTGTGGAACAGCTAGCAGATATGAATCCTGATTATTTATTTGTGCAGTTTTCAACAGATGAAAATGCAGATGCGCCAAATGCTTTAGAAGACTTTAAAAAGAATCCAATCATCCAAAATATTAATGCATTTAAAAATGACCAAGTATTTGTCAATGTACTAGATCCATTAATGGAAGGCGGCCCTGCATACAGCCGTATTAAGTTTTTAGAGGCTATTCAGCAAAATCTTGTGAAATAACTGGTAGCCCGTTTAAGTAGCATGAGTTCAATGGTATATGGACTCATGCTTTTTCTTTTGCATGGAGACAATCCTGCTATTCGATTAGACAAAAGAAGCTATATTTTTTACATGATGTTTATTTGTAGTGACATACTGTGTGCTATGATTATGTACATAGAGGAGGATGTCACATGATTGTAGTTGGATTAACTGGTTGGGGCGATCACCCTTCACTTTATAGTGGAGTGACTACCTCAAAGGATAAATTATTTGATTATACAGGTCATTTTTTAACGGTCGAAGTCGATACTTCTTTTTATGCCATACCAGCCAAAGAGCATGTTCGAAAATGGTGTGAGGATACACCTGAAAATTTCCGTTTTGTTGTCAAGGCTTACCAAGGCATGACGGGGCATTTACGTGGAGAGATTCCTTTTGAATCAAAAAATGATATGTTCAATGCTTTTATTGAATGTGCCAATGAATTTAAACGTTATGGAAAGCTAGCCATGATATTAGCACAATTTCCACCATGGTTTGATTGCCAAGGGAAAAATGTGAAATATTTATTGTATATCCGGCAACAGCTCAAGGATTTTGAAGTGGCGATTGAGTTTCGAAATCAAACATGGTATGCAGAAAATGTTGTCCAGCAGACGATGGATTTTTTACGAGAACATCAATTTATCCATACGATTTGTGACGAACCACAGGCTGGTGTAGGATCTGTTCCTTTCTATCCTGTAGTGACTGCTAATAAAGCGTTGATCCGTATCCATGGTCGCAATATACATGGCTGGCGGAACACAGGAAATGCAGAAAATTGGCGTAAAGTTCGCTTCTTATATGATTATAATAGAGAAGAATTACAGCAGCTTGGACATAGGATGAAAAAGCTTGAACCAGAGGTCAATGAACTCTTCGTATTATTTAATAATAATTCAGGTAACCATGCAGCGAAAAATGCAAAGGAGTTACAAGTTATGTTGAATATTAACGATGTTGGGTTGGCACCTAAACAATTAAACATGTTTGAAGGGGAACTATAATGGAGTTTATTTTATTAGTCATCATTGCATTGTTTGCTGGTCTAATTGGCTCATTAGTTGGACTAGGTGGTGGAATTGTTTTAGTACCAGCCACATTATACATCGGCTTAAATCTAGGAATGATACCAGATATTACACCACAAAAAGTAGTTGGTTTATCAGTTGTGATGATGATTTTCACGGGACTTGCCTCCACGCTAAGCTATATGAAAGCTAAAACGGTGGATTATAAAAGTGGTTTTATATTCTTTATTGGAAGTATTCCAGGGACAATCCTTGGCGCTTGGGTCAATAAAGGATTAGATTTACCATCCTTCAATTTATACTTTGGTATATTGCTTATTATTTTATCGATTATTTTGCTTGTCCGTGACAAACTGAAGCCTGTAAAATGGTTTGTAAAAAATGGTATGCAACAAGAATTTACTGACTCTGAGGGGAAAACCTATGTATATGGCTATCCCATTTGGTTTGCCATTACAATAACATTTGGTATTGGCTTTGCTTCTGGGCTGTTTGGTATTGGTGGCGGCTCCATGATTGTGCCAGCAATGATTATTTTGTTTTTATTTCCACCACATGTCGCAGTGGCAACGTCCATGTTTATGGTGTTTTTAACGTCCATCGTTAATTCTGCAAGTCATGTTTATTTCGGTCATGTCCCATGGCTCTATACTATTCCTGTTATTCCGGGAGCTTATATTGGAGCAAAACTCGGTGCAGCGTTAAATAAAAGAATTAAATCCGATACACTTGTACTGGCATTACGGATTATTCTATTATTATTAGGAATTCGTTCTATTATAGAAGGCATATTAGCTTAATATTTGAAGTGAGGTGGCTTTAATGCTTGAAAAAATCCATATTTTTCACACAAATGATTTGCATAGTCATTTTAAGTATTGGCCACGAATGCAAAGCTATGTGAAAGAGATAAGAAATAATCTGGAAAATATAGGAGAAACAAGCTTTTTGTTTGATGTTGGAGATCATTTAGATCGTTCCAATATTTATACAGAAGCAACAGTTGGAAAAGGCAATGTGCAATTGCTCAACG
The DNA here is from genome assembly GCF_016925635.1 of Lysinibacillus fusiformis. Lineage (NCBI taxonomy): Bacteria > Bacillati > Bacillota > Bacilli > Caryophanales > Bacillaceae > Lysinibacillus > Lysinibacillus fusiformis. The sequence continues at coordinate 704,539 of NZ_CP070490.1, read as the reverse complement.
AGGCGGGTTACGATGTTGTGACAATCGGTAACAATGAAGGCATTACATTGTCCCATGAAGAGCTCTTTCACTTGTATGATCATGCAGATTTTGATGTCGTTGTGGCAAATGTATATGCCTCTGACGGGAAGAAACCAGCATGGATGAAACCTTTTGTAATAATAACAACAGCAACAGGTACGAAGTTGGGTGTCATTGCTGCCACTGCCATGTTTGAAGTGTATTATGAAGAATTAAACTGGCACATGGACGAGGCTCGCAGTACATTGCTCCGTCTAGCTCATCAACTACGTGAAGAAGTAGACATTGTAGTATGCTTATCCCATTTAGGTATTACCGAGGATGAGCTCTTAGCGGAAGAATGTCCAGAAATTGATGTTATATTCGGCTCTCATACACATCATGTCCTGCCAGATGGCAAAATCATTAATGGTGTTTTACTGACGGGTGGAGGAAAGTTTGGACAATATACTGGACATCTTGTCATAGAATATGATAAAAAATTGAGGAAAATTGTTGAAAAAAAGGATACTTTAATTCATAATAAGGATTTGCCAATTGTTAAAAATGAACAGGAAATGGTGCAGTTTTTGGAGGATGAAGGAAACAGAATATTGGATACTCCAGTTTTTACAACAAAGAAAGCCTACAACAAGGAATGGTTCCATTATTCACAGCTATCTGATTTATTTGCACATGCAATTTTGGAAAAAAGCGGTGCTGACTGTGCATTATTCAATGCAGGGATATTTTTAGATGGGCTTCCTAAGGGAACAGTGACTGCCCTAGATTTGCACCGAATTTTTCCTCATCCAATTAATTTATGTACAATTGAATTATCTGTTGCTGAAATGAAAGAAATATATATGCAATCTAAAAATGAAGAGTGGCCCTATATCGAATTAAAAGGACTAGGGTTTAGAGGCGTCATTTTTGGGAAAATATTGACATATGGATTTTCCATGAATGAAAATCGCCAATTATTGATTAATGGTAAGCTAGCAGATCCAGATCACATTTATAAACTGGTCACATTGGATCTGTTTACATTTGGTTATTTTTATCCAAGTTTTAAATATGCAAAAAAACAATATATTTTACCTGAATTTTTACGAAACATTATGATAGATTATGGTCAAAGATTCTTTAAACAATAGAGAGAGTTTAAAGAATGGAATGGGGAAGAAGTCATGCGATTAATTTCAATCGATGTATTAAAAGAAGGAATGGTATTAGGAAGAACCATTTGGAATGAGGCAGGTCATCCGCTTTTAAAGAAAGATGTTGTCATTAATGACCGTATTATTCAAAGACTTCAACAGTTAAATACACATTATTTATATATTGACGATGAGATTTCTGAAGGTATAGAAGTAGAAGAGACTGTACCACCTGCTACGCGAAATAAAGTAATCAAAACGATAAAAGATTCATTCCAATCCATTGATGGTTTAAATCCAGTAAATGCTTCTTATATATTAGATCAGCAATCAAAGACAATTGTCTCAATTGTAGATGAACTACTTTCCGCAGTTACTGGAAATAATGAAATTTTAACGATTTTAACAGATGCTTATTTATTTGATGAATATTTATATCAACACTCCTTCCAAGTGACTTTGTATTCTATTGCAATTGCCAAAGAGCTTGGATATTCTGCTGAGGATCTTCGCTTAATCGGGATCGGTGCATTATTGCATGATGTTGGTAAACTCATGGTACCAAAAGATATTTTAACAAAGCCAGGACGTCTAACGAATGATGAGTTTGAAACGATGAAAATGCATGCTCGTTATGGCTTTGATTTATTGCGGAATTTACATTCAATCTCTCTGCTTGTGGCGCACTGTGCTTTCCAACATCATGAGCGTATTGATGGAAGCGGCTACCCAAGAGGACTTGTTGACTTTGAAATTCATCCATTTGCCAAGATTATTGGGGTTGCAGATGTTTTTGACGCTGTTACAACAAATCGTGTTTACCGTGAGAAGATGCTACCTTCACAAGGGCTTGCTATTGTTGAAGCTGGCTCTGGTACTCTTTATGATGCAAGGATTGTAAAAGCTTTAAAAAGAGCTGTCGTCCATTATCCAAACGGTGTTATTTTAAAATTATCTGATGGACGCCGTGGTATTGTATCTAGACAAAACACATTGGATGCGGCATTACCGTGGATTCGTATTTTTGAAGAACAAGATCAATTGCTCGCAGCTACATATGAAATGAATTTAGTGGATTATCCTGGTGTGACAATTGAAAATGTTGAGACCGATTACGTGGTTCCCGCTAAAGTAGAATAAATTGCTCCTCCTGTTCATACGTTATGGAACAGGAGGAGATTTTTTTGTTTTTCCCTCGAAAAAGAATGAAATTACGCTCATATGGTAGAAGGGGAATGCGTCTTAATAAATTAACGATTTTAATTGTTAGTGTGGTTGTTTGCCTTATATTATTTATTTATTATTTAAATGAACGGCTCATGCCAACCTATTTGCAATATGCTGAAGTACAAACCACGAAAATTGCATCTTACGTTGTGAGTAAGGCGATTAATTCGCGCACCTCAAATGTATTAGATGTAAATGATATCATTGAAGATATTCCTCCAGGTACGTCTGAAATGATGACGACTAAGTTTAATACAGAAATCATTAATCGTGTTCGAGCAGAGACATTAGAGCTTGTTAAAATGTATTTGGAGCAAGCTGAACAAGGAGAACTAGCCCATTTACCTGAATTAGATAATGTTGAATATGATATTAACAGAATTCAAGATGGAGATGGCATTGTCTTTTTTGTACCGCTTGGTCAAGCAGCCAATATTCCTTTACTTGGAAATTTAGGGCCAAAGATCCCGATTCGCTTCCATGTGATTGGTAATGTTCATAGTAATGTGACATCCTCCATTCAAGAATTTGGGATCAACAGTGCTTATGTGGAGGTAGGGATTCATTTAGAGGTAAATGTCCAGATTATTGTCCCATTTGCTAGTAAATCTTCAACCGTTGCGCAGGATATCCCTGTCGCGATGGGCCTAACAAGGGGACCTGTTCCAAACATTTATACCAATAGTAGTGATGCGCCTCAGCCTTCCATAGAAATACCTGTCCCTTATAAGTAGAAATGTTTGTTGTGATAGTTGTTGGAGTGCCTTGAATATGTTACATTGACAACAGTGAAGATAGTTAATATTAAAAAATGCATATTTTTGATAGGGGCGATATTCGTATGACATCTTGTAAACCTACAAGTAAAGAAGAACATGTAAGAAAGCCAGACTGGCTAAAAATAAAACTAAACACGAATGATGAATATAAAGGGCTTAAAAAGCTGATGCGTGAGAAAAATCTGCATACAGTATGTGAAGAAGCTCGTTGTCCAAATATCCATGAATGCTGGGGAGAGAGACGTACTGCTACCATGATGATTCTTGGTTCCGTTTGTACACGTGCTTGTCGTTTCTGTGCAGTGAAAACAGGTTTACCAAATGAACTAGATTTGGCAGAACCTGAGCGCGTTGCTGATTCAGTAGCCATTATGAATTTAAAGCACGTTGTTATTACAATGGTAGCGCGAGACGATTTAAAGGATGGCGGTGCCCAAGTTTTAGCAGAAACAGTACGTGCTATTCGACGTAAAAGTCCTTTCACATCTGTTGAAGTATTGCCATCAGATTTAGGTGGAATGAAGGAGAACCTTCAAATGTTAATGGATGCAAAACCAGATATTTTAAATCATAATATTGAAACGGTACGCCGTTTAACACCAAGAGTGCGTGCTCGTGCAAAATACGACCGCTCTCTAGAGTTCCTGCGTTTAGCTAAAGAGATGCAGCCTGAAATTCCAACGAAATCATCATTAATGATTGGATTAGGCGAAACACATGAAGAAATATTAGAAGTAATGGACGATTTACGTGCGAATAATGTAGATATTATGACGATTGGTCAATATTTGCAGCCAACGAAAAAGCATTTACCAGTTAAAAAATACTATTCACCAATAGAATTTGGTAAACTGCGTAAGATTGCGATGGAGAAAGGCTTCAAACATTGTGAGGCTGGCCCACTTGTACGTAGTAGTTATCATGCAGATGAACAAGTAAATGCTGCAACGAAAGAACGTCAATTACAAGCAGAAGTGTAAACGTCAAGGCTGAACGAAAAGGGTGGTGTCACTTTGATCATAGTTGAAGGATTAGAATATGAACTATTAGAAGATTATCGAGAGGCCTTTCAGGAGGAAGTTTTTCAGGAAAGGTACTCAGATATCTTAGCTAGATACGATTATATTGTAGGTGATTGGGGCTATAATCAATTACGTTTAAAGGGCTTTTTTGATGATAAAAATCAAAAATCCACTTTTGATACGAAAATAAGTACGCTTCAAGATTATCTATACGAATATTGTAATTTTGGCTGTGCTTATTTTGTGTTACGTAAAATAGGAAAAGTCATGAAACAGCCGGAAGTAGTGGATATGAGTGAAGTAACAAAGCCAACAGACCATGAACCTTTAGCAGAATAAATTATTATACGAAAAAACCTGATGTGATAGGCATCAGGTTTTTTCTTCGTCATTGTTAGCTTTTGCGTAATTGGGGAAAACTAAAGCACAAAACAGCTTATTGAAGGTGTGTTGCAAATGAAAAGAGCCGTATTTTTAGATCGTGATGGTGTCATCAATGAAGTACTAACGAATCGTGTGAAGTTTGTGAATAAGCCTAAGGATTTGTATTTTTTACCACAAGTGCCTGAGGCAATCAGGAAGCTAAATAAGCATTTCGATTATGTGTTTGTCGTGACAAATCAAGGTGGTGTCGGTTTAGGTTTCATGAAGGAAACGGGCTTACAGAAAATTCATGAGCATATGGTGAAGGAGCTAAAGAAAAAAGGGGCAACCATCCATGAAGTTGTTTATTGTCCCCATAAGCCTAAGTCGGGCTGTGCATGCCGAAAGCCCAATAGCAAATTAATTGTGGATTTAGGAAAGAAATATAACATTGATTTAGCAAAATCCTATATGGTAGGCGATACGGATACGGATATTATTGCAGGAAAACAGGCAGGAACAAAGGGCGTATTCTTAGGGCAACAAGACCCTTTAGCAGATGCTGTCTTTCCAGATTTAATAAGCGCTGCCCAGTGGATTATTAAAGATGCAACAGCTTAAAAGTACTGCAAAAAAGGAAGTATAAATTATTTAAAAAGGGATAATTTATGAGTGGAGGTGATGATGTTGGCAAAAGAAAAGCGCAATAAAAAGCCATTAGATCGAGAGGAATATGGATATGGTTTTGATATTAGTGTAGATGATTTAGCTGTGATTGGTCAAAATCAACAAGCGAAAAAGCAAAATGATAATGAAAATAAAGACAAGCCTCATAATAAAGATAATCCATCCACTTTAAATAAATAACAATTCATAAAAAGATTTCGCAATTGCCTATGGCTAGCGGAATTTTTTTATGCCATATAAAAAACACCCAATAAAATGGGTGTTAGTTCAATAATTCACGTAAATAATCTCGTAATTCGATTGTTTCTTCTTCTGTGCGATTGTACACATGTTCTAAGTAACCAGGCTCTTCTACATCATCAGGACCAATAATAGCAAATCGGCCAAACTGGATATCCATGACAAGCACTTTACCAAAGAAGCGGCCAGATTGTAATATAGCTAAATCATAACGCAACTTTTGTCCAGCAAAACTAACAAATCGTGTTTTTGTATCTTCTACATCATCATATAAAAAAAAACGTTCCATCTTTTAATCTCCTTCCAATCCTATAGTTATGGTACTATAGAAGAGAAAAGACTATCAACTTTTAAAGATTTTGAATGGGGGCTTTCCTTGTGTATTTTGTAGATCGTAATAAAATCACAAAAAATTTACAGTACTTAGATGAGCTATTAACTATTTTGGAGACAGAAGATAATTGGCTTCAGAATGATATAAAGAAATTAGCGATCGAGCGAATTGGACACAACATTATGGAGTCAATGATGGATGTAGGAAATTTAATGATTGACGGATTCATTATGCGTGATCCTGGAAGCTACGAGGATATTATTGATATTTTAGTCGATGAGAAAGTTGTAGCTGCTGAAATGGAAGCACCATACAAAGCAGTTGTTGGCTTGCGTAAAATGCTTGTGCGTGAGTTTATAGAAGTAGATATCCAAGAGGTTATTCATGTTCTAACAGCCAATTTAACACCTTTAAAGCAGTTCTCGCCAGCAGTTCATCATTATTTAACAAATGAATTAGGACCTGTTTCTGCATTTTTGCCAGAGGATCATCAATGAAACAATATAAGGCCTATTGCTTTGATTTAGATGGCACTGTCTACCGTGGGAAGGAAGGTATTCCTTCTGCGGTTGCTTTTATTCATCGTTTACAGCAAGCAGGAATTGAGCCATTCTATGTAACGAATAATTCATCGAAGACGCGAGAACAACTGCAAGAAGCTTTACTTTCTATTGGTGTGAACGCCCCATTAGATCATATTTATTCAAGTGCATTGGTAACCGCAAAGTATGTGGCTCTACATTTCACAGGCAAAAAAGTAGCGATGATGGGTACAGATGGTATTCGTCAGGCATTACTCAATGAAAATATTGTACCTGTTGAGGAGGAGCCGGATGTATTTGTCATGGGGATTGATCGTACGCTTGATTATATGGCACTTGCCAGGGCAACGGTTTTTGTCCAGCAAGGAGCGACCTTTATTGCCACGAATCAGGATATTAAATTCCCAACAGAATATGGTTTCTTACCGGGCAATGGTTCTTTTGCTCGCTTGGTAGGAGAGGTTGCAGATGTTGAACCAATCTATATTGGTAAGCCATCACCAGCCATGCTGGAAGTGATCGCTACCGAACATGGGATTGCGAAAGAAGACATGGTAATGATCGGAGATAATTATGATACGGACATTATGTGTGGCACTCGTTTTGGCTGTGACACTATTCATGTGAATACTGGTGTTACACCTACAAAGATTGTCCTCGAAAAAGAATGCCAACCTACATATGTAGTGGACGTATTAAAGTAATAAAAGGATGTTTATGCTGATTTTTAGCATAACATCCTTTTTATTTGTTCAAATTTATTCATATAGGCATTTTAGAAAACTACCATAATGGATTTTCTTCAATAAATTGATAAATGGCTTTCGTTAATTCATCAGGAGAATCAGCTTCTACTAATTCACCGTTTACTATTGCATAAAAGGATTCTGAGCACTTTGTACAATAACTGAGGCAGCCATATTCCAAAACGTCGATGTTTGGATCGCGTTCGAGTACTTCATAAGTTGCTTGAGAGCCATTTGCTAAATTACTTATACAAAATTCAACCATTGGATTCATCCATGTCACCTCACCAAAGTAATGCTACTCGGTTTTGCGATTTTCGTCAATTATTTACGTTTAAGGGAAAAGAAACGTTTTTTTATAAAAGATAAAGGGAATTCGTTATTAATGGCTTAAAAATCAATTGAAATGAACAAGTTCTCGTTTGTTTTGTGAAATCTTTCACAAATTTTCATTCTGATATTGTGAAACTTCTCACAATCGGTTATACTCGTTTGTGGATACTTTGTGAACAATTATTAAAAGAGATATAAAAGGAGACTATTATGGGAAAATTAGTACTTTTAGGTGGCGGCTACGGCAATATGCGTGTCATGCTTCGTCTATTAAACAGCCTACCGTTAGACAGAGAGGTAGTTATAGTAGATAGAGCCCCTTTCCATAGTTTAAAAACAGAGTTTTATGCATTGGCGGCAGGGACTGCAACAGATAAAGAAATTCGTGTAAGCTTCCCAGAGCATGAACGTTTAACAGCCGTATATGGAGAAGTCGTTGAAATTAATCGTGCGGAAAAAGTAGTCATTCTTGAAGACGGACAACGTATAGAATATGATGATTTAGTCATTGGGCTTGGCTGTGAAGATAAATATCATGGTGTACCAGGTGCGGAAGAGCACACGTACAGCATTCAAACAATGGGCAAATCACGTGCAACATTCCAAGCACTTTGTGGTTTACCAGCCGGATCTACAGTTGGAATTATAGGGGCTGGCTTAAGTGGAATTGAGCTTGCAAGTGAGCTACGTGAAAGTCGATCAGATTTAAAAATAAAGCTATTTGACCGTGGTCAACGTATTCTAAAAGATTTTCCAGAAAAATTAAGTAAGTATGTAAAGGATTGGTTTGTTAAGCATAATGTTGATGTCGTTGCCAATTCCAATATTACAAAAGTAGAGCCAGGTAAAATTTTTAATCATGATGATGAAATTTTACTCGATGCGGTTGTATGGACTGCGGGTGTACAGCCAGTCAAAATCGTTCGTGATATGGATGTCGAGAAAGATAAACATGACCGTCCACTTGTCACACAGTATTTTAATGTACTTGATGATGAACATGTCTATGTTGTAGGGGATTGTGCTTCATCAGATTTAGCTCCAACAGCACAGTTAGCAGAGGAACAAGCGGAGCAAATCGTGAAAGTACTTCGTATGCGTTGGAAAGGTGAACATTTACCAGAGAAGATGCCAGATATTAAATTAAAAGGCTTCATGGGGGCTCTTGGTAAAAAACAAGGCTTTGTGTACTTAGCTGATACAACAGTAACTGGACGTATCGCTCGCTTAATGAAATCAGGATTATTGTGGTATTATAAACGTCAAAATGATTAATTAGCTGAAAGGGATTGTTTCAACATCATTTTGAAACAATCCCTTTGTCTTTGTTATACCGTTTCGTCTGGGACGAAACCTAAATTTTCAAGGGCTGTAAATACAGGCTTTAATTGCACGTAGCCTTCCCCAACAACCTCATTGTTAATGAGGACAAGAGGGTAGAAAAATTCATCTTCTTGAATACGTGTCGCATACTCTTGATCGCGTTCATTCTCAATTGGACCTTCAATATCGATATAGCGAATATCGTATGCGTGATCTGGATATTTGCGATTGATGGCTGCTTGTAGCCATTCATATGTATCCTTTGAAGATGGGGCATTGACACAGCTAGCACAGATGACAGCTGTTCCATAAATTTCAATCATAGGTTTTGTTGATAGCATAGTATTTTCTCTCCTTGTGATTCAATATTGGATTTTTTCTGTTGCTAACATTATAATCATTATAAGGAAAGGAGTCGAGATAAATGGCAGAAGCAACAATTAACGACCAAGTTCAAGAGGTATTAGATAAATTACGTCCATTCTTACTACGTGACGGTGGAGACTGTGAATTAGTAGATGTTGAGGATGGCGTTGTGAAATTACGTTTACTAGGTGCTTGTGGCAGTTGCCCAAGTTCTACGATTACACTAAAAGCTGGTATTGAACGAGCATTATTAGAAGAAGTACCAGGTATTGTGGAAGTAGAGCAAGTATTCTAAGCCTTTGTAAAAAGTTCTAGCTGATTTCCAAGCTAGAACTTTTTTATTTACCTATACATGACGTGCATGTTCTTTTTCTTCACGAATAATGGCCCACTGTTCTTTCGCCATATCTATAATTTTTGCCTCGCCACCGACACTTTGTTTTTCAATGACTCTAGAAAAGAAGCGTGTCGCATTTTCAATATCTCCAATGCGTCTAGATAATTCAGCAATCATATACATAATTCGGACAGCTGACATTTGTGTAGAGCTGTAATCCTCGGTAGAATAAGATTCCATATAATAATCACGTGCTAATTTCATAAAGCGTTCCTCTTGTCCGCTATTGTTCAAAGAACGATAGAGCCATGCAAGACGTAAAGTTAATCCAGCAATCGCTACATTTTTTTCCTTTTTAATTGTGCCACAAAGAAAAGCTAATTTATAGGCTTGAATCGCTTGAAATACAGTACGTTCACCCTTGAAATCATGATGTACCCATTTTTCTGTAATTTGTGTGCGAATATTATCTTGAATACCTGGCGCAAAATATTTTGTAAAGTCTTCTGTAAAGGAAAAGCCGCAATGCTCACAAACAAATACATTATAATAGAGAGCATTCACTTCATCTGCATAAATAGGTTGAAAATCCGTTTCTGTATGATCTACTTTAATAAATTTTGAGCGCACTTTTAGCGTTGGAAATTCTTTTTTGCAATTTAAACATTGAATTTTTTTTTCATAATATGGTGAAATCTCCATATATATTACCCCCTGCCAAGAATTCGTTGTAACTATTATACCAATGATGCTTTTATTAACATGAATAAAAAATACTATTAATGTGAAAAATATTAGAATTATGACTTAAAATCGACTTGAAGCTGAATGTTTGTCATACAATGGTCAAAATTGTTATGATAATACGTAAGAAGGAAGGTGATTGGGATGACAAGTACAAAGCAAGTAATTGAAGTAACACAAGCTGCTGGCTTTCATATTAATGAAATAATGAAGCATAATGAAGAACAAGGCTCTTTTTTACGTGTAGTGGTGAATGGTGGTGGCTGTAGCGGGCTATCCTACGGCATGCATTTTGATAAAGAGAAAAAAGATGATGACTTTGAAGATGTACAGCATGGTTTAACAATTCTTGTTTCCCGTGAAGATGCGCCGATTTTGATGGGAACAAAAATTGACTATAAACAATCGCTAATGGGCGGTGGCTTCACCATCGATAATCCAAACGCCATTGCATCATGTGGCTGCGGTACTTCATTCAAAACAGCAAAACGTGAAGGAACGCCTGAGGTTTGTGAGTAATCTAGTTGAACGGACAGTAGGACGTCATGCTTACGTATTTATACCGACTAGTTGTTAGTTGGTTTCTATCGGATATATGAATATTAACGCTAAATTGCGCTTTCTTACGTATTGAAAAACGATACGGAAGGGAGCGCTTTTTTTATGTCTGAAAACCGTTCTATTAAACGACGTAGAGCAAGAGTAGAGACACGTGAAAATGAATCGATTACGACCGTTCATAGAATCGGGCTGTCTGACGCATGGAGTTATTTCATTACCGCTAAGATTGGCGAAGGTATTCGAAGAAGAACGCAAGAGGATTATTCGAACACTTGGCGGTATTTTACGGAATGGTTATTCGAGGCTGATTATAAGGTTCGATATGTTAACGATATTACATCGACAATGTGCCGTGATTACATTCGGTATTTAACAGAAGAAGCACCGCGTTTTAAGAATCACAAATACATGAGCGGTGACTACGGCAAAGGCTTATCGTCTGCAACTATTAATATGCGGATTAGAGCTTTAAAGGTGGCCTTTAATTTTTGGAAGGCGGAGAACATGGTACGCATAAGTCCGATGGATAATATCAGATGCCAAAAAGACGATATAGACAAAATAGAATCGTTTACAGATGAACAAATTGAAGCACTAATAAACGCCTGCGATCAACGTACTTACGTAGGATTCCGCGATTATGTTTTTCAAATTTGTCTATTGGATACGGGAATGCGGATGAATGAATTGCTTTCGATAACACCTGAATCCATCGACATTAAGACTCGCTGTATTCATTTAGGTGCGGAGTTTAATAAAAATCGTCGATATAGAGTCGTGCCAATATCGCAGGATACATTAAAACTACTATTTGAGTTGGTAGACGAGAATAAGCAGCATTTCCCGGAAGCGAAACGTATTTTCTTGTCTTGTTACGGTGAAGAAGTACGAGATACGCAGATGAATAAACGTTTGAAATATTACGGTGATGTTACCGGAGTAGGTAAAGAAATTCGGAGTACCGCACATACCTGGAGACATACGTTTGCCCGCAATTTCATTTTAAATGGTGGTGATCCATATACGCTAATGCGAATTTTAGGTCATTCTAGTATCACAATGACCCGTAGGTATGTGCAGATGACTGACGGTGATATACAGGTTAAGCATTTTGAGTATTCACCTTTACGGAAACTGAGAACAAAAATACGCAAATAAAAAAAGAAAAAGCCTAGCGCTCGTAACGCTAGACATTTCTTATTCCGATTTAACACAAATATGCCCGCCAGCATAAGTGTTTCACCCATAATTGAATATGAGCGATGATATGCCTTCATTTTACTTGAAAAAAAGATAAAATGCAAAGGTCTAGTTTCCTATTGTCAAAAATAGGTTCGTTCCGTCTTGGTTGCCCAATAACAGACGTTAAAGACACTGGAAAGGTTTGTCGTACCGATGCACAAAAACGACTATATCACAGGTCAAGCCGTTTCCTTGTTTACGGTTGTGATGAAGGCGCGCATCTGCCAATTGAAAAGGTGCGGTGGATTATCGGCTGTTACGGCAGGGTAATCGCACTCATGCGGACAAGCTTCACGACAACCGCATACGCAGGACGATAATTGCGTAAGAGTGTGACAGACGAAAGTCTGCTGCGAAACAAGGCGACGAGCAACCTCAATAAATCTCCATGACGTTGAATGATCGCGTAGTTACTTTATGTCTATTACTCTTTTTGAGTTTTAGATATAAGGTAACAACTTTCTCCGATTTCCTAATTTCATCAGCCATTCTGTTGAAAAATCGGGTTCGGTTGTCAAGCGTAAAACTATTAAAATATCAAAATAAATACATAGAGCGTAAATAATATATTCCCGAAAATGAAATAGCGTCATATATAACGGCTACTAAACTATTGCGAGATACATTGACGAAAGGACAACGCGCTTGCATCGTAATTAATCTTTATTACGAGGAAGAAAAGCAGAAGGCGAAGGCACGAATGGCAGAAGGCGGTAAGGGTGGTATAGAAGGTACTTCAGAAATGGAGGGGCTTACCGGAGAGGTTGCAGAAATAATCGCTAAAAAGTCAGGGGTAGGAAAAACGAACATATACTACTTACTTGCAGTAAAGGACAAGCGCCCGGACTTATACGAAAAAGTATTCGACGGTTCTTACTCAATAGGTAAAGCACACACGCAAATGAAACTTGATGAAAATCCGCCAACAACAGAGGAAGAACGCCAAGAGGAATTGGAAGCAAACGGAATTCGTGACGCAATTAAGTGTACGCCAGCATTTACGGTTATTAGCGGACACCAACGACTGCGTATCGCAAAGGACTTAGGATTAACGGAAGTACCAGTCGAAATTATCGACGTAGATGAATGGGAAGCCGAATATCTTCTTATTGCAGAGAACGTTGAGCGACGAGGTATTGCGGAGCAAGACAACATTAAAAAGGCGAGGATAGCACAATTTCTTAAAGAGTATTGGGGCATTAATCATGGGGGGGACCGGGCAAGTCGCCAAAATGGCGGATTGAAAACAACGGTGGATGTCTCCGAATTCATAGGCGAGTCTAAACGTGTTACAGAGCGTCTACTAAAACTAAACGAGCTAATCCCGCAACTCCAACGCTTAGTCTCAACAGGTAAACTCGGAACAACAAGTGCATATTTAGGTGTTCGATTACATATGAAGTTTTATATGACTTTAAATGGAGTGTGATTGTATTGCCTACGGAGGAACAACTTAAAGCATTAGTTGAAGGGGTAGCTAGGATGTCCGAAAAGTACGGATTTCCAACAATGCCGAAAAAGAAAAGGAAGAAGAAAAAAGAAAGTAAATAACAAGGATGAAGAAAACAAGAGCGCAGCCAATTAGTCGGCTTGCGCTTTTTCTTTATCGTTTGCGAAAACAATATCATAAGGATTGCCACCGGACATGATTTCACTTTCCGGTAAAAATGATAATAGCTGCGTTATATCAGTTATATTCATCGCTGCGGCAATTTTTTCTAGAGTTGGTATGTGTAGCCGCTCGATATTGCCTCGACATAACTGACTAATAGTAGCTTGTCGAACTCCACTTATATCAGCAAGCTGCTGTTGAGTTAATCCACGTTCTTTCATACGGGCCTTTAAATGAAAAATAATATGAACCGGATCATATTCTAGCTCATCATTATCATCTTGCGCATATAAGGCTTTTAATGCTTCTTCACCTGTGAAATAATCACTCACTTTTATCACCTCAATTAAAGTTTATCATACTTTTATACGTTTATGCGAATAAAATGTTGACACGCAATATTTTAAAAGTTATTATACTCTTAGGCGTATGAAAAGACGCATATTTTTTTCTAACAATTATACTCTTAAACGTATAAAAGGATATCAGGAGGTTGGTAAAATGTTCAAAATCTTAAAAGAAGGTCACTGGTTATCTGAAAATGGTTTATGGGGCATTGAATATCGTGTAGTGCTGATCAGAAAAACTGGTACGTATTCACAAGAAATATGGGTAACTCGACGCAATGCTAAAGGGAAACACGTTCGTACAAAGAAAGCAGTTCCTTGCTATGTTAAAGAAATGATCGATAAATATAGCCGAAAGTGCAAAGAGTTTGTTGCTCGATTAGTTGGGGACAGAGAAGCTCAGATACTTACGGCAAAGGCTGAAAATAATTCTTGGCAAACTGTACTCACTCTAGGTGGAAGTGAGAATAAGACATTTTATTTAAACGAATCTACTTATGTTGTAAGAAATGATTTCTACAATGCATTAATTATAAATGAAATGGAGCATTATTTGTTGGAGGTGGTTGTATGAAACAGAAGGTAACAGGACAAGTTCCTGTGACTGCAAAATCGTACACAAAAGCATACCTACGGTTATTAACGGAAGCTGTTTCAATAGTAGGTAGTTCCTCAAAAAAGTTTGATGCGTTCTTCTTTGGACCGAATGGAGAAGAAGGAGAACTTAGAAAGTGGTATTACGGAACGACAGTATTCTCGATCGCAGTAGTTTTGTTTATATATAGGATGAAAAATTTATAAAAGTTTATTTTCGTAGAAGTGTACGAACCAGGGAATCTTTCTATATTAGATAAGTAGAAATGGTAGTTATCAATTCGTTCCAAAAAGGACATGTTTACAGGGAATATGTAGTAGGAGGCAATTCCGTCGATCATTCGGCATGAGATATACAGCAAATAATCAGCAAAGGGAGCGATATTATGTCGGTAGCAAAGGTATATAACGAGGTTTTACTGACGAGTAAGTATCAAGAGTTGCGTGATTTACAACAAATCGAAAATGAAGTGGCGCTGGAGATAGGGAGGATTTTATATGAAGTTAGAACATCGGATATTTCAGACGGTAAGTGGACTGAGTGGATCGAATCTGTCGGGTACAACGCTCGCACAGCTAGACGGTACATTCAGGTTTATGAGCAGTTCCGTGATATACCGACTGCAAAAGAAGTTTCGTTTAGCAAACTAGTAGAATTGTTGCCGTTACCGGTCGACGTCGACCGTTCGGAGTTTCTTAATGAAGTGAAAGACCAAAGTGTCCGAAAGATCCGTGAGAAGGTTAAGGATGTTAATGGAGCTGATTCTAAGCAAACTGTGCCACGTGAAAAGGTAGTCAAGCCTCCGAGAGAAAGCGTTGGAACTAAGATAGGTAAGTCAGTATCTTCCTTAATGAATCTTATTCCGTTTTATACCGAGATGTTTGAAAGTGGTGAGATTGATGTAGGAACGGCAATCGAAATTGGAGGATTTTCAAAGGAAACGCAGGAGCTTATGTGTGAGTATGAGTCTGAAAATAGTAGGCTTATTGAGACTAGAGGCATAATTGCTTTGCTTGTTGACGCTAATTTCTCACACGAAGATATTCGTAAATGTGTGCGATTGATTGACTGTGTTGCGTTTGATTATTCCAAGTATAGATCAGTTGATGAAACGTTACAGGAAATGTATGAAACTCTTAACATGAAAGCTGGAAAGGATGACATACGAGCGTTGTTTGATACTCTGATTAAATTTGAAGAGCGTGTCATTGAGTTAGACAAAGAGTATGCAGCAAGAGGTACAAATATAGATGAAGTTTATGCTGAAAAGCTATTCGGAAAGCAAAGTTGGAGTGGCCGTAATGGTAGTAGCAGTAAGGGTAACAGTCAATCATTCAGTTCACATCGACCACAAGTTACTGACGTAAAGCAAATATTAGGTGTTGGCGACGATGCTAATGCTGACGTGATGAAGAAACAATATCGCCATTTAATGAAGGTATTGCATCCGGATGTTGGCGGCAGTCCTTATCTATTCGGAATAGTAAAAGACGCTTATGACAGTTACGCAGAAGGTAAAACAGCATGACACGCAGCTTGGAATCCGGCATCACTACCAACCTAGCACAATGATTAGCTGCTTAACTTCATTCCTAGTTATATATTAGTTATTTGTACCGAAAAGGGACACTTATAAGGGGGCTTACTATGTTAACGAAATGTATTTTATCTATGAGAGTTGCGCGTGACTTGCTTGCGAGGGGTTGTAAGATGATCGATGTCGATACGTCAACGGCACGTCCGGGCAACGTTGTATTCATTTTTGAGGTAAACGAACATTTTAACCAGTCATTAGCAGAAATATCACAAAAGGGGCGATGAGGATTGAAACGACAGGAACTGAACGACACAATTGCGAAAATTAGTGAGCTTTACATTAGTGCGCGTAAGCGTTACATCATCCAGACTCAGCAGAACTACATCACATTAGACGGTTATAAGAATCCAAGTGTGTGGACTTTGACTGATAGTTTAATAGAGCGCCATTTAAAAGGCGTGAATACTTACGGTGTATTTAATGGTAACAGTGTTAACAAATTTATAACTTTCGATGTAGACTACGCTGACGACCAGGCATTAGCGCGATGGTCTACATTGAAACTGATTTACGTATTAGAGAGTGATTTCAATATACCGTCAGCAGATATTCACGTTTCATTCAGCGGAAATAAAGGCTATCATGTCGATTTGTTCTTTGATGTGCCGATTTCGTCCGATGATGCAAAGTCTTTCTACAGACAAGTAATTAAGACTGCAGATTTGCCGAGCGAAAAGGTTGAATATCGTCCGACATATACGCAAGCTGTAAAGCTACCTCTCGGAATAAATCAAAAGACTGGCGCGCGTTGTTGGTTCGTTGATCGCGAAACGCTAGAGCCTATCGAATCATTCGATTATTTAAACGATGTTGAGCCGATGGATCATGCGCTCATACTTGACGCACTGATTGAATTGACGCCTGAACAAGAGGCCGAATTTAGAGAAGTTGTTGAGCGTACTAACGTTGATGTGACGGCTGTCAGTCATGAAAAGGCTCAGTCGAAGGTTATCGGCATACTAAAAGCCGGACAGCTACTATTCAGTAATACACGCCATGAAACGACGGTCCTACTTGCTGCGTTTTGTAATTCGCAAGGGTATGGAGAAGCCGAAGCGATTGATTTGATTATGTCGATTTTACTCGCTACGCCTAACGAATATTTCAGTGAAGGCAGTACAGCGGAGTATTGGCAGAAGGAAACGGAACGGATCGTGAAATTGGCGTTCGAACGTGGCTACAAGTTGGGTAACGATGATATGGCTGTAAAAGTCTATAAGTCGGAGATACTCGCAGTTTTGGGCGTTGGTACGTTCCGACAGAAACAATTGGCTTATGCGATGCTGATTACGTCCAAAAGGTACGGCAAGACTTTCTATTTAACTACTAGAACCGCTATGAGGATGATAGAAACGAAATCGCATGAAACGATACAATCGGCTGTAAAAAGGCTAGTCGAGGTTGGATTTATCGAATATGCACGCAAAGGCGAGATTGATAGAGCGAAAAGTAGTCAAATGGGACATGCGTTTTATAAACCGAATCGCTATCGAATTTTAATTGATAAACCGCAAGCTGACGATGAAAGTGTGGATGTTTTGCCGAATCAGTCTTTAGTCGATGTTACGTACCAGCTATTAGATATTAAAGAGTTACGTAGAGTCATATCACGCAAGGAGCTAGGTAATCGTTGGGCTCGTTAACTACGGTAATAGTTATATATTAGTTATTTGTACCGAAAAGGGATATTGTGAAACTACTAAAACTACAAAAAGGGGAGTTTGTATGACTACTAAAACTACTGAAATGGCTGTAACAACTAAAGTGAATGGAATAATGGAAGCAATCACACCAAAATCTCGCCCAGTTGGTCGCGCACTAATTGAAATCGCAGAAGCCGACGGTATTCCGATAACGTATGGAAATGTATATCCTGATTCTGTATTCACACATAAGATTCTGAAAGCGCGACATAAACCGTTATATAGTAAAGATTTTCCGAAGTCGAAAAAGCCGTCTATCCTAGAACGATTTGCGAATGTTGATGATGTGTATTTAAAGCGTGCGCCAAAGGGTTCGTTAGAATATGAGGCGTTGCAGAGAGTGAAGGAATCGGAAAGTGCTGAGCAAGAAAAGGCTCGCACGTCTCCTCCGGTCACTGATCGCTCATACGTAGAACGCTCTGACTTTACGTTGCCAGATTTATATAACGATATTCGATCGGTCATGGAGTGGTATTCAATCGCTACGTATTTGATGCGTTTGCTCATTTTTGGTAATTCAGCCTTAGTTACGTACACTGACCGTTTAGATTGGGAGTATTATCGAGCGGAACGTAAGAAATTCCGTGGTTGTCGCTATAAATACTGCTTAAATATGTTTCCGATTGAAGGCGATAACATTCGCGGGGATGATCCGAAAAGGGTTGATAGTCGATATTGCTGTGATACTTGTCGTAAGGCAGACCATGATGCTACTAAACGCTTCTTGCAACACGGCTCGTATTTGCCGGTATATTTCTATGTAGAACAGACATCGGAGCATATCGGGGATGAAGTCCGACTGCGCGAAGTTGCAAAGTCGATAGATGCGATTGAAGGTAGGTATGCCGAAGGGATTGTGACCTCGCCAATTAAAGGGAATCGACGTCCTAAACCGTTAGAGCAGCATGAGTTTAAGCCGTTTTTAACCGTAAATATTTCTACCGGAAAGGTCGAATATACGTCGAAAAATCCCCTTAACTGGTATAAGGGGCGATAGCCCGTATTTATTTTGAGTATTATGTGTGCAAACGATATTAAAAGGAGGAAAACGATATGACGGGCGAACAGTTAAAGAAATTGCGCGAGACTTTAGTTATGACACAAAAGGAGTTTGCGGAGTTGGTAGGTGTAGGTTGCAGCACGATATCTAATATCGAGAGTGGCGCGCGTACGATGAGTTTGTTAACGCGTGCAAAGATCATTCAAAAAATACAATCTGACGAAACTTCTTCTATTTTTGCTGATAAATTTTAAAATTAAACATAATTAACCATAATATCATATTAACACAATAGATATTGAAAGTAAAGCGTTTTGTGATGGTGATTAATTATTGTTGATCTCACCATTGCACAACTAAATAAAAAAACTAACAAATAAAGGGGATATTTAACATTATGACAATCCAAAAATTAAACGAGTTATTTGACAAAGGTTACGAAATTAAATCGAAATTCGGTACAACGATTGCTACTCAACTAAAGCAAGGAATGGCTGAGGAAATATCAAAAATTAGAGCAGACAAACACCTTACAGCTCATGGTCAAAAAGCCAAAATAGAGGAGTTAGAGCGAGAAGCTGCACGCGAAGTATTCGAGCTCGTAGCAAAAGAAAAAGCCACATATGCGAAGGTTGCTACAGAAGCTACAGCACTTGCTAAAAAGATGAAAACGGAAGCTATTAAACCTCCGTCCAATGCAGTTGACGTTAAGTTGTTTGAACAAGAACTCGCTGCCTTGCAGACGTCTATCATGCTTAATACAAACGCAGATACAGCTATCAAAGCAATTGACGCTTTCCAATCGAAATATGGTGATGAACCTTACTACGCTTCGGAACTTCAAAAAGTGTTCCCGACGTTTATCCAGGCAGTAACTACTATCGATGACAGTCCAAAACATAAACAAGCACTAACACGCGTTTATTCTCGCGTCGAGGAAAAGGCTACTACTCCGGAAGTTGCAAAGGCTAACGATATCCTAGCGTACTTTAGCGATGGTGAGAATATCAAATTGTTCCGTGAGGGTACGCCTCAACATAACACGATTAAAACGTATATTGGCTCTATCGCAAATCACATTAATTCACCAGAAAAGGCCATTGGTATTCTCGACGGCACAGTACAAACTTTTGCAGGCATGGAGGGAACAAATGTAATTGAATAACAATTGGGCGGACTTAGTTCCGTCTTTTCTTATTTCCATAAAAACAACGAGGAGGACACAAGGGATGGAATTAACGGCCGAACAACAACTAGCAATCATAAAAGACGCAAGCTTACTCGCAATGAACTCGTTGCCGCCTAACTTTTTCAGAGCAAATGGTGGTCACAAAGATAGGGTGCGAGAACTTGAATCATTAAAATTCCAACTTAATGGAGTTGTTGATCCTGAACTAACTAAGCTATCGAGCGATGTTAAAGAATCCATTGAATTAGTAGTTAAATATTTAAGGACAAATAAAGAGAAATTTAGAAAACAGGCTCTTAGACAAAGTGACGATGTTTTTGCGGAGATCATAAAAGTCTCCGAGCGTATTGGGGGCGTCTGATATGGCCGTAAATCTAACCGCAGTATTCCGGGTTCGCGATCAGGGAACTTCTCGTCTACGCCGTATAACGCAGATGATGAACCGCATGACACAAACGAGCCATACAGCGGCGCAAGGCATGAACCATTACCGAGATGCTAACGGACGACTTCACGATTCACTGGGACGATTCGTTGCTGAGACTAACCATGCTAATACGTCTACTGGACTGTTTGCGACAAGAGTCAATAGTCTCCGTGTTGGAACTAACGGACTTAGCGCTTCACTTGGCGGTATGCAGAGCGCATTAATAGGTCTGGCTGGCGCTTACATCGGTGCAAATGGGGCGGCAAAATTACTGAATGCAACGATTGGCGAGGCTGCTAAGTTCGAACAGTCAAAGGCGATTATACAAGCCGCATTCCAGGACGATAATGCAACGAAGCAATACATGAAGATGGTCGATAAAATGGCAATCGATTCACCGTTGCTTAACTCAGGCGACATGTTCGCAGGGTCAAAGGGACTTCTTACGCTAACTAAAGACATGAAACAACTTGGAACCGCGTGGAAGCTTGTTGAGCGTCTTGTTGCCAGTGATCCAACGAAATCAATCGATGATGCCGTTCGTGGCCTTCGCGAGCTATCATCTGGTGATACGATTTCTTTACGTGAGGTATTTAACCTCGATAAAAACATCTTGAATGATGTTAAAGGTGGCTCATTCGAGGAGCAACTTGCGGGGATAGATAAGGCTTTAAATAAAATGAATATCACTCAAAATACAGTTGAGGCTATGGGTTCTACAACCTTGGGCAGATTTAATTCCTTAAAGGAACGCCTAGGTACGTTTTTCCGTGATATGGGTGCTGAATCGAATACAAAGTTAGGGGCCTTCCTACAACGTATTAATGACGCAATCGATACTAAAATTGACGTGAAATCACTATCCGATAAATTAGGCGGACTGCTCGGCAAAGTAACCGACAAAGCAATCGGTCTTTACGATTTATTCGTAAGATGGCGCAAACCAATCGCTTATGCTGCTGGCGCATTCGCAACGTTTGTTGGCGCTCTTGCGGTCGTGGGTACAATCGCGGCTCTTTCGAATCCAATAGCGCTAATAGCAATGGGGATATCAGCTGCAGCCGTTGGATTTAAGGCTCTTTACGACAATAGTGAAACGTTTAGAGGAATCATTGACAGCATTGTCGGCAAGGTTAAAACGTTATGGAGTGCTTTTAAAACAGGAGGGGCAGGCGGCTTAATTAGTGCGCTATTTCCTCCAGATATAGCGAATCAGATTAACTCGGTAGTGGACGGAATCAAAACGAAAGTACGTGCATTATTCGATTTATTTAAGGTAGGCGGAGTTAGAGGCGTGCTAAAGGCTTTGTTTTCATCGGATCAAATCAACGCCATTATGACGCGAGTTGCAACGATGAAGGAACAGTTTTCATCAGTATTTACCTCGATATACAACGTTGTAGTGCCGGTACTTCAATCGTTATGGGGCATTGTGAAGCCAATCTTAAACGGATTATGGACGAATTTAAAGATTATCGCTGATATTGCTGTTCTAGCGTGGAATAACGTACTTGCTCCAGCGATTCAGTTCATTACAGCGGCGTTTCAGATGTTCTGGGGAGTAACTGGACCAATTCTCAAGTTGTTTGGTGCGGTGCTTGGCGTAGTATTCCAGGTATTACGTTTGGGATGGGACACAATCGTTGGACCATTTGTAGCATTTCTGGCGGGCGCATTTACGCAAGCGTTCGGAGCAGCTACGGAAATCGTAAAAGCATTGACTCCAGTATTCCAGACTGTGGGTAACTGGATTAGCACAGCAGCAGGCTATCTTAAAGAGTTTGCGTCGATTTTAGGCAATATCAAAATGCCCGATTGGATCGGTAAAATCGGTTCTGGCGCCGTTAGTTGGGCCAAGAAGTTGATACCGGGGAACGGTGGTAAACCGGATGGCTCACATTATCATGGACTGGCAAGAGTACCATCGAATAATTACCGGGCGCTATTACATCGCAATGAAATGGTATTAACGGCGCAAGAGGCGGATCAATATCGCTCGCTTTTAAGTGGAAGAACATCGGGTTCGAGTTTTGATCATATAAAGTACGAACAGGTAGAGCGAGGCGTGGTAAATAAGGCAACCTACAAATCGTACAGCACAACAAATGTCCCTAGTAGTGAGAAAAGTACACCTAGCGTTGTTAACATTACTCCTACGTTTAATGTTGAAAAGATGGAAGTTCGAGAAAATGCAGACATCGACAAGATTGCGTTAGGGTTAGCAAAATTAATAGAAAAGCAGGCGATGCAAGTTGCTTATTAAACCAAAGGTTCCTATAGAAGGTAGTGGTGGTACGCGGTTGGTTGGGATAATGCAGGCCGTGGGATATAATCTTGGCGGTACTCTAAAGATAGCAACCGTTACGAGTGAGAATCCAATTAGTATTCTCCTGGACGGTGACACAATTGATACGCCTGATCCTTTTCTCGTGTGCAATCCGCAATTATTGCCTTACACTGAAACGGTGAGGATAAACGGTCAAGTCGCGACTATTGAATACGAGAATAAGCTGAAAGTAGGCGTTCGTGTGTTAGTTTTCGAAGCAGAACATCAGCAACAACTATATGTATTATCGTTATCGGATGAATGACGAAGAAGGCAGGCGCATTGGCGCTTGTCTTTTTATATTTCTAAGGGGGATTAGCATGGAGAAAACTAACTTAAAGACTATTCAACAACATACGATTTTAGCTGCCTTTACAACGGCATTAGGCTTCGTAGACGGAGAAGCGATTGCGGCCTTACAAGAGGATTTAATGGCACTAAATCAGATGGCAGAAACGCCAGAAACGACTACAGCACGCAATTTAGTCTCATCAGCGATTATGTTCCATGTAACAGGTGACGCAGAACATCTTCGTGTTGCAGCTGATGCTCGCGATGAGGTCGCTGATTTATTGATTGCAGGAGGTACTAACTAATGAATATGAGCGAACGTAAAGCACGTTTAACACAGCTACGACGCGCTGTCTATGCGTTGGCTAAGAAAGCAGGCAAAGGCGGATTAACAAGCCAGGAACAATCGCAACTCGTAGCGATGGATCGCGAAAGTGAGCGTCTGGAATCGATTATTAAAGGTGAGTATGATGTAGCGCACTTTGCGTATCAATACTTTTCGGATGAACGCAATCCAAACAATGAGGCCGGTAATATTATTCGGCATTATTCAGAGCATCAGCCACATGAATCCATCGATGAAATGGCAGCCATTCACCGTGATTTTTACGATATATGCGACGAGATCACTAAACGTAAGAACAATCGCTTTGTTATCGCTTCGCCGAGGGGGCATGCTAAAAGTTCTGTAATCTCAACGATAAAGGCTCTGCACAGTCTTTGTTATAACACTAACGGTCAAGGTGATTATATCTTAATCATTTCAGAAACAGATACGCTAGCTAAACGGTTAGTCGCGTCCATTGCTAACCAATTGAAGTACAACGAGCGTTTACGTGAGGACTTCGGGGAGCTGCTTTACAAACAGTCAAATAAGAACGAACGCGATAACGAGGACACTTTCATCACTACTAAAAAGCAATTAGTAGAGGCATCATCGGCGGGGAAATCGTTGAGGGGTAAAACGTTCAACGGGATTCGCCCGACGCTTCTTTTGGCGGATGATATTTCCTCATTAAACAATGAAGCTACGGAAGAACAACGCCAGAAACTTATTCACTGGTGGAACTCAGTTGTCGAGCCGTTACCATCAGCAGATGGAGTAATTGTATTCGTAGGAACAAAAATTACAGCATCCGGCTTATTATCGAATTTACTTGATCGCCGTGAATATAGGAAGCTTTTCCATGCTGCAGTCATCAATGAACCAGATAATCCGCATCTCTGGTCAGATTATTTGCATATGTACACAGGCGAAGCGACAGACGATGAGTTAGACGAGTTTTACGAGAAAAATCGAGATGAACTCGAGTCGGGCATTGAGTTAGCATGGTCTAACCGTTGGACATATCGCGAGTTAATGCATGTTAAGGCGTCCATTGGTAGTCGAGCATTCGCTTCGGAGTATATGAATCAATCCTTCGCAAGCGATGAGCAACATTTCAGTCCGGAGGAATATGCTTACGGGCGCAGAGTTTTCGATGGACAATATCACCTGGACGCAATCGAATACAACGACAAGTATTATTACTTACGCGATATGGATAAGGTCTCATGTTGGGATCCAGCGCTTGCGGGGAATAATCGATCAGCACTTAACGCATATGTGACGCTAGGACGTCATAGGGAAAGTGGTCTTGTATTCGTAATCGATGTCTATGCAAGTCGACAAGTACCGTCCGTGTTTATCATGGAAATCTTGCCGCGAATGGTCGAATATAAACCGGATAAATGCGTGGTTGAAGGGATTGGAGCATATAGAGCTTACGCTGAACAATTAGCCGATTCGATGCGTCATAACTCAATTTATCATACACGTTTGAGTACGATTAAAACGCATGGTACTAAGTCGAAGGCAAGTCGTATTGAATCGCTAGAAGTGCCACTTGCCAACCATTCCTTGATTCTTAATCGCGATCATAAAGAAGTGTATCGAGAATTACAAGACTATCCAAACGCAGTTACAGTGGATTTACTTGATGCAATAGAAATGGCGTTTTCAAGCGCTAAAAAAAGAGAAGCTAGGATTATACCGAAACCAGACTGGATGTATGGTCCGATAACTCCGACAACAACTCGCGACCGTACTGGCCGCATGATTGGACGAGGATTTTAATAAGAAACGGGAGGAAATAACGATATGGCAAACGAAATCAAAGTAATCGAGGAACAATATGAGCCTGCAGAGGTGTTGGAGAGTGAGGCTTTCATGCAACCGACTTTACCGGACGCTGAAAACTACGACTTAAAGCCACATCAAATCAAAGCAGCACAAGCAGTTATGATTAACGATATGACATTTAAGAAACGAGGCAGCAAGCGCAAGCCTTATAAGCAAATCGCCGCTGAATTGGGAATAGACGAGGATACGCTTATTCGCTATCGAGCTATGCCGGAATTTCAACGCTATGTAAGGGATAGTGTACAGATGAGCGCCGGCTCTGCTATTCCAATGGCAATCACACGTTTGCAACAGTTAGCAGACGGCAGTATTACGGGAACGCCGTCAATCAGAGCTATCGAAATGTTACTCGAAATGGCTGGCGTTTATAGTAAGTCGTCGAAGCTTGAAGTTAGCAGTCAACAACCGATGATACAAGCGCGAGTTACAGATGATGACATCGCTCGTATTATCGCTAAGGTAGAGGAAGAAGATATAAACGAATAGAAAGACCATGACCGAGTGTATGAGCGCAATAGATCGCTTGTATGCTCGGTCTTTTATTGTGTGTAAGTATCGGACTAGTGCGGATATTCGGTATTAAATCGGTGGTCATAGCGATATGATTGCGTACATATCCGAATACATCAGGCAGAGGGTTCGGGCGGACGAAGCGTTCTAAAATCGGGGGTCAAAACAATGTGAATGAACGTTGTCTTTTATGCATTTGTAATCAATCGGACTGTTACAGTTACA
Organism: Lysinibacillus fusiformis; assembly: GCF_016925635.1. Classification (NCBI taxonomy): domain Bacteria; kingdom Bacillati; phylum Bacillota; class Bacilli; order Caryophanales; family Bacillaceae; genus Lysinibacillus; species Lysinibacillus fusiformis. The sequence goes on along the minus strand of NZ_CP070490.1, from coordinate 678,529 downwards.
TAACGTAACCATGTGTAGATACTGCTTTGAACGTTGTGTATAAAATAATGCATAAACGTTACTTTCGGATAAGTAGAGAAACGTTGATTTACCAATGTTTTATATGTTATTCTAGTTTACATAATTATAATTTTGGGAAGCTGTAATGAATAAATATTCTATCGATATACATTGCGTCGAAGTTGCGTTAAATGAATAAAGAAACTTCCCAACGGCCGTCAATCATATCCCGCCTCTCTATGACACACACAAAATAAATTTCATTTTTAAAGACGGTAGTCAATGTAATCTGCTATATTCAGCGCTGTCAGACACATCGAGAATTGTTGGAACGGGTAGTTGTGCGTGTGGAATCGTCTGACGTAAAACTGACGCAATCCAATTAATAGGAAATAACCTTAAACGTTATAAATTACAGAAAACGTAATTAACGCAGTAGTGACGCGGGTTTACGAGGGTTGCGTATTTTAATTAGGTGGTGTATAGTTCGAATTGTTAACGAGTAATTACCGACCATATCGCGCGCGTGTTTCGGAAGAAAGGGGGCACAATCTATGGATGAAAAATTAATTAATCAGACAGAATTAGCGAAGATGTTGGGTGTAAGTATATCGACTATTGCTAGGTACAGAGAAACGTTTCAATATTTTCTCGGTACATTCTCGCAACCTATGGGAAATAGTGTTCTATTTAATGAATTGGAAGTCGATGCTATGACGTATGCTAAACATAGAGTATCAGGTACCGTTTTTATGAGAGACGCAGTTAAAAAGGCTATAAAGAAGTTTTACGATATAGACGTTCAAGATGCGGGTTGTGAAAATTGTGCGATGTTAGAAAGTGAAATCGCTCATAAAGATGAAGTGATAAAGCAGCAACATGCGTTACTTTCAACGTTAACAGCCAGGTCTATTAAATAGTTACTTGCGATTCTAGTACGTCTACATATATAATGTAAGAAAGTAATCTATCGTTTTAACAATACGTAGGTATTGCAAAATACGTCGTATTCAAATATCGATAAAAAGTACGTACAGTAGGCGTTCATGCTTCCGGTTAGTATACCGTTCAATTCACCATCGATAATCCAAACGCCATTGCATCATGTGGCTGCGGTACTTCATTCAAAACAGCAAAACGTGAAGGAACGCCTGAGGTTTGTGAATAAAATTAAATAAATTCCATTCGAATAATGGGCTAACAATAATAGGCTTCTTTGATTGATGATGTTGCAAAACATGATGAATGAAAGGAGCTTTTTTCTTTTTATTTTCCTGTTTGATAGCAACTATTTTAAAATTCATCTACTTTAATGGAACTCCCAACAACTTTTTATAACAGTATTTGATGAAATTGCAGACAGTCTACAAATGCTTCTTTCATTGAGGTTGAATGAAAGAAGCATTTTCACTGTCGATTAGCTGTAAAATTCTGAATAAATGCTTCATTCCAGTGAAAGCAAGCGGGTATAATAGGTAGATAGAGGTGAGGGTTATGAAAAAAGATCGAGGGAAAATATGGTTAGGCGTATCAGGTGTTACGGTTAATGAGCTTGGGCAATGGTTGGTTGTGAAAAAGGCTTACAGCGGCTTGAAGGGGCGTTGGTCATTGCCAGCAGGATTTGTTAATGCGGGTGAAACGGTGGATGAGGCGGTCATTCGTGAAATCAAAGAAGAAACAGGCATCGATTGTAGAGTCTCGGGCTTAATTGGATTTAGAACAGGTGTCATCCGTGATGACATCAGTGATAATATGGCCATTTTTTATTGTCGTATGCTAGATGAGCAGCAGCAGGTATGTATTCAAGAAAAAGAAATTTTAGAAGCCAAATGGTTGTATCCTCAGGAGCTAGCCCAAGATGAATCAACATCAGTGATGTTAAAGGAAATGGCATCCAATCAATTTGAAAGACATCAATTAGAAGCGATAGAAGGGATTAATCCAGGTGATATTTTTGGCTATACCTCTTATCGTTTATTCTTTAAAAAATGATATGACTTTAGGAGGTGATCTTTGATGGAGCTATTTTTATTTATGTTAGAGCGAGTTGGGCTGATCATTGTGTTTGCCTTTTTAATGTCAAGATGGCGACTCTTTCGAGAAAAGCTGTTTCAGGAGCAAGGAATGAAAGAGAAAATATGGCTCATCATTATTTTTAGTAGCCTATGTATTATCAGCAGCTATACAGGGATTAAAATTGAAAGTGGGACCATCCATCCTTTAAATCAGATGATACATAGTACGATTAATGCAGAAGAGGCGATTGCCAATACAAGGTTAATCGGTGTGGCCATAGCAGGGATTTTTGGCGGACCACTTGTTGGTGTGTGTGTAGGTATTATTGCAGGTATTCATCGCATCACACTCGGCGGTTTTACAGCAATAGCCTGTGGTGTTTCAACGATTCTTGCGGGCTTTATTACAGGTGGTTTAAGTAAACGCTTCAAAATACGTCAAACTTTTTCATGCTAATGCTTGGCTTATTAATTGTACTGATAGCATTTAAAAAATGGGCACAGCTTTGGAGATCACCGAAGTTTTTATTAGCTCAATCAACCTCATAAAATAGTAGAAACTATTGAAGATAAGCACTTGTCTTCAATAGTTTTTTTGATGAAAAAAGCATTTATTTAACTTGAAAATAGAGAATACCCGCGAAGGAGAAGCGAATACCCGCGGAAGGAGGGAGAATACCCGCGAAAGAGAAGCGAATACTCGCGGAAGGAGGGAGGATATCCGCGAAGGAGAAGTGAATACCCGCGAAGAAAGCAAATACCCCTAAATTTAAAGATCAATTGCAGATGATCGATTAATGATTTTCCGAAATATGACGAACAAGCGAAAACAAGGATATGTTCATTGAAAGCGGTGTCGTAATCATGTAAACTAATGAGAGGAAAACGGAGGTTATACATACATGGATGGTCCAGTTTCATTAGTACAGTTAATCATTTCTATATTGTTATTTTTCGTCATGTTCTTTGGTATCGGATTCTTGTTAAATATGCTGTTACGTATGACATGGTTAATGGCAATTGTGTATCCAATTGTTGTCATCTTTATTGTAGATGAAGTAAGCTTCTTAGATTATATTTTTAAGCCAGGCTCTGCCTTCCCAGCATTAATCGATAAATTACAGGCACTTCAGTTTGTAGATATTGCTATTTTATCAGGTGGCTTTGCGGGCTCTATTGTGGCGGGTATCGTCATGATTTATTTACGAAAAAGTGGATATCGAATGTTCTAACGTGCTTAGTATTCTTCTTTCAATTGAAGGAAGAATACTTTTTTTATACAAAAAAACACAACCTCCCTCTAGAGGATGTGTTTATGTCTGTTAGATGAAAAACTCGTAGGTTATGATGGCGATAAAAATACCTGTGAGAGCCCCAAAAAATACCTCACTTCGTTTATGGCCTAATAATGTTTTTAATTCCTCCATTTTCTCTTGCCCATCCATCTGTGGCCATTTTTTTAAATCATGGAGCACTGTTTGGAAATCCTTACGCAGTTGATTTAATATCGCTGCATGCTGCCCTGCCTGGTAACGAACACCACTGGCATCGTACATAACGATAATGGAAAACATAGCGGCTACCGCAAAAATGGGGGATTCCAAACCCGTCTCATACGCAATAGAGGTTGCCAGTCCAGTGACAGAAGCGGAGTGAGAACTAGGCATTCCGCCCGTTGAGGTAAAAAGGCCCCATTTTACTTGTCTGGTCATTAAAAAATGGATGGGGATTTTAACAAACTGCGCAAAGAGAACCGCAAAGAGGGCAATTAGTAATGGGGTATTTTGGAGTAAACTCAATTTCATCACAACCTTCGCAAATAATTGCTTTTATTATAACATTCATTATTTTCTAAAAGAAGATATAGGCAAATATTACGCGCTTTTCAGAAACTTCGTTATAATAGTATATGGAATGGAGGAATTTACATGCATATTGTAAAAGAAGCAAAAACATTTGAAACGATTTCTACTGAACTATTAGTGGTGGGAGTCACAAAACATCGTGAACAAATGCAGGACTGGGCAAGCTTTTCATCATTTTACGGTGAGGCCATTGATACTTGGATTAGTGGTGGGGACGTCTCAACGGAATTAAAGAAACTAACAAAATTACCATTTGTGAAAGACCATGCCAACCTCAAACGTATTGTATTTGTAGGCTTGGATGAGCGTAAAAACCTAACAGAAGGTGATATTCGCGCAGCATTTGGTTTAGTAGGGAAAGAATTAAGATCTTTAAAAGTGAAAGAGTATTCCATTTGGGTTGAATCATTTACAACAGAGTCAATTTCAACAGCAGATGTAGCATTTTTAGCAGGTGAAGGAATTGGCCTTGGCTATTATGCTGTTCCACATTACAAAACTACTTCGAACGAGGTAGATAAACGTATTGATGCGGTTCATCTTGTGACAACAGCAGAGGATTTAGATGAAGTGGTGGCAAGCTTTGAAGTAGGTGTAATTTATGCAGATGCTGTCAATGAAGCTCGTAGCTTAATTAATTTACCGCCAAATCTACTAACAGCAACGGATTTAGCTAATTATGCACAATCTCTAGCTGTGGAATATGATTTAGAAGTAGAAATTTTAGATAAAGCCCAATTAGAGGAACTAGGTATGGGTGGTATTTTAAGTGTTAACCAAGGCTCTTATGAAGAACCACGATTAATTACCTTAAAATATAAAGCGACTGAAGATTTTGAAGATCCGATTGGCCTTGTTGGTAAGGGTGTAACGTATGATACAGGCGGCTATTCTTTAAAACCAAAGGATTCCATGGTTGGTATGAAGGGTGATATGGGTGGCGCTGCTGCTGTGCTTGGTGCGATGAAAATTATCGGTGAATTACGTCCAAATAAAAATGTTGTAGCCGTTATCGGTTCTACAGATAATATGGTGTCTGATACAGCGTTTAAACCAGATGATGTGATTACGACGTACAGTGGGAAAACGGTAGAAGTATTAAATACGGATGCAGAAGGGCGTTTAGTTCTGGCAGATGCAACTACATATGCTAAACAGCAAGGGGCTACATCACTGATCGATGTTGCGACTTTAACTGGAGGCGTTATTACTGCGCTAGGTATGGATAAAACAGGTGCTCTTGCAAATGATGATGCATTTTTTGAAGCATTTATGGAAGCCGCAAAAGAGACAGATGAATTTGTTTGGCGTATGCCTTTAACAGAGAATGATAAAAAACGAATTCGTAAATCAGATGTAGCTGATTTAAATAACTCTCCAGGTCGTGATGGACATATGATTTTCGGCGGAGGCTTTGTAGGCGAATTCGTTGGTGATACACCGTGGATTCACCTAGATATTGCTGGCACATCTGATGCAGTAGCTGTTCATGATTTAGGACCTAAAGGTGGTACAGGAGTTATGGTACGTACGCTTGCGAATTTTGTCCAACGTTTAGGGGAAGAAAAATAATAAAGCTTGTCAATCAGCGAGAGTCTATTCTCGCTGATTTTTTGTGATTTATGCACTAATCCCGATAGAATAGGCATTCTACATATGATAGATGTATCTTCCTACATACGATAGAGTAAAAAGGGGAGGTAGCATATGCGCAATTTCGGAGGTTATCCAGGCGGAGGATTTGGCGGCTTTATTTGGCCATTTGGCGCACCGTTTTTTGGTGGGTTTTTAGGCAGTTTCCTGGGCTCTCAATTTAATCAATATCCTTACAATCCATATTATCCAAACTATCGACCATATCCACCGGGTCCAAATTTTAGACCAGGTCCGCGCTATCGTAGACCATGGTAAGCACATAAACTGATCAACCAGTTGTCGGTCTTGAAATCGGCAGCTGGTTTTTTATTGTGTCTTACGAAGTGGCAAATTGGGTGTTGACAGAATATACTAAATTATTTATTATTCTTATTATATTACTAAGAATTAAATATGTGGCTGACTAGCAAACTAGAGGCTTTTATTGTTCATAGGCATTTTTGTGCCTAAGGATAATATTGGCCTTTTTTCTTTATCTTCATTTAGTAAATGTTTTTTGTACTGAAAGCAAAGCGTCGGGTATAGAAGTATCTCGCTTCTATAGGGAGGGCCTTTTCGAGCAAAATCGAAAAAATCTGGAAGCCATAACAATGAGGCGTAATTGATAGAAGGAGTGAAATAGAATGGGGAAAGTTTATATCGTCGGTGCAGGTCCTGGAGATGTTGACCTCATTACGATCAAAGGATTACGTTGTATTGAATGTGCGGACGTCATTTTATATGACAGACTCATTAATAAAGAGCTATTAGCCTATGCCAAGAAAGACACTAAATTAATCTTTTGCGGGAAGTTGCCACAGCAACATGCCATGATTCAGGAGCAAATTAACCAAACACTTGTTGATTATGCTCAGCAAGGATATGTCGTCACAAGATTAAAAGGAGGAGACCCATTTGTTTTTGGAAGAGGGGCAGAGGAAGCAGATGTGTTAGCGAAGCATCAAATTCCCTTTGAAATTGTACCTGGTATTACGTCAGGTATAGCAGCCCCAGCATATGCAGGTATTCCTGTCACACATCGTGACTTAGGCTCAAGCTTTGCTATGGTTACTGGGCATATGCAGGACGGGAAAGAAGATGCTATACGTTGGGAAAGTCTTGCAAAAGGGATTGATACGATTGCCATTTATATGGGGGTTGGTAATCTACCGTATATCCGTCAACAATTACTCAAATATGGTCGTGATGAGCAAACGCCTGTGGCTGTTATTCATTGGGGAACAGTTTCTACTAAGCAAAGAACTGTTACGGGTACTTTAGCTACAATTGAGGAAATCGTGCGTACAGAAAATATTCAAAACCCTAGCATCATATTAGTAGGGAAGGTTGTGACCCTAAGAGAAACCATTCAGTGGTTTGAGCAAAGCCCAGCGCAGCCAATCCAAATAACGGGATAAGGTTGTGGAATCATGCAGGCTATTTTATATATTGCACATGGCAGTCGTGTTAAGGAAGGGGTAGAGCAAGCCGTAACCTTTCTTCAAGGTGTTCAACAAGAAGTGGATGTAGCCATTCAGGAAATATGCTTTTTGGAGCTTGCAACACCGACTATTGCAGAAGGCATTGCTAGCTGTATTCAAAAAGGGGCAACAGCGATTGCCGTGATGCCTATTCTACTACTAGCTGCTCAACACGCAAAGCAAGATATTCCAAAAGAAATGGCTAAAGCTCAAAAACAATATCCCTATGTAAAGTTTACATATGGGGAGCCCCTTGGCATACATGAACGATTAATTGACACGTTACAAGCTAGAATAATAGAAAAACAGCAACCTAACAGCAATGCAAGTGTTTTACTCATCGGACGTGGGAGTAGTGATCCAGCCGTCAAGAGGGATTTGGCGAAAATCGCCAAAAGGCTACGTGCTAAATATCACTATAAAGCAGTTGATACATGCTTCTTATATGGAATGGGACCAACCTTTGAAGACTGGCTACAGCAAGATAAAGGAAAGCAACAGCAAGTTTTTATTGTCCCTTATTTATTATTTACAGGCATTTTAAGACAAAGTATTGCCAAGCGATTACAAGGCTTTGATAGCCAAAACATCATGTTATGTGAAAGCTTAGGCTATGACGCCAATGTAAAAACAGTGTTAGTGGAACGTATTGATAAATTACTACATTTTAAAGAGGAAGGTGTTTCGTAATGGTAGATAAAAGGACTGAAAATGTAAATCTAGCATTAGATAATGTCCGCCAAATGTTAAATACTGTGAGCCACGGATCAATTACATTGATTGTTCAAAATTCTTACGTGGTTCAGATTGAAAAAAAGGAAAAAATAAGGCTTCGATAATTTTAATAATATGAAATGATGATGATTCGTGAGGTGGCAAAGATTGAAATTGCAAGTAATAAACAGTCCATTTAATGAAGAGCAGGTGAAGTTATTAAACGAGCTTCTCCCTAAATTAACCATTGAACAAAAAATTTGGCTAAACGGCTATTTAAGTGCACCACAAGCAACACTTGAAGCAATTGTTGAACAGGCACCACCAGCAGCCCAACCTGTTACAAAAACAATAACAATTTTATATGGTTCCCAAACAGGCAATAGTCAAGGGTTAGCTGAAAAATATGCAGCAGCTTTAAAAGCACAACAGGTAGATGTAACTGTCTCATCATTAGGGAAATTTAAAGCAAGTAATTTAAAAAAGATTAACAATCTATTACTTATTGTGAGTACACATGGAGAGGGAGATCCACCAGATCAAGCGATTCAATTCTATGAATTTTTGCATAGCAAACGTGCGCCTAAACTAGAGCACCTACAGTATTCAGTCCTTGCCTTAGGGGATAGCTCCTATGAATTTTTCTGTAAGACAGGTAAGGACTTCGATGAGCAATTTGCAAAATTAGGGGCAACAAGAATGGCTCCCCGAATTGATTGTGATGTGGATTATGATGACGCAGCTGCACAGTGGTTTTCTGCGGTTCAACAGGAATTTCTTCAGCAGACAACTTCAGGAACGTCTACTTCAGCTCAGAATGAAGGCGCGCAAGTACTTGAAGCATCTACATATTCAAGAAAAAATCCATTTTACGCTGAAGTACTTGAAAATATGAACCTAAATGGTCGTGGCTCAAACAAAGAGACGCGTCATCTTGAATTATCTATTGAGGGAGCTAATTTCCAATTTGAACCTGGAGATAGCATTGGTATTCTGCCCGAGAACGATGAGCAATTAGTCAATGCATTGCTGACAGCACTTCAATTCGATTCAGAGACAGAAGTGACTGTTTTTGATGAAACAATATCGATAAAAGATGCACTACAGAAAAAATTAGAAATTACGGTGTTATCTAAGCCGTTACTCGAGAAAATTGCTGCTTATACAGAGCATAAAGAATTTTCTAAGCTATTTGAAGAACCAAATGCATGGAAGGACTATGCAAAAGGAAGAGACTTACTGGATCTAGTAGAGGCGTTTACACCATTTACTTGGAGTGCACAGCAGTTTGTAGAGTTGCTACGTAAAATTCCAGCGCGACTTTATTCTATTGCTAGTAGCCAAAAGGCCAATAGCGAAGAGGTTCATTTAACGATTGGTAAGGTAAGCTATGAGACAGCTGGTAGACAACGTCTTGGTGTTTGCTCTGGAAGTGTGGCAGAACGCATTCAAATTGGTGATACATTACCAATCTATGTTCATAAAAACCCGAATTTCAGGTTGCCAGAGAATAATGAAACACCAATTATTATGATTGGTGCAGGCACAGGTGTTGCACCATATCGAGCTTTTCTAGAGGAGCGAGAAGAGTTAGGAATTGAGGGGAAAGCATGGCTCATCTTTGGTGATCAGCATTTTGTTACGGATTTCCTCTATCAAACGGATTGGCAACGTTGGCTTGCTGATGGCACGTTAAGTCACATGCATGTAGCCTTTTCACGTGACACTGACAAAAAAGTCTATGTTCAACATAAATTGCTAGAAAATGCGGCAAGTTTTTATGAATGGCTAGAGCAGGGGGCAGTCATTTATGTATGTGGTGATGAAAAATCAATGGCATCTGATGTGGATGCAACTATTCATCGAATCATTGAGCAGCAAGGGCAGAAAACAACAGAGGAAGCAAAAGCCTATGTGAATGAATTAAAACAGCAAAAACGCTACCAACGTGACGTTTATTAACTGAATTCAGCACAAATTCCCATAGAAGTGGTAGAAAACCTTTCCTATTCAGGAGCTTATATCTTTGCTAGCAAGCGCAGCCTCAGATATGCGCCATAAACTGAGATGTAATGGATTAAAGGAGCGATAAAGAATGACAGAGAAAATAGTTTTACCTCCACAGCCTGGGAAACCAAGTGATGTAGAGCGTATTAAGACCGAAAGTAATTACCTACGTGGAACGCTCGAACGTACCATGAATAATCCATTAAGCTCTGGTATTCCAGAGGATGATAATCGCTTAATGAAATTCCATGGTAGTTACTTACAGGATGATCGAGATCTTCGTAATGAACGTCAGCGACAAAAGCTAGAACCAGCTTATCAATTTATGGTGCGTGTACGAACACCAGGTGGAGCAGCCACACCATCACAATGGCTTGTGATGGATGAAATGGCTAGAAAGTATGGCAATGGCTCTTTAAAATTAACAACACGTCAAGCATTTCAAGTACATGGCATTTTAAAATGGAATGTCAAAAAATATATGCAGGAAATCAATGATGTGCTATTGGATTCTCTTGCGGCCTGTGGGGATGTAAACCGTAATGTGATGTGTAATGTCAATCCCAATCAATCTGCATTACATGAAGAGGTTTATAATTGGTCTGCTAAACTAAGTGAGCATTTACTGCCACGAACACGCGCTTATCATGAATTGTGGTTGGATGGAGAAAAGGTAGTAGATAGTCAGGATGTAGAAATTGAACCGATTTACGGAGCTCAATATTTGCCACGTAAATTTAAAATTGGGATTGCGATTCCACCGAGTAATGATGTGGATGTTTTTTCGCAAGATATTGGACTGATTGCCATCGTTGAAGATAATCAGCTTATTGGCTTTAATGTAGCGGTTGGTGGAGGCATGGGCATGACGCATGGTGATCATGAAACCTATCCACAGCTTGCTCGTGAAATTGGCTTTATAACGCCAGATAAATTACTGGAAACTGCAGAAAAAATAATTACGATCCAACGTGATTATGGGAATCGCTCTGTCCGTAAAAATGCACGATTTAAATACACAATCGATGCGAGAGGACTTGAATGGTTCCAAGAAGAATTAACGCGTCGTCTAGGCTGGGAAATTCAGCATGCTCGTCCCTATACATTTGAGCGTACTGGTGATGAATTTGGCTGGATTAAAGGGGCAGATGGTCATTGGCATTATACGTTATTTATTCAAAATGGTCGTTTAAAAGATTTTGAAGATTATCAGTTGTTAACAGGATTACGTGAAATAGCCAAGGTGCATACGGGCGATTTTCGTTTAACACCGAACCAAAACTTAATGATTAGCAATGTAACACCTCAGAAAAAGAAAAAAATTAATACACTTATTGAACAATACAAACTAACAGACGGTGCGCATTACTCTGCTTTACGTCGTAATTCCATTGCCTGTGTCTCGTTACCGACATGTGGCTTAGCCATGGCAGAAGCAGAACGCTATTTACCCTCTCTTATAACAAAAATTGATACCATTATTGATGAGGCTGGCTTAAATGAAACAGAAATTGTTATTCGTATGTCTGGTTGTCCAAATGGCTGTTCACGTGCAGCAATGGGTGAAATCGGCTTTATTGGCAAAGGGCCAGGGAAATACAATATGTACCTTGGTGCAAGTTTTACAGGCAATCGCTTAAATAAAATCTATCGTGAAAATATTGGTGAAGAGGAAATTTTAGCAGAGCTACGACCAATTCTTTTGCATTTTTCAAAGGAACGTTTAGAGGGCGAGCATTTTGGAGACTTTGTCATTCGTGCAGGGTATGTCACAGCTGTTTATGATGGAAGAGAATTTCATTAAAAATAAAAACCATGTAGCAAATTTTTCTTTGCTACATGGTTTTTTTATATAGAATAATCTTCAGGAATAAACACCTTTAATTGTTTCGGCTTTACAAATACTTGGTCGCCCACTTTCAGTTGAAGAAGATGATATTGTTCTTTTGATAACTCAGCCTCTAAAAATTCATCAAGATCCTCACGGCGTAGCTCAATTTGGACGATAGGTCCTAGCAAATGAATATGGCTGATTTTAACAGGAACTGTACCTGAAATACTTGTTTTCTCAATCTGAATATCATGAGGACGTACATAGCCTATCGCATTGTCATCTGAATGTGTTAGGGCATCAGGTACATCAAGTGCAACTTCGCCATGCATGAGCTTACCATTATGTAAGCGACCCTTAAATAGATTGACATTGCCCAAGAAGTCATAGACAAATGGACTTTTTGGATTTGTATAGACCTCGTCTGGACTGCCAATTTGCTCGATTTTGCCATTGTTCATAACGACAATGCGATCTGCAACATCGAGAGCTTCCTCCTGGTCATGAGTGACAAAAATACTTGTAATATGAAATTCATCGTGCAACTTTCGGAGCCAGCGACGTAACTCCTTACGTACTTTTGCATCCAGAGCTCCAAATGGTTCATCTAGTAACAGTACCTTTGGCTCTACGGCAAGCGCTCTTGCCAGTGCTACACGTTGTCGTTGTCCACCTGAAAGCTGCGTTGGATACCGATCAGAGAAATTTTCAAGTTTCACAAGTCGCAATAACTCCATCACTTTATCTTTGATTTCTTGTTTTGAAGGTCTGCTTTTTCGAGGGCGGACCTTCAGCCCATAAGCTACATTGTCAAAGACCGTCATATGACGAAAAAGCGCATAATGTTGAAAGACAAAGCCCACATTGCGTTCCTTTGGGTGTCGATCTGTTATGGATTGCCCATCAAATAAAATGTTGCCGACATCACTTGTTTCAAGCCCAGCAATCACACGTAACAAAGAGGTTTTTCCTGATCCAGAAGGGCCAAGCAGTGCTACTAGCTCCCCAGACTGAATATGTATGGATATATCCTCTAGTGCCTGAAAGGAACCATATTTTTTGGATACGTTTTGAATTTGTATACTCATTGAGACCATCTCCTTTTAACTAGATTTTGATTTCCAAGCAATAATGTCCTTCACAATTAATGTAAAGATGGCCATAACGCTCATTAAGGAAGCAACTGCAAAGGCTGCTGCAAATTGATACTCATTGTAGAGAATTTCAATATGAAGCGGCATCGTATTAGTCATGCCACGAATATGGCCGGATACAACAGAGACGGCTCCGAATTCTCCGATGGCTCGTGCATTACATAAAATCAAACCATAGAACAATCCCCATTTAATATTGGGTAACGTGACATACCAAAAAGTTTTAAAGCCACTTGCCCCTAATGAAATGGACGCTTCCTCCTCAGATGTGCCTTGGGTCTGCATCAGCGGTATTAATTCACGTGCAACAAAGGGCAATGTGACGAAAATTGTGGCAAGGACAATGCCAGGAAGTGCAAAAACAATTTTAATATCATGTGCAAACAACCACTCACCAAACAGTCCCTGTGAGCCAAACAATAAAATAAACACTAAACCTGCGATAACAGGGGAAACGGCAAAAGGTAAATCTACCATGGTAAGTAATAGATTTTTCCCTTTAAAATTAAACTTTGTGAGTGCCCATGCAGCCATTACGCCAAAGATCGCATTGAGTGGTACAGTAATAGCTACGACGATTAATGTAAGCTTAATAGCAGCTAATGCATCTGGATGTGTAATCGCAGCAAAGTAAACGTCGACTCCTTTTTGAAAGGCTGTAATAAAAATAGATACTAAAGGTAGTACGATAAAGAAAGCTAAAAAAGCTAAAGCAATAAATATTAACGTATAGCGAATAATACGAGGCTCCTGTAGGGCAGCAGACTGTGTGGCTGCTTTATTTTTTTCTGTACTAGCCTGCTGAATAAAAGTTGATTGTTCCATATAGTACCTCCTAATGTACAAACCGACGATTGGCTAGCCATTGTATCAAGTTAATAGTGAACAACAAGATAAAGGATGTCACAAGCATGACAACAGCTATCGCTGTTGCCCCCGCATAATCATATTGCTCAAGCTTTGTCATAATAATTAATGGGGTAATTTCCGTTTTCATCGGCATATTTCCTGCAATAAAAACAACGGAGCCATATTCACCTAAAGCACGAGCAAAGGCCAAGGAAAAGCCAGTTAAAATAGCTGGTACTAGCTCTGGTAAGATGACTTTACGAAAGGTTTGTAAACGATTAGCACCAAGGCTTGCCGAAGCTTCTTCGACCTCAGCACTAATATTTTGTAAGACAGGCTGGACCGTACGTACAACAAAGGGTAGCCCGATAAAGGTTAAAGCAATAATGATGCCAAGAGGTGTAAAGGCAATTTTAAAATCAAAAAATTGACCGATCCAACCATTTGGCGCATAGAGAGATGTTAAAGCAATACCAGCGACAGCAGTAGGTAATGCAAAGGGTAAGTCTACAAGCCCATCAATGATTCGTTTAAAGGGAAATTGATAGCGAACGAGTACCCATGCAATAATCGTACCGAAAATCACATTTAGTAAGCCTGCGATCAGCGCAGTGCTGAAGCTCACTTTATAGGAAGCAACAGCACGAGGATCTGTAATGATATCGATAAATGCTGACCAGCTTAAGGACATGGTATGAATGAAAATCATCGAAAGTGGTAGTAACACTAGTAAACTAACGTATAGCATCGTATACCCAAGAGATAAATGAAAGCCTGGAATAATTCGACGCGATTTTTTAGGAATGATTAAACTACTCATCAAAACGCTCCTTATTGTGGTACGTATATATCATCGAAGGTACCACCATCTTTAAAATGGGTTGCTTGTGCTTCTGCCCAGCCGCCGAAATCATCAATGGAAACAAGTTCAAGCTGAGGGAATTGCTCTTTATATTTTTCTAAAATCGTTTCATTACGTGGTCGATAATAATTTTTCGCCGCAATTTCTTGCCCAATATCACTATATAAATGCTGTAAGTAAGCTTCAGCGACTTCACGTGTCCCTTTTTTATCTACGATTTTGTCTACAACGGCAACGGGTGGCTCTGCTAAAATGCTTAATGAAGGCGTGATGATTTCAAACTCATCCTTACCTAATTCATTGAGAGAGAGGTATGCTTCATTCTCCCACGCAATTAAGACATCTCCAATTTTGCGTTCTACGAATGTTGTTGTTGCCCCACGAGCGCCAGAGTCAAGTACTTCGACATTGCTATAAAGTGATTTCATAAATTCTTTTATTTTTGTTTCATCATTGTTATATAACTTTCCGGCATATGCCCAAGCAGCTAAATAGTTCCAACGTGCACCACCAGATGTTTTGGGATTAGGCGTAATGACAGACACGTCGTCTTGAATCAGATCATCCCAATCTTGTATGTTTTTTGGATTCCCTTTGCGTACTAAAAAAACAATTGTCGATGTATAGGGAGTGGAATTATTATCAAACTCAGTTTGCCAATCTTTATTCAACAGCTCGCGTGTTTGAGCAATTTCATCAATATCGTAAGCGAGTGCGAGGGTTACAACGTCGGCTTCAAGACCATCAATAACTGCACGTCCTTGTTTGCCGGATCCACCATGTGATTGATTAATTGTGACATCTTGGCCGGTTTCATCCTTCCAGTTCTTTATAAAATCTTTGTTGAACTCATCGTAAAGTTCGCGTGTTGGGTCATAGGAGACATTTAGTAGCTCTACAGACTTTTTGTCTTCTTGACCACTTCCTTTTTCATCCGAGCTGGCACTTCCACAGCCAGTTAAACTAAGCGTTAGAATAGTTAGTAATGCCAATGATTGGAGAACATAGCTCCTTTTTTTCATAATTAATTCGCCCCTTTTCTGTCTAAAGAATGCAAAAAGCCATCACCCACAATGAAATGACAACATGGGTAGATGGCCTTCAGATCCTCTGATCAGCGCTTTTTTATTTAGGTCAAAGCTTTAATAATACGTTAAACATATATTTCCTATTAGTCAACAAGGAATTAAGAAAAAGATTATTTATTTCGAAAATTAATAAGGGTGTCCCTAGATACCACTCATCATATGCAACAAAGAACCGAAAAAAGTGGGTGTATGAAAAAGATATTCAAAAAACCTAGTTGACTGCTTGGTGTACACTAGTATATATTTGGTAATAAGAAGAATGATTGTGGTACGAGGTAGCAACTACTAGTGAACAATCATTATATAAAGAGCTGGCTAGTCAAACTAGAGGCGTTTTAACAAAGACCTGTTTTCCTGTGTCTTGTGTTAGAACGCCTTTTTGCTATGAGGGGGATTCGATGTTAACTTACGAAAATTGGCAAGAACCGATCATTGATTTTCAGGTCGATGATTTGTATAAGGCTGCACTAGAGGTTTTACAGTGGAGCTATCAACAATATGGAGATGAAATCGTCTATGCATGTAGCTTTGGTATTGAGGGCATTGTCTTAATTGATCTCATTTCAAAGGTAAAGCCTAACGCTACGATTGTTTTTTTAGATACAGATGTACATTTTAAAGAAACCTATGAAACCATTAATAAAGTCAAAGAAAAATATCCACAACTCAACATTGTCATGAAAAAGCCAGCCCTTACACTAGAGCAACAAGCTACACAACATGGTGACGAACTATGGAAATCTAACCCAAATAAGTGCTGTGATATTCGTAAGATAAAGCCTTTGCACGAAGCCTTGTCAGGTAAAAAGGCTTGGATATCAGGCTTACGTCGTGAGCAATCACCAACACGTCAACAGACAAACTTTCTAAATCGTGACGATAAATTTAAATCGATTAAAGTTTGTCCTTTGATTCATTGGACTTGGAAGGATATTTGGCGCTATGTTTCAAAGCACAGTCTGCCATATAATCCGTTACATGATCAAGGCTATCCAAGTATCGGCTGTGAGCATTGTACGAAACCGGCATTTACGATGGAGGATTTACGTTCAGGTAGGTGGCAAGGTTCTGGTAAAACCGAGTGCGGGTTACATGAATAAAGGAGTTCTGCCATGCTTGAATATTTTGCAATAGCTATTAGTTTATTTTTTGCAATGAACATCGGGGCAAGCGGAGCTGCCGCCTCAATGAGTGTTGCCTATGGTGCAGGTGCCATCAAAAAAGCGTGGCAAGCATTGCTATTATGTGCGATAGGCGTCTACAGTGGAGCTGTATTAGGCGGAGGAGAAGTAGTCAAAACGATTAGCTCAGGCATTATGCCTCAGGAATATATTACGGTAAAGGTTGTCATCATTATCTTAATTTCTGCGACAAGTTCGTTATTTTTCGCCAATCTTTTAGGCATCCCCTTATCAACGAGTGAAGTAACAGTGGGTGCTGTCGTTGGTGTAGGAATTGCTTATAAAGTATTATTCGTCAATTCGCTGCTCGTCATCATATCATTTTGGGTGATTGTACCGCTTGTTGCCTTTGTCATTGCTCTTGTATGTGGAAAGCTATTATATAAATTACAAAACAGAGGACTGCTTAAAGATCGTCCGATTTTAACTGTTCTTCTCGTATTAGCTGGATTTTTCGAAGCATTTTCAGCGGGAATGAATAATGTTGCCAATGCAGTTGGACCGCTGGTAGGAGCAGGAATGATGGATGTGACAACGGGCATTGTGCTTGGCGGTGCATTTGTTGCAATAGGTGCTATGTTACTTGGTAAACGAGTGCTTGAAACAAACGGTAAGAAAATTGTGCGCTTTCAAAAGGCAGAAGGCATTCTCATTTCAAGTACAGGCGCACTGCTTGTTGGCGTAAGCTCAATTTTTGGGCTTCCAGTACCATTAACACAAGTAACTTCTTCTTCCATCATCGGGATGGGGATGGCGAAAAACGGTAAGCAAATTTTCCATCAGCATATTGTGAAAAAAATTATACGTATTTGGGTTGTATCACCCATCTTTTCATTAGTCATTTCTTATTTTTTAGTGCAGTTATTTTTAGAAAAAGACCTTTATGTCATTATTTTGAATGGCAGTATTATCATAGGGACGCTAGGGGTCATTAGCCTGATGCGCATGATGCGTGAAGAAGAGCAATCTATCTATGATGAAGGGGAAGGCATTTAAATTGAATCGTATCATCACTATATTTTAACTATAAAACTTAGTATTTAACCAGAATTAGGAGGAGATTTTAATGAGTTTACAACCACATGGTGGGCTACTTGTGCAGGCATTTTATCCAGAAAAAGAGATCACAACTATTCACAAGGAAATTGAGCTGGATGCGATTTCGTTGAGTGATTTAGAGCTAATCGCTGTAGGGGGCTATAGCCCAATCGAAGGCTTTTTAACACAAGCAGACTATGAGTCGGTCGTGGAGCAAAGTCGTTTAGCTTCAGGTATAGTATGGAGTATTCCGATTACATTACCTGTTACAAAAGAGAAAGCGGCCACTTTACAGCCTGGTGACGAGGTGAAATTAGTTTATGATAATGAAGTTTATGGCGTTATTGAAGTAGCCGATATTTATGAACCGAATAAACGAAAAGAGGCTTTGCTTGTATATGGGACAGAGGATTTAGCACATCCGGGCGTTCAAAAGCTCTTTGATCGTCCTGCCATTTATGTTGGAGGAAAAATTACATTAATTAAACGTCTTGCACAAAAGTTCCCTGCGTATTCATTTGACCCAGTGGAAACGCGCCAATTATTTGCTGACAAGGGATGGAAAACCATTGTCGGCTTCCAAACACGTAATCCAGTCCATAGAGCGCATGAATATATTCAAAAGGCAGCACTTGAAACAATTGATGGGTTATTTTTAAATCCACTTGTCGGTGAAACAAAGTCAGATGATGTATCAGCCGCTATACGTATGGAGAGCTATGAGGTTTTATTGCAGAACTATTATCCTGAAAGCCGTGTACAATTAGGTATTTTCCCAGCCGCAATGCGGTATGCAGGACCAAAGGAAGCTATTTTTCATGCCCTTGTTAGAAAAAATTATGGTTGTACCCATTTTATTGTAGGCCGTGATCATGCAGGGGTTGGTGATTATTACGGCACATACGATGCACAAAAGATTTTTGAACAGTTTACTGAAGATGAATTAGGAATTGTCCCACTAAAATTTGAGCATAGCTTTTATTGTCAGCAATGTGAAGGCATGGCTACGACAAAAACGTGTCCACATGATAGCTCTGCTCATGTCATTCTATCAGGAACGAAGGTACGAGAGATGCTACGAAATGGCGAAGTACCACCAAGTACATTCAGTCGTAAAGAAGTCGTAGACATTTTAATTAAAGGTATGAGTAAGGAGGTAGTGAAATGAGTTCAAACATTGTTTGGCATGAAGCTTCCATTACAAAAGAGGAACGCCGTTCAAAAAATAAACATCAAAGCTTTATTTTATGGTTTACGGGTTTATCGGCTTCAGGGAAATCATCCGTGGCCAATGCCTTTGCCCGTCGATTATTTGAAAGGAGCAATCAAGCCTTCGTATTAGATGGTGATAATGTGCGCCATGGCTTGAATAGTGACTTAGGATTCGATGAGGCAGGGCGCAAAGAAAATATTCGTCGAATAGGTGAAGTTTCTAAGCTATTTATAGAAAGCGGTCAAATTGTGCTAACAGCTTTTATTTCGCCTTATCGGGAAGATCGTCAGGTAGTCCGTGAGCTTGTAGAGGATGGCGAATTTTTAGAGGTCTATGTCAAGTGTTCAGTAGAAACATGTGAAAAAAGAGATCCAAAAGGTTTGTATAAAAAAGCAAGGAATGCAGAAATTACTAATTTCACAGGGATTAGTGCTCCATACGAAGAACCAATCAACCCAGAAGTTATTTTGGATACAGAACAGCATTCTATTGAAGAATGTGTGGAACAGCTGACGCATATTTTAACTGACAAAGGATATATTTAATAAAAAATCTGCTCGATATTATTAATCGGGCAGATTTTTACTGTTTATTTTACACCTTGTTCCTTTTTCATTCTGTCAATTTCAGGACCTAATTCATCACGTACTGTTCCTTTCCATGGCTTAACACCAGCTATATAGGAAGAACGCGTCATAATGTGTCCTCCAACAGGACCAGTGATGAAGAGGAATAATATCCCTAATAAAATACGAGGGTTGAAATGATCTTCAATTAGCCAAAAGTGAAAGAATACACCGATTAGCACACACATGACGCCAAGAGTTGCACTTTTTGAAGCAGCATGGGCACGTGTATACAAATCAGGTAAGCGGACAAGTCCAATGGCTGTCACGACAATAAAGAGTACTCCAACAGTAATGAAAAAGATAACTAAACTATTAGCGAGAATTATCACGTTTAATGATATCTCCTTTCTCTATGAATTTAGAGAAAGCCATCGTGCCGATAAACGATAAGATTGCTAGCAATAAAATGATTTCAAGAAAGAAGCTTGTTTCCACTAAAATCGAAAATAGTCCGATGAGGGAAATGAGTGAAACACCAAGTGAATCCAAAGCTACAACACGGTCAGAAGCGGAAGGACCTTTTACCATTCGATAAATGACCGCTATCATCGATAAGCAAATCACTACGATTACAGCAATAATAAATGTTGTCATGATTTACTCACCTCCAAAATTGCTTTTTCAAATGAATCTCGAATGGAAGCAATGGCTTCATCCACATCGCTAATATCAATTGCATGTACATATAGTGTTTTCGCATCATCCGATACATGCACTACGACTGTTCCTGGTGTTAACGTAATTAGACTCGATAATAACGTGATTTCCCAGTCTTGCGTTAAAACAGTTGGATAAGCAAAAAAGGCAGGTTGCATGTCCAGCTTAGGCTTTAACACTACTTTTAACACTTGAACATTTGCTAAAATTAACTCTTTAAAGAACAACAACGTTAATTTTAGAAGGGCCCATAATCGATAGACATAAAGACGAGACTTGAAAAACCTCCGCATGAGAATAAGTAAAAATATTCCCATAATGAATCCAATGATAAAACCAGTTGCTGTGTAATTAGAGGAAAGGAACATCCAGACGAAGGCAAGTACAAAATTTAAAATCATTTGAAATGCCATAGTGCTAATCCTCCTTCATTACAGCATCTATATAGATAGATGGATCATTTAATAGTTTTGCTGCATCATCCATAAATGGCGTAATCCATTCGGAACCCACACCATAGGCTACAGTAATAAGTACTAACAAGGCAGTCGGCATAAACAGCATCTTATAGATAGATTTGTCGACTGTACCTTGTGTTTCTTTTTCCTCACCCCAAAAGGCATAGAGGAAAATACGGATCACGGACAATAGGACAAGCAGTGAAGATGCTAAAATGAAAATACTACTCCACATACTTCCAGCCTCAAAGCCCCCCTGTACAATTAACAGCTTTCCAACAAATCCGCTAAGTGGTGGAATTCCAGCTAAGCCAAAAGCTGCTATTAAATAACACCAACCAAGTGCAGGGTATTTTTTCATGAGTCCACCCATCTTACGCAAATCCGATGTACCCGTAATATAGATGACAATGCCGATTAGCATAAAGAGCGCGGCCTTTATCAGCATATCGTGAATTAAATAAAACATAGCACCTTTTAATGAAGTCTCATTCATTTGAGAGACACCAAATAAAATGACACCAACCGCAATGACAATGTTATAGATAATAATGAGTTTTACATCAAAATAAGCGAGTGCTCCAATGCATCCAGCTACAATTGTTGCAATAGCTAATGCCATTAGTAAGTTATGCGTATAGAATAAATCATGTACAAAAAATAGTGTATAGGTACGTGTAATGGCATATACCCCAACCTTTGTGAGCAGAGCGCCAAATAATGCTAAGACAGGAATAGGCGCTGCCGCGTACGAAGTAGGAAGCCAAAAATATAATGGGAAAATGGCCGCTTTTAGTCCAAATACCATTAAAAATAGTACGGCAATAACAGTAATAATTCCTGGTTGATTAATCTCAGCAATTTTCACCGCAATATCGGCCATGTTTAATGTCCCTACAACAGAATATAAATAGGCAACGGTAATAACAAATAAGGCCGAAGAAATAACATTAATTAAAATATATTTAATAGACCCTTTCAGTTGCCCCTTCTCACCACCTAAAACGATAAGTAGATAGGAAGCCATTAACAATACTTCGAAGAAAACAAATAAGTTAAAAATATCGCCTGTTGTAAAGGCTCCATTGACCCCAGTTAAAATAAACATAATACCAGGGTAATAAAAGAAGCGTTCACGCTCCTTCGTAATGGAACCAAAGCCATACCAAACAACAAATAGCGCAATCAGCAATGTTGTTGTAACGAGCAATGCAGATACCATATCAGATACCATTGTAATACCGTAAGGAACGGGCCAGTTTCCAAATGTGACCTTTTGAATACCATCATGTTTCACTTTTAAAAGAAGTGAAAGGGCAGAAAAGAGGCCTAGTCCAATTCCAAGTAATGAAAATGATCGTTGATAGGTTAGATTTTTTTGTCCAAACATTAAAATCATACCGAAGAAAAATGGAATGATAATCGGTAGTAGTAGGAAGTTATTCATCCTCATCACTTCCTCTCATTAAGCTAATATCATCCGTGTTAAGCTCCTGATAGGAACGATAGGCAAGTACAAGGAAGAATGCTGTTACCCCAAAGCTTATAACAATCGCAGTTAAAATAAGTGCTTGGGGTAAGGGATCAGCAAACGTTTTGGCTCCTTCGTTTAAGACAGGTGGAGCTTCGCCACCAAGACCACCCATCGTTAAGATCAGTAGATGAGCACCATGACTTAACAGACCTGTTCCAATAATAATGCGCAATAAACTTTTCGATAAGATTAAATAGACCGCTGCCATAAAGAGAAAGCCGATCACAAAGGCCATAATTATTTCCATTATTCATCCTCCCCAATCGTTTGAATAATGGTCATCGTAACACCGACAACAACCAAATAGACACCGCTATCAAAAAGCATAGCCGTGTGTAATGACTGTTTGCCTAGAAGCGGTAAATCGAAATAATCAAAGAAATGTGTGAAAAACGGTTTGCCCACAAACATTGGGTATGCCGCAGTAGCAAGGGCTAATAGTAAGCCAATGGCTGTTAAATACGTGTAATTAATAGGTAGAATATGACGGACTGTATTGATATCATAGGCTAACACTAAAAGAACAAGTGCACTTGATGTTAACAGACCCCCAACAAAGCCTCCACCAGGCGTATAGTGACCAGCTAAAAAAATATGAATGGAGAAGAAGAAAATAATGAAAAATACAATTTTAGCTGTAAATTGTATGACCACATCATTTGTTTTCATGAGTGTTCCCCTTTCTATTCATACGTAACTTAATCATAGCTAAGATGGCCATGCCGGCAATGCCGAGTACTGTAATTTCAAATAATGTATCGAAACCACGATAGTCTACTAAAATTACATTTACAATATTTCCGCCACCAGCTAATGAATAAACGGTTTCCTCGTAGTACTTAGCAATAGAGGGAATTAGTTTTTGGGAATGAGCTGATAGGGCAACAAGTGTTACCATCACACCAACTGCAATCGAAACAACGGCACGATTTAACTGGAATCTCATTCGCTCCTCGCGCTTACCAAGCTTAGGTAGATGGTAAAATGCTAATAAAAATAGTGCTACTGAAATCGTTTCAATAACGAGCTGTGTCAGCGCTAGATCAGGTGCGTTAAAAATGACAAAGAATAAGGCTACAGTATAGCCTACAGTACCAAGCCCAATAATGGCCGTTAAACGTGACTTGGCCAAAATGGTGATGGCAGTACCAATTAGTAAAACGACGATCAAGATTATTTCGTATAGATTTATTGGTGAGGCTCCTTGGAATGAAATACTAAAAGCATCTTTCATGAAAAGAGAGCCGATAACAATTACAGTAATTCCACTAAACATATAGAGTAAATAGTGACGCATAGAGCCTGTCATATAGCGTCGAGATAAACGATTTAAGCCAACGTCTAAACCCTGCATGATTTTGTCATAGGCATTGTTTAATGTTAAAGCTTGCGGGAATCGCTGATACATCCCTTGCCATTTTGGTAAGGCGACAAATAACAATACCCCAACAATGATAATTCCAATAGTCATCAGTAGCTCAGGAGTGATTTTACCATGCCAAGCAGATACATGAATATCAACAGCTTGAGGTGTATCATACAAAAATGGCTGAATCGCTTGGACAGCTGGTTTTACAAAGGTATTGCCAATAAAGTTAGGGATAAAGAAGATTGTCACAACTAAAGCCGCTAAAAGTATTGGAGAAATTAGCATACCAATCGGTGCCTCATGTGGTTTATGAGGTAACTGCTCAGGTTTGTAATTTCCATTAAATGTTCGGAAAACAAAATAAAAGCTATAGATAAAGGTGAAAATACTAGCAATCCAAGCAACAATAGGGAAGAGTGCACCCCATGTTTCAAAGCCGAAAAATTCAAACTTTTGAAGGGCAAGCATGGCTGTTAAAAACATCTCTTTACTTAAGAAGCCATTAAATGGTGGAAGACCAGCCATGGATAAGCTTCCTATTGCAGCCACAGTAAAACTAATTGGCATGATACTCATTAATCCGCCAAGTTTACGAATATCTCGAGTTCCTGTTTCATGATCAACAATGCCTGCAATCATGAAAAGACTGCCTTTAAATGTAGCATGATTGATAAGGTGGAAAATGGCAGCAAATGCAGCAAATTTAATGGTATCGACTGAGCCATTTGTATGAAAAGCAACAGCGCTTGCGCCGAGTAGTGACATAATAAGACCAAGCTGACTGACTGTAGAGAATGCTAGGATACCTTTTAAATCTGTTTGCTTCACTGCAAAGAAGGAACCCCAGAATAAAGTTAAGATACCTACACCTGTTACAAGCCACACCCAAAGCTCAGAGGCTGCAAATATCGGCGTAAATCGTGCAACTAAATAGATACCTGCTTTGACCATTGTTGCCGAGTGAAGGTATGCACTTACTGGTGTTGGCGCTTCCATGGCATCTGGTAACCAAATGTAAAATGGGAATTGCGCGGATTTTGTAAATGCGCCCAAGAGTATTAGGATAAGTGACCAAGTGAATAAAGGTTGATCTACTAAATTAGGTGCCATGACAATCAATTCTCGAATGGAGTAGGTCCCTCCCATTAAATAAAGCAGAACAAAGCCACCTAGCATCATTAAGCCGCCGCCAACTGTAATCATCATAGACTTTAATGCACCGAAGCGTGAGGCATCCCGATTATACCAATAGCCGATGAGTAAAAATGATGATATGGACGTTAGCTCCCAAAAGAAATAGAGTGTAATTAAATGATCTGACTGTACTACTCCCAGCATGGCTGACATAAATAACAGTAAGTAAACATAAAAGTTATGTAATTTTTCTTTATGTTTATCTAAGTAAAAAATGGAGTAAAGCACAACTAACGAGCCAATTCCAGTAATGAGTAATGAGAATAATAAGCTGAGTCCATCTAAATATGAGATGATGGAAATATCAAGCGATGGAATCCAAGGGAGCTCTGCAGTAAATACTTCCCCCTTAGCCACTTGAGCAATATATGTTGCATAAATAATCGCAAGCGTAGCAGGTACAGCAAGAACAAACCAACCTGTGTGAATATTTTTCATGCGTTTATATAATAATGGCACTAATATTGCAACAAGCATTGGAATAAAAATATAAAGTACTTGTAACAAAAAAACCCTCCTTTATGCAGGTAAGTATCCCAATTATAACGTACTTTAATTGAGGATGCATATGTACTATTGGGATTTAGCTTGCGGTCGTTAGAGAATTTTCGTTATATTATAAATAGGAAGTTATCAATAAAAATAGAGGAAAAAAATTTTTTATGAGGAACCCATATATCTATGGTTATCTACCATTAATTACAATTTTATTGTTTAGTTTGACATTTGGTATGTATGCTGTTGGTAAATCATTACAGATTTTTCAAGCCATCGGTGTGTATTCAGGTATGCGAGAGTTTTTATCTGATTTTGAATTACGTGTATTTTTACTCATTGTTTTTGCCATTGTTTTTTTTATGTTATTTTCGGCTCTTAAACTTGTAGGGGAAACCATTCATGAAGTAGGAATGCTGTTTTTTTCAAAGGATAACGAAGGAGCCACTGTAAGTCAGGCTCGTGGCGGCTATATAATCTTATTTGTAGGTGCCATGTGTTCCGCATTTGCCATCCAATTTATTTATGTTTTAATTGGTATCTTTGTGATAACGATATTTGCCTACTTTATTTATCTGATTTATAAAATGAGTCATTTTATATCAATGGGCGGCACAATTGGTCTATTAATCTTTGAGCTATTTATGTGGATGATTCTTTTAACGCTTGTTATTTATGTTGTGTTGAAACTATACAATGGTATTTTGGCAAGTTTGCCATTTGCAAATTAATACATACTATTAAAAAGGTGATGTCAACAACGGCAGAAAAAGCAAGTTTGAAAGGCGAGAGGTTGATTTCCGTTCCACCAGCGTCCTTTCCAGAGGGCGTCAGCTGAGCCGCTTCACTCACTAACGTTGGTTCCAGGGTCCCATCTGTGACGCTGTCTCCACTCCAATTAACCATTTTGCAAAAGTGTCTTTTCCTTTTCTTTCATACTAACAGTAGTGAAAAATGTGGAGAAGTGATTCGTGACATCACCTCTCCAAAAAATGAGTAGTGAACATCTTCACTTTATTTGAAAACCTTTTCTAAATTTGTGGGGAGGAGTGGAGCGGTAGCGGAGGAAGCGGCTCGGCGCCCGCCCACAGGAAAGCAAGTAGCCTGTAACGGAAATCCATTTTCACCTTTCACAAAAATTGTATAGATGGTTTTGTTTTTCAACACTATGAAAAGGTAGTAGTCTCAGCGACTACTACCTTTTGGTTATTTCACTACTCAAGCAAAATATTAAATAATTGATGGTGGATTTTGTATTCCTCTAATTGCTGCATCGATTGAGGTTTATCATATCCTAGCCAAACAGCGGCAGTATAATCATCATTGAGCCCCGCAAGCCAGTAGTCTCGATAGTCATTCGTTGTCCCTGTTTTTGCACCGACGTAGCTGCTGTTACTATAGACACCTTGACCCGTACCGTTTGCTACAACATCTGCAAGGAGTTCACGCATGTATTTTACTGTTTTAGGAGACCAGATCTGATCACGCTGTGTATCCCAACTATAAAGCTCTGTTCCATCTAAAGCTGTAACTTTTCGTATACTATGTGCAAGAACATAAGAGCCATCAATAAAGCTTGTATAAGCATCTGCTAGTTCTAATGCTGTCACACCATAGGTTAATCCTCCTAATGATGCGGCATAGTTATGATCTTTCTCTACAATGGAGCGGAAGTGAAAGCGATTAAGGTAGTCAAAGGCTGTTTCAACGCCAACTGTTTGAAAGAGACGCAGTGCAGATGTATTATAGCTGTGTCGAAAAGCAGTACGAATAGAAACATCACCATACGTATAGCCTCCATAGTTTTGGGGGCAAAAGGAGCCCACACAATAACGACCACCATTGACAATCGAATCAGGTGTATGGGATGTCGTTTCGAAAAATGGTGCATAGACTGCCATTGGCTTAAAGGCAGACCCTGGCTGACGTGTTCCTTGGAATGCACGATGAAAATCAAATTTTTCATAGTTCTTTCCTGCATACAGACTGACTATTTCTCTTGATTGGTTTTCAATGACCGCACCTGCTGCTTGCAATGGGCTAGCCTCAAGAATAGCTGACATTTTTTCCTCATCATGCTGCTGTTTAGTTGGATCAAGCGTCGTTTGAATGATGAGTCCATTTTGAAATAATGTATGAAGTCGATTATCTAATTGTACTTTAATGTTTTTCTTCTCTTCCTCATTAACTGTAATGCTTAGTCGATCCGCATAACCTTCTTTTTCTGCAACTAGCCATTTTAGCTCTTGAAGAACATAAGTGCTATACATTGGATAACTTTGAATTTTATCTTTCACATTTAATGTAATGGGAGTAGCTTTATTTTTTTTTGCCTCTTCCTCTGTAATCGCCCCATTTGCTGCAAGGGTATCTAACAATCGTTCCTGCCTCGCTTTAGTTTGATCAAAATTTTTTAAAGGATTGTAAAGGGAGGGGTTATTTGGGATAGCAGCAATGAAAGCTATTTCAGCAATAGATAATTCTTGGAGTGGCTTTTGAAAATAATAAGTGGCTGCTCCGCCAATGCCATAAACTTGATTGCTAAAATAGGATTCATTCAGGTACATTGTTAAAATGGCATCTTTATCAAATTCTTTTTCTAATTCATATGCATAAAAAAGCTCTGTCAATTTCCGTTCATATGTTTTTTCCTCAGATAAATAACGCATTCGAACAAGCTGTTGTGTGATGGTACTACCACCTTGAGAGGTGGTGTTACTATTTGAATTAGCTACAACCGCACGAATAATCGCACTTAAATCAAAGCCGATATGCTCATAAAAATCAGCATCCTCACTTGTGATGAATATTTCCTGGGCAATTTGTGGAATTTCTTGTAAACTTAGTGGCTGCCGCCATTCGACATATTCCTCACTAAATGTTTGCCCATTTCGATCAATAAGGGTAACAGGTAGCTGGGCTTCTACCTCAGGTAAATGTATAGCATTTGTCATTTGCTCCTCATGTGCTTGTGCTATATTGATTTCTGTTTTAATGTTTGTGCTAATCCACCATAAAGCAGGGAGGGATAAAACGATAATAAAAAAACCAAAAGCCTTTTTCATGTGTGCCTCCACTCTTTCTATAAATCCTTCATCAGAATAACATATTTTGGATTGATTCCAAATACTCGCTCGGACCTATTTACTTCGTTTTAAAAATGAATAGTAAAAGTGCAAAAATCGTCAATACTTTGAGGGAGAAAACCAATAAGAAGTATGTTAGACTAAAATGAGGTCAGAAAGGATGCACGGGCATCTTTTTCATTGAAACTGAAATTTATCATTAAAGGAGAGACTTCCATGTTTCCACAATTAACAACAGACGTACAAGCAGGCGAAGTGCTTGTAGAAATGAACACAACATTAGGTGCTGTCAAAATTAAATTATTCCCTGAGCACGCACCAAAAACGGTTGAGAACTTTTTAGGGCATGCTAAATCAGGCTACTATAACGGCATTGTTTTCCACCGTGTTATTCAAGACTTCATGATTCAGGGTGGCGACCCAACTGGTACTGGTATGGGCGGAGAATCAATTTGGGGTAATTCCTTTGAAGATGAGTTCTCAGATCAATTATTTAACCTACGTGGAGCGCTTTCAATGGCAAATGCAGGTCCAAATACAAATGGTTCTCAATTCTTTATTGTACAAATGAAGCACCTTCCAAGTGATATGCTTCGTCAATTACAAGGGGCAGGCTTCCCAGAAGAGATCATCGAAGCTTATGCTCAAAATGGTGGTACACCTTGGTTAGACCATAAACACACAGTATTCGGTCATGTTGTAGAAGGTATGGACATTGTGGATAAAATTGCGGATGTGGAAAAAGATTTCCGTGACAAACCATTAGAAGATGTGAAAATTGAGTCAATTACAGTCTTTGAATAATACTTATAAGGACGTGTAGAACATGCAAAACTTTATGTATCAATTTTTATATTTCCCAGAAGACAAATCAGGTTATATTCCAGCAGCATTTGAATTTTTAATTATGCTGATTTTATGTATTATCGTGTTTACGCTTTTCAGAAAAATTTCTAAGAAACAAGAATTGAAATCAAAAGAAATTGAAGCACGTATTCTAGCGGATAAGAAAAACACAAACAATCAACAGAATATCTAAAAAAAAAGGAATCTGCTTGCCACGGAGGGCGAGCAGATTCTTTTATTGTATTATTTTTTAAAGCGGCGAATACTATTTTGCAGTGTTTTGAGGACAGTGAAACAAACCAGTACGAGTGACAAGCCAATCCCACTCAATGCAGTAATAAAGGCTACCCATTCAAAGAGTGTATAACTACCGATGCTATCGAAATCACTGCTATCTTTCCAACCTTCAATGACTAAGTTCATACCGTAAATACCGGATACAACAGTAAAAACTGTTAAAATAAACAGTAAATTATTACTTCGATTATCAGATTGGTCTTCTTGTATACGATACAAACTATCCAATGTTGCTTTAGTTTCCAGATAATGTTCATTTATACGGAAATACTTTCGCAGCATTTGAGAAATTTCTCTGCCTTCTGTTCTTACAATGACTTCTTCAAAATAATAGCGTGCAGAGAACTTTGTAATCAGCTCGATTAGTTCATTGATAACCTGCTTATCTTTGCCCCACTTTATTTCACTATACTCATAGGAAAGCTTTAAGAGCATCATTTTATAAAAATAATGAATGAACAAGTTGTAATAGTGCGTACCCATAAATTCTTGAATACTATGAGTACATTTGTCAAACGGCCTATTTGTAATTGTCATCTGTGCCTGTGACGAGGTGATAATATAACTATTAGGTGCCCAGCGTGTATGGGCGTGCTCTTGTACATAATTAGAGATATAGTGAGGATTCGTGCTAGAAATAAAGGGCTTGCCATCTGGTGTCCTACCATCAACTTGCCCTAATCGAAATAAATGCTCAGGTAATAGTTTAGCCTCTTCCTTAGCAATGAAATAAGCTGAGGCAAACATTCGCTCATCTTCAAAGAACGGTAAGCCTTCGTAGCTGTGGTCTTGTTGATGTAATAGAAAAGGCTGTAAATAAGGTATAAAATACTTAAATAATAATTCACTTGTAGAAGAACAATGACCAAATGAAAAATGATGACTGGCACCTTTCTCCTCTCGTAGCTTAGCCTCTAATACTCTAAAATAATGAACAAAATTTAATATATCACTTAGATCATGTGATTGATCTGTAATATTTGTTCTTACTGTTATAATGCCATTCCCAAAAGGACATAATGTCACATCGATACTCATTACTTCGTAATTATAATTGATTTGACTTTCTTGAAGATGTAAGGAACCTTGTGTATAAAATGCTTTCGAAAAACGAATAAAGTCAGGGCTATTCATTTCGTTTGGAAATAATTTATCCTCCAGAAAAGGATAGAAAAATTGAGCAAGCTCCTCATGTATAATCGTCATGTCACTGTAAAAGGCGTCTTCAAGAGATGTGTTTTTCAAGGTGAAAAAAGAAAAACCTTCCTTTAGTAGTACATCACCAATTTTTTGACGATTTTTTGTGGAATAGGCGAAAGGAAATAGGAATGTCATATAGGCACGTTTAATCGTTAATGGAACGATGTCCATGTAAAACACCTCTTTTAAAATCCAACTGATAAGAAACTTTTCCACAAAATTATGATTTTAAACATAAAAAGGCTATCTCCAAAAGTAGAGATAACCTTTCAACCATTTTTATTCTGCAAAGACCTTTTTAAAACGCTCGACTCCATCTTTCACAGTATCAAATGAACAAGCCAAATTCATTCGTAGGAAGCCACGACCTTCTTCTCCGTATTTTGTCCCTGGTTCTAGTGCCAGCTTGCCGATTTCTAGTAAGCGATTCATGATATCCTTCTCTTCAAGCGCTAGCTCTCGGTAATCAATCCAGATTAAATAAGTGGATTGAGGAATCGTAACACGAATGCCTGGAATCTGCTCTAATTCAGCTTTCACATAATCCATGTTAGCAGAAATATAAGGAAGTAATTCATCTAACCAAGGAGCTCCTTCTGTATAAGCAGCATGAAGGGCAACAGAAGCAAATGTATTTAATGAGCCTTGTCCACTCGCCATATTGATGGCCTCTAGCTGCAGGCGTTTTTTCTTATCTGTTACAATCATATATGATACTTGAATGCCTGCTAAGTTAAATGTTTTAGTAGGAGCCATACACGTAACAATGCGATTGATTTCATCCCCTGCAACTTTAGCTAAAGGTATATGCTTATCCCCATTGATCATTAAATCAGCATGGATTTCATCAGAAATAATGATGACATCGTATTTAGCACAAAGTCGTACAATTTCCTTTAAAGTAGCTTCATCCCATACATAGCCTCCTGGATTATGAGGGTTACAGAATATGTAGGCTTTCACATCTTGTGCTAAAGCCTGCTCGAAGGCTTCAAAATCATAGACAAACATTCCATCTTCTTCAACTAATGGGCAGCTTACAACTTCACGACCATTACTTTTTGGTATGTTAAAGAATGGCGGATAAACTGGTGGTGAAATGAGTACTTTGTCACCAGGGTTAGTTAGTGCTACAATGCTGTTAGCTAATGCAGCGACCACGCCATTACAGAATAGGATGGCTTCTTTCTCAATGTGCCAGTCATGGCGAGTACTTTGCCAGTCTACAATGGACTGGATCGCTTCTTCGCTCATAAAACTATAGCCAAAAATAGTTTGTTCAGCATGTTGTTGTAAAGCCTTTGAAACAGCTGTAGGTGCAGCAAAATCCATATCAGCTACCCACATTGGCAAGATATCTGCCGCATCGTTTAGGCCATAAACCTTTTCCATTGCGTCCCATTTTACAGAGTTTGTACATCGACGTTTGATAGTTTGATCAAAAATAGACAAGCAAATCACTCTTTTCTTTTTTTTTTACTATGGTATCATACGAGTATGATCAAAGGATAATAGGTGAGTATTTTGGAAAATATTAAGATGAATCAAGCAGCTGTCCATCTGCTAGAGGAGTGGGATCCATTCCACTTAGGTCCAGACCATTATGATACAGAAACAGCAGATGTAGTAGCAGCCTTGCAAGGGATTGATGATCCATCGACACTTGCAAAAGTTATTCAAGAAACATATGAGCATTCGTTTGAGCAATGGATACCGTTTGAAGATTGTGTAGCCATTTCTTACAAACTAATTGCCATTAAATTTGAAGCGAAATGTATTATTTAAAATATTTTGCATATTCCTTATAAAAAAAGGGGTTGTCAATGGACAACCTCTTTTTTAATGGAGTGATTGAGGTTAATACTTATTTAAATAAAGGTAAAATCCCCTGAATGAAAATGACCAAAATGGCGAGTGGGGAGACGTAGCGAATTAAAATGTACCAAATATTAAACAGGAAGCTAGATGCAGCTAATTCCTTACGTGAAATATCCTTTGTATAATAATAACCTGCAAAAATTGAAATCAACAAAGCTCCTATCGGCATACCGATGCTATTGGTCATAAAATCAACAAAGTCAAAAATAGAGCGATCTAATATTTTTACATCGGATAATATACCAAATGAAAGGGCACTTGGAATACCAACGATGAAAATAATGATTCCACCAATCCAAGCAATCTTTCTACGTTTTTCTGATTTATCACCAATGGCGATAGCCACGACAATTTCTAACATGGAAATGGAAGAAGTCACTGTAGCAAAAAGTAACAGAATGAAGAAGATTGTTAAGAATAAGCCCCCAAGAGGTAACTGTTCGAATACAGCTGGCAAAATAATGAATACTAAGCCAGGCCCTTGATCGGGTGTATAGCCAAGTGCAAATACTGCTGGGAAAATAACAAGGCCCGCCAGTAAAGAAATAATAATATTCATGGATGCTACATTTATCGCAGAGTTACCAATCTTCTCTTTTTTAGACAAATAGGAAGCATATGTAATCATAACGGCAATACCTACACTTAATGAGAAGTAAGCTTGTCCTAAAGCCATTAAAAATGTTTCAGCATTAAAATAGGACCAATCAGGTACAAACATAAATTTAACGCCTTCCATGGCCCCGTCTAAAGTTAAAGAGCGGATAACTAGGACAATAAAGAATATAAAGAGGAGAGGCATCATCCATGTGCTGGCTTTTTCAATACCACCCTTAATACCTGCTGACACAATGACTACTGTTAATAACATAAATAGTCCCTGTACAAGAGCGGCTTCAAATGGACTTGAAATAATCTTGCTAAATAAATCGGCGTAGTTGATGTCAGAGCCAGCATTCGTTAGCTTAAATGTAAGGGCACGACCCAAGTAGCTTAAAATCCATCCACCGACAACGCTGTAGAAGGATAAGATAAGGCCTGCGATCACCATACCGCCCCAGCCAATCAAATACCATGGCTTCCCTGGCGCTTGTTCCTTAAAGGAAGTGACAGCATCTTTTTGACCTCTACGACCAATCATGAACTCAGCAATGAGCACTGGTAAACCAATAAAAAATGTACATAAAATAAATAATAAAATAAAGACACTACCGCCATTCGTACCTGCCATATAGGGAAATTTCCAAATGGCTCCCAGCCCTATAGCACTTCCTGCGGCAGCTAAAATAAACCCAATTTTAGTTGTAAATTGATCCCTCGATGACACGAAAATAAATCCTCCTTATACTAAAGTTTTATTTTACCTCAATATTCTCATAACACAAGCAAATATCAGAAAATTGATGATAGATCGGAAGACATTTGATGGAGTAAAAATATAGAATGATGACATATAAGGAAAGACATCTAATTTATGTAACAATTAGGCAGATTGCATCGTTCCATTAACAAAAAGGGGGGATAGCCATGATGGAGGTTGAATTAATAGCAAGGGCACAGCAAGGAGATAAAGAGGCCTATATCGAGCTTATCCGCAATCATCAACGAACCGTTGAAAAGTTTGCCTTTCAATGTGGTGTACATACGAATGATTTAGCTGATGTTTCGCAGGAGGTATTTGTCAAACTGTATCGCTTTTTACATCAATTTAAACAGGATCGATTTACAACGTGGCTCTATAAAATCACATTAAATGCTACTCGTGATTATTATCGTAAGGAACAGCGACAGCAGGCAAAAGAGGACAAGCTACATGCCCAGCAGCAAAAGACCTATTCATCTGCAGAAGAGAATGTTCTTTTGTTCGAAGAGGACAGGCATCTACACAGTGCCATTCAGGCCCTTGATGAAAAATACCGTTATCCTCTCGTGTTGTATTATTTCCACGAATTAAAATACGAAGAAATCGCTGAAGTCTTAAATATTTCACTATCGACGGTGAAAGTGCGATTATTACGTGCGAAGGAAAAGCTAAAGGCAGCATTAATGCAAGATGGGAGTGTTGAAAATGGATGATAAGCAATTTGATCAACGTATGGCACTACTGAAAAAATCCTATGAACGAATGGAACCGAAGCTTGATCCACAACGTGTTCTTCAGCAAATTGAAGCTGAGGATAATGTAAGGGAGTCTCTAGAAAGTATGAATACGGTTCGAAAGCCTTCTGCAAGATGGCAAAAATCGGCTGTATGGATCGCAAGTATTGCCAGTGTGCTTTTGGTAGGTATTCTAATTTCGTCTTATATGTTCCATCCTTCAGCACTCGTTCATTCAGATGAAGAAAAAATAGAAAGCAACTATGAAGATTGGTTTTCTAGATTTCAAAAGAAGTATCATGAAAAACGTGAAAAAACACGCCTTGAGCTCAATATACCTGAGGAAGATTTTAAGAAACTAACATTTGTTGTATCTGCTGATAATATATACAATGATAAAGCTAAAAATAAAAAAACAGTTTTAAATAGAATGGCTGATGATCCAAAATATTTAACACAATTAGAGCAAGAAATATTAGACTGTTTGCAAACACCTCGAGAACTGATAGAGCAAATTGAAACGTATGAAAAACCGATGTCATTTGCCGAATCTAGATATTTCTTTAGCATATATTACTACGCAACGAAAGATGTTTTGAAATATTATACAAATGAACTTTCTCAGTTTAATACGGTACTTTCACAAGCAAAGAAAGATTATCCTAAAGAACTAAATGAATTGATTGCAACGACCAAAAAACAATATTTCGAGTTGTCACATGATGGGAATACCTATAGTTTTAAAACAAATCCTCTATTTATGAAAGATGCACCAGTCTCTATTGACCATCTTCATCCTGATATCTTGGGCTTGTTTAAATATTTGGCTATGGGCTCTTTATTCAATGGTGAGGACTTACGATTTTCTGTAGAAGAATCTGCTCGTATTTTAAAATTATATGAAAGAACATTAGTAAAAGACTTATCATCATCAGGACTTGATTTCCAATTACACAATTTAAAGAAAGAGTTTGAAAATACGTGGCTCGTACTTTTAAAAGGTACAGATGACAAAAATAGATACTCCCCCGAACATATAAAGCTATTAAATGATACGGTAAATGGGAAGTATGGAGACTCGATGCGCTTGACTGCACAATTTATCCTCGAAGAATTTAAGGGAAAAGGAACATTCAAAATAAGGGAAAAACTTACAACGCAGGATATTGGGATGGCGCTTTCATATTTACGTAACGATGTCTATATGGAATCAGAAGATGGTTCGACAAGCTTACGAATTGATTACCGGTGGATTATCCAAACGGAAGGTTTATACAATGCGTATACGTCAAGCAAAGATGATATGATCCTAGATTCATTAAATCCAATGAACGTTGTAAGTCTATTCTTATATGCACAAGGAAAAGGAGATCAAGAAACAGCTAAACGGTTATTGTCTCAAGATGTAGATTTAAATAAAGTGGTTCAATTTGATGGTATGGAACATTTTACAGTTCTTTATGCCATAGATGCCTCTCAAACAACCATTAAAGCAGGTGTTAAGCCAGAATCAGTTCAGATGATTGGTCAGCATTTAACCTTCCAGTTAGGTACAGTAACTACAGGAATAGATGAAAAACGTTACATCATTACAGCCATTTCCGAGTAAGGAGATTTTTTGCCCCGTATTTACACGTATGTTATAATTTAAGCGATATATACGTAGCAAACAAAAAGAAAGTGGGCAAAGGTTATGGTAAAAAAATATGAATTAGGAGACGTGTTGACCGGAAAAGTTACAGGTATTCAACCATATGGTGCATTTGTTGCGCTAGATGACAATACGCAAGGCCTTGTGCATATTTCGGAAATAACATACGGCTTTGTGAAGGACGTTAGTGAATTTTTAGCGGTTGGGCAAGAAGTAGAAGTCAAGATTCTTGAAATCGATGAAGAGGCCGAAAAAATTAGTTTATCGATGAGAGCGCTACAGGATCGCCCAGCAACAGTAAGAAAAAAAGATGCACCACCACGAAAATCATTGCAGGACCGTGTAGATGAATCGGATGCGAATGGTTTTAATTCCTTAAAAGATAAATTACAGGACTGGATTGAACAATCTGGTCAATAAAAAAACGAGGATGCTTTCGAATGAAGGTATCCTCGTTTTTTTGCTATTGTTTTTTTATTTTGCGGATTCGATATTGTAGGTTTTGTCTGCTCATACCAAGTGCATTCGCTGCCTTTGTAATATTGCCCTCATATAAATTTAAGACATTTTGCACATAATATGATTCGGCTTCACGCAAATAGGCATCGAGTGGCATGACATTGTGATTTTGATGGAACATAAAAAATTCGGGTTCACGATTGTTTGTATCTTGCTGCTGCACTTTGAAGCGGAAATGTAAAGGTAATAAATCTGAAGTAACAGTGGACTCCGTAGTCATAAATGAAACAATCTCATCCAGTAGTAGCTCCAGTTCCTTTAAATTGCCTGGCCAATCATATTGTAAAAATAATTCCTGTACATCTGGTGCAAGTTCAGTGACTTGGGAGGCAAAGCGTTCTCGATGTCGACTAAAATAATCATCGACAAATGGAAGAATATCTTCTTTTCGATCCGTTAAATTGGGAATGGTAATAGCCATTGTTGCAAAAAAATAATAAAGAGATTTAGACAGCTTTTTTTCGGCAATCAATGTAATAGGGTCACTGCCCACACTTCCAATTAGCATATATTTGGACTGTGGAAGCGAATGCAGTATATCTAAAAGCTGCTCTTGAATGTCTAAGCTTAAAAAATCGATACGTTCAAAGAAAAAGGTATAATCTTTATCTTCTTCTAATAGCTGTTGTAATTTATCAAGCACCGATTGAGCTGAACGGCGACTAACGAGTGTCACAAAGGCGTCAGGATCGGGGGAAGCTGCGTGGTGAATTCCTTCAGCTACTAAATCTTTCCCTGTGCCAGATTCGCCAATTAATAATACTGGTAATTTTACAGCGGCTGCTTTTTTAGCGTTTTCGATAACCTGCTTCATTGATTCAGAATCAGCTTTAATCATATCAAATGTTAATGGTTCATCGTAACGACGAAGGGGTTGATAAACAAGCTTTTCCAGTGAGGTAATATCACGTGCAAATTCCATTGCGCCAATTAGTTTACCTTCAACAAAAAGTGGAAAAGTATCATTGATTGTTGTAATTTCATGGCCATTTTTATTCCAGTAGGATTGTTTAACATTAATTTCTTTTTTTCCTGTTTGTAAAACACGCATTAAAGTACTTTCGTGTTGTCGGAAGGAAAACATTTCAATAATGGAACGATCTGCAAGTTCATCAAAATGAAATCCTTCAATTTCTTTCATTTTTGTATTATAAATAATCGTTTTGCCAGAGAGGTCTACTGCATGAATACCAACGGATACATTTGTTGCAATAAACTCATAAAAAGGTAGTAAAGGTTCAGAATTTTTCATAAAAATGTGCACCTCAAAAATTTTTTACTTGAAATATGCAACGAAATTTTGCATTATAATAAGTGTAAGAATATTTTATACGCAAAGATATTTTGCGTCAATGTTTTTTGCATACCCAAATACATTTCACAAGGGAGGATTAAGTATGATTCCATACAAACACGAACCATTCACAGATTTTTCACAAGAGGCAAACTACAATGCTTATGTAGAGGCTTTAAATAAAGTTGAAGGTTATTTAGGTCAAGACTACCCACTAATTATCGGTGGCGAGCGCATTACAACGGAAGATAAAATTGTTTCGTACAATCCTGCAAAGAAAACAGAAGTCATTGGTCGCGTTTCGAAAGCAAGCAAAGATTTAGCTGAAAAAGCAATGCAAGCGGCAGATGAAACATTTAAAACTTGGAAAAAAGTTGATCCAGCGATTCGTGCGGACGTTTTATTCAAAGCAGCAGCGATTATTCGTCGTCGTAAACATGAATTCTCTGCTTTATTAACAAAAGAAGCTGGGAAACCATGGGCAGAGGCAGATGCAGATACAGCAGAAGCAATCGACTTCTTGGAATATTATGGTCGCCAAATGCTACGCATTAAAAACGGTCAACCAGTAGAAAGCCGTCCAGGTGAATACAACCGTTATGACTATATTCCACTAGGAATTGGTATCGTCATCTCACCTTGGAATTTCCCATTTGCAATTATGGCTGGTACAACAGTAGCTGCTTTAGTAACAGGGAACACAGTTTTATTAAAACCAGCTTCAACAACTCCAGTTGTGGCGTATAAATTTATCGAAGTATTAGAAGAAGCAGGCCTTCCAGCAGGTGCAGTGAACTTCGTACCAGGTTCTGGTGCTGAAGTAGGTGACTACTTAGTTGATCATCCAAAAACACGCTTCATCAGCTTCACAGGTTCACGTGATGTCGGCTTACGTATCAACCAACGTGCATCTGTGTTAAATGACGGTCAAATTTGGATTAAACGCGTTATCGCTGAAATGGGCGGTAAAGATACAATCGTAGTCGATAAAGAAGCAGATTTAGAATTAGCTGCACAATCAATCGTGAAATCAGCATTTGGCTTCTCTGGTCAAAAATGTTCAGCATGTTCTCGTGCTGTTATCGTAGAAGATGTATATGACCAAGTGGTGAACCGTGTAGAAGAGTTAACAAACGCTCTAACAGTGGGAGATCCAACAGATTTCAGCAATTTCATGGCAACAGTAATCGACCAAGCAGCATTCAATAAAATTACGGAATACATCGAAATCGGTAAAGGCGAAGGTCGCCTAGTAGCTGGTGGTACAGCGGATGATACAGTCGGTTACTTCGTACAACCAACTGTATTCGCGGACGTAGAGCCTTCTGCTCGTATTATGAAAGAAGAAATCTTCGGACCAGTCGTAGCGATTGCAAAAGCAAAAGATTTCGACCACGCGATTGAAATTGCAAACGATACAGAATACGGTTTAACAGGCGCTGTTATCACAACTAACCGTGTGAACCTAGAAAAAGCGCGTGAAGAATTCCATGTAGGAAACCTTTACTTCAACCGTGGCTGTACAGGTGCAATCGTTGGTTACCAACCATTCGGTGGCTTCAACATGTCAGGTACAGATTCAAAAGCAGGTGGCCCAGACTACCTACAACTGCATATGCAAGCAAAAACAACATCAGAAATGCTTTAATTTTCATATTGACGTGAGGGCTATTCAAAGTAAGTAGAAATTGAGGCATTTTGAATGAATTTGTGACACTTCTCTAGGTAACGCTACACTGGCTAAAACCGTAGACATCCATGACGTAGTTTACCTTGGAGAAGTTAGCAAATTTATCGTTTGAATTGTTGTTAAATTCTTAATCATTCTACTTATAGTGATACATAGTCCCTTTCTATTAAAAGTTTTTCATCATGATTTAGTAAGGAGAGAATAGGATATGACAAAAACTCAACAAGTTATTGAACAAACACAAAATTTTGGTGCAGCAAACTATCATCCACTGCCAATCGTTATTTCAGAGGCTGAGGGTGCTTGGGTTAAAGATCCAGAAGGCAACAAATATTTAGATATGTTATCAGCTTATTCAGCTGTTAACCAAGGACACCGTCACCCAAAAATTATCGCTGCTTTAAAAGAGCAAGCTGATAAAGTAACATTAACTTCACGTGCTTTCTACAGTGAAAACCTTGGAGAATGGTATGAGCTAGTAGGGAAATTAACAAATAAAGAAATGGTATTACCAATGAATACTGGTGCTGAAGCAGTAGAAACTGCGTTTAAAGCAGCTCGCCGTTGGGCATATGATGTAAAAGGCGTAGAAGAGGGTAAGGCTGAAGTTATTGCATGTAATGGTAACTTCCATGGTCGTACAATGCTAGCTGTATCTTTATCTTCTGATGAAGAATACCGTCGTGGTTTTGGTCCAATGCTACCAAACGTTAAATTAGTAGATTACGGTAATCTTGAAGCTTTAAAAGCTGCTATTACACCAAACACTGCTGCATTTTTAATTGAACCAATTCAAGGCGAAGCTGGTATCGTAATTCCAACAGAAGGCTTCTTAAAAGCAGCTCGTGAACTTTGCCGTGAAAACAATGTACTATTTATTGCTGACGAAATTCAAGCTGGTTTAGCACGTACAGGTAAAATGTTTGCTTGTGATTGGGAAGAAGTAGAACCAGATATGTATATCTTAGGTAAAGCACTAGGTGGCGGCGTATTCCCAATTTCTTGTGTGGCTGCAAACCGTAGCATTTTAGGTGTATTCAACCCAGGTTCACATGGTTCAACTTTCGGAGGTAATCCTTTAGCTTGTGCAGTTTCAATTGCATCTATTAAAGTTTTATTAGATGAAAAATTAGCAGAGCGTTCACACGAACTTGGTGAATACTTCAAAGGTAAATTAAAAGAAATTAACAACCCTGTTATTAAGGATGTACGTGGTCGCGGTTTATTTATCGGTATGGAGCTAACAGAAGCAGCTCGTCCATACTGTGAAAAACTTAAAGAATTAGGTCTATTATGTAAAGAAACACATGATACAGTAATTCGTTTTGCCCCACCACTTGTTATTTCTCAAGAGGATTTAGATTGGTCAATTGAACAAATTGAAAAAGTATTTAAACTTTAACAAAATGTTCACAATTTAATTCGGAAGTATGTTACAATGATGCCGATAACTATCATTAAAAAAAACAAAGAGGCGATTTAATAATGTCTGAAAACTTAAATCTTTTCACATCAACTCAAGATGTCATTCAAGATGCTCTAAATAAACTTGGCTATGATGAAGCAATGTATGAATTACTAAAGGAACCGCTTCGCATGCTACAAGTACGCATTCCAGTGAAAATGGATGATGGTACAACGAAAGTATTTACAGGTTACCGCGCACAACATAATGATGCTGTAGGACCAACTAAAGGTGGGGTTCGTTTCCACCCGCAAGTGTCTGAGGAGGAAGTTAAAGCGCTTTCAATGTGGATGACATTGAAATGTGGTATTGTCGATCTACCATACGGTGGTGGTAAAGGCGGTGTCATTTGTGATCCTCGTCAAATGTCTATGGGCGAAATTGAACGCTTAAGCCGTGGTTATGTACGTGCAGTAAGTCAAATCGTGGGGCCAACAAAAGATATTCCTGCGCCAGACGTATTTACAAATGCACAAATTATGGCATGGATGATGGATGAATACAGCCGCATGGATGAATTCAACTCCCCAGGCTTCATCACTGGGAAGCCACTAGTACTTGGTGGTTCTCAAGGTCGTGACCGTGCGACTGCACAAGGTGTTACAATCGTAATCGAAGAAGCAGCTAAAAAACGTGGTATTGATATTAAAGGTGCTCGTGTTGTTATTCAAGGATTTGGTAACGCAGGTAGCTTCCTTGCGAAATTCATGCATGACTTAGGTGCAAAAGTAATCGGTATTTCAGATGCTTATGGTGCCCTTCATGATCCTGAAGGTTTAGATATCGACTATTTATTAGATCGTCGTGATAGCTTCGGAACAGTAACTACTTTATTTGAAAACACAATTTCAAACAAAGAATTATTAGAGCTTGATTGTGACATTTTAGTGCCAGCTGCTATTGAAAATCAAATTACAGCTGACAATGCACACAATGTTAAAGCAAATATCGTAGTAGAAGCAGCAAACGGTCCTACAACTGCTGAAGCAACTAAAATCTTAACAGAGCGTGGCATTTTACTTGTACCAGACGTATTAGCCTCTGCTGGTGGTGTGACAGTTTCTTACTTCGAATGGGTACAAAATAACCAAGGTTATTATTGGACAGAAGAAGAAGTGGAAGAACGTCTATACAAAAAAATGGTTGAAGCATTTGACAATGTTTATACAACAGCTACAACACGTAACATCAATATGCGCTTAGCGGCTTACATGGTAGGTGTTCGCCGTACTGCAGAAGCTTCACGCTTCCGTGGATGGGTTTAAGTAATCAAAAGATAAGATAATGAGTCATTCCTAAATTAATGGGATGACTCATTTTTTTCATTTTTATTCGATTGAATAAGGTGGTCTAGGCGCTGTTCTAATAGCATCTTTTTTTCTTTCCTTATTTTTTGGATTTTAAAAAATCTTAGCAGAAAAAAGCCCAAAATAATGGTTACAGCAGCAATTATAATAATAAGCATGTGCAAAATTTCCTTTTATTTTATGTATTAAATAGTACTATACAACTATTGCCTGAACAAAATCTGAACAGTTTGATAAAACCTTTAGAAATAGCAAAGTGTTGCAGCGTTTAATCTTTGCTTTCTCTAGCGCAATTATGAGAAAATCCAACTAGAAAGGGGCGAATTAGATGGATCCATTTACTTTTTTTAACCCAGTGAAACTGCATTTTGGTGAGGACGCACTGGAAAAATTACCGAAAGAATTAGAGCAATTTGGGAACAAGGTTTTAGTTGTATATGGTGGCGGAAGCATTAAAGCGAATGGTGTATACAATGCTGTTATAGAGAAATTACAACAGGCGGATAAAACGATTTTTGAATTAAGCGGTGTAGAGCCAAATCCACGAGTAGAAACAGCTAGACGTGGTATTGAACTATGTAAAACAGAAGGAATTGACTTAGTTCTGGCTGTTGGTGGTGGTTCAGTAATCGATTGTTCTAAATTAATCGTTGCTG
The DNA here is from genome assembly GCF_016925635.1 of Lysinibacillus fusiformis. Classification (NCBI taxonomy): domain Bacteria; kingdom Bacillati; phylum Bacillota; class Bacilli; order Caryophanales; family Bacillaceae; genus Lysinibacillus; species Lysinibacillus fusiformis. The sequence continues at coordinate 635,274 of NZ_CP070490.1, read as the reverse complement.
GTGCAAAATATGATGGCGATGCTTGGGATGTCGTGACACGTAAAGTGTTAGTAGAACAGGCCTTACCACTAGGAACAGTGTTAACACTTGCTGCTACAGGCTCTGAAATGAATGCTGGATCGGTGATTACAAATGCTGCTACAGAAGAAAAACTAAGTTGGGGTAGCCCAGCAGCCTTCCCAAAATTTTCAATACTAAATCCAGCATATACAGTGACTGTACCTAAAAACCACACTGTCTATGGAATTGTTGATATGATGTCACATGTATTTGAGCAATATTTCCATAACACAACGAATACCCCAATTACAGACGAAATGTGTGAAGGTGTATTGCGAACGGTTATTACGACAGCTCCAAAATTAGTAGAGGACCTAGAAAATACGCAGTTACGTGAAACCATTCTATTAGCAGGGACAATTGGTTTAAATGGATTCTTATCCATTGGTTCTCGCGGGGATTGGGCATCCCATAATATTGAACATGCTGTATCGGCTGTATATGATATTCCACATGCGGGTGGTTTAGCGATTCTTCAACCACATTGGATGCGTCTAAGTGTACCAGTAAATCCTGCGCGTTTTGCAGGTATAGCAACACGTGTATTTGGAGTCGATGCAACTGGTAAGACAGTTGAAGAGGTTGCTTACGAGGGAATTGATTGTTTATCTGCATTTTGGACATCATTAGGAGCGCCTAATCGTTTAGCTGATTACGATATTGATGATTCGAAATTCCAACAGATTGTTGATCATGCTATGCAAAATGGACCTTTTGGAAACTTTAATAAATTGCAAGAGCAAGATGTAAGAACTATTTTACAAAATTCTCTTTAAACATAAAGTATGAGGCTATGTTGATAGCCTCATACTTTTTTATTGCAAGGTTAAGAAAAATTAACGATAAATGTTGAATTTTGTCGTAGAAGTTTCTTTAGTCCTGCAATATAATAAAATAGATAGATAATAAAAGGGTTAAAAATATATTTTTCTTTGTTTTAAGTGAGAAAAGTCACGTTTTTTATTGAGTCATTCAACCTATATTGTCGATTGTTTTACTATAAGGCGATTTTTGAATGATAGAAACGAACAGTTTTTTGTCGTAATCACTCAACTGATATGTCGATGTTCAGAAGTTGTTCAGTCACCTTTATTAAAATAATTACAATATTAAACAAAGAGGAGAGGGATCAAATGTTGAAACAATTGCTAGAGGACCGTATTGTTACATTAAGTTGTGTAGAAATGCCATTTCAGCAGCATGTATATAAAATGCAGAATTGTGTAGAAGTATTGGGAATTGAAGCGAAATCATTGCAAATTGAAAATGATAAAATAATCACTGGATACATTGTAGATCAAAGTATATTTTTTAAAAGCTTACGTTTTGGGCAAACGAATATTATTTTTTCGGATGGTGTAAATAAAGCAATTGTACAATTATTTGTTCGTCCTTCTGGAGAAATTGTTGTAGAAGTTAAGCCGTATTTGGGGGGTGCTGAAATTGTTCCTGTTTATTATCGAACGATTTTAGCAGATACAGCTATTGCAATTGATTTAAAAGGTGCTTTAAAACATTATTTGGTAGCCCATCAATTCATGAATATAGAAGATTCAATTGCTGAAGTACATTATCAATCCATGCATCCGAATGTATTAAAGGATTCTTTTGCAGGAAATTTCGTGTTGGGTTGTCATGTGGATGGCAGAAACATTCTAAATGCCGAAGAATATGCGTTAGCCAACCGTCAAGCTTCTCTACAATTTTCAAAAATCGTTATTCAACAGAATGGTAAAAGAAAAACGATTGCTTGTAACAAATTACTTACGTTCATGATTACAAACCATGTCTTTGTAGGTTATGAGGATATTCCTAATTATCTAAATGAAGTAAAAATTAATGACGGACGAGATTATTTAAAACTAGTATAATAAATAGCCAACTGCCTGAAATACGGCAATTGGCTATTTGTCTTTATAAAGTATTAAATGGAGTTATTTGGCTTTTCACCAACATGTATCCAGCTTGTTTTACCATCATCTTCGTCGAATAATATAGCTACTTTCGATACCCCTTTTTGGCTTAAGATGACTTCTGTTAAATGATCGCGAACATCGTCTAAAAAAGCTAGCGATAAAAGGGGATCAGCTTCAGCTACTAGTTCTACATGTAAAAACTCCCCTTCTTTAACCACTTCAAGACGCATAATATCTTTTATGTTCGGATCATCCATTACAAGGTGAGCGATATGGTTTAACATTTCCTCATCCGTTTCACCAATGACGCCACGTGCATTATCGAGGAACACCTTACCAACTACATAAAACATCATGGCTCCGATTATCATCGAAACTAGTCCTTCTATTCGACCCCAACCTGTAAAATAAGCAATTAAAATAGCTGCAAAGGCTAAGAAGTTACCCGCAGTAGCAACTAAATCTTCCATAAAAACTAATTTTGTTGCCGGTTTTGCTCGATTTAAATAAGAGAATGCTTTTGGAATCGCTGCGATACCTGCCTTTTCTTGACCTGCTTCATGTAGTACTTCTGCAGCCGCTTTAGCTAGCACGGTTCCTTCTAAAACAATCCCTATGAATAGTACTCCTAGGGCAATCAGTATCCCACTAGACTCACCAGCAGGATGAATAAAATGATGCCAACCTTCTTTTATTGTTTCATAAGAAAGTATAGCTACAATAATAACAGCAAAGAGACATACTAAGTTGACAATACGGCCAAAGCCACTGGGAAATTGTTTTGTAGGTGCCTTTTTAGAAAGAGCTGAGCCTATATACACAAATAATTGGTTAGCTGCATCCCCTAGAGAGTGCATCATTTCTGCAAACATGGCAACATTACCTGTAAAGAAAAAGGCGATCCCTTTAATAATCCCTAAAAAGGCATTTACACATGCAGCCATTAGAGAGGGTTTATTGCCGTCTTTTAGTAGTTTTAATAGTTCTGCCATAAAAAATCCTCCAACTAGTTTAAAATTTCCATTTCGATTTTTTCTATATAAGATAGTGCTCGTAATGAACGATAAAATGACAACAAATTATCAGAGACAATTAAGGATAGACGTAAATCTAATTCATGTAAAACACTATCATTTTTTAAAGGTACATCTTTGATGCGTATGTTTTCGATGATAATGTTGTTGTCCTTTAAAAATAATAGAAACGATTCTGTATGATTGTCATCATCAATTTGAACTTTTAATAAAATTTCTCGCATACGAATTCGCTTTGGCCCGATTTTCATAAGGAAAGGCGAGAGTACTTCAATACCAAAAACAATGATCACAACAGCTAATGTTGCATCCATGTAAAATCCCGCACCAACTGCAATCCCGATACCAGCGGCTCCCCAGATCATGGCAGCAGTTGTTAAACCCGTAATGCTGTCATTACCGCGTCTTAGAATGACTCCTGCACCAAGAAAGCCAATTCCGCTAACAATTTGTGCAGCTAAACGAAGAGGGTCCATCGTAATATTGATATCTTCTCTAGCAGGGGTTGAGTAGGCTGTCTCAATGGAGATGATCGTTAATAAGCAGCTGAAAGTAGCAATAACTAAACTTGTTTTTAATCCCACTGGTTTTTTCTTTAATTCCCTTTCGATACCGATTACTAAACTTAATGTGGCTGCAATAACTAATTTTATGCCAACTTCATATGTAATCATATTTTCCAATAATGTTTCCATACACAACCCTCCATTGATATTTCGTATTGCTAAGAGATATGCAAACTGTCATTATTATATGTGCATCACTTTTTTGTATTGTACAACATGAAGTGAGGACATATAAGTATTTTTTCAGGGAGGTGGGGTTTTATGGAGCAGCCTAAAATTCATCCATACATCCCGATAGTTATTGGTGTAATTTCAGTATCTATGTCAGCTATTTTTGTGAAACTAGCATCGGCGGAAGCGGGCATTATCGCATTTTATCGCATGTTATTTTCTGTTTTAATAATGGCACCATTGTTTTTGAGAGGATATACAAAGGAGTTAACTACTTTAAATAGACGTGATTGGCTATTTTCTTCAGTTGCGGGGATTTTTTTAGCATTTCATTTTATATTATGGTTTGAATCACTTAACTATACTTCAGTAGCAAGTTCTACAGTTTTAGTAACACTACAACCCTTGTTTGCATTTGTGGGAACATACTTTTTCTTTAAAGAGAAAATAACGATGAAAACAATCGTTGCAGGATCAATTGCCATAATAGGAAGTGTTTTAATTAGTTGGGGTGATTTTAAAGTAAGTGGAACAGCCTTTTATGGAGATATACTAGCACTCATTGCTTGTGCCCTAGCGACAGCATATTTTCTATTAGGACAGGATGTACGAAAGAGATTATCTTTAGTGACCTATACAATGGTTGTATATGTTGTGAGTACCATTACTTTATTTATATATGTATTGGTTAAAGGGGAATCTTTTGGTCCATACTCTTCGATGGATTGGTTATGGTTTATTTTATTAGCATTAATACCAAACTTACTTGGTCATACTTTGTTTAATTGGTCTATTAAATATGTTAGTACGAATGTTGTTTCAATTGCTATATTATTCGAGCCTGTAGGAGCCGCTCTTTTAGCCTTGTTGATATTTAAAGAGTATTTAATCATGACACAAATCATCGGTGGATTGATTGTATTAGCAGGAATTCTATTGTTTGTAATAGATATTAAAAAGATTTTTAATTTTTTTACGAAAAATGCTTGATTTTTAAAATGCTATATTATATATTATTACTTGTCCTTAACAAGAAGGAACGCTTGAAAAGAAAGTTTTAAAAAAGTTGTTGACTTCTTGTTATGAATGAGATATGATAATAAAGTCGCTGAAAACGACTTGAAAAAATGAACCTTGAAAACTGAACAAGCAAAACGTAATCAATAAAGTTTTAAGTAGCTAGCTTCGGCGAGTGAAAGAAACAAAAATTTTGGACATCAAAATTGATGCCAGCAAAACAATTTGAGCTAATCAAATTTCTTTTATGGAGAGTTTGATCCTGGCTCAGGACGAACGCTGGCGGCGTGCCTAATACATGCAAGTCGAGCGAACAGAGAAGGAGCTTGCTCCTTCGACGTTAGCGGCGGACGGGTGAGTAACACGTGGGCAACCTACCCTATAGTTTGGGATAACTCCGGGAAACCGGGGCTAATACCGAATAATTTGTTTCACCTCATAGTGAAACACTGAAAGACGGTTTCGGCTGTCGCTATAGGATGGGCCCGCGGCGCATTAGCTAGTTGGTGAGGTAACGGCTCACCAAGGCGACGATGCGTAGCCGACCTGAGAGGGTGATCGGCCACACTGGGACTGAGACACGGCCCAGACTCCTACGGGAGGCAGCAGTAGGGAATCTTCCACAATGGGCGAAAGCCTGATGGAGCAACGCCGCGTGAGTGAAGAAGGATTTCGGTTCGTAAAACTCTGTTGTAAGGGAAGAACAAGTACAGTAGTAACTGGCTGTACCTTGACGGTACCTTATTAGAAAGCCACGGCTAACTACGTGCCAGCAGCCGCGGTAATACGTAGGTGGCAAGCGTTGTCCGGAATTATTGGGCGTAAAGCGCGCGCAGGTGGTTTCTTAAGTCTGATGTGAAAGCCCACGGCTCAACCGTGGAGGGTCATTGGAAACTGGGAGACTTGAGTGCAGAAGAGGATAGTGGAATTCCAAGTGTAGCGGTGAAATGCGTAGAGATTTGGAGGAACACCAGTGGCGAAGGCGACTATCTGGTCTGTAACTGACACTGAGGCGCGAAAGCGTGGGGAGCAAACAGGATTAGATACCCTGGTAGTCCACGCCGTAAACGATGAGTGCTAAGTGTTAGGGGGTTTCCGCCCCTTAGTGCTGCAGCTAACGCATTAAGCACTCCGCCTGGGGAGTACGGTCGCAAGACTGAAACTCAAAGGAATTGACGGGGGCCCGCACAAGCGGTGGAGCATGTGGTTTAATTCGAAGCAACGCGAAGAACCTTACCAGGTCTTGACATCCCGTTGACCACTGTAGAGATATGGTTTCCCCTTCGGGGGCAACGGTGACAGGTGGTGCATGGTTGTCGTCAGCTCGTGTCGTGAGATGTTGGGTTAAGTCCCGCAACGAGCGCAACCCTTGATCTTAGTTGCCATCATTTAGTTGGGCACTCTAAGGTGACTGCCGGTGACAAACCGGAGGAAGGTGGGGATGACGTCAAATCATCATGCCCCTTATGACCTGGGCTACACACGTGCTACAATGGACGATACAAACGGTTGCCAACTCGCGAGAGGGAGCTAATCCGATAAAGTCGTTCTCAGTTCGGATTGTAGGCTGCAACTCGCCTACATGAAGCCGGAATCGCTAGTAATCGCGGATCAGCATGCCGCGGTGAATACGTTCCCGGGCCTTGTACACACCGCCCGTCACACCACGAGAGTTTGTAACACCCGAAGTCGGTGAGGTAACCTTTTGGAGCCAGCCGCCGAAGGTGGGATAGATGATTGGGGTGAAGTCGTAACAAGGTAGCCGTATCGGAAGGTGCGGCTGGATCACCTCCTTTCTAAGGATTATTTCGGAATACAAACCTTGGGTTTGTAAGATTACGTTTTGCGTTCAGTTTTGAAGGTTCATTCTTCTGAATGAAACACTTCAAAACTTGTTCTTTGAAAACTGGATAAAACGACATTGAAATTGTAACAAACACATTTATTTTTTAAGTTTTTTTATAGGCTTAATAACTTGGTTAAGTTATTAAGGGCGCACGGCGAATGCCTTGGCACTAGGAGCCGAAGAAGGACGGCACTAACACCGATATGCTTCGGGGAGCTGTAAGTGAGCTTTGATCCGGAGATTTCCGAATGGGGGAACCCACTACGTTTAATCGCGTAGTATCTTGACGTGAATACATAGCGTCTTGAAGGCAGACCCAGGGAACTGAAACATCTAAGTACCTGGAGGAAGAGAAAGAAAAATCGATTCCCTGAGTAGCGGCGAGCGAAACGGGAAGAGCCCAAACCAAGAGGCTTGCCTCTTGGGGTTGTAGGACACTCAATACGGAGTTACAAAAGAGCGAGTTAGATGAAGCGACTTGGAAAGGTCCGCCAGAGCAGGTAAAAGCCCTGTAGTCGAAAGTTCGTTCCCTCCTGAGTGGATCCTGAGTACGGCGGAACACGTGAAATTCCGTCGGAATCCGGGAGGACCATCTCCCAAGGCTAAATACTACCTAGTGACCGATAGTGAACCAGTACCGTGAGGGAAAGGTGAAAAGCACCCCGGAAGGGGAGTGAAAGAGATCCTGAAACCGTGTGCCTACAAGTAGTTAGAGCCCGTTAATGGGTGATAGCGTGCCTTTTGTAGAATGAACCGGCGAGTTACGATTACGTGCAAGGTTAAGCTTTAGAAGGCGGAGCCGCAGCGAAAGCGAGTCTGAATAGGGCGAAATAGTACGTGGTCGTAGACCCGAAACCAGGTGATCTACCCATGTCCAGGGTGAAGGTGAGGTAACACTTACTGGAGGCCCGAACCCACGCACGTTGAAAAGTGCGGGGATGAGGTGTGGGTAGCGGAGAAATTCCAATCGAACTTGGAGATAGCTGGTTCTCTCCGAAATAGCTTTAGGGCTAGCCTCGTGATGAGAATACTGGAGGTAGAGCACTGTTTGGACTAGGGGGCCATCCCGGTTTACCGAATTCAGACAAACTCCGAATGCCAGATATTTATACACGGGAGTCAGACTGCGAGTGATAAGATCCGTAGTCAAAAGGGAAACAGCCCAGACCACCAGCTAAGGTCCCAAAGTAATCGTTAAGTGGAAAAGGATGTGGCGTTGCACAGACAACCAGGATGTTGGCTTAGAAGCAGCCATCATTTAAAGAGTGCGTAATAGCTCACTGGTCGAGTGACGCTGCGCCGAAAATGTATCGGGGCTAAACGATTCACCGAAGCTGTGGATTGACATCTACGATGTCAGTGGTAGGAGAGCGTTCTAAGTGCGTTGAAGTCAGACCGGAAGGACTGGTGGAGCGCTTAGAAGTGAGAATGCCGGTATGAGTAGCGAAAGACGGGTGAGAATCCCGTCCACCGTATGACTAAGGTTTCCTGAGGAAGGCTCGTCCGCTCAGGGTTAGTCGGGACCTAAGCCGAGGCCGATAGGCGTAGGCGATGGACAACAGGTTGATATTCCTGTACCACCTCCTCACCGTTTGAGAAATGGGGGGACGCAGTAGGATAGGGTAAGCGCGCTGTTGGATATGCGCGTCCAAGCAGTAAGGCGTGTGTGTAGGCAAATCCGCACACTGTAACGTTGAGCTGTGATGGCGAGTCCGTATGGACGAAGTTCCTGATTTCACACTGCCAAGAAAAGCCTCTATCGAGGTGAGAGGTGCCCGTACCGCAAACCGACACAGGTAGTCGAGGAGAGAATCCTAAGGTGTGCGAGAGAACTCTCGTTAAGGAACTCGGCAAAATGACCCCGTAACTTCGGGAGAAGGGGTGCTCTTGAGCGTGCAAGCGCATGAGAGCCGCAGTGAATAGGCCCAGGCGACTGTTTAGCAAAAACACAGGTCTCTGCAAAACCGTAAGGTGACGTATAGGGGCTGACGCCTGCCCGGTGCTGGAAGGTTAAGAGGAGTGGTTAGCGCAAGCGAAGCTGCGAATTGAAGCCCCAGTAAACGGCGGCCGTAACTATAACGGTCCTAAGGTAGCGAAATTCCTTGTCGGGTAAGTTCCGACCCGCACGAAAGGCGTAACGATCTGGGCACTGTCTCAACGAGAGACTCGGTGAAATTATAGTACCTGTGAAGATGCAGGTTACCCGCGACAGGACGGAAAGACCCCGTGGAGCTTTACTGTAGCCTGATATTGAATTTTGGTACAACTTGTACAGGATAGGTAGGAGCCAGAGATCTCGGAGCGCCAGCTTCGAAGGAGGCGTCGGTGGGATACTACCCTGGTTGTATTGAAATTCTAACCCATGCCCCTTAGCGGGGCAGGAGACAGTGTCAGGCGGACAGTTTGACTGGGGCGGTCGCCTCCTAAAAGGTAACGGAGGCGCCCAAAGGTTCCCTCAGAATGGTTGGAAATCATTCGTAGAGTGTAAAGGCACAAGGGAGCTTGACTGCGAGACCTACAAGTCGAGCAGGGTCGAAAGACGGGCTTAGTGATCCGGTGGTTCCGCATGGAAGGGCCATCGCTCAACGGATAAAAGCTACCCCGGGGATAACAGGCTTATCTCCCCCAAGAGTCCACATCGACGGGGAGGTTTGGCACCTCGATGTCGGCTCATCGCATCCTGGGGCTGTAGTCGGTCCCAAGGGTTGGGCTGTTCGCCCATTAAAGCGGTACGCGAGCTGGGTTCAGAACGTCGTGAGACAGTTCGGTCCCTATCCGTCGTGGGCGTAGGAAATTTGAGAGGAGCTGTCCTTAGTACGAGAGGACCGGGATGGACACACCGCTGGTGTACCAGTTGTCTTGCCAAAGGCATCGCTGGGTAGCTATGTGTGGACGGGATAAGTGCTGAAAGCATCTAAGCATGAAGCCCCCCTCAAGATGAGATTTCCCATTACGCAAGTAAGTAAGATCCCTCAAAGACGATGAGGTAGATAGGTTCGAGGTGGAAGTGTGGTGACACATGGAGCTGACGAATACTAATCGATCGAGGACTTAACCAAAACGTTTGAACCATTCAATGTATCGTTTATCCAGTTTTGAAAGAACAACACTTTCAACAAGTTTTTAAGATACTATGTATTTTGAAGCTTTTAAAAGGAACTTCTGCTAAGAACGCAACATCCGTGTTGCAACGCAGAAGCCAGCACATCCATGTGCAAGTCTAGTGATGATGGCAAAGAGGTCACACCCGTTCCCATACCGAACACGGAAGTTAAGCTCTTTAGCGCCGATGGTAGTTGGGGGCTTCCCCCTGTGAGAGTAGGACGTCGCTAGGCATAGTACCCAGGAGGATTAGCTCAGCTGGGAGAGCATCTGCCTTACAAGCAGAGGGTCGGCGGTTCGAGCCCGTCATCCTCCACCATATGCCGGTTTAGCTCAGCAGGTAGAGCAACTGACTTGTAATCAGTAGGTCGTGGGTTCGATTCCTATAGCCGGCACCATTTTTTCGAGCCATTAGCTCAGTTGGTAGAGCATCTGACTTTTAATCAGAGGGTCGAAGGTTCGAGTCCTTCATGGCTCACCATTTTTGAAATAATAATAAGCGGGTGTGGCGGAATTGGCAGACGCACTAGACTTAGGATCTAGCGCCGCAAGGCGTGGGGGTTCGACTCCCTTCACCCGCACCATTATTTTCATTGCCAGATAAAAAACTTATGCACATGCGGAAGTAGTTCAGTGGTAGAACACCACCTTGCCAAGGTGGGGGTCGCGAGTTCGAACCTCGTCTTCCGCTCCAAATGTGCCGGGGTGGCGGAACTGGCAGACGCACAGGACTTAAAATCCTGCGGTAGGTGACTACCGTACCGGTTCGATTCCGGTCCTCGGCACCATCTTAAATGCGCCCGTAGCTCAATTGGATAGAGCGTCTGACTACGGATCAGAAGGTTATGGGTTCGACTCCTGTCGGGCGCGCCAAAAGAACAACGGGAAGTAGCTCAGCTTGGTAGAGCACTTGGTTTGGGACCAAGGGGTCGCAGGTTCGAATCCTGTCTTCCCGACCATTTCCTAAAAATTTATGGGGCCTTAGCTCAGCTGGGAGAGCGCCTGCCTTGCACGCAGGAGGTCAGCGGTTCGATCCCGCTAGGCTCCACCATAAGTAAATTAACCAGTATAAAGATCCTGGCGGCGTAGCTCAGCTGGCTAGAGCGTACGGTTCATACCCGTAAGGTCGGGGGTTCGATCCCCTCTGCCGCCATCTTAAGGACCTTTAGCTCAGTTGGTTAGAGCAGACGGCTCATAACCGTCCGGTCGCAGGTTCGAGTCCTGCAAGGTCCACCATTTATATATTGTAACGGAGGTATACCCAAGTCTGGCTGAAGGGATCGGTCTTGAAAACCGACAGGCGGGTAACACCGCGCGGGGGTTCGAATCCCTCTACCTCCTCCAGTTTTAAATTTTTATAAATGGTGCTTTAAAAACTCGAAACAGCATAAAATTATCGCGGGGTGGAGCAGTGGTAGCTCGTCGGGCTCATAACCCGAAGGTCGTTGGTTCAAATCCGGCCCCCGCAACCAAAAGGTCCCGTGGTGTAGCGGTTAACATGCCTGCCTGTCACGCAGGAGATCGCCGGTTCGATCCCGGTCGGGACCGCCATTTTTAAAATAAAAGTCATGAGAAGCAAAAGAGTGAGCAAGCTTAGCATGGACGAAATGGGTCAGTAGCTCAGTTGGTAGAGCATTAGATTGAAGCTCTAAGTGTCGGCGGTTCGATTCCGTCCTGACCCACCATTTATGCGGGTGTAGTTTAATGGTAAAACCTCAGCCTTCCAAGCTGATGTCGTGGGTTCGATTCCCATCACCCGCTCCAAGGGCCTATAGCTCAGCTGGTTAGAGCGCACGCCTGATAAGCGTGAGGTCGATGGTTCGAGTCCATTTAGGCCCACCATTATTCCGAAGTAGCTCAGTTGGTAGTAGCACCTGACTGTTAATCAGGTTGTCGCAGGTTCGAGTCCTGCCTTCGGAGCCATTTTTATTTTGGGGAAGTACTCAAGAGGCTGAAGAGGCGCCCCTGCTAAGGGTGTAGGTCGGGTAACCGGCGCGAGGGTTCAAATCCCTCCTTCTCCGCCATGGGCCCGTTGGTCAAGTGGTTAAGACACCGCCCTTTCACGGCGGTAACACGGGTTCGAATCCCGTACGGGTCATACTAAAAACAGTAGATGCAACTGCATCTACTGTTTTTTTATATTCATAGATAGATTCAATGCATTTTCGTCCATATAAACTACTTCCCAGATATGCCCGTCTACATCTTGAAAACCCCAACCATACATAAATCCGTGATCTTGTGGTTCACTATAAGGTTTACCACCAGAGGCAAGTGCCTTATTCACTAATTGATCTACTTGTTCTCGATTTTCGGCAGAAAGGCATAAGATTGCTTCTGCAGAAGTAGTAGTATCTGTAACTTCTTTCTTACTAAACCCTTTAAATCGTTCTTCCACCATTATTAATACAAAGATATTTTCACTAATAATCATTGAGGCCGTTGTTTCATCACTGAATTGTTGATTGAACTCAAAACCTAATTCCTTAAAAAAGTTGATAGATTTGTTTAGATCTTTCACTGGTAAATTGATAAAGATATTTTTCGATTGAAAAGCCATTTAGTATCACCTCCAAATCGACAGTATCATAGCGCCTTAAGTCATGTCAATTTTAGCATTGTGGGCAAAAATGGCAGACATTTAAATTATTTAAAGCAGATGTTATATCACCATAAAAAACAGAAAGGTTATTTATACAACCTTTCTGTTGATAAAGCCTATCTATTTATCCTCTAGCTAGCATTCTTTCAAGTGAGCTAAGTGCTTCAGCAGTAGTATGTTCATCTACTTGTATACGGTTATGAGGTTGCCCCTGCTCAATACTTTCGAGGCTCCATAACAAATGCGGCAGGTCAATACGATTCATTGTTAAGCAAGGACAAAAGTTTTCATTTAAAGAGACAATATGTTTATCTGGATGCTGCTTAATAATGCGATTGACTAAGTTCATTTCTGTTCCAATGGCCCATGAAGATCCGCTCGGAGCGCGATTGATTGTGTCAATAATGTATTTTGTGGAGCCTGCATCATCAGCTGCTGCTACAACTTCACGACTGCACTCAGGGTGAACAATAATTCTCATAGTTGGGTGTGCTTTGCGAATAATCTCTGTATGTTGAACTGTGAAACCTTCGTGCACAGAGCAGTGACCCTTCCAAAGAATAACCTGAATATTTTCAAGGGACTCTGTTGTTTCGAGCATGTTCTTATGAGGATTCCAAACAGCCATATTTTCAAGAGGAATACCTAAGTCATAGGCAGTATTTCTTCCTAAATGTTGGTCAGGTAAAAAGAAGATACGCTGTTTTTGTGTAAATGCCCATTGAACAAGCTCCTTAGCATTCGATGAAGTGACACAAGCACCACCATGTCTTCCAGTAAAGGCTTTAATAGCTGCAGTTGAATTGACATAGGTTAGAGGGATAATCGTATCACCAAAGAGTTCTTGAAGAATCGGCCATGCTTGTTCAGTTTGATAAATGTCTGCCATATCAGCCATTGAACAACCAGCACGCATATCTGGCAAATAGACATATTGTTGTTTTGTTGTCAGCATATCAGCAGTCTCTGCCATAAAATGCACGCCGCAAAATACGATGTGTTCAGCTTCCTTATTTGCTGCGGATAATTGAGCTAACTGTAAAGAATCCCCAGTTGCATCAGCAAATTGAATGACCTCATCTTTTTGATAATGGTGCCCAGGAATAAATAATTTAGGACCTAATTTTTTCTTTATTGATAAAATACGAGATTCCATTTCCTTTACGGATAGTGCCCGATAATGCTCAGGAAGTAGTGTCGTTTGTTGTAATAAACTAGTGATGGACAAGGGAATGATCTCCTTTCATTTGAACGAGTGCACTAATGTCAAAAGCTTTAACTGAATGTGTTAAGGAGCCAAGTGAAATCCACTGAATACCCGATTGGGCATATGCCTTTAAATTTTCAAGTGTGATGCCCCCAGATGCTTCAGTTGCAATAGAAGGAGGGACAGTGGGAAGCCATGCACGTATCTCTTCTGGACTACGGTTATCAAACATAATAATATCTGCTCCAGCGTTGATAGCTTCTTCTAGCTGTTCTTTTGTTTCAATTTCAACTTCAATTTTTACGGTATGACCGACTTTCGCTCTAGCGGCCTGAACTGCATTTGTTATGCTACCAGCAAAGGCAATATGATTATCCTTTAGCATGATTGCATCATACAGACCATTACGATGATTAAAAGCACCACCGATTCGAACAGCATATTTATCCAGCATACGCAGTCCAGGTATTGTTTTACGGGTATCGCATATTTTTGCATGCGTACCTACGGTTTCTTGAACTGCAAGATGGGTCGCCGTTGCAATAGCAGACATACGTTGAATAAGATTTAAAATGACACGCTCACCTATTAATAACTTTTGTAAGGGACCTTTAATCACAGCGAGCACATCACCTGACTGAACCATCTCTCCATCTTTTTTATGAAGATTAACTTCGATTGATCGATCGAGTAGGAGAAAGCCATGCTCAATAATGAGAGCTCCACAAAAAATTCCGTTTTCTTTAGCATAAAAGGAAAAAGACCCCTGCTGTTCGGCTGAAAAGATAAATTCACTCGATAAATCCCCATCTCCTAAATCCTCATTAAAAAATTGCTTGAGCATTTCCTCGAGTTTGATGATATTCATACAATGAGTTCCTCACTTTCATTTGTCCTTGCGAAAAAATAATCCATCGGCTTGCCCATTGTGCATCCATTTCGGATTTATCCGTACGAATGTGGGCACCACGTGTTTCCGTTCGTGTAATGGCTGCATGTGCCATTAATGTGGCGACTACATGCATCATAAATAATTCCAACTTAGCTTGGTCTAGCCCTTCTAAATTAACGTGAAGAAGAGATTGCATGGAAGGTAATTGCTGAGCAAAACGCTGCAAATCATCAATATTTCTGACAATACCTAAGAACTGCATCATGTGCTGCTGTAATTGCGGTTTGCTAAATAAAGGTGGCATCATATCAGTACATTGTTGGTTTTCAAGTAAAAAGTTTTTTTGATGACACCCTTTTTGAATAATGAATTGCGCCATTTTTTGACCAAATGTAATACCTTCTAATAGTGAGTTACTTGCTAAACGATTCGCACCATGTACACCTGTACAGGCAACCTCACCAACTGCATATAAGTTTGGTATAGTAGTTCTTCCTTTGTCATCAGCAATAACACCACCCATTAAGAAATGACTTCCTGGAGCCACGGGGATTAGGCCATCTTGTAAATGAACTTGATTGTCATGACAAAGCTGAGCAATTGTTGGAAATTTTGCTTCAAAGTCTTGAATGTTTGCAATATCAATGAACGTTTCTTCACCTGCAGCACGTTTTGTAAATAGTGCTAGTGCCGTAATATGTCTTGGAGCTAAGTCAAGTTGGGCATGCAAGCCCGTCATAATCGGCTGACGTTGTGCATTGACAAAGATACCGCCAGCTCCCCGGACAGCTTCAGAAACTAATCCCTTTGCTTCATTTTTGCACCAAAGCAGACTTGGGTGAAATTGCATAAATTCCATATCACTGATGGCAGCACCTGCTCGAAATGCTAATGCGATCCCATCGCCTGTATTGGTTGGAAAGTTAGATGTACTTGAATAGAGGGCACCTGCACCGCCTGTCGCTAAAATCACATGATGAGCCCAATAGCGTTTTGTACCTTTTTCTTCTTTAGTGAGTACTCCCACACAGTCACCATCTGTATTACGTAAAAGCTCATAAGCCATTTCATAGCAATTTATCTTCGTTTTTGGTGAAAGTTGATGAAGCAAGTAATCTATGAAAACCTGACCTGTACGATCACCACCTGCATGTAGAATACGATGGTGACTATGTGCTCCCTCAAGTCCTAGAGCAGGTTTTCCGTCAACCTGCCGATCAACCGGGAGACCATTCTTTAGATATTTCTGCATAATTGCAGTGCCGTTTTTTATAAGTGTTTCAACATGTCTTTTCTCATGATGATACTCTCCAGCTTTCAATGTATCAGCAATGTGGTGTTGAATATGATCTTCCTCACTTGTAACAGCAGCAATGCCACCTTGTGCACGATAAGAGCTACTCATATATATAGATGATTTTGTAACAATTTGTATTTGAAAATGTTTTTCAAGCAGTAAAGCAGCCTGAAGTGCAGCAATACCACTACCAATGATAAGGACGTCTGTCTTTACATCCATAGTTATACCTTCTTTACAGTTGTCTTGACACCTATCTTTACATAAAATAAAAAAGAAAACAAGACCTGATGAACTAGAGAGGAAGAAGACAATGATTTATATGGATTATGCTGCAACGTCACCTATGACGAGGAATTCTCTTGAGGCATATGTAGAGGTTGCACAACGTTATTATGGAAACAGTGCAAGTCTGCATGATCTAGGGGGACAAGCCCTTTATTTTGTCCAGCAGTCAAGAAATGTTGTAGCCCATGCTCTAGGCGTAAATAGTGATGGTGTAATTTTTACAGGGAGCGGAACAGAAGGAAACCTCATAGCCATCTTGTCATTAGCGCTAGCCTCTAAAAAAGGAAAACACATTATTTCATCTCAAGCCGAACATACGTCTGTGCATGCAGCTTTGAATACACTTGAGAAAAAGGGCTTTGTTGTAACGAAATTACCATTGCAGAAGGATGGTTGCGTTGATCTGGTCCAATTGCAACAAACAATTCGTGAAGATACAGCTTTGATTACCATTCAACATGTCAATTCTGAAATTGGTTCTATCCAGCCTGTGGAGAAAATCGTAGAGATGGCAAGAAAGTCAAATATTTTCTGTCATGTTGATTGTGTGCAATCATTTGGCAAACTACCTATACCAAAAGGAGCAGATGCGATTACCATCTCAGCTCATAAAATAGGTGGACCAAAGGGGTGTGGTGCTGTATATCTGAACCCCGCAATTCGTGTACCTGCATTAACACCAGGTGTAACACATGAGAGAGGGCTAAGAGGGGGAACATTAGATACTCCTGCAATTGTGGCCTTTGCGGCAGCAATTGAAAACTATCAATATGAATTGCAACATTACGAGACTTTAAGAAATTTTTTCAAAAATGATTTATCTGAAACATGTCAACTTGTTGAGTGTAAACAGCAACTACCTAATATTTGTGGGGTAATGATGGAGAAAGTAGAGGGGCAATATGTTCTTTTAAAGTTAAATGAGGCAGGAATTTGTATCTCTACGGGTAGCGCATGTGATATTCATAGTGAATCTGGAACAAAGGCCATTTTATCAATGGGTTTCTCTTTAGAAGCGGCACGCCAATTTTTTAGAATATCTTTTGGTCCTTCTACCACTTTTGATGATATTGTAAAATTAAAAATAGAGCTTTCAAATATTTAATGAAAAGACGAGTGAAGGATTTTCTATGTTCTTCACTTGTTTTCAAATAGATTATAAGTTAAGAAAATATACAAAATAAAATAATTGTTTTCTTTTGAAACAACAATTGCTATAATATTTTGCAGGGCAATAATTTCTCTTACTTAACAAAAATATCTTCAAAACGTAATAATTTCTTTTTTTTATAAAAAAGTATTGCATAATGTTAGAAAACGTTATACAATAATTCTTGTCTTGAAGGACAGGTAAACAACTTCAAAACGAGATACATAACAAAGTCTAGTGATGATGGCAAAGAGGTCACACCCGTTCCCATACCGAACACGGAAGTTAAGCTCTTTAGCGCCGATGGTAGTTGGGGGCTTCCCCCTGTGAGAGTAGGACGTCGCTAGGCATAGTACCCAGGAGGATTAGCTCAGCTGGGAGAGCATCTGCCTTACAAGCAGAGGGTCGGCGGTTCGAGCCCGTCATCCTCCACCATATGCCGGTTTAGCTCAGCAGGTAGAGCAACTGACTTGTAATCAGTAGGTCGTGGGTTCGATTCCTATAGCCGGCACCATTTTTTCGAGCCATTAGCTCAGTTGGTAGAGCATCTGACTTTTAATCAGAGGGTCGAAGGTTCGAGTCCTTCATGGCTCACCATTTTTGAAATAATAATAAGCGGGTGTGGCGGAATTGGCAGACGCACTAGACTTAGGATCTAGCGCCGCAAGGCGTGGGGGTTCGACTCCCTTCACCCGCACCATTATTTTCATTGCCAGATAAAAAACTTATGCACATGCGGAAGTAGTTCAGTGGTAGAACACCACCTTGCCAAGGTGGGGGTCGCGAGTTCGAACCTCGTCTTCCGCTCCAAATGTGCCGGGGTGGCGGAACTGGCAGACGCACAGGACTTAAAATCCTGCGGTAGGTGACTACCGTACCGGTTCGATTCCGGTCCTCGGCACCATCTTAAATGCGCCCGTAGCTCAATTGGATAGAGCGTCTGACTACGGATCAGAAGGTTATGGGTTCGACTCCTGTCGGGCGCGCCAAAAGAACAACGGGAAGTAGCTCAGCTTGGTAGAGCACTTGGTTTGGGACCAAGGGGTCGCAGGTTCGAATCCTGTCTTCCCGACCATTTCCTAAAAATTTATGGGGCCTTAGCTCAGCTGGGAGAGCGCCTGCCTTGCACGCAGGAGGTCAGCGGTTCGATCCCGCTAGGCTCCACCATAAGTAAATTAACCAGTATAAAGATCCTGGCGGCGTAGCTCAGCTGGCTAGAGCGTACGGTTCATACCCGTAAGGTCGGGGGTTCGATCCCCTCTGCCGCCATCTTAAGGACCTTTAGCTCAGTTGGTTAGAGCAGACGGCTCATAACCGTCCGGTCGCAGGTTCGAGTCCTGCAAGGTCCACCATTTATATATTGTAACGGAGGTATACCCAAGTCTGGCTGAAGGGATCGGTCTTGAAAACCGACAGGCGGGTAACACCGCGCGGGGGTTCGAATCCCTCTACCTCCTCCAGTTTTAAATTTTTATAAATGGTGCTTTAAAAACTCGAAACAGCATAAAATTATCGCGGGGTGGAGCAGTGGTAGCTCGTCGGGCTCATAACCCGAAGGTCGTTGGTTCAAATCCGGCCCCCGCAACCAAAAGGTCCCGTGGTGTAGCGGTTAACATGCCTGCCTGTCACGCAGGAGATCGCCGGTTCGATCCCGGTCGGGACCGCCATTTTTAAAATAAAAGTCATGAGAAGCAAAAGAGTGAGCAAGCTTAGCATGGACGAAATGGGTCAGTAGCTCAGTTGGTAGAGCATTAGATTGAAGCTCTAAGTGTCGGCGGTTCGATTCCGTCCTGACCCACCATTTATGCGGGTGTAGTTTAATGGTAAAACCTCAGCCTTCCAAGCTGATGTCGTGGGTTCGATTCCCATCACCCGCTCCAAGGGCCTATAGCTCAGCTGGTTAGAGCGCACGCCTGATAAGCGTGAGGTCGATGGTTCGAGTCCATTTAGGCCCACCATTATTCCGAAGTAGCTCAGTTGGTAGTAGCACCTGACTGTTAATCAGGTTGTCGCAGGTTCGAGTCCTGCCTTCGGAGCCATTTTTATTTTGGGGAAGTACTCAAGAGGCTGAAGAGGCGCCCCTGCTAAGGGTGTAGGTCGGGTAACCGGCGCGAGGGTTCAAATCCCTCCTTCTCCGCCATGGGCCCGTTGGTCAAGTGGTTAAGACACCGCCCTTTCACGGCGGTAACACGGGTTCGAATCCCGTACGGGTCATACTAAGTGCAGTAGATGAATTTACATCTACTGCACTTTTTAATTTACTTAAAAATAGCTAGATAATAATAAACCTTTACAGAAATTAGATCCTGTAAGGGTTTATTGTTTTTCTGGAGGTTTAGATTGGAATTCTCGGTGTTTGTAGGTCCAAAACCAGTGTATAACTGATATATTTGCTTGCTCTGACTACCCCTGTTTAATTTTGGTAATAAATTTTGTATTTTAAAGCTAGATCGACTAAGCTATTAGTAAAGGGGGAGATAGGTATGAAGGAAAAATTAAAGTGGGTGCACAATCAGCTAGACAACACAAACCATGGCTCACCATTACTATCATATTTTACACTGGAACAAGTAAAGAAGGTTGGTCAATTTCAGCGTACATATGAGCGATTTGAGCAGACACCTCTCCATCATCTTGAGGCACTTGCTTCATATATGGGTGTAGAAAAAATCATTGTTAAAGATGAATCTTATCGATTTGGTTTAAATGCCTTTAAAGTATTAGGCGGTATTTATGCAATTGCGCAATATATTGCCAATAAGCTTGGGAGGAATATAAAGGAGCTATCGTTTGAACAGTTAAAATCTCCGGAAGTAAAAGCAAAAGTAGGCGATTTAACATTTATTTCAACGACAGATGGTAATCATGGTCGTGGTGTTGCATGGGCAGCTAG
Organism: Lysinibacillus fusiformis; assembly: GCF_016925635.1. Classification (NCBI taxonomy): domain Bacteria; kingdom Bacillati; phylum Bacillota; class Bacilli; order Caryophanales; family Bacillaceae; genus Lysinibacillus; species Lysinibacillus fusiformis. The sequence goes on along the minus strand of NZ_CP070490.1, from coordinate 615,233 downwards.
AGAACTGGGTTTTCAAGCGCGAATATATATGCCAGCTGGCAGCGCGGCTGAGCGTTTGCAGCATATTAAAAGTGAAGGGGCTTTTGCTGAAATTACGACAATGAATTATGACGATACTGTTCGTTATACCTCACAGCTTGCACAAGAAAATGGCTGGGTACTGGTTCAGGATACAATGTGGGATGGCTATGAAGAAATTCCATTATGGATTATGCAAGGTTACACAACTATTGTGCAGGAGATTGTTGAACAGATACAGCTAGCCCCGACACATGTATTTTTGCAAGCAGGTGTAGGATCCTTTGCAGGAGCGGTAGTGGCGTTTTTACAGCAATACTATGAGCAGGAAGTTACTTTTGTATTGGTTGAGCCTCATGTCGCTAATTGCTATTATGAAAGCTTTAAAAAAAATACGGATCAATTTGTCTCTGTTGGCGGGGAGATGCAAACGATTATGGCAGGGCTTGCTTGCGGTGAACCGAATCCACAGGCTTGGCAAATCTTAAAAGCCTCTACAAAAATAAGTATCTCCTGCGAGGAAGAAATAGCAGCTACAGGTATGCGCGTTCTTGGCAATCCATTAGACACAGACACTCGCATTATAGCTGGTGAATCAGGAGCGGCGCCATTTGGTTGCTTTTATGAAATAATGACAAATGAACAATATAAGGAATTAAAAAATGCCTTACACCTAAATGAACATGCGAGGGTGCTGTTTATTAATACAGAGGGTGACACAGATAAAGAGAACTATCGACAAATAGTATGGCATGGGAAATATGCGAACCAATAGCAAACTAGTGATGAACTAGCTTGCTATTTTACTTTGTAAAAGGTTTTATTGATGTATCTTAATGTTGGCAATTTTATAAGCACCATAATCATCCGTAATAACTGTATAAGTTTTATAGCGATCATAGAATTGGTAATTACCTTGTGTATCATAAAAATCAAAAGTTTCGTTCATGTCAACATAATATTGACCATTTGAGTATTGTACATCTAGCACGTCATTGTTTGTAAAATAGAAGTAATGACCCTGATAGGCAATCTCATTAATGTATTTCTCCAATTCTTGATATGCTGTACTGCCAGGTGAAAGCATATCAGCTATCCAATAAAAATCACCATCATTGAGTGCCATTTCATAATAGAGACGGAATGCTTGCACGAATTGACCTGCTAGTAAGGCGTCTGTTTCGTTGGTGGGTTTTGTTTCAATGGTAGACTGTTGACTACCTTCATAAACATTCGCAATAGCCCGAACCTCATTTGCAGAAAGTGGTTTAGCAATCCATCCATCAAATTGATCAAGCATACTATAAAGAGGAATGGAAAAGGCAAAGTTAGTACTTGTATCAGTTGTATAAAGTAGTGAGTTAATTCCAATTACTTTGCCTGTATTAACATCAACTAATGGGCCACCGCTGCTACCTTTATCAATTTGTGCATCTACCTGATAAATTTGCTTATAAATAAAATTTTCAAGTTTCATATCACGTTTATTACCTGTTATATAGCCAATAGAAGCCGAATTTTCAAAACCTTGTGGACTACCAAATGCAATGACTTCTAGACCTATAGGTGATTCTACAGTCTCCATGCCTAATGGCTCTGTGTCTTGGTAGTTAGGCACCTTTATTAAAGCAATATCATAGCGATCAGATATACCGATAACAGTACCTGGAAATTCTTGACCATTTGCATTACGAATCATTACATCAACTTCACCTTGGATAACATGAGCATTTGTAATAACATATCCACCCTTTTTATATAGGAAGCCAGAGCCTTGACTATTGTTAGTTAGGACAGTGAAGACTTTTTGTTGTATTTCCTTTATAAGGGTGACACGATCAACCTGCTGTGCATGAGCTTCTTGTTTTTTGGTGAGTTCTTCTGAAGAAACTTGTTGTGCATTTATCTTTTGATTATCGTTAATTTCCGAGTAAGCGGTGGTATAGCTCTTTTTATCATTAAAAAAATCCCAATATGCATAACCTAGACCGCCTATTGCAATAAAACAGATTGAAAGTACGATAATTGCCCATGTTGGGATACCTTGTTTTGGAAATGATGGATTTATGAGCTTATTACCACAATCCGAGCAAAATTTACTGTCTATAAGATTTTCATGCTGACAATTAGGACACTTCACCTTATCACACCCCTGTGAAATATTTACTATTCATATCGGCTTGAAAATATAGCTTTATAGGTATTTATGGAATTATATTAATTTGAAGGGTGTATATGGAATGAAAAATTTTTTTCATTTTGCTCTTGACCTTAACGTTGCGTCAAAGCTTACAGTAGCATTAATGGAGGTGATTACATGGAATATACCATTCAGGAGCTTGCTCAGTTGTCAGGTATTAGTACAAGAACATTGCGCTATTACGATGAAATTGGGTTGCTGAAACCAGCAAGAACCAATGAGGCGGGCTATCGATTTTATGGCCAATGGGAGGTCGATATGTTGCAGCAGATTTTATTTTACCGCGCATTAGATATGAAGTTAGTGACGATTCAGGCTATTATTCAGGCACCTAATTTTCAGCATGCCGAGGCGCTTAAAACACATAGAGATGCTTTGCTTCAACGCAAGAAACAGTTGGAAACAATCTTACAGACAGTAGAAAAAACAATACAATCCATTGAGGAGGAACAACCAATGTCAAATGAAGAGAAATTTAAAGGTTTTAAAGAAAAGTTAATCGAGGATAACGAAAAGCAGTACGGCCAAGAAATACGTGAGAAATATGGGGATGAAACAGTGGATGCATCCAATGCTAAGCTTATGAATATGACAGAGCAACAATATCAGGCGATGCAACAGTTAGAGCAGCAAATGTTTGAGCGTTTAGCCGAAGCAATGGAGCTTGGAGATACTACAAGTGACATTGCGATGGAAGTAGCAGAGTTGCATAAACGTTGGCTGAGTTTTACGTGGAAAGAATATTCCAAAGTGGCACATGCTGGGCTGGCACAAATGTATATAGCTGATGAACGTTTTACGGCTTATTATGATGAGCGAGGGGCAACAGGAGCAGCGCAATTTTTACATGACGCCATTATAGCTTATACAAGTAAATAAATAGGTCTTCCTTATGCTGACATGTTTTAGAAATCGTAAATTAGGAAAAAATGAAAGCATGAGGAGGAGATTTTTGTGGATCAACAAGTAATGCAACAATTAAAAAGACAACTAGAGCAAGAATTACAAGAAATAGAACAGCGACTTGAGGAATCTGAGCGTCCTCAAGCGACAGAGCTATCTAATTATGATAATCACCCCGCTGATAATGCCAGTGATTTAACGGATCAATTGACAGAAATGGCTATGGATGAGCATCGTGAAGACACTGTGGAGGAAATTAAAAAGGCCCTTCAAGCAATGGCAGACGGAAAATACGGTAAATGTGTTGTCTGCGGTGAAGAGATTCCATTAGGACGCTTAGAGGCTATGCCTAAAGCTCTGACCTGCGTGGAGCATGCAGAGCAGAAAGAAGAAAATTTACGACCAGTGGAAGAAGATGTGCTATCCTCAACACCAAAATCAGATGATTTCATTGAGCTTGAGGAATTTGGCTCTTCTGATACACCACAAGATAAAATTTAGTAAGTTTTTCCTCACGAAAGCAGTATAATAACTGTAGAGGTGAGGATATGAAGATCATTGATTTACACTGTGATGCACTTTTAAAATTAACTACTCTTGAAACGGCGAATTTTGCTGAGGATGTGCGTATACATGCCAATCAAAAAAGATTGCAATTAGGGCAAGTAGAGACTCAAGTGTTCGCCATCTTTATTGACCCAAAAATCCCGCAAAATTTGCAATTTCTTGAGGTCATGCGTCAAATCGAAGTATTCCATACTCATGTTTTACAAACAGAGGGCATGGTGCATATTACAGATTGGGCACAGTTAGACCAATTAGCTCCACATGAAATAGGAGCTGTTTTAAGCTTAGAGGGCTGTAGTGCCATTGGCGAAGATTTAACGAAGCTAACAGCTGTACTGGATGCGGGCGTGAAATTAGTAGGTTTAACGTGGAATGAAGAAAATGCTGTAGCTCATGGCGCTGAACAGGATGCAACCCTTGGATTAAAGCCATTTGGTAAAGAAGTTATACAATTATTAAATGAGCGCGATATGATTATTGATGTCTCCCATCTAAATGAGCAAAGCTTTTGGGATGTCTTGCCGTTAGCGAAGCATATTATTGCAAGCCATAGTAATGCACGTGCACTATGTGACCATCCACGCAATTTAACAGATGCGCAGGCAAAGGCACTTGTAGAGCATGGAGGACATATCCATGTTGTTTATTTCCCACTCTTTATTGGAAAAGATGCAACACTAGACCATTTAGTGGGGCATGTGGAGCATTTAGCGAAACTAGTAGGTGTAGAGCATATAGGATTAGGCTCCGATTTTGATGGAATTGATAGGACTGTTAGTGGCTTAGCACATGCAGGAGAAGCGCAAAATTTACTAGAGGCATTACGCACACGTTTTTCAGATGAAGAAGTGTATGGTATTGCAAGTCTAAATTTCCGACGCTATGTAAAAAAAACAGCAACCCTTTAAGGCTGCTGCATCTTTAATAAAAGAAATAATGAAATAATAAACCGATTCCTAATAGGAAGCCGAAGAATGTATTTGTTTGCGCTGTATATTTCATCGCAGGCATTACCTCTTTGGCTTCTTTTTTGTCTCGGAAAATTTGAATGGCACGTAATGGTTTTGGAATACTTAGGAAGATGATTAATGCCCAAAATGTAATACCATCAACTGCTACAAGAGCGATCACCCATAAATAGGAGACGATAAAAAAGCCTGATAACACGGAAATCGCATTATCACGTCCTACCAAAATAGCCAAGGTCTTTCGTCCGCCCTCTGTATCACCAACAATATCACGAATATTGTTCGATAGCATAATGGCACCGACTAAAATCATGCTTGGTACAGAAAGCAACACAGCATCCAGTGTTACTGTAAGCGTTTGAATATAAAAGGCAATTAATACAATGCCCATACCCATTACTGCGCCAGAGACAATTTCACCAAATGGAGAATAGGCGATTGGGTACGGTCCACCTGTATATAAGAAGCCAATAAGCATACAAACAAGTCCGACAGCTGCTAACCACCAAGACGTTGAGGCACATATGTAAATGCCAAGAAGCATGGCAATAGCATAAAAGCTTAATGCAATCATCATAATTGTTTTTGGCTGTACACCATGACGGACAATCGTACCGCCAATCCCAACAGAATGCTCGTTATCTAATCCTAATTTGTAATCATAATATTCATTGAACATATTCGTTGCTGCTTGGATAAGCATACTTGCAATAAGCATAGCAAAAAATAGTCCAAAATCAATTGTTTCTTTATCAATTGATAAGGCAATAGCTGTTCCTAGGAATACTGGAACAAATGAAGCGGTTAAAGTATGTGGGCGTGTTAAATGCCACCAAACTTTAAAACCCCTATCAGCTTCAATGACTTTGGTCATAAGGTCTTTCTCTCCTTCAAATGTTGTCGACTCTTCTTATTTTAAACGAAGATTGAGAAAATGGGTAGGTTCACAGCTTATTACATACTGTTTAATGAAAAAAAGTGATACAATAGAACATGCATTTATGATCTGAAAATAAAAAAAGAGCGGTTAGCAACAGTACGAATAACTGTGTTGCCAACCAAAATATGATGTGTTTTAACCATCATTCATTATGTACATTGCAACAACGGAGGTAATTTTCATGCAACAGAAGTGGTACCAAGCCACAGAAGTAGAAGTGGACTCTTTGGGCCAAAGCCTTCATTTTTATATGGAAACAATTGAAGTAAGTCGCCTTTCTGCACTGGCGTTCTATGCAGCAGGCGAAGAATGTTATAAAGGTGAACGATTTTATTGGCAAAATAGAGAAAAAACAATGACATTAGTTGGACTAGGACATGCTCATACCATTCAAAACAACGCTAAAGATGACCGCTTTGATGCTGTAGAAGCGGAATGGAAAAAATTAACGAAAAACTGTCTAAAAGGTCAAAGAGAGCTACAACCTATTTTGTTTGGTGGCTTTACATTTGATCCTCAAAATAATGTGGATGGGGAATGGACGGATTTTCCAGAGGCTTATTTTGCATTAGCAACGTTTCAGCTTGTGATACGTGATGATAAAGCATACGTGAGTATTCATCTTTTGACACAAGATCAGCAGGCTGAGGGGCAGTTCGAAGCTCTAAGAAAAGAGCGAGATCATTTAATTCATGCGGCTCAGGTTAAAGAAGTGAAAACGTATACAAAACCTGAAATCACAAGTTATTTTGAGCCATATAAGGAACCTTATCTAGCCTCAATTGATCAAGTGACGGCATTAATTAAGGAGAAAAAGGCAGATAAAGTGGTCATTGCACGCTCGCTTGCTTTGCAATTTAAAGAGCATATATCTGCACCACAAGTGCTTTCCCAAATTATTCATGAGCAACCAGAAAGCTATTTATTCGGCTTAGAGCATAGAAATTTATTGTTTTTTGGAGCATCACCCGAACGTCTTGTGAAAGTAGAAGAGGGTCGTGCATTTTCTTCTTGTATTGCTGGCTCGATTAAACGAGGTAAAACAGCAGAGGAAGATGAGGCTTATGGGCAAAGTTTATTAAATGATCCTAAAAATGGCGGAGAACACCAGTATGTTGTCGATATGATTGCGGATACATTCCGTAAAAATTGCATGGACATGACGGTGCCAGATAGACCACGCTTATTAAAAATACGGGATATTCAACATTTATATACACCTGTAGAAGGTCAGTTAAATCAGGACGCAACAATCCTACAACTGACTAAATCATTACATCCAACACCCGCTTTAGGTGGTGTACCGCGCACAGAAGCAATGGCGGCCATTCGCAAATATGAGCCGATGAATCGAGGGCTGTATGCTGCGCCAATAGGCTGGCTAGATGCAGAGGGTAACGGTGAATTTGCAGTTGCCATACGTTCAGCTGCCTTACTAAGTGATAAAGCTTATTTATATGCGGGCGGTGGGATCGTCGCAGATTCAGAACCACAATCTGAATATGAAGAAACATTAGTCAAATTCCGTCCAATGCTTCGTGCGCTAGGGGGACAATTGCATGAGTGAACGAAAAATACTAACAGATTATGTTTATAAAATGGTCGCATCGCTAGTGCAGGCTGGTGTAGAAAATGTTGTCGTCAGCCCAGGCTCACGTTCAACACCGCTTGCTTATGCGGTTGCTTCCACTAAACAGGTAAAAATGTATCGGCAGGTAGATGAACGCTCAGCTGCGTTCTTTGCGCTAGGGCTGGCTAAGGCAACTGCTAAACCAGTAGTTCTCTTATGTACATCTGGTACTGCGGCAGCAAACTATTTTCCTGCGATTGTGGAGGCAAGCTATGCACGTGTACCATTGATTATCATAACAGCTGATCGCCCACATGAATTACGTGAGGTAGGCGCTCCACAGGCTATCAATCAGCCTAATTTATATGGTTCACATGTGAAATGGAGTGTTGATTTTCCCTTAGCAGATGGTGCTGAACCAACATTGCCTTTTATTGAGCGTCATCTTGCTCGTGCGGTAGCCATTGCAACGAGTGCACCTTTTGGACCAGTACATATCAATGTACCTTTCCGTGAGCCTTTATTAATTGATTTACAGCAGGATCTACCAGCAGTGACGTTTAAGCACAGCAGTATGGGACAATTAACCCCTACGACTACTGATCAGCAGGAACTTTCCTCTATTCTACAATCAACTAAAAGAGGCTTTATGATTATTGGTGAGTTAGCTCTTGGTACAGATTTATCCATTGTTTGGCAATTTATGCGTCAGCTGAAGTGGCCTGTCATTGTGGAAAGTTTATCGAATATGCGTACATCCGTACCAGAGGATTGTTTACCATATATCGTGACAACCTATGATGCCATTATGAAGAGTGATGACTTCAAGGCACTGGTGCAACCAGATACAGTAATCCGAATAGGAGCACAGCCTGTTTCGAAATTTATTATGCAATTTATAACAAAAACACAGCCCAATGCCTATGTGATTATTGATGAAGACCCTATGTTTAGAGATGCTACGGGCGTATCTACGCATTTTATTCATGCGAATATCGATCAGTGGCTGACAGAATTAGCTACCACTGAAACAGCTATTGAGGAAACCTACTTAGCTGAATGGCAAAAAGCGAATCAGCTTGCTACTATGCATATTGAGCAATACTCAGAGGTAGAAAAAGATGAAGGGGCCATAGTCAGTCGTTTACTCAAAATGATTCCTGACGGTAGTGATATTTTCGTTAGCAGTAGTATGCCAGTACGTGATATCGATACATTTTTATTGGCTACACCGAAAGATCTACGTGTTTTTGCCAATCGAGGCACGAACGGAATCGATGGGGTAGTATCAACAGCTATCGGTTTCAGTCAAGGAAATAATCGAGAAAGTTTTTTACTGATTGGTGATCTAGCCTTTTTACATGATGTCAATGGACTGATTGCTTCCAGATATCAGGAATGTAACTTAACGATTATTGTGATGAATAATGATGGTGGAGGTATTTTTTCTTACTTACCACAGTCAACTGTTGAAGATCATTATGAGGATTTATTTGGCACACCAACAGCCCTTGAATTCCGTGATATTGCCCATATGTATGATATGGACTATGTACGTGTGGAATCAATTGACGAGCTTTCCGAGAAATTTTCAACAAATAAGAAACGTTCTTTACGATTGGTTGAAATATTTACAGATAGAACCGAGAATGTGAATGCGCATCGAGGACTTTGGAATCGAATTAATGCGGAGTTAAAAGCATGACAAAATGGATGATTCGGGGGCTTGAAACCCATGTTGACATATGGAATGAAAATGGTGAACACACGCTCGTTGCGTTGCATGGATTTACAGGTAGTACGGCAACATGGCATAGTCTAGCACAAGCTCTTCCTCATGTTCGTGTTATTGCCATTGATTTAATTGGGCATGGTCAAACAGCTATTCCACAGCACGTACAGCGTTTTTCTATGGAGGAGCAATTGCAGGATTTAGAAGAACTATTTTGCCAACTCAATTTAGAGAAATTTACGCTGTTAGGCTATTCGATGGGTGGAAGAATCGCTTTATCCTATGCCATTACGTATCCAGGTCGCATTCATCAGCTCATTTTAGAAAGTGCTTCTCCTGGCTTACGAACAATCGAAGAGCAAAATGAACGTTGTAAGCGAGATGAAGCACTGGCACAAAAAATAATGACAAATGGTATATGGTCATTTGTCAATGCATGGGAAAACATATCGCTTTTTGCTTCACAGCAACGTCTATCTAAAAGTGTAAGAGAAGTCATTCGAGTCGAAAGGCTTTCACAGAAAGAAGAGGGACTCGCAGGAAGCTTGAGAGGTATTGGGACAGGAGTTCAACCTTCAAACTGGGATAGACTGGCGCAACTAGAAATACCTGTCCTGTTAATTACTGGAGCATTGGATGAGAAATTTTGTAAAATTGCACTAGAAATGAAAGCGTTCTTAAATACTGTTAAGCATTTAACAGTAAATGACGCAGGACATGCAATTCATGTGGAAAATCCCGCTGAGTTTGCTACAATAGTAGAGGAGTATTTAACGTAATATAACGATTACGTTAGCGCCTCGCTAGAAACGAGACGAATTTAATGCTATAGGAGGCAATTCAATGACACGTCAATGGACTACACTACATACTTATGAAGACATTAAGTATGAGTTCTATAACGGTATCGCAAAAATTACGATTAACCGTCCAGAAGTGCGTAATGCATTCCGCCCAAAAACGGTTATGGAAATGATTGACGCATTCTCACGTGCACGCGATGATAAAAATATCGGTGTTATTATTCTAACTGGTGAAGGTGAACATGCTTTCTGCTCAGGCGGAGACCAAAAAGTTCGCGGTCACGGTGGCTACGTAGGGGATGATGAAATCCCACGTCTAAACGTTCTTGATTTACAACGTTTAATCCGTGTGATTCCAAAACCTGTAGTGGCAATGGTTGCAGGTTATGCAATTGGTGGAGGACATGTTTTACATGTTGTCTGTGACTTAACAATTGCTGCGGACAATGCTCGCTTTGGACAAACTGGACCAAAAGTAGGTTCATTCGATGCTGGCTATGGCTCAGGCTATCTTGCTCGTATTATTGGTCATAAAAAGGCACGCGAAATTTGGTACCTTTGCCGTCAATACGATGCACAACAAGCACTTGATATGGGCTTAGTCAATACAGTTGTGCCTTATGCGCAATTGGAAGATGAAACAGTTCAATGGTGTGAAGAAATGCTTCAAATGTCACCAACTGCACTACGCTTCTTAAAAGCAGCGATGAATGCAGATACAGACGGTTTAGCAGGTCTTCAACAAATGGCTGGTGACGCTACACTTCTTTACTACACAACTGATGAAGCAAAAGAAGGTCGCGACGCATTCAAAGAAAAACGTCAACCAGATTTCGGTCAATTCCCAAGATTCCCTTGATTAGTAAAGGGTGTAAAGCTCGTATCTTTTTGGAGATACGAGCTTTTTGTATATGAATGAGGAGGATTGGTGGATAGAAAGCTTAAAGTTGCGGATAGAAGCGGCTAAGCAGTGGTTAAAAAGCTAAAAGTAGCGGATAGCATCTGAAGTGTGAAGGATAGAGTGGGGTTGTAATAAGAGTGTTGGATAGAAAGTTAAAAGTGGTGGTTAGAAGCAGCTAAGAGGTGGTTAAAAAGCTCAAAGTAGCGGATAGCATCTGAAATGTGAAGGATAGAGTAGGGTTGTAAGTCAAGTCCTAATTATTGTGTAAAATTCTATACAGAAGTTTTCAACCTAGCGTTTATTCATAGCTCTTGATTGGTGTAGCCAAATTTTGTTTATCCATTTAACAACACTACCATTTTTTTGCCCGTAACTTCCATGGGTTTATATCTCCACAGGCAGTAAAGGCTGTCAAAGGCTCTTTTCACTTTGATAGCCTTTACTGCTTGTGGAATACTCCATGAATGGAAGATACGTTGAAAAATACTTGTTCTATTTGGTTAAACCTTTTTTCTTTGAGTAAATCGTTTCTTGATACTGCATTAAAATAGCACCTACCAATCGAAAGGCAGACTGCGTATTTGGAAAGATTCGTATGACCTTTTCTCTTCTACGCACTTCTTGATTTAATCGTTCAAGTGAATTTGTACTTCGAATATGACAGCGTATATCTGCTGGATAATTCATGTATTGGATGGTATCTTCGAAACCTTCATCTAAGATAGTAAGAGCTTTTTCGTACTTTGGATTATTTCCAAATTGGTCCATTAATTCATCCTTAAACTTTCGAATATCTTCAAGGGTTACGGCTTCAAAAATGCGCTTCATCATCATTCGGATATCGACGGAGTCTTTTTTAGGAAGCTTCTCGATAATATTTCGTTTAAAATGCACATTACATCTTTGCCAAGCAGTGCCGATAAATTCACGCTGTATCGCTTTTTGAAGCCCTTGATGAGCATCTGAAATCACTAGTTGAGGTGATTGAAGTCCACGTGATTTGAGTTGTTTAAAAAAAGAGCTCCAACTATCAAAACTTTCAACATGATCCACACTTAAACCGATAATTTCGCGTTTATTTTCTTCCGTAATGGCCGTAGCGATATAAACAGCTTTTGATACGACACGTTGATGTTCACGTACTTTTATGTACATGGCATCTACAAAAACAAAAGGATAATACATGGTGTTTAATGGACGATTTGCCCATTCGTTCACGATCGGATCCAGTTTCTGTGTGAGTGAAGAAACAAAAGATTTAGAAACGGATTCGCCGCAAAGTTGTTCTACAATATGTGTGACTTTTCGTGTAGAGACGCCATTAATAACCATCTCCAGCATAGAAAGAACAAATGCCTGATCACAACGTGCATACTTGTCAAAAACAGTAGGAGAAAATTCACCATGACGCGTTCTAGGAACTTTTAGTTTTATCTTACCAATACTCATAGTCAGTTCACGTTCATAGTACCCATTACGGTAATCACGACGCTCATTAGAACGTTCATAGGCAGATGCATGAAGGAAGGCATCTCTTTCTTTTTCCATAAATTCATTTAAGACTAAAATAATAGCTGACTTTACAACAGCATCAATAGTGGAATTCATAACGGAATCTTTTAAAAGATCCATGTCTAGGTTAAACTGTAACTGGGTCATTTTTAATCTACCTCTCTTAAAATGTGTTCGTGGTTGAAAACATTCTAACCAAGAGGAGAGAAAATGACCCCTTTTCTTTTTACACAATTATATGGACTTAATCGGGTTGTAATAAGAGTGTTGGATAGAAAGCTAAAAGTAGCGGATAGAAGCAGCTAAGAGGTGGTTAAAAAGCTAAAAGTAGCGGTTAGAAGCAGCTAAGAGGTGGATAAAATGCTCAAAGTAGGGGATAGCACGTAAAATGTGAAGGATAGAGTGACTTGTAATAAGGGTGATAGATAGACACACTAAAGTGGTAGATACCCCGTGGATTAATAGACAAACTAGACAGGAAAGCGTTAAGATGTAGGGTGATTGGAGTGACAAAGATGTATCCTAATTGGATTTTACAACGAGCTTATTTAACACCATTACGCAAGGCACTGACTTTTAAAAAGCGAAGCTGGACTTTTCAAGAATTAAATGATGAATCGTTAAAACGTGCTCGACAATTAGTGGCACTCGGTATTCAACAGGGTGATCGAATTGCTATCATGGGGCCAAGTAAGCCTGAGCTTGTGATCATGATGTATGCCTGCATGCATTTGCAATGTGAGATGGTGATGCTTAATCGCAGACTATCACAGGAAGAGCTGGCTTATCAGCTAGAGGATTCAGAGGCTGTGGCAGTGTTGATTGCAGATGAGGATGTAGAAAAGCTGCCATCTGAAACAGCCTATCATTTATTTTCAGCGATTGAAGAGGGGGCAGAGGGTGCACTAGAGATTGTCAAGGAATGGCCTCTTCATCAAACAACAACGATTATGTATACTTCGGGTACAACGGGCTTTCCAAAAGGAGTTCGCCAAACGGTTGGAAATCATCAGGCTAGTGCGACTGCCTCCGTTTTAAATATTGGGCTGCAGGCTCAGGATGTTTGGTTATGTGCTGTACCTTTATTTCATATTAGTGGATTTTCCATATTAGTGCGGTCGCTGCTATATGGCAATCAAGTCGTTTTATATAATCAATTTGATGTGGAAGCTATCGCGCAAAATATTATGGATGGGGATGTTACCCATATGTCTGTTGTAGCGGTGACCTTGGAACGTATTCTACATACACTAGAGCAATGCAATGCGAAAGCTTCACCTCATTTTAAGCTGATGCTAGCTGGAGGTGGGCCTGTACCCGTGGATTACTTAGCGAGAGCGCATGCGTTAAATTTAGCTGTCGCACAAACATATGGGATGACAGAAACCTCCTCACAAACAGCCACATTGGCAAGTGAAGACGCTATGCGGAAAATTGGTTCTGCTGGAAAGCCTTTATTTTATAATCAAATAAAGATTGCTGAGCCAAATGCTAAAGGCGAAGGGGAAATTTGTATTCGTGGCCCACATGTCACACCTGGCTATATTGGACGTTTTGCACAAAAAAATGCAACGATGGCTGGCTGGCTTCATACTGGCGATATTGGTTATTTAGATGAGGAAGGTTACTTATTTGTCATTGATCGAAGGGCAGATTTAATTATTTCAGGGGGAGAAAATATTTATCCTGCAGAAATAGAAAATGTGCTACTCACACATCCAGCAATCAAAGAAGCGGGTGTATGTGGTATGCCTGATGAGCAATGGGGACAGGTACCTATTGCATTTATCGTGTTAAATGAGCAGGTATCTGTTGAGCAACTACAAGCCTTTTGTATACAGAAACTTGCTAAATATAAAGTACCTAAAGAAATGATTGTCACAGACAGTCTTCCACGCAATGGCGCGGATAAATTGCTGAGACGAAAATTATTACAATAAAAATCTTGAGAAAGAAGTCTTCTTAAAAGGAAGGCTTCTTTTTTATTTGAACTTTTAGCATGAAATTAATCATTTATTAACATAATAAAAAAAGAGAGGCATAAACTATTTAGTAAAGGAGAATGACTCATATGAGGAAATATATATATAATGTTGTCATTATATTATTTGTTCTACAAATGAGTCATGTGCAAGTATTTGCAAACTATGAAAAAGAAGATGTAGCAACAGCTCATACAATTGAAACACTACAATCTCTCATTAATAAAGAAGTTATGCAACTATCGTCCGAATTCTCGATTCGTTATACTGGTGATATAGCCGAGATAAAAGATGAACTAACGGAAATTACTAAAAATGCGATTGAAAACTCTTATATTTATACTAATATTTCAAGTTTCCAATGGAAGTACGAAGGGTATAGCAATAATATTGTCATTGCATTTGCATTTACGTACCATCTATCACAAACGGAGGCGGTATTTGTAGAGCAAACCTTGGCGAATATTATTGCGCCTATGCATGGATTAAGTGACGTAGAAAAACTACAGGCTGCACATGATTTTATTGTCTTATCTGCTGAATACTCCAAGGAAACAGAAGGAAGTCAATATTCTCCTTATACATTATTAACGGAGAATAAGGGCGTCTGCCAGGCATATGCTTTAGTGCTATATCGAATGTTAGAAATGCTGGGCTTTGAGGTACAATATGTACCTGGAAAAGTAGGAGAACAGCTACATGCCTGGGTATTAGTGAAGCTTGATCATGCTTGGTATCATATTGATGTGACATGGGATGACCCTTTGCCTGATCGGAAAGGGGAAGTTCGCTATCAATATTTTTTAGTGTCGGATCGCCAATTAGCACAAGATCATACCTGGGACTATGCAAGCTTCCCTGCTGCAACAAGCGAGAAATATACGGAATTGCAGGAAGAAACGAAAAGACAAAGTTTAGCAATGCCAATACAACATCGTTTCAATCAAAATATGGGATTATCAATTATTGGAGAAAATAGGTTAGCAGTACAACAATTAGTGGAACAGCCGATGAAGCTTGTTACACAAAAAAACAATAAGCAAGACACTTTAGTTCAGTTTGACTTTACTGAATGGGCACCGATGCTAGTAGAAAGTAGTATAACGGCTTATGTTGCAATTCAGGCAAAAGCTAAGCATATGACTAAGCAAAAAACAACAAAGTGGCTAGCGTCTTTTTATCGAGCGGAGAAACGAATGCCACAAGAAAAATACGTCATAATAAAGGAGGTGTCCCATCCATTGCGGGGCACCTCCTTACTCATATTATTGATCGCTTAAAGCTTTTTCTAAAGTTTGAATATTTTTTTGCATTAATGTGAAATAAGTTTCCTCATTTTTTTCATCATCAGCTGTTAATACACTTAAATTATGCAAGACAAGAGATTCTGCACCTACTTCTTTTTGAATAACCTCTGCTAATTTTGAAGAGACGTTTTGTTCAAATAAAATATAGTGAATATGCAATTCATTTGCTTTGTCTACAATCTTTGTTAATTCCTTTTGGGATGGCTCATTTTGTGAATTCAAGCCAGCAATCGGCACTTGAGTTAAGCCGTATTGACCTGCAATATAGCCAAATGCAGCATGTGATACAAAGAATGTTTTATTTTGTGCTTTGTCAGTCATTGCTTTAAAATCTTGATCTAAACCCTGTAACTCTTTTACTAATGCATCATAATTTGTGTTAAAAGTTGCCTCCTGCGCCGGCATTTTTTCAACTAATGTGTTTTTAATAGCCAGTGCTAAATCTTGACTAATTGTAGGAGATAACCAAACATGTGGATCGATATCGCCATGCTCATGCTCGTCATGTCCATGTTCTTCACCTTCATGTTCGTGCTCATGCTCATGCTCTTCCTCTGTGGCACCGTGCCCATGCTCGTCATGTGTGTCTGCTTCATGTTCTTCATCTTCCGCATGCACATGCCCTGTGCTGACAGCTAATTTTTCATCCGAAACTTCATCAGCAGTTGCCACCATTGTAACATCTTCGTTCGCTAATGTTTTTTTAGCGTTTTCTACAAAGCCTTCAAGTCCTAATCCAATATAGAAAAAGATATCAGCATCTGCTAATTTCATCATATCTTTTTGTGTTGGTTCGAAGGTATGTTCATTTGCACCAGCTGGGTAAATAGAAGATACTTCAACATAATCGCCACCAATGCGCTGTGCAAAATAGCTCAACGGATAAACCGTTGTATAAATGCTTAACTTATCTTTTTCCTCAGTCTTTTGGGCTGTGGACGATTTGTCTCCACCTCCACAGGCGGCAGTAAATAAAGCAAGAACTGCGACTAGCAATACTAAATACATTTTTTTCATATAATAAGATACCTCTCTTAAATAGTAATCATTACGATTTGTTTTTTAGAACAGTTATTATGATAACGCACAACTTAAAAAAGTACAAGAAAAAAATGCCCTCCGAAAATTAATTCTTTTTCGAAGGCCATTTTTCAGGCACAGGATCAAAGCCACCAGGATGAAATGGATGGCATTTGGATATACGTGTAATCGTTAAAAGGAAGCCTTTGAATGCACCATGCTTTTGAAAAGCTTCGAGCCCATAAGAAGAACAGGTAGGATGAAAACGACAAGTCGGTGGCGTCATAGGTGAAATGAATTTTCTATAAAACCGAATGAGCCAAATAAAGGGGTATTTCATCGCTGCTCTTCCTTTTGCTGAGCTGTGATTTGTTCAGGCTTTGGATCAATTGTTTGTCTAAAGATATTATTTTTTTTCTTCATAATGATAATAACGGAAACGCCAAACATTAGCATCATCATGGCAATCATAATGATAATTGGTAAAGGTACGCCCATTGCTTTCACTCCAAATTCAAGTAATGATAATTAATTCTCCTCTTGATGATAGCTTTGCTTCGGTTTTTCATCAACAGTATGTTTAAAGGCATAGGCACGGTTGACACTGATAATCGTCGCAAGGGTGATAAAGATAACGATGATAACTGCGACTATTAAGAGCGTAGTTAAACTCATAGTATTCACTCCGTTCTTTATTCATCATACCTATTATAAATTATCTGGTCCTATTAATTGTGAAGGAAGTTTGACATAAAAGCGAATAAAACACCACCTATCACTCCATACTATGGAAAAAGGAGTGAATCGTAAAGATGGATCGTCAGCGCGTATATTTTTCACTTGCCAATAGAACTTATTATACAAATCCATATGCAGGACCATGGAATTTTGAACTGAATGTAGATCGACAAGCATTAGATGTATTTGAGAGGATCTTTCAGCAAATGCAGCTGTTGGAAATTTCGAATGCATGGCGTGCACAGTTACCGTATATACAGTATCACCTAGATAGGGAAAATGATGAAATAGATAAAAGATTAATGAAAATCTATGCACTTGTTCATGAATATGGGGATGATGATACGAAGGCATTCGTTGAGCAGCTTCCTTATTTTAATAAACGTGTATAGCGAATAAGGGAAAAGGTCACTGATTCAGAAGTGACCTTTTCTTCTATTAACAAATGGCTTTTAAAATTGTAAAAACCGCCTCTCGAGGGACGATGATGGGGATAGTGAGTTGATCTTTAATCATGTTTTTCATCGTTGTGGAATAGCCCATGCAATCAAGGATAAGCAAATCCGCTCCTCGATCTTCTAATTGTTGTGCATTTGCCAATAAATGTTGCTGATCAAAGTGGTATGGGGAGCTAGCTGAAAAAGTTACATCGAACTGTGCTTTTTTCCATTTCTCTGCAACTGTTCGTTGTTGCTCTGGTTCGGGACCTATTAAACCAATGGCTAATTCTGTATGTAACCCTTTCACTAAATTCGTCATCATACGATCAGGCAGTAAAAGATTTTTATAGGATAATTTATTCGTAAAATCTCCTGTACACATAAGTAGTATCCAAGTGAATTCATGTAGATCATCAATGCATCTCTGAATATAGGGCATAAGCTTTTGTTTACTGAGCTTTACTTGTTGACCATTGGTAAGAAGTGTCACTAACACATCAGTATCTTCACGAGAAGGAGAAAGGGTAGTAATTTCCTCTAAGGAAAGTGAATCCAGTACACCGAATTCATGAACATGTAAACCTGCTTCTCTTAATTGCTGTATATCCTCTGCCATATCTTTGCGTGGTGCCTGACCAATTGTTACAACGGCAATTTTCGAATGTTGCATTGTGCTCACTCCGCTTCGTAATATTTTTGTCCATTTACATAAGTTTGTAAAACCTTTGCTTCTGTTTCAAAAATAGGATGTGACCAAACAACAAAATCAGCATCTTTGCCTTCCTCAAGACTACCAATGCGATGATCTAGCTGTACGAGTTTAGCTGCGTTGATCGTAATACTTTTGAGGGCTGTGTCTTCATCTAAACCATAACGAATCGCTTCTGTGGCACAATATTTTAAGTATTGAATTGGTACGAATGGATGATCTGTCATGATGGCGAACGGAATATTATGCTCTTTAAAAATGGCTGCAATTGCTGGAGTAGAATGACGCGTTTCATATTTAGATGGTGTTAACATATAAGGGCCAAGCGTTGCATGAAACCCACTATTTTTAACTGCATCGACAATGAGATAGCCTTCTGTACAATGCTCTAAATGAAGCTGCACATTAAATTCTTTGGCAATTCTAATAGCTGTCATAATGTCATCTGCTCTATGACAGTGAAGGCGAAGGGGCATGTCGCCTCGAAGTACCTCAATAAATGGGCGTAACTCTGCATTTTGTTTAATTTGTTCTGCTCGTTGTTGTTCATTGAGTTGACTGGCACGTTGGAAACCATCCCGTAAAAGCTGTGCAATGGCCATGCGAGTCATTGGCTTGCGTTTATACTGATTGCCAAAGACGTTTTTTGGATTTTCCCCTAGGGCGCCCTTTAAACCGCTCCGCTCTACTAAAACACGAGAGGCAAGGGTAGGTCCTGCTGTTTTAAGAATACTCCAAATGCCACCAATGACATTGGCACTACCTGGTCCGGTTTGTACAGTGGTTACGCCACCTTCTAACGCATGTTGAAAGGAAAAGTGTCGGATATCTACACTATCTAAAGCGTGCATAAGAGGTGTAAAGGGTTCGCTATATTCATTGGCATCATTAATGTCTTCAGTAACTTCAGCCCACGTTCCAACATGGGCATGAATATCAATTAACCCTGGTGTGACATAAGCTCCCTGTAGATCAACTAGCTCTGCTTGTGGGGGGATTTCTTTCGCTGGACCAATATAGACAATACGCCCATCTTCGATCCATAACTGCTCACAAGTATCGTTTTGTTCATTGACTGTAAGAAACTTTGCATGATGATAAATAATCATTGTGTAAACCCTTCTTCCCGTGCATAAACTTTTGTTCCTTTAATATAGGTTGCGACAACCTGTGCATCTAAATCTAATGGATGCTTATCCCAAATCACAAAATCAGCAAAAAGACCATCACATATAGCGCCTGTTTTGTGGGCGATACCAAGGAAATTTGCAGCTCCTGTTGTTAGAGCATATAGCACATCCTGACGTGTCATACCTTCTCTTACAGCTAAACAACCTTCTAACGTTAGATGAGAGGTGCTACTAACGGGATGATCTGTACAAAAAACAAATGGAATATTGTGTTTGGACAGCTGGTGATACAGTTTTGGTGATAGCGCCATCATCTCATTATGCTCGATATATCGAAATGTTGGACCAGCAATAATTGTATTGAAGGATGTCTCCTGAAGGAGCGGAACTTCAGTGCCATGGATAATATGAAAATCGAAAATCGAAGCAAATTCTTGTTGAAGGCGGCTAATGAATTCAAGATCAACGGCTTTGTGTGCTCGAATAACGATTTTTTTAATCGACGGTTCTTGCTGCTGAATTTGTTGTAATGTTTCTCTTAAAATTTTGGCGATGCCCATGCGAGTGAGTGGTTTTTTCTTTTCAGCGAAAAATGTACTTTTTGCCTGATGTCCAATAGAGAAGGAATAGGCCACATCTTTTGAAAGGACCATTTCATCAACGGTTGTATGTGTATGATGAATAATAGCCGTTTTTGCACCGATCAAGCTTTTAGGAGAGGGAACAATATGAGAGGCTGTCACCCCATGAGATATGGCTTTTTGAAATGCAGTATCAAATGGATAAATACCATCAACTACAGAATATTGCAGATGTGAATCAAATTCATAGCTATCATCACCCTCCCAACGAATTCCTATTTCGGCTAAACCGATTTGTGAACAGCTATCGATAAAGCCAGGTGTAATATAGTAGCCATCTAAATCCAATTCTGTTTCGGCTAGGCTAGTAGCGGATTCAAAGTATTGCCCTTGTACTTGAAACGATTGTTTAGTAAAGCTACGAGTCTCGGAATTAAAAACAAGTCCATTTATATATCGAGTCATTGGATCAGATCTCTCCTTATGAAGAGAAAAGCGGAGACGATCATCTCCACTTTTCCAGTTCAATTATTTAGTAATGGATACGTTTGTACCATTCGGATGTACAATTTGTACGGAGTTATCAGCAGAAACCTCAAAGCCCTGTACTTTTTTGTTTACACCTGCAACCGTTTGTGTCGCCTCTAATTCAATACGTGGCATATCAGCTAAAATCAGCTTTAATGCTTCTTGGTATAATTTTGCACGCTCTTCTTGCACCACTGTTTCAGATACGGCACGCTCTAATAATTTATCCACTTCTGGGTTGCTGTAACCTTTACCATTTCCTAACGCACCAATTTGATTTGTATGGAATAACTGATAAAGGAAGAAATATGGATCTGGATACCAAGTCCAGCCACCAATATTCATTGGCGCATTACCCTTTGCGACAGTATCACTGTAAGTACCCCATTCAAGCACTTTAATTTCCACATCAATGTTTAAGTTTTTCTTTAACTGACTTTGGAAAATCGTTGCGTAAGGAACACGTGCTTCTGATACGAAAATGTCTGTCTTGAAGCCATCAGGATAGCCTGCATCAGCTAGTAATTTTTTTGCTTCTTCTGGATTATATTTTGGTACTAAATCAACTAACGATTTATCATACCCCCATGAACCAGGTGGTAATGGTAAGTATGAAACATCACCGCCACCCCATTGGTTAACGCCAGAAATGATTTCCTCTACATTTGTTGCCATATAAATAGCTTCACGAACGCGTTTGTCAGCAGTCGGACCTACTTTGTTATTAAGATCAAGGTAAACAATGGATAGACCTGGATTTGTTAAAAGCTCAAGGTTGCTATCTTGGTTGATGATTTCACGGTTTTGGCCTTTGACATCCATGGCGATATCAATATCTCCAGAACGTAATGCATTCGTCATCATATTTTGATCGGAGATAAACTTCATTGTTAAGTTATCGATATTCGGCTTATCACCCCAATAATTTTCGTGACGAACTAATTTTACCTCTTGATCTTTTTTCCACTCTGTTAATTGGAATGGACCTGTACCAATAAAGTGTTCAGAAAAATTATCGCCCCAGCCTTCAATCTCTTCTTTTGGAATAATGATATTCCCTGCATCCGTTAGCATAGCAAGTAGGGCAGCATTCGGTGTGGCTAAGTGAACCTCTACTTCATAATCAGATAGCACTTTCACCTCTGTCACACCACTTAAACGATTCATAGCGGATTCTTTGGCAGAGCGTTCTAAAGAGTATTTCACATCTTCAGCTGTCATTTCACGGCCATCTTGATATTGACCTTTTTGGAATTTTACACCTTCGCGTAATTTGAACGTGTAAACTAACATATCCTCTGAAACATTCCATTCTGTTGCTAATGAAGGGATGATATCGGATAGATCTTTGTTATAAACAACTAACGTATCACCCATTTGACGCATTACCTGTGATTCATAAACCCCCGTGTATTTGATAGGGTCAAATGTTTTGGCATTGGCTGACAGACCGACATTTAATGTGCCGCCTGAAGTAGCTTCTCCGTCTTTTTCATCTGTTGAAGTACTTTTTTCATTGTTCCCACCACAAGCAGCTAAAACACCAATTAGTAAAGTTAACAAGAGAAGTAGTAAAGACTTTCTTACGTTTAATTTCTTCATATGCACTAGCCTCCTTAGTTTTTGTTTCACAATATGAACCGTTGATTCAAAAATGGTAGGTTCGAGAATAAAATTAGCACACTTGTAAACAGAAAGTAAATAAAAAATTACAAAGATTCAGAAAAAAATATATTTACAAACAATTATTAAGTGGTGTAGTATGTGGTTATTCACAATATGAACCACTGATTCTAATAATGAAAAGGAGGTCTTGCTAAGATGGGCTCATTTATTTTAAAAAGGTTAGTTAACCTCATCCCCACACTGCTAGTAGTAGGAATTATCGTCTTTATTATTACGCGAATGATTCCTGGTGACCCGGCTTCAGTCATGCTTGGACCACAAGCCAGTGTAGAAGATGTAGAGAATTTAAGAGAAGAGCTAGGATTAAATAAATCCATGCCTTCGCAATTTATTTCATATGTAGGAGATCTAGCACAGTTAAATTTAGGATATTCCTATTCTTATAGTGAGTCTGTCATCGGGCTTATTCTCGAAAGGTTCCCTAACACAGTGATACTGGCATTGGCAGCGTTGTTAATAGCAGTCGTGATTGGCATTCCAGCAGGAATATTTGCAGCGAGAAAGCAAAATACAATGATTGATTATGTTGTTATGCTTGTGTCATTAGTTGGTGTATCCATGCCAATTTTCTGGTTGGGCATCATGCTTGTTTTATTCTTTAGTGTTAACCTTGGTTGGTTTCCTGCGACTGGGATGGGGAATATCAGCGATGGCCTATGGACCTATTTGAAGCATTTAATTTTACCAGCATTTGCTTTAGCAACAATTCCAATGGCGACATTTGCACGGATTACCCGTTCAAGTATGTTAGAGGTTATTTCACAAGATTATATTAAAACAGCTCGTTCTAAAGGTATTAAAGAATATTTAGTGATTGGTAAACACGCATTTAAAAATGCCTTAACACCGATTTTAACGGTGCTAGGAATGCAAATTTCTAATTTACTGGGCGGGGCGGTATTAACAGAAACGATTTTTAGTTGGCCTGGTATGGGTCGATTAATTGTAGATGCCATTGATAAACGTGACTTTGTAGTCGTACAAGGTACTGTTATTTTCATTGCGTTTATCTTTGTGCTTGTTAATTTAGTAGTTGATGTGCTTTATAAAGTGGTCAATCCTAAGGTCAATTTAGAATCGGATGGAGGGAAAAAATAACAATGACTCAAGCAATCGTCAATGAAACGAGAAAAAGAAATACGTTATTGCGCAAGTTGCTAAAAAATAAATTAGCGACAATTGGGTTAATCATTGTCACCTTAATGGGTATTGTTGCTATTTTTGCCCCATTGATTGCTACCCATCCACCGAATGAAATGATTGTCGGTAAATCATTTTTACCAATGAATACAGAAGGACATTTGCTAGGAACAGATAACTATGGCCGTGATTTGTTTAGTCGTTTAGTTTATGGTACACGCATATCGATGATTGTTGGGATTGCAGCGGTGCTATTTGGTGCTGTGTTTGGCACACTGTTAGGTTTAGTAGCAGGGTATTTTGGTGGTCGCATTGATTCGATCATCATGCGCACAATGGATGGTCTTTTCGCATTTCCATTTATTTTACTAGCTATTACGTTAATGACGGTTTTAGGGCAAGGACTTGTCAACGTTATTGTTGCGATTGGTATTGCTAATATTCCAGGTTTCGCACGACTTGTTCGTGGACAGGTTTTAAGTGTAAAAGAGGAAGAATTCGTTGAAGTGACGCATTCTTTAGGTGCTACACATACGAGAATCATTTTTAGCCATATATTACCGAACTGTTTAGCTCCTTTAATTGTCTATGGAACGATGAGTACAGCTGGCGCAATTATTTCAGAGGCTGCCCTTAGCTTTTTAGGATTAGGCGTTCAACCACCGACAGCTTCATGGGGCAGTATTTTAAAAGATGGTAAAGACTTTTTAGTATTAAATCCCCAAATGGCGACATTTTCAGGTATCTGTATTTTATTAACAGTTCTTGGGATTAACCTTTTAGGGGATGGATTGCGCGATGCATTAGATCCGAAAATGAAAGTTTAATGGAAGGGGGTGGAGTCATGACTGAACGTTTACTAGATGTAGAAAACTTAACAGTAGAATTTAAAAGTGGCGGCTCTACAATGAAAGCTGTTAATGGAGTAAATTTACAATTAAATAAGAAGGAAACACTAGGTATTGTGGGAGAGTCAGGATCAGGAAAAAGTGTGACAGCCACTGCTCTCATGCGTTTAATTCCATCTCCGCCAGGAAAAATAACGAATGGAAAAATTCTATTTAATGGCCGCGATTTAATAGGAATTTCTGAAAAGGAAATGCGCAATGTGCGAGGCAATGACATATCAATGATTTTCCAAGATCCAATTACAAGTTTGAATCCTGTATTAACGGTGGGCAATCAAATTATTGAAGTCATTCAAGCACATGAAACAATATCGAAGAAAGATGCAGCTATCAAAGCCGTTGATATGTTAAAAATGGTTGGTATTCCTGAGCCAGAGAAACGATTAAAAATGTATCCTCACGAATTTTCAGGAGGAATGCGTCAGCGTGTCATGATTGCTATTGCCCTTGCTTGTAACCCGAAACTACTCATTGCCGATGAGCCAACAACTGCACTGGATGTCACTGTACAAGCTCAAATTCTTGATTTAATGAAAAAGTTACAACAAGAACACGATACAGCCATCATTATGATTACGCACGATTTAGGTGTGGTTTGGGAACTATGTGACAAAGTAAATGTTATGTATGCAGGTCGTACAGTAGAGTCTACTACAACAAGACAGCTCTATGAAAAACCGTTACATCCCTATACGTGGGGATTATTAGAGTCTCAAATTACAATGGGGACACAAGAGCAACAAAGGTTGCCAGCCATTCCAGGTAGCCCGCCAGATTTAACGATGCCACATAGTGGTTGTCACTTCTCAGCACGCTGCCCTTTAGCAACAGATATTTGTCGTAGTACGGTGCCTGATTTAGTGGAAGTACAGGACAACCATTTTGTAGCCTGTCATTTACAAGCAAAAGATCGAATTGTCGCAAGGAAGGAGGGAATTTTTAATGCAACAGCACAATGAACTTGTCTTAAAGGTAAGTAATTTAAAAAAGCACTTTCCCATTAAAAGTTCAATTCCTTTTAAAAAATCAACACAATTTGTGAAAGCGGTAGATGGTGTAAGTTTTGAATTATATAAAGGGGAGACACTGGGGATTGTGGGCGAATCGGGTTGTGGTAAATCGACGGTTGCTCGTTTAATCAACCAGCTAATCTCACCAACAGAGGGAATGGTTGAATTTAAGGGGACAGATTTAGCAAGCTTAAATACAAAAGATATCCGCGTTGCTCGAAAATCCATACAAATGGTTTTCCAAAATCCTTATGCATCACTCGATCCTCGGAAAACGATTGAATACCTTATTGCTGAGCCACTAGTTATCCATGGTATTGGTGATGATGCATCACGTAAAAAGCGTGTTATTGAATTACTTGAAACAGTTGGATTAAGTGCATACCATGCAAAGCGCCATCCACATGAGTTTTCTGGTGGACAAAGACAACGCATTAATATTGCTCGGGCCCTTGCACTCAATCCAGATATTGTTGTATGTGATGAACCTGTTTCAGCATTAGATGTCTCTGTACAGGCACAGGTGATCAATCTATTAAAAGATTTACAGAAAGAATTCGGCTTAACCTATATTTTTATTTCACATGATTTAAATGTCGTGAACTACATGTGTGATCGGATTGCCGTCATGTATTTAGGGAAAATAGTGGAAATTGGCACATACAAGGAAATATATGAAAACCCTCAACATCCCTATACACAAGCCTTGTTATCAGCCATTCCTAAGGAAAATCCTTTTGATAAAAAGGAACGCATTATTTTATCTGGCGATGTTCCAAGCCCAGTAAATCCTCCTAGTGGCTGTGCATTCCATAAGCGTTGTCGTTTCGCTACAGAAAAATGTGCAGACGTTCAACCGACACTTGATACAGTAACAGCTACACATCAAGTATCATGTCATTTATTTACGTCAATACAGCAAGAAGTATCATCGATTTAACGAAATGTAAATTTTATTGAAGCAGAAAAAGGAGCGGACTGATTATGTCATTGAAGCATGTTATTGAATTATACGAGGTAATGGATAGTATTTATGTAAACGGAGCCACGATTAAAGAATATTTACACAATATTGATTCCACAGCAGATGTCAAGGTAAAAACTATTCAAGGCGAAAGCGGCTCAACTGATTTTGTTCGCGTCCTCGTGAAAGGAAAGAACGGCAAATCCTCAGGCGGGAATGCACCTACATTAGGAATTATTGGACGCTTAGGTGGTATTGGGGCGCGTCCTGAAATGACAGGCTTTGTATCAGATGGAGATGGCGCACTGGCATGTTTGGCAGGGGCAGCAAAAGCTATTGATATGGCCTTAAAGGGTGATCAATTAGAGGGTGACGTTATTTTCTCCACACATATTTGTCCAACAGCTCCAACCTTACCACATGAGCCAGTGCCATTTATGAACTCTCCAGTGGATATTAGTGTCATGAACGAAAATGAAGTAGAAGATACAATGGATGCTATTCTATCCATTGATACAACAAAAGGCAATCAAGTATGTAACCATAAAGGATTTGCTATTACGCCAACAGTCAAAGAAGGTTACATATTAAAAATTAGTGATGATTTATTGCAAGTGTATACACAATCAGCTGGCATTTCTCCAGTTGTTCTACCGATTACGATGCAAGACATTACACCATATGGTAATGGTTTATTCCATATCAATAGTATTTTACAACCGGCTGTTGCAACATCTAGCCCTGTTGTAGGTGTAGCGATTACAACTGAATCTGTTGTGGCAGGCTGTGCAACAGGTGCAACGCATGTCACGGATGTAGAAAATGTTGTGCGATTTGTATTAGAGGTAGCAAAAACTTATGGTGCTAATAAATGCTCTTTCTTTGATGAAACACAATTTACACATATGAAAGGCTTATATGGTAGCATGAGTCACTTACAAACGAAAGGAAACGAGGTACACACACATGAATGATTTACAAGCACTTAAAGCTCAATTAGTAGATGCAGTTGAAAATCATCAAGATGAATTGATAGCGTTTTGCTCGAAACTTATTCAAATTCCTAGTGTCAATCCTCCGGGGGATACGACTGAAATAACAGCTTTTATCGAAAACTATTTAAATGATGTTGGCATTACTTATCAAAAATATGAAGCTGCAGATAAAATGTTTAATTTAGTAGCTTCCATTGGGAATGGTGAAGGAAAGGAACTCGTTTATTGTGGTCATACAGATGTTGTTCCTGTCGGTGATTTATCAAAATGGGATTTTGATCCGTTTTCAGGAGAAGTGAAGGATGGCTGGATGCTTGGCCGTGGAGCAAGTGATATGAAAGCCGGTTTAGCGGGTATTATTTTTGCAACAAAGCTATTAAAGAAACTGAACATTGAACTACCAGGGAAATTAACTTTGGCGATTGTACCAGATGAAGAAACGGGCGGCGAGTTTGGTGTTCCTTGGCTGTTAGAGCGCGGCTATGTGCAGGGAGATGGTTGTTTAATCGCTGAGCCATCTTCACCTTTAAATCCAACAATTGGACAAAAGGGCTCCTACTGGTTTGAATTAGAAGTGCGTGGGGAACCTGGACATGGAAGTCTATCACCTTTGGCTGGACGAAATGCCATTGTCGATGCTATTCGAGCTATTCAAGAGATTCGTACACTATGGGATGTAGAAATTACGATTCCAGAAGAGGTACAGCCACTTATCGAGGTATCAAAAAAATACATGCGTGAAGTGGAGAAAGATCGCTTGAAATATCAAGAAGTTTTAGAGAAAATTACTGTAAATATTGGTACAATTGAGGGAGGTACGAAGTCCAACGTAATCCCAGATTACTGTAAGGTTCAAGTCGATTGTCGCTTACCATTTGGTATTACACAAGAAGAGGTAACAGAAATCTTGACAAATAAACTAGATGGTTTGGCTATCGATTATTCGATCCAACGTTTTGGCTTCAAAAGTGTAGCCAATTATACGCCTGCTGAAAATCCTGTGTGCCAATCGATAGTGGAAAATATTTCGTACGTCACAGGGCAAGAGGCATATGGTGTCATGCAATGGGCAAGCAGTGATGCTCGTCATTTCAGACAATACGATATTCCTGTATTGCAATACGGCCCAGCTTATTTACCAAGTATTCATGGTTATAATGAAAAAGTGCGTGTTGAGGATATCGTACGCTGTGCAAAAGTTTATATAACTGCTGCTGTTGATTTCCTATATCAAAAGTAAGAGATTAGCTACTCTCTTACTTTTGATAAAGTGATATCAGGTGCTGACGGCTGCTAAATCTGTCGATTATTTCCCCCTTAAGAGAGAGATTTGCAGCCGTTTGTACAGATAAATAGATCAGAAGGATGAGAGATATGCTAAAGACATTAAATTTATCAATTGCGGTTTTAAAAATGTTTACAAAGGAAAAGCCAACATGGGGTGGACGAGAGTTAGCACTGGCGATGAATATGAATCATACAAATTTATATCGCATTCTTGAAACCTTCGAAAATAATGGGTTTATTACAAAAGATCCTATAACGAAAAAATATTCACTTGGTATAGCATTATGGGAAATAGGTATGAATATGTATGATTCATTAAACATAGATCAGCTATGTATGCCAGTTCTTGATAAATTAAAGGATGTCACTGGCGAAACAGCCATTTTTACCGTACTGAATGGACTGGAAGCGTTAACATTACTAAAAGCAGAACCTGTAAATAAGGTGAAATTTACAGTTTCAAGAGGAAGTAGATCGCCACTTTATGTAGGAGCATCTTATCGTTCGATGCTTGCTTTTTTAAATGAAGAGCAAATTGCAAAGGTCATAGATGAACCGTTAACAGCTTATACGAATAATACGATGACAGATGCTACAGAAATACGGGCAGAGCTAGAAAAAATTCGATCATGCGGCTATGCCCTTAGTAATAGTGAGTATTCTGTTGATGTATTGGCGCTAGCTATGCCTATATTCAATAGTGAGGAACAGGTCGTAGCATCTATTACCGTTTCTGGACCAATCTATCGTTTTACAGAGCAACGTGTTCCAGAGTTTTTGGGACCTCTGACAGAAGCTAGAAATGAAATAGAAGGAATTATTCGTAGATATCATTTGAATTTTAATTAAGGAGTCCTATTATGCAGCATTTACATGACATTGCACTAAATGTTTTAAAAGGCAATTTAAATGTTCAATCATCAGAGTCACTATTAATTTTGACAGATAGTCATAAACAAGACATCGCAAAAATCTTTTATGAAGCTGGACTGTCAATTACAGCAAATACAATGCTCATGGTGATGCCCTTGTTAGACAAATCTGGACAGGAGCCCATCCATGCAGTTTCTGAGCTTATGGCGAATGCGGATGTTACACTTTGTATTACCTCCCACTCCTTAACACATACAATGGCTCGTAAATATGCCTGTGAAAAGGGCGGACGTGTAGCGACAATGCCAGGTGTGACATTGGAGATGCTGGAGCAAGGTGCCCTTCATGCAGATGCACAGGAGATTGAAGCCATGGTAGAAAAATATGTCCTTTTACTTGATACGGCAAAAGATATTCGCATTGTCAAGGATGGCCATGAGCTGACATTTAGTGTAGAAGGCCGTTTAGGAATTCGCTCCACAGGTGTTATTCGTCAACCTGGTGAGTACGGGAATATTCCTTCAGGAGAATCATATATTGCGCCAATTGAAACATCTGCAAATGGAGAGATTTTAGTAGATGGTTCTATTGCTAATATCGGTGTCTTAAAGGAGCCATTATTATTAAAAATTAAGAATGGTCGTTTAGAAGAAGCAGTTGGTCCTGATGGTCCACATCTACTGGCCTTACTTGGTGAAGGAAATGGTAGAATCATTGCAGAATTTGGCATCGGAGCCAATAAAAGTGCCATCCTATGTGGCAATGTACTAGAGGATGAGAAGGTATATGGGACAATCCATATTGCTTTTGGCAGTAATGCGCCATTCGGTGGAGCAAATGCGTCAGATGTTCATATCGACTGTGTTGTGAAAAGCCCTATCGTCTACTTTGACGGTCAGCAAGTAATTTAAAGAAAAGCGTGTCTTCCTAGGAAGCACGCTTTTCTATGTTGTTGAAAAACAAAACAGTCAATTGAAAGGTAGAAATGAATTTCCGTTGCAGGCTACTTGCTTTCCTGTGGGTGAGCGCCGAATCGCTTCCTCCGCTACCGTTCCGTTTAGAGTTTTGCCTGTCTTGCTATCCTACGGGAGTCAAGTAGCCCTCCACTCCAACCCACAAAAGTGTTACCTTTTTAGCAAAGGTTTTCAAATAAAGGGAAGGTGTTCACTACTTTTTATGAAGAGTTGTTGTCACGTATCACTTCTCCACATTGAAAATAAGAGCCTATCGATTCTCTAATCATACAAATAATGGGTTATTTTGTTCACTACGGCTAGTATGAAAGATAAGGAAAAGACACTTTGCAGAATGGTTGATTGGAGTGGAGCTAGCGTTACTCCTAGGGGATTTAGCGTCACAGATGAGACCCTGGAGCGAACGGAAGTGAGTGAAGCGGCTCATCGGACGCCCCCTGGAAAGGACGCTGGCGGAACGGAAATCAACCCCTCACCTTGCAAAGTTGCCTTTTTACATGCTTTACCAGACTGTAGTTTAGAGTTGCTTGTCTTTGTAGAATTACACTATAGTTATTATAGATAGGAATAGGAATGATGATTAAATTCTGTCCATAAATATAGAAGTAATGAAGAAGAGAGTAACTTTTGTTTTGCAACAAGAAAGAACGTGAGGTTGAAGAGATGTTAACATTTACAGATTTACATGGCCTACAAGTAGATTTGAGTTTTACAAGAGGCGAATTTAAAGTAGAACCTAAACACGTCCTTGTCCTTTTAAAGCATGAAAATAAATGGTTATGTACGGTTCATAAACGACGTGGTGTAGAAGTACCAGGGGGGAAATTAGAAGAGGGCGAAACATTAGAGGAGGCGGCGATTCGAGAAGTTTTTGAAGAAACGGGTGTTCATGTGAAAAATCTTCAATGGTTCGCAGAGTATGCAGTGCATGATGAAATCGTTTTTTGTAAAACCGTTTTCACTGCACAATTTTTAGTGCAAGAGGACATAGAATTTGATTTAGAAACGTCAGGCATGCTTTGGTTAACAGATGAAGAATTTACCCAGCATCCTAACTTGAGTTTTCATATGAAGGATGAGGGGATGAAGAAAATGCTGGAGGAGTTGAAAGACCGTGACATACAATGGTGAAATTGTGGAAAAACGTGCCTATCCCTCACCCAATCCAGCCATACGACTAACAGAAATAACCTATCTATCACAGGGCTTACGTATAAAAGGATTATTAGCGGAACCAAAGACAGAAGGTACATATGATGGCTTTTTATATTTAAGAGGTGGCATGCAAAGCATTGGAATGGTAAGACCCTCTCGTATTGCCCAATTTGCGGCGCAGGGCTTTATCGTCTTTGCCCCATACTATCGTGGAAATCGTGGTGGAGAGGGTCGAGACGAGTTTGCAGGGGCAGATCGTTATGATGCTGTCTATGCCGTAGATGTACTCAAGCAATACTGTAATGACAATATCCATGTTTTTGGCTTTTCTCGTGGGGGAATTATGGCTCTTTGGACAGCCATTTTAAGAAAAGATATTACTTCTGTTGTGACATGGGCAGGTGTTTCGGATGCAACGGCCACTTATTGGGAACGCACAGATATGCGAAGGATGATGAAGCGCATTATTGGAGGAACACCGAATCGTGTCCCAGAAGCGTATGATGCGCGAACGCCACTATTTGAGATAGAGCAGATAACAGCCCCTGTACTGATCATTCATGGCTATCGTGATGAAAATGTGGATATAGAACATGCCAGACAGTTGGCATTTTTTTTAGAGGATGCAAATAAATCATTCGAAACGTGGTATGATCTTAACTACGCACATCAATATCCACCAGCAAAAAATCGTGAAACTGTTCGTGCTCTTTGCAAGTGGATGAAACAACAATAAAGCATAGAAGAAAACAAAAAGACAAAGGGAACGAATAATTTGTTCCCTTTGTTTTTTATTTAGTCGTTATTTTAATGGGCCACCAAGTGTAGTGATGGCTTCAGAAACGTTTGAGAATTTCTTGAAGTTTTCGTTGAATAAGCCTGCAAGCTCAGCAGCTTTTGCATCATATGCAGCTTTATCTGCCCAAGCTTCACGAGGGTTTAACACTTCTGAAGGTACACCTTCAACCGCTGTTGGAATGTGTAAACCAAACACAGCATCTTGTGTCGTTTCAACACCTGCTAATTTACCATCGATTGCTGCACGTACCATTGTACGTGTGTAAGAAAGTTTCATACGGCTACCTGTACCATATTCGCCACCAGTCCAACCAGTGTTCACTAGGAATACTTGTGCGCCGTGCTCGTCAATTTTTTGTCCTAACATTTCTGCGTATACTGTTGCAGGAAGTGGAAGGAATGGTGAACCGAAGCAAGTAGAGAATACTGGTTCTGGCTCAGTAACACCACGTTCAGTTCCAGCAAGTTTAGAAGTGAAACCACTTAGGAAGTGATACATTGCTTGCTCTTTTGTTAATTTACTGATTGGAGGTAACACGCCAAATGCATCAGCTGTTAGGAAGATGATTGTTTTTGGATGACCTGCAACAGAAGGATCAACAATATTTTCGATGTATTGGATTGGATAAGCTACACGTGTATTTTCTGTTAGTGAACCATCATCATAGTCACAAATACGAGTTTCTGGATCAACAGCTACGTTTTCTAAAACAGAGCCGAAGCGGATTGCATTGTAGATTTCTGGTTCTTTTTCAGCAGAAAGGTTGATTGTTTTTGCATAGCAACCACCCTCAATGTTGAACACACCATTAGCAGACCAACCGTGTTCATCGTCACCGATTAGCTTACGATCTGGATCAGCTGATAATGTCGTTTTACCAGTACCAGATAGACCGAAGAATAATGCCACATCGCCAGCTTCACCAACGTTTGCTGAGCAGTGCATTGAAAGAATACCTTGTTGTGGTAATAAGTAGTTCATGATACCGAAGATAGATTTTTTCATTTCACCAGCATATTCAGTACCACCAATTAAGATAATTTTCTTTTCAAGTGATACGATGATGAATGTTTCAGAAGCAGTACCATCAACCGCAGGATCTGCTTTAAAGTTAGGAGCTGAGATGACAGTGAAGTCGGCAACATGAGAAGCTAATTCATCTGCTGTTGGACGGATAAATAATTGATGAGCAAAAAGATTGTGCCAAGCGTATTCATTAATGACTTGAATGCTTAATTGTGAATCTTTGTCAGCACCTGCAAAGCCTTTGAATACGAATAACTCGTCACGTTCTTTTAAATATTTTATTACTTTTACGTATAGGTTATCGAACACTTCAGAGGAGATTGGTTGGTTGACTTTACCCCAGTCAATTTGATCTTTTGTGCTTTCTTCTTCTACCGTATATTTATCTTTAGGTGAACGACCAGTGTATTTGCCAGTTTCTGCACGAACTGCGCCATCTACTGTTAACATTGCTTCACCACGAGAGGTAGCTTTTTCTGCTAATTGTGGTACTGAAAGTTGAACATTAATGTTACCGCCGTTTAATAATTCCTTCAGTTCGTTTGCAATTTCTACTGAATTCATCGATTAAATACCATCCTTTTTTATAGTATTCCCTTGATTTAGAGGGATTTTTTCTTAATTTCAAAAATAGTATAACACAATTGCTTAAATAATCTATACTAATTAAGAAATTATTTTAGAGTTTTTATCACTTTTCAATAAACTGACAAAAAATAATGTTTTTCGAGTAGAATACCATCAATCCTACAGTAATTAGGCGCGAAAATTGAGCCACACATATGTTACCACAAGTAGCTAGGTATGTTGTAGGGATTAATTTGCTTCTATTTACATCATCATCCAAGTATGAAAAGTTTTTGTTTAATCTGTTCTTTCCTTTTTATACAGTAATACATAAGAAAATATTTGACAACGTTCGACCTTTTCAGTAACATGAGATTGAACGGATACTCTTATCCCGAGCTGGTGGAGGGTCAGGCCCTGTGAAACCCGGCAACCTGCATGAACTATTTCACGACATGCGTTGGTGCCAACCTGATGCAAGGGAACATCCCTTGAACGATAAGAGTGAAAGGTTACGCAGTCATTATTCCTTTCCTCATGTAAAGTAACGTGAGAAAAGGATTTTTTTATTGTTAAAAATCAATGTAAAGGTAAGTATATGTAGTTCTTTCCTTATTATAATGACGGATCTTTCGAAATCCTCGTGTTAAAAGCAGCAGTAACGGCTTGAGAGTTCAATCCTTAGGAGCGGACTTGACATGGGTAATGAGTACCGTATTCATACACAACTACTTATTGTAAGAGTATTTAGGAGGAAAACCAAATGACAAACCGTCGACTGTTTACATCAGAGAGTGTAACAGAAGGACATCCAGATAAGATTTGTGACCAAATCTCGGATGCCATTTTAGATGCTATTTTAGCAGAAGATCCAAATGCACGTGTAGCGTGTGAAACAACTGTAACAACAGGGTTAGTATTAGTAGCAGGAGAAATTACTACCTCTACTTACGTAGATATTAAAGGTATTGTTCGTGACACTGTGGCAGAAATAGGCTACACACGAGGTAAATATGGCTTTGATGCTGAAAACTTAGCGGTGCTTGTGGCGATTGGTGAACAATCACCTGATATTGCACAAGGTGTTGATCAAGCATTAGAGGCACGTGAAGGCTCTATGACAGATGCGGATATTGAAGCAATAGGTGCTGGTGACCAAGGCTTAATGTTTGGCTATGCATGTAATGAAACACCAGAGCTAATGCCATTACCAATTAGCTTAGCACACAAATTAGCACGCCGTTTAACAGAAGTACGTAAATCAGGTGAACTTGCCTATTTACGTCCTGATGGGAAAACGCAAGTAACGATTGAATATGATGACAATAATGTACCCGTTCGCGTGGATACAATTGTTATTTCAACACAGCATGATGAAGAAGCAACACTCGAACAAATTCAAGCGGATTTAAAAGAATTTGTTATTGCTCCAGTCGTGCCAAGTGAATTATTAGATGCTAACACGAAATACTTCATCAACCCAACTGGCCGTTTCGTAATCGGTGGGCCAAAAGGAGATGCTGGTTTAACAGGACGTAAAATCATTGTTGATACATACGGTGGTTATGCACGTCACGGTGGTGGTGCATTCTCTGGTAAGGATGCAACAAAGGTAGACCGTTCAGCTGCATATGCGGCACGTTATGTAGCGAAAAATATCGTAGCAGCGGGCTTAGCAGAACGTGCTGAAGTACAACTTGCCTATGCAATTGGCGTAGCTCAACCTGTTTCTATTGCGGTAGATACATTTGGTACAGGTAAAGCGAAAGAAAGTGAGATCGTAGAATGGGTACGCGAGCTATTCGATTTACGCCCAGCAGGTATCATTAAAATGCTTGATTTACGTCGTCCAATTTATAAACAAACGGCTGCGTATGGACATTTTGGTCGTACAGATTTAAATGTACCATGGGAACAAATTGATAAAGCAGATGCACTACGAGAAAAAGCACGTTTATAAACTATTGAACTAAAGTAATGAAGTCGTTAGAAAATTATTCTAATGTATTAATAAGAAAAGGGGCAACATTGCCCCTTTTGTTTTTTTACAAAAAATGCCTCGCTAGGATTCGTGAACAAATTCGTTACACGGAAACGCGAGGGATTTTTTCGTTAGTATTGATTTTTTGTGTATGTTAGTTATTTCTGAAGCGATTTATAGTATTGACCTTTTTCTGCGTATTCTCGTACGATGCGTTCCATATCCTCTTTATCTTCTGCATTTAATTCACGGACAACTTTTGCTGGACGACCTAATGCTAAACTATTCGGAGGAATGACTTTACCAGGAGGTACTAGGCTTCCTGCTCCAATAAATGCACCTTCTCCAATCTCAGCTCCGTCTAAAATAATGGAACCCATACCAATTAAGGCATTTTTGCGAATTGTACAACTATGTAAAGTGACTTGGTGTCCAACTGTTACCTCATCTTCAATAATGAGTGGATATTTTGGGCTTTGGTGTAAGCAGCAAAGATCCTGGATACTGACACGTTTACCAATAATCGTTGGGGAAACATCACCACGAATAACCGTATTAAACCAAATAGTGGTTTCGGCACCAATTGTTACGTCGCCCGTAACAGTTGCGTAATCAGCAATGAAAACAGACGGATCGATCTTTGGCATTTTATCTTTAAATGGATAAATCATGAAAATCGCCTCTTTTCTTTCTATAATGTAGTATTATCGTATCAAATACGCAACTTTATGGAAATATAAAATTAAAATGTGCTATTTATTTCGCTATAATTAAAGTGTAATTATTTTTTAGGAGGACTATGTAAATGTGGAAATGGGAAGCTGATGGACAAGCAAAAGCTGTGATTGCTATTCTTCATGGTGCTTATGAAAATCACCGTTGGTACGCATGGCTGATAGAAAAATTAAGATTGGAAGGCTTCCACATAGTCATGGGAGATTTACCGAATCATGGGGTGGATGCAAGGTTTGCCCGTGTCCATGATGAGGACTTCAAATTGTACAATAAATATACAAGAAACCTAATTGAGAATGCTTTTTCATATAATTTGCCAACTTTTGTAATAGGGCATGGGCTAGGCGCAACATTAATTCTCCATACAATGCAAAAGAGGCAATATGAATGTGCGGGTATTATTTTAACATCACCTTGGTTGCAACTAAAGCTATTACCAGGTAAATTAACAAATGCTTTAACGAGTTTAAGTGCATTAACAGCTAATGTCAAATTGACACATGACATTACTTTAGAAAAGTTAACGCGTAATGTTGAAGGTAGAGAAGAAATGAAAGATGATGTACCGCTCATGTCTGTTGTTTCTGTGAAATGGTATCGAGAGCTTCAGCAGATGATGAAAAATTTAGTGATGCTGCCTAAAGGTGAAATGCCAAATATGCCTATGCTCATTATGACGGCTGAGAAAGATAAAATTACGGACACACGCCAAACTCGAAACTGGCTACATCAACAAGAATTTACGGAATTTCAGTTTAAAGAATGGGAAAATTGTTATCATAATTTATTTCATGAGGGAGAGCGTGAAGAGATTTTTATGTATATACGTGATTTTATTAATAATGCTCTTCGAAGAATTGGTTATATAATTAAATAGGTTTATACCCTTCCATTTACTAGGTTACTTACTTAAATATTGTTACTCAAAAATAATATTGTAATTTTCTGAAAAGTGTAATACTATAATGATCTAAAGTAAGGTATTTTAAATTGGAGGGGTAAAATGGATGTAATTGTGGAGAAGTTGAATGGTATTTTATGGGGACCATGGTTTATTTATGGTATCTTATTGATTGGGTTATTTTTCTCAATTATCACAAGGTTCCTACAGGTAAGGCACATTAAAGATATGTTTGTTTTAATGTTTAAAGGGGAGAAATCGGAAAAGGGAATATCCTCTTTCCAAGCAATGTCTATCGCATTATCAGGACGTGTAGGTACAGGTAATATTGCTGGTACTGCGACAGCAATTGGAATGGGAGGACCTGGTGCTGTCTTTTGGATGTGGGCAATCGCTTTCATTGGTGCGGCTACCTCGTATGTAGAGTCAACATTAGCTCAAATCTATAAAGAAGAGAAAGATACAGAATATCGTGGTGGACCGGCCTTTTACATAGAAAAAGGAATGGGTCAAAAATGGTTTGCAGTTATTTTTGCTGTAGCTGCTTTAATTGCAATGTTAATTTTGATGCCTGGTGTGCAGTCAAATGCCATCGCAGGTGCTGTTGAAAACGCTTTCGGTTTGGATACATGGATCACAGGACTTATAATTGTTGTGTTACTAGGTGCTATTATCATTGGTGGTATTAAATCAATTGCAAACGCTGCTCAAATTATTGTACCATTTATGGCATTAGCTTATATCATTATGGCAATAGTCATTATTTTTATGAATATTTCACAAGTACCAACAGTTATCGGATTAATTTTTTCTAGTGCATTTGGTGCTCAAGAAATTTTTGGCGGGATTATTGGTTCAGCGATTGCTTGGGGTGTTAAACGTGGAATTTACTCCAATGAAGCTGGTCAAGGAACTGGGGCCCACCCTGCGGCAGCTGCGGAAGTATCGCATCCTGCTAAGCAAGGAATTGTTCAAGCAGCATCTGTGTATATTGATACATTATTAATTTGTTCTGCTACCGCATTTATGATTTTATTTACGGGTATGTACAATGTACAAGATGAAAAGGCAGCTGAAGGCGCAGATCCATTTATTCATGTTGGAGAATTCAATAGTGGTGGATTAGCAGGCGATGAGCAAATGACTTTTGCGAAAAGTATTGAAGCAGGAGCTGCGTATACACAATATGCAGTTGACTCATCATTACCTGGTTTTGGCGCTCCGTTTGTAGCCATAGCGTTATTCTTTTTTGCCTTTACAACAATTATGGCTTACTACTATATTGCAGAAACAAATGTTGCTTACTTATTTAGTGGTAGCACAGAAAAGGTATTCATCTGGATTGCCAAAATTGCCATTTTAGTTGCGGCCTTCTATGGTACAATCCGTACGTCTGGTCTAGCATGGGCAATGGGTGATGTAGGCCTTGGTCTGATGGTTTGGATTAACGTTATAGCTATTTTAATTATTATGAAACCAGCTATTGTCGCATTAAAAGATTACGAGAAACAGAAAAAAGAAGGAAAAGATCCAGTCTTTGATCCTCGTAAACTAGGAATTAAAGGTGCAGATTTCTGGGTTGACTATAATGAAAAACGAAATAACAAGTAGATAAAGAGCAAGGCGATCAACTAGTTTCTATGAAACTAGTTGATCGCCTTTTAGCATGTCATCATTAAATAGGATATTCTTTCATTTTCTCTAATGCAATGACGAATGGTGGATCATTTTGTTGATTAAGAAATGCATATTTTAAGACATGGACATATTTTTGTGGAAGTTGACTTACATATTCAATGACCTTATCACGTTCTTCTTTTCCACCTGGATGACCATGATAAATAATAAGAACAATTAAACCGCCCACTTTCAAGAGCTTCAATAAATTTTCAATCGCTTGGATTGTTGTATTAGGTCTTGTAATAATATCATGGTTGCTTCCAGGTAAATAGCCAAGATTAAAAATAGCCGCAGTTACTGGCTTGTGTACAAACTGTGTGACTTCTTCATGACCTTTATTTAAAACGAGTGCGCGGTGTTCTAAACCATGATCTAAAAGTCGAAGGAGTGTCGCATCAACCGCCTCTTTTTGGACGTCAAAGGCATACACTTGTCCTTCATCCCCAACAAGTTGTGCTAGAAACAACGTGTCATGACCGTTTCCTGCAGTCGCATCAACAACCGTATCGCCTTCTTCTATACTATCCGTTAGTAGCTGCTGGGCATATTGTAAAACGCGTTGTAGTTTCATTTCGTAACCTCAGCCTTATAAAACTTCCCTTGCCAACTACCACGTCGTTCAAGCTCAGCGTCAATGCCATTCAAAACTTCCCATTTATTGACACTCCACATCGGTCCAATCATTAAATCAATCGGTCCATCACCCGTAATACGATGAATGACCATCTCTGGTGGCAAAATTTCTAATTGATCTGCTACTAGTTTTGTATACACATCTTGATCTAAAAATTCTAGCATACCTTTTTCATATTGTTTCACCATGGGCGTCCCTTTTAATAGATGAAGTAAGTGAATTTTAATGCCTTGGACATCTAATTGTGCGACTGCTCGTGCCGTTTCCATCATCATGTCATAGTCTTCAAGAGGCAAACCATTAATGATATGTGAGCAAACACGAATGCCATGCTTACGCAATTTTTCAACGCCTTCTACATAGGTTGCATAATCATGGGCGCGATTAATAAGATTGGCCGTTTTCTCATGCACCGTTTGAAGACCAAGCTCAATCCATAAATACGTTCGCTCATTTAACTCTGCTAAATATTCCACAACATCATCAGGTAAACAGTCCGGACGGGTAGCAATAGAAAGACCTACAACACCTTCTTGCGCTAAAGCAGCTTCAAATTTTTCTTTTAAAACCGGCAATGGAGCATGTGTATTTGTGTAAGCTTGGAAGTAAGCCATGTATTGGCCATCCTTCCATTTCTGATGCATCTTGTCTCGGATTTCAGCAAATTGAACATCGATTGGATCTACCTTATTGCCAGCAAAATCACCAGAACCTGCAGCACTACAAAATGTACAGCCACCAAAAGCGACTGTACCATCACGGTTAGGGCAATCAAAGCCTGCGTCTAATGCCACTTTAAATACTTTATGACCAAATTGATTACGTAAATAGCGATTCCATGTATAGTATCTTTTCCCCTCTGAAGGAAAAGGAAAATTCATCTCTGTCATTTATTTCACTCCTCTAACGCTCTATTCTATCATGTGCTTTTCGTTCCGTCATGGGGGAAGGGTATTATCATGATTTGGATGAAGAAAAATGGGAAGGAACAAAAGCAGGGGGTAACTAAATACGATTGAAAATAGGATGGAAGTCTTGTAAAAAAGGTAAAATTATTTTCCTTGTGCTTTTAAGTATTTCAGCATACACTAACTATTTAGAGAAGCGAAATAATGGAGGTCATCCTATGCCAAAACGTGTTTGGTTTTTAATTATCGGTATGCTTGTGAACACAACAGGCAACTCTTTTTTATGGCCTTTGAATGCCATTTATATGCATGATTATTTAGGCAAATCTTTAGCAATGGCTGGTTTTGTCTTAATGCTGAATTCTGCTGCTGGAGTACTAGGCAATCTATTAGGTGGCTACTTATTTGATAGAATTGGTGGCTATAAAGCTATTATGCTTGGCATCCTGTTAACGATTGCTTCATTAGTTGGCTTAACAATTTGGCATGGCTGGCCACATTATGTGTGGTTTTTAACGATACTAGGCTTTAGTGGGGGCATTGTTTTCCCAGGAATGTTTGCCTTGGCTGGAGCTGCTTGGCCAGAAGGTGGACGTAAAGCTTTTAATACTATCTATTTAGCACAAAATGTCGGTGTTGCAGTAGGGCCAGCACTTGCAGGTATAGTGGCAGATTATCAATTTGACTATGTGTTTAAAGTTAATTTAGGCATGTATATTTTATTCTTTTTTATTGCCTTATTTACATTTAAGCGTTTGGAGGCAGGCAGCATTGCACCTAAAAATGTCTTGAGCGAAAGTAAACGAATCGTAAACAAGGCACCTTTCTATGCTTTGTTAATAATTAGTGCATCCTCCGTTTTATGCTGGCTAGCGTATTCTCAATGGAGTGCAACCATTTCATCTTATACACAAGATTTAGGATTAGGATTAAAACAATATAGCCTACTCTGGACAATAAATGGCCTGCTGATTGTCATTGGGCAACCACTCATTGCACCGCTCGTAAAGCGTTGGGAAAACAATTTAAAGCGTCAGTTAGTATTTGGCGTAACGCTGATTGCTTTTTCCTTCGGCATTATTGCCTTTGCGAGTGACTTTAAAATGTTTGGAGTAGCGATGCTTGTCTTAACATTTGGCGAAATGTTTTATACCCCGGCATTACCAACGATTGCTAATCAACTGGCACCAAGGGGTCGACAAGGGTTCTATCAAGGCATTATCAATAGTGCTGCCACTGGAGGACGGATGATTGGTCCACTATTTGGCGGTATTATGGTGGATCAATTTGGCATGATTCCTCTTGTTTTAACATTAGTGGTCATTGTACTATTGGCAATTATTCCATGTCTAACTTACGATTACCCTTTAAAGAAGAACAAAATAGTAACAGATTAATCGTGTCGCAATGAAAAGAGCAAAGACGAGTGTTAAGCACTTGGTTTTGCTCTTTTTTTAATAGTAGATATTGAAAAATTCTTGTGACAGGATTACAATCATACATATTCAAATATTTGAATATGTAGTTATGTGGAGGGGTTTTTATGGAAGAGGGCTTACAACAGTTTAAGGCGGATTTTTTTAAAGCATTAGCACATCCGTTACGCATCAGAATACTTGAACTCCTTGTGGATGGTCATAAAAGTGTCAATGAGATTCAAGATTGCTTAGAGAAGGAGGGTTCCGCAGTTTCTCAGCAATTAAGTGTATTACGTGCCAAAAATATCGTTTATGGCGTGAAGGAAGGAAAAAAAGTTTATTATTCTTTAAGTGACCCAATGATTGGTGCATTACTTGGGGTGGCAAAGGATATTTTTAATAACCATTTGGTTCATACCATTTCGAGATTAGAGGAAATGACAAGTAATGAAGGTGACGAAGAGAATAAGTAAATCAATGATGATGAAAAATTGGGCTTTGCTTATTATTTCGAAGGGAAGATTTATCTATGAAGTCACTGTTTACAGGACGCTTTGAAGGGTATTCAGTTCATCATGTAAAGAAGGATTTATTGTCAG
This sequence comes from Lysinibacillus fusiformis, assembly GCF_016925635.1. Lineage (NCBI taxonomy): Bacteria > Bacillati > Bacillota > Bacilli > Caryophanales > Bacillaceae > Lysinibacillus > Lysinibacillus fusiformis. Next base: position 572,444 of record NZ_CP070490.1, on the reverse strand, counting down.
GAATTATTGTCGGAATCGTTGCTATTCCACTTGCCATGTCCTTTGCCATCGCATCGGGTGTGAAACCTGAATATGGGATCTATACGGCATGTATTGCAGGTATTCTTATTTCTCTTTTTGGTGGATCCAAATATCAAATAGGTGGGCCAACTGGGGCGTTTGTGCCAATTCTATTGGGCATTGTTCTTACTTATGGCTATGAAGATTTATTGCTTGCGGGTTTAATGGCAGGGATTATGCTTTGTGTCATGGGCTTTTTTAAGCTAGGGACTTTAATTAAATTTATTCCACGTCCTGTAACAGTTGGCTTTACAGCAGGTATAGCTGTGATTATTTTTACAGGTCAAATTGCCAACTTTTTAGGACTATCAAATGTTAAAAGGCACGAGTATTTTATCGCCAATATTCAGGAAATCATGAAGCAGCTTGGTACGACAAATATGTATAGTATTCTTACTGCCGTCCTATGCTTGGTGACAATATTGATCACACCAAAATTTTTTCCAAAGGTTCCTGGTGCATTAGCGGGTATCGTTGTCTCTACACTTGTGGCAACTTTCTTCTTTTCAGGACAAGTTGCTACCATTGCAACAGCTTATGGTCAAATTCCTAATACATTACCTCATTTTGCCTTACCGAACATCACGCTTGAACGATTACAACAACTTATTGGTCCAGCATTTGTCATTGCGATGCTAGGTGGCATTGAGTCTCTATTATCTGCAGTTGTTGCGGATGGGATGACAAATAGTAAGCATAACAGTAATCGTGAGCTAATTGGTCAGGGGATTGCTAATATTGTGACGCCTTTGTTCGGTGGTATTCCAGCAACAGGGGCCATCGCACGCACAGCGACCAATATAAAAACAGGGGCAGTATCTCCTATGTCGGGTATCATACATGGTGTGTTTGTTTTAATCACATTATTGTTATTAGCTCCGTATGCATCTCATATTCCGTTAGCAAGTATGGCTCCGGTTTTGATGGTCGTAGCTTGGAATATGAGTGAACGACATCATTTTGCACATATCGTAAAATTAAAATCAGGCGATTCACTGGTGTTATTGATTACCTTTTTATTAACGGTATTCACTAGTCTCACATTAGCAGTTGAAGTGGGGCTTGTGCTGGCTGTGCTATTATTTGCGAAACGCATGAGTGAAAAGCTTGTTGTCACGAAGGTACTTCCAGACCATTCGAATAAAAGTGAGAAGGTACAGCCACATGTTGTGCATCAGCAGCATGATTGCCCGCAAATTAGTATGTACACAATTGAAGGGCCGTTGTTCTTTGGTGCTGCACAAATGTTTGAACAAACAATTGAAAGTACTTTGCATCAGCAACCAAGAGTTTTGATATTACGAATGGGGAAAGTGCCCTTTATGGATTCTACTGGAGAGGCATATTTTAGCAATATCATTGAAAACTATAAAGCACAGGGCGGTACTGTTTTGGTAACGGGTGTGCAAGGTGATTTAAAGGATGCTCTTCAGCACAATGGTCTTTACGATAAAATAGGTGCGCAACATTTTTATCAACATACTGGAGAAGCGATTACAAAGGCTTTCAATTATTTGAACGCAAATCAATGTATCGGATGTCAGCATTTTGCATTTCATGAATGCAAGGATTTATCAAAGCCTAAGGAAAAAAAGGAATTAATTGTTCAGTAATGGGTAAGCTGTAAACAAAGGCTTGTGCTTTTCAATACTTTCCATTAGAATAAATGCAATATCATGTAAAGACTGTGATGAGGAATAGTAGATTTGTGGTTCTTTTTAGAGAGCTAGCGGTTGGTGGGAGCTAGTAAGAAAGCAAGTTGAACTCGCCTTCTGAGTCTGCCCGCGTGAAACAGCGTGTGTCGTTTCTTCCGCGTTAAGGAAGCTTGAGCCGAGTGTAATCACTAATCTGGGTGGTACCGCGGGAGTACAAATTCTCTCGTCCCTTCTTTAAGAATGGGGCGAGTTTTTTTGTTTTTTAAATATTTTGTCAATTATGATGGAGAGCAGCATGATCAATCGAAGGAGGAAAAAGAATGAGTTTTAATCATGAACAAATTGAAAAAAAGTGGCAGCAATATTGGGCTGATAACAAAACATTCAAAACTGAAAATGAAATAGAGAAGCCTAAATTTTACGCATTAGATATGTTCCCATATCCGTCTGGCGCAGGACTCCATGTAGGCCATCCAGAAGGGTATACGGCAACTGATATTCTATCGCGCTTTAAACGTATGCAAGGCTACAATGTACTACATCCAATGGGCTGGGATGCTTTCGGTTTACCAGCTGAGCAATATGCACTTGATACAGGGAATGATCCAGCTGAATTTACAGCTAAAAATATTGCGACATTTAAACGTCAAATTCAAGAGCTAGGCTTCAGCTATGATTGGGATCGTGAAATTAACACGACTGATCCAGAGTATTATAAATGGACACAATGGATTTTTATCCAGCTTTATAAGAAAGGTTTAGCTTATGTGGATGAAGTGGCTGTTAACTGGTGTCCAGCACTTGGCACGGTATTAGCTAACGAAGAAGTGATTGATGGGAAATCAGAGCGTGGTGGTCATCCAGTAGAACGCCGACCAATGAAGCAATGGATGCTTAAAATTACAGCCTATGCTGATCGTTTAATCGATGACCTAGAAGAAGTTGATTGGCCTGAGTCTATTAAAGATATGCAGCGCAATTGGATTGGCCGTTCAGAAGGGGCAGAAGTGACATTTACCATTGACGGTTCAGATCAAAACTTCACCGTTTTCACAACACGCCCTGATACATTATTTGGTGCTACATACTGTGTGCTTGCACCAGAGCATAAATTAGTGGAACAAATTACAACAGCTGACCAACGCCAAGCTGTTGAGACTTATTTAGAGAAAGTTAAAATGAAATCTGACCTAGAGCGTACAGATTTAGCGAAAGAAAAAACTGGCGTATTTACAGGTGCTTATGCAGTGAATCCGATTAACGGTAAAAAAGTGCCGATTTGGATTGCTGACTATGTGTTAGTGTCTTATGGTACAGGTGCTATTATGGCGGTGCCAGCACATGACGAGCGTGACTATGAATTTGCGACTGAATTTGGCTTAGACATCGTTCCTGTACTTGAAGGTGGAGACATTAGTAAAGAAGCATTTACAGGTGATGGTCAACATATTAACTCTGAATTCCTTAATGGCTTAAATAAAACAGATGGCATTGCAAAAGCCATTGAATGGTTAGAGGAAAAAGGTGTAGGAGAGAAGAAAACTTCTTATCGTCTACGTGACTGGTTATTCTCTCGTCAGCGTTATTGGGGTGAACCAATTCCAATGATTCATTGGGAAGATGGCACGATTACGCCAGTTCCAGAATCAGAATTACCATTAATGCTGCCAAAAACAGATAATATTCGTCCATCGGGTACTGGTGAATCACCGCTAGCTAATATTGCTGAATGGGTGAATGTTGTCGATCCAGAAACAGGCAAAAAAGGACGTCGTGAAACAAATACAATGCCACAGTGGGCAGGTTCTAGCTGGTACTTCTTACGCTATATCGATCCTACAAATACAGAAGCCATTGCAGATCCAGCGTTACTAAAACGATGGTTACCAGTTGATATTTATATTGGTGGCGCGGAGCATGCCGTATTGCATTTACTTTACGCTCGCTTCTGGCATAAAGTTCTGTATGATTTAGGCGTTGTTCATACGAAAGAGCCATTCCAAAAATTATTTAACCAAGGAATGATTCTAGGTGAAGGTAACGAGAAAATGTCTAAATCGAAAGGCAATGTCGTCAACCCAGATGAAATCATTTCGTCACATGGTGCCGATACATTACGTTTATATGAAATGTTCATGGGACCACTTGAGGCATCTGTTGCATGGTCTACAAATGGTTTAGATGGAGCACGCCGCTTCTTAGACCGTATCTGGCGTCTATTTGTCAATGAAGAAGATGGCGCAATGTCAGCAAAAATCCAAGTGTCTAACGATCAATCACTTGAAAAAGCATACCACCAAACAGTGAAAAAAGTGACAGAGGATTATGAAGGCATCCGCTTTAACACAGCTATTTCACAAATGATGGTCTTTATCAATGATTGCTATAAAGCAGATGTGATTCCAACGGCTTATGCTGAAGGCTTTGTTAAAATGCTAGCACCAATCGCTCCGCATATTGCAGAAGAACTATGGCAACGATTAGGGCATAAATCAACACTTTCATACGAGCAATGGCCAACATATGATGAAACGAAACTTGTAGATGATGAAGTGGAAATTGCCGTGCAAGTGGCTGGTAAAGTACGTGCGAAAATTGTTGTACCGAAAGAAGCGTCAAAAGAGGATATCGAAAAAGTAGCGCTTGCTGATGAAAAAGTTCAAGAATACATGGCAGGGAAGAACTTAGTGAAAATCATCGTTATTCCAGGCAAACTTGTCAATATTGTCGTGAAATAAAGAAATATAAATTAAAAATGTACATTACTAAATTCAATTTTAGTGATGTACATTTTTTAATTTGGAGTAACCTTATAGCGATAAATGAGGAAAAAACTACACCCAGCTATCTGAGTGCAGTTCAAATAATAGTTCCTTATACAATTTAAATAATCAATCCAACAATAATAGCTGTTAGGATACTTACAAGTGTAGCGCCGTACAATAATTTTAAACCAAACCGAGCAACGACATTGCCTTGCCTTTCATTCAAACCTTTTACAGCTCCTGAAATAATACCAATTGATGAAAAGTTGGCAAAGGATACGAGGAATACAGAAATAATGCCTAGTGTACGTTCACTCATGGACTCAGCAACGTCACCAAGGTTGATCATAGCAACAAATTCGTTTGTCACCAATTTGGTTGCCATAATACCTCCAGCAGCAACAGCATCTGCCCATGGGATACCCATTAGGAAAGCGACTGGTGCAAAGATATAGCCTAATATTTCTTGGAACGATATACCAATTATCATATCGAATAGTGAATTGATTAAATCCATTAATGCTACGAAACCAATCAGCATAGCACCAACAATGATGGCTACTTTGAAGCCATCCATAATATATTCACCAATCATTTGAAAGAACGCTTGCTTATGCTCATCTTCAATTGTTAAGATATCTTCTTTTTCATCAACAGTATAGGGATTAATGATGGAAACAATGATAAAACCACCAAACAGGTTTAACACAATGGCTGTTACGACATACTTTGGCTCAATCATCGTCATATATGCTCCAACAACTGACATCGACACAGTCGACATAGCTGAAGCACATAGTGTATACATACGTTGTGGTGCAATTTTATCTAATTGTTTTTTTACAGTAATGAATACTTCAGATTGGCCTACCATAGCAGAAGCAACAGCATTATAGGATTCCAATTTCCCCATGCCACTTACCTTGCTTAAAAATAATCCTACCCATTTCATTAGGAAAGGAAGAATTTTGAAATGCTGCAAGATCCCAATCAGGACGGATATAAAGACGATTGGTAATAAAACAGCTAAAAAGAAGGGAGATTCTCCTTCATTTGCTAAGCCACCAAACACAAAGGATATACCCGCATTTGCATAAGACAATAAGTGATCAAATACTTTGGTGATTCCTTTGATTAGAACATAACCAACCGTTGTATTGAGTAGTAAAGCTGCCAATAAAAATTGGATGATCAACATAATCACTATATATTTATATTTTATTTCTTTTTTGTTTTTACTCATTAATAAAGCTAAGGCAAAAACAAGTAACAATCCACAAAGGGATATTAAGTATCTCATAAGTTCCTCCATAAGTATCTTTGATATTTTGTCCTGATGTTCCAATGTCAGAAGAACAGCTAAAGATCTTAATTAGTCAGACGTCAGACAAACAATCTCACTATAACAGTTTTTTCGCTAGTTATTCAATAGATAATAGAAAAAAAGTATGCGGCATGGCATACGAATAAATTCAGTGTAAAAAATGTTCGTTCTATCTTTGGTAGTGACTATCCATATTTATGGTTGCCAGAATAATTCAAAATAAAATACCCTTTTATTGTGTGAAGATTTTTTCATTTTATGACCATCGTGTTAATGAAACTTTTTGGATTTTTTTGAAACCAACTAAGATTGGGTTACGACTATAGAGTGAATGTGAATAGGAGGTGTTTAGGTGAGTGAGCATTTAGCGGCCATTATGGAAGAACACGGAGAATACTGCTTACGAGTGGCTTATCTTTATGTAAAGGACTGGGCGATAGCTGAAGAAATAGTCCAGGATGTCTTTTTTTCTTATTATCGGCAACAGGATCGCTTTGAACAAAGAGCATCCCTAAAGACCTATTTAGTTAAAATCACGGTACATAAAAGTCATGATTATCTGCGAAGTTGGAAAAATAAACGTCATCTACTGTTGGAAAAATTACATATTGGTGGAAGTAAACAAACACCAGAAACGATGTTACTAGCCCAGGATGAGCGGACAACCATAACGAAAGCGTTATTTGAGCTACCTATTACTTATAGAGAAGTCGTCATTCTTTATTATTATCAGGAATTGAAGGTTAAGGAAATTGCAGATATTCTTCCATGTGCAGAAAATACGGTTAAAACCAGATTGCATCGGGCGAGGAAAATGTTACAGGAACGATTAGCGAATAGTGAGTGGGAGGTGTTAGTGGATGACAGCTTTTAAAGAGAAGTTGGATCAAGAGCTTGGCGAAGCACCACGATTTACGAAGTCCTTACAGGAGGATATTTTACGGCAAGTGCGACAAACAAAAAAGACAAGACGCTGGTCTTATCCATTGATCATCATAGGCACGATTGTCATGCTTCTATTGTTAATAGAAATGGGTCCGTTAGGGCAGATGGAGCAAACGAAACATGCTTCAATTGTTCAATTAGCACAGCAGGAGACCATAAAAAAATATACAATGATTTTCAATTCGGATGAGGAAATTTTTAAGGCTGGAAGACCTGGGTGGGTCATTGGTCAACAAGTGATGGAGCAAAGTTCAGAAAAAGCGCTGTTACAACAACTATTACAGCAAGCTACAGTGACACAAACGAATGAGCGTACTTTTTTTAGATTACAACGTGATGTCTGGGTAGAATTTGAAAAAGGGCAGGTTATTAAGCTGAAGATGTTCATAAACGAGGAGGATATCGGAATTGTTGATTATGACAACCATTCATTTTATAAAGTAGATAATAGAGATTTGGCAAAGGCTTATTTAGATCTTGCTCTCAAAGATGAGGCTAAATTTGGTATGACAGGTTTAATCGTTATGCTAGTTATTCTCTTAGCTAGCCAACTACTTGTCGATAAACTAATGAGGAAAAAGTTTAATATACCAAAGGACTACGTCAATAGAGGACATCGACGTGCTGTTTGGGCTATTAAAATTTTGAATATCATTATGCTTCCGCTACTTATGTTAAAAGGATGGATTTTATTTACTGTTATCATCGGAGGATATTTAGCTGTTATCCTTTTCAGCTCTATTTTTATTGACTATTACTACGGTCGAGAGCAAAAAAGACATTATCTTTCCATTAGTTCAGCCTTTATCGGAGTGCTATTCCTAATCCTATTCATTTATTATAGCAGTTAAATAAACGAATAAGCCTGAACCCGAATAATCTCGAGTTCAGGCATTTTTTTCTATAGTTTCAGTCTGAAGCATTAATTGATAAATACTCGAGATCATAAAGCTGGCAGCTAAACCGTATAGCGCATTGAAACTTATACCTACGCCAATTCCAATGATGATGGATAGCAGGATGACAAGCCAACTATGATTATGAATACGGCGATTCGTAAATAAAAGGATTAACATAAACGGTAGCAAGGTAATGTGCAGGAAGGCAAAAGAATAAATAACACCTAAAATTGTTAAATCTATAGATAAGAAGCAGGTAAATAAAATCACCATAAGGCCAATCAAATAGAAATAATAGGGTCTTTTCTTTACAAAAAAACGTTTCGTTGCCCGCATGTCTACAAGCAAGGTTGTGATAATGGCTAATAGGACAATGACGAGAAAAGCAAATGTAAGAAATCCAGGCTGTACTTCATATAAAAATGTGAAAATCAGCACTTGAAACTGACCAAAGGATCCGCTATATAAGGCAATCATTAAAATCGCAGTAAATGATAGTGTTAATAACGCTAAAATCACACCTGAGGAAAACAGGCTACGTCGTACTTTTTTTGGCTTAATAAATGCAATTAAATACCATGTTGATTTATCAAAAAATACTTGTCCTAAAACGGCTAGTTGAATAATGACATAGAACAGCAGGATTTCGCTATTTTTAAAATAAAATAAATAAGGGTGGTATAAGCGAATCCCCTCATATACGGTGCTTGCTCCATTTTGTACAAAGTAATAAATGGGGATAAAAATAAGTAACGAAAAAAGAGCAATAATAAATAAAATTTCCAGCCATAGTATACTTTTCACAGACATGATGCGATCAAGAAGTAACATGCCAATTAAAAAGAAGAAAAGGGTAATGGGTACTGGGATATTTAACATAATTTCAGACAATACACTAATACTTATTAATTGAATGAGCCAAAGTTCAATACCTGTCAGCAGGTAAAATAGCCGTATAACCTTTAAATTCATACCAGATAATTTTCGCTGTATGGTAAAGAGCAAAAAACTTTGGGTATGCTGGTGTTGCGTATAATCGCTCTTATTCAACAATGAGCCGAGTACGATAAACGAAATAGCTGTTGCTAATGTATAACAAATGCCTGCCATAAAACCAAAAGAAATAAGGGCTGAAGGAGAAGACAATAATAAGTTACCATTAATCCATCTGGCTAAAAGAATAATGACACCTGCTGCTGTGCTTAAACTTGCAAATGGTACGAGCAATGAAAATTTCCTTAACATACAATCAAATCCCTTTACTCATTTTAGAGGATTTATATTGTCGCGGTGATTGATTATATTTTTTCTTAAACGCTACACTAAAATAGTGTTGGCTATTAAAACCACAGCTCTCAGCAATCGCAGACATACTTGCATCCAGATTTTCATTGATTTTTTTTACGGCCATTTCTAGGCGATAATTATTAATATACTCATTAATTCCGATAGACTGCTCCTCCAAAAATTTACGACTTAAATAGCTTGGATTCAAATGAATTTTTTCAGCAATGATATTTAGACTCAGTTTTTCATGATAGTTTTCATGGATATAGGAAAGCGCGCTTTGAATCGCATCATGGTTAGAACTCCATACTTTATATTTCTCCACAATCGCATCTAATTCACTTGCAATGACAGGTTTTGTAAGATAATCTTTTACTCCAATCCGCAATGCTTGTTGGGCATATTCAAAGGTCTGATAAGCGGTTACCATAATGATATCTACCTCATAAAGCACTTTTAATTCCTTGCTCAACGTGATTCCATCTTTCCCAGGCATTTGAATATCCAAAAAGGCGATAGTCATACGGTGCTTTTTAGCTAATTGCAGGGCCTGTGAGGCATCTTGAGCAGTATGGAATGTCCAATTCGGAAAATGTGGCTTTAATAAATAAATCATTTGCTCAAGCTCTAATGGCTCATCATCTGCGATTAAAATATTCATGGTGAGATTCTCCTTTCTTATTCAAATTGATAGAAAGCCTAAGCGGGAACATGGATGGTAACAGTGTAATGCTGTTCATTGTTTTGAATCGAGAATAAAATATTTTCGAGACCATAAATAAGCTCAAGTCGTTTTCTAATATTTTCGAGACCATAACCTTGCTGCAATTCGTCTACTACCTGCTCAGTAGTCATTTCTATTTTTTCTAATGGTTGTGTATTTTTTATTTCTATTAATAAGACATTCTCCATTTTTTTAATTGTAATGGATAGCTCTGCAGGTCCTATATGTTTTTCAAAGCTATGTTTATATGCATTTTCAATAATGGTCTGCAGAATAAATGGAGGTATTTGAACAGATAGAGCCTCATCATCAACATATTTATTTACAGTCAAACGATGTCCAAATCGTAACTGTTGAATATTTAAATAACTATCAACAAATTGTACCTCGTTCTTTAACGCAATTAAAACCTCATGATTATTGTATTTAAATTTAAAGAATGTTGCCAAAGCCTCAATGCCCGCAACCAAATCTTCCTTTCGATTGATGCGGGCTAGGCTAAGTAATGAATTTAATGCGTTAAAAAAGAAATGTGGCTGTATTTGCTGATTTAGCTGGAGAATATTCGCTCTTTGTAAATCCTGCTCAAGCTCTAAGTTTCTTTTTTCCTCCTCAAGGCTATCGATTTGTTTTTCGAAAATAAATATAAAAGTAAGCAGAAAAGCTCCAATAATTGGAGCAATTACACATAGGAGAATATATATGTTGAAGGTTTCTAGTTGTAACATCATGACCTCTCCGTTTATTTTATAAGTGTATGATACATTAAACTAAATTTTCTGCGAAATGGCAAGCTACCTTATGGGTTGAAGAGATTTCTCGTAATGCTGGCACTTCTGCTTTACATTTATCTGTTGCGAATGGGCAACGTGTGTGAAAGCTACAGCCAGTAGGAGGATTAAGAGGGGATGGTAGGTCACCTTTTAAAATAATACGCTCCTTACGATGCTGCTTATCAATAACTGGTATAGAAGAAAACAGTGCTTTGGTATAAGGATGATGTGGCTGTGTGAAAAGGGAATGCTTATCAGCAATTTCTACGACCTTTCCGAGATACATCACCATAATACGGTCTGAAATATGTCGAACAACACTTAAATCGTGTGAGATAAATAAAAAGGTTAAATCTAAATCTCTTTGTAGTTGCTTCAGTAAATTGAGTATTTGAGCTTGAATGGAAACATCTAGGGCAGAAACGGACTCATCACAAATAATAATTTTAGGATTAACAGCAAGGGCTCTTGCAATGCCAATACGCTGACGCTGCCCACCAGAAAATTCATGTGGATAACGCTCTAAATACTCAGGACGTAACCCAACAAGGGACATTAATTCAATCATGCGTGCTTCTTGTTGCTCAGGCGGTACAATTTTTTGAATAGACATGGCTTCTGTTAGCATTTTACGAATCGTTCTTCGTGGGTTAAGGGACGCATAGGGATCTTGGAAAATTATTTGAATGTCCTTGCGCGCAGCACGAAGCTCTTTTTTGTTCATATTCACTAAATTTTTACCAAATAACAATACCTCTCCAGCAGTAGGCTCATCTAATCTTAAAATAGAACGACCTGTCGTTGATTTTCCACAGCCAGATTCTCCAACAATGCTGAGTGTCTCACCAGGCATAATATCGAAAGACACACCATCCACAGCTTTTACAACTTGCTGTGGACCGAAGAGCTTTTCTTTTTTTAAGAAAAAATGCTGCTTTAAATCATTTACTTCTAATAGTGGTTGAGTGTGTTGCGTAGTTGTCATATTGTCAGCTCCTTCATAAGTGTTTCTCCTTGCCATTCATTACTGTACATCCAGCATCTTACCTTTTTTCCTTGCTCAACAGTCAGAAGTTCAGGCTGTTGTTCACGACATAAATCTGTAGCAAATGGGCAGCGTTCTGCATAACGGCAGCCAATCGGGTAATTATAGGGACTTGGGACAGTCCCATGAATAGTAGATAATTCTTCTTGGTCTTCATATAGCTTTGGTAGTGATTGAATTAATCCATTTGTATAAGGGTGTAACGGTTTTTCAAAGAGACTTTCTGTTGAGCTTTCTTCTACAACCTGCCCCGCATACATAACAGCAATCTTATCGCAGATTTCTGCTACAACACCAAGATCGTGGGTAATGAAGATAATGCTCATGCCTAATTGTTTTTGCAGGTTTTGAATAATATCAATAATTTGAGCTTGAATGGTTACATCTAATGCAGTCGTCGGTTCGTCAGCAATTAACACATCTGGTGTACACGCTAGTGCCATGGCAATCATTATACGTTGTCGCATCCCACCACTTAACTGATAAGGCTCCTGCTTCGCTCTTTTTTCTGGTGCAGGAATCCCAACGAGGCGAATCATATCGACAGCCTTTTGCCATGCTTCTTTCCGTGACAAGCCTTGGTGCAAACGAATGGATTCAGCAATTTGCTCTCCAACGGATAATACAGGATTTAAGCTTGTCATAGGCTCTTGGAAAATCATTGATATTTTATTGCCTCGAATTTTACGTAGCTCTTCATCTGATAGTTTCAGGATGTCCGTATTATTTAATAAAATTTCACCATTGATGATTTTACCAGGAGGAGATGGTACTAAACGAAGTAATGACAGGGAAGTCATTGATTTCCCACAACCAGATTCACCAACAATGCCTAGTGTTTCTCCTTTTTGAAGAGTAAAGGACACCCCATCCACAGCTTTGGCAACACCTTCACTCGAATAAAAATAGGTTTGTAAATTTTTTACTTCCAACACGGTTTCTTGTTTCATCCGATTTTCCCCTCCTTAGTTTAAATCCATTCGTTTATTAAAGATTCGGTACAAAATGTCTACAAAAAGATTAATGAAAACAAATATTAATGAAGCAACAAGCACGCCACCTTGAACGACAGGTATATCACGTGTCCGAATGGCATCTACAATCATTCGTCCTAATCCATTCACAGCGAAAACAGATTCAACTAAAACTGTTCCACCAAGTAAACTACCAAATTGTAAGCCTACTACTGTAATAACTGGAATCAAGGCATTGCGTAATGCGTGCTTTAAAATGATAATGTACCCTTTTAAGCCTTTTGCTTTCGCTGTTCGAATATAGTCTTGATTTACAACCTCTAACATACTAGAGCGAGTCATACGTGCTACGATGGCAGCTCCACCAGCACCAAGTGTGACAGCAGGGAGAATAATATGCTTGGCACTATCCCAACCTGCTACAGGAAGCCAATGTAACTGTACGGAGAATACATACATTAATAAAATACCTAACCAGAAACTTGGAAGGGAGATCCCTAATAAAGCGACAACCATTAATCCTACATCCATAAACGAATAAGGACGGATAGCGGAGATAATACCAGCAATAAGCCCTAAAACAATGGTGATTAAAATACTATAAAAGGCAAGCTCTATTGTAATCGGTAAACGAGACGTAATTTCCCCAAAGACAGGTTGGTTATTTTTTAATGAATGACCCATATCTCCTTGTAGAAGATTTTTAATATACTCTGTATATTGAACGGCTAATGGTTTATTGAGCCCTAAATTTTCACGTAATTCTGCAACCGTTTCTTGAGAAGCTCCTTCTCCTGCTAAAATGATCGCTGGGTCCCCAGGAATCATCTGCATAATTAGAAAAACAACAAGCGTTACACCAAGTGTCACAGGAATAATTTGAGCTAGTCGTTTTAAGATAAATAATGTCATATGTCTTCTCTCCTTTAATTTTTCATTCTTGGATCTAGCGCATCGCGTAAACCATCACCAAATAAGTTAAAGCCTAATACAAGTATAGAAATCATAATACCTGGGAATAGCGCCATATAAGGAGCGGTAAATAGGAAATCACGTCCGTTAGATAGCATGGCACCCCATTCAGGAGATGGTGGCTGAGCACCTAAACCTAAGAATGATAGACCGGCTGCAGATAGAATAGCCGTTGCTAAGCGCATAGACGCTTGTACAATAATAGGTGATAAAATGTTTGGAAAAATATGCTTAATTAAAATTGTCATATCATTTGCTCCAAGTGTTTTGACAGCATCGATATATTCTAATTTTTTAACTTCCATTGTTGAGCCACGTACAATACGAGCAAACATAGGAATAGAGAAAAAACCAACAGCAATTGTGACATTGATAAGGCTTGGCCCTAATGCACTAACAATAGCTAAAGCTAGCAAGATACCTGGGAAGGCAAGCATGATATCTAAAATTCGACTAATAATAGAATCAACCCATTTGCCATAATAGCCAGCAATAAGTCCTAAGAAAGTGCCGATTGTACCACCGAATAAAACAGCTGAAATACCAACACCAATTGATAAACGTGATCCATATAAAATTCGACTTAAAATATCTCGCCCTTTGTCATCTGTTCCCATTAGATGATCTAAGCTGGGTCCTTGTAATTTTTGATCTAACTGCACGTCGTATGGATCATAAGGGGCTAAAATGGGCCCGATAAGAAACATCATTATATATAGAAGAATGATGATGCCTCCTGCGACAGCTGCTTTATTTTTCTTAATTTTGTTTAGGAAAGAAACAAGATTCTTTTTTCTAGATGCCTTGCGTGCATTCACTAAAACAGAATGATCGATAGTAGTTGTTACTTTATTCATATCGAATACTCCTTTTCTATTTGATTTGATTTCAATTTAGTGAAAAGCGTAAAGAATGTAAATATTTTATGGCTTATTAGTCAGAAAATTTAAAAAACACGTAAAGATTTTAAAAAACAAGTGAAATTTATTTCTTTATAATTCGAAATGTAAGGAACAAATCACACAAGGAGGAAATGTTGATGAAGAAAATGAAGTTGTTTTTATTCATGGCACTAATGATAGTACTTATTCTGCAAGCATGTTCTACTGCTAGCAATAATAGTACGGAAGGTTCCAAAGAGGGATCGAAAAGTGTAGGGGGAGAATTAGTCGTTCTAAGAGCAGCAGATGCGACAAGCCTAGATCCTCATTTTATTACAGATATTCCATCAGCGAATATTATTCATGGCAAGGTATATGAAACACTTGTTGCTTTTGATAGAGATCGTAAAATTGTTCCACTACTTGCAAAAGAATGGGAGCAAAAAGATGATGTCACTTGGACATTTACATTGAATGAAGGTATTAAATTCCATGATGGTGCAGATTTTAATGCAGAGGCTGTTAAAGCTACATTCGATCGTATTTTAGATCCTGCAACTGGTTCACCGCAGCGTGATAAATTATCAATGATTAGTGAAGTAGTAGTAGATGATACGTATATTGTTACATTGAAATTAAAAGAACCGTATGCCCCGCTGCTATCTATTTTAGCAAGTCAAGAAGGTAGTATGATGAGTCCGAAAGCTATTGCTGAAGCGGCCGACGAATTAGCAACACATCCAGTAGGGACAGGCCCATTTGTATTTGAATCTTGGAAATCAGGTCAAGAAATTACATTAAATTCGAATAAAGATTATTGGGGAACTGTACCGAAAGTAGATAAAGTAACATTTAAAGTTGTACCAGAGGATTCTACGCGTCTAGCAATGATTGAAAGTGGAGAAGCGCATATTGCTGAACAAGTACCTGTAACAGAGATTGATCGTATTGAAAATTCTTCAACGATGACTTTATTCCGTGCAGAAGGACTTGCAGTAGAATTTATCGGATTCAATGTGAAAGATACCCTATTATCAGATGTAAAAGTACGTCAAGCAATTAGCTATGCTGTTGACCGCGAAGCGATTATCAGCGGTATTTATGATAATGTAGGAACACTTGCGAATTCGGCAATGAGTCCAAAAATTATTGGTTATTCTAGTGAAACGAAACCATATGACTATGATGTAGTGAAGGCAAAAGAATTATTAAAAGAAGCTGGCGTGAAAGAAGGAACAAAAGTTAAATTACTGACAAGTGACCGTAAAGAGCGTATCAATATGGCTGAGGTGATTCAATCTCAATTAAAAGGAATCGGATTAGATGTTGAAATTCAAGTAATGGAATATGGTGCATTTATTTCTGAAATCACGAAAGAACAGCACCAAATATTTATTAGTGGCTGGGGTAATGCTACTGGGGATGCTGATTATAACCAATTTAATCTATTCCACACTGCTTCTATGGGACCTCCAGGAAACCATTTCTACTATTCAAATCCAGAAGTTGATAAACTAATTGAGCAAGGACGCTCTGAAGCAAACCAAGAGGCACGTAATGAAATCTACAAAAAAGCGATGCAAATCGAGTTAGATGAAGCTGTGTATATCCCAGTGCGTAACTATGAGCATTTAGCAGTCTATAGCAATGCTGTAAAAGGTTTCTGGTTAGATGCATCTAACTACACGATGATTAGTGGCGTTGAAATTGTAGAATAATCGAATTTGGTGATAGACGGAAAATACCAATTGGGAGGAAACTATGAGTAAACTATTGCTGAAAAATGTGAGATTAGAAGAAGCATATGAGCGCGAAAATGAACACATTGTTGCAACTCGTACAGGTATTTATGATGTCCTAATCGAAGATGGGCATGTTCAACAAGTGGATAAGAATATAGTGGCTGATGGAGATGTAGAAGTAGTAGATGCGCAACAGCAACTATTAGTCCCTTCATTCCGAGAGATGCATATTCATATCGATAAAACGTATTTTGGTGGAGAATGGCAGGCGCCAAGACCCATTACGAAAGGGATTTTAACACGTATTGAAGAAGAAAGAACGCTACTACCAAAGCAATTGCCGACAGCTGCTTATCGAGCTGAGGAAATGGTGAAGTGGCTTATTTCACAAGGACACACACATATTCGTTCACATTGTAATGTTGACCCGCAAATTGGGACAAAACATATTGAAATTACAAAACACGTTTTAGAAAAATATCAAGATCAAATCACCTATGATATTGTGGCCTTTCCACAGCATGGCTTATTACGCTCCAATGTAGAGGGACTAATCCGTGAGGCAATGGCAATGGGAGCAACGCTTGTTGGGGGCGTTGACCCATCCATTGTAGATCGCAATATCGAAAAGTCATTGCAAACAACAATGGGCATTGCTCAAGACTATAATGCAGGGATAGATATTCATATTCACACTGCTAACACACTAGGTGAATTTGAATTTTATAAGCTGATAGCGTTAACGAAACAGGCAAAAAAAGAAGGACAAGTCACAATTAGCCATGCGATGGCACTTGCTGATTTAGAACAGTCACGCTTAGAAAATTTAGTTCAAGCAATGGCTGAGGTACAAATGGATGTAACAACAACTGTACCAATAGATTTGAACCGTTCGACGATACCAATTCCTTATCTTTATAACAATGGTGTAAAGGTATCTGTGGGGCATGATAGTTTAACAGATCATTGGTCACCATATGGTACGGGTAATACCATCATGAAATTAAATGTGATGGCGGAGAGATTCCGTTTTATTGATGAATATTCATTAAGTCGGGCTTGGAAATACGCTTCTGGTGGTATCACGCCGTTGAATGATGCTGGAGAACGGGTTTGGCCACAAGTTGGTGATAAAGCCAATATGCTGTTAGTGGATGGCGTGAGCACTGCCCATGTGATAGCAAGAAGATGCCCAATTACTACGGTCATTTCACAAGGCAAAATGATTCACCAACAGGATGTAGGAGAGTTGAAAGGAGAATTCAGATGAAGCAATGGCTTACAAATGTTCTACTTGAAACAGGAGAATATCTAAAGGAAAATGATACAGTTGGTACGAAAGTGGAGCTTTTTCACCTTGAAATTATAGATGGCTTTATTTCTCAAATTGTACCTGCAACACAGGCAATCGATTCACCAAATGAAGTTACAGATATGAATGGAAAGCTGCTATTACCTGCCTTTAAGGAAATGCATAATCATTTAGATAAAACATACTTATCTTTACCGTGGAAGGCTTGTGTTCCCGTAAAGAATTTAAAGGAACGACTTGATCGTGAAGCACAAGAGTTATCCGTTCTTGCTACAACTGGTAAACAACGTGCAGCTGCAATGATTGAAAAAATCCTTAAGAATGGTGCAAATCATATTCGTACACATGTTAATATCGATCCATACATTGGATTAAAAAATTTAGAAGGTGTACTAGCGGCATTGGGCGATTATAAAGATGTCGTGACATCCGAAGTGATTGCCTTTCCACAGCACGGCCTATTAAGAGATGATGTCCCTAAATTATTGCGTGAAGCTTTACGCAATGGAGCGACGATGATTGGTGGCCTAGATCCAGCTGGCATTGATAACTCGATTGAGCCTTCTCTTTATGAAGTGATGGATATCGCACAGGAATTTAATGTAGATGTCGATATTCACCTACATGATGGTGGCCACGTTGGGTATTATACAATCGATAAATGGATAGATATCGTGGAGGATGCCAAGTACCAGGGTAGAACGGCAATAAGTCATGCCTTTTCACTTGGTGATGTATCGGTCATGGAACAACATAAAATTGCAGATCGTTTAGCGCAACAACAAGTAAAAATAATGTCAACTGTGCCATTTGATTTGCGACGATTAATTCCACCGATTGAATTACTGACAGAGCACGGCGTGGATGTCCACTTTGGTTGCGATGGCTTTTATGATTCCTGGAGTCCCAATGGCTCAGGAGATATTTTAGAAAAAGCGACTACTTTTGCAGACATTTCTCGCAAGCTTGATGAACGTTCGATTCGACAAACATTAAAATATATTACAAATGGTGTTACACCATTGGATGCAAATGGTCAGAAGGTTTGGCCGAATGTGAAAGATGAAGCAAGTTTTGTATTCTTTGACGCAGTATCAAGCGCTGAAGTCATAGCGCGTAAACCATCTAACCGAGTGGTTATGTCTAAAGGTAAGTTTATCAACTAAGTATTAATCTAAATCCCCCTTATTTAGATAACATAGCAAACTAGAAAATTTCTAGTTTGCTATACTTATGTTTTAATAGAAAAGATGAATAAAGGAAAGGGAAGTAGATTTTTATTAGTTGATCCATAACTTATATAGAAGTCTCTTTATATGCAGGTGCGATAAAATATGAAGCAACTTACAATCTATATGATTTTATTTAGCTGTGTATTTTTTTGGGCCAGTAACTTCATTATTGGCTCTATTTTAATTGAACATTGGAACCCTTTAACGGTCGCCATCTTTAGATTGATTGTCATAGTTCTGTTTTTAGGGGGGATTAGTTGGAAAGCAATTAGCAGAACAACATTTACGCGCAATGAGCTATTGTTGTTGGTCCTTGCAGGAATACTGGGTGTTTCCATTAATCACTATAGCTTTTATGCTAGTCTCCAGCACACTTCTCCTATTACTGCGGCTTTAATATTAGCCTGTGCACCGATTGTCACTTCTCTACTGAATAAAATGATTTATCATGAATCACGTAACGGCATATTTTGGTTAGGTGCGATAATTTCATTTGTTGGTGTTGGTCTCATCATTACAAAAGGAGCACTTATCACCATTTCCATCGGTAAGGGTGAGGTGCTGAGCTTAATTACAATGCTAAGCTTTGCTTTGTTCCTCATTATTGTCAATCATCTTAGTTTGAAAATGTCAGCCCAGTCGATTACGTTTTATACAAATTTAATTGGTTTACTAGTGCTTGTCCCATTTTCTTTTACTATTTTGCCACAGACGAATTGGCAAGTTGCAATGCCCTACTGGTTTTTGCTCATTTTATCAGCGATTATTATTCATGGGGTAAGTAATTTAATGTGGAATCAAAAAATGAAGGAAATCGGCTCGACGAATGCGTCACTGTTGTTAAACTTTGAGCCGGCTATAGCTATGCTATTGAGTGCGGTATTTTTAAAACAATTCCCTACAAGTGTTCAAATATATGGCTCTTTATTAATTTTAGTAGGAATTTTGCTCTGTATTTATTATAAAGAAATTAAAGCAATTGTACTTGTAAAAAAACAATGAATTAGCAAAAAAGGGATGTTCATTTTTCGAGTACATCTCTTTTTTGCTGTTTCTGAAGAAAATTTAATATGAATAGGTATATTAATGGAAGAAAGGCAGTAATAATTACGATGCCATGCCACTGAAATAATGACCAAACTGGGCTTAATATTGTGCTTCCAGAGGCCACACCGAGATAATAAGCGACCAGATATAGACTAGAGGCGCTTCCTTTTTGATAAAGAGCTAGCCGACTTACCAATGAGGAAGTTAATGCATGAGCAGTAAAAAAACCTAAACATGCTAGACAAAGTCCAATTATAATAATGAAAAGTGACTGACTTAATGTAAAAAGTATCCCCACTGTTAATAAACAAACACCAAATGTACGAATGATATTTAATCCAACTTTTCCTGCAAGTGCATTAGCAATAGGCGAACCAATAATACCTAAACCATAGGCTAAAAAAACAAAAGAAATGCTTTTTAAAGATAATAGAAAGGGAGGCGCTGTTAAGTAATAGGGAATAAATGACCAAACACCTGTAAAGGATAATTGTAAAATAATTCCCAATCCAAAAAGTATCAATAATTGTGGATTTTTCAAATGGAACAAAAAGCCTTGTAAATCCTGTTGAATCGTACGCTGTTGTACCGAAAAATTTTGGGATTTAGGTAGCATCCACCAGACCATTACCATAACGATGCACCCCATTAAGGCTAATGTAACAAATGCCATTTTCCAGGAAAAATATTCAGTGATATACCCCATCATGAGCCTACCAATTGTTCCGCCTAGTGCATTACATGAAATATACAAAGCAGTGGCAAAGCCCATTGATTGTTGGTCAATTTCTTCGCTAAGATAGGCAAGTGCTGCTGCAGGAACTCCTGCAATAGCAAAGCCCTGAATAAAGCGCAAAAAAATAATAGTAGAAAAAGAATCAGTTAGTGGCATAAAGAAAAAAGGGATGACGGTAAAAACTATAGATAAGTGAATGAATAATACTCTTCCATATCGATCTGATAAAAAACCTAGAACGACTAATCCAATTATTACTGATAGAGTAGTCAAAGAAACGGATAGACTTGCAACAGATACAGAAATATGAAATTGCTTTGTAAAGAAAGGAAGAAGGGGCTGGACAGAATACATTGCTGCAAACACGAAAACAGAAGCCCCTCCCAAACTTATGACGATTGTCCAAAAAGAACGATCTCTTATTGAATAACCCTTTGTATTTATATCCATCTTTAAACCTTATTTCATTTGCTCTGGTAACCAGAGAGAAAGTTGTGGGATTATCACGACAAGTGCTAAGAAGATAATCATTAAAATGATAAACGGTATAACGCCTTTTACCACTTCTCCAAGTTTTTCTTTTGCAATACCACTTACCACAAAGAGATTTAATCCAACTGGTGGGGTGATCATTCCTAATTCCATATTAATCGTCATAATAATGGCAAAGTGTATTAAATTTATATCGAAGTGTGCAAGAATTGGTAATAAAATTGGTAAAGTAATAAGAATAATGGAGACGGCTTCTAAGAACATACCCATAATAAAGAACAAAATATTGACAATGATCATAAAAATCCACTTATTTAAATCACTTTCTGCAATCCATGCACCCACTTGCTGTGGTACTTGTGCATTTGTTAAATAAAGCCCAAATAGTGATGCAGCACCTATGATTAAGAAAATCATAGCGGTAATATTAATAGATTCTACTAATACGTCGCGGAAATCTTTTAGCTTCATTTCACGATAGATAAACAAGGATACGATAAGGCCATAGAAAACAGCAATTACTGCTGATTCAGTTGGTGTTACAACTCCTGAATAGATTGTTCCTAAAATTAAAAAAGGTAAAAATGCACCCCAAATGGCTTTTAAAGATTTACGGCCACGCTCTTCCCAGGAAGCAGGTTGATCTCCTTTAAAACCATTGCGTTTTGCATAAACGATGGCAGCAATAATTAATATTCCTGTTAAAGCTAGTCCAGGAAGAACACCAGCCATAAATAACTCACCAATTGATTGCTCCGAGGTGATTCCATAAATAATTAATGGAACACTCGGTGGAATTAAAATTCCTAATGTACCACCTGCAGCAACAAGTCCCATCGAATACCGTTTTTTATAGCCTGCTGAAATCATTGCAGGGATCATAATAGAGCCTATTGCTGCTGCTGTGGCAGGTGAAGAGCCTGAAATAGCGGCAAAAATAGCACAGGCAACAATTGTTACAACTGCAAGACCACCTGGCAGGTGACCAATCCATGCACGTAAAGCTTCAATTAAATATTTTGATATCCCACCGCGCGCCATTAATACGCCAGCCAGCACGAATCCTGGGATGGCCATCATAGGGAAAGAATCTAATGCAGTAAAAATGCGCTGTGGAATCATATTCATATTAAAATCTATTTGGAAGAATACTAGAATTGTTGATAGTGCTAAGCTAATAGCAACAGGTACGCGTAGAAATAATAGCAAAAAGAAACTAAGTAAGAGGATTAGCATATTCTTCATCCTTTCCTCGTAGAATATTAACTAATCGTTCTACGAATCTCAGTAAAAATAAAATACCTGAAAGAGGTAAGACTAAATATACAATCCACATTGGAATTCCGATATCAAGTGAAACCATACCAGATGTATAGCGATTTTCCACTAAAACAAAGCCATAATAAGTGTAAATTAGGCAAAAGGCGATGCTCAAACCTGTTGCTACTAAATCTAATAGACGTTTTTTCGATGGTTTTAATTTGTCATATAGTATATCCACCTGTATATGCTGATTGTGGCGAAGAGCTAAGCCAAACCCCAAAAATGTACCCCAAATTATAGAATAGCGTGCTAATTCCTCTACCCATGCTTGTGGTTCATTGAATATGTAGCGCATAATAACTCCATAGAAAATGAGCACGACACCTGCTACGAAAAAAATTCCAGCAAGAATTTCTTCTAAGTAGCCCCATATTTTATAAACGGCTGTCATGTTTTTGCCTCCTTTATTTAAAGTTAAAAACGGATGCTTTTATTCCCACTGTAAATGTTGCAGTTTGAAGTGAGCTTCTTAGCACCCGTTTGTATAAGGTTCATGTAAGCGATTTACTAATAAAATTTATTGATATTGATGAAAATAATCGACAACTAGGCAACTTCCTAACAAAGATTCCCTAGAATTTGTTATAGATTCCTATTACTTTAATTCTTTAATTGTTGGAATAATAAGTTTTTTTAGAGCTTGTTTTATTTTAAATCACGAATACCATTAATTAATTCTTCTGTGATAACATCAGTAAACTCTTCATAGACTGGTTCCAGTTGTTTTTTTATTGCTTCTTTTTCAGCATCAGTTAGCTCAATGACTTCGATGCCAGAGTTTTTAATGTTTTCGAATGATTTTTCGTTTTCTTGCGCAGCTAAATCCCAAGCTAACGTTGTTGCCTCATTTAATGATTCTTCTACTGCTGTTAATAGCTCTGAAGGTATTTTTTCCCAGAATGTTTTGTTTACAAAGATGGCATAGTCTAGACGACCATGTTCAGATACAGAGAAGTGTTTTTGAACTTCTTGATATTTTTGAGTATCAAAGTTATTAAATGTGTTTTCTTGTCCGTCTACTGTTCCTTGTTGTAATGCAGCGTACGTTTCACCAAATGCAATTGTCGCAGAACCAGCATTCAATGCTTTAAACTGCGATTCTAAAACTTTACCTGCTTGTGCTCTGAATTTTAGTCCTTTAAAATCGTCCACTGTCACAAGTGGGTGTTTGTTATTGGAAAAGTGTTTAAAACCATTTTCCCAGAATACAAGACCTTTGATATCGTTAGCTGCTAATTGGTCAGATTCTAGAATTAGTTTTGCAACATCTGAATTAAAGAACTTACGAGCATGCTCTTGATTTTCAAAAAGGTATGGCATATCAACATATTGCCAACGAGGATCGATTTTTACCATTTTCGTTACGGAAGGAGCAATCATATGCACATTTCCTGATACTAAGGCATCTAATTCATCATTATCTCCATATAGTTGTGAGGATGGATAAACCTCAACTTTCACTTTACCTTCTGTTTTTTCATCAACTAATTTTGCAAATGCCTCAGCTGCTTTACCTTTAACGCTATCTATAGAAGTTACATGAGAGAACTTAATAATAAGAGGTTTTTCTTTAGTATAACCACCATCTCCTTCAGCTGCTGGAGCAGAAGCAGGTTCTTTTTTGTCGCCACCACAAGCTGCAAGTACTAGTAAAAGCAAAGCCATGAATGACATGAAAAGCCATTTTTTCATTCTATATCCCCCTAAAATTTATATTTATAGTTAAAAGGACAACCTTTTAAACCCTAGTTAATGAAATTGATTTTTAGGAAGTGCCTCAATATATTTAAAACCATAATTTTCCGCATAATAGTCGTATACAGGTTTAAAGGCGTTTTCCCAATCTTCTATTTCTTCCTTTGTTAAATAATGAATTTGTATGCATTGACATGCTTCCATTTCCTGAAGTCTTTCTGCACTTAAATTCTCTGCTTGTTGCCACTCCCATATTTGTACTTCCTCAAGAGTATCAATCAAAAGCTCCTGCACATTTTTAGGGAGGGAATTCCAAAATTCATTATTCATTAATAACAAATAGCCTAGATATCCATGATTACTAATAGTTAAGTAATCTTGAAGCGAATGTAGATTTTTGCTTGTAATATTAGTGAGCGTATTTTCTTGCCCATCGACATTGCCTTTTTGTAGTTGATGAAAGACCGTATTGAAATCAATTCTTCTAGGATAGGCACCGGCAATGGAAAATTGCTCAGCTAAAATATCACTTGGCATTATTCTCATACGTAAGCCTTGTAGATCAGTTAAGTTTTGGATGGGACGAATACTATTGCTTAACTGTTTAAAGCCACTATCCCATACGCCCATCGAGATCAGATTGTGTTTATTTAATCTCTTCATTAATGATTGTCCAACTTCGCTTTCAACATATGTATGAACTTCTTTTGTATTTTTAAATGCATAAGGTAAATCCATGACAGACCATTCAGGTACAAACGTAGTAATTTTTGAAACGGCAGGGGCAATCATCTGAATATCTCCTCTTAAAAGAGCATTCATCTCCTCACCATCCTTGTACAGTACGCCATTCGGGAAAACTTGAATCTCTACATGACCATTACTTCGTTCCTTAATAAGCTCCGCAAATTTAATTGCTGCCATTCCTTTAGGTGTGTTTTCACCAACAACATGTGAAAAGCGAATGACAATTTGCTCTTCATGACTTAATTGCTCATTGTCAGTTGGATAGGTTTGCTGTTGACAACCTATTAAGATGGTAAAAAAACATAAGTTTAAGAAAAGTACTTTTATAGGATTACGCCACATGTAAATTCACTCCTAACTGTATAAGATGTGAACGCTTTCTATTGTATTTTAAACGAATAAATATTCAATATTATGGTTTTAATGAACATTTTGGTATTTATGGTATATAACAATTAGTTATACTGATAAATTGTTATAATACAAGATGATTGCTGGAGAAAAAAGAATCTGCTTACTTTTCTTTTATAAATGTGCATAGTAAAGCATCATAAAGCTATGCACAATAAGAAAAATAGCAGATTCTATATGAGATTTTATTTTAATAACTATTTATGCTCAACTATTTTATAGAATAATATTTCGTTGGTCGTCCAACTGTTCCGTATTGTAGTTCAATGTTAACGGTTCCTTTAGTTGCTAAAAAATCTAAGTATTTTCGAACTGTGACCCTTGCCATTCCAACATTTTGCGCCAGCTGCTCTGAAGTTATAGCTACTTGATAAGTTGTTAAATAATCTAATATTTGTTTCATTGTTAAATTGTTTAAGCCTTTAGGTAATTCGTTAGAATGTTGCTGTATACCTAGCCAACTATCAATATCCTCTTGATTTAAGGCTGTGCAATTAGAAAACAATTTAGAGGTATTTTTATATTGCTGTAAAGCTTTTTCAAAACGTTCGAAGCGAAAGGGCTTAATGAGATAATCGCTTGCACCAAGTCGTAAAGCCTCTTGAACAGTTGGTGCATCTCGAGCAGCAGTTATCAGAATAATATCTGAAGGAATCCTTTCGGAACGTAGTTTTAAAAATAAATCCATACCAGTCATATCTGGTAAAAACATGTCTAGTAAAATTAAATTTGGTTTTTTCACTTTAATTTTTTCGTAAGCATCATGACCAGTGACTGATTCGCCTATAAGCTGAAACCCAACCATTTTATTTAAAAAACCTTTATTAATTTCAAGCACCATTGGATCATCTTCTACAATAAAAACTGAAAGTTTGTTCATAGTTCTTCTATCACCCCTACCTCAATAGTAATGTTTGTACCGACATTAATCGTTGATTCTACCTGTATATTTCCGTTATTAGATTCTACAATTTGTTTAACAAGCGCAAGGCCAATACCATGTCCTTCCTTTTGTTTGGTAGTAAAACCATAATCGAAAATTTGTTGAGGTATACCTATTATTCCCAAGCCACTGTCCTGTACCTCTATATACAGATAATGTTTATCACCAATTAACGTTAATCGTACATCTTTATACATACACCCAAAGCATGCTTCCATAGCGTTATCAAGCAAATTTCCTATAATAGTAACTAAATCCCCACTAGAAAAACCGCTCATTATATCGACTAGCTTTGAATCATCATCAATGGTCAGTTCCACGCCGAGTTCTTTTGCTCTCGAATACTTCCCAAGCAATAAACCTTGGATCGAGTAATCAAGTATTTTATCATGTAAATTTTGTATAATTTCCTCTTCATCCGTAATTTCATCGATAATAAGACTCAGGGCTTCATCATTACGATCTAGTTGAATTAATCCCGCAATACTATGTAAACGATTCATATATTCATGCTGTTGAGCGCGTAATGAATCCACCAGCATTTTTATACCTGTAAGTTCTTCAGCTAACATATTTGCCTCTTTTCGATCAGTTAACATTATGAGGTATCCGGCATTTTGATCTAAAATTCGAATAGGGAAGGTTCGTACTAAATACATCTGGTCATGTATAAGTAAAGGTCTATATATTTCATGCTGCTGTAAAATGTCTTCCGCAAGCCATGTCCCATTAAATAATTCTTTGCGAGAAATTCTCTGTTCAAAGAAATGAGTATATTGCCTTGCGAGGCGGTTAATAAATGATACATTACCGCTTTCGTCAGTTGCTAATATACCGATATCCATTGCCTGTATAATGCCAGATCGCTCTTCCACTAAGCGAGCTATTTCGTATGGCTCTAAGTTAAATGTTTGACGCTTTAGGTGGTTAGCCACCCAGACTGAACCACCTAATCCAATAGCTAGTCCCCAAAAAAGAGAAATCAATATATCAAATTGATATTCATCTAGTAGGTTGTACCATTTTGGGGTGAGTAACCCAACTGTAATAACACCAACTTGTTGTGTTCCTTCTTCATTCATTATAGGAACGAATGCACGGATGGAATAGCCAAGCACTCCTTGAGCCTTTGATATGTATTCATGCTGTGAAAAAGCTTCTATTTCGTCTCCACCCTCAAAAACTGTGCCGAGTTTGCTCTCTGAAGGATGAGAATAGCGGATTTTTTTCATATCAATGATCACGATATAATCAACATCAGTTGTTAAACGAATTCTCTCTGCAATGGGTTGAATAACCTCAAATCCATTCGGCTTCCCAACATTATTTTGTACATCTGTCAGTTGTGAAACGGTTCTCGCGATAGCAATAGCTCGTGCTCCAAATTCTTTCTCAAATGCACCGGAAAGGTTATGGATCATGATAGCACCACTTGTTGCTATAGAAAAAAGGACAATAATAAATGAAAAAATAAACATTTTTAGACGTAAAGATATATTTTTCATAGATATATAAAAGAGCGATAGCTATTAGCTTTCTTTTATAAATTCATCACCTCGTTCCACAAATTAAGTAGCTTTACTGCATAACATACTAAAAATTCTTAGTTTATACTAAATTACCATAAATAACAAAACTGTTGTAATACAAGATTTATTGAAAACTATTTTTTAAATTGTGTAGTATAACAAAACAATAGATGAGGAATGGTTTATAGTGTTGTTTTAGGGTATATATGCCAGAAAATTCAACTCTAATATATATATTTGAATAATAAAAAATATTTAACTTTCAATATATAATTTGAAATATACATTGATTGTATTATAAATTTTTTATATAAAATAAAAAATATGGAAATAGAAGGTGGGAATCTACTTTTTATTTATTCATCTAAAAGTGAAAATCTTGTTGAAAATAGTTTCAAATTTCTCTTCCACTCTTAAAAATTCTTGCGTAAACAAACTCAAGAAACAGTTCTATCTATAGATAAATAATAGAATTAATATTCTAGTTAAGATTTTATTCATCAATGGTATGTGAAAATATACACAAAAATAATTATTTTAAAATAATTAATATATAACGATAAAGTAGAGTAGAAAAATAATAAAATCTAATATATGTTGATTTATTAGTATGTAAAACTTCATTTTGCTTAGAGGCTGTAAGAGTTGTTTGTTTTTGCTAATTAAGAAAAGAGAGAAAAACTTTTTGGAGAAATAATATTTTTTAGAAAAACATCTTGCATTTGAATAATTCTAAGTGGTAAATTGTTTAACATGGACGTTCATAGAATTTTCACAGGTAGCAAAAGAGGGGAGAAATGAGAATTTATGAATAAAAATAGATGGTTAATTGCATTATCTGCAATCGCTATTCACCTTTCAATCGGTGGAGCCTATGCATACAGTGTATACAAGCTACCGATTGTCACAGAAATGGGATGGAGTGAAACAAAGGTAACGATTGCCTTTACCATTATGATGGGGTTAGCTGGTTTCTCAGCCGCATTATTTGGTAGTTTAGTAGAAAAAATGGGACCACGTAAATCGGCGATGGTAGCAGCTGTCTTATTTGGAGCAGGACAAGCTGGTGCTGGTGTAGCCATTTCAATGGATTCTGTTGTCATGTACTGGTTAACATATGGTGTTCTTAGTGGATTAGGAATGGGGATTGGCTATATTGCACCTGTATCAACACTTGTAAAATGGTTCCCAGACCGTCGTGGACTAGCAACAGGTATGGCCGTACTTGGTTTTGGATCGGGTGCACTTATTACAGCACCAGTCGCAGCCAACTTAATGGAGGCAGTTGGCATTTCTACAACATACTTTATTCTAGGGGCAAGTTACTTCACGTTAATGATTTTAGGGGCTTCATATATAGCACCACCTAAGCCAGGTTATATGCCTGCTAATATGAAAGCAGCTGCCAATAATGGCAAGGATGTAGTGAAGAAAGATTTAGCTGTTATGTCAGCACGAGAAGCTGTTAAAACAAAGCATTTCTGGATGCTTTGGTCAATGCATTTAGTCAATGTAACAGCAGGGATTATGATGATTTCTGTTGCTTCACCAATGGCACAGGAAATTGTCGGTCTATCTGTTGCAGGTGCTGCAGCAATGGTAGGAATTATGGGGTTATTTAATGGTGGTGGCCGTTTAATTTGGGCTGCTGTGTCTGATTATATAGGTCGTTCAAACGTTTTCGTTATTTTCTTTACAGCACAGCTAATCACATTTATCGTTTTACCACATACAACTAACGTGATTATTTTCCAAGCACTTATTTTCTTAGTTGTTAGTTGCTATGGTGGTGGGTTCTCAAATCTACCTGCTTTTGCAAGTGATTTATTTGGAACAAAGCAACTTGGTGTTATTCATGGTTATTTATTAACAACGTGGTCATTGGGTGGAGTTTTCGGACCATTGTTAGTAAGCGCAATCAAAAATGCTTATGGAAGCTATATTCCTGTATTCTATGTATTTGCTGGGTTAATCGCAGCTTCGTTAATTATTTCCTTAACGTTACGTGCAGATGTACGTAAGCAAACAGCTTTAAAAGCAGCGCAAAATGTTGGAGACGTTTCCGCTACTCAATAATTTGAACTTTCAATTTACTATATAGGTGTCATTTCGTACATGGCACTTATATAGTTATTTTTTTGAAGCGATTGTTATATAACAATTATGATTTCTTTGTTTAATGTATAACAGCACATGTCTGATGTCAATAACATTACTGGAAATAAAGTGATTTCGTAATTAAAAGAGAAATTTTGTAACGAAATGCACAATCCATTAAAATTTGAATCTTTTCTCATAGACTAACGTATATAAAGTAACTAGGGAGGGATCAATCATGGGGAAATTTTCTTTAGATGAATTTGTTCATAAAACACAGCAGGATGATAATGAGAATGATTATTTTGAATTGGAAACTGAACGCGTATTAGAGGTTAATCTAAACGGTGAAGTATGGTCAAAAATGGGTGCTATGATTTCCTATACAGGTGATATTAAATTTGTACGTGAGCGCGTGTTGGAACATGGTCTTGGCAAAATGTTTAAAAAGGCTTTAACAGGTGAAGGTACGCAATTAATGAAAGCTAGCGGAAAGGGCCGACTCTATTTAGCGGACCAAGGAAAAAAAGTAACGGTTTTTGATTTGAAAAACGACAGTATTTGTGTCAACGGCAATGATTTACTTGCCTTTGAGCCTAGCATCGAATGGGATATCCGTTTAATGCGGAAAATGGCTGGCATCATGTCAGGTGGTTTATTTAATGTAACACTTCAAGGAACAGGCAAAGTTGCGATCACTACACATTTTGAACCATTGACATTATTAGTGAAACCAGGTGAAACAGTATATACCGATCCACATGCTACTGTCGCATGGTCAGGCAACTTAACACCTGAATTTAAAACAGATATTAGCTTCCGTACATTTATCGGTCGAGGCAGTGGAGAATCCATCCAAATGGCGTTTTCTGGTGAGGGCTTCGTTATTATCCAGCCATATGAAGAAGTTTATATGGCTAGTGAAAGCTAAAAAAGCGCGTCCGTTTTCCACGGACACGCTTTTTCTTCTATTATAATGCAGCATGCATTCCTGCAATTCGTCCCGTTACGAGGGCTGAAGTGATGTTATAGCCACCTGTATAGCCATGAATATCAAGAATTTCTCCACAGAAGAACAGTCCCTCTTTTTTCTTTGAGGCCATTGTTTTGGGCTCGATTTCTTTTACAGAGACACCACCACCTGTAACAAATGCTTTGTCAAGTGACTGTGTGCCGCTCACTGTTAATGTGAAGTTTACTAATAAACGTGCAAGCTGACGGATTTTCTCTTGGGATAATTCCGCACCCGTCAATTGAACATCAATCTGTGCTCGCTCACATAAGAACAAGAGCCATCGTTCAGGGGCTATGCCTTTCCAAACATTTTTCACAGCCTTTTTCGGATCTTCCTTCATTAATTTATTTAAATATTGCAGACATGTTTCTTCATTATAATGAACCAGTGTTTGAATACGCATTGTTACAGGCTCATAGCCAGTCTTCATTAATTCTTTCACAACGAATTGACTACAACGCAAAATAGCAGGACCGCTTAAACCAAAATGGGTAAAGAGCATATCCATTTGATGGGTGACGAGTGTCTTGCCTTTTTTATTTAGCACAGAGACAGCAACATCACGTAACGCTAGCCCTTGAAGTTCACGGTCTTGAATAAAGTCCTCTTTTGAAATAACAGGTACTTCTGTTGGGAATAAGGTTGTGATTGTATGACCGGCACGCTCAGCCCAAGGATAGCCATCACCTGTTGAACCAGTTTGTGGGACTGCCTTGCCACCAACGGCTACAACGACTGCTTGACTACGGACTTCGGAGCCGTCTGCAAGACGTACACCCAAAATTTTATCTTCGTCCATTAGAAGCTTACTAACAGCTGTGTGTAAACGAACTTCAATATGAAGACGTTGAAGCTGTCTAATCAGCGCATCAACCACATCTTGGGCGCGATTGGATACAGGGAACATTCTGCCATGGTCCTCTTCCTTTAGGGCGACACCAAGCCCTTCAAAAAATGCGATGATATCTTCATTATTATAAACGGTAAAAGGACTATAGAGAAAACGACCATTACCAGGTATATGCTTCACGATTTCTTCAACAGGCAAACGATTTGTCACATTACAACGTCCTCCGCCAGAAATGGCCAATTTCTTGCCTAGTTTTGTGCCTTTTTCTAACAATAACACTTTCTTTTTACGCTCTCCAGCAGCAATCGCCGCCATTAAACCAGATGGGCCACCACCAATCACGATTACATCATACATAGTTAGAAACTCACTTTCTGTTCAAATTAGGAATCTTTCCTATTATACATGAAGTCTATATAGAGAGGGGCTTTCTTTGACGTTGAAAATAATAGAAAAGTGTTTTATAATTCTTTATCTCATCTTTCAGGATGAAAGGCATTTCTAGTAGAATGAAACACAATATTCTTTGTTATACAATTGCATTAATGAAAGTTTTCCTTTATTAGCATTGTCGGCATGAAATGAATGTCTTTTCGTGCTATTATGGTAAAGGTTATGCACTAAATTATGAGGTGAAAAATAGAATGTGCGGATTTATAGGTTATATTAATGGAACAAATGTGATTGATCATCATCAAACAATAGAAAATATGATGAATACAATTATTCACCGTGGACCAGATAGCGGTGGTATTCATAGTGACGATAAAGTGACGTTAGGTTTCCGTCGATTAAGTATTATTGACTTATCTGACGTAGCGAATCAACCATTGTATAGTGCAGATGGCAATATTGTGCTTGTATTTAATGGTGAAATTTTTAACTTCCAAGAGCTGCGTGCAGATCTTATTGAAAAGGGTCATACGTTTAAAACGCAGTCAGATAGTGAAGTCATTATTTATGGCTATGTAGAATATGGCGTAGATTTTGTGAAGAAACTGCGTGGGATGTTTGCTTTCTGTATTTGGGATAAAAAGAATGATTTACAATTCATTGCGCGCGATGGCTTTGGAATCAAACCATTGTACTACTCTGAGCATACAACAGACGGTACATTTATTTTTGGCTCTGAGATTAAATCGTTTTTACCACACCCTTCATTTATTAAAGAGTTAAATAAACAGGCACTACGCCCCTATTTAACATTCCAATATTCATCTATGGATGAAACATTCTTTAAAGGTGTCTTTAAATTACCACCAGCTCACTATATGCTGATTCAAAATGGACAAAAGCAAATCGTGCAATATTGGGATAAAAAATTCCATGCAAAAGAAGCGCCGATTGAAAAATATATCGAGGAAATTCGTTCAACTGTTAAAGAATCGGTAGAGGCTCATCAAATCAGTGATGTAAAAGTGGGTTCATTCTTATCGGGTGGTATTGACTCTAGTTATATTACATCTTTATTACGCCCAGATAAATCCTTCTCAGTTGGGTTTGCTGACTATGAAGATATGTTCAATGAAACAAATCTTGCAAAAGACTTATCAGATACGTTGAATATTCAAAATGAACGTAGATATATTACTGCGGATGAGTGTTTTGAAGCTCTTCCTAAAATTCAATGGCATATGGATGAGCCACAATCCAATCCATCTTCAGTGCCACTTTACTTCCTATCCGAGCTTGCTTCAAAAGATGTAACGGTTGTCCTATCAGGTGAAGGTGCCGATGAAATTTTTGGTGGCTATGCTTGGTATCAAAACTCAGGAAGAATGCAAAAATACGAAAAATTACCATTAGGTCTACGTAAAACATTACGTGGAATGGCAGAAGCCCTACCGAAAAATCAATACACGAATTTCCTTATTAAAGGTGCTCAAACAGTAGAAGAGCGTTTTATTGGGGAAGCGGTAGTATGGGATGAAGTAGATGCCATTAATGTTTTGAAGCCAGCTTATAAAAATGCGCCATCTGTAAAATCGATTACAAAACGTATTTATGATGAAGTACCTGGTGATGATGATGTGACAAAAATGCAGTATCTAGATTTAAATCTTTGGATGCCTGGTGATATTTTATTAAAGGCAGATAAAATGAGTATGGCACACTCAATCGAATTACGTGTTCCATTTTTAGATAAAGAAGTAATGGAGTTAGCGAAAGAGATTCCATCAAGATACCGTGTAAATGATATCGATACAAAATATGTTCTACGTCAGGCTGCACATCAGGAATTGCCAGAAGAATGGGCAAAGCGTCCGAAACTTGGATTCCCAGTGCCGATTCGTCACTGGTTACGTGAAGAAAAGTATTACAGCATGGTAAAAGAAATGTTTACAACTGACTTTGCGAATGAATTCTTTGATACAAAACAATTAGTTGGTTATCTAGATGAGCACTATGAAGGGAAAGCAAATCGTGGTCGTTATATTTGGACGGCTTATGTATTCCTAGTATGGTATAAAAAGTTCTTTGTGGACATGGTATAAAGAAATACTTGAATCGGTGGGGATGTGCCATTCCTCACCGATTATTTTAAGGTCTTTTTTCATCAGATTTTCTTTGGAACGAACTTTTTGATGTATTTATGCGTCTCATTTCCTATAAATATGTTAAGATTACAGATGGTTTACTTTTATTGCTCTTAGAGTGATAGCGCTTGCATATATGTTATGTTAAAACGAAAAAGTTTTATAAGTATCCTTTGAAGTGTTACGATAATAATATTGATTTTACAATGA
The DNA here is from genome assembly GCF_016925635.1 of Lysinibacillus fusiformis. Taxonomy (NCBI): domain Bacteria; kingdom Bacillati; phylum Bacillota; class Bacilli; order Caryophanales; family Bacillaceae; genus Lysinibacillus; species Lysinibacillus fusiformis. The sequence goes on along the minus strand of NZ_CP070490.1, from coordinate 538,222 downwards.
ATGGATGGGTATGATGTCCAATTTAATGAAAGGTACTGCGATATTAACAATGGGGATGTTTTTATCGAAGGTACTCGGATTAATTTATATTTTTCCGTTTTATGCAATTGTAGGCGAGAAGAACATTGCGCTTTACCAATATGCATATATTCCCTATTCAATTATGTTGGCAATCGCCATTTCGGGTGCGCCAATTGCCGTCTCTAAATTTGTCTCTAAATACAATGCAATGGGGGATTATCAATCAGGTCGCAAGCTGATGAAATCCGGCATTCTGATTATGATGGTGACAGGTTTCGCAGCATTTATTGCCCTTTTTCTACTTGCAACGCCAATTGCAGGGCTAGTTATTAAGAGTGAGGAACAGGTCTTTACAGTTGAACAGATTGCTTCAGTAATACGATGGGTTAGTTTTGCCTTAATCGTTGTACCATTTATGAGTTTATGGCGTGGCTTCTTCCAAGGCTATGACAAAATGGAACCTACCGCCGTTTCACAATTGGTGGAACAAATTGTGCGAATTGTTGTATTACTTGGTGGATCGTTCTTAGTGGTTATTGTGTTTAAAGGGAAACCAGAGACAGCCATCTCCTTTGCTGTGTTTGCTGCATTTATCGGGGCAATCGGTGGATTAGGTGTTCTTTACTATTACTGGAAAAAATATCAGCCTGAATTTAACCTATTACGTAGTCAAAGTGTGACTTCCACACAGCTACCAATGTCCAATATTTATAAAGAAGTGATTACCTATTCCATCCCAATGGTGTTTGTAGGGGTAGCCAATCCGTTATTCCAATTAGTCGATATGCTTACGTTTAATGGAGCAATGACGTCCATTGGTTTAGCAGGAGTAACAGATACTTATTTATCGATGATTAACTTTATGACACATAAGGTTGTCATCATTCCCGTTATGCTAGCGACTGGATTCTCAATGGCGCTTGTACCAACGATTACAAAGTATTTTACACAGGGTGAGTATTTAGCGCTACGCCATGCAATGGATAAGACCTATCAAATTTTAATCTTTATTACATTGCCAGCTGTGGTTGGTATTTCTCTATTAGCCAATGAAATTTACTTTATGCTATATTCTGAAAGTGAAATGGGGGCAACCATTTTAGCGCATTATGCACCTGTTGCGATTTTATTTGCGTTATTCCAAGTTACAGCAGCCTTACTTCAAGGAATTGATTTTCAAAAGTGGATTGTTTTCAGCTTATTATCAGGGATTTTCGTGAAGCTAGCATTAAATATTCCATTAATTCGTTGGTTAGAGGCAGATGGTGCTATAGTGGCAACAGCTATTGGTTATAGTGTTTCGATTATCATTAATATGCTTGTGTTACGAAAAACGTTGAATTATCGATCAGAAATGGTTGTGCGTCGTGTCATGCTAATTGCTTTATTGACAATGGCAATGGCCATTAGCGTGCTAATTGTGCATAAATTATTGGAATTACTAATGGGTCCAGTTGATAGTAAATTCTCAGCATTACTATTCTCAATTATTTGTGCGGGTGTCGGTGCGGCTGTCTATGGCTTTTTATCATTACGCCTAGGTTTAGCACAAAAGCTATTGGGTGAACGATTAACCCGTATGATGAGTAAACTGGGATTGAAATAGGAGTGGAACGATGCGTTTAGATAAATTACTAGCAAATATGGGGTACGGCTCTCGTAAGGAAGTGAAGCAGCTATTAAAGCAAAAAGCTGTCACAGTAGACGGTGCTTATGTCAAGGACGCAGCTTTACACGTAGACCCAGAGCAGCAAATGGTATCAGTGTTTGGAGAGCGCGTTGTTTATACAGAATTTGTTTATTTTATGATGAATAAACCGCCTGGTGTTATTTCTGCCACTGAGGATTTAAGAGATGAAACAGTTATTGATTTATTAGAGCCATTACAGCAGCATTTTCAACCGTTTCCTGTTGGTCGACTAGATAAAGACACAGAAGGCTTGCTTTTATTAACAAATGATGGTGTATTGGCTCACAATTTATTGTCTCCCAAAAAACATGTGCCAAAAGTTTATTACGCACAGATTGAAGGGGTTGTGACAGAAGAAGATGTCGAGAAATTCGCAAATGGTGTTGAACTCGATGATGGCTATGTTACCAAGCCTGGAAAGCTTGTGATTTTAAAGTCTGCACAGCAATCTGAAATAGAGCTAATGATTCAAGAAGGAAAGTTTCATCAGGTAAAGCGAATGTTTGAGGCTGTAGGTAAACGTGTAACATATTTAAAGCGAATTTCTATGGGAAGCCTGACATTAGATGAAAATCTAGCGTTAGGTGAATATCGCGAGCTAACTACAGAAGAGCTAAACGGTTTACAAAACAATCATTAAACATAGTATTCCTCGATGCCTCACATAGCATCGGGGATTTTTATATACAGTAATATAACAGTAACTGTATAATATGAAATGAGTTATTGTGATATAGTCAAAGAACGTATCATGTTCTAAATGTTTACGAAAAGACGATGGTATAAATAAGTAGAGGACAATTAAATGAAGAACCTGCGTATTAAATTATTACTATCTTTAATAGCTTTTGCAGTCATACTCGTTGCTGTTATTTCATATGTGAACCGACAAATATTGATAGCGGAAATTGAAAAGCAAGTGAGTATGAATAAAGTTTTAATTGAAAACCATATTCTTACAGATATGCAAACTGTCGATAATGCCCATTTTTATTTTGATAATAATATTTCAGACAAAATGGAACAGGAGCTTAGACAGTTAAAAAACTATTATCTTGAAAACCCTGCTGTAGCTACTTGGGATTTGCAGCAAATGAAAAAGAAACATGGTATGGATATTTACATAGTGGATCAATCCAATACAGTGGTTTACACGACTTTTGCCAAAGATATTGGCTTGGATTTCTCGCGTTGCTGTCAACGTTTTTCTGCTTTATTAGATGAACGCCGAGCTAGTGGCGAATTTTTTACAGATGGAATCGATATTTCAACATCGACAGGAGAATACCGGAAATTTGGCTATCTGGCAACAGAGGATAAAAAATATCTGCTTGAGTTAGGTTTAGACTTACTGAATGATCCTGTTTTTCAAACCTTTAATTTTGAAAAAACTGCACAGTACTTGATTGGTAAATATGCTGATTTAGTAGAAGTGCAAGCGATTAATGCAGGGGGAGTTTTCTTTGATGATTCGTCGTTGAAGAAGATTACTGTAAAAGATCAATCCAAACAGTTCCAAAAATACTTTGAGCTGGCAAAGAAAACAATGGAGCCAGTTGAGTATCAAAAGGCTTTAGCCAATGGTTATCTAGAAACACATCGTTTTCTGCCTTATGAAGCAGAGACAGTGAGAGGGGAGTCTTCAAAAAGAATTGTCTATGTGAAATTTATCAATTTCACTAAAATGGAAGCACTCCAAAAAAATACGAAACAATTTTGGAGCTTACTGTTCATCGCCTTACTAACATCCTTTATTATGCTGCTCGTCATTAATAAAATTTTATCTAAAACAATACAGCTAGCTACTTTCGATCCGTTAACTGGTGTCTATAACCGTGCTACCTATATTAGAAAGATTGATAATTTATTAAGGAAAAGAAAAATGAATGTGCCAGGTTTATTGTTAATCGATTTGGATAACTTTAAACAAGTGAATGATCAATTTGGGCATGTAGAAGGAGATCATATCCTGATAGAAACAGCGAGAATTTTAAAGCATGTTGTGAAACAAAGTGGTTTTGTCGTACGCTTCGGTGGGGATGAATTTGCCATTGTTTTATACGATACAACAGAGCAACAGATGCAGCACATGGCAGAGGCCATTTTGACTCAAATAAGGTCCGTTGAATATGATGGCCATGCTAGCGAGAAATGGTCTGTACTATCTGTAAGCATGGGCGGAGCTATTTATAACCATGATGAAGATACAGAAATGAGCTTATTTGAACGGGCCGATAAAGCGCTTTATCAATCGAAAAATGCTGGTAAGGATCAATACTCTAGTTATGCAGAGGTTGCTGCTGACGAAGGATATAATAGTTAAAAAAACGCCCCATTCTATCGATAGCAATGGGGCGTTTATTAATGAGCCGCTGTTTTGGTTCTATAAAAGATACAACTACATAAAACAAGAACAGCGATGACAGGAAACATAGCATTCATATAATGAGTCAATAGCCAACCGCCTATTATGGGGCCAATAAAGCCACCTAAATTTTTAAATTGCGCAGCACCTAAGTAGGTTGCCTTTTGAGTATCTGGCGCAATTTCATCAATCATGACATTCATCGTAGGGAAGGCAAAGATTTCACCTATGGTAAAAATAATCATGGCAATGATATAGAGCGTATAATTAGTGGAGAATCCAAACATAAATAGTCCAATAGCAAAGAACAGTACGCCTACTAATAATGTTGCTGTGGATGAAAAGCGCTCTGATACTATACTAATTGGTAATTGTAGTAGTAACACAGCCGCTGCATTGAGAGAGATTAATAACGAATAAAGTTTCGCACCTTCCTCAATTTTTAATTCGATAATTTGTGGTAGCGTTGAGTCAAATTGCGAGTAGCCGATATTGATTAAAATGGCTCCCAAAATAAAGCTAAGCAGCACACGATTTGTCAAAAGAATCGTGAATGTACTGAGTATCTTTGTTTGAGTGACAGCTTTGGGTTGCTGCATTTGATAGCGATTTAACACAAAAAATAAAAAGACAGCGTAAATAATATACATAATCCCTGTCAGCATAAAAGGGATACTTGGACTGGATAGCTGTGAGATATACACGCCAATAATAGGACCAATAACCGCTGCAATATTGATGGCCGTATAACGTAAGGAAAATAGTCTTTTTCGTTTTTCAGCAGGTGTAAAATCAATCATTAATGCCTGTGTGGAAGGTTCAAAAAATGAACGACAAAGCCCATTCAAAGCATTGAATAGGACAAAAAGCCAAACAACATGAACCGTTGCAAAGCCAAAGAACACAAGACTCCAAACAATAATCGTTAATAGAATAACGCTTTTTCTACCAAAACGATCGGTTAGATAGCCACCAAAAAATCCACCTACTGTGGAAATGAGTGGTGCAATACCAATGGTCAATCCAATTTGTAATGGAGAGGCTTGAATTTCATTATGTAAATAAATAGCTAAAAAGGGCATTGCCATAAAGCTTGCAATACGTGTGAATATTGTTCCACCTAAAATGATCCATACTAATGGATGAAACAACTTTGACAATGTCATATCAAATCCTCCTCTCAACATTTAGAATGTTTCGAGTTTAACGGATTGTTAAGCAACTGTAAATAGTCAAAATAATCTTGAACGAGAACAATGCACCCTTTTTCAGTGTGAACGGTAAAGATAATGGCGCAAATATTTATGTTTCTATGCTACGGAAGTGAGGCACAGATTGAAGAACAGAAGAGTATGATCGCTTTGCCCAGATAGATGAGCGGAAGAGAGAAGAGTATGATCGCTTTGCGCGGATAGATGAGCGGAAGAGAGAAGAGTATGATCGCTTTGCGCAGATAGATGAGCGAAATACAGAAGAAAATGATCACATTGCACAAATAGATGAACGCTAGCGAGCTGAAGAAGGCAGTAAATATGCCTCTTCTTCCAAATAGAGAAAAAATCTAATAATCTTCTAACGACAAAAAAGAATGACCCCGACGAAAGGTCATTCTTTTTCCATACACAATGCTTTACGTACAAGACGTAAAACTAAGACGTCAATTTTACTTTTTTCTTCGTCGTTGTCCATCTGCCTCGACTTGGACTTGTCACCAAATCGTTAAAGGCTAACACGTTCAAATCTCTTTGAACGGTGCGAGGAGTGATACTAAACTCTTCGACTAAATCCTGTGTAGACACGGTTCCTTTGTCTAAAATAAACATGTACACGTCTTTAATACGATTAAGCATTCGATCAGTAGTTGGTTTCATTAAATGAACCACTCCTTCATCTTAATTCTCTTGGCAAAGACTAGCGGACGACAATATGTGCGGAGTGCACTTAGGCTAATAAGTAGCTGCCTTAGACATCCCCTTTTCTAATTTTATAGTCAGAACAATTATTCTGATAACTTTATTATATAGAAAAACGACTTGATTTTCTAGTGAATGCAATAGAAATTTACAATTGACATATAAATTTTATACTGTATTTTGTGGGAATACGTGAAAAACATGCTATATATGGTAGTGACAGTAGAAGTTACTGAAAATAGTTGTCAGAAAGCTGATTGTCATATATGTTGTAAGGTGTAGAATAATGTTAATACTTTGAAGGAGGTACATGGTATGGATTGGTTACAAGCTGCAAAAGAAAGGCAAGATGAATTAATACAAGAGTTACAGGAGCTTGTGCAAATTAATAGTGTGCTCGATGAGGATACAACAACTACTGAAGTACCTTTTGGAGAGGGTCCACTTCAAGCACTGGAATGGTTACTAGCAAAAGGTCAGAATGAAGGCTTGCTCACGAGAAACGTTGATAATTATGCTGGACATATTGAAATGGGTACAGGTGAAGAGTTATTAGGTATTTTATGTCATGTTGATGTTGTTCCAATTGGAGAGGAAGCGGATTGGACATACCCTCCATTCAGCGGCACAGTAGCAGATGGTAAATTATTTGCACGTGGTGCGATTGACGATAAAGGACCTACGATTGCGGCATGGATGGCCATGAAGCTTGTGAAAGATGCAGGTATTCCATTAGAAAAAAGAGTACGAATGATTATTGGTACGGACGAAGAAACAGGATTCCGCTGTGTCGACCACTATTTTAAACAGGAGGAAATGCCAACAATTGGTTTTGCACCAGATGCGGATTTCCCGCTCATCAATGCAGAAAAAGGCATTGCAGAGCTTGTGTTCTCTCAAAATAAAGTGGGTGATGCAACGAAAGAACAACTACTACTATTTAATGCAGGAAAGCGCCCAAATATGGTACCTGATTTTGCAAAAGCAACGATTCAGCATGTATCAGTATCATTCGAACAGAATTTTCAAACATTTTTAAGCAAAAATCAGCTAGAAGGCTCTTTATTAATGGAGGACTCTCGCTATATAATAACTATCAAAGGTAAAGCAGCCCATGCAATGGAACCAGATAAAGGTGTCAATGCAGCTGTTTATCTTGCAGCATTTTTACAACAAGAGTTGACGACTGAAGCAAGTAAACAATTTGTTGACTTTATTGCAGATGTTTTTTATCAGGATCATTATGGCAGTCAGCTCGACCTACAGTTTGAGGATGCAATGTCAGGACAAACGACATTAAACCCAGGGATCGTCAGCTATGATGTTCATAAAGGTGGCAGTTTAGTAATTAGTATGCGCTATTCTGTTTCCTATCCATTCGATGAAAAAATAACGGCAGCACAACGCTTAACGGTAGAAAAAGGGTTTTCTCTTGATATTCAAGACGACTCGAAACCACATTATGTCAGCGAGGATGATCCATTTATTCAGACATTAGCAGCTATCTATAGACGTCAAACGGGAGATACAGAAACACCTTTATTATCAACTGGTGGTGGAACGTACGCACGTGTGATGAAAAAAGGCGTGGCATTTGGCATGCTGTTCCCAGGAGAGCCAGATGTAGCGCATCGAGCGGATGAGTTTGTTGTCGTTGAAAACCTCGTGAAAGCAGCAGCAATTTATGCTGAAGCAATTGTTGAACTTGCAGGAAAAAAATAACTCAAAGACGAAAAGGATGAACAAAACATGGCATATTCATTATGGAATGATCAAATTGTGGAAGAAGGATCCATTGCGGTATCACCAGAAGATAGAGGCTATCAATTTGGTGATGGCATTTATGAAGTAATCAAAGTTTATAACGGAAATATGTTTACAGCACAAGAGCATATTGATCGTTTCTATGCAAGCGCCGAAAAAATTCGTCTTGTTATTCCTTATACGAAAGACGTTTTACACAAATTATTACATGAGCTAATTGAAAAAAATAATCTAGATACAGGGCATGTTTATTTCCAAATCACACGTGGTGCCAATTCACGTAATCACGTTTTCCCAGATGCAAGTGTACCAGCTGTATTAACAGGTAATGTAAAAGCGGGTGAACGTGCATATGAGAACTTTGAAAAAGGGGTAAAGGCTACGTTTGTAGAGGATATTCGTTGGTTACGCTGTGATATTAAATCGTTAAACTTACTTGGTGCAGTATTAGCAAAACAAGAGGCTGCTGAAAAGGGCTGCTATGAAGCAATTTTACATCGTGGGGATATCGTAACAGAATGCTCATCAGCAAACGTTTATGGGATTAAAGACGGTAAGCTTTATACACATCCAGCAAATAACTTCATTTTAAACGGTATTACTCGTCAAGTGATTTTGAAATGTGCAGAGGAGATTAGTTTACCTGTCGTGGAAGAACCAATGACAAAAGCTGATTTATTAACAATGGATGAAATCATTGTATCATCTGTATCTTCTGAAGTTACACCTGTTATTGATGTGGATGGTAACCAAATTGGTGCAGGAGTGCCAGGTGAATGGACGCGTAAATTGCAACAAGCTTTTGAGGCGAAATTACCACTTTCTTTGAATACAAAATAAAAGAACCATTTAAGAGAACTATCGATAAGGGTAGTTCTCTTTTTTATGGATGTAATGTTTGGTGTCGTCATGTAAAATAAAAAGGATAGTAATGAATAATTTTACAGATTGAAATTTGTAGAATAATTGTCGATGTATTGAATACAATGCCTCTTTTCTACCAAAGCAATCAAGATAAAAAAAGAACTATAGATATGGTGAGTAAGAATGGAGTGACCTTTACATGGCACAATTGGTGAAATTACAAGATTATATTTCACGCTATCAAATTGATTTAGCGAGATACCCAACACAGTTTGTGCGCCTAAAGAAAAACCAATGGGAGCGCATTAAGCGACAGTGGGAATTGGGAGAAGATATTAGCGAGTGGCAACATGTCGACAATGAGGCAGAAGCGGAGGCTTACGAGGAAAAAGAACGATTTTCCTTCATAAAAAAATGGTTTGCTGGACGGCAAAAGGAAATAACAGAGGATGTTGAAGAAGTAGAGATATCAAATGAGCTTGTCAGTGATGAGGATATCATTCCAGAAGAAGAAACGACGCTCACATTTGAACCTAAAATTGTGTATGCACCACAATCCATCCATGAGCTGAAACGAATGTTTATTGATCAATTTTTTCATTTTCAAATGAAATGGGCCAGTTCAACATTACGAGAAAAATCATATGTAGATCCTCGTTTTATGCGTGACTCATTGCTTCGTATGTTATTGCAAACATTACCAGATAATTATCTATTGTTTTATTATCCGATACTACAAATTAGAAAAGCTCCTATAGAGCTGGATGTAGTGTTAATGTCCCCAACTGAGTGTATTTGTATTACGGTCTTAGAGGCTGACAATCAAGCTGTTTACGTAGGTGGCAGTGATCGCTTCTGGATTAAAAAAGTAGGGACGAAGGATTCTAAAGTCTTGAATCCAACGATTAATTTAGGTCGGATGGAATCGGTACTGTCACAGTTATTTAAACAAGAGGATATTGATATGCCTATCCGTAAGGTTGTGCTAACTCGCAATGGATATTTTGATTATCCTGGTTCACCATTTGGGGTTCGCTTTGTTGATCGTCGAAATTACCATGAATGGATAGAGCATTTAAGAAAAGTTTCCTCTCCTATGAAGCACATGCAAATCCGAGCTGCACAGACAATTTTAAATACAGTCCAAACGACTTCCTTTAACCGAGATATTTGGCAGCAAGCTCCTCAGCCAACAGAGGACTGATGTATGAACATTCTATTTATCGTCAATGAGGCAGCAGGAAATGGAAAAGGAAAAAAAGTTTGGCTCCAACTTCAACAGCAACTAACGATTCCCTATCAAGTGGCTTTTACGGAATATGAAGGACATGGACAGGAAATCGCGCAACAATGGGCACAACAGCAGCAAGATAAAAAGTTACTTGTCGTTGTTGGTGGTGATGGCACCATCCATGAAGTGGCTAGTGGCGTTGTACATAATGAATACATCATAATTGGTGTTGTTCGTGCTGGCTCAGGTAATGACTTTGCACGCTATTTTCACTCATTTTCCAATGCTCAGCAAATCGAGGACTATGTAAAGACTACCTTGGCCAATGTGAGGATGGATGCAGGAATCGTTCAGCTTGGGAATAGACGAAAAGAAATATTTGTCAATAATGCTGGCATAGGCTTCGATGCCTATGTGACAAAATCAATTAATACTTCTCGTCTTAAGTTTTATCTCAATAAGATTGGACTTGGAAAACTTTCGTATGCTGTCGCTGTTATTAGAGGGCTATTTCGCTTTGAACGTTTTGACATAACGATACGCTCAGGAGAACAGGAATGGCAATTTCAGCAGACATGGTTTGTGGCAATGAGTAATCAACCTTATTTTGGGGGAGGCATGAAAATATCACCTGCCGCAAAAGCAGATGATGGCCAAGTGGATATAACGATTGTACATGGGATTTCACGTATCAAATTATTAGTTGTATTTGTCACTGTGTTTTTTGAAAAGCATACAAAATTTAAGGAAGTTACATTTTTACAGGGACAGGATTTTGAACTTATCGCAGCAAATAAGGTTGATTGCCATGCGGATGGTAATTATATTGGCATTGTCAATCAAGGGACCAATATCCACTGTACAATACAACAAAATGCTTGGCAGGTTATTATCAAGGATTCATAAAAAATATCATTGTGCAATAATTTCATGCGAATTATAAGGGAATACGTTATACTATAAAAAAATCAATAATTTCACAAGAAAGAAATGAGGAACAACATTGAGATTAAGAAATAAGCCTTGGGCAGAGGAAATGATTACAGATCATCCAGAGGTGATTATTCCAAATCCTGAAGACTTTAAAGGAAATTGGCAGGCCGTTTTTGGCAATGACAACCCTATCCATATTGAAGTAGGCTCTGGAAAAGGGCAATTTGTGACAGGTATGGCTTTGCAAAATCCAACGATCAATTATATTGGAATTGAACTTTATGATAGTGTGATTGTTTGTGCATTAGAAAAAGTACTAGAGGCAAAATCTCCAGCGAATTTACGTTTACTAAAAGTAAATGGCGCAGATTTATATAAATTCTTTGACAAAAATGATGTATCACGAGTATACCTGAATTTCTCAGATCCTTGGCCAAAAACACGACATGCAAAAAGACGTTTAACGCACGGGGATTTTTTGAAATTATATGAGTCGATTTTAGTGGATAATGGGGAAGTCCATTTTAAAACGGATAACCGTGGTCTGTTCGAGTATTCTTTAATCAGTGTGTCTGAATATGGGATGTTATTAAAGTATGTATCTCTCGACCTACATGCAAATATGCCAGAGGATAATGTGATGACAGAATATGAAGAGAAGTTTTCTGCGAAGGGGCAGCCGATTTATCGCTTAGAATCGCAATTTATCACTAAATTGTAGGGGGAGTATGGATGGATCAGTTACAGTTTCACAATATGTCATTATCATGGCTAAACGGGGGTGTCACGTGCCTAGATGGTGGTGCGATGTTTGGCGTTGTACCAAAGCCACTTTGGTCTCGCAAATATCCAGTCAATGAAAAAAACCAAATTGAATTACCAACAGAACCGATCCTCATTCAATATGAGGGCAAAAACTACCTCATTGATACGGGTGTTGGTTTTAACAAATTAAATGAAAAGCAGTTACGAAACTTTGGTGTAACAGAAGAATCTTCGTTAGTAGATAGCTTACAAGAGTTAGGCTTAACGACAGCAGATATTGATGTAGTGTTAATGACGCATTTACATTTTGATCATGCTGGTGGTTTAACGCAATGGGAAGGGGATGTACTTGTACCAACTTTCCCGAATGCTAAGATTTTTGTAACGAAAATTGAATGGGATGAAATGCGTAACCCAAATATTCGCTCTAAAAATACCTATTGGAAAGAAAATTGGGAGCCCGTACAGCATTTAGTTGAAACTTACGAAGGATCGTTGGAAGTAGTACCTGGAATCGAAATGATTCATACGGGTGGTCATAGTGAGGGACATGCCGTAATCAAGCTAACGCAAAATGATGAAGTGTTATTGCACATGGCAGATATTATGCCGACCCATGCTCACCAAAATCCACTATGGGTATTAGCCTATGACGATTATCCAATGACAAGTGTATTTGCAAAAGAGCGACTGATGAAAGAAGCGCTAGCGAATAACTATGGCTTTATTTTCTATCACGATGCTTATTACCGTATGATTAGATGGGATGAATCAGGCAAAGAGATGGTGGATAAACTAGAGCGTAGTAGACAAGCTGTTATTACATTTTAATAGAGCAAGCAAAGGCGAGGTATTTGGCACATAAAATGTCAATGCCTCGCGTTTTTGTTCGTGAACAAGATAGAAAATATGATACACTTAACACGAAACTAAAATACAAAAGAGAGTTGAAATAAACATGCCAACTGAACAACCATTTTTACCAGTTTTACTAGGATCAGATATGAATGCATATGGTATGGCACGTGCGTTTTATGAAGCATATGGTATTAAACCACTTGTCTTAGGACGTTCTCATTTAACAGCAACACAAGATAGCCATATCCTACAATTTCAAGAAATAGACCGTTTAAATGAACAGGATGTTTTTGCACCTGCTCTTGCAGAAGTTGCAAAAAAATATGCTGATAAGAAACTATTATTGTTAGCATGTGGGGACGATTATGCCAAGCTGATCATCAAAAATAAGCCAGCGTTACAAGAGCACTTTACCGTACCTTATATCGATGAATCGTTGATGGATGAAATTTTATTGAAAGAAAATTTCTATAAAATGTGTGATCAATATAATTTTAAATATCCAGGTACAACAACGGTGACAGCTGACAACTATGAAAACTTTACACCACCATTTGCTTACCCTATTATTTTAAAGGCTTCAAACTCTGTAGAATATTGGGCATGTAAATTTCCAGGGAAGAAAAAAGTTTTTGTTGCACATGATGAAGCGGAAAAAACGGCTATATTAAAAGCAATTTATAGCTCGTCTTATCAGGATACAATGATTATTCAAGAATTTATTCCTGGGGATGATTCCTATATGCGCGTGTTAAATGCCTATGTAGGGAAAGATGGAAAAGTGAAGCTGATGTGTCTAGGTAATCCTATTTTAGAAGAACATTCTCCTGAAGGGATCGGAAGTTACGCAGCCATCGTGACAACCTATGATAAAGAATTAATGGATCAAGTACGATTCTTCCTAGAGGATATTGGCTATACAGGCTTTGCGAATTTCGATATGAAATATGATATTCGGGACAAGCAATATAAGCTATTTGAAATTAATTTACGTAATGGTCGATCTAGCTACTATGTAACGGCAAGTGGTCATAATTTAATGAAGTATGTTGCGGATGATCATATGTTAAATATCGAGCAAGAAGTCACATATGTGCAGGACAAGCATTTATGGATGATTATTCCGAAAGGTGTATTATTCAAATATGCATCGAATGAAAAGCTCAAACTAGAGGCGAAAAAATTAATTAGTGAGGGCAAATACACAAATTCTCTTTATTATAATGAGGATATGAATGCGAAGCGTTGGGTGAAGTTAACGCTCAATAACTTAAATTATTATCGTAAGTATAAAAAATACTTTAATAATAAAGGTTTATCCGAATAACATAGAGAAGCCATCTCCAATTCGTGAGATGGCTTCTTATGTTGTTGAAATAGATAGTATCACTAGCGGAAAAAGACCTTTTCATAAGGCGAGAGGTTGATTTCCGTTCCGCCAGTGTCCTTTCCAGGGGTTGCCCATAGGAAAGCAAGTAGCCTGCAACGGAAATCCCTTTTCACCTTTCACAAAAATAAACATTATAAGAAGCCATCTCCAATAAATGAGATGGCTTCTATTGTCTATACATGATTAAACTTCTATTAGTTCCACGACAACACCAGAGCGTGCATCGGCAGCAAATTCGAATGTCTGCATCTCACCTTCATGCATACGCGAGATCCCCCCGCGATATACTGGGATGGTAATAATACCATTTGAGAAATCTTCAGTTTTCATAAAAATCCAAGAACCATCAATCGGCGAATCCTTTTTAAATTCTCTTTTTATGTTTTCAAGTACTTGTCCTGCAGGTACGAACGGAGAAACTTTTTCACTAGCTTCTTTAATAATGACTGCGGCAGCTAAGCCAGTTGCGACACCAATTAAAAAATCACGTAATTTCATACTTTTTTCCTCCTTTTTCTATACCCTTATTTTAGCATAGCCTATGGAGTGAATGCACGTTCACAATTTAGCGGATTTAGGAAATGTATCAATATTTCGAATTCGGAAATAATTGTGTTACAATAGGCAAGGAAGAATATTCTACTTCGTGGGGAGAGAGTCATCATGAATGAGGAAACATTACAATTATTTAAAACATTAACAGAATTACCAGGCGCTCCGGGTAATGAACACGCTGTACGTGCGTTCATGCGTTCTGAGTTAGAAAAATACTCGGATGAAATTGTTCAAGATAATTTAGGTGGTATTTTTGGTGTGAAGCACAGTGATGTTGCGGGTGCACCGAAAGTTTTGGTTGCTGGTCATATGGATGAGGTAGCATTTATGGTTACGTCTATCACAGATAATGGGATGATCCGTTTTCAAACATTGGGCGGCTGGTGGAACCAGGTTATGCTTGCACAGCGTGTAGAAGTATATGCGAAAAATGGTGCAATTCCTGGTGTTGTTTCATCCATCCCACCACATTTACTAACAGATGCAGAACGTGCGAAGCCAATGGATATAAAAAATATGCTCATCGATGTTGGTGCTGACAATAAAGAAGATGCAATGGCTATGGGTGTTCGTCCTGGACAATCCATCATACCAATTTGTCCATTCACACCAATGGCAAATCCGAAAAAAATTATGGCCAAGGCTTGGGATAACCGCTATGGCTGTGGTCTAGCGATTGAATTAATGAAAGAAGTACAACACGAAAAACTAGGTTCGCATTTATATTCAGGTGCAAATGTAATGGAGGAAGTTGGCTTGCGCGGTGCACAAGTATCAGCAAACATGATTAAACCAGATTTATTCTTTGCGTTAGATGCTTCTCCTGCCAACGATATGTCAGGAGAAAAAAGTCAATTTGGACAACTTGGCAAAGGAACTTTACTCCGTATTTTAGATCGTACAATGGTTACACATCGTGGTATACGGGAATTTATTTTAGATACTGCCGAATCAAATCATATCCCTTACCAGTATTTTGTCTCCCAAGGTGGAACAGACGCTGGACGAGTGCATACAGCGAATGATGGTGTTCCAAGTGCAGTTATCGGCGTATGCTCACGTTATATTCATACTTCAGCGTCTATTATTCACATTGATGATTATGCGGCTGCCAAAGCGTTAATTGTTGAATTAGTGAAAAAAGCAGATCGTTCGACATTAGAGACAATTCGCGCTAATGTATAAGAAGTTAGGAAGATGCCTTTTAGGGGCATCTTTTTCTATGGAAAGAAAGTAGGGATTAGATGAAGATAGCAATTGGCACAACCAATAAAGCCAAAACAGAAGCAGTTGAAGTAATTGCTCGAAAATACTTTGAGGGTTCTATCTTTACTCATGTGAAAGCTGCTTCTGAAGTATCAGATCAACCAATAAGTAATGAAGAAACCCGATTAGGGGCAATGAATCGTGCTAAAAATGCTTTGATTTTAACAGGTGCAGAATTATCATTCGGTTTAGAAGGTGGCGTAACTGAAATCGATGGTGACATGTATGTTTGTAACTGGGGTGCCTTAACGGTGTCAGACGGGACAATATTTACAGCTGCTGGTGCACAAATTATACTACCAAAAGAAATTGCCCGGGAAATAAGAACTGGGGGAGAACTTGGCCCTATTATGGAACAATATACAAAACGCCGAGATATTCGTCAAGGTGCAGGTGCTGTAGGTATTTTTACGCAAGGTTTAGTGAGTAGACAGATGATGTTTGAGCATATTGTATCACTTTTAATCGGTCAATATTTGTTCACAATTTCACAAAAATAGTTAAATAGAATTAGTAATAACAGGATAGTTAGGTTGCATCTGATGAATAATTTTTTTAAAATAGAAAAAAGTTCGTAGTGAAAGGAAGAGAGACATGTCGTTTTCATGGCTAAGAGCTATTGGCCTAATGCTTTTACTTCTTGTCCTTTCTGGCTGCAATCAATCTATAGATGATCAAATTGCTAATGGCCTCCAATTAACGGAGACGGTTTTTGCTGAAGAGCCAGAAGAACATACAGTGGAAATTGGGGATATTAAATTATACTTACCTTCAAACTTTAAAGTTGAAGACAGTTCAGATGCTTATAATATTGTGATTTCAAAAGGAAAAGAAAGCTATATTCTTTTTATCAATGATCGTGAAGCACAAGACAGTAAGCTTTATTATAGTCTTTTAAAAGAAAATGAAGCTGACAAAATTATCGAAGAGTCAACTTATGATAAGGACGGTCGTTTTGGCTTCACTGCGGTTCTAAAAACAGACGAAGAAAATGAAATGGAGCTCATTGTTAGTAGTGGTGGTGTGAAGATGACAACCATTTCAAAGGCTAAACAAATTGAAAATAATTTGCGTGAGATGACGAAAATCGTTCATTCGGTTAAGATGAAGTAAATAGAAGGATTGAACAGAACGGTTCACAAACATGTGAGCCGTTTCATTTTGAAGTTAGGATGTGAAAAAGATGAAACAAATGAAGTCCGAACAACTAGTCGAGCTATTAAAAAAGCAATTAACTGAAGAGAAATATGAATTTCATTTTGATAAAAAGCATGATAAATTACGTTTGAATCATAAGACGATTGAAAAAGGGATGGAGCTTTCCTTGCCTGGAATCTTAGCAAAATATAATGAGAAGCAAGAGGCGGCGATTAAAGAAGTCGTATACACGATTGAGCAAACCTTTAATGCGATGGAGCGAGAAAAAGAACAGGGTTTCCAAACGACTACACATATTTATCCAGTTATTCGTGCCACTTCTTATCCCCAAGCATCGAAAGAAGGACATGCCTTTATAACAACTGAGCATACAGCTGAAACACGTATATTTTATGCACTCGATTTAGGTAAAACCTATCGCTTTATTGATGAATCCATGCTAGAAACATTACAATTAACTGTCGAGCAAATTAGAGAAATGGCACGCTTTTCGGTGAAGCAATTACCAACCGCTTATAAAAAAGATGAGGTAGCAGGTAATATTTTTTATTTTGTCAATGTGAATGATGGCTATGATGCTAGCCGTATTTTAAATGATAGCTTTTTGAAAGAAATGCATGCACTAGTGGAAGGTGATATGACATTATCTGTGCCACATCAAGATGTATTAATTATAGGTGATATTCGCAATGAAACAGGGTATGATGTATTAGCACAGATGACGATGCATTTCTTTGCTGTCGGTACGGTACCGATTACGTCATTATCTTTTATTTATGAAGATGGGGAACTAGAACCGATCTTTATCTTAGCCAAAAACAGAGTGAAAAAGGAGCAAGAATAACAATGAACGTATTTTACAACAAAGAGCATGTAGGAGATGTCTTACTAGTTCAACTAGCAACGGAGGCTATTGTGAAAACAGTAGTAGAACGCGCTGGAGATATTGCTATTTTAAAGGAAGCTCAAACAGGAGAAATTAAAGCCTTTAATTTATTTAATGCAAGCAGTTACATCCAAACAGAAGCAAAAGGCTTAGTGGAAGTGACACCAGAATTAGTAGCGCAGCTAACAGCAGCAATCGAAAAAAATGGAGCTAGTATCAATCTTGATGTTGATTTTTCTCCAAAGTTTGTTGTTGGTTATGTAGAGACAAAGGACAAGCATCCTAATGCTGATAAATTGAGTATCTGTTCAGTGAATATAGGAGATGAGACATTACAAATTGTTTGTGGTGCTCCGAATGTAGAAGCAGGTCAGAAGGTAGTTGTTGCGAAAATTGGTGCCGTAATGCCTTCAGGAATGCTTATTAAAGAAGGAAATTTACGTGGTGTTGATTCTTACGGCATGCTTTGTTCAGCACGTGAATTAGCGATTCCTAACGCACCATCTGAAAAAGGAATTTTAGTATTACCAGAGGATGCTATTGTTGGTAGTGCTTTTGAAGCACCAACTAAATAAAAATTCCTCTATTTAAAAAAGAAATTATTAAAATTTAAATGTTTTATCATGATATTATTCCTTGTATCAAGGTGAAATGCCCTAAATCGTTATGTTACTAATATGCTAGTAGCATAACGATTTTTTTGTTTAGAATGAGCCTCTAAATGCAAGTTTCAAGACCGTTTTTATGGTATGCTTTTTCATGTAGACATTGAGCTATGGAATAATAGAAAACTAGACAATGCTATAAATGAAGTGTAAGAGAAATGAGTGAAACGAAGTGAACTGGTTTAAAAAACAAATTAGTAAATTTATTAATAAAGAAGACGAAGATTATGAGTATGAAGAATATTATGAGGACTATGGAGAAGTACAGTCAGAGCAATTACATACACATAAAGAACCACCAATGGCTAAGCAAAAGACTTTCCGTTTCCCTTTGATTGACGATGATGAAGGTGGGACATCATACACGCCATCAAAAGAAATGTTTGACCAAATGGATGAGGATGATTATGGACAAATTGGAGATTTATCGTTACCAAAGCATTTAAATCATCATATTGTCGACTCTAGTGTTTATGATGTAGAGGTTTCAGGGATTCGGGATTTATTAGCAAACCGCTCTAAACGAACAGGTAGAAAAACAATGATGAAAAGTCAGCCTTTAGAACAGGAATATCGTTCAAGAGCAAGCTTAGTGTTTCGAGATGCACAAAATGAGACTGCTAATATAAACCCTACACCTGCACCAAAAGAAAAGAGTCAGCGGAAAGAACAAAAAGTTGAAAATATTTTACCTGAGAATCGTAAGCGTTTTGTGCCAACAGATGTGCCTTCACCCGTCTATGGTTTTGCAAAACCAAGTCCAATCAAAGAATTATTAGATAAAAGAAAAGAAGAACATGAGAAGCAAGAAACTGATGTACAGGCAGTTGAAAAGATAACTGCTGCAAAGCCTTTAAAAGAAGCGACAACAAATGAGGTAAATGAAAATATACTAGAAGAAAAAGAGCCGGCTAGCACAATCCAAACGGTTGTTACAGAGCATCATGAAATCATTCAACCGAAAGAGCTATCGACAGTAAATGAACCCATTATTTTTGAGGACGAAGTGTTGGTTGAGCATAAAGATGAAATGGATAATTTGTCATCAAATGCAACTGTACCTCAAACGTCTTCTTTTGCAATGGATTTTGAAGATCAAGTGAAAGAAGCTGTTGTGCAAGATCAAACTGTTCAACAACTTTCTGCAGATTCATCTGAAATCCATGTCAAGGAAATGATTGTGGAACAAGTACAAATCGAAAATTCTACGATCCATATTGGAGAAGTTACAGTCGTTCAACCGTCAATGGATGACCAATCTCCTGATACTGCATCGAGGGAAGAAAAAAGTCGAATTCCATTTAATGTACTCATGTTAAAAACAGATAAAGAAAGATGGAGAATTCAACAGCAATTAAAGGTGGCCCAGCAGCCTATCCGTGTAGAAAGCAAGCCTGAAGCAGTGAAAAATAGGCTAGTGGATGTGACGACAGAAGAATCATCTTCCTTAGACAGCATTACAACAAATGAAACTTGCGTAACAAAGCCAGAAGAGGACATTGATTTGCTTATGACAGAGAATGTTCAATCACAAGCAGATTTTCCAGTCCAACTTGATATTAAAGATGATGTAGAAAGGGTCACTTCAAAATACAGTGCTGAAGAGCCTGTAGCTGTGATTACAATGGCCCCTGTTACATCAATGTCAGGTATCTCCAAGAAAGAAAGAATAGCAATCGAAAAAGCAACCGCTGATGAAATTTCAGCAACGATTGAGCTAGAGCCTGAACCTGAGCTAGAGCCAGAACCAGAACCAGAACCAGAACTAGATTCGGAACTGGAACAAGAGCCAGAACTTAAGCTAGATACGGAACTTGAGGTAGAGCCAGAACTTGAGCTAGAGCCAGATCTTGAACCAGTACCAGCTCCCGACATAGAAGTAGTTTCAGAAATTGTAGAGGCTGTTCCAGTAGAATCGGTTGAGGATCAAGTAGTAGAAATGGAAGCTGTAATACCTGCGAAGCCAGTTCATGTCTATCAAAAGCCAACGGATGAATACCTAGAGCCACCAGAGGAAAAAACACAGGATACGGATTGGATGGAGCAACAGGGCGATACATTAGTCGAAGCATTATCTTATTTCCAAGTTTCTGCGCAAATTGAATCGATTATGCAAGGCCCAGCTGTTACTCAATTTGAAATAACGGTGAGTCATGGTACGAAGGTTAGTAAAATTCGAAACTTAGCAGATGATTTAAAACTTGCCTTAGCAGCAAAAGATATTCGTATTCAGGCACCAATTCCTGGGAAAAGCTCAATAGGTATTGAGATTCCAAATCGAGTATCTCGAGCTGTTCGATTATCTGAGGTAACAAATAGTGCCTCTTTCGTTGAGTCGGATTCGCCATTAGAGGCAGCTTTAGGTCTTGATTTAACTGGAAAGCCTGTTACGTTAGATTTACGAAAAATGCCTCATGGCTTAATTGCTGGTGCAACGGGTTCGGGTAAATCGGTTTGTATTAATTCTATTTTGGTTAGTTTATTATATAAAGCTGCACCTCACGAGTTAAAACTCATGCTGATCGACCCTAAAATGGTGGAGCTGGCGCCATTTAACCATATTCCACATTTAGTTAGTCCAGTCATTACCGATGTAAAGGCTGCAACGGCTGCACTGAAATGGGCTGTAGAGGAAATGGAGCGTCGCTATCAACTATTTGCACATGCAGGTGCACGTGATATTACACGTTATAACGCAATAGCGGATAAAAATAATGAACATAGTCTGAAGTTGCCTTATATTTTAATTGTCATTGATGAGTTAGCTGATTTAATGATGATGTCTCCAGCAGATGTAGAGGAAGCTATTTGCCGTATTGCCCAAAAGGCGCGTGCATGTGGTATTCATTTAATTGTTGCAACGCAAAGACCTTCTGTGGATGTTATTACAGGGTTAATCAAATCAAATATCCCTACACGTATTGCCTTTGCTGTTTCCTCTCAAATTGATTCCCGTACCATTTTAGATGGGCAGGGAGCAGAAAGGTTACTTGGTCGAGGGGATATGTTATATTTAGGTAATGGTATGTCAGCGCCAGTGCGCCTACAGGGAACATTTGTTACAGACGATGAAATTGAAGCGATTATTGAGCATGTTCGTGAACAAGGAGAGCCTGATTATATTTTCGATCAAGAGGAATTATTGAAGAAAACAGAGGTGTCCGCAGAACAGGACGATTTGTTTGAAGATGTTTGCCGATTTGTCTATGAGCAAGGGGGCGCTTCTACTTCATTGATTCAACGAAAGTATCATATTGGCTATAATCGTGCTGCTCGTTTAATTGATATGTTAGAATCACATGGTTTTGTTTCGGAAGCGAGAGGAAGTAAGCCGCGTGAAAGTTACATTACAGAAGAAGATTTAATTACTATGTTTGAATAAGAATTGCATTGTTTTCGTCTAGATTATCTAATTTACGTCGAATTTAGTTTTTTTAGAAAAGTTACACATCTATCCTTATGCATAAAAAGTGCTATAATAGACAAGATGTGTTGAATAGTACGTATTTTTTAACACTTGTGAAGGTATTAATACCTAACCATTCGTAAAATAATACGATACACCTAATAGATGATAGATGGGATATTGAAATTCCCGGGGGGTTTAATTAATGACAGTTTTTCATTTCACAGGCATTAAAGGTTCTGGCATGAGTTCGCTAGCGCAAATCTTATTTGATGCTGGTGAACAAGTACAAGGCTCAGATGTCGATAAATATTTCTTCACGGAGCAACCGTTACGTGAACGTAATATTCCAATTTTTACATTTAATGCAGATAATATTAAAGAAGGTATGACAGTGATTGCAGGAAATGCGTTTTCCGACGATCATCCTGAATTAGTACGTGCTCGAGAAATCGGTGTAGAAGTCATTCGTTACCATAAATTTTTAGGTGAATATATTGGCAACTATACATCCATTGCTATCACAGGTGCACATGGTAAAACATCTACGACTGGCTTAATGGCACATGTGGTAGGTGGTTATAAACCAACATCTTATTTAATTGGTGATGGTACTGGTGCAGGTCATGAAAATTCGGATTTCTTTGTCATGGAGGCATGTGAATACCGCCGTCACTTCTTAGCCTATAATCCTGATTATGCTGTGATGACGAACATCGATTTTGATCATCCAGATTACTTTGCTAATATAGAGGACGTATATTCTGCCTTTCAATCATTAGCATTACAAGTGAAAAAAGCAATTATAGCATGTGGCGATGATGAACAGCTTCAGCGTATTCAAGCAAAAGTGCCAGTTGTGTATTATGGATTTGGTGCTGAAAATGATTTTGAAGCTCGTAATGTAGAAAAAACAACTGAGGGTACAAAATTTGATGTTTTTGTACGTAATGAATTTTATAGCACTTTCTTTATCCCGTTATTTGGAGATCATGCTGTTTTAAATACATTGGCGGTGATTACGCTATGTGAATATGAAGGCATTTCACCAGACATTATTCAGGATCGCTTACACACGTATAAAGGTGTAAAGAGACGTTTTACTGAGACCGATATAGGGGATAATGTTTTAATAGATGACTATGCACACCATCCAACTGAAATTCGTGCGACAATTCAATCAGCACGACAAAAATTTCCTGAACGTGAGCTAGTTGCAATTTTCCAACCACATACATTTACACGTACACAAGCTTTTTTACAAGATTTTGCGGATAGTTTGAGCCTTGCGGATACAGCCTATTTATGTGATATATTTGGCTCTGCGAGAGAAACGCAAGGTGCGCTTTCTATTCATGATTTAGCATCACTTATTGAAGGCAGTGCAGTGATTACCACTGAAGGAATTGATATATTAACAAAACATAATGGCGCGGTATTCCTATTTATGGGCGCTGGTGATGTTCACAAGTTCCAAGATGCTTTTGAAGACGTGCTTAAAAACAATGAAACAGCTTAGTCCGTAGGGGTTAAGCTGTTTTTTCTCAAATTTAAGCAGGAATTCCGTTTTTTTTTGTCGAAGTTAGGGAAAGTAATAGTAAAGACAATTTACTAGCAGGAGGTCAACTTATGGAAGTGATTTTGTATATTGCAGCCATTATTGCTGCAATCGGTTTTTTAATTTTATGTGTGAGCGTGGGCATGACTTTATTCTCACTCAAGTCCATTCTAAACAGCTTAGCTGGGACATTATCTGGGATTGAAGGCCAGATGGAAGGCATTACACGCGAAACAACGTCTTTATTATCAAAAACAAATAGCTTAGCAGAGGATATTCAACATAAATCTGAACAATTAAATTCAGTTGTTCAAGCTGTTAAAGGTATTGGTGACTCCGTGAATGGTTTAAATAATTCTGTTCAGCAGATTACTTCTTCTGTTTCTAAAAGCGTAGAACAGAACGAAGAAAAAATTGCACAAGTTGTACAATGGAGTAATGTTGCGATGGGTATTGCAGATAAATGGAAAAAACGCAAAATCATTGAGCAAGAATCGGTATCACCTGATGCCTATGCATTTGAGACTGTGCAAGTAGAAGAAACACCAAAAAGAAAATGGGGTCGTAAAAAATGATGATTATTCAGTGAGTATTCCATGCTGACTGAATAAAAATAAAGTCTTAGACATAAGTTGAAGATGCATCTGTGAAAGTAGATGGACAACCAGTCTAGACAAATTTGATAATTAGATGGGGAGGAATTGTTGCATGACAACTCAAAAGCCAAATTTTAACGAAGTAAAGGAACAACAGCTTGAAAGTTCATTGCCTCAGCTTTATCATCCGCAAGACTCGATTTATGAAGAGGAGCGTGTAAACATGAAGGATTTTGTGATTGGCGCATTAGTTGGAGGAATCGTAGGTGCTGCTGCAGGTCTACTGTTAGCTCCAAAATCAGGAAAAGATTTAAGGAGTGATGTGGCTGTACAAGCTGTTCAGTTAAAAGATAAGAGTGCAGACTTCTCGACAACTGCAAAAGATAAAACAGTGCAACTTTCTAAACAAATTCAAGAGCAATCTACACAATTAGTGGAGAAAGTAAAAACACTAAAAACGGCAAAAGCACCAACTGTTTTTGATGATGGTACGGTTTCCTTTGAAGGGGAAGAACCGCTAGAGGATTTTCTTCCAAGTGAGGAACCAAAAGCCGAAGAGACGACAGAAGAAACAGAACAAAAAGAAGAGACAAATGAAGAAGTTCGTGCTTAGTGCATAATATAAAGGGATACGTTACAAGATAAAGTTGTAACGTATCCCTTTTTTAAATGATTGGTGAAGTTTCTAATAGTATTTCTAATTGATCACCACCGAATATTTCTGTATCAAAGCTTGCTGGCTGACCATTTCTTAAAATCGTAAAATTCCCCTTAAAGGCGCTTGGTAGCTGCCAATTAGAGAAACGGAAAACATCTTGATAAATCCAACGACTGCGATCCTTTTCTTTAAATACTAAAGTCGCCCCATTTGGTACAGTGGACTGTGGTGACACAACCATTTTATTGACAATCGCTTCATTTGCTGTTTTCCTTAGTTCCAAAACTTCTTGTTGAAAATGAATGATGATTTTATCCTCTAGCAAAAGGTTCATTTGGTCTGCTATATGTTGTACGGTTGGTAAAGATGGTTGTTGGAAGCTAATCACATCTCCATTTTGTACAGCATAGCTCAGTTTAGCTACTTTTCCATTAATCATTAGCTGTGATGAAAATTCTGGTAAATACAAAGGTTGTCCATCAACTTGAATCGTATAGGATTCAAATTGCTTTAATAAATGCCAATTATTTGTGATTTTAAAGACATCCTCGATTGTTTCGGCTATGTCAAAAACGACGATATCACGATCGTTTAAAACCGTTTCAAGAGATGCAGAAGAGGTATTCACAGTAATTTTCGGCTCAATCACATATTTGGTATTTTGAATAGTCACCGTCTTTATTGCGGCTTCATCTATAAGATCTCTTACTGTAGCCGTTGCCTGTTGCCCATCTAGCCCTTCTATTAGCTGAATGGCATCTCCAGTTTTAATCAGGCTTTTTGTTGATGCCTGTTGCCCGTTTACAAATATTTCTGCTGGCTGGCCATGCCCACCTGGTATAAAAATATCCTGTCCGTTGACACTGATAGAAAGCCCATGACCTGGTTTTCCATATAATTGCTTTGCGCGAATATTGGCAGCTAAAAAAGCATCTGCCACAGTCATTTCTTTTAGTTCAAAAAGGCGAACCACTTGATTATTGACCGTTAAACTCATATATTGAATCGGCATTTTTTTAGCAGCAATGGCAATACCGATTGGCGTGACTAATTCAGGTGAGGCTTTGATATGTTCTTCCTTTGTTAAGTTTTGAATAGCATCAATACCTCGAACAGCAATACGATTTGCTGGTAAATCCAGAACTTGGCCAAGTTCTGTAGTTAGATTTGGTGTTAAGCTACCTCCACCAACGAGCATAACGGCTTTGGGTGCTACTCGGTTATTGAGTCGTAAAATTTCTTCTCCGATAGACTTTGCCAACTGTTTCACTGCAGGCTCAATCGCTAAAAAAACTTCCTCCTTAGGATAGAACTGGTCAAAGCCTAGTATATCTTGAATCAGTATCTCCTCTGCTGTTTGTAGTTGACGTTTTGCCTCTTCAGCTACAGGGAAGTCTAGCAAATAGTGATCGCTTAAAGCTTCTGTTATTTCATCGCCAGCTGTTGGTACCATGCCATAAGCCACAACTGTACTTTTATCCGTAATGGCAATATCCGATGTCCCAGCTCCTATATCAACAAGTGCCACGTTTAAGCGACGCATCGTTGGAGGAATTAGCACATTAATGGCAGCAATCGGCTCTAATGTCAATGCTTCCATTTCTAAATCCGCCCGTTTAAGAGCGGCAATCAGTGATTCCACCACTACCCGAGGTAGAAACGTTGCAATCACTTCGATTTGGGCTTCATCACCCTGTTGATCTAAGAGGCTGCCAATTTCCTCGCCATCCAAGCGATAATAGAGGACTGAGTAGCCTACACAATAATAGTGGCTAATTTTTGCATCCTCTTTTTGTTGCAAGAGTTGTTGCTGTGCTTGTTGCACAGCCTGAAGTTCCAAGCGACTAATATCTTCTTCAGTAAAAATTGGTCGATTACGTATATTGATGGTCACACTAGCCTGTTCCGTTTTCAAAGATCGACCTGCTGCAGCAACACTTACCTTTGTGAGAGGCCCGTGTTTCTCTTCAAGTTCACGTTTTATTTCATTAATTAAATCTGCCACATACATGACATTATGTATTTGTCCATCTACCATGGCACGTTCTTTATGCTCTTTTACTAGAATATCTTCCACATGAAAATGGTCATTTTCTTCTTGTAGAATAATCCCGACCACTGAGCGTGTGCCAATATCAAGTGCGAATAGTTTAGAACTCAATGTAATCGCTTCCTTTCGCGTCATACTTGAAAATAATTTAGCGAGTTGAAGCGCTAAATTAAAAATGCGTGACATTCTGAACAACATTGATTATAATAATGCTATTATCTAAAAATGTAACATACATTTCAGAGTTCTGAAAGTGTCTGTCATGAGGAGAGGAGCAAGAAAGCATGAGCCAAAAAGATTTAGAAAGCTTACGTAGTCAAATAGACGGTTTAAACTTAGAAATTCTTCGTCTAATTAACGAACGTGCAGCTGTAGTTGATGAAATCGGTAAAATTAAAGAAAAACAAGGTGTGAATCGCTATGATCCACTGCGTGAAAGACACATGCTTGATCTTATTAAAGAACACAATCAAGGTCCATTAAACCAAATGACGGTTGATTATATATTTAAGCAAATCTTTAAAACAGCTTTAAAACAACTTGAAGCTGATAAGAAGAAAGAGTTGCTTGTATCTCGTAAGAAGAAATCAGAAGATACAATTATTAATATCAATGGTGAATTAATTGGACAAGGAAAACCATCTTTCGTATTCGGTCCTTGTGCGGTTGAGTCGTATGAGCAGGTAGCAGCTGTTGCCGCTTCTATTAAAGCAAAAGGTGAAAAGTTAATTCGTGGTGGTGCTTATAAACCACGTACTTCTCCATATGACTTCCAAGGTCTTGGGTTAGAAGGTCTGAAAATTTTAAAACGTGTGTCAGAGGAATATGGTTTAGGTGTTATTACTGAAATCGTGACACCAGGTCATTTAGAGGAAGCATTAGATTATATTGATGTTATCCAAATCGGTGCACGTAATATGCAAAAC
Source organism: Lysinibacillus fusiformis (assembly GCF_016925635.1). NCBI lineage: Bacteria > Bacillati > Bacillota > Bacilli > Caryophanales > Bacillaceae > Lysinibacillus > Lysinibacillus fusiformis. The sequence continues at coordinate 510,704 of NZ_CP070490.1, read as the reverse complement.
TTTGAATTATTAAAAGCAGCAGGTGCAACAAATAAACCTGTCCTATTAAAACGAGGTTTAGCTGCAACAATTGATGAGTTTATTCATGCGGCAGAGTACATTATGTCTAAAGGAAATGAAAACATTATCCTTTGCGAACGTGGTATTCGTACTTATGAAAAAGCAACTCGTAATACATTAGATATTTCAGCCGTACCAGTTTTAAAACAAGAAACGCATTTACCAGTATTCGTAGATGTTACACATTCAACAGGGCGTCGTGATTTATTATTACCATGTGCGAAAGCAGCTATTGCAATCGGTGCTGATGGCGTCATGGCAGAAGTACATCCAGATCCATCTGTTGCATTGTCTGACTCACAACAACAAATGGATATCCCAACATTTGACGCATTCTATGAAACACTACAAAAATTCATGAAAAATCATGAAATTCATGCGTAATTGTTAACAGCGAACACCGCTTGCTTATTTCGGCAGGCGGTGTTTGTTATATCGTGACAAAATAATGTCTAGAATAGGACTATTAGTACTTGGTTTTTACGTAGTTCTTCTTGAAAATAATATGAAAATTATCGTATGATAAGGCTATAATAGGAAAAAAGGGAGGCACGTACGATGACTGTTACAATTTATGATGTTGCAAGAGAAGCAAATGTTTCCATGGCAACGGTCTCTCGTGTAGTCAATGGTAATCAAAACGTAAAACCAGCAACACGAAAAAAAGTACTAGAAGTAATTGAACGATTAGAATACCGTCCAAACGCAGTAGCGCGAGGTTTAGCAAGTAAGAAAACAACAACAGTTGGCGTGATTATCCCAGATATTGCAAACAATGTTTATGCGGAGCTGGCTCGTGGTGTAGAGGATATTGCCACAATGTATCGTTATAATATTATTTTAGCCAACTCAGATCAACATGAAGATAAAGAGTTACAGCTACTGGATACAATGCTTGGAAAACAGGTTGATGGTATTGTCATGATGAGTGATGAGGTCACAGAAAAAATGCAGCAAACGATGGATCATTCGCCAGTACCGATTGTGCTTGCAGGCTCTGTGGATGAATCCCAAACAATTGCAACTGTGAATATCGATTATTTCCAGGCAGCTTATGAAGCAATTTCTTTACTTATTCAAAATGGACATACACGGATTGGTTTCGTTACTGGCCCACTTTCGTATACAATTAACGGAAAATTCAAGCTAGCAGCCTATAAGAAAGCATTGCAGGATGCTGGTTTACCAATAGATGAAGCATTAATTGCCGCAGAAGAGTCCAGTTATGATATGGGCTTAGAGGCTTGGGAGATTTTATCTGCACTTGAACAGCCACCAACAGCTTATTTTGCAGGTAGTGACGAGTTGGCCATCGGTTTAATTCATGGCGCACAAGACGCTGGCAAAAATGTTCCAGAGGATATTGAAGTTATCAGCTTTGAGAACTCAAAGCTAGCGCGAATGGTTCGCCCACAGCTAACAAGTGTCGCACTACCGCTTTACGATATTGGTGCTGTTGCTATGCGCCTGCTGACAAAGTTAATGAGCAAGGAAGCAGTCGAGGATGAGGCGGTAATTTTACCACACCGTATTGAGCATCGACAATCTGTCAAAAGTAAATAATGATTCCTAACACGTAAATCGCTTCTGAAGGATTTGCGTGTTTTTTTATTGATTGATGGAAAGAACAGCAGAAATAGAGGGTAGCAGTTCAAAAGTGCTGGATAGAACGCAAGAATGGATGAATATACCACCAAAAGCAGTGGATAGCTCTCCGATTCAAAGAAAAAACCCCACGAATATCGTGAGGCAAAGAGGTTAATCTCGTTTTTCATTCCGAATAATATGTAGCGACTTTGCTAACATTTGAGCATTCTTTTCCTCTATTTCCGCTTTACGAGGAATGTGCTCATATAAAGGAATTGGGTCCTCCCATGTTGGAATAAAAGGAACAGGTGCTTCTGGTTGCCAGCGATCAAGCCATGCTTGAGGGAGTGGTCCTGTTGGTAACGCTTGTTCAGTCATTTCCAACCATAACATGGACCAGGCACGAGGCACCACTCGCCAAATATCATAGCCACCGCCACCAACAGCAATCCATCTACCATCACAATACTCATGTGCTAATTGATGAGCTAGCTTAGGAATTTCGCGATAAATATTCATGGTTCCATGTAAATGTGTTAATGGATCAAAGTAATGGGCATCTGCACCATTTTGCGTTAATACTACATCTGGCTTGAAAAATTCAAAAATCTCTCGCATGGACTGTTCATAGATTTCTAGAAAGCTTTCATCCTCTGTAAAAGCATCCATTGGAAAATTAAACGAGGTTCCATAGCCTTGGCCATTACCACGCTCGGTAATATTTCCTGTTCCAGGGAATAGATAACGACCTGTTTCATGAATGGACAGTGTACAAACATTAGGATCCTCATAAAAGCTCCATTGGACACCGTCTCCATGATGAGCATCTGTATCTACATAAAGTACACGAGCATTGTACTTTTCCTGCAAGTAACGAATAGCAACCGTGCTATCGTTGTAAATACAAAAACCGGACGCACGACCACGGAAACCATGATGGAGTCCACCGCCAAGGTTAAGGGCGTGTTCGGCTTTCCCTTCCATTACATAATCAACAGCCGTTAAAGTTCCACCAACTAGCTGTGCACTTGCTTCATGCATATTTTCAAAAATGGGGGTATCTTCAGTGCCAATACCATAACTTTCACATTGAGCTTCTGATAATTCACCATGTCCTGCTTTTTTCACGATGTCTATATATTTTGGATCATGTGCAAGCAACAATTCTTCTTCCGTTGCAACACGTGCTGGCACAATATCTACATCATCGAGAGCATTAATATTTTTTAGTAAATCCATAGTTAGCGTTAAGCGTTTATGATTGAAAGGGTGTGTATCTGAAAATTTATATCCGAGTTGTTCCGGCGAGTATACGAATACGGCCTTTTTCATTATAGCGAAACACCTGGTAAATTAGGCCATAGGACATCGAAGCCCTCTTTACGTAGATCTTCAATCATTGCTAAAGGATTTAGTGTTTTTACTCGGACACTTAAAATTTTGTTTTGTGTATTTTCAGAGTCAGGATAAACTAAGACGCTTTGGACATTGGCATGATGTTGGTGAAATATTTTCGTGATTTCAAATAAAACTCCCGGTGTATCTGATACTCGAATTTCGATTTTGGACCCAGGCTCTGTAGCACCAGTCAGCTCTATATAGGTATAGAGTAAATCTGTTGTCGTAACAATGCCTACCAATTTTCCGCCAGAGACAATAGGTAAACAGCCTACTTTTGACTCATAAAACGTAAGTGCTACCTCTTCAACAAAATCTAGTGGATGACCTATAAGAGGGTCTTTCACCATAATTTCCTCTACTTTTGCATTAAAAACAGGAGAGTTTGGTTCATCCTGTAAAGATGAAGGCAAGACCTCTTTAATATCTCGTTCAGTAATTACACCTAAAACGTGGCGTTCGTCATCTACAACTGGTAAATGACGAACCTTTTTTTCACGCATTAACTTCAGAGCCTCATGCACTGTATTGGTAGGAGCTAATGTGTAAGGCTCATCATTCATAATTTCTTCTACAATCATATATGCATCCCCTTTGTATTGGTTTTAATACATGAAACGATTTCTAAAACGAAGCCTATCAAATCTTTCCATTGTCTCAGGAGGCACACGTTTTCCTTCGCGCGCCATAAGGCAATTGGCTGGATGTGATGTAATTTCGGGATCATCCGTGGCAAAATATTCGAAACCAGCGGAGCTCATCATTTTCTCCATCATTTTGCGGTAATCCCAAACATTTAAACCAGTTCCTTTTAAATCCCAATGCCAATAGTACTCGGTAGTAATCACAAGATAATCTTCCATTTCATCTCCCATAAATGAAACGGCTAGTAGTGCCTTACCAGCACCAGTTCCACGGTAGTCTGGAATGACTTCAATGGCGCCTAATTCAATCATGTCATCGATACGATCTTCTGCCCATCGTTCAAGTGGATCAGGATAAAGATAGGTAACATAGCCTACGATAATATCTTCGTTTCGAATAATAATAATTCGGCCTTCAGGAAGTCCTGCAATTTCTATAATGGCCTGCTGCTGTTGTTTTGGAGGTCTGAAGGCAACCAGGCCTTCATGGAATGAATATGTAGCTAATTTTTCTGGAGGCACAGGTCCTTCCACATACACAGTACCATGCTTTGTTTCCTTTGTGACAGAAAAAAAAGTTTTTTTATGTTCCATAATTACACCACCTGAGTTTAATAATTCCATTATAGCTGATTTCTTGCGTAAAAACGCTTATTTTTGCAAAATATACCTGTATTTTTGGAAAAATAAAAATATTGAGACAATCTATCTGAATTCGTGTAAAATAAGATTATATTGCTTCTGTTATTCAACAGATAAAAGTAGTGCTGTTGGGAATTTGAACATTATTACTATGGATAACTGTTATATAACAATAGCTACATATCAATTTTGCTTTTGAAATATTTTCTGAATTTCAACAGGGGGGATTGTTGAAATTTAGTCAAAAACAAAAGCGAAGAAAGGGGTATTTTCATGGGGATGAAAATGAAGGAGAAGTTAATGGCTTTACCTGGTCAACACCATTTAATGAATTATGAAGAAGTGGCAGAGTCTCATAATTGGGCAGATACGGAAAAGGCATTTAGCTGGTTCGAAACAGGTTTAGTGAATATGGCGTATGAGGCTATCGATCGTCATACAGAAACACATCGTAAAAATAAGGTGGCACTTTATTTTAATGATGGTAAACGGAAAGAGGCATACTCATTTAATGAAATGAAAAGGTTAACAAACAAAGCAGCGAACGTTTTTAAAACGGCTACTAATTTGCAAAAGGGTGACCGTTTATTTATTTTTATGCCACGTTCACCTGAGCTTTACTTTTCATTATTAGGTGCGTTGAAAATGGGTGTTATTGTTGGACCGTTGTTTGAAGCTTTTATGGAAGGTGCTGTGTATGATCGACTTGCTGATAGTGAGGCAAAAGTATTAGTCACGACACCAGCGTTACTTGAACGTGTACCTTTAGCTAAATTGCCTAAATTGGAGCATATCTTTTTAGTAGGGGAGGATGTTGAGGAAACAGCTCAAATCCTAGACTTTACTAAACATTTAAAAGAAGCTTCAGCTCATTTTGAAATAGAGTGGGTAGACAGAGAAGATGGTATGATTCTTCACTATACTTCAGGTTCAACTGGTGCTCCAAAGGGGGTATTGCATGTCCATAATGCTATGGTTCAGCAATATCAATCGACACAATGGGTACTTGATTTACGCGAAGATGATATTTATTGGTGTACAGCCGATCCTGGGTGGGTTACAGGAACAGCTTATGGCATCTTTGGCCCGTGGTTAAACGGTGTAACAATGCTAATTGTTGGGGGAAGATTCTCACCACAAGCATGGTATCAAGCTATTGAAGATTATAGTGTGACAGTTTGGTACAGTGCACCAACTGCGTTCCGTATGCTGATGGGTGCAGGAAGTGGTTTGCTTGAAAGCTATGATCTAACGTCTTTACGTCATGTACTATCTGTTGGTGAGCCTTTGAATCCAGAAGTTATTCGCTGGGGAGTAGAGGAACTAGGACATCGTATACATGATACATGGTGGATGACAGAGACAGGAGCCCATATGATTTGTAATTATCCTTCGATGGATATTAAGCCAGGTTCAATGGGGAAACCACTTCCTGGTATTCATGCGACAATTGTAGATGATGCAGGTAATGAGGTGCCACCTTTTACAATGGGGAATCTTGCTATTCATCGTGGTTGGCCTGCCATGATGCGCCAAATTTGGGGCAATCCAGAGCGCTATGAATCTTATTTCCTAAAAGGAGAATGGTATGTATCTGGAGATTCAGCCTATATGGATGATGAAGGTTACTTCTGGTTCCAAGGACGTGTGGATGATGTCATTATGACGGCTGGTGAGCGCGTTGGGCCATTTGAAGTGGAAAGTAAACTGCTTGAGCATCCAGATGTAATTGAAGCAGGAGTTATAGGGAAACCAGATCCGGTGCGAGGGGAAATCATTAAAGCCTTTGTATCCTTACGAGAAGGTGTTGAACCTTCTGATGCATTAATTGACGATATACGTGATTTTGTTAAGAAAGGTTTATCTGCACATGCAGCACCACGTGAAATTGAATTTAAAGATAAATTGCCAAAAACACGTAGTGGTAAAATTATGCGTCGCGTATTGAAAGCTTGGGAATTAAATTTACCGACTGGTGATTTATCAACGATGGAAGATTAATCATCTCTACTAAGACAACAATTGATATTTATACAACATGTGCATAAAAAGAAGGCAGGGATTCATTCGATGAGCGAAGGGATTCTTGCCTTCTTTTTTCTGAATTTACAAGTGGTGTGAAGGTGAAATAATGTCTATTTAAAAAAACAGGTAATTAAATAAAAATTCAGTTGACTTAATAAATATGCAGACGTATACTATTTTTAACTTATTTCAGAGGTGAGTGCAGTGAAAGTAGGTATTGTTGGAGCAACTGGATATGGTGGACTAGAGCTTATTCGGTTTTTACATAATCATCCAGCTGTAGATCAGATTGATTTATTTACTTCTTCAGAAGAGGGTGTTCTTTTTTCTTCGAAATTTGGTCATCTTGTTAGGATAGCTGATACACCGTTACAAAAGATAGCGTATGACACTTTAGAAAAATTTGATGTTGTTTTTACGAGTACACCATCCGGGGTAACAAGTGAGCTTTTACCGCCTTTGGTTGGGAAAGGACCAAAAATAATCGATTTATCTGGTGATTTTCGATTAAAAGATCTCGCAAGCTATGAAACCTGGTATGGCAAAAAAGCGGCACCGTTCCATAGTGTTCAACAGAGTGTATATGGTTTAACAGAGTGGAATGCAGAGCTTATACGTCAAGCACCACTCATTGCTAATCCAGGTTGTTACCCGACAGCGGTCTTATTATCCTTACTACCACTTGTAAAAGAACGCTTAATTGATCCTAGCTTTCTAGTGATTGATGCAAAGAGTGGCATTTCAGGAGCTGGCAATAAGCCTTCACAAACTACCCATTTTAGTGAGACAAATGAGAATTTCTCAATCTATAAAGTAAATACACATCAGCATATACCAGAAATTGAACAGGCACTTTCCATGTTTGCTCAAGTAGAGACAACGATTACTTTTAATACGCATTTGGTTCCCATGACACGGGGAATTTTGGCGACATCTTATGCCCCTGTAATGCCAGGTATTACAGAATCGCAATTGATCACTTGTTTACAGGCAACCTATGAAAATCATCCATTTGTTCGGATTGTGACCGATGCATCAAGTTTAGGGACAAATCGTGTCAAAGGATCAAATTATTGCGATATTTTAGTGAAAGTAGATTCCCGTACAAATCGGGCCACAATTGTCAGTGTGATTGATAATCTCGTCAAAGGGGCAGCAGGGCAAGCTATCCAAAATATGAATGTGCAATTTGATTTGCCACAAACGACAGGACTAGATGTCGTGCCGTTCTTTATTTAACAGCATGCAGGAAACTGTATGCTTCTCTTATTTATTAAACTAAGGAGGAATTTTGAATGACAGTAATCACTTCAACGAATGTAATGAAAAAATTATCAAGTAAAAATATCGTTTCACCAAAAGGCTTTAAAGCAGCAGGATTACATTGTGGTTTAAAGCATAAGAAAAAGGATTTAGCCCTTTTAGTAAGTGAAGTACCAGCAAGTGTAGCAGGTGTTTTTACAACAAACGCTGTGCAAGCAGCACCATTAAAAGTCACGAAGGAAGTTGTTTATACAACTAAGAAAATGCAAGCGATGATCGTAAATTCTGGCAATGCCAATGCTTGTACAGGTAAGCAAGGTGTAAAAGATGCCCAAACGATGCAAGAGCTAGCTGCTGAAAAATTAGGGATTGCTTCAAATTTAGTAGGAGTTTGCTCAACAGGCGTTATTGGGGAAATGATGAAATTAGAGCCAGTAGCGAACGGTATTCAACTGTTAGAGCCAAAGGACAGTTTAGAAAGTGCTATTGACTTTGCACAGGCTATTTTAACGACAGATACTGTCATGAAAAACACGAGCTATAGTACAACTGTGGATGGCAAGGAAGTTATTATCGCTGGTGTTGCAAAAGGTTCAGGTATGATCGAACCAAATATGGCAACAATGCTAGGCTTTATTACAACAGATGCCAACATTGAATCTGATGTGTTGCAGGCAGCTTTATCGACTATTACTAATTTAACATTTAACGCGATTACAGTTGATGGGGATACATCCACAAATGACACGGTGGTGATATTGGCTAATGGCTTAGCAGGAAATGATTCTTTAACACCTGAGCATCCAGATTGGCAAAACTTCTATTACACATTGCAAACAGTAGCGGAAGATTTAGCAAAAATGATTGCCAAAGACGGTGAAGGGGCAACGAAGCTCATTGAAGTGGAAGTTGTTGGTGCATTTTCAGACGAGGAAGCACGTAAAATTGCAAAAACAGTCGTTGGTTCACCACTTGTAAAGACTGCTGTTTTCGGCTGTGATGCTAACTGGGGGCGTATTATTGCAGCGGTAGGATATAGTGGCGCAACAGTTGATCCAGATAAAATTACCATCCAAATTGGTGGGGCTACGATGGTAGAAAACGGTGAGCCGATTCCTTTTTCTGAGGATGAGTTAATACAAATATTAAAAATGCATGAAGTAAAAATCTATGTGTCTCTTGGTGTGGGTGATGGTCAGGGGCATGCTTGGGGATGTGACTTAACGTATGACTATGTCCAAATCAATGCATCATACCGCTCGTAAACGTATGGTCATTAAACTTGGGGGCAGTACACTGGAAGGTTTAAATGAGGCTTTCTTTAATAATTTTAAAAGATTACAAGAGAGTGGAGTAGAGCTGATTATTACCCATGGGGGTGGGCCAGCCATTAATCGTGAACTAGCTGCTCAAGGCATACAATCTCATACGTTAAATGGAATACGCGTCACAAATGAGGCAGCTATTAAGGTTGTCCAGTCGACCTTAATAGGCCAAGTGAACCCTGCGTTAGTTCATGAATTAACAACCGCCGGTATAGCAGCCATCGGATTAAATGGCTTTGATGGTCAGCTGATGGTTGCGGACTTTTTGGATCAAGATATGTATGGCTTTGTCGGAGCGATAACAAACATCAATACATCCTTATTAGAAGCTTTAATGGATGTAGGAATTGTACCTGTTATTGCCTGCGTAGGTGCTACCGAAGCAGGTCAGGCTCTTAATATTAATGGCGACACGGTGGCAAGTGAAATTGCGTTAGCGGTCGGAGCAGATAGCTTATTACTCGTGACGGATGTGAGTGGTATACGTATTCAGGATGAATACCAAACAATAGCTACACCTTCACTCATTGACCAATGGACAGAACAGGGTCATATATACGGTGGGATGATTCCGAAAGTACAAGGAGCCATCGACTGTTTACGGGCAGGAATCCCTTCCGTACAAATCGTGGGTGCAACATTAATTGGGACGACGATTGTAGCCTCAAGTGAACTTCATTCTTTCTAGTGTTCTAATAGGATAGCTTGAGAAGTATAGTTGTTGAAAGAAACTATTTTAAATGATAGTGGAGATGATAACATGAGTGTTTTATTCGAGAACTACGGCAAGCGTCGTGCACAAATTGTCAAAGGTCAGGGGACAATTGTTGAAGATTCTACAGGGAAGCAATACTTAGATTTTACAAGTGGCATTGCTGTGGTGAGTCTTGGTCATGCCCATCCAGCCGTTGTACAGGCGCTACAAGAGCAAAGTGAAAAGCTATGGCATATTTCAAATCTTTTTGATATACCAGGTCAGGAAAAGGTAGCAGAAAAATTAATTGCTAATACGCACTTTGCTCATGCTTTTTTCTGCAATAGTGGGGCTGAGGCTAATGAAGCGGCCATTAAATTAGCACGAAAACATACAGGGAAACATCATATGATTACGTTCGAAAAATCATTCCATGGTCGTACATTTGGAGCTATGTCTGCAACAGGTCAAGGCAAGGTACATAATGGCTTTGGACCACTCGTGGAAAAGTTTACGATTTTACCATTTAATGATGTTGCTGCACTTGAAGCAGCCATTGATGATTCTGTGGCAGCCATTATGCTGGAGATGATTCAAGGAGAGGGTGGCGTTAATAGCGTCTCAGCAGAATTTGCTACAGCTATTGCAAAAGCCTGTGAGGAGCAAGGGATACTACTAATTATTGATGAAGTGCAAACAGGTATTGGACGAACAGGAACGCGCTATGCCTTTGAACAAACTGTATTAAAGCCACATATCATGACATTGGCAAAAGGCTTAGGTGGTGGATTCCCTGTGGGTGCAATGTTAGGGACTGCTGAGCTTCATGCTACATTTAGTCCAGGAACACATGGGACAACATTTGGTGGAAATCCTCTTGCGATGAATGTGGCACAAGCCGTGTTGAGTCATGTATTTGAGCCAGCCTTTTTACAGCAGGTACAAGAAGTATCTGCCTATTTTGTGGAACAACTAAAAGCTCAATTACCTTCTAGCTATACCGTTCAAGGACAGGGTCTTCTGTTAGGGATTGGGTGTGGTGACACTGAAGTAGCGCCTTATATCTCGGCAGCAGAAGAGAGCGGTCTTTTGCTAGTGGGGGCAGGGCCAACTGTTATTCGTCTCTTACCTCCATTAACGGTCACAAAGGAAGAGATTGATAAAGCAGTAGCTATTTTAAAGAGCATATTACCGTGATAGACTTCAGTTCAGCAATGCAAGTGAAGCATCTGCGGCAAAAACGCTGATGCATAATGGATGAACAAAGAATCTGCTAATTATCTAGCAGATTCTTTGCGTTGTTAAAGCTATTGTAGCTGTTTTACTAATGTTGTCACTAATTTTGGTAGCCAATCTTCAAGCTGGCTAAATGTAAAACCTGCCTTCTCTGCTTTTGCGTTGGACATATACCAATCAGCAGGCACCCCATAAGGCGATGGTGATTCCTCATTGCCACCAATAAGGGAAATTTTTGCACGCTGACCACTCGCTTCTTCGATTAGAGCAATGAGGTCTTTGAGAGACATAGCACCAGATGCGGTAGCATTGTATGGTCCTTCAATAGGCGTAACGCCAGCAAAATATAAAAATTCAGCTGCTTCCTCATCTGTAATATAACTCATCTTTGCATCAATGTTCGGTAAAGTAATCGGCTGATTCTGTAAAATACGTTCAACGTGGAAATGTAAACGACGTGTATAGTCATCCTCGCCCATCACAATGGGGAAACGTACAGCAACGACTGGGAATGCAGCTTCTTTAAATAAGACAGCCTCCGCTTGTCGCTTTCCTTCTCCATAAGAAAATTCCTCTTGATGTCCCATGCGAATTTGATACTGGAATGGATCAAAGTCTTCTTCCTTTTTCATCTTACCATCTACTTCATAGGTTGAAAGAGTAGAAGTAAAGACCAGCTTTTTCGTTTTCCCTTTTAATATCTCGCAAATCGCTTGTGCCTCGTTGGGCGAATAGCAAATATTATCATAGACAATGTCCCATGTTGTATTGGCTAGTGCCTGTGCTAAAGCATCACGATCATTACGATTTACTACCAACTGCGTAACATTTGTACCAAAGGGATTGCCACTTTGACCACGTGTTAAAATCGTTACATGATGTCCATTTTGAATACAAAGATCCACTAGCTTTTTTCCAAAAAAACGTGTGCCCCCTAAAATCAATACGTTCATATATTTCCACCCCTTCAAAATAGTAGTCTTCTTTATAATGACAAAAAAACAGACTTACTACAATTCATAAGTAATATGTAGTAAGTCTGTTATTTGATTATTTAATACAAATGCTTTTTGCTAGGGCATAATGGCTTATCGCCTTGATGTGTCAGGTGGAGGCGTGGTATTTTCTCCTCCGTTTGAGCCATCTCCAGGGTTACCAGAGCCCTCGCCATTGCTTCCGGATCCATTTCCATTATTGGAGCCATTGCCGTTGTTACCAGATCCATCACCGTTATTGGAGCCATTGCCGTTATTACCAGACCCGTTTCCGTTATTGGAACCATTGCCGTTACTACCAGAGCCATTGCCATTATTACCAGACCCGTTGCCATTCCCATTAGTTGGTGGCGTTGTAGGTGGTATTGGTTCTTGGTCGTTTTCCTCTGGGTCAGGTTCATTTTCACTACCGCCAGTAGAAACAACATTGGATTGAGGTGATGATAAGCCTGTAATATCTACAGCGACTACTACATAAGCTTGTCCACTAGCAACCGTAATGCTTTGTGTTGATTCTAGTACGGATGTCACAAGCGTATTACCGCCATTCGTAACGTTGTAGATACGATAACCAACAACATCATTCGATGACTCTGACCATGATAATGTAGAGCCATTTACTGAAGCTGAGACAGCTGCTGGTGGGCTGCCATCTGCTGGGAAATCAACAGCTGATACAGATGAATTCGACAATGTTGAATTCTTTGGTAACAGACTAGCAGGGTTACCGCCAAGTCTACCTAACATTCGTTTAATAAAGTCTTGATTAATGCCTGCACCACCTGCTTTGACAAATTCTGCTGGTGTATTTGGCAGGGCATTATAAGTTTTACCTTTAATCGTCACAACACTTGAAGATGCTAAGCTATCATCAGGTTGAGATGGTAAAAATACCTTCGCATTAAATAAATCGGAACGTACAAGACCTGCGCTAGCGCAAGCTGCAGAAGGGGCCATACCGGAAATGCCACAGAATGATGCAGTCACAACATTTTTAGGCGCCTTAAAGCTTGTTGGTGGATCAATTAGCTGAGGGTCCGCATCGTAAACGGCATTCATTAACGTACCCCAAAGCTTATTCACACGAACGCTTGGCTGTAAGTAGGTGTTGTTAAATGCATAAAGTGTACGAGGTTGATCGTAACCCATCCAAACACCAAGAGATACATTTGGGTTATAACCAACTAGCCAAACATCTTTATACTCTTGAGAAGTCCCTGTTTTTGCAGCGAAATCAGAAGAGAATTTTAAGGTATTTCGTGCCATTGTCCCTGTACCTTTAGTAAGAACATCACGTAACATATCTGTCACGATATAGGATGTTTCTGGGCTAAATACTTGAACAGGTTCTACCTCATGTTTGTAAATAATATTGCCTTCTTGGTCTTCGATACGATCAATCATATAGGCATCAATGAATTGACCACCATTTGCAAAAGTAGCAAAGGCATTTGTATTTTCTTCTACAGTAGTCCCTTCACTTAAAGCACCAATACCAGTTGCTAGGTTAGTGAAGTCATCTGGGTGTAATTTTGTGAATCCCATTTTTACTAACAAATCAGCGGGGCGTCTATTAATAATATCATTATATAAACGTAGCGCTGATATGTTTTGAGAGTCTGCTAATGCTTCACGTGCAGGAATAAGTCCTCGCTCATCACTTGTAATATAGTTGCTTGGACTCCATTTACCAATAGAGAATTTCACGTCAACTAATGGGCTACCTGCACCAATAACTCCATATTCTATAGCAGGACCATAAACAAGTAATGGCTTCATTGTAGAACCGTTAGAACGGTAAGCTTGTGTTGCGTGGTTTACTTGAATTGTTTTAAAGTCTCGACCACCGACAAAGCTTAAAATGCGACCTGTGGTATTTTCTATTAAAATACTACCTACCTGTACGGGCATCTCAATATCAATTTCTTCACCAGTAACAGGGTCTTTCCCTTTACCAGTATACGTATGTCCATAATACTGGAAGTCCTTTGCTGCTTTTTGCATCGCATCATACATATCTTTATTAATAGTTGAGTAAATGCGATAGCCCTTAGAACGAACATCACGATCTGCTAAAATCGTATATTTATCCTTTAATTTTTTTTCTGACTTTAAGCGCTCTGGGTCAATCCCATCATCTTTTGCTAGTTTTTCAGCAATAATGTCATTTGCACGAGCTTCAAGCTCATAAGTCAGCCATGGATAACGATCCTCCGCACGCATTTCTGGTCCGCGGAAATCTGCAGCAATATCATAGTTTAACGCTTCATTATATTGCGCATCGTCAATATAACCAGCTTCTTTCATACGATAAAGTACTGTTTTCATACGATCAATACCTGGTTTCAAAGCTTCTTCACTTTTCAGTTCACCTGTATTCGTAAATGGTGTATAAGCAAATGGTGCCTGTGGAATACCAGCTATGTACGCAGCTTGAGGAAGAGACAATTCTTTTGCTTTTACGCCAAAAATCCCTTCAGCAGCTGTTTCAACACCTGCAATATTTCGTCCTGAAGAGTTACGACCATACGGAATAATATTTAAATAAGCCTCTAATATTTCTTCCTTCGTCATAAAATGTTCTAAACGCATCGCCAGTAAAATTTCCTTAGCTTTACGTTCATAGGATACTTCATTTGTTAGTACTTGGTTTTTAATAAGCTGCTGGGTAAGTGTAGATCCACCTGTTTGCGTAGCAGAATTTGTGACATCTTGTAATAACCCACGAATAACCGCTTTTGGTACAATTCCGTTATGCTCTCGGAAATATTCATCTTCTGTTGCCAGAACAGCATTCACAACCTCTGGTGCAACATTGCTAAGCGAAGTTTCACGTCGGTCTAAATCTGTCCGCAATTTCCCAATATAAATATCGTTGGCAAAATAAATTTCACTGGTTTCTTCATAACTAAAAATTTGATCGCGTAGCTCTTCTTTTGAGCGTAGCGGTTCTTCTTTTACAAGAGAAGCAAAATAACCAGCTCCAACTGAACCGACAAATACAGTACCAACCAATGCAAAGACTAAAAATAGTAAAAATAAGTTCCAGGTAACACTACCTGAAATACGTAATTTCTTCATCCATTTTTGTTCAAGTAATTCATCGATCTTTGCATTGATTTTTTCAATCCAATCTTTCAATGTATCGACCTCCTAAAATCTTGTCTATTATAGCACATATTGTTTTAGCACGAACATAGTTATTGACTTTGAAAAAGAATCGTATAGAATTATGTTTATAGTTTTCTGGTGATGAAGAGTTTGCAGTAGTGTCTATATTCCCTGTTTAGAGAGCCGGTGGTTGGTGAAAACTGGTCATAATGTAGAGACGAATTACGTGCTTGGAGCTTAGACGTGCGCGCCTGCGATAAAGGCGATTGAATGAAGTGGAAGGTGGATGACATCTTCAAGCTGGGTGGTACCGCGTTAGTTTGCAACTTAACGTCCCTGCATGCAATTGTTTGCGTGTAGGGACTTTTTTTATTTAAAAATGTCCATGCACGTAACGAATTTCAACCATTTTAGGAGGAATGAACATGACAAACGAATTATTACAAGATTTAGAATGGCGTGGCTTGCTCTACCAACAAACAGATGCGGAAGGTATGGCAAAACTATTAGATGAACAATCAGTATCTTTATACTGTGGTGTAGATCCAACAGCTGACTCCATGCATATTGGACATATTGTTCCATTGTTAACACTTCGTCGCTTCCAAAAAGCGGGTCACCGTCCAATTTTACTTGTTGGTGGTGCGACAGGGATGATCGGTGATCCATCTGGTCGTTCAGAAGAGCGTCAATTACAAACGGTAGAGCAAATCGATAAAAACGTTCAAGGAATCCGTAGTCAATTAGAACGTATTTTTGATTTTGCGGAAGATGGCAATGGTGCTCAGCTTGTGAACAATCGTGACTGGATTGGTAATA
This sequence comes from Lysinibacillus fusiformis, assembly GCF_016925635.1. NCBI lineage: Bacteria > Bacillati > Bacillota > Bacilli > Caryophanales > Bacillaceae > Lysinibacillus > Lysinibacillus fusiformis. The sequence goes on along the minus strand of NZ_CP070490.1, from coordinate 494,905 downwards.
TAAACACAATTGAATTTTTACGTGATTACGGGAAATTAATTAACGTGAACTATATGTTAGCAAAGGATACGATTGCTTCTCGTCTTGACACAGGAATCTCGTTTACAGAGTTTGCCTATACGTTAATTCAAGGTATTGATTACAATCATTTATACAATCACTACAATTGCCGTATTCAAGTAGGTGGCTCTGACCAATGGGGTAATATTACAACAGGTTTAGAGGTTATTCGTAAAACACACGAGGAAGAAACGAAAGCCTTTGGGATTACGATTCCATTAGTAACAAAGGCAGATGGCACAAAGTTTGGTAAAACAGCAGGTGGTGCTGTATGGCTAGATAGTAAGAAAACATCTCCATATGAGTTCTACCAATTCTGGATCAATGCTGCTGATGCAGATGTCATTAAATACTTAAAAATCTTCACGTTCCTTTCTCGTGAAGAAATTGAAGCATTAGCAGTCTCTGTAGAGGAGGAGCCGCATTTACGTAAGGCACAAAAAGCGCTAGCTGAAGAAATGACTCGTTTAATTCATGGTCAAGAGGCATTAGAGCAAGCCATTCGTATTACAGCAGCTTTATTCTCAGGGGATCTAAAAGCACTTTCAGCTGAAGAAATGAAGGATGCTTTTAAAGATGTTCCTTCTATTGAAATGGCTAAAGAGGACAAAAACATTGTTGACCTTCTTGTAGAAGCAGGCATTTCATCTTCAAAACGTCAAGCACGTGAGGACGTATCAAATGGTGCAATTAGTGTAAATGGTGAAAAAGTGACGGATTTAGACTATGTATTCGATGCGAAGGATCGTTTAGAGGATGCATTCAGCATTGTCCGTCGAGGTAAGAAAAAATATCATATGGTGAAATTTGTATAATTTCTATTAGCAAAACCACATTCCCAAAAACGAGGGGATGTGGTTTTTTAATCATAAGAAATTCGGAGGTTTTAATTGCTCATATTCTTTAGGATGCAGTATTTTTGCAAGCTTTATAGCACCTTCAATAAGTCGTGGAGAAGGGCGACAATACAGCCATTCTTCCATTACATGAAGCTGTTCCGATTGAACGGCATGTAGCTCTTTGGCATATGGACGTTTTAATAAATGAGCAGGTTGTATACGCTCAAATGCTACACCAACCCAAGCCATCATGATGTAGTCGGGCTTACGTTCAACAACATCTGTCCAATCAGTTTGAACACTGGCAAGTTCTACATCTTGAAATAGATTGATGCCACCAGCAAGAGCACTAATTTCCGTTAGCCAATTTATTTTCCCAGGAGTAAAAATAGGATTTGGCCACCATTCCCAATAGAGGGTAGGTTTCTTCGGGATGGTTTGTGCAATGGAATGCATTTTTTCGATGGAATGTATATACTCTTCAGCAATGTTCTTTGCTTGTTCTTCCACTTGACAAGCCTTACCGAGGGTTATAAGATCCTGCGCAATTTCCTCTAATGAGTTTGCGTTAAAAATAATATGAGGAATATTTCTTTCTTTTAATGCCTCGATGTTTCTTTCCATACCGGGTACACTCAAGGAAGCCAGGACAAGATCAGGCTGTAATGCCTCTAATGCATCCATATTAATCGATAAATCTGGCCCAAGCTGCGGTAACTCTTTAACCGTTGCTGGCCAATCCGAATAATCATCGACGCCAACGAGCTGGTCTATCAGCCCTAAATAGGCGACTAATTCTGTATTGCTAGGACAAATTGAAATTAAACGCATATCGTTTTCTCCTATTCTTTTTAAGAAAAGTATAGCGAGAGTTTCTAGGATAGACAATGTGTGTATAAAAAAGGTGGAGAAAACATTTGTTTTCTCCACCCTTTGTCATAAACTTATAGGAAACCTTCGATTAAGAAAGGGCAACTGCTTCGAGTGACTCTTCTTTTTTCACAATAGGTCCCATTGCGTTTGTAATGATTTGTTTGATATCCTCTAGTGTTGCTTTACGAGGGTTCGTCTCAGCACACACATCTAACAATGCATTTTTTGCTAGGATCTCAATATCCTCATCTTTTGCCCCTAATTCACGGAAGCCACTAGGAATATTTAAATCTTGTGATAATTTCTCAATAGCTGTAATAGCCTTTTCAGCGGCATCACGCTTACTTAAACCTTCCACATTTTCTCCTAATAATTCAGCGATACGAGCAAAGCGCTCTGTACGTGCTGTTACATTGAATCGGCAAACATGTGGCAATAAAATAGCATTGCACACGCCATGCGGTAGATTATAGAAACCGCCCAATTGATGAGCAATTGCATGTACATAGCCAAGTGATGCATTATTAAAGGCCATTCCCGCTAAAAATTGAGCATATACCATTTGTTCACGCGCTTCTATATCAGCTCCATTTGCATAGGCACGTGGTAAAAATTCAGGAATCAGTTGAAGTACTTTTTCAGCACATGCATCTGTAATTGGTGTGGCATTCGTAGAAACGAATGATTCGATGGCATGTGTTAATGCATCAACACCAGTTGCCGCAGTTAGAGCAGGAGGTAAGCCAATCATAAGCTCAGGGTCATTAATGGACAGTAATGGTGTTACATGCTTATCAACAATGGCCATTTTCACTTTACGTGCTGTATCTGTAATAATGGTGAAACGAGTCATTTCACTTGCAGTGCCCGCAGTTGTATTGATCGCAATTAATGGCACAAGTGGATTTTGTGATTTATCAACGCCTTCATAATCATGAATGCGTCCACCATTCGAAGCAATAAGTCCGATACCTTTTGCTGCATCGTGTGCGCTGCCTCCTCCAAGAGAAACAATAGAATCGCAGTTTTCAGCATGATACACTGCAATGCCATCTTCAATGTTTTGATCTGTTGGATTTGGTTCTGCTTTAGGGAAAATTGCTACATCAATTCCAGCAGCTGTAATGATATTTGCAATTTGTTCTGAGAGACCTAATTTGTGTAGGCCCTCATCTGTTACGATTAATGTCTTTTTCACTTCTAAATCATTTAAGCGCTTACCAACTTCTTGAATTGCTCCAGGTCCAAATAAGTTTGTTTTCGGCATAACAAATTGCTTTAGAACGTCTGACATATTTCCAACCCCTTTTAAAAAATTATTATTGCTTGAATGATGGTGAACCACCTTTCGCAATTCATCGTATTCTATTTTTTGTTAAAGTTCAACTCGTATTTTTATTAAAATTGTTAATTTTATTCATGTTATTATTTTACAAAAAAGTTAAGGGGTCAAAGAAGGTGTGAAATGTTGTTTTGTAGTAGAATATTTAATTTAATAAGGTTTGAAAAATATTTTACTATGAAAGTAAAATATATTCTTTGGAAAACAGTTCTATTTTGATGATCTATTGAATAGTAAATAACTGATATTTTGTTTTTATTATTAAGGTAGTGATTATGTTATTTTGAAACTATGTAATTACTATTTTAAAGTACATAAAATTGTCACAATATGCGGGGATAATTATTGTAGGTTATAATAATTAAGGTAATGCGTCTGCACTAAAAAAGTAGTGGCTTTATTTTGAAGAAATTTGTGGAAATAAAAGTTCTTGCCTTCGATTAAATTTATAGTTAGAATGGTTGATAGTTAGATAATCTAATTAAAAGGTGATTCAATGACAAAAATTAAGAAAACGTACACGAATGAAGATGATTTGCCAGTATTAGGGGTAGAGCCATATATTGAACTAATTCAGACGTCTTCTGCCAGTGATACAAATCAAGAAGATGCGAAATTGGGATTAATATTGTTATGGTTAAGTGATCATGTTTTAGATGTAATAGACAATGAGTTAGCTCCTTTTGGAATTACTGAAAGTAAATTAGACTTATTACTATTGCTGACACTACATGGAGAGAGACGTGCAACTCCGTCTGCTTTAGCTAAACGATTGGGCATTACGAGAGCATCCGCAACATCAATGCTTGATTGGTTAGAAAAGAGAAATCTTGTTGTACGGAATCATAGTAAAGAAGATCGGAGGAAGATCTATGTAAGTTTAACAGATGAAGGTCGTATTTTTATAGCTGAAGTTTTACCGACTTATTGGTCGTCATGCGCTTCTAATGTAAGCGATTTGGAACCTGATGAACGACAAGTATTTGAGAAGCTAGTGAGTAAATTATTAAAATCTATACAAAGAAAACTAAAGGTGGAACGTTAAACTGTAGCTATATTGATACAGTTTAATTTTCAGTCATTTAATTAGATTATCTAACTATAAGTTAATCGAACTAAAAAGGGTGATTTATTTAATGAACATTGTAATTTCAGAAAATCGCGCAAATTATGCTTTAATGACAACTATTTTATCCTGGACAGGTATGGTAGTGATGTCGAGTCTTTATTTAACAATACCGCTGATTAGTGTATTCAGTGATTATTTTAATATTTCATTGACTAAAGCGGGCTTTACATCAAGTGTTTTTTCGCTTGGATTTGCACTAGGGTGTTTTTTCTATGGTGCGATATCAGAAAAATATGGACGTAAAAATGTCATTGTATTTGGGCTTTTTTCATTAAGCATGATAACGTTACTTCTAGGTTTAGTTAATAATTTTTCTTTTATCCTTCTATTAAGAGGATTACAAGGGCTCGCGGCAGCTACATTTTCACCAGTAGCGCTTGCCTATACCCTTGAGGTTTTTCCAAATGATCGAAAAGTTGGGACAATTGGTTTTATCAGTACGGGATTTCTTGTAGCGGGTATAGTTGGGCAGGTGTTTAGTGGATATGTAAGTGAACATAGTCATTGGCACGTCATCTTTTATGTGCTTGCTGCAGTGTATGTTATGACTGCTTTGCTAGTCGTGTGGATCTTACCGAAGGGAATAATTCAGAACGAAACTAAAAATATATGGGCTCCTCTGAAGAGAATCGGTATTATTTTCACCAATAGAAATTTGATATTTAGTTATCTCATTGCGTTTGTATTATTAATGTCATTTGTCAGTATGTACATTATTTTAGGTGCATATTTAACGAGTGATTCCTTTGGTATGAAAAGTCAGAACCTCATTTACATTCGTGCCTTTGGGATAGTAGGAATGGTTATGTCACCATTTGCAGGGAAATTAGCAAAGCGTTTTAATGTGCTGTTTGTACTGAAAATGGCCTTATCTCTATCGATTATCGAACTAATCCTGATGAGCTTTATTTCAACTATAGCTGGTTTAACGATCATTAGTATTTTATTTGTTAGTGGGATTGCACTTGCTGTTCCTTCATTAGTGACACTTGTTAGTCAGTTAGGCTGGAATATGGGAGGGATTGCAGTCTCGATGTATACAGTCATTTTATTTGCTGGAACAAGTGTTGCACCGTTCATATCTGTTTATTTGATACAATCTGGTAGCTTTACTGTAGCCTTCCTTCTTCTTGCTACAACACTTAGTACGGGATTAGTTTCTGCACTAATGATTAGTAGCGGAAAAAACGTAGGTTCGAATTGATTGTTCATAGGAATCAGGATTAAATGATGAAACAATAAAAAAAGCCCTGAAACCTTGATATACAAGGGATTTCAGGGCTTTTGTCGTCATTAACGAGAGTAGTACTCTACGATGAATGATTCGTTGATTTCAGCTGATAATTCAGAACGCTCTGGAAGGCGAGTGAATGTACCTTCTTTTTTGTCAGCATCGAATGTTAAGTAGTCAGGTACGAAGTTGTTTACTTCGATAGCTTCCACTACTACAGCAAGGTTTTGAGATTTTTCACGAAGAGAAATCGTTTGACCTGGTTTTACGCTGTATGATGGGATATCAACGCGTTTGCCATCTACTAAGATGTGACCATGGTTAACTAATTGACGAGAACCACGACGAGTACGAGCTAAACCTAAACGGTAAACTAAGTTGTCAAGGCGAGTTTCAAGAAGGATCATGAAGTTTTCACCGTGGACACCTTTCATTTTACCAGCACGGTCAAATAGTGTACGGAATTGACGTTCGTTCATACCATACATATGACGAAGTTTTTGTTTTTCTTGAAGTTGTAAACCGTATTCTGATAATTTTTTACGTTGGTTTGGACCGTGTTGACCTGGTGCGTAAGGGCGTTTTTCGATTTCTTTACCTGTACCGCTTAGTGAGATACCAAGACGACGTGATAATTTCCAAGATGGACCTGTATAACGAGACATATTGTTGTCTCCTCCTTTAAATTTGGTTTTTTTGTTGTAAAACAAAAACCAGTAGTACCCGTTCTTACACGCATTTTATTTTCATGTACTTTCGCCTATGCAGCCGTTAGGTTACGCAATACACCATCTAATTTTCATTACTGAGGATCTCAAGTAGTTGTATATCAGAAAATAGAGGAATAAAATACAATCATAAGCTTATACCACTGCTGCGTTTATTTTACACAACCTCCATTGTAACTGCTTAGGATAAGGACGTCAATTATTTGCTTTTAAAAATTTGTAAAAGAACATAGTAGGAAATTCCTCACTATCTATTTTAAATGATATAGGAATAGTTAATGATACGCTGTGTAATGTAAATTGTAAAAGTAAGGGATAATTACATAGTCAAAATGACACAAATTATGTATAATATATTATAAGTTAATAGTAATTGATTTGGACGTTATATAGAAAAGGTGATTTCATGACAGACCATTTACAAACGCTAAAATATATAAAATCTGATGTTTTGAGCTTTTGGGTGAGTTCTTATGAAGAACAAACTAGTTTTAATGGGTATTTTTGTTCATTGAAACAGTTTCTAAAGAAGCGCTTGAAAATTGACAATGCTGCTTTTCTCAGTTTTGAAGGTAATTCTTTAATACCTATTGAAGAGATGGCTTCATTAACAATTGAAACAAAGCTAAATGCTGTGTCATGGCTGATGATCGAAGCTAGTTTTTATCAACAAAAAGTAGTGAAAATTCCTTATATATTAAAAGCAAGACAAGCCTATTCAATGATGACAGATATGGTGCTTTTCCAAGCAGAGGGCAAAAATCCCATTGGTGTATTACTTGTGGAGGCAACAGAGTCTTGGACAGACTTTATGACCTCGGAGTACGGTGAAGAGTGTATAGAAATACTTTCAAAGGTTCTTCAAATGATTAGAGACAATTTAGATGTCAAAATAAATGAAGACCAATATAGAAAACTATATAACATGACTGATTTATTTCATTCAACAATGGATATTGATTTAATTTTAGAAAATGTATTAAAAAATATACGGGATAATTTCCCTGAATTTAATGTGGAGCTGATATTATCGAATGATCAAGATCGACACACGACCATCGATATTAAGCTTTTTGATTATTTATCTGAAAGACCTGCTACAATTGAAGCCTTTGTATCAGGAGAGTTAACGACAGAGTTAGCGAGCGATTTAAATTGTCGGTTGTTAAATGCACCTATTAAGGGCAGGCAAGCTATCTATGGCATCTTGCAAGTAAGTGCTCCCACGACTTATCTTTTTTCAACAACTGAAAAAGATTTTGTACGGATGCTGGCGCAAGCGTCAGGAAATGCTCTTGAAAATGCAAAATTATATCATCAATCGCATCGCCTCGTAAGTGACTTACAACTCATTAATGAAACATCGCATCGTTTAAATATGCGAATTGACATTCATGAAATGTTACTTTTCCTACAAAAGCAGTTACTGAAATCTTTTCAGCCAATGGAAGTTTGTTTCGCATTTAAAAAACACGATACATTTGAAATAACAGGTGCAAGTACCTCCTTGTTCCATTCAGAAAATGGTCAAAGTTATATAAAACATGTTGAACAGCATTTTGCTCAAACGAATGATCCACTATTTGTTGCCGATTTCAGCCGTCTAACTCCTAATCAAATTGAGTATCGTTCTATTATGGCGATTCCTATACTTATGGAGGAAAAGATTAATGGTTTTAGTATTGTCTTACATAAAGAGCCATATTTCTTTTCGTTCGATAGTTTCAAATTAATGCAATCTTTAATTCACCACTCATCGTTAGCCATTGCAAATTCAATTTTACGAACACAGCTTCAGGAAATGGTCGATTTGGATCATTTAACGAAACTATATGCTCGCAGTTACCTCGATCAGTTTGTAGAAAAATCACTTGAATATGATCAATCTGGTATGTTTTTGTTAATTGATATTGATAATTTTAAACGTATTAATGATACGTACGGTCACCAAGTTGGAGATAAAATTCTTGTACAGATTGCGGTTCAATTAAAAGAGACGATTGGAAGTCGTGGGATTTGCGCAAGATGGGGTGGAGAAGAAATGTCTGTCTATGTGCCTAATATCAATGAAAAAGAAGCTTTAGAATTAGCATCAACCATTGTGAAAGTAATCCCAAGTGCCACAGATCCACAAGTTACAATTTCTGCGGGGCTTATAACATGGGATGAGCGAGATCGACCAGCATTCCAATCTGTGTTTTTACATGCTGATACAGCCTTGTATGAAGCAAAAAATAGTGGGAAAAATCGTTTTTGTACTCATAACGGTTCGTATCAAACAAATTTATAGGTTTGATGAAGCACAATATAATGAATAGTTGTTTAAATAAATTACCCTGAAATGACAATATAAAACATTTCAGGGTAATTTTTGTTGTTTTATTATAAATGATTGAGTAGTGTTTTAACAAATTCCTCTAAGCCATTGCGATCTTCCTCTGAAAAGCGATTCACAATAGGACTATCGATATCTAATACACCGATGATCTCACCTTGTTTCAGCAGCGGTATAACAATTTCAGACTGTGAGGCCGCATCACAAGCAATATGCCCTGGAAAATCGTGTACATCTTTTACAACAATTGTTTCTCTCGTTGCCACAGCTGTACCACAAACACCACGTCCAATAGGGATTCTAACACAGGCAGGAAGACCCTGGAATGGCCCTAGCACAAGTTCATTATCCTGTAAGAGATAAAAACCAATCCAGTTGATGTTTGTTAAAAACTGATTTAATAGAGCAGAGGCATTACTTAAATTGGCAATTTGATTGGTTTCACCAGTGAGTAGTGCATCTAATTGTTTTGATAATGTTAGATATTGGTCAGCAATGGATCCTTCGTAATTAATTTGTGTAAACATATAAGCACCTCGTTTAAAAATTATTTATATTGGTAATATAACATTATAGTGTTGATGTAAATCCTCTGCGCTATGTGCATCCGAACCAAATACATATGGTAGTTGAATAGCTTGACTATAATGGATAAAGGCAAAAGGTGGATAGGGCTCCTGACAATATTGTTTACTTAAACCAGCACTATTTAAATCTAATTCATAGCCCGCACATTTCATGCTGTCCAATACTTCTCTAATACGTCGTGCATCATCGATTTTTTCGTTGTGCGCCAGTTGGAATTTATGAATAAGTGATGGGTGCCCAATCCGTTTTGGTTTGTATGGACCAAGATCTGCTCTAATTGATTGTAGGACAGTATCATAATATAAATCATAAACCTGTTCAACAGAGCCAACTTTTTTTGAAAAATCAATAAAGCATTCAGAAGAAAAGTCGATACATACAAAGGTATCTTGCCATTTTAAAAAATGAACTGATAAAATAGCGTCATCTAAAAAATGTCCATATGTATCAAGGAGTTGACGAGTTTCTTGTTCGTAACCTTGGATATAGTCAACCTCTAATCCGATACGGATGCGAATATCCTGTGCATACCGTTGTTGCAGGTGTTGCAATTCTTTAATGTAAGGCATGAGATCATCAGGGTTCATGCCACTATCTTGTTGCGGGGTTGGATCAAAAAAACTTTTGGGCAATGGGGCGTGTTCTGTAAATGTTATATCTTTGAAATGATGAGAAATTGCTTTTTCAATATATTGGTTGAATGAGTCCGTAGTGCCATGTGGACAAAAAGGACTATGTATATGCCCATCACGTTTCATAATTTACCACTCCTTTAGCTCTATAGATACGCTATTTAAATATTTCACAATAGCGAAAATACAGTTTTCTGAAAAACACTTAAATTTTAGTACAAAAGGCGAAAACATAGTATATAATAAATACAACTAGCCAATTCGTTTATTGTAGAATAGGAGGCTTACGATGGAGTATATCATCATTCCGATTATCCTACTATTAATTTTAGCCATAGTAGGATTTATGATGCGAAGAAAACATGTTGCAATTATTGCAAAACTTGAAAATGAAAAATTACAAATACAACATAATCCTATAAATGAAGAAATTTCAAAAGTAAAATCTTTAAACATGAACGGTGAAACGGAAGAAATGTTTGAACGATGGCGCAATACTTGGGATGAAGTCATCGATGTACATATGACTAAAATCGATTCTCTTCTATTTGATGCTGAGGATCAAATTAATCGACTTCGTTTTAAAAGGGCAACTTTAATAGAACGTGAAATTGAAGATTACATTGAAAAATGCGACCAAGATAAAAATAATATTTTAGAAGAACTGAATGAATTAATTGGCAGCGAAGAAAAAAATCGAATTGAAATCGAACAATTAAAAGAATACTATCGCTCTGCAAGAAAGACATTGCTGGCTCATCAGCATTCATTTGGTGTAGCACTACCTGCATTGGAGAAAAAGCTGGAGACATTTGTTCAAAAATTTGAAGAGTTCGATGTATTGACAAATGAAGGCAATTATTTGCAAGCACGAGAAATTGTTATTAGCTTAAATCAAGAATCTCAGCAGACATTCGAGTATATTAATGATGTTCCTACTATTTTAACGGAAATTCAAGTTAAGTTACCAGGTGCGGTTCAGGAATTGCGTAATGGTCAGCGAGAAATGGAAGACCAATCTTACTATTTACAGCATTTAGAATTGAAAGATGCACTTAATAAATATGAAAAAGAATTTGATGCATTAAAGCTGGACCTTGCAGAGCTTAATTTAAAAGTTGTTAAACCTCGTGTGACAGAGATTAATGAAGAAATCGATCGTTTTTATGATTTACTTGAAAAAGAGGTTATTGCTAAAAATTATGTAGATCAAAATTGTGATCGTTTATTAAGCTCTATCACCAATGTCATTTCTTCTACAAAGTTAGTGAATGATGAGGCAACGTATGTGCAACAAAGTTACCATTTAAATGAAAAGGATGCTGAAATTCCAAAAGCCGCTTTAAAACAATTGGAAGCACTGCAACGTCGCTATGATTTATTAGCCATGCGAGTTAAGGAAGAAAAATCGGCTTATTCTAGCTTACAGGAAGAGTTAATCGAAATTAGTGAAGAGCTAGAACGAATTCATGAAGAACAAGGGCATCTATCGAATACAATGAAGAAACTTCGAATAGATGAAAATAAGGCACGCGCTCAAGTCGAAAACTTAAAGAAAATATTACAAGATACCGATCGTTTATTAAACAAGGCAAATATTCCAGGGATTCCTGAGGAGATGGATGCACGTCTTGATGAGGCTGCAGAGCACATCTATGTTGTCATGCAAAGCTTGCAAGAAGTACCGCTTAATATGGGAACGGTTCATAATAATCTAAATGCAGCAACACTTTGCGTAGAGGATGTTAAAGTAAAAGCACATGAATTAATAGAAAATGTGATGCTCATTGAACGCATTATTCAGTACGGTAATCGTCACCGTGCATCGAACCCGAAATTGAACGGACGTTTAAAAGAAGCAGAAGAGGCTTTCCACCAATTCCGTTATGCGAAGGCTTTAGAAGAAGCAGGTACAGCAGTGGAAGAAATGGAGCCAGGTGCTTTAAAGCGTATTCAAGAAATGGTTGCTGAACAATTCACAGTAAAATAATTCGAATAACATTTTGAGCTGTCTAAAAAGTATAGCGATTACTTTTTAGACAGCTTTCTATTTATTGCATAGATGAGGATGTGATTCAGTGTGAAGCTGTCGATAAAAAAAATGAATGAACAGTTTGCAAGTGAAATTTTACAATGGCAATATGCAGAACCTTACGATTTTTACAATAATGAATTATCGGATGAAAATGTACAAGAAATGCTTGATCATCCCTACTTTGCTATCTTTAATAATCAGGGGGAGTTAATCGGCTATTATTGCACAGGTTTGGCAGCACAAGTGCCAAAGGGACAGGATATTGGTGCATATATAGAATGCTGTGTAGATATTGGAATTGGTATGAAACCAAATCTAACAGGTCAAGGATTAGGAACGGCATTTTTTTCGTTTATTGTACAAACAGTTCAACAAGAGCATCATCTACCACTTCGCTTAACAGTCGCCCTATTTAATAAGCGAGCAATCCATCTTTATGAAAAATTAGGTTTTGTTAAAGCGATCGAATTTAGTACGCCCACAGAATTTATCACGATGTTGAAAAAAATGTAGGATACCAATTAAAATTTAAAGAATCGTTAAAGTTAGTGGTCAATCGCCAAAGATTGCGTTATGATAAATACCGTTAAATCAACGTTTTGAAAGTGTGTGAAAAGTTATGGTTAATACGATTTATTTAGATAATAGTGCAACAACAAAGCCTTTAAATGAGGTTATGCAAGCATTCATGGCTGTCAATGAGCAGTATTATGCCAACCCTGCTTCCATCCATGCCATGGGTGTTGAAGCAAATGATTTATTAATGCGTGCGCGTGAGCAAGTAGCAGATATTTTGCAGACAGAGGCAAAAAATGTGCTATTTACTTCAGGTGGTACAGAATCAAATAATGCAGCTATTTTTGGCATAGCACGTAGTAATACGCATATAGGAAAGCATATTTTAACGACTGAAATTGAACATCCTTCAGTGCTAGAAACGATGAAACAGCTTGAAAAAGAGGGCTATGATGTTGAATATCTTCGTGTTGATCGAAATGGTGTGATTTCTCTCGATGAGCTTCGTACTAAAATACGAAAAGAAACCATTTTAGTTAGCATCATGCATGTGAATAATGAAATGGGTACGATTCAGCCTATAAAGGAAGCAGCAAAAATGATTCATGAAATGAGTCGTGCAGCCTTTCATGTTGATGCTGTTCAAAGCTTTGGGAAATTAGCTATATCCTTTAAAGAAGAAGGCCCAGACTGTATTTCTATCTCTGGTCATAAAATTCATGGCTTTAAAGGCTCAGGTGTATTAGCATTCCGTAAACCCGTGAGATGGCAGCCTTTTGCTCTTGGTGGTGGTCAGGAATTTGGAATGCGCAGCGGTACTGTGGCAGTTCCGCAAGCTGTTGCTTTAGCGAAAGCGGCTCGATTGGCCGTTGAAACAATGAACGAACGCGCAAATAAATACCGTCAATGGCATGATGAAATTCGAGCTCAGCTAGACGGATATGGAGAAGCAGTCCATGTTTTATCGACCCCACAAGGAGCTGCGCATATTATGTCATTTAGTGTTCGTGATTTAAAAGGGGAAGTTATTATTAATGCTATGCAAAAACGCGGTGTCATTGTGTCAACATCAAGTGCATGTTCATCCAAGCAAACGAAAACAAGCCATGTAGTCGAGGCACTACACCTTGATGAGCATTATAAAAAAGGTGTGATTCGCATTAGCTTTGGCGCACATAACACAATAGAAGATATAGAAAAGTTTAAACAAGTACTTGCAGAAGTAATGTTGGAACTCAAAGGAGAAAATAAGTAAATGATTTGGAAAGAAATTTTAATTCGATATGGTGAGCTTTCTACAAAAGGCCGCAACAAAATGGATTTTATTCGCCGCTTACGTGAAAATATTCGACATGCTTTTGCTGATTTAGGTCAACTGCATATTCGTACAGAACGTGATCGTATGTTTATTGCTATAGAGGACGAAGCACAAATGCAGACGCTAATTACAGGTTTACCTAAAATTTTTGGTATTCAATCATTTAGCCCTGTAGCTGCATGTGAAAAAGAGATGGAAAGTATGAAAAAGCTCGCTATCACGATTATGGAGACATTTAAAGACGAGCAACATACATTTAAAGTAGAAGTAAAACGTACTGATAAAACATTTCCATTAGAATCTCACGCCATCCAACGTGAGATTGGTGGCTATGTTTTACCGCAATTTCAAAATTTATCTGTCAAAGTGAAAAAGCCTGATATTGAGCTACGTGTAGAAGTTCGTCATGATGCAACTTATATGATGGCACAAGTCATTCCTGGTGCAGGTGGAATGCCAGTAGGATCTAATGGGAAGTCTTTATTAATGCTATCAGGCGGTATTGATAGCCCTGTCGCAGGTTATTTAATGATGAAGCGTGGTGTGCGATTAGAAGCGATTCATTTCTTTAGTCCACCTTATACAAGCCAAAATTCATTAGAAAAAGTTAAAGTGCTTGCTAATGAATTAACGAAATTTGGTGCTAGTATTCGTTTGCATGTTATTCCTTTTACTGAAATACAAGTTCTTATTAAAGAAAAAGTACCTTCTAACGTATCGATGACAACAACACGCCGAATGATGCTGAAGGTTGCTGATCAGGTGCGTGAGGAAATTGGTGCACTTGCTATTGTAACGGGTGAAAGCCTTGGACAAGTAGCGAGTCAAACGCTTGAAAGCTTAACAGCAATTAATGCAGTAACAAATACACCTATTCTACGTCCGCTGATTTCAACAGATAAATTAGAAATTATCGATAAGGCTGAGAAAATCGGCACATACGAAACATCTATTCAGCCATTTGAAGATTGCTGTACGATTTTTACACCAGCAAGTCCTAAAACAAAACCAAAGCTTGAAAAGGTGGAGCATTATGAAAGCTTCTCTGATTTTGATGAATTGATTGAGCGAGCAGTGAAAAATCGCGAGGTCTATATTTTCCCTAAGAAAGAAGAACAGCAACAAGATAAATTTGCAGATCTATTATAAGGTTTTAAAAGCCGTCTCAAAGCCCATTTTGAGACGGCTTTTTTGCGTGACTAACGGTATTCCAATAGAGGTACAATTTACCTCTAAAATTTTTGTATTAAAAATCTAATATCGCACATTCTATATTCACAAGGAGGTGAGAGACATGACTTCAAACAACAACCGCAGTTCAAACAAGCTTGCAGTACCTGGTGTACAACAAGCACTTGATCAAATGAAATACGAAATTGCACAAGAATTTGGTGTTCAATTAGGAGCTGAAGCTTCAGCTCGTGCCAACGGTTCCGTTGGTGGTGAAATCACTAAACGTCTTGTACAAATGGCAGAATCTCAATTAAAAGGTATGCCAAACAACCAATAAATGCTGATTAAGCATTTATAAACTTAAAACCAGTGACCGTAAAAGGCACTGGTTTTAGTTTGTTTATTGATCATTTATTTATACGACATAAAGACTTAAACGTAGATACTGTATGTTCAATATCTTCGCTTTGACAGATAGCTGAAATCACAGCAATACCATCAGCACCAGCTTGAAATACAGCATGTGCATTTGTACAATTAATTCCTCCGATTGCTACAATCGGTAATTCAGGATGAAGATAACGAGCCTGCTGTAAAAAAGATGTGCCACAAGGTGGTTGTGCATCACTTTTAGAAGATGTTGCAAAGATTGGACCAATCCCTACATAATCAGCTTGATGGTTAATAGCCGTTTGCAATTCGTCCTGTGAATGGACAGAAACACCAAGAATCATGTTCCCAATTCTTTTCCGTGCTACTCCAACAGGTAAATCATCTTGTCCGATATGAACACCATCAGCACCGAGTCGCATCGCTAGCTCGACATCGTCATTAACGATAAAGGGTACACTATACTGATGACATCGTTTTTGACATTGGCGTGCAAACTGTTCATAGGCTAATCCAGTTAACACATGAGGACCTTTTTCGCGAAATTGAAACATTGTAATGCCTGCTTGTAATGCCTTTTCTAGGATATAGATCGATTGTTCATGATGAGGAACATTGCTCGTACCCATAATAAAATAAAGCTGCAAATCCTCACGTTTCATGAATAATCACCTCACAGGCTTCTTTATGCTGTTGATAAGCAAAATGATTTGTGGGTCCATGACCATTTCCAATCGATAAATCATACATAATTGCTAATTGGATAAACTTTTTAGCTTCAATAATGGCTTCTTCCATAGCAAATCCTTGTCCAAGAAAAGCAGTAAGTGCTGCTGAAAATGTACATCCAGTACCGTGCGTATTTTTTGTTTGGATTCGAGGAGATTGCATCGAAAAAGATCGTCCATTTTTGAAAAATACATAATCAATGGCATAAAGTGGATCTGTTAAATGTCCACCTTTGATGATGACACATTGTACACCAAGTTGTAACAAGCTTTGAGCTACTTCTTTCATATCTTCAAAATGATGAATAGTTCTCCCTGTAAGTGTCTCTGCTTCGGGTATATTGGGCGTAACAACCGTAGCGAGTGGTAGTAAAGTTGAGCATAGTGCATCGATAGCTTCTTGCTGCAATAGGCTTTCTCCACCTTTTGCAATCATCACTGGATCAACAATCAGTGGAATGTTTAGCTCACCGATCATGCTTGCGATTGTTTTGATAATAGCTGAGGAATAAAGCATTCCTGTTTTAATCGCAGTTATTGAAAAATCTTCTACTAAGGCCTCGAATTGTTTTTTTATAAAGGAAACGTCAATTGGGTAAACACCTGTTACACCCAATGTATTTTGTGCAGTTAATGCTGTAATGACAGAAGTGCCAAACACTTTTAATTCCTGAAATGTTTTTAAATCAGCCTGTATACCAGCACCGCCTCCGCTATCTGAGCCAGCAATCGTCGTTACAATATGCATGAAGCTTCACCATCCTTTGACAAACGATGTATAGCATTAAGTAAGGCGATTTGAAAATCACCGATATCTGCAGTAAATGCTGATGCTAGTACACCTGCTTTTTTATAGTAAGTAAGTGTTTCTGTTAATTGCTGGTAAGGGTTAGGTCCAACACGATAGGCAGCACCGCAAATTGCGCTTAGTAAACAACCTGTACCCGTTACTTCCGTCATTTGTGGATGACCACCAGCAATCCATTGGCTATGCTTACCATCAGTTATAAAATCACGTTCCCCCGTTACAATAACTATGCATTGATAGCGTTGAGCCAATAATGTGGCTTCTGCTTCCATAGCGATGGAGCCATGACCACTATCGACCCCCTTTTGTTGCCAATCTACACCGGCTATTGCAGCAAGCTCGCCGAGATTACAGCGAATCACAGCAAATTGTATGTTCTCAAGTAAATGTTTGACGGTTTCCTTACGATAAGTTGTGGCTCCAACGCCAACAGGATCTAAAATAACAGGAATACCAAGTGCATTCGCTTTTTTACCTGCTAATAGCATGGCGCTTTTTGTACGATCATTAAGCGTTCCAATATTAATTAATAGTGCTTGAGCAATCGCTACCATTTCCTCTACCTCTTGGCTGTCATCAGCCATTACCGGTGAGGCACCTATTGCTAATAAACCATTTGCTTGAAAATTTGCCACTACATAATTGGTGATGCAATGGACGAGTGGTTGCTTTTGACGAATTGTTTGAAATATCATTGTAGTCCTCCTCTGTGGATGGACGTAAGCATGCAAAAAAGGCTCTTTTTGTGTAAAAATGCACGAAAAAGAGCCTTTCATCTGTAAAAAACGATGTCTATTGCTCCCTACGTCAGTATTAACTAACAGGTTCAAAGGGTCAGGTTTTACCTTCTCAACTCTTGCGAGTCCCCCTGCAATCTTGTATTTAGTTGACCAAAATGTACCATACTTTTCATATGTATTCAATAACTAGTTTTCCTATAAACAAAACGTGACTGATGCCATATAGCAAAGTATGATAGTTGTCATGACTTTAACGAAATTGAGTGTAAACCATTGAAAATAATGAAAAAGGAGTTTTATAATGTGTCATAGCAAAAGGGGGCATTTGCCATGAAAAGACAAGATTTAGTCGCACCAAAATGGTATAACATAGCAGAGGAAATTGAAAAATATGCGCAGGATGCAACAAAAAATGCTTTAATCATTTATGAAGAAAATCAAGACGTCCAATTTATTACATATGCACATTTATTGGAAAAAGCGAATCAAGCAGCACATGTTTTCACCAAGCAAGGCTTAAAGAAAGGTGATGTCATTTTAGTGATGGTACCACGTTCAGTGGAAGCATATATTGTGTATATTGCTGCATTGAAAGCGGGTTTAACCATTATTCCAAGCTCAGAAATGTTAAGAACAAAAGATATTGAATATCGTATTCACCATGCCAATGCTAAAGCGGTTATTGCATTTGAACCTTATATTGAACAATTTGATGAAGTGGGGAATTTACAAGGCATATTGCAATTTGTCATAGGGAATGCACACGAACCTTGGCAGAACATACTTGAAAAAATGCATAATCAACCTACAACCTACATAAATCCTATCCCGACTAAAAGCACTGACAATGCATTTTTAGCCTATACAAGCGGAACAACAGGAAATCCGAAAGCAGCGGTTCATACTCATAGTTGGGGCTATGCACATTTACGAACAACAGCACCACATTGGCTGGGTGTACATGAAAATGATATTGTTTGGGCAACTGCAGCACCAGGATGGCAAAAATGGATTTGGAGTCCGTTTCTTGCTACTTTGGGTAGTGGTGCTACCGCATTTGTCTACAAAGGTAAATTTGAAGCAGCTACTTATTTAGCATTGCTTGAAAAATTCAAAATCAATGTACTATGCTGTACACCAACAGAATATCGTTTTATGGCAGCGCTTGAAAATTTACATGAATATGATTTAAGTGCAATTCGCCAAGCTGTATCAGCTGGTGAGCCTTTAAATAGTGAGGTCATTAAAGTTTTCTTGGAAACATTCAAATTACAAGTACGAGATGGCTACGGACAAACGGAAAATACATTATTGGTGGGAACAATGGTGGGGATGGAGGCGCGAGTTGGCTCTATGGGGAAACCTACTCCTGGCAACACCGTTGAGATTATTAATGATTTGGGCAAACCAGTTACTGTGGGAGAAGTGGGCGATATTGCTGTTCATCGTGAAACACCAGCCCTCTTTAAAAAATATTTAAATGATCCTGAACGTACAAATTTACAATTTCGTGGGGATTGGTATATTACAGGAGATCGTGCCTATAAAGATGAAGATGGCTATTTTTGGTTTGATGGCCGAGGCGACGATGTCATTATTTCCTCAGGCTATACGATTGGACCCTTTGAAGTAGAGGATGCTCTAATGAAGCATCCGACTGTGAAAGAGGCTGCAGTGGTTGCGAGTCCTGATAAAGTCCGTGGAAATATTGTCAAGGCATTTATTGTTCTGCGCAACGATGAAAAAGGGGATGAAGCACTTATTCAAACACTTCAAAGTCATGTGAAATCACTGACTGCTCCATACAAATATCCACGTGCTATTGAATTTGTAGAGGAGCTACCGAAAACATCTTCAGGGAAAATTAGACGTGTCGAATTACGACAACAAGAAATCAAATAACTTCAATCATGATCATTTCCTAGGAAATAATGTCGAAAATCAAAGTTCATGCAAAGGTATGGACTTTGATTTTTTTAATTTTTTTAGGTAAGGTAGGATAAGGAAATAAATAGCATAAAGCTTTTTGCATAGTATTATTGCAAAAAAATGAAACAAATGTGTAATTCATACGTATTACGTGTTAAGGAGGCGGAAAGACATGAATGTAAAAAGGTGGGTTGCTTTAGTAGTTGCAGGTGTTCTTTTACTATTTTCATTAGGAATTAACACCATTTTTGCGCTCTTTAAAGCAGATTTCCTAGGTAATTTTGATAGTTTAATGGCAGGTAATAATTTAGATGTATATGAAAATGTCATTGAAGGGGAAAATTTTGATAAGCGAATTGCTTATTTAAAGGTAGATGGAGCGATTCAAGATATTGGCTCAAGTACATTGTGGCAACCAGTTGCCTATGATCATCAATTTTTTTTAGAACAATTGGATAATATTTTATATGATGAGTCCATACAGGGTGTTGTTTTAAGCGTCAATTCACCAGGTGGTGGTGTGAAGGAATCAGCAGAAATCTATAAAAAGCTTCTGAAAATTAAAGAAGAACGACAAATTCCAATTTATGTATCAATGGATTCTATGGCCGCTTCAGGTGGTTATTATATTTCGGCACCTGCAGATAAAATATTTGCCCATCGTGATACAATAACAGGTTCTATTGGTGTCATCATGCAATCCATTAACTATCAAGAGCTGGCTGAAAAAGTTGGTGTTAAATTTGAGACGTTTAAATCGGGGGAGCATAAAGATATGCTAAGCCCAATGCGTGAAGTGACAGCAGAGGAACGTGCAATGATGCAAGATATGATTAATGAAACGTACGAAGAATTTGTAGATATTGTAGAACAGGGACGTAATATGTCTGAAGCAGAAGTGAAGAAGGTTGCAGATGGTCGTATTCTTGGTGGTACTAAAGCGCTTGAAGCAGGGTTAATTGATGAAATTGGTGATGAAGAAGCGGCCATTGCAGCTCTTCGTGAAGATTATGGACTTGAAGATGCGGCTTTATTTGAGTATTCATATGATATGGGTGGCTGGCAATCATACGTTGGTATGAAAATTGGCTCCATGTTTGGTCCATCTGCAGAAGAGAAAATGC
Source organism: Lysinibacillus fusiformis (assembly GCF_016925635.1). Lineage (NCBI taxonomy): Bacteria > Bacillati > Bacillota > Bacilli > Caryophanales > Bacillaceae > Lysinibacillus > Lysinibacillus fusiformis. The sequence goes on along the minus strand of NZ_CP070490.1, from coordinate 474,387 downwards.
TAATGAAAATCATGACGGACTATAGCGCACCGAAAATGATGTATCTATACGGGGAATACTAAGGGGGGAACACAATGACAAACAATGAAATTGTTATGCAAGGTTCACCCTCTATGGAAAATGGCTTTCTTATGAAGACATCAGGAGAATCAGTAAAGCATAAAAACTATGCATTAAAAACTGCTGGTTTTTGGGTACGATTTTGGGCATTTTTATTAGATGGATTCATTATTTCTGCTGTAGGTGGAATACTCGTTAATCCTATTTTTTATCTGATGGATTGGTCCTTATCTGATTCTGTTTGGTACGCGCCGATTTCTATTATTACAGCAATCTTCTACTATAGCTATTTTGTGTTGATGACAAAGTTCTTTGGGCAAACATTAGGGAAAATGGTATTTGGATTACGTGTGATTTCATTAAAGCATGATCAGCTAACTTGGTCAGATGTGTTATTCCGTGATTGGATTGGGCGTATCATCAATAATATTTTTATGCCACTGTATATTTTGGTAGTGATTTTACCAGAAAATCAAGGTTTACATGATTATTTTGCCGATACAACAGTGGTGCACGAAAAAATCTTTATTGAAAAGGATTCAACACCAACTACTTTACCAAAGCAAGAAGAGATTATAGAAACTACTGAACATGAAGAAAAACTAGAACTAGCCAAGCTAGAGGAAAAAAATGAACAATAAACAAATGGCTGTCTCAAATTAGGAGACAGTCTTATCTATTTCTAAGTATGTAAGCTATCATAGTTGCAATTAATTCCCTTCATTTAGTAATATTATGTACATATGAAGATTAGGAGGCGTTTGTATGGCACAAGTAACATTTAAAAATGGTCCAGTGACACTAGTAGGAAATGAAGTAAAGGTGGGCGATCAAGCTCCAGATTTTACGGTATTAGCGAATGACCTATCACCTGTAACATTAAATGATTCAGAAGGAAAAATTCGTTTATTTAGTGTTGTCCCATCATTAGATACTGGTGTATGTGATGCGCAAACACGTCGATTCAATGAGGAAGCAGCTAATTTAGGTGACAATGTAGTTATTTATACAGTATCTGTGGATCTTCCATTCGCTCAAAAGCGCTGGTGTGGTGCAGCAGGTATTGATGCAGTTCAAACTGTATCAGATCACCGCGACCTTTCATTTGGTGAAGCATATGGTGTGTACATTCAAGAATTACGTCTTCTGACACGTGCAGTATTCGTTGTGGATGCAAACAATAAAGTAACATATGTTGAATATGTACCTGAAGCTACAGATCATCCAAACTATGAAGCGGCCATTGCAGCTGTCAAAGCACTAGCATAATAAGCTGCTTTTAGGCTAAGATAATACTAGACAAAGGGGCTGTGACAAGTGTTTGTCACGGCTCTTTTCTGCGTGAAAGGAAGTTAGATATGGAAAATATCGAGAAGTTATTTGGTTTGCTAAATGAGCATGCCGAAAAAATCGAAAAAGAACACAATATAACGTTACTAGAAGGATTATTAGATGGGTTAGAGGCATGGCTTGATGGCGAAGTTGATTTTTCTCAAAAAGGTGCAACAAAAGAGGATATTCGTAAAGCTATTCAAATTGCTATTTTAAAAGGGATGCGCAAAGGCTCACAGCCGAATCATCAAATGACTCCTGATACGTTAGGGTTGTTAGTGGGCTACTTTGTGGAGCAAATTTTTGCAGAGCGTCTTGAAAATGAAAAGATCTCGATCATGGACCCAGCAGTAGGCACGGGCAATTTATTATTAACGGTTATGAATTTATTAGATGGGAAAGTGGAAGCAACAGGTGTAGAGGTTGATGAGCTACTTATTCGCCTTGCTGCGGCTACTGCTGATTTAACAGAACAGCCTATTTCTTTATACCGTCAAGATGCCTTAGAAGATTTATTGGTCAATCCAGTTGATGCCGTTGTTTGTGATTTACCTGTAGGTTATTATCCAAATGAAGAAGTGGCGCTCGATTATGAATTATGTCCAGCAGAGGGGATGAGTTATGCCCACCATTTATTCATCGAGCAATCAATGAACTATACAAAGGATGGCGGCTATTTATTTTTCCTTGCACCATCTCATCTTTTTGAGTCAGAGCAGTCTAAGCAATTACACAAGTACGTTCAAAAGCATGCGTGGATTCAAGCGATTATTCAATTACCTGATGCCATGTTTGCCAATAAGACACTTGAGAAGAGCATTGTGATTTTACAAAAACAATCGAAGGAATTGAAAGCGCCTAAAGAAGTTCTATTAGCTAAAGTGCCAAATATGCAGAATAAGCAAGCTCTTGCGCTATTCTTTGAAAAAGTGAAGATGTGGAAAGAGGGCAAGTAATTGCTCATGAAGTCAATACAAGTAAAAAGGTATCCTATTCAAGGATACCTTTTTATGTATTACAAATTAGTTTTCTGGTGTACGGATAACTAGTACGTCACATTTAGCTGAACGTACAATAGCTTCAGATACAGAACCGATTAGGAAGCGTTCTACTGCATTTAGACCAGTTGCACCACAAATGATTAAATCTGCGTCTACGATGTTAGAAAGCTCTTTTGTTATGATATTTTTTGGAGAGCCATACTCGATGATAAGATTAACATTCGCTAAACCTTCATCTTCAGCTTGCTTTTTGTAACCATTTAATAGTTCTTCAGAAAATGCTTGAGCACGTTCTGCGATGGAACGGTCATATGCTTCGATAGCAGCAAATGAACGAGTATCGATTACATTTACTAGATTTAATACTGCACCTTCGTTTCGTTTTGCAACATCAATTGATTTACGGAACGCGTATTCAGCTTCTTTTGAACCGTCTACTGCAACAACAATGCTTTTATAATGATTAGCCATTTGAAAAACCTCCCTGATTTGTATATGTTGATTATACCAAATGATTTTCTAAAGGAAATACTTTCCGTAAGAAAAATTATGAAAATGTGAAGGCATTTCATAAAGAAATGCTAATTAAATATAATTACTTAATTCCCACTATTTGCAGTGTGCAAACGTTTTTTTGTGCCTTTGCAACTGCTCATGAATGAGCTCCATTAACTTCTATTTAGTCTCCTTTTTAGTTTCTAAATATAATAATTTATCATGTTATACAACGTTTGAATATTTGCTATTTTGTAAATCTTATAAATTTTATCTGTATTTGCATTAGTTAAAGCTTTTTTTGCAATTGTTTGGTAATATGGAATGGCAAGGGGTGCATCAAGTTTAGTTACATAAATGATGCTTATTTCTTACGTTATGGAAGGGGATAGGAAACAATGAAGATTGGTATTCCAAAGGAAATTAAAAACAACGAAAATCGTGTAGCAATGACACCAGCAGGAGTTGTCACTTTAACACATGCAGGTCATGAAGTGTACATTGAAACAGGAGCGGGGCTAGGTTCAAGCTTTACGGATGCTGATTACATTGCAGCTGGTGCGCATATTGTTCAAACAGCTAAGGAAGCATGGTCACAAGAAATGATTATGAAGGTAAAAGAACCAGTTGCTTCTGAGTATGATTACTTCTATGAAGGCCAAATTTTATTCACGTATTTACACTTAGCGCCAGAGGTTGAATTAACTCAGGCACTTTTAAATAAAAAAGTTGTAGGAATTGCCTACGAAACAGTACAATTAGCAAATGGTTCACTACCTTTGTTAACACCAATGAGTGAGGTTGCTGGTAAAATGGCTACACAAATTGGTGCTCAGTTTTTAGAAAGAAACCATGCTGGTAAAGGTATTTTACTAGGTGGCGTATCGGGCGTACAACGTGGTAAAGTCACAGTAATCGGTGGTGGTATTGCAGGAACAAATGCTGCAAAAATCGCTGTTGGTATGGGTGCTGATGTGACAGTTATCGATTTAAGCCCAGAACGTTTACGTCAATTAGAAGATATGTTTGGGCGTGATGTTCAAACATTAATGTCTAATCCATATAATATTGCAGAATCAGTGAAAAATTCAGACTTAGTCATTGGTGCTGTGTTAATCCCAGGCGCAAAAGCTCCAAAACTTGTATCAGAAGAAATGATTCAGTCCATGCAAGCTGGCTCTGTTGTAGTCGATATTGCCATTGACCAAGGTGGTATTTTTGCTTCTTCTGATCGTGTGACAACACATGACGATCCAACATATGTGAAGCATGGTGTAGTACACTACGCAGTTGCAAATATGCCTGGTGCGGTGCCACGTACTTCTACAATTGCTTTAACAAATAATACTATTCCATATGCACTTCAAATTGCAAACAAAGGCTACAAACAAGCTTGCCTTGATAATGCAGCACTGAAAAAAGGTGTGAATACATTAGATGGACAACTTGTTTATAAAGCAGTGGCAGATTCACAAGGTCTACCATTTGTCAATGTGGATGAGTTAATTCAATAAACCATGCAGGACATAGAAAAAGGAAGCACACTAGTTGCTTCCTTTTTTGCATTATAGAACGATTAATTCTTTCGGGAACTTTGTTAATACCTCAACGCCATCTTTTGTTACAACAACATCATCCTCAATACGTACGCCGGTTACATCTGATTTATAAATACCAGGCTCAATCGTAAAGACCATACCTTCTTCCATCGTCATTTCATTAGCACCTGTAACAGATGGGAATTCATGCACAGAAATACCAAGACCATGTCCAAGACGGTGCGTGAAATATTCACCATAACCAGCCTCTGTAATTGTATCACGTGCAATTTTGTCTAAATCCATCGCACGAATACCTGGTTTCACTGCTGCGACAGCATTAGTGTTGGCAGCTAAAACGGCATGATAAATTTCTTTTTGAGCTTCACTTGGCTCACCAAAAGCAACAGTACGTGTAATATCTGAGCAATAGCCATCGTAAATAACACCAAGATCAAATAGTACCATATCGCCCTTTTCAATTTTACGTGCACCTGGCTTCCCATGAGGAGAGGCAGTCTTTGGACCACTCAATACCATTGTTTCAAAGGACATTTTACAGCCTTTATCTTGAATGGCACTTTCGATCGCTGTTAGAATTTCCATTTCTGTTTTACCTTCAGCGATTTCCTTGCAACCGATTTCAATTGCATAATCAGCTAACTCTGCAGCTTTACGTAATTTTTCTAATTCACTTTCATCTTTGATTACGCGCATCGCATTAATCTTTTCATCAAGACGCACAAAGCTAGCTTGAGAGAAAGATTGCTGTAAAGCTTCCAAACGCTCAACGATGAGCTGTGCCTTTTCAATAGCAAATGTAGCTGGATTGATTTGACGTGCTACGATGGCCTGGGCAAGAACTTCCATCGAATTTTCTGTATCTTGATGGCCAATCACTTCATAAGACCAACCAGCAGCCTTCGCATCTGGAATCTCCATTTGTGGACAAATTAGAAAAGGCTCCGCATCTTTAAAAATCATGACTCCTAGTAATCTTTCATGTGGATTACTTTTAAAGCCTGAAACGTAAAAAACATTGTCAGGTGTTGTTACGAATGCTGCATCGATGTGATTTTGCTGCAAGTAACGTTGGATTTCTTCAACCTTTGACATCAATATGTCCTCCTTTTATTACATGGAAAATTTTACGTAAGAAAGCTTCAGCTGCTTAAAAAGTAGCGAGAATTCTTATCTAGTACTGAATAATTGTGCTCTAACAGGGTAAAAGGCTGTTAGAGAATACGACGATTATTCTCTGTACAAGCATATCAAAAAAAGGGAAAAAGCGCATGGGTAGCGAATTAAAATGTTGGACTGTACTTTGTTAATCGAGGAGGATTTTAAGATGGAAATAAGTTATCATGGGCATTCAGTTGTCAAAATTCAAACAAATGGAAAAACGATATTAATTGACCCTTTTATTAATGGCAATGGGCAAACAGACTTAAAAGTAGCTAATGAAGCGCCAGATATTATTTTACTTACACATGGGCATAATGATCATGTTGGAGATACAGTAGAGTTGGCGAAGAAAAAAGATGCGTTAGTTATTGCGCCAAATGAGCTGGCTAATTGGATTTCTTGGCAAGGTGTAAAAACACATCCAATGCATATAGGTGGTGCGAAGGAATTTGACTTCGGTAAAGTAAAGTTTACACAAGCCTTTCATGGATCTTCCTATGTAACAGATAATAACGAAATAATTTATATGGGCATGCCAGCTGGAATTTTATTATTTGTTGAGGGATTAACGATTTATCATGCTGGTGATACAGCTCTATTTGGTGATATGAAACTAATTGGTGAACGACATCCGATTGATATTGCATTTTTACCTATTGGTGATAATTTTACAATGGGACCTGAGGATGCAGCTTGCGCAGTTTCGTTTTTAAAGCCGAAAATTGTCGTACCGATTCATTACAATACATTCCCACCAATCGAGCAAGATCCACAAATTTTTGCAGATCTAGTGCAAAATACAGAGGTTCAAATTTTGAAAGCTGGAGAAAAAGTAAACTGTTTCTAATCGATGGTAATGCTGTACTATATGAATTGACACCACGCTGGTAGTTGAAATGATGGGGAAAGTTAAACAATTTCATCACTTTATATTAAATATTTTCTTAAAAAATATGGTACACTAAGAGCAGAATTGAAGCTTAGGAAATAGGTGATATTTTGTCTACAAAACATGAGAAAATTTTACAATACATCGAATCACTACCCGTGGGCGATAAAATTTCAGTACGTCAAATTGCAAAGGAAATGCAAGTGAGTGAAGGGACGGCTTACCGTGCAATAAAGGAGGCCGAAAATCGTCGCTTAGTAAGTTCGATTGAACGTGTTGGAACAATTCGTATTGAGAAAAAAAAGAAAGAAAATATTGAGCGCTTAACTTTTGCAGAAATTGTCAATATTGTAGATGGCCAAGTTTTAGGTGGAAAATCAGGTCTACATAAAACATTAACAAAATTTGTTATCGGTGCTATGCAATTAGAGGACATGATGCGTTACACAGATGCAGGTAGCTTATTGATTGTTGGTAACCGTATTAAAGCACATGAAAATGCCCTTCGAGCGGGTGCAGCTGTTTTAATCACTGGCGGTTTTGATACAACGGAAGATAATAAGCTGCTTGCAGATTCATTAGATTTACCAATCATTTCAACAAGCTACGATACGTTTACGGTCGCAACAATGATTAACCGGGCAATTTATGACCAATTAATCAAAAAAGATATTTTATTTATTGAAGACATTTATGTCCCAATGACTGACACAGCAGCGTTAAAAAATGATGAAACGATCTATCATTTCCAGAAGCTGAATGAACGTACGACACATGGTGCATTTCCTGTGGTCACACACCAAAATAAACTCGTCGGTATGATTACCGTCAAAGACGTTATTGGGCGTGAAGAAAACGAGCTTATCGAAAAAGTGATGACGAAAAATCCGATTGCTGGCTCCATGAAAATGAGTGTCGCTTCTGCTGGACATCGAATGATTTGGGAAGGAATTGATCTTCTACCAATTGTTAATGATGACAATATTCTGCAAGGTGTGATTAGCCGTCAGGATGTGCTGAAGGCATTGCAATTAGCACAAAGGCAGCCGCAGCATGGTGAAACGATTGATGATTTAGTGAAAAATGAAATGAAGGTACTAGGTGATGAAGAACTCATTGTTGAGTTTAAAGTCACACCACAAATGACCAATCAATATGGGGCAATTTCATACGGTGCTTTTACAACTTTACTAGCTGAGGTCGGTTCATTTGCATTAAAACGTCGTAAACGTGGGGATGCAGTGGCAGAGAATATGACGATTTACTTTATAAAGCCTGTTCAAATGGAAAGTACGCTTACTGTTAAGCCTCGAATTTTAGACATGAGTCGTAAGTTTGTGAAAATGGATTTTGAAGTGTATAATCAACAAATACTTGTTGGTAAGGCAATGATGATGTTCCAACTATTAGAACGTTAAGTATTGAAAAGGGATGGCCTAGCGCAATTGCTTGGTCATCCCTTTGTTACATATATTATTGATTAATGCGGAATTCTTCCTCAACAAATTGTCCATAATGGCGTGCTTTTTTTATATTTTCTAAAAGAACTAAGATGCCGAGCGCGACAAGAATTGCTACAATAATAAATGTAAATAAGCCCGGGAATAAATAAGCTTGATTTAAAGCAAAGGACAAAATTAAGGAACCTAAGCCGATGTTCGCTTTACTTTTATACCAGTTTTTAGCAATAGGTAATGGAGAACGGAACTGTTTTGTTTTAAAATAAAAATAAAAAACAAAAGATATGATTATCGCAAACACAAATATTAAATTGAGCATAGTAAACCTCCTAGCATAACTAGACATTATTGTAACGATAATTATGTAAAAATGCTAACGGTTCTTACTATCATTTTGGGGGAAATTATTGTGAAAAGACAAATCATCGACACAATTGAGGCCAATGAAACGATCATTATTCACCGTCATGTACGTCCTGATCCTGATGCTTACGGCTCACAGCAAGGCTTAAAAGAGATTATTTTAGCCAATTATCCTGAGAAAAAGGTTTTCGCTGTAGGGGAACATGATACGTCCTTATCTTTTATGGCACAGCCGGATGAAATAGCGGATGAAGTGTATGACAATGCTTTAGTAATTGTCACAGACACGGCTAATACAGAACGTGTTGACGATCAACGTTATACAAAGGGCAAAATGGTGATAAAAATTGATCACCATCCAAATGATGATGCTTATGGTGATCTTTTATGGGTGGACACGACAGCAAGCTCTTGTAGTGAAATGATCTACGAATTATATGAAGAAGGCAAGGAAGTAGCAAACTGGAAACTCTCAGATGCTGCTGCGCGCTTATTATTTGCAGGAATAGTAGGCGATACAGGTAGATTCCAATTCCCAAGTACAACAACGAAAACATTTAAAGTTGCTGCTGACCTGATTACATATGATTTTGATCGAAATCAACTATTTGATGGCATGTACGAAATGGAGCAAAAGTTACTTAATTTACAAGGGTATATTTATCAAAACTTTACAATGAACGAGCATGGAGCTGCCTATGTGAAGCTGACAAAGGAATTACTGGCAGAGCATGATACTGTGCCATCTGAGGCTTCTTTATTAGTAGGTTGCCTTGGCAGCGTTAAAGGTATATGTTCATGGGTTGTGTTCATTGAAGAAGGGGATCAGATCCGTGTACGATTACGTTCAAAGGGTCCCGTTATCAATACATTAGCGAAGGAATTTAACGGAGGCGGACACCCGCTTGCTTCTGGAGCTACTGCTTATTCGTGGGAAGAAGCAGACCTCGTTATTTCAAGATTACAAGAGATTTGTAAAGCGTATCATTAACAGAGAAAAGGAAGGGATTCATTTGACACATGTATATACAAAGATGCATACGAGCGCGGATTTATTGAAAAGCACAATTCGGCTTGAGCAATTGATTCCTTTTTTACAAGAACAAAAGACACAAGCCTGTGCAATCGTTAATACGAAATTGTACGGGCTTTTGCCTTTTTGTAAAGCATTGCAGCAAGCAAATATTCATGCTGTTATTGGGCTTTCGGTTAACGTACAGTGGCATGAAACAACGCTTCCCCTCGTACTGTATGCGCAGACGCAGGAAGGCTATCAACATTTATTAAAGATAAGTAGTGCGATATCCATTAGACAAGACGAGGTGCTGCCATGGAAGTGGCTTGAGGGGTATTCAGCAGGCTGTGTAGCTCTACTTTCTGCTAATGATTTAACGGATTTAGATGACTGGCAGGCAATGGTTTCTGCATTGGTTCAGCTATTTGGTCATCAATTTTATATGGGAATTGCTAGACCAGGAGGGGAAAAGACTCAACATGAAGATGAATTCGTTTTCTGGTGTGAAGAACATGCCATTCCGCTTGTAGCGTCTCAAAGCTGTTATTTCTTGCGTCCAGAAGATCATTTTGCTTATGAGGTAGCAAGAGCAATTGATACAGGGGAAAAGCTTGGAAATACTATGCAAACGGCTGATGTACAAGGCTATTTTGCCCCAACAGCATATGAATGGCAAAATTGGTTTGCTGATCGACCAGATTGGCTTGATTCCAGTATGAAAATGCTTGCTAGCTGTAAAGCTGATATACCTGAAATGCCTGTGCAAATGCCTAAATTTCCTGTACCTGAAGGTGAAACGGCTGAAAGCTTGCTTGTTAAAGAAGCATTTGCTGGATTAGAAGAGCGATTTAAGCAAATCGCAATACCCGTTGCCTACCGTGAACGCCTACAGTATGAGCTTGAAATCATTTGCTCTATGGGCTTTGCTGACTATTTTTTAGTTGTGGCGGATTTCATGCGTTATGCGAAAGAAAATCGAATTTTGACTGGACCTGGACGTGGTTCCTCAGCAGGTTCACTTGTGGCGTATAGTCTTTCCATTACACAAGTAGATCCACTTGCCTATGGTTTATTATTTGAACGCTTTTTAAATCCAGAAAGAATCACTTTACCTGATATTGATATCGATTTTGTTGATAGTAAAAGACATCAAGTAATTCAGTATGTTGCCCAAAAATATGGCAAGGCAAATGTAGCGCAAATTATTACATTTGGTACATTGTCTGCAAAAGCAGTTGCAAGGGATGTTGCGCGGGTTTTTGGCTTTGATGCGGAGATGTTAGAAAAAATTTCGAAGATGATTCCAAATAAGCCAGGAATGACATTGCAAAGAGCTGTGGCTGAGTCACAGGATTTTCAAGGTTGGCTAGCAGAAAATGATAACCATCTGCGTTGGTACGAGGTAGCGCTAAAATTAGAAGGTCTACCAAGAAATTCTTCTACACATGCAGCTGGTATTGTGATCGCTCCATCACCTTTAGTGAATACTGTACCGATTGAAGAAGGGCATGATGGTATTTATAGTACGCAATGGCCAATGGGAGATATTGAAGCGTGTGGTCTCGTTAAAATGGATTTCTTAGGCTTGCGCAACCTTACTATTTTAGAGCAAATACGTTGGTCTATTTATAAAGCGGGGGGTCCTTGGATAGAATTTGAACGAATTCCGATGCATGATGACAAGACGTTTCAGCTTTTACAAAGAGGGGACACGCTGGGGATCTTTCAATTAGAATCAGACGGTATGAAGCAAGCTTTACGTGATATCAGTCCTACAAGCTTTTTAGATATTGTAGCTGTAAACGCACTTTATCGTCCAGGACCAATGGATTTTATTCCTGTCTATGCAAAACGGAAAGCTGGCAGAGAAAAGGTGACGATGCCACATCCTGTGCTAGAGCCTATTTTACAAGAGACCTTTGGTGTGATTGTTTATCAAGAACAAATTATAAAAATTGCATCAGTACTGGCAGGCTTTACAATGGGACAGGCAGATTTACTTCGCCGTGCAGTGAGTAAAAAAAATCGTCAAGTTTTAGAGGAACAACGTACTGCCTTTGTTCATGGGGCGTTAAGCCAAGGCTTTGATCAGCGTGTAGCAGAAGAAGTCTATGAATTGATTGTACGCTTTGCGGATTATGGTTTCCCTAAAAGTCATGCTGTGGCCTATAGTGTTATTTCCTATCAAATGGCCTATTTAAAGGCACATTTCCCTCAAAGCTTTTATGCAGCTTTATTATCCAATGCAACGGGAAATGTAGAAAAGATTCAACAACTTGTCCATGAGGCAAAAGATAAGGGCATCCCATTTTATCCACCTTCTTTAAAAAACAGTACCAAGTATTTTACTGTAGAAAATGAAGGCATTCGCTACAGCTTATCAGGAATCAAAGGTGTGCCCCATACTTTGATAGAAAAAATGCATGGGCTCCGTCAAACAAATCCAGAGGTATTAAATAACCTATTTGACCTGGCTGTTGCCTTAAGTGCGCAGCATTTTAAACCAAAAGTGATGGAATCATTAATTTATGCTGGGGCGCTTGATTATCTAGAAAAAGACAGAGCAGTCCTCATCATGACAGTAGACGCAGCTTTGAAACACGCAGAGCTTTTACGGCCAACTGAAGACATTGATTTGGCGTCGGCTATGGCATTTAGTTTTGGTAAGCCCAAATATATGCAGGCAGAAGAAATGTCCCAGAAGGAAAAATTGATGCATGAGAAAGAGAGTTTGGGCTTTTATATTTCTACACATCCAGTAGCACAAGAAAGACTATACTGGGGGGATGTCAATAGTACTTGCCGAGAGTTAAAGCAGAAGCGTGATGGTACCTCTATAAGAATGATTGGTATGATTGAAGAAGTGAAGAAAATTCGTACAAAAAAAGGTGAGCAAATGGCTTTTGTTCAGCTACAGGATGAGTTTGGAACGGTTTCAATTACATTTTTCCCACAAACTTTTCAATTGGTCCAAGACCTGCTGTTAGAGGAGGAAATGCTGTTGATTGATGGTGTCTTGGAGAGACGTTTTGGCAAGCCACAAATCAAAGTAAAACATGCGCAAACGACGAAAAAGATATAAAATGAAACAAGAATTGAGAAACTGCATTAAATTTTATGCAGTTTTTTCTTTACTTTTGAACAGTTATTTTGTAAGCTAGAGACAACGTTAAAAAGTGGTCAGACCACTTTTTTTGATAAGGGGAGTTAGTCGTATGGATAAAAAAACCGAACAAAAGAAAGTGTTTTTAGAAATCGTCCAACAACTACGTCAACTCATTAAATTGGAAAAAATTCAAGCAGGTGAAAAACTGCCTTCAGAACGAGTTCTATCAGAGCGTCTAGGTGTCGGGCGATCCTCTGTGAGAGAGGCATTGCGAAGCTTAGAGTTGCTAGGGCTTATTGAAACGAGACATGGTGGTGGTACTTTTCTTGCGTCCACACATAAGCATCAGCTCGTAGAAATACTGTCGATGTTTATATTAGAAGATGAAAAATCGAAAAAAGATGTCGAATTAACGCGACAAATTCATGAAATGGAAGCAATCCGCGTAATAAGTTGTACAGAGATTCTTCGCACACTACCTGTGTGGGATAGTTTTTTTGTGAAACTAGAAATAGAAGGTACGGTTAATTGTCGAGATATTTTGCGAGAATTATTAATTACGACAGGTAATCGTCTTTCATTAAAAATCTGGTTTCAATTAGCAGCTTATGATGGCGACCGTTTAAATCGAAACTCAACAGAAGATGAAAAAATAATCATTCAAACAATGTTGAAATCGATGCAGCTTGGTTACGAAAAAGAAGCATTAAAAGCTTATGAGCAGTGGATGAGTACTGTACAGAGCATTTAGACAACAACAAAGGGGGAGTCGAACATGGCAATACGTAGCTTATTTAGTGGTAATCGAAAAAAGAAAGAGGATGGGCAAGAAAAGGCATTTCCGGAAGGGTTAATGACAAAATGTCCTGAATGTCGTCACATTCAACTGACAAAGGAATTAGAAAAAAACCATAAAGTATGTTCAAAATGTAGTCATCATTTCAAAATGACGGCACAAGAGCGTGTGGAATATTTCTTAGATGAAGGCTCATTCGAATCAATGGATGACCATTTACAAACTAGTAATCCCCTGAATTTCCCAGCATATATTGAAAAAATTTCAGCAGACCAAGAGAAAACAGGCTTGAACGAGGCTGTTCTAACAGGTGTCGGTACATTAGATGGAGAAGAAATTGTCGTAGCGATTATGGATTCTCACTTCCGTATGGGTTCAATGGGCTCAGTTGTTGGAGAAAAAATTACACGAGCAGTGGAAAAGGCAACTGAACTAGGTGTACCATTTATTATCTTTACTGCCAGTGGTGGTGCCCGTATGCAAGAGGGCGTATTATCGTTAATGCAAATGGCGAAAACAAGTGTGGCTTTAAAACGTCACAGTGATCAAGGGTTATTGTTTATCTCTATTTTAACGCATCCAACAACAGGTGGGGTTTCCGCAAGCTTTGCTTCTGTTGGTGATATAAATATTGCAGAGCCACAGGCATTAATTGGCTTTGCAGGTCGTCGTGTAATTGAAGAAACTGTACGAGAAAAATTGCCAAGTGATTTCCAAACAGCAGAATTTTTATTAGAGCATGGTCAGCTTGATGCCATTTTCCATCGCAAGGATTTACGTAAACAAGTTTCATTACTTGTAAAAATGCATACGAAAGGCGGCGTGCAACATGTCTAAAAATTTAGCATTTGAAGAACCAGTCGTACAATTACGAGAGAAAATTGATGAATTAAAAACAATTGCTGCAGAAGCAGAAGTAGATATGTCAGGTGAAATTGAAAAGCTTGAAACACGTTTATCGCAATTAGAGCAATCGATTTATGCCAATATGAAGCCGTGGGATCGTGTACAAGTAGCAAGACATCCAGAAAGACCTACAACACTCCAATATATTGAAGCGATATGTGAAGATTTTATTGAATTACATGGTGATCGTACATTTGGTGATGATGCAGCCATTCTTGGTGGGATTGGCATTTTTGAAGGGCAACCAGTAACGATAATTGGACATCAACGTGGTAAGTCTACAAAGGAAAATATACGTCGTAATTTTGGTATGCCTCATCCAGAGGGCTATCGAAAAGCGCTACGCTTGATGAAGCAAGCTGAAAAATTTAAACGACCAATTATTTGTTTTATCGATACAAAAGGTGCATACCCAGGGAAAGCTGCTGAAGAACGTGGTCAAAGTGAAGCAATCGCTAGAAATCTTGTTGAAATGGCTGGTTTAACTGTGCCCGTAATTAGTATCGTTATTGGTGAAGGAGGAAGCGGTGGTGCACTAGCATTAGGTGTAGCAAACCGTGTCTTTATGCTAGAGAACTCAACATATTCTGTTATTTCTCCAGAAGGGGCAGCATCTATTTTATGGCGTGATGGTAGTCTTGCAAAGCAGGCAGCGGAAGCAATGCGTATTACAGCACCTGATTTAAAAGAGCTTGGTGTAATTGATGGCATTATTCCTGAAATTATTGGTGGAGCACATCGCAATGTAGCGAAGCAGGCTCTTTCTATTAAAGAATGCATTAGTGACACACTTCATGCATTAAATTCTCTAAATGGAGAACAATTAATTGAAGATCGTTATGAAAAATTTAAAAAAATTGGACAATATACAGAAGCGTAATTCTGTTTGTTCGTAACAGATGAATGTTCTTTACCTTAATAGTGTATAAAAATCTAAAGCTATAAATTTGCTCGTTAAGAGACAGAATTTGTATCTTAACATATTAAAAAGCTATAAAAATGAAAGAAGAAAATAGCGCGAAATAAACGCCAGACTTCTTGAAAAAATGTTAGATTTAGGATGTTTTAAGGTGGAAAGAGTGTGTGAAAGCGCATTCTTTTCATTTTTTATGTAAAAGTTATGTTTTTGTATCCTCAGAACCCTTACATAGTTTGTTTTTTCATGTTAATGTGAATAATAATAGTAACTGCAGGAGGTTCGACAATGAAAAAAATTGCTGTATTAACTAGTGGTGGAGATGCGCCTGGAATGAACGCAGCTATTCGAGCGGTAGTTCGTAAGGCAGCATTTCATGGAATCGATGTTGTCGGAATTAAGCATGGTTATGAAGGCTTAGTAAAAGGTAATATGGAAGAACTTGATTTAGGTGCAGTTGGTGGTATTATTCAACGCGGTGGTACGCATTTGAATTCAGCAAGATGTCCAGAATTTAAAGAAGATGCTGTCCAGCAACGAGGTATTGAAAATTTACGCGCTGCTGGAATTGAAGGACTTGTTGTCATTGGTGGTGACGGGTCTTATCGAGGTGCGATGGATTTAGTGAAAAAAGGCTTCCCTGTTGTAGGTGTTCCTGGAACAATCGACAATGATATTCCAGGAACAGAATATACAATCGGCTTTGATACGGCCCTAAATACAGTCGTAGAGTCCATTGATAAAATCCGAGATACTGCTACATCTCATGAGAATTCTTTCATTGTAGAGGTCATGGGACGGGATGCAGGAGATATCGCTTTATGGGCAGGTCTTGCTGCCGGTGCTGAAACAGTCTTAATTCCAGAAGAAGATTATAATTTAGACGATATTGTCGCACGCTTAGATCGTGGTGCGGCACGTGGTAAAAAGCATAGCATTATTATTGTTGCAGAGGGTGTTATGTCTGGAAATGAACTGGCAAAGCTGTTAAAAGAAAAAACAGGAAAAGAAACGCGTGTTTCAGTATTAGGTCATATTCAACGTGGTGGTTCACCAACAGCACGAGATCGTGTACTAGCAAGTCAGTTTGGCGCACATGCAGTTGAATTACTAATGGAAGGCAAAGCTGGTAGAGCAGTAGGTATTCGCAATCATCAAGTCATTGATTACGATATGCCAGAGGCTTTTGAAAAGAATCACGAGGCAGATGTAAGCCTTTATACACTAATGAAAGAACTATCAATATAATTTGTTATAAAACGGAGTGGGCAAAAATGAGAAAAACTAAAATCGTATGTACAATTGGACCTGCAAGTGAGTCACCAGAAACTTTAGAAAAATTAATCGAAGCAGGTATGAATGTTGCCCGCTTGAATTTTTCACACGGATCTCATGAAGAACATGCAGGACGTATTCATTTAATTCGTGAAGTGGCACAAAAATTAAATAAACCAGTGGGAATTTTACTTGATACAAAGGGTCCGGAAATTCGTACACATAACATGAAAAATGGCGAGCTTCATTTGTCAGCAGGTCAAGTAATAGATATTTCAATGACTGAAGTAGAAGGTACTGAGACGAGCTTCTCTGTCACGTATGAGCGCTTAATTGAAGACGTTGAGCAAAATTCAATTATTTTACTTGATGATGGTCTTATTCAACTACGTGTATTAGCAACAGATATGGAAAAAGGATTAATTCATACAATTGTTGAAAATGCTGGCGTCCTAAAGAATAAAAAGGGAGTTAACGTCCCAGGTGTTTCTGTACAACTACCAGGTATCACAGAAAAAGACGCACAAGATATTTTATTTGGTATCGAACAAGGTGTTGATTTTATTGCCGCTTCATTTGTTCGTCGTGCAAAAGATGTTCTTGAAATTCGTGAATTGCTTGAACAAAATGGTGGTAGTCATATTCACATTATCCCAAAAATCGAAAACCAAGAGGGTGTCGATAACATCGATGAAATCATCCTAGTATCGGACGGTTTAATGGTTGCTCGTGGAGATCTTGGTGTTGAAATTCCAGCAGAAGAAGTACCACTTGTACAAAAGAAATTAATTCTAAAATGTAATCAAGTTGGTAAACCAGTAATTACGGCAACACAAATGTTAGACTCCATGCAGCGTAACCCACGACCAACACGTGCAGAAGCAAGTGATGTAGCCAACGCAATTATTGATGGAACAGATGCTATCATGTTATCTGGAGAAACTGCCGCAGGTCTTTATCCAGTAGAATCAGTACAAACGATGAATAAAATTGCACAACGCACTGAAAATTCATTAGATTATAGATCAATTGTTTCTGCACGTAGTCGTGAGAAAGAAGCAAATATGACAGAGGCCATTTCTCAAGCTGTAGCTTATACTTCTATCAATTTAGGGGTGAAAGCCGTATTAGCACCAACTGAAAGTGGCAATACAGCGAGAATGATTGCAAAATATCGACCAGGAGTGCCAATTGTAGCCGTAACAGGCTCTACAAATACAGCTCATACATTAACACTAGTATGGGGCGTATACCCAATTGTGTGTCAACGCGTGACAACAACAGATGAGATTTTAGAGCTAGCTGTAGATGAAAGCTTAAAGCATAGTTTTGTTACTCATGGCGACGCTGTTGTCATTACAGCAGGGGTGCCTGTTGGTGAAGCGGGTACAACAAACTTAATGAAAGTACACATTATTGGTGATTTACTTGCTCGTGGACAAGGAATTGGAAAAGCATCCGTTGTTGGTAAAACAGTGGTTGCTAAAAATGCAGCTGAGGCACTTGCCTACGATACAGATGGATGCATCATTGTCACAGTTGGTTCAGATCGTGATATGATGCCAGCTTTAGAAAATTGTATTGGTCTGATTACTGAAGAAGGTGGGCTAACTAGCCACGCGGCAGTTGTAGGGCTAAGCCTAGGTATTCCAGTAATCGTTGGCGTAAAAGAAGCAACTACATTAATTCGTCATGGTCAAGAAATTACAATGGACGCTGAAACAGGTGTTATTTACAAGGGGCATGCAAGTGTTCTTTAATCATTAACAAAAAGCTCTAGTGCGGTTTGTTGTACTAGAGCTTTTTCATAAAGGTTGTACACACTCTTTCTGGAAACTATTTAATTCTTCCTCTAACAGAAGTTGCTTTCTCTTTGAATAGGTGTATTCATTTTTTTATGAAACTAAACGGGCTATAATAACGTATAAAAGGTATAGCTTTTCAAGTAGAAAGGAGAAAAATATGCGAAAAATTTTTCTTGGTTTCATTGTCTACGCATTAGCCGAATTGGCGTTATTAATAGTCATTGGACAAAATATTGGCGTTTTAAGTACTTTATTGCTCATTATGGCTACGAGTATTATTGGGATTTATGTCATGAAGAATAAAGGTATGAATTCTGTTCAAAATGTAAAAAATACATTGGCACGTGGAGAAGCGCCAGGAGCTGCATTAGTGGATACTTTCTTAACTTTTGGTGGTGGTTTGCTTTTAGCGTTACCTGGATTTTTAACAGATGTCCTAGGTTTATTCCTACTCATGCCATTTTCTCGAAAAATGTTCCAACCCATTGTCTATTACTGGATGCGTAAAAAAATGAAAAAAGGTCAATTCATTATCGTTCAAAGATAGAGTTTTCCTTGAGTTTTACGGCTAGAAATAAAAAGATAGGGCTCAGCAAGATACCATAAAAGCCAAATAATAGAATAGAGGCAGCACTGATAAAGAATGTATGGAACGTGCGTAGCTGAAGCGTATTGGACCAAAGCATCGAATCAGCTAGCTGCCTTGTTAATTGTACAAATAAATATAGTAGTAAAATGGCTACACATAAAAAGGTATTGCCATTGAAATAAAAATAAATGCTCATTGGCACAAGAAAAACGCCGATTCCGAAAAACGGTAGTACATCTGCAAATGCTACAATAAATGCTTTAATGATGGCTTGTTCAAATTGAAGAATCATAAACCCTGCACAAAGAATGAGTAGGGTAATCGTAAATAATTGAAACTCCACAAATAAGAAGTAATGAAAGAGCTGCATGATTTTTGCAAAATGAGATTGCCACTCTTGTCGATATTTTTTAGGCACATATTGAAAGAACCAATAGCGTGATTTACGAGTTTCTAGAAGCGCAAAGTAATAAGCGACTAAAAAGATGAATACCTCAATGACATGCTTCATTAATAATTGGAAAAGATCTGCTGTGTAGATGATGATAGAATCGAAAATGGACAGTGACTTTTCTTTTAATACTTGTACAAACATGGATTCATATTCACTGAAAAGCGGGAAATTTTGTAGTGTCTCTCGAATTTCTGGAAAGATAACGATAATACTGTTTATCGTTATGACAACTAACAGAAAAATACATGTTAATATCAATACTTCCACAACAATTGCTGCGATCCAATACGCAATCCTACAATATTTATGTAAAAAATTTATGATAGGATACGTTGAAAATGACAAAAAAATTGCAAGTGAAACAGGTAATACAAACCAAAGTATGACTAAATAAAAGATAAAAAACAAAACACTTGTAGTTCTTTCGTATGAAAAATACTTTAAATTCCTCATTTTTACAAATTCACCCCAAACCAATTAATAAATTAATGTCAAAATATACAAAAAAATCTCTTTAGGACAGTTATATAGTCGTTCGGACGTCTTTTTCTTTATTTGGAGGATTTTCATTCACAAAGCTGTCAAAAATGATTATAATAGCAATGTAAGCGATTTACTTAATGGTTCATATGAGCAAAATTCGTAAATGCAACATAAAAAACGCATTTGCAACAAAAAAATAAGTATGAGGGAGCGATAATTTATGTCAGCAACTAAAGGTTTAGAAGGTATCGTAGCAGCGGAATCTAAAATCAGTTCAATTATCGATGACACACTTACATATGTTGGTTACAACATTGATGATTTAGCAGAAAATGCGTCATTCGAAGAGGTAATTTACTTGTTATGGCATACTCGTTTACCAAAAGAGGACGAGCTAGCTGAATTAAAACAACAATTGGCAGACAACATGTCAATTCCGCAAGCGATTGTCGACCAATTTAAAACATACCCACTTTCAACTGTACATCCAATGGCTGCATTGCGTACTGCAGTATCTTTACTTGGTGTATTCGATGAAGAAGCGGATGTTATGGATCCAGAAGCAAACTACCGTAAAGCAATTCGTCTACAAGCTAAAATTGCGACAGTAGTAACTGCATTTGCACGTGTTCGTAAAGGTTTAGAGCCAGTTGCGCCAAAACCAGAACTAGGATATGCTGCAAACTTCTTATACATGCTAAAAGGTGAAGAGCCAGAAGCTATTGAAATTGAAGCATTTGACAAAGCATTAGTATTACATGCTGACCATGAATTAAATGCATCTACATTTACAGCACGTGTATGTGTAGCTACATTATCAGATGTTTATTCAGGTGTAACTGCAGCAATCGGTGCATTAAAAGGACCACTTCACGGTGGAGCAAATGAGCAAGTTATGAAAATGTTAACTGAAATCGGCTCACTTGAAAATGTTGAATCTTACATTCAAAATAAATTAGACAACAAAGAAAAAATCATGGGCTTCGGTCACCGCGTATATCGTAAAGGCGACCCACGTGCTCCGCATTTACGTGTAATGTCTAAAAAATTAACGGAACTAACTGGTAAACCAGAGCTTTATGAAATGTCAGTTAAAATCCATGACATGATCGTAGAACAAAAGAAATTACCTGCAAACGTAGATTTCTTCTCTGCGTCAGTGTATGATTCTTTAGGTATTGATCATGACCTGTTCACACCAATTTTCGCAGTATCACGTACTTCAGGTTGGGTGGCACACATCCTTGAGCAATATGCTAACAACCGCCTAATCCGTCCACGTGCTGAGTATGTTGGACCAGGCATGCAAAAATATGTTCCAATCAGCGAGCGCTAATTTGGAAAATATGCTAGAATGTTTGGGACTGTGTTATCACTAACACAGTCCTATGATTATGAATTTAGGAGGCAACAGAATGTCAAACAAAATTGTAGTTGAAAATGGCGTACTTAATGTACCAAACAATCCAGTAATTCCTTTCATCGAAGGTGATGGAATTGGTCCAGATATCTGGGCTGCAGCATCACGTGTAATCGACGCAGCTGTAGAAAAAGCTTACAACGGTGAAAAGAAAATTGAATGGTTAGAAGTTTTAGCTGGTGAAAAAGCATTTAACCAAACTGGTGAATGGTTACCACAAGAAACTTTAGACAAAATTAACGAATACTTAATTGCAATCAAAGGTCCTCTTACTACTCCAATCGGTGGTGGTATCCGCTCTCTTAACGTAGCATTACGTCAACAACTTGACTTATATGTATGCTTACGCCCAGTACGTCACTTTGATGGAGTGCCTTCTCCAGTTAAACGCCCAGAAGACGTTGATATGGTTATCTTCCGTGAGAACACAGAAGACATCTACGCTGGTATTGAATTCGAATCTGGTTCAGAACAAGCTCAAAAAATCATCAACTTCCTACAATCTGAATTTGGTGTAAACCAAATCCGTTTCCCAGAAACTTCTGGTATCGGTGTAAAACCTGTATCTAAAGAAGGTACTGAGCGTTTAGTACGTTCTGCTATTGAATATGCAATTAAACATAAACGCCCATCTGTTACTTTAGTTCATAAAGGTAACATCATGAAATTCACTGAAGGTGGATTCAAAAAATGGGGTTATGAATTAGCAGAAAAAGAATTTGCTGATCAAACTTTCACTTGGAACCAATACGATGCAATCAAAGCTGAACAAGGTGAAGAAGCAGCAAACAAAGCACAAGCTGATGCTTTAGCAGCAGGTAAAATCTTAGTGAAAGATTCTATCGCTGATATCTTCTTACAACAAATCTTAACTCGTCCAACTGAGTTCGATGTAGTAGCTACAATGAACTTAAATGGTGACTATATTTCTGATGCACTTGCTGCACAAGTTGGTGGTATCGGTATCGCTCCAGGCGCGAACATTAACTATGTTACTGGACATGCGATCTTCGAAGCTACTCACGGTACAGCTCCAAAATATGCTGGTTTAGATAAAGTAAACCCATCTTCAGTATTACTTTCAGGTGTATTAATGCTTGAACACTTAGGATGGCAAGAAGCTGCTGACATGATCACTCAATCTGTTGAGAAAACAATTTCTTCTAAAGTTGTTACTTATGACTTCGCACGTTTAATGGACGGCGCTACAGAAGTGAAATGTTCAGAATTCGCTACTGAGTTAATCAAAAACCTATAATTTTCTATTCTACAATAGAATTTATCACTAAAGCGGATGCTTTTTTCTGCCGATATAATTAGGGTGACAGTAAATTTTAATTTAATATTTACGATAAACTTGTTTAAAATGAGGGAGTGAGATGTATGTCTCCTCCCTCTTTTAAAATATATAACCTAATTTTAAAGGAGCGTATTCAAATGTCTCTGAAACGTAAAAAAATCTCAGTAATCGGTGGCGGTTTTACAGGCGCTACGGCAGCATTTTTAGCAGCTCAGAAAGAACTTGGTGACGTCGTATTAGTGGATATTCCACAGGCGGAAAATCCAACAAAAGGTAAGGCGCTAGATATGTGGGAAGCAGCACCAATACAAGGGTTTGACTCTTATGTACAAGGTACTTCCAATTATGCAGATACGGCGAATTCTGACGTCGTGATCATTACCGCTGGTGTTGCACGTAAACCAGGGATGAGTCGTGATGATCTCGTTCAAATCAATCAGGGTGTCATGAAAACAGTTTCGAAAGAGATTGCTACACATTCACCAAATGCTACAATCCTTGTACTGACAAACCCAGTTGATGCTATGACTTACACAGTGTACAAAGAAACTGGCTTCCCTAAAAACCGTGTCATTGGTCAATCGGGTGTTCTTGATACGGCTCGTTTCTGCGCATTTGTGGCAGAAGAACTTAATATTTCAGTAAAAGATATCACTGGTTTTGTATTAGGTGGTCACGGTGACACAATGGTACCATTAACACGTTATTCATTCGCAGGTGGTATTCCATTAGAAACGTTAATTTCTGCTGAACGTTTAGAAGAAATTGTTGACCGTACACGTAATGGTGGAGCTGAAATTGTCAATTTACTTGGTAACGGCTCTGCTTATTATGCGCCAGCAGCGGCACTGATAGAGATGGCTGAAGCCATTATAAAAGATCAAAAACGTATTTTGCCATCTATCGCTTATTTAGAAGGCGAATATGGCTATCATGACTTATACTTAGGTGTTCCTACATTACTTGGCGAAAACGGTATTGAAAAAATCTTTGAGCTAGAATTAACGGACAAAGAAAAAGCAGCTTTAGATCAATCGGCAGAAGCAGTTCGTAATGTGATGAAAATTTTAGTGTAAAATTTCGGTGTGAATCTTAAAACGAGTAGGGGTTGTTCCTACTCGTTTTTTTTATGTTTCAAGTGTTGAGAAAGGTAAGGTTCTTCTGCTTTTCATTGTACTTTTAGCATAAAATTGATACTATGAATGTAGTATGATAGAAAAGGGGTTGGCGTATCTTTGCTTCAAAAAAATAGTAAACTTGGTCTCACAATCGATGAAATTACAGTTGGCGAGAAGATCCATATAACTGAAAAAATTGAAGATCGGGATCTATTGCTGTATTTAGGGCTTACAAACGATAGTAATCCGCTTTATATTCAACATGATTATGCAGCTATGACACCTTTTCAAAAACCAATTGTGCCGACAATTATGTTAAATGGTATTATTACTTCAGCTGTGTCAAAGTATATTCCAGGACCAGGTGCACGAATTATTGAGCAACATTTAAAATATTTAGGACCTCTCTATCATTATGAACTGTTCGATACGCTATTAGAGGTTACAGCAATCAATAAATATGACAATACCATCACGGTGTCTGTACACTCATATAATGAGCAGAAGCAGCTTGTAATTGAAGGTTTGTTGCTTGTGACGCCACCACTTGCGCTATAGACGTCTTGAGATTTGAAATGGGGGTTTCAAATCACTAACGGAGGCATTAGATATGACAAAAACGATTTTAGTAATTGAAGATGAATTTTCGATTGCAACATTATTGAAATATAATTTAGAACAGGCAGGCTATGTAGTTGAAACGGCTGCTGATGGTCAGGAAGGGCTTGAAAAAGCAATCGATTTACAGCCAAATTTAATTCTTTTAGATTTGATGCTTCCAAAACTAGATGGTATGGAGGTCTGTAAACAAATCCGACAGCAACGTATGAATACGCCAATTATTATGTTAACTGCAAAAGATGACGAATTTGATAAAGTTCTTGGTCTTGAGCTGGGTGCAGATGATTATATGACTAAGCCTTTTAGTCCACGTGAAGTATTAGCGCGTGTCAAGGCTGTATTAAGACGTTTCACGCAAAACGTTGTGGCAGATGATAAGGATGAGCCACAGGAGAAAATGTATGAGTTTGGACAATTGCGAGTGTTCCCAGAGCGATTTGAAGTATTTTTACAAGATGAGGCACTGGAATTTACACCAAAAGAGTTTGAGTTACTCATCTATTTACTTGAAAATAAAAATCGTGTATTAACACGTGATCAGCTATTAAGTGCTGTATGGAAATATGATTTTGCTGGCGATACTCGAATTGTGGATGTACACATTAGCCACCTTCGCGATAAAATTGAAGAAAATAGCCGTAAGCCGATGTTTATTAAAACAATTAGAGGCCTTGGTTATAAATTTGAGGAGCCGAAAACGACATGAAATCAATGAGCAATCGCTTATTCATGACATTCATGCTTTTACTTGGAACGATACTAGCTGTCCTAATGATTGTTATAGGTCAGCTTTTTCCTGTTTATATCGAGCAATACAATGAGCAAGCAACCACGCAAGTACGAGCTTCAATGGACCAAGTAATCGATGAACGCAAAATGGATTTAACGCAGGAAGATCAGGAAGCCTTGTATGCAGCCCAGGCTATGGAACAAGACGAATCCTTATTGACCTACGTACGCGCTCGACTATACGGAGTACTGGCTATTCTTTTCACAATCACTTTGATTTTAATAGCGATTATCAGTCGCTATATGATACGTAATTTTACGGCACCGATTGATAATGTGACAGAAACGGCTCTTGAGCTTGCAAAGGGTAACTATCGTGCGCGTGCCCAAGAAAATGAACATGAACGCATGATACCACTCAGTCATTCCATAAACATCTTGGCACGCAATTTGCAGGATATTACAACGATACGTGAAGTAGAGGAAGAAAGACTGAAAACCTTAATTGAAAATATGGGGAGCTCTCTTATGATGATTGGTCGCGAGGGGAATATTTCCATTGTGAATCGAGTATTTCTAGAGCGCTTTGGGATGCAGCTTGATGATGTGCAAGGAAAGGTATTTCGTACAATAGGCTTACCGAAATCATTAGAGCAATTTATCGATCATGTCTTTCTGACAGAAATGCCCTATCGACAACAAATTAAAATGGAAGTACAGCAGGAGCTTTATAATAAAGAAGTTTATGGGGCACCTGTCATCGGAGACCATGGACGATGGCTAGGCGTTGTTATCGTGATGCATGACATAACGGAACTAGTTCGATTAGAACAAATTCGGAAAGACTTTGTTGCGAATGTATCGCACGAGTTACGAACACCTATTACTTCTATTAAAGGCTTTTCTGAAACTTTATTGGATGGGGCCTATAAAGACGAAAAAATGTTGATCTCTTTCTTAGAGATTATTTATAAAGAAAGTAATCGACTACAAATGTTGATTCAAGATTTACTAGAGCTATCAAAGATAGAGCAGCATGGCTTTACTGTCAATATTATGCCGATGGGCTTACAGGATGTTTTAATTCGTGGAGCAGAATTGACAGCACCGCGATTGGATGAAAAAAATATGAGCTTCCAGGTGGATATCGAACGAGATGTCCAAGTCATGGGGGATGCCAATCGTATTATTCAAATCGTGACGAATTTAATTACCAATGCGATTACATATTCTCCTGAAAACACGACTGTTTCTATTCGATTAAAAGAAAATGAAACACACGGCATCATCGAAATAGAGGACCAAGGAATAGGTATTGAAAAACATGAAATCGCCCGCGTTTTTGAAAGATTTTATCGTGTGGATCGAGCAAGAAGCCGTAATTCTGGCGGAACAGGCTTAGGCTTAGCGATTGTGAAGCATTTAGTAGAGGCTCATCATGGCCGTATTCAAGTAGAAAGTGAGGTCGGCATAGGAACTAAAATGATTGTCACGATTCCGAAAAATTAACAAATCCTTTACATGAACAACATGTTACATTCATATTTGGGCACTATACTTATTACTAGAAACCCCCAATATGATTGTTAAGACGATACCATAAAAATCTAATATACTAGAGGATTTTTAACTGCTTTATATTCGCCACAGAAAGAATTTAGTGTTTTCTTTTAGACACTAGGTTCTTTTTCTGTTTTACAGGGAACGTAAATAGGTGTAAAGTATAGTAGCATAAAAGTTTAACAACCATCTTATAGCGATTGTCTGTTAGACGAACGCTTTTACAGTCAGTGAATCAACCTTCTTTTCATTTGAATCTTGTTTTTCTGACTGTTGAGGCAGAGAAAAAAATGAGAGAAGGATGACCATGAAAATCGTCAAAAGTATCGTGCAAATCGGCTATCTTTACATCCTATTATTTATCGGAAATACTATTGCACGCCTACTTCACTTGCCGATTCCAGGGAGCATAATAGGACTCGTCCTATTATTTTTACTGTTACAGTTTCATATAATCAAGCTTGAATGGATTGAGTTAGGAGCAGCCGTACTATTAAGTGAACTCTTACTATTCTTTATTCCATCTGCCATCGGTGTTATTGATTATCATGCCTTATTCGGTGTGCAAGGAATGAAGGTTGTGCTGGTCATTGTTGTGAGTGCGATTGTCGTAATGTTTGTAACGGGCTACACAGCACAATGGCTAGAGCAGCGAAAGAAGGGTGATGCTGTATGACGTTATTAATCGCCATTGTCAGCTTACTTGGGACCATTGCTATTTTCTATATTTGTAAAATGTTTTATAAAAAATATAAAAAAGAATGGCTGACACCTATGCTGATTACACCTTTAGTGATTATAGGCATTTTACTGCTGACAGGTATACCTTATAAATCCTACAATTCAGGAGCCAATATCTTAACAAATTTACTAGGGCCAGCAACTGTTGCGTTTGCGGTTCCTATTTATAAAAATGTCAATCTATTAAAAAAACACGCATTCGAAATTTTCATCAGCATTGCTGTTGGTTCTGCAGTTGCTATTGTGTCATCCTTTATGATGGCTCTAGTGGTAGGCTTAAATGATGAGTTGGTGCATAGTTTAGTGCCACGCTCCGTAACAACACCTATTGCGATGGATATTTCAAATATGATTGGTGGTTCTCCTACGCTTACAGCTGTTTTTGTTATGACGACTGGTATTTTAGGGAGCTTGTTAGCACCCATTATTATTAAAGTATGTCGTTTCCATAGACCGTCTTCTAGAGGCTTAATGCTTGGTATGGGGGCCCATGGAACGGGGGCATCTAAAGCATTTGAATTTGGAGAGCTAGAAGGTACATTTGCTAGTCTAGCGATGATCGTTGCTGCATTAATTAGCATTGTATTATCCACTACCATTTTCCCTGTATTTGAACATCTGGTTATCAATATCCTGTTGCCATAAAAGGTAACAGGATTTTTTTGTATTGCTTCAGAAAAGCTTTTGTGAAGCGGAAAATAAAGATGATTCTCTCCTCTACAATCATTATATAAAAATATTTTGAAACTTTTTATAAAGGTCTCCCGTAAACAATAGTACTAAGCAAAAGGGAGGAACAGACATGAGTGTGAAAAGGACACTAATGCTAGTTGGACTTGGAATATTTGGAATTATTGCACTTATTACAGTTTTTACTTCATGGTACACGGTAGATGAATCAGAACAAGCTGTTGTTGTTACATTTGGTCGTGCCGATGATATGGTGACAAATCCAGGTCTTCACTTTAAATTACCTTGGCCAGTACAATCGGTCGAAATTTTGTCAAAAGAAACATTTAGTTTACAGTTTGGCTATAAGCAAAATAAAGCAGGAGAGCTTGAAGCCTATGATGCTGAAACAAAGATGATAACAGGTGATGAGTATATTGTACTAACAGACCTTGTAGTACAGTGGAAAATTACTGACCCTCGTAAATTTTTATTTAACGCACAGAGCCCAGAGGAGATTTTACATAGCGCTACATCGAGCGCGATTCGTTCCATTATAGGTAGCTCAACAATTGATGCTGCATTAACGGACGGTAAAGCAGAAATTGAAGCAAAAACACGTGATCTACTTGTTTCATTAATAGAAAAATATGATATTGGGATTGGCGTGTTAGGTGTGAAGTTACAAGATGTTGAATTACCGAACAAAGAAGTTCGTGCCGCATTCACAGCTGTAACGGATGCACGCGAAACAAAGAATACCAAAACCAATGAGGCAGATAAGTATAAAAATCAGCGCATAAGTGAAGCTAACGGTGAAAAAGATGCCATTATTTCTAAGGCTCAAGGTGCAAAAACAGCCCGTATTGAGCAAGCTCAAGGTGATGTCGCTGTATTTAATAAAATGTATGAGCAATATAAAGGTAATCAACAAATTACACGTGAGCGTTTAATTTTAGAGACACTTGAAAATGTATTACCAAAAGCGCAAATATATATTATGAACGATGATGGCAGTACAATGAAGTACCTACCATTACAAGCATTACAGCCTCAGCAGGCACAAACAGAGAAAAAAGAAGGGAGCGGTAACTAATGGACAAAAAAAATAAGGACCTAGATAAATTCCTCAATTTTTTATCCGGTAAAGGTAAGAAAACTGCTCCTTCAGAAGGTAGTTCAGGGGAGAATGTAGTGGAAATGCCAAAAAAAGGACCCCTGAATCCTAAAAAATTTCTTTCTCTTGCTGTTACGCTAACAATAGTTTTTGCAGCGGCCATCATTATATTTGCCAATGTTTATATTGTGAAAGAATCTGAATACGCAGTTGTTCGACAGTTTGGGGAAGTTGTGAAATTTGAACGAGAGCCCGGTTTGAAAATGAAAATACCATTTATACAAAGTGTTACGAGACTACCTAAAAATCAAATGACCTACAATATCTCAGAGGAAGAAATTAATACAAAGGACAAAAAACGTATAATTATTGACAATTATGCTGTTTGGCGTATAACAGATCCGAAAGCGTTGATTTCTAATGCAGGAACACTGAGCAAAGCTGAGTCCCGAATGGAAGAATTCATCTACTCTGTTATCCGAACAGAGCTTGGACAATTAAGATATGATGAAATTATTAATGATGAGGACTCTTCACGAGGTAGCCTAAATGATCGTGTAACAGCGCGAGTAAATGAATTATTGCAAAACGATAAATATGGAGTAGAAGTAGTAGACGTACGTATTCGTCGTACAGACCTACCAGCAGAGAATGAACAATCCGTATTTACACGGATGATTTCAGAACGTGAATCAACTGCTCAGCTCTATCTGTCTGAGGGGGATGCTCAGAAACGTCGTATTGAAGCTCAAACTGACCAACAAGTACAAGAAATGCTAGCTACTGCTAATAAGGAAGCGGCTATTATTCAAGCTGAAGGAGAAGCAGAAGCTGCAAAGATTTACAATAAATCATTCTCTCAAGATCCTGAATTTTATTCCTTATACCGCACGCTAGAATCTTATAAGAAAACGGTTGGAGAAGATACGGTTATTATTTTGCCATCTACTTCACCATATGCCAATATCTTGTCTGGTTATATAAAATAAACGCAAATTTAAGTCGTCTCTGTAGTGAAAGAGATGACTTTTTTTGTTGCTATATAATTATAACTATCCATTAAATCGGATTATTATAGTATGAAAATAATAGAAATTTATAAGTTTGTATTCCCCAATCAACGATAATTTGATAGAATGATAATGTTTAAAAAAGAATAGTTGGGGGTAAGGGCTTTGAAATTACAAATTAGCAAATGGCTCCAAAATTTAGGGATCGCTTGTAGTATAGCATCGTTATTGACGCTTTTCTTCCGTCTATCCGATTTTTCATGGATGACGAAGAGTGTTTATCATATACCAGTATTTTTTGTTAGTATCTTTTTAGTCAGTATCATTATTGCAGATGATGTAAGAAACCTTTTTAAGAAATTATTTTGGTATGAAAAACGAAAGGTCAAGCGTCCTATTTGGCAAGTTGGAATTGGCTTAATTTTCTTTTTAGCACAAATTAGTACAGTGATGGTATTTAATCAAGAGTTAACACACCCACAATTAGGTGGCATGCCTTTATTCCTCGTGTTTGCCTTTATGAATGCATTTATATTAACTGTCATATATGAAGAAATTTTTTATCGTGCATCAAATCAATAACATCTAATATGGACTTTCATTCAAAAAGCTATTCTTTCTGAATGAAAGTCTTTTTTTTTGATTAAACAGTGGAATTACACTAAGGACAAGTTGCTAGGCTTCACATAGCGGAGATAAATATTTGTTTTTTAAC
The DNA here is from genome assembly GCF_016925635.1 of Lysinibacillus fusiformis. Classification (NCBI taxonomy): domain Bacteria; kingdom Bacillati; phylum Bacillota; class Bacilli; order Caryophanales; family Bacillaceae; genus Lysinibacillus; species Lysinibacillus fusiformis. Next base: position 443,719 of record NZ_CP070490.1, on the reverse strand, counting down.
CTAATTTTAACCTTCATTATTTATGATAAATGAAATTGCACTTTACTATGAGGAGGAATAAGATGAAGAAAGTAGTATTTGGAAGCGCATTAGCAGTAGGTTTATTATTTAGTGGGGCAGGGCAATCCTCTGCCAATGGCCAAATTCAGCCAATTGATATTCAAGGCATGGATCTAGAATCGGCATTACAGGCAGTTCAATCACAACGAGCACAGTTGTTAGAAAACCAACTTAAAGATCAACTAGAGGGTGTTCAACAACGAAATCAACAGCTAGCTGATTTGAATACACAGTTAGCAGGGTTACATCAGGAAAGAGCAGCTATACCTGTAGAAGATCAAGACACACATTCAGCGCTTGATCGAGAAATCCAAGATGTTAAAGGTCAAATAGATGGTTTAAGTAATTCACAGCAAATGGATATGCTACGTTTACAAGGATTGAGTAATAAACGCAATGAAGCTTTTGATACAATGACGAACTTTATCAAAAAAATGCAGGATAGTCGTTCATCTATTATAGGTAATATGCGTTAATGATGTTAGAATATTTTTAAAAAAGTCAATCGCTATGTGCGATTGGCTTTTTTTGAATGGATAGGAATGCTAAAGTGGCGGATAGACCATTAAAAATGACGGATAGCACTGTAAAAGTGATGGATAGGATATGAAAAGTAACGGATAACCTTGCGAAAGGACGCCTGCTTTTTTTACTTGAAATGTATTGTTATGATAAAGTAGAAGTAGAAGACAACGCAGGAGGATAAAATCATGACCAAGGATAAATTACTATTATTGGACGGTAATAGTTTAGCGTATCGCGCGTTTTTTGCGTTGCCATTGTTAACGAATGATAGTGGCATTCATACTAATGCTGTATACGGCTTTACAACAATGCTACAAAGAATATTAGAGGAAGAACAACCAACGAAAATATTGGTTGCTTTTGATGCTGGGAAAACAACATTCCGCCATGAAACCTTTACAGAATATAAAGGTGGACGTCAAAAGACACCACCAGAATTATCAGAGCAATTTCCTTATTTACGAAAGCTCATTGATGCTTATGGTATCAAGCAATATGAACAAGAATTATATGAAGCGGATGATATTATCGGAACGCTTGCTAAAGAGGCTTCATCACAGGATATGGATGTCATCATCGTTTCTGGAGACCGTGATTTAACACAGCTGGCGACAGAGCAAGTAACCGTTTATATAACGAAAAAAGGTATTACGGAAATAGAGAAAAATACACCAGCCTTTATTGCAGAGAAATACGGGTTAACGCCGCTCCAAATTATTGATATGAAAGGCTTGATGGGGGATTCCTCCGATAATATTCCTGGTGTACCAGGTGTCGGTGAAAAAACGGCTGTAAAATTATTAAAAGAGCATGGCTCCGTTGAAGCACTTTATGAAGCAATGGATACAATGAAAGCTTCTAAAATGAAGGAAAAGCTGGTAGCTAATGAAGAGCAGGCCATCATGAGTAAGCAGCTGGCAACGATTTATACGGATGCCCCAATCACGATTTCACTCGCTGATCTTGCGTATAATGGGCCAAAAGAAGATGAATTAATCAGTGTGTGGCGTGAGCTTGGCTTTAAATCACTGCTTGATAAAAGTGACTTTACAGTGCACGAAGAAGAGCAAGCACCTTTCGACTATGACCTTGTTCAGGAAATTCAACCTGAGGACTTACAAGATGTGATGGCTGTGCATGTTGAACTGGAAAATGAGCATTATCACACTTGTCAGCAGCTAGGGATTGCGTTGTCAGATGGAACAAAGACACAATATATTCCTTTTGAAAGTGCAGCAAAATCAGATACTCTCCGTCGTTGGTTAGAAGATGCCACAAAAATAAAATATATGTCCGATTCAAAGGCGGCTCAAGCATCATTGAAGCGAGCAGGGATTCAATTAGCTGGCGTTGACTTTGATTTGCTACTTGCCTCTTATATAAATAATCCAGCATTAAGTGGCGACGATATCGCCACACTTGCAAGAGAATTAGGCTATTATGATGTTCAATCAGATGAGGCGGTTTATGGAAAAGGTGCCAAGCGTGCAATACCTGACTTGGATCAGCTTGCACAGCATGTAAGTCGCAAAGCCTTTGCTGTGTGGTCATTACAGCCCAAGCTGGAAGCATTATTAAAGGAAAATGAACAATTCGATCTTTATAAAAACCTAGAGCTACCATTGGCAGGAATTTTAAGTGAAATGGAAAGTGAAGGGATTACAGTTAACCGTGCTACATTAGAGAAAATGGGGCAAGAGCTTAATGACAAGCTTGTGGTGATTGAGCAAGAAATTTATGCGGAGGCTGGAGAAACGTTTAATATTAATTCACCTAAACAATTAGGTGTGATTTTATTCGATAAGCTAGGGTTACCTGTAATTAAAAAGACTAAAACAGGCTATTCCACTGCTGCAGATGTACTGGAAAAATTACAGTCAGAGCATGCAATCATTGAACATATTCTGTTGTATCGTCAGCTTGGAAAATTACAATCCACGTATATTGAGGGATTACTAAAGGAAATTCATGCATCAGATAGCAAGGTGCATACACGCTTCCAGCAAGCTTTAACTGCGACAGGGCGTTTGAGCTCTACAGACCCGAATTTGCAAAACATCCCAATCCGTTTAGAGGAGGGGCGCAAAATTCGTCAAGCCTTTGTACCATCAAAAGAGGATTGGATACTATTTTCTGCTGACTATTCGCAAATTGAATTACGAGTACTTGCACATATGTCAGAAGATAAAAACCTTGTTGAGGCTTTCCGAGAAGGAATGGACGTTCATACACGTACAGCTATGGATGTATTCCATGTATCGGAAGATGAGGTGGATAGTAATATGCGTCGCGCAGCGAAAGCTGTTAACTTTGGCATTGTCTACGGTATTAGTGATTATGGCCTTTCACAAAACTTAGATATCACGCGTAAGGAAGCGGCCAATTTTATTGAAAAGTATTTCGCAAGTTTCCCTGGCGTAAAACAGTACATGGATGACATTGTTCAAAATGCGAAATTTAATGGTTATGTTACAACGATATTAAATAGACGTCGCTATTTACCAGACATTACAAGCTCCAACTTTAATTTAAGAAGCTTTGCAGAGCGTACAGCAATGAATACGCCAATTCAAGGAAGTGCTGCTGATATCATTAAAAAAGCAATGATTGATATGGATGCTCGATTGAAAAAAGAAAAGATGCAGGCCAAACTACTGCTTCAAGTGCATGATGAGTTAATCTTTGAAGCACCTAAGGAAGAGATTGCATTGCTGGAAAAAATTGTACCAGAGGTCATGGAAAATGCTATTGAGCTTTCAGTACCGCTAAAAGTAGATTTTAACCATGGTTCAACATGGTACGAGGCAAAATAAGGAGGGGTTCAAATGCCTGAATTACCAGAGGTAGAAGGTGTCGTCCAGGCATTGAAGCCAAAGGTTGAAGGACGTACCATTCAACAGGTTCAACTTTCTGAAAGAGTACATTTCTCTTTTAGTGAGGGTAAACAATGTATTGTCAAACAAGCAGAGCCTGATACTTTTGAAATAACGATGTCCCAGATGACAATTACCAAAATTGAACGACGAGCAAAATATATTTTCTTTCATTTGCTGAAGGATGATGTTCCATATGTCCTTGTCAGTCACTTAGGTATGACAGGTGCATGGTTCGTTGTGAATTCACCCGATGAAATTAATGAGGCGAAATTTCAAAAGCATATCCATGCAACATTTGAAATGGCAGATGGAGGATATTTGATTTATTCAGATATTCGCCGTTTTGGTGAACTTCGTTTTCTGACAAAAATTGAAGATCATGCGCCATTGACAAAAATGGCACCAGAGCCATTCGATGAGCATGCTTGTGACTTTTTTATAACAAAATCTAAGCTACCAAAGTATGAAAATAAAGCAGTAAAAGAAGTGATTATGGATGGGCAAGTCATTTCAGGCTGTGGCAATATTTATGCAACGGAGGCATTGTTTGCTCAGAATATTCACCCTGCACGCCAAATGAATCGCATTAGTGAAAAGCGAAAGCGGGCATTATTTGAGGAGATTGTTGCTGTCCTACGTCAAAGTATTGAAGCGGGTGGTTCAACTATTTCTGATTATCGAAACATTAATGGGGAAGCCGGAAGTATGCAGAATCGACTAAAAATGTATGGGAAAAAGATATGTCCAGCATGTGAAACGGCAACAAGTCAAATGACAATTGGTGGGCGTACTTCGGTTTATTGCCCAAATTGTCAACATTAAAGGGGATTTAGCAATGATTATCGGACTTACAGGAAGTATTGCAAGTGGAAAAAGTACAGTAGCTAAAATGATGAGCGAACTGGGATTACCGATTGTTGATGCGGATATTGTAGCACGAGATGTCGTAGAACCTGGAACGGAGACATTAGCCCTCATAGCTGAAAGCTTCGGACAAGCTATCTTGCTTGAGGACGGCCATTTAAATCGAACAATGCTTGGAGATATCATTTTTCATGAGCCTGCCAAACGCAAAACGTTAAATGATATTATGCATCCAGCAATCAGAAAAGAAATGTTACGTCAGCGTGATGCCTATTTAGAGGCAGGACATGAGCATGTTGTGATGGACATTCCATTGTTATTTGAAAGTAAGCTGCAGCATTTTGTGGAACGTATCATTGTGGTATCGGTCAGTGAAGAAGTTCAGCTTCGACGCTTAATGGAGCGAAATAATTTAACAAAAGAGGATGCATTGGCACGTATGCACTCACAGCTGCCGATGTCTGTCAAAGAAAAGGGTGCACATGCGGTCATTTATAATAATGAAAATATAGAAAACACAGAAGAACAATTAAAAAAAATCCTGCGCTATTGGGGTGTTATTTAATTGGTTCTTTTACGATGCGTAGCAAGCCAACTTTGCTGCGCATTTTTTTATGGGGAAACGCCATAATAAAGAATAATTTTTCAGAAAATAAGAACTTTTATATTCTCAATATATAATGTTCATCTTTTTTAAAATTGTGTTATACTAATCACCATAAAGTATATAATTAATTAATCTGAGTATGTACTCACAGGAGGATATTTTAAATGACAGTATCAATTGCTATTAATGGTTTCGGACGTATCGGACGTATGGTTTTCCGCCAGGCTATCGTACAACAAGATTTAAACATCGTTGCAATTAACGCAAGCTATCCTGCAGAAACGTTAGCACATTTGATTAAGTATGACACAAATCACGGAACATTTGAAGGTACGGTAGAACCAGCAGGCGATGCTTTAGTTGTAAATGGTAAACGTGTTCAAATTATTAGTGAACGTGATCCATTAAAATTACCTTGGGCGACAATGGGTGTAGATATCGTTATTGAAGCTACTGGAAAATTTAATGAACGTGATAAAGCAGCCATGCATTTAGAAGCTGGCGCGAAAAAAGTAATCTTAACAGCACCTGGTAAAAACGAGGACGTAACAATTGTTTTAGGTGTTAATGATGATAAACTTGATATTGCTAAACATGATGTTATTTCAAATGCTTCTTGTACAACAAACTGCCTAGCGCCAGTAGCAAAAGTATTGAATGACACATTTGGCATTGACAATGGCTTAATGACAACAGTTCATGCCTATACAAATGATCAAAAGAACTTAGACAATCCACATAAAGATTTACGTCGTGCACGTGGATGCGCACAATCTATTATTCCAACATCTACTGGTGCTGCAAAAGCATTGAAATTAGTTTTACCTGAATTAGAAGGTAAAATTCATGGTATGGCACTTCGCGTTCCAACACCAAACGTATCTTTAGTGGACCTTGTAGTAGATTTAAATACAGATGTAACAGTTGATGCTGTCAATGCAGCATTTGTAAAAGCGGCAACAGAAGGTCCAATGAAGGGTATTCTTAATTTCTCTGTTGAACCATTAGTATCTGCTGATTACAATACAACAACTTATTCTTCAACAGTTGATGGACTTTCTACAATGGTTTTAGGCAACCGCAAAGTAAAAGTACTTGCTTGGTATGATAACGAGTGGGGCTACTCTGCACGTGTTGTAGATCTTGTGAAAAAAGTGGCAAATGCTTTAGAAACGGTAAACGCGTAATAATCTTTATAGAGAGCACATTGAAATCGAAAAGGTTTCAATGTGCTCTTTTTTTTGCAGAAACTTTCCTTGTACTTTAGGTGCTTTAGATTTATCATGAGCACACAAACATGAATGCACTTTTCTTACATGTAGGAAATTTGTTATAATAGATATATTAAATTGTTGTAAACCAGGAGAGTAATTATATGAGATGTCCATCTTGCCAGTTTAACGGAACGCGTGTTGTGGATTCGAGGCCAGTAGATGATAATAAAGAAATTCGTAGACGTCGTGAATGTGAGTCATGTGGCTTCCGTTTTACAACGTTTGAAAAAATTGAAGAGACGCCATTAGTCGTTGTGAAAAAGGAAGGTTCACGAGAAGAGTTTAGCCGTGAGAAGGTACTTCGTGGGCTTATTCGTGCTTGTGAAAAACGTCCAGTGGCACTTGGTGTACTGGAGGAGCTTGTCCTGTCAATTGAAAAAGATCTTCGTCGTATTGGAAATTCGGAAGTACGCTCAGAAGATGTTGGTGAAATGGTCATGGACCGTTTAGCTAAAATCGATGAGGTCGCTTATGTGCGTTTTGCATCGGTCTACCGTCAGTTTAAAGATATCAATGTCTTTATTGAGGAAATCAAAGACATTATTCAACGTCAAACGGAGAAGAAATCATAGCAAACAGAGAGGATGAATGACGTTGATTCATTTATATAAGGAATTGCAGCCTGGCGATCCTTTCGACATTCGTCTACCTCATGCATTTTCTACACAGGAGCGTCAATTAGTTACATTATTGTATCAACCATTAACGGGATCAGAGCCAATTAGCCTCTATCTAACATTATGGGCAGAAGCAGAGCAAATGCCAAAGCAGCAAATGACACATTATTATTTAATGAATGTGCTAGGGTTGCCCATTGGTAAAGTGTTTGAGGCTCGTATTGCGCTAGAAGCAATTGGTTTGCTGCGTACATGGAAAAAAGAAGATGCTGGTGAACGTAGTTTTTTATATGAGCTACAGCGCCCATTAGATGCAGATAGCTTTATGAAAGACCCGCTGCTGTCGATGTTTTTGTTTAGCAAAATTGGAGAGCAGGCTTATCGCAATTTACGTCAGCGCTTTATGTCACCTGTAAAGGACACGGCGTTTAAGGATGTATCTCGTGCTTTTATCGATGTCTTTAAGCCCGTACATGCTAATATTCCATCAGATTTACAAGTAGATACGAATCATAAGGATAAACAACAAAAAGTATATCCTTTTTATTTGGAGCAATTTGATTTTGATTTATTGCAAGCAGGTTTGTCCGAGCAATTGGTTCCTTCCAATTTGTTGACATTCGAAGTGCGTGAAGCTATAGCCAAGCTGGCCTTTTTATATCATTTAACAGCCCTTGATATGCAAAAAGTAGTAATACTTGCTTTAGATGATGATTTAGGGATTTCTCAGGAACGTTTACGAAAGGCTGCTGCTGATTTTTATAAATTAACAGTGTCTAAGGAGCCGCCCAAACTTGCGCGCGTTACTGAACCATTACCAGCAGCAGAAGCTGGACTAAAAACTAAGGATCAGGAGCTCCAACACTATTTAGAAACAACGGCGCCTGTCCAAGTGTTACGTGATATAAATAATGGTAAAGAACCATTGCAAACATCTGTCCAGCTTGCGGAAAATTTAATCGTTCAGCATGGCATGCCAATTGGAGTGGTCAATGCGTTGTTAGAATATGTCATGCTAACGACAGATATGAAGCTACCTAAAAAATATGTGGAAACGATTGCTGATCACTGGGTACGAAAAAATGTCCAGACGGCTAAGGAAGCAATGGAACTTGCCCGCCAAGAGCATGATAAATATACAGCTTGGAAAAACAAGCCCCAAACTACCAATAAAACGAATCAACAAACAAAGGGACGTTCAAGATATCAACGTGAAGAAAAAGTGCCTGAATGGTTTTATAAACGGAATGAAAAACAAGAGGAATCTACCTCTAGTACTATAGATTTTGAAAAAGAGCGACAAAAAATATTAGAGATGCTAGGAAAAAGCGAATAGTAAAGAAGGTGAGCAATAATCGAACCTATAAATGGACCATTAAAACGAGCAATTAATGTACCCTCGTTCAAAGAGCGTTATGAAGCTATGCGACGTGAAATTTTAGAACATCCGCATGTGCAGGAATTTTTAGCACAGCATGCAGATGAATTAAACTATGACAATGTTGAGCGAAATTTACCTAAGCTTCATGAATTTATTAGTCAATCTACTGAGTGCTGTGGCTGTGATAATACAGAACATTGTACAAATTATTTAAAAGGGTTCCTACCGACATTAAGGGTAGTTCGGAATTCTATTGAAATGGACTATGTGCGCTGTGAGCAAAAGATACGGGAAGAAGAACGTCGAGATGTTGCGAATATGATTGCAAGTATGCATATGCCAAAAGATGTGCTACAAGCAACCATTCATGATTTAAGTATTGACGATGAATCCCGTGTGGCGATTGCACAAAAAGCAGCTCAATTTGTAAAAATGACAAAAGAAACAGGTCAATTACCTGCAAAAGGTTTTTATCTATATGGTAAATTTGGTGTAGGGAAGTCCTTTGTACTTGGTGCATTGGCCAATGAATTAGCGTCTATTAAAATTCGCTCTGTTGTAGTTTTCGTTCCAGAGTTTTTACGAGAAATGAAAAATGCCATTGGCGATAACACATTGAATGAGAAGATAGATTATATTAAAAAGGCTCCTGTCTTAATGCTAGATGATTTAGGAGCGGAAACCATGACTGCCTGGACACGTGATGAGATTTTGGGGACTATTTTCCATTATCGTATGGCAGAGCAATTGCCAACTTTTATTACGTCTAATTTTAATTATGATGAATTAGAGCATCATTTAGCGCAGTCACAAAAAGGTGATATTGAGGTAGTTAAAGCGGGACGAATTATGGAGCGAATTAAAGCCTTAACCGTGCCAATCGAAATGCAAGGCAAAAATCGTCGGATGTAACATTGATAGTTGCATTTTTCGACAATCGAGCGTATACTGACTCATATACTTAATATCAATATGCATTGATGAGGACATGAATTTTGTGTATCGGCTTATAGAGAGGGAAGTCATCGGCTGAAAACTTCCTAGTGTGAGCACATCATTTACTACCTACTGAGCAGCGAAAGGGATAATCTTTCGCCGGTCCCTAGCCCGTTAGCTAGCCTTGAGCTTCGTCTGACTTTATGTAAGTCGGAAGGAAGAAGGGTGGAACCACGAGCATACGCTTCGTCCCTTTTGTGAGGGACGGAGCTTTTTTTATTTTTCTCAGATTTCGTTGAAATTGTTGTGAAAAGTGGTGGCTCCGCTCATATAGGGAGGGAAGTCGCTCACGAAGGTGGTTAACCCGCTCCTAGAGAGTAAGAAAACGCTCAGAAAAATGAAGATTCCGCTCCAATCGAGTAAAGAATCGCTCAAAAAAGTAATGACTCCGCTCAAACTAAGCCATCGAGTCATGCAAACAATGGCTCCAGCCAATCATCAAGCATTATGTATTTAACCAAAACGAAGGAGTGCAAAGAATATGTCAGAAATGATTAAATTAACTTTCCCAGATGGCGCCGTAAAGGAATTTGCAAAAGGCACATCAACTGATGACGTAGCATTATCCATTAGCCCAGGCTTACGTAAAAAAGCTTATGCAGGTAAAATTAACGGTGTGTTAGTGGATTTAAAAACACCAATTGAAGAAGATGCAACAATTGCGATCATTACACAAGACGATGAGGAAGCACTTGAAATTTTACGTCACTCGACTGCCCATTTAACAGCACAAGCTATTAAACGTTTATTCCCAGATGTAAAGCTTGGTATTGGTCCAGTGATTGAAGGTGGTTTCTACTATGATATAGACTCACCAACACCAATTACTGCCGAAGATCTACCAGCAATTGAAAAAGAAATGAAAAAAATTATTGCTGAAAACCTAGAGGTGGAACGCAAAAATGTAAGTCGTGCAGAAGCACAAGCACTCTATGAAGAAATTGGCGATGAGTATAAATTAGAATTACTGGAAGCCATTCCTGCAGATGAGCAAGTATCTATTTATTATCAAGGCGAGTTTTTCGATCTTTGCCGTGGTATTCACGTACCATCTACAGGGAAACTTCGTGAATTCAAGCTTTTATCATTAGCAGGTGCCTACTGGAGAGGGAACTCTGATAACAAAATGCTACAACGTATTTATGGTACAGCGTTCTTCAAAAAAGAGGAATTAAAACACCACCTACAAATGCTAGAAGAAGCAAAAGAACGCGATCACCGTAAAATTGGGAAAGAATTAGACCTGTTCACAACTTCTCAAAAGGTAGGTCAAGGGTTACCGCTTTGGTTACCAAATGGTGCAACAATTCGTCGTGTCATTGAACGTTATATTGTCGATAAAGAATTATCACTTGGATATAAGCATGTTTATACACCAGTATTAGGTTCAAAAGAGCTTTATCAAACTTCTGGTCACTGGGATCACTATCAAGATTCCATTTTCCCACCAATGGAAATGGATAATGAGACATTAATTATGCGTCCAATGAACTGTCCTCACCATATGATGGTGTACAAAAACAGTATGCATTCATATCGTAACCTACCATTGCGTATTGCAGAGCTTGGTACAATGCACCGTTATGAAATGTCAGGCGCGGTTTCAGGTTTACAACGTGTACGTGGGATGACATTAAATGATGCGCATATTTTTGTTCGCCCAGACCAAATTAAAGCGGAATTCCAAAAAGTGGTACAGTTAATTTTAGAGGTTTATAAAGATTTCGATTTAAATGATTACTCATTCCGTTTATCTTATCGCGACCCTGCAGATACTGAAAAATACTTCGATGATGATGCCATGTGGGAAAAAGCACAAAGCATGCTAAAAGAAGCAATGGATGAGCTTGGCTTAGACTACTTTGAAGCGGAAGGTGAGGCTGCATTCTATGGTCCTAAACTTGACGTTCAAGTAAAAACAGCAATTGGTAAAGAAGAGACTTTATCTACAGTTCAATTAGACTTCCTATTACCAGAACGCTTTGACCTAACTTATGTTGGGGAAGATGGTAAACCTCATCGTCCAGTTGTTATTCACCGTGGTGTTGTATCGACAATGGAACGTTTTGTTGCCTTTTTAATTGAAGAATACAAAGGGGCATTCCCAACTTGGTTAGCACCGGTACAAGTAGAAGTCATTCCGGTATCAAATGAAGCTCACTTCGACTATGCAAAGCAAATTGAAGAGCAACTTACAGCAGCTGGTTTACGTGTGGAAATGGATGATCGTGAAGAGAAATTAGGCTATAAAATCCGTGAAGCACAAATGAAAAAGATTCCTTATATGCTTGTCATCGGAGATAAGGAAGTAGAGGCAAATGGCGTAAATGTTCGACGTTATGGCTCAAAAGATTCCGAAACAATTAGCTTTGAGGATTTCCTAGCAGCTATTAAAGCAGAAATTACAAAATAAGCTTCAACTAGAAACTCTCGCTTGCCAAAGTGAGGGTTTCTGTATAAAATAAATCTTGCATTTGTATAGAATATTTTCATTTTGGTTATGTTAGCAGTGATAAGAAAATAAATATTTGACAGCTTATCATATACATGCTAATATAATTAAGGTTAATGAATACAAAGTTTGTGGTTGAAGTAGAGGCTGCCCGCTTCTCACCTGATACAACGCTTTAAAGGCTGTGAACAGGTATGACACGTTGAATTGTTTTGCGTAGACTTGCGCATGCACATATAGCGGGCGGACATCTTCAAAAATGTCCGTCCTTTTTTTATGGACATGACGAGAGGATGTACCGTTCAACCGGGCAAGGCTTTGCCCAAACCATGTATTCGCGACAACTACTTGGAGGTGGATTACTATTAGCAAAGACATGTATGTAAACGAAGGCATTCGCGCACGTGAACTTCGATTAATCGATCACAATGGTGACCAGCTTGGTGTAAAGACACGTAATGAAGCGCTAGAAATCGCCGCTCGTGTAAACTTGGATCTTGTCCTTGTGGCCCCTCAAGCCAAGCCGCCAGTCGCTCGTATCATGGACTATGGTAAATTTAAGTTTGAACAGCAAAAGAAAGACCGTGAAATTCGTAAAAATCAAAAGGTCATCGTAATGAAAGAGGTTCGTTTGAGCCCAACAATAGATGAGCATGATTTCCAAACGAAGTTACGTAATGCGATTAAATTCCTTGAAAAAGGCGATAAAGTAAAATGTAGCCTACGTTTCAAAGGTCGTGCGATTACACATAAAGACATTGGTCAACGTGTGTTAGATCGTTTTGCTGAAGCTTGTGCTGAAGTATCAACGGTAGAACAAAAACCGAAGATGGAAGGCCGAAGCATGTTCTTAGTTCTTCAACCAAAGAACGAGAAATAATATTAGACGAACAGTTTAGGAGGAATTCGACATGCCAAAAATGAAAACTCACCGTGGAGCTGCGAAACGTTTCAAAAAAACGGGTTCAGGTAAATTAAAATACGACCGTGCTTATGGAAGCCACTTATTCGCAAACAAATCTACGAAACAAAAACGTCACCTACGTAAAGCGAACATCGTTTCATCTGGTGACTTCAAACGCATCAAATCTTTACTTGTTTACATGAAATAATTGACTACAAAAAAATACTAACATTCATTTTTTAATGAAAAGCAGGAGGTAATTCATATGCCACGCGTAAAAGGCGGAACAGTGACGCGCAAACGTCGTAAAAAAGTATTGAAATTAGCTAAAGGTTACTATGGTTCAAAACATACATTATACAAAGTTGCTAACCAAGCAGTGATGAAGTCAGGTTCATATGCATACCGTGACCGTCGTCAGAAAAAACGTGATTTCCGTAAATTATGGATCACTCGTATCAACGCAGCTGCTCGTATGAACGGTCTTTCTTACAGCCGTTTAATGCACGGTCTAAAAGTTGCTGGTATCGAAGTTAACCGTAAAATGTTAGCTGACCTTGCTGTAACTGATGCTGCAGCATTCACTCAATTAGCAGACGCTGCTAAAAAAGCAGTAGCTAAATAATAGTTGACAACATTAACTATTATTTCTGCACTGAAAGCATAGCGACAAGTGCAAAAAAAGACTGATGGATTTTTCCATCAGTCTTTTCATATTGTTGAAAAAAGATGATGTCAATGGCAGAAAAAGCAACTTTGCAAGGTGAGGGGTTGATTTCCGTTCCGCCAGCGTCCTTTCCAGGGGGCGTCCGAGGAGCCGCTTCACTCACTGCGTTCGCTCCAGGGTCTCCTCTGTGACGCTAAATCCCCTAGGAGTGACGCTGGCTCCACTCCAATCAACCATGCTGCAAAGTGTTTAGAGGGGATAAACTCTTATTTTCAATGTGGAGAAGTGATGCGTGACAACACCTCTTCATAAAGAGTCGTGAACACCTTCCCTTTATTTGAAAACCTTTGCTAAAAAGTCAGTGGGTTGAAGTGGAAGGCTGCTTGACTCCCGTGGGATAGCGAGACAGGCGAAGCCCTGCACGGAGCGGTAGCGGAGGAAGCGATTCGGCGCTCGCCCACAGGAAAGCAAGTAGCCTGCAACGGAAATCCATTTCTACCTTTCAATTGACAGTTTTGTTTTTCAACACTAAGAAAAGACTGATGGATTTTTCTATCAGTCTTTTTTGTGTTAGATTAATAGTATCACGTTTTTAAAGGAGTAAGGAATGGGACAAGCATTATTAGCTTATACGGGCATTGTATCAATTGTATTGCTCATTTTAATGGGAATGGATAAATCGCGTGCAAAAAATCATGAATGGCGTATAGCAGAGCGCACGTTATTTACACTAGCCATAGCAGGAGGAGCAGCTGGCGGTGTATTGGGTATGTATTTATTCCGTCACAAAACACGCCACAATCGTTTTGCATTTGGTTTTCCACTACTCGCAGCCATTCAAATTTTTATCATTGTACAACTGTGGACATAAATAAAAATAATTAAAAACACATCCTCATGACGGGGATGTGTTTCGCATAAGCTGTTCAATGGGCTGCTTCCAATTGATTTTGGCGCTTGGATAGTTCAATAGTATTTCTTGCTGCAAATATTCAAAGTCGCTTTTGCTGAAGCCTTGCAACGTTGCAGCATCTCGTGCACCGACGAAAATGGTAACAACCTCAAATGCATCCTCTGTTGTGCCTAGGTATTTTTCACCTTCAAAAAGCGCACCCTTATAGGAAATAAAGAAATTTTTTCGGACATTTTTAACGTCATCATAGAAATAATACTGGCCTTTTTCATAGGCTTCATCAAGTTTGCGTTTTGGATCGGTTATATAACGAATCGCTTTGTAAAATACATAGATAATAAGCGCTATTACAGCAAGTCGAATTAGTAACGGCAACATGTTTAAATTTCCCCCTTGAAGAAAGGTTATTCTTTCCTATACGATTAGGAAGGTCAAATAGTTTCACTTTATTTAAAATATTTTTTAGAAATTTAGGAGAAAAAAATGAATTTACAACAATTGTTTACCATGCAAAAAGAGCTTGATGATTTTATCGAGCAAACACAAAATGTTCAGCAAGATGTGTTTCAGGAAAAGGGCTTAGCCTTACTAGTGGAGCTAGCTGAGCTTGCCAATGAAACGCGTTGCTTTAAATTTTGGAGTACAAAGGGACCATCAGCACGTGAAGTCATTTTAGAGGAATATGTGGATTCCATTCATTTTATCTTATCGCTTGGCTTATTAAAGGACTATACATCGATTGCAATGTGGCCTGTAGTAGAAGAAAATAGAGATTTAACGACAACCTTTTTAGAAACACAAAGTGTTATTTTAGCATTTATCCATGAACCTACAGAGGAGCGCTATTTAGCTATTTGGCAATACTACGGAGTACTAGCGTATAATCTCGGTTTTACATTTGAGGATGTGGTTGGCGCTTATCTTGAAAAAAACCAAGAAAATTATAATCGTCAGCGCTCAGGTTATTAAATTAAGAAATACACCAATTTTCAGACGATTAAGCTAGGAATATTTCGGTAAACGAAGTATAATAAAATAGATATAAGAAGTAGGAGGCAAAAGGATGACACAACTAGATCCAACATTACAAATGTTTAAAGATTTAACAGACGCAAATGGTATCGCAGGTAATGAACGTGCACCACGTGAGGTCATGAAAAAATACATTGCACCATATGCAGATACTGTAGAAACAGATAACTTAGGTAGTGTCATTGCTAAAAAGGTTGGCGATGAAAACGGTCCTAAAATTGTTGTAGCAGGACATTTAGATGAAGTAGGTTTCATGGTTACACAAATCGATGACAAAGGCTTTATCAAATTTCAAACGGTAGGTGGCTGGTGGAGCCAAGTTATGCTTGCACAGCGTGTAACGATTACTACACGTAAGGGCGATGAAGTGATTGGGGTTATTGGTTCAAAGCCACCTCATATTTTACCTGCTGATGTACGTAATAAGGTAGTAGACATTAAAGATATGTTTATCGACATTGGTGCTGCTTCTAAAGATGAAGTACTTGAGTGGGGCGTACGTCCTGGCGATATGGTAACACCATACTTTGAGTTTAATGTTATGAAAAATGATAAGTATCTATTAGCGAAAGCTTGGGATAACCGTATCGGTTGTGCAATTGCGATTGATGTTATGAAAGCGTTACAAAATGAAAAGCACCCTAATATTCTTTATTCCGTAGGGAATGTACAAGAAGAAGTTGGACTTCGTGGTGCTAAAACTACAACACATAAAATCCAGCCGGATATTGGATTTGCAGTGGATGTTGGTGTAGCAGGAGATACTCCAGGAGTTACAGCAAAAGAATCAACGAGTAAGATGGGGGCTGGCCCTCAAATTGTTGTATATGATGCATCTATGGTTTCACACCGTGGCTTACGTGAATTCGTATTAGATGTAGCAGATGAGCACAATATCCCATATCAATTTGAAGCGATGGCTGGCGGCGGTACTGATGCTGGCTCCATCCACGTAACAGCAAATGGCGTACCAGCACTATCAATCGGTATTGCGACACGCTATATCCATTCACATGCAGGTATCCTACATCGTGATGATTATGATAACGCCGTTAAATTAATGGTTGAAGTCATTAAAAAATTAGACCGTGATGCAGTCAATAAAATTACATTTGAATAATTAGAAGAAATGGACTTGCCCTCTAACTAATTTTGTTAGGGGGCTTTTCATTGTTTTTAGTGTCAAAATTTCTTCCTCTGATACCAATAGTCACACAGCCCGCAATCTATTCTTTACACATTGTGCCATTCATACATTTTTAGTTCCTTCTTTACTATCGCTAAAAAATAGTCGTGATCTAAATTGAACATTTATGCATAAATATTCTGTATGACGAATTTTTGTCACATTTCATAACAAATAAATAATAATTAAAATTAATTATAAAAATTCAGTTGATTTTATATTTATGCATGATATACTAATTTCAACAGCAACGATATAAGGAGCGAAGGCTATGAAATTACTTGAAGAAGTACAGTTAAAGTTAGTGTCTAGTTTAAAAGGAAAAGATCTACTAACTTTGCTAGACTATACAAGTCAAGAGGTTCAAGAACTTATTGAACTAGCAACACAGCTTAAAATGATTACAAAAGAGGGGAAATGTCCAAGATTACTAGAAGGAAAGACACTTGGCATGATTTTTGAAAAACATTCAACTCGTACACGTATTTCATTTGAAGTGGGCATGAATCAATTAGGTGGAAAAGGTATGTTTATGCATGCGCGTGATTTGCAAATTGGTCGTGGTGAGTCGATTTATGATACTGCACATGTATTATCTGGCTATTTAGATGGTATTATGATTCGTGCAAATTCTCATGCGATGGTCAAGGAGCTTGCAGAGCATGCAGTAATTCCTGTCATCAATGGATTAACGGATATTTATCATCCTTGCCAGGCATTAGCTGATTTAGAAACGATTGCAGAAAATAAAGGCATGTTAAAAGGACTTAAAATTGCCTATGTAGGAGATGGCAATAATGTAGCACACTCACTTGTAGTCGCTTCAGCACACGTTGGCATGAACGTCGCAGTGGCCACTCCTGAAGGTTATGAATGTGATGCAGAAGTGATTGCCAAAGCACAGGCGATTGCAGCAGCAAATGGCAGTACAATTATGATCACAAATGATCCTGTTGAAGCAGTGTTAAATGCAGATGTGGTCTATGCAGATGTTTGGACATCCATGGGACAAGAGGAAGAAGCAGCAAAACGTTTACAAGACTTTGCTGGCTATCAAATTAATGATGAGCTAGTTGCCTATGCAAAACCGAATTATATGTTCTTGCATTGCTTACCGGCACATCGTGAGGAAGAAGTGGCAACATCTGTTATTGATGGCCCTAATTCTTACATCTTTGAGCAAGCTGAGAACAGACTTCATGCACAGAAAGCGGTTCTTGCATCGATCCTAGCATAAAAGCTGACATATACTTCTCGGGTTGAGAAGTACGATAGATAGAGTTTACATGGGCAACAGAGGGTGCCCGTGTGAATAACATACAAGTGGTTGGCAGACAGAGGGATGTTCACCACGCGCGATGTTTGTTGTCAAGATGGATGGCTACATCGCTACATAGTAAAGTAACCTGGGAGACGCTAGGTTACTTTTTTTTGTCAAAAAATTAAAACATAGTTTTCCTATAAATTATAGAGAATATGAAGAATTATTTATATAATAGGATAAATAAGTAATGAAGGGGTGAACTCCTCGTGAATATAGATCATATCGAGGCATTTTTATATGTTGTCCATTACAAAAGTACCCATAAAGCAGCCAATGCTTTGTTTCTATCTCAACCGACTGTAACTGCACGTATCAAATCATTAGAACGAGAGCTAGGGGTTGAGTTATTTTACCGAGATGGTCGAAGTGTGAGCGTATCAGAGAAAGGGAAAGATTTTTTACCATTTGCTACACAAATTGTGCAAACATTTCAGCAAGGAAAGAAGCAATTAGAAGAAACGCAGGAGACAGATGAGGTATGTATTGGGGCAAATGGGGTGACAGCCCAGTATTTCTTAGCCTATGCATTGCCTAAGTGGAAAGAGCAATTTCCTTATTTGCGTTTTCAACTAATCACAGGTTCCACAACAATGATTTTAGAAAAACTGCAAAGCCACCAAATTCATCTAGGGTTTATTCAATATGTGCATAGGGATGGCATTGAGAACGAACTTTTATTAAACAATGCCGTGAAACTTGTCAAACACCGTGATCACCCATTGCAACTACATGAACTCATCCAAGCAAAAGAATTAGCCCAACAGAAAATGGTGTTTTTTGAATGTGGGGCGTTTGATTGGAATTATGTGCATAAAATGTTCGAGGTAGAGGGTGTGGCAGCCAATATTGAAGTACGAGCAGATCATTTAGAAGTTGCTAAAGAATTCATTCGAACAAAAGACTATCTAAGTTTTTTACCACATCTTTGCGTCAAAAAGGAACTGGAAAGTGGTGAATTTGTGGAGATAGACGTCAAGCATTTGCTTGATATGAATCAACATATATTTTTAACCTATAAAGAAAAAGACACATTGCCGTCAGCTTTTTGGCAGACGATTTGTGAAACAGCTAGGCACTTTGAAGGCATGTGGGAAATGCATTGATAAAATATTTTATCCGAACATAAAAATTTTTCTATTACTGTACCTATTGCATATCGTCTGAAGGAACGGTAATATCATTCTCAATCCAACAAAACATACTTAACCACTATGTTTAGTAAAATAAGATTGAGGAGGAATTGACATGGCTAGACAGGATAAAATTCGATTTGGAGCAATTATTCATGGGGTAGGGGGAAATATTTCAGGTTGGCGTCATCCAAAGGTGGCGAGCAATCAAAGTGTAAGCTTACCTTTCTATATTCAACAAGCTCAGAAGGCAGAGCAGGGAAAATTTGATGTAGCGTTTATTGCGGATGGTTTATTTATTAATGAAAAATCCATTCCTCATTTTTTAAATCGTTTTGAGCCTATTACGATTTTATCAGCTTTAGCTGTAGCGACGAAAAACATTGGGTTAGTTGGCACGGTTTCAACTTCCTATAGCGAACCATTTACAGTAGCACGACAATTTGCTTCATTAGATCATATTAGTGCTGGGCGTGCAGGATGGAATGTTGTAACCACACCATTAGAAAGTACTGCTTTGAACTACAATAAAACAATCAATCAGCATCCTAGCCATGCAGAGCGTTATCAAATTGCAGAAGAATATTTAGAGGTTGTCAAGGGCCTATGGGACTCGTGGGATGATGATGCGTTTATTGCAGATGTCGACAATGATCAATTTTTTGATTCAGAAAAATTACACACATTACATCATAAAGGGCCACATTTTTCAGTCCAGGGTCCACTCAATATTGGTCGAACAAAGCAAGGTCAGCCCGTTATATTCCAGGCTGGGTCGTCTGATGCAGGTATTCGATTGGCTGCCAAGGATGCAGATGCTATTTTTACACATGGTGCATCCATTGAAGAGGCACAAAAATTTTACACAAGAGTAAAGACAGAAGTGGCGGCATTTGGAAGAAACTCAGATGAAGTGAAGATATTCCCAGGAATTTCGCCGATTATTGGCGATACAGTGGAGGAAGCAGAGGCGAAATATCAAGAAATCGTCGAGTTAGTTTCCATAGACCGTGCTCTTGCGTATCTTGGGCGTTACTTCGACCATCATGATTTTACTCAGTATGATGTGGATGCACCGTTTCCTGAACTAGGTGATATTGGGGCCAACAGCTTTAGAAGTACAACAGATTATATTAAACGATATGCTAAGCAAGAGAGACTTACATTACGTCAAGTTGCTTTACGCGAGGCTACACCAAAAACAGCATTTTTTGGGACAGCTGAGCAAGTAGCGGATCTTGTACAGGAATGGTTTGAAAAGGAAGCAGCAGATGGTTTTATCATTGGTGTGACAGTACCTGGTGCTCTTGAAGATTTTGTTGATAAAGTAGTGCCAATTTTACAAGCAAGAGGGCTTTATCGTAAAGATTATGAGGCAGATACTTTGCGCGGGAATTTAGGTTTACCCTTCAAAGAAAGTCGCTATGTCAAACAATCTGTCTAAAAACCTAGTAAATTTATTTGAATAAAAGAAATTAGGAGGTATTGTATGAGTTATACATTAGGCATATTAGATCAAAGCCCTATCATTGAAGGAGCAACCAATGAACAAACATTACAAAAAACGGTGGCCTTAGCACAGCGAGCTGAGCAGTTAGGCTATTCACGATTTTGGGTATCGGAGCATCATAATACAGATTCATTAGCAGGCACATCTCCTGAGGTATTAGTGTCTTATTTACTAGCTAAAACAAAATCAATCAACATTGGATCAGGTGGGGTTATGCTTCAGCTTTATAGCCCCTATAAAGTAGCGGAAAATTTCCATGTTCTAGCATCTTTGGAGCCAGGGCGAATAGATTTGGGGATTGGAAAAGCACCTGGAGGCTTACCCCTTTCTACAAAGGCTCTCCAATATGGCACGCTCAATAATGGAGAAGATTTTGAAGAAAGATTAACATTTTTACAGCAATTAATTGAGCAATCCATACCAAAAGAGCACGAATTATATGGCATACAAGCAACGCCGATTCCAAAGAAAAAGCCAACATTATTTTTACTTGGTGCTAGCCCAGAAAGTGCTGCTCTTGCAGGAAAACTCGGCATTGCATTTGTCTTTGCTCGATTCATTAATAGTGATAATAATGTTTTGGCACAAGCGGCTACAACCTATCGTAGTCACCAGCCAAATGGTCATTTTGCGATTTCCATTGCTGCACTTGCTGCTCCAAGCAAAGAGGAAGCGAAAGAGCTAATTGGAGATCAAAAAATTACAAAGGTGCATTTAGCAAGTGGCAGAAGCCTGACATTACAATCAGTAGAGCTAGCGGAGAAATTTGGTCAGGAATCTGGAGAGGAATATACGGTGGAGCAGTATGAGGCCGATATTTTATACGGTACATCAGAAGAAATTAAAGCCATTTTAGATGACTACCATGAGCAATACCAAGTAGACGAATTCATTTTGCATACGCCTATCTTAAAGGATTTTGAACGTGAGCGATCTTTTGAGTTATTGGGTCCAGTACATTTACAACAAAAAGAAGCGGTAAGCTGAGGAGGAAAACGTAATGACACTAAATAAAGATGTAATCGTTTGGTCGAAACAAGGCTGTAGTTACTGTAATGAGGTAAAAACGTATTTACAAGAAGAGGGTATACCTTATAAAACAGTGGATGTAACGCATAATGATGCTTTCCGTGATATTCTAGATACAAAATATGGAATTCGTTATGTACCTGTTGTAGAAATTGGTTCAAGCGAAGATGGTATCTATCAAGCGGTTACAGAACTTGGTCTAGAGCATTTAAAGGCAGCACTAGCTGGAGAAAAAATACAGTCGTAAAACGCACTATAGAAATGGGGTGTATAAATGATAAAATTAATTGTTAATCGTGGCTTAGTAGCACTATTTGTACTACTGGGTGCCCTTTTTTCAGTTTTTTCAATCAATTATTTTTTACCCACTGATATCGTTGATACATTACTAGCTGAAAATGCTGCAAGCACTGAGGTAGCAGAAAATTTACGTAAAGAATTAGGTTTGGATTTACCATTTACAAAACAATTCTCTAATTATTTAGTAGATTTAATGCATGGTGATTTTGGGCAATCAGCCATTGATGGTGAATTTGTGATAGAAAAAATATGGACACAATTACCTGCAACTGTTGTTCTAACAGTTGCAAGTCTACTTATTGCCGTCATTGTAGGTATTACACTTGGGGTGTTAGCCGCTGTTCATCGCAACACGGTAATTGATTATATTGCACGTTTAGTTGGACTCTTTGGGATTTCCATGCCTACATTTTGGTCGGGAATTTTACTAATTTTAATTTTCTCCATTTCGTTAGGCTGGTTTCCTGCGATGGGCTCAGATGGTTGGCGTTCTGTTATTTTGCCTGCTATTACATTAGGTCTTCTAGGTGCAGGGTTTATTGTTAGAGTAGTTCGGAATAGTATGCTAGAGGTTTTGAACGAACCTTATATACTGACGCTTAGAGCAAAAGGACTGACAGAGCATATCGTTTTATACCGTCATGCCCTTAAAAATGCATTAATACCTGCAATGACAATGATTGGCGTGCTACTGGGTGATTTTTTAGGTGGGACGGTGGTCATCGAAACAGTATTTGCAAGACAGGGGCTTGGAAGAATGGTGGCAGATGCCATAACAGCTAAGGATCTACCAATCATACAAGGTGTTGTATTTTTTATTGCTATTGTGTATGTAATGATTAATCTATGTATTGATATTTCATATTCCATCATTGATCCTCGAATTCGAAGTAGGCAAGTAAAGGGAGGATAAGGATGCAAAAGTTAGAAACTATTAAAACGAAACCTGTTTCAAAACTTAAATTAAAGCGACTTAGTAAAAGTATTTTTCACCTAGAAAAGATGATGTTAACAACTGCTATCCTCATCATTACCTTTTTTATTATTTGTGCCATAGTCCCACATTGGGTAGCAATGTATTCACCTACAAAGATGTTTCCTACTGCTATTTTACAGCCTTCATCATTCAAGCATCTATTTGGGACTGATTATTTTGGCAGGGATGTATTTAGTTTAGTTGTGTACGGAAGTAAAACTTCTCTTTTACTTGGCATAAGTGCTGTTGTTGTAGGTGGATTCATTGGTGCTCTTATTGGAACTTTAGCTGGCTATATCGAGGGCATTATTGACATTATCTTAATGAGACTGATTGAAATCATACAAACAATCCCAAGTGTTTTATTAGCGCTTGCTATTGCCGCTGTATTAGGTTCTAGCTTTACCAATCTTGTCATTGCCATCTCAGTATCAGCTATTCCGACGTATGCTCGGGTAATGAGAGGCCAAATATTAAGTATAAAAAATCGTCCTTACATTCTAGCGTCAAAATCGATAGGGACTAGTAATCCTGTAATTTTCTTAAAGCATGTCCTACCGAATGCTTATTCACCATTATTAGTTATGGCTTCAAACGGTTTAGGAATGGCCATTTTAACAGGTGCGGGTCTCAGCTTTTTAGGATTAGGTGTGGTGTCAGAAATTCCGGATTGGGGTTTTTTATTATCACAAGGCAGAAACTATATAGCAGCCGGTTGGTGGATTTCAACGTTTCCAGGATTAGCAATCGCACTCTTTGTGTTAGCCGTCAATATTTTGGGGGATAGTTTACGTGATAAGTTAGATCCTAAAAAGCGTTTGTCTTAAGGAAGAGGTGTTTATGATGGATAATTTATTGACAGTGGAAGGGCTAACAGTAGATTTTAAGTCTAAATCTGCTGTTCTAAACGCTGTATCTACTATTTTTTTCACTATAAAACCTAGTGAATCAATTTGTTTAGTTGGCGAATCTGGGAGTGGTAAATCAGTCACCTCGAAAGCAATCATGCGTTTAATTGAATATGAAAATGGTGTGATTACGAATGGGAAAATTACATTAGGCAACAGAGATATTGTCAAGCTTTCAAATCGTGAGCTGTTAAATATACGAGGTAAGAAGATTGCCATGATCTTTCAGGAGCCCTCTATCGCCTTTGACCCAGTGTTTACTATTGGACAACAATTGGTGGAGATGATGCAAAGGCATTTAAAATTATCCAAAAAGCAAGCACATGAACGAGGGATTCAATTATTAACAAGAGTTGGATTATCAGATCCTATCGTACGTATGGGACAATATCCTCACGAATTGTCTGGAGGCATGTTGCAACGAGCCATGATCGCTATGGCTATAAGTTGTAATCCTGATTTGATTATTGCTGATGAACCCACTACCGCGCTTGATGTTACCGTTCAAGCACAAATTATTGCACTACTTAAGGAGCTGAAAGAGGAATATCACACGTCCATTTTACTAATTACACATGATTTAAGTGTAGCATCGCAGTTAGCTGATCGAATTTTTGTTATGTACGCGGGAGAAATTGTGGAGCAAGCATCAATAGAGCAGTTATTTTCACTGCCTTATCATCCTTATACAAGGGGCTTATTACAATCCATTCCAAATGAACAACATATCAAACGAAAGAGACTGCCCTCTATAGAAGGTACAATTCCAAATCTTGCTGAGATGCCAGCTGGCTGTCGCTTTCATCCTCGCTGCGCATTCGCCACTGAAAAATGTAGAGAAGAGAGACCTCCTCTAAGAAATTTTCAAGGACGGGAAAGTGCTTGTTGGCATATAAAGGAGCTAATTCAGAAACCGGAATGGCTCGTCGAAAACGATTCTGTTATAGAGGATGAGGTAGACTACAGGGAAAATCAAGAGCGTGAAGTATTGCTAGAGATAAAGTCTTTACACAAATATTATCCAATTAAACAAGCAAACAAGAAAATAAAAGCAGTGAACAACGTTTCATTTCAAATTTTTAAAGGTGAGACAGTGGGATTAGTAGGTGAATCTGGCAGTGGAAAATCTACTCTAGGCAGAACGATATTACAGCTAGAAACACCTACTGCCGGAGATGTTCTATTTAATGGTCAATCCATCGTGCATTTAAGAAAGTCGGCTATGCGAGATAGAAGGAAACATATGCAAATGATTTTTCAAGATCCTTATGGTTCCATCGACCCTAAATGGACCATTAAGGAGATTATTGCAGAGCCGCTAAAAGCCCATCTTAAAGGAATTTCGGCTAATGAAATGGAAGATCGAATACAGCAATTATTACAAGTAGTGGGGTTAAAACCAGAGTGGAGCTCTCGTTATCCACATGAGTTTTCTGGAGGGCAACGCCAACGAATTGGTATTGCTAGAGCTATTGCGATCAATCCTAGTTTTATATTAGCAGATGAAGCAGTATCTGCATTAGATGTGTCCGTGCAAGCACAAATTATTAATTTATTGAAGGATTTACAGCAAAAGCTAGGTCTCACCTATTTATTTATTGGACACGATTTGAATATCGTTCGTCATGTTGCGGATCGGGTGGCGGTAATGTATTTAGGGAAAATCGTCGAAATGGCACCAAGTGAGCAGCTTTTCCAAGATCCAAAACATCCTTATACAAAAGCCCTTATTGCAGCTATGCCTAAAATCAATCGTTCCCATGTTACAGAGCCTATTTCACTAGACGGAGAAATTCCATCACCAACTAATCCACCGTCTGGTTGTGCATTTCGAACACGTTGCCCTTTTGCGACAGAACATTGTAGTCGAGAGGAGCCAGCCTTTGTAGAAATAGCGCCAAACCATAGTGTTCAATGTCATTATGCTTAGAATTAAATCAATGACTTATAAAAAAAGGAAGATGTCTATGTTTAATAAGAAACCATATAGTCTGATTATTACTGTAATGGTTATTCTATTAGCGCTAACAGGTTGTTCATCAAGCACCTCTAAAACAGAAGTGAGTGTGAATAAAACAAATGGTTCAGAAAACAAGGATAAAGAGCAGTCAGTGCAAGCGGGTGGCGATTTTACGTTCGCTTTATCAACAGCACCTGATACACTCGATCCTCATGCAAGTGGTATGGCAGTAGCAACACGGGTAATTAAAAGTATTTTTGAATCATTGGTCTATCAAGAGAAGGATAATACGATAAAACCATGGCTGGCTACGGAGTGGTCTGTATCAGATAACAAAAAAGAGTACACATTCTCATTACGTGAAGGGGTTAAATTCCATGATGGCACAGATTTTAATGCAGCTGCCGTAAAGTATAATATTGAGCGAATTTTTGATGTCAAAACAAAGGCCTTCACAGCTGCTACCTATCTGTCAGATGTTGAGTCTGTTGAGGTTGTAGATACTCATAAGATTAAATTCATTTTAAAGCAACCCTCTGCAACATTTTTAACGATCTTAGCCCATTCTAATTTATCGATTGTGTCGAAGGAAGCGGCTGAAAAGGCTGGAGATAAATTTGGTTTACATCCTATTGGAACAGGTCCATTTAAATTTGTGGAGCAAGTTGAAAATGATCGGATTGTTTTAGCAAAGTTTGAAGAGTATAACGGCGCTTATCCATTTGCTAAACACGATGGTCCAGCCTATTTGGATAAACTAACGTTTAAAATTGTACCAGAGGAGGCTACTCGAGTAGGAAGTGTACAAAGCAATCAATTACAGGCGGCAGAAACGGTGCCACCACAGGATATTTTAGCGATTGAAAAGAGTGGTCAGTTAAAATTATGGGAGGTAGAGACAGGAGGCTTACCATATACACTCTTTGTTAATAATACAACGGCTCCTTGGAATGATGTAAAAGCACGCCAAGCACTAAAGGCTGGAATTGATGTTGAGAGTATTGTTAACACCCTGTACCTAGGTACATATAAAAGGGCCTGGTCTGCACTTACTTCTACAACTTTTGGCTATGATGACAGCTTAGAAGGTAAAGATGGGTTTGATGTGAAAAAATCTAATCAATTATTTGAAGAGCTGGGTTGGGAAAAGGGGAAGGATGGTATCCGAGAAAAGGATGGCCATAAATTGACATTGCGTATTTTAAATGATGCTGTTAATCGTGAAAAACGCCAAGATATTAGCATTATGGTAAAAGAGCAATTAAAGGCTGTCGGTATTGATGTCATCATAGAAACAACGAGTGAGGCAAGATCAGTCTTAGCAGACGCTGCAGCCTACGATTTACGTGGGAATAGCCGTGTAGCGATTGATCCTGATGATTTACTCTTGTTTTATCATTCCAAGCAAACTACTGATAAAGGTGGCATTAATTTAGCTTGGTATCAAAACGCGGAGGTAGATCAATGGTTAGAGGCGGCAACGACTGAGCAGGATGCTGCAACACGAGAAAATTTATATAAACAAATTCAAAATAAGCTTATTGAAGAAGTAGCTATTATTCCTATATATGTTTTTCCTTATACAGTAGCAACTTCACTTCAGGTGCAAGATGTAGCATTTGATTCTATTGGTTATCCATTATTTTATGACGTTCATCTTACACAATAAGGAGACGGATTATGAAATTTATTGTTGGTAATTTGATTAATAATCTACCAAATATAAAAACTGGTCGTATATTAACAACACAGGAGGTTTTTACACATTTAATTGAGCAGGCTGTGCTAGCTGAAAATCTAGGGTTTGATGGATACGGCGTAGGAGAAAGACACGGTGCACCATTTTTATCCTCATCTCCTACTGTGTTATTAAGTGCACTAGCGATGAAAACCTCAAAAATTCGACTATTAACAACCGTGACTGTGTTGAGCGTTCTTGATCCTATACGAGTTGCTGAGGATTATGCAACGCTGGATCACTTATCAAAAGGACGATTAGATGTCGTTATTGGCAAAGGGAATGACCCTAGACACTATCCTTTATTTGATGTCAAAGATGAGGATCAATGGGCAGCCTTAGCTGAAAAATATGAGCTTTTAAAACGCTTATGGAACGAAGAAAATATAAGCTGGCAAGGTAAGTTTCGTTCGAAAATTGATTCTGTAACGACTGAGCCTCGACCTTATCAGCAACAGATACGAATTTGGCATGGCAGTGCTTCAAGTGAGCTATCGACTGAACTAGCAGCAAAAAACGGAGACCCTATTTTTTCCTCCAATACTTTTCATGAATTAGAAAAATATCAAGCCCTTATAGACCATTATCGTAGACGTTTAGATCATTATGGTTTTGATCCACAGCAGGCTGTTGTAGGTGCGGGTGCGAGAGGTTTATACATTGCTAATACCAATGAGGAAGCGATTGAGAAGTATCGACCTTATTATGAAGGTTTTATGAGCACTGAAGCCTCCAAGGTGAATAATTCGCCATTCAAAAACCTAGAGGACCATATTGAGCGTGGCTCCGCATTAGTTGGTAGTCCAGATGCAATTATTGAAAAAGTCATCAAGTATCATCAAGCTTTTAAGCATCAAGTCCAGATGCTTAGTGTGGAAGGGCTTGAATTGTCTGAGCAAAGTGAACAATTAGAGCGTTTTGCAACTGAAATCATGCCTGTACTCAAAAAAGAGCTACCAAGCACGATTTGGGACCAAAACAAAGCATTCACACTGCAATAAATACTACTATTCAACTAAGTTTACAATGATAAAAGTGAGGGATAATATGAAAAAAATTATATTTTTAAGTTTGCTATTATTAACGTTGCTTCTAACGGCTTGTGCAGGCACTGAAAAGCTTGAAGGAGATACGAGTAAAAATGATACAGCACAGAGTGGAAAGGATGTTCAAAAAATTATTGTAGGTACAGGTACACAATTTCCAAATATCTGCTTCTTAGATGACAAGGGAAATTTAACTGGTTATGATGTGGAGCTTGTTCGCGCAATTGATGAGAAGCTACCAGAATATGAGTTTGAATTTAAGACAATGGAATTCTCAAATTTATTACTAAGTTTAGAAACAAGAAAAATTGATTTTATTGCCCATCAAATGGAAGTCAATAGTGAGCGCGAGGAGAAATTGCTATTTAATAAAGAGCCTTATAATGTATTTCCATTAAAAGTAACCGTTAATGCAAAAAATAATGATATCCAATCAATTGATGATTTAAAAGAAAAAAATGTGAGTGTTTCTCCAACAAGTAATTCGGCAGTCTTTATTGAGAAATACAATAAGGAACACGATCTAGGTGCTAATCTCGTCTATTCATCAGGTTCAGTGGATGTAAATAATCAACTTGCGACAGGTCGTGTGGATGCTATTATTACAACGCCTTTTGCCGTGAAGTATTATAACGAAAACAATGAAGCACAGCAAAAGGTAGTGGGAGACGCATTATTAAATTCAAAAGTATATTTCTTATTAAATAAAGATGAGGTTACCCTACAACAACGCCTTGATGATGCTATTCGTGAATTGAAAGAGGATGGCGTTGTTAGTGAGCTAAGTAAAAAGTGGCTAGGTGATGATTATACGGTAGACTTTTAAAAAATCAGAGAGGATGAAGGAAGTATGACAAATGACTTTGACATCGTGCTTATAGCAAAAGTACTTCCAATATTACTTCAATATTTACCAGTAACATTTGAAATTTTAGTGTTTTCTATTCTTTTTGGGATGCTGCTTGGTATAGCTATCGCTATACCGAAGCTGCTCCATATCAACGTTTTGAGGCAAATAATAACAGTCTATATTTCGTTTATTCGTGGCACACCGATATTGGTACAATTATTTCTAGTGTTTTATGGTATACCCGCATTATTAAGGATTGTGCATATTGATGTAACCAGAATGGATGCCATGTATTTTGTCATTATCACCTACACCTTAAGTAATGCTGCTGCATTTGCAGAAATTTTTAGAGCCTCCATTTTAACGGTGGACCGAGGGCAAATAGAGGCTGGATATTCAGTTGGCTTAAACGGTAAGCAGGCGTTTGTACGGATTATATTTCCTCAGGCTCTTCGTGTTGCCTTTCCAAATATAGCGAACACAATGATAAGCTCCTTAAAAGACACTTCGCTCGCATTTTCAATTGGGGTCATGGATATGGTCGGGAGAGGAGAGACGCTTATTGCCTCCACGACAAGAGCGCTAGAAATCTATTTAGCACTCTCTATTGTCTATTATGTCATTGTGCTGTTGTTAGAAAAGGTATTAAAGAGCAATGAGCGCTATCTTAATCGCTATATGCCGAAGGAAGCTGTATCTAGCTAGGAGGTAAGAGTTATGACCATAGATTTTGCATTTATTTTCGAAGCTTTTAAAGAAATTAGTAAGGTATTGCCGTTAACCTTATTTATGACAGCTACACCTGTCTTACTGGGTATTCTCATCGGTGTCATTGTTGCCTTTGTTCGAATTCAGCAAACTAAATTTTTTGCACCGTTATTAAATTTTTATGTGTCTTTTTTTAGAGGTACACCTATTATTATGCATATAATGCTCGTTTATTTCGGAGTACCTATTATAGTGGATGTTCTTGCGAAAGCATTAAAGCTAAATATTCAATCAAGCTCTATCCCCATATTATTTTTTGTTTTACTTGCTTTGACATTGAGCGCAGGTGCCTATGCCTCCGAAATCATTCGATCAGGCATTTTAAGTGTACCTAAGGGGCAGCTAGAGGCAGCATATGCAGTTGGTTTAACATTTTCACAGGCAATGCGTCGTTATATATTACCTCAGGCATTTAGTAAATCTATTCCTAATTTTACCAATGTTTTTATAGGCTTTTTACATGCTACATCGCTTGCTTTTTTTCTTTCAGTGAAAGAATTAACAGGTGTAGCAAATATTGTAGCCTCTATAAATTTGAAATTTTTGGAGGCATTTATCGCCGTCGGTCTTATCTATTGGGGTGTTTCAGCCATTGTTGAATGGCTCGCCCATCGCCTTGAAAAAAGAGTAACTTTCTATAATAAGGGAGGCATTTGACGAAATGCCTGTAAATTCGTTTGACAAAAAGAAAGGGGAATAAACAATGACAGTAGTGGAAATAGTGATTGAACAGTTGAAAGAGGAAGACCATGCACGTTATTTAGAGGTTCTTGTAGAGAGCTATTCACAGTATGAGAAAGAATACAATAACCCTGAAGATTGGGCTTCATATTTAAGTGCTATTCGTGCATCTGTAGGCAATCCTGATGCAGAAACAATTTTAGTGGCAAAGCGGGGAAATGAGATTTTAGGAGGGCTTCAGCTATTTACGGATTCTGAAAAGGCTTATGGTTTGCCAGAGCTTACTATACATTCTACCATTGTACGTTTACTTGGCGTACACCCTCAGGGAAGGGGATTAGGCATTGCGAAAAAATTATTACATGAAAGCTTTGCCTTCGCACGCGCTCGTCAAGATCAAGCTTTATATTTACATTCGGGCGATATCATGCAGGTTGCCATCAACCTTTATTTATCATTAGGCTTTGTACGTGATGAATCTAAGGATTTTCGTAAAGGAGATACGCTAGTAAAAGGCTTCCGTTATGATTTGTAATAAAGAGTTCAGTTTCGTACAAATACCTCATTTAAAGGATTATTGACTCGGTATTGCTAGACCGCTTTTTCAGAGCCTGAAGTTTTGATTTTAGATGAACCAGAACCCCCATTTGGATTTTCAAAAATAAAAACGATGAGCAAGGGAGCGTGAGATTACTTGTATCCTTTTCCCTAACCATGTGTTTTATCTAGCGCATCAGATGTTAATGATGGCGAAAGATGACAAAGGGAAGGATTAGGGGATATTTTGTAGTATGATTAAAATCTAAAAGTTGAAGAGGACGATGATACCACGTAACAGAGTGTGTCAATTGTTCTAGCAATCTTTAATAAATAAAACACGATTTCGTCTTCATGACGAGATCGTGTTTTTTGCAAGATTACATAGTGAAAATTTTCCCTGGGTTCATAATATTATGGGGATCAAGTGCTGTCTTTATACTCTTCATAACGGCTAAAGAGGTACCGTGCTCAGTGGCTTGGTATTTCATTTTGCCAATGCCAACACCATGCTCGCCCGTACAAGTGCCACCTCGAAGTAAAGCATATTGGACGATCTGCTCATTGAAGCGATCCGCTTTTGCCTGCTCCTCGGTATCATTTGGATTTAACATTAAAAGTGCATGGAAATTTCCGTCGCCCACATGGCCAACAAGCCCGCCTGCTAGCCCAACATGATCAAGCTGTTCACGGGCATATAAAATGGTTTCAGCAAGCACAGAGATTGGTACACAGACATCCGTTGACATAAGCTTCTTACCAGGATAAGCATGAATATAGGCATAGGCCAAAGAATGACGTGCTTCCCAAAGCTTATTACGAGCAGCGTTGTCTTGTTCAAATTCGACGGATAGACAGCTAAAATCCTCAAATATTTCTGTAGCAAATGCGATGTCTGCGTGCATACCCGCTTCATTTCCGTGGAATTCTAAAAATAATGTTGGTTTTTCGCTATAGGAAGTATCGTTATAGATATTGGCTTGCTTCATAGAGACTTCATCGACCAATTCTACTCGACCAATTGAAATACCAGCCTGTAATAAGGCGGTAACGGCACTGACAGCATCGCCAACTGTGTCAAAAACAGCTCGCCCCGCCGTCACAAATTCAGGTATACCATAAACTTTTAACGTTAACTCCGTAAAGCAGCCAAGTGTTCCTTCTGAGCCGACAAATAGGCCATTTAAATGATAACCAGAAGAGGACTTCGCGGCTAAATTGCCCGTATGGATGACAGAGCCGTCTGCAAGGACAACCTCTAAATCACGAACTTGATCACGCATAACTCCGTAACGCACAGCAGTCGTACCACTAGCATTCGTCGCAGCCATGCCACCTAGTGTTGCATCTGCACCTGGATCTACTGTAAATTGTAAACCATGTTTTTTTAACTCCTTATTCAATTGAGAGCGTGTGACGCCAGGCTGAACTTTTACAAGAAGGTCGTCAGGTCGAACTTCTAAAATAGTATTCATCTCAGAGAAATCGATAGAAATACCATGTG
This sequence comes from Lysinibacillus fusiformis, assembly GCF_016925635.1. Classification (NCBI taxonomy): domain Bacteria; kingdom Bacillati; phylum Bacillota; class Bacilli; order Caryophanales; family Bacillaceae; genus Lysinibacillus; species Lysinibacillus fusiformis. Next base: position 411,104 of record NZ_CP070490.1, on the reverse strand, counting down.
CAATGGGAATCGCGTTTCCTTCTAGGCTGGAGCCAACACCGAATGGTACAACTGGTACACGTTGTGCATGCGCAATTTTTAAGATCGCACTGACATCGGCTGTGGAACGGGGAAAGACAACGATATCAGGTAAGCTCATCATATGATGAGATTCATCCTTCCCGTGTAGCTGTCGTACCGTTTCGTTTGTTGACACTTGTTCTTCTAATAAAACCTGTTTGAGTTGATTGACAAGTAATTCTACTGCAACAGTCATTCCAATCCCTCCAAATTTTCTGATAAATAAAACTTTAACACGCATTTATTGGAAATGGAATGCACTGTTCATTAAAAATCAGTTAGCAAATACTTTTTCTAGCTTTTGAACAAATTCATCCTGTTCAGATGGACTGGATTGCTTCCACCATTTTTCAAAAAACACCCCAAGCCCTGGCAGTAAATGCTCTTCTCCACGATTAATGGCATCTTCCACAATATCTTTAAATTCTGCGGCAGATTGACCATGTACATTGGCTGTAATTGCGTCTCTTATTTGGAAATTCAACTATATCGCCTCCTTAGTAGTAATTTGTCCAACTATCGTTTAAATATGTATGAAATACCAAAGAAAATAGATGATTTTTGCCATAACCTAAGGAAATTTTGACTAAATATGACAAGCATTTTATTCATTATGCACTATGTAATGATGAAAATGACTATTCGCTTCAAGTAACGTAACGGTCTAAGATTATGTCACCTAGGAATTTTGGACTGTGCATAGTCGATAGGAAGAGTAGAATGTCCATTCAAAACGATCAGAATCTCTCATCGACACAATCTTTTGAAGAAATTTTAGAGGCTGTGCAACCAATGATTACTACCATTCTTACACAGCTTCATATTTACAAGGATTTTGATTACTATCGTCATATTGCTTCTATTGCTGTATGGAGGGCATGGCTAAAAGCAGATCCGGCTAAAGGACAGTTTTCCGCTTATCTTTATTCTTGGATAAAAGGAGAGATTTTAAATGAATTATCAAAGGAAAAAAACTATACAGAAAGAATGACAGTTGTTGATGATGAAACACTCAATTATATTCTTAATGAGCTGGAGGAAAGGGACAATCAAAAAAATCCTAGCTCCCTTGAAATCATGTTGTCCCAGTTAAAGCAAATAGAAAGGAAAATATTACTCCTTTATTATGCAGAAGATTACAGTGATCCAGAAATAGCCAATGTGCTAGGTCTATCTGTTGCTGCTATCAAAAAAAGAAGGGTTAGGCTCGTCCAGAGGCTGAAACATCAACTTTTCATAGTGGAATAAAGCACTAAAAATATCAAAAGTATGCTAATATTGAAATAAAATGAATATTAGCATACTTCACATGGATGCATACAAATTCCGATAAAAGTGTTATGATTTGTAAGAAGTCAAAGAAATATACAATTCAAAATTAATTATTCGATATAGATAGATAAAATTTCCTAGTGAATGTTTATATAGTAGTATGGAGGGTTTGGAGTGGAGAGATGGTTTAATCAGATAGAGAAAAAAGAGATTTGGTACATGGTATTACCATTATTACTTGTCATACCATTATTAAGCTTTAGCAATCAAATATATGGTGTTTTCCAGGGTGGCATGTATCAAGATTTAAAATTGGTGATACAAGTTTTAATCATTGTTTTTACAATGGCAATTGCGATCCAATCCTATTTAGTATTTTCACACTTATTATCCAATCAAACTTTATACATAGGAAACATGTTTTTCATTATTGCCTTACTAGAATTAGTCAGCTTATTCTTTAGCCAATCTAGTGAATGGAGCTTTTTGGACGAGCCCTTACATATATTGATGCGTTTGTATCTTTCCATTGGATTTTTACTAATTATTTTATACCCTAAAAAGCGATTAACCATGAATCATCGGATATTGACTTATGGTAGTTCTGTGCTTTTCGTACTAGGAACTGTTTTTCTAGCGTATATATTGCCAAAACATTGGTTCGATTATATTGATAATATGGTACACTTATTTGCTATTATTCTTCAAATTATAACCATTGTTATAGTTAGTAAATATGTAAAAAAATTACCGAAGCGTTCTATGTGGCTAATCAGTGCCGCTATTTCTCTTATTGTAAGCGATGTCTTCTTTATTGTTAGTCAAGATCAAAATGCAATATGGGATTTCTCGGCATTGATCTATCAGTTTTTAGCATTCTATTTTTTCTTAAAGGCGATTTATTACACATCTGTGGAAAAACCATTTCAGCAGCTGTTGAAAATTAAAAAGGATCTTGAACAATCTCAACAGGAACTTCGATTTCAAGCTTATCATGATGACATTACACTGCTGCCAAATGAACATTTATTACTTAAGACGTTAAAAGAAAATTTACATGATAATAAAGCACAAAAGGCTATCATTGCCATAGAAATTGATCGCTTTGCGGCGATTCGTTCTTCCATTGGGATAAGCAACTCTAATAAAATGATGAAGCTTGTAGCAGAGCGTATACAAGCGATCGTACCTCCTCATTATTTTGCCACTAAACTTCGTGAGGAACAATTTGTTATTTATATTAACCATGTAAAGACCATCGAAGAATTATTACAATTTTGCTTAAATCTCAAAAGTGCTATGACAGATCCTTTACAAGTACAATTATTTTCATTGAATGGCAATCTAAATATAGGGATTGCGCTCTATGAGGATAAAGGGACGGGTGAAGAGCTATTAATGCATGCACAGTTAGCGATGCAAGAGGCTAGACAAATACCTCAAAGATTTCTTTTTTACAAGCCCTATATGTCTAAAGGCATTGCAGATCGAATTTTGTTAGAGCAAGACTTACATAATGCGTTAGCCAATAATGAATTTTATTTAGACTATCAACCACAGGTAAACTTAAAAACAGGCACAATTGAATCGGTCGAAGCATTGGTACGCTGGCGTCATCCAACGCGTGGCTTTGTTCCACCTGATGTCTTTATTCCTATTGCTGAAGAATGTGGCCTTATTATCCCGCTAGGTAAGTGGATATTAGAAACCGCATGCACACAAGCAAAAACATGGGAGAAACAAGGCTTACCTCCGATGAAAGTGGCAGTGAATTTATCACTTGGACAATTATTTCAGCAGGATTTAGTAGAAATGGTACAAGAGATTTTACAACGTACCAAATTGGATCCGAAATTTTTACAATTAGAAATTACGGAAAGTATGACGATGAATATTGATCAAATGACGCAGCTATTACATGAGTTAAAGGCATTAGGTATTCAAATTGCTGTAGATGATTTTGGAACAGGCTATTCCTCTCTATCTTATTTAAAGGAATTCCCAATTGATTGCTTAAAAATTGACCGAACTTTTGTGAGAAATGTGCCACATAATCCAAATGATGAAGCACTTGTTTCCATGATTATTTCAATGGCTAAACATTTACGTTTGAAGGTTGTGGCAGAGGGCATTGAAGAAGTAGAACAATTATCATTTCTAATAGATGGCGGCTGTGATTATATTCAAGGTTATCTATTCAGTAAGCCCGTCTCTCCACAGCAAATAACGGAAACCTATAAAGATTTACACCATCGTGTGGATGAAGTGTTAACACAGCTTCAATATATTGACGATTATATTATTTAAAAAAAAACCTGCTTATTGATATTGAATAAGCAGGTTCTTGCTGTTTAGTGAACGAGATATTCTTCCTTTAACTCGGATATAGCTACTTCAGACCGCTCTTCTAATGAACGGCGTAGGTGAACGGTCGCTGTTTTTTCATCATCATGAAGTTGATCAATCCAGATGGAAACGCCATTATAGCTCACTTCAAATTCTAACGGTGAGGCGACAATTTCTTGTGCTCGCTGAAAATCCAACTGAAGCCCCCCTATTTTTTCTGCTTATTCTTATTTTGCGTGACTGTATTAATTAGCTCCATAAACTCTTGAGAAAATTCCTCACTCACCTTATTTGGTGCAATCTTTTGGTTTTTTGGCGTTTGAGGTAACGAGCCTTTATTATTGCTTTGACCTTGTTTATTGTCTCTTCCCATGTGAGTTGCTCCTTTCCTGTTGATATCATTTAATATGGCTTTGAAATGAATTTCTTATCCCGTCATCACAGATAGCACTTCACATGGAAAAGTCGCATAGCACTTTGTTTTTTGAGAACAATAATGAGCATTAAGATTTTTTAACAGAAAAATTATCGTTTAATAAAACCCAATTTTGAGGGAATGGGAATCCTAGTGCCCAATAACTAATGCCTCGCAGGTTATACTGTTTAGTCAGGTCAAATTTCGCTTGTGCACTTCTCGCGTCTTCAAACCATACCTCATGATTCCTTCCTTGCTCATCAACATATCGATAAAAAGGAGATTGTGCAGTTGGATCAAATTGGATTGTTGCCCCGTATTTGATGGCTCGATTGAGAGCTTCCTGAGGACTAAATGTTTCGGCTTCTTGGCCTTTGACATGAGGTAAGAGCCAATCACGCGCATACAACTCAAAACCCAATAAAATTTTATCGGCTGGTATTTCAGTTAAAGCATACTCCACAACTCTTCGCATTTCATTAATGGGGGAAATGGCTTGTGGGGGTCCAAGGCGATATCCCCATTCATAGGTCATTAATACCACAAAATCAGCTATTCTCCCATGTGCCTCGTAATCATGCGCTTCATATAATGTTCCAGTTTGTGAAGCACTTGTTTTAGGTGCAAGCGCTGTTGACACTAAATAGCCCTTTGGATGAAGTGTATCCACAGCTAATTGAATAAAGGCATTGTAATTTTCGCGATCAGCTGGCAAAACATTTTCAAAATCAATATTTAATACTTGGTACCCTTTATCTTGCATCACCTGTAACACATTATTCATGACCTTTTTCCGTAGCTCTGCATTGGACAAGACGACTTGTGCTAAATTAGAGCCTTCTTCTGTAGAAGTAAAATTAGTGAGCGTTAACATAGGGATGATATGTTTAGCTTTTGCTGCTGCTATCATGTTTTCATCATTGATGGGCTGTAATGTACCATCTTCCTTCATCTTATAAGCAAATGGACTAAAATAAGTGAGTAGATGACCAACAGCATTAATGGAATCTACAGCTTCTTCAGAAGGCTGGTAGGAATAAGCATTGACCTCAATCATCGGTAATTCTCTTGGGATCATCAATTGAGCGCCCACATAAAGCATATTGGGGTTGTTTATTTGATTTTCTACAGCAATGGCTTGAATAGTCGTACCATATCGCTGTGCTATTTGCCATAAAGTTTCTCCTGGCTGCACGATATGAACAATGGGTGGAATAATTAATTTCGTTCCTGGTGTTAATTGATCGGGATTAGTTAGATGATTCTCTAATATGATAGATTGCAAGGGAACGCTAAATTTCTGTGCGATGGACCATAACGTATCTCCCTTTTGAACCGTATACATTGTATAAGGAGAAGGGATAACCAGTGATTGTCCGATGGCTAGTTGATCGGGAGTAGCTAATGCATTTAATTGACTAATAGATTGAACTGGTACAGCATAACGATTGGCGATTTGCCACAGTGTTTCGCCAGCACTCACTACATGAATAAGCATAGAACACCTCCAACACAATATTATTAGTGCATCATATGTTTCAATTGTGAAAATGAGTATTTTAGTGTGTGTCCAATAAAATAGTTGAAACTTCAAATTCTTTTTAAATGAGTTGCATAGGATAAGTATCATTATGAGAAAGGGGCTTGATATTGAAAAAGGCAAAGCTCACGGGTAGAATCGTGACTCCTGAAGATTCGGATTATGAACAAGCGAGAACGAATAATAATTTAAATAACCCCAAATATCCGAGTGTCATTGTGTTTTGTCAAGAAACGAAAGATGTGGTTAATGCATTAAAATGGGCCAGAGAAAACAATGAGACTTTTAGAATTCGAAGTGGTCGTCATAGCTATGAAAATTTTTCTTTAGTAAATAAGGGTCTTGTCATTGATGTAAGTGATATGAATAAGGTTTCGATTAATCTTCCAGAAATGACAGCTAGGATTGATGCTGGAGCCAATATGGGAAAAGTCTATCGTACATTATGGGAACATGGTGTCACCATTCCTGCTGGCACAGAAAGTAGTGTTGGGGTGGTCGGGTTGACCCTTGGTGGGGGTATTGGGATGTTATCACGTCCATTCGGTTTAACTTGTGACAATCTCATTGAAATCGAAACGGTGGTCGCTAGTGGACATGAAGGTGCTCAGGTAATCAGAGCAAATAAGCAACACAATAAGGATCTTTTTTGGGCAAGTCGTGGCGGCGGTGGTGGCAATTTTGGTATAGTCACTTCATTGACATTCAAGTTACATGCGATTAATGAGGTATCACTCTTCTCCATTACATGGGGATGGGATGATTTTGAAGTGGCCTTTGATGCATGGCAAAAATGGGCTCCTTATACAGATAAGCGTCTGACTTCACAGATTGAGTTAAAAACAAAGGAAGTAGGTGAAATCGTTGCACAAGGTGAGTTCATAGGATCAGCAGCTGAATTAAAGAAGTTGCTTCGCCCTCTTAGAAAGGCAGGTTTGCCAACAAGTATTTGGATAAAAGAAGTGCCATATATCAAGGCAGTAGAATTTTTTGATTTACCAAGCGGCAACCAGCCTGCCCTTCGAAAAAGATCAGGGTCATTTTTGGAGAGACCGTTTCCATATAAGGCGATTCAGCGAATGAAAGAATTTTTAGCTCATGCACCTAATTCAAATACAACGATCTGGCAACAATCTTTAAGAGGAGCGGTCAGTGAAATTGCTCAAAATCATACAGCCTATTACTATCGCAATGCGTTAATAGCGCAAGAATATAATACTTCCTGGGAAAATTCGAATGAGAAAGAACAAAATATGAAGTGGGTAGAAAACTTACGACGCGCTTTATCACCTTATACGTCTGGTGATTATGTGAATTTTCCAGATCGATTTATTCAGGACTGGCAGACAGCCTATTACGCTCGCAATTTTAGAAGGCTGCGAGAAGTGAAAACAAAATATGATCCGTATAATGTCTTTCAATTTCCACAGAGTATCCCACCTATTAGAAAGTGGCTGTAGACTGAGTATTGAGCAGAGTGCAGAGACATTACTGCTCCTTTTTGTTTTTCATGTTTTAGCTTGATAATTACTGTATAAGGGGTCACAATAAACCTATTACATATATTTCTAAAAGGAGTAATTAGAATGGAAAATATTGTTGTTCGTAATAATGTAAAAGTATTCGGACAAGGAGACCAACCGATTATTTTTGCACATGGATTTGGCTGTGATCAAAACATGTGGCGTTTCATTACGCCTGCATTTATGGACAAATATCAGATTATATTATTCGATTATGTCGGCTCAGGTAACTCAGATATAGGTGCCTATTCATCTGAAAAATATCAAACATTACAGGGCTATGTACAAGATTTATTGGACATTATTGAAACGCTATCATTACAAAATAGTATTTTTGTAGGGCATTCCATTAGTGCCATGATAGGACTGCTCGCATCTATCCAGCATCCTAATTATTTTAAAAAGTTGATTATGATTGGTCCTTCTCCGTGTTATTTAAATGATGATGGTTATCGAGGGGGATTTGAGCGAAGTGATATTGCGGAGTTATTAGATATGATGGAAATGAACTTTGCAGGTTGGGCTAGCTATATGGCGCCTATTGCAATGAGTAATCCTGAACAACCAACATTAACACAGGAACTGAAACAAACCTTTATAGCAGCAGACCCTATCATCGCAAAAGAATTTGCTGAGGTAACATTTTTATCTGATCATCGAAGTGATTTATCAAAGGGAACTGTCCCTTCGTTGATTATCCAATGCTCGGAAGATAGTATTGTGCCAATTGGTGTTGGAGATTATTTACATCAGCATCTCAAAAACAGCACGTTGCAATTAATGAAAGCGAAAGGACATTATCCACATATTAGTCACCCGAATGAAACAATACAGTGTATTACAGATTTTTTGTAGGGAACAATGAAAGGATTGTCAACAATGGACAAACGACTCAATAACGCACCATGTGGTTTTCTTTCCATCACACATGAAGGGCTTATTTCAGAAATCAATCAAACCCTGCTAGATTGGCTCGGCTATGGACAAGAGGAATTATTACAGAAGCATCTAGAAATTCTTCTATCTACGCCCAATAAGATGATTTTTCACTCTTATTTTTATCCTACGATTAATTTAGAGGGGCAAGTAGAGGAATTATTTATTCATCTCAAACAGAAGGACGGGATGTCAGTTCCATTTTTAATGAATGCTAGATTGTATACAGAGGATACGGTAGAACGAATTGATTGTATTCTAGTAAAGATGAAAAAGCGCATAGATTATGAACAGGAATTACGATCAGCCAAAAAACTACTGGAGGCTGCCTACCAAGAAAAGGATCGAGCATTAGCTAATTTGGAGCAAATTCATGTAGAAATAGAACAACAGCAGGCGAAATTATTAGAGATGAATGCTGCTTTAGTAGAATTATCGATGACAGATAAACTGACTGGTTTGAAAAATAGAAGATTTTTCCAGGAAAAACTTGAACAACATTTCAATTATTTTCACGAGACGGCAGAGCCTTTTTCGTTATGTATTTTAGATATCGATCATTTTAAAAAGGTTAATGATACATACGGTCATCAAGTTGGAGACGATGTCCTTGTTCAATTGGCGCAGCTATTACAGCAACAAGTACGTACAGAAGACACCGTCGCTCGTTACGGCGGTGAGGAGTTTATCATCATCTTACCCACGACCGAGAAAACTGTTGCAAAAGAAATCTGCGAACAAATTAGACACACCGTGGAGCAGGATGATTGGCCAACAGGTTGTATTACGATCAGTATGGGGATTGCCACAGTAACGTCAGAAGATACAGAAACGGCATTCATAAAAAAAGCAGACGAAGCATTGTATGTATCGAAAGCGCATGGACGAAACCAAGTTACCCATTTTCATGAAATGAAGTGAATAGCTTTTACATTTCGACTAACAATTTTCGAATGGAAGGCAGATCTGCTGGAGCAAATGGAAGGTCGAGCAATTGCCTGCGGGGAACCCATCTTGCTTCAGCATGTTCCAATATTTGGGGTGTACCTTTTATAATAGAAGCTTTGTATGTTTCTAAGTGAACGAAAAATTGCTCGTATTCATGGAGGGTTATTTCAACTAGCTCACCTACTTGAATCGTACAGTTGAATTCCTCAAGGATTTCACGATAAAGCGCCTGTTCTGGTGTTTCACCTTGCTCTATTTTACCGCCAGGGAATTCCCAATAATTTGCTAGTACCATTTGTGGATTTCTTAAAGCACAGAAAATTTCATGTTGTTCATTTTCAATGATGGCTCCGACTACATGTATCGTTTTTTTCATCTATTTTCCTCTCTCCTTGTTTTAATTAGATGTGTATGATTATAGCATGTTTAATTGGTTCCTCACTTGCCACCAAAAGAAAATAACAGTTTTCTCACTTAGCTATGAAATTTGCCATTTCCTAAGGTATAATAGTGGTCAATATATAGGAAAAAGGCGGTAAGAGGTAGCGATGAAGAGAATCGAATCTACGCAAAATGCGTTAGTGAAATATTGGAAAAAATTAGCGACGACAAGAAAAGAGCGTGAACGTTCAGGTGAATTCCTTATAGAGGGCTTCCATCTTGTTGAAGAAGCATTAAAAAATAAAGAGCAAGTATTACAAATTATTGTACGTGAAGGTATAGATTTACCAATGTTGTGGCCAATTGATGATGTAGCTATTGTAGAAGTATCGACTGCGGTAGCGAAGGAATTCGCTGAGACAGAAACTTCTCAAGGTGTTTTTGCTGTATGTAAACAGCCAGTTTTAGAAGATAAAGTGATGACCACTTGGCGAAAAGTGTTATTAATTGATGCTGTCCAAGATCCTGGTAACATTGGAACAATGATTCGTACAGCAGATGCAGCAGGTTTAGATGCTGTAATTTTAGGAAAAGGCAGTGCCGATCTTTATAATCCTAAAACACTACGTGCTGCCCAAGGTTCGCATTTCCATATTCCGGTAGTCCGTGGGGATTTAGCTGAATGGGTAAATTTACTACAGGATCAAGGTGTACCCGTATTTGGCACCGCTTTAGATGAGGAGGCAGTGCCGTATAGCGACATTCAACATACAGGTGCATTTGCGATTATTATGGGGAATGAAGGAAGTGGCATTCAGCCTCAAATATTAGCAATGACAGATCAAAATATGATTATTCCTCTTTTTGGACAGGCTGAATCATTAAACGTCGCAGTGGCAACAGGGATTGTTTTATATGGCTTTGCCAAGTAATTGACGGATCTTTGTGGGACACAGGCAGTTGTCTCTTGATTTGCTACAGTTCATTATTGTATAATCTATTCTAAAATGTATGTTTAAATAGTAAATGCTTTGACCGGGAAGTAGTAAAGATTGTGAATGGACAACAGGGAGCGTAGGCCAGAGATTGAGAGCCAACGCCGTACCAATGCAGTTTTGAATTCAACCTGCGAGCAGCTACCGGGACCAGCGTCATGCTGTAAAGGTGAGCCGGCTTTATCAAGTCGTTATGTCAATGAAGTGATTGTAAGGCGCTTGCCTTGCGATAACTAGGGTGGTACCGCGAATATGTCCTCGTCCCTTTTTTAGGGGCGAGTTTTTTTATGCCTAAAATGCAGGCATTTATTTTCTAAGGAGGTTTTAACATGGAAGAGCAATTAAAACAATTAGAGCAAGAAGCACTTGCTAAAATTGAAGCAGCTGCAAATTTAAAAGAATTGAATGAAGTACGTGTTGCATATTTAGGAAAAAAAGGACCTATCACGGATTTACTAAAAGGGATGGGAAAATTATCAGCTGAAGAACGTCCAAAAATGGGAGCTTTAGTGAATAATGTTCGTGAAAATGTAACAGCAGTATTAGAAACAAAGGTAACGGTTTTAGAAGAAGCGGCCATTGCTGAAAAATTAGCAAGTGAGTCGATTGATGTCACATTACCAGGTCGTGAAATTAAAGTAGGGAACCGTCATCCTTTGACGCGTGTCATTGAAGAAATAGAAGATTTATTTATCGGAATGGGCTATGAAATTGCTGAAGGCCCAGAGGTTGAGAAGGACTACTATAACTTTGAAGCACTAAATTTACCAAAAGGGCATCCAGCTCGTGATATGCAAGATTCATTCTATATTTCCGAGGAAATATTGCTACGTACGCATACTTCACCAGTACAGGCTCGTACAATGGAAGCCAAAAAAGGTGAATCGATTCGCATTATTTGTCCTGGTAAAGTATTCCGCCGTGATAATGATGATGCAACACACTCACATCAATTTATGCAAATTGAAGGTCTAGTCATTGGCGAAAATATTCGTATGAGTGATTTAAAAGGGACATTAGATACTTTAGCGAAAAAAATGTTTGGCGCAGACCGCGAAATTCGACTTCGTCCGAGCTTCTTCCCATTCACTGAGCCATCTGTAGAAATGGATATTTCTTGTTTCAAATGTGGTGGTGCGGGCTGTAACGTATGTAAGAGCACAGGCTGGATTGAGATTTTAGGAGCGGGTATGGTGCATCCAAACGTATTAGAAATGGCTGGTTATGATCCGAAGAAAGTTTCTGGTTTTGCATTTGGTATTGGTGCAGAGCGTATTGCGATGTTGAAATATGGTGTTGACGATATTCGTCATTTCTATACAAGTGACACTCGCTTCTTATCACAATTCGAGCGAACAGAAGCGTAAGGGGGATAAAACATGTTAGTATCATTAGAATGGTTAAAAGATTATATCAATACACAGGACTTAGCACCTGAGCTATTAGCAGAAAAAATTACACGCTCTGGAATTGAAGTAGATGCAGTCATCGATCGGGCTAACGCTATGGATAAAGTTGTAGTTGGTTACGTTGTGTCTAAGGAAAAACATCCAGAGGCTGATAAGTTAAATATTTGTCAAGTTGATGTTGGAGAAGCCGAGCCACAACAAATTATTTGTGGTGCACCAAATGTCGATGCTGGCCAAAAAGTCATTGTTGCTCGTCCAGGCGCCCATTTACCAGGTGGCATTAAAATTAAAAAAGCAAAACTTCGTGGCCATGAATCGAACGGGATGATTTGTTCCTTACAAGAGCTTGGAATCGAAGGGAAGCTTGTTCCTAAGGCATACTCAGAAGGCATCTTCGTCCTACCAGCAGATGCAGAGGTAGGCTCAGATGCACTGGCTATTTTAGGCTTACGTGATACAGTGTTGGAATTAGGACTAACACCAAACCGTTCAGATGCCCTTTCGATGCTTGGTGTAGCCTATGAAGTAGGTGCCATTCTTTCAGAGGAAATCAAATATCCAGAGATTTCCTATCAAACTGCTAGTGAAAAAGCACAGGATTACCTAAAGCTTCACGTAGAAGATCTACAAGCAAATCCAATGTATGTAGCAAAAGTGGTGAAAAACGTAAAAATTGGTGAGTCCCCAATGTGGCTCCAAAATCGTCTAATGGCAGCGGGTGTACGCCCACACAATAATGTGGTGGATGTAACCAACTATGTATTGATGGAATATGGTCAACCACTGCATGCTTTTGACTATGATAGCCTAGCAACAGGTGAAATCGTTGTTCGTAAAGCAACAGAAGGTGAAAAAATTACAACATTGGATGACCAAGAACGCACATTAAAAGCTTCAGATTTAGTGATTACGAATGGCAAAGAACCAGTAGCGATTGCTGGTGTAATGGGTGGTGCTAATTCTGAGGTAACAGATTCTACAACGAATGTTGTCATTGAATCAGCCTATTTTGATGGTTTAACAGTGCGTCAAACATCTCGTCATCTTGGCCTACGTTCAGATGCATCGGCTCGTTTTGAAAAAGGGGTAGACCCGAACCGTGTCTTACCCGCAGCTGAACGTGCTGCAGCTTTACTTGCTGAATTAGCTGGCGGTGAAGTGTTAGAAGGTACATGTTTAGTAGATGAGTTAGATAAAACACCAGCGCGAGTAGTCGTTTCCCCAGATTTTATTAATGAGCGCTTAGGTATGAAGATTGCATTAGAAGATATGCTTTCTATTTTAGAGCGTCTAAAATTTGGTGTAGAGGCTGCAAACGGTTTATTAATTATTGATGCACCAACACGTCGCCAAGATATTAAAATTGAAGAGGATATCGTCGAGGAAATTGCTCGTCTTTATGGTTATGATGAAATCCCAATGACATTGCCAGAGGGTGCAACACAAGTAGGTAATTTATCACCTTACCAAGCAAATCGCCGTGTAGTTCGTCATTACATGGAAGGGGCTGGCTTATATCAAGCGGTGACATATTCATTAACATCCGATGCATTGTCACAACGTTTTGCCTTGAAAGCAGAGCCAGTAACTCGTTTACTCATGCCGATGAGTGAGGAGCGCTCTACCTTACGTCAAAGCCTTCTTCCACATTTAATCGAAGCAGCTGCGTATAATGTAGCACGTCAAGCTGAAGGCGTGGCTTTATATGAAATTGGTTCAGTGTTCCTTGGTCAATCAGACGAGGGGCAACCGTATGAGGAAGAGCATGTGGCAGCAGTACTAACTGGCAAATGGCTAGACCATGCTTGGCAAGGCGAGAAAAAAGCCGTAGATTTCTTTGTGCTAAAAGGTATTGTCGAAGGTGTCATTGGCAAACTTGGCTTAGAAAATCGCATGACATTTGTGAAATCACAAGTGGATGGCTTACATCCAGGACGTACGGCTAGCATTTTATTAGATGGCGAGCAAGTCGGCATTATCGGTGGACTTCACCCAGCAGAGCAAAAAGCATGGGGTGTAAAAGACACGTATGTAATGGAAATGAATTTAGTGGCTCTGTTAAATGCAACGGCACAAGAAGCACCACTTGCCTACACACCAGTGCCTCGCTTCCCAGCTATGTCTCGTGATATCGCCCTTATTATGGACCGTTCAACTACTGCTGGCGAAGTAATGGAAGCTATTGACGCAGCGGGTGTGAAATTATTAAAAGATATCCGCGTATTCGATGTTTACGAAGGGGAGAAAATGGAACCAGGTAAAAAATCGGTTGCCTTCTCTCTCACATACTTTGATCCAGAACGTACTTTAACGGACGAAGAAGTAGTGGCCGCACATAACAAAGTGTTAAAAGCCATTGCTACAATTGCAGGTACAGAAGTACGCTAATAGATGTGAAAAAAGACTGTCTAACGAGGCAGTCTTTTTTTGTTTGAGAATGTGAAGGTGAATGTGATTTGAGAGAGGGTGAGTCTGCTCAAAAGAGAGTGAGAGGTGATCCCGAAAGTGTGGAAACCGCTCAAAAGAGAGTGAGAGGTGATCTAAAAAGTGAAGAAGCCGCTCAAAAGGAAGTGAGAGGTGATCCAAAAAGAGAGGAATTCGCTCAAAAGAGAGTGAGAGGTGATCCGAAAAGTGTGGAACCCGCTCAAAAGGAAGTGAGAAGTGATCCAAAAAGTGTCGAAGCCGCTCAAAGGGAAGTGAGAGGTGATCAAAAAAGTGTGGAACCCGCTCAAAAGAGAGTGAGAGGTGATCAAAAAAGTGTCGAACCCGCTCAAAAGGAAGTGAGAGGTGATCCAAAAGGTGAAGAAGCCGCTCAAAAGGAAGTGAGAAGTGATCTAAAAAGTGAAGAAGCCGCTCAAAAGGAAGTGAGAGGTGATCAAAAAAGTGTGGAACCCGCTCAAAAGATAGTGATTCTAAAAGAATCGAAGCTACAACAATATAGAATGAAAGATATCCACAAAAAATTATTAAAAAACTATATTTAGAGCAGCAAAGTTGATCAAATAAATAGTTTCACAAATAGTCTAGGAATGGTTAATTTTCCTTGCTATAGTCTTTTAAAAAGGAGTGTTGAGATGTTTATTAAACCGTATGAGGAAGCAAAAATGACATTAGGTTTGCGGGCTTTAGTTAGAAGACTCCCAGCAAAACATCCTTTATATGATCAAATGGCAAGGGAGCTATTACAGGCTGAAGCAGGAGAATATGGTGAAAAATATATTTTGAAACAACTGGAGAAATTATCTTTTACGAAGAATTTTCAAGTTTTACATAATATCACTATTCAGCATCCATTCTCATTACAATTAGATGTTGTGGTGATAACGCAATATGAGGTAATAATTATTGAAAGTAAGAATATTCGAGGGGACGTGGAATTAAAAAACCGACCACGTCAAATGATTCGGACTCTTGATACGGGTGAACAGCGCGTATTTAATCATCCTGAAGTCCAACTTGAGGAATATGTATATAATTTAAAGGACTTTTTCAAGCAACACCAAATTGAAGTACCTATCAACGGTATCATTGTTTTTCCTTTTAATAATGCTCGAATCAATTATGAGGATGGATTATTTCCAGTGTTAATGGCAAGAGAGTTAACGAGCTTTTTGCAACAACGTCCAATGAAGTCAAAAACTATAGATTGTCAATATATTAGTGCATTACTTGTGCAACACAACAAACCGTATGAGGGCTTCCCGTTTTGTCGTTACTATGGGATAGAGGTTGATGCGATTCAAACAGGTGTGATCTGTCCAAAATGCGAATTTGGGCAGATGCATTGGTTGAAGATGAAGTGGACCTGTTCCAGCTGTCTTTATTCTAGTAAAAAGGCACATTTATCTGCTCTACAAGATTATGGAATGCTCATTAATAAAAATATTACGAACGCACAAGCACGGCGTTTTTTACAGTTAAACAATCGCCATACGATAAAAAGAATGCTAATGGCTAATTGTTCTCGGAAAACGGGATTAATAAGATCAAGAGATTATCAAATTTTTTTATGACGTTAATAAAAATGCTAGAAGCGGTTTATCTAATTGGAGACCCGCTCTGAAAGGTGCCTGAAGCGCTCACCCCAAATAGGAAACCGCTCTAAATTAGTAACAAAGCGTTCATCCTGTGTAGGAAACCGCTCAAAAAAGGTAACGAAGCGCTCATCCTGTGTAGGAAACCGCTCAAAAAAGGTAACAAAGCGCTTACCCCGAGTAGGGAACCGCTCAAAGTTAGTAACAAAGCGCTCCCCCGAAGTAGGAAACCGCTCTAAAAAGGTAACGAAGCGCTCCCCCCAAATAGAAAACCGCTCCAAAATGTATCTGAAGCACTCACGCTTCTCAGGAACCCTAAAAAACCCTCACCTTATTTAACTCTCACAAAAGTACCGCACCATTTTAAGCCACCATTAATACAATTTATTTCATCTTCCGTGCTTTATCGGTGTTGGCGAAATGCCATTTTGTTATGGAGCGTAGAAATTCTTCGCCTTGATTACGCCAGATTCGAGCTGCTTGCATGTCTACCTTGTTAGAAGCGCCCTTCATTAATGTAAGCCCTGCGATGTCACTCAAACGGTCCATTTCCTTTAAAAAGGCAGCACGAGCTAAAATAGATGCTGTAGCCACAGCTACATGTAGTTGTTCTGCTTTGGTAGAAAAGTAGACGTTTTCTTGTACAAGCTCACGTTCATTTTTTAAGTAATTATAATAGACACCACGTTCGGCAAACTGGTCAATTAAAATAAATTCAGGTTTTTCAGGTGCCATTTTTGATAGCGTGTTTTGTAGGGCCTTGTTATGCATCATAGCTTTCATCTTACCTTGGGAATAGCCTTTCGCTTGTAAGCTGTTATATTTCTCATTGCGTAAGACGAGGACACTATGGACACAGGCTGCACGTAAATCAGGTGCAATCTTCCGCATATAATCATCTGTTAGCATTTTTGAGTCTTTTACGCCAAGCTCATTGATGAGTTCGATTTTGGAGGTAGGCACATATACTGCTGCTACTGTGATAGGACCAAAAAAATCACCTGTACCTGTTTCATCTGAGCCTAGGACAGACATGGTTGCGAAATTGTTAGGCAGTACATCACCTTTTGCCCCGATAGCTGAGGCGGACGGGGTAGCTGTTTTTTCAATAGTTCCCCAACGCGCCGCCTCGCGTTCAGCACCGCCCCCTTGGAACATTAATTTTCCTGATTTATACATAGTTATGGCTGTATCTGGTAGTTTTGCAGCAAAAATGACACCAGGTGCCTTTCGCTCTATAAAATGTGTTGCATAGTAAGTCATCACCTCTTTTTGAATATTTGTTGAAATGGAAAGCACAATATTTGCCATTTAATCGTTCCTTTCTGTCCTCATTGTTCACAATTTTATACCTTTCATGGTATGATAATAAATAGCTTTTTTGTGTGATGGTGCTCACAGGCCTCTAAAATCGTGTGTGCATCGAATTTATAGGAGGGTGCGACTATGGAAAAACAAGAAAAGAATAAAATTTCTGTGGAAATATATGGTCATACATATAAAATGGTCGGCTCAGAATCCATTGGCCATATGCGACTTGTTGCTTCGATTGTTGATGACCGGATGCGCGAGATGAGCGTACATAATCCCTCACTTGATAGCACAAAACTTGCTGTTCTGACAGCAGTAAATACAGTACATGATTATTTACTGTTAAAAGAACGAATGGAGCAATTAGAAGAAGAATTGAAAAAATTAAAGGGTTGAAGAGAATGTTAGATTTAATCATATTAGTGGTACTGTTAGCTGGAATTGGCGTCGGTGCAAAACGAGGTTTCATTGTACAAATGATGCATATTGTCAGCTTTGTAGTAGCTCTAATTGTTGCGTATATTTATTATAAGCCATTAGCACAAAAATTTGTATTTTGGGTTCCGTATCCGGGTGTCACTGATACAGGCAGCCTTGGCGTTGTTATTGATAGTCTAGATTTAGACCGCACCTTTTATCGGGTGATTGCCTTTGCTGTTATTTTCTTTGCAGTAAAAATAACGTTGCAAATCGTGGCATCGATATTTGACTTTATTGCGTATTTACCTGTGCTAAATACAGTAAATCGTTGGCTTGGGGCGCTACTTGGCATGATTGAAAACTATTTAATTATGTTTATTTTGCTATACGTGTGCGCCTTATTACCAGTAGATGTCATTCAAAATTTAATGTCGAAGTCATTGTTAAGTGGTCTCATGTTGGAGCATACGCCGATTATTACAAAGATGTTCCAAAACTGGTGGTATATTTATATGCAATAGTAACTGTGCACTTCTCTCTGTCTTGAGGGAAGTGTTTTTACGATAGGAGGAATTACCAATGAATAAAAAAACAATTATTCGCACGCTCGAAAAAATTGCTTTATATATGGAATTACAGGGAGAAAATCCATTCAAGGTATCGGCCTTTCGAAAAGCTGCAGCAGCACTTGAGGGGGACGAGCGTTCATTAAGCGAAATGGATGATGTAACAAAACTCAAAGGTATTGGCAAGGGTACTGCGGCTGTTATAGAGGACTTAATGGCAACAGGTGAATCGAGCTTGTTAAAGGAGTTAGAAGAAATTGTACCTAAAGGGTTACTGCCATTGTTAAAATTGCCTGGCTTGGGAGGAAAAAAAATTGCGAAACTTCACCAAGAGTTAGGCATTGACTCAGCAGAAAGCTTGAAGGCAGCATGTGAAGCAGGGAAAGTACGTGAATTAGCAGGATTTGCAGTAAAAACTGAGGAAAAAATTTTAAAGGAACTAGCCAATTTAGCAAATCGTTCAGAACGTCTACCAATTTGGCAGCTAGAGCCTGTGGTTTTACAAATTGAGGCGCTTCTAGGTAGTATGAAGGAAGTAGAACGTTTTTCAGTGGCTGGCAGCTTCCGTCGAGCGCTAGAAACAAGTAAAGATATTGATTTTATTGTCGTGACAGAAGAAGTTGAGCAAGTACGCGAAAAGTTGTTAAAGGGCTTGGCCATTCAAGAAGTAGTGGCAGCAGGAGATACTAAAATTTCAGTGATTTTAGAATTAGAAGAGCCAGTTAGCGTTGATTTCCGATTAGTGAAGGACAATGAATATGCAACTGCCCTGCATCATTTTACAGGTTCCAAAGATCATAATGTCCGTATGCGACAACTTGCCAAAGCACGTGGTGAAAAAATAAGTGAATATGGTGTGGAACAGGAAGATGGTACTGTTTTGACGTTCCAAGATGAGGCAGCATTTTTCGCTCACTTTGATCTACCTTGGATTCCACCAAGCTTACGGACAGGAACAGTGGAATTTGATAAAACAAACACGATTCAAAACTTAGTTCGACTAGAAGATATTAAGGCTGATTTGCATATGCATACGACATGGTCGGATGGTGCATACTCTGTTGCAGAAATGGGCGAGGCGTTACTAGCACGAGGCTACCAGTATAGTGTTATTACAGACCATTCACAATTCCTAAAAGTTGCAAATGGTTTAACGCCAGAGCGTTTAGAAAAGCAGCATGTAGAAATTGAAGCGTTTAATGCGGCACATCCAGAATTTCATTTGTTTAAAGGGACAGAGATGGATATTTTACCAGACGGCTCCCTTGATTTCGAAGATCAGGTGCTAAAAGAGCTAGATTTTGTTATTGCTTCAATTCATTCTAGCTTCACACAATCACAAGATAAAATTATGGCACGTTTACTAACAGCTATGCAAAATCCCTATGTCCATATGATTGCCCATCCAACTGGTCGAATTATTGAAGACCGTGATGGCTATAATCCAGATATGAAACAGTTAATTGCCTGGGCGAAGGAATATGGTAAAATTTTAGAGTTAAATGCAAATCCGTATCGTCTCGATTTATGTGTAGAACATTTAGAAATGGCTTTTGCTGCAGGTGTGCCAGTAGCTATCAACACAGATGCTCATGATATTGCACATTTACGTTTTATGGATATTGGGGTTCGCTATGCAAATAGAGCATGGTTACCGAAAGATATGATTGTGAATACATGGACGCGTGAACAGTTTGAAGCGTTCATACGACGAAATAAATAGGTTGAGGAGGTGTTCTCAGTGATTGCAGAACGCGCATTGAAAACACTAGAATACGATAAAGTTAGGCAACAAGTGGCTTCCTATTGCACTTCTTCCATTGGTAAATCTGTCATTGAGGAGCTTGTGCCACAAACAGATTTTGATAAAGTAGTACAATTATTAGAGGAAATGGATGAGGGATTATCCATTTTGCGTGTTAAGGGCAATGTGCCCATGGGAGGGATTTTTGATGTCCGCCCATCTGCCAGACGTGCTCAAATAGGAGGCATGCTAGCAGCAGTAGAACTAATGGAAATTTCGAGCACGATTCGAGCAAGCAGAATTCTACGCAATTTTATTGAAGATATAGAGGCCGATGAAGTAATTGAAATTCCCCATTTCATCTCCAAAAAGGAAGCGATGCCTGTCTTAACAGGATTGCAACATGAAATCAATAACTGTATTGATGATAATGGAGCTGTCTTAGATTCTGCTAGTCAAACATTGCGCTCTATTCGCCAATCTTTGCGTGCTGAAGAGGGGAAAGTCCGTTCTAAGCTGGAAAGTCTAATTCGTGGAAGTAATGCTGCGAAAATGCTTTCTGATGCACTTGTGACAATTCGTAATGACCGCTTTGTCATTCCTGTAAAGCAAGAATATCGTCACCATTATGGTGGGATTGTCCATGATCAATCTTCTTCTGGTCAAACCTTATTTATCGAGCCAGATTCTGTCGTCCAAGCGAATAATGAAATTCATCGCTTGAAAATGAAAGAGCAGGCGGAGATTGAGCGTATTTTATTAGCTTTAAGTGCAATGGTGCAAGAAGTAGCATCAGATTTATTTAACTTAGTGAAGGTTTTAGGCGATATCGATGTCATTTTAGCAAAGGGTAAATATGGACAAGCGAATAAATGTACAATGCCTAAAATGAATCAGGATGGCTATATCCGACTAGTACGTGCACGTCATCCACTGCTACCAATGGATTCAGCTATTCCGAATGATATTGAATTTGGCAAAGAGATAACAGCCATTGTCATTACAGGTCCTAACACAGGTGGTAAAACCGTGACATTAAAAACGGTTGGCCTGTGTACATTAATGGCGCAAGCTGGATTACCAGTGCCGGCATTAGATGGCTCAGAGCTTGCAGTATTTGAGCAATTGTTTGCTGATATTGGTGATGAGCAATCAATTGAGCAGTCACTTTCTACGTTCTCATCTCATATGGTCAATATTGTAGACATCCTACAAAAATTTGATCATGAATCACTTGTTCTTTTTGATGAGTTGGGCGCAGGTACTGATCCACAGGAAGGGGCAGCCTTAGCTATCTCAATCTTAGATGAAGTACATGGACGAGGTGCTCGTGTAATGGCGACAACTCACTATCCTGAACTTAAAGCATATGGCTATAATCGTCCAGGTGTTGCTAATGCCAGTGTCGAGTTTGATATTGAAACTTTGAGCCCAACCTACCGTCTACTTATCGGAGTACCTGGGCGCTCTAATGCATTCGAAATCTCCAGTCGTCTTGGTTTACCTGAATCCATTATTGATCGTGCAAAAGGCTTTACTGGGACAGACCGACATGAGGTTGAATCCATGATAGCCTCATTGGAAGAAACACGTCGCCAATCCGAAGATGATGCAGAACGTTCGCATGCATTACTGTTAGAATCGGAGACATTACGTCAAGAGCTTCAAGATAAAGTGCAAGCCTACGAGGAGCGTAAAGAGGCGCTTGATAAGAAAGCGAAGGAAAAAGCACGTAAAATTGTTGATGAAGCGAAACGAGAAGCGGAAGCGATTATTGCAGAGCTTCGAGAAATGCGTAAAAATGCTAATCAAGTTGTCAAGGAGCATGAATTGATTGAAGCACGTAAACGCTTGGAAGAAGCAACACCACTTGAAGACAATAAAGTGCTGAAAAAAGCGGCACAAGTCAAAGTCCGCGCACAAAACTTAGTTGTCGGAGACGAGGTAAAGGTGTTAAGCTATGGTCAACGGGGTACTTTGTTAGAAAAGGTGTCGAATACAGAATGGGTTGTCCAAATGGGGATTTTAAAAATGAAAATCTCGGATAGTGATTTGGAGTATATTAAACCTGAAAAAGAGCCTATATTACGAACAGCTGGTGTGAAAAACCGAAATAGTCATGTGAAATTAGAATTAGATTTACGTGGTGAACGCTATGAGGATGCAATATTAAGAACAGAGAAATATATTGATGATGCGTTACTCTCTAATTATGGTCGTGTGTCCATTATTCATGGCGTTGGTACAGGGGCGTTACGTCAAGGTATTCAAAGCTATTTGAAAAAGCATAAGCGCGTAAAATCCTTCCGTTTTGGTGAAGCCGGTGAAGGGGGCTTAGGCGTCACAGTTGTTGAATTGAAATAAGCTATAAAGGGGACGGAGAAAAATGCTGAATTCTGGCTTTTGGCGATATCCAATTATCGAAACGGCAGGATATTTTAGTGTTGTAGTATTATGTTTAGTCGTCTCGATGGCATTGTTCGAAGTCGTTACGAAATATAAAAATTGGGAAGAAATTAAAAAAGGTAATGTCGCTGTGGCTCTTGCAACAGGTGGGAAAATACTTGGGATTTGTAATATCTTTCGCTTTTCCATTGCTCGTCATAGCACATTAAGTGAAATGATCGGCTGGGGCCTTTTTGGCTTTACATTATTGATTGTAGCCTATTTTTTATTTGAATTTATGACACCTCGTTTTAACGTTGATCAAGAGATTGCCAATGATAATCGCTCAGTTGGTTTCATTTCCTTTACCATTTCAGTCGGTCTTTCGTTTGTAATTGGGGCAAGTATTGCATAGGAGTGTCATGACATGGAAAAATTAGCAAAAGTACTAATCGTTGTCTGTATTGCATTTTTGGCAGTAGGTGTCTATTATATGTTAACGGTTTAAACAAAAAACGTATTCTCTTTGTGAGGATGCGTTTTTTTGTTTACTTAAGCTGCGTGAATTTCTACTAAAACCTATTAATTTTCTCCCATATCACTCTACTGAAGGGTAGAAAAAATATTTTTATAATATAGAAATAAGCTAACATTTTTGTATGGAAGTTACTTAAGAATGAATGAGTATTCATAAGGTCTGCTCAAACAAATCCCGATAAATACCAATCATATTAATGTTGTGAATTGCATAATAATTAATCGAAAATGCATTTATTTTCTATTTTCTGTTTGAAACTGTATTTCTTTTTCATTATAATAAATATAAGAATTGACAAAGTTTGGGACAAAGGGGAGAGGACGTATGACAGCAAAACCATGGCTAGCAAATTATCCTGAAGAAGTACCATCGTCTTTAACGTTTGAGGAAATTCCAGTGCAAGAGTTTTTGACACGTGCCTATAAAAAGAATCCATCCAAAGTAGCGATTCATTTTATGGGAAAGGATTTGACGTACACCGAGCTATATGAGTCAGCTTTAAGGTTCGCAAACTATTTACAAACACTAGGTGTGGAAAAAGGAGATCGAGTAGCGATTATGCTGCCTAACACGCCACAAAGTGTAATCGCTTACTATGGTGCCATGTATGCAGGTGCTGTTGTAGTACAAACAAATCCACTTTATACTGAACGAGAGCTTCAATACCAAATGGCTGATTCAGGAGCAAAGGTTATTCTTGTAATGGATATTTTATATCCAAGAGTCATGAAAATTATGAAAGAGACGTCACTTGAAAATGTCATTGTAACAGCTATTAAGGACTATTTACCATTCCCGAAAAATTTAGTCTATCCATTTATTCAAAAGAAGCAGTATGGCTTTAGTGTCAAGGTTGAACATAGCGGTCAAAATCACCTATTTTCAGAAATAATGCGCTCTGCACCGATTAAGGTGATTGACAATATTCCATTTGATTTTGAAGAGGACCTAGCATTGCTTCAATATACGGGTGGAACAACAGGCTTCCCAAAAGGGGTTATGTTGACCCATAAAAATTTGATTGCCAATACGACAATGTGTGATGCATGGATGTATAGATGTGTGCATGGTGAAGAAACCATTATGGGCATTCTGCCATTCTTCCACGTCTATGGTATGACAACTGTTATGCTTTTATCTGTATTCACTCAAAATAGAATGGTGCTTTTACCGAAATTTGATGCAGAAACGGCATTAAAAACGATTGATAAACAAAAACCAACACTGTTCCCCGGTGCACCAACCTTATACATCGGCCTTTTAAATCACCCAGACATTGCGAATTATGATTTATCATCCATTAAGGCATGCCTCAGTGGTTCTGCTTCATTGCCGATTGAAGTGCAAGAGAAGTTTGAAGCCGTTACTGGCGGGAAGCTAGTAGAAGGGTATGGGTTAACTGAAACCTCACCTGTAACACATGCTACGCCAATTTGGGGTAAGCGGGTGATTGGCTCGATTGGTTTACCTTGGCCAAATACAGAAGCGGTTATTTTACGTACAGGGGATACGGAAGTGCTACCCATTGGTGAGGTTGGTGAAATCGCTGTTAAAGGACCACAAGTGATGAAAGGCTACTGGAACCGTCCAGAGGATACAGCAGCGACATTTGCCGACGGTTGGTTTTTAACAGGTGATCTTGGTTATATGGATGAGCAAGGCTTCTTCTATGTAGTAGATCGTAAAAAGGATCTAATCATAGCAGGCGGCTTTAATATTTATCCTCGTGAAGTGGAAGAAGTATTGTATGAACGTGAAGAGATTCAAGAGTGCGTAGTGGCAGGCATACCTGATCCATATCGTGGTGAAACAGTAAAAGCTTATATTGTTTTAAAAGAAGGATATTCGATTACTGAGGACGAATTAAATAAATATTGCCGTCAGCATCTAGCGGCTTTTAAAGTTCCGCGTTATTATGAATTTAGAGAAGAGCTGCCAAAAACAGCTGTAGGGAAAATTTTGCGTCGTACTTTAGTTGAAGAAGAAAAAACAAAATTAGCGAATAAAGAAGCGAAATAAATACGTGTGAAAGTATTGACAAGCAATGCCGTAAAATATAATATGAAAATATGAATGAATGACCATTCATATTTTCATATTTTTTTAGGTTCACACGTCATATCAATCATATAGACGTGCGCATGTTTTTTAGGTGGTGATATATAAGTGAAACGAGATAAGCCAAAATATAAACAAATTATTGATGCAGCTGTCATCGTTATTGCGGAAAATGGGTATCACCAAGCGCAAGTATCGAAAATCGCCAAACAGGCAGGGGTGGCCGATGGAACAATCTATTTATATTTTAAAAATAAAGAAGATATATTAATTTCTGTCTTTAATGAAAAAATGGCTGTTTTTGTAGAGTCATTACAAGATATAATAGAAAATGGGAGTACGTCTAAAGACAAACTTTCACGAATGATTGAAAATCATTTTAATGTTCTAGCGACAGATCGATACCTAGCAACTGTCACACAATTAGAGCTTCGCCAGTCAAACAAAGACTTACGATTAAAAATTAATTCGGTATTGCGTGAGTATTTACAGCTACTCGATCAAATTTTAATCGAGGGTATGCTTACAGGTGAGTTCAATCAGACGATGGATGTACGCTTGGCACGACAAATGGTTTTTGGCACAATTGATGAAACTATTACGTCGTGGGTTATGAATGACTATCGATATGATTTGATGGAACAGGTTCCAAAGGTTCAGGCATTAATCCTGAACGGCATTAAAGCTTAAAAGGATGTGGAGAAATGGAATTTCTAAGTTGGAAAGTAGAAGATGGAGTAGCGATTATTACAATTGCACGTCCACCAGCAAATGCATTATCTCGCGGTATTATTGCAGAAGTTAACGCTGTGCTAGATGCTGTAGAACACGATGATGCTGTAAGAGTCCTTGTACTTCATGGTGAAGGCCGTTTCTTCTCTGCAGGGGCAGATATTAAAGAATTTATTGGGGTAGAATCAGGAGAGGAATTTACAAAGCTAGCTAGCAACGGGCAGCAGGTTTTTGAGCGTGTTGAATCATTTTCTAAGCCTGTAATTGCAGCCATCCATGGTGCGGCATTAGGCGGAGGGCTTGAGTTAGCAATGAGCTGTCATATGCGATTTGTCACTGAATCTGCGAAACTAGGTTTACCTGAATTACAATTAGGCCTTATTCCTGGTTTTGGCGGTACACAGCGCTTACCACGCTATGTTGGTGTAGCAAAGGCTGCTGAAATGATGTTTACAAGTGAACCGATCTCTGGTACCGAAGCTGTTCAGTGGGGCTTAGCGAACCGTTCATTCTCAGACGAAACACTACTAGAAGAAACGTTAAAAATTGCTAAGAGCATTGCTAAGAAAAGCCCAATCGCTTTAAAAGCGGCTATTCAAACATTGCAATATGCAAAGCATGCATCATTCTATGAAGGCATTGAAGCAGAGGCGAAATCCTTTGGGACAGTATTTGTTACAGAAGATGCCAAAGAAGGAATTCAAGCATTCATTGAAAAGCGTGAGCCTGTGTTTACTGGCAAATAATTTTCCAAATGTCGATAGCAACGTTAAGTATGTTATCGGCGTTATCGAAACTGAAAATATATAATATTTATAAGTTTACTTAGAATTATAAAACGTTCCAGGAGGTATGGATATATGAACATTTTTGCATTAATTAAACGTACGTTTGATACAGAAGAAAAAATCGTTGTGTCGGGTGGCAAAATCCAAGAGGACGGCGCAGAATTCATTATCAACCCTTACGATGAATATGCCATTGAAGAGGCAATCCAAGTTCGCGATGCTGCTGGTGGTAAAGTAACAGTAGTGACAATTGGTGGCGAGGATGCAGAGAAGCAATTACGTACAGCACTTGCTATGGGTGCTGACGAAGCAGTGCTTATTAATACAGAAGATGATTTAGATGAGCTAGACCAAAATGCAGCAGCTTATCTATTAGCTGAATACTTAAAAGATAAAGATGCAGATTTAATTTTAACAGGAAATGTTGCGATTGATGGTGGTTCAGGGCAAGTTGGTCCACGTGTTGCTGATTTATTGGATATGAATTATGTAACAACGATTACGAAACTTGAAATTGACGGAACATCTGCGAAAATTGTTCGCGATATCGAAGGAGATTCAGAGGTAATTGAAACTTCTTTACCGTTATTAGTAACAGCTCAGCAAGGTTTAAATGAGCCACGTTACCCATCTCTACCAGGTATTATGAAAGCGAAAAAGAAACCGCTTGCAGAGCTTGAGTTAGATGATTTAGATATCGATGAAGATGATGTAGAAGTGAAGATCGAAACAGTAGACATCTTCTTACCAGCTCAAAAAGCAGCAGGCCGTATTTTAGAAGGCGACCTTTCTGCACAAGCAAAAGAACTGGTAAATCTACTTCACACAGAAGCAAAAGTAGTTTAATTATTTGATGTCAATCGAATCTTAAAGGGTAACGGAGGGAATATGCTATGTCAAAAAAAGTATTAGTATTAAGTGAAGTTCGTGAAGGAAGCTTACGTAATGTTTCTTTCGAAGCAATTGCAGCTGCAAAACAAATCGCTGATGGTGGCGAAGTTGTTGGGGTACTTTTAGGGGATGCTGTAGCAAGTTTAACAGGTTCATTATTTGAATATGGTGCTGATCGTGTAGTAACAGTGGAACACCCACATTTAAAACAATATACATCTGATGGCTATAGTCAAGCACTATTAGCTGTTATCGAGCAAGAACAACCATCTGGTATTGTCTTCGGTCATACAGCAAATGGGAAAGATTTATCGCCAAAAATTGCAAGCAAATTGCAAGCAGGTCTAGTATCTGATGTCACTGCTATTGAAGGTGCAGGCGATGATGTAGTATTCATCCGACCAATTTACTCTGGTAAAGCTTTTGAAAAAGTGAAAGTGAAAGAAGGCGTTGTTTTAGCTTCTATTCGTCCAAATAACATTACACCTTTAGAAAAAGCAGAAGGTAAAACAGGTGATGTGTCTGCAATCACTGCAGAGATTACAAACCTTCGTACAATTATTAAAGAAGTTGTTCGTAAATCTTCAGAAGGTGTAGATCTTTCAGAGGCGAAAGTAGTTGTTGCTGGTGGTCGTGGCGTGAAGTCAGAAGAAGGCTTCGAGCCATTAAAAGAGCTAGCAGATTTACTAGGCGGTGCAGTTGGCGCATCACGTGGTGCATGTGACGCTGAATACTGTGATTATTCGCTTCAAATCGGACAAACAGGTAAGGTCGTAACACCAGATCTTTATATTGCAGCTGGTATTTCGGGCGCAATTCAACATTTAGCTGGAATGTCCAATTCAAAAGTCATTGTTGCCATTAATAAAGATCCAGAAGCAAATATTTTCAAAGTAGCGGATTACGGTATCGTTGGAGATTTATTTGAAGTCATTCCGCTTCTAATTGAAGAATTTAAAGCATTAAAAGTGAACGCGTAAAGCAGATGCAGGAAGGGATAACTCTTCCTGCTTTTTTATATGGTTTTCTTTACAAGCAGCACTATTTGAAAATTATTGCAAAATAAAATATTGACATAATTAACGTTAGACATTATAGTGATGGATACAATAATGATTTGAAACGCAAAGATTAGGAGTAGTAAAAGTTCATTATTCGGTAAAGAGAGCTGCGGGTTGGTGCAACGCAGACCAATAAGACTTTGAACTTGCCTAGGAGTGGTAACACAAATGGAATTATCAGATTATTCTATTTGTTTGACGGTTAACCTTCGTTACAAGGTTTTTAAGCTGGGTTCTCAAGAACCAATTAGAGTGGTACCGCGGTTTGCTTATAGCATATCGTCTCTTCTTTCATTTGATGATGAAGGAAGAGACGATATGCTTTTTTGATTTTTAGGAGGTAAGAAAGTGGAAAACAACAAGCAACAATTAACAAGAACAATGACCTCGCGTCATATCACGATGATGGCGTTAGGTGGTGCCATTGGTGCGGGATTATTTAAAGGAAGTAGTGCAGCCATTGATATGGCAGGGCCATCTGTGTTGATTGCCTATTTAATAGGTGGCATTATTTTATTATTTGTCATGCAAGGCTTAGCAGAAATGGCCGTTCGTAATAAAGAAGCAAGAACCTTTAGAGATTTAGTGCAGTCAGTGTTAGGCAAATACCCTGCGTATTTCCTGGATTGGATCTACTGGAAAATGTGGGTTTTAAATATTGCAGCAGAGTCTGTCGTTGCTGCTATTTTTATTCAATATTGGTTACCAGAATATCCAATTTGGATACTCGCACTATCTGTTTCAGTGTTAGTAACAGCCATTAATTTATTATCCGTAAAAATCTTTGCAGAAACAGAATATTGGCTAGCATTAATCAAAATTACCGTTATTATTGTCTTTATCATTGCAGGACTTATTTTATTGCTTGTTACGTTTGGAAACCATAGTGCTGTTGGTTTTGCTAACTTAACGGAGCATGGTGGTTTTTTCCCTAATGGATCAAAGGGATTAATTGCTGCTATGCTTGTAGTTATCTACTCTTATGGTGGTACAGAAATCATCGGGATTACATTAGCTGAAACGAAAAATCCTGAAAAAGTAGTACCGAAAGCTGTTCGCAGTACATTAGTACGTATTGTTACTTTTTATTTACTGCCTTTCTTTATTATCGTAAGCTTGATTCCTTGGAATGAAGTAAATGGGGTTCCTGAAAGCCCATTTGTCATGGTTTTTAAAATGGTTGGTATTCCAGGGGCAGACCATATTATGAACGCTGTTGTTTTACTGGCCATTATTTCATCGATGAATTCAGGACTTTATGGTTCATCACGTGTACTATATACACAGGCTGTAGACGGACGTGTGCCTAAAGTCTTTGCTCATTTATCGAAACGAAAAGTACCGGTATATTCCATTTTAATGTGTACATTAGCGATGTATTTAGGCGTCATTTTATCTTTATATGCTGGAAGCAAAACCTTTGATTTCTTAATGGGATCACTTGGTTATACTGTGCTATTTATTTGGTTAATTATTGCGATTGCTCATTTAAAATCACGTAAAAAACAAGCAGAGAATACAAGTGCCTATGAAGTAAAATGGTTCCCTTATACCACTTGGATAGCCATACTGGCGTTAAGTGCGATTCTCATTGGCATTATTTTTACCACATCTATTATCGTGACAAGTATTACGTTATCTATCTATCTTTTTATTACGTTAACCTATGTATTGAAAGGTCGTTATCAAGTCAATTAATGGCTGTCATTTAATTTTTCGACACAGTTTTGCATAAAAAATACATTGTAGGCAGATTGTTCGCTCAAGTGAATTTATCCATGCTATACTACAATCATAGTAAGTTTAAGGAGGATTTCAAATGGCAATTGTACATGCAACAGATGCTACGTTCCAGGACGATATTAAAGAAGGGTTAGTACTAGTAGACTTTTGGGCTGCTTGGTGCGGACCATGTAAAATGATTGGGCCAGTTCTTGAAGAAATGGACGCTGCAGGTAGTGCGGCTAAAATTGTAAAAGTTGACGTTGACAATAACCAAGGTACTGCAGCTCAGTATCAAATTATGTCAATCCCGTCTTTACTATTATTTAAAGATGGAGAATTAGTTGACAAAACTGTAGGCTTCCAACCGAAAGAAGCTTTAGAAGCATTTATCGCAAAACATGCGTAATGAATGAAGTTCACAAAGCCGAGCCATCAATAGATGTGTTCGGCTTTTTTTCGTTATATAATAAAGAAAAATAACTAATAGGATTCATTGAGGGGAATTTTTACTTAGGGGGGCAGGTAGGTAATGAACGATTTAATAAAGCGAAAACTGGATATTTTACCGGATCAGCCTGGCTGCTATTTGATGAAGGATCGACAAGGGACAATCATTTATGTCGGTAAAGCAAAAGTTCTGAAAAACCGTGTACGCTCCTATTTTACTGGAACACATGAAGGAAAAACTCAAAGACTTGTAGGTGAAATAGAAGATTTTGAGTATATCGTGACATCATCTAATATTGAAGCACTTATTTTAGAGCTGAATCTCATCAAGTTACATGATCCAAAATATAATGTCATGTTAACGGATGATAAGACCTATCCATATTTAAAAATTACGAATGAAAAACATCCTCGTCTGATTACGACACGGAAGGTAAAAAAGGATAAGGCTAAATATTTTGGTCCTTATCCGAATGCCTATGCAGCGAGCGAAACGAAAAAACTATTGGATCGACTGTATCCGTTGCGCAAATGTGTACAATTACCCTCCAAGGTTTGCTTGTACTATCACATGGGGCAATGCTTAGCACCTTGTGTTAAGGAAATTGATGGTCAGGTTTATCAAGAGATGATTGAGGATATGACGAAGTTTCTCAATGGTGGTGTGGAGGCAGTTAAAAAAGAGCTTGAAGTTAAAATGCTTGCAGCCGCTGAAAACCTAGAATTTGAAAGAGCGAAGGAATTCCGAGATCAAATTGCTCATATTGATACGGTCATGCAGAAACAAAAAATAGTATCAAGTGATACTACAAATCGCGATGTATTTGGCTATGCCGTTGAAAAAGGGTGGATGTGTGTTCAGGTTTTCTTTGTGCGCCAAGGTAAACTGATTGAGCGTGATGTCTCGATTTTCCCGATCTATCAGGATGCAGAGGAAGAATTCTTAACATTTGTTGGGCGCTTTTATGAAAAGCCAGAGCATATTAAGCCAAAAGAAATTTTTATTCCACAAGCCATTGATGCAGCCATCTTAACGGAATTATTAGAGATCAAAGTCCTTACACCAAAAAGAGGACAAAAGAAGGAACTGGTTGAATTAGCAACCAAAAATGCCGAAATTGCTGTGGCAGCTAAATTCCAGCTAATAGAACGTCAGGAAGAACGTACGATTGGTGCTTGTGAGGCACTAGGTGAAGCAATGGGTATTAGTGCACCTTTACGAATTGAGGCTTTTGATAATAGTCATATGCATGGAACGGATGCAGTATCTGCCATGGTTGTTTTCATTGATGGGAAGCCTGCAAAAAAGGAATACCGAAAATATAAAACGCGTACAGCAGCCAAGCATGATGATTACGGTGCAATGCAGGAGGTTATACGTCGTCGATATATACGTGTTTTAAAGGAAGGTCTACCATTACCAGATTTAGTGTTAATTGATGGTGGTAAGGGGCAAATGGAAGTAGCCCGTGAAGTACTAGAAGATGAGCTTGGTCTTGTCATACCGATTGCTGGTTTAGCCAAGGATGACAAGCATAATACATCTCAGCTATTGTTTGGTGATCCGCCAGAGGTGATTGCCTTAAAACGTACAAGTGATGGCTTCTATTTATTACAACGAATTCAAGACGAAGTCCACCGCTTTGCTATTACCTTCTTGCGTCAACAGCATGAGAAGCATGCCATTCAATCTGTATTAGATCATATTGAAGGGGTAGGACCAAAACGTAAGCAACAGTTGCTTAAATATTTCGGATCAGTCAAAAAAATTCGAGAGGCGAGCGAGCTAACTTTACAGGAGGCAGGGATGCCCGCTAATTTAGCAAGCCAAATTTTTAGCTATTTTCAGCAAGAATCATTGTCAAAGGAATAGGCATGTGCTATGGTTATAAATAACATTGTTTTTAATGTTATGGAGAGCTAACTGGCGTGACTAGCTTATTTACGCTAAGGCTTAATGAATTGAATACATTCACTTTAAGGTGATGATAGAGGTGCAAGATTCAAGAGTAACACAATGGAGGATGGACAAGTCCAGAGATATTGTGTGAAAGGGGAGCTTGCCGAAGTCCAGCGTTGTTGTTTCCATTGCTGTACTGGTTTTGCATTTAAGAAATGTAAGACTGTCGATTCTAAACGTTTCGGAGAGCTATCACACATGCGCAAGTTACGATTATTGTACATGTTATAGGCAGCTTTCACGTTATGTGGAGGCTGCCTTTTAGTTTTTCTAGAAACGGTTTTGTCTCCTGTAATTAGGTGAAATACATGGACTGGAAGGGAGAATGAAAGAAATGGCTAAAATTGTGATGAAGTTTGGAGGAGCTGCATTAGCTTCTACTGAACAAATCCAACAGGCAGCTCGGAAAGCGATTGCTGAAAAGGACAGAGGATTTGATGTAGTGGTAGTTGTTGCAGCAATGGGACATACTGCCAAAGAAATGAAAATGATGGTACATCAACTAACTGACGATGCGTCAAAACGAGAATTAGATGCAGTTTTGTCTACAGGCTCTCAATTATCTAGTGCTTTATTTGCCATTGCCTTACAGGAAGCAGGCTATGAGGCTGTGTCTCTGACTGGATGGCAGGCAGGTATTCATACGGATGGTATGTATCAGCATGCGCGTATCGACTATATTGATGTTAGTCGAATCGAAGAACACTTTGCACAGGGGCAAATTGTAGTCATTGCTGGGGAACAAGGGGTTGACGAAGATCACAATATCACCATGCTTGGGAAAGGTGGAGCTGAAACGGCAGCTGTAGCGCTTGCCATCGCATTGGAAGCGGAGCGAGCTGATATGTATACAAATGTGGACGGTGTTTATACAGCAGATCCATGTTATGTGACACATGCCCAAAAGCTACAGGAAATTTCCTATGATGAAATGTTAGAATTATCTCATTTAGGATCTCATGTCATACATCCACGTGCGGTGGAGTTAGCAAAGAAATTTCAAATGCCTGTTATCATACGCTCAAGTTTAGTAGAGTCAGTAGGCACTTTATTGAAGGAGGAAGTGGAAATGGAAAAAAACTTAGTTGTTCGTGGCGTGGCCTTTGAATCAGATATTATTCGTTTAACAGTAGGGTATGATGCTTTATCTAATGCTTCATTAGCAGATATATTTACTATTCTTGCTGAGAACCGCATTAATGTAGATATTATTGTTCAAGCCATTATTGATGGGCTGAAACCAACTGTTTCGTTTTCCATTTTAAAAGAGGAATTTGCAGAAGCATTACGTGTTCTAGAAGATAGTAAATTATCACTCGGATTTAGTTTTGCAGACTTCGAAATAGGGTTAGCGAAAGTTTCCATTATTGGTTCAGGCATGGCCTCTAATCCAGGTGTTGCTGCTCGTATGTTTGATCGGTTGCGTCGTGAAAATATCCCTGTGAAAATGGTGAGTACTTCTGAAATAAAAGTTTCTGTTGTTGTACCACAGGATGATATGATCCAAGCAGCTAATGCACTGCATGATGAGTTTAATTTAGAGCAAGCACTTTACATATAATAATAGAAGAAACAGCATTTTATGTAATTGTCCGAAATTAAAGGAAGAAAAAAGAAGGATTGTCATCCCGTTAGGGGGAGACAATCCTTTTTATTACTCTGAGGGAATGGTATTCATAATACGTTCTTTGACGTCCCATTTGACTGTAAACATGACGTATTGTTGCTTTTCTCGCTTTTCATTATAGCATTCTGTAAGGTAGCCTTTAGCTAGTTGAATTTGCTCTGCTATAAATCCTGCTTCAAGTTTAAAGCTACGTTGTTTAATTTGCAGAATTTCAGGGTCGTTTGTCAACTGGAAAATGCGTCCATCCTTTGATTCCTTCATAAGCTCTAATGTACCCCAGCAGGCATCTGCGAAAAATGCGATAAGTTCATCTTGACTTTTACATGGGAACTTGCGAGCAAGCTCTTTACCTGCCCAATAAAGGACATCATCTTCATGTTTACCGAGTATAGAAGATAGAATATGATCACGAATGATCTCATAGCCAAATGATGAGATTGTAGGAGATGGAGTGTTTAACATTGTTATCCTTCTTTCTTAGAATTTTCTTAAAATTTAACGGTAATAAAGTAATGATAGATTTTTCGAGAAAAAACGACGCATCATGTACTAGATTAGTTCTTTAATAAGCTCTATGAAAAACTCCGAGTTGCCTTGACGCTCGTAGCTCTTGAGAGTACAATAAACATGTCATAATATTGTACCATGATGAAATACACAGTCAATGAAGTATCATTTACAAAATGATGACTTCTTTTGTTGTGCTATTTTAAGTACTAAGGGGGGTAACAGTCTTGTCGAAAGATCGAGAGTTTTTATGGCGTCGCTTACATTCTCTACTTGGGATCATTCCAGTAGGTCTGTTTTTAACGATGCACCTGTTCATTAACTTTACAGCAACAGGCGGGGCAGAAAGTTACAACGATGCTACCGCAGTAATGGAAAAGATTCCATTCCTTATCCTAGTTGAATGGATTGTCATCTATATTCCATTAATGTTCCACGCATTCTATGGTGTCTACATTGCATTCACTGCTACACCAAACACAGGACGTTTCAGCACGTACCGTAACTGGATGTTCTCTTTACAACGTTTTACTGGTGTATTCTTAGTGATATTCATCGCATGGCATATTTTCCAAACTCGTATTCAAAAAGCACTTGGCACACACGTTGATTACGACATGATGGCGAATATCGTTGCTAATCCATTCATGCTTGGATTCTACATTGTTGGTATTTTATCAGCAACTTTCCACTTATCTAACGGTTTATGGGCATTCCTAGTAAGCTGGGGTATTACACAATCTCCTCAGTCTCAAAAGATTGCTACTTACGTAACAAACATTATTTTCGTAATTCTAAGTGTAGTTGGTGTGGCAGCTATTTTAGCTTTCGTATAATTCAATAGAAGCTACGATAGAGCACATGCAATCATTGCAATTTTTTAAGAGGAGTGAGAAATAATCATGGCGAAAAGCAAAATAATTGTTGTCGGCGGTGGTCTTGCCGGTCTGATGGCAACGATTAAAGCAGCTGAAGTTGGTACTGAAGTTGATTTATTCTCATTAGTTCCTGTAAAACGCTCACACTCTGTTTGTGCGCAAGGCGGAATTAATGGTGCGGTAAATACAAAAGGTGAAGGGGATTCTCCATGGATTCACTTTGATGATACAGTATATGGTGGGGACTTCTTAGCGAACCAACCACCAGTAAAAGGTATGTGTGACGCAGCACCTGGCATTATCCACTTAATGGACCGTATGGGTGTTATGTTCAACCGTACACCAGAAGGACTTTTAGATTTCCGTCGTTTTGGTGGTACTTTAATGCACCGTACAGCTTTCTCTGGTGCAACAACTGGTCAACAATTACTATATGCGCTAGATGAGCAAGTTCGTTCTCATGAAGTAGCTGGTTTAGTAAATAAATATGAACACTGGGAATTCCTTGGTGTTATTATCGATGAAGACGGCGTTTGCCGTGGTATCGTAGCGCAAGATATGCGTACAGAAGAAATTAAATCATTCCGTGCAGACGCTGTTATTATGGCGACTGGTGGCCCTGGTATTATCTTCGGTAAAACAACAAACTCTGTTATTAACACAGGTTCTGCTGCTTCTATCGTTTATCAACAAGGTGCTTCATATGCGAATGGTGAATTCATTCAAATTCACCCAACAGCGATTCCTGGAGATGACAAAAACCGTCTAATGTCAGAATCAGCTCGTGGTGAAGGTGGTCGTATTTGGACTTATAAAGACGGTAAACCTTGGTACTTCTTAGAAGAGAAATACCCAGCTTATGGTAACTTAGTACCACGTGATATTGCAACACGTGAAATTTTCGACGTTTGTGTAAACCAAAAACTTGGTATCAATGGCGAAAACATGGTATACCTAGATCTTTCACATAAAGATCCACATGAATTGGACGTTAAACTTGGTGGTATCATCGAAATCTACGAAAAATTCGTAGGGGATGACCCACGTAAATTACCAATGAAAATTTTCCCAGCAGTTCACTATTCAATGGGTGGATTATGGGTTGACTACAATCAAATGACTGAAATTCCTGGTCTATTTGCAGCAGGTGAATGTGATTACTCTCAACATGGTGCAAACCGTCTTGGTGCAAACTCATTATTATCTGCTATTTACGGTGGTATGGTTGCAGGACCAAACGCAGTAGATTATGTAAAACATCTTAAAAAGCATGCTGAAGATCTTCCACAAGAGATTTACGATGCTCGTGTAACAGAGGAACAAGCGAAATGGGATGCTATCATGAAAATGGAAGGCACAGAAAACGCTTACTTACTGCATAAAGAGCTTGGTGAAATGATGACTGCTACAATGACTGTAGTACGTTACAATGATCAGCTTGAAGATACATTGAAAAAACTTGATGAGCTTACTGAGCGCTGGAACAACATCAACATCAACGATACGCAAAAATGGAGCAATCAAGGCGCGCACTTTACACGTCAGCTAAAAAATATGTTAGTGCTTGCAAAAGTAATGACAAAAGGTGCACTATTACGTAATGAATCTCGTGGTGCACACTATAAACCTGATTTCCCTAACCGTGATGACGAGCAATTCTTGAAAACAACAATGGCGAAGTTTGACCCAACTACTGGTAATCCAATCATCACGTACCAAGAAGTCGACGTTTCTTTAATCCCACCACGTAAACGCGACTACTCTGCGAAAGGAGACTAAAAGTTATGCAAATCTCAGCTAATACTGGAAGAATGGTTAAAGTAGAAGTCTTACGTCAAGATACACAGGGCGGCGATAGCTACTGGCAAAAATTCCAAGTGCCTTACCGTCATGGTATGAACGTAATTTCTATTTTAATGGAAATTCAAAAAAATCCTGTTACTGAAAATGGTGAAAACACATCGCCAGTATCATGGGATATGAACTGTTTAGAAGAAGTTTGTGGTGCATGTTCAATGGTGATCAATGGCCGTCCACGTCAATCATGTTCAACACTTGTTGACCAATTGACTGAACCAATTAAATTGGAGCCAATGAAGACATTCCCTGTTATTCGTGACCTACAAGTTGACCGTGAACGTATGTTCAACGCGCTTAAAAAAGTTAAAGCATGGGTACCAATCGATGGTACGTATGATTTAGGTGAAGGTCCACGTATGCCAGAAGGTAAACGTCAATGGGCTTATGAATTATCTAAATGTATGACTTGTGGTGTATGTATGGAAGCATGTCCGAACGTATCTGAAAAAGCTTCATTCATCGGGCCAGCTCCATTATCACAAGTACGTCTTTTCAACACTCACCCAACTGGTGCTATGATTAAAGACGAACGTTTAAATGCGATTATGGGCGATGGTGGTCTTGCGAACTGTGGTAACTCTCAAAACTGTGTTGCTGCATGTCCAAAAGGGATTCCTTTAACAACATCAATCGCTTCATTAAACCGTGCTACTTCAGTGCAAATGTTCCGTAACTTCTTCGGTTCTGACCACTACGTAGACTAATATACGGACAAGCTAAACTCCCTTACACTTTGTGTGAGGGAGTTTCTTAGTGTTGAAAAACAAAACTGTCAATTGAAAGGTAGAAATGGATTTCCGTTGCAGGCTACTTGCTTTCCTGTGGGCGAGCGCCGAATCGCTTCCTCCGCTACCGCTCCGTGCAGGGCTTCGCCTGTCTCGCTATCCCACGGGAGTCAAGTAGCCTTCCACTCCAATCCACAAAAGTGTTACCTTTTTAGCAAAGGTTTTCAAATAAAGTTCTCACGCATCACTTCTCCACATTGAAAATAAGAGCCTATCCCCTCTAAGAATACAGTTAATGGGCGATTTGATCGCTATGCTACTATGAAAAAAAGTAAAGACACTTTTGCAGAATGGTTGATTGGAGTGGAGCCAGCGTCACTCCTAGGGGATTTAGCGTCACAGAGGAGACCCTGGAGCGAACGGAAGTGAGTGAAGCGGCTCCTCGGACGCCCCCTGGAAAGGATGCTGGCGGAACGGAAATCAACCCCTCACCTTGCAAAGTTGCTTTTTCTGCCGTTGACATCATCTTTTTTCAACAACATGAAACTCCCTTACACTTCAGTGTGAGGGAGTTTTTTATAGTTATAGAAATGAATAGTCAACAAGATGATTATTCGCGTTTTTTCTATGATAATATAGCATTTTCTTTTATAATGAACATGTATTCATTTTGTTAACCGTCATCATAACTAGGTTGATGATCAGACGGGCAATTACATGACAGGGGATGGTATATCATGAAGGCAAATTATATCGATAATTTTCAAGAGTGGGAAAAGGCTTTTTCATTTTATAGTGAGGTACGCGTGCGATTTTCAGAAACAGACATGTATGGTCATATGAACAATACAATTAGCTTTACATATTTTGAGCAAGCAAGAATTGATTATTTCCGACATTTAGGTATTTTAATGCCTTCTGCAGGGGATGATGTACAATCTATACCAATAGTAGCCGATTTACAATGTGATTATGTAAAGCAGGTTTTCTTTGATGATGTTCTACGCATTTATACAAAAATCGCGCAAGTTGGGAATTCTTCGATGGATATTCATTATCTAGCAAAAAATCAAAGGGACGAAATTTGTTTCACTGGCCGTGGAACGATTGTGCAAATGGACCCTCGCACAGGTAAAAGTGTGCCGATCTCAGAGGAAGAAAAAACGAAATTAATTCAGTTGGCTATTCTACCTCACTAGTTCAATATGTAACTATATGTAAATTTATTAAAATAGTAGGAATTACATTTTAAGTAAAATTTACGAATGTATCTATGTAATTTTCGAAATTTTTAAGGAAACATGGAATAATCATGCAAATAGCCGTCACCGCTTCCTGCCCCTTAACATAAGTTACAATACGTGCGGGGGAGGAGGGTGTAACTGAATGAATGGCTCTCATCATCGTTCTCTTTTAACAAACCGAGAACGTGAAATATTTGCGCTTTTATTAGCTGAAAAAACAACGAGAGATATTGCAGAGCAGCTTGGTATTAGTGAAAAAACAGTGCGAAATCACATTTCCAATACAATTCAAAAGCTAGGTGTAACGAATCGATCTCAGGCGTTAATTGAGCTGTTACGCTTGGAAGAATTTAAATTAGACTAATGGACACTTGCTATTTCGTGAAAAAAACGACAAAATAGAACTATTCAACGTATTTTTAGGAGTGAAATAGTTATATGTCGGATGAAGTAACAAAGCACTCACCTGAAACCGTTGCAACGGTTGAAAAGGAATTACGCTATATAGCGGCCATCGTGAAGCAAAAGGGAAGAGAAATTGTTTCCGATTATGCGATTACGCCGCCACAATTTGTTGCATTACAGTGGTTAGAAGAGCTTGGTGATATTACAATTGGCGAATTATCAAACCGTCTATATTTAGCTTTTAGCACGACAACAGATTTAGTGGACCGAATGGAGAAAAATGAATTAGTCAAGCGTGTGCGTGATGAAAATGATCGCCGTGTCGTTGTCGTTCATCTTCTCGAAAAAGGCGAACGTATTATTCAAGAAGTTATTGAAAAAAGACAGCAATACTTGCAAGAGATGCTTGTTGGTTTTAATGAACAAGAAGTCGCGCAATTATCAAGCTACTTAGAGAAACTACATGTACACATGAAACAGGATTGAGGCGGAAAGTATGAATGCCCCGATAGGCGTTATTGACTCAGGAGTAGGCGGTTTAACCGTAGCAAAAGAAATCATGAAGCGATTGCCAAACGAAACGATTTATTATATTGGCGATACAGCAAGGTGTCCGTATGGTCCAAGAAGTCGTCAGGAAGTACGGAATTTTACTTGGCAAATGGCAAAAGCACTCGAAAAAATGAATGTTAAGATGCTCGTTATAGCTTGTAATACAGCGACTGCAGTAGCACTCGAAAGTTTACAAAGAAATATGCCTTTTCCGGTACTAGGTGTTATCAATGCTGGCGCACGTGCAGCTGTAAAGAAAACGAAGCGACATGAAGTCGTTGTGCTTGCAACAGAAGGAACGATTAAAAGTGGGGCGTATGAAGAAGCCTTGTTGTCACTCAATACGTCAACACATATTATTCCACTAGCTTGTCCAACATTCGTGCCACTTGTAGAAAGTGGCGAATATAAAGGTGACTTTGCAAATAATTTAATAGCTGAAGGCTTAAAGCCGTTGAAAAATCGACAATTTGATACGGTTATTTTAGGGTGTACACATTATCCTATTCTACAAAAACAAATTGAAGCTGTTGTCGGAGAAGATGTGAATGTACTATCTTCTGCGGAGGAAACAGCAAAGGATGTTCAGGAAATGTTAGCGTATAACGGCACTTTAGCAAATGCAAATGCGGTGCCTGCTCATAAATTTTTTGCAACTGGTTCTGTTCCAATTTTCCGTTCGATTGCTGAGAATTGGTTAGAACAAGGTACTCTCGACATAAAACGTATCACATTAAAATAAAAAATCAGCTTAGCAACAGGCTAGGCTGATTTTTGCCGTTTTCAGCATTGTACATAAGCCACCATTGAGTACTTTTTTGATGGCACAAATTATGATAAGATGAGGGCGCGAAAGTTTTTAGGAGGAACGAAAAATATGACAAGATTTGATGGTAGAAATGCAGATGGGCTAAGACCTGTGAAAATAGATAGCGAGTATCTATTACATCCAGAAGGCTCCGTATTAATTCAAGTAGGCAATACAAAAGTAATTTGCACAGCAACGATTGAAGACAAGGTACCTGGCTTTTTACGTGGGCAAGGGAAAGGATGGATCACAGCCGAATATTCCATGCTGCCACGTGCAACCGCTCAACGTACACCACGTGAATCCTCTCGTGGGAAAGTCAATGGACGTACAATGGAGATTCAGCGCTTAATTGGGCGTGCATTACGTGCTGTAGTCGATTTAGAGGCACTAGGCGAGCGTACTGTATGGATTGACTGTGATGTCATTCAAGCTGATGGTGGTACTCGTACAGCATCCATTACGGGAGCATTTGTTGCCATGACACAAGCCATTGCTAAATTTGCTGAAGAAAAGCCATTCGAAAAATTCCCAGTAACAGACTTTTTGGCAGCAACAAGTGTTGGGATTGTAGAAGAACAAGGTGCTATTCTCGATTTAAATTATGTAGAAGATGTGGCTGCAGCTGTTGATATGAACATTGTAATGACGGGCGCAGGACGATTTGTAGAAATACAAGGTACTGGAGAGGAAGCCACTTTTTCTCGTCAAGAACTAAATGAATTGTTAGCACTAGGTGAAAAAGGCATACAACAATTAGTTGAACTTCAAAAAATAACGCTTGGTGAACTGGCAAACAAGGTTGGAGGGAATCAATAGTATGAAACAAGTAGTCATCGCCACAAAAAATAAAGGAAAAGCAAAAGACTTTGAAGCATTATTTGGCCCACTTGGTTATGAAGTCGTGACAATGTTTGAAGTGGCACCAGAAATGGAAATAGAAGAAACAGGAACAACATTCGAAGAAAATGCCATCTTAAAAGCAGAAGCATTAGCGAAGGAGATTGGTACCATTGTTATTGCAGATGATAGTGGCTTAGCAGTAGATGCATTAAATGGAGACCCAGGCGTGTATTCTGCTCGCTATGCTGGTGACCATGATGATGAAGCAAACATGATCAAGCTGTTAGAAAATTTACAAGGTGTCGAAGATGACAAGCGGTCAGCACGTTTTTGCTGCTGTATTGCAATTGCAGGACCTGATTTTGCAACAACAACGGTATTTGGCACATGTGAAGGTGTCATTGCCCATGAAAAGCGTGGAACGAATGGCTTTGGCTATGATCCAATCTTTTTCGTGCCAAGCTTAAATCGTATGATGGCAGAGCTTTCACCAGAGGAAAAAGGCTCTATTTCTCACCGTGGCAATGCCATCCGCAAGTTAAAGGAGCAATTACCGAATCTTATCAAATAAGAGGTGATATCCATGAAAATACTTGTTATGAGCGATACACATGGTGATAGCCATGTCATCGAAAAGGTTAAAGGCTTTTATCCTGAAATAGCTGTTGTGATTCATTGTGGAGATAGTGAACTTCCCTACTCACATACGGCATTAGAAGGATTGAAAAAAGTACGTGGAAACTGTGATCGTGAGAAAGCTTTCCCCGAAGAAGAAATTTTCACTGTCCATGATGTAAAGATTTTTGTGACACACGGTCATTTATTCAATGTGAAAAATTCCATCTTATCCTTATCCTATCGTGCA
This sequence comes from Lysinibacillus fusiformis, assembly GCF_016925635.1. NCBI lineage: Bacteria > Bacillati > Bacillota > Bacilli > Caryophanales > Bacillaceae > Lysinibacillus > Lysinibacillus fusiformis. The sequence continues at coordinate 368,305 of NZ_CP070490.1, read as the reverse complement.
AAAGAAGTAGGTGCACAAATCGTTTGTTTTGGTCATTCTCATATTCTCGGTGCCGAAATGATGGATGATATCTTATTTTTAAATCCGGGCAGCTTATTAAAACCACGTGGTCGTAAAGAGAAAAGCTTTGCTGTTGTGGAAATCAATGCAACATCTTTTAAAGTCGATTGCATGACAGATGACAATCAATGTATGGCTACATATACATTTGACCGACAATAATAGGGAAAATCCGCATGACTATCAAAGTATGCGGATTTTTATTTGGGCTGCTGATAGTGGTAAAATTGACTAGGAATGATTAATGCTGAAATAGCAAAAATAAATCGTAAAGGCAATAAAGGAGAAAACATGGAAAAAACAATTGGCTGGCATTTTGATAATAGTTACGTTCAACTACCAAGTATTTTTTATTCCGACATATCGTTAAATCCTGTTCGTTCACCAAAATTGATCTTGTTAAATGAAGCAGTTGCAGCATCACTCGGATTAGACATTCAGGCTTTAAAGAGTGAGGAAGCTTTAGCTGTTTTAGCTGGTAATACAATCCCAGAAGGTGGCGAACCGATTGCACAGGCCTACGCAGGGCATCAATTTGGTCATTTTAATATGCTAGGTGATGGTAGAGCTCTATTATATGGGGAACAAATCACACCTCAAAACGATCGATATGACATTGCTCTAAAAGGATCAGGTAGAACACCTTATTCTCGTGGAGGGGATGGACGAGCCGCATTAGGTCCAATGCTAAGGGAGTATATCATGAGTGAAGCGATGTTTGCGTTAGGTATTCCCACTTCACGCAGTCTAGCAGTAGTAACTACAGGTGAAATGATTATACGAGAAACGGAACTACCAGGCGCTATTGTCACACGAGTTGCAAGTAGCCATTTGCGGGTAGGGACCTTTCAATATGCCGCGCAATGGGGTACAGATGAGGAGCTACAGCTCTTAGCTGATTATGCATTAGAACGACATTACCCAGCTAATATTGGCGGTCAAAATCGTTATCTTTATTTGCTACAAGAAGTCATGAAGAAACAAGCGTCCCTTATAGCCAAGTGGCAGTTAGTGGGCTTTATTCATGGCGTCATGAACACAGATAATATGACCATTAGCGGTGAAACCATTGATTATGGTCCTTGTGCATTCATGGACATCTATGATCCCGCGACTGTGTTTAGCTCTATTGATCGCCAAGGACGTTATGCTTATGGAAATCAGCCCAACATTGGTGGCTGGAATTTAACTCGCTTAGCTGAGTCCTTACTACCTTTAATTGATGATGATCAAGAAAAAGCCATTCAACTGGCACAAGATACCCTACAACAGTATCCAAAATTATATGTAGAAAATTGGTTGGAAGGCATGCGTGCAAAGCTTGGCATTTTTAATGAGGAGCAAGAAGACATCAAGCTTGTTGAAGAGCTTCTTCAGCTTATGCAGCAATACCAAGCTGATTATACCAATACATTTATCGCCTTAACGTTTGAGCAATTGGAGGATTCCCCATTATTTAATGCCTCAGCTTTTAAAGACTGGCATCACAAATGGCAAGCTCGATTAGCGAGACAGCAGCAAACAAAAGACATGTCACAGCAATTAATGCGTCAACATAATCCAGCTGTTATTCCCCGTAATCACAGGGTAGAAGAAGCTTTAGAAGCGGCTGTTGAACGAGGCGATTATAGCGTGATGAACAGCTTACTAAAAATCCTTGCTCAGCCCTACGCCCATACGGAAGAGCAACAAGAATACGCTTCATTACCTGAACCGACGAATCAACCATATCGTACGTTTTGTGGCACATAAGTAAAAACGAGAGCTAGTTATTCTCTCGTTTTTTATTTATTTGTATAAAGGCACTCTCCCGTACTCAAACGCATATTCTATGTATGAATAAAGATAAAGGAGAATAGGGTCGGTGCATAAGTATTCAAAGGGTTGGTTTGTCAAAGTATTACGTGCTCATGGAATAATGGTTCATCCTCAATTTAAAAATCATTTAGGCTTATATAAAGAATCTGAATTACGAAATTTATATTATCGTTATGTCGAAATAGAGTCTGCTGAGCAGGATCAATAGACCGTTTGTTTGAATAACTCCTTTCTAGGAAAAACTAGTGATTAGAAAGGAGTTTTACTATGTGGATGATGACTCAAACATGGCAAGATGTTTTATTTTTACATTGGCCGATAGCCCCTCAAGAACTCGAAAAACATGTACCTCAAGAACTGAAGCTCGATCTATTTGAGCAAAATGCTTGGATCAGCGCTGTCCTTTTTAAAGTTTATCGACATCGGCTACGCTTTCTACCACCTCTTCCTGGGATGAACACTTATTTACAGTTGAATGTCCGAACATATGTGGAGTATAACGGCATGAAAGGCATCTATTTTTTTCATTTAGATGTGACGAATTATTTCCTATCAAAAATTACGGCAATAGGGAGCTTGCCATATCGCCATTCCAATATCCTAGTAAAACAAAGAGGGGATCACTATTCATATACAAGCCATTACAAAGTAAGTGATGAAAGATTGAGGGTTACTTGTACAATAGGAGACAAGACCAATACTAATTTCGACCAATGGATTGTAGAGCGTTATCATTCATGGGCGAAATGGAAGGATACACTTTTCCGCATTGATATTCACCACTCCCCATGGGAATTAAAGCGAGCGACAGTAACGATTCAAAGCAATACATTAGCCTCTTTTATGAAGGGGAGCTTCCAAGGCATGCAGCCTCGTGCACATTATGCCAAAAACAAAGTGGCGAGAGTTTTTCCTCCAGCAGTTGAGCGTAAAATGGACATAAATGCATCAAGATTTTTACACTAAAAGAGGTAACAAAATTGCATCACGATGGCGCTGGCAATCATATCTGACATCGCAAGTGCCTCTGCTTCAATTTCATCAAATACATCGACATCTGCCTGATAATCTTTTTGTATCATGGTGACAGCTTCATTTTTCGTTAAAGCTAAATGCGTATAAAACATTTTTTGTACTGCCTCTTTACTTAGGTATGGATTGATTGTATGCAAAAAGAAAGCAATATCATCTGCATTACGATACCATTCCTTCTCTTTTGCTTCCGCTGTGGTAGCGTCTCCTTTTGCTGCAGCTGTCACTAATTGAGCCGCAATTACCAGATGCTCTTTAATTAAAGCTGCATAACGATCCGCCACGGAGTCACCATAAAAGGGGCGTAGACAATTCCCTAAATCGGTTGCATTTCGTAGCAAACGCTGCTGCACAAAGGGTAAATCGGGCAAATTAAACACAATGCTAATAATGGTCATCCGTGTCCAATTCACATGCTCCATCCAAAGTAAGCGGTTCATAGCCATAAAATCCGCTTCGCCTTTACTAATACAGCGTCTGTAATCATTAGACTGTAAAAAGTGACGAATCGGAGCTGTATAGTGCGTATAGGGAGCGTGATACAGCTGGCTTAATGAAAAACCATTTGCATAGGGGTACAAGGCTTCACTCCTTCTTGTTCTTTTTCCTACAGTAGCATACTCTAAGGAATCTCGGAGTATGAAGAACAAGAAAGAAAAGAAGAGACGACAAAATTACGCCTCATAAATCATTTTCTTCGTCATGCCACCATCGACTGTAAGATTAATACCTGTCACAAAGTTATTCAACGGGTTTGTTAGATAGAGACAAGCCTGTGCAATATCTTCAGGCAGACCCACCCTTCCTGACAAATGCTGCGCATGATCGATTGGCCGTAGTGCCTCGTAATCACCTGTTTCAATCCACCCAGGTGAAATACAATTCACTGTAATTTGATCTGGTCCTAAAGATCGCGCTAAAGCATGTGTTAACGCCACAATCCCACCCTTTGTAGCCGCATAAGCTTCTGTATGAGGCTCTGACATTTCAGCTCGCGTTGAGGCCAGCGAAACAATTGAACCACCCTTAGCATTATGTCGCATCACTTTTGCAGCCTCTCTGGCACAGAAAAAGGTACTCGTTAAATTCGTCTGCAACAAATCATGCCACTCATCAAACGTCACCTCGTAAGGAGATTGATGCTTAAACTTCCCAGCATTATTAATTAAAATATGAATGGTCCCATATTGCTCAACAGCTCGCTGCATCAAATGAATGATATCCTGTTCCTTTGTCACATCCGTTGGCACAAATAATGCAAAGTAGCCCTGAGCAAGCATATCCTGTGCTAACTGTTGTCCTAAGCCTGCGTTCAAATCACCAATCACCACTTTTGCACCTTGTTGTGCATATGCAAGCGTAATGCCCTTACCAATTCCTTGTGCACCACCTGTGACAATAACGACTACATCTTTAAACATCCGCATACCTCCTACTTTTTTATCGCCAATAGTGTAGCAAATATTTGCTATTCGTCCTGTTAAGAGGGTGAAGAAATGGTATAATGAATGCTGAGGCAACATATGATAAAAAATATGAGGCAAACCTTGCCTACATAGTAAAATTAATGTTGACATTATGCTATAAATTACATATAATAAGTATTGTCCTTCCTATGGAATACATAAGAAACGACATCATGTCTCAGTAGCTCAGCAGGATAGAGCAACGGCCTTCTAAGCCGTCGGTCGGGGGTTCGAATCCCTCCTGGGACGTCAATAGGTAGTTTTAGAAAGAGAAACTACAGTGTGAAAAACACCTTAAATCCTTTAATATCAAGGATTTAAGGTGTTTTTAGTATTTTTTAGAAGTCGTTAAAAAGAGATAAAAAATAAAAGTTTTCTACACATTTTCTACACATCTACACGCTCTATATTAGTGGAAGGCATTAACATCATCTTTTTAAATACATCTGCTGTTTTTCTGGAATCACGTTCACGCAATTCTTTTAGCACATGGGCATATGTAGAAGAAGTAATTTCAATACTTGAATGACCTAGACGTTCAGACACATAAATCAAATTTACTTCTTCGAAAAGTAAAATACTCGCATGTGTGTGGCGTAATCCATGAGCAGTAATGAGTGGTGTTATTTTAAGATGTTTCAATGCTGCCCGTAGTACATCATTTAATCGATCATTTGTGACAACTAAAATATCGGATGTGTCTTCAAAGAACACTAGTTGATGTTGATTATCTGAATGTGATGTACGATATTTAAAAAATTTCTTAAATAATAGCATAGTCTCTGTATCAATAGTTATCGTACGCTCAGAGCTTTCATTTTTTAAGTCACCAAAGCCACCGCCTTCTTTGTATTTCCATTGCCGTTCTACACGAATGAAACTCTCCTTAAAGTTAAAATCTGTCTCGATGAGGCCAACTAATTCACCATAACGCATACCAGAAGTTAAGGCGAGAAGTAGTAATAAATTCTCGATACCATTATCAACGTTTTGTAAGTTATTTATGTTTTTCTCAACATGATCTTTTAAGTAAAATAAGAGCCTTTCAGTATCAGTAAGGTTTAAAAATTTTTCAGACCCTTTTTTTGAAGATGCCCCAGTAATAGTAATATTGCGAGTGAAATCATTCTTTATTAGTCCTTCGTCAATTGCTTCTAACAAACATGTTCGGACGTATCCATTTAACTTACGATTTGTATCCCTCGCAAATTTTGTTCCTAAATCATTCATAAACTCTTGATAATTACGTTTTGTAATCTGCTGTATGGGCATTTCACCAAAGTACTCAAACATTTTATTGTAAGTAGCTGTATAGGCTCTCATCGTAATGTCAGAGATATCGGTTTTATATGTTTTTACCCAATCCATAAAATACTTAGTGAAAGGAATATCTTGTTGAATTAGTGGGATGCCATTCTTCCCAATGTTAGATTCAATAGCTGCTGCTGCAATTGTTGCTTCCTTTTTGGTACTGAAACCACCTTTCCGTATAGGTTTATACTTTCCATCGACCATTCTACTAACACAATACTGCCACGTCTTTCCACGCTTTGTTATACTCGCCATAATAGACACCCCCAATTACATTGTTATTAAGGTCATAGAAAAGTTCTATTCCTATTTGGCATATTCATTTTTTTATTAAAATATTGAGTAAGTCGTTTTTCAGCAAAGTCGTATTCAACATTGAATAGTTGTTGAACATTCTCAATAGTGAGCGCATTAGAATCCATTTCATCCAGCATGAAAGAGGGGACACAGGCATGATACATAAAATTATTTGCTTTGTTCTCTAGATATTTTATCCAAGATTTGGACATGCGCTCTTGCTGTCCAGTATGTAATAAAACATGCCCTAACTCATGGCAAAAATCTTGCCAAAGCTGTACGGATGTTAGTTGTTCATTGAGAAAAATATAAACATGGTTTTCATCAAAAAGTGCTTGGCTTGTTTTGTTCCAATAAAATACTTTTATATCCAACGAAATTGCTATATTTTGAAATTGAAGTTGTGAAGGTATTGTTATACTTATTTGGTTATATAAATTTTTAATAAAATTTTCAGTGTGTGTATAATTTTTCATTTAAACATCCTCACAATGAATTTTAAATAGAACGTATGTTCTTTTTATTATATAATAAAACCCTACTATTTTGTAGTAGGGTTTAATAATTCAGTTTGGGGGTATTCATCAAAAATCTGATCTTTTAATAATCTACCAGTCCTGAATTTTTGAACGCCTCCCCATTGTTTAAAGAAAAAGGCGACTTTATTTTTTTCACAGTTTAATTTTATATCCCAAACCCATTCCTCAAGCATTGGCCTTGAACGCGGACCAGATTCTCCACCCACAATTACCCAGTGAATATCATTTATGTCCATATTATTTAGTGGTCCTAAAAGTGGCTCACATGATAAAAATCTAACTTTTGCAGGGACGGTTCTGAGATAATCGATTCTATTTAAGACACTCTCATTTTCTACACTAACACCCATCCAAATATTAGGCCCCCATGTCAATTGAGGAGCAAGTTCACTTAAGCGTTCTGCACGTTTTGTTAATATTTGATATGTGTGTTTTGGAGTATCATTCATTGTATCGAATACTTTTTGGATAAACTCCAGTGGTACATCTTCATGAAATAAATCAGACATTGAGTTTACAAATACTTTGCGGGGCTTCGCCCATTTATAAGGTAAAGTGATTAAATCTTCATGTAGGGTAACTTTAAAACCATTATTGTAACGGGGATTACCCATAGCTACTAATCGTTTAGCCATTCGTTCAGCGTAGCAGTTTTTACAACCTTGTGATACTTTACTGCATCCAGTGACAGGGTTCCAAGTCGCTTCCGTCCATTCGATGCTACTATTACCAGCCATATTATCCCTCCTTTACTAGTAGTATAACATTAAAGGAATATATGTTCTAGAAATTAATATGTCGTACCTTTGTGTAAGTAAATGCTTTAGCTTTAGGAAACCTTTCTACTTCTATCATACCGTTTTTTTCTAAAATTTTTAATGCTGGTTTTAAATAATTACTCAAAGGATAGATAGTATTCTCTAATACATATGATTCAATCATCGCCATAGATTTTCTTTTTCTTTTGAATACAATAGCTAATAAAGTAGCTAAGTTTGTCTGATGAGTTTCCTTTTCCATAATATTAATAAATTCGAATTCTAACTGATTCGCAGATATCTGATCACTGAATAAAAACATCCCTGTGCCGTCTACCTTCCACATCACATCTTTCATAACTTCTAAACCTTTAATGCTTTTTGTCGCATATATTAAAAACATTTTAGTTCTTCCATTCTTTTTGAATTCGAAATCTAATACATATCTTGCTTCTGTCATTTCAAGTAAGGATCTTGAATAAAAATCAATAACAATTTTTTTTCTCTCTGCACCTGTTAAAACACCAATCTCTTTTCGTATTTGCTTTATGTCCTCGATGCCAAATAATTCTTGATAGGTTTCAATTAGTTTTTTGTTTTTATCTGACATAATAAATCTATTGATTTCTTCAAACATAAAATTAAAAAGAAGTTCAGCCTTCTCATTTTGTAAATATCTTTGAAATAGTTCAAAAGGAGTGTGACTAAAACCAAATGGATCGACAAAACAAAATGATGGGATTAATGTCTGCCCCTTATCTATGGAATCTAATATACTCCCCAATGCATTAGCGAATGTATCATTAATAGTAATGATATTTATGGTAGGATAATCAATTAAGTCAATTTCTCCATTATCATCAATTCTTGTAGGATATAGAGAAGAAATATTTGTTTGAAGTTTGGAATAGTTATCTATATCCCCTTCAATTAGGATAATATTGATGTTAGGTAAATCCCAACCACGTTCTGAACATTGTTCACAGAATTCTATTGCACCTTTAATAAGTTTGATTGGTGATCCTTCAGCCTGATCTTCTTCATAAATTCCTGGACCTGCAAACCCGTCTATTACTAAACAACGGTTTTGATTATGAATCCCTAAGTTAATCTTTCTCAACCATGGAATATAGTAATTATTTAATATTTCGATTTTTGCATCACTGTGTTTCTGTAGAGTGTTAAAAAACTGTTTTGTCATAAAATTTCACCCTCATTTTAATATTTTTTTTTTAATTTTTTGCGGAGGTAGGAAATTACGCTATATTACCATCATATATAAACCATGTATGTATAAAATTTACATATAAAAGTATTTTTAAGGACATGCTATTACAGCATGTCCTATTTTTTATAGTCGTGTTTGATGATTTCCCATATCTCACGTAGGCGTTCAACAGCTTCTTCTTGAGATTCAGGTAGCTCTTTATAAAATACATTTAATTTTGGATTGTTAGCAAATGCTTGGAATTCGGCTTCCTCTTTTTCTTCCTGTGTCAATGTAGGAATATCTGATCGGCCAAGAAGGTAATCAGTACTTACATTAAAATAATCAGCTAATTTACTAAGTGTTGAATTATCTGGTTCTCCTAAATTGTTTTCGTATTTGGCATAACCTTGTCTAGAAATACCCAAAACATCAGCCATATCTTGTTGGGTCTTACGATGTTGGGTTCTAAGCATTTTAAGTCTAGTCGATAACATTGTAATCCCCTTTCGATTAAATGTTTTATGTATTTATATAATTAATTCTATTATAGCGCAACGTCAAGTTTCCATGTGCAACAAAATGTTACTTAAGGTGTTGACAGCAACTTTTCGTTGCTTTATATTAGATTTAAGGTAACTAAATGTTGCTAAGGAGAGGTGAAAATTGAGACAAAAGTTAATTATTTTCCGAGGTGAAAAAACTGTAACGGCAGTTGCTAAAGATATTGGAATCACAAGACAAATGTTAAGTGCAATAGAGGGAGGGTCTCGAACTCCTTCATTAGAGTTAGCTAGAAAAATTGCTAAATACTATGAAAGCACCATTGAAGAAATTTTTTTTGATTCTGAATGCAACGAAATGTTACCACTATCTATTTTAAAGAGAAGAAAGTAGGAGGTGTTTTAGTTGCAACAGCAATTAAATGTCCAGTTAACGATTCAAATTCCAGAAGATAAAGTATTAATCAGCAAAGTCGAGTTGGAGGAATTGCAAAGAAACAAATTGACTGGGAAGTCTTGGTCAATGAAAGATTTAGAGGCACAAACAGGTCGGAAATCTGATTGGTTACAAGAAAAGATTCTTTATGTACCACGTTTTAAACAGAAGTTAGATGCTCGTAATGGAGGATTTGTTTACTATCCAAAAGGAAAGGGTTCTCCTTGGGCTTTCCAAGCGACTAAAATGGCTAAGTTTCTGGATGATAATTTCCATTTGATTTGGGGAGGGTAACGTCCCTTTGACGCTACCCTAAACAGGTGAGTTTTAAGTCGAGAGGAAATAGGAAAAATACGAGAGGCAATATGTAAATATTTCTATCTTCTTATTAGCAATTTTAACAGTTGATAGCTTAATTGAGTATTCCAGATTGGCATAAGAAGGTGGTGAGATAGTGAAATTAGGAGCACTTTTACAGGCATGTCGAATAGGCAGTGGTATGTCACAAGAAGATTTGGCTGCTCAAATGAATAGAAGTCAAACTTGTATTTCTAAGTATGAGAATGAACGGAAAACACCCGACATTTATACATTTATCGAATGGTTTAAACAAACGAATACTCAGGAGGTCGGCAATATCTTTATACAACAAATGATGAGTGGAATTGACTTAGCAACCGTTGTTCAATCATTACTACCAATCGTTGGCGGTTTTGGATGGTGGCTCTTTTTATAACAAGGAGGAGATCTAATTGAGGATTAACGTAAAACATTGGAAATCGTTGAAACCAATGGAGCGGTACATGGCTATATACAGAGCCGCACGTCAAAATGACGCTACCCTTAAAAATCAGCATAAAAAAGGCTTACAAGCACTGGCATGCAAGTAAGCGGTTAAGAAAAATATATTACTGAAACTATATCAAAAATTTAGTGAATCGGCAAGAAAGGGGATGCATCTTATGCTTCCAGAAATTATTGTACATGACAGTGTACGTGTTTTAACAAGTGCTCAATTAGCTGAATCGTTTAAAACGGATAGCAAGACTATCAATCGTAATTTTCAACGAAATCAGGATCAGTTTGAACTTGGTGTTCATTACTTTGCGCTAACAGGTGAAGATTTAAAAGCTTTTAAAGGTGCGCGTCAAAATGACGCAACCCTTAAGTATGTTTCAGTTCTTTATCTTTGGACCGAAAAGGGAGCTTTTCTACATGCTCAATTTTCTAAAAGTAAGCAGGCTAAGGATGCTTATCGAGCGTTAATAGATAGCTATTACACAATGTTGGACAAACCACCAATGGAGCAATCTCAAACTTTAGCAATTAGTCTAGCTGATTTTCAAAACTTAGAAAGTAGGTTGGTAACTTTGGAAAATCAAATGCGTGAAGTGACATTACACTCAGGAGAACAACTTCGATTACGAAAAGCCGTGAATGAGCGAGTTTATCAATTAGCTGAACAAACAGGAGCGAGACGTGTATTATTCCGAGCTTTGTATTCTGCAATCAAAGAACGGTATCAAGTAGGTTCTTATCGTGATGTTAGACAACATGAGTTGCAAGACGCGTTGAACTTCGTTTCAAGCTGGGGAGCATAGGAGGAACATATAATGTTTACAACAGGTAATAATACAGTCGATTTAATGGGACAAATGCACTTAGAAGGTAACGTTATACCACATATGTGGTATGAAAATTTTCGCCTAGATAGTGGCAAACCTGATCTAAACGCCATAATCATTCTTGCTGAAATTGTTTATTGGTATCGTCCAAGTTATGAGAAAGATGAGGTAACTGGACGCCTCATCAACATTAAAAAGAAGTTTAAATCAGATTTATTACAACTTTCGTATGATCGCTTTGCTGAGCAATTCAGTTTTAGTAAAAAACAAGTCAAAGAAGCAATGGATCGACTAGAGAATAGGGGCATTATTAAGCGTGATTTTAGGACAATAAATGCTAATAGAACTCGATTATCGAATGTTCTTTTTATCGACCTAAATGTACCTCTTTTAGAGAGATTCACCTTTAGTTCTGGTAATGGGGTATTACCGCAGAAGGTAGGAGGGTATTCCCCTCAAAGTATGGAGGGTGGTGACTTGGAGGTTGGGAGGGTCCAACCTTCTAGGGTAAGAGGTGGTGCCCCACAGGTGGGGACATATACAAAGATTACTACAGAGATTACAAATACAGAGATTACTAATAAAAAGAATAGTAGTCGCAAACGAGTTTACGACGAATCCTCTGTGCATTATCAATTGGCTTATAGACTCTATCAAAAAATACTGATTGATGATCCAAGCTTTAAACAACCGAATATGAATACCTGGGCTGATTGTATTCGCTTAATGATGGAGCAGGATGATAGAACAGCTGAACAAATCGAATATCTTATTGATTGGTCACAAGCGAATTCATTCTGGAAATCAAATATTCTTTCAACCAAAAAATTGCGCGAAAAGGCTACAACGTTAATACGTCAAATCAAAGCAGAGAATGCAAAAGAAAACAAAGCCAAATCACCTTCGCCAATTAAACATCGACAAGGACGTACTGAAGTTGTACCAGAGTGGTTCCATAAGCGAAATGAGGACAGAGCCGAAACTGTAGAAGTCAGTCAAGAAATTGACTTTGAAGCAGAGCGTCAAAAAATACTTGAAACTTTAGGTAGGATAGACAAAAATGCACAGTAAGTTGATTTGCTGTATAGAGTAAAAAAAATCCCCCTCTACCGAAGGGGAAAATACTTTATTCATTATTTTGACTTATAAATTTAACATATTCTCTATAATTTACCCAAATTATTAAGAGGATTAGTATGAAAAAAACACTAAAGAATGCTAACGGAAACGAAATCAAATTATTTAAAGTAAAGCTATAAATAAAAGCCACAATAAAGCCAATGATGAGTATACGAAATATAATTCTTAATTTGGTAATAGGCCATAAATCATATATTTTTTTTAGGGGGAAATGATATATCAGTTCATAAGTTATGTTTTTATTATTCCAGTTGTCTACAATTCTATAGTTTGAATCTCTTTCCACCAATAAGGAAGATTCATTTTTCATTTTGAGTATTTTCCATTTTTCGTTATCGTCTAAAAGGATAAAAAATTCATTATGTAATGATACTTTTCTATCTACCCAAATGATTGCGTTAAAAAGCAAGATAAATGCGAATGTAACGATTAACCACACTATACCAAAAGCAATAATAGTAGTAGTTATAGAAGGCGAAATATTGCTAATAGAACTGGGATTGTATACAGCTATATAAAAACTACCAATAGATAATATGAAAAATGTATAAACGCCGTAGTTTGAAAAGTCTATTTTGAATTTTTTCCAATCAGTCATTAATAGTTTTTCAATTTCTAATAAATTCTTATTATCAATTATATTTTTTATTGCAATAACTACTAAGGAAAATAATGTTATTATACTAATTTCTCCAAGAAATTTGGATATTAATGTATCCATTTAAAAACTCCTTTACGTAAATTTATAGTTAAATTTTAACATAATTAAAGCTGAGATAATTCAAAAAATAAATGTTACGTGATCAAAGAAGAAAGGGGAATGGTGATGGGAAGAACACAACAATTTTTTATCAATGGCAAGTTATATGAACTACCTATATACAAAGCAGGGGATAGAGTGCAATTACTTGAAGCACCTACTATTAAGGGGACGGTAAAAGAAATTAAAAATGATGGCTTGTATGTTCATGTGATATGGGACAAGTTTCAACATCCAAGTATTAAAGGTATAGGCGTGAATTGGCTGGTTTCCAACATACAAGCAGCTAAATGAAAGAGAGGGAAAATTTATGTATAACAGGATGGGATTATTAAAGCAACAAAACGCATTGCATCATCAGTACTGTGTAACATGTGTAAATCGAAAAGACCGTAACGCAAAAAGCTGTAAAAAGTGTGACATCTTCATCAAGTTTAATGAAATCGGTAGATGCCTTTTAAATCTAAATAAGTCTCCTAACGATCAAGCGTCACTGAAGAAGACAAAAGATGATATTTTATTAGAATCAATGACTGAATACGGAATGATTCTTACAATAGATCGGTACTTGGACTTACAAGAAATGGGCCTAAAAAATTCTGAAATAGCAGAGCACTACGGTATTACAGATCAGGAGCTTAATGAATGGAAAGTATGGCAGGGACTAACTGGGAAACGTGGTCCAATGTCTAAGAATGATTTGGCATGCAGCAGTTAACCATCTTTGATTGTCCATTAACAGAAAAACATCATTTTCAAACACATGACAAAGTGAAGCTAAAGTTAGTTGACGAATCTACCAACTTTGAAATCTATAACTATCGGAAATATTACTATGATCATCTAATCGGGAAAATAGGTACCGTAATTGAAGTTAGAGGAAATACAATAATGGTGCTAATCAGTGAAGAAATTATTCCATGTGAGGCTTGTGAATTGGAGTGGATAGCGTAGAGCTACGGTTGCAGCCGTAGCCCTACATTTAAACCTTCTTGCTTTATACACTATAGCAATTATAGCAGGGAGGGGCTTATATGAGCAATACAGTTAATTTAGTGGCATTAGGTGACGGAGTTTATATCGTTCAACAAGGGACAATTGTAGAGGTTCTAGAGCCTAAAGAGTATGGACAAGATTCAATCCAGTGGCAGCATGGCAAGGTGTTCGAAGTGAGCGAAAGCAAGCGTAGACGTGTAGGGGCATTGAAAAAGTGAAAGATGAAATTGAGAAAATGAAAGTTTGAAAGATATTGTTCAATAAATAAGGAGTGATGAAATGGACTGTGAACATAAGGAAATTGTATTAGCCAATACTATTGGAAAGAAATTAGATACAGGTACATGTGGTTATGCAGTAGACTTTCTCGTTAGATGTAATGACTGTGAAGAAGAATTTTTTCGAGTAACTGAGTATGGAAGAAAAATAGTCAATTTATCAAAACACTAACAGAACAATTTGAGGAAATAGGTTTTAAGAAAATGGTTCACTAAAGTATAATTAGAGAAAAACGTTGGTGATAAAAGTGTCAAAAATAGATCATGAAACATTAAGCTATAACCATGGTTTATATCAAGCTAATTTATTGATGCAGATATTTTACTATAATGAATATAACGATTATAGTTTCTCGGATGTATGGGAGGAAAATAAAGAAGATATATTAAATACAGTACCATTGAACAAACCAAGTAAATGGACATTATTACATTATTGGATTGATACTAGTTTTCATGTTGAAGATGAAATTAAAGAAATTTTTAAATTCACAAACAGCAGTGAAGAGTATTTTGAAATGATAAAGGATTACTTAATTGACACTGGTTTACTTCCAAGTCTGAAAGAACCTATTTTTGGTGAAAAATGCGACAAAAAAGAACAATGTTCAGATTTAACTTGTAAGTGTTGGGAAATAATTAGTGGATGGGAAGATCACTTCCTTATGAATGCAGGTAATGTAAAAAAGTCAATTGTTCATGCGACGTTTCAAATAATGTTTAATAATCGAAGATTTATGCATGATTTCAACGTAATGGTTGCTAACCTTATTGAAAAGGACATAGACTATATAATAGAAAAAAAACCAGAATATATAAGTTTGAAGAAGAAACGAATTAAAAGAGCAACATACTGGCCCATTTGGTTAAAACAAGCATTACTTTATCGTGATAAAGGAACGTGTGTTTTGTGTAGAAAAGATGTAACATCACAATATCATATTGCTAGTGATTTAGAGATCGATCATATAGTTCCGTTAGATTTATACGGAACCAATGATTCAACTAATTTTCAGTTGTTATGTAAAAGTTGTAATGCTTCTAAACAAGCAGGAAGTACATCAACCAATTTGATTAATGTTCCTTTCTGGAATATCTAACGAGCATGAGATTACTAAAAAAACAGCCTTTACGGAAAATACCGGAGGCACTAACAGACAGGTGAATGGCCTGTTTTGTTGGTGCCTCTTTTAATTTTATTGAAAGGAGTTTAGGAGATGAAAACGTTACAAATAGAGGTGGTACAAAACGAGGTAAGTAAAGAAGATAAAGGGAGAACGTCAAAAAGACGCCAACCTAAAAAACAGATGAGTCAAAGAGAAATTGAAGAGCTAATGGGAATTAGTCGAAGTACTTACAAACGAGTTAAGGGTGCATTTAGACAAATAAGATGATAAGAGATTCAAACCGTAACTGGGAAGGAGCGAAAAGATTGAAAATAAGGCACATACAACTTGTAGATGAAAAATTAACACGAAAAGCAGTTGAAGAAAAGATAGAAAAGTATCGTATGTATTTGCTCACTGTTCCGGCCGATTATTTATCTAAAATAACAGCAAGTTATTCATTAGCACCAGCCAATTCAGACCAATTTAATAGTAAAACAGAAAATGCGGCAATTAAGCGTGTAGAATTTGAACTTGCACGTGAGAAATATTTTAATTGGATGCATAAAGGTTTAATGTCATTGAAAGAGGATGAAAGGCAAATAATTGTACGTCGATATCTCCAACTAGAAACTGAATATGATATTGATATTTGGATGGATTTAAGCATTGGTAAGACAAAGTATTATAAAAAGAAATGGCAAGCTGTTCTACGCCTTGCATTTGCCTTAAAAATAGAAGTTTATCAGCAGGATAGAAATGAGGTGAGCTAGCTTATGAAAGTGGAACCTATAAGAGATCGTGAATTGTTAGCAAGAATAAAACGATATTTAAGTGATACAAACAAAAGGAATCATTTGATGTTTCTGACAGGGATACATTGTGGATTTCGTATTAGTGATATTTTGAAACTGCAAGTAAAACATGTTAAGGGTTGGGATATTCGATTATTTGAGGAAAAGACGAAGAAATATCGTTCTGTAAGGATGACTAAAGAATTGAAGCGAGAAATGCGAGACTATATTCATGGGAAATCGGATGAAGAATATTTGTTCAAATCACGCAAGGGAATCAACCAACCAATATCGAGAAAAAGAGCCTATGAAATATTGCGTGAGTTAGCGGACGACTTTGAGCTTGAACAGATTGGTACGCACACATTACGCAAAACATACGGCTATATGCATTATAAAAAATTCAATAATGTAGCAACGATTATGACAGCTCTCAATCATACAAATCAACGTGAAACAATGATTTATTTAGGCATAGAACAAGAAGAATTAGATAAGCAGCAAGGTAAAATAGATTGGTAACTGCACTGATAATATATTGGTGTAGTTTTTTTATTTATTTTCTATGTGTAGGTACCTATTTTTTTATAAACAGGCCATTTTTATGTTTTGTCACATTGAGTAAAGGGACAAGGAGAAAATGTAGGTAGGCAAAGGGCTGGAAGAGAATAAGCGAAAAGGACAATACATGTTAAATGACACATTCAGTGTTATAATTAGGTAAATATTAGCGTTAGAAAAATATAGAAAGTAGGTAGAAAAATATATGTCACTTTATTATGAATTGGATGAAAAAGAAATAAAAGACGGCTGTCCACCAATTGGAGATATTATGTTAGAGGTAAATAACCAGTTAATAAAGCGTTATGGAATTTCTTTGAATACATTAGCTATTAATAGTTTAGATGATTACTGTGAAATGTATTATGGAATGAAAAGTGGCCAATTACAGTATGTAACAGAAGAAATACTATGGAAAAATCTCACCGAAGATGAGAAGGCTTTAAAAATAATTTCATATTTAAAAAGACCGGGTGAAACTATTGAAGATTTATTGATTATTGACCCATATTTTTTCAAGCAACCGAATGGAGCTGAAAAAGCTGAAAAGTATTTCGAATTAATTAAGAATATCTTGGATGAAGTAAAATCAAAGAAAATAACAATTATTACGGATAAAAAAAATGTAACTCCTAGTCTGAAGGGGCGCATACAAAACCATATAGAAGCTCAACTAATCGTTAAATATAGTGATGATTGGCACGATAGATTTTGGGTTGTAGATAGAGAAAAAGGAATTTTAATAGGGACTTCTTTAAATGGATTAGGAAATAAAATATCTTCAATTCAAGAACTTTCTAAAGAAGATGTAGCTGATATTTTGAGTATCATTGAAGGTTAAGTAATGAAGCGAACGTTTTACGAACGAAAAACGAACGAATTGCGAACTCATTTTTGTTTTAACGGTGCTAATTTATTATTATGCACATTGATAACTAAATACAGAAAACGGATGATAAGGAGCTTCACCATAATGGTGTGGCTCTTTTTATTGTGGAGGCAAATGATGAGAGAACATACAGCAGCAGCCAAGAAGTTTTATAACAGCAAGGCATGGAGGAAGTGTAGAGAGTCTTACATTCAAATGGTGCCAGATAGATTGTGTGAACATTGTCAGTTCAATCCCGGTTACATCGTGGACCATAAAGAAGAAATAAATATCTATAATATCAATGAATCAATGATTACATTGAATCATGATAACTTACAGTATCTTTGTTTAGAGTGTCACAATAAAAAAACATTTGGAACACCAAAAGAAAGTTTGCGTACAGGATTTTCATTTAATGAAGAGGGCGAGCTGATTTTTAATAGCCCCCCTTCAAAATAATATCATGGGGGAATCACTAGACCGAATGCCAACCTTAGATTTCCTCCGTTTGAGATTTTATATAACCCCCACCTATCAAAAAAACTAGGAGGTTTTGCGATGACAAGGCAAGTTTCGAAAACCGCCGTTCCAGAACAAGAAACTGAAATTATTCTGAAAGAAAAAACTATCAAAAAAGAAACAACTAAGTTAAAAAAAATATTTGCTGATCTAGTCGGTCATCAAAAAGAGGTTGCATTGCGCCTTATTGATGAACTGGCTTTTTTAATTGTAGAAATTCAAGAACTTCGTCAACACGTAAAGTTAAATGGATCAGTTGAAGAAATGCAACAAGGTGATTACTCCATTAATAGACGAAGCCCTTATTTCCAAAATTACTTAGACGCTGCAAAGACTTATACAGGTATCTATAAGCAACTGCTTGATATGTATCCTAAGCCTGAACAAAAGTTGAAAGTCACGGGTGAAATGGATGGGCTGCAAAAATTTTTATCCAAGCACAGTAAATAGCTATGCAGAATTATAGTGTCGAAACGCATAGAAATTACATCATTGAATACTATGACAAAATTATGTCAGGCGAAATCAATGCTTGTAAGCGTCTAAAACAACAGTACCAAATTATTTATAACTGGTTAGGAAATCCAGAAGAAGGATACGAGTTTGATATTCGGTTAGCAACCAAGCCCATTGAATTTATTGAGAATCTTTGTCGACAAGCGCAAGGTACAAAAATGGGGCAACCTTTAAAACTCGATCTATTCCAAAAAGCAAAGTTACAAGCAACATTCGGATTTGTCCATAAAGAAACACGGATGAGACAGATTACTGAAATCATGGATATTCGTGGCCGTAAAAATGGAAAAACGACTGAGAACTCAGCTTTGTCGCTTTACATGCTTGTTGGTGATGGTGAAGGGTCAGCCGAGGTTTACTTTATTGCAACAAAACTTGATCAAGCAAAAAAGGGTTTTAAAGAGTGTCATAAGATGGTTGCTCAAAGTCCAGACCTTTCTAAATATATTAGGAAGCGCAAAACAGACTTGTATTTTGAAGCGACATTTTCACATATTGAAGCATTGG
Organism: Lysinibacillus fusiformis; assembly: GCF_016925635.1. Taxonomy (NCBI): domain Bacteria; kingdom Bacillati; phylum Bacillota; class Bacilli; order Caryophanales; family Bacillaceae; genus Lysinibacillus; species Lysinibacillus fusiformis. Next base: position 349,205 of record NZ_CP070490.1, on the reverse strand, counting down.
CAAGTGATTCTAATAGCTTAGATGGTTTAAATGGTCATTTTATTACGGTTGATGAATTGGCAGCGATTAAAGACCGCAATATTTATGATGTAATGAAACAGTCAATGTCTTCACGTGAGCAGGGGCTTATTAGTTCTATTTCAACAAATGGATTTGTTCGTGATTCTATTTACGACTCGCAGTACGAATATGCCTGTAATGTACTTGATGGAAAAATTAAAGATATTCATTTTCTTGCATTTATATATGAGTTAGATCATCGTGATGAATGGCTTGATGAAAGTTGCTGGATCAAATCGAACCCTGGACTGGGTACCATCAAAAAAACAGAAGAACTTCGTAAATTTGTTGATAAGGCCAAAGTTGACGCAGCATTTAAACCAACAGTACTTGTTAAAGACTTCAACTTAAAACAAACGGCATCAACAGCTTGGCTTCGTTGGGAGCAGCTTGAAAACACAGCGACATTTGAAATTGAAAAAATGGACTTTAACTATGGAATTGGCGGTTTTGATAAATCAGAAACAACAGATTTAACTTCTGCTGGTGTGCTATTAAGGAGAAGAGACGATGATGAAATTTATTTTGCTTGCATGTTTTGGCTACCTGAACAGTCCATTATGCAGAGAGCAAATGAAGATCAAATTCCATATGATCTATTTGAGCGTCTGGGTATTCTACGACCAAGCGGACAATACAAAATTGACATGAAAGATATTTTAAAATGGTTCGTTGAATTGAGAGAAGACTTTGATATTTATATTCCTTGGATAGGCTATGATTCTTGGCATGTTGATGATGCTACACTTGAGGACTTTGAATCACATTTTGGTAAGAACAGTATGATTAAGGTTCGTCAGGGTGCTGTCACATTATCCACACCAATGAAAGAACTTGAAGCAGATTTATCGAATCATATTATCAATTACAACAATAATCAACTTCTGAAAATGTGTTTAGCTAATACGGAAATTAAAGTAGATTCAAACGGTAATATTGCACCTGTAAAGTCGAGAGATACACGTAAACGCATTGATGGCACGATTGCTCTTTTAAACTCTTATACGGTGTATTTAGATCGTAAAAATGATTATTTAAACATGATTTAGAGGTGGTGATAGAAAAAATATGGGCTTATTCGAGAAAATGTTTGGCAAAAAACCAATCTCGCAAAGTGAAACATCTACTACACGTTTTGAAATGATAGTCGATAATGGTGAAGGTTTTTATGCATGGAATGGCAATTTATATAAATCGGATATTATTCGTGCTGCTATTCGTCCAGCAGTCATTGCTATTGGAAAATTAATACCAAGGCACATTCGAGATAATTCAAGAGGGATGAAGGTATTTCCTGAAAATCATATCAAACGACTATTGAAGCGTCCTAATCCATTAATGACTATGCAAGTATTACAAGAAAAAATGGCTACACAATTGTATTTGAATAACAATGCATTTGCTTATATAAAGAGAGACATTGAAACGCTTTTACCTGTTGCTATTTATCCTTTACCATCATCCACTATTGAAGTTAAAGAAGGAATGTATGGAGATATTTTTTTGAAGTTCTATTTCCCTAACGGTAGTCAACAGCTGATAGCATACAGTGATATTATCCATTTGCGTAGGGATTTTAATGATAATGATTTCTTTTCTGATCCACCAGGAGCAGCGTTAACATCGTTAATGGAAGTTATCACTACAAGTGATCAAGGGATTATTAAGGCTATAAAAAATAGTGCAATCATTCGATGGATATTAAAATTCGCAACAGTGATGCGTGACGAAGATGTGAAGGCTGCTGTTGATAAGTTTAATGATCAATTTCTTACCGTACAAAACTCAGGTGGTGCAGCTGGTGCAGATGGTAAGTACGAATTGAAACAAGTAGATAATAAGGCTTTCGTACCTGACGATAAGCAAGCAATGAATACCGTACAACGCGTGTATTCATTTTTTAATACCAACGATAACATTGTCCAAGCAAAATATAATGAAGACGAATGGAATGCTTATTATGAGATGAATATTGAACCTGTAGCCATGCAATTTGCAGATGAGACAACAGAAAAGCTATTTCTTGATTATGAGAGAAACCGTGGCGACTGCATTATTTATGAAGCATCATCCCTTCAATATGCTAGTATGTCAACCAAATTGGCACTTGTACAGATGGTTGACCGTGGAGCGCTTACGCCTAATGATTGGTGTCGAATTCTCAACTTACCACCAGTTGAAGGAGGAGACAAACCTATTCGTCGCCTAGATACAGTTCAAGTCACTACTAAATCAGAGGGAGGTGATAACGATAATGAAGGAAACTAGGAATTTAACGACGAATGAAATAGATTTACGTGAAGAAAGTGAAGGTAAACGCACTATTAGTGGCTATGCGGTCAAGTGGGAAATGAAATCTCACGCAATGGGTTACTGGAGAAGATTCAAAGAGCAATTCAAGCGAGGCTCTTTTACAGATTCATTAACAATTGATGACCAACTGGCCTTGTGGTCACATGACACATCAAAAGTATTAGGGCGTACTAAAAATGGCACATTACGCTTATACGAAGATGAAATAGGGTTACGATTCGAACTTGAATTACCTAATACAACGCTAGGAAATGACGCATATGAAACTATCAGACGTGGTGATGTTGAAGGTGTCTCCTTTGCATTCCAAATGCAGAAAGAAGAATGGGATGAAAATGATATTGATAATATCATTCGTACTATTTCGAAAGCAAAATTAATAGAAGTTTCACCAGTTGCTTTTCCAGCTTATCCAGATTCTGAAGTACAAGCGCGATCCCATGATCCTTACAAAGAACATTTTAAATCAAAACAACAAAGTAATCGTCGTCAACGATTGCTTCTTAAAACATTACTATAAAAACTTGAGAAAAGAGGTTTTACTAAAATGAATTTACAAGAATTGTTAAAACGAAAAGCTGAAATTCGTGAAATGCTAGCTGATGAAACACGCGATCTTAATCTTGATGATTTAGAAAAAGAACTTCGTGAAATCAATGAAAAAATCGAAGCACATGAACGTCGCTCGCAATTGCAACAACAAGCTACTGACATTGTAAACGGCAATCCTGAAAACCGAACTATTGATACTTTCAATAATACGATTGATGAAAATGAAAACCAAGATACACATGAGGCTGAAAAGCGTGGTTTAGATTTATTAGAAAATCGAGCTATTACTGTTGCCAGTGGTGATTTAGTGTTACCAAAGCACACAGCTAAAGACATCAAAGGTACATTTAATCAAACTTCATCATTAATTGATCGTGTAACGCATGTTCCATTAGAAGGTGGAGAGTCATATGAGCGCCCTTATGAAAAAGGACATGGCACAGGTGACTACTCTTCAGAGAATGCAGAATACAATACAGCAGAGAGCGAGTTTGACTACGCTACTATCTCTAAAACAAAAATCACAGCGTACAGTGAGGAAACAGAAGAAGTTACGAAGCTTCCAGCAGCTAATTATAGCAATGTAATTACGGGAGGCATTAATAAAGCATTACGAAGAAAAATCACTCGTGAAATATTAATCGGTACTGGTGCAGCTGGAAGGTTAGTAGGTATTTTTTCAGAAGCGGCATCAGCAATTTCCGCAGATACAGACATCGAAATTGCTAAAATTGATGCAAGCACTTTAGACAACATTATTTATGCTTATGGTGGAGATGAAGATGTTGAAGATGCAGCAGTTTTAATTCTCAACAAACATGATTTAAAAGCATTTGCAACACTCCGCACTACTGATGGTAAAAAAGTGTATGAAGTTAAACCGTCTGGTAATACAGGGACAATTGATGGTGTACCATTTATCATAAATAGCGCATGTGCATCAATTTCTTCATCAGCAACGGTAGCAGGTGTTTACGCAATGGCTTATGGTCCACTCTCAAATTATGAACTTGCAACTTTCTCACCTACAGAAATCAAACGTTCTACTGACTACAAATTCAAGCAAGGAATGATTGCACACAGAGGGTCAGTCTTTATCGGTGGTAATGTTGTTGCTCAAAATGGTTTCTTACGTGTGAAAAAAGCAGAAGCTATTTAATAAGATAGTGATTAATTAAGTCAACTTACAAAGGAGGCTGTGATGTGAAAAAATATCATGTAATTAGAGCCTTTATCGACAAGACAAACAACGAGGGTTACAACATAGGAGACACGTTCGCATCAGATGATGTTGAACGTGTTTCTTTCTTAACAAAAAAAGGCTATTTGCTGGTATCTAAACAATTGCTACAAGGGAACGCAAAAGTCGATGAAGCACTAATTGCAGAAGCAAAAGTTCTAAAGATTAAGGGCTATACAAAAATGGAAGAGGAAACTCTTCGTAAAGCTATCGACGTTGTGAAGACGAAGAAAGCGAGTGAGAGTGATGGAGAATAAACTTACTCTATTAGAAAAAGTGAAATTTGCAATGCGATTAGACGAGGACGAACATGATGATGAATTAAACGATTTGATTGCAGCAGCTAAAAGGGAAATCATCGAAGTTGGTGCAAGTTCAGAGAAAGTTGTGGATGAAGACGATTTAATTCGACGAGCTTGTATCTTGTATTGTAAGGCTCATTTCGGTTATGACGACAACAAAGAACGTTTCGCCAGTGCATTTGAAAAAATGCTTATAAAACTCTCATTATTAAGTTCTTTTAAGGGGGATAGCAATGAACTATGATCTTGATAAGCGAATTGAAATCCTCACTAATCAAAAGACAAAAAATGAATTGAACGAAACTGTTTATGAATATCTACCTGATAAAAAAATATGGGCAGCGATCATTCCGCAAACAGGTTCGTTGCAAAAGCAAGTTGCTGACACGATTTTAACAAATGTCACGCATAAAATCATCGTGCGATACAACGCTGGCAAAGACATCACAAAAGATATGCCTATCTCGTATAAAGGGCATGAGTTTGAAATTAAATATATTCTCAATCCCTATTTTCGCAATGAGACACTTGAGATCTTTGTTCAGGAGGTGTTGAAGTGAGCATTCAAATGAATGGTTTAACACAATTTCAGCAGGATTTATATGATGTTGCCACCAAGAAATTACCTAAAGAAGCACCAAAATTGATGCGGAAAATTGGTTCAAAGGCAAGAACAACAGTAGCTAAAAAAGCCCGAAGTCTGGTGAAGAAAAAAACAGGTATGTACCATAAAAAATGGAAACGGGGAAAAGTCTTTATCGGTTATCGTGGTGAGATTGTTGTGCGTGTTTATAATTCATCACCTCACGCGCATTTGGTTGAGGATGGCCACTGGATGGTAGACCATGAGGGCAATAAAACAGGTGATTTTGTGCCAGGTAAAAAACCAATGGACAAGGGTATACGAGAATTTGAGACATCGGGAGATGTAGAAAGTGAAACTGTAAAATGGTTAGATGAATTGTTGAGGAAGAATAAATTATGATTACTTTTAAGCAAATCAAGGCGGCAATTAATGAGAAATTACAGTCAAACTTTATTGATATTGATGTTTCTAGTAAATCAGCAAGCAAAGGATTTACACGGCCATCATTTAAAGTAGAACTTGATAATGTGAAGCGTGAGGGCTATTTGACACAAGTTGAAAAGTCTTGCACGGTTCGCATTTTTTATTTTCCTACAGATGAAAATGATAACGTGATTGAATTGTTAGATGTTCAAGAAGCGTTAGGGAATTTATTTGATCTTAAATTTTCTGTAGGAGATCGACATTTGGACATAGGCGAACCTAATTTCATCGAAATTGATGGTGTGCTGCAGTTTGAATTTGATATTTCGTTTGAGGATAAACGAGAAATAGGATATGGAGAAATTGATAATCCAGGATTGATGCAAGAATTAGAGTTGAAAATGAAAAGGAGCTGATAATTGTGGGATTACCTGAAATTATCATTGCATTTAAAAGCAAGGCTGTAACAGCTATGAAGCGAAGCGCTTTAGGAATTGTTACTTTAATATTACGCGACACAACAAACAATGTTCTTTCTAGTAATGTTCAAGTTTACAAAAGCATTGAGGATTTAAAGCCTGGCGATTGGTCTGAAAAGAATATTGATTACATTAAAAAAACTTTATTAGGCACACCGTCTAAGGTAATAGCTATTCGAATGACCGAATCCGAAAGCGATACTCTGCCAAACATACTTAAACTAGCGGGAAGTAGACGTTTCAACTATTTAGCCATGCCCGAGGTAACAGCGCAAGAGGCGGAGGATATTGCTTCTTGGATTAAGTCTAAACGTACAAACGATCACAAAACTTTTAAAGCTGTATTACCTAACCAAGCAGCTGATTCATCGGGAGTTATCAATTTTACTACTGGCAATATTAAAGTAGGCGAAAGAATTTACACTACTGCAGAGTATACAGCACGAATTGCTGGAATCTTAGCAGGTTTACCATTTACTCAATCCTCTACTTATTTTGTGTTGTCAGAGGTTGATAGTATCACAGAAACAGAAACGCCAAATGAGGACATTAATGCTGGCCAACTCATTTTAATTAACGATGGGGAAAAAATTAAAATTGGCCGTGGTGTGAATAGTCTTGTCACTATTACAAGTGATATGAAAGAGGACTATAAAAAGATCAAAATTACTGAAATCATGGACATGATTCACGATGATATTTTCAGCACATTTGAGAATCATTATGTCGGTAAAGTGCCGAATATCTATGATAATCAAGTGTTGTTTATCACATCTATCGGGGCATATTTTAAAGGTTTAGCAAGTGAGGAAATATTAGATCCTAACGCTCAAAACTTTGCGGAAGTTGATGTTGAAACGCAACGTCTAGCCTGGGAAAGCATAGGTACTGATACAACAGATTGGGACGATCAAAAAGTAAAAGAGATGTCTTTCAGCAGTAATGTGTTTTTAGGTGGCGCAGCAAAGCCAGTAGATGCTATGGAAGATTTGAAATTCAACATTGCCATTTGAGGGAGGGTAACAAATGAGTAAATTAAAAGCGAATAAACAGATTAACGGTACATTCGGTACGCTTTGGGTGAACAAGGAAAAATGGATGGACGTAGAATCTTTTGAGGCTACAGTCAATTTTGATTTTGAAGACTCAAATATGTGTGAGGATTTGGCCACTCATAAAAAATTAATGGGTTGGAATGGTGAAGGAACTATTACAGTCAAAAAAGTGTATTCACGTGGAGCGCAATTGATGGGTGAAGCAGCAAAAACAGGTATTATTCCTGACATTGAGCTTATCGGTAAACTTGCTGATCCTGACGCTTATGGTTCAGAGCGTGTATCCATTTCAGAGGTAACGTTCAATTCCATGACTTTAATGAAATTCGAAAAGAAAACAAAAATGGAAGAAGAATTACCATTCAATTTTGCTGATTATGATTTCTTGGATAAAATTGCAGGTTAATTTAACTAATCGGAGGAATAAACAAATGACTACAAAAAAAGAAACTAAACGATTAACAATAACGGATATTTTAAAAGAAAAGGAAAAGTATTCGGTGGACAAACAGGAAACAAAAGATGTAACCATTTCACGTTTGAATGCGGAGGTTTTAATTCGTAAACCTGAAAAATCACTGTGTATGGAAACTTTCCAAATGAATCGTGATGAAGATACAGCCGATTCAGCAGATGCCTACATGGTGTATAACACAATGGTTGAACCTAATTTGAAGGATACAGCACTTCAAGCTGAATTTGGTGTTCGAGAGCCTTTAGAAATCGTTGATAAGATTTTTGAACCTGGCGAGGTTGCTCAACTTGCAGAGTTCGCAATGGAAATGGCAGGTTTCAAGAAAGGCGTAGTAGCAGTTAAAACAGCAAAAAACTAATTGAAAGTGATGATGATTTTTATTTTCTTCATCACTATTTGAAAAAGGGCTTTACTATCGATTACCTATTGAATTTAAGGTATGACGAAAAATTGATCATGATGGCTAGTTTAGATAGAGAATTAGAAGAAATGAAAGCTATGGGTGGAGCAAACTCATAGCTTTTTTGTTGCTAAGGAGGTGGGAGTATGGGGCAACGCGTGATTTCTGCAGTTCTAACATTACGAGATAGGGATTTTTCTAGTAATTTAAGACGCGCAAGTGACAGGGCTGATGACTTTGGACGAGGTATCACAAGAGTTGGAAATCAAATTCAACGCTTTGGACAAGGTGCAACAAGGATATTTAAAACTGTTGGAGCTGGCGTGGCTGCTTTAGGTGCTGCAGGTATTGCAGGGTTTGGGGCTAGTGTTGGGAAAACTATCTTGGACATGGGAAGCTCATTGGATATGTTAGAGGTCCAAACAGGTGCTACAGCTTCGCAAATGGAAGTGTACGGAAGTGCTGCAAAAGAAGTATTCGGCAAAGGGTATGGTGAAAACATCGATGAAGTAACCAATGCTTTAGCGAGAGTAAAACAAAATATGCATAACATCGATAATGGGGAACTTAGTAATGTTACTTCCAAAGCAATGTTATTAGGTAAAACCTTTGATTCTGATGTGAATGAAGTCACTCGTGGTACTAACAATATGATGGAAGCGTTCGGTATATCTGCAGATAAAGCGTTCGATTTGTTCACTGCAGGTGGGCAGAGAGGGCTTAACTTTAGTAATGAAATGTTTGATAATGTTGCAGAGTATTCATCCCTGTTTGGCAACATGGGATATAGTGCCGAGGAATACTTCGGCATTATGGAACGTGGTGCCAAAGCAGGTGTTTACAACTTAGACTATGTAAATGATGTAATGAAAGAGTTCCAAATACGCGTTAAGGACGGTTCAAAATCCACAGATGAAACATTCTCAGCTATGAGTAAATCTACCTTTGATTTATGGGAAAGTTTTAACCGTGGCGAGACATCGGTAGCAGAGGTTGCAAGTGCAGTAACAGCCGAGTTAAAGGGCATGGATGACCAGGTAACGGCCAACCAATTAGCCGTTGCATTATTCGGTACTAAATGGGAAGACCTTGAAGCAGGAGCTATGTACGCAATGCTTGGTTCTAAAGATGCCATGAAGGATTTTGAAGGAGCAACTGAATCAGCTTCTGCCAAAGTGGAAGGAAGTCTTAAAAACAGGTTAATTTCATCCTGGCGAGAACTTCAAGTCGGAATAGCTGATGTTGTAAACGGAGCTGGGGCGCAGGAGTTTTTACAAGGTGTTGCTCAAAAAGCTGATGAATTGGTGCCTAAGATTCAAGGCGTTGTATCAAAAGCCTTTGAATTTGGTAACACAGTTAGGGAAAATTGGGGGCCTATTAAAGAAACTCTTATTGGCGTTGGTACAGCTGTAGGGGTTGTAGCCGCAGGAATGGGAACACTAAAGGTTATTACCACAGTTACTACTATGGTCCAGGGATTTAAAACCGCAATGGGCCTCGCAACGGCTGGACAATGGGCCATGAATACAGCAATGCTTGCGAGTCCTTTGACTTGGGTAGTTGTTGGAATTGCCGCTGTAGTTGCTGCAGGTGTCTTGTTATATCGAAATTGGGATACTGTCAAGGCAAAGGCAGGAGAATTGTGGGCTAAAACCACCGAAGTATTCGGGGGCATTTATGATTGGGCAGCTCAAAAGATTCAGCCAGTAACAAGCTTTTTTAAGAGTCTTTATGATAAATTCATTGATTTTAAAAATGCAATTACTAGTTTTAAACCGCCTGAATGGGTATCAAAAATTGGTGGAGCAATAGGAAAAGGAATAGGCGCAGTTAAAAACTTTGTTGCAGGTTCTCACGCAACAGGTTTAAATAGTGTTCCCTATGATGGATATATTGCCGAACTTCACAAAGGCGAAATGATTATTCCACAGCGTCAGTCGGAGAGAATACGTCAAGCAGGTGGAACAATTGACAACGTGGATCAAATGATGGGCCAACAACCAGCTGTGACAACAAATACTGTAACAACAACGACAACTAACAATACGGAAACAGTAGGTAAAGGGGCAATAAGCATTGTAATTGAAAATATTCATGCTAAAGGCGTAACAGTAGCCGAAGTGATAAATGAACTTGTTCCATTACTAAAACTACATTTGAGCAATATTTAAGGAGGGGATAATTTGGACATTGTTTTTGCTACAAAAGACAGGAAGAAAATTTTGAAATTGCCAATTGTCCCCCCTGATTTAGAGTGGGATAATCCACAAAAGCATGAAACTATGGAAACGATACAAGGGGGAGAGATCCTAATCCCAGGTCTAAGAGGATTAACAACCTTATCCATAGATTCATTTTTCCCTATGAAAAAATATCCTTTCCGTAAAAGTGAAGTACAAGGCAAAGAAGCAATTGAGTTTTTTATGAGTAATAAAACAGTAAGAAAGCCTTTACGAATGGTTGTAAGTACAAAAAAAGGCTTAGAGCTGTTAAATAAATTAATGATAATTGAAAACTTCATATACGGCCCTGATCGAGTCGGAGATATTAAATACAAATTAGATTTAAAAGAGTTTATTGAGGTGGTTAATAAATGACACATGAGTTATTTGTTAATGGTAAAAACATATCTAATCTCGTTGGCGGTTTATCCTGGGCAAGCAATGTTGATTCACTTGGCATGGAATTAAATTTTTCTGCAGCTTCAACGGACACGCAAGGCCTACCAAAGCAAACTGTTTCCATAGGTGACATTGTTGTTTTAAAAGGGAAAAAGGGCGAAATCATGCAGGGGATTGTCTTAGATGAACAAATCAAAGGGAGATCACCACGCGCTTATATTGCGTTTGATTATGGCTTTTATTTAAACAAAAATGAGGCCATTATACAATTCAATAAAATACCTGCAGGTGAAGCCATTAAGAAGTTGCTAAGTCAATTTAATGTAAAATGTTCAGTACCAAAAATCGCTACAAAGATTTCTAAAATCTATAAAGGTGAAGTGGTTAGTGACATCATTAAAGATATATTGGATCAAGTCGAAAAAGAAACAGGCATTAAATATAGAATGGAAATGCGAGGTTCAGAGCTTCATATTGTCAAAGGTTCTGATTTAATCATTTCAGCTAAATTTAATATGGATGCAATCATAAATCCAAGTAGATCACGTTCAGCTGTTGAAATGAAAAATGTTATTCTTGTTGTTTCAGACGATGAAAAGGTAACAAAAGTATTGGCGAAAGCCGAGGATGCCAAGAATAAGTCAAAGTTTGGTGTCATGCAAAAGGTGCATACAGTAGGGAAAAAAGATGTTGCCCAGGCTAAAAATATCGCCAGTAAAATGTTGAAAGAATTAAACAAAATTGTTGAAACAGGTGAAATAGAGCTGATTGGAAATGACGAAGCTCGCGCAGGTCGTGTATTAGTTATTAATGAGCCTATAACTGGCTTAATAGGACGCTATTTCATTAAAACGGTGAATCACACCTCTAATAAAGGCATTCACATGATGAAACTGTCATTGGAGGTGGCGAGTTAATGGACGAGCAAATGGTTGAGTTTGCAAAGATGTTTAAGGAAAGAGACAACCAACCGTATGAGGGTTATATTGTAGGAGAAGTTGTTGAGGATTTCCCTGAAATAGCGATTAAATTGGATGCCCAAAGGATTTTATATAAAGAACATTTGGTGTTTGCTGCTCATATCTTAAAGGATTATGAACGAGAATTTGAGATAGAGGGAGAGATCCAGTTTACAGATGAAAATTGTGGTGAAACCAATGTTGTTAGCTTACATTCCCATAGTATTCAATCTCTGAACGTGGATAGTCAGACACTAAAGGCAAAAGGAAAAATTAAGTGGACTGATACTATTAAAAAAACTGACTTAGTTATTCTCGTCCCGAATGCAGATCACCAAAAGTACATTGTGATTGATAAGGCGGTGACTTTTGATGTTTCCTGATATTACAGAAGAACAAATTCAAACGAATATAGAATCAGACGAAAAGGCTGCCTATTACGGTAAGTCTTTTTTATATGACTTCAAAAAAGGGGACTTTGTAATGCAAAACGGAAAATTTGTAGAGGTCACAGGTAAAGAAGCAATCAAAGTATGGATCGAGAAAATACTAAGAACGGAAAAGTTTCGCTTTAAAGTCTATGATAATGGAACTGAACTACAATATGGTATTACAATCGAAGACTTAATTGTTGGCCGAAGCCTACCGCAATCTTTTGTAGAGTCAGAATTAAAACGTGAAATTCATGAGGCATTACTTCAACACCCTGAAATTGAAAGCCTGGCAGATATGGAGTTTTTAAGAGAAGGTTCTACATTGACTATTTCCTTTACTGTAAATTTATTAAACGGTGATACGTTGCAACAGGAGGTGGAATTTGATTGAAAAATACTGAAACGATTCATAAAGAAATGATGGACGCTATTTCGAATGAGTATCAAAAATCAGAGGGTTCATTCCCATTTGATGCAACGAAGCCCGCAGCTATTCAATTAGAAAAAGTATATTCAGAAGTAGACGAAGTAAAAGCAAAGCTTAACATCGATAATTTAAAAGGTGACGAGCTAGAAATGCGCGTTTATCAGCGCACAGGCATAGAACGAAAACAGGCTACAAAGGCAACAGAATATGTAGAAGTGATCGGCCAAAAAGCTTCAATGATTAATGTAGGTGACAAGGTTGCGGCAGACACTATTTTCTACAGTGCTGTTGAATCGGTCATACTTAATGACGAAGGAAAAGCAACTGTATTAGTAGAGTGTGATCTTGATGGATCAGCAGGGAATGTTCCTGTTGGGGCTATTAGGCTACTACCTGTTACTTTGTCAGGTATTGTTTCAGTTGTAAATCATGTGCCGTTCACAAATGGATATGATGCAGAATCAGACGAGGATTTATTAAAGCGATATTACGAAAGAATCCTTACACCTGCAACGTCAAACAACAAGTATCATTATCGAAATTGGGCAAAGGAAGTAGTCGGTGTGGGTGATGCGAGAGTGTTTCCTCTTTGGGATGGCCCTAACACAGTGAAAGTAATAATTGTTGATGCGAATATGCAGCCAGCAACACAAGAATTAATAGAAATGGTTCAGGAACACATCGATCCAGGTGGTAGAGGGTTAGGTGATGGACAATCATCCCTGGGCGCATTTTGTACAGTGGTGAGCGCAACAACTAAAGCTATTGATATTTCATTCACAGCTACTTTGGCACAGGGATACACTAAAGAGGTGGTATCCGAGAATGTAGGCAAAAGCATCACAAGATACTTAAAAGAAATTGCCTTTGAACAAGGCGTTATTTCTTATGGTCGTATTGGATACGAAATATTAGAAAGCGAGGGCATTATTGATTATGAAAATCTAATCGTGAATGGATCTACCTCTAATATTCCAGTAACAGATGAAGAAATTGCAATTTTAGGTGGTGTAACTATTGATTAGTTATTTACCGTTGTACTTGCGTAAAAGTAAAGTCTTTCAAAATATAATTGATGCAGAACAAAAACAATTTAACAAGATCGATGAAACACTACTCGATGTAAGAAATCAAATGTTTATTGATACAGCTACATGGGGCCTTGCCATCTATGAAAAAGAACTAAAAATAATACCTGCAGCTAATGCAGATTATGAGCAACGCAGAGCAGTAATTAAAGCACGTTGGCAAGCTGATAGTAAAATCGATAGAGCGATACTTGAAGCAATTGCTTCTTCTATATTACAGACAGTGGTAGAAGTTGCTTTTGATGGCCGTATCATTTTTAGTTTTCGTCCTGATGGCAGTAAAGAAATAAAAAATATTAGTACGTTTTATGAAATAGTAGAAGACATTAAGCCGGCTCATTTGCCTATGCAATTAGAAGCTCGTTTGATGTCTTTTGTTATTGAGTTGTCTACTGTGCATTATAACTACGCTATGCCATTACCAATATGCGGTGCGGTTTATTGTGAAGGGTTGCCAGGTAAAGGACATTCTTCAACAGTAGAAATTGAGTCGAAGAAATATAGTGGCGAAGTGCCGTTACCTGTATGTGGTGCTATTTATGCAAATGAGGTGGGATTATGGTAAATCGTATAGTGGTTGACCGAACAATTGAATTTTTAAAGAAAATGATGCACAAAGCGATCATTACAATAGACGGTCTTGCTGTAGAAAAGGAAATACATTCAATAGAAGTAGTAAATGACACTATTAAAGCTTATGTGTATTTAGATGGCCATGGTGCAGTTACAAAAGCAATATTAATAGATGCTCAGGGCATTGAATTAGATAATTATGAATCGCAGATTTCACCAAACCCTAACGGATTGGTAGTTGTGTTTGAATGGGCAATAAATCTAAAAGGGGTGACTAATCTATGATAAACGACAGTTATTCTTTAATTCGTTGGAAAGACATTATTTTTAAAGTTGGTTCGGATGGGAAATTGATTCCAAAGCGTGATAGTAATGGAGAAATTGAAATTGATCCTCTTACTGGCCATACAAAATATGAAACATTATCAGATGGTACACGCATTAAAGCGTCCTTGTTGAATTACATGGATGAAGGAATTTTATACGCTCACAAAGGGATTGATGAATTAAAAACGTTAATTAGACGTTTACAAATTCAACTAGAGCTGGATGGACGTGTACCTGGTAATTCAGGAACCTTTGCTGATCCTTTAGATGGCAGCACAAATAAAATCAAATTAGACAAAGCTTTGACAGACATTATTGAGGCTATTACGGCTGGGACAACTACCTTAAAAGTGGCTAGTGTTGATGGTTTTATACCATTCACACAAGTCACTATTTTTGATGATGTAAATAATGAAGATGTATTAATTACAGCAATCGATACGAGTGCTAAGACTATCACTGTACAGGCTCTTGCATTTGGGTTCAAAAAGGGCGCTAAAGTGGCTCGCAGTAATGTAAATATTGATATTACCAACGCTGAAATGGGTGTCGGTGATTGGCAGACTTATGATGTTCAGTTAGTGGAGGTGGTTTAATTGGCTTGGGCTAAAGTCAAATCTATGTATGTAAAAACTGTTGATAACAGTGCTGACAACCAAGTTATAGATGTTAGTGGCAATGATGTCAATAATGCATTTGTAAAACAGTATCGTGCAGGTGGTGGTGGCACAGAAATCATCACAAATTTAGATTTCAAAAAATATTTTTATAAACTTGTGAATGAAGCATATGGTAGTATTTCGAATGAAATAAGATATCGGATAAACTATCAAGGCGATAACTTGACTCTTAAACCAGGTGATGAAGTAATACTCGATAAAGGAAAATCGTATGGGACATTTAAAGCTGTTAGAACAAACTGGTCTACAGAATTAAACTTATATGCTATGCTCATAAACGCTTTGCCGACAGTTTTATTAAGTACACCATCAAATAACTTAACTCTTTACGAAAATGACAGTTTGAATATTACTGGCACTACAAACGATACTGACCCTAACCAGTCAGTTACAGCTTATTATCAAATTGATGATAATCCCAAACGGGTATTAGCGACAAATTTAAGCCAGATGCAAATCCCGCTGTCAAAGCAACTAATATTTAAAGGCAGCAAGTTATTTGACGGAGAGGTCGCTATTACAGGAGTTTTAGCTGATGGAGTAGCCCATTCACTTAAAGTTTGGGCAGTTGATAGCGAAGGTGGACAATCTACCACTGTAGAGCGTACATTTTATGTTGTACCTAACCGAGCACCATTACTTTCAGTGGACACCATCATACCTAGTGGAATTATAGATACAGATAAATTTACAATCAGTGGAACTTCAGGCGATCCGGACGCGAACGCTAATGTAAAAGTGTCTTATAGAATCAATACAGGTAATGCGGTAGATATCTATGATGGTTCAGGAGGGGCATGGGAGTTCGAAATATCGCTTTCTCAGCTAGTTGTTGGCGAAAATACAATTATTGTTGAGGTAGTTGATAATTATGGTGCAAAGACTAGTAAGACGATAAAACTTAATAAAAACACAGTGAAAACACCTATTTTGCAATCCGTAGCCCGTTATAAAATTGAGCCACCAAAAGGATCAGCAAAGGGTGTTTTATTATTTATTGAGCGTGACGCAGATTTGGTAGTAAAAGTCGAGTTGTCAATGACTTTGACAGGAGAACAGGAACAATACATCACCCTCACACCAGTTAATACTGCACCGACAAATAGTGGCACTGTAGAAGATACTTTCGAACACACAGTTTCAGAAGAGAAGCAAAACATTATTCTGAAAATCACACCATCACGTACAGATTTATCGTTCAATCATAAAATTCATCTTATTTCGGGGGCGGTGGACTAAATGCCATTTGAGTACAAAGTACGTAATCCAGACGGAACTATTGGTGGAATAAAAAAATTCGGGATTGAAGAAACAGCAGAGGAAAAGGCTGTTCGTTTAGAGCAAGAAAATAAATTATTGCTTGGTAGCATGATGGAAATGTCATCTTATATGGCAATGCAAGAACAACGTCTTGAAGGACAAGAAAATGCTATTATGGAACTTTCCACATTAATTGCAATGTCGCTACCTGGAGGTGAAAATGATGTTTAATGAAAACAGTGGCTTAGTCGGAATTTGGTGCAATTTTGTTAAAACGAATCCTGACAAGCGCGAGGAGGTACCTAATCTATCTAATTTACGTGAAGTTGTTTATAAGAAGCTAGACGAAGGAGAAACGCAAGCATAGCTTAGCGTTATTTTTATTGTCATTTTTAGAAGGGAATCCTTTCATTTTGTCGAAAGAGTAGGTGAAAGGGGAGGATAACATGTCTGTTAGTACAGAAAGAAGTGGAATGACGTATTCAGAAGAAGAAAAAGCATTTTTTGAAAATGTTGCAAAGGTAATTTCTGATCGAGAGGAAATGGAAAGAATTTCTCCTTATATTGCGGCAGGAATGCAAAGGGAAGTAGGAGCAATTCAAAAACAAATTGAAATCCGTAAAGGTTGGCATTACAGACAATAAACTAAGCACTCTCAACTGAGGGTGCTTTTATTATGCGCTATGAGACCAATCAAGATGGGCAATGTTACTTAATCTCAATGCTTCTCATGGTACATTAACATTTTGTCTAAAATATTTAACCTAAATTTAATGTTGATAGAATATACTAGAATTGGGGAAATAAATTTTGAAGATCTACTGCTGACGGATCGCCGTATGCGATGAAAGTCGCCTGTACGGTGAAGGCTCGTTATAAAACCGATATATAGAGAAGGTATAAGACGAGAATAGCAACGTAAATGTAAACGCGGTTCCATTAACTATAGGTTCTAGTTCTAGTATCCACCAGGTAGTAAGGTCTACACCTTTTGTATTTAGTTTTAATGATGATTTGGCTTGGAGAGCTGCATTTACGAGCTTCACGTTTACTCATAATATGTATGGATCTAATGTCTTTGATTACACAAATGAGGCTAAATTTACCAACGGACAACTTGAGTTTCTAAATCGTAGGTTCCTTCAAGATGGAACTTGGATAATAACTATTAAAGCTACAGGGTACCCAGATACAATTGTCACGGTTATTTCAGGCCTATAATGGTGAGTTAATTTAGTATTAATTAGTTTTATTGCACTCTCTATTGAGGGTGCTTTTACTATAATGATAAACATTTGTCCCATATTGTTCAGTAACTGACCATACTTAAGTAAAAACTTTTTTGTCTTTTTATTTTCATCATTAGAAGGAAAATCATACCATTTGTAGAATTTGGTAATTAAAAGGGAGATGATGATAATGAATATATCGGTAAAATTTATTTATAATGCTACTATAAATTCTCCGATAGAAAAAGGTTTCGAAATAATGTATTTTGATGATTACTCTTATGAAGATTTAGAAGATGGTACTTTGGAAGAGCGTGTATTGATTGATTTAATTATTAAAGAATTAAAGAGACAATATGGTTATTACAGTATAAAAGTTACCGGAATTTCTGAATTATAAGCACTCTCAACTGAGGGTGCTTTTTATTATGCGCTATGAGAACAATCGAGACGGGCAACAGTACATGTTACTGAATCTCGATGCTTCTCATAGCTTTTTAATTTTAATTGAATAGGGCAAAGGATTGGTGATGGAATGGATGTAGCTGCAGTAAATGAAATTGCTACAAGCCAAGCAGTATGGGCGATAGCTTGTTTAATTATAGCGTTTGGGGCATTTCGCTATTTAATAAGCAAAAATGATAATCTAATGAACCGAGCAGAAGAACGAGAAAACAAATTAATGGACCATCTAGAACGGTCAAATGAATCACAAGAAAGAACAGCAATCGCACTAGAAGGTATGAACCGATCGCTGAACGTATTAGAAGGTCGAGTGGACCGTATCGAAAAACACTCGCTCAAACATAAAAACAATGAAAAGGATGATGAATAATGGATTTAACAAACATTTTTATGATTGCAATGGTGATGGTGGCTATCGTATTAGCCGTTTCAGAGGTACTGAAAAAGACATTTAAAATTAATACACAATACATGCCAATCACGTCGGTAGTGATTGGTATTTTTATTGGGATAGTTTGTTGGCCGTTATCAGAGTATCCAGCATACGTCATGTTGATGGCTGGCTTTGTGGCTGGTCTAACAGCTTCAGGAACGTTCGATTTGCTCAAGGCTGCTAAAAAAGAAGGTGAGCAGTAATGACAAGGCCACAAAAAATAGAATTCCACGTAGGGCATTATGGGGATGGTACGGGTGCCAATAGTTTAATTGATGAAGTACAATATGCTCGTAAATTTATCAAACGAATTTACGACATTTGTATTGCGAATGGTGTACCAGCGACTTATTACGAAGATAAAATTTCGAAGAATCAAATTCAAAATATCAATAATTTAATTGCTCATCATAATGCAGATCGAAATGGATTTATCGTATCTGGCCATCTTAATGCTAGTGGATCTGTAACAGATCAAGCCATTGGAGCTGAGGTGCTATATTATGACCAAGTAGCTATAGCAAAAGAAATAGTAGATGCCATTTGTAGTGTTAGTGGATTGAAGAACCGAGGAGCTAAAAAACGTACAGATTTAGGTGTGCTTGTAAGAACTTATGAACCTGCCATACTTATTGAATTCGGGTTTGTTAACAGTAAAAAAGATATTGAATTAATGGACCAACACTTTGAGCCTATTTGCCAAGCTGTAGCAACAGTGTTAGCTGCACATATTGGATACACCATAAAAAAGGAGGGAGTACCAGTGGCACAGACTACAGAAGCTAAAGTTATATTCAATGATTGCAAAACCATTCCTGCCATTATTAAAGACAATAGGACTTACGTGCAAGTCCGTGAGATTGCTGGTTTGTTAGGTCTTAAACTCGTATATAACAACGAAAGTAAAACCACAAAGTTGTATGAGGTAAAATAATCTATTTAAAATGCCCAGGAACTCAATTAATTGAACTGCTCCCCTTAGATAAACAGATTTTATTTTTTAATCTGTCTACCTAATAGGGAGCATATCATATGAGTACCTGGTCATTTTTTATTTCTACCTTTGTTTATTGCCCTATTCAAAGTAAGAATACCAATAAGCATTACGATACCGCCAACTATCCTTAAAGTTATATTTTTAGCCATTGCATCTTCAACTGTTATATTCATTAATAGACTTCCAAAAATAATGAATACCAATCCAAATGCACCTAT
This sequence comes from Lysinibacillus fusiformis, assembly GCF_016925635.1. NCBI lineage: Bacteria > Bacillati > Bacillota > Bacilli > Caryophanales > Bacillaceae > Lysinibacillus > Lysinibacillus fusiformis. The sequence goes on along the minus strand of NZ_CP070490.1, from coordinate 329,609 downwards.
TATAAATCTCATGTTAAATCCCTAGTAACTGCTTTTTCTTCGCATCAAATTCTTCCTGAGTTATTAATTCGTCCTCTAATAGTTCCTTTAATTCACGGATCTCGTCAGCGACATCATACATATCCTTTTCCACTTTACCTGCAGGAGCAGAAGATGTTTTTGCCATTGCCTTTAGATTTTCAATCCCACTCTTAATTTCAAGTGCTATATGTGCTGGCACATCGTCAATGATTGCTTTGTTTCCAGTAGATACAATTTCAATAGTAGAGTAAACAAGCTTATTAGAAATGTTAATACTGCTAATTGAAGCTAAAGGAATGCTTCTTTCATCGTTTGAAACAATGCCTTTGATTTCATGTAATAAAATACGTTTGTCAGTTACATAAAGCTGTTTTGTACCTTTAACAGATGCACAAACAGCGAGTAGTGTTTCACCTTGATCTGTTAAACGATCATCAAACATTTGAATTTGTTTTGCCATTGCTTTCTTCTTGCCAAAGCCAGCAAATTTAATAGTTTCTGCGATTGTATCCATGTCATGCACCCCTTACAGATATTTGTAATCTTATATTATAGAAAATCCTGTAAATAGTACACATAAAAAGCTACTCCTTTGATTTGAGTAGCTTGAGATAATTATTGAATTTGTTTAAGAGCTTCATTCATTTGTTCTTCATTAGATTTTACAGCTTCACTATCTACAGTATCGACACCACGATATGTATATTTCATGTTTTGGAGGTAATCAAAAGCGAAGTCTTTTATTGCTCCTTCACTATCTTTCTCAACATAATAAGATTTAAAAATATTTGTTAACATACGTTCATGATTATCGATTTCACTTAGGTAGTTACCAGATTTATAGTCGTCAACAATATACGTTGAAAATTCTTTAACTTCTGAATCAGTTGCAGTATATTCCATTAGCATTTTTTCAAGTGCATAAAACTTATCAGCAGCAGTATCAGAATTTGAAGCTAATTTTGAGATTTCCTCCTGCCAATTAAACACCTCAGTATTTGTATCAGCTTGTTTAGTATTCGTATCAGTTTGTGCAGTAGTTGAAGTATTCTCTTTAGGAGCAGTTTCTTCTCCACATGCAGTTAGTAAAAGTGCTGATAAAACACCAACATAAAAAAATTTTTTCATAGTTTAAAATCCTCCCTCAATAATTCTATTGTAGGAAATTATGGGAGAAATGTACATATAAAAAACATACAACTTATCTAGTTTCTATTAATAAGTATATACTCTATTAAGCCAATTATCTGTTATTTCAAAATGGATAATTTCCTATTGATAAAGAGTGCGATTCCTAGTAGAGTAAGAGAAGTAATTTAAGTGCAAAAAAAACAAGGATTAATTGTCGCAACACAAATGCTACACAATAACCCTATAAAACGTTGATATTATGCACTTTTACTATGCCCTCCGAGGGCATCATTTTGAGTGAATTACCTTATTAACTAATAATGCATATAACAATTATTTTCTACACATTTTCTACACAATAGTTTATATAAAGTCAGACATATCAACGTTTTGGGAGTATTAGATACTTCCTCCTGGGACGTCAAGCAAAGCCTTACAGCCACAACGGTTGTAGGGTTTTTTATTTTTATACATTGATGTATAAATCTCCTGCTGGTGCCCAAATCACTTTTTTTCATCGAAAAGTTTATCAAAATGAGAACTAGCCCGTTGATCTGTTTCTTGTAAAAGGTGCCCATAAGTATTCATTGTCGTTGTGATATTAGAATGGCCTAATCTCGATTGAATAACTTTAGGATGTTCACCAGCATGAAGTAATAGGGTGGCCGAAGTATGTCTTAAATCGTAAAAAAGGACGGAGAGAAGATTCTTCAACCTATTCGATTTTCAGGGGTAGACAATAAAGGGAATTTTAATATGCTTTCTACAAGAGCTATTCTTACTTCGACAGCTTTTAAATTTGCAAAAGTTAAATTCCCTGAATACGAATCAAATTTTGAAAAATTCTATACATTACTTGAAAGTTGATTAATAACTAATGAACAAGTGTAGGTAGTTAAAGACCACTCTGGGATGGGTAGTCTAAAAAAGCAAGGTAAACATACAATTTGTAAGCCATTGGTATATCATTAATGTAGTATGTCCTACTGGGACTCAATAAAACAGGTCTCAAGCCTTTAGGGATAAAGGTTTGAGAAAAATTAGGGATTAGGTCAGGGCTTCGGTCCGGGGCATTGAATCCCTTTTTTCGTTGCTCAAATATTTATGGAGTTCCCAAATCATCTTCCAATCAAAATTTCGAATAGAGGATTTTTTAAGACAAAAAAGTATGGGGAGTGGAAAGTAGAAATTGATTTAGCTTTATTAAAGCTTGAGTCAGCCAGAAATATCATATGTTCAGGGATTAAGGAAAATCCCGAGTTTATTATTGGTGAGCATTTATTGTTCCTCTATCATACAGAGCTATCGAGATAAAAAGAGGTGCTAGAATTAGAATATAGAGAATTGCATAATTAAGAATTAAAATGAATAAACAGGTGTGAAGTGCTGAGGAGCACCTTCACACCTGTTTTATCTTTAGAGAAGCAATCTAATAAATAACTACTTTTTTATTAGAAAACCATAGGTACTGCTGAAATGATACTTTATGATACATAGCATAGACAGTCCTGCTAAGAATGTTTTTAAAATAAACTAGAAAAGAAATTTTTCGTAGTATTAACAATTGAATTAAAAGTAGAGGAGATGAAATTAATAGCAGCACTTATTGCATTTTTTACAGTTTCCACAACTTTAACAAAAACATTTAAAACTTTATTCATCATATCTTGTATAAAGGCACCGACTTTATCAGCAAGAGTAAGGATTAGTGTTTGGGCTGCTGGATGCTCTTCACCAAAATCTATCAATGAATCGTAGTATTTATTGATCATGTCTTCAGACTTTTTTAAAGCTTCATCTTTTTTCTTACGCATATTTTCAAAAAAAGCTGTTTGGTTTTTATCATTTTCTAATTGCTTAACATTTTCTTTTAAGTCTATTTCTTCTTGTACATAAAAATGATTAACATTCTCTTGATATTCTTGTGTTAGTTTGTGCAATTCATCAGGTGTGTCTGATAATGAAGGAGCTTGAAGTCCAATGAACTCTGCTAAAGAAAATTCTTTGGTTTGTTCTCCCGTATAAGCATCTCTCATTTGGTTCATAATACTACTAAAATTTTTTACAGCTACTGTCATAATAATTCCTCCTAGTAATTTTAATATTGAAACAAATATAGATTACCAATAAAAGGTTAAAATTAGGTTAAAAAACATAAATTTCTTTTTTTACCTTAATATATATATTGACGATGATATGAGCTAATAAAATAGTATGGATTTAATAGATAGATGAAAGACCACTCTGTTAGGTCCTACCCCCTTAAAGTAGATTTCTGACTCTAACTTTAGGGGTGTAGGACCTTATGGGTGGTCTCAATTTTTTGTATGGTGATACATGATGAGGAGATAATTAAAAAGACCACCCATAATAGAGTGGTCAAAATAGTTAAAACGCTAAATTGTCTTATCTTATAATGAAGTGGACTTACCTTTTTTCTCATCAATTATAAGGTCTTCTTCACGTTGTGGGCGTGGGGCTTCCGTATATTCTTTGCGCCCATTAGGTTTTTTTGGGTCTGCTCCACTAGCAAATGCTTGTTTTGTTGGCTCGTCTGTTGCAAATTCTGTATTTTTATTATTTCGTTTCATGTCGACACCTCCTAAAGATATTATTTAACTTATCCTATAAAATATCCCTTGTTTATTTCTATTTTATCCTTAAAATTTCAGATCACCCCAAGATTATGTAAGGTAAATCAGATAGGAAATTTCTGATGTTGGGATGTTATATTAAATAATTGATTATTTAGAAAAAAATGAATTCAATAAGGTTAATTATGGAGCGCTTACATATATTATGGTAAAATAAACCAAAGAAAACATTTTAGAAAAGTATCGGCGCTTTGATTGGAGGTTGAACAGATGGATGAGAAGAAAAAGGGGAAATTACAAATCCTCGTAATAATTTTAATGCTATTACTTTTGGTTGCAACGTTTGTTTTATTTTTCATAGGTAAATATATGGTGGCATTTATTTTATTTGGAATTTTTATGCTAATACTAAATTTTATTAGTAGCTGGAAAAACTTAGATAACGCAGATTATGTTTATAGAAAAATTCATAAGAGTAACCAGAAGTGGTAATTACTAGACTTTGACCTCAGAAATGTTGCTATACCTGTGTTACTTGCAGTGCTTATTTGGTTATCTGAAAAGAGCAAAGAAGGGATCCTCACTTTATATGAAGAAATAGTGAGTTATAATATTTTTCAACAACTATGGAGGTGCTTTTTGCAAATATTTTTTAAATATAATTGGCTAGTTCGGGAAGATTGGTTTCGTTGGTGTGAAGAGTTGACTGAAGAAGAACTTTTGCAAAACCGAACTGGAGGAATGGGCAGTATATTACACACACTTTTCCATATCATTGATGTTGAATGGAGTTGGATTCGTCTATTACAAGGGAAAACAGACTTTCAGGAGAGCTTTGATGAATATAATAGCTTGGAAAAGGTTCGTAAATTGCAAGCCGCATTTCATTTAGATGTCGAAAGCTTTGTAAATCAATGGGAGGACAGTATGGAAGAGCGTATACTTCATATTCCATTAGCAAATGGTAGTATGGAGACGCATACATGGGGTGAAGTCATTCGTCATACCATTGCACATGAAATTCACCATATAGGACAACTATCAATTTGGGCGAGGGAAATGGGGAGAGCACCTGTTTCTGCAAATTTAATCAGACGAGGTCTTTCTTCATCATTGAAAGATTCAGTAGGTGCTCAAATAAATATAGAAACATCTAAATAGAAGAAATGTATAAATGCTAGAAAACGATGTCATAGAATCCATTGTTTTTAGCCTAAAGTGAATAGCGTATCAGAATATCTTCCAATTCATTTGATATGGAAGATTTTTTGATGCCCAAATAAGAGAAATTACGAGGCAGATTTCATACAGACATTTAAAGAACAAACCACCTCTATTATGGCTTGTAATACCCAGTAAATTTTAGTTAAAAACTAATGTTTACTGGGTATTTTTTGGACAATATTTAGGTTAATTAGAATTATTTATATGAAGAATAGCTAACAACTTGACAGAAGTTTAAATGGGGAGTACTATACATTGGTCGCGAAAAAAGCTATTGTAACGTAACATTTATTAAAGTGCAATACAGACCTTATCATTTAAGTTCATATACATCTAGATTTTAATTTAATCAGTAAAAGGTAGGTGCAATAATGAAAAATCTAGTAAATAAAAAAGGTAACCTATTACACAACTTTTTAGGAATTTATATAGTAGCAGTATTAATGTTATGGATTAAAACATACATCTCTCAATTATCACAATTTGACTTAGGTGTAGAAGGAATCATTCAACAATTCCTTTTACTAATAAATCCACTAGGCTCAGCAATGCTATTTCTAGGATTTTCATTTATATTTAAAGGAAAAAGAAAATACACATCACTCGTTGTAGTTTACACTTTGATGTCCATTGTTTTATATGCCAATATTGTTTATTACCGATTCTTTAGTGATTTCATTACATTACCTACACTTTCCCAAACGCAGAACTTTGGGGATTTAGGCGGCAGTGTTCTTTCTTTACTAAAACCTTATGATATCTTATTCTTTGTGGATGTATTTGTTATGTTTTATCTACGATTCTCTAAAAAAATCCAAAAAGATACGAAGCGTTTTGGCTATAAAAAAGGAATGGCAATCATTGCCTTTGCATTAGCGATATCAGTCCTTAATTTAGGACTAGCTGAATCTAATCGTCCTCAACTTTTAACACGTGGTTTTGATAGAAACTATATTGTGAAATATCTAGGAATGTATAACTATACGATTTATGATTCAGTTGAAACGATGAAAGCTTCTTCTCAGAGAGCTTTGGCGGACAGCAATGATATTACAGAAGTCATTAACTATACAAAATCAAACTATGCCAAACCGAATACGCAATATTTTGGTGCAGCAAAGGGAATGAACGTTATCTATTTACATTTAGAATCATTCCAAAACTTTTTAATCGACTATAAATTAAACGGTGAAGAAGTAACACCATTTTTAAATTCATTAGCAAAAGATAAGAATACATTGTATTTTGATAATTTCTTCCATCAAACAGGTCAAGGTAAAACGTCTGATGCAGAATTTATGCTTGAAAACTCTTTATTTGGATTACCACAAGGATCTGCTTATATTACAAAAGCACAAAATACGTATCAGGCAGCACCGAGTATTTTAAAAGATTATGGTTATACATCGGCTGTATTCCATGGTAATAACGGAAGCTTCTGGAACAGAAATGTGATTTATAAATCATTTGGATTCGACAAATTCTTTGATGCTAGTTACTATAACACAGGTACTTCAGAGGACATGGCTGAATATGGTTTGTTAGATAAACCATTCTTTGAACAATCTCAAAGTCTTTTAAGCTCCTTACCACAACCTTTTTATACAAAATTAATTACGGTAGGGAATCACTATCCATATAAAATGAATCAAGACTTAGTGACAATTGATAAAGCTAATACGGGAGATGCAAGCGTTGATAATTATTTCCAAACAGCTCGTTATGCAGACGAAGCAATCCAACAGGTCTTCCAACAATTAAAAGAATCAGGTTTATATGATCATTCGATGATTGTTCTTTATGGTGACCATTACGGTATTTCCGATAATCATAATAAAGCGATGGAACAAGTCGTTGGAAAAGAAATTACACCATATGAAAGTGCTAATTTACAACGTGTACCATTATTTATACATGTTCCAGGCATACAAGGTGGTACTAACCATAGCTATGGTGGTCAAACAGACTTACTCCCTACGCTATTACATTTACTAGGGATTGATTCACAACAATTTGTTCAATTTGGTTCAGATTTATTATCAGAAGAGCATGATGAAGTTGTACCATTTAGAAATGGCGATTTTGTCAGTCCTACGATTTATTCAATTAATGAAAAATTTTATGATAATAAAACAGGCTTACCATTAGACGAGAGTCAATTAGAGGAAGCGAAAACGATTAAAAATGAAGTAGATCATAAATTGGCGTTATCTGATAGAGTCGTAAATGGTGACTTATTGAGATTCTATACGCCAACAGGTTATACGCCAGTTGATCCTTCTCAATATAATTACTCTCATGATGAGAATGTAGAATCTAAATAATTTAAGCAATTTACTTTGGCAGTTCAAGGAAATGTGTAAGATATCAGCGTGTATATGATATCTTACCATTACCTTGGATAGCTTTTTTAACGTTATTTTGAGAAAATATCGAGAATTTATATTCCTCCTCGGGACATATCGAGGTTCAAATTGAAAAGTTGGACTAACTGCAAAAGCGATTCAAATCCTTTAATAGTAAGGGGTTGAATCGCTTTTATTAAGGAGAGGCAAGAATAACCATTAGAGTACCCTTCATCTTTACTTATTTCTTTTTAAAGAATAATTTATATGAAAAAAGGAAAGAAATAGGTGTAAATTGTAGGAGTTGATTGTGATGGAATTTTATAAGGATATTGTCATTTACTGTTACAGTTGTCGTAAAAGGACTGTGTTTACATGTAAAGATACGCATGAAAAAAAGGGTGTCGATAGTCACTGCAGTGAATGTATAGGTATTTGGTTTGAGTGGCAAAACCGAGCTGTGGAGAGAGAAATGGAAAAGTGGGTTGCATATAATAAAGACTTAGTAAATAATATGAACCACTAATATATACTTTTTATACAAAAGTTGTGTTGAATACATCTAGAATTATGAAGCGGAAAACTAGAGAAAAAGCTTTTTTAAAGTAAGTACGATGAGGCGTTGAAAGAACCATTTTCATTTAAGAGAGTGGTTCTTTATCTTTTAGGCACATTCAGATAAAAAGAGGGTTTGATCGACAAACACTCTAGCATCTTAAAATACTGTTATAAAATCTAAATTAATCTTCAAAACTTGAATCTATATCATTGTATACTTGATTAACAATTTTAAGAAACGCTTTTAACGCGAAGGTTTGATATGATTTCCCATTAGTAACGACTCCAATATTCCATTCAATCGTAGGGTTAGTGAGTGGGATGGATACAATATCAACATCATTCAATTTACTAGCTAAGATTTTGGGAATTAGTGTAATCCCTAACTGGGCAGAAACTAATTCGATGATCAAATCCCATTGCTCACTTTCAAACGCAACTTTAGGAATAAAGCCTACATCCTTACATGCATTGATAACCAGTTCATGTAATGCCCATTTCTTAGAAAAGAAAATAAAATTTTCATCTATTAGATCGACTAATGATACAATCTTTAAATTTGATAAAGGATGTTTAGACGAAACACATAATACAAATTCATCATTGTAGATTGAAGTATGTTTTAAATGTTCGTTCTTCTTTGTCAATACGACAAATCCTATATCCACCAGTCCCCTTTCGATATGTTTTTCAATTACGAGTCCACCTTCCTCAAATATCTCTAATGTTACTCCTGGGAAATTATTTACATATACTTGGGCTACTTTGGGAAAGAATAAAGTTCCAACTATATGGGATACACCCACTTTTAAATTTCCAGTTACTAATTCCGATAAATCAGCAATGGAAGTAGAGATACTTTCTAAAGTTGAAAGGATAGCTTTACTTTTCTCATAAACAATCATTCCAACCTCAGTGAGACGTAATTTTCTATTGGATCTATCAAATAAGGTTACATTTAGTTCTTTTTCTAATTTTTGAACAGATTTACTTAATGAGGGCTGCGCAATAAATAATACCTCTGATGCTTTTGTGAAGCTGTTGTGTTCAGCTACTTTCACAAAAATATCTAAGTCTTTTAGTTGAATTTGCATGTATTATCACTCTCTTAATATTCTTTTTTAGAATAGTTTGTATGATGATTATGTATTTTACTAAATAGTAGGGCAAATGTAAAATTAAAATGCAATTGTATACACCTGAGTCGCTTTCTATATAAGAGTGAATAAGACCAACTTAGGTTATTCAAAAAAGTACTTTAAGAAAGGATAAGATAAATTAAAGAGCACTCATTCTTAGATAGGACTTCTTTGAAAAAGCATATGGAGTAAATAGAGTTTGACAGTTTACTATGTTGATATAAGGAGCATAATTTCAATAGTAAATTTAAAAGACTGAATATTCTTATATTAATGGGAGGAAAATAAAATGACTAAAAAAGAGAACAATGTACGAGTAGCGGTGATCCAAGCAGCATCTATATTTATGGATAGTGAAGCATCGACTGAGAAGGCAGTCTCATTAACTATGCAAGCAGGTGAAAAGGGAGCGAAAATTGTTGTATTCCCGGAAGCTTTTATCCCTGGTTATCCAAGGGGATTCTCTTTCGGCACAAAAGTAGGAAGTCGTGCTCCTGAAGGGCGAAAAGACTGGCTACGTTATTGGGAAAATTCAATTCTAGTTCCAAGTGAAACAACGGATAGATTAGGAGAAGCTGCACGGGATGCAGGTGTATATCTCATTATTGGAGTAATTGAAAGAGATAATGAATCAAGTGGAGGCACCGTATTTTGCACCGTATTATTTTTCGGACCAGATGGGACTTTACTTGGGAAACATAGAAAATTAAAACCTACTGGCGCCGAACGATTAATCTGGGGAGAAGGCGATGGAAGCACACTTCCTGTATTTGATACACCCTATGGCAAAATAGGCGCTTTAATTTGTTGGGAAAATTACATGCCATTAGCTCGAGCAGCGATGTATGCAAAGGGTGTTCAATTATATATTGCCCCTACAGCAGATGCAAAGGATACATGGCAGCTATCGATTCGTCATATTGCTTTGGAAGGAAGATGCTTTGTTTTATCATGCAATCAATATTTCACAAAAGATATGTACCCTACAGACTTAGCCTGTTATGACGAGTTAGAAACTTTTCCAGATGAAATGTGTATGGGCGGGAGTGCGATTGTTGGTCCATTAGGGGATTATGTGAAGGAACCTGTATTCGGCAAGGAAGACATTTTAATTGCTGATCTTGATTTACGCGATATAGCCTACAGTCAATTTGATTTTGATGTGGTTGGGCATTATGCAAGACCTGATGTATTTAAGTTAATGGTAAATGAGGAAAAAAAGGAAAACGTAGAATGGGAAAATAAAGGCTATTCGAACAGTAAATAAGAAAATATAATGGGGCTGAAAAGGAGAAGGCAATGATTCTAGGAAGATTGTTTTCTCCTTTCTATATATATATAGGAAGATAAGAGGTTATTCAAATGAATATAGAGAATATTGAGGCATTCATCTACGTATGTCAGCTAGGTAGTTTCAATAAAGCAGCTGAAGCTCTTTATTTAACTCAACCATCTATAACTGCACGAATTCAGTCTCTTGAACGAGATATTAATTTAAAACTTTTTCATCGAAATGGAAATAAAATTTCTTTAACTGATAAAGGCGAATACTTTCTTTTACACGCACAAAAAATACTCCAATCGTATAAGGAGGCGAAGTACGGCTTACAGCAAGTAAATATCCCTTATGATTTAGTAATTGGAAGTGCTTTATCAATTTCGAATAATGTTCTTCCAGATATCTTGCCTGCCTTTATTTCAAAATTTGAGAATGTCCGAATTAAGATTTTAACAGGACATTCTAAAGACATTTTAAACAAGGTCATAAATAAAGAGGTGGATTTTGGTATTGTGCGAACGGAAAATCATCCTCAAGTAGAATCTATTCGTCTTTATAATGATCCAATTCGTCTTTTTGTTCCTAAAAATCATCTATTTTTAAAAGAAGAAAGTGTAACAGTTGAAGATGTTAGTAAACAACCACTTATTTTTTTTGATTATGGTTCTATAGAATGGCTTGCCATACATCGACTATTCTTAAATAATAATCTAAATCCAAATATATATTTAGAAGTAGATAATATGGAAACTGCAAAAAAACTTGTACTCCAAGGAGGAGGCATCTGCTTTCTACCTGAGCATTGTGTAAAAAAGGAATTGGAAAATGAAGAGCTTTTTCAAGTTGAAATGACGCCACCTGTGAAAACAAATATTAGTATTGATTTTATTCATTTAAAAGGTAAGGCTGAATCTGTGTTTATGGATTTCTTAAAGGATAAAATGTTTGAACAGCACTAAACCATCAAAATTTGTTGGTTTAGTGTTTTTTTATTGTTCTGATGTGCATTTCATTGTTCCATATAATTCCGATTGATATCTTCTATAACCATATAACTTACTTCTATAACTCAACTTGCTGAGGGGATTTTATAATGAATGAAACTTTAAGAAAAATTCAATTATTATACATGATTTTATCTCTTCATTTGAATGTTCAAATGAAGATGACATGTTTAAACCGAGAGGCTCTTTGATGTCGTTTTGTTGAACTTATTGAATAAAAAAATGAAAGGGGCTGCAATACCGTATGAGCCCTACTTTTTACTTTAAAGGAGGTGACTAGATTAGAAATTAGAAATTTAAGTGTTATCAGATGATAGAAGTCCAAAGCTTTTAGATATTTAAAGGGGGACATCATAACTATTTCAGAAGAATTTTCTTGATTTAATTATCTTAATATTCAAAATAAAATGGAGGTTTTTTTATGAGAAAGAGTATTCAAATTGCAGGAGCGTATATTGGTACAATTGTTGGTGCAGGATTTGCTTCCGGGTTAGAAGTTTTGCAATTTTTCACTAGTTTCGGATGGCTTAGTTTTTTCGGAGTAATAGTGGCGACACTACTATTCGCATTTTTAGGAATGAATATTACACAAATAGGAAGTAGGTTACAAACACATTCTCATAAAGAGGTTGTCTATAGTATTTGTGGAAGATACTTAGGAATAGCCGTGGACATAATTATTACTTTTTTCTTATTCGGCGTAGCTGTCATTATGTTCGCTGGAGCGGGATCTACATTCCAACAACAATTTGGAATCCCGAGTGCTGTCGGAAGTTTATTCATGGTGGCATTAACAATTACGACTTGCTTATTTAATGTTGAAAAGGTAATAAATATTATCGGCAGTATTACGCCTGTACTTATTGCTTTTGTATTAATCATTGCTGCGTATGCTTTGTTTACAATGGATACAAGCTTTACAGAGCTTGATAAAATAGCTCAAATGCAAAAATCTTCAACATCGAACTGGTTTATATCTGGTTTATTATATGTATCATTCAATATTACTAGCGGAGTTGCTATGCTGGCTGTTATGGGAGGGACAACAAAAGACGACAAAGTTGCAGGGTTTGGCGGTATTCTGGGGGGCTTAGGTCTAGGGTTAATGCTGATTTTAATTAACGTTGGTATGTTCACTAGAATTAATGATGTTGGAAGTTTGGATATTCCAATGCTTTATCTTGCAAATGAAATATCACCTATAATTGGTGTGGGCATGACTATTGTTCTTTTGGCAATGATTTTTAACACGGCTGTAGGTATGCTTTATGGATTCTCCGTTCGAATTGTAAAACCTTCTAGCCTTAAATTTAAAGTGTTTGTTCCGATAATTGGACTAGCAGGTTTTGCTGCAAGCTTTGTTGGTTTTACAAAGCTTGTAGGAACGCTATATCCTATTACTGGATATTTAGGATTTACGTTAATAGCAGCCATTATCATTGCTTGGGTTCGAGGAAAACAAAATTCACATATTCAAACAATAGAAAATAAGGCTATATAATTATTACTCCAGGAATAACAATTTATTTGTTAATCCTGGTTTTTTTGTGCCATATCTCTTACTAGAAAATAAATTATGAAGCATATAGATAGCACTTTCATTAATAATAATCCATTTATAGTTTCTATTAGTGTATAGAATGTTTTTATAATTCAACACCTAGCTTAAAAATTATAATAAAGTAAAGTTTTAAAAATATATGAAAAAGAGATGAAGAAAATGAAAAAAGTAGTTGGAATTATTGGTGGAATGGGCCCATTAGCAACTGTAGATTTAATGAATAAAATTATTCTTTATACACCAGCAAAGAAGGATCAGGATCATCTTCATATTATCGTGGACAATTATTCTCAAATACCTGATCGAACAACTGCCATTTTAGGTAACGGTACAGACCCTACCCCATTCATTATTCAATCAGCGCAACGATTAGAAAGTGCGGGAGCAGATTTTCTTGCCATTGCATGCAATACAGCACACTTTTACTTTCAATCAATAAAAGACTCTGTCAATATCCCGATTCTACATATGCCTTTAGAGACAGCTAGCTATTTACAAGACAATAGTATTAAAAAAGTAGGTTTATTAGCTACTGATGGAACAATCAATACTAAACTATATCAACATAGCTGCAAAACTTATGAGGTTGAAGTCTTTGAACCTCATATGAAAATGCAAAAAGATGTGATGGAAGGAATATATGCTATAAAAGGAGGGGATTTAGAGAAAGGTCTCTTATATCTTTCGAAAGTAGCAAATAATTTAATCACTAGAGGGGCAGAAGCTATAATAGCAGGTTGTACAGAGATTCCTCTGGTGCTGAAGTCAACCCAAAGCATTCGTGTTATTGATCCAACAGAAATTTTAGCGAAGTCCATAATTAATAAGGCATCTGGTTTAAGAAAGAAAGCCCATTCTGAAAATAAATATTAGTATTGATTCCATTTATCTAAATAAATTATATGTTCAAACGACACTAAACACACAAAAATTATTTGGTTTAGTGTTTCTTTTTATATTTAATTCCAATTTAATACTTCTATAACATGATAGGTTTCTTCTATAGTTCAAGAGATTAAAAGAAAATTATAATAATCTAAACTGAACTTTAACTAATCTAATCAATGGGTATCGCGTAATGAAGTTAGTTGATTTTTAAATAAGGAGGAACCATCATGATAAACCCAAAAGAAAAACGAGCTGTACGAACTGAGAATGACTTTTTAGGGTCAAAAGAAATTCCTAAGCACGCTTATTATGGAATACAGACATTACGTGCTGTGGAGAACTTCCCAATAACAGGATATAGGGTTCATGAAGACCTTATTAAAGCTTTAGCAATAGTGAAAAAGGCTGCAGCTCTTGCTAATATGAGCGTGAAACGTTTAAATCAAAAACTTGGCAAAGCAATTGTTCAGGCTGCAGATGAAATCATAGAAGGGGATTGGCATGAGCAGTTCATTGTGGATCCTATCCAAGGTGGAGCAGGCACATCCATGAATATGAATATAAACGAAATTATTGCTAACCGTGCATTGGAATTGCTTGAGTATGAAAAAGGGTCATATAGAACGCTAAGTCCAAATAGTCATGTAAATATGTCGCAATCAACAAATGATGTATTTCCTACTGCTATCCATATTGCAACACTTAATTTATTAAATCGACTATTAAAAACTATGACCAGTATGCATAGTATATTTAAACAAAAATCCAATAAGTTTGACCATATAATAAAAATGGGACGTACCCATTTACAAGATGCTGTCCCTATCAGACTTGGTCAAGAGTTTGAAGCATATAGTCGAGTAATAGACCGAGATATTAAACGAATTAAACAATCAAGACAAAATTTATATGAGGTAAATATGGGAGCAACTGCTGTAGGAACAGGATTAAATGCAGATCCTGATTACATTGAAAATGTTGTAAGTAACCTTGCACATATGAGTGGGTTACCATTGCAGGGCGCAGATCATCTTGTTGATGCTACTCAGAATACCGATGCTTATACAGAGGTTTCAGCTACATTAAAAATTTGTATGATTAATATGTCTAAGATAGCGAATGATATCCGATTAATGGCGTCTGGTCCTCGTACAGGATTAGCTGAACTTATCTTACCTGCACGTCAACCTGGCTCATCTATTATGCCTGGAAAGGTTAATCCAGTAATGCCTGAAATGATTAATCAAGTAGCTTTTCAAGTAATCGGGAATGATCATACTATTTGTCTAGCTTCAGAAGCGGGTCAGCTTGAATTAAATGTTATGGAGCCTATTCTAGTATTTAATTTATTACAGTCAATCAGTATAATGAATAATGCATTTCATGTTTTTACAGAACATTGTTTAAAAGGAATTGAAGCAAATGAAACACGGTTAAAAGAGTACGTTGAAAAAAGTGTAGGCATTATTACAGCTGTAAACCCACATATTGGATATGAAGTAGCAGCAAATATTGCAAGAGAGGCAATTTTGAATGAACAATCCGTACGGGAGCTATGCTTAAAAAGGGGTGTATTAACTGAAGAGGAGATGGAATTAATTTTAAATCCTTTTGAGATGACTAAACCTGGAATTTCAGGGGCTTCTTTAATGAATAAGCATTGAATAATCAAGTAAGACTAAAAAAGTTATAAGTAGCATTAACTATAGAAAGAGTAGGTTTATATGATAAAACAAGTACAACCAAAAATGCAGAAAATTGTTCGCTATCTGAATCCTGACGATCAAATATATTATGGAATTGTTGAAGGGGGAGAAGTTTTACAATTGACTAGTAATTTTACTGAATTAATAAATGATGAATTGAAATTTGATGGTTTAAAATTTAAGTATAAAGATGTTAAAATTTTGGAACCTGTAATACCCTCAAAAATCATTAACTTTGGCTGGACATATGCTGAACATGCAAAAGAAACTGGAGGTAAGCCTTTTCTTAAGGAACCATTTCTATTTTTAAAACCAACATCTTCATTGATACCAAATGAGGGCGAAATTATTCTTCCATCCAGTAAATTAACTAAACAGGTTGAAATGGAAGGAGAATTGGCTCTCATTATTGGGAAACGTGGAAAGAATATAAAAGAAGAAGAAGCAATGGATTATATTTTTGGCTGTACCATTTTCAACGATGTAACAGCGAGAGATCTTACAAAAACTGATCCTCAATTTACACGTGCTAAAGGTTTCGACACGTTTGGTCCATTAGGTCCGTGGATTGTAAAAGGTATTGATCCTACGAATTTACGAATTGTTACAACCTTGAATGGCAAAGTTGTTCAAGAAGGGAATACTAGTCAGATGTCATTCTCTATCCCTTATCTTGTTAGCTGGATTTCACAAGTTATGACTTTAGAACCAGGAGATGTTTTGGCTACAGGATCGCCATCTGGGAGTTGCCCAATGAAGTCAGGTGACATTGTATCTGTTGAAGTAGAGAATATAGGTAAGTTAAGTAATTATGTAATTTAATCGTATTTTAAATGATCTAAGTGAAATAGGGATAGGGTCAGGGCCTCAAGTAAATGACTTTATCCCTTTTGTATAATAAGATAAATTTTACAATCAATTCTTGAAAGAGAATCTTTTTGTAGAATGCTCAACAAAACTTGCCCTTGCCTCAATCGTATTGGTACAAAAAAATTAAATGATATCCTTTTGAGCAGTTTTTTAATTAAAACCTTCTCCAATAAATCTTCCAATCCCTCTAAACAACCAATAAATGATTCTAAATGGGAGGAAAAGCAATTCTGGTATCCAACCAAGTACGTCAAGAAATAAATCAAATAATGAGTATTGATCATTCCTTTTCTTAACACTTCTCTTTTTGTTTTTCCTTCCTTGCCACCATTCCTTCATAGTACTTTACTCCTTTTCAAAAATAGTTCTGATAAATATACGATTCAACGTTTTAGTTGGTTTCATTTTAAGAACTTTATGGAGCAAAAGCGAAAATGGGGCGTAATTTGAAGTGAAAGTGTTGGGTTATTATATTTTCACTAGCGTTTTGTAAAACCGAAGATGTGGTAGATGGAGAATTTAAAATTGAACAAGATGAAGGGTATACAGGTTTAAAAAGGGTCACTAGGCTGGGAGTGACCCTTTTTGCTATTGAATGTGTGGATGTATCGACATTATTGTTAGCTGCCAATAATGAAGATTATCCCTTTTTCATGTTTTTTCACGTACTATCAAAAAATATTAATATTCTTTTTGCACGAATGCTGCGCCTACAATAATGAGAAGTATGAATAGTACAACGATTAAAACGAATGTTGAACTATTATTCTTGCCGCCATAGTCCATACCACAACTCATGCTATAACCTCCGCTATAGTCATTACCATAGCCTCCATAACAACAATTGAAATTACCCATGTTTCCAAAGTATCCCATCAAGATCTCTCCTTTCTTCAGTTTATTGTATGAATGCCGTTGAAAGGGAAAAGGGTATTCGTCTAATGAATCGTATTTCGGTAATTTTAAAAAGGATCATGAGCGAATGAGGAGTATCACTAAACACTTGATATGAATAAAACTCAACGATGCTTGTTACAGCATGAAGATTAGTTGTAATCCATGATTGTGGCCTTCTTGTTTAGCCTATCATTGAGAAATGGGAACGTCATTGCCAATCCACTCATCGTTATTGTCAGTAGCTTTTATTAGGATTTGATAATAATTTTTTTATGAATAACGGTGGAACAGGTTTAAAACAGTAAAATTCATGTTATTCCGTTTCTATTTTTAACTACATGGCGCTGTGGAAAGGAATCATTTATATTTTTAATTAAAAATAAAGTGAGAGTTTTCTTTCATTTGCTCGTTATTACTTGTAGAGAAGAAAGGAGGTTTTCTAACTTCGTGTATTCATTAATTAATCAGCTACAAAAAAAGGATGAACAAGCTTTAAGAGAAGTGATTAACAGATATGGAGGGTATGTTAAAGCCATTGTGTTAAAAGTGTTACAGCCTAACCATACAGCTATTGAAGAATGTATCAACGATGTATTTCTAACCATTTGGCAAAAGAGTATGCAATTTACTGGTGATGAGATTGATTTTAAAAAATGGATTGGTGTTATTGCAAAATATAAAGCGATTGATACATACCGAAGCCTTCAAAATAAACCAAAAACAGTCGAGTTACTCCCATCAATTTCAAATAACAAGGACCTTCCAGAAAGCATCGTAGAACGAAGAGTACAAAAAGAGCAGCTATTTATCAGTATTTTAAATTTAAATAAAAACGATCAGGAAATTTTTCTTTTGAAATACTACTTAGGATATTCGAACAGAGAAATCGCAGAGATATTTGGTCTAACTAAATCAGCGGTTGAAAATCGTTTATATCGAGGGAAGTTAAAGTTAACAGAAGAGCTGGGAGGTATCTAAATGAACGAAAAGGACTTTATCAAATTAGATGTTGAAGAGATTGAAGCAGTTGAATTATCTGATTGGGAAAAGAGTAATATTGAAAAAAGTGTTTTACGATCAACTTCAAGCAAGAAGGATGCACTTAAAAAATGGAAATGGGTTAGTGTGGTCGCCATGTTGACATTCATTTTTACTAGTAGTGTCATTTGGCTACCAGCCGTGGCTAATCGTTTACCGATTGTACAGCAGCTATTAAAAAGCAATGATAATCCTCAATTACAAGTATTTAGTGATTATGCAACAATCATTAATCAAATAGACGAAAGTAACGGCACTTCCATTGAATTAGCTGAGGCTTTTTTCGATGGAACGATTGTATCGGTTAGTTATGAAGTGAAGCACGAAGAACCGATAAATGAACCCCCGCTATTTTGGAGTGGTGATTTAGAAGTCAACGGAAACAACTTAGACGTACGTAGTCATCAAATCATTAAAAAGAATGATGATACTTGGATTGGTATGTTTACGGCGAGAATTTCAGACAAAGTGATTGATGAAACGATAAATGTTCAATGGCGTCCTAAAGATTTTAAGGGTATCGAGAATACGACCCTTGTGGAAGGATTATGGAACTTTCAACTAGAACTTACACCAACCGGAGCCTATTCGAAAAAAGTAAATATACCATTTGGTAATGAACAATACCAGTTATTATGTAATCAAATAACAGCGGGAAAATATATAACCACTCTTTATTTTGAGGGCAATCTAGATTGGGATACAGAATTTTTAATGGTGGACATACAAGATAATCTTGGAAATATATATGAAAATGTAGGAACAACAACCATCAAAAGCGATTCAGGGCGAGTAAAGGGCTATATTGAGGTTTTTATACCTGATCCTTCTATTCGAACGCTAGTCATCACACCCACTATAAGAATTATAGATGAAAAAACATTAGAGCGGAAAGAGCTAGTTCCGCTCCCCAGTATTAATATTTCTCTAGGGTAAACCATCGATTAACATGACTATTTCACGGATAACATGACAAAATTGTCACTTCAAAAAGGGCCACTCCTAAACCAATAGGAGGGCCCTTGAAATTTTATTTAGTTTGTTCTGGCTCTGGAAGTAAATCTTGCCCGTTAAATGTTAATTTAGATGCTGAGATGAGAATTTCTCTATTAGCTTCGTAGTAAGGGTCTAAAATTTTGTAGAAGGCTTCCCATTGCTCGCCAGCTTTTTCATCTTCACCCTTTTGTTCAAGGGCAACTGCTTCTTCATAGTGTTGTTTTAATTTTGCGTAATCCGCATTACTAATGCTGAATTCGATATCTGTCATATATTCCTCGAAGGGAACAGGCTTAAAGTGTGGGCGAAGTATTTCATAGAATTGATCCCATTTCTTCATGGCCAACTCATCGTCTTTATCTTTTTCAGCTTTTTGTGCCTCTTCATAGAGGGTTTTAAGTTTTGCAAGTTCCTCTTTTGTTAAATCGACGTTCATATCTGCCATGTACTCTTCAAAAGTTAATGGAGGATATAATTCTTGGTAATAAGGTTCAAGAATAGTGAAAATTTTATCAATGTTTTCTGATGCCTCATCCGTTTTATTTTCTTTTACATACTTAATCCAGTTACTATAAAGTGTTTTTAGCTGTTCTTTATCTTGCGCTTTGATAACGATATTTTTTTCAGCGAATGCCGCTTCATTGATAAATTCTTCAAATGGCTCAGGTTGCCAATTTGCTAATTCATAAGGTCTTGTGATGTTATCCATCGCCTCATAGATTCGTTCCATTTCCTCATAATTCTCTTCTTTTTCAGCCTTTTTTATGTCAGAAAAGAGCTTTTCTAGTTGGACTAATTCTTCTTTTGTGACTTCTTTAGGTAAGCTTTTTTTATATACTTCAAAGGTAAAGAAGTCTGAGTAATCTTTCAAAATACTACCCTCAACTGAAATTTCCTGCCCCTCCCTTAGCTTTAATTGCTCAATTTGCTTATCAGAGAACTTATACAAACCAATGAAGTAGTTTTTTCCATCTGTTCCTTTAAGGGTAATGCTACTACCATCAAAATATTTAATGGTACCTGTTATTTTTTGTTCTATTTGAATCGTTACATTATTGGTTGTATCAACAGATGTTGCACCAGCTTGAAGCGGTGTTAATACGGCCATCCCAAGTGTTAGTGCTGAAGCCAATATCCATGTTTTTTTAGCAGGTTTTTTCATATTTATCAATTCTCCTTTAGGTTAACTTCTGTTACCAATTATTAGACGTTTTACCAATTGAAAAAGTTTTAATTTTTTTAAAAATTTTTAAAAAGATTGTTTTCCGAGAAAGTATAGATTACATGTATTTCATTTTTTATTACCCGATTTCGTTGAAAATAGTCATTATTTACAGTACATAATGCACAACAGAGGGGAACTTATTTTGGTTTATATAGCTAATGACGGTATATAATGAAAAATTTACAATAGTGACAAGAAAGCGCTTTCTATGAAATGAAGAAGTACAATGCGTTTACTAGATGTGCACATTCATCCTTTTTTGCTAAAAGTGGAAATAGGTTTATTTGAATTACTCAATACACGAGTAAAGGGGAGATAAACATGAATCAAGTGTCATTTAAAGAAATGCTTTGGAAACGAGGCGATTGGGCAGGATATTTTGGTTTATTAGCTAACAATTTAACGAATTTGTTGACGATGGCTTCACTACTTTTATTTGTTGTAGGTTTTCCAGATGATCTTGTTTATGGAAGGGTTGTCCCTGCATTTGGCCTGGCCATTTTCCTTGCGAGCATTGCCTACACTTGGTTTGCGCAGCAGCTGGCTAAGAAAACGGGGAGAACCGATGTCACGGCTTTACCATCTGGGCCGAGTGCTCCATCTATTTTTACAGTTACGTTTTTAGTATTGATTCCCGTCTTTAGAGAAACTGAAGATGCTAATCTTGCTATTCAAATTGGCTTAGTTTGGTGTTTCTTTGAAGCAATGATTTTGGTTGTTGGGTCGTTTCTAGGAGACTTACTGCGTAAACTAATTCCTAGAACAGTGCTGTTGTCCTGTTTATCGGGACTAGGTTTATTATTGCTAGCTATGAACCCCATGCTACAGTCATTTGAAACACCTATTGTGGCATTTGTTGTATTAGTGATTATTTTTATCAACTGGTTTGGGAAATCACCGATCTTTAAGAAAATTCCAACAGGGTTTTTACTGCTTGCTTCTGGGACTGCTCTTGCGTGGGTGTTTGGTTTACAGAGTCCTGAGGCAATTACAGCAGCCCTTTCAAATTTAGGCTTTAATCCGCCAGAGGTACATATTGTCGGGTTATTCCAAGCAATTCCCTATGCTTTACCCTATTTAGCATCTGCCATTCCTTTAGGTTTAGCAAACTATATTTTTGATTTAGAAAACATCGAAAGTGCTCATGCGGCAGGGGACCCCTATAATACGCGCAATGTGATGTTAGTGAATGGCGTGGCTTCAAGCATTGGCGCTTTTTCTGGAAATCCATTTCCTGTTACAGTCTACATTGGACATGCTGGATGGAAGGCAATGGGAGCTGGCATCGGTTATACAATTGCCTCAGGCTTTACAATGCTCATTATTTGCTTGTTTGGAGTTGGAGAATTACTACTAGCGATAATACCAGTGGTAGCCATTGTACCAATTCTTGTTTATGTAGGAATTGTGACAGCGAACCAAGTAGTCCGCGAAACACCAAGTTTAGAAGTACCTGTTATTTTCATTACATTATTCCCTTGGATTGCCAACTGGGCCTTAACAATGGCTAATAATATTTTTTCAGCTGCAGGAACATCAGCGGCTTCTGTCGGTATAGATACACTGCTAGGGAAAGGCGTCTATTATAATGGACTAATTCATTTAGGTAATGGTGCACCACTTAGTAGTTTAATTTGGGGCTCAATCACCATTTTTGCTATATTAGGTAAGCCATTACGTGCTGCAATATTTGCCTTTATTGCCGCAATACTATCCTTCTTTGGAATTATTCATGCACCTACAGTAGGAATTGCTCAACCTGAACTGATGCAGTTTGTCTATGCATACTTAATGGTTACAGGCTTATTCCTTTACAAATATTTTGTTGATCGGAAAGACCCTGCACAAAATTTAAGTGAATAGAGTGCCTATAAAAATAAGACTTTCTATCAAACAATAGAAAGTCTTATTCTTAGTGTTGAAAAACAAAACAGTCAATTGAAAGGTAGAAATGGATTTCCGTTGCAGGCTACTTGCTTTCCTGTGGGCGAGCGCCGAGCCGCTTCCTCCGCTCCCGCTCCGTGCAGGGGCTCGCCTGTCTCGCTATCCCACGGGAGTCAAGTAGCCTTCCACTTCAACCCACTAACTTTTTAGCAAAGGTTTTCAAATAAAGTGAAGGTGCTCACTACTCTTTATGGAAGGGTGTTGTCACGCATCCTTCTCCACACTGAAAATAAGAGCTTATCCCCGCTAAGAATACAGATAATGGGCGATTTGATCGCTACTATGAAAAAAGTAAAGACACTTTGCAGAATGGTTGATTGGAGTGGAGCCAGCGTCACTCCAAGGGGATTTAGCGTCACAGAGGAGACCCTGGAGCGAACGGAAGTGAGTGAAGCGGCTCATCGGACGCCCCCTGGAAAGGATGCTGGCGGAACGGAAATCAACCCCTCACCTTGCCAAGTTGCTTTTTCTGCCGTTGACATTATCTTTTTTCAACAACATGAATAAGACTTTCTATCAAACAATAGAAAGTCTTATTGGCAGTTATGCCATGATAACAGCTGTTGCTTGAATTGCTTTAGGGGGCACTAAGTCTTGAGGAATTAGGGCTTCATACGTTTCACCATCAAGACGCTCCACTAACTCGGCCTTTGCGTCTTCGATTAATGACGGATTTTCCAGAGCTGAGATCGCTGTACAAGCAATCGCCTTGCCAGCAAGCAGTGTTGCCTCATGAGCATAGGCTGATTTTCCTTGTGCGACAGCCTGCCATGTATGGAATGGTGTTCCGAATGCCCATGTGGCTGTCGTGCATTGGGCAGTTGGAACATTCCAGCTGACATCCGCCACATCGGTTGAGCCACCCATGAAAAATGGTTCTTCTGGAAGAGGGGCAAGAAAATCAACAATAGGCTTGTCAATGAGAATTTGCGCCGCTTCTTTACCAACCTGTAAAGCTGCTACATTCTTTTCTTCGTCGGAGAGTGTATGATAGATTTCCTTAGCAAAATGAATATCATCTTCTGTGATTTTAGCGCTACCTAAGTCCTCCATATGCTGATGCATAACCTTCTCCAATGTTTTGTTAGGAATTAAATTATGGCAAGATCCCACAATTTGCTCTTCTACCGTTGTTTCGGTCATTAAAGCAGCACCCTTTGCACAATTGAGGACACGTTGATATAAGTCTTTTACTTGATTTGGTTTTGGTGCGCGAATCAAGTAAGTCACTTCAGCCTCAGCTTGTACAACATTTGGCGCAAGTCCACCTGTATTGGTCACGGCATAGTGGATTCTTGCTTCATCTACGATATGTTCTCGTAAATAATTTACTCCAACATTCATTAACTCTACTGCGTCTAATGCACTTCTTCCTAAATGAGGGGTGGCAGCAGCGTGTGAACTGCGTCCTTTAAATTTAAATGTAGCGTTAATAACCGCATTGGCTCTAGCATGCATAATGGCATTGACTGTGCCAGGATGCCAAGAAAAGGCAACATCTACATCTTTAAAATACCCATCTCTAGCCAAAAAGGATTTGCCGTAGCCACTTTCTTCGGCAGGGCAGCCAAAATATTTTACAGTTCCGGCTAAGTTATGGTCCTCCAAGTACTGTTTTGTAGCAATGGCTCCTGCAAGTGCCCCGACACCTAATAGGTTATGACCACAGCCATGACCATTGCCATTTTGGATGATTGGCTCATAGTTCGCGCTCCCTGCCTGTTGACTTAACTCTGCAAGTGCATCATATTCACCAAGTATAGCGATCACTGGCTTTCCATTTCCAAAGGTTGCAATGAAGCCTGTTTCAAGATTTGTAACGCCTCTTTCGACTTGAAACCCTTCATTCTCTAACGTTTTACATAATAAATCGGCTGAGCGAACCTCATCAAATCTTGTTTCCGCATAGTCCCAAATGCGATCGCTTACATTTTTATATAGCCCGCTTTTTTGATCAATATAGTGTGCAATTTTGTCTGTTAAACTCATAAACTATCACTCCTTAGTCGATGATTTCATTTATAGAAGGGGAATTCAACACAACCGTATTTTTATTCGGGCGGATCATAAATAATGACACAGCACACACAATTGTAAAGCCAATCAGCATTGTGAATGCAGCACTATAAGAACCACCAAAAGCTTCCACTAAAAAACCAATCAGCATTGGTGTAAGTACCCCTGCGAATTGAGCGCCTGTATTAATAAAGCCATTTGCTGTTCCTACTACTGCCTCTGGTAAAATTTTCAGTGGAACAGATGTTATTAAAATAATATTAAAGGACAGCATGACCGTCACGACACTTTGACATACCGTAAATATGAGCATGCTTGGTGCATTCGCCATGAATAATAGCCCTATACCTGCAATAATGGCAAAAATGCCAGCGACCAGCTTATCTCGTCCTTGAGGCATTTTATCTAGCACATAACCGCTACAAAGCATAGCGAAGATTCCAATAAATGGAGGAATAGCTGAATAGATACCAACAGCAGTCAATTCTAACCCTTTTACTTTAGATAAATACGTTGGCATCCAAGATGTTAAGCCCCAGTTCACTGCATAAATACTGAAATAGGCAATAAACAGCTTCCAAATCATTGGTGTCTTTAAGACGTCTCTTAATGGAGCTTTTGAAGTTTGTGCCTTTACTTGCTCTGTCGCAGGTGTATTTTTTTCCTTCACTAAGAAGAAGAAACTAAGTGCAACAACAATACCTAGTGCGCCTACAATGTAGAAAATATCTCGCCAACCAAGTGCTAGCATTAGGTATGTTCCTACAATCGGTGCCACAACGCCCATAATTGAGCCAGATGTTAACATAATAGACATGGCTTTACTACGTTCATCAACCGGGAACCAATTGGCAATGCCCTTAGAGGCAGCTGGGAAATAGCTTCCTTCACCTACACCGAATAGGAATCGAATTACAATGATTGATAGAAACGACCAGGCAGCACCCGTTAAGACAGTGAAGATGGACCAAACTAAGATCGTTGATATGAGCACCTTTCGATAGCCAAATCGATCAGCTAACCAGCCACCTGGAATTTGCATTAAGGCATAACCAGCAAAAAAGCTACTTAAAACAATGCCCGTTAATGATTCAGTCAATTGTAATTCCTTTGAAATATCGAGAATGGCGAAGTTAATAATGAAACGATCAAAGTTCCCTAATGACCACCCTAGAAACAACATAGCAATTACAAGATATCTAGCATTTTTAGCAGTTGTTGTCATTGTTTTTTCCTCCTAGCAATAGTGGATTTGTTTATATTGCAAAGTATAAAAAATTTAGACTTTTCTAACAATGTGTGTTTTCATATAATAAATCTAATAAATGTAGATGTTTATCCATATAAAGTGAGGTATTTCAGCATGACGATAGTAGATAGACTACAACAATTCCTCTTTGATTTTTGCAAGTTAACACAATTTCAAGTATGGAAAAATATTAATGAGGATCGTTTTTCTCTGGTGCTTTCTCAAGGGGTAGAAAATCATCTGCCACCTTCTTATGACAAGAAAGTGGCAGGTTTTCATGATTATTTCTTCGAATTCCATGAAAGGGGACGTTTGGTCATTCGGATTAATAGAGTGCTATTAGCAACGGAGCAACAAATTATCGAAACAGTACTTCATGCATATTACTTAGAATTAATGCTGGAGAAAGAACAATTTATTCGGGAGAAAATGATGGAAAGTATACGGGAAATTTCCGTTTTAAACGATATTCATATTCTACTGACCACGATTTTAGAGAATGCGCTATCTGTTATACCGGCTGCAGATTTTGGGGTACTGTGGATGTATGAGGAAAGCGAAGCAGCACTTGTACCAAAAGCATGGGCAGGGGGACCTGGTGAGGACATTAAAAATATGCGCATGAAGGTCGGAGAAGGGATTATTGGAAAGACCTTTAAAGAAAACCAGTCCATGATTTTGACTTCGTATACAGACGTGCTAAAAGCTTCTTCATCTGTAACAGAAGAGAATCTACGTCATTTATTAAATGCCTATACGTTTGAGCATTTACAATCGGTTATTGCTGTTCCGATTGTGGTTGAGGAGCAAACACTATGTGTGGTCATTATTTATCAAAATGGGGAACATGCATTGCTAACAACAGAAGATAAACAGCTTTTAGAAAGTTTTTCTGATCAGGTATCTATTGCATTGACGAATTCAAAACTGTTTCAGCATTTGAAGCTTCAAAATGAATTACTACTGCAACGAGATCAAATTCACCATACTTTTATGAAGCTTTCTTTGCAAAATGCTGGTATGCAAGTCATTGTCAATGAAATAAGACATATGCTGAATTTGCGACTCGTCATTAGAGATTTAATGGATGACTCCATTTATGCAAGTCCACGTCATTGGATAGACAATGATGATGTAGACATATTACGATCTTCCATTCATTTAAAAGAATCTCCAGCATTTTATACAATTGAAATCGAGAATGAATGGGTGGATTACTATATTCAACCGATTGTTGGTGTAGGTCAAATCCTTGGCTTTCTACTTATCGAAGTAAGTGAACAGGAGCTAGAATCGATTCATAAATTAATTATCGAGCAAGCTAGCTCCGTTATTGCTCTAGAAATGATACGGAAACAAACAATTGTGGATGCGTTTTATAAAAAAACACATAATCTATTTCATGATTTTTTAATGTGTAAGGATCCTGGACAGCTTATGAAAAAGGGTGAAGAGCTCGGACTTGAGTCAAATACCTATTATGCTGTCGTTTTAATTCAATTATCATCGAGTATGGATAGTCAAGTGATGGATAGGCAAGTTCATCTATTAATTGGGGAAATTAAAAAACATTTTCAAGAGCATGCACCAATAGTATTTGGCTTTGGTCATAAAATAACGATTCTTTGTCAATTTAAACGAATCGGTAATGAAGTGCTGCAACTTGTAAAGCAATTGCAAGCGAACTGGGAAAAAGTAAAAAGCAATAAGTTGAAAATTGGAATCGGTTCATTGTATCTGGGCATGGACCATATAGCGAAAAGTTATCATGAAGCGGATAAAGCACTGTCGTTTTTGATCACCCGTCAACGCTGGGGCATCATGCATTATCAGGAGATTGGGGTGAATCGACTCTTTATTCATCAAACACAGGAGGAACTACTGAGTTTTGTGAATGAAGTGTTCCAACCATTGCGCAATGAAAAAACAAAACATCAGCTGCTGGAAGAAACTTTGCTGGTATATATTAAGCAAAACGGCTCTGTAGGGGAGACAGCTAAACAACTACACATTCATGTCAATACGTTGTATCAGCGTTTGAGAAAAATCGAAGAAAAGCTAACCATCTCTTTTCAAAATGCTGAAGATGTCCTAAAGCTTCAGCTTGCCTGTTATTTAAGGGGGATGGTGCCTTAACAAGAAGAGGATAAAGTAATAGATGAATTTTAGTGTTTTAAGCAAAAGATGATTGTGCAAAGAGAAGTTGTTTTCCGTTCCGACCAAGTGCTTCCCTGTGAAGCTTAATGAGTTTCTCACAAGAAGCTTTACTCTGTACGAAAGCGAGGCGTCAATGGCAAGCATATAGCCTGGAACGGAAATCATTTACTTATTTTTAAATTCGTTGATAAAAATAGGAAGTACCTTTTCTACTGTTCATCCTGAAAATAGATTTTATAGAATTTGCGATTCGTTGCCTCATCATAGCCTACTTCAATTAATTCATCTATTTGGTCGATATGCTGAATATTTACTTGGATTTCAATATTGGAATCGAGTTTAATTTTACGTTTGTATTTCTTTTCAGCCTTTTCTAAAGCACTATCAGAAATGACCGTCTCATAGGGTTTGACCGAGTTAATAATGACATCTTTTTGGGTAGTGTCCGCTTGCTCAAAAACGGTTTCGATATAATGATTTACCTGAAATTCCTCTTCATTTCTAAAGTAATCCAGTGTTTTATTCAAAAGCCCAAGCTTTTCTGTGCTTGTATAATTTTCTTCCTTTAAAATAATTTTTTTGCATTCTGTTAGTGCTAAATTGGTTTTATAATAATGCGCATCTGCTGCTTGTATTTTTAAAAATCGTTCTTGCCAATAAACAATATCTTCTTTCCGTTTTGTTTTGATATACACGGCAGGAAATTGATCTGGTCCCATATCAATAATAATAGCCATATTATTAATTTTCTTGACGTTAATGCCATCCACGCCATTAACAATCATTTGATTGTGTTCATTTTTTACATCTAAAAACATTTCTTTTTCATCAATTTTGACAATGGCGATAACCTTTTTAGCCTCATTCAATAGTAAACAATTTTCAAATAGGCCAATAAACAGTTCTCCGCTTTTGATGTTTGGGTGCTGTGACACACTATGTAAGTGCTTGGCTATATTTTGTGATTGTTCGAGGAAATTACTTTCCTGTTCGAAAATGGCTTTGGAATACGTAAAAACTTCATTGAGTGCAATATTGCTTTCATGGAAAAATTCATATTGCTGTTCCATATCGATTTTATTAAAAGCAAGCTGCGTAAAGGCTGCTTCTAACATAACTTCAGGTTGTGTAAAAACTTCTTCTCCTAAAATAAGCGTCTCGCTCAAAAAATGCAGACTATATTGTGCTAATTTACTTTCACTGACTTCTAGCATAAATTTCACCTTCTAATTTTTCATAGTAGCTAGTATACCATAACCTAAAGATTGCTTTTATAAGTACCAGTACTCAATATGAGGCTGGATTTTTTTATGTCCAGCAAATATTAGTATCTTGTTATGAAAGAATGTTGAGGATTAGAAGTTTAAAATACGGTTGCTTAGATAATGATAAAAACATGTAGATATACTCTGTACAAGTGTACTAAAGAGGGTGATCAATATGTGGGAAAAGGTAATTTCCTACATGCCGCATTGGCAAGTTTTTTTACAAGGCTTTTTAGCATTTTTTATTCCATATTTAATTTATAAATTGTTTCATGTTTTTTTATTTGTTAATAAGAGCAATGGCAAAATTGATATGAAAGAAAATAGTGAACAAAGTGAGACAATACAAATACCTGTTCAAAAAAAGTTAGAGCAATTTACAGGTGATTACAGTGAAGATTTTTTACAAATGAAGAAAGAGCTTGGTCATAATTGGGATATCCATTTTAGAGAATTTCAAATTGGGAATACGGATAATCGTGCAGCCATCGTTTTTCTTAAAGGTTTATGCGATAAAGAGTTGATTGACAAACATATTTTGAAATCATTAATGAATGGACTTTCAGAAAGATCCACTTTGATAAGAGGTTATGAGCTACAGCAATTGATTGTAAATGAAATCCTACCAGTGAGTGATCTGCTAGAGGAAACGAAAGTTATGAAAGCTGTTGGGAAAGTATTAACGGGATCCACTGTATTAATTGTGGATGGGATACAGAATGTATTTATTATTGGTACTGCACATGGAAAGACTCGAAATCTTGAAGAGCCCGTTTCTGAGGCATTGGTACGTGGACCAAGAGTGGGCTTCACGGAAAAATTAAGTGTGAACACTTCTTTATTAAGACAACATGGAGAAAATCGAAATTTATCCATAATTGAGATGGAAGTGGGCGAGCGTACAAAAAAAGAGTTGGTTATAGCCTATATAGATGAGATTGTGGAGCCTAATCTCGTCAAAGAGGTGAGAAAACGAATTGAAACAATCCATTTGGATGATGTAGCTGAATCAGGATATATTGAGCAATTAATTGAGGATAATTATCTTAGTCCGTTTACGCAAGTACAGAGTACCGAGCGTCCTGATCGTGTTGTTGCCGCTTTACTGGAGGGACGAGTGGCAATTTTATTAGATGGAACGCCATTTGCGCTAATTGTGCCAGTCACGTTTAATATGTTACTGCAATCACCAGAAGATTATTATGAACGTTGGTTGTCAAGCTCACTTATTCGCTTGCTTCGCTACTTTGCTGCCGGTATCTCCTTATTTGGACCATCTCTGTACATTGCTTTTGTATCATTTCATCAGGGATTAATTCCCACTAAACTAGCCTTGTCTATGATGGCGACAAGGCAGGGAGTACCGTTCCCAGCATTAATTGAAGCCCTCATTATGGAGGTTGCCATTGAAATATTAAGAGAAGCGGGACTTCGCTTGCCGAAGCCAATCGGTCCGACAATGGGGATTGTGGGAGGGCTTGTCATTGGAGAAGCAGCAGTACAGGCAGGAATTGTTAGTCCGATTATGGTCATTGTTGTTGCACTAACAGCGATTTCTTCTTTTGCTATCCCTCAATACAATGCTGGAATCACGCTACGAATGCTGCGTTTTGTCGCCATGTTTTCTGCAGCTTTATTTGGACTATATGGCATCATCCTGTTTTTCTTATTCCTTTGCAGTCATTTAGTGAAGCTAAAGAGCTTCGGTGTATCGTATCTAAGTCCTACTGTTCCGTATCGAGCAGGTGATTGGAAAGACTTTATGGTTCGTATGCCGTTCAGGATGATGAAACATCGTCCTAGATTGTTAAAGCCAAAAGATTCTGTCCGCAAAGGGGAATAAGAGGAAAGGAGAAAAACAGTCATGAACAGCAGTTTGAAAGATAAAATAACGACCTCACAAGCAGTTGTTATTATTATTAACTATATTCTTGCCACTGGAATTCTTACCTTACCTCGTGCCTCTGTAGAAAAAGTAAAGACCCCGGATGTTTGGATTAGTGTATTTTTAGGCGGAATCGTTGCGATGATTGCAGGGGTAATCATTGTCAAGCTAAGCCAACAATACCCTGATAAAACATTTTATCAATATAATCAAGACATCCTAGGGAAGTGGTTAGGCTGGTTCTTAAGTACGTGTGTAATAGTCTACTTTTTTACCATTTCTGCATTTGAGGTTCGCATAATGGCTGAAGTAACCTCCCTCTTCTTATTAGAGGGTACCCCTACATGGGCCATTATTCTTCCTTTTTTATGGGTTGGGCTTTACTTAATAAGTGGTGGTATCAATACAATCGCTCGTCTATTTGAAATCATTTTTCCTATTACCTTTGTTATTTTTTTACTTGTGGCCTTTTTAAGCTTAGGGATTTTTGAAATCGATAATCTTAGACCAGTATTAGGCTTGGGCGTTGTACCGATGTTAAAGGGGATCAAAACAGCGACACTAGCCTTTTTAGGACCTGAAATTATGTTGCTCCTCGTGGCATTTATGTACCCATCAGATAGATCAAAAGCTGTAAAGGTTGTGCTGGTGGGCATCACCATTCCTCTGCTTTTTTATGTCATCACGGTTGTGATGGTCATCGGTGCTCTCTCCATTGAAGGGGTTATGACAAGGACATGGCCAACGATTGAATTGATGCGAAGTTTTGAAATTCCAGGATTAATTTTTGAACGCTTTGAGTCGTTTCTTCTTGTAATTTGGATTATGCAAATATTTGCTACCTTTACGATTACTTATTATGCAGCTGCTTTAGGATTAGCCCAACTTTTTAAAAAAAGTATGCATCCTTTCTTATACGGATTGTTGCCAATTATCTACATTATTGCGATGACGCCAAAAAATATTAATGATCTTTTTACATTTGGCGATAAGATTGGTCATGCTGCATTGATTTTATTTGGTGCCGTACCTATCATTTTACTCCTTATATCGAAATGGAAAGGAAAGAAAGCATGAAGCGAAAACATCGATATAGCCAATACCTTCTAGTAATGACTGTACCCTTCTTTCTTACTGGATGCTGGAGTAGTAAAGAGATTGAGGATTTAGGTCTCATTGTAGGTACATCATTGGATTTAGAAACGGGTGATGTATCTTCTGAGGAGCAACAAGATGCTAGATATGCAAATAGGGAGCTGTTAACGATTACCAATCAATTTGTTACGTCAGAGACAACGGTTTCTGGAACAAGAGAGGGAGCATTGCCAGAAAAAGCGTATAAAAATGTTTCTGAGACAGGTGATGCGGTTTTACCAACTTTACGAAATATGCTTTTAAAGGTTGATAAACATTCCTTTGCTGAACATTCCAAAGTGATTATCATTGGAGAAGAATTAGCCAGCACCGTCAACCTGCAACAAACACTAGATTTTTTTCTAAGAGAATTAGAAATACGACCTAGTGGCCTTCTCCTTATTGCTCAAAATCAGGCAAGTCAGGCACTTGAAACGAATGAACCAACGAAAATTCCAGCCTTTCAATTAGTAGAAATGATGGAGGGGCATGAAAGGACGACTAAGATTTTACCACCGATGACCGTTGCAAAGCTAGAAGGGAAGCTATATTCAGATTCCAGCTTTTTATTGCAAAATGTGATAGCGGAAAATGGAGAAGTAAAATTTGCAGGCGCTGCTATCATTGAAGGGAAAACCAAAAAGTTACGAGGGTTTGTAAATGAGAGTGACATAGAAGGAATTGCTTGGATGTCAGGGGATGCGAAAGGTGGCCTAGTCAAAGGGTTTGATGAGGAGTCAGGTGCACCCATTGTATATGAAATTATTTCAACTAAAAGTAAAATTATTCCACATGTGAAAGGAGATCAAATCTCCTTTACGATAAAAATTCAATCAGAGGGAAGAATTGCTGAACATTGGGTTCTATCAGATAAAGCATTTGACAATCAATTTTTGAAAAAAGCAGAGAAAGTATTTGAAAAAGAGATTGAGCGATTGGTGATGAAAGTTTTAGAAAAAACGCAACATGAATTTCAAACAGATGTTTCAGGGTTTGGCAATAAACTCAGAATCAACTATCCGAGAGTATGGCAAAAAATAAAAAAAGAATGGGATCAAACATTTAGTGAGGTTCCGATTACATGTGAAGTGAATGTATCCATCAAGGATTATGGCACATCAGGTGATTAACATCGTTAATCATCTTTTTTTCTGTCTATTTAGTATATACTGGCATTAAAGACCGTATAGTAGACATTCGAAAAGATGGGGGATAAAAGGTATGCAATATACCGTTCGATCAATCGCTACAGTTCGTAACAATCGGCAAATGATAAAAGATGATCATTGGGGAGAGGTTGTTTCAACCATAGAACTTGCTGCTCATATCCAGGAGGCATCCTTAAAAGGAATAGAAGATTTTTCTCATCTAGAAATTATTTTTTATTTTGATAAAGTTACAGACGATCAAATCCAATATGAGGCTAGACATCCTAGAAATAATCAAGATTATCCCGAAGTGGGCATTTTCGCGCAAAGGGGTAAGAATAGACCCAATAAATTAGGAAGTACAATCGTTGCGTTGTTAGAGGTCAAACCTAGAGCATTAATCGTTCAAGGGCTAGACGCCATAGATGGCACACCTATACTAGATATAAAGCCTGTGATGAAAGAATTTTTACCTAAAAAGGATGTTAAACAGCCAGCATGGTCAATAGATTTAATGAGGGCCTACTGGGAGTAATAAAGTTGCTAAAGCGAAGACAATTGTGGATTTTAACAAAGGGGAGTGGCATGCTCCCCAAATTTTTTATAGAATAATTCCCTCTTGATAAAGAATGCTAATGGCATGGGAACGATTTTTGGCACGCAATTTTTTGATAGCCGATTTTACATATTGTGTAATGGTTAATTCACTTAAATTCATAACATCTGCTATTTCCTTTGTACTATCTCCCTGCGCTACCTGTCTCATTACCTCGAGCTCACGTTTGCTAAGAAAACCCTCTTTTTTACTATTTCTAGCTTGCATGATAAGCTGTCCAATCATATGTCCAAAGGTCGTCATATCATCTAATAGCTTTTCATTTACATCGATTTCCTCTTCCAATTGAGTACTACAAATATAACCAAAAACATATTGCCCTATAAAAATAGGAACAATTAAAAAAGAATTATTTTGCGAGGGAATAGAATATTTAATACTGATATTTTTTAAATAGTCCATTCCTGTACAAAATTTAGCCTTCTTATCTTCAATAGCAGCATAAATAATAGGGAAGCTGCGAATCTCCTCACGAATTTCACCGATATGACTACCACCCGATTCATTCAAGAAAATGATTCCTTCAGCGACAAAGCCTATTGGAGAATACCTTAATAAATAGGCATCCTTGATAGGAAAAGAATCTAAATATACCTGCAAAATGTGTATCAACAACTCTTCATGGTTGACATAGCTTTGTACGGTGTCGAAACGTTTTTGAATGGTATAAAGATTGGACATGACCTATCCCCTTTTTTAAGTATATACTACGCTTAAAATAAGGAATTTTCAATATTTTCTGTAAGTTGTAGTATTTAAGTTAAGTAAATCCATATTTTCCTATTTTGGTGTGAGGGGGAGCGGCAGATGAGTAGTCAAACAATTAAAGAGGTGGATGCAGTTGTTCTAGGTGCTGGGTTTGCAGGTCTGTATATGCTACATCAGTTGAGGAGTAAAGGCTTTTCGACCATTGTATACGAGGCTGGAGATGGTGTAGGTGGTGTTTGGTATTGGAATCGTTATCCTGGTGCTAGATGTGATATTGAAAGCATCTATTATAACTACACGTTTTCAAAGGAATTATATGAAGAATGGACTTGGACATCTAGATTTCCGGAACAAGCGGAAATATTACGCTATTTAAATTACGTAGCAGATCGCTTTCAATTGCGAACAGATATTCAATTTGACACAAGAGTCACTGCGGCTCATTTTGATGAAGAACGACATAAATGGATAATTCATTTAAACGATGGACAGTGCATTTTAACAAAATATTTTATTACAGGAATCGGCTGTCTGTCTGCTGCAAATGTTCCGAACATCCAAGGATTACAACAGTTTAACGGAAAATGGTATCACACGGGGCATTGGACACATGAAAAGATTGATTTTACGGGGAAGCGTGTGGGAATTATCGGGACAGGCTCCAGTGGTATTCAAGCAATACCTGTCATTGCAAAAGAAGCAGAGCAGCTAACGGTGTTTCAACGCACACCGCAATATACGATTCCCGCTCGAAACCATGCATATGATGAGGACTTTATCAAAGAAACCAAGCAAAATTTCGAAGCGATAAAGCATTCCATGAGAAATTCTGTTTCAGGTACACCTTTTGCACAAAATCAGCAATCTGCAATGGAAGAACGGGATGATAGGAGACAGGCGGTTTTTGAGAAAGCATGGGCACAGGGTGGCTTTGCCTTCTCAGCTACTTATCATGACTTGTTAACGAATGAACAATCCAATGAAAAAGCGGCAGAATTTATTCGCTCCAAAATACGACAGATTGTGAAAGACCCTGTGGTAGCAGAGAAATTATGTCCAAAGTATATGTATGGCACGAAAAGACAGGTTTTAGATAGCGATTATTTTGAAACCTATAATAGAGAGAATGTTTTACTGGTTGATGTCAAAGAATCACCCATTCAAAAAATAACAGGAGAAGGTATTCAAACGGCGGATAACCATTTTGATTTAGATATCATCATTTTTGCGACAGGCTATGATGGCATGACAGGACCTTTATTTAAGATTGATATCCAAGGAAGGAATGGCGTGTCATTAAAGGAGAAATGGGAGGATGGGGCAGCGGTTCAAACCTATCTTGGACTCACAACAGCAGGTTTTCCTAATTTATTTATGATTACGGGACCAGAAAGCCCTTCTGTCCTCGTGAATATGCCAATAGCTATTGAGCAGCATGTCGAATGGATTACCGAGTGCATACAATACTTGCGTGAGCATGACATTGACCTTGTGGAACCAACTAGAGAAGCAGAGGAAGCTTGGAGCAAACATTGCCGAGAGGTTGCTAATGCAACACTCTACGTCAAAGGTGATTCTTGGTATACGGGAGCTAATATTGAGGGCAAACCTCGAAGTTTTTTAATTTATCTAGGAGGATTTGATTATTACACAAAACATTGTAATGAGGTGGCTCAAAACAATTATGAAGGCTTTAAGTTAATGAAATTAAAATCTATATCATAGTTTGTGAGAGAGGAGCATATATCAATATGGAGCAACAAGTAGTCATTATTACAGGTGCGGGAAGTGGTATAGGAAGAGAGACTGCAAAATTGCTTGCAACCAAGGGCAAAGCATTAGTTTTAGTGGATTTTGACGAAAAAAGTGGACAAGACACACTACATGCTGTGAAGGAACATCAACAACAAGCAATTTTTGTCCAAGCTGATGTTTCACAAAGCCAAGATGTCAAAAAATATGTGGACGCTGCAAAAGAAACATTTGGCAGGATTGATGCTTTTATTAATAATGCAGGCGTTTTAAGCTCGCCAGCACTACTGGGAGATTTAGAAGAGGAGACGTTTGATAGAGTGATCTCGGTCAATCTTAAAGGGGCATTTTTAGGCTTAAAATATGTGTTAAAAGAAATGGAGCAACAGCAATCAGGTGTCATTGTGAATACATCCTCAGCAGCTGGTATACAGGGACAACCTTATCTAGGTGGCTATGCGGCAAGTAAGCATGGTGTAATTGGGTTAACTAAAACGGCAGCCATTGAATATGGACCTAAAGGTATTCGAGTGAATGCAATTTGTCCTGGTGGCGTGATGACAAACATGACGAAGGGATTGGCATCGAGTCCAGAAGAAAATGGACCATTACGAAGATTAGCAGACCCTACTGAAATCGCAAATGTAATCGCTTTCTTAATTTCGCAAGAAGCTTCTTATGTGAATGGCGCTGTCGTTCCAATTGATGGCGGTTTAACATCGTAAAAAACATTTTAAATAAGAGAGGAAGAATTTTAATGGAACATCGTATTAATTCAGAACTAAAAGAAACGTTAGCAATTTTTCCCCCATTAGATTTGGATAATGTACAAGCTACAAGAGAAGGAATGGCAGCCGTTGCTGTACCAGCTCCAATAGAAGAGCATATCACAGTAGAAAATAAAGTGATTCAAGGGCCTGATGACAACGATTCTCTTCGTATTCGTATCTATAAGTCAAAAGAGCAAAATGAAATTTACCCAGGTCTGCTATGGATTCATGGTGGGGGCTATGTCTTAGGAGCTCCCGAGGGAGATGATGTGCTTTGTCAGCGTTTTGTCAATGAAGCGAAATGTGTTGTTGTATCTGTAGACTATCGACTTGCACCTGAGCATCCTTATCCAGCCCCACTTGAAGATTGTTATGCAGCGTTAAAATGGGTAGCGGATCATGCAGACGAATTAGGGATTGATCCTTCCCGTATAGGAATTGCTGGAGCTAGTGCTGGTGGGGGGCTCACAGCTGCACTTGCATTCCTTGCTCGTGATCGGAATTATCCGAAGCTTAGTTTCCAAATGCCGCTCTATCCAATGATTGATGATCGCAATAATACACCATCATCATTAGAAATCACAGGCCACATGATCTGGAACCACTCACTCAATCAAAAGGGGTGGGAAATGTATTTGAATGGAGAAAACGGTAGCGATAATGTG
Source organism: Lysinibacillus fusiformis (assembly GCF_016925635.1). Lineage (NCBI taxonomy): Bacteria > Bacillati > Bacillota > Bacilli > Caryophanales > Bacillaceae > Lysinibacillus > Lysinibacillus fusiformis. The sequence goes on along the minus strand of NZ_CP070490.1, from coordinate 291,824 downwards.
CCACCATATGCCGCAGCAGCTAGAGCGGATGATTTATCAGGTTTACCATTTACGTATACATGTGTTGGTCAACTTGATCCGTTTCGTGATGAGACTTTACAATATGTAACCAAGCTATGCCAGGCTGGAGTAGATGTTGAATTCCATTTATACCCGGGCTGCTATCATGGCTTTGAGAGTATTGTGCCCACAGCCACAGTCAGTCAAAGAGCTGTCACTGAGTATGTAGAAGCCGCTAAATATGTGTTGCATCGAAATATTTCAGTGCCTTTATAAAAAACTTACGAAAATCCCGAAACCATAAATTCCTCAGGTTTCGGGATTTTTTTTGTTAAGCAAAATGATCTTATAGCTAGTTTGTAATATCCTCTTTTAGGTTAAACTTTTATCGAGTGAAAGGAGGAGAATATAAATTGTTACAATTTGATTCAAAAATTGTTGGAAAAGAGATAGGGTTTGGCTATTTACGAGATAAAATTGCCAATCGAGGTTTCACGATCGGCGGGAATTGGGAGTATTATAAAGGTAGCTTCGACTCGGTATTATGGAAAGAGGCAGGAGAAACGATTTATTTACGCGTCCCTTTTATCGTTACATCAGGGGAGCTTGATAATGAAGATGCTCAAATTCGTTTTCAAAAGCCATTTGTCATTAAGCATGTTGAAAATATTGGTCTAGATTATGATGAGGGCTCCTTACTAGATGCAACTGGTGCTAGCCAATTTCAAACCCCGCTTGATAAAGACGGATACATTCATGATAAAAGTAGATGGATTCAAGCAGGTGAACAAGCTGTGGAAGAAAAAGTACTACCATTTTTCATTCACTAGTTAGATAAATTTAAATAGCTGCTGGAAGAAATCATAAGTCTTTTATCCTTGTTATTTTGGGAACTTGTAATCAAAAATACAAATAGAATTGTCGTAAGAATTTTCCAACATTATAATGGTGTTAGCATGTACTACTATATGAGGTGAGTTTATGGACAAAATAGCTATAGATGATTTTCAGCATTCCTATCAGAAATTGCACCAAGAACGACTCATCCATCGTAAAGAGGCCTATCTAGAGATGCTAGAGAAAACAAGAACATTTGGTGAAATAATCCTGTTTGAAAGTATAAAAAGTAAGAGAGGCGTCTAGGTGGCGTCTCTTTCTATTTTTCATAAATGAGAGGATGATTAATCATGGGACGTTACATGCCTTTATTACTGCTAACGATGATTTTTTGTGTTGCTTGCACATCAACGAAGGATAAGAACAATAAAAGGTTAGAAAGTGAGGAAAATCACCCTATAGATTCAATGAATTCCTCTATTGAAATAATAGCAGATCAATTGCAGACACCTTGGTCGATTCAAAAAAGTGGTGATGTCTTTTATCTAGCAGAAAGGCCAGGAAGTATTGTAAAGATTGCAGAAGAAACCGTTGATAGGCAACAGATTATCCTGAAAAAGGAGCTTTCATCCGCGCCAGAAGCTGGTTTATTAGGGTTTGTACTAGCCCCTAATTTTCCTACCAGTCAGATTGCCTATGCGTATTATACGTATGTTGAGGAAGAGGAACAATTTAATCGAATTGTTACGTTAACGTTAAGCGATAATAAATGGCTAGAACAGGATATTATTATTGATCGAATAAAGAGTGGTACATATCATCATGGTGGACGTTTGAAAATAGGTCCTGATGAGAAGCTGTATGCAACGATAGGAGATGCGACACAACCTTCTTTAGCACAGGATGTGGATGCTTTAGAAGGGAAAATTTTGCGCATCAATTTGGATGGCTCCGTACCGAATGATAATCCTTTTCCTCAATCCTATGTATACAGCTATGGGCATCGAAATCCACAAGGTTTAACATGGTCTACTGATGGTACGATGTATGCCAGTGAGCATGGCAATGCAGCAAATGATGAAATTAATATCATTGAGAAGGGGAAGAATTATGGTTGGCCACTGATTGAAGGAACGGAGAAAGAGCAAGGTATGATAGCACCTCTCTTTACATCCGATGCTTCTACCACATGGGCACCATCAGGCATTGCCATTGTAAATGATCAATTATATGTCGCCGCACTAAGAGGTACGGCAGTCCTAGCATTTGATATAAATAAGAACAAACACAATGAACTACTATCAGAATTTGGTAGAATTCGTGATGTCTTTGTGGATGAAAAATTTCTTTATTTTATTAGCAATAATACAGATGGCCGTGGAAACCCGCAACCGCAGGACGATAAACTATATCGAACGCCATTGTGATATAATATTTGAGAAAACATGGAATGGTATGATGAATGGGGAGGACGAACATGGCTAATTATCTTAAAATCGCAGTAGCAATTGATTTCTCAGAACAATCATTAAAAGCATTGGACAGAGCGAGTCAATTAGCAAGAGAATACAATGCTATTTTGCAATTAGTGAATGTAATTGATACGAAATCGTTTGGAGCAGTTTCAGCATATGACTTAAAATATGCGGAGGAATTGAAGAAGGAAAACATTCTTAAAATGGAAAAGCTAGAAAAAGAGGCATTACAAACAGGGGTCAAAGCGGTAGAATCAACGGTAGAAACAGGTTCACCAAAAGGTATTTTAACACAATTACCTCAGGTTGATTTAATTGTTTGTGGTGCAACAGGATTAAATCGTATGGAGAAAATGATGTTAGGCTCTGTTGCAGAGAAAGTCGTACGACATGCGCTATGTGATGTGTTAATTGTTCGTTAGTTTTTTTAATAGTTTAGAATAAAAGAACCTGCATGCGCTAGTTAGCACATGCAGGTTTTTAGTGTTGAAATACAAAACAGTCAATTGAAAGGTAGAAATGGATTTCCGTTGCAGGCTACTTGCTTTCCTGTGGGCGAGCGCCGAGCCGCTTCCTCTGCTACCGCTCCGTGCAGGGGCTCGCCTGTCTCGCTATCCCACGGGAGTCAAGTAGCCTTCCACTCCAACCCACTGACTTTTTAGCAAAGGTTTTCAAATAAAGTGAAAGTGTTTACTACTCTTTATAGAGGGGTGTTGTCACGCATCACTTCTTCACATTGAAAATAAGAGCTTATCCCCTCTAAACACTTTGCAGAATGGTTGATTGGAGTAGAGCCAGCGTCACTCCTAGGGGATTGAGTGTCACAGAGGAGACCCTGGAGCGAACGCTAGTGAGTGAAGCGGCTCATCGGACGCCCCCTGGAAAGGACGCTGACGGAACGGAAATCAACCTCTCACTTGCAAAGTTGCTTTTTCTGCCGTTGACATCATCTTTTTTCAACAAAAAGAACCTGCTTGCGCTAACTAGCACAAGCAGGTTTTTAATTATTCGATTGTTTGAGCGTTATCAATAATGCTTTGGGGAATATCGATTGTTTTTAGATGATTAAATTCAGTATACGTAACGACTGATTTTGTATTCATTAACAATTCGTCACCTTCTACGGCCATTTTTAAATCAAAATTCATATCCATTTTGTTCGTATCGAAAGTCTCTTTATCGATGTGCAGCACATAATTGATTTTTTCAATTGTTAGTTGATCCAGAGGGTTTTCTTCTAGACCCATATCTTGCATAGACTTATTAATTTCAGAATCGATAAGCTCTTTGAATTTATCGCCTTTTGCATCTAATGTAAGGACATATTCATCATCCGTTTGTTCAAATGTAAAGTCATTAATGAATTTTTTCAGTTGTTCTAGCTGTTCCTTCGCGTCAGCAGAAGCCGCCGTTTGATCTAAAATAGCATCAAAGTTCTCATCAGGAAGCTTTAACCAGCTGTCTGTCGTCATATCTTTCATAAATAGGCCAGCATCTTTTTTCATATACATTTCTATTGGCATGTCCATTGTTTCTTCGCCTTCACTCATCATATCTGGCATCGACATAGACCCTGATAAATGCATAGCAAGTGGGTCAACGATGATATCCATCTTCATTTTAGAGTCGATCGAAAACTCCATTGCCTCTTCACCAGATCCAACCTTTGTCACCTGTGTCATATCCATTTTTGCACTTGCACTTTTAATATCAGCCTGACGATCCACTGCTTTGTCATACACTTGTTCTAAAGTGAGTTTGCTTTTATTCGTTGTGTCTTTCGTAGGCGTAGCACTTGAATTACAAGCGGCAAGTGTCAACGCTAGTGTTCCGACTGCTAATACTTTAAAAATTTTCTTCATTACTTTCATCTCCTATTCTTGGTAAAAAACACTATCTACTACTATACGCACTAGAAAAGGAAAAGTTTCATAAATTGTTAGAAAAGAACTAATTTTTTATTAAAAAAACAACATTTTCCCTACTTCTTTTAGTGGTAAACGTGAAAATTATCAAATGAATAGGGATAAAACAAAAAAGCTGTCACGAACTTATCGTACAAAGACAATAAGTTGGGACAGCTTTTTGTTTACACCGAGGCGTAATGGATCAATTATAACCCCAGATCATAGCAAATAATGTACCGATGATTGTCACAACACCTACGAATACTGAGTATAAAATCGTTGTATATAACGTTTTCTTATCTTCAGATTCACCGATGTGCATGAATAATACTAATTGTACAGTTGCTTGTGCAAGGGCAGTTACTAGTAAAATTCCAAATGCCATATTAAGAGACATATCGAATTTAACAACTGCTAAAGCTATAATTGTTAGTAATAGTGAAAAGCCGAAGCCCATCACATGTTGTTTTGGGAATAATTCCTTCATCAGCTAATCAGTCCTTTCAAGTAGACGAAGCTGAAGATGAAAATCCAAACAACGTCTAGGAAATGCCAGTACAATGAGAAGATAAACGCTTTGTTCGCTGTTTGTGGATTTAAACCACGTTTAGCTACTTGGATTAAAATAGCTACGCCCCAGAAGAAACCAAATGTTACGTGGGCACCGTGCGTTCCAAGTAGAGTCATTAATGACGATAAGAATGCGCTTGTTTGAATCGTCGCACCTTCGTGTACATAAGTGACAAATTCATCAATCTCAATAGCTAAGAAGCCAAGACCTAGTAAAAGAGTGATGATAAAGAAAGTCATCATCGCTTTTTTACGTCCGATACGCATTGCATGAACACCAAGGCCAATTGTGAAACTACTTGTTAATAATAAGAATGTTTCCCATAGAACTGGAGTTAATTCGAAAATTTCAGCACCATTTGGTCCACTACCTGTACGTGTATGAAGCGTGAAATACACTGTAAATAATGTGGCAAATAACACGATTTCGGCGCCAAGGAAAATCCAAAAACCAAAGATTTTTAGACGGTTTTCCTCTGTACTATATTCTAATGGAAGTGAAGAATCGATTTTCATATTATTTATCACCTCTCAAGCTTTTCTCAGTTGCCATTACTTCCTCAACTGAAATGTAACGACCATGATCTTTTTCGAATGAACGATGGATCATGAAGCCAAATACACCAAGCATACTGATGATGGCCGGAATCCATAGATTGAATACAGCGAAGAATGCTGCAAGGAAGAAGAATCCACTCATCCAGAATGGTGTGCCTGTATTATTTGGCATGTGAATTTTTTCGATTGGACCTGCAGTAATATCGCGACCTTCTTTTTTGGCGAACCAAAACTCATCTAAGCGAGTAACAGTAGGCACTACGGCAAAGTTATATTCTGGTACTGGAGAATGAGTAGCCCACTCAAGTGTACGACCATCCCAAACATCTGCCTTTTCATTGCGAGGCATATGTTTCCAGCTGTAGTAAATGTTATAGACAATTAATGCAAAGCCGACTGCAAGTCCTAGCGCACCGACGAACGATAACATGTTCAATGGACCATAACCAGTAGACTCAGAATAAGTGTACATACGACGAGCATAACCATCTAAACCTAAAATGAATAGTGGGAAGAATGTTACGTTGAAGCTGATGGCAATGAACCAGAAACCAGCTTTCCCTAATTTTTCATTTAGACGGAAACCGAACATTTTTGGCCACCAGTAGTGGTAACCTGCAAGCACACCAAATACTGTACCTGGAATTAATACATAGTGGAAGTGGGCAACTAAGAACATCGTATTATGATATTGGTAGTCGGCACTTGCCATCGCGAGCATAACCCCTGTAACCCCACCAATGGTGAAGATAGGAATAAAGCCAAGTGCATAAAGCATCGGTGTTGTAAATTGAATTTTCCCGTGTCTCATTGTGAGTAGCCAGTTAAATATTTTAACACCAGTAGGAACTGCGATTGCCATTGTTGTAATAGAGAAAACACTGTTAACCATTACACCGTGACCCATTGTATAGAAGTGGTGGGCCCAAACTACGAATGATAGTAGGGAAATGACCACCATACTCATCACCATTGATTTGTAACCGTATAAGTTTTTACGTGCAAATGTTGCAATGATTTCTGAGAAAATACCGAAAGCAGGTAGGATAACGATATAAACTTCAGGATGTCCCCAAACCCAGAATAGGTTGGCCCAAAGCATATCCATACCACCGTCTTGCATCGCAAAGAATTTTGTGCCGAATTGACGGTCAAACATCATAAGTGCAAGCGCTACAGTTAATACTGGGAACGCGAATACGATAATAATGTTTGTAATTAAAATAGACCAAGAAAACATTGGCATTTTCATTAATGTCATACCAGGGGCACGCATTTTAATGATCGTCGTGATAAAGTTAACACCTGTCATTAAAGTACCAATACCTGATAATTGAAGTGCTAAAGAATAATAGTTATTCCCTACAGTCGGACTAAATTCCGTACTTGCAAGAGGGAAGTAGGCTGTCCAACCAGCGTCTGGTGAACCACCGATAATGAATGATAAGTTTAATAAACCAGCACCTGCTGCAAATAGCCAGAAGCTGACAGCATTTAAACGTGGGAAAGCAACGTCACGTGCACCGATTTGAAGTGGAATGACAATGTTCATTAACCCGATGACAAATGGCATCGCCATAAATAGAATCATTAATAAACCATGTGTTGTGAAAATCTCATTATAGTGTTGTGCATCAAGAAGTCCGTTATCTGGAACGGCTGTTTGTGCACGCATTAATAGTGCATCGATACCACCGCGGAATAGCATTAATAACGCTACTGCGATATACATAATCCCGATTTTTTTATGGTCAACAGTTGATAGCCAGTTTTTGTAGAAATAGCCCCATTTTTTGAAATAAGTAAGGCCAGCTACGATAACCACTGCACCAACTACGATACTAATAGCTGCCGCTAAAATCATCGGTTCTTGCATTGGATGGAATAATTCTTCCATACTCATTGGATGCGCTCCTTTCAAATTTAAAAATTAAGTCTCGATTCGTTCAAAGTTAAATTCAAATTAATGACCAGAATGTTCATTATTCATGTCTTCCTCAGACATATCCCCATGATCCATATCATCCATATTCATGTTTTTACCATGTTCCATTGGAGCTGGACTGAAGTCTAAGTGTGTAGATGAGAAGCTTTGGCGACCAACATGTTCTGCCTCTAGAAGCTCATCAAATTTTTCTTCTGTTAATGGTGCTTCTTTTGCTTTTACATCAGTAACCCATTTATCGAAGTCTTCTTGCGTCATAGACTGTGCTTCAAATTCCATTTCAGCAAAGCCACGTCCATTAAAGTTAGAGTTACGTCCCATAAATGAACCAACTTCATCTGCCGCAAGGTGAATTGTTGTTAACATATCACTCATGGCATACTTTTGACCTGCTAATTGAGGAATCCAGAAACTTGTAATTGGACCAAAAGAGTAAAGTTTGAACTCGATTGGACGATCCACCGGAATGTTTACATAGTTGACTGTTTCAACACCTTCTTCAGGATAACTAAAGTGCCATTTCCAGTTTGATGATGATGCATAAATAACTAAAGGTTCCTTATCGTCATAACCTGCTGGTTGAGCTTCTACTGTAGATGTTGTTCTTACAGTCACAACAGCTAAGAATGCTACGATAATAATTGGAATTACTGTCCATGTAATTTCAAGAAGATGGCTTCCTTCTTCATGAGGAGGCTCATAATCAGCAGATGCTTTTGATGCACGATACTTTGTAAGCATAAAGGCTAAAAGCACATACACGACTAGTAATATAAAGGCCATTGTAATAATGGATAAGATAATTGTGTTTGATAATGTTTCAGCATTAGGTCCTTTTGGATTGAACACTGTTAATGGTTCACAACCAGCAAGAAGAGCAAGCGCACTCAATGCTACTAACATTAAACTTAATTTTTTCTTCATGTTTGACTCCTTTCTATAGAACGGCTATTCATAAAATTCATGTGTTTTTTTGTCAGTGTCACATTTACAAATAGTAGATACTGAGGTCACCTCTTTTATCTTGGCGTATCAATCAACAACATAAGAAATTACAATGGCATGGTTCAATATGAAACATAAAATCTAGTGTTGACTGATCTGATGCAAGCGTTAGCAAAATCAATGACTTGCGCAATCGTTTTAAATACGTACTTGCTTAACTACGATTGTCACAATCTCTCGTTGTTTGCACATTGGATTATACGCCCTGTTTTTAAGAAAAAACATAATTTTGTTATGAAAATGATAGTATAGCGGTGTTGAATTTGAACATTTTTTGAACAAAAATCGTTATTTTAGTATTGGTATTTATAGGTTTTAATCATTAAACACTGTGGAAACGTTGAAAATACTGCATTCCTGATGTTTACCTAAGTAAATAATTTATATTGTGAAAAATGGCATTTCACATTTTAGACGCTGTTTTGTAATAAAATCATGGCCATATCAGACGTAATGGGATTTTTTATTTGCCTTTTATTAAAAAAAGGAGTACACATAATGACGTTTTATGGAAACAATAGGTTGAATTTTCAATGAAAGGAATGAGTGAAGAGGGAATAAATGGTGCGGATTATTAATTATGTTAATATAATAATCAATTTTCTTCGGAATCCAAATTTTTACTTTGTTTGTTTTATCTGAAAAGTAAAAAGCAAACTAAGAGCTGTCTTAGTTTGCTAGTATTTTAGAAAAAAATTATGTTATGAAGAATTAAGTGGAGTTAATCAGCATTTTTAAGATTGCTTGTCAATCACCAAGCTTCAGCCATTTGGCTACTTGACCATAAATCATATTTTGTAGTTGTGGAGCTTTATTATTCATTTTTAAAGAAAAATATAATGTTTTCATAAAGTTCAACGTACAAGTGCGTCCACTAAAGAAGAGCTCATTATAACCTTGTGTCATTAAATGCATTTCAAATTTATCAAAAGCCTGTTCAACAAATTCGATCAGTGCTTCCTCTGAGTAATGTTGAAGTAATAGCGCATCCACGATATTGACTAAGCGTTCCTCTTCGTCATTAACAAAGACGGTTTCTTTCCAAGTGACAAGTTTTAATGCATGTAAGATGGATGGTGCATACTGTAAATCGAATTTTGGATGTTTTATTGTCGTTGCAGCTAAATCTGCACCATGTGCAATACTGTGTGCCCATCCTTTATCCTGAACAAATCCTCTCGTATCTTGCTCTAATAACAAATAGCGGCCAATTTTTTTAAAGAATAGTTGCAAGTCATCATCACTTAAAACGAGTAATTCAGCATCCTTTGCAAGAAGCCCTGCAACAAGTAATGCAGAAAACGAACGAGTAAAGACACTATCTGTTGCTTTTTCTCCAATATGTAAATATAAAAAATCATCACCCGTAACTGTTTCAAACAAATATTGAAGTTGTTGAGGGTTCAATAAATTATCACTTAGTAAATCAACAAAGGTACGATAAATGAGGTGGTCTCGTAATTCAGCATCAACTGAGCCAATATGCGCTAACATCTCCTGTAATAGCCAATCACTATGCTGCAACATAAATGCTTGGCGATCAGACAGTGTCATTGTAAAAAAAGATTGTAATGTTTCTTTAATATCCATGTTTAAGAAAGCCTCCATCATCATTTTTGTACTATTATTATAGCGCCATTTCATTTCGAAAGGATAAATTTGAAACCCCCATTAAATAAGAACTGTTAGAATGCTCTCTTTAAAACATAACTTTTACAATATTATTTCCAGAACCTATAGAAAGTTGTTATGATAGAAACGCAATAAAATGGTAAAACTTAAATGTGAATAAAAAAAGACATACCTATTTAAGTATGTCTTTGCTTAGTGTTGAAAAACAAAACTGTCAATTGAAAGGTAGAAATGGATTTCCGTTGCAGACTACTTGCTTTCCTGTGGGTGAGCGCCGAATCGCTTCCTCCGCTACCGCTCCGTGCAGGGCTTCGCCTATCTCGCTATCCCACTGGAGTCACGTAGCCTTCCACTTCAACCCACTGACTTTTTAGCAAAGGTTTTCAAATAAAGGGAAGGTGCTCACTGCTCTTTATGAAGAGGTGTTGTCACGCATCACTTCTCCACATTGAAAATAAGAGTTTATCCCCTCTAAGAATACAGTTAATGGGCGATTTGATCGCTATGCTACTATGAAAAAAAGTAAAGACACTTTTGCAGCATGGTTGATTGGAGTGGAGCCAGCGTCACTCCTTGGGGATTTAGCGTCACAGAGGAGACCCTGGAGCGAACGTAAGTGAGTGAAGCGGCTCATCGGACGCCCTCTGGAAAGGACGCTGGCGGAACGGAAATCAACCCCTCACCTTGCAAAATTGCTTTCTCTGCCGTTGACAACATCTTTTTTCAACAACAAGAAAAGACATACCTATTAAAGTATGTCTTTGTCTAGCTAAATAATGACTGCTGATTTGATGCCAATTGGCCATTCAGTAAGCGTGTGTTGATTTGTCTTTAACTCGACAAGAATATTGGCGTTTTTGATTGCATCAATGAGCCATTCACAATAATGACGATTTGGTTCAGGATGTTGTAAAATTTGCTGCATATCTTTTTTATCAACATGTAACAGCTTGTAGTTGCATTCAATGTTTACTTTTTGAGGAATAATGGAAAGAGACTCGTTTTGATGACCAAGTGCAATAGAACCAGGAATACACCCTTGAATTCTTAAAATATAGGTGCTGGCTTCTTGTGTGTAGACGTCGATTTTGGTGCGTGTTAAAAGTTCAAATTCTATCGGCATATCTTGAAGAGGGCCGTTCGTTGTAGAAATTGAAATGACTTTAATCGATAATGCCTCGAATGCAGATGAGATACAATGATCAAATTCTGTAATTGTATCAAGTAATTGCATGGATTCCACTCCTTGTTAAGAACTTGATTTTCTTGATGCAGACAATAATGGGGAACGTCTGCGAATTGTGATAAATTTTAGACTATTCTAATTATAATACAATTTATTACAAAATATGAATGCAAAAGCAATGATTTTTTGTTAAAAACAAGAAACTTGTGGATTTTTTTAGTAAATAACAGAAATGAAAATTAGAATAATGAGGTGAGAAAAATGACAAAAAGAAAGCGTCATGTCATTAAACATGACAATATTGTTGTTTTTCCAGGCGCTGTCCAAACTTTAATACGTGAAGGGCATATGTTTGCTGAAAATTTTCAGTATGAAAAAGCGGTGGCAAGTTTTGAAAAGGCATTTGCATACGAAGCTGGAGATGAGTTTGCTCTTAGTGCCTATGCTTTTGCTTTGTATGAATTAAAGGACTATAGCAAGGCAAAAAATGTTTGTGAGCAATTATTTTCGGTGGGTACAACACTTTATGTAGAAGTCATGGAATTGTACATTACCGTATGCATGCAGTTAAAAGAATATCATCAAGTAGAGTCATTAATTACAACCCTACTTGAAGAAAATGTTTTGCCTCAGGATCAAATTGAAAAATTTGAGCGATTAAAAAATTTGAATAGTGAAGTGTCTAAGAATCTAGAAAAAAAAGAAAATGCACAACGTTTAATAGAGGAACAGGAGTATGATCTTGAGAAATTTTGTGCACTTACTCCAAATGAACAATCCATTCGCTTACATCGTCTTATGGATACAAATGTAAGACAATTAAAAGAGGCATTAAAAGCGATCATTGAATGTTCAACGGTTCATCCTTTTGTCCAGAGCTTAGCATTAATATTATTAGTGGAACAAGAAGTAGCTATTGATGTTACAATAGCCAAATTCAACCAAACAAAAACCGTTAATCCGACTGAGCTAGTATTGCCTAACCAGTTACCGCAGTATGGAGAAATAAAAAATATATTGGAAATGAAGCTAGAACAAGACCCATCTACGTTGGAAATGGTACAATATTTAATGGCAAAGCATGCCATTGTAACGTATCCTTTTGAATGGCAACCGTTCGAAGCAGATGATGTTGCCTATAGTTATATTGATTTTGTCTTAGCCATGCTAGGAAATGTACAAGAAATGGACTATGAAATCATCGACTTTTTACAAATGTTAGAAAAGCTAACAGAACTACATTAGGTATGAAATAAGTTGAAACTATACACATCTATGTTATACTAAAATGGTTGTCAAAATCGTAGTTACGAATGAATTGTCTAACATCTAAACTTGATTATTTATTTTGGAGGTATTTATACATGTCAGCAAAATGGGAAAAACAAGAAGGTAATATCGGTACTCTTACAATCGAAGTACCTGCTGCAGAAATCGATGCAGCAATGGACCAAGCGTTCAAAAAAGTTGTAAAACAAATTAACGTACCAGGTTTCCGTAAAGGTAAAATGCCTCGTAAAATGTTTGAACAACGTTTTGGTATCGAATCTCTATACCAAGATGCATTAGAAATCATCGTTCCTGAATCTTATGCAAAAGCAATTGATGAAGCTGGAATTATGCCAGTTGATTACCCAGAAATCGCTGGTACAGAAAACTTTGTACACGGCCAAGATTTCACATTCACTGCACAAGTAACAGTGAAACCAGAACCAAAGCTAGGTGACTACAAAGGTTTAGAAGTATCTAAACTGCCAGTAGAAGTAACGGATGAAGAAGTAGATGCTCAAATTCAAGATCAATTAGCTCGCAAAGCAGAACTTGAAATCAAAGAAGACGAAGCAATCGTAGAAGGTGATACAGCTGTGATCGACTTCGAAGGTTTCGTAGGTGAAGAAGCTTTTGAAGGTGGAAAAGGCGAAGACTATCCACTAGAAATCGGTTCAGGTTCATTCATTCCAGGTTTTGAAGAGCAACTTGTTGGTGTTAAAACTGGCGAATCTAAAGATGTTGTTGTGACATTCCCAGAAGAATACCATGCAGCTGAATTAGCTGGTAAAGAAGCTACTTTCAAAGTAACAGTGAAAGAAGTAAAAACAAAAGTTCTTCCTGAGTTAAATGATGAATTCGCAAAAGAATTAGATCCAGAAGTTGAAGGCGTTGAAGCTTTACGCGCTAAAATTAAAGAACAAACTGCAGCTCAAAAGGCAACAGAATCAGATGCTGCTCTTCGTGATGAACTAGTAGAGAAAGCTGCTGAAAATGCTGAGTTTGAAGTGCCAGCAGGTATGATTAACTCTGAAACTGATCGTATGTTACAAGAATTTGGTCAACGTTTACAAATGCAAGGTATGAACTTAGACCTTTACTACCAATTCTCTGGTCAATCAGAAGAAGACCTACGTGGTCAAATGAAAGAAGAAGCAGAAAGCCGTGTACGTGTTTCATTAACACTTGAAGCGATTGCTGAAGCTGAAAAAATTGAAGCATCTGAAGCTGATATTGAAGCAGAATTAGAAAAAATGGCTGCTCAATTCAACATGACAAATGATCAAATCACAAGTGCTTTAGGTGGTACAGCAGTACTTGAAAACGACATCAAAATCCAAAAAACAGTTGAATTTTTAGTAGAAAACGCTAAAATTACTGAATAAGATTTTGTGTAATTAGATAGCCCAAAAAAACAAGGTACGGCATGAATCCGTGCCTTGTTTTATCACATAAACTCTTAAAAATCAGTCCCCTTAACGTTTATTTCACTTTATACTTCACTTATACATAGTATTGTTTTAGTTTTTATCTTCATTCAGCAGATGTTTTTGTATCCAAAGCATAACGTCAGGTACAAATGACGCCCATCTCACATAGATGGTGAACTGTATGCCTTTTTAACCTTTTTAGTGTGTGTTTAAACCACGACTGAATGAAGATAGAGCCTGCTGGCAGGTGTCAAGGATTTGGATTGATGTCCAGACGCTATTTGAGTCAAGGCGAAATTGATACGATGCTAAACTTAACTTCATTCAGAGAGGTCATAATAAATAAAACTTATTTTTTGAGTGATATATACCCTTGGTTGATGAATGTAGTAGATTTATAAATAGAGATCAGTAGTTTGTAGTGTGTCGGAAGTAAATAAATGTAACTTTATAGCAGTATAAGGTGGCGAAGTAAGCAGGTTTCGATAGCATGCTTCGTAAGGCAAATGAAGTAAAGTACATGACGATACGTTATAATCTATACATGCATAAATGCTGAGGCGTAAATGATGCAGACAATTTATTTGATAAAGGTTCAATAATCTTGTAAGATTGTTGCTTGAATAGGGGTGAAACATATTGTTCAAATTTAATGATGAAAAAGGCAATTTAAAATGCTCATTTTGTGGAAAGCCACAAGAACAAGTGCGTAAATTAGTTGCAGGTCCGGGTGTTTATATTTGTGATGAATGTATCGAGCTTTGTTCAGAGATCGTTGTAGAGGAACTAGGTGTAGAGGAGGAAATTGAATTCCAAGATATTCCGAAACCTAAAGAAATCTTAACGATTCTAGATGAGTATGTAATTGGACAAGAGCGTGCTAAAAAGGCATTGGCAGTCGCAGTTTACAATCACTATAAACGTATCAATACGAATAGTAAAATTGATGATATTGAATTAGCAAAATCGAACATTGTGTTAATCGGCCCAACTGGTAGCGGTAAAACTTTATTAGCTCAAACGTTAGCACGTATTTTAAATGTTCCATTCGCAATTGCGGATGCTACCTCCTTAACTGAAGCAGGTTATGTTGGTGAGGACGTTGAAAATATTTTATTAAAGTTAATCCAATCAGCTGATTACGATATCGAACGCGCTGAAAAAGGGATTATCTATATTGATGAAATTGACAAAGTTGCACGTAAGTCAGAGAATCCATCTATTACACGAGATGTTTCTGGCGAAGGTGTTCAGCAGGCACTCCTAAAGATTCTGGAAGGAACAGTTGCAAGCGTTCCACCGCAAGGAGGACGAAAACATCCTCATCAAGAATTTTTACAAATCGATACAACTAATATTCTTTTCATTGTGGGTGGTGCATTTGATGGCATTGAAACCATCATTAAACGACGTCAGGGTGAAAAAGTAATAGGATTCGGTTCAGATCCGAATATAGTAGATGTAGATGAAGGTTCTATCATGTCCAAGCTGATTCCTGAGGATTTATTGAAATTTGGTTTAATACCAGAGTTCATTGGTCGATTACCTGTACTTGCGAGTCTGGAGCAATTAAACGAAGCTGCACTAGTACAAATTTTAACAGAGCCGAAAAATGCACTAGCCAAGCAATATCAAAAAATGCTTGAATTAGATGGTGTTGAGCTTGAATTTGATGAAGGTGCTCTTGTGGAAATTGCTAAGGAAGCGATTGAACGTAAAACAGGTGCGCGTGGTCTTCGTTCAATTATTGAGTCAACAATGCTTGATGTAATGTACGAATTGCCTTCACGTGAAGACGTAAAAAAATGTATCATTACAGCAAAAACAATTACGGATAAAGAAAAACCGAAATTGCTTCTTGAAGATGGCACTGAACTCGATGAAGGTAGCGACACTAAAACTTCAGCATAATGAATAGACGTGGCTGTCTACCGTTGTGAGATAGAGAGTAATTAGCTGACTTCGATTGTGCAATGTTCGCACATATCGACAGTCAGCTTTTTATTCATTCCTACATAAAAGCCAGCTGTAACTTGAAGAAATTTTTGGCTCGCTTCAATAACTAGTGTGAATCAACTTTTTAAACACATACTAGTAGCGCGGGATGTTAACATGAAAATTTTGACGGAGGTGAATGCCCGCATGGTGACAATACAAAAAACAACAAATGTACCATTATTGCCTTTGCGTGGACTTTTAGTATTCCCATCGATGGTGTTACATATTGATGTGGGTAGAAATCGTTCTGTAGCGGCGCTTGAGCAGGCAATGTTAGAGGACCAAATGATTTTATTGGTGACACAAAAAGAAATGCACGATGAACAGCCTGAAGAGCAAGATTTGTATTCAGTTGGTACAATTGCTTATGTCAAACAAATGCTAAAATTACCAAACGGCACGTTACGTATCCTTGTAGAAGGAGTTGCTCGTGCAACGTGGGAAAACTATCGTGCATTAGAGAAGTATACAGTTGTGGATATTGATATTAAAGAGGAGTCAACAGAAAAAGATGTAGAAACGCAAGCATTGATGCGTACATTGTTGACGTATTTTGAAAAATATGCAAAATCCTCCAATAAAATTACGACTGAGACGATCAATACTGTAACAGATATTGAAGAGCCTGGCCGTTTAGCAGATATTATTGCTTCTCATTTGCCATTTAAAATGGCTGACAAGCAAGAAGTATTGGAAATGCTTAGCGTTAAAAAACGACTAGATCATTTAATTATTCGCTTGCATGATGAACAGGAAGTATTGGATCTAGAAAAGAAAATTAATTCCAAAGTAAAGCAATCAATGGAACGCACGCAAAAAGAATATTATTTACGTGAGCAAATGAAAGCTATCCAAACGGAGCTGGGCGATCGCGAAGGGAAAACTGGAGAAGTTGCGGAATTACGTAAGCGTATCGACGAAGCGGGTATGCCTGAATCAACAAAAGAAGCGGCACTGAAAGAATTAGATCGCTATGAAAAAATACCTGGAGCTAGTGCAGAGAGCGGTGTTATTCGCAATTATATTGATTGGCTTATCTCATTACCATGGACAACTGCTACAGAGGATCGCATGAATATTGCGCATGCTGAAAATATTTTAAACCGAGATCATGATGGATTAGAAAAAGTCAAAGAACGTGTTTTGGAATATTTAGCAGTACGTCAGCTGAAAAATTCACTGCGAGGACCTATTTTATGCTTAGCAGGACCTCCAGGAGTAGGTAAAACATCATTAGCTCGCTCCATTGCGGAAAGCTTAGATCGTAAGTTTATTCGTATTTCGTTAGGTGGTGTGCGGGATGAATCGGAAATTCGTGGTCATCGACGTACGTATGTTGGTGCAATGCCAGGACGTATTATTCAAGGAATGAAAAAAGCAGGTACCGTTAATCCAGTATTTTTATTAGATGAAATCGATAAAATGTCTAATGATTTTAGAGGTGACCCTGCAGCAGCCATGCTTGAAGTCTTAGATCCTGCACAAAACAATACATTTAGTGATCATTATATTGAGGAACCATATGATTTATCAAATGTGTTATTTATTGCCACTGCCAATGACTTAAGTAGTATCCCTGGACCATTATTAGATCGTATGGAAGTAATTTCTATTGCAGGTTATACTGAAATTGAAAAATCTCAAATTACGAAAAATCATCTGATACCAAAGCAGCTTAAAGAACATGGTTTGAAAAAAACACAAGTAGTAATTAAAGATGAAGCTGTCATTGATATTATTCGTTATTATACACGGGAAGCAGGAGTTCGCGGTTTAGAACGACAAATCGCTACGCTTTGCCGTAAAATCGCCAAAATAATAGTATCTGGTGAGAAAAAACGAGTAACGGTTAACTCAAAATCGTTACAAGATTTACTGGGTAAACATCGTTTCCGTTATGGTCAGGCTGAAAAGGAAAATCAAGTAGGTGTAGCAACTGGACTTGCATATACAACAGTTGGTGGAGATACATTACAAATCGAAGTATCATTAACACCAGGTAAAGGGAAGTTACAGCTCACTGGTAAGCTTGGTGAAGTAATGAAGGAATCTGCTCAAACAGCATTATCCTATGTTCGCACGAAGATGGAGCACCTCAATGTGGATGCCGAATTTTTTGATACACATGATATTCATATCCATGTGCCAGAGGGTGCTGTGCCTAAAGATGGGCCATCAGCTGGTATTACAATGGCAACAGCTATCGTTTCTGCTATTTTACATCGCCCGATTCGCCGCGAAGTAGGTATGACAGGTGAAATTACCTTACGTGGCCGTGTATTACCTATCGGAGGCTTAAAAGAAAAAACACTAAGTGCTCACCGTGCAGGCTTAACGACGATTATTTGTCCAAAGGATAATGAACGTGATATAGAGGATATTCCTGACAGTGTACGCGAGCAACTAACATTTAAACTAGTGACATCGGCTGATGAAGTATTAGCCTATGCACTGGACGGAGGTTTTTAGAAAAATGAAAGTCCATAATGTCGAAATGGTCATTAGTGCGGTACGACCAGACCAATATCCAGAAGATGGACTGCCAGAATTTGCATTAGCTGGTCGTTCGAATGTAGGGAAGTCTTCCTTCATTAATCGAATGATCGGACGTAAAGCTTTAGCACGTATTTCATCTAAGCCTGGTAAAACACAAACCCTTAACTTTTATAAAATTGAAGAGCAGTTATTTTTTGTGGATGTTCCGGGTTATGGCTATGCAAAGGTTTCTAAATCTGAGCGTGAGGCATGGGGAAAAATGATTGAGCGCTATTTTACAGGGCGCCAGGAGTTAAAAGCAGTCGTACAAATTATTGATTTGCGTCATCCTCCAACAGCTGATGATCGCATGATGTATGATTTTTTAAAGCATTACAATATTCCTTGCATTGTTATTGCGACGAAGGCAGATAAGATTCCAAAAGGTAAATGGGATAAACATAAGAAAATTGTCAAAGAGACATTGGAGATGGAAAAAAGTGATCCACTTATTGTCTTCTCTTCCGAAACGGGTCTTGGCTTTGAGGAAGTTTGGAAAACAATCGAAAATAAAATGTAATAATAAACATCTATTGTGTCTAAGGCGTTAGGACAATAGATGTTTTTGTATTTTCAATAGGGGGATGTGCAGAAAATTAGGGAAAATACTTGATGATGAAACTATTTGTCCGATAAATTAGATAGGAGGTGGACTAAATGGATATCGCAGCTTTATCGATGGCAATGAATCAAGCAACACTTATGCAAAATGTATCTTTAGCTGTTACGAAACAGGCAATGGAGATGCAACAGCAAAATACAGAACAGTTAGTTGAAATGTTAGATGCTCCACATCCAACAGCCGGACATACAATTGATATTCAAGTATGAAGCAGGCAAGGTAGCTTGAAGTTAAAAGCTACCTCAACTTTTTTCATTAGAAATAAATTCAAAAAGGCCTAAAATGTAACTTTTCGAATAAGAAAAACTACCAATAATACGATATACTAATAATTAGTAAGGAGGCAGGTTTTTTGAAAAAATATTCATACATACTTATGATCGTGTTACTGATGATAGTAGGTTTTTCCTTTAACCAAACTGCTAAAGCAGCCCAATTAGTGACTGGGACCTTTGTCGATGTAACATTTTCAGAATATACAAAGCCAGATGGCACGATAGAAAAGCAGCTTAGTAAAATAACATTGGAAAATGATCGTGGACGAACAGTGACATTCAATATTAATAAAAACACGCGATTATATATTAATAATACGTCAACGACTATTGAGGGCTTTAAGATGGGAATGGAAGTTGAGGCTGAAATTTCTCTCAGAAGTGTTGTTGAACTTCGCGGTACCTCTAATACACCAACAGAAACAAATGTACCATCAACTGGAAGTAGCAACGGTAAAACGATGGCTGGTGTTGTAACGAGTATTGATCCAAATGGATTATTTATTATGGTCAAACCAGATGTTGGTGCAGAAACGACTTATTATTTAAACAAAGAAACCAATTATCAAAAAGGTTCTTCTGCAACGGATATTAGTGCATTATATGTTGGGGATCGAGTTAAATTAAGTTTTAAAAATAAAACCTCCTCAGTCCTATCAAAGGTAGCTATCAGTGAAACAGGTACACTAGTAGAAAACTTATATAAAGGTGAGATACAAGCGGTCAATCCGAATGCCAATAAGCTAACCGTGAAAAATCAACATGCCTTTGTTAACTGGCAATTTGGCTCACAAGCAACAAATGATCTTTCAACAATGCCTTTTACATCTAAAGTACCAATATATGTGGGGAATACGAAAGTCGAGAAAGGTCAGCTGAAAAATTATATAGGCAGCGAAGCATACTATGCGACCGTTAAACAATTCGGTAAGGAAGTAATCGAGAAAATCGTCGTATTGAAAAATAACGAACGAACATATTACGAACCCATGCTGTCTGTAGATACAGATTACCAACTACTGAAACTGAAAACAGCAGGTACCATGTACTTCCATAATGGAACTATTTTAATTCGAAATGGACGTTTAATTGAACCTACTGGTCTAATGGCATATGGTACTGCTTTTGTCGTAGCTGATGGTGCTACGCGCGATCATTATGCACAAGTAATACAAGTAACAAGTGATAGCTTCATGTCACCTAATCTAGCTGGCCATGAATTATATTATGGACGCTTATCTCAAGCTGATGGATATGTAATTGAAATTGACGATGCTATGAAGATTGAGTCAAATGTATTCAAAAAAGCAGATCGTACGGTATTGTCGGTTAGTAATTCCACAAAAGCGATGGTAGATGATGGCAATAAAACCTATAGTGTCATGCCTGATATTGAACTTTACTTATCTGAGGGCGACTATGGATATTTCTATGTGAAGGAAGGCCATGTACAAGCTCTTCATATTTTAGACAATGCTAAACCTGTTGCGCCTCTAATGCTTGCAGGGAAGCTACAGTCTGTGAAATCTAC
This sequence comes from Lysinibacillus fusiformis, assembly GCF_016925635.1. Taxonomy (NCBI): domain Bacteria; kingdom Bacillati; phylum Bacillota; class Bacilli; order Caryophanales; family Bacillaceae; genus Lysinibacillus; species Lysinibacillus fusiformis. The sequence continues at coordinate 271,049 of NZ_CP070490.1, read as the reverse complement.
GTATCCTGCTGTGATTAATGTCAAGAGTGTTAGCCAATGGCAGAATGGTCGTTGGTATGAAGCAGGTGAGATGGTTAATATGAATATTGACCAAGCGACACTGATAAAAGCAGGTAAGGTGATTCAAGCTTCTGACTTACAGCCATCTGATCGATTAGTAGTATTATCAGATCGATTTGTGAAAGCTCATTTTATTTTGGTAGATTAGCAAAAATATTTTACTAAAAAATCTGCGAGTCTAATGCGAATAGTATTTGCAAAAGAGCGATGTTTCTTATCTAAAAAAGAGGAAGGTTACTTCGCATAAGCTATATTGTGCATACTTTCGCTAGACGAGCAGATTTTTTAGTAGTATTAGAACAAGCTTCATTCTGCACGCCATGCACAGTGAAAGAGAGGAAAAGTGAATGCAAAAAAAATTATTTAAAATTATGTTCATCGTTCTTGCTATTTTTTTGATTGGAACTACTATTCCGTTCAATGCATCAGCCGCTTCATTAGAAACAACGGGTGCTGTAAAAAACGAGTATACATATGAAGAAGCCGTGTTCCTGTCAGGGACACCTGTTATTTTTAAAGGGACAAGTAAAGATATTAAAATTGCACAAAAAGAATCAAAAGGTAAATTAACTGAAACGTATAGTATGAAGTTAACAGCAAGCAATGGTGCTACATTGACAAGAAATATTGCCTACGAATCAGATGTAGTGGATTATGCAGTTCTTGGTCAAAAAACATCCAATGGTGAAGTAAAGAAATACACTGAAAAAATTACAATTGGTGCTATTACGTATTCATTAGTTGATTATCAATTTTCACAAGGAACAGTTACTGATAATCGTGCAGCCTCAGATTATTACTCAGGAAATATTATTTCTAGGAAAACCTATGCTTTTGAAACAGGAAAAGGGAAAAATGCTGTTCAAAACACAGTTACAATTGAAACAGATAGTCGACATGCAGGCTATGAGAACTTCTGGGGTGCGACTGAAACTCAAATCACAGAGTCTGTTTATTCTTATAGTGATGGCAAGACAAGCCATGTGAAAAATCGTTTATCTACAAGTAAATCACGTGTCTTAAATTATGAGGAAAATCTCGGTAGTTTAGGGAGTTTTGAAGGGGGATATGCAGTCGTTAGTGAAAAGGATGTTATTTCTGAATATACATACGACTTATCTTCAGGGCAAAAAGGGACGCTAGATTTAGATACAGAGTACATGCCAACAATTGAACGTCTCATTATTCCTAAATTCAGAGATTTAACAACCCATTACGCGAAAGAAGCAATTGAAAAACTTTATTCTCTAGGTATTTACTCGGATTCAAGTAATTTCTTCTCTCCTAATACGCCAATGAAACGTATTGATTTTACGACGGCTATTGGGAAAGCAGTTGACTTACGTGTGTTTGAAGAAAAGAAATCAAAAAAGACACCTACTACAAGTGTTTTTAAAGATTTGAAGCGTTCTATCAAAGATTACGGCTATATTGAATCAGCATTAAATAAAGGGATCATTAAAGGTGTATCAGCTGACTACTTTAAGCCAGATAATGCGATTACTCGAGCACAGGCCGCAACAATTTTTGTTCGTGCCTTAGGACTTGAAAATAGAGCACCCGATCCTGGCTACTTAACTAGATTTACAGATGATAAACAGATTCCAAATTATGCGAGAGATGGCATCTATATAGCGAATGAACTTGGCTTAATGATTGGTGATTCTGCTGGTCGCTTTAATCCAAATAAACCGTTAACTCGTGCGGAGGCGTCAGTCGTTCTAGAACGATTCTTGAAATATTTGGAAGATGACTTAAAACAAAACTATCGTGATGACATATTGTTCTTTAACTAAAGAAAGGATGGAACAAAAATGACATATGTAAAAAAGGCATTGCTTGCTATGCTGTGCTTCATGCTCCTACTGATGACAGCGACACCCACTGTCACTCAAGCAGCTACAACCATTAGAGATGTTCCAACAAATAGCAATAATTATAAAGCTATTTCCTGGGCGGTCGATAATGACCTGATGTCCTTAAATAGTGCAAGTAACTTTTTACCGAATGAGCAAGTGAAAGATCGTGAGCTTGTCCTGATGTTTGCCAAGCTAGATCGTAACTATGCGTTATCTTATGTAGATAGTGTTGCTTATAATTTCTATAGCGATTTTTATTTACCATTTAACGGCACACATGTGAATACGAATCGAACAAAAGCCGTAACGCGCGGCCAATTTGCCCAAATTTATGCTGCTTTTAAAGGCTTAGATTTAGATGAGCCACAGGCAGTGCAATATTTATATTCAAATGATTTATCTACAAGTTCTACAGGCAAAAAGACATTTGCTAGCTTCAATCCATCTACAAAATTAACACGTGGTGATGTTGCTGAATTCTTATATCGTGCTGTTCAAAATAGCACTTTTGCAGTACAAGGATTAAAACGTAGTCCAGCGGGTCGTGATAATGATAGCATTACGTTACCTCCAGGTTTTATGGGATCTAGTAGTGCTGATTTTGAAGAACCGAAGGATAATTCAAATGATTTTACTGGACCGAACAATGTCAATAATGCACTGCAAAGTATTGTGGTGGAAAAACCTGATTTAATTGCAAATAATGTGGATACAACACTTGTTACGGTGTCTTTAAAGGCTTGTAATGGTGATCCTATCGCAGATGATAAATCCTATTCATTCCGCGTGAAGGCATCCTACGGAAATATTGTTGATACTTCAGGTGAAGCAGTTGATATTGTCCAATCGGATGGTTCAACTGTGTCCGCTATCGTTGTAGCACCAAAATTAACTAAATCGGTACGTGATACCATCACTTTTGAGCTAATTAATAATACAGACCCAGCAATGAAGTGTCTTGTTGGAGAGAAATTAAATGCAGAAGTGCGTTACGCACCACAGCCTGAATTGCGTATTGATTACCAAGTATACGACCCAGGAAATACGGATGATAATGGCAGCGTGATACCTGAATTTCCAAAAAGTGAAGATATCCCAGAGTTCTTTACGCAAAACCTAATTGATGTGTATAGCCCAGTTCCTTTTGACTTTGATGGGGATAGAAAGCTATTTAGTATTGGACAGCAAACAAATGTAACAGATGTTTTAGGAAATGTGCAAAACATCTATTTACGTTACGGTGGATCTGATCCTAAATATCCAGCATTAGGTTATGAAAATGCTATTCTACAATTTGAAAACTATGATATTTCTGTTCACTTATTTGAGGAACTTTTAAAGACGCGTTTCCAAAACTCTGTTACAACTAAAGATAATACAGCTATAACGGAAATCATGTATATGATTGCTGACGATGGTCGTCCTATTTATCGCGTTCAAGGCATTGATGATGATATTGCCTCACAGGTAGAAAACATTAATCCAGTCGGCGCTATTATTCAACTTATGAAAGAGATGCCAGACGAAAAGGATTTAACATTAGAGCATTATGATAGTGTTATGAAGATTTATACGATCTTCACAAACTTAAGTAACTATGACCGTACAGTATTATTAAAATATCAAGGCGGTAAATTACTTGGGCAAGTAGAGGCCTATAAAAAACGAGTAGAGGCATTAAAGGAAAGTGCCGATGCGGCATCAAGACCATCAGGAAAAGATCGTTATACAAAAGTGATGGTGACTTTAGTGCGCCCAGGTGGAGAGCCTATTACGGATTATCAAGGGACAGTCAAAATTAAGTATGATGGAGTGGAAAAAACAGCTTCATTCATTACGAACACTTCAGACCCATTGAATAATACAGGGAATCCAGGTACTGCCGTAGCCTACTTTGATTCAATTATTTATGGAAAATCTAAAGTGGAAGCAATACTTGTCAATCCAATAGACCCACGCTACGCAACATCCTTGAAGGGTTTAAAAGATAAAACAGTAACGAAAGACATTTTTGCTAATCCATACTTCAGTAAAAATTCTTGTTCTTTAGCAACAGAAATTGCCTATGTAGTGGATTATTCCTCTTCCATGAAGGCCGTTGATCCAACAAATTATCGTGGAAAGAAAATGATTGAACTAATCAATCAATTAAAGGCTAAAAATAACATAGTCATTGAAACGAATACAAAAGCAACGGTGCTTGGAGAAGGTACAACAGAAAATGTGCTAAAAAAAGATCTTTATAAAGCATCAAAAGAGAAGGGTGCAACTGATATTTTTGCAGGCATTGATATTGCTTTAACAAAATTCTCGAATGATTCGAAAACATCCAAAGCGATTGTCGTTGTATCTGATGGTAAAACAAGTAAATCAAAAATGACAAAAGTTATAAATGAAGCGAAAAAGCAAGGTGTCAAAGTATACACAGTAAGTATGGGCAAGAAATCACAAGTAAATGATGCCACTTTAATGCAACTATCTTCAGAAACGGGTGGAACGTATTTCCATGCAATTGATAATTTACAATTGCATCAAGTATTCCAGAAGTTAATTGATACAATTTTATGTAAAACGCCAGCTTCAAGCTGTATCAATCCAGAAGATTTATTTGAAGAAACGAGCGTTTCTCTACGAAAAGGCTATATTACAATGAGCGCACGAGTCGATGGTAACTGTCAAAATGTTGCCAAGATGAATGTACGTTTTAATTCGATCAGTGGAGATGTCCAATTTGATTTGCAAAAGCGTAGTGATCATGTTTATATGTTAACGAAAACCGTCCAAACTATGCAGGATTTTAAAGTGAATGATGAGATTGAGTTTATAGCATATGATAAAGATGGAAATATGATTGCATTAAAGACTGTCTCAATAACAAATTAATGAGAGAAAACTGCCTCCGATTGTGGGGCAGTTTTTTTAATTTGAAACAACACGTATAATTTGTTACACTTAGTTTATAATAATTCTAATCTAGATGACGAATTGCAGTTCTTCATGACATGTTCACAAATTAATGATGAACTATTGTCGAACTGTGCTATAATGAGATTTGTGAATTAGAACGTGTGAGGTGTTATTCATGCATGCCATCGTAGTAGGCTTGAATTATAAAACAGCGCCTGTTGAAATACGTGAGAAGTTATCATTCATTGAGAGTGAACTGCCACAAGCAATGGAAGCGCTGCAAAAGCAAAAAAGTATATTAGAGAACGTAATTGTTTCGACATGTAATCGTACAGAAATATATGCTGTTGTGGATCAATTGCATACTGGACGTCATTTTGTGAAACAATTTTTAGCCAACTGGTTTGATTTGCCTGTGGAGACATTTTCTTCGTATTTAACAATTCGTGAAGAAGATGAGGCAATCGAACATTTATTTAAAGTGACAGCTGGAATCGATTCAATGGTTCTAGGTGAAACACAAATTTTAGGGCAAGTAAAAAAAAGCTTTTTAAGTGGACAAGAGATTGGCACAACAGGAACGGTATACAATCAACTATTTAAACAAGCAGTAACATTTGCAAAGCGTGCACATAATGAAACAGCGATCGGTGAAAATGCGGTATCCGTTTCCTATGCTGCCGTAGAATTAGCAAAGAAAATTTTTGGCTCATTACAACGCAAGCATGTAGCTATTTTAGGTGCAGGAAAAATGGGGGAACTTGCGATTGAGAACCTTTATGGTAGTGGCGTAGGGAAAGTTACTGTCATTAACCGTACATTTGAAAAAGCAGAAAGCTTAGCGGCTAAATTCCATGGTGAAGCTAAATCAATGAAGGAATTACAATGTTCATTGTTAGAAGCGGATATTTTAATTACTTCAACAGGTGCAACAGATTATGTTATTGATTACGAGCTGATGCAATTTGTGGAACGTTTACGTAAAGGAAAACCATTATTTATGGTAGATATTGCGGTTCCTCGTGATATTGATCCACGAGTTGGCGACCTACCAAATGTTTTCCTCTATGATATCGATGATTTACAAGGTATTGTCGAGGCGAATTTAGCAGAGCGTGAACGTGCTGCTGCTGATATTACCGATATGATTGGCAAAGAAGTTGTGCAATTTAAAGACTGGGTAGCAACGCTTGGGGTAGTTCCAGTCATTTCAGCATTACGTAAAAAAGCGAGTCGTATTCAAGAAGAGACAATGATGAGTATCGAAAATAAAATGCCAGATTTAACGGAACGTGAACGTAAAATTTTAAGCAAACATACAAAATCTATTATCAATCAATTGTTAAAAGAGCCAATCTTACAAGCTAAGGAAATGGCTAATTCTCCAAAAGCAAATGAACAGTTACGTTTATTCCAACAAATTTTTGGTATAGAGGATGCTGTGGAAGTTGAAGTTCATGAGATGACAAAGCAAGAGCTTGAGCGCAAAGAACGCTCACAGGTATCTCAGACTTCTACTGAGCCAAAGTACTCTTTCTAAAATATCTATTGCGCTTGCGTAGACAAATGTGGTTGTACATGAGTATTATGCGCAATTGGATTTTCTACTGATATTACACGAGGCGTTTTCGTATCTGTATGGTAAACTTAAGATACGAAAACGTTTTTTTGTTTTCTATGCTAGAATAGCTTAATTAATTTCACGACAAAGAAGGGATGTCTATTGGCTGATTTGACCATGACGAGGTTGTATGAAGTGATGATCGTCTTGTATGCGATCAGTCTAGTTTTTTACTTTACTGATTATTTTTATAAGCAAGTACGAGCAAGGCGTATTGCTTTTTGGCTTGTTTCATTTGTATGGGTGATTCAAAGTGCCATTATCATTTTAACGTTTGTGGAGACGAAGCGTTTTCCGATTTTATCCTTGTCTGAGGGAATTCTTTTTTATTCCTGGTTACTCGTGACGTTATCCATTTTCCTTCATTGCATAGCAAAGGTGGATTTACCTGTGTTTATTATTAATATACTAGGATTTTTATTCGCTAGTATATTTACATTCATGCCGAAGCGTCCTACAGGAGCTGTCGGGGATACATTAATTTCGGAAATGCTTTTTATTCATATATCATTTGCAATATTGTCCTATGCAGCGTTCACTTTAACATTTGTGTTTGCCATTTTGTACCTCGTTCTATATCGTTTGCTGAAAAAGAAAAAGTGGTCACACTTATGGACAAGGTTGCCTTCCTTACAGCAGACGAGTAGCTGGATGAATATTTCATTTTTTATTGGGATACCAATGTTATTTATAAGTTTAATATTAGGGTTTGAATGGGCACTATTAACATTAGAGAGTCTTTCGATTTTCGATGCGAAAATCATAGGGTCTTTCATTATTTTAATTTTGTATTGTTTTATCCTATATGTGAATCGCAAAAGCAAGCTGATAGGTACAACTTATGCGTGGGTACATATTTATGCCTATCTGTTAGTTGTTGTAAATTTCTTCCTAGGAAGTAGTTTGTCGCGATTTCATTTATGGTATTAGAAGAAAGGTTGGAGACTGTTGAGAAAAATTATTGTAGGTTCTAGGAGAAGTAAGCTAGCGCTAACTCAAACAAATTGGTTCATTAATGAATTAAAAGCGGCTGGTGTACCATTTGAATTTGAAGTAAAAGAGATTGTAACAAAAGGTGATCAAATTTTAGATGTACAGCTTTCAAAAGTAGGTGGAAAAGGATTGTTCGTGAAAGAAATTGAACAAGCCCTATACGATAAAGAAATTGATTTTGCTGTTCATTCTATGAAAGATATGCCTGCTGTATTGCCAGATGGGTTAGTGATTGGTTGTATTCCACCACGTGAAGATGCACGTGATGCATTTATCTCGAAAGGTCATGTTAAATTTGCTGACCTTCCTGCGGGAGCAGTTGTTGGGACAAGTTCTTTACGTCGTAGTGCACAGCTTTTAACAGTACGTCCTGATATCGAAATTAAATGGATTCGTGGAAATGTTGATACACGTTTAGCTAAGCTCGAAACAGAAGAATATGATGCCATTATTTTGGCTGCGGCTGGTTTGAAACGTCTTGGTTGGAGCGATGATGTAGTCACTGAGTTTTTACCTGTAGAACAATGTTTGCCAGCTGTAGCGCAAGGCTCTCTAGGCATTGAATGTCGCGCAGATGATGCGGAGCTATTAGCCGAATTAGGAAAGCTCACTGATTCATTAACATGGCAAGAGGCGCATGCAGAACGTGCATTTTTAGCAGCAATGGATGGTGGTTGTCAAGTACCAATCGCTGGGTATGCCACTTCTAATGGGGAAGAAATTACATTAACAGGCCTTGTTGCTGCTCCAGATGCATCTGTTATGTATAAGGAAACAGTTGTTGGTACAGATGCACAAAAAATTGGAGAAGCGCTAGCTGCTATTTTAACAGAACAGGGTGCTTTTGATTTAATTCAGCGTGTAAAGGCAGAGCAAGATGCCAAGTAATTTACCTTTAAAGGGTAAAACGATACTTTTAACAGGTACATCTAAGACAACAACCATTGTCGATAACATAACAGCTTTAGGTGGACAAGCAATCATAGCCCCATTAATTGAAACGTGCGAACGATTAGACAGTAATGATGCTGAACAATTGAATTGCGCCCATCAATATGATTGGATTATTTTTACTAGTCAAAATGCTGTCGATGCTTTTGCTTGTAAAATGCTTCGGCATCAATTGAATGCTAAGCACTTCCAAGGGAAGATTGCTTCCATTGGGACTAAAACAACGACAGCATTAGAAAAGTTAGGATTTCAAGTGAGCTTTATGCCTTCCGTATTTAGTGCTGATATTTTCGTCAAAGAATTTCCAAGTGTAGCAGGTAATCATCCGAGATGTCTGTTTATTCGAGGAGAAAAGGCGAAAAGTACACTGAAGGATGGGCTGCCCTTTGAATTAAAAGAATGGACAGTCTATGAAACGATAGAACGACATGATCAAACTGCGGCTATTGTCAGTTGCATCCAGCAACATCAAGATGTCACGGTGATTTTTGCAAGTCCTTCAGCTGTTGATGTGTACGCAATGGATGTAGTGCCGCATGTTGGGTGGCAAGCAACGCGCATTGCAGCCATCGGCCATATTACGGAAGCAGCTCTTGAACAATACGGTGCTACTGTGGATATTATGCCAAGTGTATATACAATGCAAGCAGTCATCGAAGAAATTATGAAAGTAGGGGACAAATCATGACAAAACTACAATTTCAAAGACATCGTCGTTTGCGTACCAATGCAACGATGCGATCAATGGTAAAAGAAACATACTTACATAAAGAGGACCTGATCTATCCTATTTTTGTAATGGAAGGCGAAAATATAAAAAATGAAGTACATTCAATGCCTGGCGTTTTTCAATTTTCATTGGATAAACTGGAAGCAGAGGTTGATGAGGTTGTAGCATTAGGCATTCCTGCAGTTATTTTATTTGGCTTGCCAGCTGAAAAGGATGCGGTTGGAACAGGTGCATTTCATGATCACGGCATTGTTCAAGAAGCGACGCGACTCATTAAAACACGTCATCCTGAGCTACTAGTCATTGCAGATACATGCCTATGTGAATTTACAGATCATGGACATTGTGGCTTAATTGAGGGCGATCAAATTTTGAATGATCCTTCATTAGATGTTTTAGCCCGCACGGCAATATCACAGGCAAAAGCTGGCGCAGATATTATTGCTCCATCTAATATGATGGATGGCTTTGTAGCTGCAATTCGTGCTGGTCTAGATGAAGCTGGTTTTGAACATATTCCGATTATGTCCTATGCAGTCAAATATGCATCTAGCTACTATGGACCATTCCGTGACGCTGCAGATGGCGCTCCACAATTTGGTGATCGTAAATCCTACCAAATGGATCCATCGAACCGTCTAGAGGCATTCCGTGAGGCAGAGTCAGATATCGAAGAAGGCGCAGATTTCTTAATCGTAAAGCCGGCCTTAAGCTATTTAGATATTATTCGAGACATGAAAAATAACTATCCATTACCGCTTGTTGCGTATAATGTTTCAGGTGAATATGCAATGATTAAAGCGGCTGCTATGAATGGATGGATTGAAGAGAAAAAAGTTGTGCTTGAAACATTATTAGGCATGAAACGAGCAGGCTCTGATTTAATTATTACGTATCATGCAAAAGATGTTGCACGTTGGTTGGAGGAGAAATAAATGACACGTTCTTACGAAAAATCAAAACAAGCCTATGCTGAAGCTGTTCAATTAATGCCGGGTGGTGTTAGTAGCCCAGTACGTGCATTCAAATCAGTGAATATGGACCCGATTTTCATGGAATCTGGCCATGGTGCGATCATTAAAGACATCGATGGTAACGAATATATTGATTATGTATTGTCTTGGGGTCCACTCATTCTAGGACATACACATCCAGAGGTAGTGAAAGCAATTGCAGACACAGCAGCCAAGGGTTCTTCCTTTGGTGCTCCAAGCTATACAGAAAATCGTTTAGCTCAATTAGTATTAGATCGTCTACCAGGTATGGAAATGATTCGTTTTGTCTCTTCGGGAACAGAGGCTACTATGTCTGCATTACGTGTAGCACGCGGTGTTACAGGGCGTGATAAGATTTTAAAGTTTGAAGGCTCTTATCATGGTCATGGTGATTCATTATTGATTAAAGCTGGTTCAGGTGTTGCCACACTAGGCTTACCTGATAGCCCTGGTGTACCTGCAGATATCGCACGCAATACGTTGACAGTTGCCTACAATGATTTAGAAGGGGCAAAAGTGATTTTCGACAAGTTTGGTGCAGAGCTAGCAGCAGTCATTGTGGAGCCAGTTGCAGGAAATATGGGTGTTGTACCACCACAGCCAGGTTTCCTTGAAGGATTACGTACGCTTACTGCAGAGCATGGTGCATTATTAATCTTTGACGAAGTGATGACAGGTTTCCGCGTAGATTATGGCTGTGCACAAGGGTATTTTGGGGTAACACCTGATATGACGACTTTAGGAAAAGTAATTGGTGGCGGTCTTCCTGTAGGTGCTTTTGCTGGGAAAAAGGAAATTATGGAGCAAGTTGCACCAGCTGGACCAATTTATCAAGCAGGTACATTATCAGGGAATCCATTAGCGATGACAGCTGGTTACGAAACGTTATCACGTTTAGATCATGGCACATATGACTACTTTAAAAAATTAGGTGATCAGCTAGAAGCTGGTTTCCGTGAAGCAGCATCCAAATATAATATCCCGCACACTGTTAATCGTGCAGGTTCTATGATTGGCTTCTTCTTTACAAATGAAGATGTCATTGATTTTGCTTCTGCTAAAACGTCTGATTTACAATTGTTTGCTGAATACTTCCGTTTGATGGCAGAAGAAGGTATTTTCTTACCGCCTTCTCAATTCGAAGGATTATTCATCTCAACAGCTCATACGGAAGAGCATATTGCGAAAACGGTGGCTGCATTCGATAAAGTATTTGCACAATTAGCGCAATAAAATTTGATAGAGCATGCTAGAATTATTTCTAGCATGCTCTTTTTTGATGGATAAAGCAGAAAGCATTATAGTGCTAGAGAAATGTATGGACAAAAAGGGGGAATAGCATATATTTACTAGTAAACAAGATCTTCTATACTGGATGAAGGACCTGCTTTTGTCAAAATTACATCTTTCAGCATAGCCAAATTGTGGGCGATTTCGTTTATAATATAGCTATTCATAAAAGAAAGTAGTGAATTGATATGGCAACAGGCACACACACGGTCGAAGTACCCGTAGGGATTGAACATGTATGGGATTTCGTTAGTGATATGGAAAAATGGGCAAAGCTTGTCCCAGGTTATAATGCACACGAAATGATTGATGACAAACACTCCACTTGGACTTTTAAAGGCAATGTTGGCGTATTGAAAAAAACAGTAGAAGTAGAAATTACAATCTTAGAATGGTTGGCACCTTCAAAAGTTACATTCGAATTAAAGGGTCTTTCTGATAATTTCACAGGAAATGGTTATTTCCTTGCAGAAAGCATCGATGCTGAAAATACAAAAATGACAGGATTTTTAGAAGTCGTTGCTGGTGGGTTAGCTGGCCCTGTTTTAAATCCGATTTTTAAACCGATCGTACCAAAGGCAACGAAAATGCTAACAGATCGTGTAGCTAATAAAATTAAATTAGTAAATGTTTAATTAAGACGAACATCCATGAAAGTGGCATGCTAGAATACTACTTCTAGCATGCCATTTTTCTAGTAGTATCTATTTTTAACTCTGTTCAACTTGAAACACCCTAGCATACTATCCTTCCAAGCGTCATATGATGCAGAGGGAGGGATTATTATCGAACACAAAACTTGGAATATGCGCGAAACATTTTGTTTTCCTGGATACGGCTGCCCAACAGAAATAGCAGCTGTACAAATTAAGCCTCAGTGGCAGGCAATGCAGTTAGAGGATTCACTTCGACTTATGGGCATCTATCATATCACCGCACACGTTCGCTTTGATTTTCAAGATATGCAAGCATTTACAGATAATGAAGATTTAATTACAATTGATGCCCTTGATATCCAAGGAGATACTGGTTATTTTGAGTATGCCGTACCTTTACATGTTGATTTACCAAAAGAATCGGATGTCAAAGATTTAATGGTCAAGGATATTCGCCCTAGTCTGGCAAATCAGATGTGTCAGCTTGAGTGGACAGTCACAAGTGCTTTCAATGAATATGAACCTGTTGTTGAAAGAAATATGTTAGACAATCCACACTTATCAACCCATGCTTTCGAACAAGAGGAAACAATGGCAGTAATCGAAGAAAGTGTTCAAGTGAAACAACCTGCCGCAGTAGCAGCAGCTTCACGCCAAGAGAACTCTACAACAGTTGACCAAAAAGCTGTATTGAGAGAATCCTCAAGCCATATTGTTGTACGTGAATCCAGTACTTGGCATGAAGTGCCTTCTATGATTTGGGATCTAACAGAAGAATATACACCGCTTAAAGTTCGTGTTTCAAATGATGTCTTTCAAAAGTAAATAGCAGAGAAGTAGCAGGAGTAATAAGAAGACTAAATCACCTGATGTTGGCACAATAATGACACGGATAAACTGAAAAGCACAAATCGGCACGATAATGGTTCTGCAATAAAAACGAACTTGACGTAGCCAAGGTGGTAAAAGCCAAGGGTTATACTTGCGTCGACGCATTTGAATTGTCACTTCCTTTTCTATTTACTTTCCTCTTACTAAAAGATGACTAAATCACTTGAAAAATGACACGATCCTGCGGTACAATAAGGAAAATCAAATACAGATGCTATGATAGGGAAGAGTAAATTTTGTCTACATTTTCAGAGAGGAAACGGTAGCTGAGAAGTTTCTATTTGTACTGAATTGAAGGTAGCCCTTGAGCAGCTTTAGTGAACTAATAGTAGTTAAAGCCGGTTAAACACCGTTACCGAATTGAGAGCCAGTAGGGAAGGCTGAGAAAATGTGTCATTTAACATTTATCTTAACCACTGCTGGAATTAAAGGTGGTACCGCGAACTAAAACTCCTTCGTCCTTTTAGACGAGAGGAGTTTTTTTATTGGGTAAAAAAATGAACAGCATTTCTTTACCAACAGTTTTCAAACAATAGGAGGAGTCAATATGACAGAAAACATTTCAATGCCAACTAAATATGACCCACAGTCCATTGAAGCTGGTCGCTATGAATGGTGGTTACAAGGGAAGTTTTTCGAGGCACAGCCTGAAAGTGGGAAAAAGCCCTATTCAATCGTTATTCCACCACCAAACGTAACAGGTAAATTACACCTTGGTCATGCTTGGGATACAACATTACAAGATATCCTCATCCGTATGAAACGCATGCAAGGCTATGATGCCCTTTGGTTGCCTGGTATGGACCATGCGGGTATTGCAACACAGGCAAAAGTAGAAGCAAAGCTGCGTGAGGATAATATTACACGTTATGATTTAGGACGTGAAAAATTCCTTGAAAAAACATGGGAATGGAAAGAAGAATATGCTGGACATATTCGTGATCAATGGGCAAAGCTTGGTCTTGGATTAGACTATACGCGTGAACGTTTCACACTAGATAAAGGCCTTTCAGATGCGGTAAAAACAGTTTTTGTTCAGTTATATGAAAAAGGTTTAATTTACCGTGGTGAGCGTATCATCAACTGGGACCCAGCGGCGAAAACAGCATTGTCTGATATTGAAGTAATTTATCAGGATGTGCAAGGTGCCTTCTATCATATGAAATATCCATTAGCTGATGGCTCAGGCTATGTAGAAGTTGCTACTACACGTCCCGAAACAATGCTTGGTGACTCTGGGGTAGCTGTTCACCCGAACGATGAGCGTTACCAGCATTTAATTGGTAAAACCGTTATTTTACCGATTGTAGGTCGCGAAATCCCGATTGTTGCTGATGACTATGTTGATATGGAATTTGGTACTGGGGTTGTAAAAATGACACCAGCCCATGATCCGAACGACTTTGAAGTTGGTAATCGTCATAATCTAGAGCGTATTCTAGTAATGAATGAAGACGGCACAATGAATGATCTTGCTGGTAAATATAAAGGAATGGATCGCTTTGAATGCCGCAAGCAAATCGTTGCTGATTTACAAGAAGCAGGCGTGTTAATTCGTATTGAAGAGCATATGCATTCAGTAGGACACTCTGAACGTTCTGGTGCTGTTGTTGAGCCATACCTTTCAGCACAATGGTTCGTTAAAATGCAACCACTTGCTGACGCTTCCCTAGAGCTACAAAAGGATGAAGAAGGGAAAGTAAACTTTGTTCCTGCTCGTTTTGAAAACACATATTCTCGCTGGATGGAGAATATTCGTGATTGGTGTATTTCTCGTCAATTATGGTGGGGCCATCAAATCCCAGCTTGGTACCATAATGAAACAGGCGAAATATACGTAGGTAAAGAAGCACCAGCTGATGCAGAAAACTGGACGCAAGATGAAGATGTACTAGATACATGGTTCTCTTCAGCACTATGGCCATTTTCTACAATGGGCTGGCCGGATGAAGCAAATGAAGAATTTAAACGTTACTATCCAACCAGTACTTTAGTAACAGGTTATGATATTATTTTCTTCTGGGTATCTCGCATGATTTTCCAAGGCCTTGAGTTTACAGAGCAACGTCCATTTAAAGATGTGCTTATTCATGGTTTAGTACGTGACGGTGAAGGACGTAAAATGAGTAAATCACTTGGCAATGGTGTTGATCCAATGGATGTTATTGAACAATACGGTGCAGATTCATTACGCTACTTCTTAGCTACTGGTTCATCACCTGGTCAAGATTTACGCTATACAACTGAAAAAGTAGAAGCAGTATGGAACTTCTCCAATAAGATTTGGAATGCATCACGTTTTGCGCTTATGAATATGGATGGTATGACATATGATGAGATCGACTTAACTGGTGAAAAATCAGTTGCTGACAAATGGATTTTAACACGCTTAAATGAAACAATTGAACGAGTAACTTCTCTTGCAGAGCGTTATGAATTCGGTGAAGTGGGTCGTGAATTGTACAATTTCATTTGGGATGATTTCTGTTCTTGGTATATTGAAATGGCAAAATTACCACTTTACGGAGAGGATGAAGCAGCTAAAAAGACAACTCGTTCTATTTTAGCTTACGTACTAGATCAAACAATGCGTCTATTACATCCATTTATGCCTTTCATTACAGAAGAAATCTGGCAGCACTTACCACACGAGGGTGAATCTATTACAGTGGCAGCATGGCCAACAGTACGCACAGATCTTCATTTTGCAGATGAAGCAGATAATATGAAGCTCCTAATGGATATTATACGTTCAGTACGTAATATTCGTGCGGAAGTAAATACGCCAATGAGCAAAAAAGTACCGTTGTTTATTTCAGCGAAAGATGCGGCAACAGCAGCTGTACTCGAAGAGAATCAAGCATATTTAGAAAAATTCTGTAATCCTGACATTTTAACAATTGGTGAAGGTTTAGAGGCTCCAGGTCAATCGATGACGGCTGTTGTTACAGGAGCACAGGTTTTCCTACCTCTTGTTGGACTGATCAATCTAGAGGAAGAAATTGCTCGCCTTGAAAAAGAATTAGAAAAATGGGCAAAAGAAGTGAAGCTTGTTACAGGTAAGCTATCGAATGAGAAGTTCGTATCGAAAGCACCGGAAGCGTTAGTCAATGCAGAACGTGAAAAATTAGCAGATTACGAAAGCAAGCATGCGGTTGTTTTAAAACGTTTAGATGAATTGAAAAATATGTAAAGATAAAGCAATGGGTGGCGAAAAAGTCATCCGTTGCTTTTTTTTATGGATCTAAAGATATGCATTGTTTTAGGAAAAAATATATAGTATTATTTAAAATAAATTAGTCTAATAGATGATAATTGGCACTGCACTAGTAGGAAACAAAACCTAATTTCATATTATTTAGCCATGAAAGACCAAAGCTAAGATTGTGTGAATGGATATTTTTTTAAATAGACAGTCTTTTTAATGAAAGAAAATAAGAGTCAATGGAGGTGTTGAGAATGTCAGGAAATATTGCAACCATTATTACAAAAGTCAACAAAGCATGTGATGAATTAGACTTTGTAAGCGCGAGAGTATTGATCGAAACGAATCTCTTGAAATTATCAGAAGCAAAGTATTATCGTTTATTAAATACAAGTGGTCGCGTCCTTATTAAGCACATATTAGCAAATAGTAATCCTCAACAGGATAGCGCTAAATTATCAAGGACCGATTTATTAACGATCCAAAAAATAAATGAGTATTGCTCAGACTTTGATATATCTATGTTAAAAAGAACGTTAAAAAACGCTTTTGAATTAGTGCAACGTCCAGATGTTCATCCGTTATTAAATAGTGATGCAAAAACTATTTTAAACAATATGGGTGCTTTATTAGGTGCTCACAAGGTACACTAATCTAATATTAGTACGAACACGCAGTCGCTAGCTGCGTGTTTTTTGTATTTTGTCATTTTGCTATGTTATTAAACGTTACTTGTACTAAAATAAAGATATTGCAGTAAGAGGGAGTGTTTATTTTGTTTAACACAATGAACGAATGTACAAAATTTATTTTTACATTAAAAGCAGTTGATCATAAACGTGCGCCACTTGTCCTTATGCGAGAAGTACTAGGACATTTAGATGAACCTCACAACAAACTACGAGTAATCCATGTAGCAGGCTCAAATGGTAAAGGCTCTACGGTGAACGCATTAAGAGAAATGCTACAACATGCAGGCTACACTGTAGGGGCATTTACGTCCCCACATTTAGAGCGAGTCAATGAACGGATGACCATTAACGGCCACCAAATCTCGGATGAGCAATTTCTTTACTACTTCAATAAACTTGCAAAAATTATAGAAGAGCACTACAATGGCGATTTTCCAAGCTTTTTTGAGGTAGTTACACTGATTATGTTTCAATATTTTGCACATGAAGGAGTAGATATAGCGCTTATTGAGACAGGGCTTGGAGGACGTTTGGATGCGACAAATGTCGTAACGCCGATTGTAGCTATTATTACAACGATTTCGCTAGAGCATACAGCCTTTTTAGGTGATACCTTCGCAAAGGTTGCCGCTGAAAAAGCTGGCATCATCAAAGAAGGCATCCCGGTTGTTGTAGGCGTTAACAATGAGGAAGCATTGGCTGTCATTAAAGCCACTGCAGAGGAACGACATGCATCATGCTTTGTTTTGGGGCAGGATTTTACGGTGACAAATAGTTGGCAAAGCATTGACAATCAGCACTTTACATATGAAAAGGACCATGTCTTGATGAGGGATGTGCCCTTAAAAATGGCTGGCCCGCATCAAATGAATAATGCAAGTCTGGCTATCACGGCAATGCTAACGTTACGGGAGAAGGGGGCAATTGCAATCACGGATGATTCAATTTATCGAGGTCTACAATGTGCGCAATGGGCAGGTCGCTTCGAGCAAAGGCCAAATCGTATTGTGCTAGATGGTGCTCATAATTCCGAGGGAACAGCTGCTCTTATCCAAACACTAAAAAACGTCTACCCAACTAATAAATATCGTTTTATTTATGCTGCATTAGCAGATAAGGATCATGCCAACAGTATAGAACTAATGGATGCTGTTGCCACCTCCATCGCTTTTACAGAAATAAACCTACCGAATGCAATGCCTGCTGAAAGCTTAGCGATGTTGTCGACGCATGCGAATAAAACGCATCATAAAGAATGGCTAAAAAGTCTTCAAACCGTATTACAAGAACGCCATGAAGAGGATATTGTTGTCATTACAGGCTCTTTATACTTTATAGCAGAAGCTCGACAGTGGCTACAGGAGGAAGGACAATGATTCCAAACTTTGATCATTATAAAGAGAAATGGCAGGTCAAAAGTGATGATGTGATTAAACCAGGTCTTGCAGCAATTGAAGAGGCTTTATCATTAGTAGGTAATCCTGAGCAAACTTTGCGTGTCGTCCACTTAGCTGGTACAAACGGGAAAGGCTCTACTTTAACGTTTCTAGAGGCAATTGCGCAAGAACATGGCCTACGCGTGGGCAAATTTATGTCACCATGTATCGTCGATGTTCATGATCAAATTCAAATAGCTGGTCAACCTATAACAGAAGCTGAAATGGATCGAGTGTTTCAACAGATGCGTGAAGCTGGGCTTAGTGGCAAACTAACAGATTTTGAATTACTGACGGTGGCAGCATTCTTACATTTTGTGAATGGCCAAGTGGATATTGCACTGATTGAAGCGGGAATGGGTGGCTTACTGGATAGCACAAATGTGGTCACACCCATTGTCTCTATTATCCCAAGCATAGCTTTAGAACACACAAAGTTTTTAGGGGATACGCTTGAAAGCATTGCACGCCATAAAGCAGGTATTATTAAACAACAACGGCCAGTCATTATGGGTGATTTGCCAGATGAAGCAAAGCGTGTTGTTGATGACGTAGCCACTCAAAAAAATGCCGCTATATTGGCATTAAATCATCATTTTGCTATTGAGCAAGCAACTGATGGAGAAAGCTATACGAATGACGTACAGCAGTTTCAAATAGCAAAACTAACACGTTCTATGAAGGGAGCGCATCAGGCGAATAATATGGCACTCGCCATTACTGCATTTTTGGAAGTGGCATCAGTATTAGGTGTGTCTACGGATAAAACTGCCATTCGTCAAGCTGTGCAAAATGCCTCTATTTTAGGACGCTTTGAAGAAATAATGCCTTTCGTTATTTTGGATGGCGCACATAATCCTGCGAGTGCCGAAAAATTAGTAGAAACGATTCAAAGTGAGTATCCAAATGAGCAGATAACATTTGTTATTGGCATACTAGCAGATAAAGATGTTCAGCAGATTCTTCGACTTTTAGAGCAGGTGAGTGATGATTTTTATTTCGTGGATTTTGATAATTCTCGTGCAATGACAGCTCAACAAATGCTCAAGCTTTCTCATGCAACATCAAAAACAACCTTAGTTGATTATGCATCCTTTATACAGGCGCAATCACATAGACAGCAAAGAACAATTGTATCAGGCTCGTTATATTTATTAACAGAGGTTCGTAATAGATTAAAAGAATGAAAAGACTAGGACTCTTGATAGCGAGTCCTAGTTTTTTTATGGTAGCAAATTTAGATTGTAATGAGTTCCGTATCAAAAAATAATAAATTCGCATTTACACTTCGGAATCTACATATACTTATATCATATTATGTTGGCAACGTTACTAGTGCATAGATAGGTGGAAGGATGAGGTGATAGTTGAATGAAAATTGTAAGTCATGTGATGAAAAAACAAATATTTCGAGCAATGATTATTGGTGGATTTGTTGGTCTATTAGGTGTAGCGATTTTTTTGGGCGTTTTACAAGCCAGTACACAGTTACCTTTAAATAAAAATGGTAGTGAAGTGGCAAATAATCAATCACAAACAGAAACGATTCCAACTGCCGGTGAGACAACCAATACATCTAATGCACCGATGTTTTATGCTAGCCAAGCTGGTGTGTATTCAAACTATGAGAGCGCTAGTTCATTTGTTGCTGAGTATCCTGCCTTAAAAGAGAGCGCGATTGTTCAAGTTGATGACAAGTTTTACGTATGGACAAGCATGGTGACGGAAGAAAGCCAGCTACAATTTTTACAGGACCCTGCTACCTTTAAAAAGGCGTTTAGTGTCAGCGGTGAAAGCTGTAAAGAACCGACTCTTGCAGAAATACCAGCTGCTTTAGCAGATAAAAATGCCTCAAAATTAAATTTTAAGGAAAATGGCAAGGATTCAACGCTCCCTGAAGATTGGCAGTCTATTGGGGCAGCTGCCTCTACTATTTCCAACGATGTTAACATCATTCGTTTGCATGTTTTTGCCCATTATCAATCTAAAAATACGTGTCTTCAGGTGAAATTTTAACTATAGATGTTAGCGGAATCATCATTATCTTGTTTTTTTGAAAATTTTCAAATTGTCCATTCTTTTGTATCATAAGGATAAGGAGGAATGGTCAGATAATGTTGAAAACAAATCATAAGCTTGTCCTTGCTTCTGCTTCCCCTAGGCGCAAGGAATTGCTTAACATGTTAGCACTTCCATTTGAAGTCTTAACAAGTGAAGTGGAAGAAACAAGTGTACAAGCTCATACAATGCAGGATTATGTAAAAGGAGTAGCTTTATTGAAGACGCGTGATGTAGCCAAAAAAGCAACGAATGCGACGATTATTGGTGCAGATACAATCGTAGTTTACAATCAAGAGCTACTACATAAACCAAAAACGCGTGAGGAGGCTATTTCTCACTTATTACGTTTGTCAAATAACAAACATAGTGTGATGACAGCCGTCGCTATAATTGAACCGAATGGAAAGGAAACGACCTTTGTGGAAGAGACCCAAGTTGTTTTCCACCGTTTATCGCAGGAACTAATAGAAGCTTATGTAGATTCAGGAGATCCTTTTGATAAAGCGGGCGGTTATGGCATTCAAACGATCGGTACACTATTAGTTAAACGAATTGAAGGAGATTATAACAATGTTGTAGGTCTACCACTTGCAGCTTTGTTTTCGCAATTGGTAGATCTACAGTTAGTCCAATTTGCGAAGGAGTGAATATTTTTGCTTGAAGACGCTTTACCAACTTTGATGATACGTGATGTCAATAGAGAGGATCGCCCCCGTGAACGATTATTACGACAAGGGGCTGAAAGTTTATCCAATCAAGAGCTACTCGCGATTTTATTGAGGACAGGCACAAAGGAAGAATCTGTGCTTGTTCTCGCAAATAGGGTTTTAAATGTTTTTGAACGACTTCATCATCTGAAGCACGCAACCATTGAAGAAATGATGGCTATTAAAGGAATAGGTGAGGTAAAAGCCATTCAATTAATAGCTGCCATTGAACTTGGTAGAAGACTGGCTCAAAAACATAATGATGAGAAATTTACGATACGTTCTCCACAAGATGCAGCAACTTACTTAATGCCTGATATGACTTCGCTTAACCAGGAGCATTTTGTTGTTCTTTTTTTAAATATTAAAAATCAAATTATTCATAAGCAGACGATTTTTATTGGCAGTTTAAACGCCTCCATCGTTCATCCTAGGGAAATTTATCGAGAAGCTGTCAAAAGATCTGCGGCTTCTATTATATGCGCTCACAATCATCCGAGTGGGGTGCCAACACCGAGCACAGAGGATATTGAAGTAACAAAGCGAATTGTTGAAGCTGGTTATATTATAGGGATTGAGTTAATTGATCATGTCATCATCGGTGATCATCAATATATTAGTTTAAAAGAAAAAGGGTATTTTTAACTCTGCATACAATATGCAGAGTTTTTTATGATGAATCTGTTTTGTTGTATAGAAGATTCATTTGTCTATCATGGCATTATTAATTATACTGTCATAAAATTTTTGTATTTTTTTGTGGTATATTGGCGAACCTTTTTTCTTACATATCGTTAATGTATTCATAGAAATGCAATTATCTTCACAAAAATTGGTAGCCTGATACACATTGTCTTATGGGAATAAAAATTATATGCTAATCTATACGTACTATTTTTAGTTTAAGAGGGAATTAAAATAGTATCTTTTCTGTGAGATGAAGTATGTGATACTATAAATTCTTGCGTTTTTCCGTTATAATGAACGGTATGAATTTTATCTTTATTCAGGAAAGACTCCCATCGAAAATGGTGGTGAGGTGAATGAGTGTGTATTTTTTTCAAGGTGTATATCACCAGCTGATGAAGATAAAAAATTTTGACAGGTGTTATGGACTTTGAAAGGAGTCAATTGTGTATTTACACAATTCAAATTCCTATACATTGATGTCAAATATATTGGATGTCAACGAAAGTATGGCTTATATAGAAAGGGAGTACACAATTTGTTTGGACTAGGAAGCAAAGATGTCGGGATTGACCTCGGCACAGCGAATACATTAGTGTTTATTAAAGGAAAGGGAATCGTTTTACGTGAACCTTCAGTTGTAGCAAAAAATACAAAAACAGGGGATATCGTTGCCGTTGGTAATGATGCGAAAAATATGATTGGTCGTACACCTGGCTCAATCGTAGCGATTCGTCCTATGAAAGATGGCGTTATTGCTGACTTTGATATTACAACAGCAATGATCGAGTATTATTTAAAAGAAGCATGTAAAAACTCCGGAGGTAACTGGAAAAAACCAAATGTCATGATTTGTGTGCCTTATGGTATTACATCAGTGGAGCAACGTGCGGTTATTGATGCTGCACGACAAGCGGGTGCAAAAGAGGCGTTCACAATCGAAGAGCCATTTGCAGCAGCAATCGGTTCAAATCTTCCTGTATGGGATCCTACTGGGTCAATGGTTGTTGATATCGGTGGGGGTACAACAGAAGTAGCCGTTATTTCTTTAGGTGGTATTGTAACGAGTGAATCGGTACGTGTTGGTGGAGATGCTATGGATCAATCCATCATTTCGTATATTCGTAAAACGTATAATTTAACAATTGGTGAACGTACAGCGGAAGCCGTAAAAATGGAAATTGGTACGGCATTAGCAGAAGGACCAGAAGAACGAATGGATATTAGAGGTCGTGACCTGTTAACAGGTTTACCGAAAACAATCGAAATTTCTTCACAGGAAATTTCTGAATCATTGCGTGAAGCGGTTGCCTCTATTATTGATGGTGTTCGAAAAACATTAGAACAAACACCTCCTGAATTATCTGCTGACGTAATGGAGCGTGGTATCGTGTTAACTGGCGGTGGTGCCCTATTAACAAATTTAGACAAAGTAATTAGCCAAGAAACAAATATGCCAGTATTTATCGCAGAAGATCCTTTAGACTGTGTAGCAATAGGTACAGGTAAGGCCTTAGATCATATCGACTTAATTCGTCAACAACAAGTTAAAGGGTAAGGAGGTTTAGGCAATGCCACACTTTTTTTTCAATAAGAAAGTAATTTTGCTGCTCGTAGGCATGGTTTTTCTTGTGGCATTGATTAGCTTCTCATTACGTGATCGGACGAATGCAACTTTACCAGAGCAAATTATTAAAGATACTGTCGGCGTCGCACAATCGCTTGTTGCGAAGCCGGCGAATTATATTAATGGTATTTTTAATAGTATTGACTCCCTCTTAAACACGTACGAAGAAAATAAACGTTTAAAAGCACGCTTAGAAGATTTTGCAGTTGTACAAGCTGAGGCTACGGATTTAAAATCAGAGAATAACAAGCTTCGAGAGCTTTTGGATAAAACCGAGAGCTTAAAGGCGTTTAATCCAATTCAAGCAACAGTGATTGCTAGAAATCCTGACCAGTGGGAAGAGAAAATCATTTTAGATAAAGGGTCTTCTCATGGCGTCAAAAAAAACATGGCAGTTATGACGGCGAAAGGCTTAGTGGGGAAAATTACACTAGTTACACCTTTCACATCTGAGGTAGAGCTTTTATATACAAATAATCCAAACTATCGTGTTTCTGCGATGGTGCTTGGAGAAAAAGAAGCATACGGTTTAATCGAGGGCTTTGATGAAGAACGTAATGAACTCATTATGAAGCGAATCGATTCTAGCATGAAGGTTAAAGTAGGCGAGCAAGTAGTTTCTTCAGGTCTTGGTGGTATTTTCCCTAAGGGAGTGCCGATTGGAGTAATTACGGAGGTTAGTACAGATGATTTTGGTTTAACAAAAATGGCTTATGTCAAACCATCTGCTGATTCTTCAATTTTAGAGCATGTTGTGATTGCACAGCGAACATCCACAAGTATTGATGGATCAGATGGCAACGCAACGAATGAGGATTTATCGAATCCGCAAGAGGCGAGTGAAGAGGAGGCGGAGTGATGGTTCGATTTCTCATCCCCTCTGTGGCGGTATTACTATTCCTGTTGGAACCAGAATTTGCCATGCTTTCCCCGATTGAAATTAAAGGGGAAGTCTATTTTCTGGTACCGCGTTTTTTAATCTTATACCTAATTTTTATATCCATCTATTACAGCCGTCAACGAGCGGTAATGTATGGACTTTTTTTTGGTGTCTTGTATGATGTGTTTTACATTGATATTATTGGATTATATTCAGTACTTTATCCACTTATTTGTTTTTTAGCAGGGTCTATCGTGAAAGTTATACATCAGCACTTAGTTGTAACAACCACAATTTCAGTTGTGCTAGTAGCTATTTTAGAATTTATTCTCTATCAATTCTTTTTCCTAATCGATTTTACAGCAATTCCTTTAGCGGATTTCTTACGTTCACGACTACTACCAACAATCATTGCCAATGCTTTATTTTTAATGATTCTTGGGTGGGCCTTCAAGTATCTAATTAATGCGCGTGTCTTACAGAGAGCACGTGAGGTTTCTTAACAAAGAACAACGTGAGGTGAGGCATTCATGAAAAAACAGTTAGTTAATATGAAGGGAACGAAGGACGGTTTTGTACTACGCCTAGACGACCAATGTGCGTATGGTGAGCTAGTGGAAGAATTAAAGAATAAGGTTTTAGAGGGCGGTATCGATGGTAAAGTTGATGTACAATTATACTTAGGCTATCGATACTGTACTGAAGAACAATTAAAAGAACTTATAAAAATTATAGAAGAAACAGAGCAGCTTATTGTATCGAAGGTGCAAAGTGAAGTACTGACTGTCCACGAAAGCAACCAGAAGATGTTTGAAAGTCAACAAGATACATATATAGGAGTGGTCAGGTCAGGACAAGTTCTGCGTTCATCAGGGGACATTACCATCATAGGAAATGTGAATCCAAACGGTCGTGTTGAGGCTGGAGGTAATGTATATGTCCTAGGTAGACTAAAAGGGATTGCACATGCTGGTGTGCAAGGCAATAAAGAAGCAATCATTGCAGCATCTCGATTTGAAGCCACACATATCATGATTGCCGATCAAGTGCAGGCAATGTCAGATGAACATGTAAAAGCGTTAAATCAAGTAGAAATGACTTGTGCATTTATTGGCTACGATGGACGCATTACGTACGATCAAATTCATGCCTTAAAAAATATTCGACCATTGTTAAATGTGTCTAAGGGAGGAAGCTAGTGTGGGAGAAGCGATCGTCATAACTTCAGGTAAAGGCGGTGTCGGTAAAACAACGACAGCGGCTAACCTTGGGACTGCATTGGCTCTACAAGGTAAAAAAATATGTTTAGTGGATACAGATATTGGCCTACGTAATTTAGATGTGATTTTAGGTCTGGAAAATCGTATTATTTATGACCTGGTTGATGTGGTGGAAGGACGCTGTAAAATTCATCAAGCATTGATTAAGGATAAGCGCGTAGATGAGAAACTATTTTTATTACCTGCTGCTCAAACAACAGATAAAAATGCTGTTACCCCTGAGCAAATGAAGAGCTTAGTAGAGGAATTGAAAAGAGACTATGATTATGTTTTAATCGATTGCCCTGCTGGAATTGAGCAAGGCTATCGTAATGCTGTTGCTGGTGCAGATCATGCGATTGTTGTCACAACACCTGAAATTTCTGCTGTTCGTGATGCAGATCGTATTATTGGTTTACTGGAGCAGGAAGAGATCACAGCACCTAAACTCATCATTAATCGTATTCGACAACATATGATGAAGAATGGTGACACATTGGATGTCAACGAAATTACAACTCATTTATCGATTGATCTATTGGGTATTATTATAGACAGTGAGGGTGTCATCTCATCTTCTAATAAAGGTGAACCAATTGTGATGGACCCTTCAAATAAAGCGTCATTAGGCTATCGAAATATTGCACGTCGTATCCTTGGTGAGTCTGTGCCATTGATGGCTATTCACGATGAGCAAAGAGGGATGTTTTCAAAACTTAAAGCCCTTTTTTCAAAATAAATTAAAACCTTTTCGTGCAATCGTACGAGAAGGTTTTTTCTTGTGCATGTTTGGACATGCAATCTCATATAGTGAGGAAAAAAGGATGAGGGCTTGTTTAAAAAATGGAAATGGTTCGTCACGATACTTCTTGTGGCGGCGATTATGCTTGTAATTCGTTTAGAGGATCAAGGCGTCGTAGATACACCTGTTCGAAAACTTGTGACAACCTCTGCTGATTTAACGTATTTAAGTGAGCTCGGACAAAGTTGGTTTGAAAAAGAAAAAGAGACCATCATGGTTTCTAGTGATGTAGGGCAAGCAGATCTTTTAACATTTGCGAATGCCCAAGTATTCAAAGAAGGCTATCTATTGCAGTATGATGTAGGCTTACCCATCTATGCTGGGCAGAATGGATTAGTCGTTTTTACTGGCCATACAAAATACACAGGCAAGACCATGACGATCAGCTATGAGGATGGTACAACGGTATCCTATGGTATGTTAGATAGTTTAGCCCAACTACCCTATACATCTATTCAAGCAAATGATTTAATTGGTATGAAAGAAGCGGGTCAACTTTATGTGTCCATTGAAAAGGGAGATGCTCATTATGATTTAGAGCAAATTGTACAATGGCTTGAAACGACGGAGACCAATGAGAATTAAATTACATCTTCTGTGTATCCCTCTTGTATTTGTCATGATTTTTAGTGGCCAATTAGCATATTACGCTATTATTTTATTTTCATTGCTATGGCATGAGGCTGGTCACTTAGTTGCGGCAGTATTGTGTGGAGTGAAGGTGAAATCCTGCGTTATTACACCATATGGGGGAGAAATTCAATTTGAAAATCCAGCGGTTGTGCAAGCTTCGTCACTCCTATGGATTGCATTAGGAGGACCAATCGCTACCATTACTGGGATTGGCCTCGCTTTTTTTATGCCTGATTTACTCGCTATGAAACTTATAAATGTACAATTCGTGTTATTGGCTGTAAATCTTGTACCCATCATACCGTTAGATGGTGGAAGGATTTTGTTAGCCTGGCTATTTTTAAAATACCCAAAAGCCCAAGTGGTTGAGCTATACTATTGGTTATCCTTCATCATTGCTTCAACACTATTACTAGTCACTTTCAAGTTCTTGCCACAATCTATTTTTTTAGCCATCATAAATTTATTCATTTGGTTGCAAGTATTGAAAGAATGGCGTTATCGAAAATATCGAGTTGCTTTTGAAAAATATGTTATGAATAGATTGACTTAAAAAAAATCGTGTGGTAATATTTTAATGTTATTGTTTGTAGCACCCGTGCTACTACAACCGCTCTGTAAAGGTTTAAGTATCTGATAAGATCACCTTAAAACACAGGCGAGTCTGAGTCTAAGAGGAGGTGCAGTAAAATGTACGCAATTATTGAAACTGGTGGTAAACAAGTCAAAGTAGAAGCTGGTCAAGAAATCTATGTTGAGAAATTAGGCGTAGAAGCTGACGAGGTTGTAACTTTTGATAAAGTTTTATTCGTAGGTGGCGAAAACGTTAAAGTTGGCGCTCCATTCGTAGAAGGCGCTACTGTAACAGCTAAAGTTGTTAAAGAAGGCCGTGCGAAAAAAATCGTTGTTTTCAAAATGAAAGCTAAAAAGAACTACCGTCGTAAACAAGGTCACCGTCAACCTTACACAAAATTAGTTGTTGAAGCAATCAACGCTTAATTGTGAGGTGTAGCGAATGATACAAGTTACGATTCATCACGATGAAAATAGACATGTGTCAGCATTCGAATTTTCAGGACATGCTGGTTACGATGAATCTGGTAAAGATTTAGTATGTGCAGGAGCATCAACTATTGCCATTGGTACAGTAAATGCTATTTACGCATTATTACAAATTCAACCCGAAATCGAACAAGCTGCTGAAGGTGGAGGCTATCTCAAGGTAAATCTACCATCAGATTTAGAACCTGAAGTAGATGCAAAACTACAGTTAATTGTTCAAGTAATGACTGCCCAAGTGTATTCTATGGTGCAAAATTACGGACAATACATCCAAATCAACTACAACCAAGTAGGAGGTGGAACTCGATGAAATTATTATTAGCATTAGATCTTCAACTTTTCGCATCGAAAAAAGGGGTAGGTTCTACTAAAAACGGACGTGACTCTGAGTCTAAACGACTTGGTGCTAAACGTGCTGATGGCCAATTCGTAACTGGTGGTTCAATTCTTTACCGTCAACGCGGTACAAAAATTTACCCAGGTACAAACGTAGGTCGTGGTGGTGACGATACACTATTTGCTAAAGTTGACGGCGTTGTTAAATTCGAACGTTTAGGTCGCGATCGCAAACAAGTATCTGTATACCCAGAAACACAAGAAGCTTAATCTTTTATAAGATAACATAAAGCGGAGGACTGCATTTATTGCAGTCCTTTTTTTGGCTAAATTTCAACAAAGCAGATTTCAGACGCAATGACGCCAAGGTATAATTGATTAAAGAATTAAGGGAAAAATACAGCAAAACTTGTTATACTAGTAAGGATAACTTTATTGGAGTGAATGGGATGAACAATCAATCACTAACCATTAGTGAAGTATTACGTTTTGCAAATCATGATTATGTGAATCAACTGCAACTGATTCGCATGAATTTAGATTTAGGTAGAATCGATGAATCGAAGAAACTTATTCAACATTATTCAGAACAATTACGAGTGTTTTCTATCCTCAATCGACTACAATTACCCCAAACAATTGAGTGGCTACAAACAGCAGGATGGCGTTATCCATCATTAGCGTGGAAGCTAAATGGTGAGATAAAAAAGCCTGTGACCAATGAGATTGATCAGGAAGTTGTAGATTATTTAAACAAAACAGTTATGCATGTTTATGATACATTAGATCCATTTACAGAGCAGATCCTAACGCTTGATGTACGTGTTGACGATCATACATTTGCCGTGACATTCACGCTAAATGGGTTATGGAGTGCTGATGCATTCACCGAAAAAGGTTTGAAACAATTCGACATTCAAACAATTGAGCAGACAACTACACGCTGGCAATATGTCTTGAGTGCAAATAGGGAGTGAATTAAATGTTTGTCGATCACGTAAAGATTTATGTTAAAGGTGGCGATGGCGGAGATGGCATGGTTGCTTTTCGTCGAGAAAAATTTGTACCAAATGGTGGTCCAGCTGGTGGAGATGGTGGACATGGCGGTAATGTCGTATTTGAAGTAGAAGAAGGCTTACGAACGTTAATGGATTTCCGCTATAAACGCCATTTCAAAGCACCGCGTGGCGAGCATGGTATGAGTAAAGGCATGCACGGTAAAAATGCGGAAGATTTAATTGTTAAAGTTCCACCAGGTACAGTGGTTATGAATGAAGAAACAAATGCCGTTATTGCTGACTTAGTCGAGCATGGGCAAAGAGCTGTTATTGCGAAAGCAGGCCGAGGTGGACGTGGTAATTCTCGCTTTGCTACACCTGCCAACCCAGCGCCAGAACTTTCTGAAAAAGGTGAGCCAGGACAAGATTTAAATGTTATATTAGAGTTAAAAGTTTTAGCAGATGTAGGGTTAGTTGGTTTCCCAAGTGTTGGTAAATCAACGCTTTTATCAGTGGTTTCTGCTGCTAAGCCAAAAATTGGTGCATATCATTTTACAACAATTGTACCGAACTTAGGCATGATTGAAACGGATGATCATCGAAGCTTTGCAATGGCAGATTTACCTGGGCTTATTGAGGGAGCACATGAAGGGGTAGGATTAGGCCACCAATTTTTACGACATATTGAACGTACACGCGTTATTGTCCATGTTATTGATATGTCAGGAATGGAAGGCCGCGATCCATATGAAGATTATTTAACAATCAATGAAGAGCTAAAACAATATAATCTTCGTTTAACAGAACGTCCACAAATTATCGTAGCCAATAAAATGGATATGCCAGATGCAGAAGAGAACTTAACAGCATTCCGTCAGAAGGTAGGAGAAGACGTTCAAATCTTCCCAATTTCTGCTGTTTCACGTCAAGGGTTAAAAGAGCTACTGTTTGCCATTGCAGATCTACTAGAAGTAACGCCTGAATTCCCGCTATATGATGAAGAAGAGGAACAATCAGATGCAACGGTTATGTACAAGCATGAGGCAAAAGGTGAAGATTTCGAAATCACTCGTGAAGATGACGGTACATTTATTATTAGTGGTTATGCCATTGAGCGTTTATTTAAAATGACAGACTTCAGCCGTGAAGATGGTATTCGTCGTTTTGCTCGTCAATTGCGTGCAATGGGTGTGGATGAGGCTCTGCGTGAGCGTGGAGCACAGGATGGCGATACAGTACGCCTACAAGAGTTTGAATTTGAATTTGTCGATTAAGACATGAGTTTTAGGGGGAAGCGTATGAAGAATGTTGCGAATCAGCGATATTATTTAGTTCGTGAGGATGTTTTAACGGATGCAATGCAAAAAACTTTGGAGGCGAAACACTTACTATCAAGTGGTTCAGTATCTTCCATTTGGGATGCGGTAAAGCAGGTGGATTTATCGCGAAGTGCGTTTTACAAATATCGTGATGCGGTTTTTCCTTTTCATTCAATTGTGCAGGAACGCATTTTAACAGTCTTTTTACAGCTTCAAGAC
Organism: Lysinibacillus fusiformis; assembly: GCF_016925635.1. Classification (NCBI taxonomy): domain Bacteria; kingdom Bacillati; phylum Bacillota; class Bacilli; order Caryophanales; family Bacillaceae; genus Lysinibacillus; species Lysinibacillus fusiformis. Next base: position 240,173 of record NZ_CP070490.1, on the reverse strand, counting down.
AGAAAAGGAACACTTGCCAAGCTTTTAGAAACTGTGACAATTACACATTGTAATGTATTGACGATTCATCAAACAATCCCTATTCAGGGGCGTGCGAATGTTACATTGTCTTTAGATGTAACAAGCATGACCTGTGATCTTGATGATCTTATCCAGCAATTAAAGCGTTTAGATTTTGTGGAATCAGCGGAAGTGATTAGTTCTGGAGCATTATAATCACAGTGTAGTGTTCAATCCTTTAATTTTTGACAAAATGACAAGCATCGTGTTGAATAAGCCCAATAGGGTAAAAATGCGATAAAGAAGCTCAAGTAAGGAGCTGTCCCAAAAGTGATTGATCATGAGGGACTGCTCCTTATTGTGCCATAAAGGAGGTATTTGCAATGACAAAGCAACAATGGGAAAATCGAATTGCCTACTTAGGACCAGAAGCATCATTTACATACTTAGCAACAAAGGCTATATTTCCAAATGAGTGGCTTGTACCGTGTGCAACGATTCCAGAATGTATAGAGGCTGTTGCAGAGGGAAAGGTCGATTTAGCTGTCGTACCACTCGAAAATGCGTTAGAGGGTTCTGTGCCATTAACATTAGATTACTTATTCCATGAGGCAACACTTTATGTGACGGGTGAATTATTGCTGAAAATCCAGCAACATTTAATGGTCAATAAAGCGCAAAAAAATCATTGGCAGGCAATCGAAGGCGTTTATTCCCATCCACATGCACTAGCTCAATGTCATAAATATTTATTTTATCGTTTCAGTCATGCGCCATTACATCAAACAACTTCTACAGCAGCTGCAGCGAAATATGTATCAGAAAATCCACAAGAGTGTATAGCGGCAGTCGGCAATGCAGCAGCAGCAGAAAAGTATGGTCTTGAAATAGTCGAGCAGAATATCCATGATTTTCATTTCAATCATACACGTTTCTTTGTACTGTCTAAGCAAAATAAACGATTGCCACAAGAGCTATCAGAGGGGCAAGCAAAAACAACATTTATGATTACCTTACCGACAGATCGTTCAGGGGCTTTACATCAGGTGCTTTCTGTTTTTGCATGGCGTCAGTTGAATTTAAGTAAAATCGAATCTCGGCCACTAAAGACAGGACTTGGTGATTATTTCTTCATGATTGATGTATTAGCAGATGAAAAGGAACCGATGATGCGTGGGGCAATGGAAGAACTAGCTGCTCTAGGCTGTAAGGTAAAGTCACTGGGTACCTACTTTACTTATGTAACATCAGACGAAGCATAGTAGCTGGAAGGAGGAGTGATGATGGGTGGGATTATTTTATTTGATGGTGTCTGTAATTTTTGTGATAGCACTGTTCAATTTATCATCAAACATGATCAAGCTGGCTATTTTCAATTTGCCTCGCTTCAAAGTGAGATTGGTCAGGCACTTCTCGCTCAGTACAATATACCAAAGAATATAGATAGTGTGATTCTCATTGAACAAGGGAAAGTATCTGTGGAATCTACGGCAGCATTAAATATATGCAGGAAATTCGATGGACTTTGGCCTTGCTTCTATGCCTTTATCCTTGTGCCACCATTTTTACGCAATGCATTATATCGCTTATTTGCAAAGCATCGCTATCGTTTATTTGGGCAAAAAAGTGAATGCTTATTGCCTACACCTGCTCAACGGCAAAGATTTCTTTCCTGAAAAGGGGAGGGCGCGATACTCGCGGAATGAAGTGAAATATCCGCGATTAAGGACATGATACTCGCGAAGAGAAGTGAAATACCCGCGATTAAGGACATGATACTCGCGGAATGAAGTGAAATACCCGCGCTCAACAACATAATACCCGCAATAAGAACAGAAAGCACCGTATGAAAGCATTTTTCAGACGGTGCTTTTGCTATTCATTGATCTGTCACTAAGTAGCCCTTTTTTTGTAAAGCTTGCTCGATTAAGGCTAAAACTTCAACAGAGGGTGCTGTGATGACATGTAGATGGATGCCACCAGTGAGAGCGGATAAATAATTGGCCTGTGTTGCATTCACACGTTCGATAAATTGTTTCACCTCATGGCGGTTCGAAACCATAATAGAAGCTGTAAGTTCACCATAAATCGGATGTTCGACAATGACATTTTTGACGGTTCCGCCACAATCGACAATCGTCATTAATTCATCCTCTGTTTGCTCTGATGTGTGCAAACAAGGGAATGTGCGTTCAACGGTTTGCTGTAATTGTTCCTGATGCATATAAAGATAGCCTTGGCTAGTTGCAATAATGGGCTCATTTCTTGCCTTTAATAAAGTCATATCATTGACGATTACTTGTCTAGAAACATTGGCGAACTTAGCTAGGTCTGTCCCAGTTATAGGTGCTTTATTTTTTTTTAATTGCGCTAATAGTTGCAGTCGGCGTTCTTCGCCTAACATTTTTTTCATAAGAGATCACCCCTGCTCGTAATAAAGGAATCCGTATTCCTTATGAATTAGTGTACCATGAAGCATTTCTAACTTGCTGAAATTTTTGTATCCAAATGAAACATTAAACATATGATACGTAGAGAGGAAGGGAGGAAAAAATTGCGTATTCATATTGTTCAAAAGGGAGACACATTGTGGAAGATTGCGAAAGAGTACGGCATTTCGTTTGAAGATTTGAAGCGGCTCAATGTCCATCTTGCCAACCCAGATTATATTGTTCCAGGCATGGAAATTATACTGCCTGAAAAAATAAACAAAGAGCCGCATAGAGATTCGCATAAAGAAATGCCGAAAAAGGAAACACAAGTGCATAAGGAGACACCGAAGGAAAGTCCTAAAAAAGAGGTACAGCGACCGATGCCGCCACCACCGCCGGTTGTATCGCCGCCACCAGCTCCTATGCCAATGCCAGAACCACAAATGATTCCGATACCAATACCGATGCCAATGCCAATGCAGATGCCACAACAACCGATGTGGGTACCGCAGCCTGTGGAAATGAATTGGCACCAACAATTGGTGATGCCACAAATGGAGCAAACTGTTACAATACCACCTGTGCAAATACAGCCACCGCCAGCACCTACACCGCAACCACCACCTGTAGCTAAACCGAAGCCAATGCCAATGCCACAACCAGCACCACATCCACCAATGCATATCATGCCACAAATGCCTGCCGTGCCACATTGTTCAAGTTGCCATCAGCCAATCTATCATCAAATGTGGTGGCCGATGCCAATGCAGCCGCAGGTGGAGCATTATACGATGCCACAGCAGCCAATGTCCTGTGACATGCCAGATCATAAAGTGGGTGGGATGGAAGACTTTTTAGAGTCCACTTCACCATTCTTCCATACACAAAATCACCAGATGCAGCCACAAATGGATATGATGCCTGATATGAATATGGGGCAGCCCTGTGGTTGTGGTACACAACCAATGATGATGCCTGATATGAACATGGGTCATTCCTGTGGCTGTAATACACAACCAATGATGATGCCTAATTGGCAAATGGACTCTTGTCATTGTCCGCCACCCCCATGTCCGACACATTGTCCACCACCGTGTCCATCAGCAGCAGGACCATGGATGTCACCGCACTATTTCCCAGGCGGGATGACGCCTTATCGATGGTGAAAAAGCGTATATTGTAGAAGAGGTAAAGCCAAATATTTGGAAATATAAGTATCAATCGAAAAATTATTTTGTCAAACGTGCAAAGCAAGTAGAAATTGCGGAGAAGGTAAGAACCATTCATCGCCAGTTAGGACGTATGGACCCTTCTTTGATCTTACCATTAGTTCAGAGCGATGATGAGCAGTTAATTGTTCAAATGTGGCAAGAAGGAAGCCATGGTGCTAACTTTGCGCATAAAAAAGATCGTAAGGAATCTCTTAGATTATTAATAGCTTTACATGACACACATAAAAAAATTGCTTGGCAGCGCGTGCCAGGCTTGCATACCTACTCACAGCTTTTAAAATGGCAAATGCGTCATATGCGTTTTAAAAGTAGAAGAAATGAGCTTCGAACATTTTTAACGAAAGAAGAAATCGATCAAATACTGCATTATAGTGATAAATCATTACAATTGATTGCATTAGAAGATGCACCTGAAAAAGAGATTACGCTATTACACGGGGATGTAGTCCATCATAATTTCTTATGGTGCTCTGATGGACAATTGCGATTAATTGATTTTGATTTAGCGCACCTTGGTGAAGCGGATGACGAGTATATTTTATGGTTACATCGTGTGTTGCCTGCTGTAGATTATGATCTTGGAAAGATTTTTGCAGAGTTACCTGAGCTGAAACGACTGGATAAAAGAAAGCTTCATCGTTTGAAATATCCGAATGAGTTATTACGAGAATGGCTTTTTGCTATAGATTTACCACTAGAGCAACAGCTAGTATTTTTAGATTATTTAGTGCCATTTACAAAACGAGCCCTCACCTATTGGCCAAAACTGTGGTACGATATTGATAGATTTGTCAAGAAATGACCGTCATTTGGCGGTCATTTTTGTCTGGGAACGGCGTTTTTGACGCTACTTTTTGTCGAGCATTCGTTCGCTATATGCTATAATCGAAGACGATGATTGTGAGGGATTATAGATGTATGATTATTTAAAAGGACAAATTACTCGTATTACACCTGAATTTATTGTGCTAGAACAACAAGGGATTGGCTGGCAACTCAATACGCCCAATCCGTTTGCTTTTCGAACATCTGCCCTTGAACAACAGATATATGTTCATTTGCATGTACGAGAAGATGCACACGTTTTATATGGTTTCCCTAATCTAGATCAGCGCGAGCTATTCCGTAAGCTTATTTTAGTGTCGGGAATAGGGCCAAAGGGAGCACTAGCTATTTTAGCTACGGGCAATCCACAACAGGTTATTAGTGCAATCGAACGGGAGGACGAAACATTTTTAGTGAAGTTCCCTGGAGTCGGAAAAAAAACAGCACGTCAAATGATCCTCGACTTGAAGGGTAAGCTAGGCTCATTATTAGATACATTGGAGTTACCTAGTGCAGAAGATGAGTTACCATTGTTTGGTGTGAATCCTTATAAACATGAACTAGAAGAAGCCTTACTTGCTTTAATGGCACTTGGTTATTCTGAAAAAGAGCTCGAAAAAATTAAACCACAGCTAGAGGATAACGACAAACTGGAAACGACAGATGCCTTTATGAAACAAGCATTGCAACTACTGCTAAAATTAAAATAAGGAAAGGAGGGAAGGTGCATGTCTGAACGTATGATGGCAAGTGAAGCAGGTAGCTATGATGAGCAGTTTGAATTATCTTTACGCCCTCAAAAATTAGCGCAGTATATTGGGCAACATAAAGTAAAGGAAAACTTACAAATATTCATTGAAGCGGCAAAGCTTCGCCAAGAAAGTTTAGATCATGTGTTGTTATATGGACCTCCGGGACTTGGTAAAACAACATTAGCTGCTGTTATTGCGAATGAGATGAATGTCAATGTACGCATGACAAGTGGACCCGCCATTGAGCGTCCTGGAGATTTGGCAGCTATTTTAAGTTCACTAGAGCCTGGGGACGTTTTATTTATAGATGAAATCCATCGACTCCCCCGTGCTATTGAAGAAGTTTTATATCCAGCAATGGAAGACTTCTGTTTAGATATTGTGGTGGGGAAGGGTCCTGAAGCACGTTCTGTACGACTTGAATTACCTCCCTTTACCCTTGTAGGTGCAACAACAAGAGCTGGTGCATTATCAGCTCCTTTAAGGGATCGTTTTGGAGTGTTACTACGCTTAGAATATTACGATGATCAATCACTTGCTGAAATTGTTGTGCGAAGTGCTCATTTGTTTGAGGTCGAAATTGAGCAAATAGCAGCAACGGAAATGGCGAGACGCTCACGTGGAACACCTCGAATTGCCAATCGTTTATTGAAACGAGTGCGAGATTATGCACAAGTGCTTGGAGATGGTATGATAACGGAGGGTCTTGCACAGCAAGCGTTAGAGCTGTTACAAGTAGATCCTAGAGGGCTTGATCATATTGACCATAAACTTGTAACCAACATGATTGAGCGGTTCCAAGGAGGTCCAGTAGGCTTAGATACACTTGCTGCATCGATTGGTGAAGAACGAGTTACAATAGAAGATGTATACGAGCCTTATTTGATGCAAATTGGCCTTATTCAACGTACACCAAGAGGAAGAGTGGCCACACATTTAGCCTACGAACATTTTGGATATGAGTATCCCCAACAAACATAAAGAAGGAAGTTATTTTCATGCGTGTAGAAGATTTTGATTTTGAATTACCAGAGGAGCTTATTGCCCAAACGCCATTAGTCGATCGTACAGCGAGTCGATTAATGGTCGTGACACCAGGCTCAAATAAAGTGGAGCACCACCATTTTGCTCATGTTTTAGAGGAGCTACATGCTGGAGACTGTCTTGTACTAAATGATACAAGAGTTTTACCTGCTCGCTTAATGGGTGTGAAGGAGGAAACCGGAGCACATATAGAAGTATTACTATTAAAGCAATTGGCTGGTACAGATGAGTGGGAAACACTTGTAAAACCAGCAAAGCGTGTAAAGGTAGGAACAGTCATCACATTTGGTGACGGTTTATTAACAGCTACTTGTACAGGTGAGCTTGAACATGGTGGACGTACATTTGAATTTCATTATGATGGCATCTTTTATGAAATATTAGAGCAACTTGGTGAAATGCCGTTACCTCCATATATTCGTGAAAAACTAGAGGACAAAGATCGTTATCAAACCGTTTATGCCAAAGAGCGTGGCTCGGCTGCAGCACCTACAGCAGGACTGCATTTTACAGAGGAGCTATTAGCACAAGTGAAGGCTAAAGGAGTAGAGGTTGTCTTTATTACGCTACATGTAGGTCTGGGCACTTTCCGTCCCGTTAGTGTAGATTCGATTGAGAACCATGAAATGCATGCGGAATTCTATAGTGTTACCGAACAAGCAGCAGATACGATTAATCGAGTAAAGCGTAACGGCGGCAAGGTTATAGCTGTTGGGACAACCTCTACTCGTACATTGGAGACAATTGGTTCGAAATATGAGGGAGAAGTGCGAGCAGAACAAGGTTGGACGTCTATTTTCATTTATCCAGGCTACAACTTTACGGTGGTAGATGGGTTAATCACAAACTTCCATTTACCAAAATCAACACTGGTCATGCTTGTCAGTACGCTAGCCACACGAGAGACTATTTTAAGTGCTTATCAGCAAGCTGTAGAGGAAAAATATCGCTTCTTTAGTTTTGGCGATGCTATGTTTATACGTCCAAAAAAATAATAGTGGATAAAATCGGAGTACTGTTTTTACTTCAGATAAGAGAGGATTATTTATTTTATGACACAACCAGCAATTCGATATGAACTACTTCATACATGTAAACAAACAGGAGCACGCCTTGGCATCGTGCATACACCGCATGGCTCCTTTGAAACACCAGCATTTATGCCTGTTGGCACACAAGCAACGGTTAAGACCATGTCACCAGAGGAATTAAAAGAGATGAATGCCGGCATCATCCTGTCCAATACTTACCATTTATGGCTTCGTCCAGGTAATGATATTGTTAAAGAAGCAGGCGGGCTTCATAAATTTATGAACTGGGATCGTCCAATTTTAACGGATTCAGGTGGTTTCCAAGTATTTTCACTTAGTCAATTCCGAAAAATTGAGGAGGAAGGCGTTCATTTCCGTAATCACCTCAATGGCGATAAACTATTTTTGAGCCCAGAAAAGGCGATGGAAATTCAAAATGATTTAGGCTCTGATATTATGATGGCCTTTGATGAATGTCCACCATATCCTGCAACACATGACTATATGCTGCAATCAGTCGATCGTACAACTCGTTGGGCAAAACGCTGTAAGGAAGCACATCAGCGTCCAGAGGAGCAAGGTTTATTTGGGATTATTCAAGGCGGAGAGTACGAAGATTTACGCCGCCGCTCAGCTGAAGCGTTAGTGGAACTAGATTTCCCTGGCTATGCGATTGGCGGATTATCTGTTGGTGAACCGAAAGATGTGATGAACCGCGTTTTAGAATTTACTACGCCAATGATGCCTGAAAATAAACCACGTTATTTAATGGGTGTTGGCTCACCAGATTCTTTAATTGATGGGGCCATTCGTGGGATTGATATGTTTGACTGTGTATTGCCAACACGTATTGCACGTAATGGAACACTGATGACATCTGAAGGACGCCTAGTGGTGAAAAATGCAAAATATGCACGTGACTTTGGTCCAATTGATCCTAACTGTGATTGCTATACATGTAAAAATTATTCTCGTGCCTATGTTCGTCACCTTATTCGCACGGAAGAAACGTTCGGTATTCGTTTAACATCTTATCATAATCTACACTTCCTATTGAAATTGATGGAGCAAGTACGTGAGGCAATTCGTCAAGACCGCCTTGGTGATTTCCGTGAAGAGTTCTTTGAAAAATACGGCTTTAATGGGCCAGACGCAAAAAACTTTTAAGCTAGACGGATATGATCATTCCATGCGCTAAATCAAATGAAAAAAGGACATTAGGCATCCCCTAATGTCCATAATCAATAGCAATAGTTTTGCAAACCATTCAAAACTTTGTAAAAAGTGAATATTTCTAGCAAAATATTGTCAATCATAGAAAAAATATTAGTAAATGAGAAAATTTTTTGGCTTGTCCATCGCTTTTTAATGGTGGAATAGTCTATACTAAAAAAGTGAGATTTGGAAAGGGGGCAAGATGCTATTATGGATCAATTACTAGGATTAGCACCAATATTATTAATGTTCGTTGCAATGTGGTTTATCTTAATCCGTCCTGCTAAAAAAAGACAGCAGGAAACACAAAATATGCAAACTAGTTTGCAACGTGGAGATAAAGTCATTACAATCGGTGGTTTACACGGTGTTATTGATGCAATTGAAGACTCAGCAGTGACATTAAAAATCGCTGACAATGTACGAGTAAAATTTGACCGTCAAGCAATTGGACGAATTGTCAATGACAATCAGTAACAAAGAAGAAAAGGCTTACAATAGGCAATAGCTATATTGTAAGTCTTTTTTATATAACTGATGGTTAGTGCCGTCTATGCTGCTTATATGTTTTTTGCAGGTGTAGCTTTTAATTTATGAATGAAGGCTTCACCAGTATCATTGCCATTAATAGTGATTCTGCTTAACGTAAATATGGCATCGCCCTTTTTCACATGTTTATTTTGTATAACAAAGGCCATCTTAAACCCAGCTTCTTTGGCTATTTTTATGGTGGAGAGTGAATAAATCCCATAAGGATAGCTTATAGCAATTGGCTCATAACCTAATTTTTCTTTAATTATTTTTCTTGAGCGAATAAAATCATTTCTAACTCTTTCTTCATAGGCATCCTGACTTTCTAGCTGCCCATTCACAAAACTAGGGCCGAATACAGCGCCATTTAGTTTACCGTTTTCTGAAGGTAATTTATAATGTAAATCCCAAGTATGACTCTGGATTGTAATATAATCCTTCATTTCCTTCAATTGATCCCAACTCATCTTTGCTGATTCATTTGGATAGTGATTGTTTTCGTTATTCTCTAGGATTCGGCTTGCAATCACGAAAATTTCCGCATGCATACCATATTTTTTCAATATCGGGTAAGCTTTTTCATAATTGCTAAAATAGCCATCATCAAAGGTAATTAATACAGGCTTTTGAGGTAACGGTGTTTGGCCGTTTAAGTAATCATATAATTGCTGGGCAGAAATGGCATGATATCCTTCCATTTTAAGTAATTTCATTTGATTTTCGAAGTTTTCGGGTGAAATAACTGTATTATTGTTTATATTTTCCTCTAAATGATGGTACATAAGAATAGGTATTTCCTGTTCATGGTACCCATAAATAGAATAAGGCTTAATAAGGAAAAGAATATAAACAAAAACGAAAACAATTATTTTCCTTGTCATGTTCTCACCTTGTTTGCATGTTTATAGTGGTAAGCATCTAGCTCTTTGTTAGTGTGTACGAACAAGTAGGAACTATTCCTTGAATACTGTATAAAAAACAATAAGTAAGGTCACCTTGATAGTATGGGGGTGTGTTTCTATGGAAGAATATTACCATATTATTTTTAGAACTTGTTTTTTATATGTGTTTATCATCATCGTTTTCCGTTTAATGGGCAAACGAGAAGTAGGTGAATTATCAGTCATCGATTTGGTCGTATTTGTATTAATTGCGGAAGTGGCAGCCTTCGCGCTAGACGATTATAAAAATCCTCTCTTTAATGCGATACTACCTATCATTATTTTGCTCTTTATTCAAATATTAAGTGCCTTTTTGTCATTAAAGTTCAAAAAAATACGTGACTTAGTAGATGGTGACCCTGCTTTATTAGTAAAAAATGGTGTTATTTTAGAGAGTGAGATGAGAAAACACCGCTATAATTTAGATGATTTATGTCAGCAATTACGAGAAAACGGAATCGCATCGGTGACAGATGTAGCCTTTGCGTATTTAGAGCCTTCAGGCAATCTTTCTGTCTATAAAAAAGATGAAAAAGCCTTTGTGTACCCATTGATTATCGACGGTGATATCCAAGAAAGACATTTATTTACCATGCATAAAGATGTGGAATGGCTAATGGGTGAGCTAGCAAAAAATAATATTACTGACAGTGAAACGGTATTTTTTTGTATTTGGGAAGACAATAAGTTGCATATCCAATTAAAGGAATCCTAAACTTTTTTCGCCAATTTTTTGATGTAGCGGAAATCCGTAATACGCAACTGATTGGTAAATAATAGAAAAGTAAATAGTAAAAATAATGTGACACCACTATTTAAAATAAATGGTAGTGACAGTATTGGGATGAGGAAATACTGTACGACGCAAACGGCGATAAAGCAACTATAAGGTACGACAAACATTCTAAAGCCTGCACGCAGGTTTTTTCGTTGTCTCACTGTTGCAATATGCAAGAAGGACGTCAGTAAAACACCAAAGCCAATGGCTACAACAGCACCTTTTTCCTGGATACCTGGTTGAGAGGCAAGTACAAACATTACAAATAGTTTACCTAGCCCACCATAGATGGAGTTCATCATGGCTGCTCTTGCCTCACCAATCGCCTGTAAGATGGAATGTAGAGGGCTTTGAATATAATAAAAATAAAAAATAGGTGCTAAAATTTTAACGTACCCACGATTTTCTTCTAAATGGAAAAGCTTCATGGCTAATTCATCTCCGTGCACAAAGAAATACGTAGCAGCAAAGCAACCTACTAAAGAAGATAATCTTAGGGACACCGAAATTCGTTCCTGTAGTAGCGGGATGTGCTGACGAGCGACGGCATCACTCACAGCTGGAATGAGCACAATCGATAAGGCTGTTGATACAAACGCAGGAAATAACAGTAATGGCACCAAAACACCTGAAATGACACCATATAAAATAGTGGCAGCAGATGCAGTTAAACCAGCAACAGTCAAAGCTTTTAAAAAGATAATCGGCTCTAAAAACCAAGTGAAAGAACCAAAAAGCTTACTACCTGCAGAGGGAAGGGCAATACGCAACATTGGTGATGCTGGATACCCTTCAATTTTAGTTTTTCGTGTCAGTAATTTCTTTTTCGAGACGATATAGTGCAGCCATAAATACAGGAATGCTACAACTTCAGCAAGAAGCGTAATGCCCATTGCCGCAGCAGCTGTAACAGCAGCATTATTGTAATTAGCTACATAAGGTAGCATTAAAGTAATGAAGCTAATACGTACAATTTGTTCAATCATTTGTGCCCATGCAGTCGGTGTAATTTTAGCGACACCTTGTAAATAAGCACGTAATAAGCCAGATCCAACTGATACTGGTACAGCAAAGAGTGCAATCCATAGTGTAAATGTTGTCTGTTCATTATGTAATAGCGTTGTAGAAATATATGGTATTGTTAGTGCAATGAGTGGCATAAAAATGATCATGCCAATGAATGACCAAAGAATGGCTGTACGCATGACACCAAAGATGTTCTCACGTTTATTTTTTGCTAGTAATTCAGCCACTATTTTAGCCACAGCGATAGGTAGTCCTAGTTGAATGAGTGAGATGAAGAAAATAAATGCTGGATAGACGGTCATATAAATGCCGACAGCTTCTTCACCAGCAATCCGCATAAATTGCATTCTATAAAAGAAGCCAAAAAGTTTAGATAAAAAAATCACAAACATTAAAAATAATGTACCTCGTACAAAAGAACTCATGCCATCCGTCCCTTCTCAAGCCGCAAAAATTCATTTACACTATTTGTATGCAAGCATGTCTTACGTTACGACTTTGATTGGAGATGATTCAAAATGAGTATGCAGTATGAGCAACTATTTGAAAAGATTCGTCCGGCAATTGATAGTAAGATAGCAGAGTTCCAGCATTATCAATACAATGCTATTACGGCAGAAGAACTTTGGCGCTACTGTATTGAAAAAAAATGGCGTAAAAAGAAAGTTGAACAGCTACGTTTACATGAAGTCATTTCTACCATTTTTTCGGTATCACCATCTGATATCGTCTCATTTAATCAAGTAGAGTTTTTACAAAGTAATAATTGGTTTGGAGAAGTCAATACAGAAGAGTTACAATTACTGCTTGGTCCAGTCAGAACGTAATCAATGCTGTGTCAAATTTTACAATAATTCAATGAATCCTATATGTGTTGAATTGACACCAAGCGCAACCTGTTTCATAATAAGTGTGTTGCGCTTTTTTTATTTTGAATAAGTTCTTACTTACATAAGTCTCCTATGCTTTGATTGACATTTGGAAGACTAGTACCTAATAATACAAAGATAAACTTGCGCGTTATGAACGATTGAAATAAGTAAAGCAACCTTTTTGAAGCACAGGTAACACGATTCTAGATGCAAAGGAGGATTAAACGTTTCAAAAGGTATTGCTAGTTACTTGTTTGGCGTGTAAGGACAGCCCTTACACCAATTCGAGGAGGATTTATTGATGAAACTAAAAAGTCGTATAGTTGCATTCTTATTAATTCTAGTGCTTTTTGCAGCAGGAATTAGTACGACTGTAAACGGCGTCTTAAAGGACATCAAGCTTGGTCTTGACTTACAGGGCGGGTTTGAAGTGCTTTACGAGGTAAATGAATTAAAAGAAGGACAAAAAATTACACCAGAAATTGTCACAGCAACGACAACAGCACTTGGCAACCGTGTTAATGCAATTGGGGTAAGTGAACCAAGCATTCAGGTTGAAGGAGAAAATCGAATTCGTGTGCAATTAGCGGGTGTTGAGGATCAGGAATCGGCACGTAAGTTACTGTCTACTTCTGCAAATTTAACATTCCGTGATGTGGACGATAATTTACTTTTGGATGGAGATGATCTAAAGGAAAATGGAGCAACTGACTCCTTTGACCAACAAAATCGTCCAATTGTATCATTAAAATTAAAAGATGCGCAAAAATTTGCTGATATAACAAGTAAAATTGCCGCGAAACCTGCAGGTCAAAATTTACTGGTTGTATGGTTAGACTTTGAAGAGGGTGTCGATTCCTATAAAGCGGAATCACAAAAAGCAAAGCCTCGCTATGCATCTGCAGCAACAGTTAGTCAAACATTAAATACAACAGATGTTATGATTAGCGGTAATTTCTCTGTTGAAGAAACAAAAAATTTAGCTGATATTTTAAATGCTGGGGCATTACCTGTAAAGCTTGATGAAATTTATTCGACTTCTGTTGGTGCTCAGTTTGGTGATGAAGCACTGAAAAGTACTGTTTTTGCTGGTATAGTTGGCATAGTAATTATTTTCTTATTTATGCTATTCTATTATCGTTTACCAGGCTTCATTTCCATCATTACACTATCTGTGTTCACATTCCTAGTGTTAGTGGTCTTTGATTGGATTAATGCGGTATTAACACTCCCAGGTATTGCGGCCATTGTGCTTGGTATAGGGATGGCAGTAGATGCTAATATTTTAGCAGCAGAACGTATTCGTGAAGAGCTGCGAGTGGGCTATTCAGCTAAACAAGCCTTCCAAATTGGTTCTAAACAATCTTTATCAGCCATTGTCGATGCGCAGTTGACAACTTTATTAGCTGCAGCAGTATTGTTTCAATGGGGAACAAGCTCTGTTAAAGGATTTGCGACAACATTAATTATTAGTATACTATTGAGCTTCTTAACAGCAGTATGGGGTTCTCGTGTCCTATTAGGGCTACTTGTTAATAGTGGTTATTTCAATAATCCAGCATGGTATGGTATTGCAAAATCGAAACAACATAGTCTGGATGAAAATCTTGGTGCATTAGATTTATCAACGAAATTTGATCGATTTGATTTTGTTCATAATCGTAAGAAATTCTATACATTTTCATTAGCCATTTTAGTGGCTGGTTTAGTCGTTCTTGGTATTTTCCGCCTAAACCTAGGCATTGATTTCTCAAGTGGTACGCGTGTGCAAATTGAATCTGACCAAACCTTAACACAAGAAGAAGTAGCGAAATATGTAAAAAGTATCGGCTTCCCATCAGATGACGTTGTTCTTTCAGGTGAAAAGAGCAATTCAGCAGTTGTACGTTATAAATCTGATTTATCTCAAGCGGATATTTTGAAATTCCAAAAAGCTACTACTGAAAAGTATGGTCATAATCCTGCAGTCAGCACTGTATCTCCTACAGTTGGTAAAGAATTGGTGAAAAATGCCATTAAAGCGTTGTCGATTGCTGCAATAGGGATCATCATTTATGTGGCAATTCGCTTTGAATGGCGCATGGGTATTGGTGCAATTGTTTCATTATTGCATGATGTATTCTTAATCGTGGCTGTCTTTAGCTTCATGCGTTTAGAAGTAGATATTACGTTTATTGCGGCTGTGTTAACAATTGTTGGTTATTCCATCAATGATACGATCGTTACCTTTGACCGTATGCGTGAAAACTTAGATCGTTATGATACAATTAATGATCGTGAAGTATTGGCGAATATCGTGAATAAATCGCTACGCCAAACAATGGGACGTTCGGTTAATACAGTATTAACTGTTATTATCGTTGTAATAGCCCTATTAATTTTTGGTGCGCCATCTATTCAAAACTTCTCTATCGCGTTATTGATTGGTTTAATTACAGGTATGTATTCTTCAATCTGTATCGCAGCTCAAATCTGGTATTCATTAAAAATTCGTGAGATGAATAAATCAGATGGACAGCTACGCAAAAAAGAGAAAAAACAATGGGGTACAGACGAACCTACTGTATAATATAGTGAGCAGAGAATGGAAAACGAATGGTTTTCTATTCTCTGCTTTTTTGTATGCAAAAAATCTGCTAGCTTTTATAAAAAGCAGCAGATTTTTCGTATAGTATTTATAATTTAAATTGCTGAATGAAGCCTTGTAGCTGTTGCGCATTTTCACTTAATTCTTCTGCAACAGCATTTACTTGCTGCATTGTTGCAACTTGCTCGTCAACAGATTCTGCAATCATTTGAGAATTAGTTGCTGATTGATTAGAGACATTGGCAATTTCCGTGACAGAGGCTGCAACCTGCTCAGCACTAGCAGAGATTTCTTCAGATGTAGCAGAAATTTCTTCAATTTGCTCTGTGAATGCTGCAACCGCAGAGGTGATGGAGTAGAAAGCATCTCCAGCCTCATGAATTTTGGCTACGCCATCCTGTACAGAAGCTAAACCATTGTCGACAGAGGCAGCAACATTTCGTGTATCTGTTAGGATTTCTTTCGTAATAGCAACGATTTGATTGGCAGATTGATTCGATTCCTCAGCAAGTTTACGTACCTCATCTGCTACTACTGCAAAGCCTTTCCCATGTTCTCCAGCTCTCGCTGCTTCAATGGCAGCATTCAGTGCCAGTAAATTTGTTTGCTCTGAGATAGCTGTAATCACTGTTGTAATTTGTCCGATTTCTTCTGATTGCTTACTTAGTTTTTGCGTTAAGGTTGCAATATCAGAAGTTGCTCGTGCAATCATATCCATCTGTTCTTTTGCTGTTGTAATGGTTGCTCCGCCTGTGTGGGCAAGCTGAGTCAGATTTTCTGCATTGTGGTGAAGACTTTGGGTCGCCTCCGCAATACGTTGAACTCCTGATGCTGTTTCATCCATTGCCACAGCACTTTGCTGAGAGGCACTAGCAGAAGAAGTGACATGTGTTACGTTTTCTTGAAGTCTTTGAGCAATATCATCAGAGGTTGTGGTTACTTCTTCTGTACTAGCAGAAAGCTCTTCTGAGACAGCTGATAAATGGGATGCGCTATCTTGAATGTTAGTCATTAGGCAAGTTAGATTTTGTTTTAATGTATTGACTGCAATTGCAAGTGTGCCGATTTCATCTTTTGATTGATGGTCAAGCTCAGTGATCGTTAAATCACCTTGTGCTAATGTATCTGCTGCTCCAATGGCTTTCCGTAGCGGCAGGACAATGGAGTTTTTGACAAAATACATAAAATATAAACCGATTATGATACTAGCAATTAGAAGGCTCATAGCAATGACAATAGCACGAGAAACGGTATGATTAATAGATTGATCCACCTTTTGAAGCTGTTCATCGTGATAAGCTAATAAATCGGTTGTTAACTTGAATATGTCCTTATTGTATTTTGTGACATCATGGTTAACGATAGAGAGCGCTAAATCTGTATCGCCACTATTAAACGCTTGCAAAGCTTTCTGTGAATTTGATAGTAACTCTTTTTGCCATTCTGTGATTTGCTGCATAATATTTTTTGTATAATCTGATCGAACAATAGTAGAAAGTTCATTCACTGTTTCAGGTAACAACTTTTCATAGCGCTCTAAATTGGCCTTAGCTGTTTCATCCTGATTATTTAAAATATAGGAGCGTAAAAATAAGCCTTGAGCCGCAAGTTGTTGTTGTATTTTATCCGTTAATTGGATTTGCACCATACGATGCTTCAATACTTCTTCTAAATCATTCTGTGTTGTTTTAAATTGAATAAATGATACGATGCTTGAGATAAGAAGTAAACAGGTTAAGGAAATGAATCCTAGATTTAATTTTTTGCGAACGGACATAAACTTCCTACTTTCTTTTATTATATGGAAAAAATTGATGCTCTGAAATTACTATAACTTGATATATTTACATGGTCAATACTCAAGGGATTTTCAATAGTAGGAAATCTTCTTCTCTAATAAATTTTTATAGAAGGATAATATACCTACTTTTGATTGTTCTGATAAAATAGGTATTTAAACTTTTTTCGTCAGAATTGATTGACAATAGTATTGGATTGGCATAGAATTAAGGCTAACTTTTTGTTCGGTCAAGGTAGAAGGTCTCGGGAGCGAGGTCAGCCAAAGAACAGATGAGCTGAGTTTAGATGAGAATAGCTGAGAAATTGTTGAATAAGAGTAGTAGCATAAGTGTGTAATAAAGAGAGTCAGTGGATGGTGTAAACTGATTTACAGCTTATGTGAATGGACTTATGAGAGTCGCTTATAAAAAGCGAACGTGATTCCCCACGTTATAGGGGTGCTTTCAAGGTGTGGTTTAACATACCTATGATGAAAAGCACAAAAGTGAGAGCATATGCTCTAATATGAGGTGGCAACGCGGTCATAATCGTCCTCTGCAATTAGGAATAATCCTTTTTGCAGAGGGCTTTTTTATTTTCATTCAGCATTCGTCTAAACATTAGCTAAAGGAATCTTTGAAAAAAGGAGCAAAATAGCTATGCAAACAACGAGTTCAAGAACAAAAATGAAAACCATCAATGGCGATTCCTTAACACCTATTTTAATTTTCAGGCGTTTACAGGGAAAACATAAATTTTTATTGGAAAGTTCCGCTCAACATGAAGGAGCAGGAAGGTATTCATTTATTGGTGCCAATCCACGAAAAACATATAAAGGAGTGGGCGAAGAAATCCAAGAGGTTTCCTATAAAACAGGGAAAACATATGTGCATAAAGGTGAGCTCTTTGTCCTTCTTAAACGACTCATGCCACGTATCTCCAATACGACACAATTTCCATTTTCAGGTGGTGCCGTTGGATATATAGGTTTTGGCGGCACAACGATGTTCGTAGACAAGAAAATAGAATTGCCTGATGCTCATTTTCATGTGTATGAAACAATCATTGTATTCGATCATCAAACAGATGAAGTGACATTGATTCATACAAATATTGATGCAGAAAAGCAACAACCTGATTTGGAAGAATTAGCTCAACAAATAGTAAATGGGCAGATCAGTGAAGAAGCATCTTATCGTTATCAACCGCTTGATGCTACAACAAATGAGTCATTTGCAACGGTTTTACAGACAATGCAAGCCAATTTACATGATGACATAACAAGGGTAGTTCTGCCGAAGCGTGATGTAGCCAACTTTCAAGGTGAT
Source organism: Lysinibacillus fusiformis (assembly GCF_016925635.1). Lineage (NCBI taxonomy): Bacteria > Bacillati > Bacillota > Bacilli > Caryophanales > Bacillaceae > Lysinibacillus > Lysinibacillus fusiformis. The sequence goes on along the minus strand of NZ_CP070490.1, from coordinate 221,800 downwards.
ACGTTGGCTTTGTATCGACAGCTGCGCAAAAAAAAGCCTGCAGCTTATCTGTATTATGTAGAATTTGAGGATCATGTTGTGTTAGGTACTTCTCCTGAAAGTCTAATCCGAGTAAAAGGTGAAAGAGTTATTGCGACGCCTACAGAGGGAGCATGCCCACGAGGGGAAACAAAAAATGAAGATTTAGAAAATGAACGCCAATTATACAATCATGCGAGCATTAGACAATCGCATGCACTTCTTGTTAGTGCTGTTCAGCAAGAATTACAGTCTGTTTGTTTCCCAGGTTCTGTTCAGGTCATGGAGGCTATGCGTATCCAGAGGTCAAAAAAGGCACTGCATATGACATCTAGGATTGAAGGAAAGCTTTTACCAATGCTGCATGCCCTTGATGTTTTAGCAGCAACTATATCACCAAGTTCAGCTACGGAGTTTCCGCATACAGCTGGTAATTTTGGTGCTCTTGGCTTTATTGGGTTTAATGGCCATTTGGATTTTGCTTTAACAGGGCAATCTATCGTGATTAAACAGGATATTATGCATATGCAATCAACAATAACTCTGACCAAGTATACAAATGTGGAAAACGTTTTACAAAAAGTGCAAGCGGAAGAACAGGCATTTTTACAGTTACTGGTGAACAATGGAGGGCGAAACTAATGGAACAATTACAACAGAAAGTACTGCAGGGAACACATCTCATATACGAAGAAATGTTGCAGGCAGCCCAATGGTTGTTTCAGGATGACACACCTAAAGAAGAAATGGCCAGCTTTTTAACAGCTTTATCTGCGAAGGGAGAAACTGCACATGAAGTAGCCGCATTAGCAACCATTATGCGATCTTTTGCTCTCGATGTAGCCGTAAAGGAAGATCACTATATGGATAATTGCGGTACAGGGGGAGATGGTCTTCATACCTTTAACATTAGTACAGCTTCAGCTTTCGTGTTAGCTGGAGCAGGTGTCAAAATTGCCAAACATGGGAACCGTAAAATCTCTTCCTCCTCTGGTAGCTCAGATGTGTTAGAGGCACTAGGTATTCATACAGCAATTACCATCCCACAAACAGTCCATTTGCTAGAGAGAGAAGGAATCGCTTTTATTTATGCACCGAATGTCCATCCGAAATTAAAAAGAATTGGTGAAGTTCGCCGTTCATTAGGTAAACCAACGATCTTTAATCTTGTTGGCCCTTTAACAAATCCAGTCCCATTGTCCACACAATTTACGGGCATTAATCGACCGAATTTTGTCATGGAATATGCCTCAGTCTTACAAATGCTTGGACGTGAGCGGGCCATTGTCGTTTCTGGACCACAAGGCTTAGATGAGGCTTCATTAGCAGGGCAAAATACATTGGTTTTAGTAGATAAAGGGGATCTAATTCCCTTTTCCCTAACTGCCGAAGATATTGGTCTTCAAACGGCACCTTTAGAGGCCATCCGTGGTGGCAATGCAGATGAAAATGCAGTGATTATGCAAAAAATATTGGCTGGGGAGCAGAGTCCTTATTTAGATACAGTAGTATTAAATGCTGGTATCGGCTTATTTGGTTATGGTCAAGCAGAAACCATTAAAGAAGGTGTAGCCATGGCAAAGGAAAGTATTTTTAGTGGGCGAGCACGACAAAAATTAGAAGCGGTTGTTACCTATAGCAAGCAAATTAAAGAAGTGGAGGTAGGGTAATGAATATACTCAATAAAATTTTACAGCAAAAAAAGATCGAGGTAGGCGCTTTATTAGAGCAGCCAGATCCTTTAGCAAATTTTACTGAAACGCCACGTCCATCATTAGTTGAGACATTGCGTCAAGCCCATACACTACAAGTCATTGCTGAAATGAAGCGTGCCTCACCTTCCAAGGGATTAATTGCTGGTGGGGCAGACCCAGTTGCTCAAGCACAAGTCTATGCACAAGCAGGAGCAGCAGCTATTTCAGTCTTAACAGACAAGGAGTTTTTTAAAGGCTCCTTTGAAGATTTAGCAGCAGTTGCTCGTGCAGTCGATACGCCTCTTCTTTGTAAGGATTTTATGATTGATCGGGTGCAAATTCGATTTGCGAAGGCAGCAGGTGCATCCATTATTTTATTAATTGTAGCGGCTTTAACAGACGATGCCTTACGTGATTTATATAGCTATGCAACGGGCTTAGGCCTAGAAGTTTTAGTGGAAGTACACGATCGTGTGGAGCTTGAACGTGCACTTGCAGTAGATGCAAAGTTAATTGGCGTGAATAATCGAGATTTACGTACCTTTGAAGTAAGCCTAGAGCGCACAAGAGAAATTGCCGATGTGTTTCCATTTGATGAGGAGCGAGTATTAATTAGTGAAAGCGGTATATGGTCAGAAGAAGATGCGAAGCAAGTAGCCTTGATGGGGGCTAGTGGTGTCCTTGTAGGTGAAGCATTAATGCGGAGTGGGGATGCAGGGCAAGCACTACGCCAATTGCAGGTAAGTAAGGAGGGGGCATCAGTATGACAAAGGTCAAAATTTGTGGTTTACAGGAACAAGCACATGTCAAAACAGCGATTCATGCTGGTGCAGATGCTGTAGGTTTTGTTTTTGCACCGAGTAAACGTCGTGTATCCATTGAGCAAGCCCAACAGTTAGCAAAGCATGTACCACAAGGCATTTTGAAAATAGGTGTCTTTGTCAATCCAACGCCAGCTGAATTAAAGGAAGCGGTAGAGCGAGTACCTTTAGATTATGTGCAATATCATGGGGAGGAAACGCCAGCATTTATTCAGGAGCAAGGCTATCCTGCCATCAAGGCATTGTCGATACGAGGACAAGAGGATGTTCAAGCGGCTGCTAACTATCAGGTAGATTATTATTTATTCGACGCGCCTGGTACAGAGTTTAAAGGCGGGAGTGGTCACACTTTTGATTGGACACTGCTTGAGCAAGTAGGTATTCCGAAAGAAAAGTTACTATTAGCGGGTGGTCTCAATGTAGACAATATTGAAGCAGCTATTACAGATGTAGGTCCTTTTATGGTGGATGTATCGAGTGGTGTGGAAACAGATGGAATCAAGGATTCTACCAAAATACAAGCATTTTTACAGGCAGTAAAGAGGGGGAGCAGATGATGGGAATATCAATAGCAAATAGTGTACCGACAAAGGAAGGACGTTTTGGGCAATTTGGCGGACGGTTTGTGCCAGAAACATTAATGACAGCTTTGCTAGAATTAGAATCTGCCTATGACGAAGCATTAAAAGATCCAGCATTTACAGAGGAGCTGTCCTATTATTTAGAGGAGTATGTTGGACGTGAAACACCGCTCTATTACGCAGAAAATTTAACAAAGGCGTTAGATGGAGCAAAGATTTATTTAAAGCGCGAAGATTTAAACCATACAGGTGCACATAAAATTAATAATGCGATTGGGCAAGCACTTCTAGCCAAACGCATGGGCAAAAAGAAAATTGTTGCTGAAACAGGTGCTGGTCAACATGGTGTAGCAACGGCCACTGCATGTGCATTATTAAATCTTGAATGTGTTGTTTTTATGGGTGCAGAAGATATCAAACGTCAGCAGTTAAATGTCTTTCGTATGGAGCTGCTTGGCACAAAAGTTCAATCGGTGGAAAGTGGTTCTAAAACATTAAAGGATGCTGTGAATGCTGCACTACGCTATTGGGTGACAAATGTTGAGGACACCCATTATATTTTAGGCTCTGCCTTAGGTCCACATCCATTCCCGAAAATTGTCCGAGACTTTCAGCGTGTCATCGGGGTAGAAACAAGAAAGCAAATCATGCAAAAAGAGGGTCGTTTACCAGATGCAGTTGTTGCCTGTATTGGAGGCGGCAGTAATGCAATCGGTATGTTTCATCCATTTGTTGATGATGAATCAGTTGCCTTATACGGTGTGGAGGCGGCAGGAAGTGGTCTTGACACTGGGAAGCATGCAGCAGCCATCGCAGGTGGACAATTAGGTGTATTGCATGGCGCCTACATGTATTTATTACAGGACGAAAACGGCTTTGTCCAAGAAGCTCATTCTATTTCGGCTGGGTTAGATTATCCAGGGAAAGGGCCAGAGCATTGTTATTTACATGATATTGGTCGAGCACAATTTGACTCCATCACAGATGCTGAAGCACTGGAAGCCTTACAATTATTAAGCCGAACTGAGGGGATACTACCTGCGCTTGAAAGTTCCCATGCCATTGCTTACACAGCAAAACTTGCAAAGACTATGTCAAAAGATCAGATCATTGTGGTGTGCTTATCTGGTCGAGGAGATAAAGATGTTCACACAGTTCGAGCAGCACTAGGAGGGGATGTTAAATGACGACTTTACAGCAAGCGATCGAACAAGCAAAGGTTGCAGGACATAAAGCTTTTATACCTTATATCATGGCAGGTGATGGAGGGCTAGAGACCATTAAGCCGACTATTTTAAAACTGCAGCAATTAGAGGTAACAGCTATTGAAGTAGGGATTCCTTTTACAGATCCTGTCGCAGATGGTCCAACGATTGAACGAGCAGGGGAACGGGCACTAGCAGCCGGTGTGACATTAAGAAACGTATTACAAACACTTGCGTCATTTAAAGATGAAATAACAGTGCCTCTTGTAGTCATGACTTATTTCAATCCAGTGTTAGCGTATGGCTTAGAGGCCTTTGCGCAAGCCTGTGTAGCTGGGGGAGTGAAGGGATTAATTGTACCAGATGTCCCATTGGAAGAAAGTGAGTTGTTACGTGAGGCATTAAATCCATATGGCATTGATGTTGTCCAACTCGTTTCATTAACAAGCCCACCTGAGCGAATTGCTCGTATTGCTTCAGCAAGTCAGGGCTTTGTTTATGCAGTGACCGTCAATGGCATTACAGGCGCAAGGTCGCGTTTTGCCGATAATTTAGAACAGCATTTTGCAAGCCTACGTCAAACAAGTCCAATTCCTGTGCTTGCAGGCTTTGGCATTTCAACACCCGAGCAAGTGAAAAAGATGGGGGCTTTGGGAGATGGCGTGATTGTCGGTAGTGCCATTGTTACAGCATTGCATGAAGGGGATTTGGCAACAGTGGAAGCATTGGTAGCCGCTTCAAAAGGTATGTTAGAGAAGTCTACTCTTTAGATAGAGTAGGCTTTTTTTGTAATGATGTATAGAATGCTGTAATTGGCGGATAGATATGAAAAAGTGACGGATAGAAATTAAAAAGTAATGGATAAAACTATCAATCTGACGGATAGTGCGTAACCTATAGAAATTCGGTATAATAGCTTTCGTAAGGAAGTGAGAAGATGATTCTATCGAAAAAAAGATGGCAGGTGGAGCGTCCAGACGCAACACTTGTACAAGCATTACAAAATGACTTACAACTTTCTGCGATTGCAGCAAAAATTTTAGCAGCACGAGGCTGCGAAACAACAGCTGACGCAGAAAGCTTATTAAATATGACTGAGGCAAATATCCATGATCCATTTCTTATGCATGGTATGGCTGAAGCAGTGGCACGAATTGAACAAGCACTAGATAATGGTGAGAAAATTTTAGTGTATGGTGATTATGATGCAGATGGTGTGACAAGCACAACCGTTATGTTACATGTTTTACTAGATCTAGGAGCGGACGTCTCCTTTAAAATTCCGAATCGTTTTATCCATGGTTATGGTCCGCATGAAGCCCTATTTCGGGAGGCCTATGAAGAGGGTGTACAGTTAATCATTACAGTGGATAATGGGATATCTGGTATCGAGCCTATTCGAGTAGCGAAGGAGCTTGGCATGGATGTCATTGTGACAGATCACCATGAGCCAGGTGAGGAGCTACCGCCAGCAGATATTATTCTTCATCCTCGAATACCAGAAGGACAATATCCGTTCGGCGAGTTAGCGGGAGTAGGGGTTGCCTTTAAGCTGGCACATGCTCTATATGGTGAACTACCAAGCCATTTAATTGAATTTGTGGCGATTGGCACTGTAGCAGATTTAGTCCCTTTGGTGGACGAAAATCGTTATCTCGTGAAGCGAGGTATACAGGAAATGCGCCGTTCTCTTAGCCCGTGGGTACAAGCGATGTGTGACATAGCCAGTACAGAGCAGACAAAAATTACGGAAGAAACGATTGGCTTTTATTTTGGGCCGCGATTAAATGCCGTTGGTCGACTTGGTGAAGCGGCTCCTGGCGTGGAATTATTAATGGCAGAGGATAATGCTAAAGCAACCGCATTGGCAAAACAGTTAAATGCCTGCAATACCGAGCGCAAAGATATTGTGAAAAGTATTACGGATGAAGCCATTGCACTGATTGAAGTAGATGAAAAAGTCGGCAATTCCTTAGTTCTTGTTGTTGCTGGCGAGGGCTGGAATGCAGGTGTTGTGGGAATTGTAGCCTCACGTCTCGTTGAACTATATTATCGTCCAACGATTGTGCTGTCAATCGATCCCGAAAAGGGCACAGCAAAAGGCTCTGCTCGAAGCATTGAAGGATTCCATCTATATAACGAACTAGCTAAAAATCGAGATATTTTACCGCATTTTGGTGGACATCCTATGGCTGCAGGTATGACCTTATCATTAGAGCATGTGGATGAACTACGTACGCGCTTGGATACGCAGGCCAGAGCCTGCTTAACAGAGGAGCAATTAACACCGATCGTGCATATTGATATTCCGCTCAGCATTGACGAAATTTCAGCAGATGCTATTGAGGAAATTTCAACATTAGGCCCGTTCGGCACAGATTTCCCGAAGCCTGTTTATGTGCTTGAGGATGTAGAAATTGCCTCCATGCGTAAAATTGGAGCGGCCGAGAATCATATTAAAATGGAAATAACAAACGGCTATGACAAATTGGATAGTGTTGGTTTTAATAAAGGGCATTTACATGATGAATTAACGTATGGCATCAAAGTTTCCTTTATAGGTGATTTGCAAATTAACGAATGGCAGGGCCGTAAAAAAGCCCAATTTATGATCGAGGATGTCCAAACAACAGAATGGCAACTATTTGATATTCGTGGTATCCGCCAAACAGCTCGATGGCTGAATACGGTACCGAAGGACGAGGCACAGTTTATCGCCTTTCGTCCAGAAACGATGACCTATTATCAATCATTAATTGGTGCACCTATTACATTGGTTGACCCAACCCTTTCAAATATTGAACAAAGTGATTACATCGTGCTCTTAGACTTGCCACACCATGTTCAAAAGCTAGAAGACGTTTTACAGAAGACAACACCTTCACGTATTTATGCTCATTTTTATATGCCTGATTCGCAATACTTTAGTGGTTTACCTACTCGTGAACAATTTACTTGGTATTATAAATTCTTGAAAAATCGACCAGCCTTTCCACTTGATATGCATATTGCGGATTTAGCGAAGCATACGGGCTGGCCATTAGAAACATTAAAATTTATGACACAGGTGTTTTTTGAGCTTGATTTTGTTAAAATGGAGAGTGGACTGACGACTGTCAACGTGAATGCCCCAAAACAAGCACTAACAGAGGCACCGTCTTACAAACAACGTTCAGAACAGATTGAAATGGAGCAAAAGCTTGTCTATGCTCCTTATATAGAATTAAAACAATGGTTTGATGAACGATTAACATAAACGGACGTATAACGTTTCGTAGGAGGAGCAAGAACATGGATTTAAAGCAATACGTTACAACGGTTGAAAACTGGCCAAAAGAAGGCATTACTTTTAGAGATATTACGACAATTATGGATAATGGATCTGCTTACAAATATGCAACAGATCAAATTGTAGAATATGCAAAAGAAGTGGGAGCTGAAATTGTGGTTGGCCCTGAAGCTCGTGGGTTTATTATCGGTTGCCCAGTTGCCTATGCACTTGAAATTGGCTTTGCACCTGTTCGTAAACCAGGTAAATTACCACGTGAGGTGATTAGTGCGGACTATGGTCTAGAGTATGGAAAAGATACATTAACAATGCATCACGATGCGATTAAGCCTGGTCAAAAGGTGTTAATCTGTGATGATTTACTAGCTACTGGAGGAACAGTTGAAGCAACAGTACGTTTAGTGGAACAATTAGGTGGTCAAGTAGTCGGCTGCGCATTTCTAATCGAACTTTTAGAATTAAATGGTCGCGAGAAGCTTGGCGATTTAAATATTAAAACACTTATTCAATATTAAGAGCATTGAAAAAGCGCCCTACACTGTGGGCGCTTTTTTTATACTTCGTCATATGCTTGAATAATTTTTTGCATTGTTCGCAAGGTATCGTAGAAATCTGCGTATTTTTCGGTTCCAATATCCTCGATGATTCTATCTTGAATTCCTTGCCAGATAGGTGCGGCTTCATGTAGCTTTTCTAAGCCTTCCTCAGTGAGCGTAATTTTTTTTGTGCGAGCATCATTTGTATCTCGCTTTAATTCAACATAGCCATGTTGCTTTAATAGATTAATATTACGTGTTACAGTGGTTTGATCGAGTTGTAATATTTCACCTAAACGGCTGATTGACACAGCTTGTTGAAGGTCGATATGTGCAAGCATCGAATATTGTGTAACTTTTAAACCAGTAGGCTGTAGCAGCTTATCATATAATTGCGTGACAACCCTTGTTTTCTTTCTAAGGTTTGCACAAACACATATTTGTGTATAATCAATATTTTTAAGTTGATTCTTCATCGACAGTACTCCTTTGAAGGGATTCTACTTATGATTAGTATACACCCAAAAACTAGAAATTACTTCTTGACAGCTTTATGAACGATTACTATCATTATACATGTATATACATATAAATGAAATGAATAGACTTAAACATGTATATACATGTTTTTCGGTCTATCATAAGAAAAGAAGGTGTTAGGGTGAAGCGTGTTCATTATAGTTGGTTTATTTTGATCGTCACATTTTTCTCGATTATTGTCGCAGGGATTACGATGTCATCATCTGGTGTGTTTATCGATCCCCTTGAAAAAGAATTTCACTGGGATCGTTCAACCATTGCTTTAGCTTTCGCTGTAAGTTTGTTTTTATATGGCATATCTGGACCATTTATGGCTGCACTACTTGAAGTCATTGGTTTAAAGAAAATGATGCTCAGCGCCATGGCCACTTTAGTAGTAGGAATGACTTTAACATTTTTGATGAGTCAATCTTGGCAGTTAATCGTTATTTGGGGAGGTATTATTGGTCTTGGAGCGAGTCTATTTTTAACGGTGCTTAGTCCATATGTTGCGAATCATTGGTTTGTAAAACGCAGAGGGTTAGCAGTTGGTATTTTAACGGCAAGTACAGCCACGGGTCAGTTAATTTTACTGCCAGTGCTAGCTATCATCATCGAACACTATTCTTGGCGATGGGCTATCGCATTAATGCTACTCCTTAGTACAATAATGTTCTTCATGATTGCTATTTTTATTAAAAATAAGCCCCAGGATATTGGTTTGACACCTTATGGACAAGAAGAGACTATAGAAGAACATCCAATACAGCAAAAAAAGAATCCAATAAGCATGGCTTTTTATGGTTTATTAGAGGCGATTAAGGTTAAAGCGTTTTGGTTACTAGCAGGCAGCTTTTTTATTTGTGGTCTATCGACAAGCGGATTAATTGGTACTCATTTTGTCTCTTATTGTATTAGCTTTGGTGTTCCTTTAGTTACCGCTGCATCACTTCTTTCCTTTATGGGCGTTTTTAATTTATTAGGCACGACTGCCTCTGGCTGGTTATCTGATCGCTTCGATAATCGTTGGTTATTGTTTTGGTATTACATGTTAAGAGGCGCTTCTCTTTTATTACTTCCTTATGCACTCGCGCAAGGGTCTTTTGTTTTACTAACGATTTTCACCATCTTTTATGGACTAGATTGGATTGCTACTGTGCCACCAACCATCAGTATGACACGACAAATTTTTGGTATGCATAAAAGTAGTATTATCTACGGCTGGATATTCGCCTCCCATCAAGCAGGAGCGGCGGTTGCAGCGTATGGTGGAGGGTTGATTTATAAATTTTTTAATTCCTATACGTGGGCTTTTTTCCTTGCAGGGATGTTTTGTGCAATGGCCAGTTTATTCGTCATCATTGTTAAAAAGCAAACACCCCAGCAAGCATCAACAAATAAAAGTTGAACCTCGGTATGATGAGGTTCAACTTTTTTAATAAAGAATCTTTTGACATAATACAAACAAAAGTTTATAATATAAACAAATATAATAAAAGGTGATGCTATGAATGAAAGAGAACAGGCGGTGCTTGCTTTAATTCGCCAGAATCCGTTTATGTCTCAGCAAGAAATGGCAGATACAATGAATCTGTCACGTCCCGTGCTTGCTAATTTAGTGTCTAGTTTAACGAAGCAAGGAAAAATTGTAGGTCGTGCTTATATTTTACCCGAGGAAAATGAAATTATTTGCATCGGTGGAGCTAATTTAGACCGCAAATTCCATGTAAAGGGCAATGTTCAATTTGGAACATCTAACCCTGCCAGTTCTTCCTTTAGTGTAGGTGGCGTTGGTCGAAATATTGCTGAAAACTTAGGCAGATTAAACCACCAAGTGACTTTGCTAACAACGGCAGGGAAAGATGCTGATTGGCAAGTGATCCAAGAAGCTTCGGAATCCTTTATGAATCTACGTTATGTAGAGCAGCTAGCAGAGGCTTCTACGGGTTCTTATACTGCCATAATGGATGAACAAGGTGAGCTAGCACTAGCTGTAGCGAATATGGAGGTTTATGACCTTCTGTTACCTAGCTTGTTGAAAAAACATGAAACAATGCTAGTGAACGCGGGATGTTTTATTTTGGATTTAAACTGTCCAAAAGAAACAGTGGCGTATATCCAGCAAGTAGCCATTGCTCGTGCTATTCCACTTGTCATTGTGCCGGTATCTTCGCCAAAAATGAATCGACTACCTGAAACATTACAAGGCGTAACTTGGTTTATTTGTAACACAGATGAAGCGGAAACGATTGTTGGACATAAAATTGAAAACGCTACCCATTATGAAAAAGCATTACAACAGCTTCTACAACTAGGTGCTGAACATGTCATTATCACGGCTGGCAGTAAGGGCGTTTATGCAGCATCTACAACGATTGCGCCTCATCAATTTGCTGCCAAAGTGATTGACAAAATTGAAGATGTAACAGGAGCAGGAGATGCCTTTGTCAGCGCTGTCATTCACAGTTGGTTGACTGGACAATCTTTTGAGACATGTATTGATGCTGGATTAACCAATGCAAAAAATACATTGGCATCTCCTTATACAGTAAGACCTGAATTATCAGTAGATTTGTTGAAAAATGAAATGGAGGAATAACAACATGAAAGAATTCATCGTATTATCAGAAGAAGTAAAAGCAGGACAAGCAAAAGGTCTACCAATCGTTGCATTAGAATCAACAATTATTTCACACGGTATGCCATACCCACAAAACGTGCAAACTGCGCGTGAAGTTGAGCAAATTATTCGCGATAATGGTGCAGTCCCTGCAACCATTGCATTAATTGATGGAAAAATTAAAATCGGTCTATCAGATGAAGAACTAGAAATGTTCGGTAATGCTCAAGGTGTTGCGAAAGCTTCACGTCGTGACTTAGGTTTCTTACTAGCAACGAAAAAATTAGGTGCTACAACAGTTGCAGCGACAATGATCTGTGCAGAGCTTGCAGGTATTGAAATCTTTGTAACAGGCGGAATTGGTGGTGTACACCGCGGTGCTGAAACAACAATGGATATCTCTGCTGACTTAGAAGAATTAGCACAAACAAATGTTGCCGTTATCTGTGCGGGCGCAAAATCAATTTTAGATATCGGTCTTACACTAGAATATCTTGAAACAAAAGGTGTGCCAGTGGTTGGTTATGGTACGGATGAATTACCAGCATTCTACACACGTCAAAGTGGTTTCGATGTAAACTTCCAATTGGATACACCTGAGGAAATTGCAGCAATGCTATCTGCGAAATGGCAATTAGGCTTAAAAGGTGGCGCAGTCATTGCAAATCCAATTCCTGAGGCGGAAGCATTAGAGCATACATTTATTACAAACATTATTGAAAAAGCTTTAGTTGAAGCGGAAGAGAATGGCATTCAAGGTAAAAACGTTACACCATTCTTACTTGGCAAAGTGAAAGAATTAACAGAAGGTAAAAGTCTTGATGCCAATATTGCATTAGTGAAAAACAATGCAGTAGTCGGCGCCAAAATTGCTGTAGCTTATAATCAATTACATTAATCCATTTGTCGAAATAAGGACTCTTTGTGACGTGAAGTCGCAGAGGGTCTTTTTTATTAAAAAGAAGAATATTTTTTCCATTTTTCGAACTGTTCACGAGATTAACTAAACTAAATGATACAGTCTCTTTACAATAGGCCACAATATTTTATACAATTAAGTTTATATCTAATCTGAAAAATTTGACGAGCAAGGTGGACATGTTATGGCGAAAGAGCAAATTTTGACTCCTGAGGACGTTTTTGAGTTAGTCAAATCCTACATGAATGATGAAAATGTCGCATTCGTGAAAAAAGCATATGAATTAGCAAGGGATGCCCATATTGAGCAATTCCGTAGCTCTGGTGAACCGTATATTATTCACCCAGTACAAGTAGCAGGTATTTTAGCTGAATTACAAATGGACCCAGAAACTGTAGCGGCAGGTTTTTTACATGATGTTGTCGAAGATACGGATTTTACGCGGGATGATTTGGTACGTGAATTTGGCGAAGAGGTAGCTGTGCTTGTTGATGGTGTTACCAAACTAGGGAAAATTAAATATTTATCAAAAGAGGCGCAGCAGGCTGAAAATCATCGGAAAATGTTTGTGGCTATGGCACAGGATATCCGTGTCATCCTCATTAAGCTAGCAGACCGTCTTCATAATATGCGTACGTTAAAGCATTTACCTGCTGAAAAGCAACGACGTATTTCAAAAGAGACGCTAGAGATTTTTGCACCACTTGCACATCGTCTTGGAATATCGACTGTAAAATGGGAGCTTGAAGATACAGCACTGCGCTATTTAAACCCACAGCAATATTATCGTATTGTCAGTCTGATGAAGAAAAAACGTGATGAACGTGAAGCTTATTTAGAAAATGTGATGGCTGAGATGAAATCACAACTGAATGAGGTTGAAATTGACGCAGATGTCTATGGTCGACCAAAACATATTTACAGTATCTATCGAAAAATGGTGCTACAAAAGAAACAGTTTAATGAAATTTATGATTTATTAGCCATTCGTGTTCTTGTCGATAGTATTAAAGATTGCTATGCCGTATTAGGGATTGTGCATACACTCTGGAAACCAATGCCAGGGCGCTTTAAAGACTACATTGCTATGCCAAAACAAAACCTGTACCAGTCCCTGCACACGACCGTTATTGGTCCTTATGGTGACCCATTGGAGGTACAGATTCGCACGAAGGAAATGCATAAAATTGCAGAGTACGGGATTGCGGCACACTGGGCGTATAAAGAAGGTAAAAACGTCGATCATCAAAAGCAGAATGTCGATCAAAAATTAACATGGTTCCGCGAAATTTTAGAGTTCCAAAATGAATCTTCCAACGCAGAAGAATTTATGGAATCCTTAAAATTTGATTTATTTTCTGATATGGTTTATGTATTTACACCTGAAGGCGATGTCATTGAATTGCCAGCAGGTTCTGTTCCTATTGATTTTGCTTATCGTGTCCATTCAGAAGTCGGAAATCGTACGATTGGGGCGAAAATCAATGGGAAAATGGTACCGCTTGATACACCATTAAAAACAGGTGATATCATTGAAATTTTAACTTCTAAACAATCCTTTGGTCCGAGTCGCGATTGGCTAAAAATAGCACAATCCTCTCAGGCGAAAAATAAGATTAAGCAATTCTTTAAGCGACATCTGCGTGAAGAAAATATTATCAAAGGTAAAGAAATGATTGAAAAAGAAATCCGTGCGCAGGATTTCGATTTAAAGGAAACAATGTCTTCTGAAAACCTCAAACGTGTATGCGATAAATTTAACTATACAAATGAAGAAGATTTGTATGCGGCAGTTGGCGTGAGTGGCATTACAGCGCAGCAGATAGTAAATCGTCTAGCAGAAAAACGTCGTAAAGAGCGTGAGCAGGAAGAAGCTTTAGAGAAAATCGAACAAAAAATGAAAAATCCAATTCCACAAAAACGGACGGAATCCGGTGTTATTGTAAAGGGCATTGACAATATGCTTATTCGACTTTCTCGTTGCTGTACACCTGTTCCTGGTGATGATATTGTAGGCTTTATTACGAAGGGTAGAGGTGTTTCTGTCCATCGTGAGGACTGTCCAAATATTCAAATAGAGGATGAGCAGGAGCGCTTAATTGAAGTGGAATGGGAGCATGGTGTCATTCCTGAGAAAAAAGAATATCCAGTCGATATCGAAGTATCAGCCTTTGATCGACCTGGTATATTAAATGAAATTATGCAAATTGTTAGTGAGACAAAAACAAATATTTTGGCAGTCAGTGGTCGTGCTGACCGTGAAAAAATGGCAACAATTCATTTAACAATTTCTATTTCAAACATCTCACATTTGCATAAGGTTGTTGAGCGAATTAAACAAACACCTGATATTTATTCAGTGCAGCGTGTCATTAACTAATTGATAGGCAATATAGAATTGGGGTTTTAATACATGAAAGTAGTATTACAGCGCAGTAAAGCTGCCTCTGTAACAGTGGACGGAACTGTTACAGGAGCGATTGATCATGGCTATGTTCTTTTAGTGGGGATTACACATGAAGATACACATGAGGATGTTGCCTATTTAGCAAAAAAAGTAGCCAATTTACGTCTTTGGGAAGATGCAGATGGAAAAATGAATCATTCGATCTTAGAGCATGGAGGCGCTATTTTGTCCGTCTCACAATTTACGTTGTATGGGGATGCAAAAAAAGGGAATCGTCCAAGTTTTATAAATGCAGCTAGACCAGAAGCAGCTGAGCCACTGTGGGAGGCCTTTAATCAAGCATTACGCGAGCACGGCTTACATGTGGAAACAGGTATTTTTGGTGCAATGATGGATGTAGCACTAATTAACGATGGTCCAGTCACAATTCTTCTAGAGTCAAAATAATGGAACGTTTCCTATAATTCCTTCATATACTAAAGAGTATGGTTAGTTTTATAGGAAGGGGTGTCTATGAACATGACGCAGACGAGAAGTATAACCAATCCATATTTATACGAAACTTTTAACATGATGATTGGTCAGGTAGTAGTTGTGCAAACAGAAAAAAATATTCAAAAAGGTATTTTATTATCCATACTACCTGACCATATGATCCTTGAGATGAATCGTACGCCTTTCTTCATTCGAATGGAGGAAATTGTATGGGTTACATTGGAAACTACAAAAAAATGAGAAAGTATGAACCTTCCAATCATAATAGATGATAGAAGGTTCTTTTTTTATCTGTTTATGGTAAATGAAAATGTCTGAATGACAAATAGTAGTGATCCTGCAAATGTTTTTTTGGAATAATATAAAAGGTGTTTCTACCTCTCCTCCTCATTCATTACCTTCAGCAAACGTATTATTAGCAGTTCAATCCCTTCATTATGAATGCAATGAAAATAAAAGCATTCCATATACAATCGACTTATATTTGCCCGCTAATTTGACAGTTAACATGCTTATTTTAAATTGGGAATTATGGTTAAAAGCGACAACAAACCATCCATATTCAAAATGCTTATCAAACACATTGCTGTCTTCACCACAGACTATACCCATCTCTTGATTGAACAATGTGAAACGAACATCATGTGTATGATAGATGACGACAATTAGATTGATAATTTTATTTTAGAAAAATAATAAATTTAACATTAATAATCTGTGGGATGTACATTATTATCCGATTACTCGTGTTTGTGGGGAAGGAGGATCTTTATAGCCAAGGTCAGCCAAGAAGCTTAATAATAAGGTAACTATAAAGTATGCTTGCTAAAATAATAGAAAATTAATACTTTACAATAAATTTAAACTCATGTATATTTATTTTCAATTAGCGACAAATAGCGACAATGGTGTGAAAATGTCTAAATAGAGAAAAAGGAGCGTGGTTTAATGGAAAATGAACAGGGGATAAAGAAGAAAAGCTGGTTGAAGGTACCTCATACATATACGATTATTTTTGCCATTATTTTTTTAGCAGGTATTGCAAGCTACATCATACCAGCAGGTGAGTTTGAACGTGTAGAGGATGAGGAAGGGCGAATGCTCGTTGTAGATGGAAGCTATCATCATATTGAGAGTGAGCCAGTTTCCTTTTTCGAAATGTTTACAGCCGTTCCAATGGGTCTTGAAAAAGGGGCTCAAATCATTTTCTATATTTTTTTAGTCAGTGGTGTGTTTGGCATTATTCGTTCTACAGGTGCGATTGAGGCTGGTGTCTATAAAGGAGTAAAAGCTTTAGAGGGAAGAGAAAAATTACTTATTCCTTTATCGATGATTTTATTCTCTGTTGGTGGTTTTACAATGGGGATGGCGGAAGAAACAATTATTTTCGTGCCAATTGGTGTGGCCATTGCACGTGCGATGGGCTTTGATGCTGTAACAGGAACTGCCATGATCACTCTTGGTGCTGCCAGTGGATTTTTTGGAGGAATGCTTAATCCCTTTACAGTAGGTGTTGCGCAATCATTAGCAGATGTACCATTATTCTCAGGAATTGGCTTCCGTGCTGTAGTCTATGTTTTTGTTTTAGCTTTTGCGATTTTCTATGTATCTCGTTATGCTTTTAAGGTGAAAAAGAATCCACAGGCAAGCGTTATTTACGAGATTGAGCAAAAAGCTAAATCCAATGTATCTGCGATTGACATCCCAACATTAACAGGCAAGCATAAATTTGTATTCATTGTCATGGCTTGTGGGATTGGCTTTAATATTTATGGTGTCTTTAATTGGGGCTGGTTCTTGACGCAGCTAACTGCATCCTTTTTAATTATGGGGTTAATTGCAGGACTAATTGGTGGTTTAAAACCTGCCACTATTTTTGATTCCTTTATTGAGGGAGCTAAGGCTGTAACGTTTGGAGCTTTAATTGTAGGTTTTGCTCGTGCTATTACGGTTGTTTTAGAGCAGGGGAAAATTATCGATACGATCGTTTATGCGGCATCTGAAACAATTGGACATTTGCCACATGCTATCAGTGCAATCGGCATGTTACTTATCCAAGCCCTTTTGAATTTATTTATTTCATCTGGTAGTGGACAGGCAGCTGCAACAATGCCAATTATGATTCCAATTACGGATTTATTAGGATTAGAACGACAAGTGGCTGTTTTAGCCTTCCAATATGGAGATTCCTTAACGAACTCTATTATCCCTACTTCGTCTGCGTTAATGGCGTATTTAGCCGTTGCAGGTATCCCATATGAAAAGTGGATTAAGTTTATCTGGAAGATGATTCTTGGATGGGCAGTGATTGCGTGTCTAGCGTTGATTGCTGCGGTAGCATTAGGAATATCTTAAAATATGAGAAAAGATCAGGACACTAGCAGAAAAAGACCTTTTAGCAAGGCGAGGGGTTGATTTTCTGCAAAGTGTCCTTACTTTTTTTCATAGTTGCATAGCCCCAATATCTGTATTCTTAGAGGGGATAGGCTCTTTATTTTAATGTGGAGAAGTGATGCGTTACAATACCCATCTATAAAGAGTAGTGAACACCTTCACTAATAAGGTAACACTTTTGTAACGGAAACCATTTTCACCTTTTATAAAAATTCTATTAATTGTTTTCAACACTATGAAAAAAGATGATGTCAACGGCAGAAAAAGCAACTTTGCAAGGTGAGGGGTTGATTTCTGTTCCGCCAGCGTCCTTTCCAGGGGGCGTCCGATGAGCCGCTTCACTCACTTACGTTCGCTCCAGGGTCTCCTCTGTGACGCTAAATCCCCTAGGAGTGAGCTGGCTCCACTCCAATCACCCATTCTGCAAAAGTGTCTTTTCCTCATTTTTCATACTAGCGGTAGCGATCAAAATAGCCCATGATTTGTATGATTAGAAAAAGGATAGGCTTTTATTTTCAATGTAGAGAAGTGATGAATGACAACACCTCTTCCTAAAGAGTAGTGAACACCTTCACTTTATTTGAAAACCTTTGCTAAAAAGTCAGTGGGTTGAAGTGGAAGGCTACTTGACCATAGCCGTGTCCTTAAGAAAACATCAGACATCCTACGCCAGATTTTCGTGTGTTTATCTTCTGTTTAAAATGGGTATTACACAAGGAGTGAGGGAAAAATGGCCTCACTAAATAAACTATACAAATTATCCATCCAAATATTGGGTTTACATCGACTTTTAAGAAGTTTTGCGTTTTTTACACTTTAGGCAAAATGACGAAACGTTTCGGGTGAGCGTATCGAAATAGACATATAGCTGTTTTTTCGAATGCCACATACTTTTTAAAAGTCGATTTATTTGTTTTGCAATCAACCGGACCGTCTTTCTTTCACTAATCCTCCGTTTTCTTGTCACCCATAGATCATTTCTCATCATTCCCATGATCATTTCAGTCAATAAAAGCACAATACTTTGAAGATAGAAATGACATAACCATCGTTCAATCTTCACCTTCTTCACCTTATCGACTTCTAAATCTGATTTCCATGTTTTAAATAAGAGCTCGATTTGCCAGCGTAATCGGTAAAGTTCATGAATTTCACTTGCTGGCATATCCTCTGGTACATTTGTTAAATAGATGACCACTCCAGGTATTTGTTCTACTTCATTTTTATGGACTTGCCCTTGTTTCTTTTGACGTCTTCTTTTTTCCCGCTTGTGTAGCTCTTTTTTCTGTTCCTCTGAGAGGCGATAGAGAATACAACGTGCAGGCATTTTTTCGTGTCGTCCTACAAATAATTGGGACCACTCTTTGTATTCGCCACGTACCATATCTAATGCGATTTCTTCTAAATGAATTTGTTTGTAACGGCGACTTTCAATCAATTTCCCATTTGGATGACGAGGTGGATGACTTACTTCGACAAACAATTGCGTATCTTTTTTCGTTTTTGTGATATAGAAAGCACCTTTTGCGTGCACCTTTTTAAAAAAATCGAATTGAAAATAGCCTAAATCCTGTAGAACCAGTTCTCTCTCCTGAATCAAAGGTAATCGCGTCATTCCTGCTGGATTATCGGCATCACGTCCGTTCATTAAATCAAAATAAAGTAGCTGTTGGGTTAAATAATCAAACTCCACTTGCACTTTAACAGACGAACAATGGACACCCTGAAAATTTCCCTGATAGGCATCTGGCAATTTGATCGTTGTGCTATCTAAAATACGTATTCGAGTAAATGTGTATCCCGTTAGCTTGGGGAAGGCGAGTTGAAGCTGCGTTTTGAATAATCGTCCAAAAATGGTTTCCAAAAAAGTAACAGCCCGTTCATCAAAGCGTTTATTAAGAGCCGATTTCGTCATAAATATATCCTGCTCCGCCAAGTCCGTACAAAGCGTTTCAAGCGAATCACTGATAATCTCACTCTTTTTCAAAAACAGAAAGTGTAAAAATTGTGCCGCACTAAACGAACGCTCGCGTTGAATAAAACCCGATAATCTACCCACCTCTTTTACTTCATTTTTCCCAAGTATCTGAAAAAGTGGCGCAAGTAATTGAATATTTTCTGGTTTCATTTTGCTGGACCTCCTTTATCAAGTGTACTTATCTATACCTTGATAAGAGAAATATGAACCAACGAATAAAGGAAATCACTAAGGACACGGCTATGGCTACTTGACTCCCGTGGGATAGCGAGACAGGCGAAGCCCTGCACGGAGCGGTAGCGGAGGAAGCGATTCGGCGCTCGCCCACAGGAAAGCAAGTAGCCTGCAATGGAAATCCATTTCTACCTTTCAATTGACAGTTTTGTTTTTCAACATTAAGAAAAAGCTGTGGATGCTCATCCACAGCTTTTTGCTTTATTCATCTTGTTCATTAAAGTAGTTGAGAATCCCTTGATAAATACCAAGAGTCGCTTGTTCACGGAATTTCGCCGTTGTGATGACGCGCTCCTCACTTGAATTGCTCAAGAAGCCTAACTCAATGAGGACTGCCTTTTGACGATTTTCTCGTAGGACTAAATAATTCCCTTGTTGTGCACCACGATCTCTCAAATCTATTTTACTTGATAGTCCATCATGAATCGCCTCAGCAAGCCCTTTTTGATTGCTATTCATATAGTAAGACGTGAAGCCGTTAATGGAGCTATCGTCTGTTGCATCGTAATGAAGGCTAATAAAGGCATCTGCCTCATATTGATGGGCAATTGATACACGTTTACGCAATGCCACATATTCATCTGATTCTCTCGTCATGACCACGTTTGCGCCAGCAGCACTTAGCTTGGAAGCAAGCAGCGTGGCCGTTTTCAAAGTAATGCCCTTTTCCTCTGTACCACGTTGACCAGTTGTACCATGGTCATTCCCACCATGACCAGCATCAACAACTATCGTTAACCCGCTTAATGTCCCTTTTTTACGGGGCTCTTCTTTTTCTTTCTGTGAATTTGTCGCTTTATTGGAACTTGTTGTGACCACCCAGTTGGCGACAAAAGCTGTTTTTTCGTCGTCTAATTGTATTTCATAAAAATCATTTTTAACGCCTACAATCGGGTAATTTACACCAGCATCTACACGTTCGACCACTTCAGCTGCCGTTGAGGCATCCGTTCGTAGATTTGTCCCATTATAAATAATGGTAACAGACTCCAACTCTTTGGAAGTTGACGTTTTTGATGTGCTCTTTACTTTATTGGAAAATGTACCGTAAAAACTATAGACCCAACCCGTTTTTTTATCATTGTACTGAATTTGTACCCAATTATGCTCATGCGCCAGTACTTTAAAGGCTTGACCTTTTGTTGCTGTGCCGATTTTTTTAGCGTTCAAGTCTGGTTTTTTTCGGATATTTAGGACGTCCACTAAAATGGTAAAGGTTGTATCCTTGTTGGCAGGTGTTGCGGTTGTAGTAGTTACTTCAACAGCATCTTCTTTGGGTTCTGTTTCTTTTTTAGGATTATCGTTGATCGTGACATAATCCTTCGAAACCCATCCTGTTAATCCATTCCAATCAATTTTTGCCCATTCTACATTTTCTTCGATGAGGTTTGCTTGGTTACCCGTAGAAAGTTGACCAAGAACAGCTGAAGAGATGTCTGGTTCTGTTCGAATATTTAAACGGTCAACTTGTGAAATGACGGTTTTATCGATGGCTTGTTTAGCATTTGTAGGTGCGGTCAGCCAAGAGGCAACCCAACCTTCGTAGTTACCTGCTTTGACTTGATACCAATCACCTTCTCGACCGATTGAGGTTAAAGGGTCACCTTCTTCTAAAGTCGTAATAATGGGATAAGACAATCCAGGACCCTCACGCAAATGAAGAATCGTTCCCGCGACTTTTAGATCACTGGTATCAGCGGAAGCTTTTTGAACAAAGTTCTTATTGGGAATCGCCATCGTTACCATTAGTACGAAGATGATTATACTATGTAAAATTTTTGTCCTCATCAGATTCCTCCTATTCCTTGTGCTATTTTACCATGCTTTTATCATAAAATTCGTGGTAAAATGGTAACAGAATTGGTTATTTTCAATATAGACTGATGAAAAATACAAAAATAGTTGACATTGCCTTAGCTAGTGACTAACATAAAGGGTAATCGAAAAATGATTAATCGCTTATGACCAAGCAAGTAGCGTATACCACTATTGGAAAAGAGAGGGAAAGACTTAGGCTGCAATCTTTCCTACAAAAATGTATCACGCGAATAACACTTGAGAGGCTTTTTTCTGAAAGGCAGTGCCTAGTAGGAAAAAACGGAATCGGCCGTTATCCGATTACGAGGAGGACACATGTAATGATTTGTGTCAACTAGGGTGGAACCGCGGAAGCTTATACAGCTCTCGTCCCTTGCAATAGCAAGGTGACGGGGGCTTTTTTTGTTGTCCAAAAAAGTAATGCGTTCATTCGAGGATGGTTGTTTTTGCTCAGAGAAGAGGAGAAGGCGCTCCTAAAAAGAGAGAAAGTGCTCCAACTAGAGTGAAAAGTGCTCATCAAAGGTTGCAACCCGCTCCAACCGGATAGAAAACCGCTCAATCGAAGCATGCCTTCGCTCAAAGTGGGACGACAGCTGCTCTATCATAAGCAATCTATATAGGAGGGAATTACATGAGTTTTAAAGTGCCACGAGGGACACAAGATATTTTGCCGGGTCAATCTGAAAAATGGCAAAAGGTTGAAGCGATTATTCGTGATATTTGTCGTGTTTATCGCTATAACGAAATTCGCACACCAATTTTCGAGCAAACGGATCTATTTGCACGTGGTGTTGGGGAAACAACAGATGTTGTGCAAAAGGAAATGTATACATTTGAAGATCGTGGGGGGCGTTCATTAACACTACGCCCAGAAAATACGGCTGGTGTCGTACGTGCCTATGTGGAGCATAAAATGTTTGGTGCTCCAGATCAGCCAGTTAAGCTTTCTTACTTAGGACCAATGTTCCGCTATGAGCGTCAACAAGCTGGTCGTTATCGTCAATTTGTACAGTTTGGAGTAGAAGCAATTGGTTCAGCAGATCCTGCGATTGATGCAGAAGTCATTGCTCTTGCAATGGACGTCTACGAATCAGCTGGTTTAAAGGATTTAAAATTAGTAATTAATTCACTTGGTGATAAAGAAACGCGTGATACACATCGTACAGCATTATTACAGCATTTTGAGCCACATATTCATGAGTTTTGCTCAGATTGTCAAAGTCGTTTACAAAAAAATCCATTACGAATTTTAGATTGTAAGGTAGATCGTGAGCACCCATTAATGCAAACGGCTCCTGCGTTAACTGATTTCTTAACAGAAGAATCAGCTGCTTATTTCGCTCAAGTGAAAACATACTTAGATACATTGGGTATTTCTTACGAAGTTGACCCAAATCTTGTGCGAGGACTTGATTATTACAATCACACAACATTTGAAATTATGTCCACAGCATCTGGCTTTGGGGCCATTACAACATTGTGTGGTGGTGGACGCTACAATGGATTAGTGCAAGAAATTGGCGGTCCAGATGTACCAGGTATTGGTTTCGCACTAAGTATTGAGCGTTTGTTGCTGGCACTTGAAGCGGAGGGCGTTGAATTAGATACAGCTTCAGGGCTAGATGTTTACATTATTGCAATGGGCGATGAAGCGAAGCAAAAGGCTGTTGAGCTGACAAGTACTTTCCGCGCGAAGGGCCTTGCGACAGAGATGGATTATTTAGACCGTAAAATGAAAGCCCAAATGAAATCAGCGGATCGTCTAGGTGCAAAATATACCCTTGTTCTTGGTGAAACAGAACTTGAAGAGCAGGCAGCTGCTGTGAAACATATGGAATCTGGTGAACAGCACAAAGTGACATTCTCAGAGCTAGTGAACTATTTAACACAACAAGCATAAAAACAGACAGAGGGCATTTGTAGTGAAATGCTACATAAATTGAAGATATTTTGGAGGAATTTAACAATGGCTACAAGAACACATGCTAGTAACGAGCTTTCAGAAGTGTTACAAGGCGAAAAAGTCGTATTAAAAGGTTGGGTACAGCGCCGTCGTGACCTTGGTGGTTTAATTTTCATTGATTTACGTGATCGTACTGGTATTACGCAAGTCGTTTTTAGTCCAGATGTGGCAGAAGCACATGCATTAGCGGATAAAGTGCGTAGTGAATATGTGATCGAGGTGGAAGGTACAGTCATTCTTCGTACAGAGGATCAAATCAATCCAAATGTGCCAAACGGTAAAATCGAAGTGGAAGCAACAAAATTAGTCGTGATTAATACGGCAAAAACTACGCCATTCCAGATTGAAGATCGCACAGACGTATCAGAAGATTTACGTTTGAAATATCGCTATCTTGACTTACGTCGTCCGGTAATGTTCGATACATTCAAAATGCGTTCTGATGTGACACGTACAATTCGTAACTTCCTACAAAACGAAGGTTTCTTAGAAGTAGAAACACCAATTTTAACAAAATCAACGCCAGAGGGTGCTCGTGACTATTTAGTACCTTCACGTGTTCATGAAGGTGAATTTTACGCATTACCACAATCACCTCAATTATTTAAACAATTATTAATGGTTGCTGGCTTTGAAAAGTATTTCCAAATTGCGCGTTGCTTCCGCGATGAAGACTTACGTGCTGACCGTCAACCAGAGTTTACACAGGTGGACATTGAAACGAGCTTCTTAACACAAGAAGAAGTATTAGAAATGAATGAACGCTTAATCCAAGCGGTAATGAAAGAAGTAAAAGGAATCGACATTCCTGCACCATTCCAACGCATGAAATACCAAGAAGCAATGGATCGCTATGGTTCAGATAAGCCAGATGTACGTTTTGGATTAGAGCTAGTAGCGTTAAATGATATTTTTGAAGGCTGTAATTTCAAAGTATTTGCCGATACTGTTGCACAAGGTAAACAAGTAAAAAGTATCAATATTAAAGGTGCAGCTGACAACTATTCTCGTAAAGACATGGACGAGTTAACGAAATTCGTTGGTATTTACGGAGCAAAAGGTCTTGCTTGGTTAAAGGTTACAGAAGAAGGCCTAAACGGTCCAATCGCGAAATTCTTTGACGAAGCGTTAGCAGCAGCATTAATCGAGCGTATGGGGGCAGAAGTTGGCGATATTCTAGTATTTGTCGCTGATAAAGCAGCTATTGTAGCAGCTTCTTTAGGTGCTCTACGTACGAAATTAGGACAAGATTTAAACCTAATCGATGAATCACAATTTGCTTTCCTTTGGATTACTGACTGGCCATTATTCGAATACTCTGAGGAAGATGGACGTTACTATGCTGCACACCATCCATTCACACGTCCGTTTGATGAAGATATAGCGTTAATGGACACAGACCCTGCAGCAGTACGGGCACAAGCATATGATATCGTTTTAAACGGCTACGAACTTGGTGGTGGTTCATTACGTATTTATGAACGTGAGCTACAAGAAAAAATGTTTGAATTACTTGGCTTCTCAGAAGAAGAAGCACAAGCACAATTCGGCTTCTTATTAGAAGCGTTTGAATATGGCGTACCACCACATGCTGGTCTTGCCTTTGGTCTTGATCGCTTCGTGATGCTATTAGCAGGTCGTACTAATTTACGCGATACAATTGCATTCCCGAAAACAGCTAGTGCTAGTTGCTTGATGACAGAGGCACCAAGCGAAGTATCTCCTGAACAACTAAGTGAATTAAGCCTGGCCATCAAACCTTTTAGAAAATAATAGATAATACAAAATACCTGGATTTTCTAGCAAATACTGTTGGAAATCTAGGTATTTTTTGCGTTTTCTTAAAAAATTATAGATTATTAGAGAAAATAGTTTGAATTATCAGAAAAGTGGTGTTATGATAACTGTAATACGAATCCTGATGTGTTTGTCTAACTGCTAACTCTACTTCACAGTTTTGACCGAACACTATAGAATCGGGAGCCTTCATTTTGTAGTCGCAAACATGCCCCATGCAAAGCGGGACGTTTAAAGCTGCAAAGCGGGCACCCACCTGCAAATTGCGGGTTCAAAACGAATGTTTCTTGGCATTACGGCACAATTGGGATTCGTCCTATACATAGGATTGAAAGGAGCTTAACAATGGCTCCTTTTTTTATGCGTTAAATTAAACAGGAGCAGAATGATGGATTAGGAAAGTAAATACAGTTCAGGGCATAGCGATTTAATAAAGAGCTAGTATAGCATTTTAAATAAATAAAAATTTAGAAAATACGAAAGATTACTTTTTATTTCTGTTGGAGAAGCATATAATTGGTATAGACAACTATACCTTCTTTGAAAGAGGCAATGTTTTATAAAGGGAGACGACGATTACACAATCCATAACCAAAATTGAAAGCGCTTAATTCCATGAGGCTAAATTTAAACAGAGCAATATAATTATTGGGTATTTAATGTAGAATATCCAATTGTTTAGAAAATGTGAGCTAGTGCTTAGCCAATAGAGAACAGAATGAGTCCATCGATTAAACAATTTGTTAATTAGCAAAAGATGAATATTCATGCTATCTAACAAAAGGCGTTGCTTCAGAAAATGAAGATGAGTTTACATTACTCGAAGCATTTTTCGTCTATTGGTCACTCAGATGCTACAATAATAGAGGAAAGTCCATTAGGCATAAATCAAGTGACCATTTATATAATCAAATGCGTCCTTTTCATCACTATGATACACATGTCAATGGTGGACATAATTTAGCTTTGCTTAATCAATGCGACATACAAAAAACGATCTGACGAGGTAAAGTTGTATTGAGAAATCATAAAGGCGATAAGGAAGGTGCAAGAATTGTTAGAGAAAAATTCTCATATACCTATTTATATACAAATAGAAGAGATTATTAAACAACGAATTTATTTAGAAGAATACAGAATTGGTGAGACCATCCCATCAGAACGAGAGCTTTCTGCACAATTTGATGTAAGTAGAATGACTGTACGTCAATCCATTACCAATCTAGTAAATAGTGGTCTATTATATCGAGAAAAAGGGAGAGGTACGTACGTTGCGAATCCCAAATTAGAGCAACCGTTACAGGGATTAACGAGTTTTACGGAAGATATGCGAGCAAGAGGGATGGAACCAAGCAGTAAAGTGTTACGATTTGAGAAAATCATACCACCCGTGGATATTGCAAGGGATTTAATGATAGAGCCTGGTGAAGAAGTATTTTTTGTAGTGCGTATTCGAAATGCTGATGCTCAGCCAATGGCAATTGAAAGAACGTACATCCCAGTTAAGATTTATCCGGAGTTGGATGAGAAGCAAATAATGGGCTCACTTTATGCCCTAATCGAAGCAAAGTTCCATCAAAAGATTGGGAATGCCGTACAGCAAATGGAGGCAGCCATCGTATCAAAAGAGGATAGTAAATTTCTACAGATTAATCAAACAGCACCTGTTTTAATTATCAAACGTACAAGTTATTTATCAGATGGTAAACCATTTGAGCTTGTACGTAGTACGTATCGAGCTGATCGTTATAAATTTATAAGTGAAATTAAAAGGTGATTTTATGCATGCATATTTTTCTGAAATCGAAAAGCTCATCCAGGTTGTAAAGGAAAAGGAGACAGCACATATAAGTGAAGCGGCACAAATCATTGTCCAACGCCTCCAAAAAGGTGGGATTATTCAATTATTTGGTTGTGGTCATTCTCAGCTGCTGGCACAGGAGGCATTTTATCGAGCGGGTGGATTAGTACCCGTACGTCCAATATTTATTGAACCTTTAGCCTTACATGCTGGCGCATTAGCTTCTTCAATCAATGAGAAAGATCCGAACATTATTGAACAGCATAAAGAACAGTTTGACTTTCGTGAAAATGATGTTTGTATCGTTATTTCAACCTCAGGGAGAAATGCAGCACCTATTGATGCTGCTTTGCTAGCAAAGGATTCAGATGTATTTGTGTTATCCCTCCAATCGCTCCTCTATCAGAAACAGGCTACACGTCATCACAGTGGGAAGCGGCTAGAAGATGTGGTAGATTTTGTGATCAATACACATATCCCTATTGGTGATGGTGTACTAAATATACATGAAATGCAGTATGCACCAGCGTCCACTGTTATTGGTTCATTACTATTAAATGCTTTGTTCAGTGAAATCATTGAAACACTAGCAAAGTCCTCAATAGAGTTACCGATTTTTGTCAGCAATAATGTGGATTCAGATTGGTCGCATAATGAGAAAATGATTGCCAAATATCAACATCGGATTGATTTTACGTGAAAGAATGGAGGGATTGTGGATGAAGAAAATGTATAAAATTTCATCTCCTGAAGGTATTCATGCCAGACCTGCTGCATTACTCGTAACTGCAGTGACACCGTTCCAAAGTGATATTGAATTAACGAACAAAGAAAAGTCTGTTAATTTAAAGTCCATTATGGGCGTAATGTCATTAGGTGTTAAACCAGGAAGCATTGTGGAAATTTCAGCAGTTGGACCAGATGTTGAAAATTTATTTCAGACTGTAACTGAAGTCATGTTGTCTAAGGCAATAGGAGAAGAATGGGAAGAGGAATAAAAGGTTCTTGCAGTGGGATGATAACAACCACTGCAAAAGAATCTCATGAATAATTATCTGAATATTGCAAATTATAGAGGTGGTTACATGGACATTCACATCGTCTCGCCTAATGATTATGGGCAGATTCATCGGTTAAGAGACTATTGTTTTCCAACTAAGTACACAGGGGCTCGTCGAGAGGATTTTCATTATTGGATTGAGCAAAGCACGACATTAGGAGCTTATGATCATACTAAAGTTGTAGGTCAGCTTTTAATATTGCCGTTAAATATAACGGTTCATGGAGTTTCTTATAAAATGGGAGGCATCGGCTTTGTTGCAACGTATCCTGAGTATCGACAACAGGGTATTATCAAAAGGCTTATGACAGAAGCGCTAAAAAAAATGCGGGACAATGGGCAAATGATTTCAGTATTAGCACCTTTTTCTGTGTCCTTCTATCGGTATTTTGGTTGGGAATTATTTTTTGACAAGCTCCACTATACAATTCCTCAAACACTTTTTCCATCTTTAGGGAAACAAGTAGACGTCATCAAAAGGATGAGCTTTGAATGGTTAGATCCAGAGCTTTTTCAGGTGATTAAAGATTTTCATAATGCACGGGCAATAATTCAAAATGGTGGCATGATAAGGGATGATGGATGGTGGAAAAGACTTGAGAGAAGGAGTCCAGATAGTCATTTTGCAGCCTATTTTCAAGAGAATAAAATAGAGGGCTATATTCGTTACACGATTCACAATGGGACATTTAATATCCAAGATTTTTTTGTAGCGAATTACTTAGCGGAACAAGCCATGTGGCGTTATATGACGTCTCATGCAGCAAGTGTCAGTAACATAACGGGGGTTACTAGCAATCATTATCCGTTTGGCTTTTATTTCAAGGAGCCGCAATTCAAAAGGGAAGTCATGCAGGATGTAATGATTAGAATAGTAGACGTTTTCGCATTTATGCAGCAGTATCCTTGGAAGGATATTCAAGAAACATTAACCATTCGTATTGAAGATCCATTTTGTCACTGGAATGAGCATGTTTATCAAATAAATAAAAATGGTCAGGTCTCCATAATTGAGACAAGTTCAATCTCTGACAAGCATTTGTTAACACTACCAATTAATCTTTTTTCTGCGATGATGGTTGGTTATCTTTCTGTCAAAGAGACTGTTGTCTATGCTAATCAACCTACGACGAAAAAAATTATCGAACAATGGCAATCGGCAATACCTACTGAAAAGCCAGCATTTTATGAGTATTTTTAGGTATTCAATAATAAGAAAATTTAAAATTTTTTTGGCTTTTTTTCTGGACTATACCAGTTGGTTGAAACCTTTAATTTTACTATAAAACTAGAATAGCCCAATTTTGAAAAAAAATACATCTATAGAAAATTGATGTAAAAATTATGTTGTGGTATATACCAATAGGTGCTATTCTCAAAATAAGTAAGCGATTACACAATCGAAGAAAATAAAAGGAGTGTATCGAATGAAAAACATCATGTTAGTGTGTGTAGCAGGTATGAGTACTAGTTTATTAGTGTCGAAGATGCAAAAAGCAGCGCAAGAGCAAAATATTGACGCCGATATTTACGCCATTGCTGAAGGAGAGGTGGAAAAGATCTTAGCGACAAAGAAGGCTGATGTTCTTTTATTAGGCCCACAGGTTCGTTATTTGAAAGGTTCATTTGAAACAAAATATAAGGATAAAGGCTTTCCAATCGATGTGATCAATATGGCGGATTACGGCATGATGAACGGTGAAAATGTCCTGAAACAGGCTCTACAACTAATTGGATGAAAGAAGGGGCAATGGGGAATGGAAGATACAGCATTAATGGCATCCATTATGGGACTGATTGTGCATAGTGGAAATACGAAAAGTGAGTGTATGGAAGCTATTCAGCTAGCAAAAAAGGGGCAAATTGAGGCAGCAAAAGAAAAAATCAAATTAGCGAATGAGTCATTAATTGAAGCGCATCATGCTCAAACGGGGTTACTGTCTCAAGAAGCAAGGGGAGAAAAGGTAGAGGTTTCGATGTTATTAATTCATGCCCAGGATCATTTAATGAATGCTATTACTTTTCGAGATTTAGCACAGGAAATGATTGAGCTATATGAACGAATCCAAGGGGAGTAACATCAAATTTTGATGTTATCAATAAAAAGCAAAGGGAGTGTATGTGAGTGTTCCATTTTTTAGAAGAAAAGTTTGTACCGGTTGCTGCTAGGGTTGGGAATCAGCGTCATTTAGTTGCCATTCGTGACGGATTTATTACGATTATGCCTTTAACGATTGTGGGATCTTTGGCTGTACTTTTTAACAATTTGCCTATTAAATTTTATCAAAATACACTCGATGCCATTTGGAAACATGAGACATGGACTCAATTCGGCGGTAATATTTGGAGTGCTACATTTAATATCATTTCACTGCTACTTGCCTTTACTGTTGCTTATCATCTTGCTAAAAGTTATCAAAAAGATGGTCTGTCTGCTGGGGTCATTAGTCTATCAAGCTACATGACGTTTGGGACTTTCGGGGAAGGCGGATTAACCGGCTTAACAACAGGCACGGGTGGTATATTTATTGCTCTGATTGTAGCACTACTTTCTACAGAATTGTTTTGTAGATTGTCTGGCAATCCTAAACTACTAATTAAAATGCCAACTGGTGTACCACCAGCTGTTTCCAAATCATTTGCTGCGTTACTTCCTGCCATTATTACGATTGGAATATTTGCTTTAGTACGCACCATTATTTCAGCAGGTTTTGATATACCAGATATTGTCGGGTCCTTCTACTCTGCGATTCAAGAGCCATTTATGGGTCTTACAAATACATGGATTGCTGCTTTAATTTTGGCATTTATACCTACATTTTTATGGACACTTGGCGTACATGGAGCAAATATCATCGAACCATTCATGCAAACGATTAATTTACCCGCTATAAACGAAAACGTTGCAGCCATCTCTGCTGGTAAAGTTGCGCCTTACATTGTCAATAAACCATTCTTTGATGCTTTTATTAATATGGGAGGCTCTGGCACGACAATAGCACTTATTATTGCGATTTTCATATTTGCTAGAAAGAATAAACAATATAATACAGTTGGAAGATTATCAGCAGCACCTGGGATTTTCAATATTAATGAGCCATTACTTTTTGGGTTACCAATTGTATTAAATCCGGTTTTATTCGTACCGTTCATTTTGACACCAATGATAAATGTAACAATTGCATTCTTTGCAACGAAGTGGGGCTGGGTGCCAGCTGCTACCGTCTCACCGCCATGGACAACACCACCGATT
Organism: Lysinibacillus fusiformis; assembly: GCF_016925635.1. Taxonomy (NCBI): domain Bacteria; kingdom Bacillati; phylum Bacillota; class Bacilli; order Caryophanales; family Bacillaceae; genus Lysinibacillus; species Lysinibacillus fusiformis. The sequence continues at coordinate 190,398 of NZ_CP070490.1, read as the reverse complement.
ATTAATGGATTTTTAGCAACTCAATCTTGGCGTGGTGCTGTCTTGAGTATGGTTTTAATTATCATTGCCGTTTGTATTTATCTGCCATTTATCTCGATGGCGAACCGGATGGCAAGGCAGAATGAGCAAAAAGCTGCTTTAGCGGCACAGAGTGAAGAATCTGTAGTGGAAACCAAAGGACAAAAAGTAGAAGTATAAGCATCAATTAACGGAGGGTTTGAAGTGAAAAGATTAGGAATCTCGCTCTATCCGCAGCATAGTACGCTAGAGGAAATGCAGCGCTATGTTCAGCTGGCTCATGACAATGGCTTTGATCGTATTTTCACATGCCTAATGTCATTAAAACAGGATGAGGAGCGTCAAAAGTTACAGCAAATCAATGAATTTGCGCAACGCCTTGGCTTTGACATATCCGCTGATATTGCACCAGCTGTTTTTGATGATTTAGGCTTAACCTATAGAGATATTGGCTATTTAAAAGAACATTATTATTTGGCAGCATTACGTTTAGATATGGGATTTTCAGGTCAGGAAGAAGCATTGATGTCACTTGATGCAAGTAATCTAAAAATAGAATTAAACATTAGTAATGGTACGAAGTATGTAGATAATATTCTCTCTTATCAGCCCAATAAGGAGAACATTATCGGCTGTCATAATTTTTATCCAAGACGCTTTACGGGGCTATCTCGTCAGCATTTTTTACAAACGTCTCAACACTTTAAAGCACACAATGTGAGAACAGCAGCGATGATTTCCTCACAGCATGGTCAATTTGGACCTTGGGAACAAACAGAGCACGGTTTACCTACCTTAGAGGAGCACCGTCATCTCCCAATCACTGTACAGGCGAAAGATTTATGGCATACAGGGTTAATTGACGATTGTATTATTGGCAATATGTTTGCTTCTGAGGAAGAACTACGTGCATTAGGACAATTAAATCGCAATAAGCTTGAGTTAAGGGTTGACCAGTCTGAAGACACGAGCATTTTAGAGGAGACGATTCTTTATAAAGAGCCTCATTTTAATCGAGGTGATGTGTCTGAATACGTGATTCGGAGCACCCAATCCCGTGTGAAATATAAAAATGGAGATTTTCCTGTGCATGATATACGGCCATTAAAAACAGGAGATGTCACGATTGATAATAATTTAGATGTTCGTTATAAGGGAGAGCTACAGATTGTGCTAAAGGACATTCCGAATACGGGATCGAGTAATGTTGTCGCAAGCGTTGTGGAGGAAGAACAATTTTTATTAGCACATATTCAACCATGGTCATCATTTGGTTTTACTAAGTAAAGAAGAGTAAGAAAGAGATTGAGTCATCAATCTCTTTTTCATGTTTTTGAAAAAAGATGATGTCAATGGCTGAAAAAGCCCTTTTGGCAATGCGAAGGGTTGATTTCCGTTTCACCAGCGTCCTTTCCTGGGGGCGTCCAAAGAGCTGCTAATTGACGTTGGCTAACGAGGTAAAAATTGATTAATTCTACATATTGATGTAGACAATTTTGATTTTTTCTTTATATTTTTCTCTTGAACAATAACGTGATAAAATGTAAGATAGGTTTTGATTTTATCTTAGTATATAACTAGGTTTACTAATAAAATTTCATAGATGGAGAGTGTCAGGATGTTACATCAATTTTCACGTAACGAGCTCGCTATAGGAACAGAGGGTCTCGAGAAATTAAAAAATACAACGGTCGCTATACTTGGTGTAGGGGGCGTTGGGTCATTTGCGGCTGAGGCATGTGCAAGAAGCGGAATCGGTCGTATTATTTTAGTCGATAAGGATAATGTAGATATTACAAATGTCAACAGACAACTTGTCGCATACCTATCGACAGTAGGTCAATCAAAATCAGCAATTATGAAAGAGCGTATTGCAGATATTAACCCAGCATGTGAAGTGATTGACATGCATATGTTTTACACAGAAGAAACCTATGAAGAATTTTTCGCCCAAGGCATTGATTATGTGATCGATGCAAGCGATACAGTGATGTATAAAATTCATATAATGAAGGAATGTTTAAAACGTAATATTCCTATTATTTCAAGTATGGGTGCAGCAAATAAAATGGACCCTACTCGCTTCCAAATTGCAGATATTTCAAAAACACATACAGACCCATTGGCGAAAATCATTCGTACAAAGCTACGTAAAGAGGGCATTCATAAGGGTGTTACGGTTGTATTTTCAGATGAAAGTCCAATTGTCGTTCGTCCAGATGTTGTCGAACATGTAGGTAAGCCTGATGCAGCAATTCGCAAAGCAAAGATGCCGCCTTCATCCAATGCCTTTGTACCGTCCGTAGCGGGTTTAATTGCTGCCAGCTGGGTAGTCAATACCATCCTAAAAGATGTAAAAATTACGCGCGTACAAGGTTAGTACCATATACAGGTTTGGGTAATATTCAATAAACAGCATAAATGTTCATTTTCGTAGAAGTAGCTGCCTTAATTGTATTTAGAGGTAGCTACTTTTTCTATGTTACAATTAGACCGTTGTAAAAAAGGAGGCGTATACAAATGGAAAAAATTTATCAAATGGAGTATAGAGGTTTAAATTTTTTGGATGAAGTTAGCACAGTAGAGTTAGCTATAGATGAAGAAAAGCAAACTATACATATTTTTGATGTTGGACAAGTTGTCAGCCCCATTTTTAATTTTGATGTATCAGCCTACGAATTGTCAGATGGTTTTTATAAAATGGCTGATGTTCTGCGACATAAAAAAATCTTAACGAAGCAACAAACAGGTAGTGATTTAACATTAAGTGAATGGTTAATTATGAACAATGCTTATTTTTATATACCTCAAAAGCGCATTAAAAAATATGTAAATGGAAGTATTATCGAAATTGTTGATCGAGCAAAGGAACCATGGTTATTTGATGATTATGTACAAAGGTTATAATTTTACCAAAATAGTTCCTCTTATGTACATAAAATGCTATTAATTCACGAAATTGTCTTATTTTTTTCATGTCCACACTACTTCATATGGTTTATTGCTATAATTTGAATCATCCATTAGATAATCGATCAGTTTGTTTGGGATGCTTGGTGCTACGCAGTGAATAGCCAAGAAGTTAAACAGCAAATGACATATGGGAGAGTGGGAAAATGGAAATTCAAGTAATTCGTGATCATTTAGATATTGTTAAACTTCAAGAGAAAATGAATGCCATTGTATTTGACTATTTGGATACATCCAACAATTATCCAAAAGCCATGAGAGAATTAAATCCTTTATATATACAAGTCACAACCTATTATAAGGAATACGTTAATCAGCGAGCAGGGGAATTACCAAAAGCAAATACGTATTGGCATTTATTTATCGATTGTTGTGCAAAATTATGCTACTTTTTAGCTGCATCAACCTATTATTCTTCGAATGCTTTACAAGAGACACCTGAAAAAGTAGAGCGTTTATTAAAAATAGCAGCCTATTCCTTACCGAGTATTGAGCAGGAAGAGAATGAGCTATTATTAACAGATATCTTTGCTCTTTTAACTGAAGTGCTAGATGATGAAGAAAAAGCAACCATCATACGCAACGAAGTGCTGTCACAAAAGGGTGATGTGAAGCAGTGTCTTCAACAGTTTAAATTATTTGTTGATCAAGAACTTTCGGTTTAGACAATAGTAGACTATCTATTTTCAGAAAATAGCCAATACGACAAGAATCTACGCAACTAATTGTAATTAAATCAGCTTTTTCTACAATGTTCGATGTTGAAAAAGACTGATTTACTTGCCTAATTTAGTATCGTGGATTCTTTTTTTATTGTAGGGAAAGTAAAAAGACATATTATCTAGAAAGGTATTTATGTTTTTTTGTCGAATTATAGTTAAAAAATTGGTAATAGATGTTCTCACTCTGCTTAACGCTGTAAGAACTTATTGGAAGGGGGCTAGGCAATGATTGTAAATGGAATAGAAATAGATTTGGCAAATTTGGAAAAACCACTTTTACTAGTTAGTGAGGAAGATGAACTTTTATTTCAACAGCTTATCCAACCGACGATTGAACAGGAGCTTATTCAATGTCAATTAGCGCTCTCAACGAGGAAATCCATTTCATTGATCAAAGATATTTGGTTGGCTATGTATAGAGATCGAGAAAAGCTATACATCAATAGCGGCCATGCCATGCTTTACCCAATTCGTTTACTTCTTTTTGAATTAGTCACACAAGCAGAATATTTCCAACGCTTAGCAAAAAAATCGCGTGGCGATGAATGTCTTTCCCTTATCTATGCAGTCATTCTTTTACAATTTGTCTTGCAGTGGTTAAAAGATCGATTTAGTGGAAATCAAGAGGTGTATGGTGCATTAAAACGGTTATACAGAGTGTCAGATGATGAATTAAGTAAGGAACCTTCCTGTGAGACGAGAGAACAAAAAATTGCACAAGCAATTGCTGTAAAAGCAATTCGCTTTGAGGTAAGAGAAAACAATCAAGAGTTTGCGAGCTTATTGTATCAGTCTTATAATTTGATTGTTTTTTTGCATAGTAAGGTAAATGAAGGAGATGTGAAAGAATCCATTTTGCCATCACTTCGACATGTAGCAGAACCTTTAAATTTGTTTTACCAAGAACGATACACAACAAATAACCCGAGCTTTACAGGATGATTGCTAGAGCAGTCTATCCTGTTGTTTATAAAAAAAGCAAAGTCATGTCAATTACTTGAGATAGTGACTTTGCTTTTATATGATTATTTCTTATCTTGATGGAATGATTTGAGTTTTTCGTAAATGCCTGCCATACGTTTTTCCTCACCAGCAATTACAGGTTTATAGAATTCTGTCCCTACAAGTTCATCTGGTAAGTATTGCTGGTCTACCCAACCACCAAAAGTACCAATCGGTGTGTTATGTGGGTATTGATAGCCAACATGTCCTAAATCTTTTGCCCCCTCGTAATGAGCATCTCGCAGATGATGGGGGATATCGCCTGTTTTACCTTCATGTATAGCCGTAATGGCAGCGTCGATTGCCACAATGGCAGAATTGGATTTTGAGGCAAGGCACATTTCAATGACAGCACTTGCAAGTGGGATACGTGCCTCTGGTAGTCCCAGTCGTTCCGCAGCTTGTATGGCGGCTAACATATGAGGGCCAACTTCGGGATTTGCTAGACCAACATCCTCATAGGCCATAACAAGTAGGCGTCTGCTGACAGCCACTAAATCGCCTGTTTCCAATAAATGTGCTAAATAATACAGAGCGGCATTGGTATCACTGCCACGCACAGATTTTTGCAGGGCAGAGAGTAGATTATAAAAATGTGAACCTTTTTTATCGCCATACACACCAATTCGGCTAATGAGATGCTCAATGACATGATTGGCAGCAATTGTTTGTCCATCCACCTCGTCACTGGCATAATAAATGGATTCTAGCAAAGTTAATGCCTTTCGCGCATCTCCATTCGCTGCGGCTGCAATTTGTTCAATTTGTGATGGTGTTAATGCAAAATGATATTTACCTAGTCCTCGTCTTTCATCAGCCAGTGCTTTTTCAACTAGTTCGATTAAATTTTCCTTAGTTAACCGTTTTAGCTGATAAATTTCACCACAGCGTGAACGAATCGCTGGATTTACATCATGATAAGGATTTTCTGTTGTGGCACCAATTAATACAATCGAGCCATTTTCTACATGTGGTAACAATGTATCCTGCTGTAATTTATTGAAACGATGAATTTCATCCAAAAAAAGTAGTACTTTTCCAGAAATTCTGGCTTCTTGTACAATATCTTCAACATCTTTTTTACCAGCTCGTGTGGCATTAAGTGCAAAGAAAGGGAGCTTGGAACTTCCTGCAATGGCATTGGCAATGGATGTTTTACCGATTCCAGGTTCTCCATATAGCAACATGGAGGGTACATGTTCATTTTGAATCATTTTATAAAGGGCTGTATTGGGACCAATGAAATCCTGATGACCAACAATCTCATCAAGGGTTAAAGGGCGCATTCGAAAAGCGAGTGGTTCATTATGCAACATAATTCCCCCTTTCAGTCGTTGTCATTTTTTGCTTCGTGCATGTTTTTACGCTAAAATAAAGCGCTGATATAGCTTTTGAACGATTTTGAATCGCTTTAATTAGTATATCATATCCTTCTAGGTGTATTTCCGAGTTCATCAAGAGGAGATTATGATATACTGTTGGTAGTATTTTGACTAGACTAATTGAGGGTGATAAAATGAAAATTTCAACAAAGGGCCGATACGGGCTTACGATTATGATTGAATTAGCAAAGCATTATGGGGAAGGACCCATTCCTTTGCGTAAAATTGCTGCGGAAAAGGAGCTTTCTGAAGCATATTTAGAGCAATTAGTATCTCCGCTTCGTAATTCAGGCTTAGTAAAAAGTGTACGTGGTGCTTATGGTGGTTATATGCTAGCCAATCCACCTAGCGAAATTTCAGCAGCCCATGTTATTAGTGTGCTAGAAGGACCTATTCAACCAGTAGAGGGTATTGAAAATGAAGAAGCACCTCAACGAGAGTTATGGCTACGTATTCGCGATGCAGTAAAAAATGTGTTAGATACAACAACAATAGAAGATTTAGCACAATATACAGAAGAGAATGTAGTAGAAGGCTACATGTTCTATATTTAATAATGTTCAAGCTAAAGCGCTACTCCTACATTCACCTCATTCTTTAGGGCGGTTGTGAGCTATTCACATCTCAATGGCTATTTTTACGATGAGTGATGTGGGTTTTGCGCTTTTGTCTCGATTCAGCGAATGTTTTTTGTACCGAAAATGAAGCACCAAGTACGGAAGACTCCCTTCTCATAGAGGAGCAAAGAATGCTTGTATTGATTTTGCAAGCATTAACTGAATCAAGCTAAAGCCTCTGGCGGATGTTACAAAGTTTTAAAAGGAGCTTTTCGAGCAAGCTCGAAAAAATCCTGACTCAATTAGGCCGAGGCGTAATTGATGAAAAAAAGGAGTTTTCAACATGAATTCATATATCTATCTCGATCATGCGGCCACATCTCCGATGAATGGCCAAGTAATAGAAGCGATGACGACTGCTATGCAACAGGTATTTGGCAACGCATCCAGTATCCATAGAGCAGGTCGAGAAGCAAGAAAATATCTAGATGATGCACGTGAGCTATTAGCCAATTCTATTGGTGCCCAAGCTGGGGAAATTATTTTCACAAGTGGTGGCACAGAAGCGGACAATATGGCGATTTTAGGAACTGTCTATGCCCATGCAAACGAAGGAAAACACATCATTACAACGCAAGTAGAGCATCATGCAGTATTACATACTTGTGAAAAACTTGAACGCGATGGCTTTGAGGTGACTTATTTACCAGTAGATCAAATGGGGCGAGTAGCGGTTGAGGATGTCCAAAAAGCTCTGCGTGAAGATACCATTTTAGTGACAATCATGTACGGAAATAATGAAGTTGGTACGATTCAACCAATTGCTGAAATTGGTGAGCTATTACGTGAGCATCGTGCCATCTTCCATACAGATGCGGTTCAGGCTTATGGCTTAGAGCGCATTGATGTAAAGCAATTGCAGGTGGATTTATTGAGTGTATCTGCTCATAAAATCAATGGTCCAAAAGGTGTTGGATTCCTTTATCAAAAGTCGGGCACACCGTTAGCGAGCTATGCTCTTGGGGGCGCACAAGAGAAAAAACGTCGTGCAGGTACTGAAAATATACCTGCCATTATTGGTTTTGCAACTGCAGTGCAAGTTGCAAATGAGTTGCGTGAAGAAAAGCGTTCACTATACAATCACTTTAAGCAAATTATGCTTGATGTTTTTTCGCAGGAAAAGCTAGCATTCCATGTAAATGGTGATGAGGTGCATTCATTGCCACATGTTCTAAATATTAGCTTTGAGGGCATGGAAGTAGAATCATTTTTAGTGAACCTTGATATGGCAGGAATTTATGCATCGAGTGGTTCGGCATGTACTGCTGGGTCGATTGATCCATCGCATGTGTTAGTAGCAATGTTTGGACAAAGTGCAGAAGAGCTACGAAACTCCATCCGATTCAGCTTTGGGCAGGATTTAACGGAAAAGGATATCCGAAATGCAGCGGAAAAAACGGCTCAAATTGTGAAAAAACTAGCTAAAAAATAATTTGCGCAATACCAATGTTATGTTTCTATAAATATTGAAGCATGCACTGTAATTAGATAAAAGAAAAGGTGACCACAATGAAAGAAACACGTGACCCCTCACAAATTCGAGTTGTTGTCGGCATGTCAGGTGGGGTAGATTCGTCGGTGGCAGCATACTTGTTAAAACAACAAGGATATGAAGTAATCGGGATCTTTATGAAAAACTGGGATGATACGGACGAAAACGGTGTTTGTACAGCAACAGAAGATTATGACGATGTGATTAAAGTATGTAATCAAATTGGTATCCCATATTATGCTGTCAATTTCGAGAAACAATATTGGGATAAAGTTTTCACATACTTTTTAGAAGAATATAAGGCAGGGCGTACACCAAACCCTGATGTGATGTGCAATAAAGAAATTAAATTTAAAGCATTTTTAGAGCATGCCATGAACCTTGGTGCTGATTACTTAGCGACGGGTCACTATGCACGAATTGATCGTAGTGGTGATGGCGAGGTAAAAATGTTACGTGGTGTTGATGATAACAAAGATCAAACATACTTTTTAAACCAATTATCACAAGAGCAATTGGCGCATGTGATGTTCCCGATTGGCGATATTGAGAAAAAAGAAGTACGTAAAATTGCAGAGGAAGCTGGACTTGCTACGGCCAAGAAAAAAGATTCAACGGGCATTTGCTTTATTGGAGAACGTAATTTCAAAGAGTTTTTGAGTCAATATTTACCAGCTCAACCAGGCAAGATGGAAACAATGGATGGTGTTGTTATGGGTCAACACGATGGCTTAATGTACTATACACTTGGGCAACGACATGGTCTTGGTATTGGTGGAGACGGCGAGCCTTGGTTTGTGCTAGGAAAAGATTTAGAACGTAATGTTCTGCTTGTCGGACAAGGCTTTGACAATGAATATTCGTATTCTACATCACTAACAGCTGTGAAAATGAACTATACTTCGACAAAAAAATTGCCTGGGAAATTTTCTTGTACAGCAAAATTCCGTTATCGTCAAACCGATACACCAGTGGAAGTTGAAATTTTACCAGACGGCCGTGCACATATTACATTCGCAGAACCTGTACGTGCAATTACACCAGGACAGGCTGTAGTACTATACAATGGAGAAGAATGTATGGGTGGCGGAACGATTGATGAAGTCTTTAAAAGTAATGAAAAACTAACATATGTTGGATAAATTGCGTTAAGACTGCTTTTACGGCCTCTTGGCTCCCTAAAAGCAGTCTTTCGCTACATAGAGGTGAAAAACGAATGAATTATAATGAACAGGGCATCCAAGCATTTCAAGAAAAACGTTATGAGGATGCTGCTCAACTATTTACAAAAGCAATCGAAGCAGAGCCTGAAAATGCTATTGGTTATGTAAATTTCGGCAATTTATTAGCCGTGTTAGAGGATACTGAACGAGCAGAACGTTTCTTCCAAAAGGCCATTACTGTGGATGAAACAGCAGCTACAGCCTATTATGGTCTAGCCAATTTATATTACAATGCTGAACGCTATGCTGAGGCTGTGAAGCTGTATGAACAAGCGCTAAAGCATCATATTGAAGGTGCAGATGTCTATTATATGATGGGGAAATGCTTTGAGCGTATGGATAACTCAAAATTGGCCTTACCTTATTTACAACGTGCGGTAGAACTTGCTCCAGATGATACACAAATTCGTTTAGCCTATGCGATCGTACTATGTGCGTTAGAAATGTTTGATGAAGGGAAGAAGGAACTGGATCTCTTGATTGAACAGGATTGGAATAATGCAGATGCACATTATAATTTAGGTGTACTATATGCTGTATCCACTGAACAAACGGAAGATGCGATGTATCATTTGAAACAAGCCTTTACCTTACAACCGGAATACGACCAAGCACGTTATCTTTACGATATGATTGCCCAACGATTTAACTGATAGATAATAAGCAGCGAGTTAATCTACTTGCTGCTTTTTTTATTGAAATTGTCTAGTAAAACTGCAAATCAATCGTTTATTTTTTCATAGAATGAACTCGTTTCTCTTTTATTTTTAGTTCAAACTTGGTAATGTATGTCATGCAGGAAAGGAAAAGGTGACAGGATGAATAAAGTATTTATTGCACTATTACTTGTAACAGCACTCGCTGCAATTGAAGGAACAATTGTTAGTACAGCTATTCCAAGTATTACGGCTGATTTATTAGGCGTAGACTTAATAAGCTGGATTTATTCCGCTTATTTACTAGCTTCAGCCATTGCGGCAATTATTTTTGGTAAGCTAGCTGATTTATTTGGGCGCAAACGGATGATTATTACAGGTATTATTATTTTTTTAGTAGGTTCTATGTTATGTGGTTTAGCGCAATCCATGGAGCAATTAATAGTCTTCCGAGCAATTCAAGGTATTGGCGCAGGTTCAATTTTACCCATCACATTAACAATGGTCGGTGAATTGTTTAAGACTGAAAAAGAGCGTGCCAAAGGACAAAGTTATTTAAGTATGGTATGGGGCGTGTCTGGCGTTGTGGGTCCATTATTTGGAGGCTTTATTGTTGACCAAGTATCTTGGCATTTCATTTTCTTTATTAATGTACCATTTGGTTTAGCCTCAATCTATTTAATTGCTAAACATTATAAAGAACAACTAGAAGCAGTGAAGCGCAAAATTGACTATTTAGGTGCAGCATTTTTTACAATTGGCATGGTGGCACTGCTATTTGTTATTATCGAAAACAGTAAAACACAGACTTGGTTATCAGGTCAATCGCTGCTAATGTATGGGGTTGCTCTTGTATTCTTAAGTATTTTTATCTGGGTGGAGTTGCGAGCAGAGGAGCCAATTATTCCGTTAACTCTGTTTAAAAATGGACGACTAATGGTCATTAATGCTTTAACTTTAAGCGGCATGTCTATTGTCATTGGTGTGACGGTTTATATTCCGATATTTGCCCAAAGTGTTTTAGGTAAAAATGCAACACAAGCTGGTTTATTATTAACACCGATGTCTATTTTTTGGACGGTGAACTCGATTATGGCAGGTTATTTAATCGGACGTTTAACAAATAAACGCATTATCCAAATGGGTACGATTTTACTTGTTACGGGTGCGCTATTGTTGGCAAGATTATCTTCAGGTTCTAGTGATTTCAGCGTTTATTTCGCTTCATCATTAATTGGACTAGGGATGGGCTTTATCATGCCGATGTTGATGATTTCCATACAAAAGGTGGCAGATCCGAAGCAGCTTGGTATATCAATTGGTTTGAACTCCTTTACGAATACATTTAGCCAAGCGATTGGGGCAGCACTATTTGGTATGATTTTCAACCTAGCAACGAGTGAAAAAATGGCTTCATTAGGAAAAGGTGAAATTCAATTAAATGGTGAATTTGCAAAAGGTGGCTTTAATATAGAAGAAGTAAGCTTTTTAAAGGACACCATTGCGAATGGCGTCAGTTACGTATATGTCGCTACCTTTATTTTTGCCATTTGTGCTCTTATTTTCTCCTTCTTTGTAGCAACGAAATCCAAGGCGCAATAGCGAATAAACAGTAAAATCCACCTCATATTCTGTGATCATGCAGAGTGTGAGGTGGATTTTTCATTTGATGAACATATTTAAGAATGAATTTATTTTTTGAATAGAGCATTATCGATTATCTTACTGCCAGGAAGATCCGTTAAGTATTTAGCTAGATGGGCGATCGGGGTACTGTCTAGCAATGAAGGCTCTGCTTCATTTTCCTTTAAAATATTGATTTCTTTATTCAGTCGCTCCATTTTTCGATCTAACTCAGCTGCTTGTAGAGCGGCTTCCTTTAATTCAAGTCGAATATGCTCGGGTACTTCTTTGTTATACTTATAATAAATTTTGTGCTCTAAGCTTGCCCAGAAATCCATTGCAATTGTACGAATTTGGATCTCTGTATAGACCTTTTCCATATGGTCTGACATAAAGATAGGGATTTTAATGATGAGATGTAAGCTTTGGTAGCCATTTTCTTTTGGATTGGCTATATAATCTTTCACCGCAACAACTTCTATGTCATGCTGTGCTTGTAACATGGCGCTTACCTTGTAAATATCCTCCACGAAGGAACAGGTGATGCGAGCACCTGCTATATCACGAATATTTTCACGAACAGCCTCCATTGATGGAGGAAGCTCTTTTTTCATCATCTTTGTTAAAATACTTTTCGGTGATTTGACACGTGTAGAAATATGCTCAATTGGATTATATTCATGTATCAGCTTAAATTCTTCTTGTAAGATATTTATTTTCGTTTCCACTTCTTGGAGAGCAAATTTGTAGGCTAAAAAGAAGCGTGTTAATTCAGTTTGGAATGATTTTAAAGTGTTTACTTCTAGTTCAGTTTTCATCGTTTGTAAATCCTTTCTTTCTTTGTTCGATTTTTATTTTTTGTAGGGCGGTGATTGCAATGAGATAGCCGATAATTGGTGAAATTCCATAGCCCATAATAGGCATTGGAAAATTACCAAGGAAAGTAACAAGGATTGTCATTAGAAAATATAGACCTAAAGCCATTGCCAATGTATCTTTTTTCCATGGGATAAAGAATGGATATACTAACATTAGGAGTGCTATCACACCTGCAAAAAGGAAAATACTTCCCATATCAGCCACTAAAAAAATAATTTGCTCTACATACGGGACTGGAGCTAAATGATCAAGAAACATCCATGATGCTAGGACAAATATGGCTAATATAATTAGGGTAATATACTTCCCTTTCGAATTTTCTATAGCTCGCCATAAAATAATGGTGGATGCACAAGCAAACGCAGTGAGTTGCCCTGCATCTGGTTGCATGATTAATATACCTTCTATGAGGATTATGAATCCTATAGAAAATAATAAATTTTTACTTTTTGAAAGCTTCCATAAATAAATAATTAACATAGGTAAAATAATACTAGCCATATAAAAATGAAATGGACCAACAATTATCCATCGATGGACACCCTCTATACCATTAAACCAAAAGGGCATAATGAGTAATATAATTAATACAGATGTGATAGAAAGAGGGCTTTTATCTAAAAGTTTAAGGCTAGTTTTAGTTAAAACAACATAGCAAAAACGAACGCCTACAATCCAGATGAATAGGTTTTGTATCCAAATAGAGAAGCCTACGCCGTAAGAGATCATGGTGATCATCCCTATGAGAAGGGCGGGAAGCATAAAAAAATAAGGTAGGAAATTTTGAGTATGAAGTTTAGCCATGTGAACCCCCTATAGTTCATGCTATACAATATATAACTCACATGACAATGAAAAGGTTTCAGAAATACGAGAAAGGAATAATGCAGAAGAGGTGTGGAGTTAAAACAAAGGGAAGCTAGTTACCCCTTGTTTTAACTAATAATTTCAGCATTTAAGTTATAACGCTTATTAAACTCATCAACGAAAACTTGTAAATCAATATAGGTTCCGATATAAGGTTCTGTTTCTTGATCGCGTAAAAAGCCACATGTTGCCTTTAATGATTTTGAAAATTCCAGTAACATTTGCTCGTTGTCAAGTTGCACTTGAATCGCAAGAGAATCATCTTTTTTATTCACTTTAAAATATTTACCATCTATGATTCTCTCTAAATTTGTTTCTTGAAATGGAAAAACATAATCTTTATAAATAAGCTTCACAAGATCCCGCCTTTTTTACAATATTCTACTACATCTGTATAAGGTAAATCGCCACCAAAAATAGAGAGCGCACTCCCAATGGTTACATGAAGTTTTCCATTGGCTAATTGGTTAAATCTTTCTAAGTCTTCAATTGATCGGACACCGCCTGCATAGGTAGTAGGGATAGATGTCCAAGCAGCTAAATCCCGTACCAAGCTTTCCTGCATGCCACCCTTTTTTCCTTCAACATCGACAGCATGAATTAACAGTTCATCACAAAAACCTTCAATATAAGCAATGGATGCTGCATTGACTTCGAAATGACTAAATGTAGTCCATTTATCTGTCATGACAAACCACTTCCCGTCACGCATCTTACAACTGAGATCGATGACAAGGTGTTCTTTACCAATTAATTGATTTAAATGCTTTAAACGTGCTAAATCTAGCTGACCATCATGAAAAATATAGGATGTGACAATGACATGTGAAGCACCTGCATCAATATACTTTTGAGCATTGTCAGCTGTGATGCCACCACCAATTTGTAAGCCTTGAGGATAAGCTGTTAAAGCGGATAAGGCAGCATCTTCATTACCTGAACCGAGCATGATAACGTGTCCACCTGTTAAACGATCTTGGGCAAACATTTGTGCATAGTAGCTAGCGTCATGATGAGAAATAAAATTTTCTACAACTGCTTGATTCGTATACCCCAAAGTGCTCCCTACAATTTGTTTTACTTTGCCATCGTGTAAATCGATGCAAGGTCTAAATTCCAATAATTTCACAATCCTTCCGTGCAACTAATTCTTATTTATCATAGCATGGAACGGAGAATAAAGGCAGAGAATTGTCATTTGTCAAAATAATGTAAAATATTGAAGCGATTATATTTTTGGCTGCTATATTTTCATGAGGCTATGGTAAAATAAAAAGATTGAAAACTATAAGAAAGGACGGACCGAACATGACAGATCACCTAGATTTATTTGAACTTAATAAATTTTTTATACTCGGACGTCCGATCGTCTCTATCTTTCATAATGCACAAAATATGTATTCGATTGTACGAGTGAAAATTCAAGAGACGAATTTGCAATATGAAGATAAAGAAATTATCGTTGTAGGTTATTTTCCACCATTACAAATGGATGAACAATATCGTTTTACAGGGATCTTAAAACAGCATCCTAAATACGGTGCTCAATTTCAAATTGAGACATTTACGAAAGAGGTTCCTGCAACTGAGCAAGGGATTATTCATTATTTATCTAGTGACTTATTCGTAGGGATTGGGAAAAAAACGGCTGAAACGATTGTTGAAAAACTAGGTGCTAATGCACTCCGTGTTATTTTAGAAGATCCTAGTGCACTCGATTCTGTTCCACGTCTATCCGCTGAAAAAAAAGAAGTCATTCATCGCACTATTGAGCAAAACTTAGGCTTAGAACGGGTCATGATTCAACTGAATGAGTGGGGATTTGGTCCCCAGCTTGGCATGAAAATCTATCAAACCTATCGAACAGAAGCCATTGAATTACTGACAGAAAATCCATACCGCTTGATTGAAGATGTGGAAGGGGTTGGTTTCTTTCGAGCTGACGAGCTAGGTGCAAAATTAGGTATAACCGGCAAACATCCTGATCGTGTCAAAGCAGCGATTTTCCATATTTTAAATACAGCTGCTTTATCGGATGGACATGTCTATCTAGATGCCGAACATGTTTTACCCCTCGTCAAGGAAATGCTTGAACAAAGCCAACGACAGGAGATACCATTCGAGGACATTTCTCAAGCCTGTATCGAACTGCGTGAAGAAGGCAAAATTTGTGGTGAAGAGACGAGGTTATATTTACCATCACTTTATTTTTCAGAGGTTGGAATTGCATCGAAAATCGTATCGCTAATTGAGCGAAATAACAAGGCTGAACATTTTAGTAAAGATGAAATTCGAAAAGCCATTGGGGAAACAGAGGAGCTACTCCATGTTACCTATGCAGAAACACAAGCAAATGCCATTGAACAGGCTTTAAATTCAGCTGTGATGATTTTAACGGGTGGCCCTGGTACGGGGAAAACGACTGTTGTACGTGGAGTCGTGGAAGTTTATGCAAAGCTTCATGGCTTATCCTTAAATCCAAAAGAGTATGCTCAAAAAGAAGAGCCTTTTCCGATCATCCTTTGTGCGCCAACTGGACGTGCTGCTAAACGATTAGCCGAATCAACAGAGCTTCCTGCGATGACCATTCATCGACTGCTTGGCTTTACAGGGCAAGAAAAAGAGGAGGAAACAGAGCGGGAAGTGACAGGGAAGCTGATTATCGTGGATGAAATGTCCATGGTGGATACATGGCTTGCCCATCAATTATTAAAAGCTTTACATGAGGATGTACAGGTTGTCTTTGTAGGAGATCAGGATCAGCTCCCACCAGTGGGTCCAGGACAGGTGTTAAAGGATTTATTAGCATCCAAACAGCTGCCAACCGTTGAGCTAACAGATGTTTACCGACAAGCAGAAGGCTCAACGATTATTGAACTAGCCCATCAAATAAAAAAAGGAACGATTCCAAAAGAGTTAACAGCTAAAACGTCTGATCGTTCGTTTATTAAAGCTTCAGCCGATCAAGTTGCCAATGTGGTCACACAGGTTGTCAAAAGTGCTGTCACAAAAGGTCAGGAAATCCGCAATATTCAAGTGTTAGCGCCCATGTATAAAGGACCGGCTGGCATAGATAATTTAAATAAAATGATTCAAGAGCTTATTAATCCAAATGATACAGGAACAAGAAAAGAGCTAGTCTTTGGAGATGTCACCTATCGAATAAAAGATAAAGTCCTTCAGTTAGTCAATCAACCTGAAAGCAATGTCTTTAATGGAGATATGGGAGAGGTCATTAGTATTATTAAGGCAAAAGAGACAGTAGAAAAACAAGATTTACTGATCGTATCCTTTGATGGCATTGAAGTGACCTATCAACGAAGTGATCTCAATCAATTGACACTAGCTTATTGTTGTTCTATCCATAAATCGCAAGGCTCTGAGTTTCAAACGGTTATTATGCCTGTTGTTAGAGGGTATTCCAAAATGCTGCGGCGTAATCTTTTGTACACAGGGATTACACGAGCTAAAAACTTTTTGATTTTATGTGGTGAACCTGATGTGCTTGCAGATGGCTTACAACGTACAGATGACCTACAACGTTTCACCTCGTTACGTGCAAGACTTAATCCAATGGAAATCGATGAAGAACTTGAGAAAGTAGAGGCAGTGCCAGTAGAAGATGAAGGAATGAACGAGCCTGTTTCCATTGAACAAAAGCTAACAGTAGAAACAGCCCCTTATATTCATCCAATGATTGGTATGAATGATGTCTCTCCATATGATTTTTTGGATAATTAAAATAAATACCATCAGCTATATGTACCCGATTAGACTGTCTAATCGGGTTTTTCTAATTGATCGTATCGTCACCTAATATTTGGACATTTCATATACTAGATGAGTACAAAAACATAGGAAATGTATAGGGGTGACAGCATGCCAATAATGACAGGGCAGCAGTATATTGAACGAATTGATGCTTTAAAAACGTATATTTCGATAGATGGGGAAGTCGTGACAGGAAAGGTGTCAGAACATCCTGCCTTTAAAGGAATTATGCAAAGTCAAGCGAAACTTTTTGATTTACAACATCAAGCGGCATTTCTTGAAAAAATGACCTATGAATCGCCAACTAGCAAACAGAGAGTTGGCATGTCCTTTCTTCAAGTATTGACGCCAGAAGATCTTGTGAAAAGGCGCCATGCGGCAAGGGAGTGGGCATTATCTTCTCATGGTTTTATGGGGAGAAGCCCTGATTATATGAATACAACATTAATGGCCTTGGCATCGGCGTCAGACTTTTTAAAAGATAAGCCAAATTGTTTTCCAGAGCATTTGCTGAAGTTTTATGAGTATGCTCGTGAAAATGATATTACGATGACACATACCTTTATCGAACCACAGGTAAATCGCAAGCGCTATTACTATGAGGATGAAGAAGTGACCATTGCTGCTAAAATTATTGGAAAGACAAGTGAAGGCTTAGTCATCAAAGGAGCAAGATTACTCGCAACACAGGGTGGTATAACGGATGAGCTCCTTGTTTTATCAACAAATGGCTATGATGAGGGAAAAGGTTTTGGCTTTTCTATACCGAGTAACACCAAAGGACTAAAGTTTTTATGTCGGCAATCATTTGTAGGAGGAGATTCTACCTTTGATTATCCGTTAAGTGCGCGTTTTGAAGAAATGGATGCAATCGTTGTGTTTGATGATGTAGTTGTCCCATGGGAACGCGTTTTTTACTACGAAAATGTGGAAGTAGCCAATCAATTTATGAATGTCAGCGGCTTCCAAGCTTACAGTTTACATCAAGTGCTTTCTCGTCAAATTGCGAAGACCGAATTTGTACTAGGCGTTGTGCAGTCGATTGTGGACACCATTAATATCGGTGACTACCAACATGTACAACAAAAAGTGGTGGATGTGATTGTGACATTAGAAACGATGAAGGCAATGCTAGTAAAATCAGAAATAGATGCACACAGAGATATGTTTGGCTTTCTTCGACCAGATCTCTCAACATTGCAAGTAGCCATTCAAATTTTCCCGAAAGTTTATCCAACTTTTACGGAAATTATCCAGCAACTTGGGGCAAGTGGATTGATGTCCATACCGACTGAAAAAGCTTTTGCAGCAGATGAGGGTGACCTAGAACATTATTTACAATCATTCCAAGATAAAGGCGAGGAGCGAGTAAAGAAATTCCGTTTAGCATGGGATTTAACGATGAGTAGTTTTGGCACAAGGCAAACATTGTACGAACGCTTTTTCTTTGGTGATCCTGTGCGTTTATCTAGCCTGCTCTATCAATCTTATCAACGGGAGCATTTAGTGCAAAGAGTGGAAGACTTTTTGAAAAATGATTGATTGACAGTCATGAGGCAATCCGCTATGATGTGGAGGAACAAAAAATTAATATCCCTTCGTTAGGTGAGGCTCCTATGCTGGAGATACGCTACTACCCAAAAATGTCGAGAGACGCCAATGGGTCAACAGAAATCATCGAAATAAGGTGTTTTTTAACGTAGCTGGACATATTCCTATGCCGCATAGTGCTAAAACTCAACGTTTGAAGGTAACAAGCATGCAATGTTTTTAATTGCTATTTTTTGATATGTGTATTCAACACGCCTTCATTCGTAGAAGGCGTGTTTTTGTTATGAAAGGAAGGTGATGAGAAATGGATAGTAGTCCTGAACCGAATAAGTTTCATTTAGGCAAACGGAAACAATTAAAAAGTCATCGATTTCTGATCACCGATGCAGACAAAAGGTGATAAAGGATGACCTTTTGTTTCCCTCAATAACAAAACACGAGGTGAAATGCAATGATTAAAATCCACTATTATAATAACAGCAGCAAGACAGTCCAACATGATTTCAATATGATTGATTTACAACTTCCTATTCATAACGAAGACTTATTATGGGTAGATTTATATGCGTATAGTTATAATGAATTGAATAATATTGCAGATATATTTGGCTTTCATCCACTAGCAGTGGAAGATTGCTTACATGAGGGCTCACGTCCGAAAATGGATAGTTATGGTGATTATAAATTTTTTGTGCTCCATGCACCAATCTATAATGAGAAAAGTAATAATGAAATTACAACAGTGGAGTTAAATATTTTTATGGGACCAAACTATATTGTAACTGTGCATAAACAAAAGTTGCAATGGCTAGGCAACATGGAGAATGTTTGTATCAATAGTCCAAAATATTTGGAAAAGGGTACTGATTTTTTATTGCATACCATTATTGACGGGATTACAGACGAATACTTCCCGGTATTAGAACGAATTCGAGCACGTATAGATGAACTGGAAGAAGAAATTTATGATTATCAACCAAAAGTGGTGACAGAGGAATTTCTTGCACTGAAGCGGACAATTATTTTAATTCGTCAGGCCATTATGCCACAAAGAAGAATTTTTTCATCAATCAATGGCCAGTGGAAATTTGATATTCAAGAAGAAAATATTCCATTCTATAAAGATTTGAATGACCATCTAGAACGAATTGTCGACTCCACAGAGACTTATCGTGATTTAGTTAACAGCACGCTTGATACGTATTTTTCAATAATCAGTGGTAAATCTATTGAAAAGCTGAATTTATTAACGGTCATTTCGACAATTATGTTGCCGCTATCTGTAATTACTAGCTTTTTTGGTATGAATGTACCTTTACCTTATCAAGATTCACCCTATACAACTATTGCTATCAGTGCCTTTTTAGTTATTTTTACGTGGGGTATGTGGGTATATTTCAAAAAAATGATTGCTTAGTTCGTGTTAGTCATACTAGTACTAATTGACAGCGCAATAGATTTTTTTTATAATTTTTGATAGAAAAAGTAAAAACGATGATGGAAAAAGTACGTATTTGTCTGTGTACAAGAAAGGGATTTCTAGGCTGAAAAAATCCTCACAGCAGCAAATGCCGAAAGCTACTCCAGAGTGCAGCTAATCCCTGCCGTTCACTGACGTTACAAGTGCTAAAGAGGTAAGTAAGAATTTTTACTTACAACTAGGGTGGTACCGCGAGACTAATGACAAGTCCTCGTCCCTTTTTTGGGGATGAGGGCTTTTTTTATTTTCTTCGGTAAATCGCAGGATTCGTATCGTGATTTTACAATATTAAATAGGAGGAATTTATCCAATGAAAGCAGTAGATATTCGCCGTATGTATTTGGAATTTTTTAAAGAAAAGGGGCACCATCATGAGCCATCAGCACCACTTGTGCCGATAAATGACCCATCACTCCTTTGGATCAACTCAGGTGTTGCAACATTGAAACCATATTTCGATGGGCGTATCATTCCTGATAATCCACGTATTACAAATGCACAAAAATCAATCCGTACCAACGATATTGAGAATGTTGGGAAAACAGCTCGTCACCATACGTTCTTTGAAATGTTAGGAAACTTCTCTATTGGTGACTACTTCAAAAAAGAAGCGATTCATTACGCTTGGGAGTTTTTAACGGATAAAAAATGGATGGGCTTTGATCCAGCGTTATTATCTATTACGATTCACCCAGAAGATCAGGAAGCATATGATGTTTGGCATCAGGAAATTGGTATTCCAGAAGAACGTTTAATTCGTTTGGAAGGAAATTTCTGGGATATTGGAGAAGGTCCATCTGGTCCTAACTCAGAGATTTTTTATGATCGTGGTGTAGAATACGGCTCAGATGATAATGATCCTGAAATGTATCCAGGTGGGGAAAACGAGCGTTATCTTGAAATTTGGAACCTTGTGTTCTCTCAATTCAACCATAATCCTGATGGCACTTACACGCCACTACCAAAGCAAAATATTGATACAGGTATGGGCTTAGAGCGTATTGTATCAGTCGTTCAAAATGTACCAACGAACTTTGATACAGATTTATTTATGCCAATCATTGAAAAAATCGAGGAATTTGCCAACCGTAAATATAAGCGTCCTGGTGAAGTAGATTTAAATGAAATCTTTGGCTCAGAAGAAGATATTAATACACCATTTAAAGTGATTGCAGACCATATCCGTACAGTAGCATTTGCTATAGGCGATGGTGCCCTGCCATCAAACGAAGGCCGTGGCTATGTATTACGTCGCTTACTACGTCGTGCTGTTCGTTATGCTAAGCAAATGGGTATTGAAAAACCATTTATGTTTGAACTTGTACCAACTGTGGGTAAAATTATGGAAGACTTCTATCCAGAAGTTACGGAGAAATGCGAATTTATTCAACGTGTCATTAAAAATGAAGAAATTCGTTTCCATGAAACATTAGACGGTGGTTTGGCTATCTTTAATGAAGTAGTGGAATCTCAAAAAGCAGCTGGTCATGATTATATTCCAGGAGCAGATGCTTTCCGTTTATATGATACTTATGGATTCCCAATCGAGTTAACGGAAGAATATGCAGAAGAAGTCGGCATGAAAGTAGATCATGAAGGTTTTGAAGCAGCGATGGAAGAACAACGTGAACGTGCGCGTGCTGCTCGTCAAGATGTTGACTCGATGCAAGTACAGAATGAAGTATTAGCAAACTTAACGGTTGCAAGTGAATTTGTTGGCTATGATACGTTAACAGCTAGTACTGAAATCGCTGCAATGATCGTCAATGGTCAAGTAGCAAAAGTCGCTTCAGAAGGTCAAGAAGCATTGGTTATTTTAGCGAAGACACCATTCTACACTGAAATGGGTGGCCAAATTGCCGATAGTGGTACAATTTCAAATGATAGTTTTACGGCTATTGTAAAAGATGTTCAAAAAGCACCGAATGGTCAACCGCTTCATACAGTAGTAGTTGAATCTGGTGAAATGCATGTGGAAGATGCAGTGCAAGCAGTGGTCAATCGTGATGATCGTAATTTAATCATTAAAAACCATACAGCGACACATATTATGCAACGTGCATTAAAAGATGTGCTAGGCGATCATGTGAACCAAGCTGGATCATATGTAGGCCCTGACCGTTTACGCTTTGACTTCTCTCACTTTGGTCAAGTTACAAAAGAAGAATTACAACAAATTGAACGTATTGTAAATGAAAAAGTGTGGGATGATATAGAGGTCGTTATTGAAGAAAAAGGCATTGATGAAGCAAAAGCAATGGGTGCCATGGCCTTGTTCGGTGAAAAATATGGAGATGTTGTACGTGTAGTATCAATTGGAGATTATTCTATTGAGCTATGTGGTGGTATCCATGTTAAACGCTCTTCTGAAATTGGCTTCTTCAAAATTGTTTCAGAAGGTGGTATCGGTGCAGGTACTCGTCGTATTGAAGCTGTTACAGGTAAAGTTGCTTATGAAGCAGTAAAAGAAGAAGAAGCATTATTAAATGATGCAGCAGCATTATTAAAATCAAATGCTAAAGATATTGTCACAAAAGTACAGGCATTACAAGCCGACTATAAAGAATTGCAACGTGAAAACGAAGCTTTATCTCAAAAAATCGCCAATGCACAAGCAGGAGCAATTGTAGATGCCGCTCAAATAATTGGAGATGTGACAGTTCTTTCTACAAAAGTGGAAGCCAAGGATAACAATCAACTTCGTCAAATGATGGATGACTTGAAAGTGAAAATGCCAAAAGCAGTCATTGTTCTTGGAGCAGTTGATGGCGAAAAAGTCATGTTATGTGCTGGTGTTTCAAAAGAATTAGTTGGTGGCAATTACCATGCGGGGAATATTGTGAAAATGGTTGCAGAAGCATGCGGTGGTAAAGGTGGCGGTCGTCCAGATATGGCGATGGCAGGTGCAAAAGATGCATCAAAACTTGATGAAGCACTACTTTCTGTGTATGATTATATTAAATCCATTTAATTAATTCACCAAAACATGTTATAATAAAGAGAAATTGGAGATGAGCGTGTTTGCACATCTCCTTATTTCTGAAAGCGAGGTGCTGGTCATGAGTTCATTTGATCAAACGATGAAATTTAATTTTCCAGAAGAATCAATGGAACAGGAAGTCAAGCAGGTAATGTTGAAAGTACATTCTTCATTAGAGGAAAAGGGATATAATCCTATCAATCAGATTGTTGGTTACTTACTTTCTGGTGATCCGGCGTATATTCCTCGCCATCAGGATGCTCGTAATTTAATTCGCAAGCTTGAGCGTGACGAAATTCTAGAGGAGCTTGTTAAATTTTATATCAAAAAGAATAACGAGGACTAGAAATGAGAATTATGGGATTAGACGTTGGGTCGAAAACTGTTGGTGTGGCAGTAAGTGATGCACTGGGGTGGACTGCTCAAGGTATTGAAACCGTAAAAATTGATGAGGCTAACGGAGAGTTCGGCATTGACCGCATCGCCGAGCTAGTAAAGGAATATACTATAACAGAATTTGTTGTAGGATACCCAAAAAACATGAATAATACGGTAGGACCGCGTGGTGAAGCATCCGAGAACTATAAAAAGTTGTTGGAAGAAACATTTTCACTACCGGTTAAGTTATGGGATGAACGTTTAACGACGATGGCTGCAGAACGCATGCTGATTGAAGCGGACGTGAGTCGCAAAAAGCGCAAGCAGGTCATTGATAAAATGGCAGCTGTGATGATTTTACAAGGCTACTTAGATAGCAAAAATTAATTGATGAGGTGACTTAGGCATGACACACGAGCATAACCATGAAGAAGAACTACATGTTCAACACATTACAGTGATTGACGAAAACGGAAACGAGCAGCTTTGTGAAGTGATTCACGTTCATGAATCTCCAGAGTTTGGCAAATCATATGTGTTTTACTCAATGGTAGGTGCAGAGGAAGATGAAGATGGTTCAGTTGAAATCTTTGTATCTTCATTCGTACCATCTGAAAATGGCGAAGATGGTGAATTAACACCAATCGAAACTGAAGCAGAGTGGGATATGGTAGAGGACGTTTTAAATGCATTAGAGGATGAAAACGAAGAATAATCTTCTAACTTCAAAGCTAGGAACAAGGATCGCAGCTTGCAGTCCTTGTTCCTTTTTTATTGACACTCTTCTTTGTACAAGGATTGTTAAATTAAGGAGTGAATGCTCGATAAATGTGTGAATTTTGATCCACAAATGATGGAGATTGCTCTTAAAATGAGTGGATTCGCTCAGAAGTAGAGAAGAAGTGCTCCTAAGATGGGGCGACCCGCTCAAAATTAGGTGAGAAGCGCTCCTAAGATGGGGTGACCCGCTCAGAAGTAGGGAAGAAGTGCTCTTAAGGAGGGTGGACCCGCTCAAAAGTAGAGAAGAAGCGCTCCAAAAATAGGAGAACCCGCTCAGAAGTAGAGAAGAAGCGCTCCTAAGATGGGGCGACCCTCTCAAAATTAGGTGAGAAGCGCTCCTAAGATGGGGTGACCCGCTCAGAAGTAGGGAAGAAGTGCTCTTAAGGAGGGTGAATCCGCTCAAAAGAAGAGAAGAAGTGCTCCTAAAATGAGGGGACCCGCTCAGAAGTAGAGAAGAAGCGCTCCTGAAATGAGTGGACCCGCTCCTAAAATAAGAGAACTCGCTCAAAAGTAGAGTAGCTCCGCTCAAAAATAGAAGAACCTAATCAAAAAGTGCCTTAACCCCACTCGATAAAAAAACTTTTTAATAATTGACATCAAATTGTCAAAAAGGAGGAAACCGTATGAATGAAGAAACGCAAGAATTTATGATTATCGGAAAAGATGGAAAGGAACAGCAGTGTCGTGTGGTCTTTACATTTGATGCAGAGGACAAGTCTTATGTGTTATTTTCTCTTGTAGATGAAAAAGGTCAAGAAATCCCAGGGGACCTGTCAGCGATGACTTTTGATTACGATGATAGTACAGGTGAGATGACCAATTTACAGCCTGTTGAAACAGATACAGAATGGGAAATGATTAATGAAGTGGTGTTAACACTACTTGATGAATTTGAGGAAGAGCCACAGCTAATTACCGTGACGGATGAAGAAGGGAAAGATCAAGTTTGTGAAGTCATTCATACGTTTTCATCTGAGCAATTCGGTAAATCGTATGTTTTGTATGTACCAGCGACGGATGAACCTATAGGGGAACGAGATATTTTTGCGGCTCAATATCTGTCTGGAAATGACGGTTCTATAGAAGAATTATTACCAATTGAAACTGATGAAGAATGGGTATTTGTTGAAGATGTATTAAACGAATTGTAAAAACTCTGAGTGGCTAACAACCACTCAGAGTTTTTTGTTTATTAATAGAAATTTTCTATCAATGGTCTAAAAATATTCTATCTGTAAATGAAATTTTTGTATTTTTAAATGAATTTAAGGGATTTTCGAGAAAAAACATGTATTTCTCCTCTTCGTTTTCTGAATTTTTTAATAAATAGAATAAAAGAGGCATTGACCAATTCTGAGTAAATAGATAAGATTTGTTTTAAATTAAACCAAGTAAATTTATTTACTAAGGAGGAAATGTAATGAGATTAGGTTGGAAATTGCTTATCGGTGCATTGGTAATAGGCTTGTTGGCTGGTTGCACAAACAAAGGAGAGGCTAGTAAAGAGGACATTGTAACATTAAAAGTAGGAGCTGCCAGTGTTCCTCATGCGGAAGTATTGGAGTATTTAGCAAAAGATCTTGAAACGGATGGAGTGAAACTAGACATTACCATAATAAAAGATGCTGTTCAAACGAACCAACAAACGGCAGATGGCGAGCTGGATTTTAACTATTTTCAACATGTTCCGTTTTTAGAACAGACGAATAAAGAAAGTCATTTAGATTTAGTCAGTGTAAAAGGAATTCATATTGAACCATTTGGTGTGTATTCGAAGAAAATAAAAAAAATTAATGATTTGCCACAAAATGCAAAGGTTGCTGTACCTAATGATGTTGTCAATTTTTCACGAGCGTTATTACTTTTTCAAAATAATGGCTTGATTGAATTAGATAAAACCAAGAAAAGTGATTATACAGTCGAAGATATTACGAAAAATGAGAAGAGTATTCAATTTATAGGTGTTGATTCTCCATTACTTGTTCGTTCATTAGATGATGTCGAAGCATCTGCTATTAATACAAATTATGCCTTAGAAGGGGGCTATAATCCTGTGAAGGATGCCCTCATTATAGAAGATTCTGAATCACCCTATGTCAATATAATAGCATCGACAAATGAAAAAAAGGATGATCCAGCTATACAGACAGTTGTTAAGTGGTTAACAAGTGAAAAGGCGCGTTCTTTCTTTGAAGATCAGTATAAGGGTGCTGTTGTCCCAGCATTTTAAAGCTTTGCAATCAACATAAATGCTAAGGAGGTAGACGTGCATGATTGAGTTTATTGAAACGACAAAAGAATTCCAGGTCGGTACTTCGACTGTAACGGCCCTAAATCATATCAATTTAACGATTCAGAAGGGGGATATTTTTGGTGTTATCGGCTTTAGTGGTGCTGGTAAGAGTACACTGATTCGCACAGTAAATTTACTGGAAGAGCCAACTTCTGGACGAGTACTTGTGAATGGCAAAGAATTAACTACGCTCACTAAAAAGCAGCTTCGAGAGGAGAAGAAAAAAATCGGTATGATTTTTCAACACTTTAATCTTCTTCATTCTAAAACTGTATTTGAAAATGTGGCAATGCCTTTAATCATAAGTGGCGTAAAAAAATCGAATTTGGAAGGTCAAGTTAAAGAGGCTTTAGCATTTGTTGGCTTAGCGGACAAAACTGATCGTTATATTGACGAGCTGTCAGGCGGGCAAAAACAAAGAGTCGGCATTGCTAGAGCACTAGTGACAAAACCAACTATCCTTTTATGTGATGAAGCAACTTCGGCTCTCGACCCACAAACGACCAAATCGATTTTAGCTTTACTAAAGAAGGTCAATATAGAGTATGGTATTACAATTTTGATGATTACGCATGAAATGGAAGTTATCCGGGATATTTGTAATCGTGTAGCTGTCATGGAAAATGGAAGAATCATTGAAACAGGTAATGTACTTGAAATTTTTTCTACACCAAGAGAAGAGACAACTAAAAATTTTGTCCAATCAGTTGTTCGGGACGAAATCCCATCTTCTGTTTATGAACAGTTAAAAAGTATAGATGCCTCTAAAAAAATTTACAATTTAAAATTCATAGGAGTAGACGTCGGACAGCCGATTGTCTCACAGGTAGCTAAGAAATTTGCTGTAGATGTCAATGTTTTATTTGGCAATATCACTGAGTTACAAGGAATTCCATTCGGCCATTTAATCGTGGAGCTTGTTGGTTCTGAAAAAGATATACAAAAAGCATTTCTATTTATTCAGGCTAAAAATATTCAAATAGAGGAGGTTGTTGCACGTGAAAGTGAGCACACAAATTATTATCAACGCGGTTCTAGATACGCTGTACATGGTTAGCCTTTCTTTATTTTTTGGTGCCATTTTAGGCTTTATTTTAGGGATCATCTTAGTTGTGACGAGAAAAGGACATATTCTTGAAAATAAATTAATCTTCTCGATTGTCAATCCGATCGTCAATACATTGCGTTCCATTCCATTCATTATTTTACTTGTTGCAATCATTCCATTCACAAGATTACTCGTTGGCACCGCCATTGGTACAACTGCTGCTATTGTGCCGTTAGTCTTGCATATTGGACCATATATTTCAAGATTAATAGAAAATTCATTATTAGAGGTGGATGAGGGCATTATTGAAGCAGCCAAAGCAATGGGAGCTTCTCCATTTCAAATTATTCGAAAGTTTTTGTTGCCTGAAGCCTTTCCATCCTTAATTTTAAGTGTCACGACCGCAACGATTGGACTTATTGGTGCGACGGCTATGGCAGGAGCTGTTGGAGGCGGTGGTTTAGGTGATGTTGCTATTACTTACGGATATCAACGTTTTGATAATACGACGATATTAGTTACAGTGGTCATTTTAGTTGTACTTGTACAGATTATTCAAAGCATTGGTAATAGTCTTGAACGAAAAATACGTAGGGTGTCTTAAGGGAGAATGAGAACATGAAAAAGCTGAAATATGTAATAGGACTTTTTACATTATTATTTTTACTAGCAGCATGTGCAGAAGCAGATGAAAAAGATACTGTGAAGGTCGGTATCCGTAGCTCAGAATTGAAAACATGGGAGTATGTAAAGGAACAGGCTAGTAAGGAAGGCATTAACCTGGAATTAGTAACATTCTCTGCGCAATATGACCCGAATCAGGCATTGGCGGAGGGAGAAGTCGATATTAATGCTTTTCAACATGTTGCGTATTTAAATTTATTTAATACGAACAATAACTCGGATTTACAGGCAATTGGCACAACGATAATGGCACCAATTGGCTTATATTCAAACAAATATAAATCGCTAGATGATATAAAAGAAGGCGCAAAAATCGCTGTGCCAAATGATCCTTCCAACTGGGGTAGAGCTTTGCTGCTGCTTCAGGAGCATGGACTACTAACCGTAACGGACAATTTTGATGGTAACGGTGGAGAAGATCGAATTAAAGGTAATCCCAAAAACTTAACAATTTTGCCTGTTGATGGTGCAACAACGCCACGTGTGATGGAGGATGCTGATTTTGCCATTATTAATAATGGTGTTGCTGTAGAAGCTGGTCTTTTATTGAAAGATGCCATCATTCATGAGAGTAAAACAGCTAAACCATTTATTAATGTTATCGTGGCAAAGGCAGAAGATAAAAATAATGACACATTGAAGAAAATAGTGGAAATTTATCAGGGCGATGAAACGGGGAAATTTATTAAAGAAGTATCGAATGGCAATTATATTCCAGTGGAGATGCCGCTGGATGAATTAGCAACATGGAAGGATTTCTATTCATATTAGGGAGGAGAAACATAATGACTAAGAAAAAAGAAATAAAACTGGCCTTATATTTAATTGGAGCAGGTATGCATGTGGCTGCATGGAGGCACCCATCTGCCCAACCAAATGCAAGCATCGATATTCAAGCATTACAAAAAGTAGCGCAGATTGCGGAAAAAGGAAAATTTGATATAGCTTTTGTTGCTGACAGTTTAGCCATTAATCATGAGTCACACCCACATATTTTAAATCGCTTTGATCCATTAATTCAAATTACGGCTTTAGCGGCGGCAACAACTAAAATTGGACTGGGTGCAACTGCTTCAACGACATACAGTGAGCCATATGTGCTAGCAAGACAGTTAATGTCCATCGATCATATAAGCAATGGGAGGGTTGCTTGGAATTTAGTAACCACAGCAGATGCCACAGGGGAAACGGCTTTAAATTTTAGTCGCGATAAGCATTGGGAGCATGACCATCGCTATGAACGTGCAGAGGAATTTATCGATGTTGTTCAATCATTATGGGATTCATGGGAAGACGACGCTTTTCTTTATGACCGAGATAATAATCGATTTTATGATCGTCATAAAGTGCATGAAACATCATTTAAGGGAAACTATTTATCTGTTAAAGGTCCATTAAATATTGCTCGTTCTGTACAGGGGCAGCCTGTAATTGTAGAGGCTGGTGCATCTAAACCAGGCCAACAATTAGCTGCACGTACAGCGGAAGTTGTATTTGTCCATTGGGATGATATTGAAAAATCGAAAGAACACTACCGTCAACTAAAGGCACAGCTTATTCCATTTGGACGTAAGGAGGAGGAGCTTCTTGTTTTACAAGGAATTTCCCCAATAGTGGGTGATACAGAGGAGGAGGCAGTTCGTAAATATAATGAGTTACAGGCATTGATTGATCCATACGAAAGCTTAAAATTTGTTTCTGGGTACATGGGAAATGTCGACTTTTCAAAGTACTCACTTGAGACACCTGCTATCGAAGTGGAATTCCCAGAAGTTAATAGTATTCAAAGTCACTTTTATGAACACTTAGAGATTATTAAAAAGGAAAATTTAAAAGTTGGTGATTTGTATGCACGCCTTTTTGGACCTGCAAAGCGCGATGCTTTTGTCGGAACACCAACACAAATAGCAGATGAGATGGAGCGTTGGATAGTAGAGCAAGCAGCAGATGGCTTTATGCTACAGTTTCCGTTATTACCACGCGATTTAGAGGATTTTGTTGACAAGGTTGTACCGATTTTGCAGGAGCGAGGTATTTATCGTAAAGATTATACAGGCACAATGTTAAGAGAGCATTTAGGATTGAAAAAGCCGCTGAATCGTTTTGCTAAAAGTAAGGTGACTCAGGGATGATTGATATTTTTATTCGAAATGAACGAGAGCAAAGGCTTGTTCAATATGCTCAGAATTTAGCGAAACAAATTGAGAATACAGCTAATCAATATGATGAGAGTGGAGAATTTCCATTTGAGCATTTTAAGATTTTAGAAGATGCAGGTTATTTTCGATTAACAGTGCCTTTAAAATACGGTGGAGAAGAAATTTCTCTATACGAAATGTTATTAGTCCAAGAACAATTAGCTAGAGGTGATGCGTCTACTGCATTATCTGTTGGCTGGCACTTATTGACGTTTTTGAATGTTCGTGAGGCGAAAACATGGCCAGAGCCTATCTTTGCAGAATTATGCCGAAAAGCAGTAGAGGAAGGCTCACTTTTGAATATTATTAACAGTGAACGTGGAAAGGGGAATATTTCTCGAGGGAGTTTACCTGGTACAATCGCTAAAAAGGTACCGGGAGGATATTGCATTACTGGTGAAAAGGCATTTGCTTCATTAGCGCCGATTTTAAAACAATTCACCATTATTGCTTATCTGGAAGAAGAAAATCTAACAGCTGAGTTTCTCATTACTAAAAATGAACAAGTGGAAATTGTTGAAACATGGGATGCGATGGGCATGAGAGCAACGGGCAGTCATGATATTATTTTTCATGACACGTTTGTACCAGAAGCAGCGTTACTTTACAGACATCGTCCAAATGAAGTTAATCGTTTTTTAGCTGATGGTCGCGTGTACTCGTTAGAGATTCCAGCCGTTTATTTAGGGGTGGCAGGAGCAGCAAGAGATTATGCCATTGATTTTGCTAAAAATACGTATTCACATAGCTTAGAAAATACAATCGCTCATGCTGGTCATGTTCAGCAAAAAATTGGTGAAATAGAAGTACTTTATCAAACTGCACGAAGAACATTGTATAGTATTGCAACACAGGTTGAACAAAATCCAGTTCTTAAGGAGCAACTATCGGAGTCTGTTAGTATTGCAAAGTATGTTATTTGTAATTACGCCATTGATATTGTAACAAAAGCTATGCAGGTTGTAGGGGGACGTAGTCTATCTAAAGAAAACAAAATCCAACGTCTATTTAGAGATGTTCAATGTAGCCGCTTTAATCCGCCAGCAGATGATGTGGTTATATCTCAACTTGCGATGGGATTACTTGTCGATAAGAAGCGAGAAACTTTTCAATTATAGTATATATAATGAAGATTCTGAACCGTAAAAGGTTTGTAGAGAGGGGATCTGCCAGCAAAAATAGCTGGCAGATTTTTTTACATATGCAATTTCTCCTGAATTGTCGATTTCTGTTTGTCGTGAAAGTTGATTTCTAGTATGATATTGAATAGTGATAGGGGGGAAACCCGTGGATAACGGTTCTAAAAAACAAGAAATGTTTTCAAAAATGCAGGAAAGAAAATCTGAGGTAAAAATCGTGAGAAAAATCGTCGCCATTATTGCCATTGTTTTCGTACTTATAATTGGGGGTGCTGGTTTATTTGGGTACAATTATGTGAAGGGTGCACTAAAACCACTAGACCCTAATGCAACGAAGACAATTGCGGTGGAAGTACCAATTGGTTCTAGTTTGTCCTCCATTTCAACACTACTAGAGAAAAAAGGTGTCATAAAAGATGCACGTGTTTTTAAATACTATGCAAAATTTAAAAATGAATCACAATTTCAAGCGGGAAATTATGATTTAACACAGGCAATGACATTTGATGAACTCATTGAAAGCTTGAAAACAGGGAAGGTATATCGTAAGCCTGTCTTTACGATGACAGTACCAGAAGGCTTAACACTTGAACAAATTGGGAAAGTGATTGAAAAGAAAACACCGTACACACAAAAAGAATTTATGGATCTTGTGACGAGTGACACATTTGTTCAACAAATGATGGCTAATTACCCTGAGCTAGTTACAGAGGCCGTTTTAGCTGACAATATTCGCTATGATTTAGAGGGCTATTTCTATCCAGCTACGTATTCTTATTATGAAGAAAAACCATCTTTACAAGCCATTGTAGAAGAGATGATAGCGGCCATGAATAATGTGGTGAAGAACTATAGTGATGTTTTAGCCGAAAAACAAATGTCAGTGCATCAGCTGTTAACGTTTGCCTCATTATTGGAAGAAGAAGCGACTGCTCAAACAGATCGAGAGACTATCGCGAGTGTCTTCTATAATCGAATCAATGAAGGTATGCCTCTACAAACAGACCCAACCGTGTTATATGCACTGGGTGATCATAAAGATCGTGTTCTATATGAAGATTTAGAAGTGGACAATGCCTATAACACTTACAAAAATAAAGGTTTACCACCTGGTCCAATTGCAGGCGCAGGTAAGACTTCGATTGAGGCATCATTAAATCCAAGTCAAACAGATTATTTCTACTTCTTAGCAGATAAAGAGGGTGTCAACCACTTCTCGAAAACATATGATGAACATTTGCAGAAGGTAGAAAAATATTTACGAAAAGAAGAGTAAACGTATAGGAAGAATAAAAATCATATAGCAAACAGAGGAATAGAAGGAAAGAAAAATAGCTTTCCTTCTATTTTCATGCTATTATAAAGTGTGATTTTTGATCAATCCGTTCATTTATGCGGGACAAATATGCGTGGTGGCAATTGTTTGAGCATATCTAAGCAATTGCTCATTTTTGTATGGCAAAGTACCAAGACATCACGTTTGGTCCTTTTCTTTTTGTTGATAAATGATGAAGTACAGACAACGACAAACGCTCGTTGCCTTTTAAATGAGGGTGGAAACAATGGAATTATCAGATGCATATATACAATCATTTATACAGCCACGTAATGAATTGCTTTTAGAAATAGAAGCCTATGCGGAGGAGAATCATGTACCGATTATGCAACTTGCAGGTATAGATGCATTAAATCAACTGTTGCGTATTCAAAATCCGACAAAAATTTTAGAAATAGGTACGGCAATTGGTTACTCTGCTATTCGTATGGCAGAGGCATTGCCCAATGTCCAAATTGTTACAATTGAACGTGATCAAGATCGTGTAACAAGGGCAAAAGCCTATATTAAACGTTCGACTGTATCAGATCGAATTACGGTCATTGAGGGGGACGCTTTAGAGGTGGACGATAAGGCCATCGATACGACTTTTGATGCTGTCTTTATTGATGCTGCGAAGGGACAATACCAACGCTTTTTTGAAAAATACGCTCCTTTAGTAAAATCAGGTGGGGTATTATATATCGATAATATGTACATGCATGGCTTGTCTGATTTAGAGTTGAAGGATGTTCCACGTCGTAAGCGCACAATGATTCGCAATTTAAAAAACTTCACGGATTGGATTATGCAGCACCCAGATTATACAAGTGCTTTTTTACCAGTCGGTGACGGTTTATTACTATGTTTGAAGAGGTGACTACTATGAAAAAACCAGAATTGCTTGTGACACCACAATCATTAGAACATATAAAAGCACTTTTAGAAGCTGGAGCAGATGCTTTTGTTATAGGTGAACAACAATTTGGTCTACGTCTAGCAGGGGAGTTTTCTGTTGAAGAAGTGGAAGAAGCAACGAAGCTTATTCACGCAGCAGGTAAAAAGGTGTATGTTGCAGTCAATGCCCTTTTCCATAATGAGAAGCTAGAGGCACTTGCTGACTATTTAAAAGAAATGCAACGTATCGGGGTGGATCGTTTAATTTATGGTGATCCAGCGGTACTCATTATTCGCCAAGAGCAAGATGTTACGATTCCATTACATTGGAATCCAGAAACGACGGCTACAAACTGGTTTACGGCTAATTACTGGGGGAAACGTGGTGCAACGCGTGCCGTGTTAGCACGTGAGCTTTCTCTTGATGAAGTATTAGAAATTAAAGAAAATACCGAGATGGAGATTGAAGTACAAGTACATGGGATGACATGTATGTTCCAATCTAAACGTCCATTACTCGGCCATTATTTCTTATATCAAGATAAAGTAATGGCTATTGAAAATCGCCAAGATAATCGTAATATGTTCCTACATGATGATGAACGAAATAATAAATATCCAATATATGAAGATGTAAACGGTACACATATTTTCAGTCCAAATGATATGTGTATTATTGATGAGCTTGGTGAATTATTTGAAGGTGGCATCCATGCTCTGAAAATTGAAGGTGTTCTTCAAGCTCCAGACTATGTGGTAGCGGTAACAGAAGCTTATCGAAAAGCAATCGATACGTATTTTGACGAGTCAGAAGAAGCGTATGAAGAGATCAAAGATGATTTATTAGCAAAAATTGAAGATATTCAACCAGCCATTAGACCATTAGATACAGGCTTTATCTTCAAGGAAACAGTTTACTAGGAGGGGCAATACCATGGCATTAGCGTTAGAGCAAAATGACAAAATCCGTGAGATTGTCGACGGTAAACGTGTCATTACTAAAAAACCAGAGTTACTTGCCCCAGCAGGTAGCTTAGAGAAATTAAAAGTAGCTGTTCATTACGGAGCAGATGCAGTATTTATCGGTGGGCGAGAGTTTGGTCTACGTTCGAATGCGGATAACTTCTCCATTGAAGAGATGCGTGAAGGTGTAGAATTTGCCAATCGATATGGAGCAAAAATATATGTAACGACAAATATTTTTGCCCATAATGAAAATATGGATGGCTTAGAACGTTATTTAAAGGACATTGAATCAGTCGGGGTAACGGGTATTATTGTAGCAGACCCACTCATTATCGAAACATGTCGCACAGCAGCACCTAAGCTTGAAATTCACCTTTCCACACAGCAATCGCTGTCCAACTGGAAGGCCGTTCAGTACTGGAAAGAAGAAGGCTTACATCGTGTCGTTTTAGCACGTGAAGTAGGCGGAGAAGAAATGAAGCTGATGAAGGAAAAGGTGGATATTGAAATTGAGGCCTTCGTTCATGGCGCAATGTGTATTGCCTACTCTGGTCGTTGCGTTCTATCTAATCATATGACGGCTCGTGACTCAAACCGAGGGGGATGCTGCCAATCATGCCGCTGGGACTATGATCTATATGAACTAGAAGATGGTGAAGAAAAAGCACTTTTCGATGATAGTCATGCACCATTTGCGATGAGTCCGAAAGACTTGAAATTAATTGAAGCGATTCCTCATATGATTGAGCTTGGTATCGACTCGTTAAAAGTCGAAGGTCGTATGAAATCCATTCACTATGTAGCGACAGTCGTTTCTGTGTACCGTAAAGTAATTGATGCCTATTGTGCAGATCCAGAAAACTTTAACATTAAACGGGAATGGCTAGAGGAATTAGACAAATGTGCTAACCGTGATACGGCTGAAGCATTCTTCCATGATGCACCTGGCGTTGAGGAGCAAATGTTTGGTGTGCATGGACGTAAAACAACCTATGAATTTGCTGGTCTTATTTTAGATCATGATCCAGAAACAAAAATAGTGACAATGCAACAACGTAATTATTTTAAACCTGGTGACGAAGTAGAATTCTTTGGTCCTGAAATTGAGAATTTCCGTTTAACAATGGGCGAAATTTGGGATGAGGATGGCAATAGCCTAGATGCAGCTCGTCACCCACTACAAATTGTTAAATTTAAATGCGACACACTATTGAAACCGCATAACATGATGCGAAAGGAGAATAACTAATGGCAGTGAAGCGTCCTGTTGTCATCGGAATCGCAGGTGGCTCATGCTCAGGAAAAACGAGTGTGACGCGCGCCATTTATGATGTTTTCCGTGAGCATTCTGTTGTGGTAATTGAACAAGATTTTTATTACAAGGATCAAAGTCATTTAACATTTGAAGAACGCTTAGGAACAAACTACGATCATCCGTTAGCTTTCGATAATGATTTATTAATTGAGCACATAAAAAAATTGTTAGTGCGTCAACCAATTGAAAAACCTGTTTATGATTATGTCCAGCATACACGAGCAGAAGAAGTTATCCATGTTGAACCAGTAGATGTTATTATACTAGAAGGTATTCTAGTGCTAGAGGATGCTGATTTACGTGATTTAATGGATATCAAATTATTCGTGGATACAGATTCAGATTTACGCATTATTCGTCGCATCATGCGTGATATTAAAGAGCGTGGACGTACAACGGATTCAGTGATCGAGCAGTATTTATCGGCAGTTCGACCAATGCATAATTTATTTATTGAACCAACCAAACGTTATGCTGATATCATTATTCCTGAAGGTGGGGATAATGAGGTGGCGATTGATTTAATGGTAACGAAAATTAAAACTATTCTTGAAACCGACAACGTATTGTAATAAGATAGAGTGGTATTGACAATATTTACATGCATATTTTGAAAAAGCATGCATACTATTAGGTCAAAGCGTAATTTGAAAACGTTTAAAAATAATAAAATTCGATTAAATGCATCTTCTACGCATTTAGTCGAGTTTTATGTTTTTATATTGAAGAAACAAGGAGTGAAGGACTTTGGCAAATGAAAAACAGTACCCTATGACAGCTGAGGGGAAACGTAAATTAGAAGAAGAATTAGTAAAATTAGAAACTGAAACACGTAAAGAAATCGTTGAACGTATTAAAATAGCACGTGATTTTGGAGATCTTTCTGAAAACGCTGAGTACGATTCAGCAAAAGAAGAACAAGCCTTTTTAGAAGGTCGTATTTCTACATTAAAATCAATGATTCGTAACGCGGTGATTATTTCTGAGGATGAGACAGATAACAGTGTAGTATCACTAGGGAAAACGGTTACATTTGTAGAAATCATTAATGGTAAGCCATCAACAGATGAAGAATCTTATACAATTGTTGGTTCTGCTGAGGCAGATCCTATGGAATTCCGTATTTCGAATGAATCCCCAATTGCAAAAGGTCTACTTGGTCGTGCTGAAGGTGAAGAGGTTGTCGTTCAAACACCTGGTGGCGAAATGAAAGTGAAAATTCTTTCAATTAAATAATTTGTATATGTACAAGCAGTTAGCCTTTGGCTGACTGCTTGTACCATTTTTAGAGTGAAAGCTATGTAGTAAAATAGTGAGTATAATTATTTTGCAAGTGCTGTCGAACTTGATAGAATATTTGCTAGAGAGGGGGAGACATTATGAGTGAACGACAAACTCGAAGTGGTCGTCATTTGCAGCCATCTCGTAATAAAAAGCTAGATAAACTATTGAATGTTTTAATTGGTGTTGTGGTTGTACTTATTATTATCACAGCAACCTATGTGTTTAAATGGCAAGATGATGCAGATCAAGCAGTGAAAGAGGAACCAGCTCAAGAGGAACAGAGCGGCGATGCCGAAAAAGACGTAGAGAAAGAACCGTCGAATGAAGAAGAGAAAGATCTTGCTGTAGAAGAAGATAAACCTTCAGAGCAAGAATCAGAACCTGAGACATCTCCGGAAGAACAAGGCACACCAGAAGAATCAACATCAGATAATCCAATTGTTGAAAAGGTCATCACGAATAAAAATTGGCAGCCAACACCTACAACACAAACAGGTCAGCATGTGTCTTCATATAATGACAAATCAGTAGACTGGGCTGAAAAGGTAGCAACCGTAGCAACTGTGACAGGTATCGACCAAAGCAATATGATTATCTGGCGTATGCAAAACAATGGTGGTCCTAATTCATCCATTGCTACTGTTTCGAGCAATGATAAATCTCAAATGTATCGTGTAAGCATGGAATGGGTTGATAATGAAGGTTGGATGCCTGTGAAGCTAGAGCAACTAAATACATTAGAAGGCGCCTATTGACGAAAATCACTCTTTTGATTATTTTTAATAGAGTTGATAAAGAAGGGAAGTAACAGTACATGAAAATTGCAGTAATCGGCGCAATGGAAGAGGAAGTAGAGCTTCTAAGAGCAGCATTAAACGATGCACATAGCACAACAATTGCAGGTAGTGAGTATACAACAGGAACTTATGAGGGGAAGGAAGTCGTCTTATTAAAAAGCGGTATCGGTAAGGTAAATGCTGCTATGTCTACGACAATCCTTTTACATGAGTTTAAGCCTGATGTTGTGATTAATACAGGCTCTGCAGGTGGATATGATGAAGCACTTGAGGTAGGCGCTGTTGTCATTTCTGATGAAGTTCGCCACCATGATGTAGATGTCACAATCTTTGGCTATGAAATTGGACAAATGGCTGGTATGCCAGCAGCATATAAATCAGATGAGCAATTGATGAAGGCAGCTGAGGAGGCTGTGAAGGCAGTTGGAGAGCATCAGTATGGCGTTGGCTTAATTTGCTCTGGGGATGCTTTTATGAATGATCCTAAACGTGTAGAGGCTGTTCGTCGTCATTTCCCTCAAATGAAAGCTGTAGAGATGGAAGCGGCTGCAGTTGCACAAGTTTGTTATCAGTTTGCTACACCTTTTGTAGTTATTCGCGCATTATCAGATATTGCAGGTAAAGAATCGAATATTAGCTTCGATGAGTTTTTACCAGTTGCTGCAAAGCATTCAACACAGGTAGTATTAAAAGCAATTGCCTCACTGTAAACTACACAAAATGGTCAAAATGTGTGGTTTATCCTGTGAGAAAAATCACAGTTATTCCAAAAAACAAATGCTACACTGACATTAATAAATCTCTTCATAATAGAATGGGAGGCATTCATGATGTTATTTTTAACAGTAGGTGTAGTCATTATTACAACTTTAATAGGTACGTTGATTTCAGCAGAACTCTCGGAATCAGCACATTAGTATGACGGGAAAGCTCCTTTGCGACATAGTCATGTCGCAGGGGAGCTTTTTATATGCCATGAAATAGGCACATTCTCCGCCATTGATGGATTGAATTTTTCTTATGGCCATTTTACAATATATTACTCGATAGTTTTTTGGTCTCGTTTGTACAGTTGATAGAGTTTAATGAGTGCTCTTTTTTCAATGCGAGATACATAGCTGCGTGAAATATTTAAGCGTGCTGCAATTTCCTTTTGTGTAAGTGCATCCTGTTGATTTAACCCATAACGTAGTGTCACAATTTCGAGCTCACGTTCATCAAGCATATGCAAATAGTGGTATAACTGTGCTACATGCTCTTTATGCTCTAGCTTCTCTGTGGCACTTTCTTCGTCACACTGAAGTAAATCACGAATTTGCAGTGCATTCCCATCTTTATCAGTTCCAATCGGCTCAAATAGTGAAACGTCTTTTTGTACTTTTTTTTGAGTGCGCAAATGCATTAAAATTTCATTTTCAATGCAACGAGCTGCATATGTGGCAAGTCTTGTTTTTTTGTCAGGGGTATAGCTCTCAACGGCTTTCATTAGTCCAATTGTTCCAATGGAAATATAATCATCGAGTTGCTCATGTTTTGGATGGAATTTTTTAACGACATGCGCGACAAGCCTCATATTACGTTCTATTAGGTCAAGACGCGCTTGCTCATCGCCACCTAAAAATCGTTCAATACAAGCAGCTTCCTCTTCTTTTGAAAAGGGTTTATGGAATGTTTGCCCCTTTAAATAGCCAAGCAACGCAGGGATTTCAAGCCATAACTGCAACATTGATGTAAAAATTCCGCTCATTGAATGATTTCATCCTTTCCCCATTTTTCGACAGTATATGTTTAAAAACTGTGGGAAATGAAAAAAGTGCAACAGCAAATGTGCTGTTACACTTTTTTTAGCGTAAATGTACTAATCATGAGTAAAGCTAAAATGGGAAAAAGGAAAAGATAAAATGCCGGATGGAACGTATTAGCTGCGAAATACGTTAAAGTTAAGAACGTACCTGCGGCTGTAATTGGTAAACCTGTGAAATAACCGTTTGCTTCACTAATATTGAAGCGAGCTAAACGCATCGCGCCACAGACGATAAATAATACGGCCATCATCATGCCGACAAAACCAAAATCAACTAGAACAACTTCATACATTAATAATGCAGGCGCCACACCAAATGATATAATATCACTCATAGAATCTAATTGTTTACCTAATTCAGACACTTGTCCGAGCGCTCTCGCTACCTTACCATCGTAGCGATCAAGAAGAGCTGCTAAAAAGATAAACAAGACACTATAGCTATAGTATTCATGTAAAGTGGCCATAATAGCCGCGCCTCCAAAGGACATATTACTAATTGTGATGAAGTTAGCTGCGTGCGATTTCATTTTCTTAACCGTGGTATCCACCAACTTGTGATAAAAAAACAAGGGGGATCACTCCTTTGCACTTAAGATATTGTACCATTATACTTCGAATGCGAAAAAATTGACAGTCTAAATTAATGGATAGGGGTTTTACTGTATGAAAGAAAAACTATATCAACGCTTGATAGAACTAACGAATGGTAAGCAATCTTCCCATCTTTTGCAAGCAATTGCGAAAGCGAAGTGGAGTAAACGTATAATTCCAAGCTACATGAAGTTATACGATATTAACCTTGAAGAAGTTTCAAAAAAACAACAACAATTTTCGTGTTTACATGATTTTTTTACAAGAGAACTGATAGAAGAGGCTCGACCTATTGAACAAAGTCCTACCGTTTATGCCAGCCCTGTGGATGCCAAAGTGGAATCCTTTGGACGTATTGAATGGGATATGACATTTCTTGTGAAGGGCAAACCCTATGCATTACAAGATTTACTTGGTAATACAGAACGAGCAGCACAATATGCAGACGGACATTATATCGTATTTTATTTAAGTCCTGCTGATTATCATCGTATCCATAGCCCGATAGATGGAGAAGTATTGCGACAATATACACTTGGTCAGAAATCTTATCCTGTGAATCAGCTAGGTCTTACATACGGTAAAAAACCAATTTCTCATAATTATCGTTTAGTGACAGAGCTAAAAACAGCTAATAATCAGCATGTTGCCTTTATCAAAGTGGGTGCGACCTTTGTGAATTCCATTGTGCTTACCAATACAACAACGAAATGGCGTAAGGGGCAGGAAGTTGGTTATTTCTCATTTGGTTCAACTGTTGTGATGCTGTTTGAAAAGGATACGATTAAATTTACGGATAATGTTGTAAAAGGCAGCCCAATTCGAATGGGTGAAGCTTTTGCAAATATGCTATAATGGTCGAATAATACGTTAAGATTAGGGGTCGCTATTTTGTATAATTTTTTATTACCGAACGAATTTGTGACGAATATTTTTGAAATTACGCCGGAAAAGTTACAGGAATTAGGGATTAGAGGAATCATTACGGATTTAGATAATACGCTTGTTGAATGGGATCGTCCAGATGCAACAGAGGAGCTAATCATTTGGTTACGCATTATGAAAGAATCAGGTATTCGTGTTATTATTGCGTCGAATAACAATGAAGCTCGTGTGAAGCATTTTGCTGAGCCATTAGGTATCCCGTATATTCACAAGGCGAAAAAGCCACTTCGTAATGCTTTTTATAATGCGCTGATTCAACTAGGCTTGCGTCCAAATGAAGTGGTTATGGTAGGAGATCAACTCCTTACAGATGTAATGGGAGCAAACCGCTTAGGCTTACACACAGTGCTTGTGAAGCCTGTTGCACAATCAGATGGGCTTGTAACAAAATTGAATCGTTTCATTGAACGTCGCGTATTTAATGATTTGAAACGAAAAGGAATTATAACTTGGGAGGAACAAGAATGATTGAAATGCCAAATTGTATTGGCTGTGGTACAACAATTCAAACAGAAGATAAAACAGCAGTTGGGTATGCACCCCCATCATCATTAGAAAAGGATGTGGTCATTTGCCAACGTTGCTTCCGTTTGAAGAATTACAATGAAATTCAACCAGTATCATTAACAGATGACGATTTTTTACGTATTTTAAATGGTCTTGGTACACAGCAAGGCTTAATCGTAAAAATTGTTGATATATTTGATTTTAATGGAAGTTGGCTACCTGGACTTCACCGATTTGTAGGGAAGAATCCTGTCCTATTGATTGCCAACAAAGCAGATTTATTACCAAAATCAGTGAAACCGAAAAAGGTTATCAACTGGTTGAAACGAGAAGCAAAGGCTCTTGGACTACAACCTGTCGATGTCCTATTAGTCAGCGCCCATAAAGGCAAAGGGATGGCAGAAGCAATGGAAGCCATCGATGCGTATCGCAAAGGACAAAATGTATATGTTGTTGGCTGTACAAATGTTGGGAAATCTACGTTCATTAACCGAATTATTAAGCAGGCAACAGGGGAGGGTGAAGTTATCACAACCTCACATTTCCCAGGCACTACTTTAGACATGATTGACATTCCATTAGATGATGGTAGTGCATTATATGATACACCAGGTATTATTAATCACCATCAAATGGCTCATCATATTGATTCAAGTGAATTAAAATATATTATGCCGAAAAAAGAAATTAAGCCGAAAGTCTACCAACAAAATGCTGGGCAAACCTTGTTTATTGGTGCATTGGCGAGATTTGATTTTATTCAGGGAGACCGTTCTGCCTTTACAATCCATGTGGCAAATGATTTACCAATTCATCGTACAAAGCTTGAGAAGGCAGATGCGTTATATGAAGAACATAAAGGAGAACTATTGGCACCCCCAACTGCGGAATTTATCGACCAGCTGCCGCCATTGGTTCGTCATGAATTTTCCATCAAAGAAGAGAAAACAGATGTTGTATTTTCTGGGCTAGGCTGGATTACTGTTCAGCATGCCAATGTAGTAGTAGCAGCTTACGCACCAAAAGGTGTACAAGTTTCAATTCGTCCTTCACTGATTTAAATGGAAGGACATAGTAGAGAGAGGGACTAGAACATGAAGAAGTGGTTTGCAGTTATGGGTGATCCAATTGAACATTCAAAATCACCTGCCATGCACAATGCTTGGTTCGAGGACATGTCCATTGATGCAACATATATTCCTTTACATGTCACGCCGGCCCAATTAGAATCAGCTATTGCTGGTTTGAAGACATTAGGCGCAAGTGGCTGGAACGTGACAATACCTCATAAAACAGCAATCATTCCATATCTAGATGAGCTAGATGAGCTGGCACAAAAAATGGGCGCAGTGAATACAGTTGTACGAACAACAGAAGGAAAGCTGAAAGGCTATAATACAGATGGTATAGGTTTTGTTCGATCACTCGAAGAAGCCGTTGGAGTATCTCATAAAGACAAGCCTGTATTACTTGTTGGTGCTGGTGGTGCTGCTCGTGGCATTGCCTTTGCTATGCAGCAACAAGGCTATTTTCATTTAACCATTGCCAATCGTACAGTGGAGAATGCACAAACGGTTATTGATGAAATGGGTATGGGACGTGCCATTTCATTACAAGAAGCGGAAGAGACGCTAGCTGATTTCAGCATTATTGTGCAAATGACATCGGCTGGTCTTTCCACGGGCAATTTTTCGATGCCATTTTCATTAGATCGGCTGATGAAAGGAGCAATTGTTGCGGATATTGTGTATAATCCATTAATGACGCCTTTTTTACAAGCGGCTGAAGAAAAAGGGGCAACGATCGTCACGGGCTTAGGGATGTTTGTCCATCAAGGAGCCATCGCTTTTGAACACTGGTTAGGAAACTATCCAAATACAAATTCAATGATTGCGCAACTGAAGGCGCAATTAGGAGGAAACTAATTTTTATGTTAACAGGTAAACAGAAACGTTTTTTACGTGCAGAAGCACACCATTTAACACCAATTTTCCAAGTAGGAAAAGGCGGCGTTAATGATGAAATGACAAAGCAAATTCGTGAGGCATTAGAAGTACGTGAGTTAATTAAAGTACGTATTTTAGATAACTGTGAGGAGGATAAACATGAAGTCGCTGAAGCATTAGCAACAGGCGCTCATGCGGAGCTTGTCCAATTAATCGGCCTAACAGTTGTTTTATATAAAGAGTCACGCAATCATAAAAAGATTGTATTACCAAAAGCAACGAAATAAGGTGAGACGATGAAAAGGGTCGGTTTACTAGGAGGTACATTTAATCCACCACATATGGGGCATCTTTTGATGGCAAATGAAGTATTTCATGCGCTAGAACTTGATGAAATTCGCTTTATGCCTAATGCCATACCACCACATAAGCATGCACGTTTTGATGCCAGTAATGTCGAACGACTTGAAATGGTAAAGCGTGCGATTCGTCCATTTCCTTATTTTTCAGTAGAGTCGTATGAGCTTGAGAAGGGTGGCGTATCCTATTCCTATGAGACACTTTCTGCCTTGTGTAGAAGAGAACCGAATGTAAAATTCTACTTTATCATCGGTGGCGATATGATTGATTCGCTACATACATGGCATTGTATCGATGATTTAGTGAAACTAGTTCAGTTTGTCGGAGTAAAGCGTCCAGGGACAGTGGCGACAACCGAGTACCCTATAAGTATGGTGGAAGTGCCTCAAATCGATTTATCGTCCA
The DNA here is from genome assembly GCF_016925635.1 of Lysinibacillus fusiformis. Taxonomy (NCBI): domain Bacteria; kingdom Bacillati; phylum Bacillota; class Bacilli; order Caryophanales; family Bacillaceae; genus Lysinibacillus; species Lysinibacillus fusiformis. Next base: position 145,510 of record NZ_CP070490.1, on the reverse strand, counting down.
CACTGATTCGTGAACGCCTTGCGACTGGAGGAACGGTGACATTTTTACTACCAGAAGCGGTAGAGACGTTCATACGAGAGGAAGGTCTTTATGGAACGCGAACAGTATTTAGCGGCGATTAAGCCAAGAATGCCTGAAAAACGTTATATTCATACAATCGGTGTGATGGAAACGGCCATCGACCTAGCTCAAAAGTATGGAGAGGACGTGAAAAAAGCTGAAACAGCAGCTATCCTCCACGATATTGCTAAATATGCAGACATTGAGTGGATGGAGAAGATCGTTCGTGATGAAGAATTAGATGCAAGACTCATTGGGTGGGGCAGTGAATTACTACATGGTCCAGTCGGAGCATATATAGCACAAAGTGAGTTTGCCATCACAGACGAAGAGCTGTTGAATGCTATTCGTTTCCATACAACTGGGCGCGCTGGTATGAGCCGTTTAGAAAAAATCATTTTTGTCGCAGATATGATTGAACCGAACCGTCGATTTGATGGTGTTGATCGTCTACGCAAAAAAGCGCAAAAAAATTTGGATAAGGCGATGAGTGCATGTGTACGTCATACTTTGGCATTTTTAATTGACACAAAGCAGCCAATTTATCCTTTATCAATAGAATGTTATAACGATATGATGAACAGAGAGGAAAGTGAAGGATGACTTCAACTTTATTACAAGCAGCGTACAAAGCAATTGACGACAAACATGGTGAGGACATTGTCGTTTTAAATATGCAAGGAATTTCCCTTTTAGCGGACTATTTTATCATTGCTCATGGTAACTCAGATCGCCAAGTGCAAGCAATTGCGCGTGAATTACAGGATGTAGCTGAAAAAGATGGCTATGAAATTCGCCGTGTCGAAGGTTTCGATGGAGCTCGTTGGGTACTTGTCGACTTAGGAGATGTAGTGGCACATGTATTCCATAAGGATGAGCGTGCTTATTATAATTTAGAGCGTCTTTGGGGCGATGCACCGCAACTAGACATGCCAGAGGCCTAAGTGAGTTACGAACGCTTTGCCCATGTCTATGATGAGCTTCAAACGGATATTCCTTACAATCTCTATGTAGATTGGGTTGTACAACATGCACCAAGCAGCCAATACCCAAAACTTTTAGATATTGGTTGTGGCACTGGTGTACTTAGCTTGTTATTTGCACAGTCTGGCTATCAAGTCAGTGGAATCGATTTATCAGAAGAGATGCTGTCCATTGCAGCAGAACGCTTTGCTGGTGCAGGTTACCATGCTCCATTATACTGTATGTCTATGGTCGAACTAGACGGGTTTGAGGAAATGGATATTGTCACGATCACAATTGACTCCTTGAATTACGTAGTAGAGGAGCAGTCTGTCTATACCACATTAGAACGTATCTATACGGCTTTGCGTGATGGGGGTCAGCTGTTTTTTGATGTTCACTCATTATTTAAAATGAATGAGATTTTTTTAGATGGTCCGTTCACGTATGATGACGGTGATATTAGCTATATTTGGCATACGGAGCCTGCTGACTTCGAGCATTCGGTTATTCATCAAATGACCTTCTATGTGCGAGAGAAGTCAAGTGAATTATATGAACGCTTTGATGAGGAGCACGTGCAACGTACTTTCACTATCGAGCAGTATATGACTTGGTTATGTGCCATCGGTTTTAGTTATGTGGAAATCACAGCAGACTTTACGGATGAGGCACCTGATGATGAAAGTGAACGCATTTTCATTCGTGCGGTGAAATAAAGAAAAAGAAGCTACACTGTGTAAGAGGCAGTGTGGCTTTTTTGATGGATAGAAAGGGTGAAGTAGCGGATAGAACTCTAGAACAGGTGGATAGAGAGTCGAAAGTAGCGGATAGAACTCCTGAACAGGTGGATAGAAAAACTAAAGTAGCGGATAGAACCTGTATAGGTGGATAAAAAAGCTAAAGTAGCAGATAGAACTCCTGAACAGGTGGATAGAAAGGCTAAAGTAGCGGATAGAACACTAGAACAGGTGGATAGAAAGGCTAAAGTAAGAGGATAGCTCTCTTCAACAGGTAAAGAGAAATGCCTGAAATTTTTTTATCATTTTCAACCAACTAACCATAGTGTAAGATATATGTAACTCCATATGATGACCTTTTGCAAGGAAAGGATGGTACTGTGCTCCAATCTTTATGGCAAAAGTACAAAAAAAGTATGTTATTCCCCAGCATACTAGTCGTCAGTGGACTTTGTTACTTCTATTTTTCGAGTTCTGACTCTTCACATCCCCAAGAAGAGCTCATCGAGACAATCCAACCTATTGAAGAAAAGAATTTGAGTGCATCTGCTGAGGAAGCGGTGATGCAGCAGATATTTGTGGATATAAAGGGTGCTGTGATGTATCCAGGCGTTTATGAACTTCAGCAAGACCAACGTATAAAAGATGTTGTACAGCTTGCTGGTGGCTATACAGAGAATGCTGACACACAGCTTATCAATCATGCCCAAAAAGTACAGGATGAGATGGTGATCTATATTCCTATCAAGGGCGAACAGCTAGAAGAAGGAGCCCCTTCTCTTTTAACGATACCTATGGAAAGTAATAATAAAGAGCAAAAGATTAATATTAATAAAGCTGATGTGGCAACTTTGGCAACATTGCCAGGCATCGGTCCTTCGAAAGCGCAAAGTATCCTTACGTATCGAGAGGAAAATGGACACTTTCAAACGATAGATGACTTAAAAAATGTGAGTGGTATTGGTGATAAAACATTTGAGAAGCTAAAGGATGCGATTACCGTAAAGTAAAGGCTTTTACATGATGTGATATTGACGCCCCTTTTCTAAAAGGGCTACACTATAGTAGAAAAGCAAGAGAAAGATAATTTGTTAGATAATTTTTGGAGGTAGTCATATGGAGCGAATTACTTGGGATCAATTTTTTATGGCACAAAGCCATTTACTCGCATTACGAAGTACATGTACAAGACTAGCTGTAGGAACAACGGTTGTGCGTGATAAACGCATTATTGCAGGTGGCTATAACGGTTCCATTACAGGGGACGAGCATTGTATCGAAAAAGGATGCTATGTGGTTGATAACCATTGCGTGCGTACCGTACATGCTGAAATGAACGCCTTACTGCAATGTGCTAAATATGGAACACCGACAAAAGGTGCTGACTTGTATGTGACACATTTTCCATGCTTACCATGTACAAAGTCCATTATTCAAGCTGGCATAGAACGTGTGTATTACGCTACAGATTATAAAAATAATCCATATGCACAGGAACTATTTGCAAAAGCTGGAGTGGAAGTAGTTCATGTACCCTTTGATGAACGTAAAATCGATTTTTTACGAGATGACAAGCTAGCCTTGTACACAGAAATGTTGCATGAGCTTCGCGAGAGTGGGGTATCGGCTGAAAAATTGCTCCCATATGAACAGAAGGTGAGTGCATTATTTGGCATCGAGCTTTAAAGCATAGATGGATCATGGTAGCACTTGCTGTACTTGTAGCTGCTATTGCGGCACATAAATCAGTATGGCTACTCATTTTTTTACTGCTACTAGCCCTGTGGCTCATCATAAAAGGTGAGTCACGTTTTCTTGCAATTTTTGTGCTAACTAGTGGTCTACTAGCTTATTTTTTCCTTTCTATCAATCAACTGACGGAACCTCCCCCTTTACCGTCAAATTTCCCTTTAACTTGGTCAAATGACTATAAAATAAACGGGCAAAAACTCCGTGGGTTTGCTACAACAACAAATGGCCAAAAGCTTTACGTTGTTTATACGTTTTCTTCGGAACAAGAGAAAAATTTTTATGAACATACCTCATTATCGGGAATGACGTATGTTGCTAAAGGTGAACTTGTGACACCCTCTTCTCCTGCGCATGCCTATGCCTTTTCCATGTCCAATTATTTAACGAGCAAAGGAGCAACAGGCGTTGTTGAAATCGCAAATTGGCGTTATGTAGGAAAACGTGCCTCCTTTTTCACCCTTCTTGCTGAAGTAAGACACGGTATGAAAAAGCATATAGAGAGGACCTTTCCAAAATCCCTTGTAGCAGAGGCACAAGCACTTCTAATAGGGGTACAAGATCAGATGGAGGATGAACTGCAGCGAGCCTATCAAAAGCTCGGTATCACCCATTTATTTGCGATTTCCGGGTTACATGTCGCGCTGGTGTCTTGGCTATTTTTTGAAGGGTTACTTAGAATAAGCGTTCGCAAAGAAATGGCTACTGTAGTGCTATTGATCCTCTTACCCGTTTATGGAGTGATCGCAGGTGGTGCACCTTCCGTATGGCGTGCAGTTTCTGTAGTTGAATTAATGATGTTATTGCGCTTTTTTAAGTGGGGTATATCGATGGATGATGCACTAGCGATTAGCTTTATAGGCTTTGTTTTGCTTGAGCCAGGTATTATTTTTCAAATTGGTTTCCAACTGTCCTATTTAGCAGCTGCTAGTCTTATTTATTCCAGTATCATTTTCAAGCAGACGAGGAATTGGCTCAGTCGTTCTTTTTTTATCACATTCGTGTGCCAATTGCTCGTTTACCCACTACTACTTCATCATTTTTATGAGTTATCTATATCCTCGTTTTTTGTCAATATTGTTTTTGTTTCACTGTTTTCCTTTGTTATATTACCCTTTAACATTGTAGCCTTTGTGCTATCCTATCTTTCCTTACCACTTGCCAACGTGCTATTTGCTGGCTATGAACCACTGCGTAATTGGCTGACCGAAATGATCTTTTATATGCAGGCGCTTCCTTGGCAATTATGGTCACCAGGTAAACCATCTAGTTGGCTGAGCTGCGTTGCGATGCTAAGTGTTTTAGCAAGCTTCTATTACTTGGAAATAAGACGTTTCAGGAAAGCTATTATGGTCCTTGTCATCCCCGCTATTTGGGTTCATCTGTCACCCATGTTGTATAACGAAACGAAGATCACCTTTTTAAATGCAGGACAAGGAGACAGTATCGTCATTGAATTGCCATTTAGGCGGGCAGTCTATGTTATAGATGCAGGAGGCGTATTACGCTTTGAGCAGGAGTCATGGAAAAAAACAGATCGTCCTTATGAGGTTGGAAAGCAAGTTGTCGTGCCATTTTTAAAAGGTAAGGGCATACGAACCATTGATATTTTTATAGCCTCGCATGCGGACGCAGATCATATTGAAGGAGCAGAGGAAGTATTACAAGAGATTAACATGAAGGAAATACACGTTACACCTGGTTCATTGAATGAGCCTTTAATGAATGATTTATTGCAAGAAGCAAACAAGCGAAATATTCCTATTAAAGAAAAGATAAAGGGGAATGCGTGGCGTGTAGGAGTGACAGATTTTTATTACTTATGGCCTAATGACACCTTTTATGAGGGAAATGATGACTCCCTTGTCCTGTACATGCGACAAAAGGCATTTACAGCGTTGTTTACAGGGGATTTGGAGCAATATGGTGAACAACAGCTGATCAAGCGCTATGGGCCTTTATTGACCAATCTCACATTGCTGAAGGCAGGACATCATGGGAGTAAGACATCGAGCATAGAAGCCTTTGTTGAGCTGCTACAGCCCCAATTAACAGTTTTTAGTGCAGGTCTCCATAATCGCTATGGTCATCCACATGAAGAAGTAGTAGAACGTTTTGTCAGTCGAAATTTAGCGACATGGACAACAGGATTGGATGGAACAATCGAAATACGTATTTGGGATAATCGCTGGTCAGTCAGTAAATGAAAAAGGCCTTGTCCAATGACCAAGGCCCTTTTCCTGCATAAGTCCAATTACTGTGATACGAATTCTACTATAGTTGCAATAATAAACATAATTGTGAAAACGCCAAATGATACACCGAAACCAACACCAGAATCGATGGCATCGTTACGTCGACATTGTATGTTCTTTCCTTCAAATGGATTCATTGTTATCCCTCCAATTCTGTTATTTATTATAAGACAACATGGTCATAAAAGCTATATCCAAAAGGTGATTTCCCCGTCTGGCAAGGAATCGACACAATTCGGTCAAAGACACAAATGGCTATAAAATCATGTATACTAATAGTATTGCTAGATGGAGGGGAAATTATGATTTCAACGGTTTGGAATACAATAAAAAAAGGTGAGCTTGCACCAGTATATTTGCTTGTTGGTGAAGAAAGCTATTTTATAGATGAAACCATTAAACGCTTAAAAGAGGCTATGGGTCCAGAAGAAGATCTGGAGATGACCACATTTGACTTAGAGGAAGTGCCAGTAGATGCGGTCATGGATGAAGCAGATACCATTCCTTTTTTCTCAGAACGTAAGCTCATTATTGCTAAAAACGCTTCGTTTTTAAAGGCCACCGAGAAAGGGAAGGAAAAAATCGATCATGATGTGAAACGATTGGAAACATGGCTGTCGAATCCGTCTGATTTCTCCGTAACGGTTTTTATTGCTCCTTATGAAAAATTAGATGAACGCAAAAAAGTGACCAAAATGATGAAGGAGCATGCATTATTTGTACAAGCTGAGACACCAAAAGAGCAGGATTTAGCCGTCTGGATTCAGGGCATTGTCAAGGCAAAGAGTAATAGCATTGCACAAGATGCTATTGAACTGCTTGTTTCGATGGTCGGAGCCAACATGCTACAATTACAGATGGAAATTGACAAGCTAACCCTTTATTTAGGTGAAGGTGGCGAAATTACAACTTCGTTAGTGGAGGATTTGGTGGCAAAAACATTGGAGCAAGATGCCTTTAAAATGCTCAATGCTTATCTGTTTAATGATTCTGTCGGAGCCTTGTCCATCTATCATGATTTATTACGACAAAAACAAGAGCCTATTATGTTAGTGGGCTTGCTCGCATCCAATGTTCGTACCATGTCAAATGTCTTTTATTTGTTAAAGAAAGGATATCATCCACAGCAAATCGCTAAAAATCTAAAAATTCATCCATATCGCGTCAAACTTATGATTGAGCAACGTCATCGCCCGTCAGAAGAAAATTTGCTGCGAGCATTATATCAATTAGCGGAAGTTGATTTACAGCTAAAATCGACTGGTGGGAATCGAGAGCGCTATTTAGAGCTATTTTTATTGCGCCAACTATAACAAAGAAAGCTGTCCAATATGGGGCAGCTTTTTAAGTTCTCTATAAAATTAAAAAGATCAGCTACTCCTAATAGAGTACCTGATCCTTTAAACAATTACGCTTTTTTAGCAAGGCGAGACTTTTTACGAGCCGCCGCGTTTTTGTGGATAAGTCCTTTTGAAGCTGCTTTATCTAAAGATTTGAAAGCTGCTTGTAAAAGTTCTTGTTTGTTTTCAGCGTTGGCAGCAACAGCGTTTTCAGCTTTTTTCACTGTAGTACGCATTGCAGATTTAGCTTGAGAATTAGCAATGTTAGCTTTTTCGTTAACTTTTACGCGTTTAATCGCAGATTTAATGTTTGGCATATATTTCACCTCCTAAATTAGGTACGAGATGATATCTTCTCATTGATTTCTTGTGTCAATACAACAAAAATCATTTTAACAAACGCTTGGCCAAATTGCAATAGATAAATGCAAAGAATATTTACTTGACAGTTTGAACAAACTACAGCTTGAGGTGAACTGTATGCAAAATTTTAATTGGCAACGAACAGATTTAATCGATGAATCAGAAGAGGTAGTTGTCCATCAGACGAAAGAGCAAAAAGAAAAGCTTGAACAATCAAGTGGCATTCAAATTGAAGATCGGAATGCTGGTAGAGTAAAAATTACAGATGTTCTTGTAGACGCTGAAGGGGAAAAACAAATTGGTAAAAAAGAAGGGCAGTATATTACACTTTCTGTCCCGACGCTGACATTAGAAGATCAAGAAGGTTTTGCACAACTTGAGCAAGAATTGCTTGTAAATTTCAAAAAAATGCATGCTGATCTTGCTTGGCAAGAAAACGATAAAATTTTAATAGTTGGTTTAGGAAATCGTACCATTACACCGGATGCAATAGGTCCCTATTTAATTGACCATCTGCATAGTTTAGATGTCATTGATGAAAAATTTGTTATGTATGCTCCTGGTGTAACAGGACAAACAGGCTACGAAACAGGAGAGTTTGTGGCTGCTATTGCAGAGCGTCTACAACCGAAATTGATCATTGTAGTGGATGCACTTGCAACAAGAGCGAGTAATCGACTCTGTAAAACGATTCAATTAACTGACACGGGTATACACCCAGGTTCAGGGGTTGGCAACCAACGGCAAGAAATTTCTTATGAGATGCTTGGCATTCCAGTAACAGCGATTGGTATACCGACAGTAGTAGATGCACCCGTATTAATTGCGGATGCGGTAGAAACAATGCTTCGTTCGATAGCTGCCCGTGTGGCTGAACGCGGTAAACCGTCATCGAAGCTTTCCTTATCCTCGTGGCAACCAGATATCAACAAGGAACTGGATATGACGTTAGTACAACCTATTTTTGGAGAATGGGCGACATGGACAAAAGAGGAACGGCAGCAGCTGTTTGAGGAAACCTTCGCTGGCTCCCACACCCAATTAATGGTGACACCAAAAGAAGCAGACTATTGGATTGATCGCTATGCAAAATTAGTGGCTTCTATGCTAATGGATTGGGCAAGTGATTTATAAAAAAATCAAAAAACAATGCTTATAAAAGTCCTTCTAAAACACGCTTATTTATGCGTAAAACAAGAAAATTATTTTCGTTCTAATTAACACCCCCCCTCCATACGATATGGGGAGGAGGGTGTGACTTTGCTAAAAAAACTACAATGGTCATTTGGTATATTATTGTTCTTTTTCGTATTACCTGTCATTGCTGGGCAACTTCCGTTCAACAAGCAAGCATCGACTCCGATCAAACAATCAGAAGATAAGCAAGTCGTGTTTGCCGCTACCAATTTAGCTGAACAAAGTGTACTGGAACAAACGCAAGAGCCTGAACCAGATCAAGCCCTAGACCCGGACCCATTTAAAGTGTTAGTGTTATTTACTCATACGCATGAAGCATACGAACCGATAGTGAAAGCAGTGAGTGGTAAGGTAGCGACTTCTCATGAAACGGTCAATATTATGAGCCTGAAGGATAAGATTGTGAATCATTTTAATGTAAATGGTTTAAAGACGGATGTTCTTGATGTAGATATTATGAAGAAATTACAAGAAGAAGGTAAAGGATATCACGAATCTTATAATGTGATGAGGCCTTACCTAAGTAAGCATTTAGAAACAAATAATTATGATTTAATACTTGATTTACATCGTGACTCATTAAAACATGATCTTACAACGATCTCATATAATGGGGAAAACTATGCGAAAATCGCTATTGTTGTTGGGGCAGAACATGCCAATTACCGCTGGAATACAGCGTATGCTGAAAGTCTATCATCCACATTAAATGCCATCGTACCAAAAATCTCTAAAGGGGTTATTTCTAAAAGTGGTGATGGTGTTGATGGACGATACAATCAAGATTTAGCAAAGCAAATGATGATTATTGAGATTGGCGGAATTGGCAACACAGAGGAAGAGGTTAATCGTACGATTGCTGTCATAGGTAAAGCCATATCAAAAGCTTTTGTAAATGATTCAAAAAAATAAACCAATCATATTAAAAAGTGGGACTCTTGTAGGCTCACTTTTTTAATATTGTATGATAATAAAATTTCCAGAAAAAATTCTCTTTATTTGTCTTTCCATCACTTCATTCTTGTCTTATAATTTTCAAGTTGGCTCTCGATTTTCATGATAAAACGTTAAATGAAGGCATATGCAAGTAAAGCAAGTTTACTTTTGAAGTATATACCATTTTTGGGAATGCCTTTTCAAGTCAATAGCAAACATACATATGAATTTTTTAGAAGACAAAAAGTGATAACGTTTCATTTTTCTCTCAAACTTTTATCGTATTTCAAACGTCAAACATATAAGTGAACAAACAAAAAATAATAGAGAGGGGATGATTTTCAATCAAAAGGTTCTATTACGCGACAACAGGTTTTATCTTGATGCAGAAGGGAATAGCATCAAAAAGCGTTACTTCTTGTGGCATAAGGATGTAACTAACATCATTTATCCAAAGCCTCAGGCGGTTGTCAGAGGTCGTGACGACTTTTAGATTAACTTCTCACAGGACAGCTAGAAAAAAACCAACACCATTATACCGAAACGAAATTGAGAGATTATTGAAGGAAGGAATAGTATGTCAGGCAAGTCATTAAATCATCGTTATATTCCTGGACTAGACGGGATTCGAGCATTAGCCGTATTAGCAGTTATTGCTTATCATTTTAACTTCAGTTGGGCTAGAGGTGGCTTTTTAGGAGTAGATATCTTTTTTGTATTATCGGGCTATTTAATCACCTCTACCATTTTACCTTTAAGGGGCAATCAATTAACAGTCAGCCTAAAGAAATTTTGGGTCGGACGATTGAGAAGGCTACTTCCAGCAGCCTACGTTATGATTGTTACATCATTTGTTTGGGCAATGCTCTTTCATAAAGAGCTTCTCCATACTTTGCGTGGGGATGCTTTGTCCTCTATTTTTTATTCAAGTAACTGGTGGTTCATTTTTCATAAACTCTCTTATTTTGATAGTTTCGGTTCTCCGTCACCTTTAAAAAATTTATGGTCATTAGCCATTGAAGAACAGTTTTATTTGATTTGGCCATTGCTTTTAATGATTGGGCTTTTTGTTGTTAAAAAACAAAGTAAACTAGCATACATCGTCTTTTGTGGCGCCCTTTGTTCAGCGTTCGTAATGGCGATACTCTATCAGCCAGGTACTGATCCAAGTCGCGTCTATTATGGGACGGACACACGCTGTTTTGAATTGTTAATAGGCTGTTGGCTAGCCCTTGTTTGGCCAATGAAAAGACTATCTTCTCAAAAATTATCAGCAAACCATGTGAAGAAACTAAATACTATGAGCTTCATTGCACTTACTATTTTTTTAGTAAGCATAGTGTATGTTGATGAGTATCAGTCCTTTCTTTATAGAGGGGGTATGTTTTTATTTTGCTTGAATGCTGCTGTTTTGATTGCATGTATTTGTCATCCTGTTAGCATACTAGGAAAAATATTGGCATGGAAGCCACTATGTTGGCTAGGCTCTCGTTCCTACGGCATTTATCTATGGCATTATCCTGTCATGGTTTTAGGGACACCCATTCATGAAATCGGGAACCCCTCCTATTGGCGCATCTTCCTACAGCTTTTACTAATCTTGCTGATTGCAGAGCTATCCTATCGCTTCATTGAGATGCCTATTCGGAAAGATGGATTCCGAGTCTATTGTCAAAAATATCTGGTTTGTAATAAAAATAAATGGGGAAGCCTTTCTTTTCCACGAAAAATATCAACAGTTATGGTTCCGCTTTTTCTGCTTGTATTTTTCACAGGAATAACAGGCGTAGTAGGCGAAAGTCAGCAAAACCCATCTAAAACGTTTCCAACAACGATAAAAATTAATGGCGATGAGCCTACAGCCGATCTGAACAAGCATGACAAACAAGCTGAAACCTCAACCGACAAGCCTTCTCCAAACAAGGAAGAGGGAGTAGAAGATGTTCAGGAGATTGAAACGCCTAAGCAAGAAGAAAATAACACAATGACAGAGCCTGAAAAGGATGAATTTTATCGTGGCATACTAGCGATTGGCGATTCCTTAATGATTGATATTGCACCGAGCTTACATACTATGTATCCGACGATTACAATCGATGGAAAAATAGGCCGACAAGTTTCGCAAGCTGTCAAACTTGCACCAAATTATGCAAGTTTTAATCAGCCTAATTATGCAGTCATTCTACAATTGGGGACAAATGGTTATTTTACAACTAACCAAATGGATACACTCCTTGGAGCATTTTCAAATGCCGATATTTATTTAGTGAATACACGTGTGCCGCGTTCATGGGAAGCAAAAGTGAATGAAGCTTTACTGCAAAAAGCACAGGAACATGAGCGAATCACACTAATTGACTGGCATGCAGCTGCAATCAATCACCCTGAATACTTTGCCCCTGACGGAGTACATTTAGAGAAAAAAGGGGTAGAAGTTTTAACAAAGCTCATTCAACAATCCTTAAACAATTAAAATAAAGAAAAAGTCAGTATACACAGTTTTACCTGCGTAGCTGACTTTTTCTATATCTGACATCTTTTCTTGGAGAGTTACGATTTCAAAACAGTTGACCTTCAGACTATTCGCTCTGCCTATATTTATTCTATTGGTTGTCGATCCTGTATAGTAAGCTGGACCAATTGATCTGTTCCTTCAGTACGTGGAAAATAGTACAATGTCCATTCTTTCTTTTTACTATCATAGTTTATGTTTGTAATAAGGGGATTGTGTTCAAGTTTTTTTGCTACATGGATGATGATATCTTTTGTAGAAAGCGTGCTTTTCACAGTTGTGGGTAAAACCTCAATCTTCTCTGTCTTTGTTTGACCAGGGTAAGATTCATCAATCGTATCCGCCCATACTTGAACATAATCCCCTATTTCTAACGTTTTGGTTGTTGTTACCCATAGTGCATCTACAAATTGTGTGTTGGAATCATTTGAAGGGACAGGTTCATTGCTTACAACGAGAAAGCTGCTTGCTTGAGCGGCTGTCACATATCCTTCAATTGTGGCCGTCTCTTTACTGTTTACATGGTCTTTTGTTGTGCCACATCCAGCTAAGACAAGAAGCACCAACCATCCTACTATGAATTTTTTCAACGCAATTCCTCCTCTTGTCCAGTAGACGCATTTCCATCTAAACTGTTACACATCGTGTGCTTCCACAGTTGATTTCTCTGTATTTATATACTTAATACTGTAAAATTTAAAAACGACATGAAACACTGAAAGTATTGATATTATAGGCTTTCTAGTCTAGTTGCTGTTGTACTTTGCATAACGTTCATAGTATAATTCATTATAGTTTAATTAGGAGTGGAAAAGATGAACCGAGAAGCACGTTTAAAACGACAAGAGAATATACGAAATTTCTCTATTATTGCACATATTGACCATGGGAAATCAACGCTTGCTGACCGTATTTTAGAGCAAACAAAATCTTTAACTTCCCGTGAGATGAAGGCACAGCTCCTCGACTCAATGGATTTAGAGCGTGAGCGAGGCATAACAATTAAGTTAAATGCAGTTCAATTAAAGTACGAAGCAAAAGACGGCGAAGTGTATACATTCCATTTAATCGACACACCAGGGCACGTCGATTTCACATATGAAGTATCACGTAGTTTAGCTGCTTGTGAGGGTGCCATTTTAGTTGTGGACGCAGCTCAAGGTATTGAAGCACAAACACTAGCAAATGTTTACTTAGCACTTGACAATGACTTAGAAATTTTACCTGTAATAAATAAAATTGATTTACCTGCAGCTGACCCTGAGCGTGTACGTCAAGAAGTAGAAGATGTAATCGGATTAGATGCTTCTGAAGCAGTTTTAGCTTCTGCAAAAGCAGGTATTGGTATCGAGGATATTCTGGAGCAAATCGTAGAGAAGGTACCAGCGCCAACAGGTGATCCAGACGCGCCACTACAAGCTTTAATTTTTGACTCGGTTTACGATGCCTATAAAGGTGTTATCATTTCGATTCGTGTCATCAATGGTACTGTCAAGCCTGGCGATAAAATTCGCATGATGGCAACAGGTGCAGAATTCGAGGTTATTGAAGTTGGGGTACATACACCAAAGGTTGTGCCACAGGCTGAATTAACAGTGGGTGATGTAGGTTATTTAACAGCATCTATCAAAAATGTAGGTGACACACGTGTAGGGGACACTGTAACCTATGCGAATCGTCCTGCAACTGAGCCATTAGCTGGTTATCGTCGCTTGAACCCAATGGTTTACTGTGGTTTGTATCCAATTGATACAGCCAAATATAATGATTTACGTGAAGCGTTAGAAAAGCTAGAGTTAAATGACTCTGCTCTACAATATGAGCCAGAGACATCGCAAGCACTTGGTTTTGGTTTCCGCTGTGGATTCTTAGGATTACTACATATGGAAATTATTCAAGAGCGTATTGAGCGTGAATTTAATATCGACTTAATTACAACAGCACCTTCCGTAATTTACAAGGTCCATATGACAGATGGTTCTGAACTTAAAGTCGATAATCCATCCTTTATGCCCGACCCGCAAAAAATTGATCGTGTTGAGGAACCCTATGTGAAAGCAACAATCATGGTACCAAATGATTATGTGGGAGCGGTTATGGAACTTTGTCAAATGAAGCGTGGTAATTTCATGACGATGGACTATATTGATACATCACGTGTAAGTATTATTTATGAAATGCCATTATCCGAAATTGTCTATGATTTCTTTGACTATTTAAAATCAAATACAAAGGGCTATGCATCATTCGACTATGAACTTATTGGTTACCAGCCATCGAAATTAGTGAAGATGGATATTTTACTAAATGGTGAGCAAGTCGATGCATTAAGCTTCATCGTACACCGTGATTTTGCCTATGATCGTGGCAAAATCATCGTAGAAAAATTAAAAGAATTAATCCCACGTCAACAATTTGAAGTACCAATTCAAGCAGCAGTTGGACAAAAAATCGTGGCACGTTCAACAATTAAAGCCATCCGTAAAAACGTATTAGCGAAATGTTACGGTGGAGATATTTCTCGTAAACGAAAACTTCTTGATAAACAAAAAGAAGGTAAAAAACGTATGAAACAAGTAGGCTCAGTCGAAGTCCCTCAAGAGGCATTCATGGCTGTGCTGAAGATGGATGATTCGAAGTAACATTGATGTAACAGCGTTTATAAGGGTTTAATCAAATTATTTTGTATCAGTTGGGTGGAGATTGTCACCGATTTGCACCGCATTTAAATTGTGCCAGCAATTTATAAATCTTTAGCGATGGAATTAAAAATATCGGCAGCATCTCTTGCCATCTTCTGTGTTAAATGGACATAGCGGTCTTCAGTAATTGCGGATCTGCTGTGTCCTAATCTTTTCTGAACAGTTTTTGTGGGTTGTCCACTTTCAATTAGCATAGTTAATAATAATGCCGAGATACTCGTTTTTATTGAGTACCTGGGCATTTTTTGTTTTGGCTACTATCAGCTGCTTTTTTTCAGTTTTCACAGAGTCTCGAATCTCCTACTTTTAATTAAGTTATCTTCTCCTTACTCTTTTTCTTTTCTTTTCAATTTTTCTAAATAATAAATAAACTATTGTAATTATAATATAAAGTATGACAAAATTTAGTATCAGATTATTTTCACTTTTACTGGCTATATATACGTATAACCCTACTACCACCGCTAAAATTAATGGTTTATATATTGAATTCATAATCAATCCACCTTTTCTCAGTATTAGAAATAATTTTACAATATTCTCTTGAAATATATAGTTTTTATATTAATATCTTAAATGTTAAGATGTAATTAATTAGCATATTAAGAATAAAAAGAAAAAAAGCATTTATTATGGTATCAAAGAAGATTTTATCAGCTTTCGCTGTTTCATCTTTAGTAGTTCATTCATTTTCAACAAATCTAGCAAGAACTACACAAGGTTGTATTCGCTGCACAAGTAAATTCTTTGGATGAATTTATAAAAGCTAAGAACGTGCTATTTAAAATCGCTATGGATATTAAAGAGGGTATTCTGACAGTTACAAGCACATTAAGAGCCGTATTCACAGGCGCATATAACAAGGCTGTCGAGCGTTCTAATATGAAGCAAAGTAAATCCCTGTCTATAGAAGAAACTCCTGCTAATGAACGTCCAGTACCTTTCTATAACTGGTTGAATGAACGTGATAGCCATCCACAATCAATAGTGCATGATAAACCCTAGTTAGAAAATTGGCTGGAATGACAAATGGAAATATTTATTAAAATTAATTATTTATAGGTATTATTAAACTAAAAGAGTTTCATTAAGAAGTATAATATTTGTGAAAATCATAGAGAGGGGAATTAATTTTAAATGAGAAAAGTGTACTTATTATTTGCGATTATCGGCACAGTATTTCCGTATTATTTTTTGGTGAAATTCTTGAAAGAAAACGGATTTGATTTAGGGTTATTAATAGATTTATTATTTACAAACTCAATATCCACCTTCTTCGCTGTTGACTTTTTTATTTCATGCTTTGTTTTTATAATCTTTATGTTCAATGAGTCAAGAAAATATAACATTAAAGAAAAGTGGATATGTCTATTAACTTTGTTTACAGTTGGTTTATCATTGGCATTACCGCTATTTTTGTTTTTCAGACAGCCGTACATAAAGAAAGAGGTGTTGTTAAACTCCAATGAAAGAACGTAAAAAAATATTGCATTTTTGGGATGTAGTGTTGATTTTGCGTTACATGGATGGCAAACGAAAGCTTTAATAATTCGTAAAAAGACCACTCCATAATTGAAGTGACCCCTAAAAGTTAGACATGGTTATTTCCTTAGGCAGCTTGAGTAAAATGAGTTCGGTATGGTAGTGACCCCTTAATTTATGCGTCTTTTTAGATAACGTATAGAAGAATTGTTGATGAAAGAAATGGTAACTTTTCTGCTGTGTATGAACAGAATATTATGTTCCATTCATAATTGCACATGGAAGTGGTAACGAAATAATTCCAAAAGTTTATCATAGTACTATTGATTGCCAGCAACCAACCAAAAAAAGGAATCACTATTTTGAGTGATTCCTTTTTTAGTGACACCTGTTTTTGGAATTTAGTAAAACAATAGAAAAAACTTAGCCAATAAAAAAATGGGGACTCCTACAATTATTACGCCTGCAAAGAAATAACAAAACAACATAAAAACATCGAAAACCGCACCGGCTAAATCATCAATGAATTTTAACATTTCATTTCCCTCCAAACATAATAAGTATTGGCATTAATAATCTCTTTATTACTTACCAATAAAGATACTGACCCATCGTAATGGTTTATTTAAAATCTATCCTAATGTCTTTTTTTTAATAATGTTTAAAGCCTCTTCCCACGCGATCAAGAGTCCCATATATTTCATAATGATGATTTTCATAAAATGTTAACGCTTGAAAGCTAATTGTGTCAACTTTAATGAAATCACACTGAGTATCCATTGCAATTTGTTCAATTGTTATCAATGGTTAGATCCATGCCCTAAACTATAAAGCTTTTCGTCTACCATTAGTGTGTGTATTTCCTAATATCGACCTTATAAATCTTTTGGAAAGTGTTTTACATTGTATGCATAGAGCATGTTATTGACATAAAATCTGTTTACATGTAGTTCTGGTAGAATCTGATAGGACATTTTTTACTCCTTTAGTCGAAATGGCAATGTTCGTTTCCAAATCATATGGTGATTATTTGTTCCCCAATAGTTTTCAAGGACAAAATCTGGCTGGCCAAATTTTTTCTGCCAGATGATTTGGGCTTGTTTATACCCACTATCTAAACAAAAACCAAGAACCCTTCGATTTTTTAACGTCATTAGCATTTTCTCTAATAGCATGGTGCCAATACCACGATTTTGATAGTTCGGATGAACAAATATGGTACCGATTTCTGGACATTGGGATAGATCTTCTTTGATCGTTTGTTGGATGATTTCGTTGGCTTCACCATATTCGATAGTGCCTATTATTTCATCGGTTTCTTCGCTCAAAGCTAACCAGAAAAATCTTTTTTCGCCCTGGCTCTCTAAATCCATTGCTACATACTGTTTTTTCGTTTTCCATTCATGCTGTTGATCGTCCACTAGCTCGGCAATGCCTTCTTTTGCAAAAGTATCTTGAATGACAAGAGAAAAGAATTGGTGTAACGCCTGGATGTCCGATTGGTTTGGACGTCTAATAAGTAATTTCATGATTGCTTGCTCCTTATGATGGGTGTCGTCTATGGTTTAGTAGGGATCGAGCTCGTTGCACATCCACATCTAGTAAACCATTTATATCTTGCTGTACTGTGGGCAATCGATCTAGTGCAAGCTGTAACCAATGATCGGAGGCATCATATTTTTCAGCATGCCATAGCAACTCTCCATAGCAAATGGCGGCTCGAATAAATGTGAGATGGTCATCCACCAGATTTGCTAAATGGGTGGCTTGTTTGAGACATTGTTCCCCTTGTGTTACCTTGCCATAATCCAAATAGCGAAGTGCTTTCAAAAATTCCGTGTTGGCTTGCTGTATTGTCTGTTCATTCGTATGTTGTGACATGACAGATCGCTCCCATCCGTTATTTTTGTGCCCGTTATGCATACTACCAGTCTATTTTTATGATTATAACATGTTCCCCTTAATTGGTTAATGATGGAATGTGTTAAAATGCAAAGAAAGACATTTGGCAACTAAAAGGAGGAAATCCCATTGAAAGATTTACAAAAGAAACTCGATGCAGTATTAGAGCAAATGCGTGATTTTATCGAAGAGTTTCAAGAGCGGGAATCAGCCTATCCAATGGTTTTTCATCATCAAGCCGAAGAGGATATTAGCCATTTTATGGATAGTGGATGGTCATTGCCAGCAGAGTATGTTTATTTTTTGAGACATTATGTCATTGAAAGGGTCACATGGGCTACAGGTGATTATATTAATCTAAAGATCTATGGAGCAAGAGATTTAATACGTGGGCAGGATGGCTATAATTATAATCCAGTGACAGATGAGGCGATTGTGGATTGGCCACATGATTATTTAGTCATCGCTACAGATGAAGGCGATCCCTATTGTCTGGATTTAACAAGAGGTGATACAGCTATTTTTACCGCTACTCATGGGACAGGCAGTTGGCATTTCTCAATGGCTTATGACAATCTAATTTTATTCCTTGAAAGTGTACTGATTCCACCTGGTTTAGAGGATATGCTGCCAGTAGAAAGTTCTGTAGCGTACTATGAACTAACTATTACTGGGGAAGGAAAAGATAAGCTAAAGACATTATTGTTGCTAAAAAAATTATTATCTTATGATTATTCACAAGCGAGAAAGGCTTTAGAGCAGCCCCCACTAGTAATTTATAGGGGAATTGAAGCAGGTGCCTTAAAGTTAGAGGCCGAGTTACAGCATATCCGTGCAGATTTTCAAAAAAAGAAAATCAGCTTAGCGGAATTTATTGGATGAGGAAAATCAAAAGGAATCACGAACATAGACGTGATTCCTTTGGACAGCTAAAGTTTAAATTGTTGTACTAAGTCATTTAATGTAGTCGCTTGCTCTTTTAATAATTTTGCACTAACCTCCACACTTTCCATGGAACTGCTAGATTGTTCAGTTGTGGCAGTCACTTGTTCAATTCCAGCCGCCGTTTCTTCCGATACAGCGGCAATCGTATCAATTGAAGCGTTAATAACGTGCGTATTCTCTAAAACAGCCGTCATGGAGTTCGCCATTGAATCTACTTTGATACTAATGGCTTCAATTATCTCTTTTAGATGATGGAAGGCCCCACCCATTACATCAATTTGGTGCGTACCAAATGCTACTTTTTGATAGCTATCCTCTAATGTTGCGACAACTTGCTTGGACGCTGATTGAATATCTATCACAATAGAGGTAATATTCGTGATGGAGAAATTAACCTGATCTGCTAGCTTCCGTACTTCACCTGCTACAACCGCAAAACCCCGACCATGTTCACCAGCTCTCGCTGCTTCAATGGCAGCATTTAGAGCGAGTAAATTCGTTTGTTCGGAAATATCCTTAATAACGTTCACAAGCTCCGTAATTTGATTAGCCTTACGATCAAGTCCTTGTACCATTTCTAAAGAATTTTTAATTTGCCTATCAATAATTGTCATCTGTTCAATGGAGGAAGTCATATGTTGGTTTCCCTCATTGGTGATGGTCAACATTTTTTGAGATTGATCTTTAATGTTGTCCCCTTCTGTTGCAACAACATGTATGGTTTTAGAGAACGCACTTATTTGTTCCAGCAATGATGTGGAAGAATGTGCTTGCTCTTCGACACCATTGGAAAGGTCGTTCATTGTAAGAGCGATTTGTCTTGAACCTATTCCAACTTCCTCAGCGGTATATGTCATTTCTTCACTTTGAACGGTCACCTGTTTAGAGACATTTACAATGTTGCTAATCATTGTAGCAAGATTTCCTTTTAGTTGAATTAATGAATTGTTTAATTGACCAATTTCATCCTTTCTGTTGACATTTATAGTGTCAATTTGAAGATTTCCTTCTGCAATCTCGCTAAGTTGGATTGCAATAGTTTTGATGGGTGATGCCAAATGCTTTGAAAATAATAGGGTGATAATGGTACCAATGATTAAAAAAATACCTATTGTCATCAGCATGGTATAAAGTATGGAATCAACAGGTTTATAGAAATCCATTGTATAGGTTGTAGCAACAATGATCCAACCCCAATCAGGTTCCATTTTACTATAAGCAATCTTTTCTTCGATTTTTTCTTCATTTGTTGGGTGCTGCCAATAATATGTTGTAAAGGTGCCCTCCGATTGTGAATGCTGGATGATATTCTGGATGTAAAGCTTACCTTTTGCATCTTCCATATCCCATGTGTTTTCATTTTCAAAAAGAGGACTTGCTACTTCAAGCCCTTGTTTATCTAAAACGAAAAAATAACCATTTTCTCCTAGATCCACAGGGTTTTCAATTTCTCGTGTGCCATCAGACTTTCTTGAACCGATTAAAGCAACTTTTGCTTGCTCTTGTGCTTCTTCAAGCGTCATTCTTCCTTTTTCAACTTCCTTATTCAAGCTATCGATCATGCGAATGGTCATTTCTACACTATTTTTCAAGGTAATTTCACCTGAGTTTGTAAGGTGTTCCTTTGATTGGCTATATCCAATGTATCCAATAATAAAAGAAGGTAATGCAAATAAAATCAATGATATACTAATGATTTTTTGTTTGATCGACTTCATAAATAGCTCCCTTTCATACTAAAGATAAAAAATAGACTGTCTAATTTATAGAAGATATATCGGGAAGGGATATTTAAAGTTTAGTTCTTTTTACTTACAAGGTAAACATAGGTAAAAATATTTAAAAAAGAGGTAAAAATACTTATAAATAGTTGTAATATGAAATGAAGAAAGGATGAAAATTAATAGAACATTAGAAACAACACGAGGGAATTGAATTTCCTCCGCGTTTACAACAACCAATGCAAAACGATTCACAGGAAGATGTAGAATTCCTCGTGATTTCGCAACCAAATAGCAGGGGAGACCGAGAGCTGCTTGAATCGTTCTACATTGAATTTCATTCTTTCGCATGAAGCTATTCTTATCAGCTGCTTGTATAGTAGGGAGTGTAAAGGGGTGCTTAAAAATGAAGATTACGAAGGTAAAATTATATGTTCACGATGTGCAAAAAATGGAGCAGTTTTATGTTGATTTGTTAGGCTTTGCTTTGCTAGAAAGAACAGCTGACCATTTTACAATAGCCGTGGGTGAAAGTAGGATAACATTTGAAAAGATTTATTCTTATATTCCAAAGCAGTATCATTTTGCATTAAATATTCCTAGCAACTTATTTCAACAGGCAAAAATTTGGGCAAAGGAGCATGTAGGTTTGCTGGATTCAGAGGGGCAGGATGAAGTCTATTTTGAATTTTTAAAAGCTTATTCATGTTATTTTTACGATCCTGAAGGCAATATAGTGGAGTTTATTGCAAGACAAGAAATAAATTCAAAACATGATGCAGCCTATTTTTCTACTGAGCAAGTGTTACATATTGGGGAAATCAATTTAACGACAGATGACATTCTAGCAATAGCTGAACAGTTAAAAAAATATGCTATAAAGCCTATAGCAAACAAGAAAATCCAACTAGATGGTCTTAATTTTCTGGGCAACTATGAAGACGGAGCCAATATACTATTAGGGCCGAGTGAACGTCTTTGGTATTTTTCTGATAAGAAAGCGGTAATCAGCCCGATTTGTATTGAACTAGATGAAGCTTTACAATTAAATATGGATGAAAAAGGTCAACTAACCCTTGTCCAACTCTAACATCATAAACTTATTATTGATTAAATATGCTTTATTTTGTATATTTATTCAAAATGAGGAGTGGTATTAGATGTATGTAATCAAAGAAACAAATCCGACGATAGAGTCGTATAAAGCATTGCACCAAACAACGGGCTGGAATGCAAAAGGGCTGTATACGTATGAACAATTATACAAGGCTATTTGCAATAGCTGGTTCAGTACGTCTATTTATGATGACGACAATCTAATTGGATATGGACGTATTATTTCTGATGGTATCTATCAAACCTTTATCTGTGATGTGATGGTGCACCCTGATTATCAGCGAAAAGGAGTTGGCACTATGGTGATGGATACTCTTTTAGAGCAATGTCAGAAAGAAAATATAAAATGGGTTCAATTATTTTGTGCTGAAGGTAAACAACCTTTCTATCAGAAGCTTGGATTTAAGGAACGTGAAATAAATGCTCCTGGTATGATGTTGTTTTATACGTAATGAATAAAGGAGCTAGAATCGTTGAAAGCAAAATGCTTAAAAATTTATGAATTTGGAAATCCGCAAGAGGTGGTAAGGCTAGAGAATAAAACCATTGCACCTCCACAAGGTCAAGAAATTCTTGTTCGCATGCTAGCAAGACCAATCAATCCCTCAGATTTAATACCGATATGGGGGAAATATGCTCATAGAATCACTTTACCAACAGTGCCTGGCTATGAAGGCGTAGGAATTATTGAAGATGTTGGACCACTTGTTTCACCCAAGCTTATTGGCCAGCGCGTATTACCATTACGGGGAGAGGGAACTTGGCAGGAAATAGTGAAAACTCAAGCTGATTTTGCAGTGTCTATTCCTGCCACAATGGATGATTTTACTGCAGCGCAAATGTATATTAATCCGATCACAGCTTTCGTAACTTGTTCAGAGGTTCTCCATTTACAATCAAACGATGTTTTATTAGTAAATGCATGTGGCTCAGCCATTGGACATCTCTATGCTCAACTTGCGAAATTGCTAGGATTTCAACTTATTGCAGTGACACGCAGTAATCAGCATACTGAAGAATTACAGCAACTTGGTGCAACTTTTGTCATCGATACCTCTCGAATGCCACTCTATGAAACCGTTATGGCATTAACAAATGGTAAGGGGGCAGATGCAGCAATTGATTCCATTGGAGGAGAGGCTGGCAATCAACTTGCGTTCTGCGTAAAGCCCGGTGGAATTTTTTTAGCCATTGGTCTTTTGTCGGGTATTCAGGTAAATTGGACAAACATTGTGAAGGAAGCAAAGGTACAAGCGAGGATGTTCCATTTGCGTCATTGGCAACATCAGACGTCAATAGAAAAATGGCAACAAACGATGCAACATCTTGTAAATCTTGTACATAATGGTTCACTAAAAATGATGAAAGTACATGCCCATTATCCATTACTGGACATTCATAAGGCAATCGATGCTGTTGAGAGGTCTAAAAAAGGAAAAGTATTTTTAACGAACGTTGACTAAGTAACATACTACTGTAGTAGGTCCACTATGGATGAGCTGCTACTGGTAGTATGTTTTTTTATAAGGAAGTGGATGTTTTCTTTAGTTGTGAAGGGGTAACCGTTCAAAGAGAGAGAAACCCCGCTCCAAAAGTGAGAACCTGCTTAGAAAGCGAGCCCCCGCTCCAAAAAAGTAAGAAAGGCGCTCAAAAGAAGCGAAGCCCCGCTCCAAAAAGAGAGGTAGCCGCTCAAAAGAAGCAAAGCCCCGCTCCAAAAAGAGAGGTAGCCGCTCAAAAGAAGCAAAGCCCCGCTCCAAAAAGAGAGGTAGCCGCTCAAAAGAAGTGAATACCCGCTCCAAAAAGAGAGAAAGCCGCTCAAAAGAAGTGAGGCCCCGCTCCGAAAAGTAAGAAAGGCGCTCAAAAGAAGTGAAGCCCCGCTCCAAAAGAGAGAGAGCTGCTCCAAAGAAGCGAGCCCCGCTCCGAAAAGTAAGAAAGGCGCTCAAAAGAAGTGAAGCCCCGCTCCAAAAAAGGAGAAAGGCGGTCAAAAGAAGCGAAGCCCCGCTCCAAAAAGAGAGAAAGCCGCTCAAAAGAAGTGAAGCCCCGCTCCAAAAGAGAGAACCTGCTTAGAAAGCAAGCCCTCGCTCCAAAAAGAGAGAGAGCCGCTCAAAAGAAGCGAAGCCCCGCTCGAAAAAGAGAGAAAGCTGCTCCAAAGAAGCGAGCCCCGCTCCGAAAAGTAAGAAAGGCGCTCAAAAGAAGTGAAGCCCCGCTCCAAAAAGAGAGGGAGCCGCTCAAAAGAAGTGAGCCCCCGCTCCAAAAAGTAAGAAAGTCGCTCAAAAGAAGTGAAGACCTGCTCCAAAAAGTAAGAAAGTCGCTCAAAAGAAGTGAAGCCCCGCTCCAAAAAGTAAGAAAGCCGCTCAAAAGAAGTGAAGACCTGCTCCAAAAAGAGAGAGAGCCGCTCAAAAGAAGTGAAGCCCGCTCCGAAAAGTAAGAAAGGCGCTCAAAAGAAGCGAAGCCCCGCTCCAAAAAGTAAGAAAGGCGCTCAAAAGAAGCGAGGCCCCGCTCCAAAAGAGAGAAAGCCGCTCAAAAGAAGTGAAGCCCCGCTCCAAAAAGAGAGAGGGCCGCTCAAAAGAAGCGAAGAACTGCTCTAAAAAGTAAGAAAGGCGCTCAAAAGAAGCGAAGCCCCGCTCCAAAAAGAGAGAGCCGCTCAAAAGAAGTGAAGCCCCGCTCCAAAAAGTAAGAAAGCCGCTCAAAGTAAGCAATCCCCCGCTCCGACCAAAAAAAAACACTTGCAATAGTAGTAACATATAATTTTATAAAATTACTAAATTGGTAATTAGAGGTATTAAAAGGTATGATAAGATTAGCTGTTTTTATATAAAGGAGTACAGAATATGGAGAAGATCAACCAATTAAAAAAGTCGATACAACAATTGAGTGAAGCTGATGCGAAGACGATGCTTCTTTTAACTTTAATAAATGAACAGTCAAGGGACAGCATGCTGCAGTTTTTATTACAGCAAGCTGAGGAGCGGGATCTATCAAAGGTACAAACGGTTCATATTGTATTCGGTCATTCACCTGGGGGGAGCTTGAAAGCAGCCTTTCGTCATACTGACTATGCTAAGACCGAGGAAATCATTGTTATGCCAGGTAATTTTTCTGTTGGTCCTTTGAAAGATGTACATACATGGGGCGGGATTGAAGCTCGTTTTCAATGGTTGGAAGAGCGTTATGTAATGGATGATGACGGATTGATCATTTTTGAGCGAGAGATGAAGGCAGCTGTAGAGAAAATAAAAAATATACCACCTCATCAGGAAATAATGATTTGGACTTGTCAAAATGCTCATGAACAAATAGGCCTTCGACTGGTTTTGGCGATGCTCGAACAAAAAATAAATGATATCTATGTATTAGACACTTTTCAGTTATTTCATGAGTTGTATACTTTACCACAGTTAGCAGAGGATAATTATCCAAGATCCACTGGAGAGGTCAGCACAGAGAATTTACTTTATTTTTATGAACAATCTCAAGGACGGCCATTAAAAAAAGCATTGCGGGAGTCCTTATGCAAAGAAGGTTTAAATTTGTTAATGGATGATTACCATTGCATACACACCTGGCAATATCATGAACTTTGGGGCAATAACAATGAAGATAGAGAGGATGACTTTATTATTGCCTGTGCTAGACGTTTACAGGAAGAGCAAGAGGAAGTCCACTATCAAGTTGCAGCTAGGTTAATTGGAGAGGTACTGGGTCATATGGAAGAATTGAGAGAGGTTGAATGGATTGAATATCGTCTGCGCCAATTAATTCAGCAAGGGGTTTTTTCTTATCAAGGCGAGCTACAAGGAATGCTACATTACAAAGTAAAATTAGCAGAAATGCAATGAACTGTAATCCTTCATGATTTTTATGCTATAATTTTTCTGATATAGACGGTTAGAAGGAGTGAGATCATTGTTAAAAACAGAAGTATTTGAACAATTAAAAACGGCAATGAGAGAGAAAGATACTTTAGCGAAGGGTGTATTATCTCTTTTAAAGTCAGCATTAGATTCTGCTGAAAAAGAAAAGGGAGAGACATTGACACCTGAGGAAGAAATGGCCATTATTAATCGTGAGGTCAAACAAACGAATCAGGCTTTAGAAGGTGCACAAACGGCTGGGCGAGCAGACCTGATTGAAAAAGAGGAAGCCAAATTGACACTTTTGAAATCTTTTTTACCAAAGCAATTATCAGAAGAAGAAATTGCAGAGAAATTAGTGGCAGCGGGTGTTGAAAAAGGAATGAACATGGGCGAAGCCATGAAAATTGCTAAACCATTGCTTACAGGTCAAGCTGAAGGTGCCGTTATTTCAAAAGTTGTGAAAAGCATTATTGCCTAATCTTCTACCATTTTGTTAGGAGCTTTTTAAAGTTTTGCAGTATAATTCTATATTTTAAAATCACACAAAGAAATCCGCAATGCCCGATTATGGCATTGCGGATTTGTTCATTTTATAACTTGAATTTTTGAATGATATTGTGGAGTTGTTGAGCCATTTCAGCTAAGTTATTAGAAGAAGCAGTTATTTCTTCGATACTTGCGGATTGTTCCTCAGAGGCAGCTGCTACGTTTTGAATATTGCCCGAAGCTTGTACAGCTACAACGCCAACTTGTTCAACAGAACTAGCGATACTGCTAACACCTTCATTGATATTGGACATCACGTTTTTGACATGGTCCATTTCTCTCGTCAGTGCAGTGACTTGGGAATAGATATCAGCAAATGCCTCTCCAGATGCATTGAAAGTTGTTGAGCTTTCGGCAAGATTACTGCTACTGATAGCCATAGATTTGACGGCTTGTGCAGATTCTTCTTTAATCGTTTCAATTCGAGTACGAATACTGTTTGTTGCCTCTAATGATTGATCAGCTAACTTACGCACTTCCTCCGCTACAACTGCAAAGCCTTTACCGTGTTCGCCTGCACGCGCTGCCTCAATCGAAGCATTTAAAGCAAGTAAATTGGTTTGATCCGTAATTTGCGTAATCAATGTCACAATATCACCAATTTCATTTGTGTACGTGCTTAATCGTTCTACGACAGTTGCTGATTCTTGGATGGCTTGGGATGTCACGGCCATTTTTTCAGTTGCATCTTGGATCGTTGTATTGCCTTTTTCTGATATAGCAGATGCTTGGAATGCCTTATCTGTAACATCAGTTACACTTGTCACAACCTCTGACATTTTGCTTGAAATGGTTGTAATATGATTTTCCACTTCCTCAATCGAAGAGGTTTGCTTCTCAGAACCCGCTGCCACCTCTTGCATAGAAGAGGTAATTTGCTGAATGGATGCACTTGTTTGTTCGGAGCTTGCTGTTAATTCCTCCGACATTGCGGCTACTTGTTCAGCGTTTTGGGCGATTTGTTTAATTAATGAACGCAAATCTTCCGTCATATTTTCAATGCCTGATGAAAGCTGGGCAATTTCATTGGAACCTTTTATTTGAAGTGGTTCGACAGCTAAATCACCCTGTGCAACTTGACCAACATAGCGCGTCATTTTTTTGATTGGCTTCGTAATGCCCACACTAATAAAGTAAGCAACGATTATACCAAAAATCACAAAGACAATCGTTAAAATAATACAAATCCAAAGTGTTTCCGTTTGTAGCTTAGAAATGAAGGAAGCATCCATATCTAAACCGAAAATAATATCCGTATCTTTAAAAGGGATAAAAATGGACTTATGGATACCGTATTCATCCTTGTAAATATCACTCGTTTGAGTGGTGCCAGTGGCTACGGCTTCATGCATTTCTTTACTAAATACATAATCTTGCTGATGATTGTCGGTATTACTTAGAGCGATGATATGCTCTTTACCATTTGCTTTAGAAAGGACATAGGCGTTTTCGACATCATATTTTTTAACCGTAGCATTCAATTGATCTAAAAGTTTTTTATATTTGTCAGGGCTACCGTTATCCGCTGCTTTTACATCATTTTTCTCAATATCTTCAAAAATCGTATTCGATGTAATCTCTAAAGTAGATTCGAATTGTTTAATAACAAAATTGTCAATAATGCGGTAAGAAACTGCAAATAACACAACACTAAAGAGCAAGGAAATAATCGCTATTGGAATAGTGAAACTAGCAATATATTTATAGAGTAAAGAACTCTTAAATTTAGTGACGATACGCAATGTGTGACGCCTCCAGTACTTTAAGCTTTTGCTGTAAGAAATGAATCATATTAGGGATATGGTCTGTCTCCGTATAAGGTGAAATGGAGAAGAATTTTGCCGCTGCAACCGGAACCTGTTGTGTTGTATCACTCGTGCTAACCGTGCAGACACGCGTTGTGTCACCATAGAATACTTCGTCTCGACCTTCTCCGATAATTTCAAAAAATGAAGCGTTCATGCCGTTTATGTGTTCAATTTGGTCTTGTGTATAATGACCAGCCTGTTCAGCTTGCCAATTCATGCCGTCTGGATATAAACGAAACGCTGTGACTGGCCCAATATTGGCTTCATTAACTACCTGTAGCATAGGGGTTTTCTCAGTTAATTGTGCACGGAATGCTAAATTCACCCGTACATAATTAGCTAATAGTTGTTGATAGCCTTCTTTACCAAACGCCTGCAATGCAGCAAAAATAGCGATGGAGCTACCCATACGAGAGCATTCTAATGTATAACCAGTATGATAAGAGCCATAACCACGATTGCCGACATATGGCGTATCAAAGTCTTCAATATCCAGTAGCTGTAAACTTTTACCTTCCTTAATTAAGAATAGGCTAGTTAAATAAGGTGTTTGTCCAAGCTTTTGGAAGTCAAAGCACAGGCTATCTGCAATGGCTAGATGTTGCATACGTTCATGGATTTGTACTAAACCTTGTAAAACCTCCACCTCGAATTGGAGTGGATTTTTATTAAAATCATAATCATTGAAGAAGGCATAAAAACCACCTAAAGCCGAATCAGCATGAATATGTACTGGTTGTAAGTTGTATTTCTTTTCAAGCGTTGTTGTGACTTCTTTGATGGCTTGTACATCATCAATACCAAATTGATCAGTTGCACCTGTTGTCGCTACTACATAGACGGGAATGCCGCCATTTTCGATGACTTCTGTCATACGTGCACGTAAGTCTTCCACATCCATCGAGTGATCTTTGCCTGCTTTTACACGCACTAAGTGTTTACTACCAATCCCTACTGCTTCTACCGATTTTAAAAGACTGTAATGGGCATTCTCTGAAGCAAAGCAATATAAATTATTAGGAACACCATCTTCTTTTGCTTGAGGGAATTGTTTTGCAATGGCAAGACGAAGTCCACTGAAAACGGCACCTTGTCCACCCCATGTTGTATAGCCAAAGCTTTTTGTATAATCATAGCCTACTAATTTAGACATCATGGCTACTACTTTAACCTCACACTCAGCGGCAGCAGGACCATAAACATCCCATAAATTATTGCCATTCAATAGCGCATTCGTAAACTGGCCTAACACACCAGGAATACTTGCCATTGGTAAAACATTGGTAACAAAGTTACGTGTATGATAAGGATGTCCTTGCATTAAATGTGTCAATTCTTTTACAACTTGTTCTAGCCCAATACCAGTTGTTGGCACTTGATGTTCTTGTATAAGCTCTTGATAAAAATTAGCAGATCGTTCTTTTATTGGGCCAAGAGTTGTCTTATTTGGATTCTTTAATTCATCTAATGAGGAAACAATTTTCTCTAATAGGGATAAAAAATTCTCTCTTTGTTGGATATTTCCATCTTCGCTCTGGAATAATTGTTGGATATTTTGCATATTCATCATCCTTTTATAGTTCATATTTCCTCTATTTTTACCTAAATAAAAATAGGACATTATACTAAAGGTATAATAGCATATTTTAGCAGAGATGGTGATTATATTTTACTGAAAAAATATTTATAGACATTTCTGAAAAATTAAACATCTAATGACATTATATAACTGTATTGTTTTAATTATGGAGTAGTAGGCTTTATGCGATGTGGAAAGCAAAATTTGAAGAGAGTGAGAAAGTTATACAAATTATAATGATAAGACTATATAAAAAGTGGGAAGAACTGCTGCTTTTTATATAGTAAGAATCTGCACAAAAGGAGGTGCAGATTCTTAGCGGCGTGTATCATTCGGAATAGTTGAGAAGCTCATCTACCGTGACGAATGTATAGCCCTCATCTGTAAGGGATTGAAGAATTCCTTCTATTGCCTGTAGTTCATTGTCAGTTTGATCATACATAGGGTGCATTAAAATGATGGAGCCTGGTTGAATAGTTTCTTTTACATAATTTATTTTATCCGCTGCCTTTGTAAAGAAGGTATCAGGCTCTAGGTTCCATGTAATGGTCTCGCGTTGATGTTTATTTAAGTAATAGGGAAAGCCAATCAACTTTTTACCATATGGTGGTCTTACAACGGGTGTTTCTTGATAGCCGGTATTGGCAATAAGGGCATCCGTTTTTTCTATTTCATTTTTAATAAAGGAAGGGCTTTTTAAGACCATACGTTTATGCGAATACGTATGATTACCTAGTTGATGTCCTGCCTCCACTATTTTTTTAGCTTCTTCTGGATGTTGCTCAATGTCCTGTCCAATTAGAAAAAAAGTGGCTTTTACTTGGTAGTCGTCTAGTAACGATAAAATAGCGCCAGTATTGTCAGTTGGTCCGTCATCAAATGTCAATGCAACGACCTTTTCCTGAGTATCCACCCGAGACGTAATAGGACCAAACAATTGAAAGTCACGAGCATTCATTAATTTATAGGCTGAAAATGCTAAAGTAAAGATTAAGATAAGTCCGATGCTGATATAAGCTAGTTTCCTTTTCATTCACTGTCTCCTCTCTCACCATAAAGGATATATGGTTTTAATGTATGTTATCTCGAATACAATATCAATGTTGTTACTTCTTGATCGTCATTAGCTGTTTGAACACCAAAAAAATAACCATACTACAGTGGAGGTGAAAACATGTATAAATTATTAACACATAATGATTTAGACGGAGTAGGGTGTGGAATTTTAGCCAAGCTTGCTTTTAACGATAAGGTAAAGATACGCTACAACTCCATTACAGCACTTGATCGCGAAATCGAATTCTTTTTGGAGAACGACCAACAGAAAACATTTTTGTTTATTACAGATCTTTCTCCAAATGAAGCGAATGAAAAAAGGATTCATGATTATTATCAGGCGACTGGTAATGTGCAATTGCTGGATCATCATAAGACAGCACTCCATTTAAATCAATATGAATGGGGAAAGGTAGTAGTTGAGGATGAGCAAGGCTTTTTAACGTCAGCTACATCTTTATTTTATCAATACCTGGTGACCCATGGACTATTAGAAAAAACAGAAGCCATTTCAGAATTTGTAGAGTTAGTAAGACAATACGATACATGGGAATGGGAAAAGAACGGGAATTTTCAAGCGCAAAGATTAAATGCACTGTTTTTTCTAGTGTCTATTGAAGAGTTTGAAGAGAAAATGCTTGAACGTTTAAAAATAAGTGATCATTTTGACTTTGATGAATTTGAAAAGAAAATTTTAAGCATGGAAGAAGAAAAAACAGAGCGTTACATTCGGCGTAAGAAACGTGAACTTATTCAAACCAATTTGGGCGATTTCTATGCTGGGGTTGTCTATGCAGAATCCTATCTTTCTGAGCTTGGCAATGAATTGGGAAAGGAAAATACGCATCTTGATTATATTGCGATGATCAATATGGGCAGTAAAAAAATATCCTTTCGAACAGTCCATGATCATATCGATGTGTCAGCTATTGCTGCCACATATGGCGGAGGTGGGCATCAAAAGGCTGCTGGCTGCTCATTAACGGTGGAAGCTTACAAGCAGTTTGTGGTGGACACATTCCATATAGAGCCTATTCCAGAGGATGCAAAAAGAAATCGTTATAACGTAAAGGGATCTACATTTGGAACTTACTATAAAAATCAGCAAGATGAAATGTTTAGGCTCTATTCAAACGATGAGGTTGACTGGATAATTGAAAAAAATAACACGCCACTGCCACAAACCTTTGCAAGCTATAATGAAGCGGAGTGGTATTTAAAACGAAACAATCAAGCGTGGCTAGTAAGGGATGATCTCTTTGTGGACCATTTAATGCAGGAAGTCAATAAAGTTCGTCATCTACATAAAGGGATGTAATATTCCTTTTATACATAATGAATCTTCGGCCTAGCTTGTAATCAAGGTTATATAATGCTTTATTGAGCACTACAATGAATCATAACGATTTTTATAAAAATGAGGTGTACTGTTGTCCAATGATATACTTCGAGTTGTGGATTTGGATAAGGAAAATCGGAGAAGTAAGAAATGGCTTATTGTTGTGATCCTTTTATTAATGGTTGCTAGTGGATTGGTACTGTATTTATGGTGGGATCAGGATGTGGATTTTGAAGCCTATAAAACAGTGGTAGGGGAAACAGCTAACAATAGCTTAGGGCGGTTAACATTAAATGAAGTGATAATAGATGACAATCAAATTTTACTGAATGCAACATACGAACCTGTAAAAGAATTTTCGCCAGATTATCAAGTATTTTTCTTTCCACAAATACTCGTCAATGGTCAAGATTATATGGTTCGTAATGGAGGCCAGTCCATTGCAAAGTCTGCCAACGTCTATACGATATACAATAGCATTAAAATGGATGATTTTCCGACAGATGAGCATTTAGAATTAGTTATTCGTTATAAAGATTGGAATGTGGAAACACCAATTGATAAGCCGTGGGAATTTCAGGTAGATGCTTCTCAAGAGCAATTACAAGAGGATCGTGAAATCTTTTCCATTGATAAAAAAGTGAAGCATGTCGATCAGCAGGAAATAACGATTGACAAAATAGTCTCCACACCCATTTCGACAACCATTTATTTTCATGCTGAACAAAGTGTTGTCAATGAGGCATTACACTTTAAAATCCAATCAAAAGCAGGACAATCATGGACCTTTGCAACACCCTATCCATTAAATAAAGAGGGTACAAGGTGGGGGAGCCGTGTAGATGCACTGTATCTAACAGAAAGAAATTATACATTAATTCCAATCAATAAAGAGGGCAAGAAAGTGGGTTCGGCGATAAAAATAAAGAAAGATTAATGGGTAAGTAAATTTTACAAACTCTTAATCTGAAAAAATCTCCTTTCCGTGTAAGATGAAAGAAAAGATATGGAAAGTAGTGGAGAGTTTGCGAACGCTATGGGAGATTTTTTTCGTTGCTTTAAAATTGGGCTGCACCTCGTTCGGGGGGCCAACAGCTCATCTCGGTTATTTTCAACAGGAATATGTACAGAAGCGCAAATGGCTTTCCACACATGATTATGGTCAACTCGTTATGTTAAGTCAATTTTTGCCTGGTCCTGCATCCAGTCAGGTGGGGATGGGGGTTGGTTTACTTAGAGGCGGAGTATTAGGAAGCTTTCTATCATTTCTTGGTTTTACTTTACCCTCTGTGTTGATACTTATCCTTTTTGCCTATTTCTCCATATATACAGAGCTTAAGATGGATTGGATTCATGGTTTGAAGTTAGTAGCAGTGGCGATTGTTGCCCATGCTATTTTTGATATGAGCAAAAAAATACTCTCGACAAAATGGCATTGGTCGATTGCTTTATTGACATTGATAACAGTGTTAACATGGATACATCCATTTGCACAAATCGCAGCAATATTGATAGCTGCGTTTTTAGGTTTTCAACTGCTAAAAAATGACGACGAGGGTAATACGTCAACATTGGTTTATATACCTATTTCAAAAACCACCGGCATTGTTTTACTAGCGCTTTTTTTCATGTTACTCCTAGGTTTACCTATAATAAGCGCTTTATGGCAACATGAATGGATCGCCATGATGGAGAAGTTTTATCTTGCAGGTGCCTTAGTATTTGGTGGCGGTCACGTTGTTTTACCTTTACTAGAAACACAATTTGTTCAGAGTGGTCAAATAAGTACCTCCGATTTTCTAGCTGGCTACGGTATGACACAGGCAGTTCCGGGACCTTTATTTACATTTGCTGCGTATATCGGTATGGTCATTGCTGGCGTCCCAGGGGCGATTATTGCTACTTTCGCGATATTTCTACCAGCATTTTTGCTAGTGATCGGGGCGCTACCATTTTGGATTAGCCTAAGTCGTATTGCTCGACTTAGAGGTGCGATGGCAGGCGCCAATGCGGCGGTCGTTGGTATACTAGCTGCAGCTTTTATTCATCCCATTGTGACACAAACCATCCTCAGCACGTTAGATATTTTCATAGTCGCTGTCTTTTTATGGTGTTTAATTCGATGGGAAATACAGCCTTACTTATTGGTGCTTTTAGGTATAGTAGTAGGAATCATTTGTTATACATGAATTACCTTATTTCAAGTGCTCGATTTTACCCTTAACTATTTGGGGAAAATCGGGTTTTTTTGTCTTTCTCTTTTTCAACTCTATTCACATTTTGTTCATAAAAAAATCCATTTTATCCTTTTCATATTCCATAAAATGTTGAATACATTAAGTGGATGATATAATATTTTATCAATTGATAGTGAAATCTATCAATCTGATAAATGGGGAAAGAAGGGGTTTATGATGATAATCACAGGATATGTTCCACGCCCAAAAATGTTTGGTCCACTCGGAAATTTACCTTTAATTGATAAAGAACAACCTACACTCTCACTTTGTAAGTTAGCTGAAACGTATGGACCTATTTACCGTTTAGAGATACCGGGTTATTCAGGTTTAGTGATTTCAGGACACGAATTAGTAGCTGAAGTTTGTGATGTCACGCGTTTTGATAAACAAATTTATAATGAGCTTGAAAATGTCCGTGCTTTCGGTGGTGACGGCTTATTTACTAGTAGAACGACTGAACCGAACTGGCGGAAGGCGCACAATATATTGCTTCCGACTTTTAGTAAGCAAGCGATGAAAGGCTATCATGATATGATGACCGATATTGCTACGCAGCTTATACAAAAATGGGCCAGATTAAATCCTCAAGAAGAGATCGATGTTCCAGATGATATGACACGCCTTACGTTAGACACCATAGGGCTAAGCGGATTTAATTATCGTTTTAATAGCTTTTATAAAGAAACACTTAGTCCTTTTATTATGAGTATGGTTCGTGCATTAAATGAAGCGATGATGAAAAGCTCGCGCTTAAAAATCCAAGAGTTTTTAATGATTGGAAAAAGACGGCAGTTTCAAGAAGATATTCAAACAATGTTTTCATTAGTAGATGCCATTATTAAAGAACGTAAAGCAAGTGGAAAGCAAGATGAGGTCGATTTACTTGCCCGCATGCTGCATCAACGAGATCCTGAAACAGGGGAGACGCTGGATGATGAAAATATTCGTTATCAGATCATTACCTTCCTCATAGCTGGTCACGAAACGACAAGTGGCCTACTATCCTTTGCGCTTTATTTTTTGTTGAAGCATCCAGACGTATTAAAAAGGGCCTATGAAGAAGTGGATCAGGTCATTACGGGTGATGTGCCGAAATATGAGGAAGTATTAAAGTTAACTTATATTCGTATGATTTTAAATGAGTCATTGCGTTTATGGCCAACTGCTCCAGGGTTTACACTCTATGCTAAAGAAGACACAGTAATTGGCGGACAGTATCCAATCAGAAAAGGGGAAAATGTAGACATTCTTTTACCGCAGCTCCATCGAGATAAAGATGCTTGGGGAGAAGATGCAAATTTATTTCGACCTGAACGTTTTGAAGATTCGAGCAAAGTACCGTTACATGCCTTTAAACCATTTGGTAATGGTCAGCGTGCATGCATTGGAATGCAATTTGCTTTACACGAAGCCACATTAGTCTTAGGCATGATCCTTCAACATTTCGACCTAATCGATTTTACTAATTATCAATTAAAAATACAGCAAACATTAACGATAAAACCAGATGATTTTAAAATACAAGTGAAACCACGTCACCGCCAAATAAAGCTATCTAGTGGCCAACAGCAAAATTACGATCATACTGTTTCTTACAAAGAAAAGAAGTCGAATTATTTAGGGATCAATCCAGAAATAAAATCTAAGTATCCATTATTAGTGTTGTATGGCTCCGATTTAGGAACAGCAAAGGGTGCTGCACAACAATTAGCAGATGAAGCTAGTTTGTATGGTATTCAAGGAGAAGTAGCTGCCCTTGATGATTATTGTGGTAATTTACCGAAAGAAGGAGCGGTATTAATTATTAGTTCTTCTTATAATGGGCAGCCTCCAAGAAATGCACGTAAGTTTCTCGCATGGTTAGATCAACTTGATTCAACGGCTCTTCAAGGCATTAACTTTGCAGTTTTTGGTTATGGGGATCGAAATTGGAATACGACGTATCAAAAAATTCCAAGACTCCTTGATGAACAGTTCTCTTTAAAAGGAGCCACAAGAATTTCCAAACGTGGTGAGGCTGATGCAAGTGGAGATTTTGAGAAGACGTGGGAAGATTGGCGGGCTCAATTATGGTTGGATCTAAAAATGATTTACTCCTTAACAATTCATGAAAATGTGCTTCCAAAACAAGAGAATATTTCAATTCAAATAATTCGCGATGAAGTGACAACTTCTTTAGCTTTCATGCACGGTGCTGCATTGGCAACTGTAGTAAAAAATGAAGAACTGCAAAGTATGGAAAGTAGACGTAGTACACGCCATATCGAGATAGCTTTACCTAAAGGTATAACATATCAAGAGGGTGATCATTTGGGCGTATTACCCAGGAATAGTAGAGCCAAAGTGCAGCGTGTGCTACGGCGTTTTGGACTCAATGACAATGATCAAGTGATCATCACTGCTATAAGTGAACACACTCATCTTCCATTAGGTCACCCAGTAAGATTGTATGAGGTACTTTCGCACAGTGTTGACATTCAGAACCCTGCAACCCGACTGCAAATCCGCCAACTGGCAGCATTTACAGAATGTCCTCCACATAAACGTGAACTAGAGGCTTTATTAGAGGAAGAAGTGTATAAGAATGAGATATTAAAGAAACGGATTTCCATGCTAGATTTACTTGAAAAGTATCAAGCTTGTGCTTTCCCATTCGAAAGATTTTTAGCATTACTTCCAGCCTTAAAACCTAGATATTATTCTATATCCAGTTCACCCCAAGTGAATTCTGAACAGCTGAGTATCACTGTTGGTGTTTTACATGAACCTGCCTGGAGTGGGCAAGGAGAGTATCGTGGGGTGGCCTCAAATTATTTAGCTCAAAGTCATACTGGCGATGAAATTGTCATGTTTATCCGTGCCAATGATTCTGGTTTTCATCTTCCCGAAGATCCTATTACCCCGTTAATAATGGTGGGACCAGGGACTGGGATCGCTCCGTTTAGAGGATTTTTACAAGCCCGCTCGGTACTGAAACAACAAGGAGTAGTATTGGGTGAGGCACATCTATATTCTGGTTGTAGAGATAATACTGATTTTATCTATCGCAAGGAGCTTGAACAATATGAAAAAGAAGGGATTGTAACGCTCCATACTGCTTTTTCACGTAAAGAAGGGACACCCAAAACGTATGTCCAGCATTTAATGACCCAACATTCCGCTACTATTATTCAAATGATGGAAGGTGAAGGACAAATTTTCCTTTGTGGAGATGGTAGTAAAATGGCGCCAGATGTTGAAAGTGCGTTACTGTTTGCCTACATTAGAGTAAAAGGGGTAAGGGAAGAAGATGCAAAGGTATGGATCAATCAACTTCAACAAAAAGGAAGATATGTGAAGGATGTATGGGTCCAAAATGAACAATAAAATAGTTTAATACATCAATAGCTACTCTTTTAATAGGCAAATTCTAAGAAAGAGTAGCTTATTTCTATCTCTAATGAAAATTTATGGAAAGTTGAAATCGTACCCTCTGTAGACTACAATTGTAGCAAATGATAGTAAAAACTATCTAGTTCATTTTAGGATTAGAAAGAAGTGATAGTTGATGAAGAATTCTAGATCAGCAACCAAAGAAGCAAGACTTAACGCTATTTTAGATGCAGCGACAGAACTCCTTGTGGAAAATCCAACTGCCTCTTTAAATGATATTGCTAGTTATGCTGGTGTAGGTATTGCCACTCTACACCGTTATATTGACAATAGAGAGCAATTAATGCTTCAACTCAGTTTTAGGGCTGTCCAGGTTGTAGGCGAAACAATGAGTGAAATAGCTGCGGAAGAAACGGATGAAGCATATATTCCTGAACTTGTTGAAGCTTTGATTCCTTTAGGAGATAAAATCTATTTTTTGGCGCATGAATGCTCTTTAAATTATAATGCAGAATTATTGGCGGCTGAGGATCAGTTGAAAGAGCCTGTTCGACGCACAATAAAATCATTGCAGTCTAAAGGCTATTTGCGACAGGATATGGATGGTGAATGGATGCTAAATGTACTTTATTCTTTACTGTTTACAACGTGGCAGCAAGTTCAAGAAGGAACTATTGCAAAAAAATCGGCAGCAACGCTCATTATAGAGACGTTATTCAATGGGATAAAAGCATAAGATATATTTCGATAATATCTTTATAAAAAACACTTGTTAACTAGTAGGCTAGAGAAATTTCTTTGGCATACTAGTTTGTTGTTTGTAGAAAAACAAGTGGGAAAAAAATGTGTAAGCTCACTTGAATGGTTTCATAGCGTTCCTTCTATTGATTCGTTATAATGTAGAAATGGAAAAGACTTAACGCGAAAGAAGGGATTGCTATGGCACGAGGTGTTTACATTCATATTCCTTTCTGTCATCAAATTTGTAATTATTGTGATTTCAATAAATTTTATTTTAAAAATCAACCAGTGGATGAATATATAGAAGCGCTTGGAAAAGAAATGGCTCTGGCAACAGAAAAATATCCTGAAAATTTCCGTAACATCGAGACAATTTTTCTTGGTGGCGGGACACCGACTGCTTTATCACCTGAGCAATTGGACAAGCTACTAACGTATATACAAACGTATATTCCAATGAATAGTGTGACAGAATTTACATCAGAGGCAAATCCAGATGAATTGTCCGCGGCCAAATTGCAGGTGCTGTTTGAGGGGGGCGTCAATCGTTTAAGCATGGGTGTTCAATCCTTTGACCAAGGGCTGCTACAGAAGATTGGACGCACTCATAGTAATGAACATGTCTATGAAACAATCGCTTTGGCTAGAAAAATTGGCTTCCAAAATATTAGCATTGATTTAATGTATGGTTTGCCTGGACAAACAATGGCTCAATGGAAGGATTCATTAGACAAAGCTTTTGCTCTTGATTTGCCACATTTCTCTGCTTATTCTCTTATTGTAGAGCCCAAAACGATTTTTTATAATCAATACGCAAAAGGGAAACTGTATTTACCGACAGAAGATCTAGAAGCAGATATGTATGAGGTGCTGATGCAGCAAATGGCCACACATGGGCTTCAACAATACGAAATTAGCAATTTTGCAAAGCCTGGGTTTCATTCAGAGCATAACAAGATTTATTGGGATAATGATGAGTATGCTGGGTTTGGTGCAGGGGCCCATGGGTATCTAGCAGGTATACGCTATTCCAATCATGGTCCATTAAAAAAATATATGGAAGCTGTTTTTGCGAGTGAGTTACCTATTGTCCATGCACATGAAGTATCACAAGCGGAGAAGAGAGAAGAACAAATGTTTTTAGGGCTACGAAAAACAGAGGGTGTTATGCACACTATATATGAAGAGAAATTTAAAGCACCAATGTCTGCCCATTATGATGCTGTAATAAAAGAATTAGTGTCAACAGGTCTTTTAGAACAAGATGAGGCGGGTGTGCGCTTGACTAGAAAAGGACGTTTTGTGGGCAATGAAGTATTTCAACAATTTTTGCTAGAAGATTGAGCGATATCGTTGACATAAAATGTGGGATTTGATAACTTAATAATAGTATTAGCACTCCTCTTAGTCGAGTGCTAACAGAGGTGATAATCATGCTAACAAATCGGCAGTTACAGATATTGCAAGTCATTGTAGACGACTTTATTGTGTCTGCGCAGCCGGTAGGTTCTCGCCAAATCTCCAAAAAACAAGGGATTACATTTAGTCCAGCCACTATTCGAAACGAAATGGCGGATTTAGAGGAATTAGGCTTTTTAGAAAAAACGCATACCTCCTCTGGTCGAGTGCCTTCGGAAAAGGGTTACAGATTTTATGTAGATCATTTGTTGAGTCCTCAAGGTATTAATTCCAAGGACATCCAACAAATTCAATCAATTTTTAATGATCGACTAGTAGAAGTAGAGCATATTATCCGAAAGTCAGCCAACATTCTATCAGAGCTGACATCGTATACTTCCATACTTTTAGGACCTGATGTCCAAAGGCATCGTGTTAAACGATTTTCGATTGTACCTCTTTCTAGCGACACAGCAGTAGCAATTATCGTGACGAATAATGGGCATGTAGAAAATCGCATGTTTAATTTACCGCCTGATTTTACCGCTTCTGATTTAGAGAAAATGGTGAATATCTTAAATGACCGCCTCATGGGTGTGTCATTAGAAGATCTCCATAAAAGCCTTGAAGCTGAAGTGCTAGCCGTGTTACAGCAACAAGTTCGATCAGCGGATGATTTTATTCGCGCACTTGTATCAGCAACAATGCATAATTCGGAAAGTAAAATTTTCTATGGTGGGAAAACGAATATGTTCAACCAACCAGAATTCCATGACTTAAATAAAGTCCGCATGATTTTGGACTTAATGGAGACGACTAGCCAAGTGCAGTCACTTTTCCATCCGAACGAATCAGGTATTCATATTCGGATAGGCTCAGAAAACAAACAACTAGAAATGGAAAATTGCAGTGTCATTACCACTACCTATTCCATTGGTGATGATCAACAGGGAGCCATTGCTATTATCGGCCCAACACGTATGGACTATAAGCGTGTCGTGGCTTTATTAGACGTAATGCGCTTGGATTTAACACAGGCGTTTACGAAGAATCGTAGTGAATGATAATGAGGAGGATTCAAGTGACGGAAACAACGGAAAACAAAGGTTTAGTACAAGAAGATGTACAAGCTGAAACGACAACAGAGGCAGTAGAGCAAACAGACGTTCAGGAAGAAGTAGAATTATCAATTGAAGAACAGTATGAGGCTAAGCTGGCTGAACTACAAGCAAAGCTGGCTGACGAGGAAAATCGTCACCTACGCTTACGTGCTGACTTCGATAATATGCGTCGTCGTAATCAGTTAGATCGCGAGGCTGCTGAAAAGTATCGCGCGCAAAGCTTACTAACTGATCTATTACCAGTCCTTGATAATTTTGAACGTGCGCTCCAAGTTGAGACAACTTCTGAAGAGACAGTATCGATCATTAAAGGAATTGAAATGGTATATCGCTCTTTAATTGAAGCGACAGAAAAAGAAGGTTTGCAAGTGATTAAAGCTGAAGGTGAGCA
This sequence comes from Lysinibacillus fusiformis, assembly GCF_016925635.1. Lineage (NCBI taxonomy): Bacteria > Bacillati > Bacillota > Bacilli > Caryophanales > Bacillaceae > Lysinibacillus > Lysinibacillus fusiformis. The sequence continues at coordinate 104,079 of NZ_CP070490.1, read as the reverse complement.
ATTTGATCCAACGATTCACCAAGCTGTTATGCAAGAACAGGATAGTGAAAAAGAGACGGGTGTTGTCTTACGCGAGCTACAAAAAGGGTATATCCTAAAGGATCGTGTATTACGCCCAACAATGGTATCTGTGAACGAATAGTCTTTGCGCTATTTAGTCAATTAAAATTAGTTAGAAAACGCATCCCTTGCGTTGACATAATAGGAGGAAATTTTAATGAGCAAAATTATTGGTATTGACTTAGGAACAACAAACTCTTGCGTTTCTGTACTTGAAGGTGGAGAACCAAAAGTAATCCCAAATCCAGAAGGAAACCGTACGACACCATCTGTTGTTGCATTTAAAAATGGAGAACGCCAAGTTGGTGAAGTAGCGAAACGTCAATCAGTAACAAATCCTAACACAATCATTTCTATTAAATCAAAAATGGGTACAGCTGAAAAAGTAACAGTAGAAGATAAAGACTACACACCACAAGAAGTATCTGCTATGATTCTTCAATACTTAAAAGGCTATGCAGAAGACTACTTAGGGGAAAAAGTGACAAAAGCAGTTATTACAGTTCCTGCTTACTTTAATGATGCACAACGTCAAGCGACAAAAGATGCTGGTAAAATCGCAGGTCTAGAAGTAGAGCGTATCATCAACGAACCAACAGCTGCTGCACTTGCTTATGGTTTAGATAAACAAGATCAAGATCAAAAAGTATTAGTATTTGACCTTGGTGGCGGTACGTTTGACGTGTCCATCCTTGAGTTAGGTGACGGTGTCTTTGAAGTATTAGCTACAGCTGGTGATAACAAACTAGGTGGGGATGATTTCGATGACGCAATTATCGAGTATCTAGTAGCTGAATTCAAAAAAGAAAACGGCATTGACTTATCAAAAGATAAAATGGCGATGCAACGTTTAAAAGATGCAGCTGAAAAAGCGAAAAAGGATTTATCTGGTGTAACATCAACACAAATCTCTTTACCATTCATTACAGCTGGCGAAGCAGGTCCATTACACTTAGAAATTTCTTTAACTCGTGCGAAATTTGACGAAATTACTTTACCATTAGTAAATCGTACAGTAGGTCCAGTACGTCAAGCATTATCTGATGCGGGTCTTTCTACTTCTGAAATTGACCAAGTTATTTTAGTTGGTGGTTCTACACGTATTCCAGCAGTACAAGAAGCAGTACGTAAAGAAACAAGTAAAGAGCCTCACCGTGGTGTAAACCCTGACGAAGTTGTTGCAATGGGTGCTGCAGTACAAGGTGGCGTATTAACAGGTGATGTAAAAGACGTTGTATTACTGGACGTAACACCGCTTTCACTTGGTATTGAAACAATGGGTGGCGTGTTCACGAAATTAATTGACCGTAATACGACAATCCCTACTTCAAAATCACAAGTATTCTCTACAGCAGCTGATAACCAACCAGCAGTAGATATTCATGTTCTACAAGGTGAGCGTTCAATGGCAGCTGACAATAAAACATTAGGTCGCTTCCAATTAGCAGATATTCCACCAGCACCACGTGGTGTACCTCAAATCGAAGTAACATTCGATATTGATAAAAACGGTATCGTATCTGTAAAAGCAAAAGATCTTGGTACAAACAAAGAGCAAACAATTGTGATTCAATCTGATTCTGGTTTATCAGAGGCAGAAATTGAACGCATGGTAAAAGACGCAGAATCTAATGCTGAAGCAGACGCTAAACGTAAAGAAGAAGCAGATCTTCGTAACGAAGCTGACCAATTAGTATTCCAAGTGGACAAAACAATTGCTGACCTAGGTGAGCAAATTACAGAAGACGAGAAAAAATCTGTTGAAGATGCTCGTGATGAATTGAAAAAAACACTTGAAGCTGGTGAGCTAGAAGGCATTAAAGCAGCTAAAGAAAAATTAGAAGGCGTATTACAGCCACTAGTGATGAAAGTTTACGAACAAGCGGCAGCAGCTGCTCAAGCAGCTCAAGGTGGCGATGCAGGTGCAGACACTGGCGCTGGTAAAAAAGATGATGGTGTTGTAGACGCTGAATTCGAAGAAGTAAAAGACGATAAATAAGAAGTAACACAGTTAAGTGAAAAAGCCAAAGACCGCTTGCGGCTTTGGCTTTTGTCATGATGTGACGTCACTTCACGTAAATGGCACCATTTATGGGGTAATTGCATACGTTAGCTGCTAGGAAGTGAGAATCTTCATTATTATGGAACATATAGAATGTTTAATCGAAAAAATGAGGCAGTTTTTTTAACTGCATGTTACAATAGATTTTATGCAAACAGAGCGGAGTGTGAATCATGGAGAAACGCGATTATTACGAGGTGCTTGGTTTAACAAAATCGGCTACAAAAGATGAGATTAAAAAAGCATACCGTAAATTATCAAAACAATATCACCCTGACCTTAATAAAGAGCCGGGTGCAGATGAAAAATTCAAAGAAATCGCTGAAGCATATGAAGTTTTAAGTGACGACCAGAAAAAAGCACGCTACGACCAATTTGGTCATGAAGACCCGAATGCTGGTTTTGGTGGTGGCTTTGGAGGCAGCGGCTTTGGCGGCTTCGAGGATATTTTCAGTTCATTCTTTGGCGGTGGGGGTCGCCGTCAAGATCCAAATGCGCCACGCAAAGGGGATGATCTGCAATATCGTATGAACATCCAATTTGAGGAAGCTATTTTTGGCAAAGAAACAGAAATAGAAATCCCAAAAGATGAAACGTGTGAAACATGTCACGGTTCAGGAGCAAAGCCAGGCACGCAGCCTGAAACATGTTCAACATGTAAAGGTGCTGGACAAATCAATCAAGCAGTAGATACACCATTTGGTCGTATGATGAACCGTCGTACATGTTCAACATGTCATGGGACAGGTAAAATCATTAAAGAAAAATGTTCGACATGTCGTGGAGAAGGAAAAGTCCAAAAACGTAAGAAAATTAAAGTGACGATTCCAGCTGGTGTGGATGATGGACAACAAATTCGTGTATCTGGTCAAGGTGAACCAGGTATAAACGGTGGACCTGCAGGGGATTTATATATTATGTTCCGCATTCAAGGTCATAAGGATTTCGAACGAGATGGAGACGATATTTACTTTGAGCTGAAATTAACATTCCCTCAAGCAGCTCTTGGGGATGAAATTGAAGTACCAACAGTTCATGGTAAAGTAAAATTACGTATTCCAGCTGGAACACAGTCGGGTGCTCAATTCCGCCTAAAAGATAAAGGTGTAAAAAATGTTCATGGTTATGGTATGGGTAATCAGTATGTAACAGTAAAAGTTATGACACCAGAAAAATTAACGGAAAGACAAAAACAATTACTACGAGAATTTGCAGAAATTAGTGGCGATATCCCTGAAGAACAAGGGAGTTCACTATTCGATAAAATCAAGAAAAAATTCCAAGGTGAATAATTAGAGGAGCTGAAGAGCTACGTGAAGTGGTCAGAATTATCCATTCATACAAAAAATGATGCGGTAGAAGCAATTTCGAATATTTTGCATGAAGCAGGTGCAAGTGGTGTTGTCATCGAAGATTCTGCAGAGTTTGCGAAGCCACGTGAAGATCAATACGGTGAAATTTATGCACTAAATGAAGATGATTTTCCGAAAGATGGCGTAATTGTCAAAGCTTATTTATCCGAGTCTAGTTTTTTAAATGAAACAGTCGAAGAAATAAAAGCAGCTATCACAAATTTAACGAACTTTAACATTGATATTGGTGAAAATGTGGTATCCATTGTGGAAGTTAATGAAGAAGATTGGGCAACTGCCTGGAAGCAATACTACCATCCTGTTAAGATTTCTGAACGCTTTACTATCGTACCAACATGGGAGGAATACAAACCCGTTTCAACAGATGAACTAATTATTGAATTAGACCCTGGTATGGCCTTTGGTACAGGCACACATCCAACGACGGTGATGTGTTTACAAGGACTTGAAAAAGTCATTAAAGAAGGGGATACGGTTGTTGATATCGGTACAGGATCAGGCGTATTGTCTATTGGTGCAGCATTACTTGGTGCCAAAAGTGTGCATGCGCTCGATTTAGATGAGGTAGCGGTACGTTCAGCACGAGAAAATGTTGAATTGAATAAAGTGGAAGATAAGGTAGCAGTGTTCCATGGCAACTTATTGGATACAGTAAAAGAGCCAGCAGATGTAGTAGTCGCTAATATTTTGGCTGAAATCATCATGTCCTTCACTGACGACGCGTATACAATTGTAAAACCAGGTGGATTATATGTCACTTCGGGCATCATCGGTGCAAAACGTGATGATGTTAAAGTAGCACTAGAAGCTTCAGGCTTTGTGATCGAAGAAGTATTATTAATGGAAGATTGGGTAGCCATTATTGCCCGTCGTCCACTATAACTTGACTAAGGAAGCGCCAAATCGTGAGCCGTGTGCTTGTGATTTGGCGTTTTCGTTTCTTGCTAGAAAGGACTGTGTGGCATGCAACGTTATTTTATTGAAACAGCAATAGAGAATGCACGTATTAGTGGCGAAGATGCTCGGCATATTGAGCGAGTGATGCGTATGAAACAAGGCGACAAAATTGTAGTTGTAGCACAAAACATTGCGCATATATGCACAATTGAAGGATTTGAAGGAGATGAGGTCGTCATTGAAGCGACTGGTCAAATAATCCCTTCATCAGAGCTACCTATTCAAGTAACAGTAGCTTGTGGTTTGCCAAAAGGTGATAAGCTAGAGCTCATTACCCAAAAAGCCACAGAGCTTGGGATGTTTGCTTTATTACCCTTTGAAGCTGAACGCTCCATTGTAAAATGGGACAAGAAAAAAGGGGCAAAAAAGCAAGAAAGATTACAGAAAATTGCCAAGGAAGCTGCGGAACAAGCCCATCGCACGCATATTCCAACAGTTTTTGAACCCATATCATTTAAACAGCTGTTACAACAAATAGATCATTTCGACGCCGTTTTTATTGCGGATGAAGAGGATGCAAAGGCAGAAAAACGCACAAGGTTTGCGGAGAAGCTAAAAAACGTGTATGATAAGAAGTCGAAATCAATGCTTATAATATTTGGTCCTGAGGGGGGCATTTCTCGTCAAGAGTCGGAAGCGCTATTACAAGCAGGTGCTCAAACGATGTCATTAGGACCGAGAATTTTACGAGCAGAAACAGCGCCATTATACGCACTGTCTGCCATATCCTATGAATTTGAATGAAAGAGGTGTTCAGCCTTGTCAAAAGTGGCTTTTCACACACTTGGCTGTAAAGTAAATCATTACGAAACAGAAGCAATCTGGCAACTGTTCAAGGAAGAAGGCTATGATCGTACAGAATTTGATCATCAAGCAGACGTATATGTCATTAATACTTGTACAGTTACCAATACTGGAGATAAGAAATCTCGTCAGGTGATTCGTCGTGCAGTGCGACAAAATCCTGATGCCGTTATTTGTGTAACGGGATGCTATGCGCAGACATCCCCAGCAGAAATCATGGCGATTCCTGGCGTTGATATTGTTGTAGGAACACAGGATCGTACGAAATTATTGGGCTATATTGACCAATATCGTGCAGAACGTCAACCGATTAATGCCGTACGTAATATTATGAAGAATCGTGTATACGAGGAACTAGATGTACCAGCATTTACGGACCGTACACGTGCTTCATTAAAAATACAGGAAGGCTGTAACAACTTCTGTACATTTTGTATCATCCCATGGGCACGTGGCTTAATGCGTTCTCGTGACCCTCAAGAAGTTTTACATCAAGCACAGCAACTAGTTGACGCTGGCTATCTAGAAATCGTTTTAACGGGTATTCATACGGGTGGCTATGGACAAGACTTAAAAGATTATAATCTAGCACAGTTACTGCGTGATCTAGAAGCCAATGTAAAAGGCTTAAAGCGCCTTCGTATTTCATCTATTGAGGCTAGTCAATTAACAGATGAAGTCATTGAAGTTCTTCGTGAATCAAAGATTGTTGTTAACCATTTACACATTCCAATTCAATCAGGTTCTGATACGGTTTTAAAACGTATGCGTCGTAAATATACAATGGAATTTTTCGGTGAACGTTTAACGAAATTACATGAAGCATTACCTGATTTAGCTGTCACATCAGATGTCATTGTTGGTTTCCCAGGTGAGACAGAGGAAGAGTTTATGGAAACGTACAACTTTATTCGTGATCATAAGTTCTCTGAACTACACGTCTTCCCGTTCTCTCCACGTACAGGCACGCCAGCTGCACGTATGGAGGATCAAATTGATGAAGATATTAAAAATGAGCGTGTACATCGCCTTATTTCTTTAAATGATCAATTGGCAAAAGAATATGCATCTCGTTTTGAAGAGCAAGTATTAGAAGTGATTCCTGAAGAATTTGTCCATGATGGCACTGAAGAAGAAGGACTTCTAACTGGCTATACAGACAATTACTTAAAAATAGTGTTTGAAGGGCCAGAAAGTCTCATTGGACAGCTTGTAAAAGTAAAAATTACACAAGCAGGCTATCCACACTCACAAGGACAATTTGTTCGCGTTTTAGAAACAGTTAATTAATATGAAAAGGATTGCCAGCATCTGTAGGCAATCCTTTTTTGTTCTTGGAAAATGCTAAAATAAATTCTAATATCGATGTCATAGTGCGAATTAAAATCAACCAAATCAATAATATAGAAAGATATTAGACGGCAACATGAAAAAGTGGTATGATTCGAAGAGGTACGTACATCTTGCTTAATGAAGGAGCGTTCAACAATGGAACAAAATTTTGCACGTATGATTGATCATACATTATTAAAGGCTGAGGCAACAAAGGAACAAATTGAAAAATTATGTGCAGAAGCTAAACAATTTAACTTTGCTTCTGTTTGTGTAAATCCAACTTGGGTTAAACGCAGCAGTGAATTATTACAAGGTACAGAAGTTGTAGTTTGTACGGTTATTGGCTTCCCGCTTGGTGCTAATACACCAGCAGTCAAAGCATTTGAAGCAAAAGATGCTATCGCTAACGGTGCAAAAGAAGTGGATATGGTCATTAATATCGGTGCGTTAAAAGATAAAAACGATGAACTAGTACAAGCGGATATCGCAGCAGTTGTAGAAGCGGCTAAAGGTAGCGCACTTGTAAAAGTTATTATTGAAGCATGCTTACTAACAGACGAAGAAAAAGTGAAAGCTTGTGAGTTAGCTGTAGCAGCAGGTGCTGACTATGTGAAAACATCTACTGGTTTTTCTACTGGTGGAGCAACAGCAGAGGATATTGCGCTTATGCGTAAAACAGTAGGTCCTGAGCTTGGTGTAAAAGCTTCAGGTGGCGTTCGTAGCTTAGAGGACATGAAAAAAATGGTGGAAGCTGGTGCAACTCGTATTGGGGCAAGCTCTGGTGTAGCCATTATGAATGGCTTAATAGCTGATTCTAACTACTAATTTTTTCTTTTTTATAGAAGCCATAAGCTCTTACGTTTATTCGTAGGAGCTTATGGCTTCTTTGTGTCTAATCAGCATATCATTTTTTTATTCACATATACTCCACTGATGAACGTGAATACTGAAAGGAGGATGTCATGTTTACACAGTATAAGTCTTGGAGGCCCTATATTAGCCCATTCGACCCTTGTAAGCCTATAGAAGTAAAGTATTTTGCCACACCCCCACAACTGTATATGGGTTTTCAACCACCTGGACTACCCCAATTCCAAACCCCAAGAGAAGCGCTAATGGCAGGTACGCTATGGCCACAGTTATTTAGCCCATACCCATTTCCCCCTAAAAGGAGGGAGGAAGAATGACTAAAAAGATGCCGCCCGAATTTTATAAGCAGTTAGAAGAAATACAAGCAATCGATTTCGTCATTGTTGAATTAAACCTCTATTTAGACACGCATCCACACGATTATGACGCCATTCAGCAATTTAATGAAAATACTGAGAAAAGTATGAAGCTCAAAATTGACTTTGAACAAAAATATGGACCACTCATGAATTTTGGGAGAAGCTATTCGAATTATCCTTTTAACTGGATTGATACACCATGGCCATGGCAAGTCTAATCAAAAGATTAGGAGGAAGAATTTTTGTGGTATTATGAAAAGAAGCTCCAGTATCCAGTAAAAGTTAGTACATGTAATCCAATGCTTGCTAAGTTTTTAATTGAGCAATATGGAGGGGCTGATGGGGAACTGGCTGCAGCTCTTCGCTACATGAATCAGCGCTATACGATTCCCGATAAAGTAGTGGGATTATTAACTGATATCGCAACAGAAGAATTTTCACACTTAGAAATGATTGCCACGATGATTTATAAGCTAACAAAAGATGCGACACCAGAAATGCTTAAAGAGGCTGGTTTAGGTGATCATTATGTGAATCATGATCGGGCTTTATTTTATCAAAATGCCTCAGGGGTACCGTTTACAGCAACCTATATTCAGGCAAAGGGTGATCCTATTGCAGATTTGTATGAGGATATAGCAGCTGAAGAAAAAGCACGCGCCACATATCAATGGATTATTGATTTATCCGATGACACCGATTTAAATGATAGCTTGAAGTTCTTACGTGAACGAGAAATTGTACACTCTCAGCGTTTTAGAGAGGCTGTTGAAATCTTAAAAGATGATCGAGATCAAAAGAAAGTTTTTTAAGACGAAAAAGGCTGTATCAATTAGAACTTGACACAGCCTTTTTTGTGTTTATTGTATGTTTGAGAATAAAGTAAGATCTTTTCGAGGACCAATCATTACTAATAAATCTTCCTTTTCAATTATCTGCTCAGGAGAAGGAGAGATAATAATTTCTCCTTCTCGCACAATCGCAATCACACTGACGTTATATCTTGCGCGCAAGTCTAAATCACGAAGGTTTCGTCCAGCCATTTTAGAAGGAATCATAATTTCTTCAATACTGTATTCCTTAGATAATTCGATATAATTCAACATATTTGGGGATAGGAGTTGATTAGCCACACGTTCACCCATATCTCTTTCTGGATAAATAATCCAATCGGCCCCCACTTTATCTAACACTTGCCCATGTCTTTTACCTAGTGCCTTTGCAATCACTTTTTTGATCCCTAGCTCTTTTAATAAAGAGACGGTTAAAATACTAGACTGCATATCATTACCAATCGCAACGATGACACAATCGAAGTTACCAATGCCAATTGATTTTAAAGCTTTTTCTTCTGTGGCATCTGCAACTACAGCGTGAGTCACATAGGGTTCCGCATCCTCTACTCTTTCTTCATTTATGTCAATTCCCAAAATTTCCTGTCCAGCTTCATGCAATCTGCGCGCAACGCTTGTTCCGAATCTACCTAAGCCAATAACAGCGTATTGTTTAATGGTCATAGCCTTTTGAACCTCCTGTCATTGTGTTATCCAATCATAATATTTCCTTTCGGGTGGTGGAAACTCTCTTTTTTTCTTCGGTTTGCAATGGCAAAAGCAATGGTTAGTGGTCCAACTCTTCCTGCGAACATTGTAAAAATAATAAGAAGACGACCAGTAGGTGTTAGCTCAGGGGTTAGACCCATCGAAAGACCAACAGTACCAAATGCAGAAGTAGCCTCAAATAAATACATCATAAAACTATGGTGTTGTTCAGTAATGCTAAGAATAATCGTTACGACTACAACGATTAATCCACCGGACATTGTAACCGTCAATGCCTTTAAAATAGTTTCAGTGACAATTCTACGTTTAAAGAGAACGACATCTTCTTTTCCTCTAATTTGTGACCACATAGTGGCTACTAAAACAGCAAAAGTTGTTATTTTAATACCTCCAGCAGTCGACCCAGAGCCTGCCCCAATAAACATGAAAAGTATCATTAAAAATAATGTAGAATGTGTTAGGTCTCCAATAGCCAGTGTATTGGAGCCCGCGGTTCTTGGCGTAACCGTTTGGTAAAGGGAACCTAACACTTTACCCCAATCTGATAATGGTCCAAGTGTTTTTTTGTTGCCATACTCAAACAAAAATATCAAAATGGTTCCACTAATAGTTAGTAATAGAGTAGTTACTAGGACAATTTTTGTATGGACAGAAAGCCTTTTAGTAACACGATATTCATATAATTCATTCATAACAATAAAGCCTAATCCACCGATTGTAATAAGGGCACAGATGGTGAAAACTACAAAGGGATCATCAACATAGGCAGTCATCCCGTTAAAACCACCCATTAAATCGAAGCCTGCGTTGTTGAAGTTGGAGATGGCATGAAAAAATCCGAAATAAAGGGCCTTTCCAATTGGCATATTAAAAGAAAAACGAATCGATAGAATAAGACCGCCGATTATTTCAATACATACTGTAAAGAGCAATATTCTTTTCACTAATCGAACAAGTCCAGCAATAGAGATATTATTAAAGGCCTCTTTAAGCAGCAGTCTCTCTTTTAATGAAATTTTCTTTCCAAGCAGTAAAAATAATAATGTGGCAAATGTCATAAATCCTAAACCGCCAATTTGGATCAAGAGTAAAATAACCACTTCGCCAAAAATAGAGAAGGTATCACCTGTATCAACTACAATTAAACCTGTGACACAAGTAGCTGAAGTAGCAGTGAATAAGGCATCTAAAAAGGGCAAACCCTTCCCATCCTCAGTAGAAAATGGCATTGTTAAAAAAAACGTCCCTATGGCAATAATGAGGGCAAACCCCAATACGAGAACTTTGGGAGGGTTTAATGCTCTTTTAAAATTGTTCATTTCATTTTCCTCAATTCTGTATAGTAAACAACTAGTTGTTTAATGGCATAATAAAAAGACCTACGATAAAAGCATGAAAAGGGCAGAAAACATGCTAATAATGGTGGTCAATAACGACCTCCTTCGCTTTAGCCGACGAAGTTAGCTGACGGGTAGGATGGCGAAAGAGCTTTCTCATCCCTTCTGCTAATGCAGAATTAACCCCAAAAGATTGGTTCCTCCGTTCTCAAATAATTGAGATTTGGCCGATATGAAATAGAATGTGATTATTCTACGCCCTTATTCTATTTTTTGTAAACCCCCTAATTGTTAAGAAAATGTAATTATTTTTATTGTGGGCGAATTGTGTATGAATAATGCGAGAAAAAATAAAACCAAAAATTCACTTGATAATTTCGTATACTTTCTATTGACCATTATTAGACAATACGATATAATTTTTTAGTACACAACAGAAGGTTATTTGCCTAATTGTGTATTGACGTGTGTTCGGAGGGAGGGAAAGAGAGATGTCAAAAACTGTCGTTCGCAAAAACGAATCGCTTGAAGATGCTCTTCGCCGCTTCAAACGTACTGTATCAAAAAGTGGTACAATTCAAGAAGTTAGAAAGCGCGAGTTCTACGAAAAACCTAGCGTAAAACGTAAAAAGAAATCAGAAGCTGCACGTAAACGTAAGTGGTAATTTAATTTCCCATTAAAAATCCCTACGTTCATAACACGCAATTGTATGATTCACTGAGCAGACAAAGTTATACCTGAAATTAATCTCATTTTTGATTAATTTCAGGTATTTTACATTGCTCAACTTTACGTACATATGAAAAAGCCGAATGAAATCACATTGATTCATTCGGCTTTTTTACAACCCACATGATGTGGGTAATTTTGATTCAAGATCATGATGTATTAAATTAATAAATTTTTAAGATTTGTGAAACTTTTCGCATGATTGACCGTATATACAGAGGAGAAGCATGTTAGAAGGGAGGGAAAAAGATGCGAAAACGGAGAACCCTCGGCTATTTACTAGTGATATGGATGACTTTTTTGTTAGCGTTTCCATTAACTTCGGCTTTTGCCAGTAATAAGGTTTATCATGTTCCGATTCATAATGAAGTAGAGCGAGGACTTCATGCATTTTTAGAACGAGCTTTTAAAGAGGCTGAAGAAAACAAGGCAGAGGCGATTATCTTAGAAATAAATACGCCTGGCGGTTTCGTGAATGCGGCAAGTGATATCGCCATGCTTATGGATGCAACGGACTTAAAAACGATTGCTTATATTAATAAGGATGCACACTCAGCAGGTGCTTTTTTAGCCTTACATGCGGAAAAGATCTACATGGTTCCAAATGGAACAATCGGTGCAGCGGCAGTTATCGATTCAGCAGGGAATGCAGCCGACTTAAAGGCCAATAGTGCTTGGCTTGCTCAAATGAAAGCAGCGGCAGAAACGTCAGGTCGCGACCCTAAGTATGCATTAGCCATGGCAGATACCAACTATGAACTACCAGAATACCGTGCTGGCGGTAAGAATTTGTTAACCTTATCAGCCTCAGAGGCATTAAAGGTTAAGTACTCTGAGGGGACGGTTAAGAATTTTCAGGAGCTTTTAGAGGTAACTAACCTAAATGGTAGTGATATAGTTTCCATTGAACCAACCTTCTCTGAAAAATTGGCTCGTTTTATTACAAATCCCATCATTGTACCTATTTTATTGTCTATCGCAAGTTTAGGACTTGTAATGGAGCTTTATTCGCCAGGATTCGGCGTTCCAGGTATAATGGGTTTATCAGCACTTGGTTTATTTTTCTTTGGACATATGGTTGCGGGCTTTGCGGGATATGAAACATTGTTGTTATTTATTATTGGTTTAGCCCTTTTAATTGCAGAGTTTTTTGTCCCTGGTGGTATTGTTGGTATTTTAGGTGGTGTATTAATAGTACTAAGTCTGATACTGGCAGGTGCAAATATGATGCAAATGATAGTAGCAATTCTCATTGCGCTTGTGATAGCGATGATAGGAATGGTGATCCTGATGAAATTTTTCGGAAAAAAACTGCATGTCTTAAACAGGCTTGTGTTAATGGATGCAACCACGACAGAAGAAGGGTATGTATCTAATGTGAATCGCACAGAACTGTTAGGGAAAATAGGGAAAACGCTTACGCCATTACGTCCATCTGGAACAATGGTACTGGGTAGTGAACGCATTGATATTGTATCGGAAGGTGGCTATATCGATGCCAACCAACATGTAGAAATTATTAAAGTTGAAGGCTCACGCATTGTTGTGAGACAAACAGATAAAGAGATGGAGGAATAGAAAATGGGTCTTGATTTAGGTTTGATTGGTCCTATTGCCGGACTAGTTATTTTATTCATTGTTCTTGCGGTATTCTTTACCTTTGTACCCGTAGCACTGTGGATTTCTGCATTAGCAGCAGGTGTACGTGTGAGTATTTTCACATTAATTGGGATGCGCTTACGTCGTGTAATCCCGTCTCGAATTGTTAATCCATTGATTAAAGCACATAAAGCTGGTTTACCTGTAACGATTAATCAGTTAGAGAGTCACTATTTAGCAGGTGGTAATGTTGACCGTGTAGTGAATGCTTTAATTGCGGCTCACCGTGCCAATATTGAGCTGTCGTTTGAACGTTGTGCAGCAATTGATTTAGCTGGGCGTGATGTATTAGAAGCTGTTCAAATGTCGGTTAATCCAAAAGTTATTGAAACACCTTTCATTTCAGGGGTAGCAATGAATGGGATTGAAGTAAAAGCAAAGGCTCGTATTACCGTTCGTGCCAACATTGAGCGTTTAGTCGGTGGTGCTGGTGAAGAAACAGTTATTGCTCGTGTTGGTGAGGGGATTGTTTCAACTATCGGTTCAGCGACACATCATACAGAAGTTTTAGAAAATCCAGATATGATTTCGCAAACAGTATTATCTAAAGGTTTAGATTCAGGGACAGCCTTTGAAATCTTGTCCATTGATATTGCCGATGTAGATATCGGTAAAAATATCGGTGCTGAATTACAGATTGAACAAGCACAAGCGGATAAAAACATTGCGCAAGCAAAAGCTGAGGAACGTCGTGCCATGGCTGTAGCAAATGAGCAAGAAATGATTGCACGTGTTCAAGAGATGAAGGCGAAAGTAGTAGAAGCAGAGGCAGAAGTACCGCAAGCGATGGCTGAAGCCTTACGTTCTGGTAATCTTGGTATTATGGATTATATGAACTATCGTAATATCCAAGCGGATACAGCAATGCGCGACTCGATTTCAAAAGTAAGTAATGATAAGCCTGAAAAAAATGAACCCAATGCTTAATAACGGAAAGGAGCAGAACTAACATATGGAACAGTTAATACTCTTTGCCATAATTGCCATAGTCAGCTCTATTTTCGGAAAATCAAAAAATAAAAAGCCTCAGAAACAGATGCCTCCTTTTAATAAAGACACAGTGGCAGAGCCTCCAGTTATGGAGAAAGCACCACATCGTACAGGGAAAGCACAGAGTTTTGAAGATTTTGCACGAGAATTTATAGGTGATTGGATTCCAGAAAATGAAAAAGTCGAGGAGCCTAAAAAATTTGTCGAAGAACAAGTGAAAAAGGAAATGCCGAGCTATATTGCCCCAGCAGTCACGCCAGCAGATGTCCCTCGCCGTACTTCGAATCGAGAAAGTCGAGGACGTTTAGCTGCTGGAAAAAAAGAAGTGCAATCAGTTGGTACTCATTCGACTATACAACTACCTCAATCTAAAAATGATCTTGTGCAAGCAATCGTGATGGCTGAAATATTAGGGCCACCGAAATCAAAAAGAAAATAACTAGCATGTCCTCCTTTTTCGATGCATATATTGCCGAAGAAGGAGGCATTTTTTATGAAAAAATTATTTCAATTAACGCCACTACTTGAGTTGTTAGAATACGAATCATTAAAAATTATTGGACCCTACCGTTTTATTCATGCAGATGCTACGACCTGTTCGTTTGTCTATGCAGATTATCATATTACTGTCAATGCGGATTCAGTGACAATCAATGCGCTCAAAGAAGAGATGCTACATCTATCTGTTGACAATCTACAGGAACTTCATATGAAAATGACAAAGAATATGGGTGTGAGCTAAAATGTGGAATAATCGGCCTATTATTATACGTATAAAGCGCCATGAAAATGTTCATCCTTTTATTCAAGCATTGCACGCTCAACATGTTCCATTAAAGCGTGTAGTCTTTCGTGAGCAAGAAGTTTCCTTTGAAACGACGATGCATTATCTACCAAAAATTCGTCGTGTGCGAAGACGTTTTCGTTTAAAAATGGCTGTTTTTTATGCAGATGAGCTTCAAGTTTTTCGAGCGCAAATTTGGACTTTGTTGGGCTTAGCCTTAATGATTGCTATTCCGATCCTCTGTGCACAAATCATTTGGCGAGTGGACATCGAAGCAGCGACACCAGAGCTGGAGCAGCGTTTAGGCAAGACCTTTCAAGATACCTTTCAACTAGAAACCCCGCTATCTAAAAATAAATTACCTTCAAATACGGTCATACGACAAAAGCTGTTAGAGCAACACCGAGAGTTATCATGGGTGCATATTGATAAACACGGCGGACGAGTAATTCTGAGACCACAAGAATCACCGAAACAAACAGAGCAAACAAATGACAAATTAGCCTCCCATATAGTAGCCACGAAAAGTGGTGTCATTACCCACTTTAATATACAACATGGCGAGCGAAAAATTTCAGTAAATGATACAGCCTATGAGGGGGATGTCCTCGTTAGTGGTGTATTAGAAAGTGGTAAAGATCAAGTTTTTGTTGGGGCAAAGGGTGAGGTTTTTGCAGATTATTGGCTTGAATGTTCGTTTAAAATTCCAACAAAAATTACGGTGGAAACGTTGCAACAAAAACAATGGCGGGTATTGGTAAAGGGTATACATCAGGAAAAGGTAGATTATGTACAAAAGAAGGATTTACCGAATTGGCTAGCCCCCTATGTTTCGATTGTGGAGGAGCAACAGACGAAAACCATGCAAGTGGAGCTGGATGAATCGAAAATTGAGTCATTGTTGATTCCTTTATTGCATGAAAAAGTATTGCGTTCGTTACCTGCAAAAACAATTATTAAGAAAGAAAACCTTTTACAGGCAAAGTGGGGGAATGGTACAGTTGAAGGGAAAGTTCTATTTTTAGTCAATGAAAACATTGCAAGTCCAATACAAGGCCTACAAGGAGAATGATTATGTCAGAACAGTTAACTGTATTACAGGTGGATAATCCAAATGAAGCGGTTATGCTACTCGGTATTTCCGATGCAAATATGAAATTAGTTGAAGAAGCACTCAAAGTTCATATCATTACGCGTGGTGAACAAATTCAACTGGCGGGTGAAGAAAATGCTAAGGAACAGGCAACCTATCTTTTACATGCTTTATTGAAGGTCATTCGCAAAGGAATTAATATTGATCAACGTGATGTCTCAACTGCGATTGAAATGACACAAAAAGGAACGATTGAATATTTTGCAGAACTGTATGATGAAGAAATAGCACGCACGACGAAAGGCAAACCGATTCGTGCAAAAACAATTGGTCAACGAGAATACATACAAGCAATCCGTCATAAAGACGTTGTTTTCGGTATTGGTCCAGCTGGTACTGGGAAAACGTATTTAGCGGTAGTCATGGCAACACAGGCACTTAAAAATGGCCATGTTAAGCGAATAATATTAACTCGCCCTGCTGTTGAAGCAGGAGAGTCTCTAGGCTTCCTTCCAGGGGATTTGAAGGAAAAGGTAGATCCATATCTACGACCTCTCTACGACGCTTTAAATGACATCTATGGGTCCGAACAAACACAACGGCTGATAGAACGGGGAACGATTGAAATCGCTCCTTTAGCCTATATGCGTGGCCGTACATTAGATGATGCCTTCGTTATTTTAGATGAAGCACAAAATACAACCCATCAACAAATGAAAATGTTCCTAACACGTCTAGGCTTTGGTTCTAAAATGGTCATTACAGGGGATAAAACGCAAATTGATTTACCTAAAAATACAGAATCTGGCTTGATTGTAGCGGAACGTACATTAAAGTATGTAAAATCTATCCATTTCCAAGTATTAGAACAAGGCGATGTAGTCCGTCATCCAATCGTTGCCAAAATCATCCAAGCCTACGAAGAACAGCAACTTTAGAATTGCGTAGCAATTCTAAAGTCTGCCCCGAAAGCAAAGCGACAGGGGCAACGAGGTTTTAAAGTCTGCCCCGAAAGCGAAGCGGCAGGGGCAACGGGGTTTTGAAGTCTGCCCGGAAAGCGAAGCAACAGGGGCAACGAGGTTTTGAAGTCTGCCCCGAAAGCGAAGCAACAGGGGCAACGAGGTTTTAAAGTCTGCCCGGAAAGCGAAGCAGCAGGGGAAACGGGGTTTAAAGTCTGCCCGGAAAGCAAAGCGGCAGGGGCAACGAGGTTTTGAAGTCTGCCCGGAAAGCGAAGCGGCAGGGGGCAACAGGGTTTTAAAATCTGCCCGGAAAGTGAAGCGGCAGGGGCAACAGGGTTTTAAAATCTGCCTGGAAAGCGAAGCGGCAGGGGCAACGGGGTTTAAAGTCTGCCCGGAAAGCGAAGCAACAGGGGCAACGAGGTTTTGAAGTCTGCACAACAAGTAAAAATCTAAATTACGAAATTAATCAAAATATGGAAAAAAATGTGACAGCTATGCGAAAATGCATAGCTGTTTTTTGCTTTCTTATACATTTTTCGAGAAAAATGTATGTTGAATTGGTATGATAGTAGGTAGATAGAGGAGGTGCCAGATGGAGAAACAACTTCGAAAATTTACAGAGCTTATCGGTTTTCGCTACTTTCTTATCATCATTCTCATTTTAACAGGCGGCCTACAATTTGCATTTATGTATGGCAATGTTAAAGGAGTTACATATGATTTCAAACCATTACAGCTTGCGCCTGAAACCGTACGATCTACTAAAACGATTGAAGACACTTATAAGACACAGCTAGAGAGAGAAAAAGCTGCCAATGCAGTGGATTCGGTCTATCAATTTTCGGAGGATGTCGCCAAGCAAAGAGCAGCGATTGTAACATCATTATTTGATTATGTTTTGGAAGTGAAAAAGGATGTTGCAAATAGTAAGGAACCTATTCCTATTGCCGACCAAGTTGCACAGCTTCGCAAAAAATTTGAATCAATAGACGAAGACCAGATGCCGTTAATTTTTACAGATTCACAGCTGGAAGGTCTATTAGTGCAAAGTGAAGAAGATTTAACAAGAACAAGTACGCAATTATCCAAATTTGTAGAGGAATATTTACAAAAATCCATCCGACCAGAGAACGTTTTTGTTGCTCAAAATGATTTTGAGACCAAGATTCGTGGACAACGAGGGTACCCTGATAAAATATTCAATACAGTCGTGTTAATAGGACGTACAAGCATTATTGAAAATGAAACAATTAACGAAGAACAGACGAAGATTCGAAAACAGCAGGCCAAAGAAAGCGTAGAGCCTACACGCATTTTACAAGGCCAGATTATTGTTCAGGAAGGCCAAATTATAGACAATGAGGCTTTCAGACAATTAGAGCTATTAGGGATGGTTAGTAATAAAGCCTCCTTAAAGCCTATTGCAGGGCTTATTATTTTAACGCTACTGCAAATGATGTTTATGTATATTTTATTTGAGCGTTGGGAGGCTAACGAACGAAAAAAACGTAATGCACTGTTAGTGACAGTGATTGTTTATAGTTTGTCTATCCTGCTGATGGAATTTATTAGTTTAGTTTCTGGTGGCTTTGATGTGACGATTGCCTTCCTATTCCCAACGGCATTAGCTACAATGCTTGTACGATTGTTAGCAGATGAGCGAGCGGCTGTTTTGGTTACAGTCATGACTGCTGCTTCAGCAGGTGTTATTTTCCAAGAAGGCTATTCATCTGTTATGCAAATGGAAATTACGTTGTATATCATATTCGGAGGGTTTGCAAGCCTATTCTTTTTGCGTAGTGTGGAAAAACGCTCACATATTTTACATGCGGTTGGTGTGATTTCTCTTGTCAACATGGCATTTATCGCCTTTTATTTATTAATGACACAATCATCCTATGGCTTACCAGAATTAGTATTTTACTTAATAGCAGCGATGTTGTCTGCCTTGCTTTCAGGGGCATTGACAATGGGGCTTTTACCATTCTTTGAATCAGCATTTAGCTTACTATCGTCTTTACGTTTAATCGAGCTATCCAATCCCAATCACCCATTATTAAAAAAATTACTAATGGAAACGCCAGGGACATATCATCATAGTGTGATGGTAGCGAATCTAGCAGAAGCTGCCTGTGAAGAAATCGGTGCGGATGGCTTATTAGCACGTGTTGGCTGTTATTATCATGATATTGGTAAAACTAAACGTCCAGCCTTTTTCATCGAAAATCAGATGTCGGGTATCAATCCGCATGATTCATTACCACCTGAAACAAGTGCAGAGATTATTATCGCTCATACGACAGATGGTGCCAACATGTTAAAACGTTATAAAATGCCTCAGGAAATCATTGATATCGCTTTACAACATCATGGCACAAGTTTGTTAAAATTCTTCTTATTTAAAGCGAAGGAAGAAGGAAAAAGCATTGATGAAGCAAAGTTCCGATATCCAGGGCCTAAACCACAAACAAAGGAAGCGGCTGTTATAAGTGTTGCGGATAGTGTTGAGGCAGCGGTACGTTCAATGAAAGAGCCAAACGCAGAGAAAATTCAGAAGCTAGTACGAGCAATCATCGATGATCGCGTACAAGATAATCAGTTTGATGAATGCGATATTTCAATAAAAGAGTTAAAATGTATAGAGAGAGTACTTTGTGAAACGTTGAATGGTATTTTCCATTCACGTATTGAATATCCAAAGGCAGATAAGTAGGAGGATCTATGATTTTAACAATTGATTTTACGGATGAAACAAATGAAGTGGGAGCACAACATATGGAGCTTGTTGAAAAGCTATTACAGCATGCTGCAAGTGTAGAAAACATTGAGCCAGAAACAGAGGTTTCAGTGACGTTTGTAACGAACGAGACAATTCAAGATATTAATCGTGAATATCGTGGTAAGGATCAGCCAACTGATGTCATTTCCTTTGCACTAGAGGAGCTAGGGGAAGGGGAAATGGAAGTAACTTTTGAAGGGATGCCACGTGTATTAGGTGATATTATTATTTCGACAGACCGTGCAAAAGAGCAGGCTGAGGAATATAATCATTCCTTTGAGCGAGAATTAGGCTTTTTAGCTGTACATGGTTTTTTACATTTACTTGGTTATGACCATATGGAGCCAGAAGAAGAGAAAGTGATGTTTACAAAGCAAGATGAGATTTTACAAACTTTTGGCTTAGGACGAGACTAGATGGATTTACGCAAATACTTGCGATCTTTTGGCTATGCGTTTGAAGGCATCATAACTGCAAGTAAAGAACAAAATTTAAAATCACATATATTGAGTGCAATCATTGTTATACTGGCTAGTTATTGGACAGGTTTATCTCGTATGGAATGGTATATTGTGCTACTATTAATAGCACTAATGTTTGCGCTGGAAATGATGAATACAGCGATCGAACGGGTTGTCGATTTAGCTTCCCCAGAGATACACCCACTTGCTAAGCAGGCAAAAGATATTGCGGCAGGTGCAGTGCTTGTATTTGCGCTATTCAGTGCTATAATCGGATTACTCATCTTTCTGCCAAAATGGTTTTAATGGAAATGAGTGTCTTCTAAATGAAAATAAACCATAAATGTGAGGGAGAATTAGTATAGATGACAATAGATATGCAAGCATTATTAGAGGAATCAAAAAAAGCGCGTGAAAAAGCCTATGTTCCTTATTCAAAATTTAAAGTAGGGGCAGCTCTATTAACGAAAGATGGAGAGGTTATTCACGGCTGTAATATTGAAAATGCAGGCTATAGTATGACGAATTGTGCTGAGCGTACAGCGTTTTTTAAGGCAGTGTCAGAGGGGACTTACGAATTCGAAGCCATTGCCATTGTAGCTGATACGGACGGGCCATGTGCCCCATGTGGAGCATGTCGTCAGGTGATGATGGAGTTTTGTGCTCCAACTATGCCTGTTTATTTAACGAATTTAAAAGGTGATGTGACGGTAACGTCAGTGGGCGAATTACTACCGTTTGCATTTACGACGGAGGATTTAGAGAATGCAGGAAACTAACAATGGCTATAAATCAGGCTTTATCTCCATCATTGGTCGTCCAAATGTTGGCAAATCGACATTTTTAAATCGTGTCATTGGCCAAAAAATTGCGATCATGAGTGATAAGCCACAAACAACAAGAAATAAAGTACAAGGCGTACTGACAACAGATGATAGCCAAATGATTTTTATAGATACACCAGGTATCCACAAGCCAAAACATAAACTAGGCGATTTCATGCTGAAGGTTTCTAAAAACACATTGCGTGAAGTGGACGTTATTATGTTTATGGTCAATGCTGAGCAAAAAATCGGTAAAGGCGATGAATTCATACTAGAAATGCTAGCAGGAAATCCAACGCCTGTCTTTTTGGTTATCAATAAAATTGATGCCATTCATCCAGATGAACTAATAGGAATTATTGAGAGCTATAAAGAGCGCTATGACTTTGCGGAGATTGTACCGATTTCAGCACTACAAGGCAATAATGTAGAAAATTTATTAGTGACATTAGGGAAGTATTTACCAGAGGGACCTCAGTATTACCCAGCAGATCAAGTGACAGACCATCCAGAACGATTTATTATTTCAGAACTTATTCGTGAAAAAGTCCTGCATTTAACACGTGAAGAAATTCCTCATTCGATCGCAGTGGTAATTGATAAAATTCGTCGTGATGAAGAAAATGATGATAAAATTCGTGTAGCGGCTACAATTATTGTGGAGCGTGATTCACAAAAAGGGATTGTTATCGGAAAACGTGGAGCCTTGCTAAAAGAAGTAGGGACACGTGCCCGAAAGGATATCGAAATGTTATTAGGGTCTAAAGTATATTTAGAGCTATGGGTAAAGGTTCAAAAGGATTGGCGTAATAAATCTACACATTTACGCGATTTCGGATTCCGTGATGATGAATACTAGGCTTTTTTCCTAATTTGTATCGAAAGCGAAGCGTCAGATACAGAAGACTCCCACTTATTCGGGAGATGAACATATGTTTTTTCAGCAGGTGTTTAGTGCCTGGTGGATCAGGATATAGACTCCAGATTTTGACGTGACAGTTTGGGTTCACTTCTTCTTGTAAGCGCAAAATCTGGCAGTAGTTGATCGTTTTATTTTTGAGCTGTCCAAAATTATTTTGGGCAGCTCTCTTTTCATGGATAGTTCTTTTAAGAAAGGAGGGGGATTATGCTTCATAAATGGGAGGGTATTGTATTAAAGGTTCGCGCATATGGTGAATCCAATAAGATAGTTATTTTGCTAACGCGAGAAGCTGGCAAAGTGGCTACGATGGCTCGAGGGGCAAAAAAACCTTCTAGTAGATTGGCTTCCGTCACGCAACCCTTTACCTATGGCATGTTTATGGTACAACATCATACGGGTATGGGGACATTGCAACAGGGAGAGCATTTGAATTCAATGCGCCATATTCGTGAAGATATTATGGCTACTGCTTATGCTAGCTATATTATGGAATTAGTGGAGCGAGTTGTAGAAGAAGGGAAGCCAGAACCATTTGCGTTTGATGTCTTACTACAAGCATTACAAGCAATTGAGGATGGCTATGATCCTGAAGCCATTACGCTGTTTGTTGAATGGAAAATGCTACCCTATACAGGTGTGCAACCTATTTTACATGCCTGTGCTGCGTGTGGCGCTGTAGATGGGGAATTTGCTTTTTCCTTTGCTCAAGGAGGATTTTTATGCCATCGCTGTTATCAGCATGACCCCTATATCATTCGCTTAACGCCAACACAGCTGAAACTGATCAGGATGTTCTATACTGTTCCTATCGACCAAATTGGAAAAATAGAGCTGAAAAAAGAAACAAAATATTTCATAAAAAAAATTATTACAACCATCTATGAAGAACAAACGGGGATTCGGTTTAAGACGAGAAAATTTATTGAGCAACTAGAACGTACCCCTGAATTGCAAATACGCTCGAAAGACGAAATGCCAGAAGAACCATAATGTTCATCTGGCATTTTATGATGTTGAAAAAAGACCTTTTAGCAAGGCGAGGGGTTGATTTCCGTTCCGCCAGCGACCTTTCCAGGGGGCGTCCGATGAGCCGCTTCACTCACTTACGTTCGCTCCAGGGTCTCCTCTGTGACGCTAATCCCCTAGGAGTGACGCTGGCTCCACTCCAATCAACCATTCTGCAAAAGCGTCTTTTCCTTTTCTTTCATACTAACAGTAGTGAAAAAGGTGGAGAAGCGATGCGTGACAACACCTCTCCATAAAGAGTAGTGACACATCTTCACTTTCTTTGAAAACCTTTGCTAAAAAGGTTACATTTTTGTGGATTGGAGTGGCAGGCTACTTGACTCCCATGGAATAGCGAGACAGGCGAGCCTCTAAACGGAGCGGTAGAGAAGGAAGCAAGTAGCCTGTAACGGAAATTCATTATTACAAAAATTCTATTGATGGTTTTGGTTTCAACACTGCGAAATGCCAGAAGAACCGTAATGTTCATCTGGCATTTTTCGTTAGTTAAAATTCTTCCTCATCCTCTGACACTAAAAAGGCCCATTGTCCAGCAATTTTTTTACTTTCAATATAAAGGTAAGCCGTTTCTTCGTTTTTACCTGTTAAATGGAGAATCGCTAGACCTTCAGCTTTTGGCGTAACATGTAGTTGCCCATTAAGAATCGTCGCTTTTACAGGCACTGGCTCAAAACCAAAACTTTCGAGAGCTACATATGCTGGTTCAAAAGGTAATTCTTGCGTCGTCAGTATTAATTCATCTGTTAAATGATATAAATCAATGTTGCGAACAAAATCATAGGAATACACTTCTGCAGCCATCTTTTGTTGTTGAGTCCCATCTGAAAATGTAACAATGAATTGTCCGTTTTGCAAGATGGATAGTGTTTGATCTTGTTGATTAAAGCTGTATAAATTGGGAGCAAGTGCCTGTCCATTCGTATTATGGACCGTCAACTCTGTTGGCACAAAAGGTAAATGGCTCTCCGTTATATCAAATGATAAATTTTCTATATAATCTTCTTCCTTTACTTCTTCAAGCGTTGTCTTTAGCTTCCCATTAACATTTTTTACATGTACTAAATAGAAGATTTCAGTAAAGTCCTCGGAATCATCTGTGAATCCAGTGATTACCAATTTACCCGTTCCTTCTTTTAATGGGGTAATGGTGATAGATTCTGTCATGTCCTCATTTTCATCCCAAGCGAAAATATCCGTTGCTGGCTCTAAACCACCATAAAATGCAAAGATATAATCTTGCTTAAATTGTTTTGCATAGATGGTGGCATTGCCAAGCATCTTTTCAGCACGCACAACAAAAGCAGCCAGTTGAGAGCGCTTCACATTACTTTTTGGACCGAAAGTCGTTGCAGATGTTCCTTTTGTAATACCATTTGCAAACAATGCTTTAATATGAGGTTCAAATTCATTCCCCTTTTTGACATCTGTAAATGGTAATTGTGTGTTACTCGGACTTGTTAATCCAAAGCCTTTCGCAATCATTTTTGACATTTGCTCGCGTGTAATATTTTGAGTAGGGTAGAAATAACCATTTGCTCCATTAATAATACCAGCATTCGCTAATGCGGCAATGGCGCCGTAGTTTTCATCGCCAGGTTTGATGTCCTTGAATTGAGGATTTTTTACGTGAACTGTATCGAGCTTTAAAATACCTGCTAAAATCTTCGCAGCCTGTGTACGTGTAATAGGGTTTGCAGGTTTAAATGTCCCATCCATATAGCCAGATATGATGCCTCGATCTGCTAACTGAATAATGGCTTTTCCTTCCTCGTTGGATGGGTTGATATCAGGAAAAAATGATGCTGCATGTGCTGGTGGTGCGACAATAATCGCACTTGTTGCTAAAGCAGTTGCTATAGCTAGTTGAAATAAACGTTGAGACTGCAATTGAATTCCTCCAAATAGTACAATAGAAAATTTTATAGTATGAATGTTTCAGGTCAGACCTTCCTATGTATCAGTTCAAACTTCCGGACGATTGAATGTTAAAAGGGGGTGTGTCTTTAGCTTGTTAATTATTCATTATTTAACAGCTAATACTAACTATAATACCTTATTTATACCAAAAAGATGGAACTCCGAATAGAGGAAATTTCATCCTCATCATGACGTAATTGGTAAGCAATTAGGTCTTAGCACAAAAGCATTCAGTTTTTTGAGTTTACAAGTTTATAGGTGGAAGCAACTATATCTGCCACCTCTCTTTCTATATCCAGGACCATAGTAGTGTTATATTCTTCACTTTAGATGGAATGTTAATCAATAAAATTTTAATTTTTACAAAATAAAATTATTAGAAAAAATTAATTTTATCTAATAATTATTTATCATGAATTGAAAAATATAGAGTCTAATTAACTTATAATTTATTTTTTATCTATATGTATACATAATTTTATAGGTAAAAGGATTTGTATTTTCGTTTAGTTTTCATTATATAAGTGGTAGAAACTGTTCATTTGAGTCCCATATACTAGTTGAAAAGGCATTTTAACCTATGATATTGTAAATGGTATAGATAATGGTAATTATATTTTTTAAATATAATTTAGTCGTTTAATCCCCATCGAAACTGATGTACGTTAGATCACTTTAGACACGCCTATGAAATATAAAAGCCTCTATCAGCAAAACGTATTGTTATACGTTTATCAGAATAGCGCAGTCCTATGGAAGAAGGAGGGAGTCACATAGTGCTTAGTACATTGCGTATGTGGCAAAATATATGCTACGAAAAGTAACCTTAAGTATTCATGAAGTTGAAGCAAATGATATATTAGCAGAAGATATTTTTTCAGAGTATCGTTTATTAGCTAAAAAGGATTTAGTTTTAACGGAACGAATTATTGCCTTACTTAAACTTCGTAAAGTAGATGAATTATCTGTCTATTTGCCATCTGATTCAGTTCGAGTTGTCCATGATTTAAGTGCTCAACGAACAAGAGAATATGAAGATCTATTTGCCCCATTAATGGAAAAAAGAGATCCAGTGGATGATTATAAAGAGACAGTTAGTCAACTTTTTATGACAACACTGGAGAATGTCGTGCATGAATTACGCTATGGACAAATTCTTAAAAGCATGCAGGATACGGCTTATGTAAGAGGTGTTTTTGAAAAGATTTTGGAAAAAAAATATCGCTATGAGCTACTTATGCGTTTAAAGGAATGGGATGAGTATTCATTTGTCCATTCATTTGATGTATTTGTCTTAGGTACAATTTTTGCCAGATACTTAGGTTTAACAGATATCGAAACATTAGCTAGGGGCTACTTGTTCCATGATATCGGGAAGGTTTTTATACCTCAAGAAATATTAAATTTAAAACGTAAACTCTCTGAAGATGAGTTTGATATTGTCAAGGCACACACCACAAAAGGCTACGAGCTACTTATCGAACATAAAGAGGAAGACATCGCCTATTTGGCACGAGATCATCATGAACGTTTTGCGGGAAAGGGCTACCCAAATCAACTTTGTGCGGATGATATGAGTGATGGTGTACAATTATTACAAATTATTGATGTATATTCAGCAATGACATCCAAGCGGGTCTATCACGTTGGCTACGGTGCTACAGATGCTTTAGCTGTTTTATACAGAGATCGTCATTTATATAATGAGAGCTTTATGCATAAATTTGTAGAATGTTTAGGGATTTACCCAGTTAACTCTGTTGTTATGTTATCAGATAATCGCAGTGCACAAGTAGAACTTGTTTATGATTTATTTCCTACATTACCAAAAGTGAGATTGCTGGATGAGCAGAAATCTATGAACTTACCTCTGAACTATAGTGTGAGAATTACGAAAATGATAGACTATCGAGCTAATAGCTTTGAAGAGATTTTCAATTTATTTGTAGAGCAATTAATCCGCTGTGATGAAAATAATCTGAGAATTCATTTTAATAAATTAATTGACCATTTACATCCTAAAGAAATTGTCTTAAAAATTTTCTTACCAGCCTTTCGTATATTACGTTTATTAACAAGAGAAATCCAAACGGATATGACGAAATATCGAAATTCTATTGGTATCTTAAAAACACTACTAGAAGAGCAATTAAACGTTTTATATATGGATTATCAGCATGAACAAACAACCATTTTAGTTGTGGAAACATCGTTACGCGAAAATTTCTTCATTAAGCTTGTGCAAAGTATTTTGTATATTGATAAAATTGTACCATTCTTCATAAATCCAGGTGATGATCAACGGATTACACAATTGATGGAACATTGTGAGGTCAATGTCGCTTATTTTATTGAAGATGAACAAACGTTTGACAAACGGGTTCGTCCAATGCGAGAAGGTACATTCCTTTATTACTCACTAGCAGATATTGAGGAGCTATTAGTGAGCTTAATAGGGATGAGTATGAAAAAGTTTTCATTCGAGGAAAAAATGCAAGAGCGCTTATTTTCAACATATAAAGCATAAAAAAGAGGGAGTTGCCAATTGGCTACCCCCTCTTTTTTATTAGAATTGTAAATGTTTTTCAATATATGCTTTTACTTCAGCAATAGGCATACGAACTTGTGTCATAGAGTCACGATGACGTACTGTTACTTGGCCATCCTCTTTTGAATCAAAATCATATGTGATACAGAATGGTGTACCAATTTCATCTTGACGACGGTAACGTTTACCAATTGATTGTGATTCATCAAAATCAACAGGGAAGGCTTTACGCAGTTCAGCCCAAACATCTGTCGCTTCATCAGATAATTTTTTAGAAAGTGGTAGCACGGCAGCTTTGAATGGTGCTAAAGCAGGGTGGAAACGTAAAACGGTACGCTTATCGTCACCTTCTAGCTCCTCTTCATCATAGGCATCACATAGGAAGGCTAATGTTACACGATCAGCTCCTAATGATGGTTCAATACAATAAGGAACATAGCGTTCGTTTGATACAGGATCGATATAAGTGAAATCTTCACCAGAGTGTTCCATATGTTGTTTTAAATCGAAATCTGTACGATCAGCTACACCCCAAAGCTCTCCCCAGCCAAATGGGAATTTGAATTCGATATCTGTTGTCGCGTTAGAGTAGTGAGAGAGTTCATCATCCTCATGGTCACGAAGACGCATCGAATCTTCTTTCATGCCTAGGTTTAGTAACCAATTTTTACAGAATTCTTTCCAATATGCATGCCATTCAAGGTCTTCGCCCGGTTTACAGAAGAATTCAAGCTCCATTTGTTCGAATTCACGTGTACGGAATGTGAAGTTACCCGGTGTAATTTCGTTACGGAAAGATTTACCGATTTGTGCGATACCAAATGGTGTACGTTTACGCATAGAACGTTGAACATTTTTAAAGTTCACGAAAATACCTTGTGCCGTTTCTGGACGTAAATAAATTTCGTTTGTAGAAGATTCCGTTACACCCTGGAATGTTTTAAACATAAGGTTGAATTGGCGAATATCTGTGAAATCAGTTTTTCCACAATCAGGACATACGACGTCATATTTAATCATTGTTTCTTTCATTTGATCGAATGTCATACCATCAACAATGATTTCATCGCCCTTTGCCAATGCAGCGTCTTCGATAATTTTATCTGCACGGTGGCGAGCTTTACATGATTTACAGTCGATCATTGGGTCATTAAAGTTACCAACGTGACCTGAAGCAACCCAAGCTTTTGGGTTCATTAAGATCGCAGCGTCAATACCTACATTGTGTTCTGATTCTTGGACGAATTTTTGCCACCAAGCTTTTTTAATATTGTTTTTTAATTCAACGCCTAGTGGACCATAATCCCAAGTATTTGCTAAACCTCCGTAGATTTCAGAACCAGGGAAGACAAAGCCTCGATGTTTTGCTAATGATACGATGGTTTCCATTGATTTGTTAGCCATAAAATAGCCTCCTTCAAAGTTTTCATATTGTTTTTTAGCGGTAAAACGCCAAAGTTTTTTTCATTCAGTGGCAACTAAATGAAAATAGCACCCGTCTCCGGGCACAATGTATGCCCAGGGACGAGTGCTAATACCCGCGGTTCCACCCTGATTGTTTTAAACGAGTAGTTTAAAACCTCTTTTCAAAAAGTTAGCTCAGGGAGTGCCTTTTCTCTGTTACTGTGTAGACTTTCACCATCTTCTACTCGCTTTTGAATGGAACAGATACTTTTTTCCCATCATCGCCTGTATAACGCAATTTGCTCGAAAATACTGATAGAGCAAGCGTATGTGTGAATATTGTAGCATGTAGTTCTTTAATTCGCAATAATTATTAAAATAGTATATAATAATTGAGCATAAGTATAACACTATTAGATTTGAGGCGGTGAGTCCAATCGAACTCAATAAACGTCAGGAAGACATATTACAAATTGTGAAAGAAAACGGCCCTATTACTGGAGAACATATTGCCGAACGTCTCAATCTGACAAGAGCCACTTTAAGACCAGATTTAGCCATCCTAACAATGGCAGGATTTCTAGATGCAAGGCCAAGGGTTGGTTATTTTTATTCAGGTAAGAAGGCATCTGTTGCATTAATAGATAGTATTCACAATTTAAAAGTGAAGGATTTTCATTCAGGCCCTGTAGTTGT
Organism: Lysinibacillus fusiformis; assembly: GCF_016925635.1. Lineage (NCBI taxonomy): Bacteria > Bacillati > Bacillota > Bacilli > Caryophanales > Bacillaceae > Lysinibacillus > Lysinibacillus fusiformis. Next base: position 74,568 of record NZ_CP070490.1, on the reverse strand, counting down.
CCCTGAAACAATGACGGTTTATGATGCAATTTGCTTTATGTTTTCAGAAGATGTTGGTACACTCTTTGTCGTAGATAAGAATGAGTTTTTGACAGGCGTACTATCTCGCAAAGATTTACTGCGTACAAGTATTGGCACGCAGGATTTAAATAAAATTCCAGTACATATTATTATGACGCGTATGCCAAATATTTCGTACTGTGAAAGATCAGATTCTTTAATTGTTGCAGCGAACAAACTTATTGAACGAGAGGTTGATTCACTACCAGTAGTTGAACCGCAAGAGGGTGGTTTAACGATTGTTGGTCGTCTTACAAAAACAACGATTACACGAGCTTTCTTATCTCTTGCACAAAATGTCTAAATTGAAGGAGAGCTGCATGAAAAGACTACGCGTATTTGTTGTATCTGATTCTGTCGGTGAAACTGGTGACCAAGTTGCAAAAGCAGTTATTAGCCAGTTCCGACCGGGTCTTGAAAATACTGTAATTCGTCGATTTCCACATATTCAATCAGAGGAGCTTATCCGTAAAATTGTTTTTCTTGCTTCGCAGCAGCGAGCATTTATAGTCTATACACTTGTTCGTCAAGAAATGCGCAAATTATTACATGATTTATGTGAACAAGAAAAAATCCAGGCTGTGGATATTTTAGGTCCAGCTCTACAATCAATGGCAGCTTTTATGGAAGAAAACCCATTGGAAACACCAGGAATTGTTCATATGCTGGATGATGATTATTTCAAAAAAATTGAAGCGATTGAATTCGCGGTGAAGTATGATGATGGTAGAGATCCGCGTGGATTATTACAAGCTGATATCGTACTCGTTGGGGTATCTAGAACATCTAAAACGCCACTATCACAGTATTTAGCTCATAAAAAATATAAGGTGGCGAATGTACCATTAGTGCCAGAGGTAGAACCACCAGAAGAGCTTTTACAGATAGACCCTAAAAAATGCTTTGGTTTAATCATCTCACCTGAAAAGTTAAACTTTATAAGGAAAGAAAGATTAATGTCTCTCGGCTTAAATGATGATGCCATCTATGCGCAGCATGAAAGAATTCTAGATGAAATACAGCATTTTGAAAAAATTGTCGGTAAAATAGGTTGTCAAGTTATTGATGTGACAAATAAAGCTGTTGAAGAGACAGCAAATACGATTATTGAACATATTTTGACCTGTAAATAAGGATAGTATTTTAAACCACCTCGGTTAGCAGAGGCGGTTTTTTTGAGTGGATTTTGAAAATGGTATAGATAAAAACTAATTTTTGTTTTATAATAATAAAATTGTGGTAAAAATATTTATAAGAGAAAAATCCTAATTTTTTGTCGAGAAATAAAGGAATTTTAAAACGAATAGCGAATTGTGTTTCTAGAACGCAAATATTAAAGATGGTGATGGATTTGGCAGGGAAGATTCCAGAAGAAGTAATTGAACAGATTCGCACACAATCGGATATTGTTGATGTTATTAGTGAATACATGCAGCTTACTAAGCGTGGGCGAAATTGGTTTGGTCTCTGTCCATTTCATGGAGAGCAAACACCGTCTTTTTCTGTATCTACAGACAAGCAAATTTTTCATTGCTTTGGTTGTGGTGCAGGGGGCAATGCCATTACTTTTGTAATGGATATTGAAGGCATTTCTTTTCCTGATGCAGTGGTGAAACTTGGGGAACGTGTTGGCATACACTTAGATGTTGAGCCAAGTTTTCCCGGAGGAACGAAAAAGATATCTAAAGCAGAAGAAAGGATGAAAGAAGCACACGCTTTTGCAGCAGATTTTTTTCATCATTTACTGTTGAACACAGAGGATGGTGAAGAACCTTTAAATTATTTGCTAGAAAGAGGATTTACAAGGGAACTTATAGAATCTAATAACATTGGTTGGTCTCTCCCAAGCTTTGATGCATTAACAATATTGCTTGAAAGAAAAGGTTATAACTTACAAGAAATTGCCGAAAGTGGCTTAATCATCAAAAGAGAGGGAGAAGAACGTTATTTTGATCGTTTTAGAGGACGTATCATGTTTCCTATTCGAGATGAGAATGGTAAAATTATTGCCTTCTCAGGACGTATCCTTTCATCCAATGGTGAGGAAGCAAAATATTTAAATAGTCCAGAATCACCAATTTTTCAAAAAAGTGAAGTGCTTTATAACCTAGATAAAGCACGAACTTCTATCAGAAAAAATCGTCAAGTAGTATTGATGGAAGGTTTTGTGGATGTTTTAGCAGCCAATTCTGTAGGTGTAATGAATGTTGTTGCGACAATGGGTACTTCGCTAACAAATCAGCATATCACAAAGCTAAAGCGCTTAGTAGAGCAAATTACGATTTGCTATGATGGTGATAATGCTGGATTTGATGCAGCGAAGCGAGCAGCGCAACTACTGCATACAGAGCGCATGAAAGTCAATATTGCCGTGTTGCCAGAAAAATTAGATCCTGATGAATACATTCGCACTTTAGGTGGACAAGCATTTAAGGAACAAATTTTGGAAAACCCTCATGCGTATATTGCTTTTATGATGATGCATGCTAGACGCAATAAGAACTTTCAATTTGAAAATGATACGCTTCAATATATTCAAGAAGTCCTTGAACAGCTAGTGGGTAGATCCTCACCAGTTGAACGAGATTTGTATATACGGCAGCTATCAAATGAAACAAATATCTCGGAAGAAGCCATTTATGCCCAATTCCGAAAACTGGAGGCTAATCAGGTACGTTCTGCAAAAGCAGAGATGCCTACACAGATACCTTCAATGCCAGTCACGCAACAACAAAAGCCTATGGACGCAGCCGAACGTGCCGAACGTTTATTACTGGCTCATATGCTTCATAATATAGATGTAGTGGACAGGGTATTACGTAGTGAGCAAAAAGAGCCATTTGTAAGAGATACTTATATGGCTGTTTTTGTTCGCTTAGTAGGGTTTTATGAGGAGTATGGTCATCCTGATTATCAGCGTTTTGTGGAAATTTTGGATGACGCTGAATTACGGAAAATTGTCATGGAAGCAGCTTTAGTCGAGCGAGATCCTGATCAAGCAGAGGCAGAGGTTATGGACTCCATCCGTCAGCTTCAAAAATATAGAATTGAGCAAGAAATTTATCAAAAGATGCATGAGTCAAAGGAAGCGGAGAAGATGCATGAGTATGCACGTGCACTTGAAATCGCCCAACAGATTATTCATTTAAGAAAATCGTTATCGGCGATTTAACCCGATTCGGTTGTTTAGAAGGAGGAAGGTTTATGGCGGACAAGTCAGAACGTTCAAAAGAGATAGAAGTAGAAATTACATTAGATGATGCAAAAAAATTCCTACAAGAAAAAGCGAAAACAGAAGGTGAAATTTCAATGAAAGAAATTTCAGAGAAACTAACACCTTATGAATTGGAAAACGAAGAAATTTTCCATTTCGCTGAGGATCTTGAAAAGCATAAAGATATTCAAATCATTGGAAAAGAAGAATTTGAAGAAGAGAGTCTAATGAAAGAAGAAGCGAACGAAGAAACTTTCGACTTAAATGATTTGAGTGTGCCACCAGGTGTTAAAATCAATGACCCTGTACGTATGTATTTAAAAGAAATTGGCCGAGTAGATTTATTATCTGCTGAGCAGGAAATTGCGCTTGCAGAACGTATAGAGCAAGGAGACGAGGAAGCACGTAAACGTCTTGCAGAAGCAAACTTACGTCTAGTTGTATCGATTGCAAAACGTTATGTTGGTCGTGGAATGTTATTCCTTGATTTAATTCAAGAAGGAAATATGGGTCTTATTAAGGCTGTTGAAAAATTCGATTACCGTAAAGGATTTAAATTCTCGACTTACGCTACATGGTGGATTCGTCAAGCGATAACACGTGCGATTGCTGACCAAGCGCGTACGATTCGTATTCCTGTTCACATGGTCGAAACCATTAATAAATTAATACGTGTACAACGTCAACTTTTACAAGATTTAGGTCGTGAGCCTTCTCCAGAAGAAATTGGAGAAGAAATGGATTTAACACCTGAAAAAGTGCGTGAAATTTTAAAAATTGCACAAGAACCAGTATCTCTTGAAACACCAATTGGAGAAGAAGATGATTCCCATTTAGGAGACTTTATCGAGGACTCAGAAGCACAATCTCCATCCGACCATGCAGCCTATGAACTGTTAAAAGAACAATTAGAGGATGTACTAGATACGTTAACAGACCGTGAAGAAAACGTACTTCGTTTACGTTTTGGTTTAGACGATGGTCGCACACGTACATTAGAAGAGGTAGGCAAGGTCTTTGGCGTAACACGTGAACGTATTCGTCAAATCGAGGCGAAAGCACTAAGAAAATTACGCCATCCTTCTCGCAGTAAACGTTTAAAAGATTTCTTAGAATAAGATTAAAAATAGCTGGAGCTATCCAAGTAGTGAGAAAATGACTAATTGGTATAGCTCCTTTTTTATAGAAATGAAAAGTGAACAAAAAGAAATTAGCCCTGCTATTCACCTATCGATGTTACGCAATGATAGATAATTAGAATGAGGGAAATGCTAGATTTGCGACTTTATACAGATGTGTTTTCAAATAGTGTGAGATAAAATTGTAATACAACCATTATTAAGCAATGTTTGGAGCTAACACTATGACAAATCCTCGTAAAAAAATAATCCTTAATGAAATTTTGTTTTGGAAGCAAAATAAACTTTTACCTGAGCACTATTGTGACTTTTTAGCAGCTCTTTATACAGAGGGGGCTGATATAGAGGAGTTAGAACCAGTGCAACATCCTAAACAAGCGGTCTTGCCATCAGAAAAAAGAAAAATGATCCTGTTAGTAGTAGGTCTATGTATCGCCATAATGGCTGTTTTGGTACTCTATTTTACAATGCAATCTTTAACATTGATTTTTACAGTAATCGTGGGAGTAGGCGCTTGCATCTTATTTATTGCTGCGTGGCAAATGGCACAAAAAAAACATCTACTAGCCCCTATTTTTCATGTACTAGCGGCTATTCTGTTATTTAGTATGTCGATCCGCATTTGTACTACATATTTTAGTGGAAATAATATGGTTTTATTTTGCTTGATTGCAATGAATTGTGTCATATGGCTTTGGTCAGGTATCAAAATGAAACTTCTATATTTCACAGTCTCAGGTGCTTTAGGATTAATAGCACTGATTGGGTACTATATCATAAATTTATCTTGATTTAGCGAATGTTTTTTGTATCGATGTACAGAGGACTCCATTTACTATATTAGAGAAGAAAACTTAATCGAACTTTAGTGTTTTTATAAATATCATAATTTGTGACAATTTATCTATAATAAGAACATCATCATGTTAAAGTTTTAACCTAAGAAGATTCAAAATCTGTACGCTGATTTTAAGCGTGCAGATTTTTACTTTTTGGGTATATGAATGCGTGAAAAGGGTATGATAACAGCATGAATATAATGAAAAAGAAATTGTATAAAAGGATAAATTTGACCAATTTTGGATGTTGGCAAGACATATTTTATCCAATAGATACAGAAATGTCGAATTTGTTACAAACAAAGGAAAACTTAGCGAATAGGGCTTTTCGTTTCTTTGTTAATGAAGTACAATATTAGATGTTGACTGATTCTATATTATAATAGAAGTAGACTTAAAATGAGGAGGGGAAACTTATGAAAAACAATCCAGTCGTTCCTTACATCTTAATTCTGGCATTTGGTATTGGTCTTATTTTCTTCATGTCTTTACAAGGTGCAGATAACAAGAAAGAAATTGCTGCTGAACATGAGGGTGGTGGCGAAACTACTACAGAAACAACAGACGCAGATGCTGATGGTTCAGCACTAGTACAAGCTTGTATTGGTTGTCACGGTGGTGACTTAACTGGTGGTATGGGTCCAAACCTACATGGCTTAGATGAAGCTCATATCGTAGAAGTTTTAACTAAGGGTATCGAAGGTACTCCAATGCAACCAAACATGAAAACTGAAGCGGAAGCAAAAGCAATCGCTGAATACATTTCTACTTTAGAATAGTAAAACTGACAAGTAGCTGTACTGAAATCGTACAGCTACTTTTTAGGTTTAAAGAATCATGAAGATGGGGTTGTCCACATAGAAATGTGAGACAACTCCATTTGTTTTTTTTCACGACATCATCCATACTATTAATGGACTCTATTGAAGATAGGCGGTATAAAAATGAACGCACAAAAACTTTCAAAGCGATTAGAAGCAGTAGCAAAATTTGTTCCCACAGGAGCGATCATGGCGGATATTGGTAGTGACCATGCCTATTTACCATGCTATTTAATTCATAATGGAACAGCCTCTTATGCCATAGCAGGGGAAGTTGTAAAAGGGCCTTATGAATCAGCTGTAGGACAAGTACAGAAGGAAAACTTAACTGAAAAAATGACAGTCCGCCTTGCAGATGGATTAGCAGCAATTGAAGAAGCTGACCATGTGGATACAATCACGATAGCTGGGATGGGTGGACCATTGATTGTTTCCATTCTAGAGAAACACCCAGAGAAGCTTCAAGGTGTCACACGTCTTATTTTACAACCAAATATTCATGCTAAAGTCATTCGTGAGTGGGCTTTAGCACATCAGTGGGCGATTCTTGATGAAGAGATTTTAGAGGAAGATGATAAAATCTATGAAATCCTTGTGTTACAAAGAGGGCAAATGGAGCTCTCTACAGCAGAGATTTTGTTTGGGCCTAAACTAAGCCTGCGTAAATCACCGGTATTTACGAAAAAATGGTTGCGCGAAAAAGACAACTGGCAACGTGTACTACAATCCATTGAAGGAGCAGAACAGACACCTGAAATTGAAGAAAAACGTGCAGAGTTAATGGCTCTGATACACTTAGTAGAAGGAGTTTTGTAGATGAAAACGGTAAATGGCCAAGAAGTTATTCAAGTGTTCGAATCATGGTCACCCAAAAAACTAGCTTGTATGGACAATGATCCAATTGGACTAGCCATAGGGACCCTAAACAAACCTGTAAACAAAGTATTGGTGACGTTAGATGTCAATGAAGCCGTTGCAAATGAGGCCATAGAAAAGGGCTGTGAGCTGATTATCGCTCATCATCCACCAATCTTTAGACGCCTAGCGAATATCCGCACAGATCATCCAGCAGGGCGTTTATATGAAAAGCTCATTAAACATGATATTGCTGTATATGCTGCTCATACAAACTTAGATGTAGCTGAAGGTGGAGTCAATGATTTACTAGCAGATGCCCTACAGCTAAAAAATCGTTCAATATTAGAAGAAACGTATGCTGAAAATCTGTTGAAGCTAGCAGTCTTTATACCAACTGCCAATGCAGAAGCATTACGTGAGGCGCTGGCAAAGGCTGGGGCAGGTCGTATTGGGGACTATGAAGCATGTAGTTATACAACGACTGGAGAAGGACGATTTCGTGCATTAGCAGGAGCAAATCCGTTTGTTGGCTCTGTTGGCGAATTACATGTGGAGGAAGAAGTGAAGGTAGAAGTCGTATTTCCTGAATCCATTAAAAGTCGCGTGTTAAAGGCCATGTTGACTAGTCATCCTTATGAGGAGCCTGCCTATGATGTAATACGTCTTGAGCAGCAAATAAATGTGATGGGATTAGGGCGTGTTGGTTACTTAACGCAAGAAATGACGTTGCAACAATTTGCTGAATTCGTAAAGCAACAACTAGATGTCCCGGCAGTTCGTGTAGTTGGGGATTTACAATCCACGGTCAGCAAAGTGGCGCTTGTAGGGGGAGACGGCAATAAATATATTTATGCGGCAAAACGTGCAGGAGCAGATGTTTTCTTAACAGGTGATATGTACTTCCATACAGCACAGGACGCACAAGCGATTGACTTGCAAATAGTAGATCCTGGTCATCATGTAGAAAAGGTGATGATTGCGGGAGTAGCAAAAAAAATGGCTGAACTATGTGAGAATAAAAAATATCTGGTTGAATTCGTCCAATCAACCATCCATACAGAACCATTTTTATTTGTATAAGTGAGGGAACAAATATGGCTAATGAAAGACGAGCTGGCAATAAGGCCGGCAAGCTATGGATCATGATTGGTTTATTCATCGTTGTTTTTGGTATTGGTATGACGGTAATGACAAATATGGTCAATGATAAGAAAATCGATGCAATGACACAGCAATGTGAAGATGATGGGAGACAAGCGATAGTATCAAAGGAAAAAAAATTTTTATCCACGAGCTATTCATTTGAATGTAAAAAATGAAATGGAGGCTGAACGCTAGTAGAACTAGTGTTTCAGCCTTTTTGTATGCAAGGAATCTATGGATAGTGATAAGATGAAGATAAAATTTATTAGCAGAAATGGAGAGAGTTATTTTGTTTATCCGTTTATCCAAAGATCAGCAAGAAATGATTCTTGCTGATATTCAACGATTTTTCTATAATCAGCGTGATGAAGACATTAGTGAGTTTGAAGCGGAGCGTGTATTAGATTTTATTAAGGAGCATATTGCTCCCTATATTTATAATGCTGCCTTGTCTGATGCTAAGTATGTAGTGGAAAGACAATACGCCTCTATTGATGAAGAATTAGAGGCATTGGAGCAGCCCATTCAAATGAAATAATCCTCTTTATCCCTCTAGTTTAAATATTTGACAGGAAATAAAGATTGATGGTACCTTAATCTTGAATTAAAGATAATTTAATTCTAACTATTCGGAGCTAATTAACTGGTGATGAATAAAGGGATATTTTCCTGACCAAAATGGTTACGAGTGGCGAGCACGTACTATGAACCGTGATCGAGTCACAAGAATGGATGATAAGAGGAGGCGTCATATGTTAAAAATCGGTATTATTTTAGGAAGTACGCGAGAAGGTCGTGTAAGCCCACAAGTTGGAACTTGGGTAAAGGAAGTTGCGGAAAAACGTCGTGATGCGGAATATGAAATAATTGATATCGCTGATTTTAAATTACCGTTTTTAGGGGAGCCAGGAGGAGATACTTCTGGTGTAGCTGCATGGTCAGAAAAAGTAGCAGCATGTGACGGCTTTGTCTTTATTGTTGCAGAGTACAATCACTCCATTACAGGTGCATTAAAAAATGCATTAGATTATTTACGAGTGGAATGGAACAATAAAGCTGCTGGTATCGTCTCTTACGGTTCTGTTGGAGGTGCACGTGCAGCAGAGCATCTACGGGGAATTCTTGGAGAATTACTAGTTGCCGATGTTCGAGTGCATCCAGCATTATCATTATTTACTGATTTTGAAAACGGTTCTGTCTTTAAACCAAAAGAGGTGCAAGCAGATTCTGTTCATCAAATGTTAGATCAGCTTGTACCATGGTCAACGGCTTTGAAAACAATTCGATCATAACCTCAAGAATATGATTCAGACGGCCGCTTTCAGAAAGCGGTCGTTTTTTTGATGAGATAAAATCCATTAATGTTTGATTTCTTCAATGACTTTTTCTTTTAAATCATTCGCCATAGAAGATAGTTTTACTGTATTTGTGAGGCGCTCTTTTAATTCTTTATCTGTCATAATGCCACGTTCCTCTAAGATTTGTATGAGCAGATTTAATGTCAGCATATTTTTAATATCCGCTGCTTTTGACTCCATATAAAACCCTCCAAAATGATAGAATTACTACCTCTTAAGTGTACTCCTTTTTGAGAAGCATGACACAGAAAGGACAAAACAAAGCAAATTTATTTCGCGTCCCGGAATATGTGGGAAAAAGTAAGCGATACAAGATCTGATAGACCAGTTTGAACATTTGCTGATTTCCCTTATGAAGGAGAGTAGTACTGTATTTGACACTGCGTTTTTTAGTACGAAAAGTATCTGCTGTTTCAAGCTAGAAAAGCGAATATTGTAGTAAAAGGGGACATACCTTCCTATCAGGAGGGAGATTCAATGGTTAAACGGTTTGGGCTTGTGATCGGACTGTTAGTAGTCATTATATCTATGTTAATCCTAGTTGATAAATTAGTAGGAGAGAAAAGGTCAGAAGCAAATAAAAAGGCTCACTCGCTTATTACAAATGAAGAGTTGAGTCTATCTCGGTTGAAGGATAAGCTCCTTGAAAAGTATGTCGGCATTGACGTCAAAACGACTGAAGAAAAGGAATTAGTGATTCAAGTTGTAGGCGGGGAAGACTATTTTCAATCAGTCAAAAAAGATATGGAATCCATTGCAAAAAAGGCTATTCAAACGTCTCCATTAAAGGACTATCCCATAGTCTTTGAAAGGTGGGAGTTTACCTCCTTGCTCGATAACAACAAGATGATGGGGGATGATATAAACCTATTGATGGAAGATTTAATCGCAGGTTTAGAAGCTTTTGATGTATACGAATATTTAGTCATTGAAAATCGAACGACCATTACAATTCAAACAACGATAAAGGGTGCCACTCATGAGGCACTTGAGTTAGCATTGAGGATGGAAGAAGCCATCAAGAAGATTGTACAAGCAAAAGCATCACAAAATGATTCCTATGTCATTAACATATTAAATGTACAGCGAGAAAAAATAAATTAGCCTTGTAGAAAGATGACCCATGATAAAGGCATCGAGAATTAGACGCTCGATGCCTTTGTCATGTTTATATCTAGACTATGTAGTTATTGCAAAGAGTGCTTGATAAAGGGTTGCGAGGAGTGCAACAAAGTGCATATCGTCCGTATGGAAAAGCTTAAACTGTATACCTGTAAGTACTAGTTCAGTTTCCATAGAGCTTGCACTAGCAATCTTTTCATCATTGCAATATAAATAAGCAATAGAGGTAAAATCCTTTTCAAAACGAAATTCTAAATCGTCCATCTTGAATGAATAAGAGGATTCTAATAATTGCACTGTTTTCCGTTGAATCGGTATCAAGCTACCATTAGGCATGACAATTTGATGGCTGACTCCTTTTGTTAACAGGGTCGATTGTACTTGAAAAAGTGGTGCACCTAATGTAGTGCGTGTTTCATAACGATAAGGCAATGTTTGCTGTGCCGCTACCAGCAAGACAGCATTCAGTACTTTACCAGTAGAGGATCGTTCCATTTTTTGAAGCACACATACTGTTTCGTTGTGTTCATTCACGATCGGAATATCGGTAAAGCTTTTAAAGCCTTTCGGATAGGTAAGTGTAAATGTTGCCATAAAGAAACCTCCAGTCATTATCTATACGAGTAAGCAGTCGAGGAGGTTTCAAGAAATGAGCTCTACGATCTTTTTTATCAACATGCCTATCTACTATAAATGAATAGGCTGCTGAAATAGCGAATTATTTCTCTTTCAGCAGCCTTTTTCATTTTATGGCATCTGGGTATGCCCTGACAGAGCACGTTTTTCCTGCTCTGTATCAAATTCTTTTTCCATTTTTGACACGACCACTGTTGCCACACCATTCCCAATTAGATTTGTGACAGCACGTGCTTCTGACATAAAGCGGTCTACGCCGATTAAAAGGGCAATCCCCTCTACAGGAATCATCGGGAATGCTGCTAATGTTGCTGCAAGTGTAATAAAACCAGAGCCTGTTACACCAGCTGCTCCTTTAGAAGTAAGCATTAAGATGGCTAATAGCGTAATTTGATGCCAAATATCTAAATCCACACCATAGGCTTGTGCAATAAAGATAGCCGCCATTGATAAGTAAATGGATGTTCCATCTAAGTTAAATGAATAGCCTGTTGGAATAACTAGTCCTACCACTTGCTTCGAACAGCCATAGTTTTCAAGCTTACGCATCATGGAAGGTAGTGCAGATTCGGATGAAGATGTTCCGATAACGATAAAAATCTCATCTTTAATGTACTTAATAAATTTAAAAATACTAAAGCCGAAGTAATGGGTAATCAATCCAATAATCACAACAATAAAAATAAACATTGTAAGATAAACAGATAACATTAAAAATCCTAAGTTTCCAAGTGATTTAAGTCCAAAGTTTCCAATTGTATAACTCATGGCACCGAATGCACCAATAGGAGATAGTTTCATCACCATGTTAACGATTTTAAAGAAAATATCTGCTACTTGCTCGAAAAATTTAATAACAGGTTTAGCTGGTTCTCCGATTGCTGCAGCGGCTAATCCAAATAAAACAGCCGAGAATAAGACTGGTAATAATTCACCGTTTGCTAAAGCACCTACTACATTTTCAGGAATTATTTGCATAATAAATGCACCTAAACCATGTTCTGCAGCAGCAGCTTCTGTATATTGTGAAACATCAGCACCACTTGCCGCATCTGTATTAAAACCTTTACCTGGTTGTACAATATTGACAACGATTAAACCAATTGCAAGAGCAAAGGTCGAAACAATTTCAAAATAAATTAAAGCCTTGCCACCAATTTTCCCAACCTTTTTAACATCCCCCATACTACCAATGCCGATTACGACTGTTAAGAAGATAATTGGTGCTATCAACATTTTAATTAGTTTAATAAATATATCTGCCAAGATTTTGAGCTTTGCCCCGAATTCTGGGAATGTTGCTCCGACGATAATCCCTAGTACAATGGCGATCAATACTTGTACTGTTAAGTTTTTTAAATTTATCCGCATATAGTTCTCCCCCTACAACATCTTTGAATATTGTGTGAACGCTTTCATGTGGTTATCATAGCTGAAATTTTCCGACAATAGTGCTTATGACCGTAATGGTTGTATTGTTCATTTTGGTCATTTTCATGGTGGGGGGAGTTGAAGCTAGTAATATCAAGGATTTTGAGCTGTTTTATAGTAGATTTGAATTTATTGAATCTATTATAATACAAAAGAAAAAATCCTTACGTTTTGTAAGGATCTTTCATTAATGAACAAAAGTATTAGGGAGCAACGATTTTTTCAATCTCTACTAAGATTTGATCGTTTTGAATATGCGCTCGATAAAAATCATAGACAGAGGCGAGTTGTTCCTTAAAGCGCTGTCTCTCTTGTGGACTCATTGTATACACATCAAAATCATCTAGCTGTTTCAGTTTTACCATATCTTGTTCATTCATCAGCGTAGCCTGCTCAAATTGCCAATCGGTTGTTTCCTTCATAGCATCCAACAACTGATGCTGAATTTTGACAGGTAGAGAATTCCAAAAGGTTTCATTCATTAACACAGCATAGCCCAAAATACCATGTTGGGTGATCGACATATGTTTTTGTACTTTGTAAAAACCCTTTGAATAGATATTAGAAGCGGTATTTTCTTGTGCATCTATCGCATGTTTCTCTAAATCTGAAAAAACCTCACTAAAAGAAATGGGTATAGGTGTTGCTTTGACCACTTCAAATTGCTTTTCTAATGTTTTGCTTGGCATCGTACGCACGCGTAAGCCCTGTAAATCTTCAAATGTATGAATAGGGTGATCGACAGAGGTTAGATGCTTAAACCCATTGTACCAAAAGCCAAGTCCTTTAATATGGATTTGCTCTAGCTCATTGACTAATTGTTCACCAATAGAACCCGTTAGGACTTCCTTTACTTCCTCATTGGTATTAAATAGATAGGGTAAATCAAGCACCTGCCAATTAGGAACATAGGCTGTCATCTTCGAAAAAGTAGGGATGATCATTTCTACGTCACCCTTTTGCAATGCCTGAAATTCATTTTCATCATTAAATAAAGAGGAGTTGGAGTAGACATGTACTTTGACTTTCCCGTTTGTTTTTTCTTCTACTAGCTCAGCAAATTTATTGGCAGCTTGTCCTTTAGGCGTATTTTCAGCGACGACATGACTTAAATGAATCGTTATCTGTGTGTCTAAGCCCTTTTGTTCATCATCATAGGGTAATGGCTTGGCGAATAGTAATCCTTGCTGAACACTGATAGAGACGATTAATACAAACACAGTTATAATCGTTCCAATAATAAATTTTTTCATTGAATACACCCAATTTATTCGTATTTTCTGATGTTTTTGTTATTCTAACATATGGAGTAAGCTAAAATATAGTAGGAGGGAGGCGGTCATATGAAATTTCACAAGTTATCCATGCAGAGAAAAATTATGTCTCTGACTTTTTTTATTCTGATGCTTTCCTTTAGTATTGGTGGTACTTTTTTGTTAGGTTTTGTCATGAATGAGCAAAAGACCAAACTAAGTGATCAGGCATTTCTTGTAGCAAAAACCGTCTCACAGCTCCCTGAAATCAAAACATATATTGCGAGTGAAAATCGCGCTGAGGCTATACAGCATATTAACCCTGTCGTAGAAGAAATCCGTGATATCAATGGGGCAAAATATATTGTTGTTCTTGATATGCAACGACGGAAATATTCTCATCCTAACAGTCAGGAACTTGGTCGAATATCACATTCTGGAGATTTAAACGCTGCTTTTTCAGAGCATTACTATACCTCGATTGCACGTGGGGAACATGGTAATATGGTTCGTGCGTTTGTCCCAATTATGAACCATGAAGGACGACAAATAGGTGTCACAGTAGTGGGGTACAGTGTTCTTACAGTAGTGGAGTTACTGCAATCAATGCAAACCGAACTAATGATTACTATTCTATTATCGTTGATTTTTAGTGCATGGGGAGCACGAACATTGGGGCTGCATATGAAAAAGCAAATGTTTGGGTTAGAGCCGCATGAAATTGCCAAAATGTATGTAGAACGTACAGAAACGTTTAATGCCATGCATGAAGGTATCATTGCTATCAATAATGATTTGACCATTACGATTTTTAATGAAAAAGCCTGTGATATCTTAGGGGTCAATGAAAACCCCTCTACATTGATAGGACAGAAAATCTTTCATGTCCTGCCAGATACACGACTTCCTGAAATTTTAGAGCTGGATCAGCCGTTATTTAATCGTGAGCTGTATATTAATAATCATAGTATTATGAGTAATCGAATTCCGATACAGGTTAATGGCGAAACTGTTGGGGCAGTGGCCATGTTTAAGGACCGTACGGAAGTGAAAAAACTTGCCGAAGAATTAACAGGAGTGAGGGCATTTGTCCAAGCACTTCGCGTGCAAACACATGAGCATAAAAATAAACTGCATACAATAGCAGGTCTTTTACAGCTAGGTCATCATGACCAGGCACTTTCTTACTTAACACAGGTGAAGGAAGAGCATGATGAAATCACTAACTTTTTAAATGAACGAATAAAAAATGAAAATATATCTGGACTACTGCTCAGTAAAATTTCCTATGCGAAAGAACAAGGAATTCGGCTGGAAATTGATCGTGAAAGCCGACTAACATCCTTTCCACCTAATTTGGATCATCATGATTTCGTCATTCTCTTTGGTAATTTAATAGAAAACGCGTTTGATGCATTAAAGGATGTACAGGTCGAGGAGAAAGTGATTCATGTTTCTGTGGATGAAGATGATGATGTACTAGCTATTTTAGTAACCGATAACGGTGTTGGCATGACGGAAGAGGTCAAGTTGCACATTTTTGACAATGGTTATTCTACAAAAGAGAAAAACTACCGTGGAATAGGGTTATTTTTAATAAAAGAAATCGTCGAAAAAGGACAGGGTGATATTGAAGTCATCAGTGAGCCAAACAAAGGCACAAGTTTTTTAATCACCTTTTATTATGCATAATGGGATGGAGGGCTAGCAGTGGTACAGATCAAGGTATTATTAATTGAGGATGATCCAATGGTACGAGAGGTAAATCGTCAATTTATTGAAAAAGTAGAACATTTTCAAGTGATTGGACAGGCACCTAATGGCTTAGAAGGCATTACACAAATTCGTCATCTTGAGCCTGATTTAGTTTTTATGGATATTTTTATGCCAGAGCAAGATGGTATTACAAGCTTACGCAAAATACGTGAGCTCGATCTACCAGTAGATGTTATTACCGTGACGGCTGCAAATGATATGGAGACAGTGAAACAGATACTACATCTAGGTGTTTTTGATTATATTATGAAACCCTTTTCTTTTGAACGTGTTAAAGGGACACTTGACAATTATTTACGCTTTAACAAGCAAACTCAAACAGAACGTGAGCTCACACAGGGAGAATTAGATCAGTTATTTCATTATCGTGATGGACAAACCATATTGGATCAATCTGTTACATTGAAATCCGAGAAAAATCTCCCAAAAGGTTTTAATCGTACAACACTTGAAAAGGTTGTGCACTTTTTACAATCGGTGGATGGTGCTTCAGCAGAAGAAGTAGCCAGTGGAATTGGCATTGCCCGCGTAACAGCTAGAAGATATTTAGATTATCTTGAAAAACAAGAGGAAATTACAATGGATGTCCATTATGGTGGCATTGGGCGTCCTATAAACTATTACTTTAGTAAATAAAGAAAATCCTGATTGTCATTATGCAATCAGGATTTTTTGCGAGTAATTAATAAGGCATGATTTTATCAACAGGTGTTGCTGTCTTAATCTTTGGCAGAATTTTATCTAGTGTCACTGTACGCTTAATCTCGTGTGTAGATGGATCATTTTCATCAAATTGATCAAGGAAGTTAATAACCTCTTTTACAATTGGCGTTGGCGTAGAAGCACCTGCTGTTACAGCAACGATGTTGATACCTTTTAACCATTCTACTTTTAGCTCTGAAACATCTGCAATGCGATAGGATGGTGTTCCTGCAATTTCTACAGAAACTTGTGTTAAGCGGTTCGAGTTATTGGATTTAGGATCACCAACAACAATAAGTAAATCTGCTTCACCTGCTTGCTGAGCAACAGCCTCTTGACGGACTTGTGTAGCTAAGCAAATTTCTTTGTGTACCTCAATATGTGGGAATTTTTCTTTTAAACTATCCATTAAATGGGCGACATCCCATTGGCTCATTGTCGTTTGATTTGTGACAAGTAATTTATCATTCGTTAATTGTAAAGCATCAATATCGTTAGAAGACTGAACTAAGTGGACATGATCCGGGGCAACGCCAATAGCACCCTCTGGTTCGGGATGTCCTTTTTTACCAATATAAATAATGTCATAGCCTTCTGCTGATTTTTCACGAATTAAATCGTGGGTAACTGTTACATCAGGACATGTAGCATCAATGGACACTAAGCCTTTTCGCTTCGCAATCTCACGAATTTCCGGTGAAACACCATGTGCTGTAAAAATGACAGTACCTGTTTCAACTTGTTCAATAATTTCTAGGCGGTTATCACCATCTAACGTGATGATACCATCCTCTTCAAACGCATCTGTGACGTGTTTATTATGCACAATCATCCCTAAGATGTAGATAGGTCTTGGTAATGTTTTATCAAGTGCGGCGTTACGAGCGATCACCATCGCATCCACAACACCGTAGCAATAGCCACGTGGATTAATTTTTAATACTTGCATGGTGGTTGTGACTCCTTTCAAGCTTACCTATCTACATTATAACGGACAGGGACTGTGAATACAAAGAAACGTTCATTTACATAGGTGGTTGGAAAATACGTGGTTTGGATGGAAGTGGCTCGGGAGGCGTAAATGATGCACTTTGCCTGGATGACCGTCTACTTCCAGCAGCCTTACTGTCGCTTCCTGCTGCTTCAGCTGCTCCACCGCCAGAGGAAGGAAGTCCTTGGAATCCTTTATACAATTTTAAGAGTGATGGAATATTTTTCACCATCGGCATAGCTTGTTGGATATAAGGGGTATAGGTTTTGGCTGTATTGAATAAACTGTTGGCTTGCTGTAAAAATGAACCGACTTTCGAAGCTTCTTGCACAGGTGGCATCGGCATTTGCCCTCCAAATGAACCTATTCCATTAGCCATTGGAAAGCCGCCTGGAATTCGTGGTTGACCAGGGAAGCCTCCAGGCGGGAAAAAGGACTGTGGCGACATCTGTGGAGGTGTTTGCATGGGCATGGGCATTCTCATGCCACCCGGGTACATTGGGTATGGATAAGGTGGTCGAAATACCATAATGATCTCCTTTCTACTTGTTTTTCATTGATGACATACCTGACTATAGCTATGATATGCAAAGGCTAATGGGAGGGTTCGATAAAGCTAAATAAAATCAAATGTAATATGGAATTTGTAAAGTAGAAGTCCAAATACAACTAGTCCTTAGGTTCCAAATTTATTCATCCTCTTCATGATAGCGAAGCATTCGATAGCCTATCCGTACATGTGTCTGAATAAGTTTGGGCTGTGCTGGATTAACTTCTATTTTTTTTCGAAGTGTAGCCATAAATACTCGTAAACTTGGAACATCTGATTGAAGAGCATTTTGCCAGATTTCCTTTAAAATATAATTATGTGTTAGAACTTTCCCAACATTTTTGGATAAAACAATTAAAAGCTTATATTCAATCGGCGTCACATGTATTTCTTTTCCATTTACAAATACTGTATGATCAACATAATTAATTTGAAGATAACCATTTGTGAAAATGGGATTCTCTTTTTCAAGTGGTTGTTCATAGGCCATTCTTCTTAAGGCAACCCGAATTCTTGCTAATAATTCTTCCACACTAAATGGCTTTGTTACATAATCATCTGCACCTGCATCCAAAGCATTAATTTTATCATGTTCTTCTCCACGAGCACTTACGACGATAATTGGTGTTTGATTCCAACTTCTAATTTTTGTGATTAGTTCTACGCCATCTATGTCTGGTAGACCTAAATCCAAAATAAAAACGTCAGGTTTTATGGTAAGAGCCTTTTGAAGGGCACTATTACCATCATGTGCAATGTCGAATTCATAATGGTTTGTCGCTAATGTCATTTTAATTAAATTGGCAATGGCTACATCGTCCTCAACTACTAGAATTCTTTTACTCATCAAATTTCATTACTCCTTTTTTCAGCGAAAAGTTAAAAATCGTTCCTTGTGGTTTATTATCTGAAACGTTTATGCTGCTACCATGTAATTTTAAAATTGTTTGACAGAGTGCCAAGCCTAAACCAAGACCTCGTCTACTATCGCTGCGTTGTACTTTTCCAGTTGTAAATGGCTCAAACAAGCTACTTTTTAAAGCGTCATCGATTCCAGGCCCATTATCAGAAATACTAAAACTTACGAACCCATCAGATTCTTTCACTATAATAGTAATGGCACTGCCTGGTGGGGTGTAAGTCAATGCATTATCGATGATATTAATGAAAACTTGTATGATTAATCGAGCATCCATTACAGCAAATAAAAACTCAGGTTTAATTTCATAAGATATTTTATGTGTATTGTTGTGACGAACAACATGGGAAAGTGCCTCTTGAATAATATCTTCTACTAGTTCAATTTGCATTTCTAACGCAAATTGCCCATCCTCTAACTTAGATACAGCTAGTAAATTTTCAACCATTTGTACAAGCCATTTTGAATTTTTATAAATATCTTCATATAATTTATTTTTTTCAATCTCTGGTATTCGTGGTGCATTGTTGAGTAATATATCTGCATTTCCAGAGATAGCAGTGAGTGGTGTCCTAAGGTCATGAGAGATTGCACGTAAAAGGTTAGCTCGCATCTGTTCCATTTCAGCTTCTCGCGCTACTTCCTCATTAAGTTTCTGTAAATACCATTTATCCAAGGCGAATGAATAATCATTAATAATGGCGTGCAAAATATTGCGCTCAAATGCAGGCAATGGGGAGACTTTAGATAGGGCAATACCTATAACACCCTTCACATCTCCATTAGAGATTACAGGTATATAATAAGCGTTCACTTCAGGAAATATGTCTGTGGATACACCTGCTACATGCCTATTATTTGTCACCCAACTAACAACACCACATTCATTTGGATTATCGAAAAGTACAGCTATTTTTTGATTTTCACTACTAGACATTGTTTCAGTACGAAAGAAAGAGGATTTCTCCACTACCTGGTTATTGATTTCGAAAAATTGTACAGGCTTTTCTACTAATTTAACAATTTGAGACATGCCTTCAACTATTATTTCTTCCATAGACTTAGCATGTTGAAGCCTACGATTTGTTTCAAGGAGTACCTCCATTCGATAAGATTTACGAATGGCTATTAAGGTTTGCTCCTTTATCTTCTTTGTTAAGCTACTCGTAATTACGCCAGAGATAAACATGATAAAAAATGTCATTGGATAGTCACGATGATAAGCATCAAATGAAAATCGAGGCTCTGTAAAAAAGTAATTAAAAAGTAAGACAGCAATAATGGAGTTAATAATACTCATTATCGATCCAGTTGACCAAATAGCAAGGATGAGAACCCCTAAAATGTAAATTGTAATGATGTTTGACTCGCTTATACCAATTTTATATAGATATAAGCCGACAACTGATATGAAGCAAAATACGATAAACATTTTGAACAAATCAAGCCATTCAAATGATAATTTATTAATTATACTAGGAAAATAAAATGGTTCATTTTCTTGATCTGGTACTATGTGTAGGGCTAAGTTCGGAACAAATTCATTCAGGCGGTCACTTATTTTTGTGCTAGGTCGCCACCATTTTTTCCTCATACTGGTTCGTCCGATAACAAGTTTCGTGACCCCACTAATTTGAGCATAATTAGCAAGGGCTGCCGCTACGTCGTCTTCTTGAACAATGACGACATGGCCGCCAAGCTGTTCCACAAGTTTAATGTGTTGTTGTAATCGTTCTGAATTTGCACTACTTCCTTCATGCTCGTGCAGGTTTTGCACATAAAGAGCAGTAAATTTACCGTGTAATGCTTGTGCAAGTCTTGCAGTGGTTCTAATAACTTTTGCATTTGTAGGAGAACTACTGATACCAACTAGTAGGTGTTCTTCAATTTGTACAGGGTGTTTGGCAGATTCATGGTTGTTTATTTGTTTATAGTTGATTGTATCCGCTGCTCTACGTAATGCGATTTCTCGTAATGACACTAAATTTTGTTTGCGGAAAAAAGAATGTAGTGCTTTTTCCGCTTGTTGTTTTGCATAAACTTTACCTTCTTGTAGACGTTGTATTAGCTCATCTGGTTCAATGTCTACAACTTTTATTTGAGATGCTTGATCAATTAAGTAATCAGGGATACGCTCTCGTACTTTAATGTCAGTAATTTCTTCTACTAAGTCATGAAGGCTTTCAATATGTTGAATATTTACAGTTGTATAAACATGAATCCCCTTTGAAAGGAGTTCTTCAACATCTCCAAAACGCTTCTTGTGCCGCATTGTTGGAACATTGGAATGTGCTAATTCATCGATAAGAACAATTTCTGGCTTGCGCTGCAATACGGCATCAATATCTAGTTCATAAAAAGCTTTTCCTCTATAGGTTATTTTTTTCGTAGGAATTTGCTCAAGCCCTTCTAGTAAAGCTAACGTATCTGGACGAGGATGTGGTTCTACATAGCCAACCACCACATCTTTACCTAATTTTTGAGCTTGATGTGCTGCATCTAACATTGCGTAAGTTTTACCTACTCCAGCAGCATAACCGAGAAAGATTTTTAAATTCCCTACAAATTGTTGCTCCTGTTGAAGTCTTGCTAAAAACATCTCAGGAGTTGGACGTGTATTTTCCATCCTCGTTCACCTCATTTGTATTATAGCGTTAACTCCCATTAAGAAAGTATAAAGATTTTGCCTCTTTATGCTTTCTTAATAGAAAAGTAGATTTCCTAACACTACATTAATTTGAAAGTCAGTATGATGAAAACATCCTAAATGAAGGAGGGGTATTATAGTGATGGACTTTTATATGGTTGTATTGCTACTGATAAGCTTTGGAAGTATTTTGTCATTAACTACATGGTGCTTCAAACTAGTGGATGAGCAATAAGGAGGAGATAGAAATGTGGATTTTTATCGGGATTGTACTTGTATTCTTGTTTGGTTATCTAGGGCATGCATTACTTTGTCCTGAAAATTATTAAAGGCTGCTAGGAGGTAATGCACTATGTGGCAAATAGCCATCGTATTAATTATTTATTTACCGCTCGTTATCTTAACTGGGCATTATCTATATCGGGTAACATTACACCAAAAAACTTGGTTTGATCCTATCTTAGACAAAGTTGACGCAGTCATTTATAAATTGTGTGGTATTAAACAAGTAGATATGAATGGTAAAGAATATGTACTTTCATTAATACTTTCAAATGCATTTATGGTTTTTATTGGATATATTTTGTTGCGCATTCAAGCTTTACTGTTTTTAAATCCAAATAATATTAGCAGTATGGAAGCTACACTTTCATTTAACACGATCATTTCTTTTATGACGAATACAAACCTTCAACATTATAGTGGTGAATCTGGACTCAGCTATTTATCACAGATGCTAGTCATTATCTTCATGATGTTTACATCTGCAGCTACGGGTTATGCAGCTTGTATGGCATTCTGCCGTCGTCTTGTTGCAAAAACAGATACTATTGGGAATTTCTTTATTGATTTTGTTCGTGTTATTACGCGTATTTTAATGCCTATCTCCATTGTTGTTGCCATTATTTTAGTATCTCAAGGTACACCACAAACCTTAAGTGCAAATAAAACAGTACAAACGATCGAAGGAAAATTACAAGATATTGCACTTGGACCTGTCGCTTCTCTAGAATCAATTAAGCATGTAGGTACGAATGGTGGGGGCTTTAACGGAGCCAATTCAACAACACCTTTTGAAAATCCAACCGTTCTCTCAAATATAGTGGAGATGTTATCGATGATGCTATTGCCGGGCGCTTGTGTAGTTGCCTTTAGTTTGATGATCGCTAGTAGAAAAAAGAAAACTATTTTTGGAAAACAAGGTTTAGCTATTTTTGCAGCAATGAGTATATTGTTTCTACTTGGATTAGTGACTGTGTACATAGCAGAGAAGGCTGGTAATCCAATGATAAGTGAACTCGGTATAACACAGGAGCTAGGGAGCATGGAAGGGAAAGAAATGCGTTTTGGAGTAGTACAATCAGCATTATTTACCACTGTCACTACCGCGTTCACAACAGGATCTGTTAACAATATGCACGATACATTGACGCCTCTTGGTGGTCTAGTACCGATGTTTAATATGATGTTAAATGTTGTTTTTGGTGGTAAAGGGGTCGGCCTGATGAACATGATGATGTATGTTCTACTAACAATTTTTATTGCCTGTTTAATGATTGGGCGATCTCCTCAATTTTTAGGTAAAAAGATTGAAGAGAAAGAAATGAAGTTAATTGCACTATGCATTTTGATTCATCCAGCTATTATTTTGCTATTTTCAGCACTAGCAGTTGTAACACCGTCAGGAATAGCAGGAATTACGAATCCAGGTGCTCACGGATTATCACAGGTTTTATATGAATTTGCCTCAGCCTCTGCCAACAACGGCTCAGGGTTTGAAGGGTTAGCAGATAATTCCACATTTTGGAACGTAACAACAGGGCTTGCCATGTTCTTTGGACGATATTTAACCATAATCATTCAACTGGCGATTGCGTCTCTACTTGCCAAAAAGTTTTGGCACAGTGATTCAATAGGAACATTAAAAACGGATAATACTACTTTCACTTTTTTACTTGTGGCTATCGTTTTAATGATTGGTGCGCTAACATTTTTACCAGCTTTAGCACTTGGTCCAATTACAGAGCATTTACAACTTTATTCTTAATGGAGGAGAGAGCATATGGAAACAGTAAAAAAGAGTTTTTTGACAAGTAAGATGCTGAAAAATGCCATGATAGATGCTTTAAAGAAGTTTAGTCCCACTTATATGCTAAAAAATCCTGTTATGTTTGTTGTAGAAGTAGGATTTTTGTTTGTGCTGCTATTAGTTCTTTTTCCAAATATGTTTGGGAGTGTAGTAGAAGAACACGCTCGATTATACAATGGAATAGTTGCTAGCCTACTTTTTGTTACAATTCTATTTGCTAATTTTGCAGAGTCAATTGCAGAAGGAAGAGGTAAAGCACAAGTTCAAACTTTAAAAAAAACAAAGACAGTGACACAGGCTCGTGTTTTGCTTCATGATGGTACGGAAATCCTTAAACAGGCCAATGACCTAAAAAAAGGAGATATTGTATTAGTTCAAGCTGGAGAGGTAATTCCAAATGATGGAGAAGTCATTGATGGCATTGCAACTGTGGATGAATCAGCAATAACAGGTGAATCTGCCCCTGTTGTAAAAGAACGAGGTGGAGATTTTTCATCCGTTACGGGTGGTACAACGGTTACGAGTGATTGGTTGATGATTGAAATTACTTCATTGCCTGGTGAATCATTTCTGGATAAAATGATTACGCTAATTGAAGGGGCTAGCCGTAAGAAAACACCAAATGAAATAGCCCTTAATACACTTCTAGTAAGTTTAACAATTATCTTTCTGTTAGTGGTAGTGTCCCTCTATCCAATGACTATGTATTTGAATGTGCCAATTTCTATCGCAACATTAATAGCACTTACAGTTTGTTTAATTCCTACGACGATTGGTGGATTATTATCCGCAATTGGTATTGCTGGTATGGATAGGGTAACACAATTTAACGTCATCGCAATGTCTGGAAGAGCGGTGGAAGCCTGCGGAGATGTGGATACATTAATCTTAGATAAGACTGGCACGATAACATATGGCAATCGAATGGCAGCTGAGTTTCTACCAGTAAAAGGAGTTGTCAGGGAAGAGTTAATGCAAGCTGCATGGCTTAGTTCTCTAACAGATGATACACCTGAGGGAAAATCGATCTTAACGCTTGCTTGCGAATTAGGGGTGAATACGGACGGTGAAAAAAACATTATCCAAACAAGTAAACATATTCCCTTTACTGCACAAACACGAATGAGTGGCTTAGATAGGGTGGATGGCACAAAAATTCGAAAAGGTGCCTACGATACAATAAAAAGAGAGAGTTTGAAGGCAGGGTACAGTATTCCTTCAAATTTAGAGTTGCTGGTTCAACAAGTATCTACAGTAGGGGGGACGCCTCTGGTCGTAGCACTGAATGATAAGATTTTAGGCGTTATTTATCTTAAGGATATTGTCAAGGCTGGACTAAAGGAACGTTTTGAACAGCTTCGTGAAATGGGAATTAAAACCATTATGTGTACAGGAGATAATCCACTTACTGCAGCAGCCATTGCAAAGGAAGCTGGGGTAGATAGCTTTATCGCAGAAAGCAAACCTGAGGATAAGATTCAAGTCATTAAGGATGAACAGGCACAAGGGAAGGTAGTAGCAATGACTGGTGATGGTACAAATGATGCACCAGCGTTAGCGCAGGCCAATGTCGGGCTTGCAATGAATTCAGGTACAAATGCAGCAAAAGAAGCAGCTAACATGGTTGATTTAGATTCAAACCCAACTAAAATTATTGAAATTGTAGAGATAGGGAAGCAGCTTCTGATGACTCGTGGCGCTTTAACAACATTTAGTATCGCTAACGATATAGCAAAATATTTTGCCATCATACCTGCTATGTTGATGGTGGCTGTGCCTGAGATGAGCGCATTAAACATAATGAAACTTAATTCTTCAACAAGTGCGATTATTTCTGCCTTAATTTTTAATGCAATCATTATTCCTTTGTTAATTCCAATTGCAATAAAGGGTGTAACGTATAAACCAATGAGTGCTACAAAACTTTTGAATAAAAATTTATTCGTCTATGGTATAGGTGGTATTATAGCCCCTTTTATTGGGATTAAGTTAATTGACATACTAGTTGGTCCACTATGCCGTAGTTTTGGGCTATAGGAGGAAGGTACATGCGAAAATTATTTGTAAACTTAAAGCAAGCATTTCTTATTACTATAACAATGTTTATACTGTGTGGGCTAATCTACCCGTTTGCGGTGACTGCTTTAGCTCAAGGATTACTTCAGCATCAAGCAAATGGTAGTTTACTAGAAATCAATGGTAAAGCTGTTGGTTCAGAACTGATCGGTCAATCCTTTTCAGCACCATCATATTTCTGGGGACGTGTTTCAGCCATTCATTATAATGTTTATACTGAGGATGATATGGTACCAGACAAAAATGGTCAGTTAAATTATAGTGGAGTGACCTCTGGAACTTTTAACTATGCACCATCTAATCCAGAATTGAAGAAGCGAATTGAAGCAGATATCAAGAAGTTTCTACTAGCAAACCCAACAGTAAAACGCCAAGATATACCTGCAGATTTAATGACCGCTTCTGGCTCAGGGCTGGATCCACATATTAGTGTGAAGGCTGCAAACATTCAAGTGAAGCGCATTGCCCAAGCAAGCGGTCTTTCAGAAGATGAGATTGAAAAAATCATTGAAGAAAATACGGAGAAACGAACACTAGGGATCTTTGGAGAAAATAAAGTGAACGTTCTAATGGCAAATTTAACAATCATGAAAAAAATGGATAATAAACAATAATAACTATAAAATCAGGTAGAGAAATGCTTGGTTCTCTACCTGATCGTATTTTATGCTTGAGAATTTACCAAAATTTTAATATGATTACGTTCCTTCATTAATGCCTCAAAGCCTTCTGTTACTACTTCATCAAGAGCAATTCGTTTTGTAACAAGCTTGTCTGCAGGGAAGTAACCTTGTGTCATAAGCTCCATTACTGCTGGGAAGATATCGCGGTAGGCAATAATTCCTTTGACTGTACGCTCTGATAGAACAATGTTGTTCGGCTGGATAGCTGCTGTAGACTCCCAAATCGACACGATGATTGTTTCACCTTCAAAAGTTGTTGAGTCAATAGCTTGTTGTAATACTACAGGAACGCCCGTTACTTCAAAGGCAACATCTACGCCACCAATTGTTAATTCATGTAGACGCGCAACGGCATCTTCATCTTTAGGGTTAATGACAGCTGTTGCACCTAGTTCTAAAGCTTTTGCGGCACGCTCTGCCGAAAGCTCTACAGCATAGATTTCTGAAGCGCCTGCTGCACGTAATGCTTCGATAACAAGAAGTCCGATAGGTCCTGTTCCAAAGACAGCAGCTTTGTCACCGGCTTTTAATTTACTTTGACGCACGGCATGTAAAGCGACTGCTGCTGGTTCTACAAGTGCCCCTTGCTCATAAGAAAGACCTTCTGGCATTTTGTGAACTAATTTTTCCTCTACCATTGTATATTCGGAGAATCCTCCGCCACCGCCTGAAAGACCGTGGAAACCTAAATGCTTACAAATATTATATTTACCTTTTTTACAGGCAGCACATTCGCCACATGCAAGGATTGGTTCTACTACTACTGGATCTCCTATTTTAACAGATGTTACACCATCGCCAATTTCAACTACTTCTCCTGAGAATTCATGTCCCATCACAATGGGCGCGATGTCTTTACTTACATAGTGAGGTTGCTCCACTGGAATAAAGATTGGCCCAGCTGCGTATTCATGTAAATCACTGCCACAAATCCCTGTCCAATGTACTTTAATTTTTACTTTTCCAGGTGCGATGACTGGTTCTTCAATGTTTTCTACACGGATGTCTTTTGCTTTATACCATCTTGCTGCTTTCATAATCTATCAACCTCCTATAATGTCTTACAGCCCTATCATAACATGTGGAGAATCTGCTAATCATTAGTTCCCTATAAATTGACATAAAAATTACATATTACAAGCGTTTTCGAACATTGTTGCAGCGCTTTTTTGATTGCATATTCTGCGTATTTCAAGTACCTTTGATAAGGGCTTTGTTACGGTGATAATAAAACATTAAAATTATGTTTATGCTAGTAAGAAATAGGACGTAAATATACCTTAAAGTTCGAATCATGGTACAATGAAAAAGATGTTAGGAGGAACGAATGATGTCAAAATATACTGATTATAATTTTCAGCCATTTTTGCAGGACGCCATTGCAAATCTTGGCTTTACAGAACCGACACCAATTCAAAAAGAAATTATTCCGCTTTTATTAAAAGGGAAGAGTGCTATTGGACAGGCACATACAGGAACAGGGAAAACACATAGTTTTTTAATTCCGATTGTTCAACGTATTGATGCAGAAAAACAGGAAGTACAGGCCGTTATTACTTCTCCTACACGAGAGTTAGCACAACAAATTTTTGATGCATTAAATCAATTAATAGAAGGAACTGCTATTCAAGCAAAACTATTTATTGGGGGTACGGACAAACAACGCTCCATTGATAAATTAAAAACACAGCCACAAATTGTTGTTGGAACACCAGGACGTATTCGTGACCTTGTTTCAGCACAAGCGTTATTTGTGCATACAGCACCAATTTTAGTTGTTGATGAAGCGGATCTAGCTTTTGATATGGGCTTTATTGAAGAGATTGATGGATTTGCTTCTCAGATGCCAGAAAAGCTTGAAATGTATGTTTTTTCTGCAACAATCCCGGAAAAACTTCAGCCGTTTTTAAAGAAATATATGGAAGCGCCAGTGCACATCCATATGAATGATAAACGACCAGTGGCAGAAGGGATCGATTTTGTACTTGTGCCAGTGCGCTCAAAATCGCGTAACAAACGTTTACTAGAAGTTATTGAAGGCATTAATCCGTTTTTAGCTGTTATTTTTACCAATACACGTAAAACAGCAGAACACGTTGCTGGTTACTTAAATGAACATGGTATCCGTTGTGGCCAAATTCACGGTGATTTAAGTCCACGTGATCGCAAAAAGATGATGAAGCAAATACGTGATCTTGACTACCAATACATTGTAGCGACTGATTTAGCTGCTCGTGGTATCGATATTCAAGGAATTTCTCATGTTATTAACTACGAAATCCCAGAGGACTTAGAATTCTTTATTCACCGTGTTGGTCGTACAGCTCGTGCAGGCAATAAAGGGACAGCCATTACTTTATTTGAGCCATCAGATGAGGATGCAGTCGTTCGCGTAGAAAAAATGGGCATTCCTTTTGTACAAAAAGATGTCAAAGATGGCGAATGGTCAGAGTTAAAAGAGCGTCATGCTCGTAAAAATCGTGTGAAGCAAGAGAATGAAATTGATGTGAAAGCAAAAGCATTGGTGCGTAAGCCTAAAAAGGTAAAACCTGGCTATAAACGTAATATGAAGTGGGAAATGGAAAAAGTTAAAAAACGTGAACGTCGCTTAAAAGCACGAGGTAAAAAATAAGGAGGCTTTTACATGTTACTTGGCTCACATGTTTCGATGAGTGGGAAAGAAATGCTACTTGGCTCTAGTAAAGAGGCTCTATCATACGGAGCCAATACATTTATGATTTATACAGGAGCACCGCAAAATACGCGTCGCAAAGCCATTGCTGACTTAAACATCATGAATGGCCTCCTGCATATGAAAGAGCATGGTATGACCAACATTGTTGTCCATGCACCTTATATTATTAATATTGGCAATACAGAAAAACCAGAAACATTCCGTCTCGGCGTAGATTTTCTACAATCAGAAATTGAACGTACTGCCGCACTGGAAGCAACGCAAATTGTTTTACACCCTGGGGCCCATGTAGGTGCAGGTGCTGATGCTGGCATTGCTAAAATTATTGAAGGTTTAAATGAGGTATTATCTCAAGACTATCCCGTTCAAATTGCATTAGAGACTATGGCAGGGAAGGGGACAGAATGTGGGCGTTCCTTTGAAGAGCTTGCTAAAATTATTGACGGTGTAACAAATAATGAACGTCTTTCTGTATGCTTTGATACTTGTCACACACATGATGCTGGCTATAATATTGTAGAAGATTTTGATGGTGTATTAAACGAATTTGATAAAATAATCGGTGTGGAGCGCATTAAAGTATTGCATATTAATGACTCCAAAAATGTGCGAGGCGCAGGTAAAGATCGCCATGAAAATATTGGCTTTGGTCATATTGGCTTTGATGCCCTCAACTATGTAGTACATCATCCGCAATTAATGGATGTTCCCAAAATTTTAGAAACGCCATTTGTTCCTCTCAATAGTGATGCCAAATCTAAGGTAGCTCCGTATAAAGTGGAAATCGATATGTTACGAAACGGTACATTTAAGCCTGAGCTTATTGAAGCGTTAAAAGGCTAACATTAAATAACCCGAAATCAGGCTGTGATTCTGATTTCGGGCTTTTTTTATTTTGTAAACAAGGCGATGAGTTGACGAGAGCGCTTTCTTCCTAAAACGGCCTCCACTTCAACAAGAATATCTTTAGGAATACCTAAAAATAGCCAAGAAAATGAGAATTGCTCCAAATAAGGTCGAAGTTTTTTTACTTCAGAAGTCGTAATGTTAAAGCCTTCTTCACGAGCAATCGCGACAATTTCCTTATCCGTGCTTTGTGCTAATTGCTGTAAAAATTGAATACTCAAAGTCAATCCTCCTTTATCCCATTTTATTTTCATGAAATCATATACACACTTACGTTTAGTCTATTCGAAAAAAGCATCCATCTTCTTTTCTTTACAAAAACTGCACTTTCCTTTATACTTACAATTTGTAAATCGTAATGATTTTGAATTAGAAAGAAGCGATCATGCATGAAAACAACACTTATTGACATTGAAAATGTGTCATTTCAATATGACTATACGCAAGTTCTAAAAAACATTTCTTTTCGTGTAGAAGAGGGTGATTTTTTAGCGCTTCTCGGTCCGAATGGTTCGGGAAAATCAACATTATTAAAAATTATTTTAGGTTTATTAAAACCTTTATCTGGAGAAATAAAATTATTTGGCGAACCAAGTGCAAATTTTAAGCACCGTGAATGGATTGGCTATGTGTCGCAAAAATCCAATGCCTTTAATTCTGGGTTCCCAGCAACCGTGCAAGAGGTCGTGAAAAGTGGATTAACGAAAAAATTAGGGCTTTTTAAAAGACCTGGCCGAGATGCCAAAGGGAAAGTTCAAGAAGCTTTAAAGGCAGTTGGCATGGATGCTTTTATGAATCGTAACATTGGAGAGCTATCTGGTGGACAACAACAACGTGTTTTTATTGCAAGAGCTTTAGTCAGTGATCCCAAACTGCTCATTTTAGATGAGCCAACAGTCGGCATTGATCACGAGAATGTGCAGTCATTTTATGATATGCTGGCGAAATTGAATCGGGAACAAGGAATTACCATGATTCTTGTCACACACGATGTTGATACGGTATCAAATCGCATTAGCCATGTGGCATGTTTGAATCAAACCATTCACTTCCATGGCTATAAAAATGAATTTGATAATATTTCTCAGGATGCGCTAGACGCTTGGTATGGCCATTCCGTGAGAAAGATTCATTAGAAGGAGTAGGCACGATGATTGAAGCAATTTTACACTATGAATTTTTACAAAATGCCTTTTTCTCTGGATTATTAATTGGCATACTTGCTCCATTGCTGGGTGTGTTTATTGTTGTACGTAGACTATCCTTGATTGCGGATGCATTGTCGCATGTAACACTCGCAGGAATCGCTGGGAGCTTATACATCAGTCAATCAGTAACAGCATTAGCAATGCTCAATCCTATTTATCTAGGAATATTAGCCTCAGTTAGTGGCTCTATTTTAATTGAGCGTCTAAGACGTTTGTATAAGCACTATGAGGAGCTTGCCATTCCAATCATTATGTCAGGTGGTATTGGGATTAGTGCTATCTTTATCTCACTTGCCAGTGGCTTTAGTACAGATTTAATGAGCTATTTATTTGGCTCAGTATCTGCTGTGTCTCGCCAAGATTTATGGGTAGTGATCGGAATAGCGGCTATTGTTATTGTCTTTTTGTTTTTATTTTTTA
This sequence comes from Lysinibacillus fusiformis, assembly GCF_016925635.1. Classification (NCBI taxonomy): domain Bacteria; kingdom Bacillati; phylum Bacillota; class Bacilli; order Caryophanales; family Bacillaceae; genus Lysinibacillus; species Lysinibacillus fusiformis. The sequence goes on along the minus strand of NZ_CP070490.1, from coordinate 43,032 downwards.
AAGAATTATTTGTTTTGTCTTTTGATGAGGAATACGCAAAAGCTAGCGGACTTCCGGCTCGTTGGGTTCATCTTTTATTTATGATTGTGACAGCACTTGTCATTGCGGCAAGCATGCGCATAGTAGGTATTTTACTTGTATCATCGCTGATGACGTTACCTGTCGCAGCTGCAATGCGCTTGGCAAAGGGCTTTAAGCAAACCATTTTTTATGCTATTGTTTTTGGAGAAACAGCTGTATTAATTGGACTAATTAGTGCATTTTACTTGGATTTAGCGCCAGGAGGCACGATTGTTGTCACTTCTATTTTGATTTTGTTACTTGTAATCCTAGGAAAGAAGGTAGCATTTAAAATGGCTGCAAAGCAGGGGGAGGTAGCGCAATGAATATTTCAAGAGCGTGGGAAATATTAAAGGAAAATGGCTATAAAAAAACAGATAAACGGGAGTTAATATTAGATATGTTTGCAGCAACAGATAAATATCTAACAGCTCGTGATTTATTGGATGTTTTAAAAAAAGATTTTCCGGGAATGAGTTTTGATACCATTTATCGTAACCTTGCTACTTTTGTGAAACTTGGGATATTAGAAGAAACAGAGCTATCAGGGGAACGTAATTTCCGTATGCACTGTGAATCTGCGCATCATCACCATCATTTTATCTGTATGGATTGTGGCAACGTCAAAGAGCTTAATCTTTGTCCAATGGAAATGTTAGGTGAAAAATTGCCTGACTATGAAATTGAAAATCATAAGTTCGAAATATATGGGAAATGCCCAGATTGTAAGCATGAAACTCTGTCACATTAAATGTTGACAGAGTTTTTTTCTATGTAAGAAGAGGGTGCCTGTATAGGGCTACCCTCTAAATTGATTAAGCTACTGCCACTCGGCGAATTGCAACAATTTTATTGCAATCTACGATTAAAGGAGAAGCAGCTGCTGCACCTGGCTCAAGGAAGTATGCACAGCAAGTTCGTGGATCGAAGGAAATGAAAGTCACACCTAAGAAGCTAATACCTCCAGATAAGAAGATATCTAGTGTAGTAGCAAGCTCTAATTTTCTTAATTGTTGACAAATACAACTTCTACAGTTGCTGCTCATTCTTGGTGTACATTTTTCCTCTTTTTGACAAGGACATTTCTCAACTTTACGTTGACAGCATTTTTCCTCTTTTTTAGGACATTTACAGCCTTGCCAATTCATATGTGACATATATCGTTTATCTTCCATTGTCTAGACCTCCCTTCCTCTAGTTTCGTAAGGGTAACCCTTACAGTAATAATCTATGTTTGGTGCATAGCTAGAGGCTGGCGATATGTCCGATAGGCAGCTTAAAAATCTATATATTTCTCAAAAACTTTGGCATTGTGTAAAGCCCTAAGTTGAAATATTGCTATAAACATCTACACAAGTTAATTTTATGGGGATAGATTTGCTTGTTTCCCCTCTACAAACGAGAAAAACGACGAGTCTCTACAGAAATGTAAGGACTCGTCGTTCAAAGATAAGTTTATTGATGTTTTTGTTGGAAATCTACCATGAAATCTCGTAAAGCTTCACAAGCCTCAAATGGCACTGCATTATAAGTGGAAGCACGACAGCCACCTACAGAACGGTGTCCATTTAGCCCGACAAAACCTGCTGCCTTTGCCTCTACAAGGAATTGCTTTTCAAGCTCCTCATCTGCAACACGGAATGTAATATTCATTAAAGAACGGCTTTCAGGTGTCGCATGGCCTTTGTAGAAACCATTACTATTGTCAATGGCATCATAAATCACTTTTGCCTTTAATTCATTATGTTTTTCAATTTCTGCTACGCCGCCTTTAGCTTCTACCCATTTTAACACCTCACCTAGCATATAGATCCCAAATGTCGGTGGTGTATTATAAAGAGAATTACTATCGGCATGTGTTGTATACTTTAGCATCGTTGGGATGTTTTTATTCGCTTTTTCAAGTAAATCTTTGCGAATAATCACGACCGTTACACCTGAAGGGCCAAGGTTTTTTTGAGCACCAGCATAGATGATTCCAAACTTTTCAATATCCACTGGCTTAGACAGAATATCACTTGACATATCCGCTACTAGTGGAACATTTCCTGTATTAGGGAAGTTTTTCCATTGTGTGCCGTATATCGTGTTATTGGAAGTAATGTGAACATAAGCATCATCTTCATTGAATTGAATAGCTTCTAATGCAGGAATATTGCGGTATTGGTTTTCTTTTGTGCTTGCAGCTTCAACAGGTGTTCCAAACAATTTAGCTTCCTTAAAAGCTTTCTCAGACCATGAGCCTGATAATACATAGCTAGCCTTTTGCTCAGTGTTTAAGAAGTTCATAGGCACCATTGTAAACTGAAGGCTTGCTCCACCCTGTAAGAATAGTACCTCATAGTTTTCTGGAATAGCGTAAAGCTTTTTTAATAAAGTAATAGCTTCGTTATGTACATCGTCGAAAATGGCACTACGGTGACTCATTTCCATAATAGACATACCTGAATCACGGAAGTTTACTAATTGTTGTTGAGCATTCTCTAATACTTCTTGTGGTAGAGCAGATGGACCTGCGTTGAAATTGTATGCACGTTGTGTCAAAGTGGTACACTCCTTGTTTGGTTAATAACAGAACTTTACTGGATTATACCCTAATTTTCAAGAGAAAAAATAAAATTCTTAATATTTGAGCAGAATGGCGACAGGCTCGCAACAAAATGTACACATTTAAGCAAGTATTTTGTGTTAAACACGAACGAATAGAAGCTTATTTTTAAAAAAAAAGTTATATTTTTCGTATATTGAATATATTTTTAGAGTTTGATATTAACAATGTTCGTGTTTTTGTTTACAGATGATTCCGTCTGATAAAATGTGAAAGAACATGATAAATCAATCTACTATTAGAGAAAATCCTTATTACTTTACGATAGGTAAGCAAATTTTTGTATAATATTATAAAGAAAAGAAAAAGAGGTGTTTAGGATGTTTACAGTAGAGAAAGCTTGTTTAGTAGTTGTAGATGTGCAAGGAAAGTTAGCAACAATTGTGGATGACAGTGAAACGATAGTTGAAAATGTGGCAAAGCTAGTACAAGCGATGCAGGCACTAGAAGTACCTATTTTATGGCTAGAACAAAATCCGAGTCGTTTAGGCGGAACAGCACTTGATATTGCCCAGCATTTACAAGGGCAACCTATTGCCAAAATGGCCTTTAGTGCGTGCCAAGAAGAGGCTTTTGTAGAGGCGATGAAGGAAAATGGACGTTCTCAATTCATTGTCACAGGTATCGAAACACATATTTGTGTGTACCAAACGGCTAGACAACTGAAAGAACAAGGGTTTGAAGTCGAGGTTGTTGTTGATGCCGTATCTTCTCGAACAAAGGCAAATAAAGAAATTGGGCTTGCAAAGATGAATGCCCTTGGTATTTATCCAACAAGCACCGAAATGATCTTATATGAGCTATTACAACGTGCAGATCATGAACATTTTAAAACCATTTTGAAGCTTGTTAAGTGACGTGGAGTTAAAATTGAAACAATAGGTCTGTGTCCTTCATACACTGTAATAACAATTTTTGCTTTCGATAGAAATGTATAAAAATATAATAATTTTATATATAAAACAGGAGATGTTTGATGGGTATATAGACCTTTTTCAAACATCTTTTTTTATTAAATCTGTATAAATTATGACATTACTCATATAAAAACTTAGCCATTCTAATTGTTGTATACTATAATAAAAAACCGGAATTCATTATAGGGAGATAACTATTAATGAGGATGATGACGATGATAAAAAATGTTAAATGGTTACTGTTAATAGTTAGTGTAGTTTTTCTTTCGATTAGTTGTACAGGTAAAGAAGTAAATGGACAAAAAGATCCTCTTTCATCAACGGAACAATTTGTTATTCAAGATTTACTGAATGATAAAGGATTATTATGCACAGATTTAACAAACCAAAAAGATCTATTTTTATCAGAGTCGGTAGGGTTATGGTTGGCGTATTTACTAGAAAAAGATGATCAAGCCCGTTTTAATGAACAAATAAATGTTATGAAATCATACTTTTTAACAAATGATTTTATTGTCTGGCGAATCGAGGGGACTAGAAAGGCTTCTGTTAATGCATTGATTGATGATTTGCGAATCATTCGTGTTTTACTGTCAGCCGGTGAAAAATGGCATGATTCAACTTACTTACAATTAGGTAAAAAAATAGGAGAGAACTTGGTTCAGCATGGAATGAATAAAGAATTATTTGTCGATTTTGTAGATGTTGACAGCCATGACAAAGCTAATACGTTAACGATTAGCTATATTATGCCTTCAGCTTTTTATGAGATGGAAAAAAACGGTCTCTTATCCCAACAACAAGTCCAACAGCAGTTAGCTATTATACAAAATGCGCCACAAGCTAACGCAGGGTTTTTTCCAAAATATTATGATATTTCCGCTGAAAAGTATGTATTTGACGAAGAATTACACATGATTGATCAGTTGTATACAGCTTATCATCTGGCTTCTATAGATGGGGACACAGCAGCATTCAAAGACTGGCTATTAAACCTTCTGAAAAGAGACAATCAATTATATGGTCGTTATAATCCTCAAACGAATCAACCAACTGTTGACTATGAATCACCAGCTGTTTATGCCATGGCAGCGAGATACATGCTTGCACTAGGCGAACAGCAAATAGCACAGCAGTTTATTGAGAAAATGGAAACCTTAAAGGACCCTACAACAGGTTATGTTGATAAAAAAACAAGGGCAACGCATAGTTTTGATAATTTACTACCACTATTAGCAGAAAGGGAGGTAGAAAATGCGTACAACAATGACTAGAAATAGAGCTATTTTTGTCTATGGAACCATCCTTATTTTACTCTTACAAATACCTACTTATTTTTTATTGCGTCAGGATGCTGAAGGCTTGCTATTATACGTTCTTTTATTGCTATTAATTGTTCTTACACTTTGGAGAGGGATCGTATTTGGACTTATAAGTAGCTTAGTATTAATTTTTATTACAGGTTCAACGTTGCTTTATACAGGAATATCAGGATCTTTGACATTTCTAGATCCAGCCTTCTCCATGCAGCTGTTTTTCCTCTATGGCATTATGTTATTGCTACTTATTCTTTGTGCCGGTAGGGTGCATGAATTAATGAAGGATCAGGAAAACTATTTAAAGAAACTGCAAGAAGACGTAAGGAATTATGTAGCGATTGATGTTGAAACGGGTTTTGATAATGAAACACGTATGTATATCAGTGTCAATGAGGAGATGCGAAGAGCGGATCGACAGAAACAAACCTTTGTTTTTATGGTGTTAAAAATTGAGAATTATCGAAAGTTCCAACAGCTTTACGGGGCAAAAGAAATACAACATTTATGGCAACAACTTTCACAAAGGATACAGCAAACTGTCAGACTAACAGATAAAAAATTTCGTTTTCGTGAAGATCATATCGGGTTGCTACTAATCGATACGACTGACAAATATATGGAAGTCATCTATGACAAATTGGACCAAGCTTTGAAAAATCATCAATTGTTAAATGGTAAATGGGTAACCATAAGTTATAAAACAAGCTATTTTACCTATCAGCCACTGCAAGAATCCACGTTTGATGAATTATTAAAAGATCTGGAAAGAGAGATGAAAACAAGTGCGCTCTAACTATCAATTATGGTTCGCCATGGGATTGCTTTGTTTTTATACTTTCATCAATAATGAAATCGCATATGCAGTAGAAGCTGACAAGCACGTGGCATTGATTTATGTCACGAGCAACCAGCAGCCAAATGATGATGTATTCTCTTTGCAAGAGATGCTGCAAACATCTACGTCCGTAGATATTGTTTATATAGAGGATATCAATGAACGCAATCTACAACAGTATAAACGCATTGTAATTTTGAACTCCTACCAAACAAAAATCCCTCAAAATGCACTATCTGCATTGAATCAATTTCAAGGACCTGTGTTGCTGATTGGTGAGAATGCACTTCAATTCGCAACTTTTTCCAAGTGGCAGGAAGGACCTGTAGTGGAACTTCGAGCTATAGGAGAAGAAAGTTTAAACAACCCTGTTCGATGGAAAAGTATACAACCTTCTGCAGATTCGGAAATAGTAAAGTATGCTTCTTCTTTGAATCAGTCCTATCCTTTTATCGTCACAAAGGGCGATTGGTCATTTATTGGAGATTTCATCAATAAGGATTTTTTGCACTATCAATGGCCAGCCATAATAGGTGAATTATTACATTTATCCAAGCCGCAGATACATCCTGCCTTTATCGTTTTAACAGATATCAATATGAAAACAGAGGTACAGAAATTAAAAGAATTAGTGATAGAATTTTCTGAAAAAAGAATCCCGGTAGCTCTTGAAGTCACACCGATTTTGCAGGATGAATATGAAAAAAAAACCTATCACTTGCACGATAACAAAAAATTATTAAGTTATTTACAAAAATTGCAAAAGGAAGGGTATCCATTCGTCCTTTCTTCGTCTACTGCTAGTCAAACTGAAAAAAATCTCGATTATTTAGTGCTTCGTAAAATCTATCCAACAATAATTAGTGGCAGTAGCTCTTTTTTTCAAGGTAGTATTCAACAAGGAAATCAAATGCTCTATCTATCGCAAAACGACAGTCACACCATATATCCGATGACAGTAGGAGCTATTGCCAATACGGACAATAATCCTTTGTATCCTGTTAAACAGAAAATAGAGCAGTTATTAAAAGTTCCGAGTTCTATCATCGGTATTCAATACCCAGCCTATTTTAATGCTTCCTATGTTCAAGATCTTGCCACTTATTTAAGTGAACATCCACAAATTGAACTACTTAATTTCCAGCAAACAAAGCAACGAGTCACATCAGAAAATGTTTCGATTGTGCAAGATGAAAATGGCGAACAAACGATTCAATTATCGTTTACAAAAATAGAACGTTTGAAGATTTTATTTGATGAACGACCATTTGAATTGATCTTATGGGCGCTTGTCTTGATTGTTTCGCTGTTTGTTACATTATTTTTTATAAGTACCTTGCGTTTACGGATTACCTTACGTAAGAGATTATTTGAGGAGAGGAAAACAAATGGCTAATACATTATTTTTTATTTCTCTTTTCCTCATTTGGATCATGCTGCTCTACCATATGTTTTTAATGGAGGGTGGTTATTTACACTTTCGGACATTTGAAAAGTCCATTGATGACTGGGCTAAAAAAATGGACAAGGTTCCCTCTGTTAGTGTCTTTATTCCTGCGCACAATGAAGCGCTCGTTATTGAACAGACACTACGGGCCATGTCACGACTTTATTATCCGAAAGATCAACTCGAGGTGATCGTCATTAATGATAATTCCTCGGATGAAACAGGAGCTATTGCAGCGCGATACGCAGAGAAATTCCCATTTATTCGTGTCATTGAAACGGTAGAGCCAAACAAAGGGAAAGGTAAATCCTCTGCCTTAAATTCTGCCCTAGCTGATTCAACTGGGGATATTGTAGTGGTTTATGATGCTGATAATACACCTGAACGGATGGCCGTTTGGTATTTAGTGATGGGGCTCATGAATGATCCGAAAGCGGCTGCCACTGTTGGGAAATTTCGCGTTATTAATGCGGCAGAAACATGGTTAACGCGTTTTATCAATATAGAAACGATTTGTTTCCAATGGATGGCTCAAGGCGGGCGTTGGAAATGGTTTAAGGTGGCAACTATACCTGGCACTAATTTCGCAATCCGACGGACGGTTTTGGAGCAATTAGGTGGATGGGATGTGAAAGCATTAGCTGAAGATACGGAGCTGACCATCCGTGTTTATAATTTAGGCTACCATATTCGTTTTTTCCCAAAAGCCATTACGTGGGAGCAAGAACCAGAAACGTTAAAAGTATGGTGGAAGCAGCGCACAAGATGGGCAAGGGGCAATCAATATGTCGTGCTGAAGTTTTTAAGTCAATTTTTCACCCTAAAAAGAAAAAGTATAATATTTGATTTATTTTATTTCTTCTTTACGTATTTTTTATTTTTCTTTGGTGTCATTTTATCTAATGCCCTGTTTATTATTAATTTATTTTATGATATTGGATTGACCGTTGGCGACATTGCTCTTGTTTTATGGGTTTTAGCCTTTTTACTATTTTTAGGTGAAGTGATGATTACCTTAAGTATTGAAAAAACAGAAATGAATCGAAAAAATTTCTTCTATGTCATACTTATGTATTTTACCTATTCACAAATGTGGATTGTACTAGTCGTTTGGTCATTACTATTAGAAATAAAGCGCATGTTTACAGGCCAAGAAGTTCAGTGGTATAAGACAGAGCGTTTTTCCAAGCAATCAGATAAAGGAGCAAAATAATGAGAACCAAATTTTTCTATTTATGTTTATTCTGTATTGGTTTTTTATGTTTTGCTAATGATGCAGTTGCAGCTACCATTACCGTAGATGACAACACCATTGCAATTGAAGGTAATCAACAGCAGAAAAAGCCATTATTAGCACAGCCAATTGAATTACAGGGACCTTCCTCGTCCAGAGATTTTTATTACAATCTAAACGAGGATGTAGCATTCAATAACCAGCAAGTTACTTTTCAAATCCAACATTCTGAGCTACTTATAGCGCCATCCTCCTTCACGGTGAAAGTGGATGATGTAGCCATTAAAACAATCCCATTGAAAGCAGATTTATTAAAACAGACTGTTACCGTCAATCTTCCAAAAGAAGCACTGCTAAAGGGTTCTCATAAAATTTCAGCTAGTTTTTATGGCATTCTTAAAGAAGGGATTTGTGTACCTCCTGGCAACGCTGGAAATTGGCTACGTATCGAAATACAATCGTCTATTTCAGCATTTAGCGAGGAGAGCAATGTTTGGTCATTAAATAGCTACCCTGCTGCGTTTTTAGGCTATGAGGGCTATGCAACGACGGTTATTGTACCAAAGCAAGCCTCTGAAGCCACATTAAACAGCGGGTATCAGCTTGCAGCCTTTTTATCTCAACATGGTGACACAGATGTACAGATTGAGCGTGAAGGTGCTATTAATAAGATAACAGGTCCCATCATCATCGTAGGGGCAAAAAATGAATTTAGTACAAGCCTATTGAAAAAGATGTTAGAAAATATAAGTGTTGAGAAAGATGCCATGACACTTACGATGCAGGAACTAGTGAATACAGACTCTCATCGAAAAGTACCTCTTTTAGCCGTAACCTCTTCAAATGGACAAGTGATTCAGGATCGACTATCTTTTTTAACCGAAGCAAGATTATTCGAGCAATTAATCGGTGATACATTAGCGATTCAAGATATTCCTAAAATAGAGGATTCATCTGATACAACGATTTCATTTAAGCAATTTGGCTTTGAGGATCGACTTTTATCCAGCCAGGCGACAATGACACCTCATTACTATGTGTCCTTGCCACAGTTAGAGGCAAATAAAGAAGCTTTCATGCGTTTGATAGTCAAAAAATCAGCAACTATACCGGGTAGCAAAGAGGATGAGGATCGAAAATTAGAATTGATCGCGTATATCAATAATGTGCCACATGCAGTAGATTTACGAAAATTAGAACAAACAACAACAGATATGTATGAGGCCCTTATACCGATTCAAACCAATGTGCTCAACAAACTATCAATGACCGATATCCAATTTGAAGTAACGGGCTTCCAACTAGAAGATCCATGCGAAACAACCAATGAACGGTATTGGATTTACATTGATAGTGACAGTACATTATCGATTACAAAGGACACTTCTGAACCGACATTTACATTACGTGATTTTCCTAATGCTTTTCATGAAAATACGTTAATCGTTATACCTGATAATGGGGAAATGGACGATACAACAATGGTATCGCTTTATAAATCGCTAATGACGAATGGCAATATGGCGCAAATTTCGCTGATGAAGGATAAGAATGTAACAGAGGAAGCTTTACAAAAGCATGCAGTGATTTTTATGGGCGAAATGGAACAGCTCACATGGCTTTCCAAACAAGCCACAAAAATTCCTCATACATCTGAGCAGCTTCTCACACAAGGGTTTTTACCTGAGGCAATTGGTCAATATGTGTTTATAACAAAAAATTTCTGGCAGCTTAACGAGCCTTTATTATGGATTCATTCAGTAGAACATGCTTCTGTAAAAGGTGACTTTTATGCTCACTTAAAAGAGACAGATTCACAGACAGACGCTGCGATTGAAACAAAAGAAGGACAATTTGTCGTGGCAGTGGAGCAAAAAGCTGATAGTGGTGATGTGAAGGTAGATAAAAAAGGTGAAATATCCTATATTTTAATTGCAGAATTTCTTGGGCTCATCCTTGTCATCGCAGTTATATTGTATATCATCCTTCGTAAACGAAAGAAAAATCAATTGAAACAATAAAAGCAAAGTCGCGATTGTGCGACTTTGCTTTTTTACGCAGGCATGTCCGTTGGTGTTGGTTTTGCATAGCCTTCTTTATATGTGTCATCAATGAACTGACGAATCTCTTTTAAGCTCTTGCCTTCTTTATGCAGTTGTGCTGACTGGACAGCAATCTCTAAGCAAACTAAACAACGTGTCCCATGATCATCCCAGACGATAGAACCATCCTCACGTTTTTCCTGAATAAAGCAGTTTAAATTACTTTTATGGCCAGCTGATTCTCCACAGCCGCAATAGCATGGCATCCATTCGAGAATCTCTGTCGATTGTCCAGCGATTTGATAGACTAAGCGAATATTTTCTTGTTTGTCCTCTAAAAAGGTCGGTAGGACGTCAGCAGAAGCGGTTACTTCTTGGATATCACCCGAAGCCTCCGCATGGCTATGTCCTTCATGTGAGGCGTCATTTGCCTCAGGAGTGGTATCAGCACTGTTTTTATTTTCTCCACAAGCACTTAATAACAGTAACGCCAATACAACAAAAATAGAAATCGATTTCTTCAAAAATAGCGCCTCCTACATGTTTACAATGCTTCCATTATAACATCGTTTTCATAAACATTTACAGGCAGCCTCGTTGAAAATCAATGAAATATATCTAATCCACGTGTTTTGTTCATGAAATGTTCCATTTTCTCGCTCAATAATTTTTTTAGGAAAAAGCCGAACAGGATAAAAGTGAACCAGAAACCTGCTAGGAAAAGAAGGTCCATCCAGACTGTTGACCAGATAATTCCTCCAACAGCTTCACGCATCATTTCAATCGCATACGTAAAAGGTAAGAACGGGTTGATTATTTGGAAAAACCTTGGCAATAACTCAACTGGATAGGTTCCGCCAGAGCCAGCAATTTGTAATACGAGCATCACAATAGCTAATGCTTTCCCTACATTGCCGAAGACAGATACGAGTGTATAGACAACCGTTACAAATACGAGACTAATGAAAAGTCCAAATAAGATAAAGTAGGTAGGTGCTTGAATGGAGCCATCTACTAAGAAAATATCTCCGATAGTAATAATAAGGGTTTGAATAAACGAAAAAGTTGCAAATGTTAAGAGTCGGCCAAAGTAAATTTCTCGAATACTGTAAGGTGTATCTCCATGAAGATTCACAGATAATAATGAAATTAACAGTAAACAGCCTACCCAAATAGATAGTACTGTGTAAAACGGTGTCATGGCTGTTCCATAGTTCGCAATAGGGAATACGCGATGTTCCTTTAGTTTAATGGGTTCCTCAAAGAAGTCACGTTCAGCATTGACATCATTTTTAAGTAATTGCACAATCTCTGCTATATCCGCTTCCTCTTCTAACGTTCGTAGCTTATTCGCTAATTCTTTGATTTTAGCACTTAAAGTCGGAAATTCTGTTTGTATTTTTTGAATAGCGTTATTCGCTGTTCCTAGCATGTTTTTGGCCTGTGTCAATTTATCTGTTGCCTGAGGTATGAATTGTTTTACATTTGTCAGCATGGTAGAAGCGTTAGTTAAAGTTTGTTTCGCACTGGTAAGGGTAGATCGAATTTGTGGCTCTAGACTTTCGTTATAGTAGGATAAGAATTTTTGTAAATTAGCTGTAGCATTTTGTGCGATTTGCTGAATAGATGAAATATCCTGCTGGATGACATCTTGATCAATTGGCTTTAATTGATTGATTTTATTTAGTATAGCGTCATGCAAATTTTGCAATTGCTGTAAAGCGGTAAGCGCATTTGACGTTGAATCAATGAAGCTTGGAGGATGCTGCAAAACTTCGCGAATGGCTGTAAGCTGTTCAATAATTGGTTGATTCGCTTCCGCATTACTTTCCTGCAAAGAGCCGATAATGGTTGTTAAGGAGTCCTCTAATTGTTTACGAGTCAAAGCATCTGCTTGAATTAATTTTTGCAGTGCCACAAGCGTTTGAATACTATTGGTTATATTGTCTTTGGATGTTGCCAATTGATTTTTAAGTGCCTCTTTCGTTTGCATGATAGAGGTAGGATCAAGGCTTATACTATTGAGCTGATTGATGATATCTGTAAAATGTTGGGCGATATTTTGAACAGTTGTGACATCCTTTTTGATGATAGGGGATAGTTCATTAAATAAAGCATCTGCTTCATTCACTAAATGTAAACCCTTTTGAATGGTAGTTAAACCATCTGTTGTTAGTTGTTCCACCTGTGGAACTTGTGTCAGTGCCTGATTAAGTAATTGATTTGCCTCTTTTCCTTGAGTAGAGGCTTGAGTTAAAAATGTATGAATATCAGGTAAATGCTGTTCGATAGTAAAAACATAATTTTCGAATTTGCGGAAATCAGGAATGTCACGTTCCATTTCAATTCCAATTGTATTAAAAATAGAAAAAAGTGTGCCATTGACTGTCGAGACAAATTCACTCGAAACCTGCTGCGTAAGAACGCTCGCTCCTTTACTTGTAATTTTAGGGGCAATAGGATTCTTTTTTTCATTTACATAATAATCAATATGGGCTTTCATTGGTTGGTCGGTTAGAATGGAGGTTAGTTTTTGGGAAAAATCATTTGGAATGACAATGACAGCAAAGTAATCACCATTTTTTAAATGTTCCTTGGCTTTTTTCTCCGTCTCGAGCGTCCAAGTAAAGCTTTTATTGGTACGTAAAGTCTCGATAACCTCATTCCCGACATTGATTGCTTCATCTCTCACAGTGGTTCCCGTATCTTCATTGACAATCGCGATTTTCATATTAGAGGTGTGGGCGTATGGGTCCATGGAGGCATAAATATTTAGCCAAGCATAAAGAGAAGGAAGGAAAATTAGTCCACCTATAATGACAGCTACGACCCAGTTTGTGACAATATTACGGATATCTTTTGTATAAATTTGAAAAACATGCTGGAACGAGTTTTTCATCATGATCACCCCACATTCAAATTTTGCATGAACTCTCACTATGTATGTTCCCAAATATACTTGAAATTATGTTATAAATGTGAAATATCTTCATTTAAAGGCGAATTAGTTTACTAGGTTTTCAAAACAATTTATAATCAATCGCGAATGCACTAAAATTAGGGCTTTTAGTGTAAAAAAGGAGGTCACTACTTTAGTGAAAAAATTATTAATTATTGGCTCTGTAATTGTTGTTTTATTTGCAGCAATTATTGTGCTTACCAATGTCTCAAACAAAAGTAAATTAGAAAGCGCAAACAATCCTTATGGCGATAAAAAGCTAAAACAAGAAACAATTGATCAATTGGATGATGCAAACTATCAAAACATTATGTTACCAGACGAGCTAGAAGCTAAAATTAAAGCGGGCGAACCGGTTAATGCTTATTTCTTCAGTCCAATCTGTGTACACTGTCAAGCATTTACACCTGAATTAATGCCGATTGCCGATGAGCTAGGTGTGGATATTGCTCAATTGAATGTCTATGAATATGATGATTTATGGGAAAAATATAATATTGAAGCAACACCAACATTTATTCGTTTCGAAGATGGTAAAGAAGTAAATCGTTTTGTAGGAGCTTTAAAAGAAGAGGATTTACGCACATTCTTAAATACCGTTGTGTTAAATAAATAGAGAAGTGTGAGACTGTATCAAAAGTTATTTTGATACAGTCTCTTTTGTTTTTGTAGTGTATACTAAAAATACTGAATAGTCGTACACTGGAGGAATTATGAATGTCAATCGATGATTATTTTTATAATGGTGAGCTAATGAAATGCTATGAATTAGCGAAGCAGGTGACAAACGAAGAGGACAAAGCACTGGCACAAAAATATATCACTTTATTAGAAGAGTATGAATATGATCGCTATCCAAAGCCAACTCCTCATAACGAAGTACAGCATGTGGAACGTGCTGATGAAAGCTATCCAGAATCAGATCTAGTTGTAGAAATACGGGCAATAAAAGATGAGGAGGCATTTACGAAGCGTATTCAGCAATTGGAGGAAGTCGCGAAAACAGGAACACCAGCTGACAAAGCACAGTCTTTTTTTACACAGGGAGAGCTGTTCTTATTCGCACATCATTACAATGAGAGTGTTCACTGCTTTCAACAAGCCGTAAGGGAAAACCCGAATAAAGCTGTCTACTGGGGAATCACAGGACAGACCATGCACCGTTTTGGCTGGATGCCTTTCGATGCGCTTGGTTATTTAGAGCAAGCGATACATCTAGATCCCACAAACCCACGTTGGAAATGGAATAAAGCCCTCGTACTTATTCAATTAGCTAAAGATTTGCAAATGGCTCCATTTATGGCGAATGCGGCAATCACTTTAGAGGACGCACTAGCTTCTTGTGGCGAACAGCAGCGGTCATTGAAAGAGGCCATTCAAAATACAATAGATAATATGGATAGCTATGTTTTCTCCTAACATTCAGGATGTCTCCAACGCATATGGAGACATCCTTTTCACTTAGAAATCTAGTGAGCGGGGTTCGTTGCCATATTCCACAATCATGGTATGATAAGAAAGAAAATGATTTGTAGATATAAAGGACGGATTTTTTTATGGCACAAGAAGTGGCAAATAAGTTTATTGAAAACGTATGTAATCATTTAGTTCGCAATATGAATATTACAAAAGTGGAAGAGCATTTTAAGGAAACGATTGCCATGCAGCGACAATCAGCCGCAACATCAATGGACTTTTGGGATATGTTGATGATTAATATGCTTTATTTTACAGAAAATGAACAGGCTTGGGAGCAGGAATTTCTAAAAATGCTCCAGGCAAAAAAGTGGCTAAAGCCAGCAGCTCTTGAAGAGGAATTATTAATGCATCAGATGCGAATTCGTCAACAAGTTGCAGAGCAAATGGATGCTGCAAAGGATTTATTCCATCAGCAATATGAGACGGAAGGCATGACAGAGGAAGCGATTATTTATGATTATGCGTATAGCTCTGCTGGGCATTCCATGCGCATGGATTTATTAACTGTTCTTGTATCAACGCCAGAACAATCCAAAATACTCTTTGACGCAGACCCACAAGAAACGATACGTATTGTTAATGGCTATATTGCCTACCATACAGATGGACTAATTAATAAAACAAAATTATGCTAATTTTGTTACGAAGCTTTACGTGAAAGGAATTTAATTGAATGAATACACCATTTACTTTTAACCATACACAACCAACAAATATGGATCCAACGAAGAAATACCCTGGTATTTTTTTGCTACATGGCATGGGTAGCCATGAGGATGATTTACCAACATTAGTGCAGGATTTTCAAGAGCAATGTCATATTTTTAGCTTACGAGGGCCGATTACACAGAAACCTGGCTATGCTTTTTTCACCATTCAAGAAGTAGGGCAACCAGATCGTGCTATCTTTGATAAAGTGTTGGTGGCATTGCAACGGTTTCTATTAGAGGCCATCGATGAATATCAAATCGATCCCCATAAAGTATTTGTTCTAGGCTTTAGCCAAGGTGCGGTATTAGCACAATCACTTGCCTTTGTTATGGGGAATTTAGTGACAGGAATCGTTGCATTAAGTGGCTATACACCCAAATTTGTGACAGAGGAATATGCCATCCGTTCTGTAGAACATTTACAGGCTTTTATTTCGCACGGAGATTATGATTATGTCATTCCTTCTCAATGGGGCATGGAAAGCAAAGAGATCTTTGAACAATTTGGTGCCACGGTGACATTTAAACAATACCCAGATGGACATGGTGTAACACCTGACAATCTTCGTGATTTGGTGGCATTTTTAGCGCAGCAACTGCAGGAAGAAATTCAATAAAAGGAAATCCGAGGCAAAGATTTGTCTCGGTTTTTTTGGCTACTGCAGTATGATCTATCATCCAATTATTTTTCTCCAATAGTGATTGGAAGAATCGAGGCAAGAAGGTTCAAATTCACGTCAGTCGGTGGTATCATAGAAGATGTTGTGAATGAGCGTGCTTTGTTAGATGAAAACATGTACTTTATGTGAACAGAGAGACAGAACAGATCTAAAAGGGGTAAAATAATGATTTGATGTGCTAGATGCAAATTTTGTCGCTTTCTATCGATGGAAGCGTGTAGAAATTATGGAGAAAAGGAATTAAGCTGAATGGAACAAAATCTGAAAACGGAGCATAAACCACAATCCTCCGAAAAAACAAGAGGGAAGTCATCACGTTCTTCTATTTTAGCGCAAACCGTCAAAACAGGGATTATCAAATCCAATTTAATACCTATGTGGGCTGGTTTAACGCTAGGCATGTACAAAAATAAAATGACGTTTGTAGACAATATACCAGAAATCATTTTTTCAACAATCGGTTCTGCCCTTGTCATTGGAGCAGCAGGGGCCTTTAATAATGTCTATGATCGTGACATTGATGCGATTATGCCTCGTACACAAAGCCGACCAACTGTAACAGGTGAAATGTCAGCGAAATCGACTTTATCATTAGCTGTCGTAATGTTAATTATTGGGATAGCTGTGTTAGCACTTGCTTCACCGCTAGCCGCTGCATTTGGTTTATTAGGTGTATTCCTATATGTAGTCCCTTATACAATGTGGACAAAGCGTCGTACGATTTATAATACAGAAATCGGTAGTATTAGTGGTGCAGTACCGCCATTAATTGGTTGGTCTGCTGTATCGACAGATATTACACACCCAGCGATACTTGGTTTATTTTTTGTTATGGTCATTTGGCAAATGCCGCATTTCTATGCTATTGCCATTCGCAAACGTATAGACTATGAAGCAGCCAGTGTGCCCATGCTACCAGTTGTCAAAGGGATGCGACGTACGTATTATCAAACCAATTTTTATTTAATCTTATTGATTCTATCAAGCTTTTTATTTGGCTCGTTAAGTGTAGGTATTATGCTTGTGGCATTGATCTTAAGCGTTGCTTGGCTAGTGATGAGTATTTACGGCTATCATAGTAATACAGATCAAGTGAAATGGGCTACCAAAATGTTTGTTTTTTCACTATTCCATATGACTATACTATTCTCAACAGTCATTGTGTACTCGTTAGTAGGGGTTATCTTTAAGCTATATTAATTTTCCCCTTTGATGTCTATTTATTTCCGAAATGGCAGAGAAAAAGAAAAATTTACTTAGTGCAGAAGCATTTGCTAAATAAAAACCAACAAGTTTACGCGTTTTTATTAAAAGTTAAGTTTAGAAGCTAAATTTATTTTAAATAGTGAATTCTTATATAATGTCACACATTATATGTATAGAAAGAAAAAGGATAGAAGAGCTTAAGTAAATTTGCTCTTTCTATCCTTTTTCTTTCCACAAATGACCTTAAGTAATTCAAAAGGAGCTTCTATCTATTCAACTAATGGGTCAGTTTAGGTGGATGTGAAAAAAATTACATATATGAAATCGGGCAATACATTGTTAAGATTTGATAGGTCAAACATCCTGTTGGGAAACTTTCGGAACAAAGGGATACTGTGTAAATTTTTATATTTAGGAAGAATAAAAATGAAGTTATATAGTACACAAGGTTTTTTTATGATAGTGTTTCTGATTTTTAAATGCGAAATCATGATGTAAGTTGTCCTATACACACTTGATTTCGTGCATGATTATTTTATTTATAAAAGAGGTAAATTATATGACAATAGTATCGTTTGGATTATATGTATACCAATGGAAGCTATCATACACCTAGGTTATCTAAGTTCACGAAAGAAATGTTGATTCTTATTCAACTAACGGTGCAAGTGAATTGAAAAGAATAACGCTTGATAATGACTATTAAAGGGAGATGGGAAAATGGCTATAACCTTTGTGAGTTTATGGGTTGGTTTAACAGTGCCAATCGTGTTCTTGGTTGTTTTTGCAGTGCTTAAACCAATTGTTTTGGCTGACAATACGGGAATAAGCATGATTCTTATTGGATTATTCGCTGCTTTTGTTGATGGAAATGTAGGAATGAAAATATATGAAAAGAAAATTGTGCCCTGGTTTGATAGACGAAAGAAAAAAAGAAAATTTCTGTAGTTTTGGAGATACTCTTCAATTCACCGGCTGCTTTATTTGAAAAAGAGACAGCAATCGTTATATGTAATTCCATAAAAAGATGTCTTTTGAGCAATAATACTTCGCAAACCCTTATTTTACGATAAATAAGAAGAATCCCTTTTGAAAAAAGTTTGATCAAAAGGGATTCTTCTTTAGCAGTTTTAAGTTAGGTTATTATAAAAAATGTTGATTATTTTCTACCTATGTTGCTCCACAATCGCGCCCGATTGTTGAATAAGGTACCGATTTGTTCAGCTACAGCAATTAGTTGAACAACTCCGAGAAAGAGACATACACTTTGTTATTTTAAACTTAGGAATTGATACCAGAACACCAACTAGTAAATTTTTCTTAACGGTAATGGCAGCAGCCTTTAGTGAACTAGATAGTGAAATGATTAAAGAGAAGCAACATTCAGGAATTAAATTGAGCAAGCAAAATGGTAATATCGAGGAAGAGTTAAAAAAATACAGATAAGCATAAGAATCATGCTATTGAATTACGTAATACTCCGATAAAACTGTAAAGGAGATATGTACAATTACAGGAATCAGTCAGGCGGCATTATATCGTAGGCTAAAGGAAATGGAAAAAGATAATGTATAACAATTTTAATGTGTTTAATTATTTTGCAACCGATTTACTTCCTCATTCGACTTTATTGTGTAACGGAGAGGAGAACCAAAATGGATATAGCAAAATTAGTAAAAAAAGCAAAAAAGGGTGATGATGAATCATTTGAACTTCTGATAGGTTCTGTTCGACAAAAGCTGTACCGAACAGCCTATGCGTACGTTAGAAATGAACAAGATGCTCTTGATGTCTATCAAGAAACTATTTATACTGCCTATATTTCAATAAAGACATTAAAAAAGCCTGAAAGTTTTTCGAGTTGGATTACAAAAATTCTAGTTTTTAAATCGATTGATTTTATTCGGAAAGAATCCCACCATTTTACTACAGATAATGAGGAAATCTTTACTGAATTAATCGCTTCTGAAAATGTTGATTTTATTATGCATTCGATGGATTTATCAGAAGCCTTTAAATTCTTAAATCCTACTGTTAAGACCATTATTTTGTTGAGGTATTATCATGATCTGTCTATTAAAGAAATTGCCACCATAATGAATTATCCGGAAGGAACCGTGAAATCACACTTAAATAGAGCGAAAAAAGAGCTAAGACCCATTTTAAAGGAGGGCTATCTTTATGAATAAAGACAAATTCAATCAATCTATCAACAACATAAATGTACCTATTGAAAAGCTAATGGCAAGGGAGAAGACGGCTATCTTTCAAGCCAAGAAAAATAGAAAAGTAAGAACCTCAAAACGGTCACTTTTGGTTGCATGTGGGTTATGTATTACTTTACTCGGTTCTGGATTTGTTTCAACAGGCATGGCAGAAGCATTATCAAATATTCCCCTAATCGGTCCAATTTATAAGGACTTTAGAGACATTGCCTCAGATAAAATTGAACACGATCAACTTACGACAGTAATTGATAAACAAGATAGTAAAAATGGCTTAACAATGACTGTAAAAGAAGCAGCTTATGATGGCAGCCGGTTAATCGTAACATTAGTTTACACAGGAGAAAAAGAACTTTCGATGAAAGAAGAAATTGTCGGCTTTAATTATATAACAATTAATGGACAACCAGTTAAACCAGCGATTGGTTCAACAGGGCAAGATGACATAAACTCGAAAACAATAATTGAACATCATCAATTTACTTTTTCTAATTATAATGAATATGGAGATAAAATTGAGATTGCGGTCCATGGAGAAGATTTATTTGGCTATGAGGGCAAGTTGAAGGTGGCTTTCCCACTTGAAAAAATAAAAGGTGATGCATTTGAGTTTTATCCAGAAGTTACAACTGAAACGGTTGATGAAG
Source organism: Lysinibacillus fusiformis (assembly GCF_016925635.1). NCBI lineage: Bacteria > Bacillati > Bacillota > Bacilli > Caryophanales > Bacillaceae > Lysinibacillus > Lysinibacillus fusiformis. The sequence goes on along the minus strand of NZ_CP070490.1, from coordinate 22,664 downwards.
TTTATACATTAACGGCCGACAAAGTAACATTTTCACCTCTATCAACTAGAATAGACCTAACGATTGATTACCCTACTGAAATGGATGAAAACGATAGTTGGCCATGGTTTGATTTCTCTGTAGTCGATGATAATGGTCATGTATATGATAAACTGAAACTACAAGCAGGCATGGCTGGGAACTATGGTCATCATATGGTACTGACTTTGCCTCCAATGGATACGATACCAAAATCATTAACACTCAAACCAAGTCATACAAATAGTGAAGGTTTTAGTGAAGAAATAAAAGAACTAGAATTGGTCGTTCCTTTAAATAAAAGTAAATAAGGACCTAAGCCGGATTCCAAAGCCATTGGAATTCGGCTATTTCACATTAAATTTTCTTAACGTTGTAAATCTCCTGACGGGACCCCTAAAAGAGCCTTTAAATATGATCTTAGATTATTCTACAATCTGGCCCAATTGCTGAATAAAGAAAAATCCTGCATATAACAGGATTTTTGTTCAAATTTTTTTAAATTATTATTCTAAGTTCTAAAAAAACAGTTCATCTTTTTTATAAACGGTACAACTTTCTTACAAACGGTTAAATTTTGTTTTAAAGATACAAGTGGTCTACAAATAAAAAAGCACACCACTATTATTTTAGTGATGTACTGATTTGATAATACACTATTCAACATTATATACCAATTCACTATTTTCCTAATTCTAACTATCATTAATAGGAATAATGTTTACAAATAGCTGTCATTTTTTACTACTTAAATGATTCAACATGAGCTGTAACCCATTTGTTTTCGTATACTGTTCAGCAAGAATCGGTCATTGGGCAAGCTCTTGCTAATGTGTAACATGAAAGACAATCTTTTGCTACTATGGTTTTAGAATACATTCTTCAGAGTATATTTGTTGTTTTTTCATTATCGACTGAAATGATTTGGCGACTTGGCCATTCGAATGCATGTAACTGTCCACCAAACACAGCCCCACCGTCTATGCCAATAATATTATTTTCTCCGAAATAGACACGATAATCAGTTGGATTGTGGTGTAGGTTATAGGTAGGAGTATGGCCGAAGATAACCGTTTTTTTCCCTTGATAGCCGGCATGAAATTCCTCGCGAATCCAAAGTAAGCGCATGGGGTCAGTTTCGGCTATCGCAACATCTGGTACAACGCCACCATGGACAAAAATAGCATCCTCTAATTCAATGTATATTTCAAACGTCTCGATTAACTGTAAATGTTCTTCGAGCTTCGGCAATGTTTTAATAAAGCTAGGCAAAGTATTACTTTGGATCGCTTCCTCAAAGTCTTCTAGCTGGTAGCCATAGCTTGCTAATGTTGCCTCTCCACCACAAAGCCCTACCCAATGGTTCCATGGTTTAGCAAGGCCTGAACGGCATGCATTGAGCATGATCGCCTCATGATTGCCTAGCAAAACGCGTGCACCCTTTGCCTGTAATTCACTCACTAAATTTAACACACCACTAGAAGAGGGCCCTCTATCAATGTAATCACCTAGTAAAAAAAGCTGATCGTTCATTGGGTCGTAGTTTGCTTTTAATAGTAATTCTTCCAGCAGCCCTAATTCTCCATGTATATCACTAATTGCTAGTATTCGCTTCATTTACGAGCATCCTTTCTAATAGTACAGCTTTACCCTTAAGTATAGAGAATTATTCTACAAATTTCGACTTTTCCAGCTTCTCCTGGCTTTTTCCATAGAAATTTTAGAGAAATAATTCTCTTACTACTATTTTTATCATATGATAGGTGATTTTATATCTTTATTCATTTGTCTAGAGAGGATGACTTATGAGAGGAAGGAAAGGGGGGAACGTAACAGCAGAAGCAAATAGCAATGCTTCTACTGTTCAATAGTAAGATTAGATTTGTAGTTTTTCCCATGCTTGCTTTGCTATTTGCTCATCAAATGTTGAAATTAGGCGAAAATTATGGCTGTCTAAAATGCGGAAATGCTGACTGATGACGTTTTGCTGTAGTCGAAAACCACCGTGCTCCTGAATGTTTTTCCACCATATGTATCCACCCATCGTTTTTTCTTTTGGCTGCAATGTTCCATTATTCGCGATTAAATCCACAACCTCTAATGGATCACCACCAAGCTCGTGCTGTAATATCGTGCTGTCCCGACACAATGTGCAAACAGTGACAGTGGTTGTCCAGCCGGCTAGTATTCGACCTTTTTCAATTTGGACAAGTGTTTTTTTGGATAGTCCTAGTAAATCACTCATTTGATCCTGTGTAAAAGATTTTTCTGTACGGATTAATTTCAGTTTTTCTGAAACGAGTGTGATTAATTGTTCACGATTCATCCTAACACCCCTTATTTTCAGATTGTTAAATTCCATTATACATGAAAGTAAAGATGCGTGTTTTTCTTTCAACATGGGAAGGTGAGGAGATGGACTAAAATTAAAACAGACTGCCCATAATGGACAGTCTATCGGATGTTAAATCTCATATTTTTTCGTATCAGAGATCACCCTGAAGTGGATGCCTTTAATCTGTGCACTTACTTTATGGCGAAGTGTATCAATATCTACAAGCTCCTCTTTATTTTTAACACACACGGCAATCTCTTGTAATAGCTTTGTAAAAGATTCTTTAAATAAGGAGCGCATATTATCGAAATCTAAACTACGAAAACTCCCATCAATATCGAAAGCTTCAACAGAATTTAATTGCTTAGATGCGCCTGCAAAACGATCATCGTAGACTGTGTAATTTTCATCTGTTACCACGATAATAAATAGAACTTCTCCCGTGATTGTTTTTAATTCAATATTTGTTTTGTGTTTTTTTACGTCAGTAATAATGTGAATACCATCTGAATGATATAGCTTAAATAATGTCATGTGTATGGCCCCCTGCAACTAGAATCATTTTTCTCTATTCATTATATAGTGAAATGGCTAATAATGGAATAAGGAATACCTGTTTCATACTATTACGATTGAACCTCTGTTTTGAGAGAGAGATTTTTCCGAAGAGGACGTACCTCAATATAATGAATTTGATGACCTTGTTGCTCATAGATGCTAAAAATGTAGGAGCCTAGCTCAATATTTTTTGATGCTTTAATGCCGTTATTCACGGTTAAGAACCAACCACCTAATGTTTCCACTTCTTCGGCATCCAGCGTAATGTTTAATAGATTTTCCACATCTTCCACAAGCATCTTTGCATTTAATAAATAGTGATGATCTGTAATTTTTCGAATATCCGCAATTTCATCATCATCAAATTCATCTCGAATCTCACCAACAATTTCTTCTAATATATCTTCAACTGTTACTAGACCAGATGTGCCACCATATTCATCCATGAGGATGGCCATATGGATTCGTTCTTTTTGCATACGTACAAGTAATTCTTGGACTGGAATGGTTTCAATTACTCGAATGACAGGGTTAATGAAATCCTCCAGAACTAATGAGTCGTCTGTCAGTTGTTCAAGTAGACCATGCGTTAATAGTTCTTTGGCATTGATGAAACCTAATATATTATCTCGGTCACCATCATAGATCGGGTAACGCGTATATTTTTCAGCCGCAATGTAATGAATAATATTGGTGAATGATTCATTTTGTTCAATTCCAACAATTTCTGTTCGGGGAACCATAATTTCGCGCGCAATACGTTCGTCAAATTCGAAGACGTTATTGACATATTTGAGCTCAGATTTATTGATTTCACCACTTTTAAAGCTTTCAGACAGTAATAATCGCAATTCTTCCTCTGTATGAGAAAGCTCATGTTCGCTAGCAGGTTTCATGCCGAATAAACCAACTAACACGCGTGCAGAGCCGTTCAAGAACCAAATAAATGGATACATGATTTTATAGAAAAACATAATTGGTTTTGCGAAAAGAAGTGTAATGGATTCAGCTTTTTGAATAGCTGCCGTTTTTGGGGCTAGCTCGCCGACCACTACATGTAAAAACGTTGCAATGGCAAAGGCTGTTCCAATTGTAAAGATCGTCATATACTTATCGGAAATGCCGATCATTTCGAATAGCGGGTGAAGCATAAATTCAAATGTTTTTTCACCAACCATCCCGATACCAAGAGCTGTTACAGTAATTCCTAATTGACAGGCTGATAAGTATTCGTCTAAATGTTGAACAACATGCTTAGCAGCAATTGCTTTTTTATTGCCTTCTGCAACCAGTTGATCAAGTCTTGAGGAACGTACTTTTACAATGGCAAATTCTGTTGCCACGAAAAAGCCTGTTAAAGCTAATAAAATGGTAAAAATCGATAGGTTTATTATGGTCTCCAAATAGTCGTTCTGTAAAAACAGAACGTCACCTCCTAATTATGAATGAGTAATAATAAGGATTGCATCAATGCAATACTTTCGGGTGAAACATTTTTCTTAATCGTTTCAATTTTATTATCATCTTGCTTGTTCATTTGTGCTAGCAGAGAAGTGACATCATGCTCTAAATCTTGCATTTTTAAACGAAGCACTTGTACATCGATTTCTTCATAGGGTGTGATGTTTAACTCATGTTGGATTTGTACGAGTGAAAGCCCCTGTTGTTTGCGCTGTTCAATAAATTGAAGCCGTTTAATCATGGCTGGGTCATAGTAGCGATAATTTGTTGCAGAACGTTCTGCATCTAGCAAACCAATGTTCGTATAGTAGTCGATTGTTCGTTTAGTAATGCCTGTTTTTTCTGCAAGCTCGCCAATTTTTAATTTCTCTGTCCCAATGCAAACACCTCCAAACCATCACGTGATACTTTGATTATAACGTGATGGTTTTAGTTTATTCAAATGATAGCCTCTAATATTTCGAAATTATAAAATTTCTTTGCAAAAAAAAAAACGTTTCTACCAGGATTAAATGGTAGAGACGTTACTAGGTTTACGGAAGTAAATAAGTATCATAGAGGTGATGGAGTGCTTCCTCACCATTTTTTTGTAAGAGAACTTCTTCATTATATGTAAGCGTTACGTTCGTGTGCTGGCTATCAATTTTGTCATCAATTATTTTACAGGTAACAGTTACAAAGCCTGATTCAGCAAGCTTTTCTTTCATCTCTTCACTCCATGCCTGATCAGAAAATAGTGGAGACTGCCAAGTACCTCTCACATGTAGCTCATTTTTTTCAAGGTCATAATCCCAGCGTATGTCACGTAAAATAGTTTTAAATAGGTCATTAACCGTAAACGATGTATCTTTATAGTTAATGTCTAGAGCACGTATTACATGGACATCTCGACTAACTGCACTAGCTGCGGAATTAGCAGCTGAATTGATGCCTGAAGCAGCATCTTTAATTTCTGATAATCGATTACCACAGCCAGAAAGTAGTGCGCAGATGCATGTGATACAAGCTACTTTTGTCATCCATTTCACAAGTAGTCCCTCCAGTCTAGTAAGTTGTTATTACTATCTTAACGAAAAGAAAAATACGAAGAAAGGGCATGAAGGCGGCAGATTGTGACGGTTTTGCAACGATGCGACCTCCACTTGATTGTTCGGCATTTGGGAAGAATAGAAGTCTGAAAATTTAGTAAAATTTCAAGCGAATGGGAGCGGTGTGTGATGAAAATTAATGATGAAATGCTTGATCGATTAGGAACATATTTTGTTTATCATGCTGTTTATGATAATTATGGTATTACGTTTGAAAACTTTGTGGAGCGTTGGCTACGAGGCATACTTGACATATAGTGAGCTGTACTGTAAAAACTCCTGGAAACAGGAGTTTTTATCTATAAAAAAGACATATATCCCTCCGATTTAGATACTTTACTCATAGTAACTAATGCTATAATTAGCTTAATTGGTTACTTCTCTATTACTTTCTATCTAAAGGGGGATGATACATATGAATTTATTGGGAAAAATACTTGCCACTGTCATTGGAACGGTATTTGTCGTATTTGCAGTTATAACAGCTGTGAATATTTATCAAACAAAAAATTTAACGATAGAAACAGCTCAAAAAATGGCACAGGCAGAAACATCTGATAATGCCTATCAGATTCAAATTCAGCTGGATTATGCAATGGATACAGCACGTACGCTTGCAGCCAATTTAACGACAATGGTGGAAGAACAAAAGGCTGATCGTGCTTTAACAGATGCTATGTTCCAACGTATTTTGAATAATAATGAGCAATTTATGGGTGTTTGGTCTGTATGGGAGCCTAATGCCTTTGACGGGCAAGATGAAATATACGTCAATACAGATAGACATGATACAACAGGACGCTATGTTCCATTCTGGACGCGCGATGGCGATAGGATCGTTCATTCTCCTATTGTAGATTATGATACGTCTGATTTTTATCTTTTACCGAAACAAAAAGGGCAGGAAATGATTTTGGAACCATTTGTTTATCCTGTCGCTGGTAAGGATGTGCTATTAACGTCCATCATTGTGCCTGTTACGATTGACAATGAATTTAAAGGCATCGTGGCCGTGGATATGAGTTTAGAAGCATTAGCTCAACTAAGCCAACAAGTAAAATTATTTGATAATGGCTATGGCTCGATTATCTCGAATAATGGCATGTTTGTGACACATCCAAACAATGATTATGTGACAATGCCACTTGCTGAGCAAGAACACTATACATATATAAAAGAGATCCAAACAGCCATTCAGCAGGGCAAGTCTTCCGTTATCCAGGATTTTTCAAGCTATTTACAAGAGGATAGCTATATTGTCACTGCTCCCATTCACATTGGGAAAACTGAGACACCGTGGTCATTGCTGGTCACAGTACCGACTCAAGAAGTATTAGCACAAACAACAAAGCTAACATGGACAATGGTTATCATAGGTGTTGCTGGTATGATTTATCTTTTAATCGTGTTAACATGGCTTATTCGCCGAATTGTTCGACCTATTGTATTGGCAGTGGCACAAGTACAAGCAGTAGCAGATGGAAATTTAGCAGTGGAACCATTAGCAGAGGATAGCAAGGACGAGCTTGGCCATTTAGCAAAGGCTGTCAATATCATGACAAGTAATACACGAACATTGATTCAAGAAGCGACGCAAATTTCAAATCAGGCGAGTGCCTATAGTGATCGACTCATGTCCTCTACAACTAATATGAGTGTTAGTATCGACCAAGTGCTAACAACAACAGGTGAGTTGGCAACAGGAGCAACCTTACAAGCCGAGCAAGCAGCCCTAACATTAGGCGTAACGCAAGAGGTTGAGCAGAAATTGCAAGCTATTCAAGTGGCAATTAAAGAAATGACGCATCGCTCTCAGCAGACAACGCAGGCATCCAAGCAAGGGCTGGTTCATGCGGAACAATCGATTCAAGGCATGGAGGCGATGGCGGAGCAAGTCACATTAACAGCATCTGTTGTCCAGCAGCTCAGTGACCAATCGACTGAAATTAATCGTATTTTACAAGTAATCGATGCCATTGCAGGTCAAACGGATTTATTAGCACTGAATGCGGCGATAGAGGCTGCTCGCGCAGGTGAGCATGGGAAAGGCTTCTCTGTCGTAGCGGAGGAAGTACGCAAACTTGCGGAGGGATCCGCCAAATCGACAAGTCAAATTGCAGCGATTATAGATACAGTTGTGAAAGAGACTGTGAAAGCAAGCGATGCTATGCAAAATGTCGTGGCTGCTGTGCAAACCAACACACAGTATCTTGATGCCAATAAACAAGCACTTGATACCATCTTACAGCATATCGTTGATACAGTAGCGCAAATTGACGAAGTGACAACTGCCTCTCATTTAATTCAAAAGGAAACAGTAGAGGTAGTACGAGCAGTAGAAAATATGACAGCCGTTAGCGAACAATCCTCAGCAGGAACAGAGGAGCTATTAGCAACGATGGAGCAGCAAAATACCGCGGTTCATGAGCTGCAAAGTATGGCAGAAAGCTTAACAGCCATGACAAACTCCTTACAACAAACACTAGCAAAATTCCATTACTAATGGACAGCAGTAGCTGCGTGTCATCTTTTGTACAACGGGATAACATGCGGCTATATTGTAAGTTGATTTCTATGTGGATTATTTTTCTGAATTTTAAGTTATTTATTGGTGCATAAATGCTATTATTTATTTAGTTGCTATAGGCAGGAGCTGGTACATGTGAAATTACTACATAAAATCTTACTGACAACATTATCTACAATGATGATTGTTTTCATCATTATTTTAAGTGTCAATATTGTAAAAACTAATTCATTAGCAGTGGATGATGCACGACAGCTTGCTCAATCGCGTGCGTCTGAAAGTGCATATAAAATGCAGATGGAACTTGATTATGCGATGGATACAGCGAGGACATTAGCCTCTAATCTCCAAACGATGGTAGCCAATCATAAGGGAGATCGTGATTTAGCAAACGACATGTTCAAACAATTACTTGAACAAAATAACACCTTTCTAGGGGTTTGGACGATTTGGGAGCCAAATGCCTTTGATGGACAAGATGCTCACTTTGCCAATATGGAGGGGCATGATGCATCAGGTCGCTTCCTTCCCTATTGGGCACGTAGCAACAATGATGTGACGGTCGCTCCGCTTGAAGACTATGAAACAAGTGATTATTATGTATTACCTAAAACGCTGAAGCAAGAGGTTATTTTAGAGCCGCTTTCTTACCCAATTGATGGACAAGAGGTATTGATGACTTCTACGGCTATTCCTATTCAAATAGATGGCAAGGTCGTTGGTATTGTTGGGGTTGATATAAGCTTAGCAACATTGGTAGCTATTAATAATGAAATTGTCCTATATGATACAGGGTATAGTGCCATTGTGTCACATAAAGGGATGTTTGTTTCCCATCCCTCTCCTGATTATGTCAATAGGCCGGTAGCTGAAACGGCAAAATATAAAAATTCAGATGAAATTTTGACTGCCGTTGAACAGGGCAAATCCTATATAGTAGAGGATTATTCATCTTATTTACAAAAACCTTCCTTTATTGCGATTTCACCTATTCAAATTGGTCAAACAGCGACACCGTGGGCATTGCAGGTAATTATTCCTTCCGATGAGGTAATGGCAGCCGCAAGTGAAGCGATGTGGCTGTCAATACTACTGGCCATTATTGGTATTATTGTGTTAGTTGTAGCCATTACTTGGATAGCTCAAAAGATCGTAAAACCAGTGGTTCAGACAGTGGAACAGGTCAAAACCATTGCTGCAGGAAATTTAGCCGTGGAGCCGTTACAGATTCGTTCGAAGGATGAAATTGGTGAGCTTGCACATGCCATGAATCATATGACAGACAATATGCGCGAGCTGTTACAAGCGGCTACACATATTTCCAATCAGGTGAATGTATACAGCGGTGAATTACGTTCTTCTACCAATGATATGAGCATCAGTATCGAACAGGTGTTGACGACAACAAGTGAGCTGGCGACAGGTGCTACCTTACAAGCCGAACAAGCGTCTACCACATTGGGGGTCACACAGGAGGTTGAGCAGAAACTGCAAGCGATTCAAATGGCAATTGAGGAAATGCTACAGGATTCTCAGCTAACAACAGCGTCATCTAAACAAGGGTTGGTTCATGCAGAGCAGTCCATTCAAGGGATGGAGGCAATGTCTGAAAAAGTGTCACTGACAGCTACGGTTGTCCAACAGCTCAGTGACCAATCAACAGAAATTAATCGTATTTTACAAGTCATTAATGCTATCGCAGGTCAAACGGATTTATTAGCACTGAATGCGGCGATAGAAGCGGCTCGTGCAGGTGAGCATGGCAAGGGCTTCTCTATAGTAGCAGAGGAAGTACGAAAGCTTGCAGAAGAATCAGCCAAGTCAACAAGCCAAATTGCCTTAATTATTGATATGGTTGTCAGGGAAGCGGCTAAGGCCAGTGATGCTATGCAAAGTGTTGTCTTAGCTGTGCAAACCAACACACAGTATATTGATGCCAATAAACAGGCACTTGATGCGATTTTACGCCATATAGTCGATACAGTAGCGCAAATTGATAATGTGACAGCTGCCTCTAGTGTCATTCAAAGGGAGACGCAGGAAGTTGTGCGTGCAGTGGAAAATATGACGGCTGTCAGCCAGCAATCCTCAGCAGGAACAGAGGAGCTATTGGCAACGATGGAACAGCAAAATTTAGCGGTTCATGACATCAATCGTAAAGCCCAGCAATTGGCAGCTATGACGGACTCTTTACAGGGAGCGCTAGCTAAATTTCAATATTAAATGGAAAGAGCTGTTGACAAGGTGAAGTTTTCATCCAACCTTGCCAACAGCTCTTCTACTTATTTAAAAAATTGTGTAATAAATTGATTCGCTTCCTGCCAGTTATAGACCCTTACAACATTATTAGGAACAGCAAGACGATTATATGGTGTATCAAATAACACAACAGGTATTTTTAATTCCTCTGCCAGCATCACCGCATTATCGTGCTTATCCTCAAAGAAAGCTTCTACATGATGTTTTTTAGCAGCAGCTAGTTTATCATGGCTGCCGAGAAGCTCAATATGATCGTATGGTATAGCTTGCGTATGAAACCAATTGACCGTGATGTCTGCAACATTTTCACCTCGTGCAGAAATATAATACAGCTCAAAATTATTTTTCCAAGCGGTTAAAATATTTCTTGCATCTTTTGCCACCTCAGAGACTTCGTACATATAAGGCTCATTTTCCTTAAACCAAGTATTAAAGGCACTTCGGTCAATAGGGTGTGGAAAGGCAGATAAAAAATCATATTCACAAACATCGTCCAGCGTAATATTTACATTGTATTGTTTATTAATATGTGGAATGAGTGTACTTGGACATGTCACAGTCCCATCAATATCAATACCAAAGCGGGGCTTTTTCATGCTAGCACCTCCTTAGGCATTCGCTTTTTGTGCTTCTTCCGCTGCACGTTTTTCTTCCATTTCTGCTGCTAATTTATCAATTTCTTTCTTCAGTTCTTCCACCATTGTTTCTTCTGGCACTTTACGAACTGTTTTCCCCTTCATAAATAGTAAGCCTTCACCACGAGCACCGGCGATACCGATATCTGCTTCTCGTGCTTCCCCAGGACCGTTTACTGCACAGCCTAGAACAGCTACTTTTAAAGGTACACTTAATTTTGAAATATATTCCTCTACTTCATTTGCGATAGAAATTAAATCAATTTCAATGCGTCCACATGTTGGACAAGAAATCAGGGTGGCCATATTAGAAGCGAGGCCAAATGATTTTAATAGTTCTCGTGCTACTTTGATCTCTTCTACAGGGTCAGCAGAAAGGGAGATACGTAATGTGTTCCCAATGCCTTTTGAGAGGATGGCTCCAAGACCTGCTGCTGATTTAACAGTACCCGCAAATAATGTCCCTGACTCTGTAATTCCTAAATGGAGCGGATAATTAAAGGCTTTAGCCGCTTTTTCATAGGCTTCAATAGCAAGATTAACATCAGATGCCTTCATTGACACGATAATATCGTGGAAGTCCAAGTCTTCCAAAATTTTAATATGGTGTAGTGCAGATTCAACCATACCATCAGCTGTAGGGTAGCCGTATTTTTCTAAAATATGACGCTCTAATGAACCGGCATTTACACCAATACGAATGGGTATACCTTTCGCTTTGGCTGCATTGACAACAGCTTCCACTTTTTCTTTACGACCAATATTACCTGGATTAATACGTACTTTATCGATACCATTTTCAATGGCTTTTAATGCTAATCTATAATCAAAATGAATATCAGCTACTAATGGAATATGAATACGTTTTTTGATTTCGGCAATCGCATCCGCTGCACGTTCATCTGGTACAGCAACACGAACAATTTGACAGCCCGCTTCCTCAAGACGCAGAATTTCTGCAACTGTTGCTTCTACATCATGTGTTTTGGTTGTACACATACTTTGAATGAATAATTCATTACTACCACCAATTGTTAAGTTACCGACACGCACCGGACGCGTATTTGAACGGTGACAAATTTCACTCATTAACTTTCTCTCCTTTTCGGGCCACTATTTTCAGCCGTCACTGTCATTTATTTTAGCAGTGTAAGAAAATAAGGACAAGGAAGAAACGCTAACTTTTCATTTTCCGCAATTGTTTTCAAGCTCAAACGAGAGAGGGAGCTTGATATTTTCACCTGGAACTAGTGCTTGTAATTGTAAGTGTGGGTTTAAGTTGTAAAAAAGTTGTAAGCGTTCTGGAAAGGTCATGGGAACTTTTGCAGGGTGTAGGGCAAATAAACTATGGACGGTATCTCCTTCAATCGTTTGTACGGTAATATAATTTGGCTCACGCTGTTTTTCACAAAGTCCATTTTCTGAGCTCTTTGTGGATAAAGCCGCAAGCGGGATGGACCCTTCTGTTAAATCTACTTTGACGACAAAGGCAATTACGATGATGATAGTTGTTAAGATGAATGCGCGCAAAAAATCCCCTCCTTTTCTACACTATATTGAGAAGAGAGGGGATTCATGCACATTATTTTATATTTGGTTGTTTTGGATATTTTGTAAAGGCCACAATTAATAGAGAAATGGTTAAAAATAAAGAGAGTACAGTGATAACAGTACTGTTAACGGGCAAATAGTCTGCTAGCATCGATAGTAACGTTGCCCAAGTGATAGCAAAAGTAGTTGTTCTCCAGATGTGGCGATATTCACCTCGACGCTTCATCGCTTTCAAGATAAATAAACCTGCTAAAGCATAAAGGGCAATTTGTGCAAAAATAAGCATTGTTGTCACGACGAAAAGCATTAGGAAGGTGAATGGGTATAAAAGCCATTTAATGCCCTCTATGTAATCTGTTAAACCAGTTAAACTATCCATATCAAATGTATCGACAGACATACCTGCTGCAAAGCGACCTAAAGAGAATACGGACACAATGGTAATAAGTAGAAAAGTATATTGAATAACCTTTCCAATAGGTAATAAACGATAGGCTGCTAGTTTTTTAGGATGTATGAGACTATCGATAAAAAGCTGTGAGTGTTTCATGCTATATCTCCTCCAATCGATATTTTAACATGTTCAAAGAAGACAAGATATGAAAGAAGTATAAATGAGGAGGGTCTTGATGTTAAAATGTTAACATTATGTAAAGAAGTTAAAGGAATTCTTTACTTTTTGTTTGGAATCATTTAATGATTAGAACTAGAGTAGTAGAGATGTAGGAATTGGAGCGAAAACAATTGACAATAGATTGGCAAAGCATACTCTTTCAGTTTTTAGGTGGGTTAGGGGTCTTTTTATTTTCCATTAAATTCATGGGAGACGGGCTTCAAAAATCAGCGGATGATCGGTTGCGTGAATGGTTAAATCGCTTTACTACAAACCCGATTATGGGTGTCCTGGTAGGGATATTTGTAACGATTTGCATACAATCAAGTTCTGCCACAACAGTCATAACTGTAGGGTTAGTGAGTGCTGGTTTTTTAACATTGCGTCAAGCAATTGGTGTCATCATGGGGGCAAATATCGGTACTACCATAACAGCATTTATTATTGGTATTAATATTGGACTCTATTTTTACCCTTTATTGGCAATTGGTGCAGGCTGTTTATTTTTCTTAAAGAAAGCAACATATCAACATATTGGTCAAATTCTGTTTGGCTTTGGCGGTTTATTTTTAGGACTAGAGTTGATGAGTGCTAGTATGCAGGCGTTACATCAGCTTGCAGATTTTGCATCGTTAACGCTTCACCTAAGTAATCAACCGATATTAGGCATATTTTTAGGAACCATTTTCACCTTACTTGTGCAAAGCTCTACCGCAACGGTTGGGGTGCTGCAAGGTTTATATGCTGAACAGTTAATTGGTTTAAATAGTGCTTTACCAATTTTATTCGGTGAAAATATTGGCACGACCATTACAGCTGTTTTAGCTTCTCTTGGTGCTTCTATTTACGCTAAGCGCGCAGCAGCGGCTCATGTGCTATTTAATGTCATTGGAACGATCATTTTCATGTTATTGTTTACACCGTTTATGCAATATGTACAGTGGATCAGTGGGGTATTTCATTTAGAGCCTCGCATGCAAATTGCCATTGCTCATGGCTCATTCAATGTGTTTAATATGATGATCCAACTACCATTTATTGCTGGACTCGCAGCATTGGTTACGAAGTTACTACCAGGACATGATGGCAATATTAATGTAACAACAAAGCATTTAGATCCTTCATTCATCGATGCCTCTCCTGCCATTGCGCTTGGTCAAGCTAAAGAAGAGGTATTGCGAATGGGTGAACATGCATTGCGTGGGTTGGAAGAAACCTTTTTATATATGAAATCAGGAGAGGCGGAACATATCCCAACGGTGCTACAGCTAGAAGTCGGCCTTAATCATCTAGACAATGAAATTACTGATTATTTAGTAATGGTGTCTAAGCAGCCTCTTTCTCGTGCAGACTCAGTGAGACATCATAGCTTACTAACAAATGTAAGAGACTTTGAGCGAATTGGAGATCACTTTGAAAATATATTAGAGCTTTTACAATACAAGGATCATCATGAGGTAAGCTTAAGTAAATCAGCACGACAAGATTTAATTGGTATGTTTAGTTTAGCCATAGAGGCGGTACGTAAAAGTATAGAAGCATTGGATACGGCAAGCTTAAGTTTAGCTCAAGAAGTAACAGAGCTAGAAAGCTTGATAGATGATATGGAAGATAAACTGCGTCAAAAGCATATTGCACGATTAAATACGAATGAATGTAGTGGAGCGGCAGGAATTGTTTATATGGATATCGTTAGCAATCTAGAGCGTATAGGAGACCATGCAGTCAACATTGCAGATTCTATTTTAGGCATTCGTCATTAATGAAATGAAACTTTTCACTTTGTTAGTCCGTATGAAAGGCAATGCACGTTAAAGGAGAGAAACGTTATGGAAGTTGTTGGCTGGATTTTAGTGATTGCCTGCTTTATGATTTCATTTATTGGTTTAGTATATCCGATAATTCCCGGTGTACTGTTTTTAGTCGGTGGATTTTTGCTCTATGGCTTATTTTTCTCATTCGCAGAGCTAAGCTGGTGGTTTTGGGTCATTGAAATACTATTTGTCGTGTTGTTATTTGGGGCAGATACTGTGGCAAATGCGTTTGGCATTAAAAAGTTTGGTGGTTCCAATGCGGGAATGTGGGGCAGCACCATCGGTTTATTGATTGGTCCATTTGTTATCCCAGTGGCAGGGATTTTAATCGGACCATTTCTAGGGGCTGTGATTGCTGAACTAATCGTTGAGAAACGTACATTTAGTGAGGCGGTAAAAAGTGGTGTGGGTTCTTTAATTGGCTTTTTGACATCTACTGTTGCAAAGGCCGTTATTCAAATTGTGATGATTATTGTATTTTTTATCGCCATTTAATGCCTCGCTTTTAAGGTTTAGTGTGTTGGATGAAAGGGTAAGATAGTAAACGTATCGGTATTTCAGTCAAAAGGCTGAAATCTTCAAATTGAAGTATTTTTCGTTGAATGGTTTGACCAATTTTGATAATCTAAGGATGTACTAATTATTTCTTATTTTAGGGAGGAACTTAACAATGGCTTACGAATTACCACAATTAACTTACGCTTATGACGCATTAGAACCACATATCGATGCAAAAACAATGGAAATTCACCATTCTAAACACCACAATACTTATGTAACAAACTTAAACGCAGCAGTAGAAGGTACTGAATTTGCAGAAAAAGACATTAACGACTTAATCGCAAACCTTGATGCTCTTCCAGCTGACAAACAAACTGCTGTACGCAACAACGGTGGCGGACATGCTAACCATACATTATTCTGGGAAGTAATCGCTCCAGGCGGTTCAAATACACCAGTTGGCGAAGTTGCAAAAGCAATCGATGCTAAATTCGGTTCTTTCGATGCTTTCAAAGAAGAATTTGCAAAAGCTGCTACAACTCGCTTCGGTTCAGGTTGGGCTTGGTTAATCGTTGATGGTGACTCAGTTGCTGTTACGTCTACTCCAAACCAAGACTCTCCAGTAATGGAAGGTAAAACACCAGTTTTAGGCTTAGATGTATGGGAACATGCATACTACCTAAACTACCAAAACCGTCGTCCAGATTACATCGGTGCTTTCTGGAACGTAGTAAACTGGGATGTAGTGGAAGCTAAATTCCAAGCTGCAAAATAAAAATGAATAATCGGCTGTGCCTAAAGTGAGCAATCACGGAGGCATAGCCTTTTTTTATTGGATAAAACAGCAAAAATAAGGGAGAGAATCTAGAAATATACGGATAGAGGAACCTAAATAAATAGAGAGCGTGAAATAGGGCAACCTTTCTACATAAAGTACCGTCAAATAAATGATGTTTTACATAAGAATTCATAAGTGCGTGCTTTTCTGTCATACCTTCGAATGGTATACTAGGTATCGTGTATTGAAATGATCAGAAGATGAGGAGGGGAATGCATATGCGCAAAGCACCAGGAAAAAATCGCGCGGCGAGTGTTAAAGCAAAACATCATTCTAATTTAACATTTCGTATGAATATCCTTTTCTTTGCAATATTTATCGTATTTTCAATGTTAATTTTTAGACTTGGCTATATGCAAATCGTCAAAGGGGAAGATTATGTACGTGATTTAGAGCGTAAAGAAGAGGTACCTGTCAATACAAGTGTGCCGAGGGGACGTATGTATGATCGATACGGACGTATTTTAGTGGATAATCACCCGGAAAATGCCATTACGTATACGAAAATGCAAACGACCACAACAGAGGAGATGCTTGATATCGCGAAAAAGCTGGCGCAATTAATTGAACAGCCAACGAAGCGTGTCACGTTGCGTGATAAACAGGATTTCTGGATTCTACAAAATCATGATGCTGCCTATGAAAAAATCACGAAGGCAGAAGAGGATAAAATTCGAGCACAAGAAAATATTACAACAAGTCAAATCAATGCAGAAATTGATAAACTGGTACGCGAACGTATAACGAATGATGAACTTTTACAATTAACAGAGGCAGATTTAGAAGTATTAGCGATTTATCGTGAGATGGTATCTGGCTATAATTTATCTCCTCAAATTATTAAAAGTGAAAATGTATCAGCGGATGAATTTGCCCGTGTATCTGAGCGTTTAACAGAATTACCAGGCGTGAATACAACAACAGATTGGAAACGCGTCAAATTATCGTCTTTATCTATTCTTGGCCGAACAACGGTCCCAACAAAAGGGATACCGAAAGAAAAGCTTAATTATTATTTAGCACGTGACTACTCACGTAATGACCGTGTGGGAGAAAGTTATATTGAAGCACAATATGAAGAATTACTACAAGGTCAAAAAACCGTTGTTAAAAACATTACCAATAAAAAAGGCCAGGTAGTCGACACCGTGACAACCTATGAAGGGGAGCCAGGTAAAGATTTAATCCTTTCATTGGATAGTGAGTTACAGGCGGAAACGGATAAGATTGTGGAAGAAGAATTGCTTAATTTAAAGGCACTTCCAGGCTCCTATTTATTAGACCGTGCCTTCCTAATCATGATGGATCCAAATACAGGCGACATTTTATCGATGGTTGGTAAAAAAATAGAGAAAGATCCTGAAACAGGAAAAAATATGGTCGTTGACTATGCATATGGATCATTTACAACGGCTTATGAAGCAGGTTCATCGGTTAAAGCAGCGACCGTTCTTACTGGTTACAATCAAGGCGTTATATCCATGGGCACTTCTATGGGGGATGAGCCTATTAAATTAGCTAGCACTGACCCTAAAGCGTCTATTTTTAACCGTTATGGCTATGTACCAATGAATGACCTGTTGGCATTAGAACGTTCTTCCAACTCCTATATGTTTAAGATTGCGTTGCTGCTTAATGGAACACCTTATAGTTATGGTATGCCATTACGCTTAAAGGACGATACGTTCTCAAAAATGCGTAATAATTATGCGCAATTTGGATTAGGTGTGAAAACAGGCATTGATTTACCAAATGAATTTAGTGGGGTGCGTGGTCCATCAGGTCCAACAATGGGTGGTAAAACACTTGACTTGGCTATTGGTCAGTATGATACGTATACACCACTTCAACTTGCGCAATATATTTCAACAGTTGCCAATGGTGGCTATCGTATTCAGCCACATGTTGTGAAACAGGTTCGTGATCCATCTCAAGATGGCAAACAATTAGGCCAATTAGTGACAGAAATAGGACCAACTATTTTGAATCAAATTGATAATCCTAGAGAAGAGATCGATTATGTAAAACAAGGATTACGTCGTGTATACACGGGTAATCAAGGTACAGCACGAGCTCAATTTGCGGATGCTCCCTATTCAGCTGCAGGGAAAACAGGGACAGCAGAGGTAGTTTATTATGGTCCATTACGTGAGCACTACGGTACAAACACGATTAACTTAACACATGTTGGTTTTGCACCATATGAAAATCCTGAAATTGCCTATGCAGTTGTTATCCCATGGGTTAATACAAATTTAGCTCCACACTACTATCAAAATAATGTCATTGCTAGACGGTCATTAGATAAGTATTTTGAATTAAAAGCAAAATACCAAGCTGAAAAAGTGACAGATAGCAATGTAAAACAGCCAATTTTACCAGCGATTACAGAAGAAAAAATTGGTGAGGATGAGCAGGAATAAAGGGCATTTGAGATGCTCTAATATAAAAACGGATTTGGAAAATTTATTTTCCAAATTCGTTTTTATTTTTACTCTTTTCAAGACTAGTCATGAATTTTAAATGATGTTACGCTAATCCTTAAGTAAATATGGAATGTGTAGCTTATGATGGCAATGATAAGTCATTGAATATGAGCTAGTTGATTTCTATTCACTATAAAAACAACAGGGGTGGTTGAGATGCGGGGGAGTATACAGAAAAAGATGACGCTCTATTTTTCTCTAGTAGTGTTCATTATTTCTATATTGATTGCATGGTCGACCTATCGTTCTTCAGTACAGTTAATTGAAGAATCTTTAAGCAATGTAGCGGGAACGATAGCCATGCAATCATTAAGTAAAATCGATATAGATCGATACGAAAAAGAAATCACATTAGCAGCAGATCAAGATTTAACATACTATTATGATTTACGAGAGACGCTAAATGATTATCGTGAGTCAACAGGTCTTGTCTATTTATATACGATGGGACGTAATCAAACAGCGAATGGATATGATTATTTTTATATGGTAGATGGCTTACCAGTAGGTGATGACAATGAGTCTCTTTTAGGTGAAAATGAGGACAGCCCAGAAATTTTGCCACGAATTGAAAAAACGTTTGAAACAGGCAGCGCGCAAATTGAAATGACAAATGAAGCGTCATATGGCGCACTGATTTCAGCCTATATCCCCATAAAAGCAATCTCTGGCGAAGTAATTGGAATTATTGGTGCGGATTTAGATGCTACAGCGATTTATGCAGAAATGGCGACACAAAAAAGAAATTTAATACTCTTTATTGGTGTGGCCTTGCTAGTGAGTATGATTGCGGTTTATAGTTTGAGCTCCTATCTAGTAGCCCCTATAAAAAAACTGGCAGATCAGGTGGGGAAAATTGGAGAAGGCGATTTATCAACAACTATTGAAACAACAAGATCAGATGAAATTGGCACTTTAACAATAGCTTTTCAAAAAATGACCAACCATTTAAGGCAGGTTATTCAAGGCATTCACCAACATTCCTCCAACCTTGCTTCCATGTCTAGCAATCAATTAAGCCATATGGAGGAAATAAAACAGGGGAATGATATTGTAGAGAAAACAATGACGGAATTAGCATTAGGTTCTGAGGAGCAAGCAATAGCAACCGTCGATATCTCGGAAATGATGAAGGATTTTACTATTCAAATAGACGATGCTAATCAAAAAGGCACAGTTCTACATACAGAGTCTGTAGATGTTCTCGCATTAACAGACCAAGGCTATAAACATATCATAGAGGCAGAAAAGCAAATAACCATTCTTTATAAAAATGTGGAGGACTCGGTGGAGCAAGTAAAGAGACTGGACCATCAAACAAGGGATATTTCGAGCTTAGTGCAGGTGATTGAAGGAATTGCAGACCAAACGAACTTATTAGCGTTAAATGCAGCCATTGAAGCAGCACGTGCGGGAGAACAAGGTAAAGGTTTTGCGATTGTAGCCGATGAGGTACGAAAGCTGGCGGAAGAGGTAAAGAGCTCCATTGGCGATATTACTGCTATAGTTACAGGTGTGCAAAGAGAATCCAGTGAAGTGACGAAATTGTTAGAACAAGGATATCAGCAAGCAGACAAAGGGACAAACACATTAAGAGAAACAGGTAAAACTTTCACTCATATTTATGAAGCCGTTGAACAAATGCAGCAGCAAATTCATGGTATTGCACATGATGTACAAAGTATTTCAGAACGTGGTAGTAATATGAATAATTCGCTTGAAAATGTAGCTGCTGTGACAGAAGAGGCACAGGCAGGGGTGGAAAATACATCGGCACTTATTCAAAAATCCACTATAGCAATCGTTGACATTGTGCGCAATTCAGAGGAACTTGTCAAAATTGCTGATGAACTCAATCAGTCAGTTGCAAAATTTAAACTAAAATAAGTAGTGAAAGGGACGTTTGCATAGCAAAACGTCCCTTTCTTAGTGTTGAAAAACAAAACAGTCAATTGAAAGGTAGAAATGGATTTCCGTTGCAGGCTACTTGCTTTCCTGTGGGCGAGCGCCGAGCCGCTTCCTCCGCTACCGCTCCGTTTAGAGGCTCGCCTGTCTCGCGATCCCACGGGAGTCAAGTAGCCCTCCACTCCAACCCACAAAAGTGTTACCTTTTTAGCAAAGGTTTTCAAATAAAGTGAAGGTGTTCACTACTCTTTATGAAGGGGTGTTGTCACTACATTGAAAATAAGAGCCTATCTAATTATACAAATCATGGGCTATTTTGATCGCTACGGCTAGTATGAAAGATAAGGAAAAGACACTTTTGCACATGGTTGATTGGAGTGGAGCCAGCGTCACTCCTAGGGGATTTAGCGTCACAGAGGAGACCCTGGAGCGAACGCAAGTGAGTGAAGCGGCTCCTCGGACGCCCCCTGGAAAGGACGCTGGCGGAACGGAAATCAACCCCTCACCTTGCAAAGTTGCTTTTTCTGCCGTTGACATCATCTTTTTTCAACAACATGAAAGGGGCGTTTGCATAGCAAAACGCCCCTGTTTCATATTTAGTACCTTTACGCAGATAAGTGCTGAATGGCTAATTCAAATTGCTCTCTTGGCTTTACTCCATAAAGTTCTATATTGTGATAGAAATAAGAAGCTACCATAAAATCAATCGCCTCTTGAAGTGTGAAGTCCCGATGTTCCATTACTAATGATAAATATGTTTTAAAATAATCGGCATTTTGTACTTTTGCATGTTTCATGACAAAGGTCAAACTCTCCTTATCATTAAAATATTATATTTCCTGACACAATTGCTTATTATAGCACCTTTCCAATGGGAAGCAAGTTTCTTCGATTGTAAATGCATCTTTACAATCGTTTACAAAGCATTACATTCCTTTACATCTCTTTTACGAACCGTTTATACGACTTCAACAATCAGTCATTATAGTAAAGATTGTAAGACAAATAACTATAAAACAGTTCATGACGGAGGCAAATGAGATGAAAAAGTGGAAGTACTTAACGATGACAGCAGTAATGGGTTCTGCATTAATGCTAGGTGCATGTGGTAGCGATTCTGCACAAAATGGAAACAATGCAGAAACGAACGCACCAGCAAGCTCAGGACAAGAAGCTGCTGATGAAAAGCTACAAGGGTCTGTAGCTGGAGATGGCTCATCAACAGTAGCACCAATCATTGAGGCAGTTGTTGAAGAGTATGCAGGTACACAACCAGATGTCAAAGTATCAGTGGGGGTTTCTGGTACTGGTGGTGGTTTTGAAAAATTCATCGCAGGTGAAACAGACTTTTCAAATGCATCTCGTAATATAAAAGATGAAGAGAAAACGAAATTAGAAGAAGCGGGCATTGATTTTACAGAGCTAGCTTTAGCATATGACGGTTTATCAGTAGTGGTGAATCCGGAAAATGATTGGGCGAAGGATTTAACTGTAGAACAATTACAAAAAATTTGGGTTGAAGATGGAAAAGAGAAAAAATGGTCTGATATTGATCCATCTTGGCCAGATGAAAAAATCATTTACTATTCACCAGGTACGGATTCAGGCACATATGATTACTTCGATGAAGTCATTTTAGATGGGGCGGATCTAGTAAGCTCAGCAACATTATCAGAGGATGATAATATGCTAGTGCAAGGTGTGGCTGGTGATAAAAACGCTATCGGTTTCTTCGGTTATGCTTACTACCTTGAAAATAAAGATAAATTAAACATTGTAAAAGTAAATGGAGTAGAGCCAACTAATGAAACAATTGAAGGTGGCGAATATACACCACTTTCACGCCCACTATTCACATACGTAAAAAATAGTGCTATGAAGGACAATGAAGCAGCCTACGACTTCATTAAATTTACACTTGAAAACGCAGGCGATATGGCTGAAGCAGTTGGCTATGTTCGTTTACCTGAAGAAAAATATACTGAAGGCTTAAAAACTTTAGAAGGCTTAAAATAAGAAGACATGCATAGAGGGAAAGAGATGTATGCTCTTTCCCTCACTTATTTGAAAGGAGC